>CAWEKF010000005.1:0-28530 GCA_963809705.1 uncultured Solirubrobacterales bacterium | reverse complement strand
CGCCAGGTAAGCGCGGTCGGCAGCGCGCTCTAGGCTAAAAGCCCGTCAAGGCCCAGCGTCCAACAGGCACTCACCCCGACGAGATACTGGCGATGCTCGATGTGATTCCTGACCTGCGATCAATGCTGCATGAGGCCACACCCAACGAACTTGCCGACGTCTACGAGGCGTTCCAGATCGACGTGATCTACGACAAGCCCCACAACACCCTCGAGCTATCGGCGATCGTCCGTCCCGACCTGCTCACAAAAGACGGAAACCCCGACCGAATCAACGGAAAGGTCGGGGTATTCGTATATAGCGGGGGCGGGATTCGAACCCGCGACCTTCGGGTTATGAGGTCGCCCAAGGGGGGTCGGGTACGGTCAGGTTGCCCGTGTTTGCTGGGGTTAGGTCGGGTTCGACGGGGTCCGATCTGCTCAGAATGGAACCTTGAATGGAACCTTGGGCGAGGACTGCCGTGGCCACGGCGAGGGAGCGCGGACAATGCTCCAGCACGGTACTGGAGCATTTCGCCGATGCTCGATCGAAGCTTGATCTCGCACACGGCGTGCGAGACCTCAGCGGCGGCGCGTCAGGTCCTACTTCCCGTCGAGTTCCAGCTCGCGTCGAAGCGTCTCGACCGTCCAGGTCGGACAGCCGCATCCGAGGAAGTCGTTGTCGCCGGTGAGGATGGCAGTGTCGAGGACGATCGCGAGTGCGACCGTTGGCCAGTCGCGCTCGTCGCGCGGCACTCGGCGCAGAGCTGTGGACTCCAGAGCAGCGTAGGTATCTCTTGGCGCAACCTCGATAGCTCGCACATCGATCAGGCCGCGTACGGACTGCTCCAGAGCCTCGCGCTGCGCGGCCGTGAAGATCCCTCTTGCTACGAGGATCTCCAGCCGACCAGATAGCTCATGCTCGGTCTCCTCCCACTGATGCTCCGCAACGAGCACCCGGAGATTGGGGTGCAGGAGAAGCTCTCGTCCTCGCTGGCGCAGAAGCTCGCCGACAAGGACACTGGCGTCTGCGACGACGATCATTCGGGAAGCGGCCGCCGCAGATCGAAGAGCCGCGACAGCGCCTCCTCGTTCATCCCCGTCTCTTGGAGCACCTGCTCAACCGCCTCGCCCAGCTTGACGACAGCCCGCTGCACCTCGTCCTCGTTGCGCTCGAGCGGGATGTAGAAGCCGATGACCTGACCGTGCTTGCTTACGGCCACCGCATCGGCCCCCGAGAGATAAGTCGTTGCGTGATCCCGAAACTCCCTGACTCCGACGCTCTTCATGCTCGTCCTTCGGATTGTGGGCACGTTGTGGTCACCATGTGGTCATATCCTAGCTGGCCTAAGGGCTATGATCAAGCTGCTCCCCCGAGCTTGTCGAACAACAGCGTGACGTGAGCCCACGGCAATGCTGCAATATCGGACTGCAGCATTTCTCACACGGTGTGAGAGACCTTCCGCCGAGTCCCCACAGGGCCGATCTAGGGAGCATCATCGCTGTCCGCTCCCTCCCCAAACGCCCGTTCAATGAACGCCGCCCCGTTGGACGGATCGGGCGCGTAATGCCGATAGATCTCGGTGGTCTTGGCGTCGGCGTGGCCCATCCACTCCTGGATCGCGCGCAGCGGCGCACCGGCCGCTGCCATCTGCGTGCCGAAGGTGTGGCGCAGCTCGTGGAAGGTGATCGCCCGCACCTCCGCGCGGGCGAGGGCATCCTTGAAGCGCTTGCGCATCTTGGAGGGGTCGAGCACGTGCCCCGTGTCGGGATGGCAGAAGACGAGATCGGTGTCGGCGCGAAAGCGCGAACGTTGGCGGAGGCCTGCGAGCTCCCTGGCGAGCCGTGCGGCCATCGGCACCGATCGGCCTTCGTGGGACTTCGGGGTATCCATCCGACCGCGCGTGAAGCTGTCGGCCACTCGTACGCGGCCGACCGGCCAGTCGATGTCCAGCCACTTGAGCGCGAGCAGCTCGCCCTGGCGCAGGCCGGTAAGGGCCGCCGCGAGATACAGCGCCCGCTCGACCCCGCCGAGGGTGTCCTCGGGCGCAGCGTCGATCAGCTTGTCCAGCTCGCTCGGCAGCAAGAACCGAACGCACTGGTGGGGTGAGCGGTTCTTCTTCGGGCGGTCCACGTAGGCGACTGCGTTGCTGTGCGCCCAGCCGCGCTTGATCGCGAACGAGAAGATGCCGTGCAGGAAGTTCAGGTGGTTCTGGACCGTCTTTGAGGACAGTCCGTCGCTGCGCTTGCGCTTGAGGTACTGCGCCACCTGCGCCGGGCCTATCCTATCGATGGGCCGGTCGCCGAAGAACGGCACGAGGTGACGGCGCAGGTGTCCGCGGTAGTCCTGGATCGTGGAGCGCTTGCGCTCCATCACGTGCTCTAGGTGATCGACATAGGCGTTGCCGGCCTCCTCCAAGGTGCGCCTCGCGGCTCCGGACACGATCACGTCGCGCTCGATCCGCTTGCGCAACTCCTTCTCAGCCTGGGCGCGTGGGAGCCCATCCGCCGAGCCAGGCGAGCGCTTCGAGGCGATCTTGCGCTTCACGCGCGTGCCGCCGACCCACCACGAGCCGTACCAACTGACGCGGCCGGCTGCGTCAGCCCGACTACATCGTCCAGGATTGGGGGCTGCGACCGACTACGGAGACCCGCTTGCGTCGCGTGCTCTTGGAAGCCGTCGATGCGCTCGTGCGGGCCGCGGACGAAGGCGATCCCAGCGCTTATGCACTACGCAAGCGAGATGTCGAGGCCGCCTTGGTGTCGGTGGATGAACTGCTGTCGCTTCGCCCGACGCGGCCGCGAGATCCGAACATGCCGAGCCTCGGCCGCTTGCCTCCCGGTACCACCTAAGTCTAGGCGTGCTCATCGAGCGACTCGTCTGATCCGTCAGGCTCGTCAGCGACCCGCCTGACGATGCCGGGCGGCAGCGACAGCAAGTATGTCTCCACCCCCTCGTGCACGAAGCCACCGAGCGCCATCCGGGCGCGGCTCAGGTGCTTCATCACGTTGGGATCATCCCAGGGGAGCATCTGCACGGAAACAACGTCCGCGAATCCGAAGCGGACAGACCCAACGGTGTCCTCATGTGACACGGAACCCTGTTGCGGTGTGCCTTCCGTGATCGCGTTCAGCGCGTTGGCGATGACGTCATTCCCACTGGCGTATTTCGCTGGATGAAGCTCGGGCACGTGCAGCGTCACGTTCCTGTGGTCGCGTAGCCACGACAAATGGAATGGAGAGGCGGGGTCAGCCGCCTCCTTCAGTTGCCGATAATGCTCCTGCGCCTCGTCACTCAAGCTGTCGATGAACTCACCTATCTTCGGGTAGAAGTGGCGCGACTCGGCTATGAACTTGATCGCCTCATGGCAGGTTGCGGCCTGCATGCGAGCGAGCATAAGCCGGATGCCGCGCTCATTCTCGGTCGCCTTGGCAGGCTCAACCTTCGGCATCAACTCCATTGTCCGGTGCCATTCGTTGTTGACCAAGCCGAGGCCGACAACGAAGCGCGCTACCTCGTTGTCGGCCGGGAACGCCCGCTCCATCGGGAAGCGCCACTCTGGCATGTGCCCGAGGGTAGCCGAGACTCCAAACGCCGGGTAGAGTCGCCGGGAACGTCGATGCTCGACTCACAGGAAAGACAGGCGGCGTCGGATGAGGCCGCAGCGATGGTCCTTTGGTACTGGCCCAGCGCTGCGTCGCCGGATGAATCGATAGTGGCCTTGCGAAAGGTGTTTCCGCCGGGAGCAACGGTCTACACCGTCGGACTACCGACCCCTGCGACTGGCGAGCGCATGGTCGCCGTAATCGCACGCATCCCGCGACCGGGGATCGTCTACAACCTGCTGGCGGGTAGCTGGGGTCAACCCTACTTCCGCAACTTCAGCTGGGACGTGGCGCGAATCGGAGCATGCCCGGTCGTGGGTGACGATGGCCTGAAGGCGCTGAAGCTACCGAGGGAGATGGATCTGGATGTGATGCTGCGAGATGCGATCTGGTGCGCACCCGAACATGGGCCGCCTCCGACGCGGACTCAGAGTCGAAGAGTTCAGCGCAAGCTAGAGCGTGTAGAGGCTGAAATGCCGTCAGGATCGCCTCACGTCTACCAGCCTTCATTTTTCGCCTACCGCGATCTGATTCGGGTCTAGCGACCACCCCCGCTCGGCAAAGGCACGGCGCGACAAACGGAACCATCTTGGAACCATCACCCCCGCCAGCCACCTGCACACTTAACGAAAAAACCCCGCTTCCACAGGGCTTTCGCTTCATAGCGGGGGAGCGATTCGTCCTTATCGGCGACCTTTCGGTGCTGGTAGAGCGAGTCGTTCCGTGGTCTTGGCGCTAGCGCAGATTCCGTCCCAACCCAACGGTATCGTTGTGTTATGATACCGGAGTTCGATGAGTCCGGGAACCTCCCGCTCGGAATCCACCACGCCACCTCGAATGAGATCGTGACTCGTTACGCAACTAGCGTCCGCCGTCGAGAGCTTCTCGACGGGCTTCTGGATGCGTTGCGGTCGTTGCAGGGCGCCGGGTGCGCCACCGCTTACCTCGATGGCAGCCTCGTAACAAGCAAGGACCATCCAGGCGACTTCGACGCCTGCTGGGAATCGAGCGGCGTCACCCTCAACCGTCTCGATCCCGAGCTTCTGGATTTCAGCCATGAGCGTGCTGCACAGAAGGCACGCTACGGTGGCGAGTTCTTCCCCTCCGACTGGCCCGCGGACGCAAATGGCACGACATACCTCGACTTCTTCCAACGCGATCGCTTGAAACGTCAGAAGGGCATCATCGCCCTCGATCTGGCAGGACTGCCATGATCAAGAACGAGCGCGAATACCGCATCACTAAGGCACACCTAGCTGGCTTCGAGGGTGGCCTGACCGCCAATGACGAGCGGGAGTTCCCCCCGAACGTCGATCCGGGCATGAAGCAGTTGATGCACGACGCAATTGCCAGCCAGATCGAGACGTTCCGGCGCGAGATCGACCACTACGAGAGGCTACGCGACGGACACATCACCAGTCGCGAGATCACATCCCTGCACGAGTTGCCAATCGCATTGATCGAAGCCCGCATCGCAGCCAGGCTTACCCAGCGCCAGCTCGCCGAGCGCATCAGCGTCGCCGAGCAGCAGATCCAGCGCTGGGAGGCCAACGACTACAGCGGCGTAGGGCTCGACCGGCTACAGAGCATTGCCGACGCGCTCGGCGTACAGATCCACGAGACGATCACGTACAGCAGCGCCGCGTAGAGGTATCTGGCAGAGGTGCACCCGCTCGAAGCCTGCCTAACGAAGATAGCTCGCGCCGACGAATTGTATGGCGAGCTCGTTGGGGAGATGGCCGAATGGCACCAGCAGCATGGCGGTTGCCTTAGCCTGGATCCACCGATTCACTGTGTGGGTTGGGGGAGGCCGCTCGGATTGGTGGTTGATCGTCGTGGGCGGTGGTGTGTGGGCGGGGTGATGCGCCTGGCCGGTCGCGAGGAGGGGTGTTGGCAGCGTTTGCGGGCACGCCAAGCGGGGCGGAGGGCCTGCTTGTCCTCGAGGAGCCCGCCGGTCGGGTGTCAGGCGGCGGGGAGCGCTCGGATCCGGTTGAGCGCGTCGAGGTAGTCGCCGTGCCAGGGCCAGCGGGCGGGGAGGTGCAGCGTCCAGGAGCGCCCGTGGCGGGTGAGGCGTCCGGCGACTTGCAGCAGCCGGCGGCGCAGGGTCTTGGCGGCGCGGATGGTGCTGTCGGGCAGCCCGATCAGCTGTGTCCATCGGAGGAGGTTATGCGCGAGCGCGCCGAGCACGGTCCACGCGCCGTTGGCGTTGAACTCGCCGGAGGGGAAGTGCGCGAGCGCCTGGTCTTTGAGGTCGGCGATGACCTGCTCCACGACGGCGTGATCGCGATGCTCGGCCTCCACGACATCGAGCTCCTCGGTGCGGTTGGTAATGAACGCGAAGTGCCTCCAGTCGGGCCACAGCTCAGCCTGCGCGCCGACCAGCCGGGTTCGGCGGACGATCAGGCGCCGCCCGCCGTAGACGGTCTCGGTGATCTGGGCCTCACCGTCCTTGGGGTACTCAGCGACCGTCTGCCATGCCTCGGGTCCGATCGACTCGATGGCCTCACGGATCCCTTTCTGCATCCGCACGCCGATCGAGTACTGCCAGCCGGCCCGCTCGAGGCGGCAGAACACTTTGGTGCTCCAGAACCCCGAGTCGGCCCTGAGCAGCTTGACGCCGTCTGCGCCGGCGCGGTTCACGCGAGCGATCAGCTCCTCAGTGAAGCGCAGCATCCCCTTCTGCGTGTTCGCCGACCCCTTGCGCAGCCGGATATGAAGCACCTCCCTGGTGTCCGCGCGGGTGGCGAGGATCGGGTGATAGCCAAGCAGGCTTGTGTAGCCGTAGGCGGCGCCCTGCTTCAGGCGGCCGCACACCTCACCGACGAAGCTGTCCACGTCGACCACGAGCCGGTTCTTGCCGGGCCCGGCACCGGCCCGCCACGCCCTCACGAGGGCCTCCCCGAGCAGCGCATCGAGCTGGCGCACGTGCCCGAACGTGAACGCGCGCAAGAACGTCCCAAGCGTCGACGGCGCCGGGATCCAGCCGCCGAGTAGCCGCCGAGTGCGCCCGGCCCGCAACGCATCGCAGTCATCGATGCTGTCCGCGCCGAGCACCATCGCGAATAGGAGCGCCATCACCTTGCGCCCGGCGTTCGCCGCCCCCGGCCGATCCCCGCGCAACCGCACCAGACGACCCGCCGAGGCCTCGATCCCCAACCGGCCGGCAAGAGCCGCGACGAGCGCCACCCCAGCGCCCTGCACGGCCCGCTCATCGTCGAACTCGACCCGCAGACCATCCAGTCCGACCGTCCCGTCATCGTGCACCATGAAGGTGACCTCCTGAACGAGGGCCGCGGCTGGCCTAAACAGCCGCTACAAAGCCCTTTTCAGGAGGTCATCCTCCGTTCACCACCGGACAGAAACGGTGGATCCAGGCTTAGCCTGGATCCACCGGTTGGCGGTCTTTGCTGTGGTGAGGCTGGCGTGGGGGTTGGTGCTGGGCTGCTTGATGGGGTTTGCTGTGTTGAGCGGGTTGTTGGTGTTGCCCGATGCGTCCGGAGTAGTGGTTGTGGCGGGCTTGCTGGCCCTCAGCGATCGCGCTCGGCGAGTGGGATGGGAGTCGGTCTTCTGTGTGTGTCGAGTGTGGCTGTCAGGCGAGCGGAAGCGCGCGGATTCGGTTGAGCGCGTTGAGGTAGTCGCCGTGCCAGGGCCAGCGGGCGGGTAGGTGCAGTGTCCAGCCGCGTGCGTGATGGGTCAGGCGGCCGGGGAACTGGATCAGCCGGCGGCGTAGCGTGCGCGCGGCGCGCACGGTCGTGTTCGGCAGTCCGAGTAGTTGTGTCCAGCGCAGTAGGTTGTGCGCCAGGCAGGCGAGCACCGTCCAGGCGCCGTTGGCGTTGAACTGGCCGGAGGGGAAGTGCGCGAGTGCCTGGTCTTTGAGGTCTGCGATGACCTGCTCGACGACGGCGTGGTCACGGTGCTCTGACTCCACCAGCGCGAGCTCCTCGCTGCGGTTGGTGATGAAAGCGAAGTGCCGCCAGTCGGGAGCTATACCCAGAAGTTGTGGATGCGTGTGAGGAGGAAGGCGGCGTACCTTCCCGGTTGATCAAGACCGATGCCGGTGATGGCCGGCAGGAAGGCACGCCATGTCAGATGTTCGCAGGCTCCCCGTCGGGGAGGACGATCAGGGTCGGTTCACGCTCGATGATCTCGCGCGGGAGGGCGCGCGGCGGATGATCGCCGCGGCGCTGGAGGTCGAGGTTGACGAGTACGTCGGCTCGTTCGTGGAGGAGGTCGATGAGGACGGTAAGCGGCTGGTCGTCCGTAACGGCCGTGCGCGGGAGCGCCGCGTGACGGTCGGGTCGGGGACGATCCCGGTCCGCGCGCCGCGGGTCAACGACAAGCGCGTCGATGATGAGAGCGGGGAGCGCAAGCGGTTCAGCTCGCGGATCCTGCCGGCGTACGCGCGGCGGTCCCCGAAGGTGACCGAGGTGCTGCCGATCCTGTATCTGCACGGGCTCTCGACCGGGGACTTCCGGCCGGCGCTGAGGGATCTGCTGGGCGAGGACGCCTCGGGGCTCTCGTCCAGCTCGATCCAGCGGCTTACCGAGCAGTGGCAGGCCGAGCACGCCGCGTTCTGCACGCGGGAGCTGCGGTTTCACCGCTACGCCTACCTGTTCGTCGACGGCGTCAACGTCAGCGTCCGCCTCGGCGAGGATCCCAAGCTGTGCGTGCTTGTGGTGATCGGCGTCCGTGAGGACGGTTGCAAGGAGCTGCTCGCGGTCGAGGACGGCTACCGCGAGAGCGAGGACTCCTGGGCGGCAGTGTTCCGCGATCTCCGCGACCGCGGGATGAACGAGCCGAAGCTCGTGACCGGTGACGGCGCGCTCGGTGCGTGGGCCGCGCTAAGGAGCGTGTTCCCCGGCACCAGAGAGCAACGCTGCTGGGTGCACAAGACAGCGAACGTACTCGACGCGCTCCCGAAGCGGCTGCAGCCCAGGGCGAAGACGCTGCTGCACGAAATGGCCGAGGCGCCCTCACAAGCGGACGCCCGCAAAGCGCTTGAGCGCTTCCGTAGCGAGTTCGACGCCAAGTACCCGAAGGCCGTCTCCAAGCTCGACAAGGACTGGGGGCAGCTCACCACGTTCTTCGACTTCCCCGCCGAGCACTGGCGGCACCTGCGCACGACAAACCCGATCGAGAGCAGCTTCGCGACCGTCAAGCTGCGCACCAAGGTCACCAAGGGCGCCGGCTCGAAGAAAGCAGCGCTCGCGATGGCCTACAAGCTCCTCGACGGCGCCCAAGAACGCTGGCGGCGATTCAACGGCCACGAGCTCGTCACGGACGTGCTCGACGACGTGAAATTCAAGGACGGACTCAAGGTCACAGACGACGAAACCACGACAACGGACGAGAAGGTCGCCGCCTGATGCTTCACCTTCTCATCCACAACTCTTGACAATTGCTCCAGTCGGGCCACATTTCGGCCTGCGAGCCGAGCAGGCGCGTGCGCCTGACGATCAACCTGCGCCCGCCGTAGGTGGTCTCGGCGATCTGTGCCTGCCCATCGTCGGGGTAATCGGCGATCGTCTGCCAGGCGTTCTCAGCGATCGCCGCGATGGCAGCACGCACGGGCTTTTGCATGCGCACGCCGATCGAGTACTGCCAGCCGGCCCGCTCGAGGCGCTCGAAGACCTTGTTGCTCCAGAACCCCGAATCAGCCCGCAAGAGCTTGACGCCGCTCGCGCCAGCGCGCTCGACCCTGGCGATCAGCTCATCGGTAAAGCGCACAATCCCCTTCAGGGTGTTAGCCGAGCCCTTGCGCAGGCGAATGTGCAACACCTCGCGCGTATCCGCGCGCGTGGCTAGCAGCGGGTGGTAGCCGAGCAGCCCGGTGTAGCCGTAGGCGGCGCCCTGCTTCAAACGGCCACAGACCTCCCCGACGAAGCTGTCCACGTCGAGGACGAGCCGCTCGCCGCCAGGGCCCGCGCCTGCCTGCCACGCCCGCTCGAGCGCCTGGCCGAGCAGCGCGTCGAGCTGGCGCACGTGCCCAAAAGTGAACGCACGCAGAAACGTCCCAAGCGTCGAGGGCGCCGGAAGCCAGCCCCCAAGCAGCCGGCGCGTGCGCCCAGCCCGCAGCACGTCCGTGTCATCAATGCTGTCAGCGCCGAGCACCATCGCGTAAACGAGGGCCATCACCCTTGCGCCCCGCGTTAGCAGCACCCGGCCGATCTCGCCGCAGGGACAAGAGCCGCTGCGCGAGCGCCTCGATCCCCAGCCGCCGCGCGAGCGTCGCAACCAGCATCACACCGGCATCCGAGACGACCCGCTCATCATCAAACTCGACCCGCACACCATCCAATCCGACCGGCTTGTAATCCTGCACCACCAAGGTGACCTCCTGATCCCGGGCCGCGACAGCCGCAATCTGTCGCTACCAAGCCCGATTCAGGAGGTCATTCTTCGCCCACCACCGGACAACACCGGTGGATCCAGGCTAAGGGGAGAATATCGACCAACGCGTCGCGAATACGTTTACATTGCAGAGATGGGCGACCCGCCCCCTCTGCGCTTTGGCATCATCTTGGGCGACTGCGTCCACAACCTCCGTTCATCTCTCGATGTCTTGATGTGGCAGCTTGTCCTACTACGTGGGGGCACCCCTTCACGCCGCACGCAGTTTCCGATCTTTGTTCGTCGCGCGTCATCGTGCACGCGCTCCAGCCATGATCGAAGGTGTTCACCGACGTGATCGCGGAGTCCTAGAACGCCTACAACCATTTTATAACTCTCGCGGACGATTGCCTGCCGGCGCGCATCCGCTAGCTATGCTCGCTCGGCTGTCAAACGCCGACAAGCACAGACTCGTTCATATGCTTAAGACGGGGCTCGGCCTCGCAGGTGACCCACCAAGCAGCAGGACCGTTGAAGGCATCCCAAACGAGGATGCTGGCCAGATCGTCAAGACCACGTGGCGCCGTCAAACAGAGGTGCAAGACGGCGATGAGATCGTACGTTTCCGCATCGCCCCAACAGGTCCCACACCAATAGTCACCTTTAACTGTCGACTAACTATCGGGGCATCGTTCGAGTCGTGCGGCTCGTTCTTGCCGCATATCCGTGAAGGCGTAGAGCACGTTCTCGACTTACTGGCACCCGAGTTTGACCCGGTTCAGTCTTCAAGTCCGACATCCTGACGTTCGAGGCCAAGCACGGCAAGAAGTGCGTCCACGTACTGCGCCTCCTTGACGTATCGCCTGCCACCCTCAAGATCGCCTATAGCCCGTCGGCACGAGTTCTCGGTCGCCCATCCGAACCCGCCACCGGTCAGTGCGATTCCGTTGCGAGCACCTGCGCCCTGAGCAGAGAGGTAAGCGAACATCCGGCGGCCAGTCTCGGCCTTGGTCAATCTGAGTCGTTCACGCTGTTGTGCGATGACGTCGCAACGAAGATTGCTGACAGCAACTACATCGCCCCACATAATGCCAATAGTCGCACATCGCGACTAGCTCGTCGAGAGCGGTGTGCCAATGGACGCAGAGTGGCCGCCCGTACGGACGCTAGCTATTCCAGCCTTCAAGATTAGGGCCGTGGTGCGATACGCGCCCCCGTTCGTCGCCTTGCAATCGACCGCCGGTTCTGCTCTGATCGCCGACCAGTCGATGACCCCATGCAGATGCGTAGCTCCGGAATCCCGTGACGAAGAAGCCAGTACATCAAAAGGAAGGGCGAGATGACCATCCCGCCAGTCCGCGGCGTACTCGAAAGACCGTTTGGGACGACGCCGAGATCGTCATCGACATCCAATACACCAAGCCAGGAACGGCTCTCGATGATCACCTCCGCAAGGAGCAGACCCGAGCGGTGCTCGATCTGCTGGCCAACTTCAAGCGGAAGCTCGACGAGAACGGTGACGTCCAATCATAGCTTGACCGCACACCCCGGAGTCGGCTCGTCGGTCAACCAGCCCATCATCCAGCTCCGCAATACCAAGCTCGGGCACCAAGCTCAGAGGACTGTCATAGCGGGGGAGCGATTCGTTCCTATTAGCGACCTCTCGGTCGCCATAAAGACAGTCGTCCGGTGGCCTGACCTGTGAACGTGTCGCCCCAGATCGTCGACTCATCAGGCCGCGAGGTCGGCGAGCAGCCCGTCGAGCACGATCTCCTCCTCGATTCGCCGTCCAGCATGGCGCATCGTCTCGCTGAGGCGCGGATCCCAGCTCGCGGGCACCGGAGCGCCGACAAGCGGCTGATGCGATGCCACAGCTTGTGTTGCGCGTATGTAGGCCTCGGCGTCGAACTGCCATGGCTCGACCGGCAGCCGGCGGTGCAGCACGTTGCCGATGCGTATCCCGCCCCAGTCGAAGTCGCCGTGGTGAACCAGCCGGGCGCCATACGCCCCGAGCGCCCGCAGTAGCAGCATGGTGGCGGCACTCGGCTGACCGCTGGTGCATACCAGCGGCGCGCACTCGGCCCCCAGGCGGTCGGCGGCATGCGCGACGACGACGGGGTTCTCACAGATGAACACCGTCTGCCCCGAGAGTCCCTCGCGCGAGGTGCTCGCCCAGCTCGGCATGTCGCGCACGAGCTGGCGCAGCGTCAACCAGACCGGCTGCCCGCTCTCTCGCGCGACCCCCAGGATCCGACCCGACGCGGTTTGCTGCTCGCCGGGCAGGCCCAGCGCGAGCACGATGCTGGACAGCTCGTCGCACAGCAATCCGACGCTGGCCCAGGCTTCGCGACGTGCCTCAGTGTGCGACTCGTCGGGACCGGGACTTGCGAGCTTCGTGAGCGCCCTGACTGCGCCGAGCGCGAGCGCAGCCAGCGGCCGGCCCTCGTCGAGCGCGTGTGCACCTCCGGCGACGCGCGCGGCAAAGCCGGCCAAGGGTTGACCGTCGGCCGGGAGCGCTTCGAGCACCGCCGCGAGATGCTCAAGCAAGGCTTGCGCGGCCTGCGGGTTGGGCTCTGTGCGCTTGACCGCACCCGAGCCGCGCAGTCGCTCAAGCCAGGGGGCAAGCTCCTCGCCTCCTGGCGCACCGGCTTGTGCCAGCCTGCTCACAAGATCGGTGAGCGGCGCAAACGCGTGCTCCCAGGCGAGTCGCTCAGCCGCGAGCGCCTCCGCACGCACGTAAACAGGGCCCGTGAGCGCCACCACCGCCGCCTCCAGGCCACCCGCACAGGCACCCGAGCGACGCAGCACTTCGTCCACGGCTTGCAACGACACGCTGAGCGCACGCCCCGCGCGCGGGGGACGACCGAGCAGGCGTTGGGCCGCACGGCGCTGAGCGGTCGACGCGTCCGCGAGCGTGACCACCCCCTGAAGAGGCTGACCCAATTCGATCCGGCGCCGCACCCGCGCGAGCAGCCATTCAAGGGCAGGGTCGCCGAGCAGCCGTCCAAGCCGCTCGTCGTTCGCGGACGAGCCGCTCACGTGCCTGAACTCGGCGTCCCCCACGGGGCCTCCCCATCTGGCTGGAGATCCTCCGTCTCCCCCGGCCTATCCACGCGGGCGGATGCACCGTCGCATGCCTGCACTGCGCTTTCGATGTTGATAACAAGTCCGCCCTCGGACGCCGTCACCGCGGCGCCCGCCACGACAGTCGCCACGGGCCGCTCGACCTGCGTGCGCGTCGCGCCGTCCCACTCCCAGTGGCTGACGAGCACCGCCGGAATGCCGTCCATGCGCGCGAGCTGTGCGATTGCGAGACCGGGCACCTCGCGGTAGCAGCCCCACTCGCGCTCGCTGGTCATCACCACGTCCAAGTCGAACGCGGTGAGCAACCCGAAGCACTTGGCGCGCGAGTCGTCGTCGACACCGGCGAACGCCTCGTCGAGCATCACCAGGCGCGGCGCGCTGGGGCTGCCCGCTGAGTTGTAGTAGGAGGACGCCGCCGCAAACAGGGGCACGCTCGCGGTCAAGACGCGCTCCCCGCCGGAGGCGGGGCCCGTGGCGCTGCGCCAGGCGCCGCCCTGATGGCGCTCGATCGCGAAGCGATGCCAGGCGCGGTAGTCGAGCGCTTCGGTGAGCTGCTCGATCCATGTTCCGGCGACGTCCCGCGAGCGCACCTCCTGAATCTGTGCCTGCAGGAAGGCGCCGACGGCGGCGCGATCCTCCTCCGACCATGCGTCGGCAGACTGGCGCAGCAGGCGCTCGCGTGCCTCGGCAAGGCCCTGCGGGCCGTCCTCGGCGACACGCCAGCGCAAGCGCAGGCGCATGCCCGTGCTTGTCGGGCGGTCGGCCAGCTCGCAGTTGACGTCGCCGACGCGCTGCTCGGCGTCGGAGATCAGTTCCTGCAGGGTTCCCGCGACCTCGCCCACGAGATGGTTCTCGAGGATCTCCCGCTCGCGCTCGTCGAGCAGGCGTTCGCGGTCGCCGACCTCTTCGGCCAGGGCGCTCGCAAGCTCGGGCACCGTGGTCGTGCGCCCGCGGAAGACGACCTCGACGACGATCCCTTCCTCCGGCATCGTCGCCGACGCGTTGTTGCCGTGGCGGCGCAGCGCGTCGCCGAGCGTGTTCAGCTCGTCGGTCACGCGGCTGGAAGCGCGCCGCAAGGCGGGCTCGTCATCGGGCGCATCGGCCAGTTCCTGCTCGATCAGGCGGGCCACGCGCAGCCCGGCCCTGACGCTCCACTCCTCGCCGTCCTCGGGAAGCTCGACGTCGCCGAGCGCAACCGCGATCAAGCCGGTGCTCGCAAAGCGCCGCAGCGCGTCCACGTCCGCCAGGCGTTGCTCGGTCGCCTGCTCCAGCTGCACCGCCAGCTGCTGGCGCCGGCCGTCCTCCCTGCCCTCATCGCTCGCCGCGCGCAAGCGCCGCTCCTCCGCCTCGCCCTGAGCGCGGGCGTTCGCGCGCAACTCGCTTGCGACGTCGGCGAGCCGGCGCTGCAGCTCCGCCACCGCCGCTCCAACCGTTTGCGCGAGTGTGTCATGGCGCTCCTTGCGCTCGGTCGCTTCGCGCTCGGCCGCCCGGCGACGCTCATCGTGCTCCAGCAGCTCTCGCGCTGCGCTCTCGACATCCTTGCCGGCGTCCACCGCTGCCTCGCGGGCACGATCGAGCGCAACTATTGCCGGCCACACTCCGGCGAGGGCAACCCCCAGCGACTGCAACCCAGTCCGCACTCCTTCGAGCCCCTCGCGCTCCTGTGGCAGGCCCAGCTCGGCGGCGCTCTCGCGCACGGCGCCCTCCGCCCGGGTCATCTCCGCCTCGGCCTCTTCCAATCGCTTGGCCGCCCTTGCGAGGTGCTCGTTCAGCCGCGCGCGCTCGGCGTCGAGGCCCATGAGCTTGCTGTGGGCCTCGCGTAGGGCCTCATCGCCGGGCATCGCCCGCAGCTGTTCGTCCAAGTCCACGCTGCGCGCGTGCAAGCGCTCGCGATCCGCGGCCAGTTCGCCCAGCCGCCGCCGCACCTCGGCGCGGCGCTGCTCCAGCTCGGCCAGCCTGGCTCGGCGCGCCGCGTCGCGTGCGCCGCGACCGATGAACGTCGCCGCCTGCTTGCTCCAAAAGCCACGCAGCACACCGTTGCGGAACTCGCCCTCTGGGGTCACCCACACCGGGCCCGCGTCCTGCGCGAGCGCGAGCGCGTCAAGCACGCGGCGCACCGCCTCCTCGCCCACCGCCCGCGCGTGAGGGTCCTCCGGATCGAGCGCCGGTTCGAGCACATCGCTCAAGCGCGCGGCGGCGTCGCCGGCGGCGTGCGCTGTTGGACCTTCCCGGGCATCCGAGGCGGCCGAGCCCTCATCCGTGCCCAGCCCGAGCAGCACGTCCGCTGTGCCGGGCGCGAGCAGCTCCCCGTCGGGGCTCACCCACGCGTCGAGTATCCCCGACGCCTCCAGCGCCGCCTCGATCCCCGCTCGCCGCTGCTGTGGCACGCCCGAGCGGAAGTCGACGAGCAGCCACAGAGGAGCACCGGCGCGTCCCTCGCGCGCGGTGGGATCGCGCGTGTGCGGGACCGGCGGCGCGTCGTGCTCGCCGGCCCGCAGCCGCTCGATCGAGGCGTCGAGCTCGCTCGCAAGCTGAGTCGCCTCGCGCTCGCCCGCTTCGATCTCGGTCTGCTCTCGCGCGAGTGCCGCGCTGGCGTGACGGCCCGCCACGCCAACGCCGTCGGCGAGCGGATTGGGGCCGCTGAGCGTCTCCACCCACAGCTCCAGGGCGGCGAGCAGCTCCGGCGAGTCGGCAACGACGAAGACTGTGGCTGTCTCTATGTACACGCGAGCAGCCCTGACCAGGTTGCGAGCGGCCTCAGCCACGAGCTCGCTGGCCTGCTCGCGCCGCTCAGCCAGCGCCGCGACTTCGCTTGCACGCTCCTGCTGGCGCTTGCGCGCGTCGAGCAGCTCACGCCGGCAATCGGCGGCCGCCTCCAGCAGTGTCCCGAAGTGCTCGACAGCCCGCTGCTGGCGCTCGACGAGCTGCGCGGCGCGGCGGCGCAGCTCGGGCACATCCGTGGCTGGAGACCGGTCAATCGCGCTGTCCACCGACTCGGCGTAAACGGTGGCGATGCCGGCCGCGTGCGCGTGCTCGGTGGCGAATGCCCGGACGCCTTCCAACTCCTGCTCTGCCTGCCTCGCGCCAAAGTCGGCGTGGGCTTGCCGCTGCTTGTGGCGCTCGACTCGACTGAGTGCCTGCTCGTGCGCTGATTTGGCGCCCGCCGCGCGCTCGGCGGCGCGGCGGGCGTCCTCGGCGGCGCCCTCCAGATCGCGCGCGCTGCGCGCCTCCGGGCTCTCGCGCAGTGCGCGTTCGCGCGCGCGCAGACGCTCCTGCTCGGAGCGTAGGCCGGCGAGCGCGTCCGTTGCCTGGGACAGCTCGGCACGCGCCCTGCCATGAGCCTCCTGCGCCTCGGCCAACTCGCGACTGACGCGGTCGAAAGCGGTTTGGGAGCGACGGGGCGGGGTGGCGCGCCGCCGGCAGGCGATCCGCGCGTAATGGCGGTATGTCTGCAGGTAGGTATTGGCGGCGTCGCGTGCCTGCACCATCGCGGCCAGCGCGTCGCGGTCCTCCTCCAGCCCGCGGAAGGCCTCGGCGACGTCGGCGATCAGGGCCTGGTCGAGCGGCGGCAGGGCTCCGGTGAGCGCCGCGGAGAGGTGACGCTCGTCCGGGCGCTTGGAGAGCTGGGGCGCACGGATCTTGATGAGCAGATCGATCAGGGCGCCATAGCGCTGCTCGCCGAGGGCGAACAGCGCCTCGTCGACCGCCCGCCGGTAGGTGCGCGCGGTTCGATGCACGGCGCCGTGCGTGCCGATCGCGTCCTCCAGGCGATCTCGAGTCATGGCGATTTGGGCGCCGTCGACCAGCGTCAGGTCCTCGCCGACGCGCTGGTCTGTGATGAAGAACCAGTGGTCGGAGATGCCGCGGCCGGTGACCGCCTTCAAACCGCAGCCGAGTGTGCAGAAGTGGGCGCTCCCGTCGGCATCGAGCCGGCCGAACTCGAGCCACGTGTAGCCGAGCCGCTCGGGATTGGGGTGCTCGCCACCGAGCAACAGGTTCCAGTCCATGCGCTTCTTCGGGTCGGCGTCGGGCTCCACACGGTGGGGCGAGAGCTCGCCGTCGAGCAGGAACGGGAGCGTGAGGGCGAGCACCTTGGACTTGCCGGTGCCGTTGTTGCCTCGCAGCAGGAGCCGCCCGTCGCGAAAGTGGAACTCCTCCTGGTCGTAGTAGAAGACATCCACCAGGCCAGCGCGCAGGGGCTGCCAGCGCTCGCGCTCGGGTTGCGGGAGGCCGCGGAAGCTCACGCCAGCTCCAACTGCGTCGGGCTCTCGGCAATCGTCGGGGCCGCGAGCGCGTAACGGGCAAGCGCGGGCAATGGCGCCACGCCGTCGGGTCCACGCCGCACGAGCCGCAGCGCCGCGAGCCGCTCAAGCGCCGTCTCCACCAGCAGCACCTCTGCACCCGGCTCCTGGGCACCACGGCGCCAGTATGCCTTGTGCTCCTCGGCCAAGCTTCGCACGAGCCGGCACAGCTCGTCCTCGGGGACTGGTCGCAGTCCCTCGAGGTTGACCCCAACCCCTTGCTCTGCCACTGCGCCGCCCCCGAGCCGCCGCGCCAAGTGTTCGGCCAAGAGCAGCGTCACGTGCCCGTCGGTGCCCACGTCGGGCATGCGCACGTCGGTTAGGTCGTCGTCCGGGTCGACCATCGCGATCCCCTCCGCCCGAATCTCCGCGATGAGCCCCGTCAGCTCTGAGACGCGTCGCGTCAGGGCGGCGCGCTGGCCCGTCAGATATGCCAACTGCTCGGCGTCCAGCTCTTCGTAGTAGAGCACCGGATCGTCGAGCAGGCGTCGCGTGAGGTTGTGGCGCACGGCGCGGTTACGCAAGTCCTCCGCTTCGGGCAGCGGATCGGCCGCGAGCTGGGAGAGCCGCTGCGCGAACTCGGTTGCGGCGATCGTGGAGGGCCCACGCGAGGGCGCGAGCACGCCGGCCAGCACCCGTCGTTGCACGTCATAGAGCGCATCGCCCTTGTCGCGCAGGTACGCCTCCTCGTCGCCCGCCACCCTGACCAGCACGCCCAGCTCCAGCAGCAGGCGCACCACCGCGACCAGATCGCCCCGCTCCTCGCGGCCATTCAAGCCAAACGCAAGGCCAGCGCTCGCCAACTGCTCGTCGGCGGCGGCGTGAATCGTTCTTTCGGCCAGGCGGCCCAAGGTAATCTGGGCGTCTGAACGCTCCAGCACCGACAGGGCAAGGCATGTGAGCACGTAGCGCCGGCGGGTGAACGGTGCACGCGAGCGTGGATCGCGAGCCGGGTGTGTTGGGTCGTCGGTGATGGGGGCCAGCTTGACGAGCCTTGCTACCTCGCTGTCGACGATCAAGCGCCAACCCGTGTTTGCGTCGAACCAAGAGCGAAGCTCGGCGGCATAGCGGCGTACGACGCGGAAGTCCTCGGCCTGGGCGCCACCGGCTCGCAGCAGGGGGCAGCGCAACAGCGCGCGCACGGCCCGCCGCAGGTTCGCCTCCCTGGCGCTCTCCAGGGCGCTGTCGAGGGCGTGGCTCATGTCAGCACCACGGTGGTCTACTCGCGTGTGCTGTTCGAACGCAGGTCGGGCATGACTGCACTCGAACCGTTCGCGGGAAGGCTGAGGTCGGCTATCTCGATCACGTGGTCGGGGCCCCGGAATATGCCGGCCGGAGTTTGAATCTCCACGGCCGGGGCATCCGCGAGCGCGACCAAGCGCACGCCGAGAGTGCCGTCAACGGTTGTGGTGACGACCTCGCGGCGGTCGGGGCGGCGCGCCGCGAGGGCGTCGCCCAGCAGCGAGAGGAACAGGCCGAAGGCATCGGGGTCAAGCTCACCCAACTCGCCCAGCTTGGTGGGCCGCCCGGTCGCAAGGCGCGCCCGCGCGGCGGCCGTCTGCTCGCTCTGCCTGGCGGCGAGCTGCGCCAGCAGGCGACGGCCCTCCTCGCGGTTGGCGATCCGGTTGGGGCGGCCGCGACGCTCATAGCTGCCCGTACGCCGCAGGCGCGGGCTGATGTGCAGGGGCGGAGCGTCGCGCCACGACGTGGACGGTTGCACCGGGCTTTGCTCGCGGGCGGTGCGCGTGTCGCCGTCGAGCACCAGATGGCGCGAGCCGTACAGTCCGAACGCGCTGCGCCACAGCCGGTGCAGCGCGCCATCATCGGGCGCCTCGGCGAACCACAGCGCCAGAGCGCGGAAGTCGGCCGAGCGATCGGAGCGTCCGGAGCGACGCTCGTTGAGGCTGGCCACCACGGCGAGAAGATCGGGGATCGCCTGGCGAGCGCGGCTGCGCAGCAGCTTCGCCTGGCTTGGGTGGCCGGGCTCGGAGACGAACCACTGGCGCAGACCCTGCCAGCGCTCGCGCCATGCCGCCACGCCGGCGCGATAGGCGACCTCACGAGGATCACGCTCGCCCGTGGCTTCGTCTTCACGCTGGCCGTCGCCGCTGCCCCGCCCGTCCGTGCGGCCCCTCCCCACCCCGCCGCCCGGGGCGGCGTCTTCGGCGTCGCGGCGAGCCACGATTCTGAGCAGACGCGTCACCTCCCCATCCTCAAAATCGGCGAGCAATCCCGATATCTCGGCGCCGACGGTGACGAGATCCTTGATGAAACGCTCCAGGTAGTCGACGAGCTGGTCCTTGTAGGCACGGAAAGCGTCCACGTCGGCGTCGTGAAGTTCGATCGTGCGCCGCAACGAACCCATGAACGCCTGGGCGTTGTCGGCGAGATCTTCGAAGCGATCGACCAACCCGCGCAACAGCAACCCCAAGCGCGCGGGGTCAGGATCGGCCTCGCCAGCCAGCTCGCGCAGGGCGCGCAGCTGTGTGGCGATGTCCGCGAGGGCGACCGCTTGCAGGGCGCCGCGTTTGCCGAGCTGCTCCTCATACACGCCGAGCGCCCGCTCGGCGGCCTCACCCGCGTGGGTCAGCTGATAGAGAAAGCGGGCGCGATGGAAGTCCTCGACCGTCGTGACCCGGCTCGTATCGGGGTCGGCGCGAAGGTTGCCCCACTCCACCAGCTGCCCGAGCGCGTCGGCGAGAGCATCCACTGGGACGTGTCCATTCGGCTCAGCCCGGGCGAGTGCCTCGTGGAGGTCCTCGGTCCGCAGGTGCACGACAAATCGCCGCTTCGCGGCGACGAACTCGCCCATCACCCGCCGGTACAGCGCGACGTTGGGTGTCGCGAGGTGGGCGAATGGCCTGAATACTGGGGGCTCCACATCCGCGCACGTTAGCCTTCTGGGGGGACTGGTGAGCGCAGAGACAAAGATCACCGCCAGCGGACGCACGGAGATCGGTCCCACAGAACGATACGGCTGCGTCAACGGCTCCGCGTGGCATAGCAACACTCACAATCACCGCACTGGGTGCTGGATTCGACCGCGGCTCTGCGTAGGTTAGACGCAATGCCCGCCTACAACATCAAGGTCACCGTCAAGCGCAAGGAGATGCACCTGGAGGTCGACTACGGCCTTACCGGGTCGGGCCACCCGCATCTGTTCCTGCCCAGCTCGACGTCGAGCGCGCCGGTCCTGGCTGACCACGGGCCATGGCAGTCGGCATACCGTGGAGCGTGACTGACCGCTTGCGTAACGGCGGCGACGAGAAGGGTCGCGTGCTAGCCATCTGGCAGGAGCTACCCGGCGTGGTGCCAGTGCCACTGGCGACACTCACGTGGCACGCGCACGGCACCGGTCCGCTGTACGTGTTCGACCTCGGCCACGCGGAATCGCTCACCATCGATATCGGCAGACGGCTCACTGCCATCCTGCTCGACGCGCTACTCCAAGCAGCTGCTCATCCCCATACGCCAGTAGCGCCCGAGTGGCAAAGTCGGCTCCGTTGGTCGCAGGTGGCACTCGCGCACGCGCCGCACCGCGAGCGCGGCCATTTCCGAAGAGAGAACCTGCGGCGTGCGCTGTCGTTCCGTTTTATCAAATATCAGCCGCCACCTGCCCCGGCGCGTTGGACGAAGGGAGCATGGCTGGGCGAACGGACCTTCTGACTCCCGCACGGATGAGCGAGAAGGATCAACGCTACTCGTCTTGCAGTGTCGCCTCCCGCAACTGCGCATCAAGGTCCCGGTCGCTGAGCTCGATCGGCTCGGCCGCGGCGATCTGTTCGATCCGCTCGAGCGCCTCGGGGCTCAAGCCATTGGCGAGTGACGCGCGAAGCTGCTCCAGCGAGGGCATTTCGACACATCTATGACCTTTGGATGAAGATCTCACCCGCTGACAGCAGAGCGCCCCAGTGGGCGCCTATGATCGCGAATCGGCGAACGCGAAAGTCGTAGGAGCGCCGATGCGTCGTCACGCGGCCGCCTTTCATGCTGTGGCCAGCGCCGCCGGCTTCGATCTGCAGCCGGACGAGGATCTCGATTGGCTGACTCGCTACGGGCATCTTCAGCCGACAGTCACGTCGAAGCTGCCCAGCAATGCACTCAGGGCCATCGAAGCGATCTTTGCGGAGCTCGGCGGAGACGACGAAGCGCTTCGCGCGAAGACGCGCGGGAGGATGGATGCGGACTTTTTGTTCCAGCCAGGGTCTTGGCATGTCGAGTACGACGAGCGCTCGCATTTCACGACTGCCCGCAGGGCGACGTTCGCGCACTATCCGGCCGCTGTGCCACTCGGCTATGACGTCGAGGCGTACCAGGAGCTGTGCGAACTGCATGAGCGGCGAGGCAACAAAGGATTCGCGCACAAGACTGCCCGTGAGTTCCCGGGCCCACTTGGGAGGGCACGGCAGCGTGCCTACTTCGACGCGTTCCGTGACCTCGCCGCTCCTACCCTTCATGGTCGTCCGCTGATCCGTGTTGCGAGCCCCGAGGAGGACCCCCACGTCGGGCTTGAGCGGTTCAGAGCGTGCCTCGCGCTACTCGGCATCGAGTAAAGCATCGTTTGTAAAGAGTCCTTGACACACGCATCGCTGCGCCGTAACCTCGTGGGATGCCCGCGTATGAGTCGCACGTGAAGGAGCACAGGCAACGACTGGGCCTTTCTCAAGAGGCGCTGGCGCGAGAGCTCGGAGTCAGCCGCCAGACGATCGTGAACATCGAGCGAGGGCTTAGCGAACCGCGGGTACTTCTTGCCATTGCCTTGGCGGCAGCGCTCGGCGTAGCAATCCAAGACCTATTCCGAAAAGGAATGCTCCAATGAACAGCTACAAGATCCGGGTACAACCCACGGCGTGGGCCACATCTGAGCTAACTCACGAGGCGCTGGCGCAGCTGCTCGACGCCAAGCTCCGAGAGGTCGTGCGTGTTCCGGAGGGCGGCTTCCACGTTGCGTTCGAGAGGCGCGAAAGCGATCATGTCGCCGCGTTCAACGACGTCTTCGTCGCTCTGCAACGGCTTGGCTATCAGGCATTGGAAGCGGACGTGACTGAGTGGGTGGACCAAATGGTGGAGAGCGCGATCGTCGGGGGGCTCGGCGGCGGCGCGCTGGCGTCTGGCTCTGAGAACGGCGAACTGATGCTCTTCGCTTCGCTGATTGGCGCTCTCGCAGGGGCGATCGCGGGCTCTCAAGTACGGAAGGTCAAGGCGGCGTACGAGGTCGTTCCCGTGTACCCCGCCGGCTGGACGTTGCAGGAGGTCACCCCACCGGCCCGCGCGACGGTCAGGCCCCAGGTCGCTTCGAGCGGGTGATCGGTAGTTCTACGCCGGGAATGCCTCGCACCGAGGTGACACGCGTCCGTCCGGGCTCAGCCGACCGGACCTAATCATCTGGATGGCGAATTTTGGCTGCATGATCCGCGGCGCGACGCTGCCACCCGTCGTGGTCCGCCTGTTCCTTGTCATCCAGTAGGTCGGAGATCCCTCGGATTATGAGCGCCATTACGCCAGCGTTGAGGTGGGCGCCTTCGAGGAAGCCCGCACCGCCCATCCCGACGGCTACCGCCTCGAAGGTGGCGAGCATCGCAGTCAGGTCGGGGTCACGCCAGCTCGCTGATGACTTCCTGTCCCGCCGCGCGCGTGCGCGGAGCGACTGCCCGTCGGGCGTCATCTTCGGTCTCGATGACCTCGTAGGACATGACCCTGCTCGTACCGTCCTCCGACTGCTGCTCGATGTAGCGCGGCCATCCTCGCGCAGCGTTCCGATCCGCGATGGCCGGGTCCGCCGTACGCGGGTCCTCCAGCAGCACCATCCGTTTCGTGATGGGCTCGGGCACGGATGCCGGATCGGCCTGCGCCGCTTCGTGCAGGTTGGTCAGTAGATCCTCCGAGGGACCGTAGACGTAGCGCGTGGCTGAGCCGTAGCTGCGCAGGTTGATGCGTGTGACCTGCTTGGTGGTCGGCTTGATTTCGATTCGCTGCCGCTGGTTCGGGCCTATACGCACGCACGCACGCGTGCTGAAGGGGATCGTCGCCTCGACCATCGGCGAGGACAGCCACCCGGGAGCCGACCACGGGAACTTCGGCGTTGGGTCGTACATCGTCAGGGGCCGGTCGCAGCATACGAACGCTCCGTCCGTAGCCGTCAGGAGGGTCCACGGCAGCGCGTAGACGAGCTGGGACGTCTGCGCGAACATCTGCAGCGATAGCGTCAGCACTTCCTGGTCAGGAGGCTCGATCATCACGCTCCCGTCTGTCAGGGCCTCGTAGGCTTCGCGCGCTTTCCTCTGCTTGCCCTTCGGCCCCTTGGTGTTGGCGAGCTCGACCGCTAGGTACCCGATCGCGGCGTACTTGATGTTTTCCTTCATCTCCGCCAGGAACCCCGGAACCCGCTGCTCCTGGATCGCGATCAGGAAGGCGAGCTCGCCGCGATCGTCCTCCGTCAGCGACTCGGGGTCGGTCAGGAACCGGCGCAGCGCGGGCGCAGCGAAGTTCTCGGCGAGGGCGAAGAACGCCTCGATCATGCCGTCGTGTTCGCCGGTCGTGCTCTGCACCGCGTACAGGTTGGTGGCCCAGGCCGCGTCCTTTGGCGTCGTCGATCTGACCTCGCCGGTCTCCTTGTCGAGCTGATACAGGCGTCCTTTGCCACGGAACTTCGCGAGCTGGAACTGCGCCACGTAGTGATGCCTCTCGCCGTCGCTGTTCGGGAAAGCCACCTTGCCTTCGGCGAAGGCCTGCATCCAGGCGTAGAACCGGCCTCGTAGCTGTGGTTCGGGCACACATCGATGGTAGGACCGCGTTCCGCTCACCGTCGAGCGATGCTCCGATTCTCAGGTGTTGTCTTGGAGGTCTCCCGCCGCGCCCGGCTCCTGGAGCAAACACTCAGGGCACACCCAACCCAGGAGACGCTCATGACCACGAAACGGAGCCAGCATCACGACCCGTCCCCGGATCCGGCGGACACGAACACACAGCGGATCGTCGCCGACATCGGGTGGGGCCCGACCGAGATCGTCTTCCATATCGAGACGGCGGAGCCAGGAACCCCGCTCGACGACCTGCTCAGGATCGAGCAGATCCGGGTGCTGCTCGAACTGCTGAGCGCCTACCGAGCGGACGATCCCGGCGCAGAACCCGAGGACCCTTGACCAGGGAAAAACGGGGAAGCACCCGCAACACCTCGTACTGCCGACCACCTCAAAAAGATCTCGCCAGAGCCCTGTACCGCAAGGGCCTCCAAGACGACCTTCTTAAGGGGGAGCCCTGTCCTAAGTCATAGCGGGGGCCGATTCGCTCCTAACGGCAGCCCCGTGGTAGCCGTCGAATGGATCGTCCCGGGCTGGCCCGGACGGTAGCGCGGGCGCAACCGCGAGGACTACGGACCGTCAGCTGTTCGAGCCCGCCGCGCTGCCTTGGGGGCCAGCTCGGAGACTTGGGGCTTGTGCCAGGCGTGGTTTCGTGCCAGAATTGGCATCAATGTCTAATCGGCACGACATACCTGCGCTCCCTGAGCCGCTACTCAGCGAAATCTCGGACGATGAGCTGCGCGTCGGGATGCCAGAAGAACCGCAAACGGCGTTTCTACTCGTCTGGGTGCCATCGCTGACGAGACGGACGGTCGACGAGGTCGTTGACAGAGCCAAGCACGCGTTGCAGCGGCGCATCTTTGTCTCCTATCGCAAGAGTTCCGCTGAAGCGCGCGACGCGCTTCGCGCCGCAGGCATTTCCTTCGCCGGCGACGATGGTCGCGTCTTCGTCCGCGCACCGGGTCTTTTCGTAGAACGCGAAGGGCGCCCGGGGCCGCGACGAGCAAATGAGTGGGATCTGGGGGTCGAGGATGACACCGCGGTGCGCAACCCGTTCGCCAAGCGTAGTAGTCGAATCCCGCGGTGGCTCTTGCTCCACCATGAGGAGTCCTTTTCCCTGAGCGAGCTCGCGCGCTCGGTAGATCTCAACCCCGCCGCCGTTTCGCGGGTCGTGCGCGCGCTCGAGGGCGCTGCCTTGGTTGGCGAGGCACCGTCAGACGCGGTTGGCCGACGCCGGAATGTCCGTCTTGAGCGCCCCCGCGATCTACTTGATGCATGGCTGCCGCAGTGGCAGCGCCGGCGCGTCCGCCAACAGATCTGGGACATCGGTGCGCGAGACGTCGATGAGACGCTCATCCGGCTCAGAGAGGCCGTCGAGGATCAGCCCTACGGTTGGGCAATCGGAGGGCTCGCCGGCGCCGCGATGGTCCGTCGCGCAGTCGAGCCCGCAGATGTACTGGTCTGGGCCAGCGACGAGGAGGCGGCGGCGACTCTGGCGAAAGTCTTGCGGCCCGAGCGAGCGCGGCGAGGCGGACTAGGAGTTGTTCGCGTCGCCGTCGCGCCGGATCCCTGGACACTCGGCCTGGCGCGTCGAATCGACGGGCTCCCCGTCGTGGATCCGGTCGGGCTCTGGCTCGACTGCGCGTCGGAGGGCGAGCGCGCGCTTGAGGCTGCCGAAGTGCTGGCCGACATCGCCGGCTGGTCGTGAAGGTCGTAGCGCCGACACGGCTCCTCGCCGACGCGGCCGAGGTGCTCAGTCCCTTCAGAGACTCCGTTGTGGTCGTCGGCGCCGCGGCCCTGGAGGTCGCGCTTGCGGACGCGACCGCGGTGGCCATCACTCCTACGCGGGACGTCGATGTGGTGGTACCCGTCAATCGTGTCGCTGACATCGTCTCGCACCTAGAGGCGTCAAACTTGCGGCGCAGCGAGGTGCCGCACGAGCGGGCCTTCACATGGGTGCGAGGCGACCTCAAGGTCCAGCTTGTCCGTACTTTCCATCCGTTTGCAAGGCCGCCGGCAAAGGGACTGCCGGTGAACCCCGTCTTTGGTATGCCTGCGAAGGAGGCTCACCAAGTGATCGTCGCTTTCGCCGATGACCCTGCAACCCCCCGGCTGCACTGCGCCAACGCGGCGTGTGTGCTGGCCCTGAAGCAGGCCGCCTTCGGCCGGACACGGGCTCCTGAAGAAGCACTCGTCGAGCGAGACTTCCACGATGCCTATCTACTTATTTCAGCCGCCGCCGACGCCGTCGTAGCCGACCTGGGTATCGCAGAGACTGAGGTGCGAAAACGAGCAAACGACGCGATCGCTCAACTCGGCGCCGGCAACGCCGCAACGATCGCAGCTGCTCACCAGATGGTCCGCTTGCGCGGCGCCGACTCCCAACGTACGGCGGAGGCCGAGGTCCGACGCGCCGCCGCCCGTATCCAGCAACGACTGGACCCGTACCTGATCCGCGCGCCTGATCCGCCCGCCCGGCCCGCCGAGTGACGTCGTGCCGGCCTGCTGAGTCGGGCTGATCTAGCTCCCGACCGGATTGGCTGCGCAGCTCACAGCACGCGCCGGAGCGAGTGGGACGCTTAGGCAGCGGTGGAGTTCAACGAGGCAATCACGAAGAACGTCGAGGTGCTTGAGCCGCGTGCCCGCGCGCTGACACAGGACGAGATCAGCCGGGCCCAGGCGCTGGACCAAAAGACACCGAGCCTCATCGCCGCTGCCCTCGTTCTGGTCGCGGCCGGGGTCGCGTTCGCCAGTCATCTAAACGAAGTCTCTGCGGGCACCGGGGCCAGGACGCTGTGGGGCGTACTGATTGTCGCTAAGGCGAAAGTGGCCTAGTCGACGGCGCCAGAAACCCGCGGTGCGCGGGCTCTTCAAACGGCGCGCGCCACGCCCCGAGGGAGCGAGGAGCC
This sequence comes from uncultured Solirubrobacterales bacterium, assembly GCA_963809705.1. Classification (GTDB taxonomy): domain Bacteria; phylum Actinomycetota; class Thermoleophilia; order Solirubrobacterales; family Solirubrobacteraceae; genus Palsa-744. Next base: position 1,522 of record CAWEKF010000005.1, on the reverse strand, counting down.
GGCGCGTGGAAATCGGGCCTCGGGTACCGACCGCCACTGATCAGGCGCCAGTTCCCAAAATACGGTAACGTGACGGTCCTTTCCGATCTTTACAACGCAACTTTGGGGGGCCCAAGTTGGACAGTAGGGTCGACATCGGACGGATCCGCCGAGAAGCTCGCGTCCTCTCGAAGTCGCTCCTGGGCGGCCAGTTCCGAGCCGAGGTTGCGGCCTACATCGGAGCTGCAGAGCCTCCCTTCTGGGCTCGCGGGATGTCGAAGCAGCTCGACATCCCTGAGAACAAGGTGGCTGCGGAACTTTCGAGGTTCGCGGAGCGAAACCTTCTAGTTGCAATGACCGGTGCAGACTGGGACCGCAGGACACTCTATGAGCGGGCCGCGGACAGCCAGACCTATTGGGCCGCCGGAGCCGACCTTGTACGACGGGCCGCGGCGGATGAGGCCCTGCGGGTCAAGGTCCACGTCGACGTTGCCGTAGCGGCTTACAGCGACGCTGTGCATGGCCCAGGCCAGGACGACCACGCGGCCAGCAACGTGTCATGAACCGAGGCACGGCCGCCATCGTTGCTCTCGAGATCGCAGCTGCAGCTGCAGTTCAGGCGAGCGGACTCGGAGGGATCTACGCGACGTGCGGAGCGATTGCGGTTGTGGTCCTCACCGGAGGATTCCTTTTCCTCCAACGGCGACCCACCCTTCCCGAACGTCTGCGGGCCTTCGTTGCCGAACGCAGGGCCAGCTCGCCGCCAGCCGACGACGAGAGGGGGTGCGCCGATTTCGAGCTGGACACAAGCGAATGCTTTCAGCGTCGCTACGGCCCGGCGGTGAAGGCGGAGACCCAGCGCCTCGTGGCAGGCGGAATCATCGGGGCGCGGGAGCAGCAGCGCCTCAATGCACCGGCGGACCTGCCGGCAATCGAGCATCTCGCAGACCGACTCGCCGAACTCGACGGAGCCTCAGCGCGCTGAGGTCTCGACCTGTCGAGCGCAACCGTTTTCGAGACGGCCACGCCAGCGGGATCCATCCCGTTGAACAGACTTGCCGGCCCAGACTGGTTTGTGAGGCGATCACCGGAGTTTCCAAACAAATTGGAACAGTTCTCGGTGAGGGCGAAGAACGCCTCCGATCATGCCGTCGTGTTCGCCTGTCGTGCTCTTCACCGCGTAGAGGTTGGTGGCCGGCTCCTGGAGCAACACTCAGGGCACACCCAACCCAGGGGGGCGCTCATGACAACGAATCGGGTCCAGCATCAACACCCGTCCCCGGATCCGGCGGACACGAACACACATCGGATCGTCGCCGACATCGGGTGCGGCCCGACCGAGGTCGTCTTCCACATCGAGCAGATAGAAGTCCTGCTCGAACTTCTACGCGAGGCGCGAAAGAAAGGGGATCTCCCCGAACACTAACCACCCCGCTCGCTGGGGCACCCAGGAACCCAGGCCAACCACCCGAGAGACCCTTTGGATGGGGGCGTACCCCAAGGCGTCCAAATCGACCTTCCTTGAGGGGAGGCCGTTTTCTCC
>CAWEKF010000004.1:0-41597 GCA_963809705.1 uncultured Solirubrobacterales bacterium | reverse complement strand
GCGGGAGCGCGAGGAGCTTTGGTCGGCGATGTTCGCGGCCGTCTGGGAGGGGATTCGTCGCTACCCGTTGGAGCGCCGGCCGCGTCGGGTAGCGGCGAATCTGCTGCTCGACACTCTGCACCTGACGCTCGACGAGCTTGGCAGGGAGAGCGCATGGCGGGCTGTGTGGCTCGGGAGCCTCGACGGCGATCGGGGTGCCGCCCCGGAAGAGGTCGAGGAGAATGTGGACGGGCTGCTATGCGACGCGGTGCGCGCTTGCGCGATCAGCTCTGAGGAGGCGGAGGTCATCCTCTCTAGCCGGATCGACGGGGTGGACCTCGCCGACCTCGCGCGCTCGGCGGGCGTCTTACAACACGCTGAAGGTGCGCCGCCAGCGCGCGGAGCGGCGCCTGCTTCTGTTCCTCGGGTTCCGGCCTGTACCGCGAGGGCAGCAAAACCGACCTTCCTCTCTTGCTCGGGTCCCGACGTGGGCCCAGCCCCAGACGGTGAGTCAAAACCAATCAACAGACGAAGGAGGTGATCCGGGTCCGTTCCCGCGCCGGACCCGAGCAACGATGAGACGCACCCTCGCCCTCACAGTCGGGCTAGCGCTCATAGCCGCGCTCCTCGTCCCCGAGGTAGCGGATGCCGCGACGAGCCTGAACAGGTCATCGACAACCTGCGGAACTGGCTAATCGGTCTCCTCGTCGCGCTCGCGACGCTGCTGCTGACGGTCGGCGGCGTGCGCTACCTGCTCGCCGGTGGCGACCCAGGGGCGCTCGAGAAAGCGAAGGGCACGATCAAGGCCGCGCTCGCGGGCTACGCGCTAGCCGCGCTGGCGCCCGTGCTCGTCACGGTCCTGCAAGCACATCGTCGGGTGAGACCGCGCCTGACGACCTTGGTGCGCTGCTTGCGCTGCGGCGCCGCTGGCGGCCGCTGTCGCCGGCCGCTGCGGCACCCATTACACGGGCGCCGGCACACACGGCGAGCGCCTCGGCCGCGCTCCCCGCTGCCGTCAACTTCCTTGGAAGGCACGACCCGGGAAAGCGGCGGCATCGAAGTCGGCCGATCGCTGCCACCCCTCCTCGCCTTCCAAGGGCGGCGAAGTGGAAGTCGGAAGGCCAGCCATCCCGGCTTCTTCGATGTCGCGGGAAAATCGAGGCGGCGATCAACGACTGGTTCGCGTCGCTCGTCAAGGACGCGCTGAATCCGGCGATGGTGCTCGTCGGCCGGACGCTGCTCTCCACGCCGCAAATCGCCGGCGAGGCCGACGTCGCTCCTATTGGCAGGTCTCGGTCGGGGTCGCCGACTCGCTGCTCGTGCTCGTGGTCATGGCGGCCGGCGCGCTCGCCATGGGCACGAGACGCTGCAAACCAGCTACGCGGTAAAGGACTTGCTTCCTCGCCTAGCGGTCGCTGGGATCGCGGCGAACGCAAGCCTCGCCATCTCCGGGCAGATGGTGAGCATCGCCAATGTCCTCGCGTCGGGATTGCTCGGCAACGGGGTCAATCCCGAACAGGCGGGAACACGCTCGAGCAGCTAGTCCTACACGCGATCAGCGACGGCGGAATCTTCCTCGTGCTGCTCGGGTGGCGTGCGCGGTGCTCGCCGTCGCGCTGCTGATCCTCTACCTGGTCAGGGCCTCGCTGATCGTGCTGTTCGTGTGCGCGGCGCCCTGATGCTGATCGGCCACGGCCTACCTCAAACCGAAGGCATGGCGCGACTGTGGTGGCGAGTAATGCTCGCGTCGCTCGGCGTGCAAGCCGCGCAGGCACTCACTCTCGCCGCGACTGTCCATGTCTTCTTCGCGTCTAGGGCACAGCCTCCTGGGAGTCGGAACGGCGGCAGCCTGATCGACCTCCTGCTCGTGCTGTGCCTGTTCTGGGTGCTGCTGCGGATTCCGTTCTGGGCGAAGGAGCTAGCGGGCTCACGCCGCTACGCCTCAAATACCGCCCGAATGGCAAGACCTATGTGATCTTCCGGGTCGTCGAGGGCGCGATCGGCGGTGCCGTGAGCCTTCGCGCATCCGGCTCCCTGCCGATGTGGAGATGGAGGACCGGCTGGCGTGGGGTCTTACCGCTCGCCAGCTCGTGATCCTCGCCGCGACCGCACTCGTCCGTTACGGCGTGTTGCGGCTGCCGGCTCGGCGCTGCCGATCCCGGTCGCGGCGGCGCTCGCGGCACCGCTCGCGTTGGTCGGCGTGGCGCTGGCGCTCGGGCGCCGCGACGGGCTCTCAGGTGATCGGCTCGCGCTCGCCGCCGCCGGCATCTCTCGCACTCGCCCCGGCGTGTCGCCGCGCCTGACGGGCTGCCGCCGAGGCTGGCGAACGCGCCCGCTCAGCCGGTGTTTCGCTGCTGCGGGTGCCAGCGACGTGATCCTTTCAAGCGGGTCGTAGAGCTGGCCGATGGCAGAAGCGCGCTGCTGCTCGCGGCGAGCAGCACGAGCTGGGCGCTTCGCTCCGAGGAGGAGCAGGCGGCGTTGGCCGAGGCCTATGGCAAGTGGCTGAACAGCTTGGTCGAGCCGACCGCGATAACGATTCGCTCAGAGTTCGTTAACCTCACAGAGCGCGCGACGCAATCGAGCGCGCAGCACCAGGGCTGCCGCATCCGGCGCTGCGGCGTCGTGCTCACACCTACGCGCAGTTTCTCTCCGAGCTCGCGAGCAAGGGAGAGGGATTGCGCCGTCGTCAAATCCTGCTCGTCCTGAGCAGTCGTAGCCGCGACCGCGACACGGCCAAGGCCGAGCTCGAGCGGCGCGCGAGCGAGACGCAGGCCTCCTGCACGCAGCCGGCGTGGAGCTTCACCCCGTCGACGGACACCAGGCGACGCGCTGTCGCTCACGCGCTCGAGCCACCAGGGCCGACCGCAGGCTCGCAACTGGACGGAGTGATCCACCGATGCTGAATACCCCTCTCCCTCGTCACGCGTGAAGGGCGCCGCGCCGCGCGCAGCTCCGCGCTCCCGGCGCCGGCAGCGGTCGAGGTCGAGCGCGACTGGATACGCACCGGCAACGTGTGGCATCGAAGCCTCGCCGTTGTCGGCTATCCGCGAGAGGTCAATCAGGGCTGGCTCGCGCCGCTGCTCAAGGCGGCCGGTGAGCTTGACCTGACGCTGCATATCGGGCCTATCTCCCCTGTTGGCGGCCGACCGGCTGCGCCGCCAACGCGCCCGGCTTGAGTCCTCACGCCGCCTCGACGCTGACCGGGGCCGGCTGTCTGATCCGATGCTCGCCGCTGCTGCGGAGGACGCCGACGAGCTGGCAGCGCGCTCGCCAGAGGCGAGAGTCGCCTATTCCGCTCAGCGCTCTACCTCCGTGTGTCCGGTGGAAGCGGCGAGGAGCTTGAGGAGCGAACCGAGCGCGTCAAGGCGCTGTGCGCCTCGATGCTGCTGCACGTCGTCCCGGCGACGTTCCGCGCGTTCGACGGTGGCTATCAACGCTTCCGCTCGGCACCGACCGGCTGCGCCTGCGGCGGACGTTCGATACCCCGGCGCTCGCGGCTGGATTCCCGTTCGCCTCATCCGATCCGCCGCTTGAGGATGGCGTGCTCTACGGGCTCACCGAGAGCGGCGCCCCGGTCTTGGTCGACCGCTTCGCGCGGACCAATTTCAACCGGTGGTGCTCGCCTACTCCGGGGCGGGGAAGTCATACGCGGCGAAGCTCGAAGCGTTGCGTCTGCTCTACCGGGGCGTGCAGGTTTTCATCCTCGACCCCGAGGACGAGTACCACCGCTCTGCGAGGCAGTCGGCGGCGCGTACCTGCCGCTGACCGGGCCGAACGCCGTCGCGCTGAACCCGCTCGATCTCCCCGCATCGAGTGAGGGATCGCGGGCGCTTGACGAGCGGATTCTGTTCCTCGCGGACCTCATCGAACTGCTGGCCGGAGGTCTCGACGGTGGCGAGCTTGCCGTGCTTGACCGTAGCGCCCGCGCCGCATACCACGGCGCCGGGATCACGTCCGATCCCTCCACGCATCGCCGGGCGGCGCCGCTGCTTTCAGACCTCGTGCGCGCGCTCGAAGCCGAGAGCGAAACGGGAAAGCGGCTCGCCGAGCGCTTGTCTCCCTACGCGACGGGCTCTCACTCATCGCTGTTTGACCGGCCGACGAGCGTGCAGCCCGACAGTCACCTTGTCTGCTTTTCAGTGCGCGGGCTGCCAGAGCGGATGCGTGCCCCCGCGCTCATGCTCACCCTCGACGCTATCTGGCGCTCCCTTGAGGGTCCGCTGCGCCGCCGCGTTGTGCTCGTAGATGAGGCGTGGGATCTCATGCGTGAGACCCCGAGCGCGACGCGCGAGGCACCCGGCGCACGGTTCCTTTTCAGGCTCGCAAAGAAGGCGCGCAAGCGCTGGACCGGGCTAACGACGATCACCCAGGATCCCGGCGACTTGCTCGACTCCCCGCTCGGGCAGGCGGTCGTGAACAACGCCTCCCAGCATTTTCTCCTGCATCAATCACCGCAGGCGATCGACAGGGTTGGACAGGCCTTCGCGCTGACAGCCGGCGAGCGCTCCTACCTTTTGAGCTGCCCTCCCGGCCACGGGCTACTCCTCACGGGCGAGCAGCGAATCCCGCTCGGGGTGAAGGCGAGCGCTGCTGAGCACGAGCTTGTGACGAGTGACCCGGCCGAGCTTGTGGAGGCTGCGTGAAGCGCGCGGCGCTCAGCTCGTGCGGGCTGCTCCTGATGCTGCCGGTGCTATTCATCGGCGCGGCCGTCGGTGTTCTCGGTGGCGGCTCGGCCGTCAGTCTCGGTCAGCCCGCCGCTGATACCGAATCAGTCGCGGGAATCCCTGCGGAATACCTACAGCTTTTCCAGGCTGCCGGGTCTCGCTACGGCGTGCCGTGGACGGTGCTGGCCGGCATCGGGAAGGTGGAGTGCGACGACGGCCAGGACCCCGACCCCTCATGCACCCAAGAGGGCGCAGTCAACTACGCGGGAGCAGGCGGCCCGATGCAGTTCCTCGCCTCCACTTGGGCGACCTATGGCGTCAGCGCGACCGGTAATAGGCCGCCTGATCGCTGGAACGCGGCCGATGCGATCTTCGCCGCCGCGCGCTACCTCAAGGCGAACGGCGCCCCGAGTGAACTACAGCGTGCGATCTTCGCCTACAACCACTCCACCGCCTACGTCCAAGAAGTCCTGCGGTGGGCGTCAATCTATGAAAGCCAAGCCGTCCCGGTCACGGCACCGGCAAGCGGCGCAGCCGGTAACGCGCTCTCGTTTGCGCTGGGTCAAATCGGTGTGCCGTATGTGTGGGGCGGTGAGAGCAGGGCAGGCTATGACTGCTCAGGGCTCGTGCAGGCTGCCTACCGCGCAGCCGGGGTAAGCCTCCCGCGCACCACCCAAGAACAATTCGACGCCGGACCTCATCTGCGGGCCGGCACACGGCTCGAACCGGGCGACCTCGTTTTCTTCGGAGCCAGCAACAGCAACGTTACGCACGTCGGGATGGTCGTGCGCTCGGGCGAGATGGTTGACGCGCCCCACACAGGCGCCTTCGTCCGCACCGAGTCATTCCCGACAACCATCGGAGCAGCCTGGGGCGAAGGAGAGGTTTATCTCGGTGCAACGCGACCAGCGGCGAGCGGCCGGTGAGACGAGGCCGGCACAATCGCCACCTTCAAGCGTGGCTGGATGAACCCGATAGGCCACTACGCGGGCTCCCCGGACTCGCTCACCATGCGCTCGTCACTGTCGAGCACGTAGCGCCGATCCTCGTCGTGATCCTCGTGGCCGTGTGGGCGCTCTCGCTCGCCGTAGGTCGTACTCGCCGCCATCGCCTCGCTAGGGGGTCGCGGCAGGTGACGATTGGTGTTCCTCCCGACGTTGACCCGGGCGGCGCGCTGCTGTTGTGGTCGGCATTGCATGACCTTCTCCGTCCACGTCTCGCACGGCTGCTCAGCGGTCAGCCGCATCTAGCCTGGGAGGTCGCCGCCAGCGAGACGGGAACCACTTTTCGGGTATGGGTGCCCGAGACTGTCCCACCGGGACTGATTGAGCGCGCCGTCTCCTCGGCGTGGCCGGGCGCGAGCACCACCACCCAGCCGGCCGGGCACGACGAGCCAGGCGAGGGCATGGTGCAAGTCGCCTCCGAGCTTGTTCTCTCCGGGCCGGATTGGTTTTCACTCAATGCCGCGATGAAGCCCGACCCGCTGCCGCTGATCCTCGGCCAGCTCGCCGGGCTGCGAGGCGAGCAGCGCGCGCTCGTGCAAGTATTGACCCGGCCAGCAACGATCCGTGAGCAACGCCGGCTGCGCACCGCCGCGCGACGGCTGCGCGCTGGCATCGCCCCGCAGCGCCTCGTGCGGCTGCTGGACTTCCTCACCAGCACCCGCGCACCGAAGCCGCCGACGCACGACCCAACGATCAACCCCGACGTGCGCGACGTAATGGGCAAGAGCACACAACCGCTCTATCGCTGCCTAGTCCGCGTAGCCGTCACCGCGCCCTCAGTCGCAGAGGCTCGCGGGCGCATACACGGCATCCTCGGTGGCTTCGCCGCGTATGAGGGCAGGGTCGGGCTGCGCCGCCGTGGTGTACGCCGCGCGCCCGTCAAGCTGCGCGAGCGCTGGCTTGGGCGCCGCGCGTTTCTTGCGAGCACTGGCGAGCTGGCGGCGCTCGCGCACCTTCCCGGCGTTGAGGCGATCCCCGGCGTGGTCATGGCCGGGGCGCGTGAGGTCGCACCGCCACCAGGACTGCCAGCGCAGGGAAAGCCTCTCGGCCTCAGTTCAAGCGGCGGGAACGTGAATCTGTCGGTGCCTGACGCACGGCGCCACATTCATGTTCTCGGTCCTACGGGCGTCGGTAAGTCCACGCTGATCGCGCGACTCGTGCTGGCCGACTTCGACGCCGGCAGAGGCGCGGTCGTGATCGACCCGAAGGGTGATCTCGTGGAGGACTTGCTGGCGCGCATCCCCGCCGGCAGGGAGAACGACGTAGACCTCTTGGACCCACTGGACGAGGCGCCACCCGGCCTGAACGTCCTCGATAGCCCCGATCGTGACCTCGGCGTCGATCAGCTCGTGGGCATTTTCAGGCGGGTGTTCGACCGCTACTGGGGTCCGAGAACCGATGACATTCTCCGCGCGGCCGTCCTCACACTTACCACCGCCTCGCCCACGAGCACGCTTGCCGACATTCCCCGGCTGCTGACCGACCGCTCATGGCAGGCCAAGCTCGCCGCGCAGATTGACGATCCGGTGCTCGGCCCGTTCTGGGAGTGGTACGGCGAGATGTCCGACCCGCTGCGCGCCCAGGCGTCGGGTCCGCTGCTGAACAAGCTACGCGCGTTCCTATTGCGGCGGCCCGTCCGCGCGATCGTCGGGCAGCCGACCACGACCCTCGACGTTCCACGCGCGATCAACGAGGGTCGCCTACTGCTGGCGAAGCTGCCAAAGGGCACCCTTGGCGAGGACACGAGCCGGCTCCTCGGCTCGTTCCTTTTCGCGCGGGTCTGGCAGGCGGCTCTTGCACGCGCAGCGCTGGCGCCCGAGCAGCGCCGTGACGCCTCCTGTTACGTCGATGAGGTTCACAACTATCTGAACCTGCCGACGCCATTTGAGGACGTTCTCGCTGAGGCTCGCTCCTACCGGCTCTCGCTCTGCCTCGCCCACCAGCACCTTGCACAGCTACCCCGCGACTTGCGCGAGGCGATCGGCGCTAACGCGCGCTCCAAGGTCTATTTCCAGCTCTCGCGCGACGATGCCCAGGCACTTGAGCGCGAAGTGCGCCCCGAGCTATCCGCACACGACCTCGCCCATCTACCCGTCTACACCGCCGCAGCGCGGCTCTGCAACGATGGACAACCAGGCCCGGCGTTCACGCTCTGCACGGAGAACCTTGCGCCCGGCGTGCCCGAGCAGGCGCAAGCGGTCAGGGCCTCGGCACGACGCCGCTACGGCCTCACCCGCGAGCAGATCGAGGCGCAGCTTGCGGCGCGTCAGCGGACTCCCGCCGTGGTGCCTCTGACACATCGAGACTTGAGGCCAAAAATGGCACCTGCCGATCCGCCCTCCAGTCCGTCCTCCAATCGGCCCTCCAATCCGTCCTCGAATTAAGCATGGAGGACCCCGCGCGCATGGAAATCCCCGCATATCACCAGAAATCGCCTCGGTGAAACCTCCCCGATTAGATAGTGACAAATACAAAAATGAGCGAAAAGCAAGCAAGCAAGAGAACCCGGCCAAGCCGGATGACCGGTAGCCATACCGTGAAGCTCGCTGCACATCTGACGGAGCGTGACAGGAGTATCGCCTTTGACTGCTACGAGCACCACGTACTGACGACCGACCAACTCAGGCGCCTGCACTTCCGCGGACTGCGGACAACAACTGTGCGACTGCAAATGCTCTACGACCTGCGCGTGCTCGACCGCTTCCGTCCCACCGCGAGACGAGGCGAGGGGTCCAGTCCCTACCACTGGATACTCGATGAAGCAGGCGCGCTCCTCGTCGCTGACTACAAGGGGATCGACCGTAGCCAACTGCACTACACCCACGAAGATGCGCTACGCCTCGCGGCCAGCCGCAGCCTCAACCATCACGTCGAAGCCAATGAGTTCTTCACTCGCCTCGCCGACGCTGCCAACCGTGCCGGTGGTGCGCTAACAGAGTGGTATGGCGTCCGCACCCTCGCCCATATGTTCGCCGGGGCTCTTTTCCCTGACGGCTACGGCATTGTGTGTATGCCCGGCCGCCCGCCGCTTCACTTGCTGCTTGAGCTTGACCGTGGCACCGAGCCATCCCGCGTACTGCGTGAAAAGGCAAAGCGCTACCGCGACACACTCCCCCACAGCAGCCTAAGCGAGCGCAAGCCGTTTGTGATCCTCGCCGTGCCAAGCCCCCGCCGCGCGCAAACCGCCACCGAAGCAATCACCAACATACCCGCGCCAATTGCCGTCACAGTATGGAATAAAGCCACTACACGCGATGTTCTCGCCACTGTCACCAATACCGCCGCCGAAGCTCAAGCGCACACACTCGCGGGGGGTACAAATATTTAGCCAATCTTAGAGCACAACCCCTTGAAATCAACCGTGTGGTCTGGTCTCGTAATGAGTATGGAAAGCACAAATCTCGACATAACAGTAAGGAGTGATAAAGCCATGACCACGACCAGCAAACCCACACGCACATACCGCGAACGCCGGGAAGCACGAGCCGAACAGCTACGCCAATGGGCAGCCAAACGCGAGACACGCGCCGAGCACACCGCCGCGTCAGTAGACGCACTCACGAGCCTTATCCCCTTGGGGCAGCCGATCTTGCTAGGGCACCACTCACAAGGACGCGCCGAACGCGACCGTGACCGCATCGTGAACGGGACACGCCGAGTGGTCGAGCACTCGACCAAGGCGCGCGAGTTCACAAGCCGCGCCGAGAACATCGAAGCGGCAGCCGAGCACGCGATCTACTCCGATGACGCCGACGCGATCACACGGCTAAAGGAGAGAATCGCCGGGCTTGAAAGCGAACGGAACACGATCAAGGCATATAACGCGGCGTGCCGCAAGGGAACAGCGGACCCCGCGACGCTCCCGGCCAATCTGGCACGCGAGCTTGCCAGCAGCATCCGTGTTTGGGGCGACGTTCAATGCCCCGGCGGTCGGTTCCCGAGTTACACGCTGCGCAATCTCTCGGGCAACATCAACCGTAACAAGCACCGCCTAGCCGCACTCACAGCGGGAGGGTCACAATGACCACCGCCCGCACATCAGATGACATCAGCGTGACCGTGACGCCATCCGTTGCCCGCGCGCTGCTCAGTCTCGCCGGTTTCAAGCGCGACGAGCGTGGACGCTGGACACACGACGACGGCCGATGGACATGGGCGACCGACGAGGCGTTGCGATGGGCGCTCGTCACCCTCGCCGAAGATGACAAGCACGATACGGAGGCAAACTAATGACTACTCAGCCACTACCCAAGCTCGGCGCTCGCTTTCGGCTTACCCGCACGGTCGATCGTTTTGACCACTTCATAGCGAGCGCGGACGCAGCGGGAACGGTCGTAGACGCTGACGAGAACGTGATAAGTCTGCACATGGACGACTATTTGCCGGGCGCGGAGCCGTGGGATAATGAGATCGTCTGGACCGTGGATGACGACTACGACGAGACGGGTACGCCAGCATCGAATCCGAGTGTTGCGGCGGCCTTCTATCGCAGCGCTGTGGCGCTGACTGAGCCGGCGATCCCTACCGGAGTGCAGACGCCCGTCCAAGCGAACGCCGAGGGGTTCGAGCGCGACCCGGAGGAGGGATGCCGCTTGGTTGCGATCGAGGGTTTCACCGATGCAGCCGGAGAGCCGGGCTGGTTCGATGTTTACAATCGCGGTGCCCAGATTGGTCGTGTCCAATTTCACGAGGCGACGAGCGGGGCGCCGGGATTGCTCAGCGCCTCGCACTGGGGCGCACGATCCCTCGATGGCCGCTGTGTGAATCGCACCGCCTCGGGCATCAGCCTAGATTCCGAGCCAGTGGCGGGAGAGCGCACCCGCGAGGCGGCTGTGGCGCTTCTCATGGCCGCCGACGTCGCGGGCTTGCGCACTTCGGCCTAAGGCGGGTGTACCCTAGAGGCGTTAGGAGACCTTCTCTCATTCGCACAGGGTCTCTCACCGGCACCCTAATAAATGAGTGAAAACCGAAAGACTGCCGACCTTCCGCTCGCTGTATGGCCGTGCGCTCAACGCACGAGCCAATGGCAGCGATACGGACGTTATCTCGCGGAGTCCAACCGCCATCCCGGCAAGATGCTCCCCGCGCTCGCACGCCGGGCCAGTCGAAACGTACAGCGAGCCCGGCGCGCTCGTGGTCGATCCCATGTGCGGGATCGGCACGACGCTCGTGGAGGCAATCGACCTCGGGCGACGTGCTATCGGCGTGGAGCTTGGAGCCTCGTTGGGCCAAGCTCGCCGCCGCCAATATCGAGCACGCTCACGAGGACGCACGCACTCGCTCGCTGGCGCAAGTGACCGAAGGTGACGCGCGACAACTTGCGCGCGTACTCACAACCAAAGCACGGCGACGGCTCGTGAGCCCCGAGCGAGACGGCGCGGTTCGCCGCATGGCATACGGCGTCGCTGACCTGATCCTCACGTCGCCCCCGTATGCGTGCGAGGTCGCCGACGTCAACACCGTCAGCGGACCCGAGCCGCTGCGACGAGATGACACGACCAACTACAGCCGCGACCGGCGCAATCTCGGTCATGCACGCGGGAGCGCATACCTCGTGGCTATGGACGACATCTACCAGGCGTGCGCGGCGGTGCTCAAGCCCGGCGGATTCCTCGTATGCGTCACCAAGGACATGCGCTCGGGCGGCGGTGGCGCGCTACGCAACCTCTCAGGCGAAACCATCGCGCTCTGCGAGGACGCCGGCCTGCTCTACTGGCAGCGCGTCATCAGCCTGCTGGCGACCGTCCGCGACAGCGAATTGGTCATGCGTCCCTCGTTCTGGCAAACGCTCCACGCCCGCCGCCGCCGCGCGAAAGGCGACCGCACACAAGTCGTCGCGCACGAGGACGTGCTCGTGTTCCGCAAGCCCCAGCAGGCAGCAGCCAAAGCGAGGTCCGTGCCGACGCGTAAGGCGGCTTGACCATGCGCGCTGCGGCGCGCGTGTCGGGTGGCGACGGCCTGGAGGTCTGCCGTTTTGGCGGCTCGATCGACTTGTTCTGTCAGGGCCTTGAGATCACGGCTCGGGTCTGGTCTGATCGAAGCAAGCCATGCAAGCGGTACACGGGACACGGCAAGCAGCTTCAACGCCGACCCTTTCGCGGTCGTCCTCGATCCCCGGCCATTGGCGTCGCACAACGAATACCGGGGCGGCGCGCACATGACGGCGGCGATCGAAGAAGCGAGAAATGGGTCACAAAGCAGCAGCTCGCGGTCCACCTTTCGGTCACGCCGCGCTGGATCGTCGCGCAGCAGGCGCTCGGCCTCCCGCACATGCACATGCGCGGCATGAATCGCTACATCGTTTCCGAGGTCGAAGCGTGGCTACGCGAGCACTACGGCGAGCCCAGCCGAGAGGCCGCCTGATGCCGCTCAACCGAGGCACCCGCCGTCAGCCGAAGTGGTGCGGATATGTCAAGTACAAGGGGCGCAAGAAGTGGGTCGGCACACATGACAGCCTGGAGGCGTTCAAGGACGCCAAGGAACGATGCCGGGCCGAACTGCGCGAGGAAGTTGATAACCCCCACGGTCGGCGCGGCGATTCCGACCGTGGGCAAGTTTGCGGGCGCGACGATTGATGAGACGGTCAAATCACGATGACTTGGCCGGACGGCGAGCGGGCGCAGAAGGCGACGGGACGGCGAGGCTCGACCGTGCGCCACATGCGCGACGGCTTGCGACCGTTCATCCGCGAGTTTCACGATCGACCGCTCGACAGCTTCCGTCGAGACGAAGCGTTGACGTGGATACGACCGAAGAACGCCAACGTGCGGTCCGCCGTCCGTCAGTTCTTCAACCACGCGCTTGACCGCGACTTGATCCCACGTAACCAGTTCACGCACCTTGGCGCGAGCAAGCGCAAGCGTCGCGTCGATCGCCCCGACTTCCAGATCATCACCGACGAGCAGTACGCGCGGCTGCGTAGCTGCGCGAGGGAGAGTCGCGCCGACGACTACGGGCTTGTCCTAGAGGGCGCGACGATCGCAGTTGGAGAGACGGCGATGCGCCCCGGTGAAATCTTCGCGCTGCATCGCCCGACCTTCACTTGGACGAGAGGACTTGATCCATGTGCGCGGCAACTCGACCTCGATTACCGGCGACATCACTTGGCCGAAGGACGACGACGGCCGTTGGGTGTAATGACTCCGGCTCTGCACGCTCATTTGGAGCAGATGCCGTCGCATGGGCAAGATCATCAGACGACAAGCTCGGAGAAATTGTGTTCCCGTCGGTGCGCGGCGGCTACATGTGCCGTAGCCAATGGTCCTCGCTTGGAACGCGATCCGCGTTGCGGCAGGGATGCCCGGTCAGGACTTCTACGAGTTGAAGCACCGCGCGATTCAGTGGATGGTCGATCCTGTCTCGGACGGCGGGCTCGGTCTTGACCCGGCGACCGCTGCTGAAATCGTCGGCCACGATGACGGCGGCTACCTCATCGCCACGGTCTACACAAAGCTAGGCCAGCGCCGCGCACTCGCGCGAGCGCAACAGGCGATGACCGCCTATCAGCAGCGCCGGGACGGCGAGCCTCCGCGCCTTGAGGTCGTCGGCGCTGCCGCTTAGCGGGAGCGTGTCGCGCGTGACCGTCAAGCTCGCCGCTCGACACGATCGCTGCGGCGCTCTGCGAGCCAATCGTATGACGTTGGTTGGGTCAACGTCCAAGGTTCTGATCGGGCAGCCAAAAGGACCGCAAGAGCCTCCGCTGCGGTCCCTTTGCGGTCCCGCGTGCCCGGAACAGCCGGGAACAGGCGAGAACAGCCGTCGGGAAGCCTCAGCATTTACGCGGGTTTTCCCGCGTGTTCCCGGCTGTGCTCGGAGTACGAACGTATCGGGGAGACAGGATTTGAACCTGCGACCGCCCGGCCCCCAGCCGGGTGCGCTACCAGACTGCGCCACTCCCCGTGGTGCCCTTCGATTCTACGGACAAAGCTCGCGGGGCAACCTCCCCCCACGAGATCAAGCCCTCGCAGGCAGCTTGGCGCGTAGCTTGGGCAGATGCACCCCCAACAGCCCGCGCAACAGAGCCGTATTGAAGTCGACGAAGTCGAAGTAGTCGCGCCACAACACGATCTGGCCGTCGCGAACATCGAAGCGCCCGCAGACCCAGAGCCGAATGTGGAGCTTGCGGAACGTCAGGAAGTCAGTGCGCTCCGTAAGGACGGACGGCCCGTCCGCGCAGATCGTGTGGATCACGACATCGAAACCGGCTCCACCGTCGTATGCCCTCCCGAACAGGCGCCGTACGCGCTCGCGTCCGTGGACGGTGGGCAGACCGACATTCTCGTAACGCACATCCACCGACAGGAGCGCCACCGCCTCGTCGAGCTCCCCGTGGCGCAGACACTCCATGAAGCGCTCGACCACAAGCACGGGAGACGTATCAACCCCGGGCCGGTCCGCCTCGATCCCGGATTTATCCGCCGGCTCGACCACTCAGCTCACCCCCCGCCGACCTCTGCCGCCCGGCGAAGCATCTCATCCTCGGAGATGTCCTCGACATGCGTGGCCACGTTCCAGCGGTGGCCGTAGGGATCCTCGAACTGCCCGGAGCGATCCCCATAGAACTGATCTTCGACCGCTCGCAGCGGCTTGGCTCCCGCTTGGACCGCCCGCTCGAACGCCGCGTCCGCGTCCTCTATGTAGACATGGATCGTCACCGGCGTGCCTCCGACCGACTTCGGGCCTTCGATGCTCATCCCCGGGTTCTCGTCGGCGAGCATGATCACGGCCTCGCCGATTTGAAGCTCGGCGTGACCGACCCTGCCGTCGGGGCCGTCCAGGCGCATGCGCTCGGAGGCGCCCAACACGCCCTTATAGAACTCGATCGCCTCGCTGGCGCCGTCGACGATCAGATAAGGCATCACTTGCGGGTAGTTGTCCGGTATCGGCTTGGCCATCGCGCTGCCTCCTTGGGCGGTTTTCTTTGAGCCTCTACTCGAAGCGGGCGACGGGAATCGAACCCGCCCTAGAAGCTTGGAAGGCTTCTGTGCAACCACAACACTTCGCCCGCGAGCCGATTAGTCATCGTACCGTCCCGACCCACCTATAACCTACGTCCGTGCGCCTCCGTGCTCTGGTGCCCTTGCTCGCGCTGACCAGCGTGGACTACGCCTTGTGGAACTGGTCGATCGCCAGCGGCCACGACATCGTCTCGCTCGTGGCCGGCCTCACGCTCCTGCCGCTCGCCGCGCTTAGCCTTGGCGGGCTCGTGCTCGCAAGCGCCCGCCTATGTGGGCTCCTGCTCGGTAGATCCGCACCGCGTGTGCGCGCACGCGCACACGCGCGCAGGGCACCTCTTTCAGAGCACACACCCACCGTCCCGGCCGAGCGCCAAGAGTCGTCGTCCCGCAAGCTCGCCGCCTGAGGGCGGCCACAGCGTGGAGACTCCGTTATGAGCGAGCGACCTCGTCGCCTGCTGCCACGCTCGGCCAGGAGCCGCCTAGCTTTGGCCGCCGTCGTAGTGCTCGCCATCGCCGCCGTCGCCCTGGCGGGCTACCTCTACGAGAAGCACCGCACCGGCAACATCTATCACTCCCACGCCGTGTTCGTACCCCAACCGACGCCGACTTTGCCCAAGGTCAAAGGCCAAGACCATTTCGCCTGGCCCCTGTACGGCTACACCAAGAACCACACCCGCTTCTTTCCCGCTTCCCCCACGATGCGTCCCCCCTATAGGACCGTGTGGGCGCGCGGCGGCAGCACCCTGCTTGAGTTCCCGCCCGTGATGTGGGGCAACCGCATCTTCCAGCTCGCCGACGACGCGACCCTGAGCGCGATCGACAAGTACACCGGACAGACCCTCTGGAGCCGGCGCCTCGGCGCCCTCTCGGCCTCCACCCCAGCCGTCTCCGGCGACACCGTCTACGCGACCGTGCTTTCGCGCTCGCCCGGCTCCCAAGCTGGCCGCGTGGTCGCCTTGAACACGCTCAACGGCCGCTTCCGCTGGGCGCGCGACCTGCCCAGCCGCGCCGAGTCCTCGCCCCTGCTTGACAAAGGCAAGCTCTTCTTCGGCTCCCAAAACGGAACCGTCTACGCCCTCGACGCCCACAACGGCAACGTTCTGTGGACCTACCATGCCGCCGGGGCGGTCAAGGCGAGCCCGAGCCTCTCGGGCGGCGTGCTCTATTTCGGCGACTACTCCGGCGACCTGCAGGCCGTCGGCGAGGAGCACGGCCACTTGCTGTGGCGCAGCGGCTCCGGCGGCGCCCTGCTCGGCAGTGGCACTTTCTACTCGACCCCGGCGATCATGTACGGGCGTGTGTTCCTCGGCAACACCGACGGGCGCGTCTACGCCTATGACGCCTCCTCGGGCGCGCTGGACTGGGCGGTGCAGACCGGCGCCTACGTGTACGCCTCGCCCGCCGTTACGAACGCCTCCGGCCTCGGGCCGACCATCTACCTGGGCTCCTACGACGGCGCCTTCTATGCCTTGAACGCCCGTTCGGGCCACATCGAGTGGCAGTACCACGCCGGCGGCAAGATCTCCGGCTCGGCCACAATCGTCGGCAACATCGTCTACTTCGCCGACCTCGGCAGCCATCGCACGATCGGCCTCGGCATCTCCACCGGCAAAGTCGTGTTCACCAAGAGCACCGGCTCCTTTGACCCGGTCATCAGCGACAACCACTACCTCTACCTGTCAGGCATCACCGGCCTGTACGCGCTGGCGCCCGTGGGCGCCCCTCCCCAAAGAGCAAAGACGCCCACCACGAGCAAAGCCGCAAAGCGCCATGCGAGGACGAGCGCCAGGCCATCGAGGCCGACGGCAGGCACGACCGCCAAGGCGGGCGCGACAGCCGTGGTCATCCACAGGCGCCGGCCAGCCCAAAAGCGCGCGCCGGCGAAAAGCGCGCCGCGACGCGCACCACGCCGGGGGACTTAGCGCTCACCGCGGTCCAGCCGTCGTGCGCCGCCAGGCACGCGTGACCTTCAATGACGGTCCAGTAGCGCGTGTAGTGCAACCTCACAAGCGACTCGCCAGCCCCCGAGAAGCGCAGGCTGAACGAGTCGTGGCCCAGCTTCGTCAGCTGCCCCGGCGCCGAGGCCAGAGGCGTGGAGCCGAGCACTGCGAACACGCGCCAATGGGCGCTTGAGAACACTTCGCGCAGGTAGGGCTGTCCCGCGCGAATCAAGGCCGCCTCTTCGTCGCTTGAGCCGTCGAGTCGCACGTCCGGGAGCGCCACATAGACGACCGCGTTGTTGGCAAGCCAGGCGTGGTAGGCCGCCGCGGTGAGGCCTTCTTTGAAGAAGATCGGGTCGTACTTGGTGTCGAGCTGGCGCTCCCAACCGCGGGCCAGCGAGAACTTGGGGGCCAGCAGGGCCGCCTCCCAGTGGGAATGGGTGAAGGGGACCTCAACCCGCACCAGCGAGCCCCCGTGCACATCCAAAAAACGTTCCAGCGGCAAGTAATAGGCGGCGCGCGTGGAGGGGTCGCCGGCGATCCCCGCGCTCTCGCGCACCGGACCCCAGGCCGTCCACACCACGATCAGTCCCACCGCCGCCACGACCGCAGCCAAAGGCCGACCCGGCTGCCTGAAACCGTCGCGCCCGAGCGCGCACAGGGCCAGCGGCCCAGCCAACAGCACGGCGTAGCGGTCGATGTTGCTGCCCATCGGCGTCGGGGCAATCGACAGAATCGTCACGCCCAGGTAGACCCGGGCCCCGATCCGCAACAGTCGCTCCGATCGCGGCACCGCATACAGAAAGGCAAGCGTGACCGCAAGCGTGGCGGTCACCGAGCTGGCAGCAAACGGCTCCCAGCCGCCCTCCGGGAACAGCAGCTCCAAGGGCGCCACGACCAACAGGACTGGCAGGACCAAGGCAAAACCGGCACGCGCCTTGCGCGTGGCGAGCACGTGCGTGGCTCCCGCCAGCGCCAGCAGCAGGCCCGCGACCGGACTCGTGGCCGCGCACACAGCGGCGAGCACACCGGCCAACCAGGGCCGCTCGCGCACGAGGGCCCACACCGCAAGCGTGGCGAACGTGACCCCGAGCGCGAACGTGATCCGGCCGATCCACAGGTCACCCGCGGCCGCCACCGCGAAGCAGACCACGCCCCAGCGCGCGCGCGGCCCATACACCTCGTAGGCGATCCGCTCGAAAGCGAACGTGGACACAAGCACCGCCGCCGCCCCCACCAGCTTGATCCCCAAGACCAGGGCCAGCCACGGGAACACGAGGCTGTAGCCGGGCAGGTGATGGCCGCCATACCAATTGTTGTCCCAGACGCTGAAGCCAGAATTTTCGAACAACCAGGCACGATAGGTCTGCGCCGCCAAATCCGGCGAGCGCGGCGCCACCACCAGCCACGCCGCGATCAGCACGCCTGCGAACGACAGCGCCAGGGAGAGATTGCCGTCGGCAAGCAGCGCGCGCCCTTGCCCGAGCGTGGGCGCGCGCTCGGTGAGTGCCGGGCTCTCCACAGCGCCCCAGTATGGCGAGGCCACCCACCACACGAGACGAACCCAAGTGGTTATCGGCTCAACGAAGGCGAGCCGATAAGTTGGCTGAGGCTCGGCGTGCTACCCCGCCGAGCCCCAGCATTCGCGCGAGTCGAACTCAAATTGGACGAGTCGCGCCTATGTCCTTACGAACAGATGGACGCCCCCGAAGTCGCGCTGCGCGACGACGGATGGGGCCTCCCGCAGCCACGCTGCGCAGCGACGGATCGGCGCCCCCAGGTCGCGCTGCGCACCGGCGGCCACGGTCGCCGATAATCAGCGTCGATGAGAACGCCCTGGAGGAGCAGCCGCAGCCTGCTCGCGCTCGCTCTGCTGCCCGCCGTCCTGCTCGCCGCCGGCTGCGGCGCCACCCATCCCCCGCCGCTGGAAGCAAAAGCGCTCGCCGAAGCGCAGACTTTCCCCTACTACCGTCTCTACTGGGCGGGCCCCACCTTCCTCGGCAAGCCGCTCGCCGCCGCGGATGGGCTCAAGAGCTACAGCGCCGGGATCGGCGACAGCCTCTACTACGGCGACTGCGTCAACGGCAAGGGCCTGCTCGGCGGTGGTGGCAGCTGTCTGCTGCCCTTGCAGGTGAGCACCGTGATTTACGGCCTGCACTCCAACAGCGCGCTCGGCCCCCAGCGCAACGCCCTGATCCGAGGCGTGCCGGCCACGATCTATGACGAAGAACACTCGATCGAGCTATACAGCGGGCGCCTGGCTATCGACGTGTTCTCCGACACCCCGGCCGACGCTTTGGCCGCGACCGCGAAGCTGCGCCCCATCAACGCGCCTGGCGGGCCAGGCGAAAAGCTTCCCCCACCCGCCTACTGCCCTGGCCTGTCCGGGCCGATCCCGGTGCGTGTGCAGACAGCCATGAACGGACTCCCCGGCCATCCCTGCCAGAAGACCCAAGCGGCCCTGGCCGCGAGCGAACGACTCGCCTCCTAGCTCCCAGGCGCCGGCTCGGGCGAGGCGCCCACCGGCTCGCCGATCTCGCGGCGCAAGCTGAAGAAGGCCGCCGAGCCGATCAAGGCCGGCAGCCAGAGGGAGATCGCGCGGTAGGTGACGACCGCCGCGACCACCGCCGCGACGGGACGCACATGAAAGAGCACGAGCATCCCGATCAAGCCGCCTTCGACCGCCACCAGACCGGCCGGGATCGGTATCGAGTTGGCCATCAAACCCACCAGGTAAGCCATCGCGACCACCCAGAACGCCGGCGTGGGGCCGTACGCGAGCAGGCACACGTAGAGCACCAGCGTGTCGAACAGCCAGTAGCCGATCGCTCCCAGCAGGCGCGGCTCGCGCCGGCCGATCAGGCGCAAAGCCGCCCGCACACCGTCGCTGATCGCCACGAGCGCGACGTGAATGCGCCCGTCGCTCAAACGTCGCCGAACCGCAAGTCGCCCCGCCAGCGCAGCGACCGCGAGCGTGGCCGCGATCGTCGCGATCGCGAGCGCCGCCGGCAGCAGTGTGAGTAGAGGATCCTGGGAGCCCGGCAACAATCCCAGCCACATCGGAACGCCGATCAGAGCCACCGCGCCCACGTTCACGACACTGGTCAGCACGAACATCAGGACTGAGCGCCTGGCGATGCGCTCGACCGATACGCCCTTCGTGCGCAGCACCCAAGCCCCCAAGGCGATCCCGCCGATTCCGCTCACCGACACGACGGAATTGACGGCCAGCTCGGACAACGCCAGGCGCCGGCTGAAGCGCCGCTCCATCTTGAAGACAAGCTCGAACAGAACCACATAGCCGGCGCAGGAGAGCAGCTCGAACCCGATCCCGGCTGCGACCCAGGCGAGGTTGGCGTCGGTGATCTTCTCGCCGGCTGACCGCAGCCCCGGTACCGCCAGCAGCAGGGCAGCGACCAGCACAAAGAAGATCGCGAGGCTGATCAAGCCGTTGCGCAAGCGCCGCGATTGCGCCGACATGCCTCCTGCGGCGTTCACATCCACCGGCTCGCGCATGCGGCCGTCCGCGGCGCTCTGCTCCTCAAGGTTCCCGCCCGCCCCATTCCGATCCCCGCGAATCGCCGCGTGCGTGTCGTGATCGACGATTCTTCGCATCCTCTTCGGCCTCGTAATTAGGTTCTTTGGCGCTACCGTCACCTTAGCCCCACCTCTACCGCGCACCATTGCCCGGTCGAGGAGCGGCGCAACCCATATGGCAGAGACCGCGCGCATACTGGTAGTCGACGACGAGCCCGCCGTCCAGCACGCGCTCTCGCGCGCGCTCACCTTGGAACGCTACGAGGTAGCCCTCTCTGGCGACGGCGGGGACGCCTTGGAGCGCATGGTCGACGGTTCCTATGACGCGGTCATCCTCGACGTCTCGATGCCGGTGCTCGACGGCTTGGAAGTGTGCAGACGAGTGCGCGAGAGCGGCGATCGCACACCGGTCCTGATGCTAACCGCGCGCGAGCAGGTAGACGATCGCGTGGCCGGCCTAGACGCGGGCGCCGACGACTACCTGGTCAAGCCGTTCGCGCTGCGCGAGCTGATGGCGCGCGTGCGCGCCCTGCTCCGGCGAGCGGACGAGATCGACCAAGAGGAGACGCTCAACTTCGAGGACCTGCGTCTGGACCGGCTGGCACACGAGGCGTGGCGCGGCGAGCGCAGCCTCAACCTCACCCGCACCGAGTTCCTCTTGCTCGAGCTGTTCCTGCGCCACCCCAAACAGGTGCTCACCCGCTCGATCATCTTCGAGCACGTCTGGGGCTACGACTTCGGCTCCAGCTCCAATTCTTTGGGCGTCTACATGGGCTACCTGCGTCGCAAGACCGAGGCCGGCGGGGAGCCTCGCCTGTTGCACACCGTGCGCGGCGTCGGCTACGTCCTGCGAGAACGCTGATGCTCGCTGCACGCGAAACCGGGACCAAGCGCAGGCAGACGTGAGTTTTCGCCGGCGCATCACGCTCGTCTCGGCCGCCGCGGTGGCGGTCGCGGTCGTGCTCGCCTCGGCGCTCACCTATCTGCTCTCCGCGCGCGAGCTATACGGCCAGGTGGACAGCCAGTTGCGCGGGCGCGCTCAACCTTTGGTCGCACGCTTCGAACATCTGCCCCGACTGCCCGCGAGACTGGGCAACCGCCGCCGTGCCTTTCCCGGGATACCGCCCGGCCCTAACCAGGTACGCGGCTACCAGCAGGTGATCGACTCGAGCGGCAGGATCTGGTTCGACTCTTCCCCCCACGTACAGTTGCCCGTCAGCGCCGCGGCGCGCAAGCTTGCCGCACAAGGCGGGAAATCGTTCTTCGGCGACGCGCGCGCGAACGGCATCCACCTGCGCATGCTCACCGAGGCCCTCCCGCCCGGCTACGCCGTGCAGCTGGCCCAACCGCTCACCGACGTGGACAGCGCACTCGCGCGCCTGCGCCTGATCCTGGTGCTGCTGGACATCGGCGGCATCGCCCTGGCGGCCCTGCTCGGAAGGCTCGTCGCGGGCGCCGCCGTGGCGCCCGTCAAGCGGCTGACCGAGGCGACCGAGCACGTAACGCGCACCCAGGATCTGTCCAACCGGATCGAGCCCGCCGGCGAGGATGAGATCGGGCGCCTGGCGGTGAGCTTCAACGCCATGCTCGACGCCCTGGAGAAGCTCGATGAGCGCGCTCGACGCCTCGGTCTACGCCCAGCGCCAGCTCGTCGCCGACGCTTCGCACGAGCTACGCACACCCGTGACCAGCTTGCGCACGAACATCGAAATCCTCAAGCAGGAGCAGGACATGCCGGTCGGAGAGCGCCAACGGATGCTCGACGACGTGGTCGAGCAGATCGAGGAGCTGACCCTGCTGATGAACGATCTGATCGAGTTGGGCCGCGGCGAGCAGCCGCGCGTCGGCGCCGAGGACGTGCGCTTGGACCAGATCGTCGAGGAGGCGGTCGAGCGCGCACGGCGCCATTCGTCCGACACCACGTTCCACGTCGAGCTCGACCCGGTGGTGCTCACCGGCGAGCCCGTGCGCCTCGGGCGAGCCATCAACAACCTGGTCGACAACGCCGTCAACTACAGCCCACCCGGCAGTCCGGTCGAGATCGTGCTGCACGGCGCCAAGCTGACCGTGCGCGACCACGGCCGAGGCATCTCAAGCGCCGATCTCCCTCACGTGTTCGACCGCTTTTACCGCGGCGCCGAGGCGCGCGGGCGCCCCGGCTCGGGACTCGGACTGGCGATCGTGCGCCAGGTCGCCGAACAGCACGGCGGCAGCGTCAGCGCCCAGCCTGCGCCGGGTGGCGGCACCTTGATGGGCCTGCGTCTTCCCGGCGCGGGACCGGTCGAGTCGCTGATTGCGCTGGACACCCCGGTTCATGCGACGCCTTAGGGAGGTAAACGCCGCGGATGGATGAAGACGTAGTCCTGGCGGTCGGAGCCCCGGCGGTACGCGACACCTCAGCCGACTCGGAACGAGTGCCTCTCGCATAGGCCCTGCCCTCGGCGCGAAAGGCCGCGGGTGTGAGCCCATAGCGGCCCCTGAAAGCCCGCGCGAAATGTGAGGCTTGGCGGAAACCAACCAGTCGTGCCACGTCGCGCACCGGGATCGCCGGCTGCTCGATCAGCAGCTGCGCGGCCACGTTCAGCCTGCGCTTGCTCAACTCCTCGTGGAAGCTGGCCTCGCCGAACTGGGCGAAGGCACGTGTGAGCTGACGCGGCGAGCTGGCAAGCGCCCGGGCAACCGCGTCGAGCGTGAGCGGGCCTCGATAGTGACGGGCGATGACCACGCGCGCTTGCAGATACAGGCGCCGGCGCTGTTCGATCGTGGAGGGACGCATGCCCCCTTATCCGACCGCCCGCCTACCAATGGGACATTGCGGCGCTGTCCGCCTACAGGATGTGCGTCACGCGCGGTCTCCGGAGGGTACGAACGACGATCCCCACCAACCAACGCCACCCAAACGGGGGAACCGCGCTTCCCGGCCCAAGGCCTACTCCTCGCCGATCTCAAGCACGGCCAGGAACGCCTCCTGTGGCACCTCGACGCGCCCGACCTGCTTCATGCGCTTCTTGCCCTCCTTCTGCTTGCCCAGGAGCTTCTTCTTGCGTGAGATGTCGCCGCCGTAGCACTTGGCGATCACGTCCTTGCGGAAAGCCTTGACCGTCTCCCTGGCGATGATGTGCGAGCCGATCGCGGCTTGGATCGGCACGTCGTACTGCTGGCGGGGAATGCGCTTGCGCAGCTTCTCGGTGAGCGTGCGGCCCATGTCATAGGCCTTGTCCTTGTGCACCACCATCGACAGGGCATCGACCGTGTCGCCCGCCAAGAGCACGTCGAGCTTGACGAGGTTGGCGGGCTTCATGTCGCTGAGCTCGTAGTCGAGCGAGGCATAGCCCCGCGTGCGCGACTTGAGCTGGTCGAAGAAGTCGAGCACGATTTCCGCGAGCGGCAGGTCATAGCTCATCTGCACGCGCTCGGGCGAGAGGTAATGGATGCCCGCCGGCTCGCCCCTGCGTTCCTGGCAGAGCTCCATGACCGCGCCCACGAACTCCCGCGGGGCGATCACCTGAGCCTTGATGAAAGGCTCTCTGATCTCAGCGATCGTGCCGGGGTCGGGCATGTCCGAGGGGTTGTGGACCTCCAGCTCCTCCCCATTGGACAGGGTCAGGTCGAACTCGACCGAGGGCATCGTCGCAAGCAGCTCCAGGTCGTACTCGCGCTCGAGGCGCTCCCTCACGATGTCCATGTGCAAGAGCCCCAGGAAGCCGCACCTGAAGCCGAAGCCGAGCGCGTCGGAGGTCTCCGGCTCCCAGGAGAGCGCCGCATCGTTGAGCGTGAGCTTCTCCAAGGCATCGCGCAGGTCCGGGTAGCGGTCTGAGTCGATCGGGAACAGGCCGCAGAACACCATCGGCTTGACCTCGCGATATCCGGGCAAAGGCTCTGAGGCGCTCTTGCCCCGCACCTCCGTCGTGAGCGTGTCGCCGACCCTCAGGTGCGTCACGTCCTTGATGCCCGTGATCAGATAACCCACCTCGCCCGCGCTCAGCTCCTTCACCGGCGTCATCGTCGGCGAGAAGAAGCCGATGTCGTCGATCTCGGCATGTGTGCCCGCCGCCATCGCCCTGATCGCCTCGCCCTTGCGGAACACTCCGTCGACGACCCTGATGTAGGCAATCACGCCCCGGTACTGGTCGAACTCGGAGTCGAAGATCAGCGCACGCGGAGGCGCATCCGGGTCGCCCGAAGGCGGTGGCACGCGCCGCACCAGCTCGTCGAGCACCTCAGCCACGCCCGCGCCCGTCTTGCCACTGATCTTCAGGATCGCCTCGTCGGGCTCGCCGATCAGCTCCGCCACTTCGCCCGCCACCCGCCCGGGCTCGGCGCCGGGCAGGTCAATCTTGTTCAGGCACGGAATCAGCTCCAGACCAGCCTCTACCGCGAGATAGGTGTTGGCGACCGTCTGCGCCTCCACCCCTTGGGAGGCATCCACGACCAGCAAGGCGCCCTCGCACGCCGCCAGGGAGCGGGAGACCTCATACGTGAAGTCCACGTGCCCGGGCGTGTCGATCAGGTGCAGTTGGTAGGTCTCACCGTCAGAGGCCGTATAGGCCACCTTCACCGCCTGCGCCTTGATCGTGATGCCCCGCTCGCGCTCCAGGTCCATCGAGTCGAGCACCTGCGCCCGCATCGCGCGCTCGTCGACGGCGTGCGTCAGCTCCAGGATCCTGTCGGCCAGCGTCGACTTGCCATGGTCGATGTGGGCGATGATCGAGAAGTTCCTGATCTTGTCTTGGTCCATCATCGATCCCCTCGGGAATCCTGGTTCCTGATCTTGTCTTGGTCCATCATCGATCCCCTCGGGAATCCTGGTTCCTGATCTTGTCTTGTTCCATGCGGGTCCAAACTGTAGAAGGCGCTAGCCTTCATGGTCCGGCGGATCGCCTACTCAACCGGAGCCCTCGGGCTCAACCGGGCCACGCACCGACCTTGTGTTGGTGGCCAGTCCCGGTGGTTGGGAGTGTCATAGCCGCCCAGGCATAGACACGCATTTAAGTCCTGGGACGTAGTAGTAACCCGGTGATCTTTGTCCGGACCAGGGCCGGGAGGGCGAAAGTCTTCTCGGCCCTTCTGCTTTCTAGCCGAAGCGCTTAGCGAACGCAGATCAGGCCCTACCCAGCTGGGCCATGATCAAGCGGTGCACCTGGTGGGCCTCGGGCACCTTCATCGCGAACACCGCCCTCACATACACGAGCACCCCCGCCACTCCGGCGGCGCCGAGGCTGACGAGCTGGGCCGGGAAGGAGGCGCCAAGCAACTTGTGCAACGGGTACCAGACGACCCAAGAGACGCCCGCGAGCAAAGCCGAGGCGACCATGATGCGGGCGGTGATCATCGTCGTCTGCCTGCCTTCCAGGCGCCCGTTGAAACCGATCCGCAAGCGATGCAATTGCAAAGCCGTCATGACCGCGTTGGCCGCGACCGTGCCGATGATCAGACCGGCGATCCCCAGCGGCTTGTACAGGCCGACGCTCACGATTATGTCCACGACAATGTTCAGGCCCGCCAGCCGCGTCGGTATCCAAGGTCGCTGTACCGCGAAGAACGTGCGCGTCAAGAGCAGGTTCACGCCGCCGAATGGCAGGCTGAAGGCAAACCAGAACAGGGCGATCGAGACTAGGTGGGTGGACTCGGGTCCGAATTTGCCGCGTTCGAAGACGAGCTGCACGATCGGCGTCGTCAGCACGATGATGAACGCCGCGGCCGGGATCAACAGCAGGTTGATCTGGCGCATCCCGGTGCCGAGCGTGCGGCGCATCGAGGACACGTCGCGGCGCGAGGCCATCCGGCTGAGTGTCGGAAACAAGACCGTCGCGACCGCCACGCTGAACAGCCCTTGCGGCAGCATGTAGATACGAAACGCGTTGTCGATCGCGCGGGGCGCTTCTTCGGAGACGAGCGTCCCGAACACCGAGTTGATCAGCTGGTCGAGGTTGACGATGCCAAGGCCGATCGTCACCGGCAGCATCAGCGTGAACACCTGCCTGATGCGGGGATCGTGCCAATCGATCGACATCTGCAAGCGAAAGTCGATCCGCCCGAGCGCGCCAAAGGCCATCAGCATCTGCACGAACGTGGCGACCAGAATCGCTATCGCATACGCATACAGCTGGTTACCGTTCTCATAGCCCCCCGGGAAGTGGGGACGCAGGATCACGAGCAACACGATGATCACCATGTTCCACACGGCCGGAGAGATCGCCGGAATCGTGAAATGGTCGTAGGACTGCAGGATCCCCACGAGCAGCCCGTTCAAGCCGAGCAGCAACACGACCGGGAACAGAACCTGGGACAGACCCACCGTCAAGGCGTCCAGCTCAGGGCCGAACTTGGGGCCCGTGAACAAGGGCATGATCAAGCCAGCGGCCAACACGAAGAAGGCCGTGAGAGCGCCCAACACAATCAGGATGATCCAAAACAGGGTCGAGGCCAAGCGGAAGGCCTCGCGCTTTCTGCCCTGCTGCAACAGGTCGGTGAACACGGGCACGAACGCGGCCGAGAGGGCCGCGTTGGCGAACAGGTTGCTGACCAGATTCGGCACCTGGAAGGCGAGCGTGAAGGCCGACGCGGCCCCGGTCGTGCCGAAGAAGCTGGCGGCGACCACTTCGCGCGCCAACCCCACCACGCGCGAGATGCCGGTCGCGATCGAGAAGATCGCCGTGTTGCGGGCCACGTTGCCCGAGCGTGGCGGCTCCGGTGGCTCCTCCTGTTCTCCGGCGCTCACAGACACGGGGCGCTATAGTACGGCGCTGCGCGGCGCGCCCCGGCAGGCTCCTCAGGTCGCAAGCGTCCTTTCACATGGCCAACATCGCATCCCAAAAGAAGCGCATCCTCCGCTCTGAGCGCGAGCGCTTGGAGAACCGCGAATACACCTCGGCGATCAAGACCTATTTCCGTCGCCTGGAAGCGCTCACCAAGGAGAGCGACGGCGAGGCCACCGAGACCGAGCACCGTCGCCTCGTGCGCACGATCGACAAGGCCGTCAAGCGCGGCGCCCTGCATCGCAACACGGGCGCCCGCAAGAAGTCCCGCGCCGCACGCGTAGCAGCCGGCAAGTCCTAGCTCGCGACAGCGAGGATCGCTCGCATTGCGAGCGTGTCTTCTTCCAGCGATGAGAGCGAAGTGCGCGAACCGTTCAAGGGCGCTCCCCCCCGCGTGTCGAGTTCCAGGTCGGCGATGCGACCTACCGCCGCCCTCAGACGCTCGGGCTCGGTGCGCGCCACGTCGGCGATGAAGCGATCGGCCGCGCGCGGAGGCATCCGCAATCCACGCTTGATCTCGGCCGGCGGCTCCCCCGCCTGCAAGCGCACCGACACACCCTCGGCGTCGCGCAGGCGCTGGGCCATCAGGTAGACGAGCCCCGACAGCCGCTCGCCCTGGGCACGCAGGCGTAGGTAGGCGCGCACCGCTTCGCCGGCATCGGCTCCCACAAGGGAATCGGCCAGCGAGAAAGCTCGCCATGCGGTCGAGTAGGCCGCCTGACCTTCGATGTCCTCAGCGCTCACCTTGATCGGGCTGTCGCTCGGATCGGCGGCAAGCGACAGCTTCTCCAGCTCGCGCAACAGACGCTGCTGACGCTCGCCCACCTGTGCCACCAACGTCTTGGCCGCGAACGCGTCGAGCGACAGGCCCATACGCTTTGCCTGCTCGCGCACCCAGCCCGCCAGCTCCCACGGCTTGATCGTGGCCTCGCTGACCACCTGGCCTTTGGCCTTCTTGACCGCCTCGTGCAGAGCTGCCGGAGCCTTCGTGCGGCCCTCCTCGCGCGCGAAGAAGGCGATCGTCGTATCAGGTGGCATCGTCGCCATCGCCGGCCTGATGTGCTCGGTCACTTCGGCGTCCTTGAAGCGCTCCACCCCGTCCACCACGATCACGCGCTGGCCGATTGCGAACGTCATTGTGGAGAGGACGAGCGCTACGGCTTCAGGAGTGCCCGCGTCGCCGGTCAAGACCTCCACGCTTGCCGCGTCGCCGTCTGATTCGGCCAGCGACTTCAAGCGAGAGCGCCGCTCGCCGACGGCGCCGTGATCGTCGCCGTGGATTAGATAGGCGGGCTTGAGGGCTGGCACAGGTCGAG
Organism: uncultured Solirubrobacterales bacterium; assembly: GCA_963809705.1. Classification (GTDB taxonomy): domain Bacteria; phylum Actinomycetota; class Thermoleophilia; order Solirubrobacterales; family Solirubrobacteraceae; genus Palsa-744. Next base: position 13,442 of record CAWEKF010000004.1, on the reverse strand, counting down.
TGTAAGTCAGCGCTCCGACACGAGCCGCTCTGTGCCCTCCGTCACACCGAGTAATCTCCCGAACCAAGAAACTGGCTGGACAGCCAAACCGAATGACCAAGGGGTCGGAATGCAGAACCTGATGCTGAGACTGGACGGCTGGCTACGGCGCCGCAGGACGCTGGTGCTGGCACTATGGGGCGTATTGGTGGTCGTGGCGGCGCCACTAGCGGCGCATCAGAGCGATCACCTGTCGGGCGGTGGCTACACGATTCCCGGCTCCGGCTCTCAGAAGGTGCTGACGTCGGTGGCGCATTCGTTCCCCGGCGAGCAGGGCGCGACGCTCGGCGCGGTGGTTGTGCCGGCAGCGGGCGCGAGCGCGACGGATATGCGCGCGGCGATCACACGCCTTGCGAGGGAGATCCACGGGGCACCGCACGCGAGCATGCCGCCCGCGACGCGCAGCTACGCAGAACAGGCGATCCTCGCGGCGAGCGCGCGTCAGCGCACGCTGGTGATCCCGCTGCGACTGAACGTGACCGAAGAAGGAGCGACCAATGTGGCGAGCGAACTTCGCAAACGCCTCGACCTGAACGGCCCGGAAGGGTCGCCGGTGTCGCTTCATCTGGTGGGCCAGAGCGCGCTGTGGGCGGGCCTTCAGGACCTATCGAAGAAGGATCTCGCCTCCGCTGAGGCGCACGGCTTTCCGATCGTGGCGCTAATCCTGATCGTGGTGTTCGGCTCGCTGCTCGCGGCCACGCTGCCGCTGGCGCTGGGCGTGGTATCGGTGATGGTCACGGGCGCGATCATCTATCTGCTGTCGCTGACGATGGAAATGTCGGTGTTCGTGACGAACATGGCCTCGATGATCGGGATCGGCGTGGCGGTGGACTATTCGCTGTTCGTGCTCGCGCGCTACCGCCAGGAGGTGCGCGCGGGCAGCCCGCCGGAGCAGGCGCGCGCGACCGCGCTCGCGACCTCAGGGGTGGCGGTGATCTTCTCGGGCGCCACGGTGGTGACGGCGCTCGCGGGGCTGTTCCTGGTGCACGCCACGGCGATCCGCTCGATGGCGCTGGGAGCGATCGTGGTGGTGAGCGTGTCGGTGCTTGCGGCGGCCACGCTGCTGCCGAGCATCATCTCGCTGCTGGGCCACCGCGCGTACAGCACGGGACGCATGTTCACGCGCATATCGGAGCTGATGAGCCGCTGGAGGACCGCGCTGAGCCCAGCGCGTAAAGCCGACCCCGCACGCGCACGCGCGGGATTCTGGGAGCGCTGGACCGCGCGCGTGACACGTCGCCCCGCTTTGACGGTGTCGGTGGCGGCGATCGTGATGCTGGCGCTTGCGACACCGGCGTTGCGCCTGCACACCGCGGACGGCGCGCTGCACCAATTCCCGAAAGGCAACGAGACGCTGCGCGGCTTCGATGCGGCCGCGAAGGTGACAGGAGCCGGCGCTTCGGAGCCGCTCGAAGCGGTGGCGCCCACCTCAGAGGCGGCGACGGTGAAGCGTGTGTTGGCCGCCGATCCCGAGGTTCTGAGCGTGCGGCCCCCGATCTTCTCGCACAACGGCAGCGAAGTGCTTATCCGCGCGGCGCCGCGCCACGAGGGCGAGTCCTCCCAGGTCCAGGAAGCTGTGACGCGCATCCGTACGCACCTGCCCGCGGATGCGCAGCTTGGCGGGATCGGCCCGTACCTGAGCGATTATCGCGCGGGCGTGATGGGCTCGATGTGGAAGGTGGCGCTGTTCGTGATGAGCGTGACGTTCCTCGTACTGATGCTGCTGTTGCGCTCGATCGTGCTGCCGTTGAAGGCGGTGCTCATGAACCTGCTGTCGGTGGGCGCGGCGTATGGGGTGCTGGTGATGGTGTTCGGCACGATCGAAACGCTGATCCCGCCGCTGGTGCTTGCGGTGGTGTTCGGCCTGTCGATGGACTACGAGGTGTTCCTGCTGAGCCGCATCCGCGAGCGCTACGCGGCGACTGGGGACACCCCCACGGCGGTGGCGCAGGGCCTGTCTTCGAGCGCGTCCACGATCACGAGCGCGGCGCTGATCATGGTGTGCGTGTTCTCGGTGTTCGCGCTCACGGGCGTGCCCTCGATCAAAGAGCTGGGGCTGGGCTGCGCGATCGCGATTGCGATCGACGCGACGATTGTGCGCCTGGTGCTGGTGCCCGCCGCGATGGAGCTGTTCGGCAAGTGGAACTGGTGGCTACCGCGCGGCCTGGCCGCGCGATTGCCGGACACCTCGATCGAGGCGCTCGGTCAGCACGCTGTGGCGGCCGTCAGCGGACGACTAGATTCACCAGGCGCCCCGGCACCACAATCTCCTTGACGATCTCGTGCCCGTCGATGTGGGCAACCACGTTCGGCGCGGCCAGGCACAGGGCCTTGAGCTCCTCCTCAGAGGCATCGGATGGCGCCTGGACGCGGTCGCGCAGCTTGCCGTTGACTTGGCAGACCAGCTCGTAGGCCTCGCGCTCGAGCATCTCGGGGTCGGCGTGGGGCCATGGCTGCTCCCAGATGCGCTGGCCGGTGAGCATGTCGTAGACGTCGCAGGACAGGTGCGGCGCGAACGGAAACAAGAGCGAGGCGGCCGTTGCGAGACCGAAGCGCAAGCTGTCCACGTGCAATGTGTCGCGCATCCGCGAGCACTCGTTGAGCATCTCCATGACCGCCGCGATGCAGGTGTTGAAAGCGAAGCGGCGCATGTCTTCGGAGACCTTCTCGATCGCCCAGTGGGCCTTGCGCGCAAGCTCCAAGTCGTCGCCGTCCAAGGAGCCGTTTTCGCCGAAGGCCTCCGGCGACGGCAGGGAGCCGTTCGATCCTCGCTCGGCCGTCTCCGCCGCCAGGCGCCACAGCCGTGTGAGGAAGCGGTGGACGCCCTCGACGCCCTCGTCCGACCAGTCGGCGTCCTGGTCGGGGGGGCCGACGAACAGGATGTAGCAGCGGGCGGTGTCGGCGCCGTAGCGCTCGACGATCGAGGCGGGCGAGACGACGTTGCCCTTGGACTTGGACATCTTGGCCCCGTCCTTGGTGACCATGCCCTGTGTGAACAGGGCCTTGAAGGGCTCCTGGAAGTCGAGCTGGCCTAGATCCGCCAAGGCCTTGCAGAAGAAGCGCGCGTACATGAGGTGCAGGATCGCGTGCTCCACACCGCCGATGTATTGGTCAACGGGCATCCATTGGCGCAAAGCCTCGGGATCCCAGGCGGCGTGATCGTTGCGGGCGTCGCAGTAGCGCAGGAAGTACCAGGAGGAGTCGACGAAGGTGTCCATCGTGTCGGTCTCGCGCCGGGCGGGGCCACCGCAGGACGGGCACTCCGTGGCGACCCAGTCCTCGGCCGCGGCGAGCGGCGAGCGGCCTTGGGGCGCGTAGTCCTCGATGTTGGGCAGGACTACGGGGAGCTGGTCGGCGGGCACGGGTTGCATGCCGCACGTCTCGCAGTAGACAATCGGGATCGGACAGCCCCAGTAGCGCTGACGCGACACCAACCAATCTCGCAGACGGTAGTTGACCGAGGCGTGACCCTTGCCCTCACGATCCAACCACTGCACGATCGCGGTGAGCGCGTCGCGGCTGTTCATACCGTCGAAGTCGGGATGGGAGCTGACCAGCGGACCGTCGCCCACATAAGGCAACTCTCCCTCCCAGGCGTGAGTGTCGCCCCCGTCGTCCGGGACCTCCTCGATCACGCGGCGAATCGGCAAGTCATAGGCCTGCGCGAAGGCGTGGTCGCGCTCGTCGTGACCGGGCACGGCCATGATCGCGCCGGTGCCGTACTCCATGAGGACGTAGTCGGCGACATACATGGGGATCGCCTCGCCGTTGACTGGATTGACCACGGTGCGCCCAAGGGCGACGCCGGTCTTGGGCTTCTCGAAGAGAGCCGCGTTCCTCGCCGGACTCGGTGAGGGCTTGGTTTATGTAGTCCCGAACCGCCTGCTCTCGGGGCGTTCCTTCGACCAGGCGCAAGACATCGGGATGCTCGGGGGCCATGACGAAGAAGGTGGCGCCGAACAGGGTGTCGGGCCGCGTCGTGAAGACGGGATAGTCGATCGGGTGGGCGGGATCCAAGTCCTCGCAGCGGAAGGTGACCTCGGCTCCCTCGGAGCGGCCGATCCAGTTGCGCTGCATCGTCTTTACGTGCTCGGGCCAGGCGATCCCGTCGAGGTCAGAGAGCAGGCGCTCGGCGTAGTCGGTGATCCGGAAGAACCACTGCTCGAGCTGCTTGACTTCGACGACGGCGCCGCAGCGCTCGCAGCAGCCGTCGATCACCTGCTCGTTGGCGAGGACCGTTTGATCGTTGGGACACCACTTGACGGCGGCCTCGCGCCGGTAGGCCAGGCCAGCCTCGAACAGTTGCAGGAAGATCCATTGGGTCCAGCGGTAGTAGGAGGGTTCGTGGGTGGAGAGCTCGCGCGACCAGTCGATCGATATTCCCCAGGAGCGAAACTGGCGCTGGAAGGAGGCGATCGAGGCGGCGGTTGACTCGCGCGGGTGCACGCCCGTCTTGATCGCGTGGTTCTCGGCGGGCAGGCCGAAGGCGTCGTAGCCCATCGGGTGCAGCACACGGTGGCCGGTGCGGCGATGGAAATGGGCGATAGCGTCGCCAACGGCGTATTTCTTGAGGTGCCCGATGTGGGGCTCGCCGGAGGGGTAGGGCAACATCTCAAGGACGTAGGAGGTGGCATCCTCGGCCTCTCCGAGGACCGGCTCGTTGGAGACCTCCCAGGTGTGCTCGCGCGCCCACACCGCTTGCCAGCGGGGCTCTATCTCAGACGGGTCATAGCGGCGCTCTGCCATCGGACAGCGCAGGTTAGCGCCCGACCCCGGACGGTTCTTCGAAAAAGACCCCCTACGCGCGCGCGGGGCGCCCCCAAACTTGAAATACACAACCCCAGAGGCGCCCCGACCGGGCACACTCAAACCCGAATGTCACCGCCGCGTCAGGAGACCTGCTCGAAACGAGAGTAGGACCGCACTGCCTCGACGATCTCGGCAGGCGCCTTGTGGGGCGAGCCGGCGTCGAAAGGAGGCTCGGGGTCGTACTCGAGGCCGAGCTGAATCGCTTGGGCAACCTGCTCGCCGGCGATCTTGGCGGCCAGGGCAAGCGCCATGTCGAGTCCGGCGGTCACACCTGCGGAGGTGGCGTACTTGCCGTCGAAGACGACGCGCTCGGGCACGACCTCGGCCCCCAGGCCGCTGAGCTCTTCGAGCGCCTGCCAGTTGGAGGTGGCGCGCTTTCCGGTCAAGAGACCGGCGGCGCCCAGGATCAAAGAGCCGGTGCACACAGAGGCGGTCCAGGCGGACTCGGCGTCGGCGGCTCGCAGCCAGGCGTGGACGGGGCCGTCCTCCATCAAGGCCACCTGTCCGGGACCTCCGGGCACGACCACTACGTCGGGTCGGGCCAAGTCCTCCAGCGTGCCGTCGGCGAGCAGGCCGAGCTGTCCGGTATCGGTGCGTTGGATGGTGGCCTGCTCAGCTACGAACGTGACGCGAGCGCCGGGCAGACGACTGAGCACCTCGTAGGGACCGACGGCGTCGAGCGCTGTGAAACGGGGGTAGACGAGTATCGCGATGTCCATGTTGTCACCTCTGCTGGTGGGGGTTGGGATGGTTGGGCGTACGTGTCGCGTACTTCCGCTCACGCCTCGGTCAGGCCGCCGTCTCCTCCGAGGACGGTGCTCCCGCCGGGTGGAAGCGGCGGCGATACTCGGCGGGGCCGACTCCGAGCGAGCGCAGAAAGGCGCGGCGTAGGGTCTCGGGGGTCCCGAAGCCGCAGGTTTGGGCGACCGCGGCAACCGACAGGGAGGTGTCCTCCAGGGCGCGCCGGGCGGCCTCGAGGCGCACGCTCTCCACATAGCGGGCCGGCGTCACACCGGTCTCGGCGCGAAAGGAGCGGGCGAAGTGGCGCGGGCTCATGTGGGCGCGGACGGCCAGCTCTTCTACCGAGAGGTCCTCGGCGAGGTTCTCGAGGATGTGGCGACGCACCTCGCGCAGGGGGTCGCGCAGGGGCTCTTGCGAGGCCAATGTGGCGCTGAACTGGGATTGGTTGCCGGGCCGGCGCAGGAACAGGACCAGTTGGCGCGCGATCGCCAGGGCGGCCTCGCGGTCGAGGTCTTCTTCGACCAGGGCGAGCGCGAGGTCCATGCCGGCGGTGACACCGGCCGAGGTCCAGATGTCCCCGTCGCGCAGGAAGATCGGCTCGGGATCGACTTGCACGGTGGGGTATAGGCGCGCAAGCCGGCGCGCGGCGGCCCAGTGGGTGGTGGCGCGGCGCCCGTCGAGCAGGCCGGCGGCGGCCAGGGGGAACGCGCCCGTGCAGACCGAGGCGGTGCGCCGCGCGCGCTTGGAGGCCTCGGCGATCCAGGCGAGGGTGGCAGGATCGGCGCTCAGCGCACGAGAGCCGTGGCCGCCGGCCACGATCAACGTGTCGAGCGGGACGGACATCTGCTCGAAGCCGGCATGGGGCACGATCTGCAGTCCGCTGGAGGTGCGCAAAGGAGCCCCGCTGGGACTGACGATCCGCACCTCATAGCCACGGTCGACGCGCCCTGTGGCCTCGATCAGCTTGTGGGCGCCGGCGAACACCTCCAAAGGACCGGTGACATCGAGGCTCTGGACCTCGGGAAAGGCGAGAATCGCGATCTGGCGGGGACGAAGCGCGGCCATCGCTCGATCATGCCCGAGACAGCCCTTGTCCGCAAGGACGGATTTCCAACGATTCCTGCCATGCCGAGTAGGCCCTCAGGAGCGGGCGGGAGCGGAGCTGCCGAGTATTTGCCCCTGCGCGCCGAGCGCCTGGACGGAGACGTAGCTTGGCGTGACCGAAGTGGAGATCGTCGTCTCGAAGCCGCTGCGGACGGCAGTGAGCAGAGGCGCGAGCGAGCGCGGGCTGGAACCGCCGAGCAGGCGCCATTGGGCGACGGCCGTGGCTCCGTTCCAGCTTGCGTAGGCGAGCAGGCCGCCGTGGGCGCCTGCTCGCACAGCGAGTCGGGGCGGTTGAGGCGGATCGCCGGTCCAGGGGAACTTGAGCACCGTGTAGGACTGATAGAGCGGCGGCAGGTGGGCGTCGAACAGGAGGCTGCCTGCGGGGGCGAATTCCGAGAAATACGGTTCTTGGCCCCAGCCGACGAACCAGTTACCGCCCGCCAGCGGCTGGAAGTCGCCCTGGCTCGGGGCGAGCAGAGGCTTCGAGTGGGTGAAGCTGGAGAGCAAAGTGGCGGTCATCTTGTGGGTGTCCAGCGCGAGCACGATCACACGCGACTGGGAGTGCGCCTTGGGCGTGCCTCCGTTGTCGAAGAATGAAAATGTGCCGGAGGGATCCTCGCGGACGTCGTGCTGCCAGGCGGGGCTTGCGCCGGAGCCCATCTTGAAGCTCGAATGCTTGCCGCCCAGGGTCCAGACGACCTGTCCGCCGCTGGGATCGACGTCGTAGGCGGCCCACGTGTTGCGCGAGTCGATCAGGAGCATGCCCGGCGGTTCGGAGACAGCGTTGATGTGAAACCAGTCCCATGGCGAGGTGGGCGTGCCACCGTGGCCGATTGGCATGTAGGAGTTGGCCAGTGCAACGTGGTCGAGGCTGTGCCACTCGAAGCGGACCAGGCCGGTCTTCAGGTCGATCTCTTGGATCGAGGTGTCCGCGATAGCCCCGTCGGCAGGTCCGCCGTAAGCGCTGAGGTCGCAGCGAATCGCGTCGTAGACCGTGAACAGGGCTGTGCCCTGGGGGGTTATGTCGAAGGCGTGCAGGTCCGGCTGGTAGCCGTTGCCGGCACGGACGATCGCAATGTCTTTATAGGTGTCGTCGGCGATGACGACAGCGGCGTCGTTGCGACCGCCGGAGACGAGCGGATCCTGCCACCAGGTCAGGACCGGTTTGCCTTCGTACTGCTGTACCCGCAGGTCCGCGGCGCGCTCGCCGGAGGGGATCGGCTTGAACCACAGGAGGTTGCCGGAGCCGTCGAGGATCATCGGGCCATACTGTCCGGGCCCGGCGTAGGGCGCCAGGAAGATGTCACCGGGCGCTTGGGCACCGGTGTTCGTGGTCGCCGAGACGGTGGGGGGACGCAGGTCCGGCCGCGAGAGGAAGCGCTGCTGTTCGCTTGACTTGGCGGGCGGTGGAGGCGGCGGAGGCGTCTCCAGAGAGCGGCTGACCGAGTCGACCTCGGCGACCGTGAAGCGCCACGCGAACGGTGTCGTGGCGGAGCTGCGACGCAGGGCGCCATGGACGGTGACCGTCTCTCCCTGGACGAACGGGTGGCTCGGCAGGAAGCTGGCGCCATCTCCCTGGGAGTAGGCGATCAGCTTTCCGGTGTGGATCCCCGAGCGTGAGCCGGAGACCGCCAGGTCCACGATCTCGGCGGCCGGCGCGCCGAGAAAGCTGATCTGGGTGAGATAGGAAGCGTCGAGCGTGTCCGGAGCTGGGGAGACGGTGAGCGCGCCACCGGCCAGCGCGGCTGAGACGTTGAGCTTGGCCGGCGCGCAGGTGGGGGCCGTTGCGGCCGCCGCGCTCCTCGCGGGAACAGCAGAGGCGAGCGCGCACAGGAGCGCCAGGACGGTCGCGATCGGCGGGCAGACGCTGGAAACTCTGTCCGAGATTGGCAAGCGGGTGAGGATACGCGGGCTCAGAGCGGATGGCGCCAGGAGAAGCCCTTTACCATTCGGATGGTGGAGGTGGGCGAGACAAGCGAGCGGGTCAAGGGGATCGTCGACGCTGCCGAGCGCGCGGCGCGCCAGCTGCGAGAGCGCGCCGAGGAGCGCGCAGCGGAGCGAATCGCGGAGGCCGACCGAGCCGCCGAGAATCGGGTGCTGGCGGCCGAGGAGGAGGCTGCGGAGATTTTGGCGCGAGCGCGCACGCAAGCCGAGCAGGCCCGCAACGAGGCGGTCGCGGCGGTGGGCGCGATCCACGTAGACGCGGACGAGCGCGTGCGCGAGGCCCAGCGGGAAGCCGAGTCGCTTACGCATGCCGTTCGCGAGGAGCGAACAGCACTGCTCGCGGATGCCGAGAAGCGGGTCTCGGAGACGCTGGCCGAGGGCGAGCGACAGCTCGCCCTCGAGCGCGCGGAGGCCCAGGAGAAGGCAAACGAGCTTCGCGCTCGAGCCCGCGAGGAGGCCCGCGCGATCGTGGGCGACGCACACGAAGCTGCGCGTGCAGTGATGCGCGACGGCGCCGAGATATCCCAGAACCTGCGCGACCTGTCGGCCTCGATGCGGACCAACGCCGAGCGCCTGCTGCGCGACGTGCGCCTGACCCACGGCAGCATGACGGCCCGTCTGGACCAGACGGCGCCGGGCGGATCGGCTGCGAGCGCGCACCGAGACTCCCCTCTCCCGCGCCTGCGCCGCCCGATCCGCGCCGAGCCTGGAGACGATCTGGACGTGCCGGAGTTCATGCCTCGGGACTGAGCCCAGACTTCTCGCGCTCAAGCGTTATAGGATTGGTCCCAGACTCGGGGCTATAGCTCAGCTGGAAGAGCGCCTGCATGGCATGCAGGAGGTCGTCGGTTCGAGCCCGACTAGCTCCATCAGACAAATGTCTGACCGACCCCGGAGCCAAATGCGACTCCGGGGCCCTCACTCAGGCCAGAGGTCGGGTCCTAGAACGGACCGGGTCCGGAGGGACCTCCTTCGGTCGCGGGGCTTGCAAGCACGCACTGACCGATCCGATGTCCACCCACGCTGTTGGGCTCGGCCAGACGCGGGTAGAGACTTTCTGAGAGGTCGGCGCTATCCCAGACTTGACTGTTCTGCTGGCAGAGCAGGTTGCCGGATATGGCGTTTGCGATGATCTCGATCGCGTCGGGGTCGGCGAGCTGGTTGTGGAGCATGTCCAGGTTGCCGCCTACATGCACGCGTGCGACTCCAAGCCAGCAGGAGGTGAGGCCGATCACGTCCAAGTTGCCCTTGACGGTGCTGTCCTCGTAGTCGCTGTAAACAGGGCTCCCAAACGCCCCAAACGCTCCACTTGGTTCACAGGTGAGGCCGCCACCCCCGCCAGTCTCCTGAACGTTCCCGCCGATCGTGCTGTTGTGCACCACCACGCCAAGCGGCTGTTGCTCGCTCAGGTTGCCGGAGACGGCGCCCGGACTGGAGAGCGTTGGCTGTTCGGGGTTGGGATCGTCTATGCAGGGGAAACTCTGCGGGTCGCAGCCGAGCAGCAGCGCAGCCCCTTGCTGGACCTGGAGATTCCCCTTTACCGTCAGGCTGGAGCTGCCGCTTGCAGTGTTGTCGTTAAGACCGAAGGCTGCCACCACAGCCGCCCCTGGACTCAACGTTAGGTTGCCCTTGATGAGAGCTGGCCCGGCGTTGACAGCGCATACACCGGCGACGGTGACATTGGAGCTATAGGTTCCCGCGAGCACCCCGGGCGATTCGAAGCTTCCCGTGCAGCTTGCAGGCCGAGCTGCCGCTGCCCCGGTCGCGCTCGCAGCGAGCATGCCGAGCACCAGTCCGCCAGCGCCAAATAGAAGCGACAGACGTCGAGTAAGCGACCCAGCTTGTCGTCGAAATTCAGACACGTCCATGTTCTCCTCCTCTGTTCGACACAGACCAGAGGTCTGTCCAGTGGGCGATAGCCATCGACGCGGCCAGTCACGGTGCGGCCACGCATGGCAAAGCGCCGCAAAACGCACCAAAGCTTAGCGAGTCTCAAGCACCTCGCCGAATCGCACCCATCACCACTCCCAACCGGGGTCGCTTCCTCGCGCGCGAGAGCGCCGACGCGATGGAGGCAGTGCACGGCGCGTTCGGGCTCGTGTTGATCGACCGCCTCGACGACGCCTTGACCCTGACAGAGAAGATGCTTGCCGACGCGCCAGGCGCGGCTCGGTGCTGGGCTTTCTGGCGGGGTCCACGTTCCGCTCGCTCACCTACCTGCGCCGGGGAGCGCTGGCGGAGGCGGAGGCCGACGGCTTTGCCACGCTCGAGATGGCGCGCGAGCTGGGACTGCTGTTCACGATCCCCTTCATTGCCGGATACCTCGCTTTGACGCTGAACGAGCGTGGCCGGTCTGAGGACGCGGCCGCGCTGCTTGAATCGATCCCGCTCCCCTGCGCTAGCAGGCACGCCAGCAGGGATCACGTTGTTGGAGGCGCGCGGGCGCGTACATCGCGCTCGTGGAAAGACCGCCGAGGCGATCGTGGATCTGCGCGCCTGTGGCGAGGCATGCGAGGCGCTTGAGGTATCGAACCCGAACGTGGTCGCGTGGCGCTCGGAGCTGGCGCTTGCAATCGGGGAGAGAGAACCCGAGCAGGCGCGAGCTTTGACCAAGAGCGAGCTGGAATTGGCGCACCGGGCCGAGGTGCCGCGCGGGATCGGAGTGGCGCTGCGCGCACAGGCGGCCTTGGCGCCCGCCGAGAAGCGAGAGGCCTTGCTGGGCGAGGCGGTTGAGAAGCTCGAGCAAAGCCCCGCCAAGTTGGAGCTGGCTCGTGCGCTGATCGACCTGGGCGCTCACCATCGACGCGAAGGCCATAGGGCCAAGGCTCGTGAGCCGCTGCTGCGCGGACAGGAGCTGGCGCACCGCTGCCGCGCCGATCCGCTCTCTGAGCGCGCGCGAGAGGAGCTGCTGGCAGCCGGAGCGCGCCCGCGCAGGCCATGGCAGACCGGCGTGGACGCGCTCACCCCGAGCGAGCTGCGGGTGGCGCGCATGGTGGGCACGGGCCGCAGCAACCAAGAGGTCGCCCAAGCCCTGTTCGTCACCACTCAGACCGTCAAGGGTCACCTCAGCAATGTCTACCGCAAGCTTGGCATCTCCTCGCGACGGGAACTGGATGCGGCGCTCAGACCTTTGCGCGAGCCGTGAGGCTGTAGGCGCGCCGGTGACTCTCCTCTAGATGACCCACCCGGCGCATGCGCCGGGTGGCCGGCCCGTACATGTACGGGCCGGGACCGGGCCGCATGCGGCCCGGTCTTCCATAGATGAACCGACTACGCCTTTGGTGGTCACGCTCCCCGGCCACCAGGTGATTTTGGGGTTGCGAATCAGCCGCGCGCTCGTGCGAATAAACAGGAACGAGGCCAGGAAGGAGCCGAGCAGGACAAACCCGGCCCGCTGGCCGCGGTCGTCGAGGCCGATTGACCCTGGCCAGGCTTCGGCTAAGCGCAGCGCATCGTCAGGGAGCCTTCGCCAAAGACTTGTGCCCGGCCTTGACCTCGACGTGCTTGTGGTTGACCAGGTTCGTGACCACGACCTTGTCGCGGGTCACCTTGATCAGGGTGCCTTCGCACAGATCCTCGGTCAGCCATTCCGTGCCCTGGACCGCGCGGGCAGCGTAGTTGCCTTGAGTCGAGAATTTGCCGTGCGCGTTGGCCCACAGCTTGCGCACGACGTGCTTGCCCGAGGCGGCCTCCCGCGCTTGGGGCGCGCTGAGCGCAGCGGCGGATGCGCTGGCGCGGTGGGCCCGCTCACGCGCCGTCGGGCACACCGAGAAGTTGCCACCGTTCAGCTTCGCTATGACCAGTCCGTTCTTGCCCTGCAAGAGAATGAACTGGCCGCCGAAGAACTGGCCGGTCTGGGTCGTGCCGTTGGGGTTGGCGGTCGTCACGCTCACGGTGCCGTTCGCGGCTTCGATGACGGTGCCAAACGGTCTGGGTCAGCGAGGCCAGGGGTACGAAGGTTTTGCTGCCAGGAAGCTCGATAAGCACACTCCCCTTGACCGGCGCCACGTTGCCGGTCTTGGCAAGGACGGGCGGGGGCACGACGATCGGGAGCGGGAAGGTGACCAGTTCGCTGCCTAGTTTGGCCAAGGGTGGCAAGGTCGCAGAGCCTTCGCCTTTTTCTTCTTCGGTTGGGGCGCCCTCGTAGCAGTTCCAGGAGAAGGCGTTGTTGGGATTGTCTGCGTGCGCGTGCGACGGCGTGCTCGGGAAAGCCACCGCGCAGGCATTGTCAATGCTCGGCGCCGCTCCTTTGGCCGCGATCGGAATCGTTTCCCCGCTGCCGTCCACACAGGCCCCGTTGCCGTATGCGTGGTTGGGGCCTTCCACTTCGCCGCGCGGCGGCGCAGTGAGCACCTTTCCCGTTGCATTGTCGCCCGCCTTCACAGTCACCGGAGCAATGTTCAAGCCGCCCAAACAACCGTCAACGTGCTCGCTTCCCGCCCAACGGTCGTTGCCCCAACAACATCACTCCACAACATCGCCGCGCCATCGACCAGATCGCACCACTGCAGTCATCGTGCTCGCGGGTCCACATGCACCTAGAAGCAGCACCACGCCACGAATTCGACATGGCGCCTTTCAATGATCCCCCACTACCTGGATCGTCATTCGTCCCAGCCGCTTCGGCCACCGCCGTTGCTGAGGCTACTGGTCGATGGCTTGGCCGCGAGCGACACCCGGCTATCGGCATCGGCTTCCTCGCTTGCCACGTACCGGTTCGTCTTATCAGGCTCAGCTGCGAGGCGCCGAGCGTACCTCGCCGTTCGTTCGTCGAACGTGGCCCAGTTCGCGACCGTTCGCTGTTT
>CAWEKF010000003.1:0-237883 GCA_963809705.1 uncultured Solirubrobacterales bacterium | reverse complement strand
GGGGATGACGGCTGGGCTTTACGTGTGGGGCATGTGCCGTGCCTCCTCGCCCTGGCCGATCTGGCGGGCGGTTTCGTTTCTGGCGGGCCTGGTGGTCCTAGCGCTCGCGTTGATGTCGGGGGTCGACCAGTACGCGGATGAGCTGCTGTCGGTGCATGTGATCGAGCATCTGCTGCTGATCCTCCTCGCACCGATGCTGCTGTTGTGGGGTGCGCCGGTGCGCCTAGCGCTAAGCGCCTCCACGCCGGCTGCTCGACGTGTGCTGGTAGTGGTTCTGCGTAGCCGCCCGGTGCGCTTGTTGACGAGGCCGGCGTGCGGGTTCCTGTTGTTCACGGTTGTGGTGCTCGCCACGCATTTGACGGGTGTCTATGAAGCGGCGCTGCGCGACCAGACACTCCATGCGCTCGAGCACGCCGCCTACTTCTGGACGGGCACGCTGTTCTTGCTGCCGCTGCTCGCGGCCGACCCGATTCCGCGCCCGCCTGGTGCGATCGCGAGGTTCTCGTGGTTCATGGCCGCGATGCTCGTGATGTCGATTCCTGCCGGCGTGTTCCTGTTCGATGAGCACGTCCGCTACCCGTTCTATTTGGCGCCGGCGCGGGCCCTGCACGTCTCGGCGCTCGCGGACCAGCAGACAGCTGGGGTGCTGATGCTGGTGGCCGGCGGCGTGGTGATGGGTGTGCTGGCGATCGTGGTCGCGATGAGCGCGATGCTCACCGAGGAGCGACGCCAGCAGCGCCGCGACCGCTACGCCGACCGGAGCACCGGGCTGCCGCTGCGGGAGCCGGCGGGCCGATGAGACGCCGGCTGATGATGATGGTGGCGCTTGGGTGCGGCGCGCTCGCGCTGACTGACTTCGCCGCTCACTGGGACGCCAGCGCAACCCCCTCGCCCACTTCCACTGCCGCTCCTTCTGGGCTGGTGGCGCAGGGTCACGCGCTGTTCGACTCCTCCTGCGCGTCATGCCACGGTCTGAGCGCGCAGGGCATCAGTGGCCGCGCCCCGAGCCTGCATGGCGTCGGCGCGCTGGCGGCGGACTTCTACCTGCAGACCGGACGAATGCCGCTACCCAACCCGGAGGCCAGCCGCTGCGGACGAGTCCCGCATTTCCGCCGAGCAAGATCAAGGCGCTCGTCGCCTACGTCGGATCGTTCGGCGGCCCTGGCATTCCAACAGTGCAGCCGAACCGAGGATCGCTCGCGGAAGGGCAGCGTCTGTTCGGACTGGACTGCGCGGGCTGCCACACGATCCAGGGTCAGGGCGGGATCGTGACCGGCGCGATCGTCCCTGCGCTGAATCAGGCGACACCGAGACAGGTCGGTGAGGCGGTACGGATCGGCCCGTATGTGATGCCTCGCTTCGGCGAAGGCGAGCTCACCGACACGGAGGTGAACTCGCTCGCGCGCTACATCCAGAGCATCCAGCACCCAGACAACCTGGGTGGCTGGGGCATCGGTCGGATCGGCCCAATCCCCGAGGGAATGGTCGCGTGGCTGCTGGCCGCCGCCGCCCTGTTGTTGATCGCCAGGCTGCTCGGCGAGCGCACGAGCGAGCAGCCCGAACGTCCACCGCGGCCAGGGAGCAACGCATGAGCCGGGCCTGGAAGGCGATCGTGATGTTCGCGCTGTGGCGCACCGGAGCGCTGCGCTCCCGCCGCCAGGGGCAGCCCGAGGTGGACCCCTCTGAGCGGCACACAGGCGCACCCGCATGGGCGGAGCTATCGGTCGTGGCTGTGCTGCTGCTGGTGCCCGTCGCGGCGCTCGCGTTCGTCGCCTTGTTCGTGCTCGACCCGAATACGCAGCTGCTGGGCCTCGCACTCGGCGCGGCGCTCGCTTTGCTGGCTTGTGCGCTCGTGCTCGCGGGCCGCTGGCTGGTGCCCCAAGAGACGAAGGTCGAGCCGCGCCCCCGCCTGGCCGACCCAGACGCCGCTCGTGAAGTCATCGAGCAGGCCGCCGAGGGTGTGGAGGGCATCACTCGCCGGCGGCTACTCGCCGGCGCCGCCGGGGTCGCGGGCGCCGGGCTGACGGCGGCGGTCGTGATTCCCGTGGCGGCGCTCGGCCCTGGTCTCGAGGAGCAGCTGCGACGCACACCGTGGCGGGCAGGGCGCGCGCTCGTGGACGAGCAGGGCAACCCGATGCTCGCGGCCGACATCATCGAACGGAGCTTTCAGACCGCGTTCCCGCAGGGCGCCGATCAGGAGGACCTGGGCTCCCCCGTCGTGGTGGTGCGCGTTGACCCCGCGACGCTGCGGCTACCCGCCGAGCGTGCGGACTGGGCACCGCAGGGCATCCTTGCCTACTCGAAGATCTGCACCCATGCCGCGTGCGCGATATCGCTGTTTCGAGACCCGCTCAGCCCATCCACCGAGTCCAAGGGGCCGGCGCTGGTGTGCCCCTGCCACTACTCCACATTCGACGTGCTGGACGGTGGCAGCGTCGAGTTCGGCCCCGCAGGCAGGCCGCTGCCGCAGCTGCCGCTGACTATCGACAGCGCCGGTGTGCTGCGCGCTGCTGGGCCGATGTCGGGGCCTGTCGGCCCGTCCTGGTGGGGAGACCCATCGTGAGCCACACCGCCAAGGACCGGCCGGTAGACGCGGTCGCGTTCGTGGATGAGCGGCTGGGCGCAGCGCGTGGGATGCGGTGGCTGATGGATTACGTGTTCCCGGACCACTGGAGCTTCCTGCTGGGCGAGATCGCCCTGTACTCGTTCGTGGTGCTGGTCCTCACGGGCACGTTCTTGGCGCTGTTCTTCGACCCGGACACGACGCAGACCGTCTACCACGGCGGCTACCAGGCGCTGCAGGGCCAGAGCGTCTCAAATGCCTACGCCTCCACCCTGCACATCTCCTTTGACGTGTCGGGCGGGCTGCTCGCCCGGCAGGTTCACCATTGGGCGGCGCTGGTGTTCGTCGCGGCGATCACCCTCCATCTGCTGCGGATCGTGTTCACCGGCGCGTTTCGCAAGCCCCGCGACATCAACTACTTCATCGGCGTCACCCTGTTGGCGCTCGCGATCTTGGAGGGCTTCGCTGGCTACTCGCTCCCCGACGATCTGCTCTCGGGGATGGGGTTGGCGATCGCGTGGGCAGTCGCGATGTCGCTCCCTTTGATCGGCGGCCCGTTTGCGACGGCGTTGTGGGGCGGCAGGTTCCCTGGGTCGACGGCGTTTGAGTCGCGGCTATTCATCGCGCACGTATTCCTGCTACCAGCGATCATCGGTGGCCTGATCGCGGTGCACTTGGCGATCATCATGCGCCAGCGCCACTCTCAATTCCCCGGCCCCGGCCGGCGCGAGGACAACATGGTGGGCACGCCGATGTGGCCTGGGTACGCGCTGCGCTCGTTGGGCTTGTTCGCGGCGGTCGCCGCGCTGCTGGTGGTGATGGGCGGCCTGATCCAGATCAACCCGGTGTGGCTGTGGGGGCCCTATCACCCCTATATCGGCACGAACGGCGCGCAGCCGGACTGGTATCTGGGGTGGCTGATCGGCGCGCTGCGACTGATGCCGAACCTGGAGATCCACGCCTTCGGACACACGCTCGTACCAAACCCGTTTTTTGGGGGGGTGTTGTTTCCCGGCATCGTGTTCGGGCTGTTGTATGCGCTGCCATGGCTTGACAGGCGCTTCATCAGCAGGGACTACCGGCGCCACGATCTGCTTGAGCGTCCGCGCGATAATCCGCGGCGCAGCGCGCTTGCCGCTGCGCTGCTCTCGGCGGTGGCGGTGGTGTTCGCGGCGGGCTCGGCCGACCGTCTGTTCTTCCAGTTCGGGTTTGGCTATGAAGGCGCGGTGTGGTTCTTCCGTGGCGCGTTCCTAGTCGTGCCGGTCATCGCCTATCTCGTCACGAAACGGGTGTGCGCGGGACTCGCGCGAGAGCAGGCGCATCCGTTGCGGGGCTGGAGTGGCCACGTCGTGATCCGCAACCGCAGCGGGGGCTTCGACGCTGACGGCGAAGGTATCGAGCTTGATACGGCCGAGCGCTAGAGATGAACGCAATCCCCTGCCGCTCGTGCAGCCTGATTGCGTGCGCCGCGTCTAACTTCCGCTCTGCTGCTGGTCTTTGATGGTGGCGCGCATGATCAAGCGGGCCCGGTGCGCCTCGCTGCGCAGGCCGGCTCTTGAGATCATCGGCTCCGCGACGGGCGTGGGGGCTCTGAGGAGCCGGCGCGCTGCTTCGGAGAGGCTGGTGAGCTGTGGCCCCGGTGCGCCGCGCCAGCCTGGTGGGCGAGGCGTTGGCGCGGATGTGGCATGGGTGCTCATGCTGTGGTTGAGATGAGTGTTGAGGCGTCGCTGTTGAAGTGCGGCAGGATCTCGTTGGCGAAGACTTGGAAGAAGCGTTCTTGGTCGGGGCCGATCTGCTGGACGTAGAGTTCGTCGAACCCGGCGTCGCGGTAGCGACGGATCGCCTGCAGGTGCAGGTCGAGGTCGGGGCCGCACGGGACGGCTTCGGCCACCATGTCCTCGCTGACGAGCTCGCTTGCTTGCTCGAAGTGTGCAGGCGTCGGCAGGATCTGCGCGAGCTCGCCGGGTAGCTGCTCGTTGGGCCACAGCCGGTGTGCGGTGGTGCGTGCTTGGTGCTCGTCAGGGGACCAGCAGACCTTCATGCCGCCCGTTTCCGCCGGCCTCGCGGAACCGTTTGACTTCTTCCTTCTCGGGCTGGACGGTGCAGTAGCCGTCGCCGATTCTGGCGGCGAGGCTGGTGGCCTTGGGGCCGAACCCGGAGATGAGGATCGGCGGTGTCTGCTCGGGCAGGTCATAGATGCGGGCGTTCTCTACTTGGTAGTGGTGTCCGCGGTGGCTTTGCATCCCGCCCTGCCAGAGGGTGCGGATGACCTGCACGGCCTCCTTGAGCATCTCCAGGCGCTAGTCGGCCGCGGGCCAGTGCTCGCCGAGGATGTGCTCGTTGAGCGCCTCGCCGCTGCCGAGGCCGAGCGCGAAGCGTCCCTCCAGCAGCACCGCGCAGGTCGCGGCGGCCTGTGCGATTACGGCCGGGTGGATGCGGACGGTGGGGCACGTCACTGCGGTTGTGACCTTCATCGTAGAGGTCGCCTGTGCGAGCGCGCCGATGGTCGACCAGACGAAGCCGCTGTGTCCCTGCTCGTCGTTCCAGGGGTGGTAGTGGTCTGAGATCCACAGCCCTTGGAGCCGGCGTCCTCGGCCATGCGCGCCTGCGCGATGAGCTCGCGGGGGCCGAACTCCTCGCTGGACAAGAAATAGCCGATCCTCACCTCATCGTCTCCTTGATCGTCGCGTTCGCGGCTTTTCTACCCCACGGTGGCGCGACTCAATCGTTGCGCAGCGTCTGAGCGCTGCGACTCGTGCAGTTCTTCTGGGAACGGATGAGCGCAGCGTCAGGAGGGTCATCGTGGCGCCCCTCGAATAGACATTGATGGCCGACGCTCCCGAGGGCGTGGTGCTTGAGCGCAGCCGTGACCTGGCGGGCCGGCGGCACCATCCCTACTACCGCAGACTGTTGCTGTGCGTGATCGCCGTCTTGCCGGTGCTAGCGCTGCTTGGCGTGTTCGGCCAGAAGCCGAGCACGAGTTCGGCTGACGCAAGTGCCGCGAGCCTGAGCGTCACGGCACCGGCTCGGCTGCGTAGCGGATTGATCTTCCAGGTGAAGGTCAGGGTGATGGCCCACCGTCAGATCAAGAAGCCCGAAATCGTCTTCGACGAAGGATGGTGGGAATCGATGAGCGTCAACTCAATCGAGCCCGAACCGACAGAATCGAGCTCCAAGGACGGGCGAGTCGTCCTGTCATACGGCAAGCTCGAACCGGGCGAATCGTTGACCAGCTGGATCTACTTCCAGGTGAACCCCACGAACGTCGGCAAGCGCCGTGAGGACGTTCAGCTCGATGACGGCGAAACCCCGCTCGTGAGCGTCCATCGTTCGCTGACGATCTTCCCTTAGCTCATGGACCTCGTAATCCGCGCCACTGTCGTCTTCTTCTTCATCTTCCTGGTGACTCGCGTCGTCGGTCGGCGTCAGCTCTCAGACCTCGAGCCATTCGACTTCATTCTGCTCGTGGTCTTGGGTGATCTCGTCCAGCAGGGCATCACGCAGAGCGATGAGTCGGTGACGGGCACGCTGACTGTGATCTCGACGATCGCGCTCCTCTCGGTAGCGGTGAGCTGGATCTCATTCCGCTCTCCCCGCGCACGGCTGATCGCCGAGGGGGAGCCGATCGTGCTCGTGCAGGACGGCCGTCCGGTCGAGCGCAACATGCGACGAGAGCGCATCACGCTCGCAGACATCCAAGAGGAGGCCCGGCAAGCACAGATCGCCTCGATCGGCGACATCCAGTGGGCGATCCTGGAGAACGACGGAAAGATCAGCTGCATTCCCCGTCGCGAGTGACGGCGGGTATGGACTGATGATGACCCCTGACGCTCAACCACCCCCCGCCGATCGCGAGAGTCACGCCGGTCGCTCCGGGCGCCGGGAGACGGACCTTGAGCGTCTGGATCGCAATCTGGAGGAGATGACTGGCGAGCTGCGCGTGGTCGTCACGGGCGTACAGGTGCTCTTTGCCTTTCTCTTGATCGTGCCGTTCAACACCGGGTTCGCGCATGTCGGAGATTTCGAGCGCACCGTGTATTTCGTGACGCTGGTGTTGGCGGCGCTCGCAGCGGTCTGCATGATCGCGCCGTCTGCTGAGCATCGCTTTCTTTTCCGTCACGACGACAAGCGTCACATCGTGTTCAACTCAAACCGCGTGGTGATCGCGGGCCTGGTGTGCTTGGCGCTCGCGATGTGTGGCTGTCTGCTGCTTGTCACGACCAAGTTGTTTGGTGTGAGCGCGGGTGTGGTGACGGCGGCGCTGGGCGCAGTCCCGTTTGTGCTGCTGTGGTTCGTGCTGCCGCTGAGGAGGTTGCGCCTGCTCGACAAGCGCGACCCGACTCGAGGTCGGTAGCGCGTCGGCGGCTTCGCCGCATGGCTAGTGAGCGAGTGGCTTGACCGTTTTCAGAACAGGGTGTCGGCGTCGGTGATCTTCGCTCGCATGTTGGTTTTCATCATTTGTAGAGCAGCCTCAGCGAGGTGCTCGTGAATGTGCGCCACGGCGTCGGGGGACGATGATGTCGATGACGATCAGTGCGGTGTCTACTGCCATCGGCCTGCCCTCAGCGTTTGGCGGGGGTACGTTTCGCTTTGGCTTTATTCGTAGCGGCTCGTTTGGGGCGTGCCCTGGTGGTTGCTTTGCGGCGTTGCGCGGGCGGGATCTCGGCTTGTACGACGGCTTTGGTGAGGACCGGGATCTGGCGCTCGAGGAAGCTAGCCATGCTTTGCTCCTCACGGCGGATCGCGCGTGCGAGCTTGGCGGTTTGGGTGTCGCCGAGCGTTTCGGCGAGCGTCTCGATCGCGGTGTAGGTCGCGATCTCCTCGTGCTCGTCGGCGTACTCGCTCTTGGCGTTCTTGAGCATCTTCTCCTGCTCGCCGGTGCCGCGGATGGCGTGCAGCGGCCCCTTCGCCGCGGCTACGGCGCGACCGGCGATCTCGACTGCGGCGCCGGCGCCTTTGGCGATCGGGTCGAGGCCCTCGATCGGCACTGTCTGCGGGGTGCCGCCGAGCTGCTTCACTCGTTTCTCGAGCTCGCGGGCGTGGCGCTTGGTCTCTGTCAGGTGCTGGCGTAGGCGCTTCTTGTAGGGCGCTCGGGTGGTCATGCCGATGTGTGCTTGGAGTGCGGTTTCGAGTTCCTTCTCCTTGCCGTATGCCTCGTTGAGGTATTGCACGAGCTTGCTGTCTCGTGCGCTCAGCTCAGCCATCCTGCCCTCCTTGTGTCGTGGGTTCGGAATGTGTGTATGAGCACTGACGCTGGGTCGGTACTGGTGTTTTTTGCCCGTTTCGCGCGGTGGGAAACGATGCGGCTGTGGGCTCGGCGGCTGGCTGGAGCTCGGCGAGCAGCGGGGAGTGATCGGATAGCCCCGCCTTGCGCAGTGGGTGCAGGTAGCGGCAGCTCGTGGCCTGCCACGGCCCGGATATGAGCAGATGGTCGAGCCGGTATCCGCCGCCCCAGCGCGGCCATTCCCAGCTGAGCTCGCGCTGCTGGTAGCCGTGCAGCTGCCGGTAGGCGTCGTGGAACCCGTAGGCGTGAAGCCTCTGGATGAGGGCCAGCTCGGCGTGGTCCCATGCCTCGCCGCGGTCGGGACGCAGACGGCCGTATTGGTCGCGTGCGAAGGTCCAGATCGTCCCGTCGGCGTGCTCCTTTCGCGGGGTGTTGAGGTCGCCGCAGAGCACCCGCAGTCGCCGCGGTGCCCGTTGGGCCAGATGCGCGAAGACCGCTTCGTGGGTTCGTATCTTCGCCAGGTCTGGCTTGGTGCTGATAGGTGAATGGACGTTGATGATTTCGCTGCCGTCGCTCAGGCGGGAGGCGAGTACCCGCTCGCTCCAAGGGAGGCCAGGGAACGAGATCTTGCCTAGAGGCTCACGTGCGGCGGTCAGGACGCGCAGAGGACGAGAGCGGCTTTCGCCTGGATGAGGCGCTGCGAGGGTGTGGTAGCCGGCATCTTGTAGCCGTTCTGCCCAGGCGGTGAGTGTCGAGGGGGTTAGCTCTTGTAGGCAGATCGTGTCGGCTGCGAGCCCGAGCAGCAGCGTGGCCTGCTCGGGGAGACGCTTGACGCGACCGGCGAGGTTCCAGGTGACTATCAGCACTGTCCAGGCTTGGTGGGGATGTACTACCTCCTACCCCGGAGTGGCGCTTACGAACGCCGACGCATCGGCCAGTTGGTCGTGCTCTTGAGCTCGCTTTCGCTTGATCCGATGTGAGGCGTATTGTCTGAGTCGATTCAGCAGGTGCCCCCGCGCTGCGTCAACAGCCGGGGGCGTGGCGACGGAGCAGAGACTCCGCTGCGCGGAGGACCATAGCGAGCCCTCTAGTGCGGCCGTGAGACGACGCCACCGGCGCCTCCGACCGAGATAAGGAGGACCGAATGATGAGCAGGATCACCGCGACGGTGCCGGCGCTGGTTGTCGTGCTGCTGCGTGGAGCGCTCTACACCGACCTGCAGCGGACGTGTGAGGATACTCCAGCAACCTCGCCGGAATACAAGACGCGCGCAGGGTGTGCGCTACCTCGGCCACCGCGGACACTCGCGCCGGCTGAACATCTTGCGCACGCTGCACGGCGCCTTCACGAATCTCACGCTCCCGACCTCTGGGATCGCAGAGGTATCGGTGCGCTACATCGACCCCTACGACGCCGAACGCGCGAGTCCCTGGACGACGCTCCGACTCCCGGCCGCGGGGAGCACAGCCAGGAAGGCAAGGCGCGGACGATGAGAACCTGGAGCGCGACGATCGGCGTCATGCTCGCCGTCGTGGCTTGGGCGTCGCCGGCTCCTGCGCTCGCAGCGGGGAGCTATCAGGTAGGCGCCTGCAACTTCGCACCGGAAGCCGCCAACAACTCTTGGACATGGGCGACCAACGACCCCGCCGAGCCCTCCCATTACGCCGAGCACGTCAACTGCCCGTATCGGCTGGGAGGCTCAGGCGGCACGGCCGATCAGGAAGGCGGGCTCTCGACAACCGACGCGCTCGGCCTGTCGAGTGACGCCGCGCCCGGCACGAGCGCCGACTGGACGTTCACCGCGCCAGCGGGCACCACAATTACGGGGCTCACCTACGAACGCTACATCGGCCACTCCCTCGATCCTAAGAACTCTTGGTCGCCGGCACTGCGCGCCGACGGAGCCATCGTGCCTGAAGAAACCTGCCTTGATTCGGTCGAAAACGGTGAGACGTGTTCCGTCGGTGGGCCGCCGGGCACGGGAGGCGAACCCGCGAGGATCACCGGCCTCTCTGCGCACGAACTGTCGCTTGGCATTGTGTGTCAGCCGCCCGCAGGGCGGGAATGCGTTACAGGGGCAACGCAGCACGCCGTTTGGGCGACGATGTACGGAGCGACGGTGACTCTCTCCGATCCGACGCCACCGACGCTGAGCGCGCCCTCGGGTGCGCTGTGGGGACCGGGCGAAGCAGGCGGGTTTCACAAAGGCACCGAAAGCGTTGCCGTAGCTGCCCAGGATGTCGGCTGTGGACGGCGTTGGCGGTCCCGATGGACCTCTGGACCGAGTACCTCGGCCGCTGGCTGTCGTTTCGAGGTTGGCTGTACCGCCAGTACGGGGTGCCGGCGAACTTCGAGCTTCACTCCCAGGCGTGGCTTTCGGTCGAGCCTGCCAAGCACACAGAGGCAGCCGACCAGCTCGCTCTCGTTCAGGATGAAGGCGGGGAGCTGGTCGACGTGCTGCAACGTGGAAGGGCACGCCGCAAGACACGCTTTGAAATCTTTGAGAAGGGCCTGAAGACGATCGGCACCTTCACGGAGGCACGCCTGTTCACTGTCGGTAGCCCAGGCACGAGCGGCATGGCCAAGATCGTGCTGTACGACGAACTGCTCTGCTTCGTTGAGGACTTCCTCTCCCGCGAAGGCAGCCACGGGACCTTCATCGTTGACGGCTCACACGACAGCGGCGGGCATCTGCGGTCGGCTCATCGTGCGCTGCTACTCAAGCATCGTCGGATCGTGGAGGATGCCGGGCTGCGGCGCTCGTCTGACAGCCAGCTTCTGCAGATGGCCGACGGCTGCGCGCACGCGGCCTTCCAGAGTGTCCAGAACAAGGCCAGCCTGGATGAGAAGTTCAGACGCCAGTACGAGACCACGCTGTCCCGGCTGATGCCACCTGCCTCCTCGTTCGCTGTGTGCTCGTTCTTCGATCCAAGCAGGTTCCGCAAGCCGTGCCACTTCGCGGCAACCGTGCGTTCGGCCCACCCGGCTAGGCCGCGAACAGCTCAAGCTGCTCGGTTTCGCCGAGCGGCTCTATCGGCGCCATCGGCTTGGGCTGCGGTACGAACGGATCACGTTGCTGGTGTTCTCCCACGCCGCTTGCAGCTCGGACTCGGCGATCTCCTCGCCTGTGAGTGGCACGCCCTTGGCCTGCAGCTCCTTGAGCACCTGCTCCAGCGAGATTGGCTCCTCGCGCTCGTCCATGAGCTGCCCGTCGAGCGCGAGGTCGGCGGCGGCGGCCTTGGCGGAGAGCAGCGCCCACTTCTTCTCGTCCAGAGAGCCCTTCGTGAGCATCACGTACACCGTGACTGGCTTGCGAGAGGACAGCCTGTGCGCGCGGGCGATGAACTGGTCGAACATCTCGTAGGAGAAGACGAGCCCGTCCACGACGACGACCGAGGCCGTGTCGAGGTTGTGCCCGAGCCTGATCGCGGGGATGCCGCAGAGCAGGACCTGGAGGCTGCCGTGGCGGAAGTCGCGCATGACGACGGCACGCTTCCTGGGGTTGACGGTCGCGGCCTTGCCGTTGCGTTCCTCGACGATGTGCCCGGCGCGCACGCCCTTTTCCTTGAGACGGTCGCAGAGCCAGCGGCCGGTCTCGATGAGGTCGGAGCCGACGAGGATCTTCTCGCCCGCCTGGACGTGCTGGAGGATCAGCTCCAGCGTCTTCATGTTCTTCGGCGTCCAGTTGGAGTGCGCAAGCCCTGCGAGCCCCGGCCAGCCGCGGTCGGTCGCTGCCTCGGGGGCGGTGGTGGCGTACTCCAGCTTGGTGAGCTGGCCGCAGGCGGCGGCGAACCGCTCGATCTGGCCACTCTCCACGAGCGCGTGGTCGGGGTACTTCCAGGTGAAGAACGACGCGAAGGTGGACTTGCTCAGCCAGAGTTTGTAAAGCTCGTGCTGGGCGACGCCCATCGGCGCGCTGACGGTCTTCAGCGTGCAGGGGACGATCGGCTCGCCGAAGTCGCGCTTGCGCCGGCGGATCATCGCCGCGGCGCTCAACCGCCAGAAGCGGCTGACGTTGGTGATCTGCGGGAGTACCCGGCGCTTCTCGCGGCGGTGCTGCGTGGCCGAGCCCTTGCGGGCGTAGGTGTACTCGAGGACGCAGAAGTCGGTCTCGAACGCTGCCAGCCCGCCGTCGTAGCTGTAGGGGAAGCGCAGGCTGGCATCGCCCAGGCACCACCACATCAGCCAGAAGATTTGGTTGACGTAGTTGGAGATCGGCGTGCCGGTGGCCAGCAGCTTGTTACGTGCCTGCAGGCCACGGATCGCCTTGCTGCGCTGCGACTCGTCGCCCTTGATGAGCGTGCCCTCGTCGATGCAGATCACGCCGTCGCGGAAGGCGCTGGCGAGATAGTGCGCGGCGCTCTTGACGCGCAGGCGCTTGTGGACGTAGCCGCACGTTCGGCTGCGTACCTCGGCCTCTGACCTCCTCGGTGTAGACCAGCCGAGCAGACCAGCGGACTGTCTGCCTGCCATCCGCCCCCATGACGAGAGGCGTGGCAGACGGGACAGAATTCGGTGGAGTCCAGCACGACGCGCTCGCCGTCGCGCCTCGTGAACCGGCACCGGCCTGACGGGCAGCGGCTCGTTCTTGACGCCGAGCAGCGAGAGCACCTCGTAGTGGGTGATGTACCAGCCCTCGCCGCCGCTCTCAGGTGCTGTGCGACGCGCCGCGCCTGGGAGGGCGTGGTGATGTGCTCGACCGTCGATCCCGAGCTTCTCCGAGATGTCCTGCCGGTACTGCGGGATGAGATCCTGCGGGCACGATGAACAGCACTTGGTTGCGCGCACCGTTGCGCACCGCACCCAGCGCGTAGCCGGCGGCGCCGAGGGTCTTGCCGCCGCCCTGCTCCCAGCTGAGGATGAAGCCGCCGCCGTCGCGTGGTCTTGGTCAGAGCGCGCGCCAGGTCCTCGCGCTGGAAGTGCTTCCACTCGAACTCCGGTCCTTGCCGTTGACGCGCGACCTTCCGCGGCGATCTCGTCGAGTAGCTGGCGCTGGCGCTCGCACCTCCTCGGGGAAGCGGGTCGCGATGTCGCCGGGGTTGGGGATCTCGAAGTGCTCAAGCAGGTACTGGATGTCCTCGGTGGACTCGCAGAACTCCTTGTCGGCGACTCGTGATGACGAGGACCTTCGCCTCCTCCTCGTACTTGCGCACGACCGGCTCGCCCTGCTTGTTGCGCGTGACCTTCTCTCCGCTTTTGACGTTGATGCGGGAGTCGGTGCGCAGCGGGTAGCGCGAGCCCTCCTGAAAGCCGCGCTCGGGGTCTGAGCGAGTGCAGAGGATCGTGTCGAGGTCGGTGAGGTAGCCGAGCCGCATCTGCGGACGGACCTCGTAGAGCGGGATGACCTCCCGCTCGGCGGCCGAGGCGACCTGCGCGACGGCTTCGCGCACGGCCGGCGAGATCGTCAGGTCGCACTCCTGCTCCAGCTCGCCGAGCAGCCGCCAGTCCAGCGCGTTGAGCGCGAAGTGGCCGACCGGCTGGTTGTGGAGCGTCTCGACCAGCTTCAGTCGTCCCGCCTTTGCGAGCGCCTGGCGGACGAACGGCCCCGGACGGATCGCCAGCCGATCGCGTGCGCGCAGTTCGACGACGTAGGTGGGTCGCTGGCTTGCCTCCTCGCGCCGGCGGCGCTCAAGCTCGCGATGCGACGAGCCGCCACGGTTCCGATCGGGCCGACCTGCGGGCGGAGAGAGTGCCTGCGTGACGTGGCCTGTCTCGCGCAGCGCTCGCTTGATTTCGTGGCTGAGCGCCCGCTCGGTCGAGTTCTTCCCTGGAAGCCTCGGTCTCGACGAGCAGGCCGCCGTCCTCGTCGCGGTCCTCCGGCCCGACGAAGAACGCGATCAGGCACCGGCAGCGCCATGCCATCGAACAGGTCCTCGCACTCGACCGTGGCGAACACGCCCGCCGCGTCCTCGCGCGAGAGCACCTCGCGGCGAAAGCGGTCGCGCCCGCAGATGAACGCACCGACGCCTTGCGGCGCCGAGCAGGCCGAGGCTCATGCGCCATGCTGGCGACGGTGCTGTTCTCCGGCGGCCGGCGCCGTCGGTCCAGTTCAGCCCGAACGGCGGGTTGGCGACGATCTGCGGGAACTGCACGCCGAGCTTGCGCAGCATCGGATAGGCGCGCTGCAGATCGCCGCTGATCGACTCGTAGTCGCCCGCCTCGCACCTGGTCGCCGTCGATCTCGACCCCGAAGCGCTGATCGCTCGGCCACGGGCCAAGCAGCGCACCGTTGCCCGCCGTCGGGTCGAGCACCGGCAGACGTCCCAGCGGGTCGATCGCCTGCTTGACGAACTCGGCCGCCTCCGCGCGGCGTGTAGAACTGCTGAAGCCCGCGTGTGTTCCCGAACTTCGACGTGGCGCCAAGCACGCTGCGCGAGGAATCGAGCGCTTCGTCGGTGAGCGCTCCACCGAACAACTTGCCGCGCTTGCCGTCCTTGACGGGACTCGCAACCGCAACCGTTTGAGACATATGCGTCCCTCTCGCAAGGGGCCCCACCCCGTGTGGGGCCGATGCCCGGAGCGCCGCACGCCCAACGGGCGTGCGAAAATCGCGCGGGCATGGCCGCACGCGGGAGTTGCGGCTTCCCTCCGACTTCAGCTCAGGACGCCGACAGGGCCAGGGAACGGCAAATAGCTCGTGCGGCTCGGTAGAGATCGACCCTCAGCCCGCGGTCGAGCCAAGAGCGTCGGACCACGCGGGTTTGCTGAGGAAATCCTCGGCATCGCGTGTCGCCATGCCGAGACCTGTCCGGTTAGGTTTCCGATGTGATTGCCTCCGCTGTCGACATGTTCGCCATAGCCTGTACTTGGGTGTTCGGAGCAGTGGGACTCCTGGCATCTGTGGTCACGGTGCAGACGCTCTGGAACCGTCCTCGCGTCGACGCGAGGTGGGTCAGTGAGGACGCCGGCGAGGGCCATCGGCCCTGGGAGGGTCTCGTAGTCGAAGTTCGACCACGACAGCGACCCGTTCGGATCGAGCGATTGGAAATCGAACTCCGGTATGGCAAGCGACGGGGCTGGCGTCGCAGGCGCTCCTCCCACTTCTTCGAGCTGTCGTCCCGACCTCAGTGGCCATACGTGCTTCAGAACGGAGAGGTCATGGAAGCCCACCGCGACATCGATCAGGCGGTCGATGAAGCTCACGAAGCGATCGGTGATGCCCGGTTGAACTCGAGCTCACGAATCGTGGTCCGGTGGGGACATCACCGCACGCTTCGTGTTCGCTACTGACCGACCCGATCGTGAGTCGGCGTCTCGACCGCCGCCAGATGCCGCCGCGAGTCGGCCTGCTCGTCGGGCGGCGTCGAGGCGTCGGCGGCAGGCAGCGGCATGTGGCCCTTCGGCGAAGATGCGTTCGACCTCGCGCAGCCACTTGGCGGGTATCTCCTCCTCCAAGCGCTCAAGGAGCGACGCGGCCGAGCCTGACCGGATCGGCGTGACGTTCTCGGGCAGGCTTCGAGGGTCCAAGGCCCGCGTGATCTGGCCGGCAAGCTCGGGCTGGGGCCTGTAGGCCATGTACTGTTCGGTCGTCGTGATCCGGTCGTGGCGCATCAGCGCCTGGATCGTCCTCACGTCGACTCCCCGCTGCGCCAGCGTCGTCCCGAAGGAGTGGCGCAGGTTGTACATCTTGATCGGCTTCAAGCCGGCCTGCCGCTGGGCGAGCTTGAACGCATTGCGCATCGACCGTTCGCTGACGGGGCCTTCGCCATCCTCGCTTGCGAACACATGGTCCTCGTTCTCGGTCGCGTAGTCACGGTCCAACACCTTCGCCAGCGCTCGCGCCAAGCGCGGGGTCATTGGGATCGCCTCAGAGTCAGAGGTCTTGGTCGTGTCGGGGGCGTTGCGCACCCAGTTGTCGTAGACGCGGATCACATTGGCCTGGAAGTCGACGGCGCCTTTCCTGAGACCCAGCGCCTCGCCAGGCAGGCGGAAACCGGCGTCAGCTCCGAGCAGCCAGAAGGCTTCCTCGCGGACACTCGGCGCGCGCTTGAGCAATCTGTCGATCTCGTCGCGGTCGTAGAAGTCGTCGCGGCGCAAGACACGCTGCCGCTCGTGCTTCTTGCTCGTGCGCTTGACCTCGGCGAGCGGGTTGGCCGGCAGCCAGCCTTGACGAACGCAGTAGTCGAGGACCGCCGCGAAGATGTCGCGGTAGGCGTTGCGAGTCTGCGCCGCTGCCGGCGCCACGAGCATCCAGGGCTTCGTCGTGCGACGCGCGATCGTCCAGCCTTCGGCCTCTCGCTGCCTTGCCGTGGCGTGCGAGACACGCTTCGGTCGCTGCGCGTTCAGCGGGACAACGCGGTAGCAGCCGCGGCGCCGATGCTTCCAGGTGCCGGGCAGCTCGTCGGCCAGGCGCACGGCCTCGGCCTTGGTCTTGACCTCGACCACGGCGCTGCCAGGCGGCTGTGCGGTCCAGCGGGTGATCTCGACCCGGCGCACGTCCTTGCCTTCGGCCTTCGCCTTCCGCGCCGCCTTCTCGCCCAGCACGCGGTAGCACTGGAAGTCCGCGAAGTAGTCCCGCAGCCGCCCGTCGGCAAGCTCGCTCACCGGCGTCTCGGCTCCGAGGTCGCGGTACAGCCGCTCGAACATGTCTTCGTAGCCAGCGACCGTCGAGCGCTTCAAGCCCTTCTCGCTCATGCGCTCCGCCAGCCATCCCTCCGTGCCATCCCTGAGCGAGCCGTCAGCCGTGCTGCTCGTCTCCCGAGCGGCTTGCCCTCAAGCTCGCGCAGGATCGCGGCGAGACGGTCCTCAGCGTCCTTCGGGGTCAGATGCTCCGAGGTCGCCCGCGGCCCGTTGCCCGCGCGCCAAACGATCGCGCCGCGCGCTGTCCGGCGGCCCGAGTCGCGGACGTGCGCCGGCCCGATACGACATCCGCCGCGCTCGCCGTGCTGGTCGCGCCAGAACGCATAGAACGACCGGGTGCGGCGATTCCAGTCGAGCTTGACCTGTACGTGCCCTGTGGGACGTGCTGCTGCATCGCTCATGTTGCCTTAGACCTCCACACACTCGAAACGGCCATCGAGTTGTGGGGACTTGGGCTGAGCGATTTCCCTACGATTTCCCTAGAGGGCTACCTCCAGGCTGAAAAACGGCCTGTATCTAGGGGGAAAACCCGCTAACTGGAGCCAATTATGGCTGGCGACACGCGAATCATAATCCGCGTGTCGGGGGTTCGAGTCCCTCCTCCGGCATGTTGCGGAAGGGCTTGTCATCATTGCGTTTCGTCCGAGCCAAGTCCTGCTGTTACGGAGCTTTGCCACGAAATCCCGTGCCGTAGCCAACCACCGGATGCCTCTGTCGACGGCTGCGGCGGGCTGCGGGCGATGTTCCGCCTCACTGACACCGTTGACTACCACGAGGGCGAGCACCGCCAAGGGCACAGTAATCTACAGAGTTCCCAGCCAGTCAGAGCGCCGTGCGCCGAGCGCCTGTAGTTGACTTGGGATCGCTGCACCGTCTAGCATTAGGCAAGCGTCCATTTCAGCCCGAGGAGAGTTGTGTGTGCGTTGGTCCCGCCTCACCCGGTTGGGGCACCTTTGGAGAGGTCTCGTAATGTCGAGTAGGGTCGCCGTCTCGCGCCGTCGCCGTCCCGGCACGCTCGCAGTCGGCACAGCAGAAAAAGAGGGCAGCGGGCCATTATGAGGCCACCGATCCGTTTGCTTGCGCTTGCCGTCGCCGGAGGCGCCTGGGTCGCCCTGGCCGGCGGCATCTCTGCCGCCCCCGCCCTCGCCGCCCCGCCGCCCGAAGTCCCGGAAATGCGTGCGCTGGAAGCGGTGACGAACGTCACCGCGAGGACGGCGGTCGTCCACGGCGTGCTGGACTCGAAAGCCGCGAGCCCCGAAGCGCTCGTCGAATACGACTTCTTCTATGGCGGCGGCGGCTCGACCTGCGATGAAGCCGGTGCGGAAAGCGCACCGCGGACCCCGGGAACGGCAGCCGGGGCCCAGGGCCAGGCGGTCGAAGCCTCCCTGTCGGGGCTGTCCCCGGACACCGAATACTCGGTGTGCCTGGGCGCCCGCGACATGGGGGCGGCCTTTGAACTGAGCGAACGGAGCGCGCCGGTGAAGTTCAAAACGGCGGCCATGCCGCCGGATGTGCTCAGCGAGTCTGTCTCCGAACGCTGGGCCACTGCCGTGCTCCTCGAAGCGCGCATCGACAACGAGGGCGAGCCGACTCAATGCTTCTTCCAGTACGGGGAAGCATCGGTCTCCGAACACGAAGTGTCCTGCGGCAGCATCGGCGGGGAAGGCGAAGAGACCCTGTCGGCAAAGGTCGAAGGCCTGACGGCGGGCCACGCCTACCGCTGGCGCACGGTGGCCAAGAACGCAGTGGACACGAGCTATGGAAACGAACAATCCTTCACCACGACCATCACACCCGAACCGCCCGAGCTTCTCGGTCGCGCCGTTCGCGTGGTCGCCATGGGTGGGGGTGGCCGTGACGGCGCCCGCGAACGCTGGCAGCGAACCGGAAGCCCTGTTCGATTGGGGGGCCTGTCCCACGGCGGGGTATTGTGCGGGCGTTGGCTCCTACACCGACGAAGCTGGCAACAAGGAGGCGATGGCCGCCACCAGGGTCAACGGGTCGTGGGGCCAGGCGGTGGAGATCGCCCTGCCGGCGGGCGCTGCGACAAGCGGCCAGAATGCCGGGTTCGGGTTTGCTGAACCTTCGGTCGCGTGCACCGAACCGGGTAATTGCGTCGCGGTCGGCTCCTACATCAAGGAAGGTGACGGCGAAACGGCGATGGCGGTGACCGAGATTGGCGGAATGTGGGGCACGGCGAGCGAAATCAAGCCGCCGGCAAACGCCGAAATCCAACCGGACGCTCACCTCGTCTCGATTGCCTGTCGAGCGACTGGGTCGTGTGTGGCCCGCGGTGAGTACAGCAATGAAGATGGCGATCGGGAGGCGATGGTCACCGAAGAGACGGACGGGGTGTGGGTCCCAGCAACCGCTGTCGAGCTGCCAGCAAACGATGAAGGCAAATCGAGATCCTATCTGAGTGGGATTGCCTGCTCTGAAGCTGGGTCGTGTGTCGGGATCGGCGAATACGGGGACGACTCGACTCGTACCCAAGAAGCGATGGTGGTTACCGAGGCCGGCGGCAAGTGGGCTCAGGCTGATCAGATCGTGTTGCCGGGAAACGCCGGGAGCTCGCCCGAATCAAGGCTTGATTCGGTGGTCTGTGTCACCTCGGGGCCGTGCGTTGCCGACGGCAGCTACGTGGACCGCTCTGGTGACCGGGAGGCGATGGTCGCCGAAGAGACGAGCGGGATGTGGCACCCGGCAAGCCAGATCGTGGCTCCCGCGAACGTTGCAGCCAACCCGCAAATCCGTTTTGTTTCGACTGCGTGTGTCGCTCCGGGCTCGTGCGTCATCACAGCTGGATACACGGACAATTCCGGCGACTTGGAGGTGATGGTCGCCAATGAGACGGGCGGAGCGTGGGGGTCGGCGAACGAGATCGCGCCCCCCGCAAACGCCGCGACCAACCCGGAAATTGCTCTCAGTCCGGCCTGCACCGCGTCGGGTGTGTGCGTGCTCGTCGGCCAGTACAGAGACGAAGATGGCAACAAGGAGGCGACGGTCGCCGAAGAGGCGGGCGGGTTGTGGGGTCAGGCGAGGGAAATCGCCGCGCCCGCAAACGCCGCAACCAACCCGGAGGTCATCTTTGGCGAGGTCCAGTGCCCCGCCGTGGGCTCGTGCGTTGCCTTCGGCGAGTACACGAACCACACGGGGGCGACCCACGACATGGAAGTGACCGGCCTCACGGCGCCCGAAAACACGGTGGCGCCGATCGTCAGCGGAACGGCCAAGGTCGGACAAGCGCTGACATGCCCGCAAGGGACGTGGACCACCCCAGCCCCGACTTCCTACACATACAGGTGGTTGCGTGATGGCGTGGCGATCGGCGGCGCCGAATCGAGCGTCTACACGGTAACGGCGGCCGACGAAGGCCACAGCATCTCCTGCGAAGTAACGGCGACCGACGCCGTCGGGAGCAACAGCGCGGTGAGCGCCAACCGTGTCGCAATCCGCGAAGAAGCCAGAGAAAGGCGCGAAGCCGAAGAAGCGACTGCCAAGCGCCAGGAAGAAGAAACGCTCGCGGCCAAGAAGCGTCAAGAGGAAATCGCGACGGAAGGCAAGCAGGGAGAAGCCAAAATCGCGGTCGCCGGCAGCGTGTCGCTGACCGGGTCGGTCCTCAGCGTTCAGAGCGGCGGTAAGGCATCGGTCGAGCTCACCTGCGCGGGCACGGCCCGATGCACCGGCAAGCTGACGCTCACAGTCACGGGCAAAGGCCAAGGCGAGCATGGAAAGAAAGCCAAAGCCAGGACGATCGGAACGGCCGCGTTCTCGATCCCGTCGGGCAAGACCGCGGTCGTCACGATCACGCTCACCTCACTCGGGCGTGCTCTGTTGAAGGCCGGTCACGGCAAGCTCAGCGCGAGCCTCACCATCCTCAAGTCTTCCCCTGCCCCGACGAACACGAAGCGCGAGAGCATCCAGCTCGTGCAGAAGCAGACAAAACGAAGGAGATAGGCGGCTCAACTCGCACCCGTAAGCTCGACGGCGAGGTCCCATCTTCGATCTCCGCAGGCCCAATCGATGTTTCGACGGACGAGGCTTTGCATATGCCGGCGGCCCGAGCATCCCGGAGATGACGATTGTCATGAGCAGAACGGGTTCAAGTGCACTCCCCCAGGGTCTGCGAGCCGTTGGAAATACCTTCGATCTGGAACTCGTGTAGCAACGGCGCGGGAACATACGGCGTGATTTCCGAACAGGCCTGGGGCGCTGTTCTGTAGAGCCAGGACGATCTTCCACCTGTTGCGTTGCTTTGATCGCAGATGAATCGCATATCGCGATAATCGCCAATGGATGATCTTCAATACACAGCCGCGTAGAAAACAGACTGCTCGCCTCGGGCACACGACACGAGATCAGAACCCAAAGCGTCTCCCTCGGTACCACAGCGGAACCCAGACTGTTCGAACCGCCATTCAGTCGCGAAGGGGCCGGGGGGCAACTGTGCGACAAGCGCAGCGGCTGCTTCGCACGACATTCCCTCAACGCTCATTTCGGTTGCGGTCCCTTCATCCGCGAGTTCGGCGTCGGGGCAGTGGGCGAGTGGCGGCCGAGATTCCAAATTGGTGCCTCTGTGTGTGCATGCGTTCGTATAGTCGCCAGGCTTGAAGGTTTCGCCGTATTGAGGAAAGTACCACTCGAAGGCGTTGTACGAGGCATGCCCGTGGCAGGTGCTCAGGTCAAATGCCACTACCCGGACGCTTGACGGGCGATTGCAACCAACACACGTTCCGGGCCACACCCAATCGGACAGTCCGACCCCGACGGCTTCGCGCGCACCCCAGTGCCGCCAGTGAATGCTGTATGCCTCGCTCGTAGGGTCGCCGCCGAAAGAAATCAATGGAGGACGGACCTGGCCAAACCCGGGCAATTTTCTCCAAGCCTTTCCCAGGCGCGGAAGGCGATTCATAGCAGCGACCGCCGGAAGAATTCGCTCTGCGCTGCACGGCACGCCCGCCATGTGAAGGCTGTGCCCGAGTTTGTGCGCATCCGACAGTGCTGTCGTTGCCCGGCTGGATACGGACCCGGCAGCGCAAAGCACCTGTGCCGATGTGCGAGCGGCCGGCGCCAACGCCAGTGCAGCCGCGCAAATAAGCAGGCCCACGACGACTGTGCACGCTTGACGATGCCACGCTTTGTCGCTTCTACCCCAGCTCAAAATTGACCTCTCCGGCTCGGCCTCAGCGAGCGAGTCAGACGCCACCAGGTGGCCATGAACGTTCCGCTCGCCCCCCGGTCCTCGGCTAATGGTGCCGCCCACGACCGCTGGAGACGAGGATGAGCACGCTCGCACCGTGGCGGAGGTGGGTGCCGGGGCGTGATCCGAGGCGGATCACATCCCCGCGCTTGACGCGACGGCTGCGCGCGTATGCGACGCGGCCCACGGAGCAGTGACCGACCCGGATGCGGCGCTCAACGGTTGCGAGACGCATGCGCGAGTCGAAGCGCGGAACGACGCACGACGGAGGTGGTGGCGGCGGAGGCGGTGAGGGTGGCGTGCCGACGTAGAACGGAGTCGACGCCGCGGCGTCGACCTCGCCAGAAGTGGGACCTTCGATCCAGGTGCAGATCACGTATGGGCCGGCTGCGGCCTCGGTACCCGTCGCCTGAGTGACTTTCGGGCCGCCGAAGACGTAGGTGGGTTCGTATTCGTTGGAAAAGAAGTTGAGGGCGACGCCGTGATCCTGACGGAGCTCTTCTTCAAACAAGCCGTCACTCGCCGCGCAGGGCAAGCCGCCGCCGGGGACGATTGTGCTCTGGAGACGGAGCTGCTGATCGGTCTGCGTCGTGAAGTTGACCGTAAAGAGCTTCTCCCGGCTCCGCAGCCGTGCCTAGGCCGACCGTGAAGACCTCGACCTTGGGCTTCGTGACCGTGAAGGTCGTTGAGGTCGTCGTGTCAACGATCCCAGGCTGATTGTCTTCGGCGTTGCTGTCGTGCTCAAGGTACGCGCAGAGGAGGTACGTGCCTGGGCTTGGCGCCGCGTATTGGTAGGTGTTGCTGAAGGGACCCGGCCCCTGCATCGGTGGCGGGAAGGTGATTCCTTCGGTCGAGTCCCAGGGCGCGCCCTCGTTGATGCCCCACGCGCCAGCGAGGATTGTCGAGGCGTTGCCGGCCGCCGCGCGGTCGTTCTGGAAGCTACTCTGACAACCAATGCCACCACTGGGCCGGTACTCGGCTTCCAAGAACGAGCCGTCGCCCTCTTCATCCGTCGTTTCCGCGTTGCCGCTGAACGTGAACGCCGCAGGCACGTTCTGCTCCGAGCGTGCCCGGGTTGATCGAGAGGTTCAACGAGTCGGCGGCCGACGCCGATCCTGTAACGACGAAGACCGCGAGTAGGACTGCACCGCTGGCCGCCATCGCGATCACAAGACGACAGCCTCTGCTCGTCAGTCCGATTCGCATCATCGATCTACACAGGTCACTTGCCAATGCGTTCACGCCAACTCCTGTTTCCACGTCGTGATAGACATTTCAGCTCGCCCTTTCGAGTAGGCTCGTGAGCCTCGCCTCGCCGATGGACTGCTTGCCCCTTTCGGCGAAACCTAGCGAAAATCGGAGAGTTCTGGCAGTCTGACTCCGCGCGCACGTCAAACGGCTCGTGGGCGCACGAAACTTGCAGCATGAGCCGGGCCGGGGCACATGAGCAATGACCGGACAGCGCCTCGGAGTCGGGGACCTGTTGACATGGCCCGCGACAGCCTACCGGGAACTCGTTCTGCAGGTTTCATCGCGCGGTGCGTCGAGGGTTCAGGTATGCGTATCAGCCAGACTCCCCAGCGTGCCCTCCGCCGAGTCGTAGACCTCTCGCGAGCCGCAGCCGACGTGGTCAGTCAGCGCTTTCAGGCGAGAGCTCAATTCGCATGTGCGCCTCACCTGAAATGTGGGGCTCGCGCGCGACGCTCTGCACATCCCGCCGCGTGATCGCCAGAAAGGCGACGAAGCAGAAGATTGAGGCCCCCAGAGCCAGAGCAACCGTGCCGTCGCCGAAGCCAAGCCCGCCCGCGCTCTTTGACTTCCCCAACCAGTCTGCGACCGACGCTCCGAAGGGCCGAGTGACCACGTAGGCAAACCAGAAGCAGAAGATCGAGTTCCAACCAAGGCTCCGGTAGCCGATTGCGGGTATCGCGATCACGGCGGCAAACAGCAGGCCCGAGGCGAAGTAGCCGAGGCCGAAGGTGTTCGCGGTCAGGTCCCCGACCGCCGTGCCCATGGCGAAGGTCGCCACCACTGCCGCCCAATAGAAGATCTCGCGGCGGGCCGTGTCGACGCTATGGATCGACAATGTCTTCTCGGTGCGCTGCCAACTGACGAAGACCGCGAGCAGCACGAGGCCGTAGAGGACGCTCGACACGATATATGGGACCCCAAAGCCGACGTGCAGGGCATCGGCGGCCATCGTCCCAAACACGCCAACCATGACCACCGCCAGCCAGTACGTCCAGGCGATGTAGCGGCGCGCCGAGAATTGCAAGGCCAGGGCCGCCAGGAAGGCGAGGAAGCCCAATCCGACGGCGACCACCGGGGCCATCGCGTGGACCAGATAGTCGGACGTGGACTCCCCCATGGCTGTCGAGAGCGCCTTGATCAGCCAGAAGTAAGCGGTGATCTCCGGCACCCTGAGGGCGCCGCGGCGAGTGAGTCCTTTGAGAAGCGCGCGATCCATCGACGCGAGAGTTTTTCATGTCGAGGGCCACGCCTGCGCAGGTCCGCTGGCGGATACCCACACATCTTGCCCAGGCGCCAACACGACTCTCCGGGCACTCGCGCCAAGACGATCTCTTGGTCGGAGCGGCGCAGTCTGAGTTGGGCGATCCCTTCGTGTCCGTGGTAGCGCATCTCGATCACACTGGCTTGAACCGTCTCTCCTTCGGGCTGCGGGTGAAGCGTGAGCTGCTCGGGTCGCAACAGCAGCTGAGCAGGCCCATTGGCCCTCGCTCGCCCGTTGACCCGGAGCGGCACGGTCCCGAGCACGCACGTGGCCAACTCGTCGTGAATGACGGCCGCGAGGATGTTTGCCTCGCCAATCGACCTGGCGGCCTGCGGGTCCGGAGGCTCGCCGTAGAGCGAGCGTGGATCGGCGCTGGCCAGCACCCGTCCGTCCTGCAGCACCGCGATTTGGTCAGCGAGCGCCAGAGCCTCGTCCTGGTCGTGCGTGACCAGGACAGTCGTGGTCGCTGTGGCCGCGAGGATACGCGCGACATCGCGCCCGAGCTCGGCTCGCAAGGAGGCATCCAGAGAGCTGAACGGCTCGTCGAGGAGGACCACGCTCGGGTGGATTGCGAGCGCACGAGCCAGGGCCACGCGCTGCTGCTGACCACCGGAGAGTTGGTGGGGATAGCGACGCTCCAGGCCGGTCAAGCCGACCAGCTCGAGCAACTCAACCACGCTGGAGCGCTCGCCGCGGGCTAGCCCGAAACCAATGTTCCTGTGAACAGTCAGATGCGGGAATAGGGCGCCGTCCTGCGGCACATAGCCGACGCCACGATGCTGGGGGCGCACGCCGCGCTGTCCATCGTCGACGATCAGCCCACCGATCGAGATCGCTCCCCTGTCGAGCCGCTCGAAACCGGCGATTAGCCGCAGCAAGGTTGTCTTGCCGCTCCCCGAGACTCCCAGTACCCCGGTGATCGAGCCAGGAGGCACGGTCAGGTCGATGTCTGTAAGGACATTGGTCGCGCCGAAGCTCTTGGCCGCGGCCTTCAACTCGATCGCGCTCATGCCAGTAGGCCCGTGACGCGCCTGCAAGCCCAGGCGACCCTCATAGCGGCGCAAGTTGGGGCTGCAGCCCACGGTCGCGGTCGAACCAAAGAGCAAGCACAATGGCCGGGACAGCGGCCAGAGCAATGATCGCAAGCGCGTAGGGAGCGGCTGCGCCGTATGCGACCTCGCTCTGGTAGGCCCAGAACTGGGTGGCAAGCGTCTGCACTCCGATCGGGGCCAGCAGCAGGGTGGCCGTCAGCTCGGTCACGGCGAACAGGAACACCAGGCAGAACCCTGCCAGCAACCCGGGCGCCAGCAGGGGAAGCGTGACGCGCAGGAAGACCTTGATCGGACCGCGCCCCAGGGATTGGCCGACGTCGGCGAGGCGGGCGGGCACTTGGGCTACCGACGCCCTGATGCAGACGAGCGCCAAGGGGAAGTGCATGATCGCGTAGGCCACGATCACCAAGGCGCTGGTCTGATAGAGGCCGAAGGCATAGTGGGTGGCGAAGTACACAAGGCTCAGAGCCACGACCACGCCCGGGAGCGCAAGCGGAATGTAGGTGCTTCGCTGCAGGTTCAAGCGCAGCCGACTCGAACGCCGGAAGGCGATCAGCGCCACGGGCAAGGCCAGGACAACCGCCGCGCTTGCCCCCAGAGCGCTGTAGATGAGGGAATTCCAAGTGGCCTGACCCAAGGTAGCCGCCGCGGGCAGGGTCGTGTGCTGGCTCTGGACCATCCAGTACACGACGGTCGCTATCGGAAAGCCAATCGCCAAGGAGACCAGCCCCGCGAGACCTGCAAGCACGGGAGCGGCAGTCCAACCGAGCCTTGTCCGCAAGGGGGTGCGTGTGGGCGCCGTGCGAGTCGCGGCGCGAGAGGGCACGACTCCGTCGACCGCCAGAACCAGCAAGGCGAGGCACACCAGCGGTACCGACAGAGCAGCCGCGGCCCGACCGTTGAGCTGGAACTCGGTGAAGATCTCGGTGGTGAAGGTCTCGTAGCGCACGATCTCAAACGTTCCGTACTCGGCAATCGTGGTGAGCGCCACCAGCACGCAGCCGCCCATGATGGCGGTGCGGATGAGCGGCAGGGTGACCCTCGCGAACGTCTTGAAGCTTCCCGCTCCGAGGCTGTGCGCGGTGTCTTGCATGGCCGGATCGGCCCGGCGCAAGGCGGCGGCGACCGGTAGGTAAACAAGCGGATAGGTACCAAGTGTCATAACCAGCGTGGCCGCCGCCAAGCCGCTCATGGACGGATAGGCCGTGTGCCAGGCGTAGCCGACCACGTCGTCTGGGATCGCGACCGGCAAAACCAGCAGCACAGTCCACAGGCGCCTTGCCGGCAGCCGGGTGCGCTCGGTGCACCAAGCGCAGGTCACGCCCAAGCCGGCAGCCAAGACCGCGACCAAGAGCGTCAGAAGCACTGTGTGGCGCAGCAGAAGGGCCGAGCGCGAACGGAACAAGACCTGGTGGATTTCACTCCAGCCGGCACCGTGGGCATCCAATGCGAGCAGGGCCAGCGGCGAGAGCAGCAAAGCGACGATGCACGCGCAGAGAACGACGATCGCCCTCCCCTGACCGGCGCCGCGGCGACGCAGGCGCGCCGCTTCGGTTCTCTGCGCAGTCGGCGTGCGTGTCTCAGCGAGACCTTGCCCGGGAGACTTCTCCATAGCTCCGGTGGGCGCGCTCACGATTCTCCTAGACTCAGATCAGCCCGGCTTCTTCGAGCAGGTTCTTGGCGTCCAAGCCCGTACCCAGCTCGGCTGGAGAGAATGAGGATGGTTGCAACTGGTCGAGCGGCGTGAGCTCGGGATCGGCTGCCACG
Organism: uncultured Solirubrobacterales bacterium; assembly: GCA_963809705.1. GTDB lineage: Bacteria > Actinomycetota > Thermoleophilia > Solirubrobacterales > Solirubrobacteraceae > Palsa-744. The sequence goes on along the minus strand of CAWEKF010000003.1, from coordinate 210,985 downwards.
CCGGGGCGGATCGGGTACTCAAAGCTATCGCTCCGCGCAAGCACCTTTTGCCCGGCTTCGCTGGTCATGAAGCGCACAAGCTGCTGGGCAGCGGCTTGATGCTTTGAAGACTTCAATACGCCGACGCCTGATATGTCCTCGACGTAGCCGGGATCGTGTGGAGCGAAGTAGGCGATGTTGGCTTTCACAGCTCCCTTTCCAACCTCGGCCAGCAAGCGGTAGTAGTAGTAGTGGTTGATCAGGCCCAGCGCGCTCACGCCCTGACTTATGTCGCGCGTTATCGTCTCATTGTCGGGCACGTTGTCGTTACCGGCGGCGTTGGTCTCCAGGCCGATCAACCAGCGTAGGGCGGCTTTGTGTCCATAAGCGTGGTCGATCGAGCTCACGATCGGCCACAGGTCGGTCTCCGCCGGGGCGATCTCGATCTTGCCGAGCCACTTGGGGTCGGCCAGTTCCATCACCGACTTGGGCAGTTGCGATGGCTTGAGCTTGCTCGTGTTGTAGATCAGGACACTCACCCTGGCCGAGACTCCCACCCAGTCGCCGTTCGCGGCGCTGTCGCGTTTGGGCACGCTGGCGAGTGCAGCGGGGTCGACTTTGACAAGCAGTCCTTGATCGTTTAGCTGTTCAAGCCAGTTGGAGTTCTCCGTATAGAAAACGTCGGCGGGCGAAAGATCGCCCTCCTGGGTGATCTGAGCGGTGAGCACGTCCTCGTCGTTGTTGGCGACCCTGACCTTGATGCCGGTCTGCTTGGTGAATGCGGCTATCAGGGCGTCGGTCGTCTGCTCGTGCTGGGCGCTGTAGAGCGTGAGCGTCGTGGACGAGCCGTTGGAGTTGGCCGAGATGCCGCATCCGGTCGCGAACACGCTCGCGAGAGTAAGAAACATTATCGGCCATACCACGCTCAAGGGGCGCTGTGGCGCAAGACCGACGATCGCCGTTCGAACCGCCAAGGCCACCCTGAGCGCCGCTCGACTGAGTGCTTTCTGAGGCAGCATGCTTCCTCCAAAGAACGTGACCGTTCAACCTGTCTGACCCACCGGGCGAAAACCGTAGCATGAGTTAGGCTTCCCTAACTCCACTTCTTGCGGGCCAGGGACCCGGGCGCGCAGCGCAGGAATCCGTTAGCCTCGTCGGCAAGAAACGTTGCAGCCCTTCCGATGCGACACATCTTGCAGGCGAACCTGATACTTTGATCGCGTTCGTGCCGAATCCTTGTCCTCAAGGGGCCAGGGAGCGGGGGACCCAAAGCAGCCGAGTGGCTGCGGGGGCGAATCGCCACAGTTGTGGCGTAGCGCGCCAGCGCGAGCCCGACAGCTAACCCCGTAGGCGCCCTGAGATAAACCGAAAGGACGCTCTTCACATGTCGGGATCCCCGCGTGATCTTGCTGCCGTCGACCCCTGGGAGGCTTCGCTGGCCCGCTCGCGTGCGCGCCGCGAACGCGCTGCCGGGCGCTCTCCCATGCGACTCGCCAACATGATGGACGCACGCCGCCGGCTCCCCTCGCCGCGCAACCTCGCGGAGGAGGAGCCATGGGAGCTCTCGACGCTTCGCTCGCGCACCCGCCGCAAGGCGGCCGAGCTGCAGTTCGTACCGACGGCCACCCGAGCCAGACGCGTGTCGCTGGGCACCCTGATCGCGCTTGCGGCTGGACCCGCGGCCGGCTTGGCCGACGCGAACGGGGTCACACAGCCGGCTGCGGGCCCCCCGACGCCTGAACCGCCGACGACGACCGAACACCACGTACTGCTGGAAAACGGCAGCGAAGGCCGTCAGGTGCGACTGCTCCAGGAGAAGCTTGGGATCGTCGCGGATGGCGTCTTTGGACCGGAAACCGAAGCCGCGGTGCGCACCTTCCAGGCCGCTCACGGCCTGGAAGTGGACGGCATCGTGGGGCCGCGGACCAGCGCCGCGCTGGCCGGCGAAGCGCCTTCGGTGACGGCGCTTGCGGACACCGCCGAGACCGCCTTCAGCTCCAGCGTGAGGGAGGCCGTGAGCGATCCAGCTTCGAGTGCCCACTCCTCCAGCGCCGCGATCCACGCCAAGGCCACGACCACGATCACGAATCCGGTCGTTCGCCTGCAGGAAGCGCTTGGGGTTCAGGTCGACGGCACGTTCGGACCGGAAACCGAGCGCGCCGTGCGCCGCGCGCAGGGCCTACATCACCTGCACGTCGATGGCGTGGTAGGCGGAGAAACTTGGAGCGCGCTGGGGATCAAAGAGCACGCGGTTCTGCATCCGGTCAGGCCGCCGGCGCGCGCGACCCATCATGTAAGCGCAAGCTCGGCGACAGAGCCCGCAAGCCATAGCGAAGCAACACCCTCGGCCCCCACGAGCCGCGCCGATGCGGTGAGGCGCTTGCAGGAAGCGCTGCGCATACAGGCAGACGGCACATTCGGACCGGAAACCGAGGCGGCTGTAAAGCGCATGCAGGCCGAGCGCGGCATTGCCGTCGATGGGGTCGTGGGACCGGAAACGTGGAGCGCGCTGGGGATCGACGAGCACGCCACGCTGCATCCGCCTCACGCCGTCTCGCATGACTCGGGCAACGAAAGTTCGGGAGCCTCCAATAGCGACAGCGCTGGAGGAGGGGGAGGATCGTCGGGCGTAGTGGAACGTGTAATGGCGGCCGCCGATGAAATCGCGACCCGCCCGTATGTATATGGCGGGGGGCACGGCTCCTTCGAGTCGACCGGCTATGACTGCTCGGGATCGGTGTCCTACGCGCTGCATGGCGGCGGACTGCTCGGCTCGCCGGAGGATTCGAGCGCGCTGGAGTCCTACGGCGAACCGGGCCCGGGCCGCGACATCACGATCTATGCGAACGCCGAACACGCTTGGATGGAGATCGACGGACGGCGCTTCGATACGGTGGCCCAGCAGGAGACGGGCACGCGCTGGTCTGACTCGATGACCTCCACCGCGGGCTACGTGGTGCGCCACCCGGCCGGGTTGTAGTCCGCTCGACGCGGCGCCCCGCGCGCGCGTGGGGCACACCCGTCGCGCCACATCCAACATCACGCCGAGCCCGCGATGAGGGGCTCGCGCAAAATACCGTCCCAAGCTCGACGTAGCTTGGAGTGCCTCGCCTGAAAACCGACATGGGAGGCACGAATGCTCGCTCGGGCGCGAACGTTCACAATCGAAGGGCTCCACGCGCGCGCCGTCAGCGTGGAGGTCGACATCAGGGCCGGACTGCCGGCGTTTGCGATCGTCGGCCTGGCCGACGCGGCGGTGCGCGAGGCGCGCGACCGGGTGCACGCCGCGGTGTTGAACTCTGGCTTCGAGTTCCCGACGCGGCGCATCACCGCCAACTTGGCGCCGGCGGATGTGCCGAAGATCGGACCCGGTTTCGATCTCGCGCTCGCCTGTGCGGTGCTTGGCGCCAGTGGGCAGATACCCAGCGAGCTGCTGGATACGCATGCGCTGTTCGGAGAGCTCTCGCTCGACGGCGAGGTGCGACCCAGCCACGGCACGCTCGCCGTCGCCGAGGCCTGCCGCAAGGCGGGCATGGAGATGCTTGTTCTAGCGCCCACCCAGGCACGCGAGGCGATGCTCGTCGAGGGCTTGAGAGTGGGTGTCGTCAAGTGTTTGAGCAGCGCCGCGCGGGTGCTTGGCGGCGGCTCCCCCGACCCGTTGCCGCGACTGAGCAAAGCTCCCGCGGCGCGCAGTCCACAGAGGGCGCTCGACCTCGACGACGTACGCGGGCGACGCGACGCGGTCGAAGCTTTGACGGTGGCCGCCGCGGGTGGCCACAACAGCCTGTTGAGCGGGCCGCCGGGAACCGGCAAGACGATGCTGGCCCAGCGTTTGCCGTCGATTCTGCCGCCGCTGCGACGCGCGGAGGCGATCGAAGTGATGCGTATCCACAGTGTGACGGGCAGGCTCGCCAGCCCGGAGCTGCTCACCGAGCGCCCCTTTCGGGCGCCTCACCACACGATCACGACCGCGGGCATGATCGGCGGCGCTCGGCGTGGCTGGATCGGGGAGGTGGTACTGGCCCATAACGGAGTCTTGTTTTTGGACGAGCTGTCGGAGTTCGCGCGTCCCACCCTGGAGGCTCTGCGCCAGCCGCTTGAGGATGGACGGGTGGCGATCGTGCGAGCGCGCCATTCGGCCGTGTATCCGGCTCGATTCATGCTGATCGCGGCGACCAATCCCTGCCCTTGCGGGTACGCGGGCGAGCAGGAACGGTGCAAGTGCAGTGAAGCAGACCTGGCACGACACCGGCGCCGGTTGAGCGGGCCGCTGCTCGACCGCGTCGACCTGCTGCTTGGGATGGAGCGATCGGGGGCCGACCAGCTCGCGCTGGCGCCCTCGACCAACTCGGCGCGTGCTCGGGAGCAGGTGATCGAGGCTCGCGAGCGCCAGGCGGCGCGCCTGGCCGACACCGGGATCCTGGTGAATGCACAGATGGACACAGCCATGCTGCGCAGACACGTCAAGCTCGACGAGGACGGGCACGCGTTGATCAGAAGCGCTCGCGAACGCAACATGATGAGCGCGCGAGGACAGCACAGGGCGCTGCGCGTGGCGCGCACGCTCGCCGACTTGAAGGGTTGCGAGCAGGTGAAGGGCGAGCACCTCGCGCGCGCCCTGTCCTGGCGCCCCGAGGCAGGCTTGGCCGGCCGCAGAGTGGCATGAAGGGTGTCTGCTCACAATGCGAGCGGCGCTCGTGGCTGCTTGAGAAGCTGGGGATGCGCTTGGATTTCAGGGCGCGCGATCTCGCGTGCCTTTGGAGTCTGCTGGAACTTGCAGACCGCGATCTGATCGATGCTGTCGGCGGCAGGCGGCGCGCCGAGCTGCACGAGGCATACGAGGCGTGGGAGACCATGGACGAGCAGACCGATCGGGACATCGAGCTGATCTGCAGACACCACGCCGCTTATCCGGCATGGTTGCGCAGCGATGCGCTCGCCCCAGGCACGCTTGGTGTGCGGGGTGGACTTGACCGGCTGAACGAGACGCTCGCGCAGAAGGTGGTGGCTGTCGTGGGCACACGCAGAGCGACCGACTATGGGATGGAGCTGGCCCGGGAGCTCGCGCGAGGACTCGCTTCGTGCGGGTTGACCGTCGCGGGTGGCGTGCGCGATGGGATTGCCAGCGCGGTCCAGACCGGTGTGCTGGAGGCGGGCGCCACGCCGCTCGGCGTGACGGCTGGAGGCCTGAGACGTTGCTCGCCGGCGTGCTGTGGGCCGCTCTATCGCCGCGTTGTCGGGAAGGGCTGTGCGATCTCCGAGCAGGCGCTCGCTTCGCACGCTCGCGCTCGAAGCTGGTGGAGCCCCGCCGCCGATCGAACGCTCGCGCTGCTCTCAGAGTTGACGATCGTGGTCGAGGCCGGGGAGCACCCTCGCGAGCTTGCCTGCGCACTTGTGGCGTGGACGCGCTGCAAGCACGTGGCAGCGGTGCCTGGGCGCGTCACCTCACCCGCGTCGAAGGGATCCAACGCGCTCCTGATGAACGGCGCGAGACTCGTGCGAAGCGTCCAGGACGCGCTCGACGCGCTCTACGGCGTAGACGGGCTGCAGTCGGTAGACGGGCTGCAGTCGGGCGAGCAGGCGATCGCGCCGGCCGCTTTGGAACCTCGGCTTGCGGAGGTGCTCGCCGACGTGGGACGCGGCAAGGACACAGTGGCCAGACTGACAGAAGAGGGTGCCGAGCCCGGGGAGCTTGCCTTGACGCTTGCGCAGCTGGAGCTGAAGGGGCTTCTTGTGCGCGGCGACGGAGGTCGCTACGTGCCCAGCGGGCCTTGAGACGCACGGTGCAGCCGGGCCTTAAGGTGCATGCGTGCAGCCACAGCCGAAGACACGAGAGGACGAGCGGATAGCCACACCAGCGACTGCGCGCGAGGGCGTATCGGATCCGGGTATTGACCGTCCCGAGCTGCTTGCGATCGCTTGTGGAGGGGCGTTGGGGGCGTTGGCGCGAGTCGGCCTCGCCCAGGCCTTCCCAGTTGGGGCTGGCAGCTGGCCGTGGGCCACATTCGCGGTGAACATGGCGGGCGCTCTGATGGTCGGCTATTTCGTGACGCGCCTGCAGGAGCGGCTGCCCGTCTCCACGCTGCGCCGGCCGCTGCTGGGGACCGGTCTGTGTGGGGCTTTGACGACCTTCTCGACCGTGCAGATCGAGCTGTTGCGGATGGTCGACCAGCACCGCATCGACCTTGCCTGCGGATACCTCGGAGCGAGCGTGGTCGGCGGCTACCTGGCCGTCTTTGCCTCATCGGCGGCGGTGCGCCGCGTCAGGACGATCGCGTGAACCCGATGAGCAGGTCGCGACGGAATCAAACGAGCAGTCGGGGCCTGATCGGTTCCACGACAGGACGAGTCCCATGAGTGGGGAGGCGTGGATCGGCGTCGCGCTCTTGGGAAGCATCGGTTCGATCGCGCGGTTCCTGTTCGACGGAGCGGTCTCCTCACGCGGCTCCTCGAGCTTTCCGTTCGGGACGCTGGCGGTGAACGCGAGCGGTGCGCTCGTCTTGGGGCTCCTGACTGGATTTGCGCTGTCAGGCGAAGCGCTCGTGCTCGCGGGGACCGCGACGATCGGCTCCTATACGACGTTCTCGACATGGATGCTCGAGACGCACAGGCTCGGCGAGGACGGACAGTTGAAGGGTGCGGCCCTCAACGTGATCGTGAGCACGATCGTGGGCTTTGGCGCGGCGCTGTTGGGCAAGTGGCTCGGCGGGGTTCTGTGATGCAGGACGCTTTGAAGCTGACCACCTACTTTGGTGAGCGCAGCCGCGTGAGAGGGCGCCTGCTCGCCGACGAGCTGCTCGACATTCACGCTCGTCGCGAAGTGCGCGCCAGTGTTTTGTTGCGCGGCGTGCAGGGGTTCGGCGCCAAGCACCGCAAGCGCAGCGACCGGTTGTTGACCCTCTCCGAAGACCTGCCGTTGGTATCGGTCGCGATCGACACAGCGGAGCGCATCGAAGGGCTGGCCGAGGAGATCGGAACGATCGGCTATGAAGGGCTGATCTCGCTGGAGCGAGCCCGCCTGGTCGACGCGGATGCAGCTGTGGCGGATATCGGCGGCTCGCGCGGACAAACGGTGAAGCTGACTGTATATCTGGGGCGCCACGAGCGCGCGAACGGCACGCCCGCGTTCGTGGCCGTATGTCAAATGCTGCGCGACCGTGGCGTGGCCGGCGCGACGGTCCTGCTCGGCGTCGATGGCACCATGCACGGTCAACGCAGGCGCGCCCGCTTCTTCGGGCGCAATGTGGACGTGCCGCTGATGGTGATCGCGGTCGGGGAGGTCGAGCCCATCGAAGGCGCGCTTGGTCATCTGCGAGAGCTGCTCGCCGAACCCCTATTCACGGTCGAGCTGGTGCGGGTGTGCAAGCGCGACGGCGTTCTAATGCAGCACCCCGAGGATCATCTGGCGCCTGGCGAGCGGGGCAAGCTCGAACAGAAGCTCACGGTCATCCTCTCAGAGGCCACCCGCCACGAGAATAGACCGGTCTACCTCGAGCTGATCAGGCGTCTACGCCGAGCGAGCGCGGCCGGCGCAACGTCGATGCGCGGAATATGGGGCTTTCACGGCGATCACCCGCCCCACGGCGACCGTCTACTGGCGCTCCGCCGCCACGTCCCCGTGGTCACCGAGACAATCGACACCCCAGAGCGCATAGCCGAGCTGTTTTCCATCGTCGACGAACTCACCCACGAGCGGGGTCTGGTCACGAGCGAGCTTGTACCTGCCAGTGCCGCCCTACACGAAGCGCCCCATCTTTAGAGTCCCTATCGGCCCGGTCCTGGTCTATAGTTAGCCGCCGCGCGGCTGTAGCTCAGTTGGCTAGAGCGTCTGCTTGCCATGCAGAAGGTCGAGGGTTCGAGTCCCTTCAGCCGCTTCGAGAAAGCCAGCAAATGCGGTCTTTCGGCAATGATGGCATCAGGTTCCGTCCAAAGCTCCAAGGGCCCGTCGCAGACGCGATGACCGCTCCCTCCTTGACCGGCGGCTGCCTGTGTGGCGGCATCCGTTTTGAACTCACCGAGCCGGCGACCGATGCCGGCTACTGTCATTGCACGCGTTGCCAGCGCCGGACCGGCGCCGCCGCCTCCGCGCAAGCGCGGATCGACGCGCATACGCTGCGCGTGCTCCAGGGAGAAGACCTGTTGAAGTGCTGGCGCCATCCCGACGGCGGACACGAGAAGTGCTTCTGTGGCGAGTGCGGAGCGCACCTGTTCAGCCGCAGCCCCGAGAATCCCACCTATGTCAGTGTGCGGATGGGAGCCTTCGACGGCGACCCCGGCGTGAGACCCGCCTGGCGCTCGTTCGTCGCTTACGCCGCGCCCTGGGAGCCGATCCCCGACGACGGGCTGGAACGAATGCCCGAGGCCAAGCCTCGTGTTCAGGTGCTCTTCAGCGAGTAGGCCACGCGCCAAGCGCGCAACACCGGTCCAAGCATCGCGGCCAGTAACCCTCCCGAGCTGAGCATCATTCGACTTGTGGGGCCGAGCTGGCCGCCCAGAGCGCTGTCCTTTGAGAGGTACAGGGCAACCATGCAAGCCACGATGACGGTGTGTCGGTGTCCATTGCGCAAGCCCTCGGCTTCCCGAGAGGCGCGTTTGACGATCTCCTGCGCACGCCTGATTCCAACCTCCCTGGACGGATAGTGGCCGAAATACGAATGATCGCCGTTGGAGATGTCCTCGGCCTCGTCAACATAACTGTCGAGCACGGTCGCAGCCAGACAGACCCAGAAGTAGGCGGTGTATGTTTTCACGGCCTCCTCCGATCTACGGCCCGGCTCGGCCGCGAGCGCAAGCAGCGCCAGCACCGAAATCCACGTACTCGCGGCGCCCGACAGCTCATACCAGGCGAGATCTAAGCGTCCCGCGAATTCGCGAGCGCTCCATTGACGCAATGTGTCGTCGCGTAGGCTGGGATCCAGCTCATGGTTCAAGCCCTGAACTTGGGCAAGAGTGGCAGCCCGGATCAAGGTCGGGCGCACCGCCGCATATGAGGGCAGTAACACGCACGCGGTCCGACATAATTCGACCAACAAGCGCAGATAGCCGCCGTTTTCACTCCAGGGATGATGGCGGTAATAATCGGATATCGGCGCACCCGGGTCCAGCGCCTCACTGAAGGCCAAGTGCAGCTGCCGCCCGTTGGCCAAGCCTGCGCCCGCGCCCCGCTCGCTCACACTGTCGAGGAAGTCGCACATGATCTCATATGTCACGAGTAGCCTCAAAAGTTGTGGTTGACGTAAATCCGGCAAGGTCCAAAACAGGGCCGCGCCATCGGTATTTCCTCGCTTGCGCTCGAGCCGAGCTGAGCGCGTCCTCGCGGATCGCGCGATCCGGAATCACGGCTGCGCGTCCTCGCCAGTAGTCGACCTCGCCCGAGACGGCCTTCAGACCCCAGCACAGCTCTCGTGCAACAGCCGCCGCCAGAGCCTTGGCGTGCCCCAAGGAGATACCGCTCACATCGCTGACTGCCTCCTGCATCTACTGATTCCGGGAGGCGGAGCGCTTTGATCAGTCTTGGAGAGCGGGTTTCACCTGTGTCGCGAGGTAGCCGGGCAGTGCCGCAATAGCGACTGCGATTGCTGTCACAATTGCGAATATCCCGATTGCGATCGGAATCCCCAACGAAAAGACAACAGGGAAACCGGTGACGCTCACCAACGCGTGGCTCAACAAGAGCTGGCCGTAAAGGCCGAACACTGCACCGATAGAGCATCCTGCTCCAAGCAGTAGTGCGCTCTCGCACAAGAGCGCACGCCACAACTCTCCTTGGTCGAATCCGTCAACCTTCATCCCGGCAAGCCGAGAGCGGCGTTGCCAGATCATCGCTCCCATCGCGGCAGCCATCGCCAGTGCCGCCGCAATAAGGACTAGCGCAGCGATCTCTCTCAAGCGCGAAAGACCCTGACGCTGGGTCGAACGATAAACCTGTTCGCGCCGATAGGCGCTCTGAACCATCAGGGGCGACCCCGCTCCCAGCGCTGCGCGGATCTCCGCCTGGACCGCTGCCACCGAAACTCCAACCCCCACCTTCACCTCATAGGCGCTCGGTTCGCCGCTGGCCCAAGCTCGGGCATAGTCGTCGGCGTTCAAGATCACAGATCCGGGAGGCCACCCGAAGTTTGTTGTTATGGCGGCTAGCCTAACCCTGCTCGGCCGCGGCGAAGGCAACGTCACCGTTTGGCCAATCTTGGCGTGATACTCGCTTGCGATGGTCTGTGACAGCGCCACCCACCCACCCGCTCGCAGCAGGCCATTTGCGCGCCTGCGATCGCCGCTGACTATCTGGTTGGAGGGTATTGGGGCCGCTCCGCTACGCGGCGGCGCGATAACGAGGGTGCGGTGGTCGCCGATGTCGAGAAAGCCTCCTCGATAAAGACTGACCCCAACGACACCGAGCAAGCTCGCCAACTTGCGCTCGTAGAGGTTTTCGAATGGAGTCGTCGCGATCGTGTTCGACTTACCCGCCGGCGACACCCATATGTCGGTGACCCTAGTCACTTCACGGGACACGCGATCGAGCCCACTCTGCAGGTTCTGGCGTGCTCCCTCGATAGAGACGCTGCCGAACACTGCGATCGCGCCTGTTGCGGCAATCGCAAGCGACCGAGCCCTGGTGGAACTCGACTGCAGCTCGATCACCGCGATCCGCGGCGATACGCCCATCACCGGACGCTGTATAGCGTCAAACAGGGCCACCAAACCTGTGAATGCGAGCGGCAAGATCAGGAGCAACGAGAGCACCAGACTCACGAACGCCACCACCGCCATCGCGATGCTTGCGATGCCCGAGACCAAGATCGCGCTTGTTAGGGCCAACCCGAGCAAACCACTGACCAGCGACGCCACGAGATTAACTGTTTGCGAATCGGTCCGCCTTCGCGCGCTGGCGCTCTGGCGAGCGAAGATCTCGCGGCGCAACGGCACCGTGACGCCCACAATCGCCGCCAGCAACCCACCAGCGGTCGCCAAGACAACGCTCTGCCAGCTCACGATTCGCAGCGTGCCTACGGGAAAGGCAAAGGATAGGTAACCAGGGTTCGTTTCCAAAAGACCGTGTGAAAGAACATCGCCGAGCACCAGCCCTACGACAGAGCCCACCAATCCGAGGACCAAGGCGTCGAACAGCATGACCTCGACGATCTCCGTTGGCGGATACCCATCGAGCCGTAGGTCACTGATCAGATTGCGCCGCTGCGGCACGGTCAACAGCATCGCGTTGAATGCAAACAAAAAACCGACGAGCGCGCTGATCGCCGAGAAAAGCTCGGTCGACTGTGTCGTCGGTCCCTCGGCCTGCGTGAATACGGTTGCCTCGAAGTTGGCGGGACGCACATTCAGTTCCCCTCGCGCGAGACCTTGCAACTCGCGCTGCACTTGTCGATCCTGCCCAGGACGCGGCTCAACAAGGATGCGACTGATCCTATTGTGCATGCCGGCCAGGTTTTGGGCGAGCCCCAAGGGCGCGATCGCGAGTGGACTGTCGACGAGCTGGCCGATATCGCTCGCCTGAAGAACGGCCGCCACGAGCGTGTGTGCGCTGCGAGCGCCGACCTGCAACCGCAACGGTTGCAAAGGTCCGGCGCCGATCCGACGCGCCACGGAGCCAGGCAGAGCAAGACCCTGCTGGCGCGATAGTTGGGCGGCTCCCATGTGAGTCAGCAGCTGACCTTCGAGGCTCACAAAACGTGAATCGACCCCGACAAGATCGACTGACTCGGCGCCCTGCGGGCCGATCACGTTGACGCTGCGTTGAAGCACCGGCGCGGCCAAAAGAACACCCGGAAGCACCTCCACTTGCTCGAGTAAGCCTTGACTGAACCCCTGTGGATCGCGTGCCGTCAATTGCAGTCGGGACTTCCCGATCAGCCCGTCCGTCAGATGAGTGACCGATCCGGCGAGACTCGTATTGGCGACCTGCGATGCGAACAGGAGCGCTACGCCCACCGCTATGCCCGCAACTGCCAGCAGTTCCTGGACGAGACGCGCGCGCAGGCGCACCCGATAGAGATAGAAGATCGTGGACGGTCTCATCGGCTCTCAGGCAGGGGCACGCCGGATCGCCCCTCCACATGACCGCCAGTCAAGCTCGTCAGGCTTTCCAGGGCGGGATCGGCCGACATCCCGGCGTCTTCGACGGACAACCTCTCGTCCTCCGACGGACATCCCGCTCTCGCCTCGGGCGGACAGCCTGCCCTCGCCTCGGGTCCGAACAGGGCGCTGAATCACCGGCCGACCACGATCTCCAAGCCGTTCATTTCGCATGAAACGGCGCATAGTCGCGGTCGGGCACGTACTCCACGAGCTGGCCGTCGCGCAAAGCGTGCACTTGGTCGGCGAACGCGGCCGCGCGCGGGTCGTGCGTGACGAGCAGCACCCCCACCTGGCGTTCGTGGCACACCTCAGCCAGCAAAGTGAGCACCTCCCGCCCACGGTCGGTGTCGAGGCTGCCGGTAGGCTCGTCCGCCAGCACGAGCCGCGGCTGCGTCGAGAGAGCGCGGGCGATCATGACTCGCTGGCGCTCCCCCATCGAAAGCTGCTCGACTCGCTGCCGCGCGCGTCCGTTCAACCCGAGCCGCTCCAGCAAGGGCGCCACGTTGCGCTGAGCCTCGCGCCGTCCAGATGTCGCAAACAGCTTCAACGCCGCGTTGTCGTCGGCCCTCACCCCGGGAATCAGGTCAAACGATTGGCGAATGAAGCCCAGCTCCGAGCGTCTGTAGTGCGCCCGTTCGCGCTCGGACAGACTCGACACCTCGCGCCCGTTGACGATCACGCTGCCGCGGTCGGGAACCAAGAGCCCGGCAATCAGCATCAGAAGCGTCGTCTTGCCGGAGCCGCTGGGACCGTATAGAGCGACAAGCTCGCCTTCGCCCACCGACAGGCGAATGCCGTCGACCGCTCTGACGACCTCGCCGTTGCCCATCCGATAGTGCTTGACGACATCGTCGAGACTCCAACATCAGCAGAACGCTCCAACCATGTCGTTCAGTATCGCTCGCCCACCCGGCTCAACCGCGAAAGCGGCCTCAGCATGTTGACGCCCGTATCGGATTTCGATGCCACCACCCCCGCCTCTTCCATCTGACGGACTAATCCCGGCTGCGGACAATACTCCAAAACGCTGCCCAAATCGACCGTACAGCCGAATCGTCCATGAAGACGGCGCTAGGACACAGCCAAACCGGCGCACACGCGACTTCAGTGGTCGCTGTCCGCCTGCATCGACTGAGCCTCGACTGGCGAAACGAGTCAGAGACACTCGACCGTCCGAGCATGGGTCATCGGCCGGCTGCTCGTCCATCTACCAGCTCGCTCGTCCATCTACTGTCGCTTCCATCTACTGTCGATCCCAATGGCGCATCGACTCGCTCCGGCCTGCGCGATCGACCGTAGCTCCAGCTTATCGCCCAGCTGCGTTAGGCTCCGCGACGCATGGAGCCAAAGCGATGAGCTTGATCCGCCTCGAGCAAGACGGACCTCTGGCCGTTCTGAGCATCGACAGCCCGCCCCTGAACCTGTTCGACCAGGCTTTGATGGGCGAGCTCTCCGAAGCCGTCGATCGCCTTGCGGCAGAGCCGCCTCGGGGCCTTTTGATCAGGGCCGAAGGACGAGCCGTCAGCGGTGGGGTCGACGTGCACGTGTTCGACGGCCTCTCTCCAGAGCAGGCCGCCGAGATGTGGGTGAACCTGCTCGACCTGGTGCACCGCGTCGAGAGCCTGCCGCTGCCGACCGTGTTCGCGGCCCACGCCCTGTGCTTGACGGCGGCCTTCGAGCTTCTCCCTGGGGTGCGATCTCCTGCTCGCCGCCGAGTCGGCGCGCTTTGGGCTGGTGGAGACGGTGGTGGGGCTCACCCCGGCCATGGGCGGTACCCAGCGTCTCGCCGAGCGCGCCGGCCCTGCGCGCGCGCGCGAACTGGTGATGACGGGCGAGCTGTACGACGCGGCCACCTTGGAGCGCTGGAACGTCGTCAACAGGGTCCTCCCCGACGACGGCTTCGATCGGGCCGCACGCCAATTCGCGCACAAGCTCGCCGCCGGGCCGACACGCGCCCACGCCGCCACCAAGGCGATTGTGCGAGCGTGCTTGGATCAAGGGGGCGCCCGGGGCGCCGACGAGCAGGTGCCGCGCCTGGCCGGCGACCTGTTCGCCACCGAAGACCTGAAGGCAGCCGTGCGCTCCTTCCTGGAGCGAGGTCCAGGCCACGCCACCTACACGGGTCGCTGAGCAGGCGTCTCAGACGGCGACCGGCCGGTATTCGCGCGTGGTCGGGTTCTGCTCGAGCAGGCCGACGGCTCGCAGCGTCTTGACGTAGCGGTGGGTCGTGGAGGGCGACATCTCCAGCTCTTTGGCCAGATCGACAATCGCACGCCACGGCCTTTCCGGCCCGAAGCAGGAAAGAATGGCGAGTCCGCGCAGCAGCGACTGCGAGAGCTGTGGGTCGGCCAAGGCGCCGGTCAGAGCGAGCTGAGTAGCATCGCGCAGGGAGCCGTAAGCCGCGTCACCGTCCGGGGTGGCGTGGGCGTTGTCGAGCGCCGCCACCAGCAGGCTCGAAACCATGCCATTGCTGGCATAGCCGGCCGCCCGGATCACCTGCTCGATCTGCGCCGGAGACAGTGAGATGGCAATCTCTTGATCCTGTGTCATGACTCTGATTCCCCAATCTACACGCGACTTTTTGGACGGGTTCACTTCAGACCTGTTGGACGGATCCGGGTGCCCACTCTGAATATCCCAATAAGCCAATTTGTCGATATGAGATTTCGTGCGAGCCACCTCAGCCAAGCCGTCCATAAACAGTCCATTTTTCGATACTACCCAGACAGTTCACCGACCATTCGATCCGTAGGTCAATGAATGTTTCTGGTGCGTAGAAGGCCGCTCGCTTGGATCACTCATCGTGCAAACGCGGTTCGTCACAGATTTAGGACGATCCGCATTCTTGTTGCCTGCTCCCCCATGCGCCTGGTTGCCACAGGATCGGCTTTGACCGCTGAAAACCGGACTGCTCGATTGCCCAGCTGGACCAAGCGCCGTACCAGAGCCGGAGCCCCGACCGGATCGACCTATAACCAAAGCCAAGCGGCCCTGCCAAAGCCAAGCGGCCCTGCCAAAGCCAAGCGGCCCTGCGCGATAGATCCGATCCGGGTCTGCCTCTGATAGACCCCCTTCACATGGGGGCCACCACGAGCAGACACCGGATCGCCCGGCGTGTCCTGCTGGCGGCCATCGCTCTGGTCGTAGCGGCGCTGCTCGTCATCGCGGTGAGCCGCCTGAATTTGCCCCACGTAGCCAACGCCCTGATCTCGGCCAGCCCCGGCTGGGTCGTGGCGGGGCTGGCCCTGATGATGCTCTCGCTCTTCTTCCGCGCGCTCTCCTGGCGCGCGGTCCTGAGCGCGGCCCTGCCGCACACCCCGATACCGCTGGCGCCCGTGGCGCGCGCGACGATGATCGGCGTAATGGCCTCCGCGGTGCTGCCCGGCAGGATCGGGGAGCCCACGCGCGTGGTGGTCCTCTCCCGCCGCCTGCCCGGCCGAGCGACTCGCACCTTCCCGGTGGTGGCGGGCACGGTGCTTTCGCAGACGCTCATCAACCTCATGGCCCTGGGTATTCTCGCCGCCGTCACATTTGCGAGCGTTCCTCTGCTGCACGGCCAGGCCTCCGCCTTGGAGGCGGTTCTGGCCGTACCCGCGTTCGTGGCCCTGTTCGTGTTCGGAGCGCCCGTCCTGCTGCGCTTGGCCCAACGCTCGCGCAGCCTGCGCATTCGCGCGGGCGCGATCGCCTTCGCCGGGCTTCTGCGCTCGGCGCGACGAGGCCTGGTCGTATTCGCCACCCCGCGCTACGGAGTCCCCGCGATCGGCTTTCAGCTGCTCGCCTGGGCCTTGCAGTGGGGCTCCTGCTATATGGTCATGCTCGCCTTGGGCCTGGACCCCAAGGCGACGCCGGTCACGGCCGCGGCCATCCTCTTGGCGGTGAACGTGACCGCTGTCGTGCCCGCCACGCCCTCCAACGTAGGGGTCTTTCAAGCGGCCTGCCTGGTCGTCCTGTCCGCCTACGGCGTCGGCGCCGGCCCGGCCTTGGCCTACGGGATCATCCTGCAGGCGATCGAGCTGCTCACCGCGCTTGCGCTGGGCGTGCCGGCCCTGCTGCGCGAGGGGATGACCTGGCAGGACATCCGGCGAGGCCAGATCGAACCAGAGAGCAAGGCCAAACCAGAGAGCAAGGCCAACCTGGACAGGCAGGCCAACCTAAAGGCACAAACAGAACCGGACGCGCAAGCCAACTCAGAAGCGCAAGCAGAACCGGGTAAGCAGGCCGAATCGGGCACGCGGGCCGGCCCAGAGGAGCAGTCCAAATCGGCGCCGCCGCCGCTCAGCTGACCAGCGCCCGCACCGACTGGCGCAGCGAATGTGTGGTCTGCAACACGGCCGTCGGCTCATAGCCGCAGTGGGCCATGCAATTCTCGCAGCGCGGGTCTTTGCCCCGTCCGTACTTGCTCCAGTCGGTCGTCTCAACCAGCTCCTCGTACGTCGCCGCGTATCCGTCTGACATCAGGTAGCAGGGACGCTGCCAACCGAACAGCGAATAGCTGGGAATACCCCAGGCGGTGCAATCGAATTCGGCCTTGCCTTCGAGGAAGTCCAGAAACAGGGGGCTGTGATTCAAGCGCCAGCGCTTGCGTCTGCCCTCCCCGAACGCCTCGCCGAACAGCTCGCGCGTCTGACGCACGCCCAAGAAGTGCTCTTGGTCGGGCGCCTTCTCATACGCGTAAGCGGGCGAGATCATCATTTCGTCGACTTCGAGGTCGTCGTTGAGGAAGTCGAGCACGTCGCGCACCGTCTTGGGCGAATCGTGCGTGAAGAAGGTCGTATTGGTCGTCACCCGAAAGCCGGCGGCCTTGGCCGCCTTGATCGCCGAGACAGCCTTGTCGAACACGCCCTCGCGTTCGACCGAGGCGTCGTGGCGCTCACGCAGCCCGTCCATGTGGATCGCCCAAGCGAAGTACGGGCTCGGCTGGAAGTCCGACAGCTTGCGCTCCAAGAGGATCGCATTGGTGCACAGGTACACGAAGCGCTTGCGCTGGATCAGCTCGCCGGCGATCAGGTGGATCTCCGGATGGATCAGAGGCTCGCCGCCGGCGATCGAGACCATCGGCGCGCCACTCTCCTCGATCGCTCCCACCGCCTGCTCGACAGACATGCGCCGGCGTAGAACGTGCTCGGGGTGCTGGATCTTGCCGCACCCGGCGCAGGCCAGGTTGCACTGAAACAGCGGCTCCAGCTCGACGATCAAAGGGAACTTCTCACGCCGCGCCAAGCGTTGGCGCATCAGATACCACCCTATGCGCGTGCCCTGTCTCATCGGAACCGACAAAATGCCCTCGCTTGGTCGTTGGGGTCGGTCGTCACGAAAGGATAGGTCGCCGGATCGGCTCGCCCGCTCTCGACAGCTCAAGCATAGAGCGTGATTTACACCACTCCCGATCCCACCAGGCCACGCCGCTGTAGAGATAATACGTTGGCACACCGCAAGCCGAGCTCCCCCTGCCCGCGCCTCATCGGCCCGAAAGAACGCTCTCGACGCCGTGCTCGCTCACCAGTCCCTCCAGGGCCGCCGCCACCCGGCGCAACGACAGCGCCGCCCGTCCCGCGCCCGCGAGCGTCAGCAATGGGCGCGTGACCTCGCGCGAAGGGGTGTCCGCGACCACTCTGATGACCGCGAACGGTCGGCCCCTGGCGCCGGCGGCCAACCAAGCCGACTCCATGTCCACGACGATCGCCCCGCGTTCGCGCAGCTCCACACGCTTCTCGCCATGGGCGATGCGCGCAACCGACACGACTCCTCCCCTGCGCACCGCGATGCCGCGGCGCCCCAACGCTTCGGCCAGAGGCTCTGCCGAGGGGCAGGCAAGGCGCCGGTCCAACGTCTGCTCGCCGTCGAGCAGCTCCTCGGCGAGGACCACGTCGCCGGGCTCGCAGCCTTCGTCGAGACCGCCACAAACGCCCATCACGACAAGCGCCGCGGCCGGATCGCTCTGCAGCTTCGCGACCGCCGCGTGCGAGCGCTCCCGACCCATCCCCGTCTTGTGGATGCGCAAGCTGCGCGCTCCTGCGCGGATCGCAAGCGCCTCCAAACGCAGCGGCGCGGCCACCAAGGCGTCGTCGCTCACCGCAGCGCCTCCCGCGCCGCGGCATGACCGCTGAGAACGGCGCCCTCGAGCGTCGCCGGCCAGCCCGTGTCGGTCCAGGCGCCGGCCAGCACGAGCCCCTCCACCTCCGTGCGCGCTGGCGGCCGCAGAGCCCCGGTCCCGGGTCGCGCGGCGAAAGTGGCCGCGTGCTCTCGGCTCACGTGCACGCTCTGTACCTTCGCTTCGCGCGCCCCAGGAAGCAGCTCGCGCATCGCCTCCACATAGCGCTCGCCCAGCCTCTCGGCCCCAAGTTCCATCTCCGCGCCCGCCCCTGACAGCGAAATCGCGAGACACTGCCCTCCGTTGGAAAGCCCGGCCGCGTCGCTACGATCGAACAGGTATTGGACCGGCGTCCCCACACCCGCCGCGAAATCCTGCTCGCACACACGCCTGTCATACACGATGTGCACGTTAACGATCGGCGAGGCGCCCAAGCCCTCCCAGCGCTCAGCTCGAGCGCCCAGCAGCGGCGCCAACAGCCCCCTGGCGCGTTCGTGCGGCAACGCGCAGATCACGGCATCGGCTGACAGTTCCTCGCCGCCCGCGAGCACCCGCAGCGTATCTGTCCGGTCCACCGCCCCAGCCCCTGCCGCTGTCCGGTCCATCTCCCCAGCACTTGTTGTCCGGTCCATCGCCTCGACCCGCACGCCCAACCTCACCTCGACGCCGGCTTGCCTCAGCGCTCGCTCCGCGGGGTCGCCGAGCGTCTCCCGCAAGGGGCGCAGGTGAAAGCCGATGTCGCCCGCATCGTTGCTGTCCAGCAGCCCGCTCTGCAACACGAACGCACCCAAAGCCAAAGAGCCCTCCGCGGCCGGCAGGTTGAGCGTCGGCAGCGCGATCAGGTCCCACAGGGCCGCCACGCTTCCCGGTCCCTGCCCATGTTCGGCCAACCACTCTCCCAGCGTGCGTCGGTCCAAGCGCTCCCGTGCCGAGGCTTCTTTCAGATCGAGCCGGCTGAGCGCGAGCGCTGCCCGTGCGGCGCCCACGCGCCGCTGCAGCGACAGATGCCGGTAGCGCGCCAGCGCGCCAGCCAGGTGCAGGGGCGCCGGCAGCGCGCTGCGTCGCAGCACCGTCGACTTCAAGCCCGGGCTAAGCACGGGTATCTCAAGGCGCGCTTGGATCGCCACGCGAGCTTTGCTGCCGAGTCGCTCCAACAACGCCCTGTAGGCGGTGCAGCAACGCAAAAACACATGCTGGCCGTTGTCCAGCCACAAGCCGTCGCGCTCAAAGGAGTAGGCCGCGCCGCCCAAGCGCGGGCGCACCTCCAGCAGGGTGACCTGGGCGCGCCTATCGGCGCAGTCAAGCGCGGCCACGATCCCGGCCAGACCTCCACCGAGCACGATCACGCGGCGCCCGTTCACATGCTTTGACTCTTGCGCCTCCATCGCGCGCTCAGCCCTCCGGGCGCGGCAATGCACCGAGCAAGCCGCTGGCCCCGCTCAACCAAGCGCCGCCTTCAGGATGCTGCGCCCCGCCAGCCACAGCTTCTCCCAGATCGGCAACGCGACCCGTTCCATGCTGGTCCGCTGCGGGTCGTTCTCGATCCGTCTGAGCAGGCGGCTGTAGATGTTGGTCATCGCCAACACGCACGCCCCGCTGCGCCGATCCAACAGCGGAACCAGCTCCAATCCGCGCTCGAACCATTCGCCGGCGCGCCGCACCTGGAAGCGCACGAAGGCGTCCAGCTGTCCCTCCTCGCCCTCGAAGCGACCGTCCGTGCTGAGCTGATAGCGAACCAGGTCCTCTCGCGGCATGTACACCCGTCCGTTGCCGGCGTCTTCGCGCAGGTCGCGCAGGATGTTGGTCAGCTGCATCGCCACGCCCAAATCGTCGGCCAGCGAACGAGCGCGCTCGGGTTCCTTCGTGCCGAAGATCGCCAGGCACAGCAGCCCGATCGTGCCGGCCACGCGGCGGCAATAGCCGAGCAGGTCCTCAAAGCTCTCATACGTCGTGCCGCGCACATCCATCCGCACGCCCTCGATCAGCTCCGCCAGAGCGTCCAGCGGCAGCGAGAAACGGGCATCGGCGTCGGCCACCGCCACGATCACCGGATCGGCGCTGGCCTGCGACAGTTCGCGCAGGGACCGCTCGGCGGCGTCGAGCAGTCCAAGCTTCTCCTCGTCGGCGAAATCCCCGTCGCCGATGTCGTCGATGCGCCGCGCGAACGCATACACCGCGCAGGTCGCACGACGCTTCTCACGCGGCAGCAGGCCGATCCCGTAATAGAAGTTGGCGGCCGCTTTGCGCGTCACCGCTTCGCAGTGCGCATAGGCTTGCTCTGGGCTCATAGCCAATCCTCCGCGCCGCCGCTCCCGCTGTCCCAGGCGACCACGGGCGAGACGCTCGAGCGCCCTCCGACGCTCCTCACCGGCTGCTCTCCGCGAGCACGCGCCCCAGCGCGCCCGCCCGGCGCGCGCGCCCGGCGCGCGGAGCGCCGGCCAGCACGTCGAAGCCGGCCCGCTCGATCGCCTCCACCGCCGCGACGCCGCCCGCCACGTATCCTGCGACCGCGAGCTTGGCTCGTCCGGGCACGCTCCGCACGAGCGGCGCGCCTGCGCCCAGGAGCTCGCGAGCGCGCGCCGTCTCGAAGCGAACCGTCTCGCGCACTGCGGATCGGGCGCCATCCCGGTCATAGCCTTGCGCGGGAGCGCCGGCACGTACGCCCTCACCCTCCCCCTCTTCACCCGCGTGCGCGAGCAGGTCGCTCAGCTGCTCGTGCGAGCCGCCGAACCGGGCCAGGTCCTCAGCCGGCAGGTACAGGCGCCCGCGGGCAACGTCCTCGGCGAGATCCTGCAAGTGCTCGACCAGCTGCAAAGCCGTGCACACCCGGTTCGAGAGCGCCAGCCGGGCGGGAGTCAGCAGACCGAACACTCTCAGCACCAGCTCGCCCACCGGGTTGGCCGACAGCTCGCAGTAATCCTCCAGCTGCTTCCACGTCTCATAGCGCTTCACGCGCTGGTCGGTGCGATTGGCCTCGATCAGGCGCACCAGCGGCTCGCGCGGCAACTCACACTCCACCAGCGTGCCCTGCAGAGCCTTGAGCAGCGGGTCGCGGGCCTCGCCGGCATAAGCATGGTCCAGTTCGCCCTCCAGCCAGTCCAGCGCCGCCAGGCGCTCGCCGTCGTGCTCATCCCCGATTTCGTCGGCGAGCCGCGCAAACCCGTACACCGCCAACAGGCGCCTGCGATCGCGCCGGGAAAGCAAGCGCGCGGCGACCGAAAAGTTCTCGCCGCCGCTCCTGGCCATCACCGTCGCCGCGTCGGGGACTTCGGGCGAAGCCAGGTACAGCGAGGCGGTCCGCATCAATCGACGCTCGCCCGCCCCGCCGCTCCCAGGCAGCGCCCGAGCGCCATCACCGGGAACACCAGGCGGTACAGGTGATAATTGATGTAGTAGTCAGACGGAAACCCGGTGCCCGTGTATTGGGGCTCGTCCCAGCCGCCATCCTCGCGTTGGGTCTCGACCAACCACGCGATGCCCCGCTCCACGGCCCGCGAGCCTTCTCCGGGCGCCTGTGGGCGCTCTCCGGCGCCGCGCGAGCGCTCTCCGCGGCCGCCTGCGACCTCGCCGGCGGCGTGTAGCGCCAGCAGCGCCCATGCGGTCTGCGAGGCCGTGCTCGCGCCCCGCCCGACCCACTCGGGATTGTCGTATGAGCGCGGGTCCTCGCCCCATCCCCCGTCATCGTTCTGGTGCGCTTCGAGCCACCTCACCGCAAGGCGAATGCACTGCTCGGAGGGCGCCACCCCAGCGGCGATCAGGGCCGGCACAACGGCGCCGGTGCCGTAGACATGGTTGACCCCCCACCTGCCCCACCACGAGCCGTCGCGCTCCTGGCGCTCGCGCAGCCAGCGCACCGCCCGCTCGAGCCTGCGGCTCTCGCGCCTCCCCCGCTGCTGCCAGCATCTCCACCGCGTGCGCAGTAACGTCGGCGCTCGGCTCGTCGATCGCCTCGCCGAAGTCCAAGAACGGCAGCTCGCGCACGAGCGCCCTCGTGTTGTCCGCGTCGAAGGCTCCCCAGGCGCCGTCCCCGCTTTGCATCCCCTTCGTCCACACAAGCGCCCGCTCGATCGCCTGCCGCGCGCGCATCTCCAGGGGCTCTTCGTTTGTCCCACCGGCGGGTTGTGTGTTGTTCGCAAAAGGGCGCCCCCCGCGCGTGCGCGAGTCACCGCTCAGTCGAAGCAGCGCCAACACGACCTCGGCGGTGTCGTCCACATCCGGATAGTTGTCGTTGGCGAACTCAAAAGCCCATCCCCCCGGCTTCAGCTCCGGCCTGGCCACGTGCCAGTCGCCGATGACCCCCACCTCCTCGCCGAGCAGCCACTCGCCGGCGCGCACGAGCGCCTTGTGGTCGCCTGGCAAGCCCGCGTCGCTGAGCGCGACCATCGCCAGCGCGGTATCCCACACGGGCGATTGGCACGCCTCCAGGCGGCGGCTCGCGCTCGTTGCGGTGCTCGCGCCGGCAACCTTGGCGGAGCCGTTGCGAGCGGACGAGTCCACGACGCGCGGCGCGTTTTCGCCTGCTCCCCCCGTTCGACTTTCGATCATGAACGTGTCGATGCCCTCAATCCCGCGACGCATCAGCGGATGCTCGAGCGGATAGCCGCCAAGGCGCAGCGCCATCAGCGAATACACCCACGGCGGCTGGATACCCCCCCAAGACCCGTCCGCCTCCTGACGGCGCACGATCCAGCGCTCGGCCCGCCCCAGCGCAAGGCGACGCACCAGACGTGGGGGCCGGCGCTCATAGGCGCGCAGAGACGCGATCCAGACGCGTCAGCCAGCGCCCGCGCGCGCTTTGCGCCACGGCCGGGCGCCAACGCTCGGCGCCGTGCAGCTCATCCAGGGAAAAAGGGAGCGGGTGGTGAGGACGGTGCGCGATCACGACCGACAGAGCCACGATCGTCTGGCGCGCCCAGCAGGCGAAGTCATAGATATTGAGCGGCGCCCATGCCGGCAGCAACACGATCTCGGGCGGCAAAGCCGGCACCTGCTCCCAAGGCCACAAGCCGAACAGGGCAAGCCACACGTGCGTGAACACGCGCGCCCGCTCGATCCCGCCCTCGGCACGGATGAACTCGGCGGCGGCGCGCATGTGCTCGGCCTCGGGCCCGTCGCCGGCAAGGCGCAAAGCCCAGTAGGCCTCGATCGTCGTGGACAAGTCGCCGGGGCCACCATGGAAATTGGCCCAGGTACCGTCGGCGCGCTGTTGCGAGCGAATCCAAGCGGCCGAGCGCGCGGTCCCCTCGCTATGCCTGATGCCCAAGAACTCGCGCAGGAGCATGTCCTCGGCGTCCATCGTCACATTTGTCTGCAGCTCCCCCTTCCACCAGCCCGACTCGTCCTGCAGGGAGAGCAGATGCTCGCAGGCGCGCTCCAACGCCAACTGCGCCTCGCTGACTGGTTCGGCGATCTGCATCGACATGGCCGTGAAGGCTAGGTGGTTTTCCCTGGGGACACTGGGACGAGCACCTCCGGATGGGCAAGCGTTATCACGTGTTCCCGCAGCACCCGCTCCGGGATCGTGACAGGGACGGTGGATGTGAAGCGGTACACCACCAGCCCGTGAATGTCACGGCTTTCGCTCAAACGAAAGCCGTGAGCCGGCGCGCTCTTGGCCGTCGCGCGCAGGGGCGCATAACCGGTCTCGTCCACTTCGGTGACCCTCACGCTGCCGCCGCGCCCAAGATTTGCCAGTCCCCGCAGGTAGTACTCGAGCGGCGCCGCGCCCAGCTCGACGGTCGTGATCGCACGCGCCCCTGTCCCCTCTTCGAGCACCTGCGCGACGCCGGCCCAATCGCCGCGCTGCAAGCGCGGGCTCAGGTTCACATCGACGCTAAGCGCAAGGAAAGCGAGAGCCACCAAGCCCGCCAAGACCGCGCCCGTGCGCCCCGTGCGCTGTGCCACGATCACGATCGCGAGCAGCGCGCTGAGCGGCACCATCGCGGCCACCAGATTGCGCGGCGCAAGATAGTCGGCGCCGAGCAGCGCGAGCACGATCGGGATCACCACCCCGCAGGCGCTCACCACAAGCGCGATCAAGGCCCCCCGCTCCTCGCGCGGGGTGAGCGTGTGCCACAGCCCGTACACGACCCCCGCTCCGATCGCCAGCGCCACCAGCAGCTCCACGCCGTGCCCGAGCGCCGAGCCGGTATAGCCGGTCAGGTAGTACTGCGGGATCGCTTCCAAGCGACTCGCCAAAGCCCATTCGCCGATCCACTGCGTGCCGTGGCCGCCCTGGGCAAGAATCAAAGGGATCAAGGCAACCCCCACGACCGCCGGCAGCGCCAGCGCGTAGAGCGCGCGTGAGAATTTTCTTGGAATTGCCGCCCACAGCAGCCATGCGCCCATCGGCAAGAGCAGAAACACGGCGAAGTAGTGGCTCAGCAGCGCCAGCGATGCCGCCACCGCGAACTCCAGCAGACGCCTTGTGGTGGGATCGCTCAGGGCCCGCAAGAAGCACAGGAAGGCCAGCGAGGCCATCAGCACGAACAGACCGTAGGCGCGCGCCTCCTGGGAGTACCACACCAGCAGTGGATTGGTCGCCACGAAGGCGGCCGTGGCGATCGCCGCGCGCCTGGTGTTGGGACCTTGCAATGCACGGCCGATCGCCCACGCCACCGGCACCGTGGCGATGCCGGCCAAAGCCGAGAGCAGCCGCAAAGCCACCGCGCTCGTGCCCAGCACACGCGTGATCGCCCACTCCAGGACGTACCACAGGGGCGGGGTGTTCTCGCTGTGCACGACGTTGTGCAGGGTGGCGCCCAGCGAGGCCCGCAGGACGTGCACGGGCGTGAAGGCCTCGTCGTACCACAGGCTCTGCCGACCGAGCGTTCCCAGACGCAGAGCCGCCGCCAGCAGGGTCAGAGCCGCAAGCGGCCACCACCTGGGCAAAGCGCCGGTGCGCGCCTCAGACGATGCTTGCGGCCGAGGCCCCCCTCGGAGCGCCGCCGCGCCGGCCGAGGCATCGCTCACGGGCGGCCGATCGGCAGGGCCGGCGTCGGCGGCGAGCCGGCGGGGGGCGCGTGTAGCCCGCACAGACCCGCTTGCGCCGGCTCGCCGAAGCAGGCGAAACGATGGCGGACGATGTCGACCGTCTCCGGCGCGAGGTAGTAGCCGCCGCTGACCTCTCTCAAACCGTGGCGCACCGGCCCGACGAGCACAAGGCAGATCTGGGTGTGCTCGTCGGGTCCGCCGGGCGACACGTTGCCGCACACCACGTCGCGCGTGGTGTGGGTCTTGACATCCTGCTCGGTCGTGATCTCGTGATAGTCGTGATGCGTGTCCGTGCGCCAGGTCAGGTCGTCGGCGACGATCCTGTGGTTCACGTACGTCTGCTGGATCACGTCGTTCACGGTCGCGACAGCCAAGAAGACGCCCAGCAGGATCAGGATCGTGGTCTCCGCCAGGCGCAGGCTGCCAAGGCCGCTCTTTTCGCGCTCGAGCGGGCGCGCCCACTCCGGTAGCCACCCAAACGGCTCTCTCGCGGCGCCTGCCTGGGGCTCGCTCATGCCCAGCGCTCCCCACGGTTGTGGT
Source organism: uncultured Solirubrobacterales bacterium (assembly GCA_963809705.1). Classification (GTDB taxonomy): domain Bacteria; phylum Actinomycetota; class Thermoleophilia; order Solirubrobacterales; family Solirubrobacteraceae; genus Palsa-744. The sequence goes on along the minus strand of CAWEKF010000003.1, from coordinate 185,292 downwards.
TCGCCAAGAGACTCACGACACCGGCGCCAGCAAAGGCGCGGTCTGATGGACCACGAACAGGGCCTGCACCACAAGCGTGGCCACCAACAGGCGACGGTCGCGGCCGACGACCGCCAGAGGCAGAGACCACAACGTGTACCAGGCCAGCAGCCAGGTGCTCGTGGTCGCGATCGCCAGCAGGGTCCAGCCGGAAGCCGCCACCCAGTCATAGCCGCGCCACGTGCGCCACATCAGGTGCAACACGATCAGAGACGAGACCGGCCTTGAGCAGGTCGTGGTCGACCGGGAACACGCCCGGCTTGCCCAGCAGGTGCGCGATCTCGGTGGGAAAGCTGTCGGTGGACACGAACGCCGCGTCCCTATTCAAGGCTGAGACGATGTTGACGCCGTGAATGCCGAACACGATGTAGGCGACGAGTGCGCACCCAAGCGCCGCCGCGAGCGCGCCCAACAACGGCGCGAGCCGGCGACGGGCCAGCACCATGAACGGCAGCAGGGCGATCCCCGTGGCCTTGACGAGCGTGGCGCCGATCACCGCCGCACCGGCCCATCCTTCCCGGCGCGAGCCGCGCTCGCCGGTCAGCGTGAGCGCCACGGCGACCATCATGAACAGGGTCATGACCAGGTCGTTGTGGGCGCCCCCCATCGCATAGATGACCCACAGAGGATTCACGCCCACCGCGATCAGGGCGAACTTCGGATCCAAGCCGCGTAGACGCGCGCAGCGCCAGGTCAAAAAGAGCGTGCCGGCGCCCGCCAGGAGCGCCTCGAGCTTCATCCCCCACAGGGCGCCCGTCACGCCGAGCACCGCCAGCGGATATGAGAGCAGCGTGTAGAGCGGCCCATAGGCCGTGGCCACCTTCTTCCAGTCCTGGCCCACGTAGTGGTAGATCGGGTCGCCCAAGATCGCCTGCGGCCCGTGCAGGTAGGGGTTGACGCCGTGCACCACGCCCATGCGCGCGTAGGCGATATAGCTGAACACGTCGGTCGAGATCAGGATCGGGCCCGCGAACACGATCAGCTGCAGGGCCACGGTCAGAGCTATCGCCCAGCGCGAGGAGATGCGTCGAGCGAGCAGCAGCATGCCTCCGTAGGCGCCCGTGTAGGAGATCAGGGCGATCAGGAAAACGCGGTAGCCGAGACGCTCGCCGACGCCGTCCAGCCAGCCGGAGATCGACGGAGACTTGGGGATCAGCGGCGAATGGCCGACTGCCGCATCGAGCACGATCTCGATCGTGGCCGCCAGCAGCACAAGCGTGAGCGCTCCGGCCAGGGCCGGCGCCCAGGCGCGCCGGCGGTCCTCGTCGTGCGCGCCGCTCAAACCCAGCGGCCGCTTTGCCGCGATCGAGCTCATTGGGCCGTTGGAACGCTCAACGCTCGAAGCTCAAAACATCGAGCGCCCCGGTCATCTCGAACACGCGCTGCACCGGCTCTTGGCCAGGGATCAGCACCAGCTCGTAGCCGTGCTCGCGGGCACGCGTGTCGGCCAGCAGAAGCGCCCTCAAACCGCTCGAATCGATGAACGCGAGCCCGCCCAGGTCGACCGTGACGCGTGCGGGCGCCTGCTCGTCGATCGCCACCAGACTGTCTTCGAGCTGGCGGGCCGAGGCCAGGTCCAGCTCCCCGCGCAACGTAAGCGTGGCGAGGCCTTCGACCAGCTCACTCGACACTTGAAGGCTCCCGGGCCTCGGAGAATGCCCGCTCATGACCGGGGACTCTAGTGCACCGGGGCGCCCGTTCGTTCATTTGATCGGGACCGTGTCGCCCGCTGCACACCGGCTCGCACCGGGTCCGCTCCGCCTGCACCGGGGGACGAGCTCAGCCGAGCGAGGTCCAGACCGTCTTCGTCTCCAGGTAGGCGTCAAGCCCGTCGTGGCCATGCTCGCGTCCCACGCCCGAGGACTTGAAGCCGCCGAACGGCGCCGCCGCATCCACCCCGCCCCAATGGTTTATGTAGACCGAGCCGGCACGCAGGAGCGCCGCCAACCGGTGGGCGTTGCCGACGTCGCGCGTCCAAACCCCGGCGGCAAGCCCGTACTCGGTGTCGTTGGCGCGACGCGCCACCTCCTCAAGCGTGTCGTACGGCGAGGCGACGAGCACGGGCCCGAAGATCTCCTCCCTGGCGATCTTCAAATCGTCGGAAGGGGCGCTGAACAGGGTCGGCTCGACAAACCAGCCACCGCTGTCCGACAGCGCTACAGAGCCGCCCGCCAGGAAGCTCCGCTCCCTGCTCGCGACCGGAGTCGATATAGGACATCACGCGGTCGCGCTGCTCGGCGGATACGAGCGGGCCGAGCTGAGTCGAGGGGTCAAGGCCCGCGCCCAAGCGGGTCGCTTTGGCGCTCTCGGCCAGCGCGCTCATCACTTCGTCGAAGCGCTCCGCCGGCGCGAACAGACGCGAACCCGCATTGCAAGCCTGGCCCGAGTTGAAGTAGATCGCCTGATATGAGCCCTTCACGGCGGCCTCGATGTCGGCGTCGGGCAGGATCACGTTCGGCGACTTGCCGCCCAGCTCCAGCGTGACCCGCTTGAGCGCGCGTCCCGCCTTGGCGCCGATCTCCCGACCCACGGCGGTGGAGCCGGTGAAGGCGATCTTGTCCACCCCCGGGTGCTCGACCAGGGCCGCGCCCGTCTCGCCGTCGCCGGTGAGCACGTTCAGGACACCGGGCGGGAAACCCACCTCCAGCGCCAACTCGCCCAAGCGCAGGGCGCTCAAAGGCGTCTGCTCGGCCGGCTTGAGCACCACCGTGCAGCCCGCGGCCAGCGCGGGGCCCAGCTTCCAGGCGGCCATCAGCACGGGGAAGTTCCAGGGCACGATCTGGGCGCACACGCCGACCGCTTCGCGGCGCGTGTAACAGAGCATGTTCGGCGCCGTGACCGGCAGCACGCTGCCCTCGATCTTGGTGGGCCAACCGGCGAAGTAGCGCAGATGGGCGATCGTGCCGCGCACGTCCACGTACTGGGCGAGCTTGACCGGCTTGCCGTTGTCCAAGGACTCGATCTGGGCCAGTTCCTCTTCGTGGGCTTCGATCGCCTCGGCGAAGGCGTACATCAGGCGTGCGCGCTCCGAGGGCGCCAGCGACGCCCAGGGTCCGCTCTCGAAAGCCTCGCGCGCCACAGCCACGGCGCGCGCCACGTCCTCGGCGCCGGCCTGGGCGACCGTGGCGATCTCCTGGCCGTTTGCGGGATCGAGCGTGGTGAACGTGCGCCCGTCGGCGGCCTGCACGCGCTCTGCGCCGATCAAGAGGTCATGGGTGCCTGAGATGAACTCGCGCGCTGCGTCTCCGAGCGCGTCAGGGAGGGTCGGCTGGGCAACGGTGTTCATCGGATCTCCTTTTTCGGCCTCGGGAGCCTCGAGCTGTGTTGGGGAGGGCTAGAGGGATTGTGACAGCGCCGCGCCGACACGGCAGGCACCGGCCCACCGCCGGCGCGCGATCAGGGAGTCAGGACGATCTTGAGCGCCTCGCGGCGGTCATACAGAGCGTACGCCTCCGGAGCCTGCTCCAGGGTCATGTGGTGGGTGACCAGCGGCGTGGGGTCGAGCAGGCCTGCGGCCATCATCGCCAGGACGCGGTCCACGTGGGCGATCACGTTGGCGTGCCCGGCACACACGTGCAGGGACTTGATCCAGAGCAGGCCCATGTGCACCTCGGCCCGCTCGGCGTACACGCCGACAGCCTGCACGGTGCCGCACTTGCGCGTGAGGCGCAGCGCGAGATCGAACGCGCGCGGGTCGCCGACGGCATCGATGCACACGTCCACCCCACGCCCTTCGGTCGCCTCGCGCACGGCCGCGCGCGGGTCTCCCTCGCTGAGGTGGACCGCCTCGGCGCCGAAGGTCTCGGCCATCGCCAAGCGCTCGGGCACCGTGTCGACCGCGATCACCTTGGCCGCTCCACAGGCCCGCGCGGCCTGCACCGCGCACAGGCCGACCGGCCCCAGTCCGAGCACGGCCGCCACATCGCCTGCTCGCAGCCCGCTGTCATCGACCGCGTGAAAGCCCGTGCCCATGACATCGCCGGCGAACAGGGCCACCTCGTCGCTCATGCCGGCCGGGATCTTGCGCAAGACGAGGTCGGCGGCGGGGACCAGCGCCCGCTCGGCCTGGGTGCCCTGCAGCGAGCCGAGCGCCGCCCCATGGCCGAAGGTGCGCGAGGAGTCGCACTTGTGAAACCAGCCGCGACGGCAGAAGAAGCAGTGCCCGCAGGCGGTCTGAAAGCAGCCCAAGACCCTGTCGCCGACCGCGACGTTCTGGACCGCGTCGCCGACGGCGAGCACCGTGCCCACGTACTCATGGCCGATCGTGAAGCCCGGCTCGATCTTGCACGCGGCCGTGGTAGATGTGCAGGTCCGAGCCGCACACGCCGGTCGCCTCGATCTGCACGATCGCATCGCCGGGGTCGGCCATCTCGGGCTCGGGGACATCCGCGACGAGCACCTCGCCGGGCGCTTGGAAGGTGACGGCTCGCATCGCAGGCAGCCTAGAGAACCGGAGTCGATGATGTTGTTCGGAGGTGCGCATGCGCACCTCCGCGTAGGGCCGCATGCGGCCCTACGTCCGAGCCGTGCATGCACGGCTCGGCGGCCCGGCACATGTGCCGGGCCGGACCGTGGCGCATGCGCCACGGTCTCCCAATTCCGTATGCTGCGGCGATGGGCGATTCCCCCTCCAAGGCCGTGCTCATCACAGGCTGCTCCTCGGGCATCGGCGAGACCACCGCGCGGCGCCTGGCCGGCCACGGCTGGACGGTTTACGCGACAGCACGACGCTTGGAGTCGATCGAGCAGCTGGCGAGCGCGGGCTGCAAGCTGCTGCAGCTGGATGTCACCGACGAACAGTCGATGCGCGCCGCCGTCGACACGGTGGAGCGCGAGCACGGCGCGGTGGGAGTGCTCGTCAACAACGCCGGCTACTCCCAGGGCGGCCCGATCGAGCAGGTGCCCTTGGAGGCTGTTCGCCGCCAGTTCGAGACGAACGTGTTCGGCCCGATCGCGCTCACCCAGATGGTCCTGCCGGCGATGCGCGCCCAGCACTGGGGCAAGATCGTCAACATCGGCTCGATGGGCGGGCGACTGACCCTGCCGGGTGGCGGGCTCTACCACGCCACCAAGCACTCGCTGGAGGCGATCAGCGACGCCCTGCGCTTCGAGGTCAGGGGCTTCGGCGTGGACGTCGTGCTCGTCGAGCCCGGCCTGATCACGACCGAGTTCGGCAAGACGGCGGTCAGCACGGTCAACGAAGCCGACTCCGCCGGGGAGGCCGGCTCAGAAGGCCAGGCGCAAAAGCCACAGAGCGCAAGGTCTGACGGCACCAACCCCTACAAAGCGTTCAACACCAAGCTCGCCGCGATGACCGCCGGCGTCTACGAAGGCCCGATGCGCCACCTCGGCGGCGGCCCCGACGTCGTGGCCAAGGCGATCGAGAAGGCGATCACGAGCCGCAAAGCGCCATCGCGCATGCTGCTCACACCATCAGCACACCTGACGGTCTTCCAGCGCAAAATCCTGCCCGACAGGCTGTGGGACGCGATGTTGCGCACCCAGATGCCCGAGCCACGCTAGGACGCCGCTGGACGGCGCGATACTGCGTCCTCGCTCGTTCGTGTGCGGAGCACACTTCACTCGCTGCGTCCTTGTCTCGCTTGCCCACCGACGCCCTAATGGCACGGGGAGCGACGACTACTCAGGAGATGGCGAACGCCTCGAGCTGCCCGCAGGGGCGACCGACCTCAAAGCCCTGGGCGTAGTCGACGCCGTAGTCGCGCAGCAGGCGCATCGTCGGCTCGTCGCCGACGTACTCGGCGATCGTCTGCTTGCCCATGCCGCTGAGCGACTCCGACGAGCGCCTGCACGACCAGCTGGTCCTTGTGCGAGCTGGGCAGCGTGCGGATGAAATCCCCGTCGATCTTCAGGTAGCGGAACGGGAGCTGCTTGAGGTACTGAAAGGATCCGAAACCTGCACCGAAATCGTCCAGCGCGACCGAGCTGCCGAGCGTGTGGACGCCTTCGCAGAATGTCTGTGCGCGGCGCATGTCGCCGATCGCGGCGGTCTCGGTGACCTCGATCACCAGTCGCTCGGGGTCGACCGTAGCGACGGACCAGTTCTCGCTCGATGTGGGCGAGCATGCCGCGGTCTGTGATCGAGAGGGCCGACAGGTTGACAGCGACGCGTGCGCCGCTGCTCCGCCAGCTCGCCGCCCATCAGTGCCACAACCTTGCCGATCACCACACGGTCGATCTCCTGGATCAGGCCGTAGCGCTCGGCTGCCGGCAGGAAAGCGCACGGTGGCGTCAGCGTCTCGTCGGGATCGTCGGCCAGCCGGATCAACGCCTCGTAGTGGGAGACCGCTCCGCTCTGCAGGGAGACGATCGGCTGGTAGTGCAGCACGAACAGGTCCTCGCGCAGAGCCCTGCGCAGGCGCCTCAGCCACGGCCGCGGGTGCAGACCGGCCGGCGAGGAGAGGTTGGCCAGACGCGTCCGGATAGCGTCTATGGCGGATGCATCGAGCTTGGCGCGGCGCCGACTCCGCGCAGGTCACGGGCCTCGTACGACGAAGCTGGAGGTGGCGTCTGTTGTGGAAGTTGGCATCGCGCTAAGTATTCGCCGGAGATCGCCCCGAATGCGGATCGCGCATCCGGGATATGGAGGTTTTCGACCGAAAGCTGCAGCGAACCTCCCCAAAAGTGCGCAATCCACTTCAAAAATCCTCACGACGGACGCCGAGCGAAAGCTCGCCGACACCCGGCCGCGGGGCGCGGCAGGCCTCAACGCGATGGCGAATAGGGCCTCCGCGCCCGGTCTGAGACGACCAGCAGCAAGCGCCAGCAGCACGAAGTTCATCACCACCGAGGAGCCGCCGTAGGCGACGAACGGGAGCGTGACGCCGGTGAGCGGGATCACGCGCGTGACGCCGCCCACGATCACGAACACCTGCATCGCCACCACGAACGACAGCCCCACGGCGAGCAGCTTGGAGAACGAGTCGCGCGCGAGCATCGCCGTCTTCAAGCCACGCGCGACGAACAGCAGATAGGTGAGCAGCAGCGCCGCGGCTCCCGCGAGCCCGAGCTCGTTGGTGATGACCGCGTAGATCATGTCGCTTTCCGGCACCGGCAGGATCGGTTCGCGGTGGTGCGGCAAGCACCAGCAGCGACTGGTCGAAGCCCGTGCCCAGCAGACCCCCGTCGGCCTGCGCGAACAGCGATTGGGCCAGCTGATAGCTGCCGCCCGCGCTGTTCGTAGAGCGACTTCGTCGAAGGGGTGTTCCCAGGCGAGCACGCGACTGTGCACGTGGCCGACGTGGTTGGCCACGAACCACGCGCCCACCGCGAACAGGACGAGCCCAATCAACGGGAACGAGAAGCGCCCGGTCGCGACGTACAGGAGCGCCAGGAACGCGCCGTAGAACATCAGCGAGGTGCCGAGCTCGCGCGTGAGCAGGAGCGTGGCCATCGCCGCCCCCCACACCACCAGCATCGGCCCGAACTGCTTCATCGGCGGGATCGTCAGCCCCAGGACGCGCCGCCCCGCCGTGACGAGGATCTGGCGGTTGTCGCGCAGGTAGCTGGCCAGGAAGATCACGATCGCGACCTTCGCGAGCTCGGCCGGCTGGAAGGAGACCGAGCCGAAGTGGATGTCCAGATAGGCGCCGTTGACCTGCTCGCCGATCACCGGGAAGCGCGGCAGCACCGCCATCGCGATCCCGACCGCGGCGATCGTGTAGCGGTAGCGCTCGAGCACCCCCACGCCCGTCGCGCCGCAGCCACAGGATCGTCGCGGCGAACAGGACCAGGCCGAGCACCATCCACTGCGCCTGCTGGCGCGCCAGCGAGGGATTGATGCGGTAGACCATCACGATCCCCACGCTCGCGAGCACGGCCGCCAGCGGGAACAGATAGGGGTCCGCGTGGGGCAGGGCGAAGCGGATCACCAGATGCGCCGCCAAGCACAGGCCCAGGAACAGCAGCCCGTAGGTGAGCGACAGGCTCGAGGCGTGGTTGAGCGTGACGTTCGTGGACGGCGCCCAGCGAGCTGTTTTCCTCCTGGATGAAGATCGCCGTGAAGCCGGCGGTGACGAGCAGCGCGGCCGGAATCAGACCGAGCAGCTCGCGGTTGCGGGGCTTGAGCACGGATGCCGAGCGTATCGGGATGTCCGGCGCGGATTGACCGCTCCCCCCGCTAGGCTTGGCCGACGGGCCGGCCGATGTGCGGTGGCGGCCGCCCGATTGCGCACATGAGCATTCCCGCCAGCGACACCACTCGACGACGAGCGCCCGCCCTCCCTGGCCCGGGGCATGTGGGCCGCGTTTCGCGATCGCGGGCGTCCTGATCCTGCTGCTCAGCGGCGCGGCGACCGCCACGATCGCGCTGACCAAGCTCAACCACATCGCCAACGAGGTGTTCCCCAAGGCGCAGCCAGCTCCATATCGCCAAGGGCGTCGTGGAAACCGCCTACAGCGGCGAACCGCAGACCTTCATGATCCTCGGCTCCGACCGGCGAGCGGGCTCCAAAGACGCCTACGACCGCAACGACCCGCCGCACAGCGACACGCTGCTGCTCGTGCACCTTGACCCCAACTACGGACAGATCTCGGTGCTGTCGGTCCCGCGCGACCTGCTGGTGACGATCACGACGAAGAGCGGGCAGACCTACTATCCGAGCAAGATCAACGCCGCCTACACGATCGGCAGCGCCGAAGGCGGAACCAACCGCGGCGTCGAACTCACCGCTCAAACGATCGAGCACCTGCTGCACATCAAGCTCAACGGTGTGATCGACGTGTCCTTCAAGGGCTTCAGAGACGTCGTGGACACGCTCGGGTGCGTATACGTGAACGTCGACCATCGCTATCTGCACCAGAGCGAAGCCACCGAATCCGGCAACTACTCCTCGATCAACCTGCAGCCCGGCTATCAGAAGCTCTGCTACGAAAACGCGCTCAGCTACGTGCGCTACCGCCACGGCGACTCGGACTTCGTTCGCGTGGCGCGCCAGCAGGACTTCCTGCGCAACCTGCGCGAGCAGGTGCCGGTGGGCAACCTTGTGGGCGAGATCGACACGGTCTCCAAGGCCGTGGGCAAGGCTGTCACCACCACCTTCCACTCCTCGGCGGGCCAGCTGATCGAACTCGCCAAGCTCGCCGCCTTCTCCCAGCAGAAGCCGCTGCGCCAGGTCAAATTCCAGGTGGAAAACGCGGACGCGATGATCGGCGGGGACAGCTACGTGACCTCCACCCCCAGCCTGATCAAAGCGACCGTCAAGGAATTCCTGCACGGCCACGAACCGTTGCAACTGCCCAGCTCCTCCAGCTCCTCGCGCGCCACCATCACGGCTCGGTGAGCCCCTCGAACGCCTCGCTCGGACCTCTATCCCGTGTCGAGCTCCGGCAAGGCGATGGCGCTCACCGCCGCGCCGAACGTGCCGTTCCCGCTGGAGTACCCCTCCGTGCAGACCGGGCCCTCGATCCCGCAGGAAGTGCACGTGTACACGCTCGAAGACGAGCACAAGCACATCCACCACGCCTATGTGGCCGTATGGCAGCAGAACGGGCTCGGCGGCTACTACGACGTGGAGGGCATGGACTGGGTCAACATCCCCCTGTTCGCCCACGCCCGCGTGCAGAAGATCGGCGGCCGCACCTATCTGCTCGTGGACGACGGCTCGCACATCCACGACATCGGCTGGCGCACCGGCAAAGTCATCTACTTCGTGAGCAACACGCTGCTCGAGGACCTCTCCAACGCGCAGATGATCGCGATCGCCCGCGCCACGCATCGGTTGCACTGAGCCGGAGCGCTCTGCGGACCGCCGGCTCAGGCCACGCGTCCGCACTCGATCAGCCAGGCGCCTTGCGCCTGGGCGCGCTCGGCGCGGGCCCTTCAGGCTGTCGGGCTTGCCGCCGCTTCGTCCAATGCGGCGTTGACGAGCGCGTCGGCGTGAGCGTTCTGGGCGCGCGGGACCGTGCGCACCTTCCATGCGTCAAACCCGCGCAACGCGGCCAGCGCCTGCTGGTAGAGGGGCCGCATCGCGGCGTGCTTGACCTTGTAGAGGCCCTGTACCTGCTTGGCGATCAGCTCGGAGTCGTTGACGACCTCCACCTCGGTTGCGCCCAGGGCAGCGGGCGCGCGCCAAGCCGAGCAGCAGGGCACGGTACTCGGCCACGTTGTTGGTGACCGTGCCAAGCAGCTCGGAGGCCTCGTCGAGGACCTCCCCCTCAGGGCTGGAGACGACGCTGGCGGCCGCCGCTGGGCCCGGGTTGCCGCGCGAGCCGCCGTCCACGTGGACGACGACCTTCACGGCCTTCTCCATGCACGCGTCCGGGCGAACCGACGCCTGGACGGGGCCGCTACGACTTCGGGCACGCGTCACGAGCCGTCGACGAGCGGCGGTAGATCGCCCGGCACGCGGGCGCGGCGACGGTCGCGAATCACGCGACGTTGCAGATCGCTCTCGGAGGGACGCGAGCCGCGCGCGCGGCGGTCGACCGCGCGCCGGTCGACGATGACGGTGACGTTGTCGTCGTTCTCGTAGCGCTTGACGAGCTTCGGCGTAGAGCTCGTCGGCGAGCGGCTTGGGCACCACGCAGTAGATCATCGCCTCAGATCGTACTGCGCAGCGAACCGCAAGCAGCGCTCAGGCGCCGCTGCCGCGAAGCGCGAGCGCGCCGCGCTCGTCGGCGGCGGCGTTGGCGCAGGCGGTCCTCCTCGGGCAGCTCCTCCAGCTCCATGCCCTGGCCGGCGAGCCGAGCGCCGGCGGCCTCGTCGCCGAGATCGACCTCGTAGCGGTACCAGCACAGCTCCCAGGCTACGACGATCGCGACCGTGCTGCCCGAGTCCTCCAGGACGCGGACGGTCACCGTCGGGGGCTCCCAGCGAGCGGGCCACGCCCGCTATGCGTCGCGGCTGCTCACCGGCGTTGAAGACCTCGATCGCGCGAGCCACCTTCAGCTCGCCGGTCCGCGCCAGCTCAGGCTGGGCCTCGCGTGGCGTTTGCGCTGGGGCGTCGGCGTCGGCGGCGGAGACCGCGCGCTGGAAACCCGCCGGGACCTGCTCGTCGAGGTCGCCCGTCTCGCTCCGCTGTCCTTCGGCGGGCGCGCCGGCTTCGACCGAGCCGATGTAGATCTCCTGCTCGTAGGAATCCGAGCGCGCGATCGAACCGCCCTCCAGGAAGTCGTAAAGGCCGTCCTCGGACGGCGCGTCTTCCGAGCCGGGCGAGCGCTCGGCGGCAGGGCGCGCGTCGCGTCGCAGGGGACGCTCAGAGGACTCGCGTAACTGGCGCAGACGCCCAAGCAGCGAACCTGCGCGGCGCGCGCGGGTCGGACGAACCGCGAGAGCGTGGTTGTCGGCCTCGCGCAGCCAGCCCTCGGCCGAGGCCCTGGGCACGCACAGCTCACACACCGTGCGGCGCTGCCCACCGGCGAGGAACACGTCAGGGTTCTCCCCTCGCAACAGGCTCCGTCCGCACACGTCGCAGGCGACCACGGGGTGCGAGGTGACAATTGCGCGCGTGGCCATCGGCCCACCAGAGTAGCCGGAGCGGAGCGTTCGCGCTGCGCGACCGTTCCGCGGACCTGGCGGGGCAGGTTCTCAGGCGTGGGCGGCTGCGTGGTCCTCGTCGAGCTGCTCGAGCACCTTTTTGGCCAGCTGCGAAGGCGCCGGCTCGTAGCGCAGCAGCTCGAGCGTGTAGTCGCCCCGACCCTGAGTGATCGAGCGCAGGTCGGGCGCGTAGGAGAGCATCTCGGCCAGCGGGACCTCCGCCTTGATCTCGGTTGTGGCGCCGGCGGGCTCCATCCCTTGAGGGCGTCCACGACGGCTGTTCAGATCGCCGATCGTGTCGCCCACATGCTCGTCGGGCACCGACACGCAGACGAGCATGACCGGCTCCATGAGGACCGGCCGAGCCTGCGTGAGAGCATCCTTCATGGCGAGCGCACCGGCGAGCTTGAAAGCAAGCTCGGAGGAGTCCACGGCATGGAAGGAGCCGTCTGTGAGCGTGACCTGCACGTCCTTGACGGGATAGCCGGCCACCGGGCCTGCGGCCATCGCCTCCAAGACGCCCTTCTCAACGGCTCCTATGAACTGGCTGGGGATCGCGCCGCCCTTGATTTGGTTGACGAACTGAAAGCCTGCGCCCTGGGACAATGGAGCGATCTCGATCTCGCAGGCGCCGAACTGGCCGCGCCCTCCGGTCTGCTTCTTGTGGCGGCCGCGACCTTTGGCCGGGGCTCGAATCGTCTCTTGGTAGGGGACGCGCGGGGGCTTGAGCGAGACCTCGACGCCAAAGCGGGAGCGCAGGCGCTCGACGATCACTTCGACGTGCATCTGTGAGAGCCCGGCGACGATCTGCTCGCCGGTCTGCGGATCGCGGTGCAGATCGATCGTGGGGTCTTCCTCGCGCAGCCGTCGCAGGGAGCCGAACACCTTGTCCTCGTCGCCCTTGGAGGCGGCCTCGACGGCGAACGCCATCACAGGCGCGGGTAGGCTGGGGCGCGGCATCTCCAAGGACTCCTCGCGACCAGCCAGCCAATCGCCCGCGTGGGTGTCTTTGAGCTTGGCCACGGCGCCCATGTCGCCCGGGCCGATCTCCGACACATGCTCGCTGGACTTGCCCGCAAAGACGATCGGCTGGCCGATTCGCTCACGGGTTTGCGAGCGCGTGTTGTGGGCGTGCGTGTCGTGGTGGAGCACGCCTTGGTAGACGCGCACGAGGTTGACGCGTCCGGCGTAGGGGTCGGCGCGGGTCTTGAAGGCATAGGCGAACAGCTCGTCGTGCTCGGAGGCCGACAGCTCGACCTCGCCGATCCGCAGCGGCCCGTGACTCACCGGCGAGGGCAGGTCCTCGACGATCGCGTCGAGCAGGCGCGAGGTGCCGAGGTTGCGCGTGGCCACACCGCATGTGACCGGGAACAGCTTGCCGTGATTGGTGCCCTGCTTAAGCGCGGCGGCGATCTCTAGGTGGGAGATCTTCTCTCCCTCCAGGTAGCGCTCCATGAGCACGTCGGAGACTTCGCAGACCTCGTCCATCAGACGTTCGCGGTAGGAGCTGGCGAGCTCCATCTGACTGTCGGGGATCGGCACTTCCTCGAAGTCTGCGCGTCCGCTCGAGCGCTGGCGGAAGGCCGTCATGTCGAGCAGGTCGATGACGCCTTCCACCTCGCCGGCGCCGAGCGGGATCTCGGTAGCGATGGCGTGCGGGCCGAAGGCCTGCTTGAGCGCCTCAAGCGTGTCGAAGAAGTCGGCGCGGTCGCGGTCGAGCATGTTCACGAACACGAGCCTGGCAGCGTCGAGCTCGGCCGCACGGTCCCACAGCCGACTCGTGGTCACCTCGACGCCGTTGACGGCGTTGAGCACGAAGATCGCGGACTCGCATACGCGCAGGGCCGCAAGCGCGTCGGCAACGAAGCTCGGCTCGCCGGGCGTGTCCAGCAGGTTGATCTTGTGCTCGCGCCAGGAAGCGGCGCTGAGCGTCATCGAAATCGACAGCTGGCGCGCTTGCTCCTCGGCGTCGGAGTCCGAGGCGGTGCTGGCGTCCGGCACCGAGCCGAGCCTGTTGAGGACTGCGGCCTCGAACAGGAGCGCCTCGTGCAAGGAGGTCTTGCCCGAGCCGCGATGACCGACGAGGGCGACGTTGCGAATCCGATCGGGGGCCGGGCGCATGCGTGTCTCCTCCAGAGAGCTTCAGAGCAACATACCGCCGATTGAAACACCTGCCAAGTGTTGAGCGCGGTTGGAGCACATTTGAAACGCAGTTGGAACGCAGTTGGAACGCAGTTGGAACGCGGTTGGAACGCGGTTGGAACGGTTGGACGCGGTACCCGGAGCAAAATCGTCGACATTTTTGCGGAAAAGACTTTAGTATTTACTAAATGTAAATACCATCGACAATTACGTCAAACCGAGATATATACCACCGCAACCACGGGCGGGCCCACGCCCGAAAGGGCGTTTGCGAAAAGCCAATCAGCGTAGTTCAGGCCTCGAAAGAGCCGTCTTGCATGCGCCCGCGCAAACGCAGGACCGCCTTGGTATGAAGCTGGGATATGCGCGACTCGGTGACGCCCAGGACCTCTCCGATCTCTCGAAGCGTGAGGTTCTCGTAGTAGTAGAGCGCGATCACGAGCTTCTCGCGCTCGGGCAGCGAGGCGATCGAGTCGGCGATGCGATCCTTCAGGTCGCCGACGTCCAGGGCACGCGACGGGTCGGGCGCATTGGGGTCCTCGATCGTGTCCATCAAGGAGACCTGGTCGCCGCTGGAATCGGAGACGCTCCACAGCTCGTCCAGAGCCGCCACCGAAGAGTGGGAGATGGCAAGCAGCGATTCGTGGAACTCGGGGACAGTGAAGCTCCAACTCGGCCGCCATCTCCTCGTCGGTCGGCGTGCGCTGCAGGCGATGCTCGAGCTTGGTGTTTGCGCGCTCGATTTCGCGCGCCCGGGCGCGCACCGAGCGGGGCACCCAGTCGATCGAGCGCAGCTCGTCGATGATCGCGCCCTTGATGCGCGTGATCGCGTAGGTCTCGAACTTGATCTCGCGCGAGGGGTCGAAGCGCTCGATCGCGGAGATCAGGCCCACGAGACCATAGGAGACGAGATCGGCCTCCTCGACGTGCGGCGGCAGGCCGGCCGCGGTGCGACCGGCCACATACTTGACCAACGGCGAGTAGGCGACGACCAGCCGCTCGCGTGCGCGAGGGTCTTCCTCTTTCTTATAACGCCGCCACAGTTCGCGCAGCTCGATCGCTTTGACGTTCGTCTCCAGGGTCTTCTCCCGCCGATCAAGCCCGAGGGTGACTGCGCGCATAGGCGCGTCTCAATCTGGCGGACTCTACCCGAGTGTAGACCTGGGTTGTCGAGATGCTGGAGTGGCCGAGCAGCTCCTGGATCGTACGCAAGTCCGCGCCGCCGTCCAAGAGGTGGGTCGCGAAGCTGTGGCGCAGGGTGTGCGGGGAGATCCCACCGGCCACGCCGACGCGACCCACCCACGTGCGCAAACGCCGACGCACGTCGCTGGTCCCAAGCCGCCGCCCGGAGCGGCTCAGAAACAAGGCTCGCCGATCGTCGGCCCGTTGCCCCGCCTGTGGCACCTGGCCTCCGCTCCCGGGAGCAGTCGGCTGCGGTTGGACAAGCGCGGGACGAGCGCGCTCCAGGTAATGGCGCAAGGCCGCCAGCGCGATCTCTCCCGCGGGCACGAAGCGGGTCTTCGAGCCCTTGCCCTCGACCCTGAGCTGCTCGGCTTCGTGATCGACGTCCTCGACGTTCAGGGACACGATCTCCTCGGCGCGCAGCCCACAGGCGTAGGCGAGCTCGAACAGGGCACGATCGCGTACCTCCAGCGGGCCGCTGCCGCCGCCGGACGGGATGCCGTCGAGCAGACGAGCGACTTCGGGCGCCTTCAGGACCTGCGGCAGATGCGAGCCGCGACGCGGCGTGGCGAGCAGATCGGCCGGATTCTGCTCGATCAGGCCGTGCTCGCGCAGACTGCGAAACAGGGCGCGAATCGAGGCGAGCTTGCGCGCTACCGTGGCGGCGCTCAAACCCAGACTCGAGAGATGGGAGATGTAGCGTCGTACCTCTCGCGCATCCACGGCAGAGGGGACGCGGCCGCGCGACTCCGACCAGGAGGCGAACTGGAAGGTGTCAATCGCGTAGGCCCGACGGGTGCGCGGCGCCGTGTTTGTGCGCAGCAGGTCTCGGTCGAGCTGGGCGAGCGCGGCCTGCCACGGCTCGCTGAGGGCTGGCGGGCTGTCGGCTTGGTCAGGGCTCATCACCGGGTAATTCGCCGTGACCGGCAGGCGCCCTGCCAAAGGACTCAGCCGGGCCTCACCAGGGTTGGCGAGGATGTCGAGAGCTTGGGGGCGAGCATCGCGGCCAGCTCGTGCCAGTCGCGCGCGCCGAGCACGTCCTCGACCTCGCACAGCTCCGCGTTCCATGGGTGGACAATCGTGGCGGTCGCTATCCCCCGCTCCAGCGCGGCGCCGATGTTCAAAGGCGAATCGTCGATCAGCAGTTCGATATCGAGCTCGCACGCAACGAGAGACCTTGTCGTAGGAGCAGCACAGATCGTCGAACGGCAATCGCAAACCTTCCAACCAGCGCGTCGTGACCTCGACGCACTGTTTGGAACGGTGAGAGGTTATGTGGATGAAATGGCCCTGCTCGCTCCACGCGCGCACCGTCTCGACCGCCCCGGGATATGGCTCTCCGGCGAGAATCGAGTCGTCGCTGTGGCTCTCCTCGATGCACAGCTCCAGCTGATCGGGGCGCAGGCGCGTGATGCCCCAGGTGAACTGCTCCTCGTAGGGCAACTCGATGCCGAAGCGACGGCGTGAGATCTCCGAGAGCACGTCCCAGTAGTGGTGCAGGGTCGAGTCGATGTCGATGGCGATGCGCACTGGCTGGGGTAGATTATTGACTGATGGTCGGCGTCGACACTCTCCCGAGGACCGACCGCAGGCAGCCCTATGGGCCGACGGGACGCTCGGCCTGGCTGGAAATCGACTGGCGCGAACATCAGCGCTGGGTCACGATCGCGGACGTCCCGCTGAACGTGATCGATTTGGGCGAGGGCGATCCAATCGTTTTCGTGCACGGCCTGTCCGGCTCCTGGCCCAACTGGCTGGAGCAACTGCCCGTGTTCGCCCAGAGCCACCGGGTGGTCGCGATGGATCTGCCGGGCTTCGGTCACTCGCCGATGCCCGAGCAGCGCATCACGATCTCCGCGTATGCGCGCATCTTGGACGGCCTGTTGGACGCGCTCGGAATCAGCGCGGCGACGGTCGTGGGCAACTCGATGGGCGGCTTCGTCTCGGCTGAGCTTGCCATCGCCTTCCCCCAACGGGTCGAGCGCCTGGTGCTCGTCTCCGCGGCAGGTATCAGCACCTACCACCATCGCGATGTCGAACGCATCGAGCCCTATCTACGGCGTCTCGCCCCGATGATCGCCGCTTACGTGGGCTGGACCGCCGCTCGCTCGGATTGGATCGCGCGCCGACCCGGACTGCGAAACATGACGCTCGGGACGGTGACCCGCCATCCAAGCCGGCTGCCCTCGGCCTTGGCGGCCGAGCAGTTGCGCGGCGCCGGCAAGCCCGGGTTCATGCAGGCCCTGCGCGCCAACATCGACTATCCGATCGCCGAGCGCCTCCCGGAGATCGCATGTCCCACGTTGATCGCGTGGGGCGCCGAAGACAAGGTCATACCGGTCGGTGACGCAGACATGTTCGAGCGGCTGATCCCCAATTCGCGCAAGGTCATCTTCGAGGGGACGGGTCACATGGCGATGCTGGAGCGCCCCGCCGCTTTCAATGAGCTGCTCGACGAGTTCATGACAGACGGAGATCTCAGCTCGTGACGGCGCCTTGGGCGGCAGACCCGACCAACTTGGCGTACTTGCGGATCGCCACGTCGATGTGCTCGTCTGCGCGCGGGGGCTGCTCGTAGGAAGCGAGACGCGCGGCGATCTGATCGTCGCTGAGGGCCACGTCGATGCGGCGCCCGTCGACGTCGATCGTGATCTCGTCTCCGTCGCAGAGCGCGCCGATCGGGCCGCCCCGGACCGCCTCGGGGGCCACGTGGGCGGCCATGAAACCATGGGTGGCGCCGGAGAAGCGGCCATCGGTGATCAGGGCGACGCTCTCGCCGAGTCCCTCGCCGACGATGGCGGCTGTCACCGCCAGCATCTCGCGCATACCGGGACCGCCGGCGGGTCCCTCACCGCGGATGACGACCACGTCGCCCTCTTTGATCTCGTGTGCGAGCACCGCCGCCATGGCGGCCTCCTCGCCGTCGAACACTCTTGCCGGGCCGGCATGGCGGCGACGCTCGTGGCCGGCCAACTTGACCACGCATCCGTCGGGCGCCACGTTGCCGCGCAGAATGGCAAAGCCGCCGGTCGGCTTGAGCGGGTGCGCGAGAGGACGCACCACTTGCTGGCCGGGAGTCTCCTGCGCTGCTTGGGCGTGCTCGCCGATCGAGCGCCCGGTGACGGTGATCGCCTCAGAGCGCAGCACGCCCGCTTCCTGCAGGCGTCGCAGGACGAGCGGCACGCCGCCCGCCTCGTAGAGGTCGGTGGCGACGTACTGCCCACCCGGTTGCAGGTCGCACAGGAGGGGCGTTGCCTCGGAGATCGCGTCGAACTCCTCGATCGAGAGCGGGACTCCCATTTCGCGCGCGACGGCGAGCAGGTGGAGCACGATGTTGGTGGATCCTCCGCTCGTCGCGCCGGCGGCGATGGCGTTCTCCAAGGCGGGCTTGGTGATCACCTCGCTGGGGCGCAGGCCTCGGCGCAACACATCCATCGCCAGTTCGCCGCACTCGATGGCCACCTTCAGCTTGTGCCCGTCCTCGGCCGGAACCATCGAGGAGCCCGCCGGTGAGATGCCGAGCACCTCGAAGGCCATCGCCATCGTGTTGGCCGTGAACTGTCCTCCGCAGGCGCCGGCTCCGGGAGAGGCCACCTCCTCCAGCTCATGCAGTTCGGCCTCGGTGATCTTGCCGACAGCGTAGGCTCCGACCGCCTCGAACACCTGCTGGATCGTGACGTCCTGGCCCTTGTAATGGCCCGGGCGGATCGAGCCGCCGTAGAGCATCAGGCCCGGGATGTCCAGCCGCGCCAGGGCCATCACCGCACCGGGGATCGTTCTTGTCGCAGCCTGAGATCACGACCAGGGCGTCGAACGCGTGCGCTGACGCGACAAGCTCGATCGAGTCGGCTATCAACTCGCGTGAGACCAGCGAGGCGCGCATACCGGAGGTGCCCATCGTGATGCCGTCGGAGATCGCGATCGTGTTCAGCTCCATCGGCGTGCCGCCGGCCGCCCTGATGCCCTCCTTGACCTTGGCGGCCAGCACCCGGTTGTTGAAGTTGCAGGGCATCGTCTCGATCCACGAGTGGGCCACCCCGACGATCGGCTTGGCCAAATCCTCGGCGGTGTAGCCGATCCCGTGCAGGTAGGCGCGCGCCGCGGCTCGCTCGGGGCCCTCGGTGAGCGCTCGCGAGCGGTGCTTGAGGTCGAAAGTCGCTGGATCGGTCACAGCGCCGGAACACTACCGACGCGACGAGGCGCTCGCCTGGGTGTGGCCGAGCGCTCGCGTTCCCAACTCGCCAGGCGATCAAGATCGCGGCGCGCCTTGGCGACCCGGATCTGGCGTCCGGGCAGGTGCATGTTGGCCTGCTCGATCAGGCCTCGCTCGTCGGCTGTGAGCCCGATCCACTTGGCGAGCACGTCATCGGCGTCCGGCAGCCTGGGACTGCCGTAGGGACGCGTCTGGTCGGGGAACTCGACGCAGTACTCGCCCACGATCTGAGCGTCGTCGGGGACATAGGCGAGGATCGGCTTGTGCGGGTAGATGAGATAGGCGCAGGCGCCCTCTGAGCTTCCCCACACGCGCATGAAGCCGAGCTCGCGATACATCGCCCACTCCTCCTCGTTAACGCACGAGCGCAGAAGCTCGCGTGCGCGTTGCTCGGCACGCAGCTCGCGCCCGGGGTCGTAGTCGGCGAGCGTGTGCGTGTCGCGCTCGCGCAGGCGCATCGGCAGAGACCGCAACGCGGCCGGCACGGCGCTGCGTCGCGCGCGCTGCAGAGCGAGGACCGTGAGCAGCGCCAAGAGCACGATCGAGAGCGTTCCGAACGCAAGCACGGGCGCGAGCCTCAGGACGCCGGGCGCGCGGCTTCGACGCTGCCTGCCAATACGGAGGACGAAGCGAGCATCAGCGACCGCCGGCGGCCCTGGGGAAGAAGATCACGCGCTCCGCGTCGAGGGGAACTTCCTCGAAGCTGCGGACCAGCTCGGCTTGGCGACGCCCCGCCTCGCTCGAGGTTGGCACGGCGGCCCACATACCTGCGTCCAGCTCGCGACGAAAAGCTCGCAGCAGCTCGGCGTGCTGCTCGGGCACCGCGACGTCGCCCTCGGCCAGCACAACCTCGCCGTGACCCGGCTTGACGCGCAACAGCCTCATGACCAGCGATTATGACAAACCGAGCTCGGCCCGCACGCGAGCCAGACCGATCGCGTCGACTGGGCCCGGACCTTGGCCCACGTCGCGCAGGCCGCGGGCGACCGCCTCCCCGGTCAGGGCACGCGCGACGAAGGCGGCTTGGAGCGGGTCGCGCCCGAGCGCGAGCTGGGCGGCCAAGACCGAGGAATGAGTACAACCGGAACCGTGAGCTCCCCCATCGGGGTGACGCTTGCCGGGGATGCTCACGATTCGCTCGGGCGCGTCCGAGTCGAGGAAGAGGTCTGTGGCCTGCTCGCGGTGGCCTCCGGTGAGGACGACGATTTTGGGGCCCAGCTCGAGCACGGCGCGGGCCAGGGCCGGCGCTTCGTCTCTGCCCTGAGTCAGAAACGCCGCCGGCAGGAACGCCGCCCACGAGCGCGCGGGCCTCGGGCATGTTCGGCGTGAGGACCGTGGCCCGGGGCAGGATTTCGGCTACGAGAGCCTCTCTCGGCATCCCGGTCGAGCAAGCGGGCGCCTGACTCGCTCACCATCACCGGATCGACGACCACGGGGATCTCGGCGGACAGCTCGTCGAGCACGGCGGCCACTGCGCGAACTGTCGGGGCGACGCCCAGCATCCCCACCTTGACCGCGTCCACGCCGATGTCGGCGAGCACTGCGCGGACCTGAGCGAGGACGATCTCGGGCGCAATCGCAAGGACCGCCTCCACGCCGAGCGTGTTCTGCGCCGTGATCGCGGTGATTGCGCTCATGCCGTGCACCCCACAACGCGCAAATGCCTTGAGATCGGCCTGAATGCCCGCCCCTCCGCCCGAGTCCGACCCTGCGATGGTGAGCACGCGAGGGGTCCGGGCTATGCCTGGCATGCGAATTCGCGGGTCAGGCGCGGGGGCGCTTGCGGGCCGGGAAGATCGCATAGCTGCCGATCGCAGAGACCAGCAGGCGACCGTCTTCGTGGCGCACCTCGCTGCGCAGGACCGCATTCGTGCGATTGCGTCGGTCGAGCTGGGTTGTGCACACGATCTCGCCCTCGACGGCGGTCTGGATGTAGTTGATCGAGATGTTGAGGGTCGCGATGCGCTCCTCCTCGCCGGTGTGTGGCCACAAGGTCGAGCCCATGCCGTAATCCACGAGGGCATAGGTGACGACGCCCGAGAGCAGCCCACCGGCGTTGATCAACTCCGGGCGGATCGTCAGCCGAACGGTGTCGGGGCTGTCCCAGCGCATGCCCATGAAGCCACTGACGCCGTCGATTCCGAAGCGATCGCGATCGGCGCCGGGCGCGTCGGCGGCGGCCGCGGTGAAGGCGGTCACTCCATTGGGGTTGTCGGGGGCGTCGTTCACGGGCGGATGATGCGAGCGGGACCGCCAGGATATCCCCAGCCCAGGCGCAGCCCCTGGCCAAGCCTGGGGATGTTTGCGCGTTGTCGAGCAGATGCGCTTGCGAATTGGCACACCTGTGTCAATTTCGTCACATTTATGGGCCTACGGTCAGACGATGCCGTCTGCCAATCCACCCCCGCTCGGCGCGCCGACCCCGCGCGATGGCCGTCGCGCCTTGGGCGCCCTCGGCGAGGATCTCGCCATCTCCCACTTTCGCCGCCTCGGATTCGTTGTCGTAGCGCGCAACGTGAGGACTCGCCACGGGGAGATCGACCTGATCGCCTTCGACAGCCGCACATTGGTCTTCGCCGAGATCAAGACGCGGCGCGCGAGCAACCACCGCAGGGGCCTGTGTCCAGAGGATCAACCGCTGGCGTGGCTGAAGTTCAGCCAACGCACCCGTGTGAAGCGACTGGCGTGCGCCTGGCTCTACGAGAATACCCACGCCCGCCCCAAGGCCCACACGATCCGCTTCGACGCAGTCGGCGTGATCGTCGACGGCTCGGACCGGCTACTGCGCCTCGACCACATCGAGGGGGCTTGGTGAGCACGCGAGGCGACCTCAAGAAGATCAGGGATCGAGCCGAACGACAGGGTTGGCGTGTCGAGAAGCGCAAGGAGTACTGGCTGTTCTTTCCCCCAAACAAGGATCAACCACCCTGCAAGATGGCCGGTACCCCATCATCCTCGCGATCGCTTGCGAATTTGCTGGCTTGTTTGCAGAAAAAGGGATATAAGAGATGATCGTGGAGTATCGAACCTGGACATCCATCGCAAATGTGTCGTTCGACGACGAGGCGATCTGGTTGCCGCTCACCCGCTACCTCGAGAACGAGCACCCTGAGCTCGGCCCGGTGGCCACCTGGGAAGAGGATGCGTCAACAATCGTGCTGGTGCTTGCCGATGACCAGCCTGACCCGGCGAGCGCCGCCGAGAACGCAGCGCGAGTCATAAGCGACGCTCTGCATGCATGCCGCCTTGGAGACCGCTTCCCCACTGTCTTCCAGGTCGAGCCGACCGCCGACCTTCTTTCTGTGTAAACCGCCGCGAGCAGGTCGCCAAGCGCGGCTCAGAGCGCCAGCCGCTGGTAGGCCAGCGACTGGAAGGACATGCGGTGTAGCGGAGAGACGCCCTTGCGTTCGATCGCCTCGCGGTGCACGGGCGTCGAGTAGCCGACATGCTCGGCAAAGCTCCAACCCGGATGCAATTCGTCGGCTTGGTGCATGAAGCGGTCGCGCGTCACCTTGGCGACGATCGACGCGGCGGCGATCGCGGCGCTCGTGGCGTCACCTCCCACGATCGGGCGCTGAGGTCGCTCGAACTCGGGCACCGCGAAGCCGTCGATCAGGCACAGCACCTCGTCCGGTATCCCGCTGGTGACGCCCCGGATCGCGTCGCGCAAAGCCGCCAAGTTTGTCTTGTGCAGACCCCGCGAGTCAATCCCCCGCACACAGCGCGAGACCACCGTCACACGCGAAGCCGTGCTCAAAACAAGCGGGTAAAGCTCCTCGCGGGCCTCCGCTTTGTGCTGCTTGGAGTCGTTCAGGCTGGCCAACGCGCGAAGCTCGCGGGTGGTCAGTCGCTCGTAGTCGAACAGGACGCCCGCGGCCACGAGCGGCCCGGCAAGACAACCGCGCCCCGCCTCGTCGGCGCCGGCGACCAGGCGCGCGCCGAGGGCTCGATCGAACGCGAACAGTCGCTGTCCGCTTTTGCGACGCGCCCGCCGCCGAGCCACGCGCTTGGAATGCGGTGCCCGCGAAGAGGGACTAAAGGAAGCCGATGCGGTCGGGAGGCCAGTAGGTGGCAAAGGCCCCTCCGATGATCCAACTTGTGGGGACAGGCCCCCAGAATCTACTGTCGTCCGACTCGCCACGATTGTCACCCATCATGAACCAATGACCGGCGGGAATCTTGATCGGCGTCGGGAAGTTGCACTCGGAGCCGCCTTCGCATGGGTTGATGTAGGAGTCTTTCTCACGCTTGCCATTGACGTAGGCGTGACCTTCCTTGATGTAGAGCGTGTCGCCCGGACCGGCCACGATGCGCTTGATGAAGTTCACGCTCGCCTCCTGCGGCTCGGGCGAATCGCATGGCGCGCCGCCGGGGGTGACCATGTGAGGCTGCGGCCCGCAAACCTGCTGTTCGGCGTCCTTGGGTGGGTGAAACACCACGATCTCGCCGACATGCGGTCCGCCGAAATGCATGCCGATCCGACTCACGAGCACCCTCTGTCCGACTTTCAAGGTCGGTTCCATCGAGCCGCTCGGGATCCTGTAGGGCTTGACGATCCAAGCTTGGATCGCGAGCGCCAGACCGATCGCAACCAGCACGATCACGATCAGCTCCACGACCGAGTTCGTCTTGGACTTGGGTACCTCCCTGCCCGACCCGGACTCGGAGACCCCACCGGCGCCCTTGCGCCCGGCGCCTTTCGCCGAGGCGGCGTCGGCGCTCACGCCGCCGAGGCGCCGGCTGCGGCGTCGCCGGCGTCGGAGGGAGCAGGCTCGTCCGTGTCCGCCTTCGCCTGGGCTGCCGCGGGGGCGTCCTGCGTATCCGAGGCTTCCCCGTCCGCGGAGGCCTCCCCACCTGACTCCTGGGCGGCCGCGGGCTCCGCCGTAGGCTCGTCTGCGCTGTCCGCCGAAGCCGTGGCCTGCGCATCCTCGACGCCATTCGTCGCGGCGCCTGCGGCGTCCGCCCCGGGCGCCTCCGACAGCGTCTCTGTGGCGGTCGCGCCGTCCGCGTCGGTGGCCTCCTCGACGCCATACAGCAGCCCCGACTCAACGGCCTGCTCCGGTCCGGTGTAGCGACGCTCGCGCACACGAGCGCGCTTGCCCACGCGGTCGCGCAGGTAGTAGAGCTTCGCTCTGCGCACGTCGCCCCTGGCAGCCACCTCGATGCGCTCGATCTTCGGCGAGTGCACCGGGAACATGCGCTCCACGCCGACGCCGAAGGACTGCTTGCGCACCGTGAAGGTCTCGCGCGCGCCGTGACCTTGGCGCTTGATCACAACTCCCTCGAATACCTGGATGCGCCGGCGCGTGCCCTCGATCACCTGAAAGTGCACCTTGACGCGATCGCCGGACGCGAAGTCGGGGACGCGGCGCAGTTGCGCACGCTCGATGCTTTCGATAACGGTGCTCATAAGAAGAAGACGCCGTGTGAGCGGAAAGTCGCTGCACTCGCCGACGCGACCGCGAATGGTAGCGAACGGCGCACGGGCAGGCGCAGGCAGGCGCCTAGCCGGCTCGCCGGCCGCGACTATGGCTTTGGTCCAGACGCCACTCCTTGATGCGCTCGTGATGGCCGGAGAGCAGAACCTCGGGCACGCGCCAGCCTCGATACTCGACCGGTCGCGTGTAGTGCGGATACTCCGGATCGCCCCCCAAAACCTCGCTGAATGACTCCTCCACGGCGGAGTCGGCGTGGCCGAGAGCGCCGGGCAGCTTACGCATGATTGCGTCACAAACGACCATCGCCGCAAGCTCTCCTCCGGAGAGGACGTAGCGGCCGATCGAGAGCGTCTCGCTGGCGAAGTGCTCGACGATGCGCTCGTCAAAGCCCTCGTAGCGCCCACACAGCAATGTGAGCGCCGGCTCAGCGGCAAGCTCCCGCACATACCCCTCATCCAGAGCGCGCCCGCCCGGCGTGAGCGCGATCACGCGCCGACCGTCACGGATCTGCGTCGCGTCGACCCCGTAGTGGGCGTTGAGCGCGGCGTCGATCACGTCGACGCGCAGGACCATTCCGGCGCCGCCTCCGCAGGGCGTGTCGTCGACCTGGCCCCCGCCGAGAGGCGTGTGCTCGCGGAAGTTCACGCAGTTCAGCCGCGACCCAGCGTTGAGCACGTTGCGCACATGGCGCTGTTTTGCAAACCAGTCGAACCATTCGGGGAACAACGTGAAGACGTCGATCTCCATCACTGGACCCCCGCGACCCCGCCTGTGGCGAGAGGGCTCACAGCAGCTCCTCCAGGAAGCCGATGTCCACGTCGATTCGACGCGCCGCCGGATCGACGCTGCGGATCGCGTCGCGCACCATCGGGACCAGCACCTCTGACGCTCTGTCTCCACTCTGACCGTCTGCACTCTGACCCTGACTTGGCCTGTCCAATCGCACCTGCAAAGCCTCGCACGAAGGCAGCTCGACCAGGCGGAGGACCGTCCCGACGCGACGCTCCCCATCGAACACCTCGCACCCCTCCAGTTCGCCGGCCCACCACTCCCCCTCCTCAAGTTCGGGCGCCTCGGCGAAATCGACGGTCAGCTCCAGGCCCCGCAGAGCTTCGGCCGCGCCGCGATCCTCGATCCCCTGCAGGCGTATCAGCGGATGCTCGTCGGCGCCAGCTCGTCTGAGGATCTTCGCGCCACGACCGTCCACCTTCACCGTTGCGCCCAAAACGAGCAGGCGGGGCTTGGGTCCTGTCACATAGAAGCTTCCGTCCAACCCGTGCGCACGTCCCACACAACCGGCCAACAATGCATTCGAATGGGCCTGCGGACCGGCGGGATCGTCCGGCGAGGCGGTCTCCGTCAGGGACGGGTCGTCGGATTTCGCGCTCAACGCGCGCGCCTCAATCGACGATGTCGACAAACACGCGGCGCTTCTCGTTGACCGCGGCAGCCTTCACGACGGTGCGCAGGGCCTGTGCGGTGCGACCTCCTCGGCCGATCACCTTGCCGTAATCCTCGTCGGCCACGCACAGCTCGAGCACGACCGTTCCGTCGTCCTCCTCGAACTCCTCGACCGACACCTCTTCGGGATGATCGACCAAGCCTTGGGCGAGATACTCCAGCAGCTCCCTCATGACCTCGCCGGACATCGATCATCCGCAGCGCACGGGAGCGCTAGGAGATGCCTTGGATGCGCAGCAGCTTGGCAACCGTATTGGATGGTTGCGCCCCACGGGCCAGCCAGCTTTTGGCCCGCTCCTCGTCGATCACGATTGTGGAGGGGTTCGTCTGAGCGTTGTAGTGGCCGATCGTCTCGATCACACGCCCGTCGCGCGGAGAGCGCTGATCGGCGACGACGACGCGCCAAATCGGGTTCTTCTTTGCGCCCACACGCGTGAGCCTCAGCCTTACCGACACGGTTTCCTCTCTGAATGCTTACCGAACAGGCTAGGAGCTTAGACGCTCAACGAGCTTGACGCATCAAGGCGCCGATATCCGGCATCCTGCCGCGACCGACCTGCTTCATCATCTTGCGCATCTGGCCGAACTGCTTGACGAGCTGGTTGACCTGCTGCACATTCGTCCCCGAGCCGCGAGCGATGCGCAACCGGCGCGATCCCTTGATCAACTCCGGGCGCGTGCGCTCCTCGGCGGTCATCGAGAGGATGATCGCCTGCACGCGGTCCAGCTCGCGCTCGTCGACCTTCATCCCTTTGAGCTGAGCTCCCGCGAACCCGGGGATCATGCCGAGCACGTTGGTCAGCGGGCCCATGCGACGAATCGTCTTCAGCTGATCCAGGAAGTCGTCGAGACCGAACTCGTTGCGCCTCAGCTTGCGCTCCAGCTCAGCCGCCTGGGTCTCGTCGAACTGGCGCTCGGCCGTCTCGATCAGGCTCATCACGTCGCCCATGCCAAGAATCCGCTGGGCTATGCGATCGGGATGGAAGCGTTCGAACCGATCGAGCTTCTCTCCCGTGGAGGCGAACAGGATCGGCTTGCCGGTGATCGCCTTGACCGACAGCGCGGCGCCGCCGCGGGCGTCTCCGTCGAGCTTACTCATGACCACACCGTCGAACTGGACCGCCTCGGCGAACTGCTCGGCGACATTGACGGCGTCCTGGCCGGTCATGGCGTCGACGACGAGCAACACGTCGGTCGGTTTGACCGCGTCGCGGATCTTCACGAGCTCAGCCATCAATGCCTCGTCGACGTGCAGGCGTCCGCTCGTGTCGACGATCAGGACATCCTTGCCCTCTTCGACGGCCCGCTCCAAAGCCCAGCTCGCGATCTGCACCGGGTCTTGGTCGGGGTGGGTGGGCTCTCGGTAATACACGGTGGCCCCAGCCTGGGCCCCGACCTTGACCAGCTGGTCGACCGCGGCGGGCCGATACACATCGCAGGCGGCCAAAGCCACCGAAGAGGAGTGCTCCTCGCGCAGGTAGCGCGCAAGCTTGGCCGAAGCGGTCGTCTTGCCCGATCCCTGCAGGCCCGCCATCAGGATCACCGTGGGCGGACTCGACGAGAAGCTGAGGCCGGCCGGATCCTCCTCCGGTCCGCCGGTGGGTGGGCCTCCCATCAATCGAGTGAGCTCGTCGGCGACGATCTTCACGACCTGCTGGCCGGGGTTGAGCTTGCCGACGATGTCGGCGCCAAGACAACGCTCCTTCACATCACTTGTGAAGCCCTTGACGACCTTGAAGTTGACGTCGGCCTCCAGCAGCGCAAGGCGGATCTCGCGCATCGCGCCGTCGATGTCGGCTTCGGTCAGCGTGCCTCGCTGGCGCACATCGCCCAGCGTGGCCTGCAGCTTCTCGGCCAGAGACTCGAACATCACTCAGGCAGGTCGGGCTTGCTGCGCCGAGCGATCGCCTCGCCGATGCCGCCGAACGCCTCGGCGAACTCCGAGGGGATCACGAACACCTTGTTGGAGTCGCCTTCGGCGAGCGAGGGCAACATCTGCAGGTATTCGTAGCTGAGCAGCTCGCGTGAGGGTTTGCCCTCGTGGATCGCTTTGAAGACGGTGTCGATCGCCTTCGCTTCGCCTTCGGCGCGCAACACTGCCGCCTGACGGTCGCCCTCCGCGCGCAGCACCACCGCCTGCTGTTGACCTTCTGCGGTGAGGACCTGCGCCTGCTTCTCGCCTTCTGCGGTAAGAATCGCCGCACGACGGTCACGCTCGGCGCGCATTTGCTTCTCCATCGCAGCCCTGATGTCCTGGGGCGGGTCGACAGACTTGATCTCCACACGGTTGATTCGTATCCCCCACTTACCGGTTGCCTCGTCCAGAACGACCCGCAACTGAGTGTTGACGTTCTCACGCGCGGTCAGCGTGTCCTCGAGCGTCAGCCCGCCGATCACATTGCGCAGCGTGGTGACTGTGAGCTGCTCGATCGCCTGCAACGGATTGGCTACTTCATAGGTCGCCGAGCGGGGGTCGGTGATCGTGAAATAGAGGACCGTTTCGATCGCCACGACCACGTTGTCTTCGGTGATGACCGACTGGGGTGAGAAGTTGACGACCTGCTCGCGCAGATCCACGAGCGGCTTGACTCTGTCGATGAACGGCGTGACGATCGTCAGGCCCGGCTCCAGCGTTCTGCTGTAGCGCCCGAGGCGCTCGACCACGCCCGCGCGCGCCTGCGGGATGACGCGGATGGTGCGTGCGGCCGCGAACAGCAGGAACAGCACGAAGACACCTACAACGATCAAAGCGGCCATGGGGTCAGATTGCTCCTTCTATCGGGATCTACTCAAGAGCCTACCTGCGTCAGCTCTACATCTGCCAGCGCAAACGGCTTGCGGGAAGAGCTCAATGCATCACCAAAGCCGTGGCGCCCCTGATTTCGACGACTTCGACGCGTTCGCCCGGATCGAACACTTGGTCTTCGTCGAAGCTGCGCGCTGTCCACACCTCGCCGTCGATCTTTACGCAGCCGACACCCTCGTCGTTGGCGATCCGCTCCAACACGATCGCGCGGCGTCCGATCAGAGCCGCCGCGCCGGTCCTGATCGACGGCGGCAACCTGCGATGGCGTTGTGCGACGGGCCGCAACGTTGCGAACACGATCCCGGACGCCACCAAGAAGACGATCGTCGAGAGCAGGACACCCACGCCGAGCAGACCCACAACACCAGCGAGCGCAGCGCCAGCCGCGAATGGCGCCAGGTAGAAACCGCCCTGGTGCATCTCGCCCACTCCGAGCGCGCAAGCGGCAACCAACCATAGGATCCAAGCGCCCATCCTTTGATTATGCCTCGGCCACCAAGGCCCGGGCAAAATCCTTGGCGTCGAAGGGTCGCAGATCCTCAAGCTGCTCTCCGATCCCGATCAGCTTGACGGGCAAGCCCAGCTCGCGCGCGATCGCAAGCGCGATCCCTCCGCGCGCGGTGCCGTCGAGCTTGGTCAGCACGATCCCATTCACGCCAGCCGACTCGGCGAACATGCGAGCCTGGCGCAACCCATTCTGGCCGGTGGTCGCATCGACGGTGAGCAGCGTCTCGTGCGGAGCGCCCTCCAGCTGTCTTTCCAGTACGCGACGCACCTTGGCCAGCTCAGCCATCAGATCGTCCTGCGTGTGCAGACGTCCCGCTGTGTCGACGATCACGACGTCGATCTCCTTGGAGCGAGCTTGGGTGACCGCCTCGAAGGCCACCGACCCCGGATCGGAGCCTTCCGGCCCGATCACGATCTCGCACCCAGCCCGCTCGGCCCAACCTTCCAACTGCTCTGTGGCGGCGGCGCGGAACGTGTCGGCCGCGCCCAGCAGGACGCTCACGCCGAGCTCGTTGCGCAGATGCCAGGCGAGCTTGCCGATCGTCGTGGTCTTGCCGGTGCCGTTGACGCCCACGGCAAGGATCACGGTCGGCTTGGCGCGGATGTCGATGCGATCCTCCTCGCTGCGCGCCGTCTGCGCGAGCAGCTCGATCAAGCGCTCAGACAACTCGGGCCCGCTTGTGAGACCGTCTTCGCTTGCTTCGCGCTCGAGCGTCTCCACGACCGAAGCGGTCGTGCTCGCGCCCACGTCGGCCATGATCAAGGCCTCCTCCAACCGTTCCCAAGTGTGCTCGTCGAGCGTCGCAAACAGCGTCGCCTGGATCTCCGAGCCGAGCGCCTGACGGGTCTTTGACAAGTTTTCGCGCAAGCGCTTGAACAGGCCCCGCCGCCGTTCGCCGCCCTCCTCCACCCGCGCGCCGGATGAGGACCGGGCAGACCCGTCGGTTATGAACAGCTCAGACCAGTCGCGTGGCATCGACTATGCGACCGGAGCTACCTGCGGCGGGTCCTCGACCGGGGAGACCGGCGCCGCAGATCCGGTCTCAGTGTCCGACACCGGCGTCTCCACAGCGGCAGTGTGCGACTGCGCGACTGGGCTCACCCTTGGCGGGGCCTGCACAGGGACCGCTTGTGGCGGCGCCCCCTCGTCCCTGGGCAATCCCCGCGATAGCACCTTGGAGACCCCGTTGTCGGCCATCGAGACGCCATACAGCC
Organism: uncultured Solirubrobacterales bacterium; assembly: GCA_963809705.1. Classification (GTDB taxonomy): domain Bacteria; phylum Actinomycetota; class Thermoleophilia; order Solirubrobacterales; family Solirubrobacteraceae; genus Palsa-744. The sequence continues at coordinate 154,792 of CAWEKF010000003.1, read as the reverse complement.
AGTCGGCGGCCTCCATCGTGCGCTTTTGGTGGGTGATCACGATGAACTGCGCCCGATCGGCGTATCGGCGCAGCAGCGTCAGGAAGCGGTCGAGGTTGAGGTCGTCGAGCGCCGCCTCGACCTCGTCCAGCACGTAGAAAGGGCACGGCCGCGCCAAGAACACCGAGAACATGAAGGCAAGCGCCGTCATCGACTTCTCCCCGCCTGAGAGTAGGGACAGGCGCTTAGTCGACTTGCCGGCCGGGGTGATCTCGATCTCGACCCCCAACATCTCCTCGGCATTCTGCTCCTGCTCCTCGACCTCCAGCTCGGCGTCCGCCTCGGCGTCTGGCTCATCGCCGTCCTTGGGCACGGGTTGACCGCCCAGAACAGAGCGCGGAGCCTGCTCGTCCTTGACCAGGCGCAGGCGTCCGCTGCCTCCCGGGAAAACGTCGCCGACGAGCTCTTCGAAGTTTCGTGCCGCAGCCGAGAAGGTCTCGTTGAAGGTCTCGTGTATCTGGCGGTCCGTTTCCCGGATCACGGACTCCAGTTCGCGCAAGGCCGTCTCCAGGTCGCAGCGGCGCTCCTCGAGCTCCTCGACGTGTGCGATCGCCTCGGCGTACTCCTGGCCGGCAAGCGGGTTGACCGGACCGAGCTGCTCGCGACGGCGCGCGAGGCGCTCCAGGCGAGCGCGCAAGGCCTGTTCCTGCTCCTCGCCGAGCGGCTCCACCGGCTCGGCCTCAGCCATCGGGGCCTTGGGCTCCTCCGAGTCGGAGTCCTGCGCCGTGTCGGTCCCCGGCAACGGCACCTCCAGCCGCTCTGAGAGCTCGCGCAACTCCTCCCTCGCCTCGGCTGCCTGGTCGCGCAAGCGCTGGGCGGTCACCTCCGCGCCGGTCACGGCCTCGCCCTCGATCCTCAAGGCCGCCTGGATCTCGGCCTCCTCCTGAGCGCACGCTCTCAAGGCTGCCGATACCTGGTCGCCCTCCGCGCGATCCTTGCTCATCAGCTCCTCGATCTGAGCGAGCAGACCATCCATCGCGCTGGCGGCGCCGGCCAACGCCGCCGCCAAGCGCTCGGCGCGCGGAGCCAAGTCCAGGTCGGCGACGCGCTGGGCGCGCAGGCGCTCGATCCGTCGTGCGCGCTCGGCCTGCTCGGCCTTGCGACGCTCCGCCTGGCGGCGCTCAGCCGCCAGCTCGCCCTGCAGCTCGGCGCGGCGTACCGCCGAAGGGCCTTGCTCGGGAGCGGCCTTGCGCTGCTCGATCAGCCAATTCGCTTTGCGCTGGGCCTCCAGCGCCTCTGACAGCGCGCGCTCGCGCTCGCGCAGAGCGCCGTCGGCCTGGTCGCGCGCGCCTTCGGCCAGGCGCAGCTGCTCGAGCGCCCGCTCGACCGCCTCTCGGGCCGCGTGCTCGCCGGCCACGATCCGCTCGCTCTCCGCGATCAAGCGGTCGCGCTCGTTGCGGCGAGCCAAGACCCTCTCAGCGCCGCCGGCGGTGACCTGGCGCAACTCCCCCCACCTCCCGAACAGGACGCGCCCCGAGCGCGTACACGCCACGCCCTTAAAGCCGGGCTCCACATCCTCCAAGCGCTCGACCACCCAAGCGTCGAGGAGCAGCTTGTGGGCCAACTCGAGGATCGCGCCCGATCCGCTCACAAGACCCGTCAGCAGCAGCGCGCCCGGCACCGGCGGCTCGCCGGTCTCGGGGACTGGCGCGCGCTCGGCGTGCGGCTCGGTCGAGCCTGCAGCGGCTCCCCGTTCCTGCGAGCCGCCGTCCTCGACCGCCGCCTCGCCCGCGAGCAGCGCGGCCCCGCCGTCGGGGCCGACCTTGTCGAGCAGGGCGCGGGCTCCATCCATGTCGGCGACCAAGGCTGCGTCCAAGCGTCCCCCAAGGGCGGCGGTGAGCGCCAGCTCGTAGCCCGGTTGCACTCGCAGGGCGTCGCTCAAAGCGCGCGGCGAGCCCGCGCTGGAGCCGTGGATGCCCGCATGACTGCGCAGGAACTGGTTGGCCGCCGCCAGCTCCGCTCCGACCTTGGCCGCCTCGCGTCGCGCCGTCTCGGCCTCGGCTTCGAGTTGGCGCACGCCCGCGCGGGCGCGCTCGGCTTGAGCGTCCGCTTGGACTCGCGCCTCGCGCGCCGCCTGCGCCTCGGTTTGCAGCTGCTCGGCGCGTTCGATGGCGCCCGCGCGCTCCGCCTCCAAGCCAGCGATCTCGCGCTCCAGCTCGCGCTCGTGCTCGCTGTCGATCTGCGCCAGCGCCTGCTCTATCGCGCGCACATGAGCCTCGCTGGCCCGATCCTCGGCTGCCGGATCGCGCTCGGCCCCTTCGCCGCCGAGCGGCTGCTCCAGCGCGCCCAACTCGATCTCGATGCGACTCGCCCGCCCGGCAACGCTCGCGGCCGTGGCGACCGCCTGCTCGCCGCGCATCTGCAAACGCTCGCGCGCGGAGCGCGCCCCATATGCCCGCTTGGAGATCGCGTCGTGGCGCTCAGTGCGCTCGGCGAGGGCCTGCTCGGCAGCCGCTCTGCGAGCCACGACCGCCCGCAGGCGCGACTCGATCTGCTCGCGCGCGGCTCTCGCCGCTTCGACGCCTTCCTCGGCCTCGGCCAACTCCTGGCTGCGCGCCCTGACCGCCTCGCGCGCAAGCTCGTAGCGGGCTTGCAGCATCTGATGCTCCAGGCGCTCGTGCAGCTCGGCCGCCTCGGCCTGGCGCTTGAGCGGGCGTAGGCGAGTGCGAGCCTCGCGCTCCACGTCCAATGCTCTGTCGAGGTTCTCTTGCGTGCGCTCGAGCTTCAGTTGAGCGCGGCGCCGACGCTTGCGGTGCTTGCCCAGGCCTGCCGCCTCCTCGATCAACAGGCGTCGGTCGCGTGGCTTGGAGGTCACGATCGCCTCGACGCGACCTTGCGATATGACCGAGTGGGTCTCCTTGCCGAGACCTGTGTCGGAGAGCACCTCGATCACGTCCACCAGGCGGCAGCGCGCCCCATTGAGGCGGTACTCGCCCTCGCCAGAGCGATCGAGGCGACGCACGATCGAGATCTCAGACAGCGGCAGGTCGACCGTGCCGTCGGAGTTGTCGAGCACCAGCTCGACCTCGGCCGCGCTGCGTGCCTGCACGCCACGACCGCCGCCGAAGATCACGTCCTGCATCGACTGGCCGCGGACGGCCAGAGGCGATTGCTCGCCCATCGCCCACAGCAAGGCGTCGGTGACGTTGGACTTGCCCGACCCGTTCGGGCCGACCACAACGCTCACGCCCCGCCCGAAGTCGAGCTTGGTGCGATCTGGAAAGGACTTAAAACCCTTCAGCGTGAGCGACTTCAGGTGCATCTTTATGCCTCTACGCCCTTCGCGAGGCTGTCCAAAGCCTCGTTCGCGGCTTGTTGCTCGGCGTGCTTCTTGCTGCGCCCACGGCCCTTGCCCAAGGGGCGACCGTCGACCAAGGCCACTACGACGAATGTGCGGTCGTGCGGGGGGCCGTGCTCGTCGGTGACCTCGTAGGCGATCGTCTCCCCTCGCCTGGCCAGCTGCTCCTGCAAAGCCGACTTGAAGTCCAGGGGATGCTCCAAAGCGTTCTCGATCTCCGGCGCGAACGCCTCGACGACCGCCTCGGCGGTGCGCTCGTAGCCGGCCTGCAGGTAGCACGCGCCGATCACGGCCTCGATCACTGAAGCGAGCACGCGCTCGGTCTCCAGCAGTCCCACCAGTCTGCCCTCGCCGTTCTCGGGCGCCACGGCACGCAGGCGCTTGCCCACGCCCAAGCGTTCTGCCACCGCTCGGCAGGAGCGCCCCGAGACCGCCTGCGCGCGGATCTTCGTGAGCCTGCCCGCTCCAAAACGCTCTGCTTCCAGGCGCGGATAGAGGTGAGCGGTGACCGCCAGGGCCAGCACGCTGTCGCCGAGGAACGCCAGGCGCGCATAGGAGTCGCTGCGCCGCTCGGTCCACGAGGCGTGCGTGAACACCTGTCGCGCGAGCTCCTCCGGGAGCTCGTCGAGCAGCGATGTCAACAAGTCCACCGACCCCTCCATGCGATCAGACATCGTCGCTTGAGTGTGCCACGACGAAGTCGACCGCTTGACCGACGGTCAGGATCTTGGCGGCCTGCTCGTCGGGGATGCGCACGCCATAGCTGTCCTCGAGCTCCTGTACGAGCGTGTACAGGTCCAGGGAGTCGGCCGCCAAGTCCTCCTTGAAGCGTGTGGAATCGCCAATCTGATCGGGGTCCAAATCGAGCTCGTCGGCCAAGTGGGCCTGTATCAGGGCGAACACCTCCTCGCGCGTCATTCGCTCGTGAGGCTAGCCGGATCGGCGGACACAGGGACGCTTCGCAGCGCGCCGGCGCCCTTCAAGGCCGCGTGCGTAGCGCCGACCACGTCCTCGCGCACGCCACGCTCGGCGCGCAGGATCGCTTGGGCAAAGCCGTGGGCGGCGAAGCGTCCGTGCGGAACCACGGCCAGGCGACGCAGACCCAGCAGATAGGCCCCTCCCTGCGCTTCGGGGTCGATCTCCTCGCGAAAGGCGCGCAGGCTTCCTCGCAAGAGCATCCCGCCCAGCTTTCCTCGTCGCGAGGAAAGCGCGGCGTCCCTGACCGCTGCGAGCACGGTCTGGGAGACGCCCTCCATCAGCTTCAGGGCGATGTTGCCGGTGAAGCCGTCGCAGACGATCACGTCGGCCGCTCCACCCACGAGATCGTTGCCCTCGACATTTCCGACCCAAGCAAGGCGCCCGTTCTGAGAGAGCCCGGCAAGCTCCGCGCCGGCTTCGACGACCAAGTCGCTCCCGCGCTCGGACTCCTCGCCGTTTGAGAGCAGACCGACGCGCGGATTCTCCACGCCCAGCACCGCGGTCGCGAAGGCGGCTCCCATGAACGCGAACTGGACCAGGTGCTCGGGGCGGGCCTGCACGCTTGCGCCAACATCCAGGAGCGTCACCGGATGGGACAGGCCCGGGACGGGAATCGGCAGGGCAAGCGCCGGACGGTGCACCCCGCGGGCGCGCTTGATGTTGAACAGACCAGCCGCCAAGGCCGCCCCGGTCCCACCCGCGCACACAAGCGCCTGCGCGCGGCCTTCGCCCACCGCCTTGGCCGCCTGCACGATCGAAGCCTCGAGCGTCGCTCTGACCGCCCGGGCCGGATCTGGGCTCTTGGCTATCGATACGGGCGCGTCCACAACCTGAACGCCGGGTCCAAGCGGCGGGAGAGCTTCGATCTCGTGGGCAGGCCCGAACAGCAGCACCCGAGCTCCTTGACGGGCAGCTTCGCGCACGCCGGCCACCACCTCGGATGGTCCCATGTCGGCGCCGTTGGCGTCGACCGCGACCACCACATCCCTGACTGGAGCGGAGCCCCCGCTCACGCGCGGCTCAGTCGTGATCGTGCTCGTGGTCGTGCGCCTCGGGGGCCACCACCTCGCGACCGGCATAGGTCCCGCATACCGGGCACACACGGTGCGGCCGGCGCGGACTGTGGCAGCGCGGGCACTCGTTCAAAGCCGGCGCGGCGATCCTGTGGTTGGCGCGGCGCAAGGCCGTGCGGCTGTGAGACTGCTTTTTCTTGGGGACCGCCATCGGCGGCACAGGCTACCAGGACTAGTCGATCTTCAACTCACTCAGCTTTGCCCAGCGCGGGTCGGGCGCCCGCTCGTGCATGTGCTCGGGTCCAGCCTCGTTGAGGTCCACAGCGCAAACGGGACACAGCCCGGCGCAGTCCTCGCGACACAGCACCCGATTGGGCAGCGCCAAGGCGAAGGCGTCGCGCGCCCACGCCGCCAGATCGAGCCGCTCGTCCTGCAGATAGGGGCTCGAGCAGCCTCCTCGCCGCCCCCTGGGCGGTCCACCTCGCGCGCGTCGACATCGATCTGAGGAGTCGCGTCCCCCAGGCAGCGCATGCAGGCGCCCGCCAGGGTCGCTTCGAAGGACAGCCTGAGCGCGTATCCATTGCTCATCATGCGCGACACGTCAAGCCTCACGGGGATCGCGGCCGGGCGCACCTGGTAGGGCTCACCACCGAGGCTCAGCGGATCGATGTGCACAGCCAGCTCGAACCGGCGACCCTCCCCAGCGCTCAAGCGCAGACCGCCCAGATCGAGAATGTCTGTTACCGCAGGCACTCCTTCAGGTTAGTAAGCGGCTCGCTTCAGGCGAGCTGGTGCAGCTCGCGCTTGAGCACCTTGCCAGTGGCGTTGCGCGGCAGCTCATCCACGAACACGACTTCGCGCGGAACCTTGTAGCGGGCGAGGTTGTGCTTGACGTACTCCTTGACCGTTTCCTCGTCCAGAGGAGAGCCCTCACGCGCCACGACGAACGCCTTCAGGCGTTGGCCGAACTCGGCGTCCTCGACACCGATCACCGCGGCCTCTTCGATCGCCTCGTGATCTGCCAGCAGGTCCTCGACCTCGCGCGGGAACACGTTCTCGCCGCCGGAGACGATCATCTCGTCGTCGCGACCGTCCACGAACAGGCGCCCGGCAGCGTCGATGTGGCCCATGTCGCCGGTGCTCATGAGGCCGCCGACGATCTCCTTGCCGCCACCGCCGGTGTAGCCCTCGAAGACCATCTCGTTGGCGGCAAAGATGCGCCCGCGCTGGCCTCGGGCGACCTCGCGGCCCTGCTCGTCGAGCAGCTTCACGACGGTGCCCAGCGGCGGCTTGCCGGCGGTTCCGGGCGCCGAGCGCAAATCCTCGGGGGTGGCGATCGTCGCCCAGGCGACCTCGGTCGAGCCGTACAGGTTGTAGAGCACGTCGCCGAACGTGTCCATCACGCGGGTCGCCAGCTCGCCCGGCAAGGCAGATCCGCTGGCGGCGATGATCTTCAGGGAGCTGGTGTCGTACTTGGCGATCGTCTCTGGGGGCAGCTCCAGGATGCGCTGCAGCATCACCGGCACGACCGCGAGCGCCGTGGCGCGGTGCTGGGCGATCGCGCGCAGGGTCTCCTCGGGGTCAAAGCGACGGCGCAAGACGATCGTCGAGGACAAGGGCAGAGCCAGCGTGAAGTGCCCGAAGCCCCAGGAGTGGAACATGGGAGCGGCGATGACGGTCGTCTCGCGCGCCTTCAGGGGGATCTTCGAGAACAGCGCCGCCAGCGGCTCGACCGAGTCTGGCTGTTTGCGGGCTGCGCCCTTGGGCGTGCCGGTCGTGCCGGAGGTGAGGATCACGACACGTCCCGGTTCACCAGGCGGCGTCAGCTCAGCGGTGCTGCCTTTGACGATCAGGTCCTCCAGCAGCGGGTCGGCCGGCTGCGTGCCGGGCTCGGCCCAAGCGACGAATCGCTTGTGTCCCTCGCCGCCGTCGCCGACGAGATTGGCGAAATCCGCGTCGTAGATCAGCCCTGCCGGGTTCTCGCGGCGCATCACGTCGGTGATCTGCGGACCGGCGAAAGCCGTGTTCAAATACAGCGCGCCGGCCCCAAGCTTCGCGCAGGCGACGGTCGCCTCGACGAAGCCGCGGTGGTTGCGGCACATGATCGCCACGCCGTCGCCTTCTTTGATCCCGGCGGCGCGCATTTCGCGGGCGAGCGCATTGGTGCGCAGGTGCACCTCTTCGAAAGTGAGCGTGCCGCGCTCGTCGATCAAGGCCGCACGGTTGGGATAGCGCGCAGCCGAGCCGGTGTAGGCGGCCGCGGGCGTGGGCCCCCAGCGCTTGAGCGCCAGCACGGAGCGCACGGCGCGATCGGGCCTGACCGGCGTGAGGATGCCGGTGCCCAGAAACACCTTGGCTACTTCCAGTCGATACTTGAGAGGCGAGCTCACCGCGGGCACCCTACCCAAAAACGCGCTCGTTGCGCACATCCGGTCTGTCGCGGATGCTGTTCTGGCCGGTACATGTGCCCTTTATGAGGTGGTTCCACTCGGCGCATGCGCCGAGTGGCCGAGCCGCGCATGCGCGGCTCGGTTGTGACCGGCGCATGCGCCGGTCACCGGGGCGCGCATGCGCGCCCCGCGCAGGGCCGCATGCGGCCCTGCGGACCATGCCGCATGCGGCATGGTCTTCCTAAGAAACTTCAGCGGGCTCGTCCTTGCCCTGTAGCCGCTCGCGGCCACGCTGCACCGCGGCGATGAACTTCGACAGGTTGACCTCCAAGGTGCCCAAGATCTCATCCGCGTAGTCCTCGGCTCCAAGCCTGATCTCGCGCTCGCGCGCCTGGGCATCCTCGACGATGTCCTCGGCGGCGCGCTCGGCCTGCTTGGTGACCTCCTCCTCGCTGAGCAGCTTCTCTTGGCGCTCGCGCGCCTCCTTGACGATCCGCTCGGCCTCCTTCTTGGCCTCGGCCAACATCTCCTGGCGCTCCTTGACGATCCAGCGCGCCTGCTTGATCTCCTCGGGGATCGTGGCGCGCATCTGGTCGAGAATGTCGTAGATCTCCTCCTTGTCGACCCTCACCTGGTCGGTCAGGGGCACCGGCTTGGCGTTGTGGACCAAGTCGTCGAGCTTGTCGATCAAGACCAGCACGTCCATCAGCGGTCACCTCCGTGGAGCATCCCGGACCACGACATATGAGCGGATTTGTCTCTCAAGATGGGCCTCACGTCAGCAAAGTTCGTCAACGCCGCAACTCTTCCTGCAAGCGCTCGGCCACCCTCGCGGGCACCAGGTCGTCGATTCGCCCGCCAAACGTGGCGAGCTCCTTGACGCCGCTGGAGGACAGGAAGCTGTATTGCGGTGAGGCCATTAGGTATACCGACTCTATCTCGGGATCCTGGCGGCGGTTGAGCTGGTTCATCTCGAACTCGTACTCGAAGTCCGAGATCGCCCGCAGCCCCTTGACGATCGCCTTGGCCCCCACGCGCCTGGCGAAGTCGACCACGAGCGTGTTGAAAGGCTCCGCGCGCACACTCGGCAGGTCGGTGAGCGCCGCCTCGATGAACGCCATGCGCTCCTCGATGTCGAACAGCGTCTTGTCCTTGCGCACAGAGCGATTCACGACCGCGACGACCACCTCGTCGTACAGCTGGGCGGCGCGGCGGATCACGTCCAGGTGGCCGTTGGTAATCGGATCATAGGAGCCGGGGCACACGGCTATCGACTTGTCAATGCTCAACGTGGTGCCCTGTGACTGTCAACGCTCATCGTGATCCTCTGTGACGTGAATTGTGATCGTGGTGTCGCCGTAGCGCTTGCTCTGCGCCAGGGCCAGAGGCAGCTCCGCCGGCGCGCGCCGATCGCTCTCGACCACCACGCGCGCGCCAGGCGCGAGAACCGCCGGCAAAAGCTCCGCCAGCTCGCCCGCCCACTCGCGCGCATGATCGTATGGAGGATCGACGAACACGAGATCGTACGTTTCGCCGGCCTCGCGTGCGGCGCGCAGGGCGGCGCGGGCATCGCCGACGCGCAGCTCGGCCTGCGATTCAGCCAACCCGAGCGAAGCCAAATTCGCCCTGACCGCAGCCACGGCAGCCCTGTCGCGCTCGACGAACACCGCCCGCTCGGCGCCCCTGGAGAGCGCCTCGATGCCGAGCGCGCCCGTCCCCGCGAACAGGTCCAAAACGACAGCGCCGTCCAGCCCGCCGAGCATCGAAAAGAGCGCCTCCTTGACGCGATCGGAGGTCGGGCGCGTCGTAGCCCGCCCTTTGGGGGCCTGCAGGCGGCGCCCACCCAGGCGCCCCGCGATGACCCTCATGCCCGCACCCCCCTCCACCGAGGCCCGGTCCAAGCACAGCTCGGAAGTCCCCTCCAAGCACAGCTCGGCCGTCTGCGCGCCAAGGTGCTTCCCCGCTCAAGCAGGGATCGGCTGCACGGCCTCGACGCCGAACGCTTCTTGGAGCGCTGCGCCCAGCAGGCCATGCAGCGGACCCTCGAGCCCGGGATCGAGGGCCAGGATCTGCCGCGCCCGCAAGCGCGCCCGCTCAAGCAGGTCTCCGTCCTCGGGCAAACTCGCAAACTTGAACTGTCCGAGCCCCGACTGCTTGGTGCCCACCAGCTCGCCCTCCCTGCGCAATCGCAGGTCGATCTCGGCGAGCTTGAAGCCATCTGAATGCTCGGCCAGAGCCTGTAGGCGCAGCGAGCCGGCGAGGGGTGGGTGGGACGTCATCAGCAGACACGTCGAAGCGTGCTCGCCGCGCCCCACGCGCCCGCGCAACTGGTGCAGCTGAGAGATGCCGAAGCGCTCCGCATTCTCCACCAGCATGAGCGTCGCGTTGGGCACGTCCACACCCACCTCGATCACGGTCGTCGCCACCAGGACCTGAGCCCGACCGCCCGCGAAAGCGTCCATCGCCGCCTGCTTGTGCCGAGGTCGCATTTGACCGTGCAACAACTCCACTCCGAAGCCCTTCAACTCGCCGGCCCGCAGCCGCTCGAACTCGACACTCGCCGCGCGCAACTCGCCCGGCCCGCCGCCGCCGTCCGCGCTGGAAGCCGGCCGGGCGGCGAGCTCCTCGCCGTCCTCCACGAGCGGGCACACGACATAGGCCTGGCGTCCTTGCGCGAGCTGCTCACGCAGCAGGCGATAGGCCTCCCTCCGCCCGCCCTCGCCCACCACGATGCGCGTCTCGATCGGCCTGCGCTCGCGCGGCAGTTCGCGCAACATTGTCCTGTCGAGATCGCCGTGGCGCGCCAAGGCGAGCGTGCGCGGGATCGGGGTCGCCGTCATGTGCAGCGTGTGCGGTCGCCCCACCGCCCGCGCGTCGCGCAAGCCCAAGTCTTGGCCGGAGGACCCGCTTTCGCCAAGCGCCGCGCGCTGGCGCACCCCGAAGCGATGCTGCTCGTCGACCACGGCCACGGCCAGCGCCCGAAAGCGCACGTCGGGCTCGATCAAAGCATGGGTGCCCACGACCAGGGCCAGCTCGCCGCTCGCCAGCTTGCCAAGCGTGTCCGCGCGCCGGCGCGCCGGCGTCGAGCCGCTCAGCAGGGCCACCGCGACCGACTCGTCTCCGAGTAGCTTCTGCACTGTCGCGAAGTGCTGTTCGGCGAGCGTCTCGGTCGGCGCCATCAAGGCCGCCTGGGCGCCGTGCTCGACCGCGCGCAGCATCGCGTGCAACGCGACGACCGTCTTGCCGCTCCCCACCTCGCCCATCAAAAGGCGCTGCATGGGACGCTCGCCCGCAAGCTCGCCTTCGATCGTCGCAATCGCCTTGCGCTGGTCGCCGGTCAGCTCGAACGGGAGGCTCCGCTCCAGCCAGCGCGCGCTCAAGCTGGGCGGCTCGCACAGCCTGAGCGCCCGTGCTTCGCCGGCCCTCCGCTCACGGCGAGTCAGGAAGACGAGCTGGGCCAGCAACAGCTCGTCGAAGGCCAGGCGCCTGCGCCCTTCCCGCGAAGCGTCAGGCCCACCGCCGAAGTGCATCGCCGCGAGCGCGCTCGCACGCCCCGGCAGGCCTTCGGCCACACGCACATGAGCGACGAGCGGCTCGACCACCTCGCCCAATGCATCGCCGTGTTCTTGCACGAGCGCCAAAATCTGGGTGGAGCTGACGCCCTCGGCAGCGGGATAGTGGGCGACAGACCCGCCCCGGCCGCCGGCGCCTGGCGCAGCCAAGCTCGCGCCACCGTCCCGAGCGCCGGCGTCCCCGGCGGAGGCGACAACCTCGTGCGAGCCGATCGCGTGATGGGAGACCTTGAAGCGCGCGCCCTGCTCGGCCTTGCCGTGCAGCACAAGATGGGTGCCGGACGGGTAGCGACTGGCCAGCCAGGGCTGGTTGAAGAAGGTGACCCGCATCGAGCCCGTCTCGTCGAACACGACAGCCTCGACCAGCCCGCGCATCCCCCGGCGGCGCACCTGGCGCCCCGCGATCGAGCGGACCTGGACGAGCACGGTCGCCTGCTCGCCGACCTGGAGCTCGGCGACCGTGCGCGCCTCGCGGCGATCCCTGGGCATGTGCTCGAGCAGGTCCCCGACCGTGTCCAGCCCCAACGCCGCCAACCCCTCTCTGGTCTTGGCGGCCTTGTGCGCAAGCGGCACAGCCAGGCGCGAGGGGCGAGGCCAGCGCACCGGCGCGTTCAACATTTGGGCGTGGCTCAGACACTCCGCCGCGGCGAAGCCGACGGGAGACCAGTCGCCACCGCTACTCGGCGGCGAGCAGCCACCAGTAGGCGGGCTGACCGCCATCGCGAAGCTCGAGCTCGACATGGCCGTCCATGATGCCCTCCAGCTCAGACAGCTCCAAGGGGGCCTCGGCGCCGGCAAGCACGCTCACCAGCTCAGCGCTTGCGGCCAGCTCCGCCAGCACCGCCGCCAAGGTCTCGCGCGGCTCGCCCCAGGCGACGACCTCCTCTTCGACGAAGCCCACCGCCTCGCCCTCGTCAAAGCGTCCCTGGGCGTCCGCCCGCGCCGCCTGGGCGACCGCGCCGGTGCGCAGCGCCGCGAGCGCTTCGTTCATGGCCTGCGCATTTTCGCGCACGTCGCGGTCGCTCTCCAACGCGACCGCGACCGCGAGACCCGTTTGTTGGGTTGTGGCCGGCACAACCACCACCTGCTTGTCGGAGAGCTCGGCGGCGCGCTCGGCGGCCATCACCACGTTGGCGCTCCCGGGCAGCACCACGACCTCCTCGGCCGGCACCTCGTGTATGCCTGCCAGCAGCTCATAGGTGGAGGGGTTCAAAGTCGGCCCGCCGTCGATCGTGTAGACGCCGAGCTCGCGGTACATCTGCGTGAGCCCATCCCCGCTCACCACCGCCAAGGCGCCGCAGCGCACACGCTCGGCCCGCTCGTCGATCGGCTGGGTGAGTATTTCCTCGACGGGACGCCCCACGTGCGCGCGCCCCCCCGCGCGGGTCGCACCGTTTTGCGTAGCGCCGTTGTTTTGCGCAGCGCCGTTTTGCGCAAGGCGCCGCTCACGCTCGGTCACCTGGACGCGCATGTCGGCCACATCGAGATGCGAAACCTCTCCGATCCCCTCGAACAGCCCGGTGGCGCGCTCGGGCTCGTCGGTGTGCAGATGCACCTTCAGGGTGCTCGGGTCGCCCACCACCAGAACCGAGTCGCCAAGCTGCTCCAGCTGAGCGCTGAAGCGCGAGGACTCGAGGTCCCGGCCGATAACCGCAAAATTGGTGCAATAGCGGTAGGTGCTGGAGCTGTGCTCGGGATGGGTGATCTTGGCCGGGGCATAGTGCTCGAGCCTCGGGAGGCGCCTCGTCGCGCAAGGCCGCCACGACGCCGGCGAAGATCACGGTCAGAGCGTGGCCCCCAGCGTCCACCACGCCGGCCTCGCGCAGAGCCGCGAGCATCTCTGGCCCACGCTTGACCGAGTCGGTGCCCGCCTCAACCGCACGCTCCAACGTCTTGGCGATCGCCAGATCCTGCTCGCGCGGCTCGGTTCCCGGACCCAGCCGTCCAGCGTCCTGGCTGTGGGCCACATCGGCCATGATCCCGTGAGCCATCTCGCGAGCCACGGTCAAGATCGTGCCCTCGGCGGGCTCGCGCACCGACGCGTAGGCCTTATCGGCGGCGTTTGCCAGCGCAGCGCCGATCAAGGTGGCGTCTATCAGCTGCCCAGGCCGGCTCACCAGCTCCTCGGCCGCCCCCCTGATCAGCTGGGAGAGGATCACGCCCGAGTTGCCTCTCGCGCCGAGCAAAGCCGCCCGGGCGACCGACTGCACGATCTCCTCGCGGCCAATCTCGTCGATCGTCTTGGCCGAGTTGCCGGCCTGCAAACGATCCAGCTCCTCAAGCACGGCCCTCAGCGTCAACACCATGTTGTCGCCCGTATCGCCGTCGGCGACCGGAAACACGTTGAGGTCATTGACCTCCTTGCGGCGGGACTCCAGGTGCGCCAGAGCGCCGGCTACAGCCGCTCTGAACCGGATCAGATTGGTGTCAGTCACGCGTCAGATCGAGCAGTCTGCCCTGCGAGCACTCAAAGACAATGTACATATCAGCACAACCATCGGTTAGACCTAAAACGACGACCGCCTGTAGGGTCGAGAGGCAAGTCAGGCAAGGACGCAAGGAGCGAAATGTGCTCTGCACATGTGCTGGCCGATTGGAGATCCCATCGATCTTCAATCGGTAGGACGCAGCCTGACGCCGCTGGCCGGTTCGGGGATGCGAGCGTAGCGAGTGTCTCCCGGTTCGGCGGGCCCTACAGGGCCTTCGTAACCTTGCCGGCCTTCAAGCAACGGGTGCAGACGTACACGCGACGGGGCGCCTTGCCGACGAGGATCTTGACCTTCTGCAGGTTGGGATCGAAGCGGCGCTTGGTGGCGACCATCGAGTGACTGCGGCTGTTGCCGAACGCGGGACCCTTCCCGCAGCTGTGACATACCTTGGCCATGAAGCTCGGCAGTGTAGCCGACCGTGCAACGAGCGTCGCCCGGCGAGGCCTGTTCGGTTGCGCTCGCCGCCGGCGGGTAGCGTCTCAGAGCACTCGTACGTGTGCCTCGCCCGCCAACCGCTCTCGCAGCTCGGCCATCCTCAGCACGGCTTCGGCGGCATGACGTCCCTGGTCACGCTTGTCCCCACCCGAGCGCGCGAGCGCCTGCTCCATCGTCTCGCACGTGAGCACGCCGAAGGCGCATGGCACACCGGTGGCGAGCGCAACCTGCTGGATGCCGCGCGCCGCCTCGGCGCAGACGAAGTCGTAGTGATCGGTCTCGCCGCGGATCACGGCGCCCAGGCAAGCCACGCCCTCGAAACGACCTGAGTCGGCCGCGTAGCGCGCGGCGAGGGGCAGCTCGAACGCTCCGGGCACGTCGAACACCTCCACCTCGGCCCCAGCCTGCGCGAAGGCCTCACGGGCGCCTTTCTCCAGGCGCTCCGCCAGATCCTCATAGAAGCGCCCGATGGCGATGGCGAACTTCACTGCTTGCCCTGTGCCCTCTGGGTATGCCCTTCAGGGCGCTCGTCCTGTGCCCGTGGGGCAGGCCCTTCGGGATGCTCACGCTCGCGGTCCTGCTCACGCTCGGAGCGCAGGAGCTCCGCGTCGAGGTTGAGGCCCTGATGGTGCAGGATGTGGCCCATGCGCTGGGCCTTTGTGCGCAGATATGCCTCGTTGTGCTCGTTGGGCGCGTGCTCGATCGGGATCTGGGCGCTGACCGACAGGCCGTAGCCCTCCAGGCCCTTGATCTTCTTGGGGTTGTTGGTGAGGATCCTGATCGAGGAGAGCCCCAAGTCGACCAGGATCTGCGCCCCGATGCCGTAGTCGCGCAGGTCGGCCGGCAGACCGAGGCGCTCGTTGGCTTCGACGGTGTCCAGGCCGTCCTCCTGCAGGCGGTAGGCCTTGAGCTTGTTGAGCAGGCCTATACCCCGTCCCTCTTGGGAGAGGTAGAGCAGGACGCCCTCGCCCTCGCGCTCGATCATCGCCAGGGCTGAGGCGAGCTGCTCACCGCAATCGCAGCGCAGGGAGTGGAACACATCGCCGGTGAGACACTCCGAGTGAACGCGCACGAGCACGTCCTCGCGGCCGGCCACGTCGCCCTTGACGAGCGCCACGTGGTGCTTGTCGTCCACGAGCGAGCGGTAGCCGACCGCCTCGAATTCGCCGAAGGCGGTGGGCAGGCGCGTGGAGACGACGCGCTCGACGAGCTTGTCGTGGCGCCGGCGGTAGGCGATCAGCTCGGCAACCGTGATCATCTTCAGCTCGTGGCGAGCGCAGTAGGCGACCAGGTCCGGGACGCGCGCCATCGTGCCGTCGTCGTTCATCACCTCGCAGATCACACCGGCCGGGTTCAGGCCCGCCAGGCGCGCGAGATCCACCGCGGCCTCGGTCTGCCCGGCCCGCTCGAGGACGCCGCCGGCACGACTCTTGAGCGGAAACACGTGGCCCGGTTGGACGAGGTCCCGGGGGGCGCTCTCGGGGTCGATCGCGACCTGGATCGTGTGTGCGCGATCGTGAGCGGAGATACCGGTCGTGACGCCCTCCCGTGCCTCTATCGACACGGTGAACGGCGTTTCGAAGGACGACTCGTTCTTGGCGGCCATCAGATCGAGCCCGAGCTCGTCGCAGCGCTCGGAGGTGAGCGACAGGCAGATCAAGCCACGCCCCTCCTTGGCCATGAAGTTGATCGCCTCCGGCGTCGCGAACTGGGCCGCGAGGGTTAGGTCGCCCTCGTTCTCGCGGTCCTCGTCGTCGCAGACCACGACCATCTTGCCCTGCCTTATCTCCTCGATCGCCTCCTCCACTGTTGCGAACGGACTGCCCTCGCGCGCGCGTAGGGCACCTGTTTGGGTTGTGTCTACAGCCTCGGACCGGCTCATATGTGGGCCTCCATCAATCGCTCGACGTGCTTTGCGAGGACATCCATCTCCAGATTGACCCGATCCCCGACCTGCGCCCTTCCAAGACTCGTGCGGCTGAGCGTCTCGGGGATGAGAGACACCGAGAATCCGTCCCCGCGGAGCCTCGCTGACGGTCAGGCTCACCCCGTCCACCGCGACCGATCCCTTCTCCACCAGATAGCGCGCCAAGCCTTCCCCAAGACCGGCGTCTAGCTCGATATACAGCACCCGCGCGAAACCCTCCTCGCGGACGTCTACGACCGTGCCGGTGCCATCGACATGTCCTTGCACGATGTGCCCGCCGAGGCGCCCATCTGCACGCAAAGCTAGCTCCAAGTTGACCGCCGAGCCGGCACGCAGGAGCTCCAGGGAGGATCGTCGCAACGTCTCGGCCATAGCCTGCGCCCTGAAGCTCTCCTCTCCTACGGAGGTCGCGGTCAGACAAACCCCGTTGACGGCCACCGAGTCGCCCTCGCTCAATTCGCCTGCAAGCCGTGTGGAGATCTCGAGTGTAGCCCCGTCGGAATCCGTCTCCACGCCACACACGCTGCCGAGATCGGCGATCAAGCCAGTGAACACGGGCGCTGCCTCACCACTCGCGCAAGCGCGCCGATATGAGCAGGTCCTCGCCGACGCGCGAACAGTCGAGCGTGAGCGCGCGCAAGGCCTCGGAGATGCGCTCCACTCCCTCTCCCTCCAAGGGGTCGCGCGCGCTGCGCCCGCCAAGCAGGATCGGGGCAAGGAATAGTCGGATCTCGTCGACCTCGCCCGCATCCAGGAATGCGCCGGCGAGATGGGGCCCTCCCTCCAAGAGCACCGAGGCGATGCCCTCGCTGCCCAACTGCTCCAAGGCCGAGCGCACGCGCGCGGGCTCGTTCTCGCCGGTGGCGACGAGCACCTGGACGCCGGCTGCCTCCAGGGCGTCGGTGTCTGCCCTTGCGGCGGCCCGCGAGACGACGACGGTCAGGGGAATCCGGTCCACGGCGCTGACCAGCTGCGAGGCGATCGGCAGGCGCGCGAGCGAGTCGAAGACGACACGGCGGGGCTGGCGCGGAAGCTCGGCGAGGATCCCGTCGGGTCGGGCCGTCAGCTGGGGGTCGTCGGCCAAGGCGGTGCCGATTCCCACGACAACCGCGTCCACCGAGGCGCGCCAGGTGTGAGCGAGCAGGCGACTTTCCTCGCCGCTGATCCACTGGGAGTCGCCGGCCCTGGTGGCGACCTTGCCGTCCAAAGTCATCGCCGACTTGAACAGGACCCAGGGGCGCGCCACGCGGGCGTGCTTGCGAAAGGCCTGGTTGAGCAGGCGCGCGCGCGCCGCCAGCTCGCCGTCGGCGACGACGACCTCGACGCCCTCGTCGCGCAGGATGCCCAGGCCGCGTCCCGAGGCCTTCTCGGTGGGATCGTCGGAGGCCACGACGACCCGTCCGATCCCCGCCTGCATGATCGCGTCGGTGCACGGCGGCGTCTTGCCCTCGTGGCAGCACGGCTCAAGCGATATGTACAAAGTGGCGCCGGTCAGATCCGCCGCACCGCACGCCGCGATCGCGTTGACCTCGGCGTGCGGGCCGCCGAAGCGTTCGTGGCGTCCCTCGCCGAGCACCTCGTCGTCGCGTGCCACGACCGCGCCCACGACTGGGTTCGGCTTGACGTCGTGCGCGCCCTGCTCGGCCAGCTCGATGGCTCGCCGCAGGTGTGCTCGGTCGGTGTCGGTGGTGATCGCCATGCGCTGTTCAGGATAAGCCCTCAGGCGTCATACCCGGCCTGAGCAGCGTCCACCCCGCAGCCGATAGACGGTCATTTGCGGGCCCGGCCGACGAAAGGAGAGCGGGTAGTAGTCGAAGCTCCAGTCGAAGTTGAATCCCGGCGGATTGCTGTCCGGCCAATAGGGCGAAGCTCGATAGGCGGCTTCGCCCGCGGTCGCCAGCGCACGGTAGTAGGCGACCGCCAGAGGGGCCGCCGCAGGGTCGGCGAGGGCTCGACCGGACTCGGTCGAGCCGGTGATCACCCAACAGTACCCTTGGCGCTCGTACCAGCCGATCAGCGACGGCGCGAGCGTCGTCTCGTAGTTCTCCAAGGCGACGGGATGAGCGGTCTGCGGCGAGAGCGTCCCGTCCGGCGCGATCACCGATTCCAAGGACACGTACTTGCGCCAGCGCTTGGCGCCCGCTCCTTCCTGCAACCAGGAGTCGAGCACGACCGGCTCGAGCACGATGCGCGAGCCGCGCGGAACGTGCGCGACCATCCAGGCCCGGGTCAGGTTGCGCGTGTCGGCGCGCGCGAGCACTAGGTCGTTGTGGATGCTGTAGATGAGACCTTGGGCCAGCAACAGGATCGCCATCAGAGCGCCCACCAGGATCGTGCCTACGCGCACGCGCGCGGGGCGCCCCTTTCTGCTGGCAACAACACCATCGCCGGCGACGGTCGAGCGCTCGCTTGCGGCGCCTGGGTCCGGCCTCGCGTCAGAGGACTCTATGCCGGCCAAGAGCTCGAGCAGCAAGAACGCGAAGTAGGCCGCCAATAGACATGCGATCGGAAAGATCGGCAACAGCCAGCGCCCGAAGTAGCGGTCCTGAAGGCCCATGAAGGCCAGGAACAGGATCGGCGCGGGCACGAGCAGCCAGGCGACGCGCGGACGTCGCCAGCAGAGCGCGAGGGCCCCCGCGAACGCCGCCAGGACGGGGACCCAGCCGAGACCCCAGGTGAACGACCACAGGTAGTAGAGGAGGCCGCCTTGGCGGGGCGCTCCGAGCTTGCCCTGGGCTTCCTCGGAGAGGCTCGACTGGTGAACCAGTTCAGAGTGGAAGCGCTGGAAGTCGAGCAGGGCGTATGGGTTGGCGAGCAGGAAGGCGCCCACTGCGCAGACGCCGGCCACGCTCAGGCCAACCAGAACGCGCTTGCCCGAGCCGGTCGATCCGTCCAGCTTGCCCGAGCCGGTCGATCCGTCCAGCTTGCCCGAGCCGGTCGATCCGTCCAGCTTGCCCGAGCCGGTCGATCCGTCCAGATAGTGAGCGGCGGCGGCGGCGGCCAAGGGCACGACGGCGATGCCGGCCGTGTACTTGCTGGCGCAGGCGAAGCCGAGCCCGACGCCGGCGATCGCGTAATCGCGGGCTCGTCCGTGGCGCAGCACGCCGGCGCTGCCGAACAGGGAGAGCGAGAGCGGCAGAAGCGTGGCCGCGTCGTTGAGCGCCAGATGCCCGTAGAAGACGGGCAGGAAGGCGACCGCCTCCAAAGCTGCCGCCAGCAGGCCCACACGGCGGTCGAACAGACGCGCGCCAATCAGATAGAGCAGCCACACCGCGCCTGTCCCGAGCACGGCCACAGTGACGCGCGCAACCAAGAACACCTGGTCTGGGCGCAGGGCGTACTCGCGGGTGAGCGAGTGCCCAGCGCCGAACCAGAGCACGAACACAAGGTGCAGGACGTAAGTGAGCGCAGGCGGGTTGACGAAGTAGTCGGGGTTGAGGCCGTGCGCGGACATCGCCACCGCCTTGGGCACGAAATGGCCGGCTTCGTCGATGTTGTAGACGTAGGGCAAGCCCTGTTTGATGCCCCACAGGCGCAAGCCCAGCGCGCCGAGCAGGATCGCTCCCAAGACCGGCCACGCCCAGTACCGGGCGTCGCGTTGACGAGCTTTCGAAGCGTCGCCGCGGGAAGGACTCGAAGCGTCGCCGTGCGCAGCAGCCGAAGCGTCACCACGACGAGTGCCCGCATCGTCATGGTTGTGAGCACCCACAGGGGTGCCCTGCGCGCGCGCGCGAGGCACCCCTTGACGAGCTACCCCGTCCCCCTCCCCCGCGTCAGACGGAGGCGGGGCGTCTGGCGGCTCAGCAGTTGCCATAGACCGCGTAGTAGCGGCTGGTGTAGATGCGATGGAAGCCCTTCAAAGGCACTTGGTCACGCGGATCGTCGCCGAGGTCGACGATCGCCTCCACGAACACGGCTTCGCCGAGCGGATAGACGGCGACGCTGCCCGCTTCGATACGGCGCTTGAGCTGATCCGCTCCCTTGAGCGCATCGGCGCTGGCCTGGCTGCGGGCCACGATCTCGCGCTGGCCGGCGCTGTTGAGGATCCAACGGGCGTCGGGGATCAGCTTGTTGTTCGGCAAAGACAGGAGGGGACAACGCTTCAGCTGCGCTTTGACCGCCGGGCTGTGCAAAGCGACGGCGAGCCCCTCGTGGAAGTCCTCGTGATCGGCGAGCGTGGTGCGCAAACTGGAGAGGCTGAGCGTACGGGCGGCGGAGACGCCGCCGTAGAGCACGAGCAGGGCCGCCCCCACCATCCATACTCGCCGCAGCACGGCGCCCGGCTCGAGCATCGACCAGCCCCCGATGGCCAGAGCGCAGAAGACGAGCATCACGACCGACGCGCCGATCATGTAGCGGTCGACGACCGACGCGCCCGCTGCGCCCTCGGCGATGAACACGAACAGGAGGCTCCCGAGCACCACCAACAGCACGAGCACGCGTCTGGGCGCCAACCAGATCGCGAGCAGAGCTCCGGCGAGCGAGCCGAGCACCACTGGCAGCTTGTCGATGCGCACCGCGTAGGACCATGTCGAGGAGAGCACTTCGGAGAATTTCTCGGTGCGCCCCAATTCCGCAGCCAAGCCCGATGTCGAGTGCAACGAATACAGGGGATTGCCGGTGACGAGAGCGTCCACGCCGATCCACACCGCTGGCGCGATCGCAGCCAGGCCCAGGTAGCGCAGACGCGTGGCGTTGTCGGCGGGATGGGCGGGACTTGCGATACACCACAGCCAATAGACGGCGCTCAAGAGCCAGGCGTCGGGGCGCAGGAGACCCGCCGCCGCCAGCAGCAGGAAGACCGCAGGCCCACGGCGCGGGCGCTCGATCTCCAAGGCCGTCGCCCAGACCACCAGGGCGACATAGGAGATGTCGAGATAGCCCTGGGCCGCGAGGTTCTCCACGAAGAAGCGGCTCAGGACGAGCAGGCCTGCGAAGGCGCCCACGACCGGGCCGAAACAGAGGCGCCCCACGCGATAGACGCCGGCCACGAGCGCCACGAAGGAGGCGATCGAGCCGAACACCATCAGGCGCGCGCCACCCTGGCCGAAGAGCGAACAGAAGGCGCCGAAGGCGATCGCCAACGGGTGCTCGGTGGGACCGCGGTAGACCCTGAAGTCGGGCATGTGCAGGTGCAAGACGTCGCGCCCCCACAACAGCGCGTAGAAGGAGTCGTAGGTGGGATAGGTGGGAAAAGCGAAGTAGCCGACGACGGCCAGGACGCACATGCAGGCGAAGGCCAGGACCGCCCAGCGCGAAGCCGGGATCGCGCGCAGCCTTTGGTTGATCGGGATCCGCCCGCCCCGGCCACCCGGGTCGGTACGCGTCAAAGTCGCGCTTGCCATTCGGTTGTAGAGCCTAGAGGGATAGGCTTTCGCCGGTGAAGCTCCTTGCTCTTCCCAATGTCCTCCCCCGTACGGGGGAGGACCTACAAAACTAGGCTTTCGCCGGTGAAGCTCATCATCCAGATCCCCTGCTTCAACGAGGCCGAGCAACTGCCGCAGACGCTCGCGGACCTGCCGCGCCAGATGGGCGGCTTTGACGTGGTGGAGTGGCTGATCGTCGACGACGGCTCGACCGACGAGACGATCGCGGTGGCAAGAGCGCACGGGATCGACCACATCGTGCGGCTGACCAACAACAAGGGACTCGCCGCGGGCTTCCAGGCGGGGCTGGATGCGTGCCTGAAGCTGGGCGCCGACGTGGTGGTGAACACCGATGCCGACAACCAATACTACGGGCCGGACATAGTCAAGCTGGTCGGGCCGATCCTCAGAGGCGACGCCGACATGGTGGTGGGCGATCGCGAGGTCACCAACATCGAGCACTTCTCGGGGCTGAAGAAGCGGCTGCAGCGCCTTGGCTCGTGGGTGGTGCGCCAGGCATCCTCGACCTCGGTGCCGGACACGACCTCGGGCTTCAGGGCCTACAACCGCGAGGCCGCGATCCAGATCTTGGTGGTCTCCAAATTCACCTACACGCTGGAGACGATCATCCAGGCCGGCAAGCAACTGGTGGCGATCGACCATGTCCCGGTCAGGACCAACCCGAAGACGCGCGAGTCGCGCCTTTTCCCTTCCATGGGGGCCTATGTGCGGCGCAATTCGATCTCAATCTTCAGGATCTATGCGCAGTATGAGCCGCTGCGGGTGTTTTGGAGCTTGGCGGCAGTGATCGGCGTGGCCGCGCTGGGCGTATGGATCCGCTTCGTGGTCGCCTATGCCGAAGGCAACGGCAAGGGGCACGTGCAGTCCCTGATCCTCGGCGCGGTGCTGTTCATCGCGGCGGTGGTGCTGTGGGCGCTGGGTGTGATTGGCGACCTGTTGGCCGCGCAGCGGGTGATGACGCAGAAGACGTTCGAGCGGGTGCGCAGGATCGAGCTGCAGCTTGAAGTGGAGCCCTCGCACTATGAATCGAATCCCGTTAAATCGAATCCCACCCACCCGCCGGCGCGCGAGAAGATCGAGCTATGAGCGGCGGCGTCACTGTCTCCGAGGACGGGATCGTCACCGGCAATACGTACGACAAGTACGGCTCGACCAATCCCTTTGTGCGGCGCATGATGGACGGCTTCGAGCGCAGGCTCGACGAGCTCCTCGAGGCGGCCAGTCCGCGATCGCTGCTCGACGTGGGCTGTGGCGAGGGAGTGCTGGTGCACAGGTGGGCACAGCGGCTTGACGGCTCGCGCGTGGTGGGCATCGACCTAGAGGAGCCCTCGATCCAGGCCGGTTGGGCTCAGCGCACGGCGCCGAACCTGGAATACAGGGTGATGAAGGCCGAGAACCTGCCGCTCGCCGATAACGAGTTCGACCTGGCCTGTGCGATCGAGGTGCTCGAGCACGTGCCCGACCCCGAGCACACGCTGGCCGAGATGGCCCGTTGCGCGGAGCACCGGCTGCTCGTGTCGGTCCCGAGGGAGCCGCTGTGGCGGATGTTGAACATGGCGCGAGGCGCCTACCTGAAGGACTTGGGCAACACGCCGGGGCATCTGAACCACTGGTCCAAGCGCTCGTTCGTGAAACTGCTCTCGCGCTACGGCAAGGTCGTGGAGGCGCGCTCGCCTTTCCCCTGGACGATGCTGCTTGTCCGCCTCTGAGCGAGCATCCGGCCAGCACCAAGCCTGCGGCCGGCAGCCCGAAGCATCCGCAGGCGCTTCGTCGGCGCCTCCTCACGCTACCGAGCGAGACGCAGGCGGGCGCTCGTATGGCAGCGGTGCGCGATTGCTGTCCGTCGGGATCGCCAGCACCGGCCTGCTGACGTTCGCTTACTTCTCGATCGCGAGCCACGTACTGGGCGAAGTGGAGGCCAAGCGATTGGACCTGTTGTGGTCGATCATGTTCGTGATCATCTCGGTCATCTACAGACCGATCGAACAGCTGCTGAGTCGTACGATCGCCGACCGCAGGGCGCGCGGGCGCGCCCAGCATTCCGTGAAGGTGCCGATCGCGATCCAGGCGAGTTTCGCACTGGCCTTCCTGGTTGTGGCGCTGGCGTTGCACGAAGTACTGATCGACGACGTGTTCGGCCACTACGCGGCGCTGTATTGGGTGCTGGTGGTCGGCACGCTGGCGTATGCCGCCAGCTACTTCGCGCGCGGCTGGTTGGCCGGGCACGAATACTTCGGGCTGTTTGGCGGACTGGTCCTGATGGAGTCGATTTCGCGATTGTGCTTCGCGCTGGCCGTGGCGATCGGCCTGACGAATGGGCAGACCGCGGTGGCGCTGGGGATCGCGGCGGCGCCGTTCGTGTCGCTGGTGGTGGTGCCGGCGGCGTTCGCGAGAAGCGGCGCTCAACCGGCCCAGCCGCAAGGCGCGCCGGAGATGGAGGAGTTGGACGCCGCCTTGGCCGGGCCGGGGACAGAGGGTGTCGAGGAGGCCGTGGCCGCGGATGAGCTCTCGCTGCGCAGGGGCTCGGGCTTTGCGTTCGCGGTCTCGGGCGTGATGCTCTCCGAGCAGACCCTGCTGAATGCGGCGGTGCTGACGGTGGACATCACTTCGACCAATGCCGCGCTGGCGGGAATCGTGTTCAACGTGCTGCTGATCGCGCGAGCGCCGCTGCAGCTCTTCCAAGCGATCCAGACTTCGCTGCTTCCGCACCTGACGGGCCTGGAGGCAACCGAGGGCCACGTTGCGTTTGCGAAAGCGATCAAGCTGACGGTGATGGCGATCGCCGCGTTCGCGTTGGCGGTCGCGCTGGGGCTGCTGGCGGTCGGTCCGCCGGTGATGAAAGCGCTGTTCGGCCAGAGCTTCGAATACGGGCGCGTGGGGCTGGCTCTGATCGGGCTCGGCATGGGTATGCATCTGACTTCGGGCGCGCTCAACCAAGCGGCGTTGGCGCGCAATCAGGCGCGCACCGCCGCCTACTGTTGGATCGCGGCGGCGATCGCGTTCGTGGCTTGGATGCTGGTCCCGCTCGTGAGCGAAGAACTGTTGCGGACCGAGATCGGCTATCTCGGCGCCACAAGCCTGCTGGCGCTGATGTTGGGCACGGTGTATCGCCGGGGCGCACCGGCCACCCGTCCAGGCGCGTCCGAGCCGGCGTGAAAGGTTGGGTGGAACCTGTGTTGCCGGTCGGCCCCACCTGGCCGCAGAGTGCCGGCTACCGCCTCAGACCGCGCCGGCGGCCTCGACGAGCGCGCGATAGGAAGCGCCCGGGTCGGTCGACCCGAACACGGCCGAGCCGGCTACAAACAGATTGGCGCCCGCAGTGCGACATGGGCCGGCGGTGGCGGGATCGATACCGCCGTCGACCTCCAGGGCGATCCCGTCGCTGAGGATGTGGCGCAAACGCTCGACCTTGTCCAAGGAGTGGGCGATGAACTTCTGTCCCCCCCAGCCTGGATTGACGGTCATGCACAGGGCCAGGTCGATGGCGGAGCTCAGCTCGGCAAGGGCGCCGACGGGGGTGGCCGGGTTGATCGCCACGCCCACGCCGGCTCCGCCTTCTCGCACCAAGGCGGCGGCGTAGGCGACGTGGGGCGTGGCCTCGGCATGGAAGGTGATCGAGTGCGCGCCCGCCTGCAGGAACTCCTCGATGTGACGTTCGGGCCGCTCGATCATCAGGTGCACGTCGAGCAGACCGTCGACCTGCTCGACCTGCTCGCGCAAGGCGGCCACGACGATCGGCCCGAGGGTGATCGACGGCACGAAGTGGCCGTCCATAACATCGACGTGGATCACGCGTGCGCCCGCGTCCAGAACCTCCCCCACTTGCGCGCCCAGGCATGCGAAGTCGGCCGAGAGGATCGAGGGCGCCACGCGCACCTCACGCAGAAGATCTGCTGTCGTCACGATCGGATCTTTTCAGACCAGGCCTCCATATGGACACGCAGGGCAAGCCGGGCAAGGACGCACCCATCGCGGTGTACCGATTGGATGTCGGAGGGACCTCCAATCGGCCAGCACATAAGGGAGGGAGGACGCCGCCCGGCGCCGCCCGGCGTGTTCATATGGGCATCAACATGCTGTCGCCGCAGTTATTGCACTTGAAGATGGCGGTGGAGGACATGCGCACGATCGTGGAGTGCTCGCCACAGTTCGGGCACACCGAGGAAAGCTCGAAACGATGCAGGCAGTAGACACAGCGATAGCGACCGGGCAGGTTGGTGGGACGCAACCAAGGCTCGGCGCAGTTGGGACATAGCGGTCCAAGGTTGACCTGCTCTTTCGCGGGGGTGGGATGCTCGCCCTCCATTCTCAGAGCCTACCCGTGGGGGCATCCTCTACTCGCCGCATCCGTGCGATGAAGAACCCGGCGGTGCGGTCGCGGTGGGGCAGTGTCAGGACGGCCTTGGGCATATGGGGGTGGGGATGGGATCGTTGTTCGTGCGTGACATCCTCGAGCGCGAAACCCGAGTTACGATCGAGAAAAGACTCTATTTGTCGCTCGTTCTCGGACGCTGAGATCGTGCACGTCGAATAGACCAGCACGCCGCCCGGACGGAGCGCGGCGGCGCCGGCGGCGAGGATCGCGGCCTGGAGGCGAACCAGCTCATCGAGCTTGGCCGGCGTCAGGCGCCAGCGTAGGTCGGGACGAGCCTGCAGGGTGCCGAGGCCCGAGCAGGGCGGATCGACCAGCACGCGGTCGAAGCGGTCCGCTGCGGCCCTGGCGAGCGCCGCGTCGGCCAGTTCGACCTGGATGCTGCTCGCTTTCAGGCGCTGGGCAGTCTCGCGCAGCTCGGCGGCGCGCGCCGGGTTGCGCTCGACCGCCACCACCTCGCCCTCGTCTCCGATCAAGGCGGCGACGTGCGTGGTCTTGCCGCCAGGCGCGGCACACAGGTCGAGCACGCGCTCGCCGGGTTGGGGATCCAAAGCACGGGCGACCAGCATCGCCGCGCGCGATTGGGCAAGCAGCCTGCCTTCGCGCCATGCGCTGGAGCCGTGCAGGTCGAACGGAGCGTCCAACACCAACGCCTCGGGCAGGTCCGGATCCGTATGCGTGGCGACCGCCAAGTCGCGCGCCAGGGTCGGCGGATCGGCCAGGAGCGTGTTGACGCGCACCGCCAACTCGCCGGGCTCGTTGTCGGCCGCCATCAGGGCGAGCGCCTCGGCGGGACCGAGCTCCTGCCACCACAGGCGAGCGATCCACGCCGGGTGAGAGTGGGCGATGGCGGCATCGTCGGGCGTGTCCTCGCGCAGGTCGCCGAGCAGCGCGGCGGCGCCTTCGCGCGCTGCGCGGCGCAGGACGGCGTTGACGAGCCCGTGGCCGGCCCCGCGCCCGCTCTTGGCCAGCTCGACGCAGTCGGCGACGACCGCACGGTCGGGCGCGCCGTTGAGATAGAGCAGCTCGTAAAGACCAAGGCGCAAGGCCGCCAGCAGGGGACGGTCCAGGCGCTCTGCCGGTCGTTTTGCGAGCCGCTGGAGGATGTGGTCGAGTGTGAGGCGACGCTGGATCGTGCCGTAGGCGAGTCGCATCGCCAGGGCGCGGTCGCGCGCGTCGAGCGATTGGGCCTGGGCCTGCATAGCTCGGTCGGTGTAAGCGCCCTGCTCGAAGACGCGGCGGATGACTTCATATGCACACACGCGTGCGGGCGCCGGCGGCGCCCCGCGGGTGGACCTCGCCCGCAGGGCGCGACCGCCAGGCTTGCCCGCCTTGGGCCCGCCGGCATTGGCGTCCCCGGGCTGGGCCATCAGGCGGTGGGCAAGCCGTGGCCGCGCAGGAACGCCTTCGCCTCCATCGGGCGCTTGCCCGGCGGCTGTACCTCCTGCAAATCCAACACGCCGTCGGCGCAGCCGAGCAGCAGGCGCTCGCCATCGGCGTATACGCCCCGACGCGCGACCGCGTCGGGGCGTGGTGAAGCGCGCCACACGCCGAGCAGGGCGTCCTCGGCGAGGGCCACGCGCGCACCGATGTGAGGGTGCAGAGCGCGTACGCGGCGCTCCAACTGCGCCGCCGACTGGAGCGGGTCGAGCAGGCGATCCTCGGGGCCGATCTTCTCGGCGTAGGTGACGAGCCGCTCGTCCTGCTCTGAAAAAGCCAAGGGCTCGTCTCGCTGAAGCGTGTCCAGCGCGCGGTTGAGCAGCTCTGCGCCGAGGCCCTCCAAACGCAGAGCGAGCGAGCCGAAATTGTCCTGGGCGTCGATCGGCTCGCTCTGGGCCAGGCACACCGGACCGCTGTCGAGACCTGCGGTGAGGCGCATGATCGAGACCCCCGTGTACTCGTCGCCGGCCATGATCGCGCGCTCAATCGGCGCGGCTCCGCGCCAGCGAGGCAGCAGGGAAGGGTGCACGTTGAGCATCTCGTAAGCGGACAGCAGAGGCTCCTTGATCAAAGCCCCGAAAGCGCACACGATCAGCACATCGGGGTCCACGCTGGCGATCAGCTCATGGGCGTCGGCGCCGTTTACGCTCTCGGGCTGAGCCAACCGCAGACCCAAGGCGCGCGCGGCGTCGGCCACGGGCGGCGCCGTGAGTTTGCGACCGCGTCCGGCCGGTCGGTCGGGGCGCGTGATGACCAGCGCGGGACTGTGGCGGGCTGTCGTGCGCGACGGCGTCTGTGGCGCGTTTGGGTCCTCCCCGCCTTCGCCCGCGAGGCGCGCCAGCACGGCGGCGGCAAAGTCCGAGGTGCCGAGAAAGACGGTGCGCACAGTTCTCGCCAGCCTATCCGCGGAGCGCCGGGCGCCCGCTTATGCGGCGCTGGCGGCGGTAACGGCTTCGCGCATCGCGCGCATCGCCTGCTTGCGCAGCTCGCGCGGTATCCGGTCGAGGATCAGGATGCCGTCGAGGTGGTCGATCTCGTGCTGGATCACGCGCGCCTCCAAGCCTTCGGCCTCCAAGCGCAACTCTTTACCCTGAGCATCGTGGGCGCGCACGCGCACCCGGGCCGGTCGCTCCACCTCCACATGCACGCCAGGCAGGCTGAGACAGCCCTCCTCGAGCGCGTCCAGCTCGTCGTCGGCCCACTCGATCTCGGGGTTGACCAGGGCCGTGAGGGGGTCGTCGCTGTAGGCCTGGTAGACGACCACGCGGTGCAGGATTCCGAGCTGGGTGGCGGCCAAGCCGATGCCGAGCGCGTCGTGCATCAGCTCGCCCATCCGCTCTATCTCCTGCGCCAAAGACTCGTCGAAGCGATCCACGGGCAGGGCCGCGGCGCGCAGGACCGGGTCGCCGAACTTGCGGACGTGGCGCAGGGCGGCGTCGCGCCGCGCGCGCACCTCGGGGTCGAGCTCGGCTACGGTGGACGCGCCCTCCTCGGGCTCGACCTCCGAGTCCATGACCTCTTCGTCGCTCATTCCCGAAAGTCTAGGGCGAGCCCGCCGGCTGGACTACTGAGGATCGACATCGACGGCGAAGACGACGCCTTTGTGGGCGCGAGTTTCGGCCACGCGCTGGACCGCCGCGCCGAGCAGACCGATCGTCGCCTGGCGCTGCTTGGGCGGCGTCTTGACGACCAAAACCTGGCGCTCGCGCCCGCGCAGGCGAAACAGGGCCGCCGGGCCGAGCACGCTACCGGGCGCGCCGTCCAGGGCCGAGCGGATCGCTTCGGCCGCCGCTCGTGCGCGACTCGTGCGCTCGGCCGCGCAGACCACCCGGATCAGGCTCGCGAAGGGCGGATAGTCGAGCGCGCGGCGGCGCTGCAGCTCGCCGGCCAGGAAGCCGTCGCTGTCGTGGGCGGCGGCGTGCAGGATCGAGCGCGCTTGGGGCGCCATCGTCTGCACGAGCACCTGGCCCTCTCCGCCGCGCCCGACACGACCGGCGAGCTGACAGACGAGCGCGAAAGTTCGCTCCTCGGCGCGGAAGTCGGGGAAGCGCAGCGTGGCGTCGGCGTCGAGCACGACCCCGAGGCCGACATCCGGGAAGTCGTGGCCCTTGGCGACCATCTGGGTTCCGATCAAGAACGCCGGCGGGGGCGTCTCTGGAAGCCGGCGAGCAGCCGCGCGACGCTGTTCTCCGAGCCGTCGCCCGCGACGATGTCGGCATCCAGACGGAAGATGGGGAAATCGCCGTCGTCGAGGGCGACGCCCAGATCGTGTTGCAGGCGCTCGGTGCCGGTTCCGTGGCGGGCGACCGATGTAGAGCCGCACTCACACCTGCGCGGAGCGTGTTCGCGATGGCCGCAGTGGTGGCACGCTATGTAGTCCGCCCTCGCTTGACTCCCCGCCCGATGTAGGACGAGGGCTACGTCGCACTGTGGACAGCCCCATACACGTCCGCAGGAGCGGCAGGTGAGGAAATTGGACCAGCCACGGCGGTTGAGCAGCACGATCGCCTTGCCTCGCGTGCGACGCACCTCGGCCAAGGCCTGTGAGGTGAGCGGATGCAGGCCCGGCGCCTGCTCGCGCATGTCGAGCACCTCCACCTGCGGCAGCGGGCGACCGTCCACGCGCCTGGCGAGCCGCAGCAGCCGCTCGCTGCGACGGGCCGACCCGACGGGGTCCGGCTGGCGGTCGCCTTCGCCCCAAGCGACGTGGATGCTCTCCGGGCGCGGTGTGGCGCTGCCGAGCACGAGCAATGCGTCGCAGTCGCTCGCTCGCCGAGCGGCCACCGTGCGCGCGTCATAGCGGGGATCGCCCTCGTGCTTGTAGGAGGAGTCGTGCTCCTCGTCGACCACGATCAGGCCGAGACGCTCGATCGGGGCGAATATGGCCGAGCGCGGCCCGACGCACACGCGCGCCTCGCCGGCGCGCAGGCGGCGCCACTGCTCGCGGCGCTGACCGACCGTCAGGCGCGAGTGCAGGACGGCGACGGTGTCGCCGAAGCGCTCGATGAAACGCCCGACGATCTGGGGCGTGAGCGCTATCTCGGGGACCAGCACGATCGCTCCTTGTCCGCTGGCCAAGGTGTCGGCCGCGATGCGCAGGTAAACCTCTGTCTTGCCCGAGCCGGTGATGCCCGCGAGCAATCTCGTCTGCGATCCGCTTGACGCGAGCGCTTCGCGCAGCTCAGACAGGGCGATGTCCTGTTCGACGGTAAGGTCCGGCGGTTGGGCCATGCGGGCTCCCACCTGGATGTGCGCCGGGCGAGGCGGGGCGACTCGCCGTTTGCGCCCGCTCAGCCGGCGCGTCGCCGCGGGCGGCAGCACCAGGGAGAGCGCGCGGGCAAGCGTGGAGCAGTACTCCTCGGCGAGCCACCCCGCCAGTGCGACCAGATCGAGGGGAAGAGCGGGCGGGCCCTCGTCCAAAGCTCGCAGAGGGGCGAGCAGCTTCTCCTCGGAGACCTCGCTGTGGTCGGAGATCGCCGTCACGACGCCCAAGATCTGGCGCTGCCCGAAGGGCACCACGAGCATCGAGCCGACTCCCACGCCGGCGTGGAGTCCTTGGGGCAAGCGATAGTCGAACGGCCCGCGCAGGGCACGGGCCGTCGTCATCGGCTCGACCTGCGCGATCCTCGACGGTGGCGCCCCCTCAGGATCGTCCGAAGCGGCTATCGGCGTGTCGGGCGCAGGCGCGATCGGACTGGCGGGCACCTCATAAAATTACGGGTGGGGTCGGTCAGACGGCCGCGCCGGAGGCCTGCAGCCCGGCGGCAGCACGAAGGGCTTCGGCCTTGTCGGTCTTCTCCCATGTGAAGTCGTGATCTTCACGGCCGAAGTGGCCGTAGGCGGCGGTCTTCTGGTAGATCGGGCGGTGCAGTTTGAGCTCCTCGCGGAAAGCGCCAGGGCGCAGGTCGAAGTGCTCGTCCACCAGCTTGGCGATCTGCCCGCGACCGATCTTCTCGGTGCCGAACGTCTCGACCATGACCGAGACCGGGTGGGCGACGCCGATCGCGTAGGCCACCTGCACCTCGGCCCTGTCGGCCAGGCCTGCGGCGACAACGTTCTTGGCCACCCAGCGCGCCGCGTATGCGGCGGAGCGGTCCACCTTGGAGGGGTCCTTACCGGAGAAGGCACCGCCGCCGTGGCGAGCCATGCCGCCGTATGTGTCGACGATGATCTTGCGTCCGGTCAGGCCACAGTCGCCCATCGGGCCTCCGATCACGAAGCGTCCGGTGGGGTTGACCAGGAAGTTCTTCATCAGTTTCTTCTCGTTGTAGAGCTCGACCGGCAGGACCGGGCGCAGCACGTGCTCGAACAGGTCGGGCTTGATCAACGTCTCAGAGTCGATGCCGTCCGCGTGCTGGGTGGAGATCAGGATCTTTTCGATCTCGACCGGGCGCCCGTCCTGGTAGCGCACCGTCACCTGGGTCTTGCCGTCGGGGCGCAGATAGGGCAGGACCTCGCCCTTGCGCACCTCGGCCAGACGCTTGGAGAGCTTGTGGGCGAGCGAGATCGGCAAGGGCATCAGCTCCTCGGTCTCGTTCGAGGCGTAGCCGAACATCATTCCCTGGTCGCCCGCTCCGGCGACGTCGAGCTCGTCCTCGTCGGCCGGGTCGTGGCGCGTCTCATACGCCGCGTCCACGCCCTGGGCGATGTCCGGCGACTGCTTGTCGATCGCGTTGATGACGGCGCAGGTGTCGCAGTCGAAACCGTAGGCCGCGTTGTCGTAGCCGATCTTGCGCACCGTCTCGCGCGCGATGTCCTGGATGTCGACGTAGGTGTTGGTGGAGATCTCGCCCGAGACGACGATCAAACCGGTGTTGACGAGTGTCTCGCAGGCGACGCGGCCGTAGGGATCGTCGGTGAGCACAGCGTCGAGCACTCCGTCTGAGATCTGGTCGGCGATCTTGTCGGGGTGGCCCTCCGTGACCGACTCGGAGGTGAACAGGAACTCTTTATCGGAATGTTGGCTCATGGCTTGGGGATCGGCTCCACGGGTCTCGCTTGAAGAAGTGGCAGAAGTTTATTGACGGCGCTCTCAGGCGGCCTGCACACGCGTGCGGGTGCCGCGTTCGACGAAGTCGATGATCAACGGGACGCCGTCCATGCCATAGCGGGCGCGCAGGCGGTTCTCGATGAAGTAGGCGTAGTCACGGGTGACGCGCGCTCGCGAGTTGACCTGGATCGCGAAGCGCGGAGGACTCTCGCCGATCTGGGTCATGTAGATCAGCTTGAGGCGATGCTGGCCAGAGCCGCGGCGCGTGCCGACGGGCGGCTGGCGCGCCTGCACGGCCTCCGCCAAGAAACGGTTTAGCTCTGGTGTGGGGATACGTCCGCGACGGCGGTCGCCGAGCGCGATCGCCTCGCTCAGGAGGCGCGTGACGTTGCGCCCGCTCTTGGCGCTGGCGGTCAACACGCGCGGGCGCAAGCGCAGCTTGGCGGCGACCACGGCGCGTTCGTGGTCGAGATCCTGCTCGGTGCCTTCGTGGAGATCCCACTTGTTGAGGACGATCGCTGTGGCACAGCCAGCCTTCATTGCCAGCTCGGCAACGCGCAGGTCCTGCGAGGTCACGCCGTCGGTGGCGTCGCACACGACGAGGGCCACATCGGCCCGCTCAGCTGCCCGCTGGGAACGCAAGGTCGTGTAGTACTCGACCGAGTCGGACACCTTCGACTGGCGGCGCATCCCGGCGGTGTCGATCAAGATGAGCTCTCGAGCACCTGTCTGCTCGCCAGTTTGGGCAGACGCAGACGCGCTGTCGGGAGCCTTGACGGTCAAGGGCGTGTCGATCGCGTCGCGGGTGGTGCCGGCGACCTCGGAGACGATCACACGCTCTTCGCCGAGGAAGCGGTTGACCAATGAGGACTTGCCCACGTTGGGCCGTCCGATCAGGGCCAGGCGGATCACGTCGTCGTCGACTCGATCCTCCTCCGCGTCAGGCAACAGCTCGACGATCCGGTCGAGCAGGTCGCCCGTACCGAGCCCTTGAGCGGCGGACACCGCCAAAGGCTCGCCCAGTCCGAGCCGATGAAAGTCGGCCGCAAGCGGAAGGTCGGAGACCCCGTCGCACTTGTTGGTGGCCACGATGCTGGGCAAAGGGGCGCGGCGCAACAGCTCGGCCATCTCCTCGTCTCCGGGACGGACCCCGGCGCGAGCGTCCACGACCAGGACCGCGACCTGAGCGTCGGCGAGGCCGGCGCGAGCCTGCTCGCGGATCGAGCCGGACAGAGGATCTTCGTCCTGGAAGTCCACGCCGCCAGTGTCGATCAGAACGAACGTGCGACCGTTCCACTCGCACTCGATCTCGTTGCGGTCGCGTGTGATCCCGGCCCGCTCGTGCACGACCGCCTCGCGCGAGCCCGCCAAGCGGTTCACGAGCGATGACTTACCCACGTTGGGGTATCCGACTATGGCCACCTTCTGCATCGGGAGAGTATGACCGCGATCGGGCGCTCAACCGGCTCGATCCATTTCGAAGATACAAACGTGTACGGCGGAGCCCCTCGCCGCGTCTTCGAACGCGGGGCGGCCGACCCGTCGAAACTAGGCGGGCCGCCTGCCGGCGAGCTTCGAGATGCGCTCGATCACCTGCTCGACCGTCATCCCGGTCGTGTCGAGCACGACGGCGCCCGGCGCCGCTTTCAAAGGACTGTGGGCGCGGGTCGAGTCGCGCTCGTCGCGCAGAGCCTGCTCGGCCATCACGGTCGCCTGGTCACCACCAAGCTCGGAGGCGCGACGACGGGCGCGCTCGCTCGCATCGGCCGTCAAAAAGACCTTCAGCTCGGCGTCGGGCGCGACGACCGTGCCGATGTCGCGGCCCTCGGCCACCCAGTCGCCGGAGGCAAGCAGCTCGCGCTGCTTTGCCACCAAAGCCTTGCGCACACCAGGATCGGCGGCGAGATTGGACGCGGCCTCGGATACCTCGGGCGCGCGGATCGCCCTGGTGACGTCGCGTCCGTCGAGCATCACTCGGTTCTCGGGGATTGCCCCGGCCGCGTCGGCCGCGATCAGCTCGATTCGAGCCGACATCGCAAGCGAAGCCGGGGGCACCGCGGGCGCATCGAGTGCAAGCAGGCCGACACAGCGATACATGGCGCCGCTGTCCAGATATGTGAAGCCGAGCCGAGCCGCGAGAGCGCGCGCCACCGTTGACTTGCCGGCGCCCGCGGGGCCGTCGATGGCGATCAGCATCGACCGGTCATCCGCCGAGCGCTCCGATATCGCCGAGGAAGCCCGGATAGGACACGGCCGCCGCCTCCATGCCCCGCACCAAGACGCCCTCACGCGATGCCAGGCCCGCAACAGCCCCCATCATCGCCAGGCGGTGGTCGCCGGCGGCGTCGATCGTGCCGCCCTTCAGCCCACCTGTGCCGCTTACCACGAAACCATCGTCAAGCGCTTCGATCTGGGCGCCCAGACCACGCAAACCCTCGACGACCGTGGCGATGCGGTCGGACTCCTTGACGCGCAGCTCCTGGGCGCCGCGCACCACCGTCTCCCCCTCGGCGAAGCAGCCCAGCAAGGCCACCAGGGGCAGCTCGTCGATCGCGAGCGGCACCTCGTCCGACTCGATCGTTGTGCCCTCCAGAGCCCCGTGAGCCACATCCAGGTCGCAGATCGGCTCGTCGGCGAGCAGCTCGCCGCTCTCACCCTCCAAATCGCCGAGCACGATGCCCCGCATCCGCTGCAGGATGCGCAGGAATCCCGTGCGCGTCCAGTTGGCGCCCACGTCGCGGATCAACAGGCGTGAGCCGGGAACGAGCACCCCGGCCGCAATCGCGAAAGCGGCCGAGCTGGGATCGCTTGGCACGACCACGCGCTCCAGCACGAGCTCGTCGGCGTTGACGACGGTGACGTGGCGGCCGTTGCGATGGATGTTGACACCGGCGCGCAAGAGCATGCGCTCGGTGTGGTCGCGGCTGCGCGCAGGCTCCCCCACGGTCGTCGCGCCGTCGGCGGCGAGCGCGGCGAGCAGAATGCACGACTTGACCTGGGCGCTGGCGACCGGCAGCTCGTAGGAGATCGAGCGCAGGCGCGCTCCTTCGATGGTGAGTGGCGGGAAGCGATCCTCGCGCGCGATCAGCTCGGCTCCCATGAAGCGCAGCGGCTCGGCCACCCTGTCCACAGGCCTGCGGCGGATCGACTCGTCCCCGTCGAGCGTGAACGAGCGGCCCTCCTGCGCCGCAAGCCAACCGGGCAGGAGACGCAACAGCGTGCCCGCGTTGCCGACGTCTATCGGACCGGAGGGCACGCGCGCCTCGCGCAGGCCTGTGCCGCGCACCGTGACGACGCCGTCGCGTTCGTCCACCAAAGCGCCGAGCGCCCTGACCGCCGCCAGCGTGGAGTCGGTGTCGGCCGCGTGCAGATAATTCTCGATCCTCGTCGGCTCGGAGGCCATCGCTCCGAGCAAAGCCGCACGGTGCGAGATCGACTTGTCGGCGGGAGCCCTCAGCTCACCGTGTAGCCCGTTTGAGGGCTCGAAGCGTACGTCCATAGCATCCCTACCCTACGAGTCTTGGACCGGACCGGCAGCCTCGTGTGCGCCTGCCTGCCGCCCGCCCTTGCGATGGCGCGAAACCTCGGCAGCGGCGCCCGCAGTCAAGCGTTCGCGATCCTCGCGCGCCCGCTCATTCCAGGCGACCAAAGCGTCAGCGTCCTCGGCGTCGAGCGCGTCGCGCACACCGCTCAATTCTCTGATCGCTTCGTCGAGCGCCTCGGCGAGCAGGTCTGCGTTGGACATGTATATGTCCGTCCAGATAGCCGTGTTCGCTCCCGCCACCCGCGTGGCGTCGCGAAAGCTGGGGTTGGCTCCAACTGCCCTCACACCAGGAAGGCCGCCCGTCCGCTCGTGCCCTTGAGGATGCGCCCCCGAGGACGCGCCTGCCGAAGGCTCTCCGACGGCGGCCGGTACAGCCCGCAGGGCCTGGGAGACCAAGATGTTGGCGAGCACGTGCGGCAGGTGCGAGACGCTCGCCATCAGGCGGTCATGAGCATTGGCGGCGATCACGACGGGCCTTGCCCCGATCTGCTCGACCAGTGCCCGGATCCGCGCCAGCGCGGGCGCCACATCGGTGGCGAGGGCGTCGTCGGCGCCCACCGTGGGGGTGAGATACCAGAGCGCGTCGTCGAACAGGTCCTCGCGCGAGCCCCTTACGCCCGCGGTCTCGGCCCCCGCGAGCGGGTGGCCGGGTACGAAGCGTGCATCGGAGACCTCACGCGCGACGTGGCGCTTGGTCGATCCGACATCGCTCAGAACGCAATCGGGGCCAGCCGCCGCCAGCGCCGCACGCAGGAGCCTCGACGGTGTGGCCCACCGGCGTGGCCACGAATGCATAGTCCGCTTCACCCACGGCGCTCGCCACGCTGTCGGCCGGCCGCTCGATCGCCCCCAGCTCCTGCGCGTGGCGCAAAGCGTGGGCGTCGGCGTCGTAGCCCACGACGTGCGCGCCAAGACGACGGCGCGCGGCCAGGCCGATGGAGCCACCGATCAACCCGACCCCAAGCACCGCGACCCGAAGAGGCCGACTCTCGCTACGGCCTCCCGGATCGCTCACGCGGCGCTGAACACCTTCCCGGCGAGCGCCGCTACGCGCTCCACGGTCTCGACGTACTCGGCGAAGTCCTCGGCCAAGAGCGCCTGCGGGCCGTCGCAGAGAGCCTCGTCGGGGTTGGGATGCACCTCGACGATGATCCCATCCGCCCCGGCGGCGGCTGCGGCCAAAGACATCGGCGCCACCAGGGAGCGTCGCCCGGCCGCATGGCTGGGGTCGACTACGACCGGAAGATGGGACAGCTCTTTGAGCACCGGCACCGCCTGCAGGTCGAGCGTCGTGCGGTAGGAGCTCTCGAACGTCTTGATCCCGCGCTCGCACAGCATCACGTCGCGGTTGCCTTCCTTGAGGACGTACTCGGCCGCCATCAACAACTCGTCGAGCGTCGCCGACAATCCCCGCTTGAGCAGGACCGGACAGCGCGAACGTCCGATCTCGGTCAGCAGCGGGAAGTTCTGCATGTTGCGGGCGCCCACTTGGATCACGTCGGCCACCTCGAGCACCGCTTCCAGGTCGCGCGCGTCCATCAGCTCGGTCACGATCGGCAGGCCGGTGCGCTCCTTGGCCTCGGCCAGCAGACGCAAACCCTCTTGGCCCAAGCCTTGAAAGGCGTAGGGAGAGGTGCGGGGCTTGTAGGCGCCTCCGCGCAACATCGCCGCGCCGGCGTCCTTGACGACATCGGCCGTCTCGAGCAGTTGCTCTCTCGATTCCACAGTGCAAGGACCCGCGATCAGGGCGAAGTGGTCGCCGCCGAGCTTGCGCCCTTCGATCTCGATCACGGTGCGCTCGCCATGACGGATCTGGGCTGAGGCGAGCTTGTAGGGCTTGAGAATCGGCATCACCCTGTCCACTCCGGGCTGTCCCTCCAGGCCCAGGCTTTCCACGCCCACGTCCTGCTCGACGTCGCCGATCGCGCCGATCACGGTCAGGCGGGCCCCCTTGATCGGATGGGCCAGAGCCCCGGCGCTCTCGATCTTCTCGATCACCGCGCCGATCTCCTCCTCGGTTGCAGTCTCCTTCATGACGATCATCATTGCTTCATCCTTTCAAAGTGCGGGTTGGTCAAGTGCTGGTTTGCCGCGTGAACGTGACTGGTCGTGTGAGCTTGGCCTTTGGCGGCGCTCGGTTCCTGGGGAACCCGGATGCGGCCTTGGCTGCCTCCGCTCACACGTGGAGGCCAGGCCGAAGCGCCTAGCTAAATCGCCAGGCGCAGCGAAACGACCAATAGGACACGCGAGCACTCGCTGGCGCGAGCGCGGAGGCGGATGTCGAGTCGGTCGTCTGCATGATCGTCTAAAGGCTTTGTAGCAGACACCCGGCCACAACACAAACATGCCGGATGTCCGCACCGAACGCCATCATTACGCCGTCTCCAACCATGACCACGCCCTCGCCGACTTCACGCTCACTCGATCTTCCAGTAGGACGCAAGGGACGCGGCGCCTACTTCACCCCGCCGGCGATCGCCGACTACCTCGCTTGGTGGGCGGTGGGTAGCGACCCTGATGCCACGGTGCTCGACCCCACGTGTGGCGAGGCCGTGTTCCTGCAGGCGGCGGGACGCGAGTTGCGCAAGAACGGAGCCGACCCAAGTGCCTTGCGAGAGCAGGTCATCGGTGTAGACATACACAAGCGGTCACTTGCCAAAGCAAGGCAGTTGCTCAGGGCGGAGGACCTCGATGCCCGACTACTGCCATACGACTTCTTCGATCTTGCACCCCCAAGCCAACTGGGCTGCGTGCTTCCCGAAGTCGATGCAGTCATCGGCAACCCGCCCTTTGTGCGTTACCAAGAACACCAAGGCATCCGACGCAAGCGATCAGCAGCGGCCGCACTCGCGGAGGGCGTCAGGCTGTCCGGGCTTGCTTCGTCTTGGGCGGCGCTTCTCGTCCACGCATGCTCATTCCTGAAGTCTGAGGGACGACTCGCAATGGTTCTTCCCGCCGAGTTGCTCACGGTCCACTATGCCGAGCCGATTCGGCGATGGCTGCGGCAACGCTTTCACGCCGTCCATCTGGTGCTGTTCGAGCGTCTTCAGTTCGCCGATGCACTCGAGCAGGTGGTCTTGGTGGTAGCGCATGGCTCAGGCGGCTGTGAGTCGCTCTCGCTCTATCCGGTGACCGATGCGTCCGAGCTACACAAGCTTCGACCTTTCGACCACTACAACGTCACACCCTCGAGCCAGGGGAAGTGGACGGACTTGCTGCTCCCAACCAAATATCACCAGCTCTTCAGGCGAGTGGGGGACGAGGGTTTCGTCCAACTAGACGACTACGGAACTCCCGAGCTTGGCGGCGTGACAGGAGCGAACTCCTACTTCGCACTACGCGAATCCACACGCCGCGAGTACACGCTCGAGGACAGACAGCTCGTCCGAATCAGCCCTCCGGGTACACGACATCTACGCGGACTGTCTTTCACAAGCGGGGACTGGACGACGATGCAAGAGGCCGACGAGCCGGTTTGGCTGCTGCAGCCAAGGGACGAGAAGCCCACGGCAGGCCTGGCCCGCTACCTCGCGCTGGGGCGCAAGATCGGCGTTCACGAGGCCTATAAGTGCAGGATCCGGGATCCGTGGTGGCGGCCTCCCGTCGCCCCGCGGCCGGATCTGTTCTTCACTTACATGAGCCATCGCTACCCGCGGCTAATCACCAACTCGGCACGAGTGTCGTTCCTGAACTCGATGCATGGTGTCCGCCTGCGCACCGATGCGCCCGCCATCGCCGCGAGCGCCCTGCCCCTGCTTGCGACCAACTCGGTCACGATGCTGGGCGCAGAGCTGTTCGGACGCTCTTACGGTGGCGGTGTCCTCAAGATGGAGCCACGCGAGGCTGCCACCTTGCCGGTGCCCTCGCCGCGTGCGTTGACGGATGCGTGGGCGCGGCTTAAGCCGGAGCGAGCAACTCTCGACCGGCATCTGCGAGACGGTGCTTGGAGGATCGTCGCCGAACGCGTCGACGAAGTCCTCCTCGGCGAGGTGCTCGAGCTGGCCGACCCGAAGGTGAGCGAAATGCAGCAGGCAGCACAACTGCTGCGCGAACGCCGGCTCGGCCGCACCGGCGGCCAAGACTGACGCCGTGAGTTCTCTCGAACAGCGAGTGGGCAATCCGCTGGAGAAGTGGACGCGCCTACGAGAGAACGTCGAGCAGGGAGGCATCGTCAGCTTTGTTCACGTTCAGAGTGCCTGGCTGGATCTGATGTGGACGCTCGATACCGTCACATCGAGCGCAACCAAACCGTGGCGCGGTCAGCCTCGACGCCTGTTGGCCCTGACGCCCTCGCGCCCCAGTTCGGTGCCGCCGCTAGATCGGCGGCACCGGCGCTCATTTTCACCTGGGCTTTTCACCTGAGCGTTACAGCACTTCGGCAAGCGCGTCGAGGAAGATCGCGTTCTCCTCGGAGGCGCCGTATGTGACACGCAAGGCCCCCGGCTTGCCCAGAGCGCCGCCGCCGCGCACGAGCACACCGCGCTCGACGAGCCCTCGCATGACTTCGGCCTCGCGCGCCTCGGCCTGCTCGGGGCTCGCGCCGGGGAGATCGAACCAGCAGAAGTTGGCCTGGGACTCGGCCGGCTCGATGCCGAGCGCGCGCAGCCGCTCCTCCACGGAGATGCGCTCGGCGATCGTGCGCGTGACCCGCTCGGTGACGGCGTCCTGATGAGAGAGCGCCTCGACCGCCGCGACCTGGGCCACGGCGTTGCAGAAGAAAGGTTGGCGCACCTGGTCGACCGCTCGCGGCAACTCCGCAGAGCCGCACAGGGCAAAGCCGACGCGCAACCCGCACAGACCGTAGACCTTGGAGAAGGTCCGCAGCAGAACCAGGTTGGGGTGTTGCGCCAAAAGCTCGATCGAGGCGTCGGGATCCTCGAGCAGGTTGAACTCGCAGTAGGCCTCGTCCACGACGACGCACACGTGCCTGGGCGCCTGCGCCACGAAATCGGCGATCTCGGCCAGTGGCAGGGCCGTGCTTGTCGGATTGTTGGGGTTGCACACGATCGCCAGGCGCGTCGCGACCGTGATCTCGCGCAACATCGAGTCCAGGTCGTGGCGATAGTCGGCGTCGAGCGCAACTGTCACCGGTCGTGCTCCGGAGGCGGCGCTGAGGTGGGGATAGACCGAGAACGACGGCCACGCGTACACCAGCTCTGCCCCGGGCTCCAACAGGGCCTCTCCCAGGGCGAGCAGGATGTCACACGAGCCGTTGCCGATCGCGATCCGCGAGGAGGGGACGCCGTAGCGCTCGGAGAGCCGCTCGCGCAGCAGCGAATTGGTGGGGTCCGGATAGCGGTTGAGG
The DNA here is from genome assembly GCA_963809705.1 of uncultured Solirubrobacterales bacterium. GTDB lineage: Bacteria > Actinomycetota > Thermoleophilia > Solirubrobacterales > Solirubrobacteraceae > Palsa-744. Next base: position 113,613 of record CAWEKF010000003.1, on the reverse strand, counting down.
GTCGGCAGGGCCGTCTTGATCGCCTCGACCACCGCCGGCAGGGGCGGCCAGGGCGACTCGTTGGAGGCGAGCTTGACCTTGGGCGCGCGCTGGGCATAGCCGCCGGCGGCCGGGTAGACGGGGATGCGCGCGATGCGCTCTGAGAACTCGATGGCCACGGTCTTCCTATTGTGGCGGCTCAGGGCCCGAGCCGCCTGGCGAGGAGGCGAACACAATCGCCCGTCGGCAGGAGAACCGGGGCTGGCGCTCAGGCGGAGCCCGACTTTTCCCCTACTGGGCGGCCATCAGGTCGGCTCGCAGGCCCGCCGCTTCGCGGAGATACACATGCTTGGCCTCGTGTCCCTCGTCCGCGTAGTAGTGGATCAGGACGCGGATCACGCGGGGTAATGAACCGGGCACGGGGATCTCTCGCGCACACAACAGGGGCACGCGCTCGAAGCCGAGCGCGCGTGCGGCCACGGCCGGGAACTCGGCCGAGAGGTCGTCGGTGACGGTGAAGATGCAGCTCACGACGCGCTCGGGCACGAGCGAGTTGCGCTGCATGATCTCCTTCATCAGCTCGCTCGTGGCGCTCAGAATCTCCTGCGCGTCATCCCGAGGAACCGAGATCGCGCCGCGCAGGGCGTACAGGCGTTGCGGCATCGCGGCGATTCTTTCAGAGCGGGCTCACGGAGTCGCAGCTCACGACTCGCGTCCAGGCCAACGCCGCTTGGACCGACCGCCAACGGGTGTCCCCCCAGATTGCTTGCGATCCTCCGGGCCGCCGCGCAGGCGCGCAAGCTCGGCCTCGCTGAGCCGTCGAGACGCGCCGGACGCGAGCTCTCCAAGCTTCAGCCGCCCGAACGAGATGCGCTGGAGCGCGAGGACGGGATGCCCCACCGCCTCGCACATGCGCCGCACCTGACGGTTGCGACCCTCATGGATCGTCACTTCCAGGACGCCCTGTCCCGCCCGCCGCACCTGCGCGGGAGCGGTCATCCCATCTTCCAAGCGCACTCCCGCGCGCAGCTTGGCAAGCGCGCTCTCGCCAACCGGCCCCCCACCCACGCGCACACGGTAGGTCTTGGGTACTTCAAAGCTCGGGTGCGTCAAACGCTGCGCGAGCGAGCCGTCGTTGGTGAGCAGGATCAGCCCGCTCGAATCGGCGTCGAGTCGTCCCACGGGGTAGAGCCGCCGCGAGTCGTGTGCGACGAGCGAGACCACCGTCGGGCGACCGTGAGTGTCTTGTGCTGTGCTCAGCACCCCGAGCGGCTTGTTGACCGCGTAGACAACTGGCTGCTCGGGTTCGGCGACCGGACGCCCGTCAACCGCGAGAGAGCACCGCTCGTCGACGTCTCGCGCAGGATCGAGCACGACTTGCCCGGCAATGGCGACCCGTCCTTCGGCGATCATCGTCTCCGCGGCGCGGCGCGAGGCCACGCCCGCGTGAGCCAGATACTTGGCTAGGCGCATAGGTGCAACGATAGGGGCATGGACCTCCAGCTTCTCGATCGGACGCTGGCCGCGAACGGCCAGCCCGCGTTCCGCGCGCGCCAGGTATGGGAATGGGCCGCCAAGGGCGCCTCGGGCTATGAGCAGATGACGAACCTGCCGGGCCCTCTGCGCGAGTGGCTGGAGGAGAATGTGCCGTTCTCGAGCCTGGATCTGCGCGAGCAGCACACGGCGAGCGACGGCACCGTCAAGGCGCTGTTCGCGACCGCGGACGAGCGAGCATTGGAGGCGGTCTTGATGCGCTATCGCGATACCCTGAAGGGCACAGGCAAACGCAACTCGATCTGTGTCTCTTCGCAGTCCGGCTGTCCGCTGACCTGCACTTTCTGCGCCACCGGTCAGATGAAATTCGCCCGCAACCTGACGGCCTCGGAGATCCTCGAGCAGGCGCTCCATTTCAGGCGCATGACGCCGATTGACCACTGCGTGTTCATGGGTATGGGCGAGCCGATGCTCAACCTCGACAACGTGCTCGCGGCCTGTGAGCGACTGCCCGACATCGGCATCGGCCATCGCCGCACGGCGATCTCGACGGTGGGATGGATTCCGGGCATTGAAGCGCTCGCCGGCCAGGACATGCCCTTGCGCTTGGCCCTGTCGCTGCATGCGGCCGACGAAGCGCTGCGCAGCGAGCTGATGCCCGTCAACGAGCGCTACCCGCTGAGCGATGTGATCGATGCGTGCAGAGCCTTCTACGAGCGCAAGCGAAGGCGCATATTCGTCGAGTACGTGATGCTCGCCGGCGTCAACGACCGCTACGAGCAGGCTGTGGCGCTCGCCAAGCTGCTCGGCCCGCGCGGGGTGGGCGGGCCAGGTCAACAGCCTCGCATGTTCAAGGTCAACCTGATCCCGTACAACCCCACGGGCGGGCGGCGCCCAGGGCGCGTCGCGAGCGGCGCGCCCGCTGCTGACGGGGACGTGTATGAGGGCTCCAGCCGCCAGTCGATCGCGGCGTTCAAGGGAGCCCTGGAGGCGCACGGCATCCAGGCGACGGTGCGTCTCACGCGCGGGCGCGACATCGACGCGGCATGCGGGCAGCTCGCGGCACGAGCCGCCTAGGACTCGCTGAGCGGCGCGAGGCTATGTCCTCGGTCGCTTGCGTACCCAGTACGCCACGCGATCTGCTTGTGCCCCGAAGGGGTACGTCCTTGCCTCGCTTGCTCAGCGAGTCTAGGAAGGTCTCTACAGCTCGGACTGGGACCCGCCGCCTGCCCTCGCCTCGCCTGCTCGGAGCAGGCGCTCGCGCAGCTCGGCTTCCTCCTCGGGGCTGGGGTCCCACTGCCCGATGTCGGGCAACTCCTCCAGCGAGCGCAAGCCAAAGAGCTTGAGGAACTGGGTCGTCGTGCGGTACATGACCGCGCCGAACTGCGAGCGTCCGGACTCTTCCACGAGTCCGCGCTCCAACAGAGTGGAAGCGGCCGAGTCGGCGCTCACGCCGCGAATGCGGGTTATCTCGGGGCGCGAGACCGGCTGCAGGTAGGCGACGATCGCCAGTGTCTCAGCCTGGGCGGGGGTCAACGCCGAGGCGCGCGGACGGCTGAACAGACGCCTGGCGGCATCCTCTGTCTCGGGATCGCTGGCGAAGGTGAAGCCGCCCCCCAGCTCGCGCAGATGGATCCCGCTGTGAGGAGGCGCGTAGCGTTCGGCCAGCTCGGCGAGCGCGGCGATCACGGCCAGCTCCTCGGCGGCGACCGCATCGGAGAGCTCCTGCGGACTCAGCGGATCGGGCGCAAGGAACAGCAAAGCCTCGACGGTGCGAACCAGCGCCGGCGCGGGCTCAGGCAAGCCGTCTATGTCCAGCGCGCTGACCACGGGAGCCCGCAGGCCGTCCTCGCCCAATTCGACGTCGGTGGACTCGGTGCTATCGGCGCCGTCGATCTCCTCGGCCTCGGCGAGCCCTTCAGGCTGCTCTGACTCGACATCTGTGACAGACATGTCGTCTTGATCGGCAGATGCCGGCCGATCCTCAAGCGCCGGCTCGCTTGTGCCCGAAAGGGTATCCTGCCCCGGCTCGCCGCTCATCCGGCGCGTGCGTGTCGCGGCTCGCTTGCCTGCTTGCCGTGTGCCCCTTGGGTATGCCCTTCAGGGCGCGCCCCTGAGGGTGTACCCCGCAGCGGGCTGGCGCCGGCTGCATGGACGGCGATCTCACCGAAGCTCTCGCCTTGCTCCCACCACGCCTCGCCGCGCTTGTACAGCTCCAAGAGCGCGAAAACGGTGACGGCGACGGTCATACGATCCTCGCCTCTGACGGCCTCCTCGAAGGAGAAGTGGCCGCGCCTGAGCAGGTCGCGGAGGCGCTCCAGGCGCTCGGCGACGGTGACGCGCTGGATCGAGATGTGACGCAGGTTGATCGTGGGCGGCATCCGTAGCAGACGCCCGATCGCCTGGCCGAGCACTGCGGGGTCCTGGGAGGAGTCCGCCGGTGGCGCGACCGTCTTGCGCAGATGCGCCGGCAGCGGCGCGCTGCGAAAGCGAACGCCCTGCTCGCGCTTGAACAGCTCAAGCAGGTGCGTCGAGGCCGAGCGGAAGCGGCGAGCTTGCAGCATCCGCTCCAGCAGCTCCTCGGCGGCCTCGCCGGGCTCTATGTCCAGCAGGTCCTCGCCATCCTCGGCGAGCATCAGGCGCGACTTCAATTCCAGCAGCGCCGCGATCAGGACGATGAATTCGGTGGCTGTCTCCAGGTCCAGCTCGCCGCGTCCCTCGAGATGGTCGAGGTAGGCGAGCACCACGTCAGCAAGCTCGAGCTCGAGCAGGTCAACCTCTTCGCGCAGCACCAGCGCGAGCAGGAGGTCGAAGGGCCCGTTGAATATCTCCAGGTCGAGGTCGAGCGCGGGGAGCGTCACGGGGCTACCGTACCCTGCGCGGCGGACCCACACCCATGCACTCGCGAACGTCGGCCAGCGTGCCGGATGCGATCGTCTCTGGCGCGCTCGGCTCCCCCAGCCAAGACATCCTCCAAAGCCTGCTCGTCGGCACGCAACTCCAGGTAGCGCTCGCGCACGGGACCGAGCATCTCGACGACAGCTTCGGCGACCGCCGCCTTCAGGTCGCCATAGCCGCGAGCGTCGCGCATGTCCGCTTCCACCTGCTGCGGCGAGACGTCGCGGGCAACAGCGAGGATTTCGATCAGATTGGAGACGCCGGGCTTCTCCGGTGAGCGTTCGATCTCCCGACCGGAGTCGGTCACGGCGGACTTGAACTTCTTGAGGATCGCGGCGGGCTCGTCGAGCACGTACACGGTGCCCTGCTCTGAGCCGCCGGTGGTGGACATCTTGCGCGTGGGGTCCTGCAGGTCCATGATGCGCGCGCCAACCGCGGGGATGCGGTGCTCAGGGACCACCAGCACGTCCCTGCCGGCGCCGAAGCGGGAGTTGAAGCGTCGCGCCACGTCGCGCATCAGCTCCAGGTGCTCGCGCTGGTCCTCGCCGACCGGCACCTCGTGGGCGCGGTAGGCCAACACGTCGGCGGCCTGCAGCACGGGATAGACGAGCAGGCCCGCGGACACCAGCTCACGCTGCAAGACCGACTTGTCGCGGAACTGGTGCATCCGCTGCAGGCGGCCCAGCTCGCAGACCGAGCAGAGCAGCCAGCAGAGCTCCGAGTGCTCGGGCACGTCGCCCTGGCGAAAGAGGATGCAACGGGTCGGATCGAGCCCGGCGGCCAGCAGCAACGCGGTCAGGTCATACAGGGAGCGCCGCAGCTCGGCGGGCTCAAAGGAGACGGTGATCGCGTGCAGGTCGACGATGCAATAGAGCGCCTCGCCCCGGTCCTGCCCTGCGACGTACTGGCGGATCGCGCCGATGTAGTTGCCCAGGTGCTTGGTGCCCGTGGGCTGGATGCCGGAGAAGATGCGCATGCGATCGACCGTTAGCGGGCCGATGAGTGCACAAAAATCGCGTAATTCACGATAGTATTTGCATTTTGTTTATACGATCAGCAATTCGACAAAACTTATATACACAACACCGCGCCAAACTCGACACTCAGACCAGAGATTGTCGAATAACTGGACGCTTCGCCGCGCCGACCTCGTCCAAACGGCGCACAGGGGTGGTGTACGGGGCGTTCTGGGCGACCTCAGGGCTCTCCGCCGCCTCATGCAGGATCTCGGCGATGGCCTCGGCGAAAGAGTCGAGCGTCTCCTTGGTCTCGGTCTCGGTCGGCTCGACCATCAAAGCCTCCTCGACGAGCAAGGGGAAGTAGACGGTCGGCGGGTGGTAGCCATAGTCGAGCAGGCGCTTTGCCAGGTCGAGCGTCTTGATCTGCAGGTTGCGCTTCATCGGACCACCCGACAACACAAACTCGTGCAGGCACAGCCCTCGAACCTCCTCATCCCCTTCCGGGGACGAGGGATTTGTTTGTGCGTTGGAGTAGGCAAGCGGCAGATGCTCTGTGACGCCCAACTCGCGCAAACGGGCAAGCAGGTAGTTCGCGTTCAAGACCGCTGTCTCGGAAGCGTCCTTCAGGCCAGGGGCGCCGAGCGAGCGGATGTAGGCGTAGGAGCGCACGAAACAGCCATAGTTGCCTTGGAAGCCGCGTAGGCGCCCGATCGATTTGGCCCCGGGCCAGTCCTCGACCAGGTCGAAGGTCGCGCCGGCGCCACCGCTCGCGCCGTTCGACGCCTCGTGCCGTACGATACGCGGCACCGGCAAGAACGGCTCGATCCGCTCGGACACGGCGATCGGGCCAGAGCCGGGGCCGCCGCCGCCGTGGGGCTGGGTGAAGGACTTGTGCAGGTTGAAGTGCACGATGTCAAAGCCCATGTCTCCCGGACGGGAGAGGCCCATGACGGCGTTGAGGTTGGCGCCGTCGTAGTAGAGCGTGGCTCCCACCTCGTGCACGATCCGCGCGATCTCTTGGATGTTTGGGTCGAATAGGCCAAGCGTGTTGGGGTTGGTGAGCATCAGGCAGGCCACGTCGGTGTCGGCCTTGGCGCGCAGATCGTCCAGATCGACACCCCCGTGCGGGTTGGTCGCGATCTTGACGACCTCAAAGCCGGCCATCGTGACGGTCGCCGGGTTGGTGCCGTGGGCAGTGTCCGGGGTGAGCACCTTGTGGGGCTGGCCGATCTTCGATCGGTCGCCGCGGGCCTCGTGATAGGCGCGCGTCAGCAGCACGCCCGCCAGCTCGCCGTGCGAGCCGGCCGAGGGCTGCAGGCACACGTACGGCAGGCCCGAGATCTCGGCCAGCGCCCGCTCGAGGTTCCACATCAGCTCCAAGGCGCCCTGCGCGCGCTCAGGGTCCTGCAGGGGATGCAGCCGGGCGTGGCCGGGCAGCGCCGCGACGCGCTCGTGCAGGCGCGGGTTGTGCTTCATCGTGCACGAGCCAAGCGGGTAGAAGCCGGAATCGAGGTCGAAGTTGCGCTTGGACAGACGCACGTAGTGGCGCACTATCTCAGGCTCTGAGACCTCGGGCAGGCGTGGCGGCTCGGCGCGACGCAGATGGGCCGGCAAGAGCCCCTCCACCGGCACATTGGGGACATCCAACTCGGGGCATTGGAACGCCCGGCGCCCGGGCGCGCCGCGCTCGAAGATCGTGGTCGCCGGCTCGCGCTGTAGCGGTGTGTCGGTGCTGTGCGAAGGAGGCCTCATCCGACCACCGCCATCTCACGCTCGGCCACCACGGCGGCGTCCAGCACCCTGACAAGGCCGTCGATGTCGGCGCGCGAGCGCCGCTCGGTGATCGCGACGAGCAGGCCGCCACGATCCTCATCGCGACCGGTGAGCGCATGGAGGTCCGCGCCGGGATTGACGCCCTGGGCGGCACAGCGACGGCGCACGGCCGCCACGTCCGCGTCGAGGCGCAGCGCGAACTCGCGTACAACCGGCTGGGCGTGAAGCGACGAGACACCGTCAAGCGCGCACAATGCCTCGCGCGCATAGTGGGTACGCCTCAAAAGGAGCTCTCCCAGCTCCACGAACCCGCGGCGGCCCAGCCAGGACAGGTAGACGACCCCGGCCAAGGCGTTGAGCGCCTGGGAGGTGCAGATGTTGGAGGTGGCCTTCTCGCGGCGGATGTGCTGCTCGCGCGTCTGCAGGGTGAGCACGAAGCCGCGACGACCGTCCGCGTCGACGGTCTCCCCCGCGATGCGACCGGGCATACGGCGCAGATAAGCCTCGCGGGCGGCAAAGAAGCCGAACGAGGGGCCACCAAAATCGAGCCGGTTGCCCAGCGATTGGCCCTCCCCCACGGCCACGTCCACACCGCACTCGCCCGGTGGGACGAGAACACCGAGCACGATCGGGTCTACTTGGGCGATCGTGACAAGCCGTTCCCCGCCGGCCTGCTTGGCGGCGGCGCACAGAGCGGCGGCGTCCTCGACCGAGCCGTAGAAGTTGGGCTGGGCAAAGATCGCGGCAGAGGTGTCCTCGTCGATGGCCTTGGCCCAGGCATCGGGGTCTGTGACGCCATCCCGCAGCCCCACCTCGAATACCTCGATGCCGTAACCGTGTGCGTAGGTGCGCACGGTGGCGAGCGTGTGGGGATGCAATCCAGCGGAGACGACAAAGCGCGATCGATCGTTGTGGAGCTTGGCGAGATAGCCGGCGGAGGCGACCGCGCTGGGGCCCTCGTAGACGGAGGCGTTGGATACGGGCAGGCCCGTCAGCTCGCAGATCGCCGTCTGGTACTCGAACATGACCTGCAGGCCGCCTTGGGAGATCTCGGGCTGATAGGGCGTGTAAGGGGTCAGGAACTCCGAGCGCTCCATCAGCATGTCCACGATCGAGGGCACGTAGTGGTCGTACATCCCCGCGCCCACAAAGCACAGCTCGTCCTCGGCGCTGGCGTTGCGAGAGGCGAGGGCGCGCAGATGCTCGTAGACGTCCTGCTCGCTCTGAGGATCGGGCAGGCCCAGCGGGCGGGCGAGCCGCACCGCCTCGGGGATCTGGCGCTCGAAGATCTCCTGCACGGAGGAAACCCCGATCGTCGCGAGCATCGCGGCCAGGTCGCTGTCGGTGACTGAGGTGTACTGAGTCAAGTGTCGAGTCAGCCTAGCCGCTTGTCCGGTGGCCACGAGGTGTGCATTTTTTCGAGAAGCTTCCAGCTTGGAATTATCCGCCCGAGAAAGGGTTCCGCAAGTTCGAAGCACACCCGCGCCGCTGCCATGCCTGGAGGATCGCTAGCCGAGGTTCGCAGAGTAGGCGTCGGCGTCCAACAGGGCATCGCGCTCGGCGGGGTCAGACATGCGCACCTTGACAAGCCAGCCCTCGCCATAGGGGTCCTCGTTGATCGTGTGCGGGTTGTCGGACAGACGCTCGTTGACCTCGACGATCTCCCCCGACAGCGGCGCGACGACGTCGGAGACCGCCTTGACCGACTCCACCTCGGCGTAGGGCTCGTCCTTGACCAGCTTGGTCCCGGGCGTGGGCGGTTCGAAGAAGACGACCTCGCCGAGGGCATCCTGGGCGAACCACGTGATGCCCAAGACCGCCACATCGGGCTCGGACGGGTCGATACGGGCCCAGTCGTGTTCGGGGTGGTACAGGAGGTCGTCTGGGTAGCTCACCTCAGCCATCGGCGCGGCTCCTCGTCTCGGCGTTGTGCTTGGGGGGGAAAGATATTCGCCTGACGGACAATCTTTGCCTCACGTCTTCTTGGCCACGAAAGGTTTCGCATGAACCCTGGCGTCGCGCAGGCGGCCACGCACGTCGACCTGAAAGGGCGTGCCGACGGCGGTGCGCCCGGTTGGCACATAGGCCATCCCGATACCGACGTCGAGACAGGGTGAGAGCGTACCGCTCGTGACGACCCCCCCACCCACGATCGGGTTTCCCTGCCGCGCGATGCCGGGACCATCGAGTTGGAATGCGATCAACTTCTCTGGCGCTCCCGCCGAGCGCGCCTTCTGAACCGCCTCGGAGCCGATGAAGCCGGTGTCCTCGCGGCAGCACCAGCCGAGGCCTGCTTCGATCGGGTTGCGATCGAGCGAGAGATCGTTGCCGTACAGGTGAAAGCAGGCCTCCAGGCGCAAGGTGTCGCGCGCGCCGAGACCCGCCGGAAAGGCGCCACGGTGGCAGAGCTCGTCCCACAGGCCGGGAGCATCCTCGGGCGCGAGCAAGAGCTCGACCCCGTCCTCGCCGGTGTAGCCGGTGCCACAGACCAGGACCTCGGCGCCGGAGAGGCGGCGCGGGGAGGCGGTCATGCGAGTCGGCAAAGGAGCGTCGGATATCGCCTGCACGATCTCGCGCGCCAAAGGACCTTGGACGGCGAGCATCGCGTAATCCTCGAGACGGTCGAGAACCTGGGCATCGAGATCGCCGGCGTGCGATCGAAACCACGCCAGGTCGCGCGCATGGTTTGAGGCGTTGGTGACGGTCAGATAGCGGTCGGGCTCCAGGCGGTAGGTGAACAGGTCGTCCAAGACCCCGCCCCGCTCGTCGCAGAGCACGCTGTATTGCGCGCCTCCGACGGGGATCTTCGACACGTCGTTTGAGAGCAGCCTTTGCAGCAGCGCCTCTGCCTGCCGACCGACGGTCTCGATCTCGCCCATGTGCGAGACGTCGAAGATGCCGCAGCGCTCGCGCACCGCCATGTGCTCGGCGCGCACGCCGTCAGGGTACTGGACCGGCATCTCCCAGCCGGCGAACTCGACGAGCTTGGCGCCGGCCGCGACGTGGCGCTCGTAAAGGGAGGTGCGAAGCACGGCGCGCAGACTATCGACAGCACATCGACTTGCTGTTCGGGGAGGTACATGTACCTCCCCGCGACAGGCCGCATGCGGCCTGTCGTCCTGACGGTGCATGCACCGTCAGGCACCCCCGCGCATGCGCGGGGGTGAACTACAGCATCAACGCAGAAACGGTGGGACGTCGATGTCGTCGTCGGAGATCTCCAAGGCCGAGCGCTGGCGGTCGTCGATGCGCGGGCCGCGGTCGGGGCGTCCCGACTCGCGGCGCTTGCGGGCGCCGCGCACGCTCGATCGAAGCCCACCCACCCGGTGGTCGAAGCCGGTGCCGATCACGGTCACGCGCACCTCGTCGGCCATGGCCTCGTCGATCACGGCGCCGAAGATGATGTTGGCGTTGGGGTCGGCCGCGTTCTGGATGATCTCGGCCGCGTCGTTGACCTCGAACAGGCCAAGGTCTTTGCCGCCGGTGATGTTCAAAAGGATGCCGGTGGCGCCGTCGACGGACTCTTCCAGGAGTGGCGAGGAGATGGCCGCGCGGGCCGCGTCGGCGCAGCGGGCCTCGCCGCCGGCGGTGCCGATCCCCATCAAGGCCGAGCCGGCATCGTGCATGATCGTGCGCACGTCGGCGAAGTCGAGATTGATGAGACCGGGGATCGTGATCAGGTCGGTGATGCCCTGGACGCCTTGGCGCAGGACGTTGTCGGCCTCGCGGAAGGCGTCGAGCATCGAGGTGCGCCGCTCCACCACCGCGAGCAGCTTCTCGTTGGGGATCACGATCAATGTGTCCACGACCTCGCGCAAGCGCTCGATTCCCTCGATCGCCTGGCGGCCGCGCTGGGAGCCCTCGAACTCGAACGGACGCGTGACGACGCCCACGGTGAGCGCGCCGATCTCGTTCTTGGCGATCTCCGCGATCACGGGCGCAGCGCCGGTGCCGGTGCCGCCGCCCTCGCCCGCGGTCACGAACACCATGTCCGCGCCCTTCAGGGCCTCCTTGATGTCGTCGCGCGACTCCGCCGCCGCAGCGAACCCGACCTCGGGGTTGGCGCCGGCGCCGAGACCGTGCGTCGACTCGTGGCCGATGTTCAGCTTGATGTCGGCGTCGCACATCGCGAGCGCCTGCGCATCGGTGTTGGCGGCGATGAACTCCACGCCCCTGAGCCCTGCGTCGACCATGCGCGAGACCGCGTTGGTCCCGCCTCCGCCGACTCCCACGACCTTGATGACCGCCAGGTAGCTGCCGCCGCTCTCCATTATGTCCGAGCCCTCGAGTAGTTGTTTAAGGTTTGCCCCGCACTGCGGACCAAGCCTTCAGAATACGCAAGTTATGCAGGGAACTTCGCCCTGTCAACGGCAACCCTCACTCTCGCAACATTCGTTGCAGAACCGTCAACCCTCGATCGGTGGTCGAGAATCCGCCCAAAGATTGCTTAACCCTCCAGTGGAGGTTCAGCCTCCCGGAGCAGCTTCGCCTTCGGTGGCAGACGCGGTTTCCGCGGGATGCGAGGCAGCTTCGCTCGTCCCACCCGCTTCACTCGCACCCGCGCCCGTCGAGCCAGCGGTTGCCGAAGCTTCGCTTTCAGCGGTACCCCCAGTGGCGGACGAGCCCAAGGATGCTTCTTCAGGTTCGTGGGAGCCGGTTACGGTCGAGGTGGACGTGGCGGCTTGTCCACCCGCGGCTTCCGACAGTCTGGTCGCGAGCGCCGCCGCGGTTGGATCGGCGTTCGACGAAGCCGGCGAAGCGACGGCAGCGGACGCCGTGGCAGAGGTGGAAGGGGTGGACGAGGACGCGGAGGCCGAAGAGGACGTCGTGGGAGCGGTGAACCCGGCGGCCGGGCGCTCAGGCAGGCGAACGTCGACGTAGAGTGCGCCGGCCGCGTTCGGCGAGGCGAGCACGCGAGCGAGCGACAGCCACTTGGCGTGCGGGCGAGTCGCGTCCCCGAAATACACGAGCAAGCCGTTGCCCATCGCCAGCGTGAGCCCTTCGGGGCCGTTGTATACGCGCGTCACGTGCTTGGCGAGCGCGAGCGGAGCGGCCCCGAGCACCGTCACGGCTTCCAGGGCGAAGCCTTCGCCCAGGCGAGCGCCCGCCGCAGGCTCGACCGCGGCGGACACGAGCGGCAGCGCGCTCGACAGCCAAGCCGTCCCGAGCACGGTCCCGTCGGCCGCCACGGCGGTGCGCTGCCCGGCGCTCTGCAGCGCCGCCACGGGCGGACGCTCGGTGACGGAGATGCTGACCGTGTGGGGAAGCTCGGTCTTGACGCGCACGGCGCCCACGATCGCGAACGAAGCCACGGCGGAGCGCAGGGCGGCCGCGTTGAAGTCCATCGTGCTCATGCGCTTGGCCGCGTCGTCCAAAGCGCTCCTGATCTCGATCGCCTCGGCCCCGTGAACACCCGTTATGTGAACGTGGCGGACCGCCACAAAGGACGAGTCGCGCAACCACAGCCAGCCTCCTGCCAGCAGCGGCAATACGACGACCACAGCCAAGCTCGCCCGCAGGGCCAGGCGGTTGGCCCTGAGCAGATCGAGCGCTCTGCGCGAACGGGTGGCAGCGCCGCGCGCGCCGCCACGGCGGCGGTAGGTCCCGCGGCGCGACAACGGCAGGGACAGTTCCATGCGAGCTTGTTCGACCCCCGCGGACAAACCCCTTGCGCGATCGGGGGTTTGCCTGTTTGAACTGTCCCGCGAGGAGGGTACACTGGGGCAGTCCGGGCTCCACCGATGAGGATGAGACGATGAGCGCGATCAAAGTCGCCGAGCGGTTGGGGCTGGTTGCCCTGCTGGCGATCGGCCTGCTGGCCGTGGGTATCGGCGTTGGCCTCGGCAGCCTCGAATCGCGCCTCACAAGCGCGTCGGACTCGCGCGGGATGCTGCCCGCGACCATGCTCACCGCGCTTCCCCACCACACGATCTCCGACGGCACCCTGGCCGTTCGCGTGAGGCTCTCCGGACGGCCCGCCTCGTTCTCGCCGCGCCCCACGTTCGAGCCGGCGGTGGCGGGCGCATGGGCGATCCGCGGCGACTCCGAGATCTTCACTCCCGCCTCGACGCTCGATCCGTGCGCGAGCTACACGCTCACGATCCCGGCGGCCAGCACCGCCCTCTCGCACTCGCCGCTCGGCGCCACCCGCAAGATGAACGTCAGCGTGGCCTGCCCGTCAGTGCGGGGACTGCAGCAGATCCTCGCGCGACTCGACTACCTGCCCTACGAGTCGCACTCCTCCGAGCGGGCCCGCGTCTTGGAGGACGCGGCCGCATCGGCCGACACGACAGCGACAGCCGACACGACAGCCGAGTCGAGCGCCGCGACGAGCCCGAGCGGAACGGCGACCGGGACGAACGCCACCGCGAGCTCGAGCAAAACGGCAACCGGACCGAACACCACGGCAGCCTCGAGCGAAGCAGTTTACGCCGCGCACGAGAGCAAGGCCCACCTGACCAGACGCGTCGCCGCAATCGACGCCTTCGACCCGACCTCGGAGACGCCGCGCTCGCGTATCGGCGACGCCCCACCGCTCGAATACGGCCAGCTGGATGAGCACCACCAAGGGCGCCCTGATGGTGTTCCAGAGCAACCACGAACTGGAACCGACGGGCGAACCCGACAAGGCCACCTGGACCGCCCTGCTCAAGGCCGCCGAGCAGGACGAACGGGACCCATCCCCCTATACATTCGTGACGGTGAGCGAGTCGATCCCAGAGACGCTGGAGGTCCACAAGGGCAGCCACGTGGCGCTCAGCACTCCCGCCAACACGGGCGTCGCGGGCGCCGAAACGGCCCAAGGCATCTTCCCCATCTTCTCGCGCTTCACCTCAACCACGATGATCGGCACCAACCCCGACGGCTCCAAATACAGCGACCCGGGAGTCCCCTGGGTCAACTACTTCAACGGCGGCGACGCCGTCCACGGCTTCCCCCGCGGCTCCTACGGCACCCCCCAATCCAACGGCTGCGTGGAGCTACCGATCAGCACCGCCGAGACCGTCTACGGCATGCTCGAGATCGGCGAGATCGTCGAGGTCAGCTGATATGGACGGCGGTTTGTCAAGTGGGTGTGTGTGATCGCGTCCGCGGGGGCGGGCGTGTGTGAGTGTTGGTCGGTGGGTCGGGACGCCGGGCTCGGTGTCGGCGTTGCCAGTCTGACGATGCGAGGGTTGGGTACCTCAGGGCCCGGTTTCGTGCTGCCGGCTTGCGCTGTCTAGGAGCGAGCGTGCCGCCCGTGGACGGTGCTCATAGCTGAATCGCGCGTGCCGGCCGCTGATGGCCCGGCGCCCCGGCCCACCGACCTGCGGGGCTGTTGGTCTGGGTTTAGTCGGCGGTAGCGGCGGCCCAGAGGAAGCAGGCCAGTTGACGCGCGCACGCGACGACGGTGAGATTGTGTGGCTTGCCTCGCGAACGCATCGAGCGGTTCACGCGATAGAGGCGTTGCTGAGCATGGTTTGCGATAGCGAGGATGTGATCGGGCTGGCCGGTTTGACGGTTGGCGAGCGTTGCTCCCAACCTGGGTTGGCGGCTGTAGTGCCAGGCGGACTCGACCAGCAGTCGCCGGGCGAGCATCGAACCGGTCTTGGTGATCGCGCCCTGGCGCGAGGACTCCCCGGACTGGTTCAGCGATGGTGTCAACCCGAGCCACGCCGAGAGCGCTGGCGCTGCTGGAAACGCTTCCAGTCCGCGCCGAGCCTCCAGGTGAAGCGAGAACGCGGTCAGCGTGTCGATCCCCCGGAACGCTCTGAGCCTCGCAACGGTCGGCCACCAGCGCTCGTCGGTAGCCATCTCCGAGAGCCGCAGCGCGATCGCGCTCTTGCGTGACGTCAACCCGTCGACCGCCGCGATGAGGTCGGCGAACACGAGGTCGCTGGCGGGCTCCTCAAACTGTTGTGCAGAGAGCCACTTGCGATGCTCGACCGTCCAGGTCGTCGACTTCGGATAGACGCGCCCGTGACGCAACAACATCTTCGACACACGGTGGCGAGCGTTCATCAGATCCCGCCGACAAGCATCATGCGTACGTGTCATCTCCCGCGCCGCCTCGACCTCGGGCGCCGGCACGACAACGCGTGTCAACGATCCCGCCAGCAACAACCTCGCGAGCAACTCTGCATCCTTGCGGTCGGTCTTGACCCGATCTGAGGGACCGCGCGGCGTTCTGCCCGGCGCAATGACCTGCACACCGATCCCGGCCGCCCTCGCCGCTCGGTAGAGCCCGAACCCGGTGGGACCAGCCTCATAACAAGCGCGAACCGGACCAGGCAACTCGCAAAGCCACGCCACAGGCCCCTCGATCCCAGGCCCAAACCGCGCACGCAGCAACTCCCCCGTCATCGCGTCGATCGCTGCCGCGTGCGTCGAACGGGCATGGACATCAAGCCCCACCCACGTCATCGTTACCGGCATGGCCGGACCTCCTCATCTCATTGGGTCAGCCGGAGCCTTCTCTCCGACCAGACAAACCCCCGCGAGGAGTGTCCGGCCATCCACCACACCGATCAACCCCACGGGCTAACCGACATAGGGTCTAGGCGGTCCCGTGTGTGGGACATGCTCGATGTAGACTCGCTGGGCATGCCAACCAAGCGAATCGAGCGCCAGATCGACGATGCGCTCCTAGCCACAGCAACGACGGCGGGGTTCCTTTACATACGCCGACGGGTCCGGCGCATGCTCTCCCGTCTCGCACTCGCCGCGACGGTGACAAGCGGTTTGAGCGCACTCGGGGCAGCCGGCGTCGTATTGGCGTGGCAGCGCAAGCGCACACAGCGCTCTTAACCGGCCTGCCACGCTGGTCGGGCGCTTTCGCCGCTGCTCAGGCCGCGACCCATCTCTTGGCCTCGTCGAGGAGGTCGAGTTTGTAGACATTGACTTCGCCGGGAGTCATCCAGGCGAACATCCGGTATGCCTTCCCGATCCATTCCACATCGGTCACGATTGCGGAGCGCTTCCATGCCGAGTGGTGTCCGATACCCAGTCCAAGCCCGGTCTTGATGTCATCGAACCAGGCTGTGGGCTCCAGCCCCTCGAAGCTGGTGAGCATGAAGAGCATGCGGATCTCTCCGGACTCTGCGGCCTTGCGCAGGACCGGCTCCAGAACCTGGCGGTAGTCGTCGCGGGTGAGCTTGCCGTTGGCCCTGAAGCCGATCGTTCCTGTCGGCATGTCATCGATTCGCTTGATCATCCTGTTCCTTTCTCTAGTCCACTTGGACGGGTCTGCCGAGTAGTGGGCACGGCCGACTGTGTGCGGAGCCAGCGACTGCGACGTTTGCGCGGCGGATGCACCCATGGCTACGGTCTGTGAGTCGGCCACGTTCACAATCGTCGCGCATATCCCCGGACACGGCAAGCGAAGAGCTCGGTTCCCGAGCTCGCGCGCCTGCTGTCCTCAGCCAGCGTGTTCGACGACTAGCCCATTTTCCGCGGTTGGGCGCGGGTAGCGGTGCTGGTTTTGCTGGTGGGATGGGGGTTTGTGGGGTGTTCGTTGCGGGGGGAGCCGTAGCTTGTTGTGGCAACAGGTTGCGTATGTTGGCTGTGGTTCCGTCCGATAGGGCGGTTATGGTTGTGGCGACATGTTCGTCAAGGAGACCGTTGTCAGGCGTGGTTCTCGCGCCTATACGTACCTTCAGATGGTGGAGGGCTATCGCGATGAGCGTGGCAGGGTGCGCCATCGTGTTGTGGCAAACCTTGGTCGCAAGGAGACGCTGAAGGCCTCGGGGCAGCTGGAGGCGCTCGCTGGCTCTTTCGCGCGTCTGGACCCGCCGCTTGCGGGCACCCGCCGGGATGTCGGGGCATTGTTGTTGGCGTGGCGGTTTTTGCGCGAGCTCGATGTCGCCGGCACGATAGATGGCGCTTTGCCACGCTCTGCGCGCTCGACACTGTCAGTCGGGGAGGCGGTCTGTGCGCTGGTGGCCAGCAGGTTGTGTTCGCCTTCCCCGCTCTATGACATCTCGGGCTGGGCCTCGGGCGCGGCGGTGCACGAGCTCTTCGGGACCCCGGCGGAGCTTCTCAACGATGATCGTCTGGGCCGCGCGCTTGAGAGCTTCGCCGTCTACGCCGAGCATGTGCGCGGGCTTCTCGCCGCGAGAGCGATCGAGCGCTTCGGCGTGGACGCCGCCCGCCTACACGTCGATCTCACGACGGTGAAGGTCTCAGGAGCCTATGAGGACTCCGCGCTGATCGCCAAGGGGTGGAGCTCAGACCGCCGTGTGGAGCGCCAGGTGCGCACGCTGCAGGCAGCAAGCGCTGATGGCGTCTCGCTGTATTTGCGCCCCGATCCCGGTAACGCTTCTGAGCTTGCGCTCGTCGGAGCCTGTCTGGAGCGGCTGCTCCGTTTCGCAAAGCCCGGGATGCTAATGATCTGCGATTCAGCGCTGGGGCAACCCAAGCCGCTGTGTCAAATCGAGCGTGCCGGCCTACAGTTCATCGTGCCGCTGAAGGTGAACACTGGCTTCAGAGAGCGGTATCTCACCGAGGGCGCAGAGCGGATGCTCAGACCCCTGCGCTACGTGGCAGAGCGCGAGCGCCGTCTACAGCCCAGGCTGCGCACCCGCTACCGCGGCGCGCTGCGCGACTGGGAGGTGGAAGACCCTGAGACTGGCGAGCACCGCCGCTTTCGTGTGGCGTATATCCACTCCTCCGAGGAGCACGAAGAGGTCGCCCTCGCCCGCGAGCGCGCACTGTCAAAGGCAGAAGATGCCCTGGCGCGCGTGCAGCGCGGGCTCGGCGGACGCCACTACAAAACGACCGATCAAGTACAGCGGCGCGTCGGTCAGATCATCGGTGAGAACATCAGGGAGCTGATCTCAGTCACTGTCGGTGAGCACGCTGACAAGCCCACGATCAGCTGGCAGCGCAACGAGACAGCGATCGAGAATGCCAGCCTGACCGATGGCGTCTATGCACTCGCGAGCAACCTCAAAGGCCGTCTCTCGGCCGAGCGCGTGCTGCGACTCTACAAGGACCAGCAGATCGTCGAGCGCCGCCACCGCGACCTCAAGCAAACGCTGAAGGTCCGCCCGATCTTCCTGCACAACGACGACCGTGTCTACGCGCTCATCAGCATCATCGGAATCGCACTCCTCATCTTCGGCCTGATCGAGTCACAACTACGCCAAGCACTCGCCGCAGACGGACAGCAACTGCTCACACTCCTGCCCGAGGAAAGACTCGCCAAGCCCACCGCCCGCAACACCCTCGCCGCCTTTCAAGGGCTCGGCATCACCTACACCACAAACGGCCCACGCCTCGACCGCCTCACCCCAACACAAAAACGAATCCTAGACCTGCTCGAAATCCAGCCCCCCTGGCCAGCACAAGAGAGGTAGCACCACCAAACTGCGGAAAACGAGACTAGCCCGTGGGCAGCCCGAGCTTCGGGACGGGCGCGCGGGTCACGGGAGACTACGTAGTTAACCCGTATGTAGTTAACCTTACTCCGATCTGCGGTCATCCCGGGAGGACGCCCGATGATGGTCCACTTATTCTGTGCCAGTGGCGGCTAATGGAACCAACAGTTGGTCGCCCGGTGTCGGTGTCTAAGTCTGCGGCGACTTCGATCCCGCAGTCGAATCGCGGCTTCGGCTGTCATACAAACCTTCACCACAATCGCCGGGGCAAGATCGTGACGCGCTGGGCTTTTCAGGTGGGCGTGCTGGGCCTCTCTCTATTCGCCTTGGCCGCGTGCGGCTCAGGCGGGGCGGCGAGCGTGGCCAGCAGCCTGAGTCAGACCGCCTCCAGCCGTGCCGAGGGAACGACCGCGAGCACAAGCGGCAGTACGCCAACCGCCACGCAGGCCAAGACCGAGACACAGCCTTCCCAGAACCAAACAGCGACCGCGTCGGCGCAAACAAAGTCGGCGACGACCGCAGCTGCCGCCACCACTCCGACCACCACGAGCACCACACCGACGCAAGCTCAGACGGTTACTCAGACTAAGACGGTCACCGCACCGTCGAAGACGACGACCGTGACCACGCCCACACAGACGAACACCGTCGTCAAAACGCAGACCGTCACCACTCCGACCACCCCGACCGCGACAACCACGACGTCGACCAGCCACGCTCCGGCGGCGGCAGCGGCAGCCGGCGCCGCCGCGGCCGCAAACAAAGAGCCATCCTCGGAATCGAGCGGTCTGCCGGGGTGGGCTTGGGCACTGATCGGCGCTGCCGTTGTCGGCGGCGCGATCTTGATTATCACCATGATTCAGCGCGGCCGAAAGGGCAGCTCACCGAGCGACGGGACGGTGGGCCCAGCATCGGGCGGCGAGCCGCCGCCGCCCAACGCGCCCCCTCGAGCATGAGCTTATGTGCCGCTGGCTCGCGTATTCAGGATCTCCCCTTCTGCTCAAGGAAGCGCTGTATGGGCCAGCCAATTCGCTGATTGAACAGAGTCTGCACTCGCGGCTCGGGGCAGAGACGACGAACGGTGACGGCTTCGGCATCGGCTGGTATGGCGAGCTGCCGACTCCAGGCGTCTTCCACAGCACCGAGCCGGCGTGGAACGACAAAAACCTGCACGAGCTCTCCGAGCACATCAGCTCGTCGAACTTCTTCGCTCATATCCGCGCGGCGATCGGCAGCTCCGTCCAACAGACGAACTGCCACCCGTTCCGCCACGACCGCTGGCTATTCATGCACAACGGCTATATCAACGAGTTCGCCGCGATCAAGCGCGACCTCGTGCTTGCGGTCGATCCGTCGCTGTATCCGCAGATCGCGGGACAGACCGACTCCGAGATACTGTTCTTTCTGGCCCTCACCTTCGGCCTCGAGGACGACCCGCCCGCCGCGATCGAGCACGCCGTCGGGCTGGTGGAGGAGGTGGCAGGCCGGCATGGGATCGTCAATCCGTTTCAGGGCACGATCGCCACGACCAGTGGTGAGGCCATCTGGGCATTCCGGTATTCGAGCGAGGGAAAATCCCGCTCGCTCTTCTACACGACCGATGTGCGGACGCTGCGCAAGCTCTATCCCGAACGGGAGCTATACGAGCAGGTGTCAGAGGACGCGCGCATGGTCGTCTCGGAGCCGCTTGGCGACATCCCCGGAGTGTGGAATGAGGTGCCCGAGGCGACCTGCCGGATCGTCGGTCGAGGCCACGACGAGCAGCGGCCATTCCGCCCGAGAGCGCTAACCGCCCGAGCCGCCAGCTCCAGCTTTCGTCCGATAGCTCGTCTTGGGACAAGCGAAGCCACCTAGCTGCCAGGCGCCCTGGAACTCGCCGCCCGTGAACTTACCTGTAACGTCGACCACGCCAGTGGTCGTGCCGCTTGGGAGCTTATGGATCGTGCTCTGCTTGGCGAGCTTGAACGAGCCATGCGTCAGCTTGACGGTCCCGAGCCACTGACCGCCAGCCGCGCCGGATGTGGGCAGGCACTCTACGAACACGCGGGCCTTGGTCGCCGGCTTGCCCACAGTCACGGTAAGGAATTCCGACGTGTAGAGCTGACCCGGCTTTGGGGAGCTCGACGAGCCTGCGAAGGCCACCCCGCCGATTGCCGCGAAGCTCAACATAGAGACCGCCAACACTCGCTTGAACACAACACCACCACCGTTCCATTCGATTGCCACGCGCCTGCAGGTACAGGACCATCGACGCCTTCGAGTCGACCTGAAATCTAACGACCTCTCAGTGCGATCGCTCTACGGGGTGAGATGATCGCCCGGAGGCCGCCTTGTGGGCGGGCTGGGCGCAGATCTGGCCGTGACGAGGCCTCCCAGGCGCCGGCTTTCCGCTCCCGGTAGAAAGGAGAGGCCAACCGCGGGCCGACCAGGTCCAGCATCCATTTGGGCGGCAACTGGGATACTGGCTGGTGTGGATCGGATCCGTGTACTGCTTTCAGAGGGGTCGAGTTTGACCTCTCGGGAGGTGGTGACGTGTTTGGGGCCGGTCGGCTACCACCTGGAGGCGCTCGATCCCGACCCGCTTTGTATCGCGCGGTTCAGCCGTTGGATGCGCAGGATCCATCGCTGCCCGCGCTCTGGCGCCGATCCCCTCGGCTACTTGGAGACCGTCAAGCGAGTGGTGGCCGAACGCCGGATCGACGTGGTGTTGCCTACGCATGAGCAGGCTTGGCTGTTCGCCGCCGCCAAGCCTGAACTATCGGATGTGCCGGTCGCTGTTGCGGACGCGGCGTCGTTTGACCGCGTCCAGAGCAAGGTCGAGTTCGCCCGACTGCTCGACGAGATCGGGCTTGCTCAGCCGCGATGGCGACTCGTCAGAGGGAACAGCGATCTCGAAGGTCTTTCGTTCCCTTACTGGCTCAAGACCGCTTTCAGCACAGCCGGCCGCGGTGTGCGTCTGGTGGCCGATGAGCGTTCGCGTGCGGAGGCTGAGCGCGAGTTGCTCGAGCAGACCAGCGGGCCAGTGATGGCGCAAGAGCCAGCCGTCGGGCAGTACGGCCAGGTTCAAGGTCTATTTGATCGCGGGCGGCTCGTGGCCGCTCACACGTGCGTTCAAACCGGAATCGGGATCGGCCCGAGCGCCGCCGCCCGTCTGAGCGTCGATCATCCGAGACCGCGCCGCGATATCGCCATGCTCGGCGAAGCGCTCACGTGGCACGGAGGGCTGACGCTCGACTACCTCCACGAGCAGGGCAACCCGAGCTACATCGAGTGCAACCCACGAACAGTTGAGCCGGGCAACGCGACCGCGAGCGGAGTCAACATTCCAGACCTGCAGGTCCGTCTCACGACCGGCGAGCGGCTCACATCCCCTCCGCCGACAGGTCGCGTGGGTATTCGAACCCACGGCACGATCGCGCTGATCCTCGGCGCGGCCGCATACGACGGCACTCGGCGAGCCGTCACAGCGCAACTCGCGCGGGCGCTCGCGCACCGCGGCTGCTACCACGCCGGCGCCGAGCAGCTCACTCCTGTCATCCGGGATCCACCGAGCGCAGCAGCGCTTGTGTTCGTCACCGCTCACGCACTCGCGTCGCCCCGTCAAGCGACCGCAATAGCCCGCAAAGCAATCGTCCGCTATTCGATCGCGCAGGAGACGATCGACAGCATCGCCGCAACGACCGGAGCGCCACCAACCCCATAAACGCGTACAGCTCAGCCCTGCATGTCCTGCTCATTCAAGGGATTCAGAACGGCTCCCCCTCCAGCTCAACGCGTCCAGATGGCCAGTCGGCTTCACCGTCCAGCGCCTTCCACATCGCCTTCAAGGGCATCTCGATACGCCCGGCGGGTTGGTCGGCCCATACCGGCGCGTCGATCGCCACGAAGCCAAACTCGGGGTAGAACGGGATTAGCTTCGGTAGACAGAAGAGCATCGCTCGCCGCACCTCAAGTTCGCCTGCAAGCTCGACCAGACCCTGACAGAGCATGCGTGCCAGCCCACGTCCCCTCGCGCTTCGGGTCACGATCAGACCACCGAGACCCGCGACCTCGAAAGGCAGCTCCTGCTCGATCTTGACTTCCGCCAAGACCACGCCGGCGGCGGCGACCAACCGGCCGTCGTCCTCGCGGACTCCGATGTTCCGAGTCTTATCCCGCCAGAGCAGACGTTCGCCGATGCCCCCAAACGGCTCATGCTCGCCTGCCACCAGATCCTCCCAGTAGGACTCCGAGAGTCTGTCCAACTCGACCAGCCGCATCGCCTCACAGTAGTACGAGCAACTCGCCGGGACGGCACGCCTTCGACCTTTGACTCTGCAAAAATGAGTGCTTTATACCGCCAACGGGATTCGAACCCGTGTCTTCGTTCCCGCTCGCCGACCGACGGCGACGAGCTCGATGTTGATCTCGATGCCGGCTGCGCCTGAACAGCGCCCTAACGCTCAGCAACTAAAAATACTGTATGATTAGTTCCATGCTACAGGGGCGCCCTCTCTACGACACCCCGGCGGACACTAAGTATTACGTGATACCAGCCGAGTGGGACACGGTGATCCACGCCGTGGAGCGCGACAACAACACGCTGGTGTGCGGCGAGCGAGGCACGGGCAAGACCTCGCTGCTGCGCCAGGTGCAGCTCACGCTGCGCAACAAAGACGAGCGCGTCGTATACATCGACGCCACCGCAGTCGCCGAGCCGCTGGAGCTCGTGTACAGGATTCGCGACGCGTTGAAGGGCAAACCTGGTATTGCGCAGGCCCTCCCGGACGCGGTCTCGCGGAGCGTGAACCAGCTGGCGGGCGAACGCTCCCCACCACCGGGCGGAGCGTCACGGCTGCTGTACGACGAGCTGCGGGCGCTCGGCGAGGAAGTGGAGCCGACGACGATACTGCTCGACGCGACGGGATCGGCGCAGGCGCTCTACAGCGTTTTCGGGCGTATGCGCGACGTGATCTGGCAGCTCCCCCACCGTTGGCTGGTAGCGATCGACAGCGACGACCGCGCCACGGTGCTGAGGCCGCCGGCGGACACGTTCTTCGACATTGTGGTTGAGCTCACGCCCCTGCCCACCGAACGCCTCATCGAGGTCTTGAGCAGGCGCAGCGACGAGTTGAAGCCGAAGCTGATCTCGCAGATCGCAGCTGACGCACGGGGCAACCCACGCGCAGCAATCCGCGCAGCAAACAATGCGGTCGTCCGCGGTATCGACCCCACACGCGAACTCTCAGCCCGCGCCCACCTAATCGACGCGGCCGCCCAAATCGGCCGCCCACAGGGAATGCTGATGGCCGAGCTCTTGGACCGCGGCCAAGCGAGCCCCTCAGACGAGGCCCTGCTTGACCGTCTAGGTCTTACGCGAGCCCGTGTAACGACCCTGCTGGGACAGCTCCAGGACGCGGGGCTCGTGGAGTCGAGCGCCGAGCGAACCGACCGCCCAGGCCGCCCGCGTACGGTCTACCGACCTAAGCTACCGGAGCCCACATGAGCGCAGAACTGATCACAAGACTCGACAATGTCGCGGCGTTTCGCCCGCGCAGCCGCCTGTGGGAACTGCACGAACTACACGTCCCCCTGGACGAGCTTGCCGACAATCGCGTGTATGAGCAACGAGCAATCGCCCGTCTAACAGAAGGAGCGTGCGTCGCCGTCTTGGGACCGAGCGGGGCGGGCAAGTCGAGCATGATCGCGTGGACCTGCTACCAACTGCCAGCGAGCCATTTCGCGCTGCAGATACCGATAACAGGCGTCGAGGACCCGGGCAGCGTCGGCGAGATCGCCCGCCTGGCCTTGTCGATCGCACTCGACGAGGTCATGTTGGATGCGACCGCACAGGACGCGCTGGAGCAGTCGCGCGCGACTTCGCAGAGCACCGTGCGGACTCCGACGAGGCTCGCGAGCGCCAAGTTGGGTGGGGGTGCGATCCCGGCAGAAGTCAGCCTCAACGTCTCATCCCTGCGCGAGGAGTTCACCCAGAACCGCCTCCCCGGCGACCACCTACTCGCGCTCAATGGCCGGCTGATCCCGACCCTCATGGAGGCTGGCATGACGCCGATCTTCGTATTCGACGACACAGAGGCGACCGTGGGGGGCGCGGACGACCGACAGCGCGCCGAGGCATTCTTCGCGGGACCCCTGAGCGCCTTTGTAGATCAGGTCGATGCACCAATGATCGTCGCCGTGCAGACGCACCTAATTGACGGCTCGCGCGCCTTCGCGCGACTCGCGCCGGGTTTGGAGATGATCACGATCCCACTGCTGAAAGACCACGCCCGCGCTGCGGTCGCGGCGATTCTCGTCAAGCGCTTGGAGCAGGTGGCACGCAATACACCGCTCGCCGCGATCCTCGACGGGACCGCACTCGACGCCCTCGCCGAGTTCTACAGGCACTCGAGCGGAGACCTGCGCCGCGTACTAGCCGCCGCCCACGAAGCCGCCGAGCACGCCGCCACCGACCAGGCAGAGCAGATAGGCGCATCCCACGCGCGCTTCGGGATCGCACAGTGGCAATGAAACTTGCCAGCCTGATATGTGTGTTCCCCCGATCCGAGGCGGAGGTGCTCGGCCCGAGGCGGGACTCTTCGCAAGCAGCGCGCTTGGACTTGAGCTTTGGTGCGAATCGAGGTAAACGTGGACGTATCGAACCGAACCCCCACACGAGCTGATCGAGCAGTCGCGCCAAGCGTCGGCGACAGGCTGACGCTGCAGCAACTGGTCCAGCTCGCCCCGCTTATCCGCGACGCGATGAAGGACAAGAGCTACCAACTCACCCCGATCGGCAAGAAGGTCGCAGCCTATCTTCGAGCCAAGCGCAAGCGCCTGACAGACGAAAGCTACCGCGACTACGAGTCGGGTCTCGACAAGCTCGCCCGCTACTTCCCAGACCTAAGAGTTGAGGATTTCGAGCCGCCCACCGGCACGGAACGTCTCGAAGAGTTCTTGGACTACCAGTGGGGCAGCAGTGCCCCAAAAACGTACAACAAGGGCCTTTCGATCATCAGGGACTTCTTCCGTTGGCAGATCATCCCTCGAGGTCCACTGCATGGTGACCCAACATTCTTGATCGAGCGCGCAAAGGATCGCCAGGTCCACCGGACCACCTTCCCCAGAGATCAGGCCTGGCGATCCTTGCGGCCGCTGTGGAGTTGCGCGACCGGATCGCATTGCGACTCCTGTTGGACTACGCACTGCGCAAGGGGGCGCTGCGAGGTATCCAGATCAACCACTTCGACTACGAGCGACACCGGCTGATCATCTTCACGAAGGGCCAGAAGGTCCGCGAAATCCCGATCCCCGACGCCGCGTTCTGGACCGACCTTGAGCGCTACATCCTTGAATCCGAAGCACAACCTCACCACTACCTTATGGCCCAAAGCACAGGTCGCTACGGCAAGATCGACCCGACAAAGCCGATGGGACCACACGGAGAGCACAACTGGTGGTACAGACGCCTCGCGGCCGCTGGGATCGTAGCCAAGGGCGCAACGAAGGGCCAACGGATGCACAAGGCTAGACACACGGCTGGACAGCGCGTGCTCGACAAGACCGGGAATCTAAAGGCCGTGCAGCAATTGCTCGGCCACGCCTCAATACAGACCACCGGCGACATCTACACAGACTGGGACATCGATCAGCTCGCCGCCACAATGGCCGAGGTCCTTGACGACGACCGTCCGACCGACAATGAGCCCACTACGAAATCGTTCCCGTTGAACCCCAGAAAACCCCTGCAAAACCGCACTAAATACCGCCAACGGGATTCGAACCCGTGTTACCGCCGTGAGAGGGCGGCGTCCTAGTCCCCTAGACGATGGCGGCCTGTCTAGTCGCCGTCGAGGCTAGCAAAGCCAGGCGCGGAACGGGGGAGGCGCGCGGCGGAAGCACTCCTCGGCGACACAGCTGGCGAGGACGAATCGCGCCCCTACATCCAGCCTCGTTGCGATATCGTCGCTCGCCCGACACGCGGATGTGGCGGAATTGGTAGACGCGCGGCGTTCAGGTCGCCGTGTCCGTAAGGACGTGGAGGTTCGAGTCCTCTCATCCGCATTGGCACTCGCTCGGCACTACCCGCGGCTTCGGCAATTGGCGCTCAGGCGGCCAACAAATCGACGATGAAAATCAGAGTCGAGTTCGGTGGCACCGTCGGGGGACTGCCACGCCTACCGTAAGCGAGTGCCGGGGGGATGATCAGTTCACGCCTCCCCCCGACACGCATACCAACGAGACCGCTTTCCCAGCCTGGGATGACGTCTCCACTGCCGAACGTGAAGCTGAACGGTTCGCCACGCGACCAGCTGCTATCGAAGACCTTGTCGTTGCCGTAAAGCGCGCCCACGTATTTCGTCGTCAGCAGATCACCGTTCTTGGCCCGCTGCCCGGTACCCCGGACGATGTTCCGAATGACCAATCTCTTCGGCGGTGGCCCCTCGTGTGGTCTGATCGTCGGCCTGCTCGAAAGCGGACCGCGAGTCGGCGTGCGGTCCGCACCGTGCGCGATCGACGGCACCAGAAGGAGCGCCAGCAGAAGCGCAAACAGACTCATCCACGACGACAGTCGGCAGCCCTTCGCGTGGTGTTCAATGACACCGAACACCCGGAGAACCATAGTGGACTAGGGGCGGCTCAGCGCGTCAGCACCACCGCACATCGCGAAGTCGTTGTGCACAGAACAATGGGGTCCAATCGAAGGGAGGACTGTGATGCGGAAGTTGATCTATTCGATGACTGTGTCGCTGGACGGCTACATCGCCGCACCCGATGGCGCGATCGACTGGACGGCGCCCGACGAGGAGCTGTTTCTCCTCCACACCCAGCAGATACAGGAGACTGGTGTGCATCTCTGCGGACGGCGACTCTATGAAACGATGGTCTACTGGGAGACCGCTGAGGAGAGTCCGCTGGCCGCGGAGCACATCAAGTTCGCCCAAATCTGGAAGGCCCTGCCGAAGGTCGTGTTCTCCACGACGCTTCAGAGCGTGGTGGGCAACACCAGGCTGGCGAGGGACGGCGTTGGCGAGGAGGTCTCGAGGCTCAAGGAACAGCCCGGAAAGGACATCGCCGTCGGCGGCGCCGGCCTCGCCGGTGCGTGTATGAAGCTGGGGTTGATCGACGAGTGGCGGCTGTTCGTCAGCCCGGTCCTACTCGGCGACGGCACGCCCTACTTCCCGACCCTGGACGAAAGGATCAACCTGGAGTTGGTCGAGACGAAGACGTTTGGCTCTCGCGTCGTTTACCTTCGCTACAAGCACGTGCCAGACGGCCTGTAGATGATCATCCCCATTCGCGCACCCTGGTGGGACCGACGAGGAGAGTCGCGCCGCTCTGGCGGTCGCCCTATCGCAGACAACGATGAGCAGGACACTTCCCCGCAATTCCCGAGCATCACTCGACATGGGAGCAACGAGCCTTGGGGCGCCTGCCATAATTCGGCATCCTGATATTCGCCCGGTGAGACTGTTCGTAACAAACTTGCTGGCTTGGATGATGACCAGCCGATGGACGCAGCGCCAGCTAGCGTGCCCACGCCTTGCAGCGGTGATTGCGTTCGTGCTGATCGTCGCGCTTCTCCGAGACCCTTCCTGACCGCCTCGGTATATGCTGGCGCGCAACCCCATGCCCGATAGATGGAAGTGAGCCGATGATCAGGCAAGTAGTCGACCGACGCGAAATGCATAGATACGTCGAGGCCATGCGCGGGCAACTCGACGCCCCCGAGCTGCAGGACGCCGCCGCGCGCGCCGCCGACACGTTCGCCGGCAAGGGCGATCCGGTGGCCCAGCTGCGTGCGGCGCTGCCGCCCGTCGCGCCCGGACTTGCCTCCTCAGGCGGCAGGAAGACCGCCGAAGTCCCGTTCATGTCGCGCGATCCGATCCAGAGCCTGATGCAGAGCACCTTGGAGGGCAAGCTGCGCGAACGCGGCGTACCCGGAGAAGCGCCCGCGCATCGCGGCCCATTGAGTTGGTTGATCCATCTGATCGAGTCGATCCTGCACCCAGTGCGCTTCGGGCCTGACGATCCCAACTGGGTGATCGATGTGGCCGGGGCGGTGCTCGATCGCCTGGCCCGCGGCAACCACTCGTTCAACCCCCTGCCGGCCGAGTACGAGATCGCCGACGACGCATGCGTGGTGATCGTCGGCGATTGGGGGACCGGACTTCCCCGCGCGCGCAGGGTGGCCGAGCACATGGCCGAAGAGGTCTCCAAGGCGCTGGCGGAAGGCCGCGAGGCGCATGTGATCCACCTCGGCGACATCTACTACTCGGGCGAGGAGCGAGAGGTGCGCCATCACGTGCTCGCACCGGGAATGTGGCCCGTGAGCTTAGAGCAAGCCGCCGAAGGGGTCACCTCGTGGTCGCTGAACGGCAACCACGACATGTACGGTGGCGGCTTTGGTTACTTCAAGACTTTGCTTGGCGACGAGCGCTTCGCCAAGCAGGAGCTCAGCCGACGGCAAGCCCACAAGCTACTTCCGTCTGCGCTCGCCATCCTGGGACATCGTCGGCCTCGACACCGCCTGGGACCCCGACGTGCTGTCGCTCGGCATGGTCGGCGTGCTGGAGGACCCCCAGGCCAGCTATGTGGAGCGCGTGGCCGGAGAATCGGAGCGCAAGCTGATGCTGCTCAGCCACCATCAGCTCGTCTCGGTGTACGACACCGAGGACCTCGGCCCCACCTTGCCCGCGAAGCTTGCGCCCGTGCTCAAGGACGGGCGCGTCACCGCCTGGCTGTGGGGCCACGAGCATCGCTTGATGGGCTTCCAAGCTGCCGGCGGCGTGGAGATCCCGCGCTGCATCGGCCACGGCGGCGTGCCCGTGCTCATGACCCATACGCCCGACGAACACATCCCCGCGCCGGGCGCTTGGCAGGAAACCGGGTTCTCCAAGTATCACGGCGACCACTGGGGACGTATGGGCTTCGCCGTCCTGGATTTCGCCGGCCCCCAGATCGAGGTGCGCTACCGCGACGAACAGGGAACGACCTCGCGCAGCGAGACGATCGCCTGAGCCGAGGACGCTAAGGCGTCGCGGCTTGCGCCCCGGGCTCTCCGAGCGCGGGATCCTCAGGCGGCGCGAGCCACTCCTGGCTTTGACCGAGGTTCACGACGCTCTCCAATCCTTCCGGAACGCTCGTAGGTGGTTCTCTGAAGGACAGAAACCATGAGTCGATGTGGTCGTCGAGGATGCCTTCGGTGGAGGGAAAATAGCCGCTGAACAACGGACGCGAGGAGATGTCGAGGCGCCCCAGCCGCTGCACGCGCGGGTGCTCGCCGATGCGCAGCCGAGCCGAGCGCGTTAGCGGCAGGTTGAAGCCGGCGTGACCGCGGAAGGAGATGTTCGACTTCATCAAGAGACCCCTGAAAGCACAGTAGTTGGACGTCCTCATCGCCAGTGGCAGGCGCTCGAAACGGGGACGGTCGACCTCGATGCGCACGCACAGCTGGCCGTCCAGGACATATTGGCTTGAGACGGTGTGGGGGGCGATCACGAAGTCGAGGTTGGCCTGGTGCTTGGGCATTCCCCAGATGCCCTTGCCGCCCTTCACCGAGACTTCGCTTGAGACAGGCAGGTCGACGACGTACTGGCCTGTGCCAAACAGCCGCTGTGCCAAGGGAAGCGCCGGGATCAGTGCCGGCCCAGCCGACGTGCCATGGGTGCAGGCGATCGCGATGGAGAACTCGACGTAGCGACCGATGTTGGTGGAGCGATAGTCGACCACCGTGATCAGCAGGAGGGCTCGCCCGCCCCAGATTCGCAGCGGATGGACCTCCTGCCCGGCCAGCAAGTCAGCCGCGGCGCGCGCGTCGATCGAGAAGGCCGCCATCAAGGCCGGGCTTTCGCGCGAGGCCACCGGCAGGGCGAAGGGGATGGCGTCCACCAGCGCGTGGCGGCCCGTCTCGCGGCGGATCCGCCCCGGCGCCCTCACGCCCGTCGCCCGCCTGCATCCTCCAGCTCGGCGAGGATCGTGGGAAATATGTCGCGAGACGCGTGCTTGCCCATGAACACGTCGAGGTGACCGTAGTCGTCGAACACGTGCAGCGCCGTGCGATTCGGGGCATAGCTTGCAAACCAAGCGTGCGAGGCCAGTTGGCTCTCCGCCACGAAGCACTTGTTGAGCGCGCCCGCCAGGAAAACGACGCGAGCGTCGGTGAGCGGCGCCTGGGCGGTGAAGTCGCGCGGCAGCTGCGGATGATGTTCGACCGCAAGCAGACGACCGGCGCGCACGCACTTCAGGATCTGCGAGAAGAAGGTGAGCGGCACCGCCGCGAACTCGCCCTTGAGCCATTCGTGGGTGGACTCGTTGAGGTTCTCGTGGCGCCACAGGGTCGGCTTGCCGGCGCCGTAGGTGTAGCTGGACCACTTGCACACACTGTTCTCGCACTCGTGATGGTCGAGCTTGATCCAGGCGTTCACCAGCTTGGGCACGATCCAGGGCGCGCCGACCCGTCCCCACTGGGGATCCAGGTAGCCAAGGACCCTGGCGGTGGCCGGGATCATGCTGCGCAGCTTCAGGCCTGCGAGGCGGGGCACGAGCGGATGGATCGAAACGGCGTTGGAGACGATCGTCTGCACCTGCGGCACGAGCCCGGCGAGCGCGCTCATCATGAAGCTGGTCGAGCCCTGACAGTGGATCACCGCCTTGATCGAGGCGGCGCCGGTATGCGAGCACACGGTCTCCACCGCACGCGGATGGTCATAGACGGCCGCCTGGTCGAGCGTCCAGTGGTTGTGGGGAATGTCGATCGAGGCGCGCCAGTTCTCAAGCCACACGTCCCAGCCGTCCTCGACGAGCACGTCCACGAGGTTGCGTCCGCTCGGAGCCCCGAAGATTTTGGCGCGCACCCCGGCGCCGTGCACGAGCAGGACAGGCCCCTTGGTGGGCTCACACTCGCCACGAACGTTGATCACATTGCATTGCAGGCCGTCGCCCGCTGCGAACTCCACGACGCGCTCGAAGCGCTCGCTCACCCTTTGCCCTCCGGGCCGTACACGCTCCACAACTCGCCGGCGAACAGCGCCCCGAAGCGTCCGATCGCGTCGACCCGGTGCGCCGGGTCGACGCGGAACGTCGTCAGCTGGCGCGCGAAATCCAGCGGATGGATGTGCAGGATGCCGCTCGCCAGCACCGACGCTCCCGCGTCCTGCTCGGGCGCCACGTGCCCTTCCAGCACACGGGTGAAGAGCGTCGTGGTCTCCGACCACACGTCGAGGCCGTGCTCGTGGCGCACTTCCTTGAAGCCGGTCATCGTCCGCGGGTTTCCTTCGCCGTCGGCGAACAGGAGGCGATAGAGCATTCGCTTGTATCCGGGGCTCTCCTCGACGAACAGGTTGAACACTCCCTCTTCGACCGACCGCTTGCCGCCGAAGAGCGCCGATTCGATCCAGCCCTCGGCGCTCGCGGTGTGCTGCGCATCGGCGATGAAGCGGTCGATGTCCTCGGTCGCGATCGTGAGGTGAAACATGAACGCGGCGCCGACGTCCTTGCCGGCGCGATAGCCACGATCGAAGTCGGACTCGCCGAGGCTCACATAGCCCTTCATCTCCTCGGTGAAAGCAAGCGAGACCATCTCAGGCGGGCTCGTCCCGCCCGTCCAGGATCGCGTCGGCGAAGCGGTCGGCCAGCGCGGCGATCGTCAGGGACGGATTCGGCCCGACCGGCCCCGGCATGACCGAGCCGTCGGCGATGTGCAGCCCCGGCTGGTTGAACACGCGGCCGTGGGCATCGACGACACCCTCGTGCGGCGAGCGGCCCATGCGACAGCCGCCGAGCGAATGGACGGTGATCACGCGATCCTCGTACCACATCGGATTGTCGCGAAACTTGCCGCCCAGCTCGTGTGCCATTTCGCGCGAGAAGGCGCGCACCCGGTCGAAGAAGTCGCGCGAAGGCCCGTCCTTGGAGAATTCGAGCTCCAGGCGCTTGCCGCCCAAGCTCATCCTGCCGCTGGGCACATCGCGACCCATGCCCAATAGCGGCAGCACGGTCGAAGACAGGTCACAGTCGCCGAACAGGCTCGAGATGACCGCGCCGATCTCGCTGTGGCGGTGGCGCGGATGCCGAAACAGCTCGCTCACGAATCGAGGGATCTGCTCGATCAGGTTCTTGGGCTCTTCCAGCGCCTCCAGCACCCAACTGACTGCCTGCGGGTAGCCGGCGTCCTCCAGGTAGAAGCCCCGACCTTCCTCGGGGGACACTCCGCCACCGCTGTCGCGCGCGTCTGGCATCCGGATCGCGCTCGTGATCGCCGGCCCGCGTGGCGCATCGATCACCAGCGGCTCTTTTTTGCCGTCGGCCGTTTGCTGGGAGCAGCGAAACGCGAAGGTGAGCAGGTCGCCGTTGCCCGA
Organism: uncultured Solirubrobacterales bacterium; assembly: GCA_963809705.1. GTDB lineage: Bacteria > Actinomycetota > Thermoleophilia > Solirubrobacterales > Solirubrobacteraceae > Palsa-744. The sequence continues at coordinate 80,814 of CAWEKF010000003.1, read as the reverse complement.
AAAGCCAAGGCCGAGCTGGCTCTTTGAGAGCCCCGGCAACACCTGGCTGTTGCGCAGCATCAACCGGGTTGTGCCCAGTGTGCCGGCCGAGAGGATCAGGTGCTTGCAGCTGAGCGTGTGCAAAGGCAGCTCGGAGGTCTTCACCGGACGGCCTTCGTCGTGCGGCTCGCGACGGACGTAGCGAACGAGGTAGCCGCCACCGTCGGCGGGCTCGAAGCTGCGCACCTCACAGCGCGTGCGCAGGTCGGCCCGCGCCCTCCAGGCGTCTGTCAGGTAGTTGTAGTCGAGCGTGTTCTTGGCGCCGTAGTTACAGCCGATGTCGCACTCCCCGCACAGCTGACAGGTTGTGCGCGTGCGTCCGTGCAGGTTGCCCGGTTCGCGGATCGGCTCGCCCGGCACCGCCGGTGAGCCCTCGTTGGCGAACGTGACGGCCAGCGGCGCCAATAACCATTCGGCCTCTGAGCCGCGCTGTTTGAGGCGCTCAGCCGCGTCGCGGTAGGCGAGCACCTTCGGTGTTCTGTCATACGGTTTCTGAGCGAGCGGAAACTCCTGCACTCCGATGCGTAATTCGACCCGCTCGTAGTGAGGATCCAACTCGGCGCGGGTCACCGGCCAGTCCTCATAGCCGCCGTGGGCGAGGTCTTCTTTTACGAACCAGTGCTCGTCCTTGCGGATGAAAACGTTGGCATAGATCAACGACCCGCCACCGAGGCCGCTGGCGCAGACGGCGTCGATCCCGTCGAAGGACCACACGTCGAACATGCCGTGCAAGCCCTCGCTCGGCTTCCAGAAGTTCCGCTTGACCTCGAGCGGACTGCGGGGGAAGCTCTGCGGCGGATAGTCCTTGCCGCGCTCCAATACACACACTTTCCAATCCGCTTGTGCCAGACGCGCGGCGGTCACCGAGCCGCCGAAGCCCGAGCCGACGACGATCGCGTCGAAATGTTCGGGGACGCCACCGGGCGATGCGGCCATCCCAGAATAGTACCGACTGGTGGATCGGGATGACGACCGGCGTCGAGCCCTCCGCTGGACTGGCTACCCTTCACGGGCGTGAACACAAGAATCCTCATTGCACTGGCCTGCGCGCTTGCCACGACCTCATCGGCCACGGCGCTCGCGGGCACGCCGACGACGCCGCCAGCCACGACGCCCGTACCCGCGACGACGCCTGTATCGACGACGCCTGCGCCTCCCAAGCCGACCGCGCACACCCGCATAACGTCCCTGCCCCACTCGACGATCGCCGACGGCGCCGCTCCTCTGCGGGTCAGGCTGTCCGGAGCACCCGCGCCGGGCTCGCCGGTTCCGATGCTGACACCGGCCGCGGCCGGCAAGTGGAGCACGGTGGGCAACTACGTGTCCTTCCAACCGAAGTCCACGCTCGAGCCGTGCTCCAGCTACACCCTGACGGTGTGGGCCGGGACGACCGCCACCGGCGATCTGCCCTTGGGTGGCCGGCGCCGCCAATACAGGCTGAACGTGGCCTGCCCGGGGCTCCAAGCCCTACAGCAGACGCTCGCCCGCCTGAATTACCTGCCCTACACGATCGACGCCTCGCACGGGCGCAACAGCGGCGACAAAGCCGAGTCGCGCGCGCTGGCGGCTCGCTACGCCTTCAACCCGCCGGCGGCCAGGCTCTCGCCGAACGTGCCCCACGCTCCGGGCCTGCGCTACGGAGCCATGGACCCGACCACGCGCGGCGCGCTGATCGTCTTCCAGGAGGACCACGGCCTGTCCCCCAGCGGTTCGCCCGAACGCTCGACGTGGGCCTCGCTGCTGGCCGCCGAGACGCTCGGCCACGGCGACCCGCAGCCGTACACGTTCGTGACCGTAAGCGAGTCGATCCCCGAGACGCTCGAGGTCCACCGCGGCAATCGGGTGGTCATCACCACGCCCGCGAACACGGGCGTCTCGGGAGCCACGACCGAACAGGGCACGTTCCCGATCTACGCCCGCTACACCTCGACGACGATGACCGGCACCAACCCCGACGGCAGTAAATACAGCGATCCGGGCGTGCCTTGGGTCAATTACTTCAACGGCGGCGACGCCGTCCACGGCTTCCCGCGCGCGTCCTACGGCACGCCGCAGTCCAACGGCTGCGTCGAGCTGCCGATCGGAACAGCGGGTCAGGTCTACCCGCTACTCGCGATCGGCGATCTCGTGATTGTCAGCTAACGGTTGGCGCTGCCACCGCGACCGCGCTGGACCAGCACGATCGACATGCCCATCCCGACCAGGAGCACGCCGGCGAGGATCACCCAGCGCAGGTCAAGGCCGGTGAAAGGCAGGGTCGTGGCTTTCGTGGCCGTGGTAGCCGTCGGTTCGATGCTCGAGGTCGGCGTGGGGGTGGTGGTTTCTTTGCTCGGAGTGCTCGACGTGTTCGTCGGGGCGGCTTCGCCTTTGGGCGAAGGCGTCGTTTTCGGAGCGGGCGAAGTCTGGCTGTAGCCGCTCGTCGGTTCGGCGGCAAGAGCCGTCGTGGCCCCGCCCGCGATCAGAACAAGCGCAAGCGGGAGAGCGAGCAGCCCGCGGCGCATCGTCCGGCGCCGGCGCAAGCGGCCGCTGTCGGTCGCCGCTACCTTTGCCGTGCTTGGCCCATCGCAGGCCGTGAAGTCGTTTCGCATGTTGCTATCTCCCGCGTCCGGTGGTTCGCTTGGGCTCCTCTTCGAAGAGCCCCTCATTTCCTTTGAGAGCCTTGCCAATCGCTTGGCGCTGCTGCGATCGCGTCAGTCTACCCGAGAACCCCTTTTTGCTCAGTAATGGATTCTCCTGCATGGTGTTCCGCAAATCCCGTGATCGCAAACGCCAGATCTGCCGCTTTCAAGCGCCCACCTTGACGCGTCCCTGCAGGGTGCCCTGTCGCAGATGGGCGCGCAGGACCTTCTTGTCGAACTTGCCGACGCTCGTCTTTGGCACCTCCGCGACGAAGGCGAACTCGTCGGGCAGCCACCACTTGGCCACGCGGCCCCGCAGGTGCTCGGTGAGCTGCTCGGCCGAGAGCGAGGCGCCCTCGCGCACGACCACGCAGCACAGCGGCCGCTCGGCCCAGCGCTCGTCGGGCTTGGCGATCACCGCCGCCTCGATCACGTCAGGGTGGGACATCACCTCGTTCTCAAGCTCGACCGAGGAGATCCACTCGCCGCCAGACTTGATCACGTCCTTGGAGCGATCGGTGATCTGGATGAAGGCCTGCTCGTCGATCGAGGCGATGTCGCCGGTGCGCAGCCAACCATCGTGGAAGCGCTCGGCGCCGGAGGGATCCTCGAAGTAAGAGGCGGCGATCCACGGCCCGCGCACCTCCAGCTCGCCGGTGGACTGCCCGTCCCAGGCAACCTCCTGGCCGTCCTCGCCGACCAGCCTCGCCTGCACCCAAGGCAGCGGCTTGCCCTGCTTGGCGCGCATGTCCCAATGGGGCTCGTCGTGGCCGGCCGACTCGTCCGGGCGCGAATAGGAGGCGACCGGGCTCGTCTCTGTCATCCCCCACGCCTGGAACACGTTCACCGAGTGGCGCTCCTCGAAGTCGCGCATCAGCTGACGTGGAACCGCTGAGCCGCCACAGGCAGCGTTCTGGAGGGAGGAGATATCGACGTCGTGCGTGTCGGCGTAGCGCAGCAAATCCGCGAATATCGTCGGCACACAACCCATGATCGTCGGTCGCTCGGCCTCGATCAGCTTGGCCAAGGGCTCGGCTTGGAGAAAATGGTCGGGCATCACCAGGTCGGCGCCGGCGAGCGCGGCGGCGTGGGGAATGCCCCAGGCGTTGACGTGGAACATCGGCACGACCAAGAGCGCGCGATCGCGCTGGGAGAGGCCCAAAGCGTCCTTCATCAAAGAGGCCGTCGAATGCAGCGAGATCGAGCGGTGCGAGTAGAGCACGCCCTTGGGGTTGCCGGTCGTGCCGCTCGTGTAGCAGAGCGCCGCGGCCTGGCGCTCGTCGAGAGTCGGGTAGTCATAGGCACCGGGGCCCGCTTCTTCGAGCAGCTCCTCGTAGCGCAGGGCATTGGGCAGCGAGGGGCGGGTGGGATCTTCCTCCCCATCCCCCATCATCACGTAGTGGCGCACGCCCCTGAATGTTGGCGCCAGCTCTTGGAAGATCGGTAGGAGCGAGTCGTCGACGAAGATGACACCGTCCTCGGCGTGGTTGACGATATAGGTCAACTGCTCGGCGAACAGTCGGATGTTGAGCGTGTGCAGAACAGCGCCGATGCAGGGCACGGCCATGTAGAGCTCGAGGTGGCGCTGGTTGTTCCAGGCGAAAGTGCCCACCCGGTCTCCCTGTTTGACGCCCAAGCGCTCGAGCACGCGCGCGAGGCGGTCGACGCGCTCGGCGACCTCGCCATAGCTGGCGCGCACCAGGCCGTCATCGGTCAGCGTGACGACCTCGGCGCCCGGATGAACCGAGCGCATCCGGTGTAGCGGATGCTGAAGCGTGAGCGGGAAGTCGTCTTGCATCAACCCTTCGAGCATCTCACTCCCTCCTGGTCGTCTCTACCCGTGGCATCAGGTCTTCATAGACGGTAGTGGTGCGCTGAGCGACATCGGTCCAGTCGAAGGACAGCACGTGCTCGGATGCCTCGGTTACGAGCCGGTCGCGCAGCTCCTCATCCACCAACAGCCGTTCGATCATCACGCCCAGATGCTCGGCGTCGCCGCCGTTGAAGCGCAACCCGACACGCTCGCCTGCCGGCACCACCTCGCGCAGACCGCCCGTGTCGGCCACGATGCAAGGACAGCCCGAGGCCATCGCCTCCAGAGCGACCAGGCCGAACGGCTCATACAAAGAGGGCACCACGCAAAGGTCGGCGATCCGGTACAGCGAGTGCAGAGCATCATCCCCGATCCAACCCAAAAAGACGCCCCGCTCGCTGAGCCCCAAGCGCTCGGCCTGGGCCCTGAGCTCGGCCTCGTGCGTGCCTGAGCCGGCCACGAGGAAGCGCACACCGGGGACCTTCTCGATCACCCCTGGCAGCGCGTCGAACGCCAGCTGAAAGCCCTTCTCGTAGACCAAGCGCCCGACCAGCAGGACCAGCTTCTCCTCGCGCTGGGCGAACTGCAGGCGCAGCGCGTTCAGGTCGTCGACCGGGCGCAGATCGGCCGGGTCGATGCCGTTGGGGATCACGGTTATGCGCCGCTCGTCGATGTCATAGATGTCGGCCGCATGACCGCGCATGTAGTGCGAGCAGGTGATCACCGAGTCGGCCCGGTTGGCCATCCAGCGCTCGATCGCGTGGATATCGGACTGCGGCGGTTTGTCCACCCAACCCTGGTGGCGACCGTGCTCGGTCGCGTGGATCGTGGTGATATACGGGATCCCCAGAAGGTCCGACAGGGCAGCGGAGGCGTGGGCGACGAGCCAGTCATGGCCGTGCACCAGCTCGTAGGCGTGCTCTTCGGCGAGCGCGAGCCCGGCGGCGAGCATGTCCTGGTTCATCTGCTCGACCCACCCCAGGAAGCGGTCTAGGTCCTGCGGGAAGCGGGGCTCGCACACACGATGGACGCTCACGCCGTTCTGGAGTTCGCTGGACCGGGACTCCTCCTCGCGCCCGCGCGTGAGCACGTCCACGACGGCGCCCTGAGCGACCAACTCCTCAGCGAGCTTGCGCACGTGACGAGCGAGCCCCCCCTCGATCACAGGGGGATACTCCCAGGTGAGGATCAGGACACGGCCGGGCACCGCCTAGACCCTACCTCGCCATCGCGCCCGCCGCCTTCGGCGGCCGGCCACCGGAGGGCAAGCGCGCGCGCATGACCTCGACCGCCTCGGGGTTGGAATCGATCAACACGAAGCGACGCCCCAGCTTGGCGGCGACCGCGCCCAGAGTGCCCGAGCCGGCAAAGAAGTCAAGGCACCAGTCACCGGGACGCGTGGAGGCGCCTACCATGCGCCTCACGATCCCCTCGGGCTTCTGGGTCGGATAGCCGGTCTTCTCGGCGCCCGAGGTCGGCACGATCGTGTGCCACCACACGTCGGTGGGCAGCTTGCCGCGCGCCGCCTTCTCGGGACCGACCAGGCCGGGCGACATGTACGGCTCGCGGTCCACCTCGCTGGAGTCGAAGTAGTAGTCGCCAGGATCGCGCACATAGACGAGGATCGTGTCGTGCTTTGAGGGCCAGCGCCGGCGCGAGCGCGCGCCATAGTCGTACGCCCAGATCAGCTCGTTGAGAAAGCACTCGCGCCCGAAGATCTCATCGAGTAGGAGCTTGCAGTAGTGGGCCTCGCGATAGTCGATATGGAAATAGAGCGTGCCTTCGCGCGCAAGCAGCCGCCGCGCATGCTCCAAGCGGGGGGCGAGAAAGGCGAGATAATCCTCGAAGGAGTCGCTGTATGAGCTTTCGCCAAGCAGCCTGGTGGCGTAGCGGCGTCCTTGAAATCCGGTCCTGTCGCCATCCTCGTCGGCAACGGTGCGCATCGACTTGCGCGTCTGCTCGCGACCGGTGTTGAAGGGCGGGTCGATATAGATCAACTGGAACGAACCGTCGGCGAAGCGCGGCAGAACGTCAAGGCAATCGCCGAGCAGGATCTCATCGGTGGATGGGCGTCGTGGCTCGCTCACACTCAAGCGAAGGCTAGGGCCGGGCGCCGACGAGAAGCTCCACCCACTGCGCGGGGCGGCGGCACAACGAGCGCCAGCGAGCCACTGGCGCCGTCACGAGCGCGGGCTGTCCGGCCAGACTGGCGGGCGTGAGGAAGACCCCGGCCAGCACCGCCGCGCCGCCGTCGCCCGGAGCGAGGCTCGCGCCGGGACGCACGATCGTGAACGTGTGCGCCCCGCCCGCTAGCCTCACCGTCAGCGGCGAAAGGGTGTTGGCGACCAGGGTGTTGCCGCCCAGCTGGCCACCCAACGATCCAAGCGGGCGCCCATCGACGGCGACGTGCACGGGGCGCATGACATCGCCCTGCAGCCAAACCTGCCACAGGCCGCCACGCGGCAACCCGAACGCGAGCCGCAGGCTGCCCGACCGGGTCATAAGGATGCGCTGGCCCGCGCGTGTCCAGCCGGCGGGACGGCGCAGGCGAGAGCGCGGGATCGGCACCGTGATGAGCTGCGGCGCGAGCGCGGCCACGAGGCGCATGCTGTTTTCGTGGCGCCTTACCGTAGGTGAGCCCAATGCCCCCGCGAGCGCTCTCACGCAGCGCGCACGCGCGAGAGCCGGCCGGCTCGCGGCGCCCGACGCCCGCGAGAGGACAGGCCGAGTCGTCAGGACGGAGACGGGCGGTGGCGCCACGGCGATGTGCGCAAGCGCCGGGCGCGCCCCCGGCAGCCGGCCCCACACCTGGTAGTAAGCGCCCTGCCACAGCAGGCGATAGGCGGCCGGCGGGCGCACCGCCGTGGGGTCGCGACGCGTCACGATCAAGGGGTAGGCCAGCAGCTTGGCGGGCGCTATCCGATTCAGCTGCACCGGGCGACCGTGCCCAGCGGCGGCTCCCGCAAGCGAGGGCGGCGGATAGACGAAGTTGGGACCCCCCACGTCCATGTCGCGCAACAGGTAGAGCGAGTATTCGTCGAAATCGGTGAACAGGGTCGAGCCGCGCCCGCCAAAGCGAGAGTCGATCGAGGCCAGCTCGTCAAAGCGCGCCGTGGGAGCCAGATTGGAGGCGTTGTACTGGAGCGCGTCGGAGGCGACCACCCCGCCGAGCAGCGCAAACGCAAGCACCGGGGCGAGCGCCCGCAAGCCTCTGACTCCGCTCGCAAGCAAAGCGGCGATGCCCGCCCAGGCCATCACCACGACCGCGGGAGAGGTGAGCATCAGGGCCTTCGCGTCGGCCCATGTGGTCGCGGACGCTCGCACTATCAGCCACACGATCAGCATCGCAACAGACCAGACAGCCAGGTCGTAGCGACCAGTACGAACAACAATCCCCAAACCCATCAACGCCAACAGCAAGACGAGCGCCACGATCACCGAGGTGAGCGTCAATCCAAGTCCGGTCGGCAGCAGCTTGTAGCTGCCGCCCAGCCATACCCCCAAGAGCTGGGTGGGATGAAGCGGCGAGTGGAGGTTGCCCGGGTTCGAGGTCGAGGCGATCCCCTGCGCGACGGTGACCGAGCCCGACACGTTGGCCCAAGTCGGCCAGGCGCCGAGCAGCAGCACGAGCGCGCCGCCTGCCAGCAGGGCGCCCAGGCGCCGCAAGAAGGGCGCGCGCCTCCCCCGGGCACTGCCCAGCTCGAGCACCGCCATCGCGCCCAGAGCCACCGCGGAGGCGAGCGCCCAGGCGCCGAAAGCGACCCCCAGCGCACCCACCCCGGCGGCCACGGTCAGGGCGAAGGGAATCGCGCCACGCGCCCCGCTCCACAGCCAGCGCCGGTGTTCGACCACCCAGGCGCCCATACTCAAGATCAAGGCCAGCGCGACGATCTCCTTGATCGAGCCGATCAGCTCATAGGCGTACACGAGCGCCGGCAAGGTCACGGTCAGGGTTGCCACCGCGGTCCACGCGCGCGCCCCTGCGGTCGCAGCGCCCAAGCCCGCTCGCCGCACCAGCACCCAGGCTGGACCCGTGGCGGTGGCGAGCATGAAAGCGGTGAACGGCTGGAACGTCCAGATCAGGGGCAGACCCGCCAAGAAAGAGGAGCCGCCAAACAGGGTGTCCACGCCCGAGGGGTAGCTCTCGCCGTAGTAGTTGTGGATCGTCGCGCCATAGGAGTTGGCCAGATCCAGATGCGAGAAGTCCTGGCCGTGGCGGATCAGGAAATCGGCGCCCACCATGTGCACCGCCGAGTCGGCCAAAGCCAGGTAGGAGGAGAAGCTCGGCCTGCCCGCCAGCAGAACCGGCGCGAGCGCAAGCGCGTAGGCGAGCGGCCCTACGCCGATCTGCCACAGCGACGAGCGCCACGCGCGCGCGAGCGTCCTCGCCCGATCCCATCCCGCGATCGCGCCGGCCACCGCCACCGCCACGAGCACATACGGTGTGGTCGGCGCGAGCGGCGCCACGTACGTCGTCAACTGAGAGATCGCGATCAACGCCGCCGCGCCGGTTGTGAGCAGCAGCATCGCGGGCGCCACTCCCCCGCTGACCCGGTCCACGAGCAGGCCCGCGCCCCCACACAGCAGGGCAAGCACGAGCGGGTAGAGCAGCACGGTCAGCAGGAACATCGGCGGCGGCCGATCCTACAGCCGGGCCCAGCCTCGCCCGGCCACCTGCCCTACGTCACTTCTTGTGTTTATGTTTGGTTTTGGCAGGCGAGAACGAGACGGTTCGCGTCGTAGTCTCCGTGCCAGCCGCCGTCTTGTCGGCCACGAGCGCCTTTGCTTTGACACGACCGTGATCGCGGGCAAACAACCGCTTGCCGGCTTTGGTCAGGTGCAGAGTCACCTTGTGCGGGCCAGCGGTTGCGATCGTGAATTTGCCGCTCGCCAGCGTGATGATCTTCGGACGCTTGCTTTTCTTCTTGCGCGCCGTGGCCGCTTTGCCGCTCGATTCGGGGATCGTGATCGTGATCGTGATCGTGCACGGCGTCGAAGTGCACGTGACTGTGAGCGTGACGGTCGTGCTTGTGCTCGTGCCGGCGCCTTCGACGGTAGCGCCGCCTCCCGTACCTTTGCTTTCTTTGCTTCCGGCAGCAGCCGGTGTAACAGTCAGCGCCTCAGAGCCGCAGGCGCTCGTGCTGGCCAGGTTATGGGCGTCACCGCTGTATGCGGCCTGCCAGTAATAGATGCCCACAGACAGCGCCGTCGTGACAGCGGGGGACGATCCGGCAGCGCCGCCCGTTACGGCGGCGGCGCCACTGAACACCCTGCTGGCCGCGCTGCACGCCGAACTCGAGAAGAGGGCGTAGGTAACCGTGCCGGTCGCCCCGGCGGCATTGGTGCCGGCAATCGTCGCGCGGTCGGTCTCGCCGACGGTGCCGGCGGGTACCGTGATCGATGTGCCCGTTGTCGTGCCCGAAGTCTGGGTCGTCGTGAGCGTAGTGGGCGCGGCGGCAAGCGCCGCATAGTTGACTGATTCCAGGAATACCTGCGTCCCGGTGCCGGGGTTGCTTTCGTATGCGATCTCAACGCTGCCGCCGCCGGTGCCGACAATCACCGGGTGGCCCTGTGGGCCACCCGCCGGTTCCGGCACGACGACGGGTGGTTCCCAGCTGGCGCCGCCGTTGGCGCTGTAGTCGAGCACGAGGCCTTGGGAGTCGAGCCACGTGGCATATACGCCACTACCGGAATCCTCGGCGAGATCGAGACCGTCAACGCCACCGAGGGACTCGTGAGTCACGTCGGCCAGCTGCACCGGGGCGCCGAACGTGCCTCCGCTGGCCGTGGCGATGAACGGACGATAGTCGAGGGTGATCATTTCTCCGGCGCCGTCGATGCCGTCGCCTTCCTCCTCGACAAGGCCGATCCCGTCTGCGCCCCCCTGTGCCAGTACAGGCTCCTGAGCAGAGCACGCGAGCACTCCGTACCCCGGCAACCCCTTGGCGTTGAGGGTGCCCGCAGCCTTGGAGGTGCCGTCGACCTCGCCGACTGACACACCGTAGCCGGTGCCTTCCTTGTTGAGACATCCCGGAAGGACTTCGTTCGGCCCGCCGAAGTTGTCGCCGACGCCGACCACGATGTCGCTGCCCACAGGCGCCGGGGCAGGCGCGGGCTCGGCGGCGACCTCCGGTCCCGCCGTCTCAAGCGACTTCCTCGGAAACTCGCCTTCCGCCGGGCTCGTTTTCTGGTTGCTGTTGGGTGCGGAGATAGTGGGCGAGACCGAGGTGAGGGATGTGTCGCCAAAGAAGTCGCCGTAGTCGTCCAGTAGACCAACGTCTGTGCCGCTGAGCGCAACGGCATTTCCGAACGCGTAGAAGAGCGAAACATTGCTGATAGGCTCGCCACCGTTCTGCAAGCCCTGTTTGGCCGAGAGGAACCCTCCGCCGCCCGCGGGTGAGATCCAAGCAATGCTTCCGTTCACCGTGGTATCGCCGATGACAACCACCTCCCCTCCAGGAAGGACTACAAGTCCCCCGGGACCGGAAAAGTTTGCGCCTGTGAATAGTGAGTCTTCGAGCGGCACCGGCGCACCACCCTCGCAACCGGTGGCGCCTGATGGCAGGATGCACAGATCGACGGCGGGCTTGACCGGATCAGACCAGGCGACATACGTAGTCTGCGTCGAGGCGTCATAGGCGATAAGCGGTGCGGTTCCGTTGTCCGGGGCATCAAGGGCAACCCCAGTTGCCAGCGCCGAGGCCGCAAACGCCAGCATCACCGCGACACTGACAGCGGAGACAAGTAGTGCTTGTCCTATCCGCATGTGCCCGCGCCCCACACCCCTTACCTGCCCAGCCATACCGTCTGCGAACCGGATACGAAACATGCTTTCTCCCAGTTGTCGGTGCGCAAGCAGGGGGCCGACGCGCTTTGGCGCCGCACTCTACCAAGCGGTCTCCCGCGGTCGCCACGAATCGACTCCATTGGCGTCGAAGCGCAGAGCGTGGCCCACGGGCGACTCGTCGAAATCCACCACCGTCGAGGGCTCGCCCACGTGCAGGTAGAGCGCGTCGGCTTCGGCGTCACAGGAGACGTTTGTCGAACGTTAGGGACCGACGGAGACCTTCACGCAACCTGAACAACGGCGTAGCCAGCCGTGCTGTGCGCCTCGGGCACCGGTTCCCCGTCCTCGGCCAGACCTTCGATGTGGAACTCGATCGCCTCGCGCATCTCGCGTTCGCACTCCTCGCGAGTGGCTCCCACAGCCGCCACGCCAGGCACATCCGGGCTGTACGCCGAATAGTTCGTCGAACCGTCACCCTCGACAACGATCAGATAGCGGTGGGTCATGGCTTCTCCATTCCTGCCTGTCTCAAGATGCTAGCGAGTGTCTTGGGATGCAACGTGCTGCTTGGCTTCCCAGGCACCGTGACCTTGCCCGGCCGCTGCGGATGCTTGTACTGGTGATGACTCCCGCGCGTGCGTGAAAGCTCCCAGCCAGCCTCTTCCAGAAGGCGTACGACCTCACCTGTCTTCATGCGGATAAATTTCTACTGGGCGCCGCGGTCGGTTTGAGCGCCCCCGCCAGGATTCGAACCTGGGACCCTCGGATTAGAAGTCCGATGCTCTATCCAGCTGAGCTACGGGGGCAGTGTCTCTGTCTACGTTACGCCACGAGCACGACCCGCACGCGCGCGCGAGGCCCGGCGACGGCCGCCGCCGGCCTCCGCGGCCCGGCGCCCAAGCCAAGCCCGGTTCGCCGGCCGAGGGCCACCTATGCCCCTTGTCTGCGCACGGCTCGACCTCCGGCTCGGCCCGCCCACGCCAAGTCCTTAAGCAATCTTCAGGCGAAGTATGCAAAAGTTGGGACATGAGCCCAGTCGAGCCCGAGTCCGATCTGACCCGCAAGCAGCGCCGCGAACAGGCGCGCGAGGAACGCAAGGCGATCGAGGAAGCAAGCGCGGCCCAGTCGGCGCAGCGCAAGCGCCTGATCCAGCTGGGCGGCGTCGCCGCCGTGGTGGTCGTGATCATCGTGATCATCCTCGTCGCGACCGGCAGCGGCGGCTCCTCCAAAGCTCCCGCACCGAGCAGCCCGGCGGCCAGGACGGCCCAGACTGAAGTCGTTTCGCTGTTGCAGGGCATCCCCCAGCACACAATCGCCCTGGGCAACCCCAACGCCCCGATCACGCTCCAGTACTTCGGCGACCTGGAGTGCCCGTTCTGCAAGGAGTTCACGCTGAGCGCCCTGCCGACGATCGTCAAGAAGTACGTGCGCGACGGCAAGGTCAAGATCGAGTACCACTCGATGCAGACCGCCACGCGCGAACGCGAAACCTTCCAGACCCAGCAGGTCGCGGCGCTGGCCGCCGGCAAGCAGAACCTGATGTGGGACTACCTGGAGCTCTTCTACCACGAGCAGGGAGAAGAGGACAGCGGCTACGTCACCGAAAGCTACCTGCAGGGCTTGGCTGCTCAAGTGCCGGGCTTGAACCTGTCCGAATGGAGCGCGGCGCGCAACGATCCGGCCTATCCCAATCAGGTCATCGCCGACGCCCAGGCCGCCAACCAGAACGGTTTCACGGGCACCCCGTCGTTCATGATCGGCAAGACGGGTGGGGCTCTGCAGAAACTGGAAGTGTCAGGCTTCACGAACGCCAGCCAGTTCGAAACGGCGATCGAAAAGCTCCTGAAAGAATGAGCCGGCGCACGGTCCGCATCGCGATGATCGTGCTGGCCGTCATAGGCTTGGGGATCGCCAGCTACCTGACCTACGTGCACTACGCAGGTATCAAGCCGGCCTGCACCGCCGGGGAAAGCTGCACCAAGGTGCAGACCTCGGTCTACTCCAAGCTCGCCGGCGTGCCCGTGGCCCTGATGGGCCTGATCGGCTATATCGTGATCCTCGCCTCGCTGCTGGTCCGCGAAACCGAGACGAGCCGCTTCGCCACGCTCGTGTTCACGCTCGCAGGCTTCGGCTTCTCGGCCTACCTGACCTATCGCGAGCTGTTCTCGATTCACGCCGTCTGCGAGTGGTGCGCCACGAGTGCGGGGATCATGACGATCTTGATGTTGATGTCGGTGTGGCGCTTCCTGCGGGGCGACGGCTCGCTCGAGGCTCCACGAATCGAAGCCGGCGAAGGACCCAGAGCAGCGCAGGTGAGCGCCAACCAGAGCGCGTGACGTTGCGAGCCCCGCGCGCGGTAGGCTCGCAGGCACGATGGGGTCCACGCGCGCGCCTGCACCAGCGTCCCTGAGCGGCGTCGAAGCCCTCAAGCAGGCGGCCGCCCACGCTGCGGCCGAACTGGTGCTGGATGGGCAGAGAGTCGGCCTGGGCACCGGCACGACCGTCGCCCATCTGCTTCCGGCGCTCGCCGCGCGGCGCCTGAGCATCCGCTGCGTGGCCACCTCCCCCGCCACCGAGAAGGCGGCGCGCGATCTCGGCCTGGAGATGGCTGAGCTGGACGAGCTGGCGCCGCTGGACATCGCGATCGACGGAGCCGACCAGATCGACCCGAGCGGTTGGCTGGTGAAGGGCGGTGGCGGCGCTCACACGCGCGAGAAGATCGTGGCCGCTGCGGCGAGCCGCTTCGTGGCGATCGCCTCCGCCGAGAAGGCCGTGCTCAAGTTGCGCCCGCCCGTGCCGCTGGAGCTGCTGCGCTTCGGCGCCCGCACCACGCTGGCCTTGCTCGGCGAGGCCCGACTGCGCGAGGCGCCCCCGAGCCCCGAGGGCAACCCGATCGCCGACTACTTCGGTCCAGTCGAGGATCCGCGCGAGCTGGCCGCGCGCCTGTCGGCCACGCCTGGAGTCGTCGGCCATGGCCTGTTCGCTCCCGAGCTCGTCGATGACATTCTGATCGCGGGAGCCGGCGGCGTCGAGCATCGCACCGTGAGCGGAGCAGAACCCCACGGAGCAGACCCCCAATGACAGAGCGATCCGTCAATGGGCTCGGCAGCCACCCATATGTCGTCGTCGTGACCGGAGCCTCGAGCGGGATCGGCGAGGCCGCAGCACGACGACTCGCGCTTGTTCCGAACGCCGCCGTCGTGGTCGTGGCGCGTCGTGAGGATCGCCTGCGCGCCCTGGCCGCCTCGCTCGGCGAGCGCGCCAGCTTCGTGGCCGTCGATCTGCTCGACGAGGACGCGCCCGAGCGCGTCCGCTCTCACCTGGCCGAGCGCCACGGGCGTCTGGACCTGCTCGTCAACAACGCGGGCGCCGCCTGGCGCGCCACGTTCGCGCAGGGTGGCTATGAGAACGTGAGGCGCACGATGGCGATCAACTTCGACGCCCAGCTGCGCCTGACCGAGGCGCTGTTGCCGATCTTGCGCGACAGCGCGCCCAGTGCGATCGTCAACGTGGCCAGCACCGCCGCGCGCGTGGCGCGCGCCGGCACGGGCGCCTACAGCGCCTCCAAGTACGCCTTCGCCGGCTGGTCCGATTCGCTGCGCGCCGAGGAGCAACCCCACGGGGTTCATGTCGGCCTGGTGCTGCCCGGCTTCATCTCCACCGAAGGCTTCCCCCAGGCCGAGCTGACCGGTCGGGCGCTCACACGCTGGATCGTCTCCACCCCCGAGAAGGCAGCCGAGGCGATCTTCCAGGCCGGTGTGGAGCGGCGCGCCGAGCGCTACGTGCCGCGACCCTACGCGCTCGCCGCCATCTTGCGGATCCTCGCGCCCGGCCTGGTGCGACGCGCTATCGGCGGCGGCGCGGCCCAGGTCATGACGACCACCACCGGGGCCGACCTGCGTGAAAACACGTAGAGTCCTGTCGGCGTTACACGGTTACCGCCCCGCGCTTTCGCCGCGTAGGCTGCAGTGTGTGAGTTTCCCTGTCCGTATCGGTTCGCAGGCGTTGACCAGACGGACACCGCGAAACGGAGACCGGCGCCAGTGAACGCGGCCCTCCCCCACCCCCACCGTTGGCTCGTGCGCTCCCTGATCGGCGTGGCTACCGTGCTCGGGATCGTGGCGATCTTCGCGGTTTGGGCCAACCGGCAGCTGCTGGACACGAGCTACTGGACGAACACCAACACGAAGCTGATCGAGAGCCCACCGATCCGCGAAGCGGTGTCGGTCTACCTCACCGAACAGCTCTACGCCAATGTGGACGTCGCCGGCGAACTTGGCAAAGAGCTGCCCAGCGAACTGAAGCCGCTTGCCGCGCCGGCCGCGGGCGCACTCAAAGACGTGGTCCAGAAGGGCATCAACCTGCTGCTCGAACGTCCCCGCGTGCAGGAACTGTGGAGCAAGGCCAATCAGATCACCCACGCTCAGTTCGTGCGCCTGATCGAGAACAAAGGCAGCATCGTCAAGCTGCCCGGCGGCGGCGCGGTCGTGCTCGACCTGCGCCCGATGCTCGGCGAAGTTGCGCAAAAGGTGGGCGCGCCCTCGAGCCTCGTCGAAAAGATCCCACCCAAAGTCGCCCAGCTGCGGATCGTCACCTCCAAGCAGCTGAACACGATGCAGAAGGCGGTCAACCTCTTGCGCAGCCTCGCGCTGGTGCTGCCCCTCTTGGTGTTCGCCTTGTTCGCGCTCGCCGTGTACCTGGCACGCGGACGACGCCACCAGACCTTGATCGCGGTCGGCGTCGCCTTCATCGGCGCCGGGCTCGTGGTCGTGGTGGCGCGCGGAATCATCGGCACTAAGGTCGTGGACTCGCTGGCGACCACCGAAGCGGTCAGGCCGGCGGCCCAGGCCGCCTGGTCGATCGGCACGAGCGTGCTGGCCGACATCGCGTGGTCGACCGTCTTGATCGGCATCCCCCTGATCCTCGCGGGCTTGCTCGCCGGATCGACGCACACGGCTATACACCTGCGCCGGCTGATGGCCCCCTACCTGCGCGACCGACCGGACATCACATTCGGGACGGTCGCGTTCATTCTGCTGCTGCTGTTCGCGTGGGGTCCGATCGTGGCAACCAAAACTTTCACCGGGGTCCTGATCATCATCGTGCTGGCCGCGTTCGGCACCGAGATGCTCCGGCGTCAGACCGCCAAGGAGTTTCCCGACGTTCACACGAAGGCTTTCTTGGCAAGCGCCGGGTCGGGTGGCGCAGGACCCACCGCTCCGCGCGGACCGGACCCCACCACGCCGGGCACGTCCGTTGCGGACGCCTCCACGGAGGACACGCGGCCGCTCCCGCAGGGACCCAAGCCCGTCGCCTCCCCTGAGCAACCCACACACGAGGATCCGGGAGCGGGCGCATGAGCGACGCCGAGACCGTCAAGCGGCGCGAATCCGAAGGCAAGGACGCGCGGGCGCACACGCCGCGCTCCAGCCACGCGGAGTGGAAGGCGCCGAAGGACCGCGAGGACCCGGTCGCGATCCTCGAAGGCCAGGCTGAGAGCCGGGTGGCGGAACTGGTGCCGATCCGCTACGGGCGCATGCTCGTCTCCCCCTTCACGTTCTACCGGGGCGCGGCGGCGATCATGGCGGCAGACCTGGCTCAAACGCCGGCTTCGGGCATGCGGGTGCAGCTGTGCGGAGACGCGCACCTGTCGAACTTCGGCATCTTCGCCTCGCCCGAGCGCGAGATGCTGTTCGACATCAACGATTTCGACGAGACCCTGCCGGGTCCGTGGGAGTGGGACGTCAAGCGCTTGGCGGTGAGCCTGTGCGTGGCCGGGCGCGACCGCAATCTGAGCAGGCAGGAGATCGCCGACGTCCTGGTTTGGACGGCGCAGGCTTACCGGCAGTCGATGCGCGGCTTTGCTCAGATGGGCAATCTGGACGTGTGGTACGCCAGCTTGAACGTCGAGGACGTCATGGGCGTCGTGCGCGCCCAGCAGCTGGTCAAGGGCAAGCGTCTGCAACAGATGGAAAAGCGCCTGGGCAAGGCCCGCGCGAAGAACAGCACGCGCGCGGTCCTCAAGCTCACCGAAGCGGTGGACGGGCAGTTGCGCTTCGTCAGCGAACCGCCTCTGGTCGTCCCGCTGCGGGAGCTGTTGGGCCAAGCCGAGAGCGAGCAGTTGCGCGAGCGCCTGGAGGAGATGCTGGCCGACTATCGCTCAAGCCTCACCGACGAGTACGGGGTGCTGCTGAGCGACTACACCTTCCAGAGCATCGCGCGCAAGGTCGTGGGCGTGGGCAGCGTCGGCACGCGGGCCTGGGTGCTCTTGTTCATGGGCCGCGACGAGCAGGACCCGCTCGTGCTGCAGGCCAAGGAAGCGCAAGCCTCGGTGCTCGAGCCCTACGCGGGCGCCTCACAGTACGCAAACCACGGCCAGCGCGTGGTCGAGGGCCAGCGCCTGATGCAGGCCTCCGGCGACATCCTCTTGGGTTGGCTTCCGGCCACGGGCATCGACGGAGTGACGCGCGACTTCTATGTACGCCAGCTGTGGGACGGCAAGTTGAGCGTGGAAATCGAGACGATGGACCATCCCCAGCTGCGCGCCTACGGCGCCCTGTGCGCGTGGACGCTCGCGCGCGCCCACGCGCGCACGGGCGACCGCATCGCGATCTCTTCCTATCTTGGGGCGGGCGGGGTCTTCGACCAGGCGATCGTGGACTTCTCCGAGGCCTATGCCGACCAGAACGAACGCGACTACGACGCCCTCGTGCAGGCGGTAAAGTCGGGGCGTGTGCAGGCCGAGAGCGCCTGAAGTCGAGAGCAAGGAGACCTGAACATGAGCGAGATGGTCACACGGGTGGACTTCGTGGCAGTGCCCACCAAGGATCTGCCGGGAGCGGTGGAGTTCTACGGCGAGACGCTCGGCTTGGAGCGCTCGGTGTACCTGCAAGAGCGCAACTACGCCGAGTTCGAGACCGGCAACCTGACGATCAGCGTGATCGACGCCGAGAAGATGGGCCTCGAGCACGCGCCGATGCGCAGCGGGATCGCCCTGCACGTGGACGACGTGGCGAGCGCGCGGGCGACCCTGGAGGAGCGCGGCGTCAGCTTCGGCCAAGACACCTTCGACACGGGCGTATGCCACATGGCTGTGTTCGACGACCCCGACGGCAACCTGCTGATCTTGCACCACCGCTACGCGCCGTCCCCGCCACGGTCCTAGCGTCGCCGACCCACCGTCGCTGAGCCCAACGCGGGCGCACCCCCAGCCTCTGAGCCAAACCGGGCGATCCGTCCGGTCGATAGCGCAGGATGCCGGGTCCTTTGACCCGTACGCGCGTAGATTTCCTGCGGCGAGCGCCTCGCCCCAACCGCTCGGTTGCAGCCGTCGTTCACATTAGACCTGCCCGATGACAGCGCTGCGAGCATGGCAACGCGAGGCGCTGCAGCGCCTCGACGGATGGGACAACGGTCCCTTCCTGGTCTCCGCCGCGCCTGGAGCCGGTAAGACGCGCCCAGCCCTGGAGCTGGCAGGACGGATGCTGCGCGCTGGACAGGTCAGCCGCGTAGCCGTTCTGTGCCCTACGACACCGCTCACCCGCCAGTGGGCCGGCGCGGCGGCCGAGCTGGGCTTGCAGCTACAGCCCGACGCGCCCGGCCCCTCGCCCCCACGCGACTTCGATGGCGTCGCGGTCACCTATGCGCGCGTGGCAAGCGACCCGCGCGGGTGGGCGGCCCAGGTCGCGCCGGACACGCTTGTGATCGTCGACGAGGCTCATCACCTCGGCGAGGAGCTGGCCTGGGGGGTCGGCTTCCAGCAGGCCTTTGCGCGCGCGCCGCGCTGGCTGCTGCTGTCGGGCACTCCGTTTCGCTCGGACGCCACTCCGATCCCGGGGGTGAGCTATGACGCCGAGGGCGTGGCCGAGCCGGACGTGTCCTACACCTACGCGCAGGCGGTGGCCGACGGGATCTGTCGCCCCGTCGCCTTCGTGACGTTCGACGGTAGCTTGTCGTGGCGCAGCGGCGAGGATGTGATCGAGTCCTCCTTCGAGACCGTGCTGAGCGCACGCGAGGCGAGCCGGCGCTATCGCACCGCGATCTCCACGGAGCTGCCCGACGGCCTGCCGCGCATCCTCAGAGAGGCAGACGAGAAGCTGAGGGCATTGCGCGAGCAGGGCCACCGCGACGCCGGCGCGCTCGCCGTGGCGGCCGACGCCACGCACGCGAAGCGGATCGCCAAGCTACTTGGCGAGTTGACCGGCAAAGCGCCGGTGGTGGTCCTGCACACCGAGGCCCGAGCCGCCCACAAGCTCGCCGCCTTCAGGGCTTCGCGCGAGCCTTGGATCGTGGCGGTGAACATGGTCTCTGAGGGCGTGGACATTCCCAGGTTGCGGGTCGGGGTATACGCGACGGCGGCCAAGACGCCGATGATCTTCAGGCAGATCGTGGGGCGCTTCGTGAGGACCATCCATGGAGCAGCGCCCGAGCCGAGTTGGGTCTACCTGCCCGCCGACCCGGTCCTGCGCGGACACGCCGCCAAGGTCGAGAGCGAGCTGCGCCACGCCCTGCGGGCGCGCCTCGAGCAGGAGGGCCTGGAGGAGCCGCGCGAGCGACGCTCCAGCGAACCGGCGCCTGCAATGGAGTTCGTGCCGCTCAGCGCCGACGTGGCCCCGCAGATGACTCTGTTCGGGCCCGCCCCCACCGAGGCGCGGGAGAAGGCCAAGCCGCCCAAGCAGCCGGCGCCCGAGCCCGTGCCGATGGCGGCGTTCGAGCGTCGCGCCGCCCTGCGCGAGGAGCGCCGCCGGCTCGTGGCGGACCTGGTCAAGCGCGGCGGGGGCAGCCACCGTGAGATCAACGCCTGGATCAACCGTGAGGTCGGCGTGGGCCGTGTGGAGTCGGCCAGCATCGGCCAGCTCGAACGCACGGTCGACAGACTCGTGCGCGAGCTGACGCGACACAGCCGTCGCGCCGCGTCTGGTTGAGCCGGCGCCGCAAGCGGAGCCGGCTCGCCCTCTGTTCGCTTAGGACTGGCGCTAGGCCAGCTGTACGTTGACTGCCTTGGGTCCCTTGTCGCCGGCCTCGGCGTCGTAGGTGACCTTGGCGCCTTCGCTGAGCGAGCGGTAGCCGTCGCCAGCGATGCCCGAGTGGTGCACGAACAGGTCCTTGGACTGATCGTCGGGCGTGATGAAGCCGAAGCCCTTGTCGTCGCTGAACCACTTGACGGTTCCTGTAGCCATGTTGCTTTTCCTCCGTGTTTTCGCGTGCTGCGAACGCGGAGATTGCTATGAGCAAAGGCTACGAGCGCTGACACTGCGTTTGATCGAGGCTCGATTGGCCCCGCTTGGATTGAGCAACTATAGCGCCCCAGCGTGCTCGACCGACGCGTGCTCGACCTCGGCCAGCGGCTCATGGGCGGTCGCGACCCCGGGACGCAAAACGGTCAGGGCAACGACGATGCCGACCGCCACGAGCCCCGCCGCGATCCAGAAGGCGAGCTGGTAGCCGCCTGTAAGCGCCGCCGCCGTCGAGCTTCCCTGGGCCAGCAGCTTGGTCGTGTGGGAGGCCGACAGTGTGGCCAGGACCGCCAGACCGAGCGCGCCGCCAACCTGGGCGGTCGTGTTGACAAGGCCGGAAGCGAGCCCCGCGTCGCTTGGCGTGGCGCCCGACATGGCGACGCCCATCAGGGCCGGGAAGCACACGCCGGCGCCGGTGCCGAGCAGCAGCATCGAGGGCAACAGGCCGGTGAGGTAGCTGGCGTGAACCGGCGTCAGGGCAAGCAGGACCAAGGCCAGCGCGATCATCGCCAGCCCGGGCGGCAGCAGCGCGCGAGCGCCGAAGCGGGTGATCAGAGGCTCGGAGAAGCGGATCGACATCGACCCCATCGCGATCGTCACCGGCAGGAAGGCGAGCCCGATCTGCAGGGCGTCATAGCCGAGCACCTTGCGCATGTAGAGCGCGCCCAGGAAGAACATCCCGAACATACCGGCCACCGAGAAGACCTGGATCAGGTTGGCTCCGCTGACGTTGCGCGAGCGGAAGATGCGCAGCGGCATGAGCGGGTTGCGGGCCGTCGCCTCGCGCGCCACGAAGGCGCCGAGCAGCAGCAGCGAGAGGGCTCCGAGGGCAAGCGTTTGCCCGGCGCCCCAGCCGTTTTCGGCGGCCGGCTTGACGATCGTGTAGACGCCCAGCATCAGAGCGCTCGTGATCAGGGCGGCGCCCGGGATGTCGGCGCCCTCGCCGAAACCGATCCCCTCGTCGCGGTCGAGCAGGCGCCGGGCGAAGAGGATCGTGGCGATCCCGATCGGCACGTTCACGAAGAAGATCCAGTGCCAGTCGAGCGCCTGCGTGAGCACGCCGCCCGCCAGCAGGCCGACCGATCCACCGGCGGAGGCAACGAAAGCGTAGACGCCGATCGCCTTGGCCTGGTCGCGCGGCCGCGGGAACATCGTGACGATCATCCCCAGGACCACCGCCGAGGTCATCGCGCCGGCGATGCCCTGGACGAAGCGCGCGCAGACGAGCAAGGTCTGGGTCCAGGCCAGCCCGCACATCAGGGAGGCGAGCGTGAACAGGCCGACGCCGAGCAGGAAGATGCGGCTGCGCCCCATCAGGTCGCCGAAGCGCCCCGCCAACAGCAGCAGGCCGCCGAAGGCGATCAGGTAAGCGTTCACCACCCAGGCGAGACTCGAGTTGGTGAAGTGCAGTTCTTCCTGGATCGAGGGCAGGGCGACGTTGACGACGGTCACGTCGAGCACGATCATCAGGACCCCCACGCACAGCACGTAAAGAGCCATCCAGCGGCTACGGTCGTCTTGTCGCATCGTCTGTCCTCGCATTGGTCGCAGGTTATCGGCGGTGGCGGAGCTTCCCAACCTATGACCGTGAAATGCGAGCTTTCTCATCGGCGCTCCGGCCGAGATGTTCAGGAGTCCTCGGCCAGCAGCTCCATCAAGAGGCCGTCGCGCCACTCGTTGCCGCCGTCCGGGCGCTCGTACTGGCGCATCACGCCGACCGGCTTGAAGCCGGCCTTTTCATAGGAGCGGATCGCTGCCTTGTTATCGAGACCGGGGTCGATCGTAACGCGATGGTGGCCACGCTCGTCGATCAGGTGGCGCACCAGGCGCCTGACCGCCTCGGTGCCGATGCCCTGACCGTGCAAGGCCGGGTCGAGGAACAGGTCGATTGTGGCGTGACGGTATTTGGGCGTGCGCTCCTCGCCGAACTGGATCATGCCGGCGAGCTTGCCGTCCCACTCGATCGCGAAGCGGGTGGAGTCGGGCTCATCGCTCCAGGGAAAGCCGTCTTCCGGCTGGCCCCACCACAGCGCCACCTCCGGAGTGCTGTGGATGCGCAGCAGCTCCGTCTCGTCGCCCTTGGCGAGCGGACGCAGGACGAGGCGGTCCGAGTCAACGCTCACGGGTGCCCCGCGCGTGCGCGCGGCCTTCTTTAGGAGACAACCGCGGTACCAGGCACGCACGCGCGCGCGGGGCACCCCTCAGCAGAGAACACAACACCTCGAGTCCAAAGACCGGCTCAGACCGCGACAGGCTCGCGCGCCGGGAGCGAGGCGCTCGCACGGGAGAACTCCATTGCCTCATCCTGCACCGAGCCGAAGCGCAGGTTGAGGATGTCCATCGGGTAGTTCTGGTGCAGACGCCAGGGCGCCTTGGAGCCCTGCTTGGGGAAATGCTCGATCGAGCGCTGCACATATCCGGAGGAGAAATCGATGAAGGGGCGCTCGAGCACGGTGGGATCGCGCTTGACGGGCGTGCAGAGATCAAAGCCGCCGGCGTCGATGTGGTTGAGCAGGCGGCAGACGTACTCGCACACCAGGTCGGCCTTGAGCGTCCACGAGGCGTTCGTGTAGCCCACGGCGAAGGCCATGTTGGGAACGCCGCTGAGCATCATGCCCTTGTAGCTCATCGTGTCGGCCAGGACCACCTCTCGACCGTCCACGGAGAGTTGCAAGCCGCCCAGGGCAAGCAGATTCAAACCGGTGGCGGTGACGATCACGTCGGCCTGAAGCTCAGCTCCGGAGACGAGCCTGATGCCCGTCTCGGTGAAGGTCTCGATGCGGTCGGTTACAACTGAGGCGCTGCCGGCGCCGATCGCCTCGAACAGGTCGCCGTTGGGCACCAGGCACAGGCGCTGATCCCATGGGTTGTAGCTGGGGTTGAAGTGGCGGTCGATGTCATAGCCGGCGGGCAGCTGGCGTTCCAGGCCCTTGCGGATAAGCGCCTTCATCGCGCGCGGGCGGCGGCGGGAAAGCTGGAAGCTGGCCATCGTCAACAGCACGTTCTTCCAGCGCAGGATCGGCGCGGAGATCCGCGACGGCAGGAAGCGACGCAGCTGCTTGGCGAGCGGGTCTTCGGCCGGCAGGGAGACGATGTAGGTGGGCGAGCGCTGCAGCATCGTCACGTGCGCCGCGGTCTGCGCCATCGCGGGCACCAATGTGACCGCCGTGGCGCCGCTGCCGATCACGACGACGCGCTTGCCGGCGTAGTCGAGTTGCTCGTCCCAATGCTGGGGATGCGCGATCTGACCGGCGAAACGCTCGCTGCCGCGGAACTCGGGCGTGTAGCCTTCGTCGTAGCGGTAGTAGCCGCTGCACAAAAAGAGGAAGTTGCAGCTCAGGCGCATGCTCGTCCCCTGCTCGCCCGCGAGGCCGCAAATCGCCTCGACGCTCCAGCGCGCCTCGGCGCTGGACCACTCGGCGCGCACGACACGATGGTTGAAGCGAATCTGCCGGTCCACCCCGTGCTCGACCGCCACTTGGCGCACGTATTCGAGGATCGAGGGACCGTCGGCGATCGACTTGGGCTCGCTCCACGGCCGGAAGGAGTAGCCGAGCGTGTACATGTCTGAGTCCGAGCGGATGCCCGGGTATTTGAAGAGGTCCCAAGTGCCGCCGCTGCGCTCGCGCGCCTCGAGGATCGCGTAGCTCTTGCCGGGACAGTTGGCCTGCAGATGACAGGCGGCGCCGATACCTGAGAGGCCGGCGCCGACGATCAGCACGTCGACGTGCTCGACATCGTTCATGGAGGAAGGCATCGGTCGAGCTTACAGCGTGAATGTGCTGTTCCGATCGGCGCATGCGCCGATCGGCCGGCCGCGCATGCGCGGCCGGGCCAATGCCGCATGCGGCATTGGCGCCCTGAATTGGATGATTGTCGAGAACCGACCATCGGATCTTGGGCGCTGGTCCATACGAGCAGGAACCGCCTCCAGCGACACTGAAGACCCATCCCGCAGTTTGCGCAGAAGCGGAGCCAGCGATACGAACCAGGACCCCTCAGATCGTGGCCCTTGGAGGCGGCGGCTTCTCGATGGAGAAAGACAGCACGTTGCTGGACGACTACATCCTGGCGTTGACCAAAGCCCGCAGGCCGCGGGTCTGCTTTCTGCCAACCGCCTCCGGCGACGCCGACCACTACGTGGTGCGCTTCTACCGGCGCTTCTCGGCGCTGTGCGAGGCCAGTCACATCTCGATGTTCCGCCGCGACCAAGGTGGGCGCGGCGTCGAGGACGACCTGGCCTCGCACCTGCTCGGCCAGGACTTGATCTATGTGGGCGGCGGCAACGTCGTCTCGATGCTCGGCGTCTGGCGCGCACATGGCTTGGACGAGGTCCTGCGCGAGGCATGGCAGCGCGGAATCGTCTTGTGCGGACCTTCGGCGGGCTCGCTGTGCTGGTTTGCCGAGGCGCTCAGCGCCTTTCACGGCCCACCCAGGCGCGTCGGCGGCCTGGGACTGCTGCCTTACTCCAACTGCGTGCACTACGACGCCGAGCCGGCGCGCCGAGCCGAGTACCACGCGCTCGTGGGCGAGGGTATGCGCGCCGGGTACGCCGCCGACGACGGAGTGGCGCTTCATTTCAAGGGGACCAAGCTGGATCGTGTCGTCAGCTCGCGAGAGCGTAGCGGCGCTTTTCACGTGCGCCGCAGCGCCGGACAGGTGAGGGAGACGGCGCTCGAGGTCTCATATCTCGGCGAGCGCGGGGGCCCGACCAAGCGCGGCGGCGGCAGGACCAGCGGCGCGACCAAGCAACCCGGCCGGAGCACGGCCAGAGCGGTCGCGCTCGCGTGAGCGCCTCGCGACACGCAGAGCAAGAGCAAGAGCAGCGGCTGATCTTCGCGATGGGCGGAGGCGGGTTCACGATGGAGCCCGCCAACCCGCTATTGGACGACTTCGTGCTCACGCTCGCCCGGACCAAGGAGCCTCGCATCCTTTTCCTGCCCACAGCCTCGGGTGACACGACCACCCAGATCAACGCCTTCTACGCGCGCTTCGGCGGGCGCTCCTGCGTGCCGCAGTACATGTCCCTGTTTCGCCTCGGCGACCTCGAACGTCCCCTCGAGGAGATCGTGCTCGAACAGGACGTCGTCTATGTCGGAGGTGGCTCGATGCGCAACCTCTTGGCGATCTGGCGCGCCCACAAGCTGGACGAGATCCTGATCGAGGCGTGGCGGAGGGGCACCGTGCTGGCGGGAATCAGCGCTGGAGCGATGTGCTGGTTTGAAGGCGGCGTCACCTGCTCCAGCGGCGCGCCCGAGCCGTTGGGCGGCCTGGGGCTCTTGGAAGGATCGTTGACCGTGCACGCCGACGGCGAGCCCGAGCGCCTGCCGGTCTGGCTCGCAAATGTGCGCTCGGGCGAGCTGCCCGGCGGCTGGGCCGCCGACGATGGCGTTGGCTTGCTCTTTCGCGCAGGCACGCTCGAGCGCGTTGTCAGCTCGCGCCCCGGAGCCGGCGCCCAGCGCGTGGACGCGATCGCAGGCGAGCTGGTGCGCCACCGTCTGGAAGCGGAGCTACTCGGCGGCGAGCAGCCGACATCTGCGCCCGCCCTGGATGACGACGTGCGCGAGCTGCGTCGCGTGCAGCGCCTACGTCGTGAGATGACCGGCGAATCGCATCGTTTCGAGGACGTGTGAGCCGGGGCCTCTCGGCGCTGGCCACACCAGCCTGAACGCTGCTTGGATCTGGCCGCTGCTTGGGGCTTATGTCCCAATGGCGGCGAAGCCGCTCAAGGCAGGTGGCGCACGAAATCCGAGATCGGCGCGCGCTCGGGCACGCGTTGGGCTTGGCGAGGGCGACCGAGGTGCAGCAGCCCGATCGGGAGCCGATCCTGATCCAGTGCGAGCGCCTCGCGCGCGGCAGGCGAGTCGAGGAACGGCACGGTGCGCCAGTAGCCGGCGAGACCCGCCCCGTGGGCTCCAAGCAAGACCAGGTAGGCGGTCTCTGGCTTGCCCGATCGTGGCCCCGGTTCGAGGTTTCTCGGTACCAGTGTCGAAGTCACCGGTATGGCTGATGAGAGCGCGCGGGACGGTAAGCCATCGCCCAGGGACGATCGGCGCCTCCCGCCGGTCTTGCTGGCGCTGACGCTCACCACGGGCCTGATCGACGCGGCCAGCTATCTCGGCCTGGGCCATGTCTTCACGGCGAACATGACCGGCAACGTGGTGCTGCTCGGTTTTGGCCTGGCAAACGCCGGCGGACTGCCGGTCGTCGCGCCCCTGGTCTCACTCGGTGCGTTCCTGCTCGGGGCGAGCCTCGGCGGGCGACTCGGCACCGGCATCGCCGCCAAGCATGAGCGAGTCGTCCTGCTCGGCATCGGCAGCGAGGTCGCGCTCTTGACGCTCGCGGCGACGGTCGCGTGGGCGGCGCACGTAAAGATCTACTCGGGCAGCGCCTACGCGATCATCGCAATGGTTGCCTTGGCGATGGGCATGCGCAACGCGATCGTGCGCAAGCTGGCGGTGCCCGATCTGACGACGACCGTGCTCACACTCACCCTCACCGGCATCGCCGCCGACACGGCGGCCGGTGGCCTGGCCAAGGTGGGTCAGTCGGCACGGCGATTGTCTGCGGTGACGGCAATGCTGCTGGGCGCGTTCATCGGCGCGCTGCTGGAGAAGCACAATCTCGGCTTGCCACTCGCGGTCGCCGCGGGAGCGGGCGCTGTGAGTTTTGGCGCCTACGTGCTCGCAGCCGCTGGACCGTCGAGCCGCGTTCATCGCTAACCGCATGGCTTTACGACGATCGTGAGGCCACGACCACCGTGTGGCTCACGGTCGCTGGCCGGCGAGCTCCACACAGAGCTTCTCCAAGAGCTGTTGGACCTCTGGCACTCGCTGGGTGCTGTGGTCGGCCAACATTGTGCTTAGCTCCTCGCGGCGAGCGCTCAGCAGCTGGTCGGCCATCGCACGGCCGGCCGGCGAGAGCTTGGTCTCGCCGTTGTCCTCCACGACGAGGCCGCGCTCGCGCAGCTCCGCTTCGACCGCTGCCACGCGCTCGTCCTCGACCGCCTGCTCCTGGGCCATATCGCGCGTACCGTCGATGCCATAGCTGTCGAAGCGGACGAGCGCCCAGATCGCTCCCGAGCTGAGATCCACGCTGGCGCGCGCCCCCACCCGCTCGTTGAAGGCGCGCCGGTCCTCGCGGCTCACCAGCACTCCGAGTGCGCGGTCCAGTTCGGCCAGCGAACTGGGGCTCTTGGGCGCCGCCAGGGCGTCGTCCAAGCCCTGGCTGGTGGACGCGGTCGCGCGCAAGGGGCGCTCGCGCAAGCGCAGGGCCAACACGAACCCGATCGCACCGACGCCGGCGGCGACAAGGAACACAGGTCTCAGGGCGTGCACATAGGCGTTCTCATAGGCGAGCCTGGCCGCGGCCGGCAGGCTCGCCACCTGCGCACCCGTGAGACGGGCGCCGCCGGTGACCTGGGCTCCGAGCGCGCCGCTGAGCACGTCGTGCAGCTCGCTGCGCAGGCGGCTGGAGAAGATCGTCCCGAACACCGCCGCGCCAATCGAGCCGCCGATACCGCGCGCCAGCGTCACGCCGGAGGTGGCGGCGCCAAGCACCGAGTAGTCGACCGCGTTCTGCACCGCCAAGACCAGCACCTGCATGACCATGCCCAGACCAAGCCCCAGCACGAGCAGGTACGCGTCAGCCGCGATCGAGCTCGTGCCGACATTCAGGCGCGAGAGCAGCAACAGGCCGACAGTCATCGTCGCCGTGCCCGCTATCGGGAACGCCCGGTAGCGGCCGGTGCGAGAAATCACCCGGCCCGAGACGACCGAAGTGAGTACCAAGCCGCCCATCAACGGGATCAAACGCAGGCCCGCCCCCGTCGGGCTCGAGTGAAACACGGTCTGAAAGAACAAAGGCAGGAACGTGACCGACCCGAACAGCGCGAAGCCGACGATCAACGAGAGCAGACCGGCGATGCGGAACACCTCGTCGCGCAGGACAGCAATCGGCAGAACGGGCTCGCGCGCATGCCGCTCGACGGCCAGAAACACAACGAGCAGCCCCACTCCGACAATCGCTACCAAGACCGTCTGGCCCGAGCCCCAGGCCCACGTCGTGCCGCCGAGGCTGGCGACCAGGACGATCGCGCTGAGCGCCGCCGCAAGCACGCCCGCGCCGAGATAGTCGATCGCGGGCCGGCTGCGCACGCTCGTCGCAGGCAGCGTGGCGGCGATCACCCCCAAAGCAAGCAGGCCGATCGGTAGGTTGACATAAAAGATCCAGCGCCAGGAAAGGTGCTCGACGATCACTCCCCCGAGCAGGGGACCGGCGACGCTCGCCAAGCCAAACACCGCACCGAACAGGCCCTGGTAGCGGCCGCGCTCGCGCGGGGACACGATGTCCCCGACCGTCGCCTGCACCAGCACGATCAAGCCGCCGGCGCCGAGGCCCTGCACCGCGCGGAAGGCAATCAGCTCGGTCATCGACTGGGCCAGGCCACACAACGCCGAGCCCACCAAGAACAACACGACGGCGCTTTGCAGGACACGCTTGCGCCCCAGCTGATCGCCGAGCTTGCCATACAACGGCGTGACCGCGGTCTGCGCCAGCAGGTAGGCGCTCGTGACCCAAGACAAGCGCTCCAGCCCGCCGAGGTCCCCCACGATCGTCGGCAAGGCCGTCGCGACGATCGTCGAATCGAGCGCCGCCAACAGCATCACGAGCATCAAGCCGCCAAACGTCACCCCCAGGCGGCGATTCGCGGAGCGCGGAGAGGCGGGAGTGGCGGCGACGGTGTTCACTTCAAGTGCTCGCTACCTGGCCCTGGGGACAAGGCCAATCCTTGGATCTGCTGCAAAGTTCGGCCGCTGATCGCCGAGGCGGGCTGCTCGGCGACGACCTGCAGGCGCAGGTCGAAATGGTGGGAGGTCGCCTGGTGCTCCTGCACGATGAAGACGCCGGCGCTTACACCACGGACAGCGAACTGCTCGTGGCCCTCGATCGGGACTTCCTCCGGCTCGACCTTCGCGACCGTGGCGCCCGAAGGCCCCTTGTGCAGAAATGAGAGGATCTCCTCGACCGCGGAGGAGGGTCCCTCAACGTGTACCGCCACCCCTCCGTCCTCTACGTTGCGCACCCAACCGGTGACGCCCAGCTCGCGCGCTCGACGCCTGACCGCGTCGCGGAATCCGACTCCTTGGACGTGGCCGACTACGCGCACGCGTAGCGCCCGCAAGTCGAGGCGAGGATCAGACACGAGGATGACGGTAGGACATCCGTCGATCAAGCACCAGAAGGCCGCGACATCGCGCCCGCCCGGTCGAAGCACTGCAGAGGCCCGATCCGCGGGGCGCCGGCGGCTCGATGACGACGATCTTCACGACCAAGAAACGGGCAGGACAGACTGCCGGCTCACACGCCGGTCGTGAGGAGCAGCGCAAACGCGCCAAGCAGCACGCCAAGCGCCACAAGCACAAGAAGAAGAAGCACAAGCACCGCAAGCCGGCGCATCGCTCGGCGCCACACGGCACGATTGGGATCGCACTACCGGTCGCACCCGTCGCTCCACCCGCTCCCTCCCCCGCCCCAGCCCCGTCGGTCGGCTCCCCGCCGATCAGCCTCGCGCAAGCCCATCGCCTGCTTTGGCGTGCCGGCTTTGGGCCGACACCTGGTCAGGCCGAGGCGCTGGCCGGCCAACCGTTGCAGGACGTCGTCTTCGGCCTCACCCGCCCTTCCGGCGCGGCCACGCTCACCGGTCCGGAACCGGTCGACGAAGACGGCAATCCCCTGGATCCGGACAACGCCTGGGGTCAAGATCACTGCTGGTGGCTGGATCGCATGGTGCGCTCCGACCAGCAGTTGGTCGAGCGGATGACCTTCATCTGGCACGACTGGTTTGCCAATTCCAACGAAAAGGTGAACAACCAGCGGATGATGCTCGAACAGAACGAACTCTTTCGCAGCATGGCGCTGGGCAGCTTCCACGACCTGTTTGTGGCCGTCACCTCGAACCCGGCGATGCTTGTGTTCCTCGACGGGATCTACAACGAGAAGAGCGAACCGAACGAGAACTACGCCCGCGAGATGATGGAGCTGTTCTCGCTGGGCGCCGACCGCGGCGCGTACACCGAGGACGACGTGCGCGAAATGGCCCGCGCGCTGACGGGATGGACCGCGGAATGGTCCTCGCAGGAAGGGCTAACCGAATTCGAATTCGACACCGCCCGCCACGACAAACACGAAAAGACCGTGTTCGGCAAGACGGGCAATTGGGACTGGGAAGACGCCGTGCGCCTGTGCGTCGAACATCCGCTGCACGCCTCGTTCTTCGTCACCAAGCTGTGGGGCTACTTCATTCCAAGCACCCCGGACGAAGCCACGCTGGCTTCGTTGCAAGGGTTGTACGTGGACTCGGACTACAGCATTCGGGCCGTAGTCGAGGCGATCTTGCAGCACCCCGACTTCTACGAAGGCCCCGAGCTCCTGACGCCGCCCGTCGTCTACAACGCGGGGCTGCTGCGCTCGATCGGGCGCCCGATCGACACGACTTCGTGGACTTGGCTGTCGGCCAATGCGGGCCAGCAGTTGTTCTATCCCCCCAACGTCTCCGGCTGGGATTTCACCCGCTGGCTCGACACCTCGACCGCCAAAGCGCGCTGGGAAATGGCCAGCTATGTGACCTCGGAGACCTACCCGAACCCGTGGCCACCGGAAGGCCAGCCGGAATACAGCACCACGGAGAATCCGGCAGAAGCGCTGTCGAGCGCGCTCGCCTACTGGGCCAACCCGCCGCTCTCAGGGGAATCGGAGCAGTGCATCGCCGCCTTTGCCCAATCCTGTTTGAAGGAACCGCTCGCCGAATGGGAGCAGAGCCCCTTCAGGGCGATGCGCCAGAACGCGCTGCGCATGTTGATCGCCACCGCCCCCGATATGCAGGTGAGCTGACTTGTCCACGCAAACCACTGTCGCGAGGGAGAGCTGATCGTGGCCAAGAGCTGCGCGTGCAACGATTTCACCCGCTCGCAGCTCTTGCGTCGCGGCGCCGCCGCCGCTGGCAAGGGCCTGCCCGGGATCGAGCCGGGAATGCCACTGCCGGCCGGCACGGGCCTTGACCGGCGCACGTTCCTGCTGCGCTCAGCAGGAGCCGCCCTGTCTGTCTATGGCGCTTCGATGCTCAGCCCGCGCCACTTCGAAGAGGGCATCGCCCAGGCCATGGCCGCTTCCGGGACAGAACCGCCGGTGCTCGTGTCGATCTTCATGGAAGGCGGCTGGGACGCCCTGTCAGTGCTCGCCCCCGTGGGGGAAGCCAAGTACAGGGAACTGCGCCCGGCGTTGGGCCTCGCCGAGGGGACAGGCAAGCCCTTCAGCGAGGACGAGAGCCTGATGTGGCACCCGGCCGCCGGTGGCTTGGCCGAACTGCACGAAGAAGGCAAGGTCACGACCTTCCCCGCGATCGGCTACCAGCCCGCCGACGAGAGCCACTTCACAAGCCGCCACTACTGGGAGGTCGGACAGCTCGACGCGCAAGCGCGCTCGGGCTGGATGGGGCGCTACCTGGACCTGGTCGGCGAACCGAACAACCCGCTGCAGGGACTTTCGCTCGACTACTCGCTGGCGCCGGCGCTCGCCACGGCGAAGATGCCTGTGGCGGCGGTCTCCTCGCCCGCCGACTACACGATGTGGGCTAACGGCCTGGGCGAACCGGTGAGCGGACCGGCGCTGGAAACCTTCGGCGCGTTGGGCGCCCTCGCGGCGCCCACGCCCGCTTACGCCCAGGCTCGCGCAGCCTCCTATGACACGGGCCTGGTGCTCGAACAGATGGCGGGCTTCGTGCAGTCCGAGAAGGAATCGGGCGACAAATCGGCCGTCCCCTATCCAAATGGCGAATTCGCTGAACGGCTGGCGGTACTTGCGGCGATGCTGCACACGGGCATGCCGATCAAGTGCGCCTCGTTGAACGCGGTCGGCTCCTATGACACCCATTCCGACGAGGCCAACACGCTGAGCACAAACCTCGAACAGACGGTGAGCGCGCTCCTCGCCTTCCAGCGCGACCTGGAAGCGCGCGAACTCGACCAGCGGGTTCTGATCCAGTTGTGGTCTGAGTTCGGCCGCCGTCCGCAGGAAAACGGCTCCGGCACCGACCACGGCGCGGGTGGCCTGGCATTCCTGATCGGCAGCCGCGCCGCCGGGAAGATGGTGGGTGAATTCCCGGGCCTGAGCAAACTGGACGTCAACGAAAACCTGCTCAACACGTCGGACTTCAGAGCCATGTACTGCTCGCTGCTGGAGCAGTGGTTTCAGACCGAAGCGGGCCCGATCATCCCCGAAGCGTCGCTGTTCGAACGGCCCGTGCTGGTGCGTTGAGATGGGCGGCGCCCGGCGATCGTTGCTGCTCGTGGGCGCCCTGTGCGCCGTATGTGGCGCTTTTGTCGCGATCGCCTTCGCGGCGCCGTCGTCCACCCCGCGACACCGGTTTGCGAGCGACAGGCGGACATGCCATCGCAACAGACGCCACCGCTGCCAGGCGACGCGCTCCAAGAAGGTCTCCCGACACGAGCGCCGCTCGCGCACTCGCGCAAAGCCCTTCACGCAGGCCGCCAACGGCCAAGGCGAGAATCGGAGTCAGGGCGCGGCGGGAGCTGCTGTCCCGACAGCATCCACACCCGGATCGACCGCCGGCTCCAGCCCGGCCGAGCCCGGCGTGTCGGAAAAAGCCGTGCCCGTCAAATCTCCGGCCACGCCGGCGCCTGCTCACGTCGAGGTCACAGCCGAAGACAGCGAAGGCTTCCGCTTCGTCCTATCGCGCTCGAGCGTGCCGGCTGGCAGGACGATCATCGAATTCGTCAACCACGGCCAGGACGAACACAACCTGAACGCCGCCGAAGGCAGCGAAGGAGAAGTGGTGGGCTCGCTCCCCAACACGCCGTCGAACGACCATCTGAGCTTGACCGTGAATCTCAAGCCGGGCAGCTACACCCTGTTCTGCTCGCTCCCGGGCCACGCCGCCAAGGGCATGAAAGCGACGCTCACGGTGGAATGAGCAGGCGCGGCCGCGTGTCGCTACGGTGTGGGCATGCAGCAGCGAACCCTGGGCCGCACCGGCGTGCGCGTCAGCCCGCTTTGCCTTGGCGCGATGATGTTCGGCGCCTGGGGCGAGACCGACCACGACGCCTCGATCAAGATCATCCACACAGCGCTCGACGCCGGAATCAACTTCATAGACACCGCGGACGTGTACTCTCGCGGGGAGTCCGAGCAGATCGTGGGCAAGGCACTGGCGGGCGGCAAGCGCGAGAACGTGGTGCTGGCCACCAAGTTCCACGGCACAATGGGCGACGATCCAAACGAGGCAGGCAACTCGCGGCGCTGGATCTTCCGCGAGGTCGAGGCTTCCCTGAAGCGACTGCAGACGGATTGGATCGACCTCTACCAAGTCCACCGCTGGGACCCTTGGACCGACCATGACGAGACGCTGGGCGCGCTCAGCGACCTGGTGGCGCAGGGCAAGGTGCGCTACATCGGCTCCTCCACCTACCCGGCGGCGCAGATCGTCAAGGCGCAATGGGTCGCCCGCGACAGAGGCCATGCGCGCTTCGTGTGCGAGCAGCCGCCCTATTCGATCCTGGCGCGCGGGATCGAGGCCGACGTGCTGCCGACGTGTCGCGAATTCGGCATGGGCGCGATCCCCTGGAGCCCGCTGGCCGGCGGATGGCTGTCGGGGCGCTGGCGCAAGGGCTCCGACGACCTGACATCGCGCCGCTCGGCGATGATCCCCCAGCGCTATGACCTGTCGATCCCGGCCAACCAGGCGAAGCTCGAGGCCGCCGACGCGCTGGCACAGCTCGCCGAGGAGGCCGGCATCAGCCTGGTCCATATGGCCTTGGCGTTCGTGATCCGCCACCCGGCGGTCACCGCGGCGATCATTGGGCCGCGCACGCTCGAGCACCTGGAGTCGCAGGTGGGCGCGGCGGAGATCGAGCTCGACGATGCCGTGCTCGACCGTATCGACGAGATCGTGGCGCCCGGACAGACGGTCAACCCGACCGACGCCGGTTGGGCCAACCCCGCCCTGGACCCGGCGACGCGACGCAGATAGGTTGGCGATGGTTCTCTACACGTGCGAGGTCGGCAAGGCAATGGGCGACGCTCCCGCACCGTTTGCCCACCCGTGCGGAAGAGCCGCAAAAGCTCTCGACAGAGCGGGCTATGAGTACGAGCACAAGCAGGTCAAAGGCGGTGCTTTGAAGTTCTGGACGCTGCCCAAACGCGCCCAGGACCGCGCCGAGATCGAGCGTCTCAGCAGCCAACGTGCGGTGCCGATCCTCGTGCTGGACGACGGTCAGGTCATCCCCAGCTCGGCGGAGATCGTGCGCTGGGCCGAGGCTCACCCGCAGTCCGCGGTCTGACTCGAAGTAATCACTCCTATGGGCAGCCCTCGCCGCATGCGGCGAGGGCCCGGTCGGTACATGTACCGACCGGCGGAGTCGTACATGTACGACTCCGAACAGAATCGTTCTTTTCAGTCTTGGGAAACGCCCGCAAGTTCAGGCGACGCCACGGCATGGCGGTCCACGAACTCGCTGATCGTGCTGAGAACCAGGGCCGTGTCATCCCACATGGGAACATGGCCACAGCCTGGGAGCATGTGCGACTCCACGCCGGGGATCTCGCGCCTGTAACGCGGCGCGTGACGCTCCGCCGGCAGGATGCGATCAAACTCGGGCGAGGCGAGCAGGACGGGACAGGCGATTCGATCGAGATCGTGCAAAGCAAGTCCTCTGTCGGCCCGAGCCGCCTCTATCGCCTTGGGCGCGATCGGACAGCGCAGCGAAGTTAGCGCGAGGTCGACGGCCTCCGCGGAGGAGACCCGCTCGCCGTGGCGCATCACCTCGCGCAAGGCCAAGCGCCTGCTCACGGGGCGCCCCATGAAGAGGGGTATGCGTTTGGCGTTCAGACGCGTCATGCGACGCTGACGCGCAAACAGGCGCGCGAGCCGCTTGGCCTCGCCGTCCCCTTCCACCCAGCCGCCGGCGGGCGCAAGCGCCACGACCGAGAGCGCGCGACCGCGCTTGGCCAGTTCCAACGCAAGCGCGCCGCCCATCGAGTTACCCACGATGTGCGCTGCGCCCACGCCGATGTCGTCCAGATGACGCTCGAGGTGATCGGCGCTCGAGGCGAACGTGAGCGGCCCGCTCACATCGAACGGAGGGCCGCCGTCGTGACCGGCGAGCGTGGGCGCGATCACTTCGTAGCGAGATGCGAGCTCGTCGAGCAGGGGACGCCAGTGGCGCCAGGTGCCGGTGAAGCCGTGCAACAGGAGCAACGGCTCGCCGGAGCCGGCGCGGTATAGGGCTGGAGAGACCTCGGGCATGTACGCAGGCTACTCTCAACGCATGAACCGCGCACACGGACTCGTCTGTTCGTCCGGCTGGTGAGCGCGCTTGGTGGAGCGCTGTCAGTCTCGCCTGAGAGCGTCGGCGACGATCACAGCGTGGTCGAAAGCAAGCTCGGGGAGCTCGTCCACGGCGAACCAGCACGCGTCGCTCGCATCGTCCCCACCGTTCACCTCGACGCGCGCCGGGATCCTGGCGAGGTAGACCACCGAGACGGTCCAGCCGCGCGGATCGCGGCCCGGCGTGTCATAGACACCGAGCATCTTGAGCGGGCCCACCCGCAGACCGGTCTCCTCCTCCAGCTCGCGCGGCGCGGCCGAGGCCACAGTCTCGCCCTCGTCCACGAAACCACCCGGCAGCGCCCAGCCACCGGCGAACGGAGGATTCGCACGCTGTATCAGCAGGATGCTTGGCGTTGCTTCGCGTGTCAGGACGACCGTGTCGACAGTGAGCATCGGGCGTGGATAGTCGTTCATGGGCTCTCGAACTAGTGCACGAAGGCGGAGAGATCAGACATGTGTTGCCACACTCGCCCGGGGAAGAGCTCCAAGCCGATCAGCCTCACGTGACCTGAGCGGACCGCCGAGAGCCTTAGGCCAGTTGGCCTGCAGGCAGCACGAATCGAGGCGATGTCTGGGATTCTGCTCCGCCGCCATTGCCAAACCGTGAGCCATGCAGACCGTGTCTGGAGGGCGTCGCCACAGTCGCCTCGGGGATCCCGGCGTGGGCGGTGATCCACGCCATGATCGCCGCTGAGTCGGCGCCCTCGGCGAGGATCGCCGCACGCTCTATCACCTTGCCACCGGAGGAGTGAGGACGCGCCAACCGCATCACCAGGGCGCGTATCGCGTCATCGTCCACCGCACCCACACTAGTCTCTCTGCGAGCGCAACGCGACGTGCCCGATGCCGCATGGGAGCTCACCGTCCGCATCGGCTCGCCCAGGCTGGAGGTCGAGCAGCGTGCTCAGCAACAGCAGTGGGGTCCCCGCAGCCCACGCCTGGGGACGCGAAGCCGTCGGGAAGGCCACCGGGACAGACGTCATCGACGCTGGGGTAGCCGGCGAAGACCTCGGGCAGGCGGTGCTCGAAGTACGGAGCCGCATGGAGGATCGCGGAGGCGATGGTGCTTGCGGCCTCGCGGTGGCCGTAGCGCGCCAGGCCGGCGGCGATCAGCGAGTTCTCGTGGGGCCAGACGGTTCCCGTGTGGTAGCCGAGGGGGTTGTAGCCCGCCTCGTGAGTGCCGAGGGTCCGCACTCCCCAGCCGGAGTAGAGCTGCTCGTCGAGCAGCCGCTCGACGGTCGTGGCTGCCTCGCTGTCATCGAGCAGGCCCGACCACAGCAGATGGCCGATGTTGGAGGTCAGACTGTCGACCTGGCGCTTCTCACCGTCCAGCGCCAAGGCGTGACAGCCACGCTCGGGCATCCAGAAGTCGCGACGGAAGCGCTCGCGCAGGTCGGCGGCTTGGCGCTCCAGGCGTCCGGCGAGCACCTCATCGCCCCATACCTCGCGGGCCAAGCGGGCCGAGCGACGCCGCGCGTCGTATACGTAGCCCTGGATCTCGCAGGTCGCGATCGGGCCCTGGGCAAGCGTGCCGTCGGCGAACTGGATCGCGTCCCAGCTGTCCTTCCAGCATTGATTGACCAGTCCGGTGGCCTGATTGCGGCGAGCGTACTCGACGTACCCATCGCCGTCTGCGTCTCCACTGTTCTCGATCCAAGCCAATGCGGCACGGGCGTGAGGCTCGAGCGCGCGGACGAGCCCGTCGTCGCCTGACCAACGGTGGTACTCGTCGAGGAGGACGAGGAACAGTGGCGTGGCGTCGGCGGTCCCGAAGTACGGGGAGTGGGGGCGCTCCCCGCGCGCGGTGAGCTCGCCGAAGCGCAGCTCGTGAAGGATCTTGCCTGGCTCCTGTTCGTGGAAGTCGTCGCGCCCCTGCGCCTGGCGACCCGCGAGCACGCGCAGGGTGGTGGCGGCCAGCCCGGGTAGGTAAGGCAGCGCCTGGAAGCTCGTGATCAGGCTGTCGCGGCCGAAGAGCGCCATGAACCACGGCAGTCCAGCCGCCGGGAGGGTCGCGCCCTCGCAAGAGATCGGGATGCAGCCGCAGAGCGCCGAGGTCGCTGAGGCTGGCGCGGTAGGTGTGCGCCAATGCCGTGTCGTGTGTCTGCAACACCGGTGCTCGGGCCAGCCACTCCTCGCAGCTCGGCCGACTTGGAGACGCTCAACTCCTGAAGACCACCCCGTGACTCGCGCTTTGCGAAAGCGATCCCCGCCTGTGCGGCGTGAGGCGTAATGGTGAAGGTGGTCGACCACTGCTCGCCGGGCGCGAGCCGCAGCGAGTAAGCGAAGCCCTCGCGGGTGACTGCCGCCGGGCGGCTGGCGGCAGATCGAGATCGAGCGCCGGAAGCCGGCGCGCTCGTAGACCAGCGTGAGCGTTCGATCGTCGTGGCGACAGCTCACCTCCCGCTCAGCGACGGTGCCGTCCTTGACCTCGAACAGATCGGCGAAGTCGGTCGTCGACCTCCAGCACCACTCGCATCTCGCTACTCTCATGGCGGTGGTTTGTCACCGAGATCTCCTCGATCCACACGTGGTCGATGAGCCGCCGGCGCATGATCGAGCACGGCGCCTCCTCGTCCGGCCCGACCTGGGGAGTCAGGAAGAACTGAGCCGCGAAGTGCGCGCTCTGGTCGAGGCCGAGCAGCTCCAGTGGCGTCTCGCCCGTACGGCAAGACCCAGCGCGAGAGGAAACGGGTGTCCTCGCAGTAGAAGCCGTGCTCGCGACCCGCCTCGCCCCGCACGTCGCCGAGGCGGTCCCCGACGACGAAGGTGCTGCCGTCCAGGACGCTCAGGGTGCGCTCAGACAAGCGCGAGGGCTTCCTGTGGGCCTGATGTGCCACCGATCGGTAGGTCAGACTCGTAGGCAGCGGCGACCACGTCGACGTCGCAGTGCTCGGCGACCCAGGCACGGCAGTCCCGCGCGGCGATGCCGGGCAAGCCGGTCGACCGCCGCGCCCATCGCCCGCTCGTCCTCGACGAGGAAGCCGGTCTGCCCGTCGATGACGAGCTCGCGGGCGGCGCCTTCGGGAAAGGCGATCACCGGGGTTCCGCAGGCCAGCGCCTCGACCATGACCATCCCGAAGGGCTCCTCCCAGCGGATCGGCATGAGCAGCGCGCGGGCGCCCGCGAAGAGCGAACGCTTGACCGAGCCACCGACCTCGCCCACGAAGCGGACGCGCTCGCCGTCGACGTGTGGTGCTACCTCGCGGTCGAAGAACGCCTGCTGCCCGGGCTGGATGACTCCCGCCAGGACGAGCGGCACACCCGCGACACGGGCTGCGGCGATCGCGCGGTGGGGGCCCTTCTCGGCGGTCATCCTCCCGATCCACAGCAGGTAGTCGTCCTTGTGCTCGCGCAGCGGCCATGCCCGAACGTCGATCGGGTTCGGGATCGCCCCAACCGCTTCCAGGCCCGCCGGCGCCGACGCGAGCTGCGCCCGACTGATGCCCACGAGCGCCGCCTTGTGGCCGTGGCGAGCGTAAAAGGCCGCGGTGCTGGTGGTGAACTGCCCGTGCAGGGTGTGCACGAACGGCGTGTCGATGCGGTCGGCCATCGCGAGCGCCGTGAAACCGCAATGGTCGTGAACCACGTCAAAGCGCCTATCGTAGGCAGCGAGGTCGATCTCCTCGAACGCTCGTGCGACATGGTCGACCTCATAGAGCGAGCGCTCGATCTCCTCGGGGTGGGACTCCTCGAGCAAGGTCACCACTCGCGCGCTCGATCGAGAGCCGGGAGCGCAGAAGAGCGTCACCTCGTGCCCGCGCCGGACGAGTGCCTCCGTGAGCACGCCGACCACCGACTCCACACCTCCATACCCCGGCGGGGGGACCGAGTATCCAGGGAGGTGCGAGCATCGCGACGCGCAGCGGCGCGCCCGGCGGGCGAGAAGACATTGCGATCTCAAAGCGCTTCGGCGGATGCTCCAAGGAGGAGCGATGCGGCCTGCGGTCAGGCCCTGCAGTCACGGCATTCACGAGCGCTCCTCACGAGCCTCTCAAGGGCCGCGATCGCGAGGCAGAGAGGTCAGGAAGGACCCGGCGAGCGCACGATCGCCGCGATGTTCAGCGCGCGATGGACCTCTCTACCGTACCAGTGGAGAGCGGCACAGCACTATGAGTACGCACCGGCGGCTCCACCACAGGCCGAGATGTTCATGAGAACTCCGTCACGGAGTACACGGGACGTCCGACACGCACCGCGGCGCCCACCCCATCGGCGGTTGCGGTGTGCACCACGAACGCCTCCTCTCGTCCGTGATCGAGGATCGCAGCCACGACATCGCTCCCGTGGGACAAATGCCTACCGACCTCGATCTCGCTGTCGCACCCCTCGAACCGGCAGCTCAGCTTGAAGATACGTCGCGACCTGGCCGGGCAGCCGACGACAATCTGAGAGCGCTCTCGCAACTCATGGTAGGCCGCCTCCGCGCCCTGCCCCTCGATGCCGGCGACGAAAAAAGTCGTCATCTGCCACGCGCCTTGGACGGTCTCGGGGGATAGCGCTTGCGCTCCGCCGGTGTCATCTTCCGGATCGTCAGAGAGCCATCCTTGACCTGAAGCTGGATCTCGTCCAGCTTCACGCGACGCCGCTCGGCCGCACGATCTGCCTGTGTGAGCATAGATTCAAGTTAGCGGGTCTCACAGGCCACCAACGACTGACTCTCAAAGAATCTCCTTTCTCCAAGTACGGCGCCAGGTACTTCGCGGCGAGATACGCGCAGGGCGAAACCGACGACGGCATACAATGAGGGAGGAGAACTCAAATGATCGCGCTCGGCTTTGTGCTGTTGGTAATGGGCGCCGTGCTAGCGGTGGCCGAGGCTCACGTGCCCGGCGGGGTTCTCGGTGTGGCGGGGGGCGTGGCGCTGATGGCCGGTGGGATCATCGTCATCGCCACGTTGGGTGGCAGCGCGGCGCTTGCCGTGTCGGTGGGTATCGGTCTCGGCGCGGTGGCTGGCGGATGGGCGCTCCTGGTGACGCGCAAGGCAGCGGGCGTGAGACGCGCGCGTATCCAAGCCGGCGCGGAGGCGTTGTGTGGTCGGATTGGCGTGGTCCGCGGCTGGAGCGAGCCCGCCGGCCAGGTATTCATCGATGGGGTCCTATGGCGTGCCCGGCACGGATGGGCGGGAATCGACGGCGAGGCGCTTCACGAGGGCGATCCTGTCGTGGTCGAGCGCGTGAGCGGTCTGACCCTGTCCGTGCGCCGTGCCGAGGAGTGGGAGCTCATCGCATGATCCTTGCGCTCGTCATCGTCCTCAGCTGCGTAATGGTCACGGCGCTCATGCTCGCGGGCGCTTCGGTGCGCGTGTTGCGCGAGTATGAGCGCGGCGTCGTCTTCCGTCTCGGCCGTGTGACCAGCCAGCGCGGACCGGGCCTGATCTTCCTCATGCCCGCGATCGATCGCATGGTCCGCGTCAGCCTGCGTACGATCACGCTGCAGATCCCGGCGCAGGAGATCATCACGCGTGACAACGTGCCCGCCCGGGTCACCGCGGTCGCCTACTACCGGATCATCGATTCCACGAGGTCAGTGCTCGAGATCGAAGACGTGCTGGCCGCTACTTCGCAAATCGCCCAGACGACCCTGCGCTCGGTACTGGGCAAGGCCGAGCTCGACGCGCTGCTGGCCGAGCGCGAGCGCTTGAACGAGCACCTGCAGCAGATCATCGACGATCAAACCGAGCCCTGGGGAGTCAAGGTCACCGCGGTCGAGATCAAGGATGTCGAGATCCCGGAGCGGATGCAGCATGCGATGGCGCGCCAGGCCGAGGCCGAGCGCGAGCGCCGCGCGAAGATCATCAACGCCGAGGGCGAATTCCAGGCCGCCGCACGACTCAACGACGCAGCCGATGTGATCAGCCGCAACCCCGTGACGATCCAGCTGCGCTACCTCCAAACGCTGCTCGAGGTAAGCAACAAACAGAGCTCCACAATCGTGTTCCCACTGCCGATGGACATCCTGCAGCCGCTCATAGCCGCCGCACAGACCCGTCACGCCGCGGCTGATGGACCTGAGCGTGAGCGCCTCGACGAGGCCCTCACCGCGGCACGGGCTGCGCTCGATACAGCAACAGGCGACCGCAAGCGCCTGGAATCCAGCGCACGTCCCGATCCAGCATCGCCTACATCCGAGCCGCCGATGCGACCTTGACTTCTACTCGGATGAGAATCGTTGTTCCGTTTGAAGCGCCTAACGCCAATTTGTAAGCGTTTTTGCGTGATCGGACAAACAAAGGACGAGCAGCATTTGACGGTCTGCCCGCCGATGGCGACTAGGAAGACGGCCTGTCCGCTGCGGTCACATCGTTGGTCAGTCGCTCGCGTAGCTTCTCCAGTTGCGGGCGCAGGACCGGCAGTTCCTGTTCCACGACATCCCACACGAGCGCGAGGTCAACACCAAAGTATTCGTGAATTAGCTTGTCGCGCATTCCGGCGATTTGTCGCCACGGAACCACAGGCTCAAGAGCACGAGTGTCGTCCGATATGCCCTTGACCGCCTGACCGATGATCTCGATATTGCGGATCACGGCATCCTGCGTCTTGCCATCAGAGAAGAACACCTTCTGGCCATCGGCCGTGTAGTCCGTGATGGCGTCGATCGCCTCGATCGCGTGCGTGAGGTAAGTGCGCTCGTCCTTCACAGGGCTACGGCGTCGGCATATATACGCTCGCGCAAATGCGGACTCACGCCGCCCTCACTAAGAACATCAACGTGGGTACCGAGCAGATCCTCAAGATCCTGCCAAAGCCCAACCAGATCGAGCAGATTACGGCCCGGTTCCATCTGCACCAGAAGATCCACATCGCTCGCGGCGTCTGGCTCTCCCCGCGCCATCGATCCGAACACGCGGACGTTGCGCGCACCATGCTCGGCGGCGCAAGTCAGGATCTCCTCACGCCGGGCGCGAAGCCGGACGAGGTCGAGACCAGGAGTGGGAGCGCTCATGACGGAAACCACGTTACCGCCAGCGAGGGCGGTACGAACTCCGACTGCATCAGCCGACCTCGACAAGGACACGCCGGCGTTCAGGCTCGGTGAGCGCTCCCGCGAACGGAGAATTCTGGCGCAGGTCGTCTGCATCGGCGCCGACTGCCGTGATCGCGTCGCGGATGGCCTTCAGGGGCATGGCAAGGACACGGTCCCATCTCTCGGCGTAGACGGGGTCGATCCTGCCCTGCTCACGCCAGCGATAAAGGACGTACTTGGCATCGGCGACAGTTTGCTTGCGCAATCGCGCCGCCACGGCCTGGTGATACGCAAGGCCGCGCTGATGCGTGCGGTCACAAGAACCCCGATCATGCGACCAGTCCACCGGTAGCTGCTCAGCGGCGTGCTGCCTGCTCCGCAGCACAGCGGCAAGCGGGTGGCGCACAGTCCCATCTGACTTGCTGGAGCGGACGGCTTCGTAGAGATCGAGCAGCGCCGAGACCGACACCGCTTGACGCCTCGTCGCAGTGAACACCAGCGGCACGTCGCCGCTCTCGATCCATCGTTCCAGAGCGGTGTGACTGACGCCGAGTAGCTTCGCGGCGAGTCGTCGTGAGATGGTCTCCCCCAGCTC
Organism: uncultured Solirubrobacterales bacterium; assembly: GCA_963809705.1. Classification (GTDB taxonomy): domain Bacteria; phylum Actinomycetota; class Thermoleophilia; order Solirubrobacterales; family Solirubrobacteraceae; genus Palsa-744. Next base: position 37,357 of record CAWEKF010000003.1, on the reverse strand, counting down.
CTGTTCGAGTCCCAGGCGGACAGCGAACAGGTCTTCGTTGTCAGGCACGAGACGCCCAACGCGCCGAAGCCGCGCGATGTTCTCAAAAAACTGTTGCTTGCGGTCCACGATCACCATACCAGCAAGGCTAGCAGTCTTATTGCCAAAAAACCGGCAAAACGGCAACACTGATATCCGAGCGTCTCATCGGGTGTCCCACAAGCTCGCTTGAGTGAAGCTCGCCGTCCGCTCGTAGGCTGCTGTAACGCGATCAAGCGCACGCTCGTGATCGCGGTGGCCGTAGAGGCGTCGCACCAGCTCACCGCCATCGGTGTGTCCGAGCGCGATTGCCACGTCCTCGGAGGGCACGTCGAGGACGTTGATCATGTACCAACCTGCAAAGTGGCGGGTCGCGAGATAGAGGCTTCCGCCCTTCCCAATCGCTCCCGCGCCTTCTCGCGTGCCCGCTTTGCCTCGGTCTTGGTGGCGAACGTACCGGGGCCACCGAGGACGCGCGAGACGCTGACGTTATGCCCCAACGCCGGGTCGTGGACCTGAGCGCGCCAGCGGCCCGAAGGTAGCCTCATAACGCTCATGCAGCCCTCTCCCGTGCCGAGGCCCACGAGATCGCCGCGGACGGCCTGAAACGCCGCGTACGGCGGCCCCACGTCGCCGATGGCATCCCCTCGGCGACCAAGCGATCGATAGTCGCCAGACTCACGCCCATGATCTCGGCCAGTGCCCGTCGGCCCACGTAAGGCTCCGGGAACCTATGCGCCAGCGTTTCGCGGCTCGAGTATGGATCGTTCTCCATACTCTTAATGACCGTGAGAAGGTCAAAGCGGCCAAGCAATTTTGAAATTTCCCCGTGAGCCCTGTAACGGCGGGCTGTTTTGGGGCACTCACAACCGTAGACGGAACGGACAGAGGACGTTCGCCGGACCGCCCACGGACTCCGCGATAGCGCGGTCACGAGAAGAAGCGATCCGGCGCCCATCCTGAGTGTTGCCTAGAGCGACAGCCGATCCATACACAGCGCCGCGCGACTGGCGAACACGAAATCGCCGCAACGATGGATCAAACCGGCCGCGTGCAGCGCGGCGATGGCATCGGCGACAGCAAGCGCCTCCCCCACCTCGCGCTCCACCTCGTCCACGGACCACGGCCGCTGCTCGTTCGGGCGCAGCAGCAACCCCAAAACCGCTTTCTGCACTCGCTCGTCCTCTTCCCTTGGGTTCTGGCTAGTCTCGTCCTGCATGGAAAGACTCCTTTCCGTGCCACGCCCCGGGCAGTTCGCGCTGCGCCGGGGCACTTTACGTTTCGACGCGCGCAGCGTGCGATGGATGCCTACAAGCAGCGCCAGGCCGCAGCGAGCAAGCCTCGCCACCTGCGCGTCGTGAGTTAGCGCCGGAAAGTCGGCAGCTACTCCCCCGGCCTTACGAGGCAGCCTCCCTCGATCCGCCGTTTGGAGTTGACTATCCAGAATGCACCGCTGGCAGCAAGAGCAAGATGGCAGCACCGGGGAAAGCGAGGTCATGGCGGCCTTTCAGCGCCTTGGTTGGGGCCCGATGCGAAACAGTCGGCATGACCGTGGCTCGGACCTGTTCGTGCTCGCGCGCGACGAGCGTGGCGACGAAGCAAGCACGATGGTCGGATTGCAGGTCAAGGCAGGAGCGAGCTACTTCAAGAAACCGACAACCAACGGCGATCCGCCAGGCTGGTGGTACTACGACGCGAAGCGCTCCCGCGTCGAAGCGTGGGCGAAGCACGCAGTTCCACACCTCATTGTGCTGCATAACCTGAACACCAAAATCTCGTATTGGGCGCACGTAACACCGGAGGTCATAGGTGGGACTGGCCGGAGCGGAAAGCCGGGTAAGGGCGCGAAGGTGCTCGTACCGGCCGCGAACACCGTGGACGGCGACCACCGCGAGGCATTGCTCGCGGTCGCGGCCACCATTCGGTCTCGCGTGGCCTGGGAGGGCAGCGCATGGGTAGGCGCTGCTTCCTTGGTCCCGAGCGATCTACTACGCCATGCACTGATCGTTCCGAGAGTCATCGCGCCCCACCCGAACGCAGGCATCGCTACGCCCTTGACGGCGGAGCAAGCGGTCGCCCTACTCGTCAACGGCCGCGCCGACGACATCGACAGGTATGCCGAGGCACACGCCGAGGTCCCGTCACTTTCGGAGGCGAAAGAATCGTCCGACTGGCGATGGCGGTTCGTCGGCGCGCTCGGACACCGAATAGCGACCGGAGAGGTAGGCGAGCTGCTGAGTGCGACCGCCGATGCGCCCGACCCTGCTACCCGGGCCGCCGCGACAGTGGCCGCAGCGAGCGGGCTCCTTGAGGAGGGCAGAGCCGACGAAGCTCTTGCTCTACTTGAGACGGCGTTGGGTCACGACGATGCCGGTCCAGTAGATCGTGCGTGGCTAAAAACGCAGCACGCACGCGCTTGTGTTGAGGTCGGGGTATCAGGGAGGGACGCTCGGAGGCCCTAGCAGTTCAGGAAATCCGATTGACAGCTCCGGACGACGTAACCGCAAGTGCGATGGCAGGTGCAGCCGTCGCGCTGTTGTTCAACACATCTTGGGGACCGGAAGACCCACCCGGCTCCACCGAGGAGGGAGACTCTGCGAGTGTCGCAAGCGACGCAGAGACGGCCTCGAAAGGGCTCGTTCCGCCGGTAAGCATCGCTCAGGTGGAGGCGAGCAGCACCCAGTCGATTGGCGCCGTCATCGAGGGTGCCGACACAGCGGCCACTTGGTGGAGGACTCAAACCGCATCCTGGGGGTTGAACGCCCTCGCCGACCGCACGTTCAACACTTGGGCGCAAGACAACACAGTCACCGTCGGGGCGCCGGACGATGTCAGCGACAAGCTGAGCGCAGCCGCGCTGACCGCCAGCCATCTTGGAGACCAAGGAGGCTGGTGCCACCAAGCCAGCTTGCTCGGCCGCGACACGCTTATGCAACTGGACCGACACGCCGATCCCGACATTGCATACCGGGGGCTGACCAGATTGCGCATGGCCGGCGACGAAGGCGCGTTGAAGCTCGCCGTGCAGCACCTTGTTGCTGACGGCCCAGCCTCGGCAGTAACCCTTGCCGCCGCCGATGTGCGTCTGGACGTGGCGACTCGTACAACCGCACCGTCAGACCTCGCGCTCCTGCAACACGGTGGCGACCTTCTTGACGAGGAGACGGTTGACCGGACCGTGGACTGGCTACTCGCGGCCCTGAAAGACCCAAGGCCGTTTGTAGGTCGGACGAGCGCGCTCTACGTCGTCGAGTTCCGTCTCGTTGAGACGCTGGCAGCTATCGCTGCTCACCCCAACGCCCAGAAGGTCCTGGTTGACCACGTGATCGCGCTATCCGGCCAACAGGACCAGATGATGGCTATCTCGTGGGCGCGTGTTGTGCGTGCCTTGCCGGACGAGGCGTGGAACGCGGAGACGGCGCGGAGCGCTGGGCAGAAGGCCGACGCTCATCGGATCGAGCTGCGAATGGCGATGCTCCGCGTCGCAGCCCGGCACGGCGGCGACGCCAAGGCGCTTCTAACGAACGAGGTACGCGGTGGCTCCCTGTACGCGCTCAGCGCGATCGGAGACGTGCGCGAACTATCAACTGAGGACGTAGCGCCCCAGATCGACAGTTTGGCCGAGCAAGCCGAACATCAAATCCAAGCCGCGCAAGCCGGGAGGTTCGGCATGGGCAGTCACGATGTCGGCTCCGATCTTGCTCTCCTAAGAGCGCCTAACAAAAGGTAGGATTCGTTGTGGGGCTGTCGAAGTCCTGCGTCATGGCTAAACCTTTGTTGAGCGACGAGTTGTGGGCTCGTATCGAGCCTGTTTTGCCGGTCCGTGCGCCGCAGGTCACGGGGCGTCCTCGGGTGCCGGACAGGGCCGCGTTGACAGGGATCCTCTTCGTTTTGAAGACGGGGATCCCGTGGGAGCATCTGCCCCAAGAGATGGGTTGCGGCTCGGGAATGACGTGCTGGCGGCGCTTACAGGAATGGAGCGAAGCCGGGGTATGGCAGCGCTTGCACCACGTGCTCTTGGACGAGTTGCAGAACACCGGACAAATCGACTGGTCTCGCGCTGTTGTAGACAGCTCGCACGTGCGAGCAAAAGGGGGGGCGAACAGACAGGCCCCTCGCCAGTCGATCGCTCCCGTCCTGGCAGCAAGCATCACGTAATCGTCGAGGCGAAAGGTATCCCGCTCGCGGTCACGCTGACCGCCGCCAACCGCAACGACGTCACCCAGCTCGTTGAGCTCGTGGACCGCGTACCGCCCGTCGGTCGCCACGGCAAGTTCCGTCCCCTCAGCCTCTACGCCGACCGTGCCTATGACTCGGCGCGCCATCGAGCAGAACTGCGCGAACGCCAGATCACTCCGCACATCCCCAAACGCAACACAGGCCACGGCTCTGGCCTCGGACGCCACCGCTGGGTGGTCGAGCGCACGATCTCCTGGCTGCACGCCAACCGCTACCTCGCCCGCCGCCACGCACGCCGAGCCGACATCCACGAAGCCATGCTCACACTCGCCTGCGCCAACATCTGCCTCAAACACCTCAACCACTTTTGTTAGACGCTCTAAACGCTTGGCACCCGGAGGCTGCCAAGTGGACTCCGTTGCTCGATCTACTCACGCACGCCGAGGTCGCCATCCACGACAAGCGCGGGGCACTACAAACTCTTGCCTCCCTCGCCGCACAACTGCCCAACGACACCAAAGCGCAGCTCAAGCCACTCGCAATGAGCATCGCCGATCGAACAACACCGCAGCCCGTATCGGTATTCGATGATGAACGCGACCTTGTGGGCGAGGCCGCCAACCTCGCTGTAGCACTCAGCCCGCCCGACCCAACCTGGAGCACCCGGATACTGCTCGACCTGCTCTCCGGGCGCTCTGACCACCGATATTGGGCAGCACTGATCGTCCGCCGCCTAAAACGCCCACAAGACACCGGCGTACTCGTAAGCCTCACACAGGACCCAGACCCCGATGTTCGCGCCGGAGCAGCCGCCGGACTTGCGTCACTCGTCTCGACAGAGCCCGAGGATTCCATCGTTGCGGGCGCCCTACAACACTGTCTCCGCGATCCAGGCAGAAAGGTCCCCGCAACCATCGCTGTCGTCCTAGCGGACGCAAGTGATCGTGGCCCGGCCGCCCGGCACGCGCTCGCCGAGCTACGCACCCACCCATCGGCGTTCGTCCGAACCACGGCCGCCCGAGCGTTGGCGTAACAGCGCATGGCACCCTCATTCCGCACAGCGACGGCAGCCATCCGGCGTGCAAACGTCCTGCAAACGTTTTGGGCCGTCGCTGCAAACGTCCTGCAAACGCCCGACCGTCGAAACCCCGCGAAACCGGGCGAAACGACTCACGCGATCCCCCGTGTTTTCGGGGTTTCTTGCCCATGTTCGCTGGGTTTCGCGGAACATGAACCTATCGGGGAGTAAGGGTCGGCTTGGCTTTCCTAAGCCGTTTTCGCGCCCTCTGCGGTCTTTTTGCGGTCCCAATTCCGCGCGTATGCCATCGGTCGCATCGTGCGCAGACGCCGGCTCGGTCGTCGTGCTCGCGCCCGGCCGCGCCCAAGTGCGCGACGCGCAGAGCAAAGGTCCCTCGACGGGCGTCGAGGGAGCGGGCCGCCGGCAAGTCCTAGCGCCACGTCGTTAGCGGCTGGAGCCCGGCAGGATACATCGCACGCTGGCACTACGGGAGTCGTGCGCCGATCGCCGCGTGGACCTTAGCTGGGTACTCGTTGTCGCCTATCTTGAAGACAGTCCGGCCGTCCGATCCGCTGACGGCGTACTTTTGCCGCGGCCCTCTGCTGACCTTGATCCACTCGCCGCTCTTGGCATCGTCATCGAGCATCCGCTGATACTCCACTCCAGCGAGGCAGGCAATCCCGTCGAGTCCACAGACGAGAGTCACAAAGACGTCCTCAAACTCCGCCCTGAGCTGTCTGATCTCGTCCTGGTGCTCGATCTTGAAGCCGAAGGTCCACGGGCTAAGGCGACTGGTGGAGTACTTCACGTACAAGGCGACACGGTCGTTGACCGTGTAGACCACTCGGTAGTCCTCGTGCGAGCGAGCTCCGACAGTCAAGGCCAGCTCGCCGCGGACCAATCGCGCGAGTGCGATGCCGTGGTATTGCTCGACCCGCCGAATCACTTTCCGCTGCTTTTGCGCTTCCTGAGGAACTGGATGCTGCCCGCCTCCGGTGTGTACTTGTAGAACGCACGCGCTTGGCCGGCCTCGTTGCGGAACACCTTGACGTGGTGGATCGCGTCAGGGAATCGGTCCTTCTCTAGCGCGTTAGTAGCGATGAAGCCTCTTCGCCGCCGGATCTCGGTGCCCTCCTCTTTTCCGTAGTCACTGCCAAGGAGCGTGGTTTTGTGGATCGCGACTGAAGCCGGCCCGAGATTAAATTGGGCGATGAATGCGAGGACGTGGCTGGGGAGTGCATCATCGCCCACAAGCTCCGCGAGCGCGACAAGGCGCTCTCCAGGGTCGCCTTCGTCCTCCGCGATGGCGTCGATAGCAGCGTCGTAGGTGAATAGCTCCCAGCTCATCTCTCCGCTATCTAGAGCGACGGCTGCCTTATCAATGCTGGCGCCCGCGACGGCAGCTATGCGGCGGTCCTCAAGCCAGATGGGGCTGCCCTTGCCCGCCCTGATGAAGCTCAGCGCTAGCTGATGGAAGACGAAGCACTTTTGCCAGTCGAAGTAGAGATGCTCGGGGATGTGCAGTTCAAAGTACTTCAGATACCCGCCGCGCGTTCCAAACATCCGCGCCCGCTGGATGTAGGTGTCCTGTTGAATCTTATGCTTGACGTCCCGCGTGAAGAACATCGAGAGCAGATTGTCAAAGGTCACCCCGCGCGAAACGATGTTCCCGCCGATCGCAACAGTGAACAGCGCGGCCGGCGAGGTCGCGCGCCGGTAGAGGGATGCGTTGCTCTGCCTGTCGCTGTTCATTACGACCACGTCGGACTGATTAATATGATCGACGATATACTGGGTGATCTCCTTCTCGCTACCCGGGAACCGGCTAGCGGCAAGACCATGGATCGTTTCCAGATGTTTCGCGTATTTCTTGTGCTCTCGGTTCTTTAGCACCCCAAGAATGCTTACGATTTGCTTGTAGTCCTTGGTATGGTCGACCTTCTTTCCGCTTGTGTGGACCAGCATCGAGTAGTTCTCGCCAGTGTCGTTTACCTGCGTGTTTAGGTGAGCAACGCTGATCAAAAACTGGAAGAGCGCGACTCTGAGGTACTTGGGCGCGTCGCCCTGGTCCGGCAGCAGCTCGAGACCAAACCGCATCTCAAAGCCCTCGGCAGTCGTTGGGAAAAACGTTCCCTGACCTGTGTAGAGCGGATGAGTGGGGAAGTCGATCCAGTGCTCGTTCTCGTTATCGAACGTGTTGTTGAGGTCAAGTCGGGCGGGGGTTGCCGTCACCCCAATGTAGGTGCCATCCTTGCCGAGCAGTTTCCCAACGAGCTCGTTGATTTTTGTCTTCTCGTGCTGATTGACCCTTGCGTTAGGCGTGGCATAGTCCGCCTCGTCATCGATCACCGTCCGGTTGCCCGTCCGTCCAAGCTTGTCGATGAGCTTCCGGAGATCCGCAGCGTTCTTCTTGCAGAAGATGACCCAGGTCCCGCTCTTCAGATCGATGCTCGTGTCTAGCAACTCGTTGAACTTCTTTGGAGCGGGATCCAGGCCGGAGCGCAAGAATCGCTCAAGGTTCTGCTCAAGCAGTTGCACCGAATCGTTCATCACGACGATGATGATCTTTGAGCCTCCGTCGAGGAGGCGGGCCGTGAGCGCGATCATCATCTCGGTCTTCCCGCTCTGCGGCTCGCCGTAGATAACGAACGATCGTACGTCCCGCGTTTGAATGTTATCGACGGCGGCGTTGACCGTACTCTCGATACTCTCAGTGTCAAATCCGCCGGCGCGAAGCTGGCTAATCCGTCGCTCGTAACGAGCGGCCTCGGTTGGTTGGAAGTCGTTGACGTCGAAGCCGGTCATGAGTTTGCCTCTCCCCTCCTCTGACGGCGTCCATGACGAGCCGCGCAGGTAGATGCCCTGGAGCGAATCTGCTGTCGCTTAAGTAAGAGTCAGTGACATACGTCTACCGGACAAAGGTCAGCACGCTCTCTGTCCGCATGCGCGACGCAAAAGGGGTCCCATCACGAGGAGGCGGAAGATATCGCCGTCTCGCCGGAATCGTGCGGCGTTTCGTGCCCTCAAGTGCCAACCCCTCTTTTTTCGCGCAATGCCGGATAATCCCGGCATTGTCGATCGCGTTGCCTCGTATCAATGAATTACCGACGACGATGACGATCCGCCCACCAGGCTGCACCACCGTCCTGAGCGTCGCAAGCGTGTCGCTCATATCGCTGGAGTAGCGCCGTATCCAGCCAAGGTACCGATCCTCAAGAGGTCGGCCAGCGAGCGGCTTGACGAAGGGCTCCACGTCGAATGCTCCGTGCTCGGCGATACGCTCAGCGCCTGTCCCAGCCGACCGAAGTGTCTTGAGCTCGCCGATGGCGTGGCCCAGCCAGATAAGGGTGAGCCGATGTCCTCTGAGATAGTCGATGGCGTTGAGATACGGCGGAGATGTCACAGCGACGTCGTACCTACCGCGGTCGCTGTCGCTGAGAGTCCGTGCATCCCCCAACTCCACGGTTGCATGGCCCCGGATCGCCTCAGGAGCGAGCCGTTTCGCTATGACGCGTGCTGCCTGCATGAATCCTGCGTAGACGTTGAAGTCGTTGTCGTCACGCACGCGATGTGGTCGACTGTGCGACACGTCCCGGGCGAGCGATGCGCCGCGATCCTTCGTGATAATCACCCGGCTCAACGCTACGATTAGAAGATCTCGGCTTCTATAACGAGAACGTCGAACCGCAATCGCCAGTCGAGTCAAAGCGTCGCGTTGCGTGGACGCAAACCAGTACTCGGCAAATCGTGCAGTGTCATCATCTCGCCACGGTGGTTCCACCTCCGACGGCTTCAGTGACTCTGCCCTTCGGACAAGCTCAGCCGCGTCGTGCACAAGCCTGTACGCCGGGACCGGGGTCGTCCAAGCCTTCGTCATTAGCACCGCGAGCGGGTCAATATCACGTCCGACGCAGTCGTGACCAGCCTCGACGGCGCGACGCACGACGGTTCCTGAGCCGCACATCGGATCGATCACCTTTGATCCTCGCGGGAGGTCAGCCAGGACCTTTTGGGCGAGGTCGGGAGCCATACGCGCCGGGAATGGATGAATCGGAAGCACTACTCGGCCTCACCCTCGGGCGTAGTGCTTTCTGCGGGACGCGCATCGACGCCAAAGAGGTCGCGCAGGTGACGCTCGACCTCGGCGACGATCTGCGGGGCGGTGTGGTGGAGTGCTACCTCCCCGCTACCTTCGACCTCGAGCCATCTCGTCCCGATGATCGTCTGTACAGCCTCGAGTGCAGCAACAAGGCGCTCGGGTGTAAATTGCTTGAGCTCGTCGTCGCCGGCGCGAACAGTGTACACACTCGGCCTCGCCTTTTGGTCGCTCTTCGCCTCTTCGAGACCCTCAAGGAGTCTCTGTAGCGGCACCTGGGGTTCGAGGGTACTGAGCTCGACCTGCAGGGCATCGATCCAAGCGGAGACTTCCGGCACCGTGTGTGCCTCGCGAAACAGTGCGCCGAGACGGGTCAGCGTGACACCGTACTGGTAGTGAAGCTCGACCAGGCGCCGGAGGTCCTTTATCCGGAGCAGCGCGACAGGCTGCGGATTACTTCCGGACGTCGCATTCTTCACGACCCTGTTGAGCTTTCCCTCGGGATTCGCTTGGGCCGCGTACTCGCTAGCGAGGAAAAAGCCGAATTGAGCTTCCTCTCTAACTCGGAAATCCTCGAGGCTCCCAAGATCAATCTTGTCCGCCGCAACGGAGGGCTCGCTAGTCTGCTTGGCGTCATAGACGAGCTTGTAGTCGGCGAGAGTACTAGTGCCCCGTCCTAGGCGAGCGTAGAGAACGCCATCGCATCCGCCGGCATTACCGCCACGTCGTTCGTACTCAAATCCGAGCACTTGGAATGCCGCTCCGACTGCACGCTCAAGGGCGATCTCATCGCGGTTAGCAACATCTAGAAGCCGCAGAATCTCGGCCGCGGTCGAGGGCGTGTCGCCCGAGAGGAGACGCAAGATGCGGTCGCGATCATTCAGGACGTCGATGCGCCGACCTGGGCTGAGACCCTGCTCATGGAGCAGCAAATCAAGCAGCAACTCTGCTGACCCAAACAAGGTTGCGCTGCCTCGGTCTCGACTTCCCGAAAGCAACTTGTCGACGAATGGGTGCTCGGTGTTCATCACCAAGGTTCGTGTGTCCGGGATGAAATGCAGCGCGCGGTCATATCTTCCGGTCGGCTCAAACTGCACCAGTGCGATAGGAGCCCGTGCGGCTTCGCTGGCGAAATGGGCGAGCCACGCCTCTTGCTCGTCTTGTTCGGGGATGTCGGGCTGCGCGATGTAGTAAGACTCGCGGGCGCTTCGCACGACATCGCGTACTCCCGCCACGATGGGCTCGGTCACAAACAGGCTCGGTGCGTCACGTAGGAGCTGTTCGATGTCAATCCCTGCGAGTTCCTTCTCGTACCAGTCCTCGTAAGCTCGTCGACAGTAATTGAAGACACCGTGGAGATATTTCCTCAGAGCGTCTATTGGCGCGGACTCACGAACGCCCTCTCGCGACGACAGAAGATGCTCACGAAGCCCGTCTGCCGTAATCTCCATCGAGAACCTGGACCAAGCCGAATGATTGAGCGCGTCTAGCCCGAACAGCTCGTCCTCGAGGTTGATAATTCGTCCTCTAACGCGCACGAAAAAGCCGTGGCTCCGCGAGTACTGGTCAGACTTGCCCTCCGTAAGACGTTTCTCGTAGATCGTCGCTTCGCCCGAGATCTCTCCCGGGATCCCCGAGATCTCGATGGCCTTCGCGTGAACGGTCAAGCCAAGGCCAACGGCGACCTCGTCGTCTCCCCCTACAGCGTAAGTTGTGATGGTCTTGAGGTTCGCCTTGCTCGACTTCAAGCGCTCGCCGTCTAGCCAGATCGCGAACTTGCTGTGGAGCGGGAGACCGGTGCTGAGAACCCATGCCAACCGCCCAGCCGTGAGGCGTTGGTAGAGGTCCTTGAAGTCGCTGAGGCCCGCAGCCGTCCAACTTGACGCGGCGTCGGGGCCAAACATCAGCGCCCACGCCGCAGGATCACGCGTCTCAATATCCGCGAGAGCCAGCTTGGCTTGAGCCTCGGTCAGCGTGTATAGCGCGAGATCGAATGGATCCTTCGGTTCGTACTGATGGCGTCCGAGGAGGTCGCGGAAGTTCATGGTCGTCGACTTGATCACGCCGTCGACACAACTCACGTGGGACAGGCGCCAGGCCAGCACGTAGGCGGCTAGCTTTCCGATGCCGAACTGCCCGATCGGAGGACGGTCGGTGGTCGTCGGGTCTATGTCGGCCTTAGCCGAGTCCGCGACGCGCCAAAGCTGGAAGAACCCCGCCTCGTCCATGCCGCTGCCATCATCGATTACCCAAAGCGTCGGAAGCTGATGTTCGTCGCCGTCGTCTGGCACTCGCGGCAGCAACACGTGCGCCGAGCTCGCCTGTGCGTCGTAGCTGTTGCTAACAAGCTCCTCAATTGCCTTCTGAGGACTCTGGTAGAGCCCCTCTGAGAACAGCCGGATGATCTCGTAGCTGATCTCAACGGGAATGCTCGTTGCCGAGGCCTCAGTGCTCTCAAGCAGGGATGCGAGGTCGTTCGTTGTAGACAACTGGACTTTCTGGAGCCGACGATGGAGATGCGTGCGATAGCCTAGCTCAGTCCATCCGCGACTCGTCGGCTCATTTCCGATCATTGGCATTTGGATGCCCGTTCTCGACCGGGTTCGAGCTGCCAGACACGATCATCAGGGTCGCTGCCGGCCTGGACATGACTGTTGCGGCGCTCTGCGAGACGAGCCAGACGATTCCTGACCGGCTCGCCATCGGTTCCGAGCACCCAGGCCGCGCTCGCACAGTGCTCGATCAGGCTTCGTGCAAGGTTCGCTGGGCTGTAGAGGACCTCCTGAGCCTCGTACAGGGCAGCGAGCCCACCGAACTGCTCGCTTGCCGCGAGCATGTACCGCTGGACGGCGGACGGGATCACGAGCGCAACATGAGGGCGTCCTTTCGCTAGGTGCTCGGCCACTTCCCGCTGGTCGCGCGCGGCGAGCGAGCCGGGACTAGGATGACCCTCGGTTTCGACCGTGGCTGCTCGCCATGCTGCGCGGCAGCGGAGGAACAGCTCGGCGAGTTCGCCGAACCGCTTGACTTGTTCGTCCCGGTAGGGCTGCACCGACACAGCCGACAGCGTAGGACAGACTCAGAAGGCTCAGCCAAACGGCCGGTCTGGCGCAAGACGCCAGCCGATGCCCCAGGACACCGACACCCAACCCTCCGCGCCAGCGCGAGCGAGCTTGCGTCGCAGCCGAGATACGTGGCTATCTACGGTGCGCGTCGAATCAGCGGGGTATCCCCATATCGCTCGCAGTAGCTCGTGCTTGGTGTAGACACGAACCGGATCACGCGCGAGATGAACTAGCAGCGCGAACTCTAGACGTCGAAGGTCAACAGGAGTCGATTCGACTGTGGCCGTGCGCGCCGCCGTGTCGATCTCGAGCGGGCCGTACACGATGACAGCGGGACTCTCCGAAACGCGGCTACTGGGACGGGACAGGAGCGCACGCACGCGGGCAAGCATCTCAGCATGGGAGACCGAAGCCCGCGTAACGTCGTCGGCTCCTGCCTCGAACGCCCGAAGCACGCTCGGCTCCCTTCTCGCACCCATCCACAAGACGCGGATGCCCACGGCACCGGGCGCCAGCTGGCCTGCACGCAGCGCGCGCAGCGCGTCAAGTCCTCGGTGTGGCGACTGGCCGAAGATGACCAGATCGACCTCGCCGCCCTTGCAGCGCGTGCTCAGTGTCTCAGGATGGGTGGCCTGATGGACTTGGTAGCCATCGAGAGCCAATTCGTCCGCTAGCGCGGAGTTCATGCGTTTGTCGCCGTAGAGGACCAGACCGCCGAGATGCCGACTCATGGCGGCCTCAAGCGAAGGCGCGGACTGCTCGACGGGATCGTGGGCCAATGGATTCCTTCCTGCACCGAGGAAGGGCACGCCCGCGAGCACGGTGGGGATGAACCGTATTGAGCGTCTACGGTTTCCGTGGTATTGAAGGCGTGCCCTTCGGTGCTACGGCCGGGCGGGTGTTGACGCACTCGTCCGGCCACTCGGTTTCTTGGACTGCGGCGCGATCAGAGCAGAACCCGCGTCCGATCTCAAGAGGCGGCCAGCTTCGAGGCCATCAACGCGCGTTCGGGGGCCACGGGCTTCCGCTCGATCGAACAGACTCCGAAGTGCATGAGCGGGCGCGGGGCTTGCCCCCACTCGGTGCACGAAGGCGCATCCCGATTGGCTTCGCGGCGTTCGTGTTGGGCGCTTGTCGCACGACTCCTGCCCACCCGTGGGGCGCCGCCAAAAGTTTCCGCCGTGGGCTCTGCTCTGATCGCTGGCGACCTAAAAATCAAGCGGCCGGGACGGGTGTTACTAGCACCCGCCCCGACCTTTTAGCACCGAAGAACGCGCCTTCGATGCCACGCAGAACCGTAGCTCTTACGGCTATTTCGCCTTGCATGGATTGGTGCGCGTTTTTCGGTGCTTCAACCGAAAAGGAGTCTCGCATATGAGCCTGACCATCAATCGCACGGATCGGGATGCGCTGTACGACGGTGTTATGACCGACCTCTCCGGGGTCGGCGACATCTTCCTCAACCTGCACAACGACGCGGTTATTCCCGCCAAGCGTCTACGCCGACGCTTCGAGGTCGAGCTGCGGCTACTCGACGACTTGGGCTGGGAGAAAGAGCCCGAGACGGAGCGCTTCGAGTTGACAATGCCGGCACGAGAACTCCGGCCGATCATCGAGCGCATCTTCTGGGGAAGCCTCAGCTCGATGAATCACGCGGACGAACTAATCGAGGAGGCCCGCGTCAATGTCGGTCACGCAGTCATGGCGTGCCCGGAGATACTTGCGAGGCTCGCGGAGGATGACCTCCTCGATCCCGAGGCACGGCAAGGCGCGGACATCGCCGGCTCCGAGACGGCCTAGTGAGCATCCCCACGACCCGCGTCCAAAGTCCAGCACAGCTTGGTCAAATAGTGCGCGCAAGGCGCCGCGAACTGCAACTGACGCAGGCCACCGTCGCGGGCCTCGTGGGGGTCAATCGGGCCGTCGTAGGCCAGCTAGAGCGCGGCAAGAGCACGGTCCAGTTTCGGATCGTGCTCTTGATCGTGCAGGTACTCGGCATGGACATCGAGCTTCGGAGGATAAGCCGGCGCGGTCGTAGGCTGCGGCGCCGGACTCGCGGCTGGCGCGCCCGATGAGGGTGGAATACCTCCTCACGAACTGGAAGCTGCGCATCGCATACCTCGTGGTCGCGATCGGCATTGGAGAGTGGGAGGCGCACATCTTCCACTGGCGCTACGCGCTCGGCGTCATCGTTTTGCCCTAAAGGACGCTCAGCCGGCAACGATATCGAAAGGCGAAGCAACGCGGAACTGCGTGTCTTGCCCCACCTGACACGGAAGGAGGGCCCACGTCACATGGTCCGTGTCTCCGGGCCGAATGTTACTGAAGTCGGTCCAGCCGTCGGGATAGGCCGTGGCTCCGTCCAACAGGGCACTCTGAATTGCGGCGTAGTCATCGTTCGACTCATACGCGTAGCTCGTTCTATTCGGGCCATACACGTTCCCGCCAGCCGCGATCTCAGGAATGTATTGACAGCCTCCTTTTGGAAGTCCGGTGTCGACGCCATCCCAGTCTGAAGTGCCGTACAAGGCAGCCTTGTTCTGATCGAACCAGTCGTTATGGACTGCATCGTTGATTCCTGGCGACGCCTGGAGGTTGAGGCCATCCACCGCGTACTTGATGTCGTCATACTCGCTGTCGACGTTTCCGGTCGCTTCGATCCCGGTCCAGTCACCAGCCGCCGGCGAGCCCGAACCCGTGCTCCCGCCCACACTATTGTCATTTATCGACGTGAACGTGACCGGCGAACCCGACGCCCCAACCGCAGACAACGAGCCCTCGACCGTCAACCCACCATTCCACGGCCCCGGAGCCCAGGTGCCAGTGCCCTTAACGACCGTGCCAGCAGCGAATGTCGCCGTCACACCCGACGGCACGTCCAGTCCCGGCTCAGCGCCATAACCGCCGCTGAAACTGGGAATCACCAACGGCAACGACCCGCCCGGGAACGTCGAGGTCACGGCCGTGCCGCTGACCTCGATCCCACCAACGCCGCTCCCCGACGCCGTATTCCCACCCAGCAACCCAAGATTCAGCGACGAAGACCCCACGTTGAACGTCGCCATCACACAGCCCTGACACGGCGAGTTCGGCCCAGGGCTATCGACCGCGCTGTTGTTCGCGACCGTCGGCGTCGGAGCGCTGATCGCCACGGCCGGCACCGACGAAGCGAAGTGATCCGACTTCACCACTACCGACCCCGACGTCTGCCCACCGACCCCCGTCTGCGCGTAGTCGATCTCACTGCCCTCAAGGTCGATCGAACCTGAGCCACCGACCTGGATCCCGGTCCAGTCACCAGCCGCCTGGCGAGCCCGAACCCGTGCTCCCGCCCACACTATTGTCATTTATCGACGTGAACGTGACCGGCGAACCCGACGCCCCAACCGCAGACAACGAGCCCTCGACCGTCAACCCACCATTCCACGGCCCCGGAGCCCAGGTGCCAGTGCCCTTAACGACCGTGCCAGCAGCGAATGTCGCCGTCACACCCGACGGCACGTCCAGTCCCGGCTCAGCGCCATAACCGCCGCTGAAACTGGGAATCACCAACGGCAACGACCCGCCCGGGAACGTCGAGGTCACGGCCGTGCCGCTGACCTCGATCCCACCAACGCCGCTCCCCGACGCCGTATTCCCACCCAGCAACCCAAGATTCAGCGACGAAGACCCCACGTTGAACGTCGCCATCACACAGCCCTGACACGGCGAGTTCGGCCCAGGGCTATCGACCGCGCTGTTGTTCGCGACCGTCGGCGTCGGAGCGCTGATCGCCACGGCCGGCACCGACGAAGCGAAGTGATCCGACTTCACCACTACCGACCCCGACGTCTGCCCACCGACCCCCGTCTGCGCGTAGTCGATCTCACTGCCCTCAAGGTCGATCGAACCTGAGCCACCGACCTGGATCCCGGTCCAGTCACCAGCCGCCGGCGAGCCCGAACCCGTGCTCCCGCCCACACTATTGTCATTTATCGACGTGAACGTGACCGGCGAACCCGACGCCCCAACCGCAGACAACGAGCCCTCGACCGTAAGTTCTGTCGCGGTGTCGGCCTTGATGATCGTTCCCGGCTGCGCGTTGAGCGTGACGTGCGAAGGTAGGTCAGTGTTGCAGGTGATGATGTAGCGCGCGGCGTAGTCTGGACCGATCGTGGTGTCGCTGGTGATCGTACCGCAGAGATGATGCTCGGGTTCGACGGAACTCCATGAGACCATCGGCGATGCTGTACCCGTGACGCCGGCCGGGTTAGTAGCCTCGACCGCGAACGTGTGCGGGCCAGCACTCGGGCTGGTAATTTCATAAGGTGAACCGCAAGACGTAAACGTGCCACTGTCGAGACTGCACTTGAAGGTACTGCCAGCCTCGTCTGCCGTGAAGCTGATCGACACCGGTCCTATCGGAATCCGACCATTCGGCGCACTCACAATTATCGCTTTCGGCGATGTCGCTTCCACCGCGAACAATGTGCTCGCAGGCGCTGGGTCGGTTTCACTAGCGATGTTGACGGCTCGCACCTGGAAGGCGTGTGGTCCGTCGGCGAGCAAGGTGTACTGCTGCGGGCTTGTGCAGACCGTCCAAGGCGCTCCATCGAGGTTGCATTGGAACTTGTCGTTGGCGTCGCTCCCATGAAAAGTAAACGTGGCTGAGGAGACGCCGATGATGCCTCTCGGGCCGCTGTCGATCACGGTATCCGGCGGGCTCGAAGCTGGCGCTGAGCCTGGACCGGCGGGGGGCGTGATGCCGACCGGAGAAGGAGATGAGGAGGGTGGTTCCGATCCCGCTGGCCCGTAGCCCTTGACGCCCGAACCGGGCTGACCGATCGTCACTGTTCCCGCCTTGCGGCAGTTGTTCTTTCTGCTCAGCTCGCGGACCTGCCCAAGAACATCTGCACACACGCTGACCACATAGCTGCCCAAAGCACCTTTGGGCACCACGACCCGAAAATGTGCCTTGTCCTGCTGGCCTGGAGCCAACGCCGACACCCGAAACCGGCCAAGCTGGATCGTACCTCCGCTATTTGCCGACTTCCACGCGACACCCGCCATTGACGACGGCGCCCTATGGGCACCCACATTGCTCACCGTTGAGCTACCAGTCAGCACGTCGGCCCGAAGCGCCACAGTCGCGGCCTTAACGCCCAAGTCGGCGAGTTTCCGGTGCTGCGCAGCCACCGCGACACCACGACCAGAACGCCCGCCGTCCGCCCCGCGATGACCGGAGGCCGCCATGCTCGACACCACCGGCCAGCAAAGCACCAAGCCGAGGGGCAACCACAGAGGACCACGCCGCGCGGCGACGAGCGCCCACTGCCTCCTCATCGCTGACAGTCCCGCGCGAAGGGCGCACATCCGGTTGTCTTGGTCCCCCGCCGAGTTCATTAGGTCACCTCGCGGACATAACGCTACAGGAAGCCCGCTGCTTCTGTCGGCGTGTCGGGCGGGTGAGATATCCATAGAGTTGGGCATATCCCGAGCGTTGGGTGTCTTGAGGCGATAACGGCCATGCCCAATCCCACCTACGGGATTGTTGATCGGATCCCCGACCGCTTGTGTGGTCGATGTCGCAGCTCGTCACCCTTGTCGGGTCGATCGAGACGGGAGGATCGCAAGCCTCTTTACCAAACCACTACGTTTGCCCGAGTAGCTGTCGGTAGACGAGCCGAGTCTCGCGGCCCGGCTCAAGGCCAAGCTGCTCATCGAGGGAGCGGGTCAGGTCGTCGTATCGGCGGGTGATCGACTCGCGCAGTCCGAGAGCGTGTTCGGCTTGTAGCGCGAGCCGCCAGCTTGGCTCGTGTAGTTGGTCGAGGGCGATTGCCTGCTCTGCCATTTGGAGGGCTCCGCGAGCATCGCCGTGAGCTAGTCGCACGCGGCCTACTCGCTCAAGCAGGTCGAGCAGGGTCGCGCTCAGGCTGCGCATCTCCCCTTCGGCCCATAGGTAGTCCGTACCTTCAAGTGGCTCGCCGCGCCAGAGCGCGAGAGCACGTTCAAGCGTGGTGGCGTCGCTCGTGGTGTTGTCGCTGGCGACGGTGAGGAGTTGGTCGAGTTCATCGAGGTCTACGCGCACCTTTGAGCGGTCGAGTTGGTAGCGCTCGCCCTCGTGGAGCCATGCGTCATCGAGCGCCTTGCGTGCCTCAGTGACGCTCTGCCAGAAACGCGGTCGTGTGCGCTCGGGGTCTTGGGCGGGCCAGATTGCCTCGACTAGCTCATCTCGGCTGGCGCCCTTGGGATGAAGCGCCAGGTAGGCCAATAGCTCGTAGGTAGCCGCGCGCTTGATTCGCCGGCTGAGGCCGTCGATCGCAAGCGGCCCTAGTACCGCAATCGAAATGGTGCGCGGATCACGCGCGACGATGGGAGCCGACACGGGCTCGGAGGTCGTGGGGTATGGGGCTGACGACGACCTTGGCTCCGCTTGAGCCTCAGTAGCCGGCGTGGGGATCGTGAGGACGTAGCGAGCCTGCCGGGTGGGGCGATGTACTCGGTGTTGCGCAGCCGGCGGCCAGCGTCTCGGCAGAACCGAGCGCAGTCGTATCCCTGCTGGGGCTGCGGATTGGCGTGCATAGCTGCGTATCGCACCGATGAGCACGGCGATTGCGAGGCACGTTGCGGCCACCCAGGCGACGCAGAGCACGACTCCTTCGACCTCGCTCGTGGTGAGTGAGTTTGTCAGCGAGGCAGGCAGATTCGGCAATGGGGGGCGAATCAGCCAAAGCGCGGCAAAGCCGGCCAGCGCGAGTGCTGCCCGCATGGCTGCCCATGCCCGGTGAGCTGTTGGCCGAGGGCGTGTCATATGAGGAGTGCCAGGAGAGAGCCGGCCGCCATGAACGGCGCGAGAGGAAGCGCCACGCGAAACGCCTCACGTCCCCGCCAAAGGATGAAAAGCACGGCGATTACGGCGCATAGCTCTACCGCGAACAGGATTGCTCGCGGTGTCGCCGCGTGCAGGCCACAGAGCAGGAGTAGAGCGAGCTTCACATCGCCCATGCCGAGCCACGCAGGGCAAGCAAGGCTCACGGCGAGCAGGACCGCAAGCAGCACGCCTCCACCGATGAGGCTGTTTAGGCGTACTCCTTCGAGTAGCGACAGAGCTGCGCACGCGCCAGCGGCAGGGAGCACGATGCGGTTGGGAATCCGACGTTCCCGCACGTCACAGTGGACGAGCTGACCGAGCGCAGCGCCAAGTACCGCGAGACGCGCGAGCGCGACCAGATCGAAGCCCAGTCCGATCCCAACAAGCAGGAGTGTGAGACCGCCGAGAACTGCGGAGATCACGCGCGGCGGCCTCATGGTTGGCGGGGCGCCGCCGTCGCGTGGGCTGAGATCGTGAGGGAGTGCAAGCCGACGACGCCGAGCAGGATCGTGGGCACGCGACGAGTAACGGTGACGGTCACTTGGCCGGCGGTCGCGTTTGCTTGACCGGTCGTTGACGGGTTCGCCGTGATCGTTCTCAGAGCTTCTTCGCGGGCTTGGCCAGGATTTAGCTCCAGGTGCCCCGCGTGCAGTTCGGGCACGTCTACTGCTTGGCTGCCCGACAGGGCGGCGTCGTCGGCTATCGACGTAAGTTGACGGCGCACGAGGAAGGCGTGGCCGATGTCAACACCGAGCCCGATCACCATGACTAGCGCGAGCGAAAGCAATAGGCCGGTGAGCAGCACCGAGCCGCGCTCGCTCTGGAAGCGGAGTCGTGCGGTGCGGATCATCTAGGGCACCCCCGGTTGCAGGATGCTCCGGTAGCGATCAACCGGGTCACTCGCCCGCCCATGCACGACGATGGTCCCGAAGTGTCCAAGGAAGGGCAGGGAGCCGATGTGAACTTGGGTCGTGACCTGGGCACTCATTACTTCGCCTCGGGCGTATGTTCCGGTGAGGCGCAGCGTCATTGGTGTGTGTGATCCCGGCTGTTCGCGTCCGAGCGCGGCCGTCGCGGCGGCGTGAGCTGCAGACGGGTTGGGCGCTTGGACAGCGGCGCGCACGGCGTCGCGGGCGGTCTGTTGAACGTCTACCTGGGCAAGCTCGATTCGCCCGAACAGCACCACCAAGAACATGAGAGGAATAAGGACGCCGACCATCAATAGAAGGCCGGTAATCATCGGTGCTTCGCCGCGCTCATCGCTGAGTCTGTCCTTGAGGCGTCGCATCGTCATCGGCGGGTTTCATCCTGCGGGTAGCGCTCCACAGGGGCGCTCGCTTTCGCGCTGATTCCTGGGAGCATCAGGTCGAGTCCAGGGAAGATATGCGGAGCCGATCCTTGTACTACGACAGTCACAACGCCGGTCGTACTCTGCACGGAGGGCCGCAGATTCGCTCCCACTCCCCCGGCCGCGCCCAAGAGAGTGTCGGCGCGGGCGATCCCCGCGCCGGTCCCTTCTGAGCTAGCTGCCTCCACCCCATCTTGAGCGGCAGCTTGAGCCACTGATCGAGCGTGCGCGTAGGCGAGAGCCTGCATCGCTACCGCGATGATGAGCAACACCAGGCCTAGTGTGAGCAGCGCCGGGATGACCGACTCGCCGCGCTCCGAGGAGAACCGCTCGCGCAGAGGCATTTTGCATCTCCCTAAAGCGCGCTGACAATCTGCTGCGCGGCGTTCTGCACGGCGGGTCGAAGCACCGCAATGATCGCGGCTGCGATCAGGACAAGGCCGATTGTCAGCACGACCCACGGGATGACTTCGCCCCGCTCGTCGTGCATGGCTCGCTCTGCCCTATTGAGGAGACCGAACCAGATCGTGTAGAGGATGCTCATTGTTTGCTCCTTCCGGGGACTAGATCGTTTGTGCGAGGAAGTGAATGAAGCCGTAGGAGACGAGCAGCACCACCACGGCGATCAGTGGTGCGAGTGGGGCGTGCATCGCCAAATGCGCTCGGTCGGCCGCGCGTTCGAGGTAACGGTTCTGCTCGGCTCGCATCTCTCGCGCTTGACTGCGTAGGAACTCGGTGTAAGGGCTCTCCTTGGATGCGAGGAGTTCTGAGAACCGTAGGAACATTGGCTCGCCGCTCGCTCGTGCAATTGCCACAAGGGCGTCTCGCTCGCCAAGCATCCGATCTCGTCGTGCAAGTGAGAGCGCGTTTGTCAGTTCATCGCCGAGTACCCCTTCGCAGTCTCGCGCGGCCAGCTCAAGGGCTTGCCTGAGTGATTGACCTGCCCTCAGCGACAAAGCCATGACAGACAGGGCCTCGGGCAGGTCTAGGAATAGCGCCTCGCGGCGCTTCTTGACTTCCTCGCGTAGGGCGAGGTCGGGCAGAAAAAAGCCCGCGACGGCGAGCACGAGAACGACGATCGCTGAGGGCAGCTTGTCGGCTGCGGCTGCATATAGGGCCAGCGGGACGAACGGGATCGTGAACGCGAAAAGCACCTTCTTGACAAAGAACAGCCCCACACTGTCACCGTTGCCGGCGCGGCGTAGTCGGTGCTCATAGCTGGCCCGCACTCTCTCACTCCATGCGCGCACCGGCTCGGGGACGCTTCCCGCGACCGACCTGTCGCTTGCCTGTCCGAGGTGTCGGGCTCCCTGAGCCCGAGCGAGCCGTGCGGAGAGCGCCGGACGGCGGCGAGATAGGACGTGCTCGCATAGCAGTAGTCCACCGACGATGAGACACAGCGAGGAGAACAGGAGTGTGCCGTTCATGCTTTCGCCTCAGGTCGGGTGCTGCGTGGCTCGGGCACGCGGCCGAGGCGACGCATGAGCAGGTAGCAGCCAAAGATCAGGCCGCCGCATACCACTGAGACGGCGGTTCCTGCGGCGGTTCGATAAGCGTCGAGGTAGCCCGGCGAGGAGGCGCCAATAACGAGGAGAATCGGTATCGGCATGAGTGCGAGGATTGCCGCTTCAATGTTGATGCTCGCGGCTCGTGAGCGTGCCTTTTCGCGCGCCTCGTGACGTTCTGAGAGCACGGCCGCCAACTCGCGCAGGACCGGGGCAAGGCCGCCCGTGGGTAGCTCCACGAGTGCGGCGCGCAGCAGCAGCACAACGGAGTCTGCCGTGCGCTCTCCCGGTCGTCGCAGCCCGTCCAACGCGCTAGAGATGTCAGTGCCTCGCAGTCGTGTCCTGAAGGCAACGAAGTCGCTCCGTAGCGCCTCAGGCCCGGCGTCTGCGACGAGGGCAACGCCGGCCGGGAACGCAAGCCCCGCCTCAAGCGCGTCGGCGAGCTGGTTGAGCACGGCAGGCCAAGTCCGCTCGCGCTCTCGACGTAGTTGCTCCCGACGAGAGCGAAGCCACGCGAAGGGAGCGAAGACCCCTCCGATGATGCCGGCGATCACGACGGCCGGCACGTCCACGATCAGCCACACGAGGACACCGGCCAGCAGTCCGCACGCTCCAATGACGCCCAGGAACATCGAAGGTGACCAAGGCATATCCGCACCGTCGAGTAGCGCCCTTACGCTCGAATCGCTGCGCCTCGGCGCAGCGATTCGTACCCCGGCCAAGTGCATGAACACCAGCGCCACGCCGGTAGCGAACACCAGCCCGAGCAGGAAGCCCGTCATTGTCCGCTCGCTCCCGTGAGGAAGGCTCGCGCCTCGCTGACCGGGTAGTCAATCGTGGCGTCCGTCGTGCGCGTCGGCAGCGAACCCGTCTCGGTCACGGGGCCCGTCGCGCTGTAGGTGATTGCCCATTCGACGGCGGCTTGGACCTGATACCCATTCGCCCCGCAACTAGAGGAGACGTTTGGATCGTGTCCTTGATCCCCCGGCAGGCAACGGGTTTCGTAAACGTGTCGAACCGCCCCAGTGGGTACAGCGCCCGGATGGTATGGAACACCCGGCCCACCGACGAGAGAGTTGCCATCGCCAAAGGCCCAATGCACGCTCCCAACAGCAGCGGTCACGGTTACGCGCTCGGCACCGGATGAGACCGACAAGGATTGTGGCGCTGGGCCAGGGGAAAGCCAGAACCACGCGGCTGCGCCAGTGAGGCCGGCGGTGTGTGTAGACGGGCTCGATTCGATGGCACCGGCAAGTAGGCCCAGCCGGCTTGTGACAGTGGTGGCGAGAACAGCCGGATTGACCGCGGGCCTCCTCGTGGCAGGTTTTTCGGGCGCTTCCGGCCGTGGGGCGCAAGGGACTCTGCCTGGTTCTTCGAGGCACGTTTCCCCATTGAACGTCCCAGGTTCAGTTTCGGCACCCGAAGAAGATGCTGGTTCGCCGAGAGGGGCGCTAGGTGCCGATCCGCGTTCGCTGGCGCCGGGAGCACCCCGAGTCGGTGAGGAGACGTGCACCGAACCACCGACAGAGGCGTGGCTCGCGCCTTCTTGCTGCGAGCCAATGCCTACCCGGTAGCCGGTTGCGTAGGCGGTGCTCGCGGTGAGGAGCATCGCCATTCCAATTGCGATTGGAAAGCAAGCTCTCATCGGGTGACTGCCACTTTCCAGACGACGAACCTCGTCGTGTTACCTACGCGGTGAAGCGCGACGTGCGACGGTTCCTTGAGCGTGATCGTCCGGCGTTCCGGGCGCCCGTTCTTGTAGACCCGGACTCGGCCTTCGTACACGATCGAGGCGGTTGCGCTGAGATACGAGGGGTTGAGGTGGATCGAGCGAATCTTGACCCCACTCGTCAGCACGCGAACACGTACTTTCGCCTTCTTACGCTGGGCGGCTGAGCTGCGCAGCCCGGCCAGCGCGGGTCCGGCCGTGGATTGAGGCGCCCACGATGGAAGCGTGTTGTGTGCGAGCACGTAATCCGACACCCGTGCGTTCTGTTCGATCGCCGTGCGCGCCGCATGTTCGAGTTCGGCAGTCGGGCTCGCCTTTACGGTGGTCGTGGTCGTGGTTGTCGCTGCGATCGTCGCGTGGCCGCTCCCGCTGCCACAGCCGGCGATGAACATGCAGGCGATGAATAGGAGCAGTGCGCGTCTCATTGCGGAGGGACGAAGCCAGCGGCTTCGAGGTCGGGTAGGAACTCAGGTCCGGCCGCCGCCCATTGAAGGTCGGAGCCCGAGCCCGTAAACAGCGGGTTGAGCGTCATTCGTCTGCCCTCGATACCTGCGACCTCGACTATCTCGTCTACGCGGCGCGGGAGAAAGCGGCGCTCTCCACTGTCAAAGCTACGCGGACGGTCGCAATGAACGACGAGATCGATCTCGCGCAGCCACTCAAGAGCTTGGTCTCCATCAATCCTTGCCCCCGAGGTCAGGGCGAAGCGTGCGAGGTTAATGAGCGCGTGCTCGGCAGTCTCCCCGTGGACTGAGGTCAAGCCAGAGTGCCCGGTGGCGATTGCCCACAGCATTGCCATCGTCTCGGGGCCGCGACACTCACCCACGATGATGCGGTCAGG
The DNA here is from genome assembly GCA_963809705.1 of uncultured Solirubrobacterales bacterium. Classification (GTDB taxonomy): domain Bacteria; phylum Actinomycetota; class Thermoleophilia; order Solirubrobacterales; family Solirubrobacteraceae; genus Palsa-744. The sequence continues at coordinate 12,708 of CAWEKF010000003.1, read as the reverse complement.
ATTCATTCTGAGGGCGTCCGATACCAAGTCCTCGAGCGTCACGGCCTTTAGACCATCGACGCTTGCGGGCCGGGCCTCGTAGCCGACGCAGTTGGGTAGCACGGCTGGCAGGTGAAGCTCAGCGGAGGACTCGCATATCACTACCCGCTCGGTGCCGGGGATCGCACGGCCGAGGGCGTTAATCAGGGTCGTCTTGCCGGCTGATACGCGACCAGCCACGACGATGTTCTTGCCTGCTCTGACGCAGCCGGCCAGGAAGTCGGCGGCCTGCTGACTCAGGAACTCAAGCTCGACAAGCTCGTGCAAAGTGCCTGCCGGTAGACGGAAGCGTCGAATTGAGCAGATCGTGTTGCCGTTGGAGGAGATGGGTGGGATTGCTGCTGTGAGCCGTGAGCCATCTGGTAGACGAGCCTCGACACGGGGAGTTATGCGGTCGAGGCGCTTGCCCTCGACCTGCTCAAGGAGACGGTCGAGGAAACTGCGGACTTGACGGTCGTCGGCAAAGACCACATCGGGCACCCGCTCGATACGGAGTCCGTCGTCGCGGAAAACTCGCTTTGGTGCGTTGACCATCCACTCCTGCGCGTCGGGGTCGCTCAGCATCCGCTCGGCGAGGGTGCCCAGGCCAATGAAGTCGTCTCGCAGGGAGCGTGCGAGCGTTGCTCGATCCTGCTCGGAAAGCTCTGCCTGCTGCCCGTTGAGAGCAAGGGCGTGGAAGCTCTGCTATCTCATCGTCAATGATGCGCGCGGTTCGCTCGCGGCCCTCCTCGCTGGTGAGGTTGACCTGCTCACGAGCGAGTGCCTTTTCGACGCTCAGCCGGACAATCTCGCTCGCCTCAGCGGTGGTGGCTTCCGTAGTCGCTACGGCTGCCATATGACCTGCTCCTCGTTCGCCGCCTCGCGGGGTGAGGCGAGGCGGCGCTTGCTTGCCTTCGGTTTTGGAGTGGCGGATGGTAGAAACAGCTCGTCCAGTAGCCCTCTGATTGCGCGGGCGTAGCGGCTGCGGGGGCGAGCGGCGGCGAGTGGTATCCCGATCCGTTGAGCCCGTGTGAGGCCTCGTGCATCCCACGGGAGCCACGCATCGACGCTGACGCCGCGCTCGGCTAGATGGGCGGTGATCGTTTGGGTGATAGCGCCGCGACTCGCGGTGCCCGGTGCGCCTACAGCATTGGCGATGATTCGCAAACGCTCGGGGACTATCCCGAGAGTGCCAAGCAGCAGATCGAGTTGACGTAGCCCGTGGCGCAGCTGGGTCTCGCGCGTGCCGAGAACCAGCAGAACGGCATCGGCCGCTAGGAGCGCTTCACGATGCAGCACACCGGCAGAGTGGCCGTCTGCAAGGAAGGCTCCCACGTCGCAGACGGTGAGCGGGTACAGAGAAGCGAGCGCGGCCACGGCCCGCGTGATCGCGGCAGGCTGAGCTAGCTCGATGAGCGCAGCCAGGTCCGGGGGCCCAAGTAGCGTCGGCGGCCAGCCGGGGATTTCCGTCATCCAATGCTCCACGAGCTCGCGCTGAACCCCGCTGCCATTGGCTGCCCTGATAAGTCCGACGAGCGAGCCCTGAGACGAGTCCGCGCCGAGCCTGACATCAAGGCCGCCGCCGAGAGCGTCTATCTCGACTAGCGCTGTGGGCCAACTGCGAGCGGCAAGCGCGGCGAGCGACGCGGCGCACTCGCTCGCACCCGGGGCACCCTTGGATCCCACGACGGCAAGGACGCTGCCAGAGTCCACTGAACGCTCGGGCCGAGCTGCTGGCGCTGGCGCTGTGGCGGTCGATGGTGCCGCGCTAACTGCTCCCCGAACGGCGGCGAGCAGATCATCGCGTGAGACGGTGGTGTCGATCGTCGCGTCTACGTTTAGTGCAGCAAGCGCCTCATGCTCGCGGTCGTCCAACGCAAGGCCAACAAGTCGAGCGCCCGACGCGCGCACCCGCGCACAATGGCCGGCGGTGAGACCGGATAGCTCTGGGGAAAGCAGGACCGCATCAGCGGTTTCCTGCTCGACTGCTCGTTGGAGGTCGTCGGCCTCTGCCACGCTGCTGACGAGTGTGAGCGGTGCGTCGCCGGCATCGAACAGCAGCGGCTCGACCTCGCGCTCAGCGAGCGGCGTCAACGCGAGGATCACACTTGGACGCGCGCTCATGGAGCGCTCCCTTGTGTTGCTTGCGGAATCGGGGCTGTGGAGGCCTTCGAGCCTTCGAGCATGAGGTCGATCTTGGAATCCTCGTTGGCGAGTGCTAGCGAGGAAGCGATCGACGGACTGCTCACCGACAGGGTGACGGGGACGGTCGCGGTGCTCGCCTCCGCGTTCGATGGCGCTTCGCCGATCGAGAGGATTTGGAGGTTGCGCGCGATGGGGCGCGTCGTGGCTTGACCGGTGCCAGCGCCGAACGTCGCCGAGACGGTGACGGCATCGCCGGCTTGCAGGGTGGCGCCGGACACATCGAACTCGGGCACCGCCAGCGTCATAGCGGCCGTCTGCGCCTGCTGGTTGGCGAGGGCGCCGGACGGAAGCGGCATCCCGGCCGGCAAAGCCGTGGAGAGACGCCGGCCGATGGTCTGTCCCGTCTCGCGCTCGGGCACGAGCGACGAGAGCACAGCGCTATCCCCGCCGAGTTCGGCAGAGCGCAGGTCGCCGCTGGAAAGGACCGTCCCGGCCGCCAGCGCGTGCGTCGTGACCAGGATGGGAGTGCGCTTGGTGCTGGCGCTGTAGACCCCCCAATAGCCGATGAGAGCTATGAGCACGAGCACGACGCCGGCCAAGGGGAGCGGTTGGAGCAGACGACGCCCGCTCGCCGCCTCTGTGGGCGGGGTGGACGAAGCGTTGGGCTGCTCGCGTGGTCGCAGCGTTGGGGCGCCGCCGTTGCTCTGGCCGTGCTGGCGCTCAGGGCCTCGGCGGGGGAATTGGATGCGTGGTGAGTTCATGGGCCTATTCCTTCCTCGGGGCACTGACACATCGCTGACACGGGGCTGACACGCCACTTACACGGTGCTGTTGTCAGCCGCTTAATCCGGCCGATAGCAGTCGTTTTCGCACGGTCGGCGAGCGCGAGGACGAGCCCATGTGGAGAGGGCGAGGGGGATGCAGCCACGCCGGAAAGTCGGAGTCGAGCCCGAGCGCACGTCAGCCTTTCGTCGCGTCTCGCGGCGGCGTCTCGGCCGAATCGAGTTTTGACGGTCCTGCTCGACAAACGAGCCCTCCATCTCTCCCGGTGGCTCATCCAATACCCAGTATCGACTCCGTAGAAACCACTCGTCGGGACTTGCCGAGTCAGTGAATTGTCAGCTCCGGGTCAGGGCTCGTGGGCACCTTCGCGTCAACTCGACCGAAGGAGTGCCCGATGCCGCGTCTACCTGTAGACATCCTTGAGAGCGATTGGCGCCAGGCGCTACGCAGCCCGCTTTTGCGCGCCCGTTTCGGTGTTTGGCGAAACGCTGAGCCGGCACTGTCACGGTTCGTAGACGCAGGCGCACTCGTGCGCTTTATGCGCGCCCCCGGAGCAAGGGGCGAGAAGGACGCGGTGCTGTGCGCGCTGCTGGTGTGGGCGAGGCAGGAGCCGATCGGCGCGAGGGTCGTGCTGGAGGCGATCCGACCCGGCCTCCTGAACTTGTCGGCGCGGATCATGCGGGACGCGCGGGAGCGCGAGGAGCTTTGGTCGGCGATGTTCGCGGCCGTCTGGGAGGGGATTCGTGGCTACCCGTTGGAGCGCCGGCCGCGTCGGGTGGCGGCGAATCTGCTGCTCGACACGTTGCACCTGACGCTTGACGAGCTTGGCAGGGAGAGCGCATGGCGGGCTGTGTGGCTCGGCAATCTCGACACCGATCGGAGCGCCGCGCCGGAAGAGGTCGAGGGGGACGTGGACGGGCTGCTCTGCGACGCGGTGCGCGCTTGCGCGATCAGCTCTGAGGAGGCGGAGGTCATCCTCTCTAGCCGGATCGACGGGGTGGACCTCGCTGACCTCGCGCGCTCGGCGGGCGTCTCTTACAACACGATGAAGCTGCGCCGCCAGCGCGCGGAGCGGCGCCTACTTATGTTCCTCGGCTTTCGGCCTGTACCGCGAGGACAGCAAAACCGACCTTCGTCACTTGCTCGGGTCGCCGGCGTCGGGCACAGCCCCGGCCGGTGAGTCAAAGACCAATCGAGTAGACGAAGGAGGTGATTCCGGGTCCGTTCCCGCGCCGGACCCGAGCAACGTATGAGACGCACGCTCGTGCTCACAATCGCGCTGGCGCTCGTGGCGGCGCTGCTCGTTCCCCAGGTGGCAGATGCCGCCACAAGCCTGAATCAGGTAATCGAAAACCTGCGGAACTGGCTAATCGGGCTGCTTGTGGCGCTCGCCACGCTGCTGCTCACAGTCGGCGGCGTTCGCTACCTGCTCGCTGCTGGCGATCCAGGGGCGCTTGAGAAGGCCAAGGGCACGATCAAGGCCGCGCTCGCGGGCTACGCGCTAGCCGCGCTGGCGCCCGTGCTCGTCACGGTCTTGCAGCACATCGTCGGGTGAGACCGCGCCTGACAATCCTTGGTGCGCTGCTTGCGCTTGCGGTGCCGCTGGCGGCCGGTGTCATGCCGGCCGCTGCGGCACCCACTACACGGGCGCCGGCACATACGGCGAGCGCCCTGGCCGCGTCTCCTCCGCTGCCGTCAACTGCCTTGGAAGGCACGACCCAGGAAAGCGGCGGCATCGAAGTCGGCCCATCGCTGCCCACCCCCTCCTCGCCTTCCAAGGGCGGCGAAGTGGAAGCCGGCAAGGCGAGTCATCCCGGCTTCTTCGATGTCGGCGGGAAAATCGAGGCGGCGATCAATGAATGGTTCGCGTCGCTTGTCAAGGACGCGCTGAATCCGGCGATGGTGCTCGTCGGTCGGACGCTGCTCTCCACGCCGCAAATCGCCGGGGAGTCCGACGTTCGCTCCTATTGGCAGGTCTCGGTCGGGGTTGCCGACTCGCTGCTCGTGCTCGTGGTTATGGCGGCTGGCGCGCTCGCCATGGGCCACGAGACGCTGCAAACCAGCTACGCGGTAAAGGACTTGCTTCCTCGCCTAGCGGTCGCCGGGATCGCGGTGAACGCAAGCCTCGCCATCTCCGGGCAGATGGTGAACATCGCCAATGTCCTCGCGTCGGGATTGCTCGGCAATGGGGTCAATCCCGAACAGGCCGGGAACACGCTTGAGCAGCTAGTCCTACACGCGATCAGCGACGGCGGAATCTTCCTCGTGCTGCTCGGGCTGGCGTGCGCGGTGCTCGCCGTAGCGCTGCTGATCCTCTACTTGGTCAGAGCCTCGCTGATCGTGCTGTTCGTGTGCGCGGCGCCCCTGATGCTGCTCGGCCACGGGCTACCTCAAACCGAAGGCATGGCGCGACTGTGGTGGCGAGTAATGCTCGCGTTGCTCGGCGTGCAAGTCGCGCAGGCACTCACTCTCGCCGCGACTGTCCATGTCTTTTTTGCGTCTGGAGGGCACAGCCTCCTGGGAGTCGGAACAGGAGGCAGCCTGATCGACCTCCTGCTCGTGCTGTGCCTGTTCTGGGTGCTGCTGCGGATTCCGTTCTGGGCGAAGGAGCTAGTGGGCTCACGCCGCTACGCCTCAAATACCGCCCGAATGGCAAAGACCTATGTGATCTTCCGGGTCGTCAAGGGCGCGATCGGGGGTGTGCTGTGAAGCCTTCGCGCATCCGGCTCCCTGCCGACGTGGAGATGGAGGACCGGCTGGCGTGGGGTCTTACCGCTCGCCAGCTCGTGATCCTCGCCGTGACCGCAATCGTCTGTTATGGGGTGTTTGCGGCTGCCGGCTCGGCGCTGCCGATCCCGGTCGCGGCGGCGCTCGCGGCACCGCTCGCGTTGGTCGGCGCGGCGCTGGCGCTCGGGCGCCGCGACGGCCTCTCAGGTGATCGGCTCGCGCTCGCCGCTGCCCGGCATCTCACCCAGTCGCCCCGGCGTGTTGCCGCGCCTGACGGGCTCCCGCCGAGGCTGGCGAACGCGCCCGCTCAGCTCGGTGTTTCGCTGCTGCGGGTGCCAGTGAACGCGATCCTTTCAAGCGGGGTCGTAGAGCTGGCCGATGGCACAAGCGCGCTGCTGCTCACGGCGAGTAGCACGAGCTGGGCGCTTCGCTCCGAGGAGGAGCAGGCGGCGTTGGCTGAGGCCTATGGCAAGTGGCTAAACAGCTTGGTCGAGCCGACCGCGATAACGATTCGCTCAGAGCCCGTTGACCTCACAGAGCGCGCGGACGCAATCGAGCGCGCAGCACCAGGGCTCCCGCATCCGGCGCTGCGGCGTTGTGCTCACACCTACGCGCAGTTTCTCTCCGAGCTTGCGAGCAAGGGAGAGGGATTGCGCCGTCGTCAAATCCTGCTCGTTCTGAGCAGTCGTAGCCGCGACCGCGACACGGCCAAGGCCGATCTCGAGCGGCGCGCGAGCGAGACGGCAGGCCTCCTGCACGCGGCCGGCGTGGAGCTTCACCCCCTCGACGGACATCAGGCGACCGCGCTGTTGCTTAGCGCGCTTGAACCACCAGGGCCGCCCGCAGGCTCGCAACTGGACGGAGTGATCCACCGATGCTGAATACCCCTCTCCCTCGTCTACGTGTGAAGGGCGCCGCGCCCGTGCGTAGCTCCGCGCTCCCGGCGCCGGCAGCGGTCGAGGTCGAGCGCGACTGGATACGCACCGGCAACGTGTGGCATCGCAGCCTCGCCGTTGTCGGCTACCCGCGCGAGGTCAATCAGGGCTGGCTCGCGCCGCTGCTCAAGGCGGCCGGTGAGCTTGACCTGACGCTGCATATCGGGCCTATCCCGCCCTCGTTGGCGGCCGACCGGCTGCGCCGTCAACGCGCCCGGCTTGAGTCCTCACGCCGCCTTGACGCTGACCGGGGGCGCCTGTCTGATCCGATGCTCGCCGCTGCTGCTGAGGACGCCGACGAGCTGGCGAGCGCGCTTGCCAGAGGCGAGAGTCGCCTATTCCGCTCAGCGCTCTACCTCCGTGTGTCCGGTGGAAGCGGCGAGGAGCTTGAGGAGCGAACCGAGCGCGTCAAGGCGCTGTGTGCCTCGATGCTGCTGCATGTTGTCCCGGCGACGTTCCGCGCGTTCGACGGGTGGCTATCAACGCTTCCGCTCGGCACCGACCGGCTGCGCCTGCGGCGCACGTTCGATACCCCGGCGCTCGCGGCTGGATTCCCGTTTGCCTCATCCGATCCGCCGCTTGAGGATGGCGTGCTCTACGGACTCACCGAGAGCGGCGCCCCGGTCTTGGTTGACCGCTTCGCGCGGACCAATTTCAACTCGGTGGTGCTCGCCTATTCCGGGGCGGGCAAGTCATACGCGGCGAAGCTCGAAGCGTTGCGGCTGCTCTACCGGGGCGTGCAGGTTTTCATCCTCGACCCCGAGGACGAGTACCACTCGCTCTGCGAGGCGGTCGGCGGCGCGTACCTGCCGCTGACCGGGCCGAACGCCGTCGCGCTGAACCCGCTCGATCTCCCAGCATCGAGTGAGGGATCGCGGGCGCTTGACGAGCGGATTCTGTTCCTCGCGGACCTCATCGAACTGCTGGCCGGAGGCCTCGATGGTGGCGAGCTTGCCGTGCTCGACCGTAGCGCCCGCGCCGCATACCACGGCGCCGGGATCACGTCCGATCCCTCCACGCATCGCCGGGCGGCGCCGCTGCTTTCAGACCTCGTGCGCGCGCTCGAAGCCGAGAGCGAAACGGGGAAGCGGCTCGCCGAGCGCCTGTCTCCCTACGCGACGGGCTCTCACTCATCGCTGTTTGACCGGCCGACGAGCGTGCAGCCCGACAGTCACCTTGTCTGCTTTTCAGTGCGCGGGCTGCCAGAGCGGATGCGTGCCCCCGCGCTCATGCTCACCCTCGACGCTATCTGGCGCTCCCTTGAGGGTCCGCTGCGCCGCCGCGTTGTGCTCGTGGATGAGGCGTGGGATCTCATGCGTGAGACCCCGAGCGCCACGCGCGAGGCACCCGGCGCACGGTTCCTTTTCAGGCTCGCAAAGAAGGCACGCAAGCGCTGGACAGGACTAACGACGATCACACAGGACCCCGGCGACTTGCTCGACTCCCCGCTCGGGCAGGCGGTCGTTAACAACGCCTCCCAGCATTTTCTCCTGCATCAATCACCACAGGCGATCGACAGGGTTGGACAGGCCTTCGCGCTGACAGCCGGCGAGCGCTCCTACCTTTTGAGCTGCCCTCCCGGCCACGGGCTACTCCTCACGGGCGAGCAGCGAATCGCGCTCGGGGTGAAGGCGAGCGCTGCTGAGCACGAGCTTGTGACGAGTGACCCGGCCGAGCTTGTGGAGGCTGCGTGAAGCGCGCGGCGCTCAGCTCGTGCGGGCTGCTCCTGATGCTGCCGGTGCTGTTCATCGGCGCGGCCGTCGGTGTTCTCGGTGGCGGCTCGGCCGTCAGTCTCGGTCAGCCCGCCGCTGATACCGAATCAGTCGCGGGAATCCCTGCGGAATACCTACAGCTTTTCCAGGCTGCCGGGTCTCGCTACGGCCTACCGTGGACGGTGCTCGCCGGGATCGGAAAGGTGGAGTGCGACGACGGCCAGGACCCCGACCCCTCTTGCACCCAAGAGGGCGCCGTTAACTACGCGGGCGCAGGCGGCCCGATGCAGTTCCTCGCCTCCACTTGGGCGGCCTATGGCGTCAGCACGACCGGTCATGGGCCGCCTGACCGCTGGAACGCGGCCGATGCGATCTTCGCCGCCGCACGCTACCTCAAGGCGAACGGCGCCCCGAGCGAACTACAGCGTGCGATCTTCGCCTACAACCACTCCACCGCCTACGTCCAAGAAGTCCTGCGGTGGGCGTCAATCTATGAAAGCCAAGCCGTCCCGGTCGCGGCGCCGGCAAGCGGCGCAGCCGGTAACGCGCTCTCGTTTGCGCTGGGGCAAATTGGTGTGCCGTATGTGTGGGGCGGTGAGAGCAGGGCAGGCTATGACTGCTCAGGGCTCGTGCAGGCTGCCTACCGCGCAGCCGGGGTAAGCCTCCCTCGCACCACCCAAGAACAATTCGACGCCGGGCCTCATCTGCCGGCCGGCGCGCGGCTCGAACCGGGCGACCTCGTTTTCTTCGGCGCCAGCAACAGTGACGTTACGCACGTCGGGATGGTCGTGCGCTCGGGCGAGATGGTTGACGCGCCCCACACAGGCGCCTTCGTCCGCACCGAGTCATTCCCGACAACCATCGGAGCAGCCTGGGGCGAAGGAGAGGTTTATCTCGGTGCAACGCGACCAGCGGCGAGCGGCCGGTGAGACGAGGCCGGCACAATCGCCGCCTTCAAGCGTGGCTGGATGAACCCGATAGGCCACTACGCGGGCTCCCCCACCATGCGCTCGTCACTGTCGAGCACGTAGCGCCGATCCTCGTCGTGATCCTCGTGGCCGTGTGGGCGCTCTCGCTCGCCGTTGGTCGTGCTCGCCGCCGTCGCCTCGCTAGGGGGTCGCGGCAGGTGACGATCGGTGTTCCTCCCGACGTTGACCCGGGCGGCGCGCTGCTGTTGTGGTCGGCATTGCATGACCTTCTCCGTCCACGTCTCGCACGACTGCTCAGCGGTCAGCCGCATCTAGCCTGGGAGGTCGCCGCCAGCGAGACGGGAACCACTTTTCGGGTATGGGTGCCCGAGACTGTCCCACCGGGACTGATTGAGCGCGCCGTCTCCTCGGCGTGGCCGGGCGCGAGCACCACCACTCAGCCGGCCGGGCACGACGAGGCAGGCGAGAGCATGGTGCAAGTCGCCTCCGAGCTTGTTCTCTCCGGGCCGGATTGGTTTTCACTCAATGCCGCGATGAAGCCCGACCCGCTGCCGCTCATCCTCGGCCAGCTCGCCGGGCTGCGAGGCGAGCAGCGCGCGCTCGTGCAGGTATTGACCCGGCCAGCAACGATCCGTGAGCAACGCCGGCTGCGCACCGCCGCGCGACGGCTGCGCGCTGGCATCGCCCCGCAGCGCCTCGTGCGGCTGCTGGACTTCCTCACCAGCACCCGCGCACCGAAGCCGCCAACGCACGACCCAACGGTCAACCCCGACGTGCGCGACGTAATGGGCAAGAGCACACAACCGCTCTATCGCTGCCTAGTCCGCGTAGCCGTCACCGCGCCCTCGGCCGCAGAGGCTCGCGGGCGCATACACGGCATCCTCGGTGGCTTCGCCGCGTATGAGGGCAGGGTCGGGCTGCGCCGCCGTGGCGTGCGCCGCGCGCCCGTCAAGCTGCGCGAGCGTTGGCTTGGCCGCCGCGCGTTTCTTGCGAGCACTGGCGAGCTGGCGGCACTCGCGCACCTTCCCGGGGTTGAGGCGATCCCCGGCGTGGTCATGGCCGGGGCGCGTGAGGTCGCACCGCCACCAGGACTACCAGCGCACGGGAAGCCGCTCGGTCTCAGCGCCAGTGGCGGGAAAGTGAATCTGTCGGTGCCTGACGCACGGCGCCACATTCACGTTCTCGGTCCTACGGGCGTCGGTAAGTCCACGCTGATCGCGCGACTCGTGCTGGCCGACTTCGACGCCGGCAGGGGCGCGGTCGTGATCGACCCGAAGGGCGACCTCGTGGAGGACTTGCTAGCGCGCATCCCCGCTGGCAGGGAGAACGACGTAGACCTATTGGACCCACTGGATGAGGCTCCGCCCGGCCTGAATGTGCTCGATAGCCCCGATCGTGACCTCGGCGTCGATCAGCTCGTGGGCATTTTCAGGCGGGTGTTCGACCGCTACTGGGGTCCGAGAACCGATGACATTCTCCGCGCGGCCGTGCTGACGCTCACCACCGCCTCGCCCACGAGCACGCTTGCCGACATTCCCCGGCTGCTGACCGACCGCGCTTGGCAGGCCAAGCTCGCCGCTGAGATTGACGATCCGGTGCTCGGCCCGTTCTGGGAGTGGTACGGCGAGATGTCCGACCCGCTGCGCGCGCAGGCGTCGGGTCCGCTGCTGAACAAGCTACGCGCGTTCCTATTGCGTCGGCCCGTCCGCGCGATCGTCGGGCAGCCCACGACGACCCTCGACGTTCCACGCGCGATCAACGAGGGTCGCCTGCTGCTGGCGAAGCTGCCGAAGGGCACCCTTGGCGAGGACACGAGCCGGCTCCTCGGCTCATTCTTGTTCGCGCGGGTCTGGCAGGCGGCGCTCGCACGCGCAGCGGTAGCGCCCGAGCAGCGCCGCGACGCCTCCTGTTACGTCGATGAGGTTCACAACTACCTGAATCTGCCGACGCCGTTTGAGGACGTTCTCGCTGAGGCGCGCTCCTACCGGCTCTCGCTCTGCCTCGCCCACCAGCACCTTGCACAGCTACCCCGCGACTTGCGCGAGGCGATCGGCGCTAACGCGCGCTCCAAGGTCTATTTCCAGCTCTCGCGCGACGACGCCCAAGCGCTTGAGCGCGAAGTGCGCCCCGAGCTATCCGCACACGACCTCGCCAACCTACCCGTCTACACCGCCGCAGCGCGGCTCTGCAACGACGGACAGCCAGGCCCAGCATTTACACTCAGCACGGAGAACCTTCCGCCCGGCGTGCCCGAGCAAGCGCAAGCAGTCAGGGCCTCGGCGCGACGCCGCTACGGCCTCAGCCGCGAGCAGATCGAGGCGCAGCTTGCAGCACGTCAACGGACTCCCGCCGTCGCGCCTCTCACACATCGAGACTTGAGGCCAAAAATGGCACCTGCCGATCCCCCCTCCAGCCCGTCCTCCAATCGGCCCTCCAATCCCTCCTCGAATTAAGCATGGAGGACCCCGCACGCATGGAAATCCCCGCATATCACCATAAATCGCCTCGGCTAAACCTCCCCGACTAGACAGTGACAAATACAAAAATGAGTGAAAAGCAAAGCGAGAGAACCCGGCCAAGCCGGATGACCGGTAGCCATACCGTGAAGCTCGCTGCACATCTGACCGACCGTGACAGGAGTATCGCCTTTGACTGCTACGAGCACCACGTACTGACGACCGACCAACTCAGGCGCCTGCACTTCCGCGGACTGCGGACAACAACTGTGCGACTGCAAATGCTCTACGACCTGCGCGTGCTCGACCGCTTCCGCCCCACCGCGAAACGAGGCGAGGGGTCCAATCCCTACCACTGGATACTCGATGAAGCAGGCGCGCTCCTCGTCGCTGACCACAAGGGCATCGACCGTCGCCAACTGCACTACACCCACGAAGATGCGCTACGCCTCGCAGCAAGCCGCAGCCTCAACCACCACGTCGAAGCCAATGAGTTCTTCACCCGCCTCGCCGTCGCCGCCAACCGTGCCGGTGGCGCGCTAACAGAGTGGTATGGCGTCCGCACCCTCGCCCATATGTTCGCCGGGGCTCTTATCCCTGACGGCTACGGCATCCTGTGTATGCCCGGCCGCCCGGCGCTTCACTTGCTGCTTGAGCTTGACCGTGGCACCGAGCCATCCCGCGTGCTGCGTGAAAAGGCAAAGCGCTACCGCGACACGCTCCCCCACAGCAGCCTAAGCGAGCGCAAGCCGTTTGTGATCCTCGCCGTGCCAAGCCCCCGCCGCGCGCAAACCGCCACCGAAGCAATCACCAACATACCCGCGCCAATTGCCGTCACGGTATGGAATAAAGCCACTACACGCGATGTTCTCGCCACTGTCACCAATACCGCCGCCGAAGCTCAAGCGCACACACTCGCGGGGGGTACAAATATTTAGCCAATCTTAGAGCAAAGCCCCTTGAAATTAACCGTGTGGTCTGGTCTCGTAATGAGTATGGAAAG
>CAWEKF010000002.1:0-1789996 GCA_963809705.1 uncultured Solirubrobacterales bacterium | reverse complement strand
CGGCCGCGGGGTGCGCGCTCCGCGATGAGCGGCCCCGCGCACAGTTAAACGGGCATCCCTCGTTAAGAAGGCCACGCGCGCGCACGCGCACGCGCGCAGGGCACCCCGAACAGGACATACACATCACCGCTGCTCCCGCTTGCGCAGGAAGGCCACGAAAGCCCGCTCGAAGTCCTCCTCGCCGCCCTCGGCGGCGAGCGCGGCGGGCGTCCCGTCGAACAGCAGCCGTCCTCGATCGAGCACGATCACGCGCTGGGCATAGCGCTGGGCCTCGCCGACCACATGGGTCGAGAACACGACGCCGGCGCCGCGCCCGGCCAACCCCACGATGAACCCCCACAAGCGCTCGCGCTGACTCGGATCGAGCGCCGAGGTGGGCTCGTCGAGCAGGACCGTCGGCGGATCGGCCAGCAGTCCAAGCGCTACGTTGACGCGCTGGCGGTTCCCGCCGGAAGAACGCGCGACGCGATCGTCCGCACGCTCGGCCAGGCCCGTCTGCTCGAGCATCCGCGAGACCGCCGTCTCCGGGTCTTCGACGCGTTCCAAGCGCGCGAACAGTCGCAGGTTCTCGGCCACCGTCAGCTTGGAGTAGAGCGCCGACTCCTGGGGCACCCAGCCAATCCGCCCCCCGCAGTGGGTGAGCGTGCCCGAGCTTGGCTGCTGCACGCCCGCGAGGATCGACAGCAAAGTGGTCTTGCCGGCCCCGTTCGGGCCCCGATCACGGCCACCAGTTCGCCGGCGTGCGCATCGAAGCTGACCTCGTGCAGCGCCTGGCGCTTGCCATAGAGCTTGCCGAGGCCGCGCGCCCCGAGCGCCGGCTCGCTCACGGGCCAGCCTGTGCTTGCCGGGTGTCGAGGCCGGTCTCGCTCACAGCAGTCCGCCGGGGGAGCCCCCCGACGGGGAGGATCCCCCCGGCGGGGATAGGCGCTCCCAAGGTTCGAGCTTCAGGTGACGGTGCAGGTAGATCGCGGTCTCGCGCAACACCGATAGGATCGGCAGGGACACGAGCGCGCCGATGATCCCGTACAGCTGCAGACCCAGCAGCAGAGCGAAGATCACAAGCAGAGGATTGATGCGCAGCGTGTGACTGAAGATCTGGGGCGCGACCACGTGCCCCTCCAACTGCTGCAGCCCGACGAACAGGATGGCCAGCCACAGGGCGCTGATGGGGTCGGTAAACAGGGCCAGGACCAGCGCAGTCGCGCCAGGATCGGGCCGATGTAGGGGATCAGCTCCATCACCCCATAGAAGACACCGAACGCGAGCGCGTACTTGCGCCCGTCGGGGAAGATGCCGAGCACGCCGAACAGATACAGCGCGATCCCGGTCGAGGCGCCCATGATCACGCTGAACAGGAGTTGTCCGCCGACATAGCGCGACACGGCATGCTGGGCCAGACGCGGATAGTCGTCGGCTGGAGTGCCATCGCCGGTGGGCATCGCCTGGCGCACCAGCCGGCCGATCGACTGGCCGTAGACGAGCATGTAGACCGAGAGCACGAACACGAGCACCAGGTCCACGAGCGCTTTGGCCACTTCGGTGAGCAGAGCGCCACCGAAAGTGGCGAGTTCCGAGGTGCTTTTGGAGATCTGGTCCTGCAACGTCTGCAAGGCCGTCTTGCCCTGGCTGACGAGTTTGGCGTGAATCCCGTGTTTGTTCAGTTCGGCCTGAAAGCCCGCGATCTGGCTGTTGGCTTCGTTGACGATATGGGGGAGATTGTTCGTGAACGTGCGAACCTGATTTGAGATCGGGTTGGCAAGCAGGACAGCCCACACCGGCCAAAGTCAGGAAGAATGCAAGGTACACGGTCAGGACGGCAAGCCCGCGTGGCAGTCGCGCGCGCTGCTGCATAAAGGCCACCAGCGGATTCAGGATGAGCGCGATCAGGGCGGCCACAACAAAGATCAACAGAACCTTGCCCGCCGCCCGCGCAAGCGCCCACAGGGCCAGCAGCGAGATCGGCAGCAGCACCAGCTGCACCCAGCGCGGCACGATCACGCGCGGCGGCTCGACCGCCGCCTGCTCCTCTTCGGGCGTCTCCTCGCCGTCGAGGAGCTGGCGCTCGCTCGCGGTTGGCGGCTGCGCTCGCGGGATACCCCGCTGCTCGCTCATGCGCCCATCGCTTCCTGCCAAGATGCCGCTGTCATCGACCCTCCAACGATGGGCAGAGTATGGCTGAGCCCGAGGCGGCGCAGGAGGCGAAAGTCGGTGCGGACACCCTGCAAACGGGCGGCGCCCCGCGCGAGGCGCCGGGTGACGCCCAAGGCAGCGGCGGCGGCGCTGTGAGCATCCTGTTCGTGGGTGACCTGGTGGGCAGCATCGGACGCCACACGCTGCTGGAGTGCCTGCCCATGCTGCGAGAGCGCTACGCCCCGACGTTCGTGGTCGTCAACGCCGAGAACGTGGCCGGGGGCCTCGGCATCACGCCGAAGGTCGCCGAGGAGCTGTTTCGCAACGAGATCGACGCGATCACGCTCGGCAATCACGCCTACCACCGGCGCGAGATCTACTCCTACCTGGACACCAAGGAGCGGATCGTGCGCCCTTTCAACTACCTGCGCGGGCAGCCCGGGCGCGGCGTGTGCGTCGTCGAGAAAGGGGGGATCCGGCTCGGCGTGGTCAACCTCAGCGGCAACCTGTTCCTGAAGGCCGGCCGCTCGGCCTTCACCGAGATCGACCCGGCCCTGCGCGAGCTGGGCAAGGTCGATCACGTCCTTGTGGACATGCACGCCGAGGCGACCAGCGAGAAGGTGGCCCTCGGTTGGCTCTTGGACGGGACGGGTGACGGCGGTGGTGGGAACCCACACCCACGTGCCCACCGCCGACGCCAGGGTGCTGCCCGGAGGAACCGCCTACATCACCGACGTGGGCATGACCGGCCCGCGCGGCGGCGTGATCGGGGTCAAGCGCGAGCAGGCCGTGGAGGCGCTCGTCACGCAGATGCCGGTGCGCTTCGAGACCTCCAAGGAGGACCCTTGGCTGATGGGCGTGCTCGTGCGCGCCTCTAAGCCGTTGCGAGCTGACTCGATCGAGCAGATCCTGATGGCGCGGCCGCCTGTCCCGGCTCGGGGGGCTCCCGCTCCGGCAAGCTGACCTGACCCAGCAGGGCCAGCATCGCCAGGCCGAAGAACCAGGGTATGTACAGGTAGAACCAGTGGTCGATCCCGAGCTGCACGGCCACGAGCACGGCGGCGGCGGTCGCCGCCAGGCCGACCAGGTCGCGGCGGCGCGGCAGGATCGCCACCGACAGGGCCAGCGCGAGAGCGCGCGCCTTGGACAACGCCTGCTAGTCGCCAAGGGTGGGTGGGCTCGCCGTACAGGCCCCAGATCGAGAATGGCGATTCGCGGTTGGACTGGTAGGCGAGCGTGCGCTCGTAGATCGTGTGCAGCGAGTCGTGGGTCAGCGCCGGGATCGACACGACCGCCACGGTCGCAGCGAAGGCGAGCGCGAACAGGGCGAGCGCGCGACCGGGCGCGAGCGGAAAGCCCGCCGCGACCGTGCGTCCACAGCAGCGGCGCGAGCGCGAGCGGCGCGAACTTCGTGAGGCCTGCCAACGCCGCGAACATGCCCCGCGCGGGCGCCGAGGAGGCCACCAGCAGGGCCGCCAAGACGAGCACCGCCACAAGCGAGTCGTTGGAATTGCTCTCCAGGGCAAACAGCGTGAACGGGTAGGACACCCAGGCGTAGGCCAGCGCGATCCCCAGCCCCGGCCCGCGCACCCGCCGACCCAGCAGGAACAGCAGCGCCATCGCCAGCAGGTCGAACACGATCGCCGCCGCATGGGCCGCCGGCAGATCGTCCCAGTGACCGCTCCAACCGAAGACCTGTTGGAAGGGAACGTAAGCCTCGTAGTTGACCGGGCCGTAGGTGTCCCCGTGTTCGTTGTCGGAGGGATAGGCGCCATACAGAGGCCTGTCTTGGACGATCCGCTGAGCGCCGATCACGCCCGCGTAGCCCACGTCGATGACGTTGGAGTCGGTGACGTTGAGGCCGATGCGAAAGCCGATCAGGAAGACCACGCCGATCGGCCAGCCAAGGCCGGCGGCACGAGCAGGCGCAAAGGCCTGGGCTCACGCGCGGGCGCGCCGCGCCGCCCGACCCGCGCGAGCGCCAGCATGCGCACGAGCAGGTACACCAGCGGCGGGTAGACCAGAGGGGTGGAGGCATAGATGTCGGCGTGGTTGAAGTAGGCCAGCGACACCGAGAACGAGAGCAGCACGAGCAGATCGAGGTGCAGCAGGCGCAGGGGTTTGCGCCAGTCGAAGAAAGGCACGAAGAAGAGCACGCACAGGGGGATCCAGATGTAGAGCGCGTTCACGTGCCTGCCGAACGCCCCCGGATAGCCGCGCGCCATCGACCAGGCGATCTGAAAGCCGGTCCACTGTTCGAGCACTTTGCCGTTGTGGTCGGCGATGATGACCTGCCCGATCTCCTTGCCCTTCTTGGAGAAGTAGCTGACCTGCCAGCGCGCCGGGGCCCTTCATATAAGCGCCGCCATAGGAGCCCTTGTAGTGGGCGCGCACCGCCCTCATCTTGGGCAGCCGGTTGGCGATCTCGAGCACCTCGTCGGAGGAGAGATGGCGCCCGACCGGGGGCATGTCCGACGCTTCGACGGGAACCGGGGCTTCCGGGTTGGTGGCCGTCGTCGCTCGAAGCTCGACGTCGAAGCGGTCTGCTTGACGACCACCGTGGTTTCTTTTTCGGATTGTCGGGCGTGCCCCCCGCGGGCAGAAGGCGAAGTCGCAAGCAGCGAAGCCGACGTTGGCGAGCGCGTCGTGCCGGCCGTGGCGGCGAGCGCGAATGGGCTGACGAGGAGGGCGCAGGTGGCCGCAAAGAGCGCCAAGGCGCCCACGCGAAGAAGCGGCAGAAGACGGAGCCCCATCGTGCGAGGGTACCGGCGCCCGGTTCAGCTTGGGCGAGCTTCGAAATGCTCCAGCACGAGCGGAGCCACGTCGCGAATCCTCCACTGGGCCCGATCGCGGGGCAGCTCCACCCCGCACAGGATCAGAGCGCCAAGCGAATCTTCGCCGCGCAGCGACCCGTGCGAGCCGCCGCCCACGTGGGCCTGGCCACCCAGGTCGGCGAACTCCCAGCCGGGGGCGGCCGAGAGCAACACATCGCCCGAGGTGGCGCAGTTCAACGCCGACCACACACGCTCCAGGGCCGCCGGGTGACTTGGGGTTGTGAGGCGAGCGTCGCCGAAGCTCGCGTCGAGCACCGAAGCAGTGCCGTCCACAGACCAAGCACGCCCCTCCCCATCCTCATAATCATCCCCTGGGCAGAACCGCAGCTCTCCATGTCCAGGGCGGACGATCACGGCCTCGACCGGCGCGCCGTGCGGGTCGCGCTGCAGCCACATCGCCAGCTCCACACCCTCGACGCCCAGCGCCTTGCGCACCACATCCGAGCGCACTCGCTCGCTCCGATCCTCGTCGAGCACATAGACCATGGCCGCGCGCTGAGACGGGCACACCGCGATGCGAGAGCGCTCGGCCCGGGTCGAGCCCGCGCGCGCGCCAGCAGGCAGAACGTCCAGCTCCGCGAGCGCGTCGACCAGGGCCACGCTGCCCGCGACAGGCGCCTGGGAGTGGTCGGCCATCACGATCACCGCGTGCTCCTCCAAGAACCGATCGACCCCACCGCCGGCGTCCATCACACGCTTCAGCTGGGCGTCGGCGAGCGCTATCGAGCGCACCTGGCCGTCCGGGCCCGAGCGGTGAGAGTGCCAGTCGTTGTCGGGCAGCGACAGCAGCATGAAGTCGAACAGGTCGTGCTCGACCATGTAGGCGCCCACACAGCCCGAATGCCGGTCGCGCACCCCCGGCATCCCCAGGTTCGAGCGACAACCTGTCTGGCGACTCGCGAAGATGTCGGCGTAGAACAGCTCCCTGGGGCCCATCACCGCGTGGCGCAACAGCGTCGAGGCGATCCGTGTGAGCGTGGTGTCGCGCTGGGGCTCGTGGCGGTGCCTGCCCCGGTACATCAGGTAGGTAGTGCCCGCCGTGCGCACGCCTGCGTCGTCGAGCGTCTCGAACACCGTCTCGGTGTCCTTGGCCAGGTGCGCGCCGTTCATGTTGTAGACCGTGTCGGTCAACTGGCGCCCCAAGCCCACCTTCTGGGAGGCCCTGAAGCTGGAGCCGTACTCCACGTAGCGCTCTTCCTCGCGGTGGTACCAGCTCATGCCCGGAATTCCGTGGCGCTCCTGCCACTCTCCGGTCACGATCGACGCCGCGCACACCGGCGTCACCGACGGAAACGCGGCCACGCAATCCGGCACGTACAGGCCTCGTCTCGATCAGGGCGCCCAGCACGGGCGCCTCGCCGGCGGCGACGGCCCGCTCGAGCATCGCGGGCGCCATCGCGTCGATCACGCACAAGACGAGCTTCTTCACTAGCGACGCAAGATTCTCAGGCCTTCGTACTTCTCCTGGGAGCGGGCCCTCATACGCAGCCACAACCAAGCGAACAGCGCCACAGCCACATACCCGAGCGGGTGCACCAAGGCGACGAGGGCTGCCACGACGAGCGAGACCGAGTCCAGGTACAGCGTGACCGCTTCGCGCGCGCCACGGTCGGGCAGGCGTGAGCGAGTGCGCATCGCCAAGGGACGGACCACGGCCTGCGCAAGCAGCGCCGCGGCGGCGCCCCCGACCAAGCCTGGCCAGGCGACGTCGTTGTGAGCGGCAAGTGTGCCGGCGAACAGCAGGGCGCCTACGCCAATTCCGATGCCCGCCAGCGCCTGCGCCGCCGGCCCCGCCTCGAAGCGCTCCGCGCCAAGACGCCACTGCACCAGGTAGGCGAGCACCAGACCCGCAGCCACGGCCACCAACCACCAGTCCGAATACAGAAAGCTGTAATCGCCGACGCTGAAACTGACCCCGAGCACTTTGCTCGAGGCAAGCCCGCCGGCAAGCAGCGCCGGCAGGAACGGACGCACGCCTGCCGCGAGCGCCAGGCCGAGGCCGAGACCGATGTAGAAGACGAGACCGTTCATGGGACAGACGTGATCGTTGCAGGGATTTGCGTCGTGCGGGGCGTGCGCTACCTTGGAGCGGCCATGTTGGGAGCGCCATGACGATAGACGACCCCCCAGGCGGGCCCGAGCCCCCCACCGCGGGAGACCGCCCCAAGGGCGCCCCCACAGGTGTTCCTACGGGCGCGTCCAAACTCTCAGGGGCGCGCCCAGACGAGCCTGCGCGTCCCACCGCCCACGAACTGCAGCGCTATGAGGCTGTGTTTGCGCGAGCGCACGCTCGGGATGCGCTCCTCGGCGATGCGCGACATGATGTCGCTCACCGAACGCCCCGAGGTGATCTCGCTGGCGGGCGGCCTGCCCGAGACCAGGACCTTCCCGCCGGAGCTGTACGCCAAGCTGATGTCCCAGGTGGCGGCCGAGTCGACCGCGCGGGCGCTCCAGTACGGCCCGACCGAGGGCATGGCCTGCACGGTGCAGTGCATCCTCCAGGTGATGGCCGCCGAAGGAACCTCGGTGGACCCCGACGAGGTGATCGTCACAACCGGGGGCCAGCAGGTGATCGACCTGATGTGCAAGGCCTTCATCGATCCCGGCGACACGATCGTGGCCGAGGCGCCGACCTATCCGGGAGCCGTGCCCACCTTCGACGCCTACCAGGCCCGCGTCGTGCAGATCGAGATGGACTCCGACGGCATGCCGATCGACGAGCTCGAGGTCACCTTGGATCGGCTCGAAAGCGAAGGGCGCCGGCCCAAGCTCATCTACACGATCCCCAACTTCCAGAACCCCGGCGGCGTGACGATGTCGCTGCCGCGCCGGCGACGCCTCGTCGAGGTGGCGCGCGAGCGCGAACTCCTGGTCTTGGAGGACAACCCCTACGGCCTGCTTCGCTACGAGGGCGAGCCTTTGCCGACCCTGCACTCTTTGGATGCCGCCGTGGCGGCGCGAGGCGGCGCTTCGGACTTCGTCGTCTACCTGGGCACCTTCTCGAAGATCCTCTCCCCCGGAGTCCGTCTCGGCTGGGCGGTCGCGCCGAGGCCCGTCATGGAGAAGCTCAACCTGTGCAAGCAGGGCGCCGACCTGTGCTCCTCGCCGGTCACCCAGCTGTTCGTGGCCGCCTACTTCGCAGAGAGCGCCTCCTCGGGCCCCCTGCGGGGCCGCTCCGGCGCGGCGCTCGCCACCGCGCGCAGCGACGAGGAGCCCCTGTGGCTGGCCCATCTGGAGTCTTTGAAGGGGCTGTACAAGGTCCGTCGCGACGCGATGCTCGGGGCCTTGGAGGAGCACTTCGGCACGACCGCGTCTTGGACCAAGCCCCAGGGCGGCCTATTCGTGTGGGCGACCCTGCCCGACTACATCGACACCACAGACCTGCTCGCTCGCGCCTTGGAGAGCGAGGGCGTCGCGTTCGTGCCCGGCCGCGCCGCCTACCTGGACGGCCGCGGAGCCTCCTCGATGCGGCTCAACTTCGCGGGCGTCCCCGAGCAGGACATCCGCGAGGGCATCCGCCGTATCGGCAAGGTCGTGCGCGAGCAGGTGGGTCTGTTCGGCACGCTCACCGGCGCCGAGCCGGCCGTCCCGGCGCCGCAAGCCCGTCAGGACGACACGGGCCTGGCCGAAGTGGTCGAGCTGCCGCGCCGCGAGCCGCGCGGCGGCGAGCGCCGCAGCCGCTGAGGCCGGCCCGTCTGTCCGGCCCGGGCAGGTGTGGTTCTTCGCAAAAGGGTGCCCCCCGCGCGCGCGTGGGGCTTGTCGAGGAAGCCCCTAAGAATCGCCCGCGGCGAAGTCCTCCGGCGTGACCTCGTCGAGGAACTCCTTGAAGCGCTCGACCACGTCCTCGGACTCCTCCATGTTGTGCTCAAACTCGATCGCCGACTCGGCGATCACCTCCTCGGCGGCGAAGATCGGGGCGCCCGAGCGCACGGCCAGGGCGATCGCGTCGGAGGGACGCGAGTCGATCTCCATCTCGCGACCGTTCACGCTGAGCGTGATCGAGGCGAAGAAGGTGTTCTCTCTCAGCTCCGTGACCGCCACCTGCGTGCACTTGACCTCCAGCTCTCCGAGCATCTCGCACAGCAAATCATGGGTCATCGGACGCGGCGTCGAGGCTCCCTGCAACTTCATCAGGATCGAGGCCGCCTCGGGATGGCCGATCCAGATCGGCAGGAACTTGTTGCCGTCGACCGTCTTCAACAACACGATCGGCTGCTTGCCGACCATGTCGAAGCTCACGCCGTAGATGACCATCTCCTGCACGACATTTCCTCCAAGAGGGGAGATCCAGAGTATAGGTGCCCCTTGTCCACATTCCGCCATCCGCCACCGTCCTTCGAGCACCGGTATGTGGCCGTAAAGGCGCCGCTGCGGGCCGTTCAGCCACGCATCTGAAAGCTCCACAGCTTGTTGCCCAAGAAGTTCAGCGGTGTGGAGGCAGCCACCGCAAGCGCCTGAGCGGGCACCTTCGCGACGCCGCCCAGCTCGACCAGCAGGGTCAAGAACAGCAAGCCGAACAGGAACGCGATCAAGCTCACGGCGAAGAAGCGAAGCGCCTGAAAGTGGATGCGCCCAGCCGAGGCATCGAAAGTCCAGTGCCGGTTGAGGACGAAGTTGTTGAGCACCGCGACCAGCCACGCGAACACGGCAGCGCCTTGGTAGGGCACGCCCAGTGAGTGGACGCACAAGGCGTACACGGCCAGGTTGATGACGAAACCCACCCCGCCCACGAGCCCGAATCGTACGAGCTGCAGCCAGTTGGCCGGCTTGCGCAGACCGTACAGCAGACGCATGTGAGGGCGCGCTTCGACGTGCTTGGCGCCGCCCCCTGGGCGGATATCCATGGCGGTGGCCTCCTCAGACATTCGACCAGGGTAGCTGAGGCAGTCCTGGACCAGGTGCGCCTGGGAGCGATCGTGCGACCGGAGCGGTGCGACTCGCGGCGGCGCTAGCCTGTCTGTTGGTGAGCGTCGGGTCGGACAGGACTGCTTTGGAGGGGGGGCCCGAACGGGGCCTGCCCCGCTGGAGCTACCTCGTGGCGAGCGGAGCGCTCGTGCTGGCCGTGGTGGTCTTGGCGATCGCCCTACGGGGAGGAGGCAACGGCACACAAGCCCACGGAGGCACAGGGCAGTCCGCGAACGCGACAGCTCAGTCGAATGCAGCCGCAACCGCGGCCGCCCCGTCGGCCGCCAGCGCCCGAGGCGCCGCCCTCGGCAAGGACAAGGCCAGCACCTCGCCCGGAGCCCACTCGCCGGGGACCGCCCAGCAGAGCGGAGCGACGGACGCCGGCACGCGCGCGCCGAGCAAAGCGCCTGCGAGCGCCACAGGGGCCGGGGCAGCCACGGCGACAAAGGGCGCCGTGGCGGTCGCCGAGGTGCGCGATCCCGAAGAATCCAAGAGCTTTCCGCTGCCCGCCTCGGTGCACCACCGCTCAGCCTCATCCCCGAATGCGGCCGGCGAAGCTGCCGTCGCTCAGGGCGCCGCTTCGGACGCTCAGATACGCAAGGAGCTGGGCGAAGAGCAACAGGCCGAAGCTCAAGCACGCGCGGCCCAACAACGCGTGCTCACACCCGTGGCGGGCGGGTTCTCGGTGGGGGGCAACGGGACGATCCCGATCCCCACAGGCGTACCGGAAGCGGTGCAGCGGGTGGTCGCCGGCGGCAACGCGATTGCCGACTTCCCCTATATCTGGGGCGGCGGGCACGCATCCTTCATCGCCAACGGGTACGACTGCTCCGGCTCGGTGAGCTACGCCCTGGCCGCGGGTGGCCTCTTGAGCGCTCCGCTCGTATCGGGCGACTTGGCCAATTGGGGCGAACCGGGCCCTGGCCACTGGATCACGATCTACGCCAACGCCGGCCACACGTTCATGGACGTGGACGGTGTCTGGTTCGACACCGCCGGTCGCAGCGGGCCGTACGCGTCGCGCTGGTTGGTCTCCCAGCCGTCTTTGGCGGGGTATGCGGTGCGCCACCCGCCGGGGCTGTAACGGGCCAGCCGACCCGTTTAGCGCACTCGCTTCCGCACTGGTCAACCTCCTTTCGCCGCTCGGCTTGGGCCAGTCGCCCGAGCGCGTCTATCAGGGGTTCAGGACGACGGTGCTCAGAGCTGTCGTCGTCTGAGGACTCTGGCGCGAAGCGTTGCGGGCAAACAGGCGCAGCATCAGCTTCAGTTTGCGAACGTGCTTCAGACGCGCCGACGTACGGCTGGAGAACTTGACGTGGAGCGTGCCTTGACCGGCCTTTGTCGTGACGAGCACCGCGGTGCCCACCACAATCGAGCTGGGAGTGCCCTTCGGCAGGCCGGTCGCCGTCGCGCCGTGAACACCAAGCCGCTTGGCGACTGAGCTTTCGAGCAGCACCTCGATGCTGCCGGCCACCTGCTCGTTGGCGGTGTAGTGGACGGGGAGACCTTTGCTCAAGGCCTTTTTCAGGGATGTGGTGGTCGCGATTCCTGTGACAACGGGAGCCGGGACAGTCGACGTTGTGCCTGTGGTCGAGCCCGATGAGCCAGGAGAGCCCGAAGAAGACGAGCCTCCCGTCGTCGTGCTCGCGGGAGCGCCCGCGCCACCTGCCGATCCGCCACCTGGGGGAGGCGAGGGCGGGGACGGGCCGTTCGACGGTTATCGGCTCAGACACGCTCCCCGTGTTGCCGCCAATATCCGTGATAGTAAGAGTGACCGTATAGGTACCACCATATTGGTAGGAATGGTAGGTGCTGGCGGCACATGGCGCTTCCCAAGGAGCGGCGCAAGGCGAGGCAGCGGGGGAGTTAGCCGACGGTGAACCTGGGGCGAACCCCGTGACGGGGGCCGAGCCGTCGCCGAAGTTCCACGTAAATGTACCGTACTTGGTCTGGGGCGCTCCATTTTGGGTAAAGTCGATCCCTGAGTCGAGAGTTATGTCGGACTCCATCCCGTCGAATCCAACTATTTCTCCCGAGTTGACTGGATTAGGGGCAGTAAACTTCGGCTCGAGAGATATGTTGTTCCTACACGGTACCCCGGCGGATAGCCTCGTCGAAGCCAGATTGAAGCCATCGTTGAGATAGTAGCCATGGCCTGCCAGTGACTGGTTGGACAGAGTACCTGCTTGTGTGAGCGGACTCGCCGATGCGCTACCGGTTGCCAGAAAGAAGGAGTTGCGGCACTCGTCCGTCATTTCCTGGCCGGCTGAATCCTGCCAAGCGTTCAAAAGCGGGTTGGTGACTGTGTCCTGTTGCTCGACGGCGATCTGGTTGATGATCAGGTCGGCTAGACCCGTATCGTAGGAACCGTCAGGGCCAAGGCCGATTTGATTGGGCTCCTGGTCGTGGGGTTTTTCGAGGCCCTGTTCTTTCGCTTCTTCCTCTTCTCTCTGTTCCCTCGGCGTCTTTTTCTCGAATTCTTCTTGTTCGAGGGGCGTCCGCGACTTCACGCGCTCCTTTTCCTCGAGTTCACCGCCGGGCTTTGTGCTCGGTTGAAAGCCGCCGTCCTGGCAGGCCGGCGCCTGGGTACGATCTTCAAGGGAGAGGTCGTGGTCGCCAGCGCCACCCGCTGTCCACGGGATCACCGCATAAAGGATTGTGTTCCCGTCGCCATTTGCGGGGTCGGTCGGACTGACGGCGGCATGGTAGCTGCAGAAGCTCTTTGTGTAGCTTGCGTAGCTCGCCGGGAGTTTCGGCGCTGCAGGCCTTTTCGGGTCGACAGGTGGCCGAGCGTTGTCAGGCTTGCTTTCTTTTTCCAATTGGGTCTTTTCTTCTTCGTACTCTTCGAGTGCCTTTTCGTATTCCTTCTTTTCTTCTTCGTACTTGGCCAGGCGGGCCGGATACGTGGCGACTTCTTCTTCATAGTTAGAAACTTCGGTTGGGTTGCCGGAGAAGTCCGAGCAGTGTCCGGTCGCGCCGCCTGCATCCAGGCAAACGGTGACACCTGGGGGAGTCAGGAGGTAGAAGATCGTGCCCATGCCCTTGCGGAGTCCGTGCTGTTCGCCGATGAACGTTTCGAGCTGAGTCCTCACCTGCTTGTTCGTCAAACAGACGGACAAGCCCGATTCGAGCAGCGGCATGCCGGATTCAAGCGGATGCGGATCGGTGCAGCCTTCGCTCTGCGGGTAAGGATTGGTGTCCACATAGGCGCCGTGAAAAGAAGAACCACTGGTTGCCGGCTGATTGGTCCGGTCGGTGTACTGCGTGTCCATCGCGAACACGTTGTCCAACTTGCCTCCAGCCGACCCCATGTTGGCCAGGAAACCGTCGATCGAGCCCTGCCAGTCACCATGGTAATAGTCTTGTGGATCCCAATAGATCGCGTAGGTGGCGACGGTGTGCATCACCGGTCCCGGTTCGTCGACGTGAAGGGGATTGTTGCCAAAGCTTCCGACCGCTTCGTTGGCTTCTGGTAGGCCTCCGAGTCCGTCAAGCTTCGCATAGGCTTCCCAATAGCGAGATTCTTCACGAGGTTGCAGTCCAACCTTCGTCCCGCCCACTTCGGTGACGACCGCACCCGCCGGGGCTGCTGCGATCGCAGCGGCAATCGCAAGAGCGCTCAGGAGTGTGCATGCCAGTCGAGCACGCGCACGAGAGTGAGGTGATGGAGTCGCCACGAAGCCATCATCGGCACGTCTGCCTGGTTGCCTTAGCCCTTCCGGCGGGAGCTTGCAGCGCAACTTGCAAGCTTGCCGGAACGCCACTTCGGGCAATAAGCAAGCATGTCGCCTCCGATCGACGACCAGCAAGGCCTCCTCATGACAGAACTCGATGCGCAATTGCCCCTGCCGAGCGCCCGCAAGCGTGAGGCGCTTGCGCTGTTCGCCCCGCTGCCGCGCCACTACGACCGCGTGGCTGCGGCCCTCAGCTTCGGCCAGGACCCGCGCTGGCGCAGAGCCATGGTCGAGGCGATCGGCGCGAGGCAGCGACGAGCGGGTCCTCGACGTGGCGACCGGCACCGGCCTGGTGGCGCAGAGCTTGGTCAGGCGCTATGGATGCAAGGTCGTTGGGATCGATCAGAGCCCTCAGATGCTCGCCTCGGCCCAGGCCAGAATCGCGGCGGACAAGCTTCTGGCCGAGCGGGTCTCGCTCGTGCAAGGCGAAGCCGAGCACTTGCCCTTTGACGACGACGAGTTCGACCACCTGACCTTCACCTACCTGCTGCGCTACGTCGACGACCCGAGCGCCACGATGACCGAGCTTGCCCGGGTCGTGAAGCCAGGCGGCCGCGTCGCCTCGCTCGAGTTCGCCGTGCCCGCGAATCCCGTGTGGCGAGCGTCGTGGAAGCTCTACACCCGCATCGGCCTGCCGACGCTCGGTCGGCTGGTCTCGCGCGAGTGGGCCCACACGGGCAGCTTCCTGGCCGACAGCATCCCCAGCTTCTACGAGCGCTGCCCGATCGAGCGGGTGGTGGCATTGTGGGAGCAGGACGGTATCGCCGACGTCCACGTTCGACCGATGAGCCTGGGTGGAGGAGTCGTGATGTGGGGAACCAAGCAAGGCGCCGCGCCGAAGACCGCCGCCCAAGGGGATGCTCCACCGGAAAGGCGGACGCCGATGACGACATCGAGCGGGCTTGAACGTCCGGCCTTCTACGCCCTGCGCCCCGGCGGATGGCGTGACTTCCTGACCCTGCTGCACCCGCCGTACACCGCCTGGCATCTGAGCTATGTCGCGATCGGGGCGGCCGTGGTGCCCCACCTTTACGGCTACCGGCTGGCGTGGACTTTGGTGGCGTTCCTGCTCGGCGTGGGCGTTGCGGCGCACGCTCTGGACGAGTTGCACGGGAGGCCGTTGCAGACCGGTCTTTCATCCCGCACACTCGTGCTGCTGGCCTCAGGCTCGCTCCTCGGCGCCATCGCCATAGGGATAGTCGGCGCGCTCACGATCTCCCTGTGGCTGCTTGTCTTCGTCGCGGCCGGAGCGCTGTTCACGGTCGCATACAACCTTGAGCTTTTCGGTGGGCGCATGCACTCGGACCTCTGGTTCGCCTTCGCGTGGGGAGCCTTCCCTGCGCTGACCGGCTTCTTCGTCCAGGCCCAAGAACTGCGACTCGACGGCGTCCTGGTGGCAGGCGCATGCATGCTTCTTGAGCATCGCGCAACGACGCCTGAGCACGCCGGTGCGAGAGCTGCGCAGACACACCGAATCGGTGAGCGGACAGCAGCGCCTGAAGGACGGGCGCACCCTGGAGTTGGATAGCGCCCGAATCGCCGCCCCGATGGAGGCCGCCCTGATGGCGTGCGCCGCCGGGATGGTCCTGCTTGCGACCGGCTTGGTGGCGGCGCGGCTGTGATCGCCCTCCGTCGAGGCCAGGAGCGCGGTCGTCGTCGGTCAATCAGCCTCGGGCGTAGCGACCGTTACGGCCACCAATGCTCGTCTGGATCGAGCGCCGTGCCCGGTGATCGGCTCCGGCCAACTGGCGTTCCATCCGCCGGTCGCGCTCCTGCTCGAGAATCCACAACCGGATCTTGCCCTCGACCGATTTTGCTTGCTCTCGCGTCATGACCACATGTTCGGCCTGGGCGACCAGATGCGCTTTGGACGGGCGTCCCAAATCTGGGCTTTGGCCCTGGTTACGGTGTCCAACTGCGGCTACCCTAAGCGTGTGAGGCGCGCGCCATGACAGATATCGGCGACAGCATGTTCCACAAGGGCCAGCCCATCTGGGTCATCCAAGGCGACGGCTCCCAGCGCGCCGCCGAGTACGTCGGCGAGGGCGAGATGAGCGCTTGGTTTGGCGGCCCGCCCACGGTGGTCGTCGTGTATCCGGATACCCACTCCGGCGGAACGGTCGAGGTGGATCGGGTTATTGCGCGGGAGGCATAACCGCCCGAGCGGGAGACTCACCTCAAGCGAGACCGACGCCGATGGGCGATCCTGGATTCGAACCAGGGACCTCTTCCTTATCAGGGATCGCCTTCGAGGCGGGGGATCTGGCTTGTTGGAGCCATATTTGGCCCAGAGCCGACTCCCGCGTGCTACCAACTTGCTACCAGAGCCTCCCGAGCGTGACGCTGCGAGACCGGGCGTCGCCGAGCACAAGATCGGCTGGTGCGCTTGCGGCGTCGATGCTACGTTTTAGGCTATGACCGTCAAGGACCGACTGCACAACGCTGTCGAGTCGATGACCGACGACGAGGCGAGCGAGGCGCTACGCACGCTCGCCGACGCTTCGGGCGATCCGGTCGCCTGGATGCTCGATCATGCGCCGCTTGACGACGAGCCCGAGACCGAGGATGAGCGTCGTGCGGTCGCCGAAGCCCACGCTGACCGCGAGCGGGGCATCGAGCCGGTGCCGCTGGAGAGCGTGCTCGCCGAGTTCGACGGCGATCGGTGAGCGAGCCGCACTGGCGTGTCGTCGTTGACGACCGCGCTCGCAAGGATCTCCGCCGGATCGACCCGCCCACACGCAAGCGCATCCTGAACGCCATCACGAGACTGGCTCAGGATGCGGAACTGACCGGCGACGTAAAGCGCCTGCGAGGCTCCCACGAGTACCGGCTGCGAGTCGGCGACTGGCGCGTGCGATTCGGGCGTCAGGACCGACAGCTCGTCATCGTCATCGTGCGAGTGCTACCTCGTGGACGAGCATACGACCGCTGAGCGCTGCGACCATCTCCACGGCGTTCAGGCGTCCGCGCCACGGATGCTGAAGCGAGCGGCCTTGATCTGCTCCTCGGCTGAGATTGGGGCTGCTCCTCGAAGCTCAGCGATCGCG
Source organism: uncultured Solirubrobacterales bacterium (assembly GCA_963809705.1). Taxonomy (GTDB): domain Bacteria; phylum Actinomycetota; class Thermoleophilia; order Solirubrobacterales; family Solirubrobacteraceae; genus Palsa-744. Next base: position 1,773,346 of record CAWEKF010000002.1, on the reverse strand, counting down.
TGGGCGTAGGTCGAGAAGAGGACCTGCGGGCTGTGGCCCATCATGTCGGCGATCTCAAGCGGGTTGCGCTGCTCGTGGAACATCAGGGACGCGAAACTGTGGCGGAGGTCGTAGGGGGTTGCCCCGACGTAAGAGCGCTTGGTCTTGCAACCCGCCCAGGACGGTGAGCCGCCCCATTCGTGCTACCAATTTGCTACCGGCGGTAGCAGAGTCAGGCATATCTGGGCCGATGTGGCCTCCAGAACAATCAACTTACGAAGGCGCGAACCTCCAGTACACATGCGGCCTTCCGGCCGAAATCTTCGATGGGCGATCCTGGATTCGAACCAGGGACCAGAATCGAACGGTAGGTCGAAGCCGCTCAGGCGGCGATGCTCGGGGCTAGAACCTTGATCTGGGCCTTGTTAGGGCCAAGGTTCAACGCGGCGTAGATCACCGAAGGGTCGAGGTCGGCGCCGCCGGGCCACGCAATGGTGCCCAGCTCGTCGTCCACCGTGACCTGCTCGAATACCTTCAGATCGCGCAGGGGCGCAAAGACTTCGGTGTCCAGGAGCGGCGTGATGTCCACATCGCGGACCTCTCCGTCGGCAAACATCACGCGGACAACGTGCTCGGGGCGCGGCGTCGCCGCGATCATCTGAGGGGCGATTCCTGGCTCCATCACAATCAATCGTAGCGTCCGGCCGGGTGCTGGTCTAGCTGCGCACGTGCCCAATCGACCTCCAGCGCCTCGCGGTGGCGGCGGCACCACCTTGTGACTTCGCTCGCCTGCGCTGCCGGGAGCACGCCGTCGATGAGTTCGCCGGTCTCCATTGAGAAGCGTGCTTCCGCCACGCCTCGCGTTCTTGGGCGTCCGATGCGAACATGGACGTGTGGCGGAGGATGGTCGCCGAAGTAGAGCATGACGACGACCCCGTTGTTGAGGTTCGCTATTCGTGGCACCCGTGGAGCCTATGCGGACGACCGGAGCCGGACGATGATGGCGAAGCATCTCGCTCCCGCGTAGGGAATCAAATGACCGCCACCAAAGGCAGAATTGGCAGACGAGTAGTTGTGAGGCCTGCCTGGATAGAAGACCACGCGCGGGCTCGACACCGTATCCCGTCCCACGACTAGAAGATCCTCCTATGGGCGATCCAGGATTCGAACCTGGGACCTCTTCCTTATCAGAGAAGCGCTCTAACCAACTGAGCTAATCGCCCGCGGCCGCCGATTCTAGCGTCAGTCTTTGGGAAGCGCAGGCGCTCAGGCCGGCTTGGCGGAGCGTAGCCGCTGCGCGAGCGCCAGCGCCTCCTCGGCGTCTACGAAAGACAGCTCGGCACGGTATCCACCCGTCTTCTCGGCGCGTACCCTCACCTCGGCGCCAAGGGCCTCTTCGAGCGTCGACGCGATTGTGGCGGCGGCCTCCTGTTGGTCGGGGTGTGGCGCTCGCTTGGGGCGTGACCGAGCTTGCTCACCGTCAGGGCCCTCGGCTCTGTTCGAGTCCCGAGCGCGCGCTTCGGCCGTGCGCACCGACCATCCCTCGCGCACCGCGTCCCTGGACAGCCGGCGTCGAGCAGCATGATCCCCAGCCAGCAGCAGCGCTCGGCCGTGGCCCTCGCTGAGCTGCTCCCGCTCGAGCAGCTCGATCGTCTCGTCGGGCAGATCGAGCAGCCGCAACAGGTTCGACACGGCCACCCTGCTGCGTCCGACACGACGACCCACCTGCTCACGCGTGAGACCCAGCTCCTCGACCAAGGCCGCACAGGCGCGAGCCTCCTCGATCGGATTGAGGTCCTCGCGCGCCATGTTCTCGATCAACGCCAGTTCCAATGTCGCAGCGTCATCGCGCGGACGAACCAATGCCGGTATCTCCCTCAATCCGGCGATCTGGGCTGCCCGCCAGCGGCGCTCGCCAGCTACCAGCTCGTACGTCCCTCCGGGATTGGGCTTTACGAGCACGGGCTGTAGCACACCCCGCTCCGACAGCGAGCCCGCCAGCGCGTTCAGGGAGTCTTCATCGAAGTGCTTGCGCGGCTGCCGCGGATTCGGGGCGATCAGCTCGACCGGAAGATGGCGCAATTCCTCATCGGTCCGTGCCTCGCTCGAGGCGGACAGAATCGCCTCCAGGCCGCGGCCCATACCCGGCTTGGGCCTAGCCACGAGCAGCGACCTCCTTGGCCAACTCGAAGTAGGCCTCGGCTCCCGCGCTGTGCGGGTCGTGATGAGTCACGGGAAGTCCATAGCTCGGGGCCTCCCCGACCCTCACGTTGCGCGGTATCACCGTGTTGAAGACCAGATCCGCGAAGTGCTCGCGCACCTCGCGCTCCACGTCTCGCCCAAGACGCGTGCGACTGTCGTGCATCGTCAGCAGCATCCCGGCGACGGTCAGCCTGGGGTTGAGCTCGCGTTGCACGAGCGCCAAGGTCTCCAGCAGACCGGCGAGTCCCTCCAAGGCGAAATACTCGGTCTGAACGGGAACGATCACCCGGTCGGCGGCGACCAGCGCGCTCACGGTCAGCGGACCGAGCGAGGGCGGGCAATCGAGCACGATGTACTCGAACTGGTCCCTCAACGGAGCGATCGCCTCCTTCAGCCGACGCTCGAAGCCGTCCAGGCGCGGAAGCTCCACGTTTGCGCCCGCCAGCCCTGGGCCTGCCGGAAGCAGCCTCAGGGACTCGATCGAGCTGTCGATGAGAGCTTCAGACGCCGTGCTCTGGTCCGTTATGACCTCATATAGACCTGGTGCCTGCGCTCGTGACACACCGAGGCCGACCGTGGCGTTTGCTTGAGGGTCTACGTCGATCAACAGAGTCCCGTAGCCCGCCTCGGCTATGCACGCAGCGACGTTGACGGCCGTGGTGGTCTTCCCCACGCCCCCCTTCTGATTGGCGATCGCGTACACCTTGCCCATCGTTGCCGCCACGCTAGCGCTGTTCGCGGTCAGAGCACGTGCCGGCTGCCGAAGCGACCACAGACCTCAACATCAACCTCACCCGACCAACGGCCGCTTACGGGCAATTCCGGCCCGACGAGGAAATCTGTCCGGTGTTTCCCGCACCTTCGAGTAGATGTGCAGATGGCGATCGCGAGCCCCCTCGAACGGGTGCACGCCGCGTATCTCCTCAAGTTGCAACCCCAGTTGGCCGGCTGCTGCGAGCGCGGCCTCTTCCTCCTCGGCGGCTCGGCGCCCGCGCCAATCGACGAGGACGCCCCCAAGCGCGAGCAGTGGCGCCGCGTACTCCAGTACGACAGGGGCGGGCGCGAGCGCGCGGGCCAGCACCGCGTCATGGGCGCCGAGACCCTCCGGCCACTCCTCGACTCTGCGCTCGACCACGAGCGCGTTGTCGATCCCTGCCGCCGCGATCATCCGTCGCAGGAATTGGCACTTCTTGGTTTGGCTCTCGACGAGCCAAACCTCACTCCGCGGCTTAGCCACGGCCAGCGCCAGTCCCGGAAAGCCGGCCCCGCTCCCAATGTCGGCGAGTAGCTTGGCGGACCCGATGAGATCGACCTCGAGCGCCACCAGCGAGTCGGCCAAGTGCACATCCACGGCACGAGACGACTCACGCACAGTCGTCGGTGCTTGCTCGTCTGTCTCCAGACAAGTAAGCAGAGCAACCAACTGCTCGCACTGACCTTCGTAGAGGCCGAACCGCACAGCAAGCTGGGCCGTCCTGACCGGCGCCTCACCTTTCACGCGAAGCCTCGATATCGTCACCAAAGTGCCCTGCTGGCTGATGCTCAGAGGGTTTCACGTGAAATCGTGTTCCCGGTGAAACACTCTGGCGTCAGCCCTCGAGCGGCTCCACCACCAGATACCGCTCGGGCTCCTCGCCCTCGCTGTGGGTCCCAACGTCCTCTCGCTCACGCAGGTATTCGTGGACGATGCGCCGCTCAGAGGCCGGCATCGGCTCAAGCTCCACGGCCTGGCCAGTGCGTATAGCCTGCTCCGCGGCATCCAGGGCCACGCTGCGCAGAGCCTCCGCGCGACGCTCCCGATAGCCGTCCGCGTCGATCGTCACACGGGCCTCCGGGCTCCCTCCACGAAAGACAATGCGCTGGGCCAGGTGCTGGACGGCGTCGATCGTTTGGCCTCGCCGGCCGATGAAAAGACCAACGTCCTCCCCCTCGACGGAGCCCGTCAACACTCCGTCGGAGCGCTCCACCCTAATATCCACGTCGAGGCCCATGCTGTCCACGACCTCCTCCAACAACTCGCGCAGAACTATCGCCGGATCCTCGTCCTCCTCAAGAAGCTCATCCACCTCGCTCATCTTCGCCTGCCTGAGCGCTTCTTCTTCTTACGCGGCGGAGGCGGAGGCGCACTGCCGCCGCCAGCGCCCGCAAGCGCCGGCTCCCCCTTCGGGGCCGATCTCCCTCCCTGGGCCTTCCCGTTCGCCGAGCCCTGCTCCTCAAGCACCACGGCTCCCTTGCCCGTCGCCAGCGGAGGTGGTCCAAAGCTGCGTCTGACGAAATAGCCTTGGCCCACCGTCCACAGGTTTGTGGTTATCCAGTACACCAACAGACCTGCCGGATACCGATACAGGATGATCACGAAGAACAGAGGCAGGGCCATCATCAGGCGCCGCTGAGTCGGATCGGCCGTCGCCGACATCGTCATCGTCGAGACCAGCTGCGAGCCGACATAGAGCAGCAACAGGGCAATCAATGCGATGCCGGTCGCCTTCGATGTGATGTCCGGTATGAACAGGAATTTGGCCGACCCAGGGGCAACCGCCTGGCAACCGGTCTGTTCCACGTATTTGGTGGGCAGGCCCGCAAACGTCGCGATCGTCGCGTGGTGCAGCGAGTTGTAGTGAGAGACGAGCGCCTGCCCGCAGATGTTCTTCTTGAGATCGGTGCGGAGCATGTAGAACAGCGAGATGAACACAGGAAGCTGCAGCAGCAACGGCAGGCAGGAGGCGAACGGATTGACTTTGTGCTCCCTGTAGAAGCCCATGATCTCCTGCTGCTGGCGCTGCTTGTCGTCCTTGTACTTCTCTTGCAGCGCCTTCAACTGAGGAGCGAGGCGTTGCAGTTCCTGCATCGAGCGGAACTGCTTGAGCGTCAACGGCACCAGGACGGCGCGGATCAAAACTGTCAGCCCCACGATCGCCAAACCCCAGCTCGTCGGGGTGATGTGGGTGTGGATGAAGACCAGGATCGACTGGAATATGCTTATCAGCGGCGAGAACGCTTCCTGGATGACGTTGGCGAGGATGAACATTTCAGAGTTGGAGTCGCGCTACTGCCAGCGGCCGGGATCGACGCCGAACAGTCGCTGAGCCTCGACCGGATCGTACCCGCCGTCGCTCCACGGGTTGCACCGCAGCAAGCGCCACATCGCGAGCACGAGGCCCCTCAGTATGCCGTACTGCTCGACCGCCTGTACCGCGTAGCGTGAGCAGGTCGGCTCGTACTTGCACCGTCGAGGCAGGGCCGGCGAGATCAACCTTTGGTAGAGCCTGATCGGCGCCAGGAGCACCGTCCGCATCCATCCCGCGGGATCTGGATGCCTGTGTCTGTCGTCGACAGGAACGACCTTCACGACTGTTCCCGTCGGTCCTCGTCGTCAGCCGACGCAGACAGGGATCCGTCCGGCTCCTGCATCCGCAAGCCGGCGCGGACGATCAGCTCCCCGAGCGCCCCGTCGATCCCCGCCAAACCCTCGTGCTCGGCCAGCTCGCGAGCCTCCGGTCGCGCCACCACCACCACATCGTGTCCGCCCTCCAGTTGGGGCTCGACCCCGTCGAAAGCTTCGCGAAGCAAACGCTTGACATGGTTGCGCTCCACCGCCCCGCCGACCTTGCGCGACACCGACAAGCCAAGTCGGGGACGATCGATCGACGCGTTGATAAACGAGTAGAGCACCAGATGGCGATTGGCCACCGAGCGTCCCTGGCGATATACACGCTCAAACTCCGCGCTGCGCGAGAGACGTCGACCGCGGCGCTGTGACCGCCCCATCATCGCGCGCGCGTCCACTATGTGGACAGGCGCTTGCGCCCCTTGCTGCGCCGCCGCTTGAGCGTGAGCCTTCCCGCGCGAGTACGCATACGGGCGCGAAACCCGTGGGCGCGGGCGCGCTTGCGTTTCTTGGGCTGATAGGTGCGCTTCATATCGATGATCTCCGGCTGCGCTGGCATTCGTGGCGCGACCACACGGTGGCGCCAAGGACGGGTCGGCTTACGCCGGACCACGCAGTATAAAGGTAGCGTCGCCTTTCGCTGGCGTTGCGCCTGCGCGCGGCTCGGCTGCTTGCTCGACTACGGAATTTCTCGCCATTTGCGGTGAGCCGGTCGCGTCTGCCGCCGAACGCCGAGCGGCTGGGATATATTCGGTTGACCGGGCCTTTGCGGCCCCCCGCGAATGATTCTCGTCAACTTCTCCCGCAAGGAGCAGGTTCTCGCTGCCGTGAGCACAGAGCTCGACCACATCTGGTCCCAAATAAAGACAGAGCTGTCGGCCACCGTCGAGGAGCCGATCTTTCGCATCTGGATAGAGCCATTGCGAGCGTTGGATCTCGACCGCGACTCGCTGGTTCTTGAGGCTCCTACCCAAACCTACGGCTGGACCAGAGAGCGCTTCGGGCGCGTACTGCAGGCCTGCGCCGCCGCAGTGCTGGGCCCCGCTGTGACCGTCGACATCGTCGAGCGCGGTGCAAAGCGTCGCCAAGCGGGCGCGCCGCCGCTCCGGTCGAGCCATCCACGACCCTGCCCACAGCTCGCGCTCAGCACGATCGAGAACTCTGCGCAAATCCCAAGCTGACCTTCGACCAGTTCGTCATCGGCGACTCCAACCGGCTCGCCCACGCGGCTGCCCTGACCGTCAGCGAGCTCCCGGCTCACGCCTACAACCCACTCTTCATCTGCGGGCCCCCGGGCGTGGGCAAGACACATCTACTTCGGTCCATAGCAAGCTTCCTTGCCGCCTACAGCCCAGGAGCTACACCTACGCAACACCACCGGTGAGGCCTTTACCAACGAATTCTGAGAGCTCTGAACTCAAGCGGCTTGGAGGCCTTCAAGTCCAGCTTTCGTCACGTGGACGTGCTCCTGATCGACGATGTCCAGTTCCTCGAGCGCAAGACCAAGACAGAGGAGGAGTTCTTCCACACCTTCAACGAGCTATACGACGCAGGCAGCCAGATCGTGCTCACGTCCGACCGGCCACCAAGCGACCTTCAAGCACTCGAAGACAGACTGCGAGAGCGCTTTCAGTCAGGGCTTGTCGCCGACATCCGCCCCCCGGACTTCCCAACCCGTATGGCGATTCTGCGTAAGCGAGCTCATCACGACGGAATCGAGCAGATCGACCGCGAGGCGCTCGAACTGATCGCGAAGCGGATCACCCTCAACGTCAGAGCGCTCGAGGGAGCTCTGATCAGGGTTGTCGCCTTCAGCTCGCTCACCGGTCGCGCACTGGGAGCCCAGCTGGCCGGGGAGGTACTTGACGGTCTCTATCCACAAGCCGAGGCGCCGGTCCGTTCTATCGCTGAGATCAAGGCTGCCGCATGCGAGCAGTTCGGTATCTCGCCAGACGAGTTGGTTTCCCCCGCCCGGACCGCCCGCGTAGCGTGGCCCCGACAGGTGGCTATGTATCTCGCGCGAGAGCTGACCCAGGAGTCTCTACCCGCAATCGGGCGACAATTCGGTGGACGCGACCATACGACCGTCCTACACGCTTGGCGTAGAACCGAGAAGCGGATGTCCACCAATCCGTCTTCGCGGACAGCCGTCGAAGAGCTGCGAACTCGTCTCGGTTCAGACCAAGCAAAGTCATGACCGGCCGACTTGAAACACTTCCCCGGTTCTACCCGATCGCGTATCCACAATCCATACACAGGGCCCAGTCACAATCATCAACCACCAACAGTCAATCCACATATCAACAGCCCCTACTAAACCTATATTTCCAACAGGTGCCTAAGTGAAGCTCTCCCTCTCAACGGCAGACCTACTGGCTCAACTACAGACCGCGACCCGGGTCGCTTCCTCGCGTGCCTCCGTTCAAGCACTATCCGGAGTCATGATCTCGGCGGAGGGCGATCAGCCCGTCCTACTTGCGACTGATATGGAGGTAGGCCTGCGTGTCCCGCTGCCGGGCGAGATTCTTCACCCTGGTGCGGCGGTGTTGCCGGCGAGGCTTGTGCTCGAAGTGGTGCGTTCTTTGCCGGGAGAGACGGTCACTTTGGAGCTACGCCAGCAGGAGCAAGACGTCGAGCTGATATCGGGACCGGCAAAGTTTCATCTGCGGACGCTTCGGGCCGAGGACTTCCCGACACTTCCAGCGCCGGACTCCACTACGCGTATGACGATTCCCACCGAGGTGTTCGTCGAGACGGCGCTCCAGGTCTCTCGCTCAGCCTCCAAGGACGAGACCAGGCCGGTACTGACCGGGGTATTGATCTCGGCGGGAGCCCAAGAGTTGACGATGGTCGCAACGGATTCCTATCGCTTGAGCGTCAAGCACGCAACGTTGGCTGCGGCGCTGGAGGGAACAATCGAGGCAAACGTTCCAGCCCGCGCGCTACAGGAGTTGGCGCGTATCGCGCAGTCTGTGTCCGAGCCCGAGTTGGCCGTCAGCACAGGCCAGAACCAGGTTGTGTTCGAGATCGGCGACATCGTGCTCTCCTCCAGGCTCATCGATGGCCAATTTCCCAACTACCGCCAGCTTCTGCCCGAGTCGGTCGATCACGAATTGCGCCTCGCTAGTGGCGAGGTGGCGGATGTAGTACGCCGAGTCAGCTTGCTTGCGCAGAAGAACGCACCGCTACGACTCAGTTTCAGCGAGGGTGAGCTGACTGTGTCCGCGCAGACGCCGGATGTCGGGGAGGCCAGCGAGACGCTGCCTGTGCCTTTCGCCGGCGAGCCGTTCGAGATTGGCTTCAACCCTGAGTTCTTGCGCGATGGTCTCGAGAGCGTTGAGTCTGATGAGCTTGTGCTCAAGTTGATCAGCCCCCTGCGCCCCGGCTTGATCGAGTCTCCGGACGGCGGCGAGTTCGTGTACTTGATCATGCCGATTCGCCTCAATACGTGATGTTGTGCGCGTCACCGGCTTGCAACTGCGTGATTTTCGGACCTATGCACGTGCTGAAGCTCATTTCGGCGATGGCCTGACGGTTGTGCACGGCGCCAATGGCGCCGGCAAGTCGAATCTGCTCGAGGCGCTCTACTTCGGCTGCACTGGTTATTCCCAACGAACCCGCTCCGAGCGCGAGCTGGTCCGTTTTGGGGCCACGGCCACGCGGGTGGTCGTCGATCTCTCGCACGACGGTCGCAAGCACGAGTTGACAGTCGGATTCCAGCCTGGATCGCCTAAGCACATGACCGCCGACGGCGCACAAGTGGAGAGGCTCGCGGATGTGCAAGATCGGCCGTTGGTCAGCGTCTTCTCTCCCGATCGTTTGGAGCTGCTCAAGGGGGCACCGGCGCTACGTCGCGCCCATTTGGATCGGCTTGTCGCTGCTTTGTGGCCGCCGAGGGTTGCGACTCGCCGCGACTACGCACGGGCGCTAGCGCAGCGTAATGCCTTGATCGCCGGTATTCGCGCCGGTCGTGCCTCGCGTGTGACCCTGCCCAGCTGGGACATCGAGCTCGCTCGCCACGCTCTGGCCTTGCGAGACGATCGCGCGGCCGCGGTGTCGTTGTTGGCCGAGCCCTTTGCCGAGCGAGCGACGCAGCTCGGTTTGAGCGGCGAGCCGCATCTGGAGTATCGACCGCGCTCGAAGGCGACCAACGAAAGCGAGTTCGTGCGTGAGCTCGAAGCAAAGTTCCCCAGCGACTTGGAGCGCGGCTTCTCCACTCACGGTCCCCACCGCGACGACTTGGCGATCTTGCGCGATCGCCGCGAGTTGCGCAGTTATGGCTCGCAGGGCGAGCAGAGGCTTGCCTTGTTGGCGCTTCTGTTGGCCGAGCGCACGGTCTTGGCGCGAGAGCGCGACAGAGTGCCGCTGATGCTGCTCGACGACGTTATGAGCGAGCTGGATCTGACCCGTCGTGAGTTGCTCTCCGCAGAGCTTCGCGGCGCCGGCCAAAGCGTTCTCGCCACAACCGACCTGGCCCACGTGCCCGGGTCGGGCGATCGCTCTGTTGCTCGACTGCGCATCTCGCCGGGCACGATCTTGGGGGAGGCGATGGCGGCATGAGTCGCCGTGCTCCTCGCCCGCTTTCTCTTGCGCTCGGTGGATTGACTGAAGCGCTGGCGCCGGCCACTGCACTCGCCCGCGTACAGCAGATATGGGAGCAGACCGTTGGCACAACGATAGCCGCGGCTGCTCGCCCGACGGCCGAGCGCGACGGAGTGCTCACGATCGCTTGTAGCGATGCGGTGTGGGCAGCAGAGCTCGACCTTATGGGCCCAGAGTTGGTCGCCCGTCTCAACCAAACGCTCGGCGACGAGCCTGTCCACAAGCTTCGCTGTCGGGTCGCATAGCGAGTCGTGGACCCGCGCTGCACCGCGTTCACTGGGCTCGCCTGACGGACTTGTCCAAAGGCTCCCCAAAAGACACCTATTTTGGCTTATTTGCAGGCGTTTCGAGCTCCTTTGTGGTGCGGTTCAGAGGGGTCTCTGTGCTATCGTTCTATAAACAAACCCACCGCCCCGGACCGAGGTCAAATGGACCCGGAACCCGGGGCGTTCTCGCGTCATCGGAGGACCATTGGCGACCGATACCTCAAGCTCGCAGAACAAGGCTGCCGTAAAGGGCGGCGCTAACGACCCCGCTATGGGAGGCGACGCCAGCTACGACGCGCAGGACATTACGGTCCTCGAGGGTTTGGAGGCGGTTCGCAAGCGTCCCGGTATGTACATCGGCTCGACTGGTGTCATGGGTCTTCACCATCTTGTGTACGAGCTTGTGGACAACTCGGTGGACGAGGCCCTTGCCGGCTTCTGCACAGAGGTGTCCGTCACGATCCATCCCGACAACTCGGTCACCGAGGTCGACAACGGTCGCGGTATCCCCGTTGCGATCATGGAGAAGGAGGGCCGTCCCGCGATCGAGGTCGTGCTGACTGTCCTGCACTCCGGTGGCAAGTTCGGAGACGGCGGCGGTTACAAGGTCTCCGGTGGTCTGCACGGTGTCGGCGCCTCCGTCGTCAACGCACTCTCTGAGCGCCTGTTCGTGGAGATCCGCCGCGATGGCTACGCCTTCTCGCAAGAGTATGCACGCGGAGCCCCTCAGCAGGAACTCCAGCGCGGCGAGAAGTTGGTCGCGGGCGCGCCTACGGGCACGACCGTCACCTTCCTTGCCCGACGCCGACATCTTCGAGTCGCTCGACTTCGACTTCCACACGCTCGAGGAGCGTCTGCGCGAGACCGCCTTCCTCACGCGCGGACTGAAGATCTCGATCACCGACGAGCGTGGCGAGGGCCATTCGGCTGAGTTCCAGTACGAGGGTGGAATCGAGGACTTCGTGTCCTATCTCAACGAGAACAAGGACACAGTTCATCGCAAGGTCGTGTTCTTCTCGGGCGAGAGCGACGAGGGCGCCGCCGAGATCGCGATGCAGTGGAACTCCTCCTATCAGGAGTCGATCCACTCGTTCGCCAACAACATCAACACGCGCGAGGGTGGCTCGCACATGTCGGGCTTTCGCTCCGCCCTCACGCGCACGCTCAACAAGTACGCCCGCGACCACGGTCTGCTCAAGGAGAAAGAGGACAACCTCTCCGGCGATGACGTGCGCGAGGGACTGACGGCCGTCATCTCGGTCAAGCTGCGCGACCCGCAGTTCGAGGGTCAAACCAAGACCAAGCTCGGCAATCCAGGCATGGCCGGCTTCGTCGAGTCGATCGTCAACTGCCGGCCTGGCGGAGTTTCTCGAGGAGAACCCCAGCGAGGCGCGCGCGGTGATCATGAAGGCCGTCCAGGCGCAGCGCGCGCGCGACGCCGCGCGCAAGGCTCGCGACCTGACGCGCCGCAAGTCCGCGCTCGAGAACTCGACGCTTCCCGGCAAGCTCGCCGACTGCTCGGTCAAGGACCCGAGCCTGGCGGAGCTGTTCGTCGTCGAGGGCGACTCCGCCGGCGGCTCGGCCAAGCAGGGCGCGACCGCAACACCCAAGCGGTGCTTGCCGCTACGCGGCAAGATCCTCAACGTCGAGAAGAGCCGCATCGACAAGGTGCTCCAGAACACCGAGGTGCAGGCGCTCATAACCGCGATCGGCACCGGCGTGCGCGAGGAATTCAACATCGAGAACGCGCGCTACCACAAGGTCGTGCTGATGACCGACGCCGACGTCGACGGCGCGCACATCCGCACGCTCGTGCTGACGCTCCTGTTCCGCGAGATGCAGGAGCTGATCGAGGCCGGCTACGTATACATCGCCAAGCCACCGCTCTACAAGCTCAAGCAGGGCTCGCGTGAGCGCTACATCGAGAAGGACTCCGAGCTGGAGGACATCCTGCTCGTCGGACAAGTGGGAGAAGCTCACCGTCTTCGACCGTCACGGCACCCAGTTCAAGCTCACCGACACGCGCTGGCAGCGCTTCGTGCGTCTGCTCGCGCAGTACGAAGGCTGGTCCTCCACGCTACGCGCGGTGCACGGCCACGAGATGGTCCAGTTCCTGGAGGAGTCAGCTCGCTACTGGGTGAGCAGGTGATGAATGCCGAGAGCGCGATCGAGCTGCTTTCGCGCGCGGGCCTCGAGGGAGAGACCCATGCGACCGAGCTGATCGAGCAGGATCCGCTTGGAGCTGCGTGTGAAGGCGACCGAGACGCGCACTGGCTTCGCCCGCACTCATCGCATCAAGCGCAGCCTGTTCGACTCGCAGGAGTACCGCCAGCTCGCCTCCGTGCACAAGCAGCTGATCGAGCTTGCCGGTACGCCCGCGTTCGAGGTACGCCTCGGCGACGCGCGCGACAGCGCCCCCTCGTTCGAGGCGCTGCGCTCGGCCGTGATGACGGTCGCGCAGAAGGGCATCAAGCTGCAGCGCTTCAAGGGACTCGGTGAGATGAACGCCGAGCAGCTCGGCGAAACCACGATGGCGCCCGCCTCGCGCACGCTTGGCTCAGGTCACGCTCGAGGACGCGGCCGCTGCCGATCGCATCTTCTCGATGCTGATGGGTGACCAGGTCGAGCCGCGTAGAGCGTTCATCGAGGACAACGCCCGCACTGTTGCCAACCTAGATGTGTAAAGGAGTGATGGTTGATGGCGTCTGCTGATGTGATCGGCGGCGGCAACATCGAGCCGCGCGCCCTCGAGGAGGAGATGCGCACCGCGTATCTCGACTACGCGATGTCGGTGATCGTTGGACGCGCGCTCCCTGACGTGCGCGACGGCCTGAAGCCCGTGCACCGTCGCGTGCTGTACGCGATGAACGAGCTCGGGCTCGGTCCCACCCGCTCCTATGCCAAGTGCGCCAAGATCGTCGGTGAGGTGATGGGCAACTATCACCCGCACGGCGACTCCGCCATCTACGACGCGCTCGTGCGTATGGCCCAGGAGTTCTCGATGCGCTACGAGCTCGTCGACGGCCAGGGCAACTTCGGCTCGATCGACGACGACCCGCGGCTGCGATGAGGTACACCGAGGCGCGCCTCGCTCGTATCGCCACCGAGATGCTGCGCGATCTCGACATGGACACGGTCGACTTCGCGCCCAACTACGACGGCTCGCGCCAAGAACCGATGGTGCTCCCTGCGCGCTTCCCGAACCTGCTCGTCAACGGCTCCTCCGGGATCGCGGTCGGGCATGGCGACGAACATCCCTCCACACAACCTGCGTGAGGTGATCGGCGCCACGATCGCCTACATCGACGATCCCGAAATCGACCTCGACGGCCTCATGCGCCACGTCAAGGGCCCGGACTTCCCGACCGGCGGGATCATCCTCGGCGCGCCAGGGCATCCGCGACGCGTACGAGACCGGCCGTGGCCGCGTGCGCGTGCAGGCCAAGGCTCACATCGAGCCGTTGCGCCAGGGCAAGGAGGCGATCGTCGTCACCGAGCTGCCGTTCATGGTCAAGAAGGCCGGCGAAGGCAATCTCATCACAAAGATCGCCGAACTGGTCAACGACAAGCGCATACCCGAGATCTCAGACCTGCGCGACGAGTCCGACAAGCGCGGCATGCGTCTCGTGATCGAGCTCAAGCGCGACGCGATCCCCAAGGTGGTGCTGAACAAGCTCTACAAGCACACCTCGATGCAGACCACCTTCGGCGTGAACATGGTGGCGCTCGTGGACAACGTGCCGCGCACGCTGAACCTGCGCGCGGTGATCCACAACTACGTGGCCCACCAGCGCGAAGTGATCGTACGTCGCACCAAGCACGAGCTCGCCGAGAAGGAGGCGCGCGCGCACATCCTCCAAGGGCTGCTGATCGCGCTCGAGAACCTCGACGCGATCATCGACTTGATCCGCGCCTCGCGCGACCGCGAAGCCGCACGCGAACAGCTGGTCGAGCGCTTCGAGCTGACGGCTGATTCAGGCAACCGCGATCCTCGATCTGCGTCTCTCCCAGCTCACGGCGCTCGAGGCCGACGCGATCGAGCAGGAGCACGCCGACGTGAGCGAGCGTATCGCCGAGCTGCGCGCGATCCTCGGCGACGAGAGCCGTGTGATGGCGGTCATCAAGGAGGAGCTGTCGGAGATCTCCGAGCGCTTCGGCGACGAGCGACGCACCGACATCACCCACTCCGAGGACGAGATCGACATCGAGGACCTGATCGCCGATCAGCAGATGGTGATCACGATCACCAACACCGGCTACATCAAGTCCCTGCCGCTGGCCACCTATCGCCAGCAGCAGCGGGGCGGACGCGGCGTAACCGGCATGGATATGAAGGACGGCGACTTCATCGAGCACCTGTTCGTGTGCTCTTCCCACGACTACCTTCTGTTCTTCTCCAATCGCGGCAAGGTGTACCGCTCCAAGGTGTACGAGCTGCCCGAGGCCTCGCGCACAGCCAAGGGTCGCGCGCTGGTCAACGTCCTTCCCCTGCGCGAAGACGAGCGCATCCAGGCGGTCCTCTCCACGCGCGACTTCACCGAGGCCAAGTACCTGGTGTTCGCCACGCGCGACGGCACAGTCAAGAAGACTGAGCTGCTCGCCTACAACACGCCGATCAAGGCCGACGGCATCATCGCGATCAAGATTCGCGACGACGACGAGCTTGCTGGCCGTGCGCGCGGTGGATCCCGAGGAGGAGATCATCATGGTCTCCAGAGCTGGTCTCACCGTCCGCTTCGCCGAGTCCGCGGTGCGCTCGATGGGTCGCGACACGACCGGTGTGCGCGGCATGGATGTGGGCAGCGACGGTCAGGTGATCGCCATGGACGTGGCCCGCGACGACATGGACCTGCTCGTCGTCACCGAGAACGGCTACGGCAAGCGCACCCAGATCGACCAGTACCGCAAGACCAACCGTGGCGCCAAGGGCGTCAAGACGATCGGTCTGACCGAGCAGAAGGGGGCACTCGGCGGAGCGCTCGTCGTGCGCGAGCACCAGGAGCTGGTGTTCATCAGCGTCGGCGGCATGGTCCAGCGGACGGCTGCCGGCGGAATCTCCCAGCCAGGGACGCTCGGCCACCGGCGTGCGCGTAATGAACCTCAAGGACGAGGACGTTGTCAGCGCGGTCGCGCTCGTCGTGGACAGTGGCGAGGCCGAGGAGATCCAGGGCACGCAGGAGGGACTGCCGCTGGACGGCGCGACATCCGCCGAGTCTCAGGGACCGCAGCCGGACGGGTCAGAGCCGAGCGTATAGCGAGTTGCGAGCACAGCTGCTCGTCGACGCTCGGCTGCCAGTGGCCCACATCGTCGTCGCCGTCCGCTACATTGCTAGGACCAGAGAAAGGAGGTGGTCCTACGTTGGCTGACAGTATTTGCGGGACTCTGGAGGTGGCCGGCCGTTAGGCCGAAGCACTCGGCTGGACCCGCCTAGCGGAATCCAACCCGGGCCACCATCGCGCAGGTCGCCGGACTTGTCCCTCCGGCTCGCAGCGCTTCGCGCCATTCGGCGCGCCAGGCGACGCGAAATCGGCGCGATCGTGTCCAGCACAGTTGAGAGCGGGGGGCGCCTGGTCGAGGGCGCCCCCCGTGCTTTAAGCCGCGTCGCCGACCCCGGTCGGGGTCGTTGGACAGCAATCCCAACCCAGGACCCACGCCGGTGTGGTCGCTTTGTCTTGCTCAGGCCGCGGCCGGCAGATACTGGCGCCAAGCCGCCGGAATCGTGGGGCTGGCCACGTGGATGAAGATCTCCGCGCGCGGAGTGCGCGGCTTGTGCCGAGGGTGCATGCCGGCCTGACGCGGAAGCATGTCTCCCTTGCGCCGGTTGCAAGGCGCGCACGAAGCCACGATGTTCTCCCAACTGGAGGTTCCGCCCTTCGAGCGCGGGATCACGTGGTCGACCGTGAGGTTGGAGCGCGACCCGCAGTACTGGCACATCCAACCGTCCCTTGCGAACACGGCGCGGCGGGTGATCTTGCGCCGGTGGGTGTCGCGTGGGACGTGCACATAGCTCACGAGTCTGATCACCACGGGTCGCGCGAGCGTGGCGCTCTCGGAGTGAAGCTCCCACAAGCCGCGCTCGATCAGCTCGGCCTTCTCCTTGAGCAAGAGCACCACCGCGCGTCGCACCGAGCACACGTTGATCGGCTCGAAGGTCGCGTTGAGGACGAGCACCCGGCCACCCATCGCCGTACTCGACGATGAGCTCGGTCCGTGCCGCTGGTGCTCTGCGGGCGGCACGGACCCCACTGGCTCTGTGGGCACCGTGCTTTCCATCTTCAGCGCCGGAGTGTAGCGGTCCGTCCGTTCGCCCGCCGCCAATCTCACTCGACGGAGGGAGCTCCGGGTTTGGCGTAGCGGGCTCCCAAGGGCGCCGTCCCCACGCTCTGGAGCGGCTCGCTGGCCTCCTTTTCCCGCGTCCTCCGGACTTCCCAAGCGTTCAAGCTGTCGGATAGGAGCCGAGCACGCGTACGTGCTCGCAAAGCTTTCGCAGTCCCGCCAAGGCCTCGCGAACTCGCTGCTCGGTCAAAGAGCCGTCCAGATCGACAAAGAACATGTATTGCCCCAAGCGCTCGCGCATCGGGCGCGACTCGATCTTCGTCAGGTTGATCTGCCGGCGCGCGAACTCGTCCAAACACAAAACCAGCCACCCGGCCTGGCCGGCGCCAGCGCCCCAGAACACGAGCGAGGTCTTGCGACCCGGACCCGCCGGCGAGCGCAACGGCGGCGATCCGGTCGGCGCGTCCTTGCGCGCCAGCCAGACAAAGCGTGTCTCGTTGTCCTCGCGATCCTGGATTCCCGCGGCGATCACCACGCAGCCGTACAGCTCGGCGGCCAGGCGCGTGCCGATCGCGGCCCACTGTTCGTCGTTCTCGACAGCTTCGGCGCGTGCGCTGTCGTGCTCGGCCACCAGTCGAACCGCCTCGGCGGTCGAACTCGCAGCCGTGACGCGGGCGTGTGGGAGTCGCTCGTGCAGGAAGCGTCGGCACTGGCCGGGCACGTGCGGGTGGGAGACGATGGTCGCGATCCGCTCGAGCTCGACCGGCTCGCGTGCGATCAGGTAGTGGCGCACCGGCAGAACACACTCGCCGACGATCTCCACGTCACCTGCCTGCGACGGCCAAGGTGTCGAGCGTCACCGTCACCGAGCCCTCGATCGAGTTCTCGATCGGCACGAGCGCCCACTCCACCGAGCCCTCCTGCACGGCCATCACCGCGTCCCGGATCGTCTCCAGCGCGACCGGCTGCACCGCCGAGGAGAGCACGCTGCCCAGCAGCGCCTCCTCGCTGAAGGTGCCTTCCGGTCCGAGATAGCCGGCTCGCGGCAGCGCGCTAGCCGGGGCGCGACATCCGCGCTGCCCGCAGCCGCGGCCGGGTGCCGTGCCCGACTGACCCGGGCTGCTTCTTGGCGAGCGCGACGCGGACAGCCTCCGCCTCCTCGGGCGAGAGCTCCAGCTCGCCGACCCCCTCAAGAATCTGCTTGGCGTATACACGCGCTTGGTCGCGGTGGTGAATACAGGTCAACACGACCCCCGAGCGCCGGTCGTCGAGCAGAGCGATCGACACGGACTGCTGTCCGGAAAGCTCGTTGTAGGCGTCGTAGCGGACCAGGGCGTGGTGGGACACGGCTCCGGTGAGCGCCAGCTCGACTCCGTCCAAGCGCTCGTCCAGTCGCGCGGCGACCTCTCCGACATACTCTTGGAGCGCTTCGAAGGCCTCCTGCAGGGAGGCGCTGTGGGCGATCACGTCGCGGCTCTCGCCTTCACCGAGTACGAGCTTCTGGGCGCCGCGCAAGCGTCGCACGGAGCGCGCCAGCACTGCGCACCCGAGCAGCGCGAGCAGTCGCCACGGCGAGCGCGGCCAGCGCGAGGATCCCCTGGGCGCCGGTCAGCGCGGTGGCGACGGTCATCGAGCACAAGTTAGCCGCTCACACGGTTGTCCAAAACGGCTGTGGAGCTGCGCAGCGTCAAGTTGCGCGCACGCTGGGCGATCTGCGCTGGAGCGCACCCGAGCGATCGATGGCTATTTGCCGAAGATCACGATGTAGGTGCCCTTGTTGTTGGCGAGTTCGGTCTCGCCGGGCACCTTCTCGATGTTGACCGTCACCCTTGAGGCGGCGCCCAGCGTGACCCCGTTGACCGGAATGTCCACGTTCGAGGTGCTCCCAGGTTCGGTCTTGTTGATCGTGTGCGAGGCATACAGGGTCTTGCCTTCGGTGGTCACCGACACATCGACCTTGACGTTCGTCTCGGGGTTGGAGCCCGCGTTTTCGACCATCACGGTGAAAGTCGGGTTCGAGCCTCCGCTGACATGGTTGATCGTAGGCGAGCTTTCGAGCGTGGTCGTGCCCACGCTGACGCCCTTCAATGCGTGCCCGTGCGTGCCCGGCGCGATCGCGCCGCCGCTGCTGGACGCTGGCTGCCCGGAGATCCTTGCCTGCACGGTGGACGGCGTCAGCCAGCCGAGATTGGGCAGGAACCGACTCTGACTGGTGGTTTGGCCGCTCACCCCACCTGCACTCAGGGCTTCCTGGATGAGCGGAACCACGCGCTGGGAGTAGAGGATGTCAGAGGCCAGAAAAGTCTCCATCGCTCCAGCGATCTTGGTGCTGGCCTGCTGGGCCTGGCCCCCAAGCGCTTCGCGCACCTGTCCGGCGACCTTGGAGAGTCCTTCCACGCGCAGGTTGAGGGCAGAGAGCAAGTTGCGCTGAGCCGAAGTCATCTGGCTCGGGACGCTGAGGCCTTTTGCGCGTTCGGCCAATTCTTGGGCCTGCCTGCGCAACTGGTCGACCTGAACCTCGACGTCCAACGCCGACTTGCCGGCAGCGTCCGAGAGTGTCGTGAACAGCGGGCGCGCCGTCTGCGATTCCGAGGACTGGCCGATCTGGTTGACGTTCTGGTTATAGCTTTCCAAGGCCTGCTGTTTGCCCCGCTTGAGACAGCCGTTGACAAGCAGCACGATCACGATCAAGAGGACGACGCCGACGCCGGCCGCGATCCGTCGTCGAACCATCATCGCGTGGTGATCCGCGCTGGAGATCCCGCCCGGCCCACCTCGGGACCCGCTCGTCCTTGGGGTACCCGAGCGCGGTCTTGGCTGTTGTTGGGTGTGCGCCGGCCTTACTGTGGTCGGCTGCTCCTCGTCCTCGTCGTCGAAGAACGACAAAAGAGTGCTCCTTGCAGGGGCTTGTGAAGCTCACCAGTATGACTCCACCTGCACTCGGACAGTTGCGCGAGCGGCCTTTGCAAGTTCTCGGTCAGCCCGAGATCGCGCGAACACCCGGCAGGGAAAGGCCTTCGCGGCGGCGAACGCGGAGGCTGTGGACTCCGCCGAGACCCTGCTTGGAGGCAGCATCCGCGTCACCGACGAGCGCTCGCGGCGACGCGGTGAGCTCCTGCTCGGTCGTTATCGACTGGTGCAGCAGCTCGGCGCGGGCGGTTTCGGAGTGGTGTGGCACGCTCACGACGAGCAACTCGACCGCCCCGTGGCTCTCAAGCGGATTCCTCTGCCCGGCGAGGAGGACCGCGAGCGCGCGACTCGCGAGGCGCTCGCCACCGCACGGCTGTCGCACCCGGCGATCGTGGCGCTTTACGAGGCGCGCGCCGACGAGGACGCCTTCTACCTGATCTCCGAGCTTGTCCAGGGCGACACGCTGGCGCTGCTGATCGCCGAGGACGAGCTGTGCGACGAGGAGACGCTCGAGATCGGCGCGGCTCTTTGCGAAGCGCTCGCGCACGCCCACGCGCGCGGTGTGGTCCACCGCGACGTGAAGCCCCACAACGTGCTCGTCCCCCACGCGCAGAGCCCCGCGCGCGGCTCGATCGCGCCGGCGGCCAAGCTGGCCGACTTCGGCGGCGCCACGCTCGCCGGCGACGAGTCGCTCACACGCAGCGGGGACGTGTTCGGCACCCTCGCCTATATGGCGCCCGAGCAGAGCGAGGGCGAGGAGGTCGGCCCCGAGGCCGATCTCTACTCGCTCGGGCTCGTCCTGTATGAGGCCTTCAGCGGAGTCAATCCGGTGCGGGGGCGCACGCCTGCCGCCACCGCGCGCCGCATCGGCTCCCCAATCGAGACGCTCGCGCGCCGTCGCCGCGACCTTCCGCGGGAGCTCACGCGGGCCGTGGACACCGCGATGGCAGCCGACCCGCAGCGGCGCGGCGCCCTGGAGGATTTGAGGCGGGCGCTCGTCGGAGCGCTCGAGCGTGGAGCGAAGCGAAGTCGGTTCGCACGCGCACGCGCGACTGGACCGGTGCGGGATGCCACGCCCGAGTGGATCTCGGGCGAGCGCCGCACGCGAACGACTGAGCCGAATGAGTTTCGGGTGGAGGTCCGCAGCGGCGTATCCGAAGGCGCTCGCCCTGGAGCCGGCTTGGACGCAGCGCCAATTCCGAGGCCGACCGTAAGGGCTTCGGCGCCCGACCCTCCCGTCGAGGAACCGGGCACGGTCGAGCGGGGGCGTGGCCGGGTCCTCTTGCCGCGGCCGCTGTGGCTCGGCTGCGTGCTGGCCGTCGCTGTCTGGCAGGCGGCGGACGGACGCGTTGGCGCCTCGCTCTTGGCGCTGGCCGCAGGCGCGCCGCTGCTCCTGCTGCCGCGTCGCGCCGGTCCCGGCTGGCTCGCGGCCGCCTTTGCGCCGGTCTTGGGCCTGGCGGGCCTGGCGGGCGCCTTCCCCGCGCTCGCGGGGCAGCGGGCGACGTGGCGCTCCAGGGCGGCGCTGGCCCTGCTGGGCTTCTGGTGGATGGCTCTGGCCGAGCCTTTGCTGGCGCGTCATCTGTGGCTTGGCCCTCCGGCGGGGCTCCCGCCAAGAGCGGTGTGGGAGGCATCCTTCGACACGACCTCCAAACAGGTGGTTGGCCCAATGTTCACGGTCGAGTTGGCAATCGGCGCCCTGGTGTGGGCGATCGCGGCGGCGGTCTTGCCTTGGATCGTGCGGGGGCGCAACGCCGCGCTTGACGTGGTGGTGGCCGTCGCCTGGACGGTCGCCCTGTTGGCAGCAGTTCCCCTGTTGGAGCGCGCCTTGCTCTCTCACGCCAACGAGCCAAGTCCACGCGGCGCCTTGCTGGGCGCTGTGCTCGGGTGTGGGGTCGCGATCTGCGCACGGGCTCTGCGCGGCCCCACTTGAGGATCTGCGCTTTGCCGTTCCGGGCCTGCTGTCGAGGACCCGAGCACGACTGTGCGGGCGTCGCCGTCGCATGTGGGTGGGCGGGCCTTAAAATAGGAAGATCGTCTCAGCCGAGACGAGGGCGCCCCACATGAATCCGCTGAGGACACTAGAGAACATGATCGCCGGTCTGGTTGAAGGCGCCTTCGGCCGGGTCTTCAAGGCCGAGGTTCGCCCGATGGAGCTGGCGCGCAAGCTGGCGCGCGAGATGGACGAGAACAAGACGGCTTCGGTCTCGCGCGTATACGCGCCCAACGAGTACTCGGTCTGGCTGTCTCCGCGCGACCGCGCGCGCTACGAGGGTGTCGAGCACGAGGTGATCGACGAGCTGTGCGCATACCTGCTCGAGCACGCGCGCGCCGAAAATCTTGCCTTGGCCTCGCGTCCGCACATCGTCTTCCACACCGACGAGCATCTGCAGCTCGGCGAATTCGGGATCGAAGCGCGCCTGGTCAGAAGCGAGCAGGAGCCCGGCGACAGCGAGCAGGCGCAGAGCGACGAGGGTCGGGGCTCCGTGGTCGAGAGCCGGCCACGCGCGGCTTCGGGAGCGCCTTCGCGCCCGCCGCGTCAAGCGCCTTCGCCGCCCGCGCCCGCTGCGTCCGCCGCGCCGCCGCGTCCCGCAAGCGGAGCCGACTTGCACGAGCCGGGGGAGCAGGCGGGTAACACGATGATCTTCAGCAACTCCCAGCGGGTGCGCGGCGAGGTGGAAAGCGCCGGCGCGCAGCGTCGATCCAAGGCGCTGCTCGTCGTCTCGGGCAGGCGCCTGCTGTTGCCGCTCGGCGGCGCGGAGGTGGGTCGCAGCCGCGACTGTGACATCGTGCTCGACGACTCGAGCATCTCTCGCCGTCACGCCGAGGTGCGTCCTGCGGGTTCGGGCTGGACGATCGAGGATCTCGACTCGACCAACGGGGTTCGCGTCAACGGCATGGCCGTGCACGGCTTGCAACGGCTGCGCACGGGAGACCGCATAGAGATGGGCTCCACAGAGATCTTCTTCGAGATAGCCCCATGAACAACCTCGAGCCAGTTTCGGTGATGCTGAAGTTCGGCTTTCTGATCGTGCTCTACCTGTTCCTGCTGTGGGTCTCGCGCAGCGCCCTGCGCGATCTGCGCGGTGGCGGCGCCCAGCTTCCCGACGGTCCCGGCCAGGCGGCCGGGCCGCCCGCGGACGCGACGGGTCTTCATTCCGCGTCGAGCTTCGGGCCGGCCGACCTGGTCGGCCGCGCCCCCCGCTTGGTTGTGGAGCGCGCGCCGGGCCACGAGTCGGGCATGATCTACGACCTCGGAGGGGATGTCGTGCTCGGTCGCGGCGACACGGCCGAGATACGGCTGACCGACCCATTTGCCTCCTCGCGTCACGCTCGCGTCTACGAGCAGGGCCGGATTCTGGTGATCGAAGACCTGGGCTCGACCAACGGCACATACCTCAACGAGGAGCTGCTCGACGGTCCTCGTCCGTTGCATCCCGGCGATCGCGTGCGTATCGGCGACTCCGAATTCAGCTTCGAGGTGGACTGAGGTGCTACGCGTAGCCGAGCACTGGTCCGGCACGGACACCGGCCTGCAGAGACGTGCCAACGAGGACTCCGTGCTTGTCCGCTCGCCCCTGTTCGTGGTCGCCGATGGGATGGGCGGGGCACAGGCCGGAGAGGTCGCCTCACGCCTGGCGGTGGACACCTTCAAGGGCGGTCTCTCAGACGGTTCTGATCCCGAGGCCAGCCTGCTTGCCCAGGTCGAGCAGGCCAACGCGCGCATCAACGAGCTCTCCCACGCAAGCATCGAGCACGCGGGCATGGGCACCACCATCACGGCCGTTTACCTGGGCGAGCGGGAGGTGGTGGTTGCTCACGTGGGCGACTCGCGCGCCTACTGCTTGCGCGAAGGCGAGCTGTCGCGCCTGACTGACGATCACTCGCTGGTGGACGAGCTGATACGCCAGGGCAAGCTCACCCCGGAGGAGGCCGAGGAGCATCCGCAGCGCTCGGTCATCACGCGGGCACTCGGGCCCGAGGCGAGCGTGGAGGTCGACGTGCGCACGTTCAGGGCTCGTCCGGGGGACGTGTACCTCGTTTGCAGCGACGGCCTCACCACGATGCTTGCCGAGGAGGACTTGCTCGGCGTGCTGGTCTCCAACCCGGTTCTGCGCGACGCGGGCGAGCAGCTCATCGCCGCCGCGAACGCCGCCGGCGGCAAGGACAACATCACGGTGGTTCTGCTTCGCGTAGAGGAGGCGCCCTCCCCGGGCGAGCCCCCAGGCGAGGACCACACCACGATGGCCTCGCCTGCGCCGGCGGCCGTCGGCGCAGTGGGGATGGCCGGCGATCACAGCGACCACAGTAATCACGGCGACCACAGCGCCCGCGGGGGCGCGGACGACTCGGTCGACGCGGCGGCGCACGAGGAGGCTGTGTCCGTTGCGCCTCGCACGATGGATTCCCGCGCGCCCGTGGTCCCCCGTCGCCCGCGCCGTCCGGTGTCTACACCTCAGCCCTCCAGGGGCGCGCGCGCCGCGCGGCGTTTGCGGCGCCTGCGCGCGCCCCTGGTCGGGTTCGTAATCGTGGGCCTGCTGGCCGCGGGGGCCTATCTCGCCCTGCAGTCGGTGTATTTCATCGGCACCAACCAGCGCGGCCTGGTCACCATGTTCAGCGGCCTGCCCTACGAACTGCCGGGCAAAATCAAGCTCTACAGCAGCGATTACGTGTCCGGGGTGAGCGCCGCGACGCTGCCCGGCGCGCGGCGCCAGGTGTTGCTCGACCACTCTCTGCGCTCGGAAAGCGACGCGGCCCAGTTGATGCGTCAACTGGAATTGGGCCAGTTGAGCGGAGGATGAGCCGGGTGGAGCGAAAATGAATCGACCGATCGTCCGCCTGTATGGACTCGTGTTCGTCCTGTTCGCTCTCCTGATCGTGTTCACTTCGCGCTGGACGGTGTTCGAAGCTTCCTCGCTGCGGGCCAACGTGCTGAACAAGCGCGGTCTGCTCCAGCAGGAGCGGATCGCCCGCGGCGAGATCCTCGCCGCCAACGGGAGCGTGCTCGCGCGTAGCGTCAGAGGAGCGGAAGGCACCTATACGCGTCGCTACCCCACCGGCTCGCTGTTCACGGCCCCCGTCGGCTACTCCTACATCGAACGCGGCCAGGTCGGTCTGGAGCGCTATCGCAGCGCCGAGCTGGACGGTCAGACCGGCACGAGCGTCCAGAGCATCCTCGATCAGCTGCAAGGGCGTCGCCCGCGCGGCAACACGGTCGTCACTTCGCTGGTTGCATCGGCGCAGCGCACAGCGGTCGCGGCGCTCGGCGAACACGAAGGCGCAGTCGTCGCACTCGACCCGAGAACGGGCGCAGTCCAGGTGATGGCCTCCACGCCCAGCTATAACGCGAACGCGGCCGCCTCAGAAAGCGCCTTCGCGCGGATCACGCGCCAAGCCGGCTCGCCGTTGGTCAACCGGGCTGTCGAGTTCGGCTACGCGCCGGGCTCCACCTTCAAGGTCGTGACGGCCACCGCCGCGATCGACTCGGGCCAGTTCACGCCGCAATCGACGGTGAGCGGACGCAACGAAGTGCCGATCTCGGGCGTGCCGCTGAAAAACGACAACAACGAGAGCTTCGGTCAGATCACGCTAACCGAAGCGCTCGCCCACTCCGTGAACACCGTCTACGCCCAGGTGGCCGAGCAGCTGGGCAAGCAGACGATGGCTCGCTACATGAGGCGCTTCGGTTTCGACCGCAAGCCCCAGCTGGACTACCCCGCCGAAGAAATGTCCTCCAGCGGCGAGTACCTGGGCGAAAAGCTGCTTTCGTCCACGAGCGCGCGCGTCGATGTGGGTCGCATGGGCATCGGCCAGGACAAGCTCAGGGTCACGCCTCTGCAAATGGCGGAGGTGGCCGCCGCCGTGGCCAACAGAGGCGTCCTGATGAAGCCGCACCTGACGTCGGCGATCGTGGAACCGGATGGTCACGTGGTGCAGCGCATCTCGCCCAAAGTGCAGTCGGTTGTGATGAAGGCTTCGACCGCTGTGGCGCTCACCGGCATGATGGAAGCCGTCGTCAACGAAGGCACCGGTACGACCGCCCAGATCCCGGGAATACAGGTGGCCGGCAAGACCGGCACCGCCGAGACGCTGGGCGTGAGCACATTCAACAATGTGTGGTTCATCGCTTTTGCCCCCGCCCGCAAACCGACCGTCGCGGTGGCGGTCACGGTCGCGCATGTTCCTGGCCAGGGCGCCACTTTTGCGGCGCCCGTGGCAAAGCAAGTGATGGAAGCGCTGCTCCATGGCTGACCGCGACAGCGCATTGACGCCGCATACGGGACGGAGAGCATGAGCGCCGTCGAGGCCGGCACGATCATCGACGGGCGCTACCGCGTCTCGGCTCGCCTCGGCTCGGGCGGGATGGCCGACGTGTATCTGGCCCAGGACACTTTGCTCGGCCGCCAGGTGGCGCTCAAGCTGCTGCACCACCGCTTCGCCGAGGACCAGGAGTTCGTCGAGCGCTTCCGTCGCGAGGCCTCCAGCGCCGCCGGGCTCTCCCATCCCAACGTTGTCGCCGTGTTCGACAGGGGCGAGTGGGACGGCACCTATTACATCGCGATGGAGTATCTCCCCGGGCGCTCGCTGAAGGCTGTCGTGCGCGAGCACGGGGCGCTCTCTCCGCAGGACGCGACCGACATCGTCGTGCAGATTCTGCTCGCCACCCGGTTTGCCCACAAGCGGGGGATCATCCACCGCGACATCAAGCCCCACAACGTGATCCTCGACGAGGAGGGGCGCGCGAAGGTCACCGACTTCGGGATCGCACGAGCCGGCGCCTCAGACATGACCTTGACCGGCTCGATCATGGGCACGGCACAGTACCTGTCGCCCGAGCAGGCCCAGGGGCACGCGGTCAGCGAGAGCTCGGACCTGTATGCGGTCGGCGTGGTCCTGTATGAGCTGCTGACCGGCCAAGTCCCCTTCGAGGGCGAATCGCCGGTCACGGTGGCGCTCAAGCAGGTCTCGGTCGAGCCCACCCCGCCGAGCGCGCTCAACCCGGCGGTGACGCCCGCGCTGGAGGCGGTCGTGATGCGCTCTTTGGCCAAGGACCCGGCGGCGCGCTTTGCCAATGCGGACGAGTTCATAGCCGCCTTGCAGCAGGCGCGCGAAGGAATTGCGCCGGCGCCGGCGTTCAACGGAGTCCCGCCCACCCAGGATGCTGCCGCCCTGCTCGTGCCGCCGATGCCACAGGACGACGGCGCGCCGGCGGACGGCGCGCTGCGACGCAAGCGCGCCTTGTGGATTGCGGCGGGCGTAGTTCTGCTCGCGATAGCCGTAGCTGCCGCACTGCTGTTGTTGAAACCGGCTAAGAGCGGCCGCGTGACGGTACCCAATCTCGCGGGCGAGACCCAGGCGGCGGCTGTCTCCTCACTGCGCCGCGAAGGGCTGGTTCCGGTCGTGTCGCTCGCCGCCAACGCGCGCGTGCCAACCGGCCAGGTGGTGGGCAGCACCCCGCCCGCCGGCACGATCGTCGCCAAGGGTTCGCACGTGAGCGTGGTCGTGTCCTCCGGCCCTGGAGTGATCGGGCTGCCGGACGTGAACGGCAAGAGCAGCTCCGAAGCCGTAAAGATCCTGCGCGAGAATGGCTTTCAGCCCACCACCCAGAGTCAGGCCAGCGAATCGGTGGAAAAGGGCCGCGTGATTTCGACCGACCCTGCAGCCGGGATCGAGGTGCAGGTGGGCAGTCCCGTGACCGTGCTCGTGTCCTCGGGGCCCAAGGAAGTGAGCGTGCCCGAAGTGACGGGCGAAACGCAGGCCGATGCGACGGCGACCTTGGCGGCCGCGGGGCTGAAGGTGAGCGTGTCCAAGCGCGAAGTCGCCGAACCGGCCGCCGGCACGGTCATATCGCAGACCCCTGGCGGGGGCACGCAGCTGAAAGTGGGAGGCCAGGTGACGATCGTGGTGGCCCAAGCGCTCAAGAAGGCGGCCGCGCCTTCGGTGGTGGGCCAGAGCGAAGCCCAGGCGATCGCCGCGCTCACGAGCGCCGGCTTCTCCTCGAATACCGTCTCGCGCACCGTGACCGATCCAACCAAGGTCGGGATCGTCGTACAGCAGAGCCCCGAAGCGGGCCACAAGCTCGCGGCGGGCGCGACCGTCACGATCGCGGTGGGGGTTTTGGCGCAGCAGACCACCTCGACTTCGACGACGACCACCGCGCCGCCGCCACCACCTGCCTCCACGCCTGCTGCCGGCGCGCCGTCGGCTAGCGGGTGAGATCTCAAGTGGGCGTAGGCGCCCAGGGGCGCCCCAAGCGCGTGGCCTACTTGAACAGCGTGATCTCGGAGATCTCCGCCGTCTCGCGTCCTGGCGGCAGCTTGGTGATCCAGACCAGGTAGTAGCGATAGACCAGCCTTGAGGAGTTGACCGGAATCTTCGTGTGCGGGCCGATCGTGCGGGCGGGGGCGAGCTGGGTCCAGCCGAGCGCTGTGAGGCTCTGCGCTCCCCCGGAAGGGGTGGAGGAGGGGAGCCCGGTGGCGGCGTATACGCCTGCGGAGAAACCCGGAGTGGGCGTCTGGATCTCGACCGCTCGCGCCGCCACCCCGGGCGCCGCGTCGATCGAGATGCCGAGACCCTGCTTGCCGAGCGAGCCGGCGATGTAGTGCTCGGTGCTCCATGTGGTGTTGATGTCGCCGTCCACCACGCTGGCCACGTCTTCGGCGTGTTCGGGGCCCGTGCCGAACGGGTTGTATGAAGACGCCGCGTTTTGGGCGAGCACCACGGGCGCTATGCCGCGGCCTGCGTGTACGTCGGGCGCCACCCCCGTGCCGCTGTGGGTGTGGCCGGCCAGGGCGATGAGCGTGACCGCGACGATCGCGGCCAGCAGGGCAAGCGAGACGGCCCAACGGGCGGGGTGGCGCATGCGCCAGGGCAACAGGCGCCGCGCCGGCGAATCGAGCGTGCGCAAGACAGCCGTGACCTCTCCTGTGACCTGGCCGGCGCGGGTCGTCTCGATCGCCAAGGCCTCCTCCATGTCGAGGATCATGCTGGCCATGTCCGGGTAGCGACGATCGAGGTCCTTGGCGGTGGCCCGTTCGACCACGGCTGCCGTCGCGGCCGAGATCCCGGGACGCGCGAGCTGAACGTCGGGAACCTCCTCGCGCACATGCATCATCGCCACGACCACCGGCGACTCGCCGCGGAAGGGAACAAGGCCTGAGAGCATCTCGTAGATGACGACGCCCAGCGAGTACACGTCCGACTGTCCGGTCACGCCTTGGCCGAGGGCCTGCTCGGGGGATACGTAGTCGGTCGTGCCGAGCACGCGTCCGTCCATCGTGAGTCCTTCCTCGGTCAGAGTGCGCGCGATGCCGAAGTCGGTGATCTTGGCGCCGCCCTCGCCGCTGAGCAGGACGTTCTGGGGCTTGACGTCGCGGTGCACGATCTCCTGTGCGTGCGCGGCGCCCAGGGCGCGCGCGATCTCGATCGCGTAGGCGAGCGCGACCGGCGCTTGAAGGGGGGCCTCGCGCCGGATCAGATCCTTCAAGGTCTCGCCCGCGACGTGCTCGAGCACGATGTAGGGCGTGCCTACCTCGATGTCGGCCTCGCTCTCGTGCGAGTCCCACTCGCCCGCGTCGATCACCGTGACGATGTGGGGATGGTTGAGCTGCGCCACGGCTCGCGCCTCGCGCCTGAAGCGCTCCAGCTGGTCGGAGTCCGAGGCGATCTCGCGGTGCATCAGCTTGATCGCCACCTCCCTTTCGAGCACGGTGTCGAACGCGCGGTAGACGGTGCTCATGCCGCCGTGCCCGATGCGCGCGTCCAAGCGGTAGCGACCGCCCAGCGTGGTGCCAAGGATGACGTTGGTCACGATTGGAGCCTTGAGGGCCTGAGTATGCCCATGTGGGCTTGGGGTGAGTGTGAGCGTTTTATTTTTTTGATGGTTGGGCGTGCTGTCCGGTGTTATCGCGCATGCGTCGGACCACAAACAGCGCCAGCGCTCCGCGGTAGAGGACGCAGGCTCCGAGCAGGCGGGCGCGCCGGGGCGGTGTGAGCAGGGTGGAGCTGGCGAGTGTCGAGAGCAGCGAGCCGGCCGCTCCCGCGGCGAACGGCAGGCGCAGCTCCGGGGGCGTGCCGCGGCGGGCGAGCTGCATGCTCTTGAGAGCGGTGGCTGCGGCGATCAGCGGCAGGCCCGCCTGCCAGGAGAGCCGGTCGGCGTCCAGGCGCGAGAAGCCGCGCGCTCGCGCGCTCGCCAGAGTGGCGCCGCTGCGCGACACGCCGGGGAACAGCGCGCAGACCTGCGCCAAGTCCGAGCGCCAGTCCGTCGCGCCAGCCCGCGCTTGCGAGGGGTCGGGAGCCGACTGGGCTGGAGTTGGGGCCTGCGTGGGGGTCAGGGCTCGCTTCGGAGCTGGAGTCCACAGGACCGGAATGGGCCGTCGCGCGGGCGCCCGCAGTGGAATGTTGTGTATCCCGCAGAAGGGCGCCCTGCGCGCGCGTGCGTAGGCGCGCGGGGCGCCTCTATCGCGCAAGCATCTCCCCAGCCGCGATCGCGACCGACCCGGCCAAGAGCCCGGCGGCGATCGTGCTCGGTGTCCCCAGTCGACGCTCGACACGGGCGCCCAGTGTGTAGCCCGCGAGCGCCGGCGGCGTCGAGGCTGGCGATCAGGAACGCGGGCTTGCCGCCGAGCGCCTGTCGGTGGGCGCACGAGCAGGGCGGCCGCGGTGCCGGCGTGCAGAGCGACCTCGAAGGACTTACGCAGATCGGGGTCGAGCTCGCCGTAGCGCCAAGCCGCCAGCCACGGCACGAGTGACGGTGTGCGCCGAGGAGGAGATCGGCAGCAGCTCGCTCGGCCCGTGCAGCAGGCCCAGCGCGAAGGCTTGGCTCGAAGCCAGCTTTGGGGCGCTCCGGGAAGCGCCGCGGCGAGCGGCCTCGCCGCGGACAACGGGCTGAGGCGTGCTCGACTGAGTCAACTCACGTCGGCCGTGGGCTCTGGGTCCCCGGTCGGCGACTCCGGCGAGCGTGAGCGGCGGCGCACGATCGCGTAGACGATACCCACGACCACGAGCGCCACGATCAGATAGTCGACGTACTCGAAGGCCTTGCGCACGCTCGTCCAGTCGCTGCCCAGGGCGTGGCCCGCGAATGCGAGCGCCACCACCCAGGGGATCGTGCCGATCAGGGAGAACACCGTGAAGCGCCCCAGCGGCATCTTCGAGATGCCGGCGGGCAGGGACACGAAGGCGCGCACCAGCGGGATCATGCGCCCGAACAGCCACCGTGGGCTCGCCATAGCGCTGGAAGAAGCGGTCGGCGCGCTCGATCTGGGCCGGACCCATGTGGAGCTTGGCGCCGTGGCGTTCGAACAGCTCCAGGCGCCCGCCTCGCCCGACGGCGTAGGCGAACCAGGAGCCGACCATCGTGCCGAGCAGGCCGGCCAGGATGATCCCGGTCATCGTCATGTGGTGGCTGGCGCCGCTCTGGGTCGGGTCCGCGACCGCGAAACCGGCGAACAGCATCACCACCTCAGAGGGGATCGGGATGCAGGCGCTCGAGAGTGCCATCAGGGCGAAGATCCCGGGCAGGCCCGCTTCGCGCACGAAGTGCGAGGTTTCGTTGACAACCGATTCGGAGATCGACGCGAGCACGAGCAGAGTGGAGCATGTGTCGGCAACGATACCTGGCGCGATCCCGAGCGTCCGCCGTCGGTCTGACTGCACCGGCGGCGCACCCGGGTCTGCTGCACAGCCCGATGCCGCCCCGCAGGGCGCTAGCGTGCGCCGCCATGCGTGTGTGGATCGACCTCACCAACAGCCCGCACGTGCTCGTCATGCGACCGGTGGTCGAGATCGCTGCGCGAGGACGGTCACGAAGTGC
This sequence comes from uncultured Solirubrobacterales bacterium, assembly GCA_963809705.1. GTDB lineage: Bacteria > Actinomycetota > Thermoleophilia > Solirubrobacterales > Solirubrobacteraceae > Palsa-744. The sequence continues at coordinate 1,741,910 of CAWEKF010000002.1, read as the reverse complement.
AGGGTGACGGCCCGCGACTTTGCTCAGACTTTGCAGTTGCTCGATCGTTTCGGGATCGAGCACACCGCGATCGGTCATCATCGCGGCGAACGCTTGGCCGACAAGGCGGCGGGTCTGGCGAGTCGCTCGATCGCGCTCTTGCGCTGGGCGCGAGCGAGAAGCGGCAGGGGAGCGAGACCCACCGGCGTTTCGTCTCCCAACCAGGTCGTCGTCGCTTCGCCCGTCGCCGTCCGCCGTTCGACATTGCTTTGGGCCACGGCTCAAACGACGTGAGCGTGGCGGCGCGACTGCTGCGAATTCCCTGCTCGACCACCTTCGACTACGAGTGGGCGGCCGTCCAGCACCACGTCAACTGCCGCTTGGCCCAAGCGGTCGTGGTGCCCGAGGCGATCCCACGCGAGCGCCTGTACCGCTACGGCGCCAAGGGCAAGATTCGCGCCTACGAAGGTCTCAAGGAGGAGTACTACCTGGCGGACTTCGAGCCCGACCCCGCCGTGTTGGAGACGCTTGGAATCGACCGGACCCGCCCGCTGGTGGTCGTCAGGACGCCGCCCGAGGTGTCCTTGTATCACCGCTTTGAGAACGACCTGTTCGCCGATGTGCTCGTTCGTCTGCGCGCGGCCGCGCCCGAAGGGGTGCAGTCGGTCGTGCTGCCGCGCACCGATGCCCAGCGCTCGCAGTTGAGGAACGTGCCCGGCTTTACGGTGCCCGAGCAGGCGATTGACGCACAATCGCTGATTGTCTATGCCGACCTGGTGATCTCGGCGGGCGGCACGATGAATCGTGAGGCGGTGGCGCTCGGCGCTCCCGTGTACAGCACCTTCGAGGGTCGTCTCGGCGCGGTCGACGAGCGCTTGATCGGTGAAGGGCGTCTGCGCAAGCTGGGCGACGCGGCCGAACTGGACCTCGCCAAGCGGGACGCTCACGGCGCCGCCGATCGCATCCGCCGCGATCCACATCGCCTGGTCGAGCTGTTGCTCTCGCCGATATCTCCTTGACGCCCTAGAATCAGAGCCAATGCGCCGACGGATCAGTGCGCCGGCCCTGTCCCTCACCCGGCACTCGCTACCGAGGCTGGCGCTCGATGGCGCGCTTGTTGCGCTCGCCTACTGGCTGGCTTGGGAGTTGCGCTTCGACAACGGGCCGACGGGCCGCTACGAGAAGCTGTTCGAGAGGACCGTGTGGTGGGTGCTGGGCGGCAGCCTGGTGGTGCTCCTGCTCTCGCGTGTCTACCAGCGCCGCTGGCGCTACTCGGGTCAGCGCGACTATGAGGCGGTGGCTCGTGCTGTGCTCGCGGTCGTATTGCTCACCGTGGTGGGGGTGGCGGTGGTCCGCCCCGTGCAGATTCCCCATCTGCTGGTCCATCGCGAGGGTGGCGCCGGCACGATCAGCGGCACGACCGCCGTCGAGCTGCCCGATGGAGTGATCGTTTTGTTCTTCCTGCTGTCGCTCCTGTTGTTGATCGGGGTGCGGGTGGTGGCGCGCAGTCTGTACGAGCGCCGCCCGCTCGGGGCCTTCAGGGCTGGCGGACGCAGCGAGCGCAACGTCCTGATCGTGGGCGCCGGCGACGGCGGGCGATTGGTGTTGCGCGAGATCCTGCGCAACCGCGCGCTCGGGTTGCAGCCCGTCGGGTTCGTCGACGACGACGCCCGCAAGCATGGGCTGCGGATCGACGGGGTGAGGGTCCGTGGAGACACCGAGCGCGACCTGCCGCGCATCCTCGACGAGTCCGAGCCCGACGAAGTGATCATCGCGATTCCTTCCGCGCCCGGCAGCACACGAGCGCGCGTGGTGCGCGAATGTCGCAAGCGCTCGATTCCGGTGCGCACCCTGCCGACCGTGTTCGAGCTGCTGCAGGAGCAGGCGTCCCCGGCGCGGATCTCGCGCCAGGTGCGCGAGGTGCGCGTCGAGGACGTGCTCGGGCGCGAGCCGGTCCTGATGGAGCTCGACCGCGTCGGCGCTTACCTGTCCGGCGAGACGGTGCTCGTGACCGGCGCGGGCGGCTCGATCGGCTCTGAGCTGTGCCGGCAGATCGCGCGCGTGGGGCCGCGCAGGATCGTGTTGCTGGACCACGCCGAGGACAATCTTTTCCAGATCGAGCGCGAGCTGCAGGACGAGCGTCACGTGCAGCCTGCGGTGTTGGCGGCGGTGCTCGCCGACTGCAAGGAGGACGAGCGCATGCGCGAGATCTTCGCCGAGCACCGTCCCACCGTGGTCTTCCATGCCGCCGCCTACAAGCACGTGGGTTTGATGGAGGCCAACCCGGTCGAGGCGGTGCGCAACAACGCGATCGCCACGCGCGTGGTCGCCCATGTGGCGGGCGAAATGGGGGTTGGGCGGTTCGTGCTCGTGTCCACCGACAAGGCGGTTGCGCCCGCGACGGTGATGGGCGCCTCCAAGGCCTTGGCCGAGTTTGCTCTGGAGGCGGCCACCGCGCGCTTTCAAGGAACGCGCTACGCGGCGGTCCGCTTCGGCAACGTGCTCGGCTCATCGGGCAGCGTGGTGCCGATCTTCCGCCGCCAGATCGAGCGCGGCGGCCCGGTGACCGTCACCGACGAGCGCATGACGCGCTACTTCATGACCATCCCCGAGGCGGTCCAGCTGATCATCCGCTCGGGCTCGCTCGCCACGGACGGCGACCGCGGCGCTGACGTGTTCGTGCTCGACATGGGCGAGCCGGTCCGGATCGTGGACCTGGCGCGCGCGATGATCGAGCTGTCGGGCCTCGACCCCGACCGAGATGTGGCGGTGGAGATCGTGGGCAGGCGCGCCGGCGAGAAGCTGCACGAGGAGCTGTTCAATGGCTACGAGCGGCCCAAGGCCACACCGGCCGAGAAGATCATGCTCGCCGAACGCGAGCCTTTGGCGCCCGAGACGGTGGAGGCGATGTTCGACGAGATCAGGCTGCTGGTGTTCGAGGGCGATGCGGCCGGTCTGGCCGCCAAGGTCGCGGAGCTCTCGACCGTGCGCGGCGAGCTGTCGGAGTCGGTCTCCGGACGCGGCGCCCACGCGCCTGCGCCCCTCATAGACTCCCGAGAGTCATGAAGCCGTTTGGCAGGGACATCTAAGCGCCGTGAATGGCGTGCTCGCTTTCTCGCTGTCCAACTCCGTTACGGAGGTGGGCGCACTCGCCGCGTTCGCGGCCTTGCTGGGCATAGCGATCCTGTCGCTGCTCGTGTTCTCTCAGGCGCGCGAGATCAAGCGTCTGCGCGAGTGGGCGGGGCGGGCCCCCGAGCGGGCCGCGGAAATGGAGCAGCGTGTGAGCGCCGACGCCGCCGCCCGTGTGCGCGGCGGTGCTCCACCTGCTCCCGCCGGCGCCCCGGTCAGGGTCGTGCCGCGCAAGACCCCGCTTGTGAGCGCGCCCGTGTCCACGGCGGTGAACGCCACCGTGGCGGCCGTCGTCCCGGGTGCGGCCGATTCGCCTGTCGCGGCCGCTCCGACTCCGGCGGCTGCCGCTGGCGCCGCGGCTGTCACAGGCGCCGCGGACGGCTCGCCGGCGCCCGTACCTCAACCGGCGCCCGTACCTCAATCGGCGAACCCCGGCGTCGCGACGCCCGCAAGTGTCACTCCTGCCGGACCAGCCGACGACCAGTCCGATGTGGGGTCGTCCGCTTCCTCGCCGCCGGCTCCGGCCACCGCGGCCGCCCGCGCAGCCGGCGCCTCCGCACGGGCGCCCTTGCCTCCCTCTCCCGCGGCGCCTGCGCCCCCCGGGCCGACTTCCTCGTCGGCGCTCGCAGCCGCTGCGCCTGCCGCGACGGCTGCGGGCTCGATGGCCGTCAAGCCGTCAGTCGCCCGCCCGCCCCGGCCACGCGCCCAGTCGCATCGCGAGCGGTCGCGATGCCTCCGGGCGAGAGCGCTCCTCCGCGGTCGCCCGCGCCGATGCGCTCGAGCGTGGACGTACCCGCCACCAGCGCCGGTGCACGAGGGGCCGCGCGGACGCCCGCCGTGGAGTGGCCCCAAGTATTTCAAGCCGGAGCGCTCGCCCCGCCGCGCGACCGTCCTGATCGTCGGCGGAGCGATCGTGGGCGGTCTTGGCGATCGTGCTGGCGGTGTCGTTGCTGAAAGGCGGAGGCGGAGGGACTCCAGCCGCTCACAGCTCGTCCATCGCCACGACTCAAAGTCACAGGACCGGTTCGCAGAAAGCGCCGAGCGCGGTTGCTCCCAATCCGTCCGAAACCGCGGTCGTGGTACTCAACGGGACCAGCACCCCCGGCCTGGCGCACCACCTCGCGAGCGACCTGCAACAGGGCGGCTACACCCTGGCGGCCGCCTCGGCGGGCGTTCCCCCCGGTACGCACGCGACGACCGTGGTCGAGTACGCGCCCGGCCATCGTGTCGATGCCAAGGCGGTGGCCAAGGCGCTCGACGTGACCCAGGTACAGGCGATCGAATCGACAATAGCCTCGCTCGTCGGCCCGGCCACCGTGGTGGTGCTGGCAGGCGCCGACCAGGCCAGCCAGCTGGGTGGCGGCGGCGCCCAGAGCGGGGGCGAACCGGCCGCCGGCACGGGCGGAGAAGGCACCCCCGCCGGTCAGTAGCGGCCGCCGCGAGATGGACTCCGACCGGGCCATAGCCGGCTTCTTGGACGTGCCGGCGCGCTCTGCCAAGCCACGCGAGCGGGGCATCACGCATGTGATCGACCGGGGCCTGTCGGTGGCTGAGGTGGACGGCCTGATGGAGACGGTGGGCGACAGCGTGGACATCGTCAAGCTCGGCTGGGGTACGGCCCTGGTGACCGCCAACCTGAAGCCCAAGCTGGAGCGCTACGCGGCGCACGGGATCCCGGTGGTGCTGGGGGGGACGCTGACCGAGGTGGCGATCAAGCAAGGGCGCGTCGAGGGTTTGATCGCTTGGCTGCGCGAGCTGGGCTTGCGCCACGTGGAGATCTCCGACGGCACGATCGCCTTGGAGCCCGAGGTCAAGACGCACCTGATCCGCGCGCTCGCCCGCGACTTCACGGTGCTCTCGGAGGTCGGCAGCAAGGACGCCGACTTCATCATGGCCCCATATGTGTGGGTGGAGCAGATCGAACGCGACCTGGAGGCCGGCGCCTGGAAGGTGATCGCCGAGGCGCGCGAGTCGGGCACGGCCGGCATCTACAGGGCCGACGGCGAGGTGAGGACCGGCTTGATCGACGAGATCGTGCACGCGATCGAGGCTGAGCGGCTGATCTTCGAGGCGCCGCAGCGTGAGCAGCAGGTGTGGCTGCTTCACCGCTTCGGCAGCGAGTGCAATCTGGGCAACATCGCGCCCGAAGACGTGCTGTCCTTGGAGACGCTGCGTTTGGGATTGCGCTCGGACACCGTCGAGCGCTTCGCTCGGGACGGCGACGCTTGAGCAGCGAGCGGCTGGCGCGCGTCGTGTTCGCGCTGCTCGTGGTCGCTTGCTTCGCCGCGCTGCTGGTCACCCAGCGCCTGAAGCACACGCCCACCCTGGTGCAGGAATTCAAGCTGACCAAGGTGATCGCGCCGGCCTCGGGCGGCGAAGCCAAGGAAGAGCGCATCGCCTTCAAGCTCGCCAAAGCCGACGAAGTGACGGTCACGATCGAAAGCTCCTCCGGTGAAACCGTCGCAACGTTGGTTCGCGACCTGCCCGCGAGGCGCTACAAAATCGTGTCTCTGCGCTGGAACGGGCGGCGCGGCGAAGCCCACGGCTATGCGGTTGTGCGCAAGGCCGACGGATACACCACGCTGGTGCCGCATAACCGCGGACGGTTCGCCCCGCCAGGGGAATACACGGTGAGGGTGAGCTTGCGCCACGAAGACCGCTCGATCCCCTCTTCGCGCACTTTCAAGCTGGTGGGGCCGTGATCGCCGCGCTTGCGCTCGACCAGGCGACCAAGGCCACAGCGCTCAGCGCCACCTCGCTGCCCGGCGCCGGAACGCTTGCCGCCCTCGCGCTGGCCGCCGTGGTGGCGATCTCGGGCCTGGCGCTTGTCATGCGGCGCGATCCGCGCGCCTTCCCGGTGCTTGGCGGTGGTCGCGCTCCCCTTCCGTTTGCCGATCTCGGCAGACGGACGCACGGTCAATCTGCTGTTGCCGCTGTATGCGGTCGTGGTGGCCGGCGTGCTCGTTCATCTGGCGCCCCGCTTGCGGTCGCCCGGCGGTTCGCGGGTCTCGAGGCGCTCGGGCGAGCCGCAGAGTCCGGGCGAGGCGGGTGGACGCCCGTCGATCGTGTACGACTCAGTCCCGCCCACCCGTCCGCCGATGGCGCTCGACTGGCTCTTGCTGGCGTCCGTGGGGCTGTATGCCCTGCAGATCGTCTACTCCGCCGACCCCGCCAAGGGCGCGGAGAACCTTGCCTTCTTCTACATCCCGTTCGGGCTGCTCTACCTGCTCCTGCGAGAGGCCCCTTGGACGCCGCGACTGCTCGTCACCTGCTTGGGCGCGGCGGTTGTCCTGGCGGTCCTGTTCGCGGGTGTGGGGGACATCGAGTACTTGCGCAAATCGCTGTTCTTGAACCCGAAGGTGGTGGCGGCGAACGAGTACGACAACTACTTCAGGGTCAATTCCCTGTTCTTCGACCCGAGCATCTATGGGCGCTTCCTGGCGCTTGTGATGATCGCGCTGACGACCGTCGTGTTGTGGACCCGTGCGCGACGCGAGCAGCTGATCGGGGCTGGAGTGTTGGTGTGGCTGATGGTGGGGCTCGTGACCAGCTTCTCCCAGTCGAGCATCGCCGCTCTGTTGTTGGGCCTGGCGGTATTGGCCGCGTGGCGGTGGGACGTGCGCGGCACGGTGTACGTGTCGGTCGCTTTGGCGGCGGTCGCGGTGGTGGTGGTGGCGGCGGCGCCGTCCTCTTTGCACTTCGGCTTGAAGGGCTCGGGCGGGTCGGCCAACAACGCGACCAGTGGGCGCGCCAAATTGATCTCGGGAGGCCTTGAGCTGTTCGCCGACCGGCCGCTCGCCGGGTACGGGGCGGGGTCTTTCGAAACCGAGTACAAGCGCCACGGCGGCGGTACGGCCGAGAACGCGACCTCGGCTTCGCACACGATCCCGATCACGGTCGCGGCCGAGCAGGGGATCGTCGGCTTGGCGTTGTATGTGGCTTTGATCGTGGTGGCGCTGCTGACTCTATTTCGTGGAGCCGGACGCTCGCCGCCGAGGATCGCCATCGCGGCCTGCTTTGCCGCCTTGGTCTTGCACACATGGGTCTATGCCGACTTCCTGGAGGACCCCCTCACCTGGACTTTGCTCGGTCTCGGCGTGGCGCTTGCGGCGAGGCCAGGCGGGCGTGCGGCGTCGGACATCGACCGAAGCGCAGCCGACGTGGACGCCGTCTCGCCGGCTCGCGCCCACGAGTGACGCATCGATTCCGAAGTAGTCCGACGGCGCGCCCGTTAGGTTCCCGCTGGTGCTCGGCTACCTGAAGCGGCTCGTCAAGACGGGCGCGGCCTATCAGGCCGCGGAAATAGCGGCCAAGGGCATCGCCGTGCTGACGCTGCCTCTGTACACGGCGCATGTCTCGACGGAAGCGTATGGCGCTTACAACTCGCTGCTGACCACGGTGATCTTGGCGAGCATCGTGCTGCGCCTTGGCGTGGGCGAGGCGTTCGTGCGCTTCTACTTCATCGACGAGGACTCCGAGCGCCGTGCCCGGATCGCGCGCACCGCGACCGCGACCGTCGCCTGGACGACGACCCTTGTGTCGCTGATCGCGGTGGTCTTGGCCGGTCCGCTGTCCAAGCTGATCTTGGGCTTCGAAGATCCGCTGCTGATGGACTGCGCGATCCTGGGGCTGTGGGCTTTCACGAACATCGAGATGGCCTATGCGCAGTTGCGGGTGGACGAGCGCGCCCGCGCTTACATGCTGGCCTCGGGCGCCAACGTGGCGATGACCGTGGCGTTCACGATCGCCCTGGTCGTGTTTGCTGGCCAGGGCGCTCGCGGGCTGCTGCTGGGCAACTTCGGCGCAAGCGCGATCGTGGTGCTCGGTTTGTGGTGGATTCTGCGCAAGCGCTTTTCATTGCGCGTGCGGGTGGCGGACCTTGGCGCGATGCTCAAGTTCGGCTTGCCCACGGTGCCGGCCGATGCGAGCGTGTATGCGTTGCAGGTGATCGATCGCCTGTACCTGTTTCGCGTCGTCAGTCATGGCGCGGCGGGCGAATACGCGATCGCGGTGCAATTGGCGACGGTCGTGTTCGTGTTTGTGAGGGGCTTTCAATACGCGTGGCCGCCGCTGGCGTACTCGATCGACAGCGACCTGGAGGCCTCGAAGCTGTACTCGCTCGTGACCACCTACTTCGTGCTGGCCACGGGCGTGGTGGTCGCGGCGGTCGCTCTGCTCGGGCGCTGGCTGGTGCGCCTGCTTGCTCACCCCGAATACTTTGGGGCGCACACTGCCTTGCCTTGGCTGGCGCTGGGTTGGACGTTGTATGGGCTCTACCAGGTGATGATCGTGATCACGGGCAGAGCCCGCGTGATGCAGCGCAACATCCCGGCCGCGGCCGCTGGCTTGGCGGTCAACGTGTTGCTGTTGCTCGTCCTGGTGCCAAGCTCCGGCCTCGACTTGGGCTTGGCGGGCGCGGGCATCGCCCTGTGCGGCGCCTACGTGGCGATGGTGGCGATCATGCATCTGCTCACAAGGAGCGTTTTCGCGGTGGACTTCGAGTGGGGGAGGCTCGGGCGTCTCGCCGCGATCCTCGCCGGCGTGGCGGTCTCCGGCGAGCTGCTGTTGCCGACCGCTGGCCTGGACGGGCTGCTGTTGCGCGTCCTGTGGCTGGGTTTGATTCCGGTGCTGTTGTTGCTCACGCGGTTCTTCGGGCCGAGCGAGCGCGAGCAAGCGCGCGAGCTCATGTCCGACGGACGCCGGCGGGTGGCGGCGTTCCGGGCTCGTGGAGGCGATGCGGAGGCATACGCGGAGGACTCGCTCCGGGACATCTAGGACCTATCCCGCTGGGTTCCCACGTCCTACCCGGATAGGCCTGGTCACCGTCCGGCGAGATTGTTTCCGTCGGACCTGCAATACCCAAAAAGCCTCAAGTTACGGGGATTTTCCGTCGATTAGGCCCTTGTGCGTGAGCTCACCATACAACCACCCAGGCTGGCTGGCCGGCGTGAGCTGGCACGCCGCGCGGAGGCCTTGCGCCGCTATCGAGCCGACGCGCGCGTGCAGAGCATCGCCGAGGCCGGCGAGCTTGCCTATCTGCGCTCGCAGCTGCGCTCCGCGGCGCGCCTCACCGCGCGCTTGGCGGCCACGCGCGATGTCGAAGAGATGGCCCAGCTGGTGGTCGACGAGCTGCACGAAACGTTTGCCTTCTATCTGGCCGCGGTGCAGCGCTTGGAGGCGGACGGGATCCTGCGCCTGATCGCAGGCCGAGGCCCTTTGGCAGAGGTGATGACCGAGTTCTTGATCGTGGAGCAATCGGTCACAGACGGGGTGAACGGACGCGTGGCCCGCTCTGGGGTGACCGCGCTTGTGCAGGACACGCGCGAGGATCCCGACTACATCGCTCGCGATCCAGAGACAGATCCCCGCTCGGAGCTGAGCGTTGCGATCGTTGTCGATGGGTCGGTTTGGGGAGTGCTCAACATCGAGGCGGTCGAGGCGGGCGCGCTCACCGAGGCGGACGCGGTCTTGGTCGAGGCGATCGCGGCGAGCTTCGGCTCGGCCGTCCACAGGGCCGATCTGATCGCGGACATCGAGCGCTCCTTCACCAACACGCTCGCCGTCGTGACGAGCACGGTCGAGGCCAAGGACGACTACACGGCCTGTCACGGCAGCGACGTCGCCACCCTGGCCGAAAAGGTGGCTTTGCGTATGGGCTTGGGCGCCAAGGAGGCGCGCGAGGTGCACTATGCGGCGATGCTCCACGACGTCGGCAAGATCGCAGTGCCCAGCGAGATCTTGTGCAAGGAAGGGCCCTTGAACGAGGAGGAGTGGGTGGTGATGCGCAGCCACACCGTGGTTGGGGCCGAGCTGGTCGAGCGCATCGAGGCCTTCGCTCACCTGGCGCCCGCGGTGCGCTGGAGCCACGAGCGCATCGACGGCAAGGGCTACCCCGACGGCCTGTCCGGCGCGGAGATCCCGCTTGCGGCGAGGATCGTGGCGGCCTGCGACACCTATGACGCGATCGTCACCGACCGTCCCTACCAGGCTGCGCGCACGCCTCAGCAGGCGCGCGAGGAGCTGTTGCGAGTGACTGGCACCCAGCTCGACAAGCGTGTGGTCACGGTCCTATTGGAAGAGCTCGGCGAGTAGCTTTCGAAGTGTTGCTCGGACCGGCGCATGCGCCGGTCCGCGGGGACGTGCATGCACGTCCCCGGACAGCGCCGCATGCGGCGCTGTCTTTCCGAAGTTATGACGATGCACGGTTGTAGGCGTCCGCGGTCTCCCGCAGGCCCTCGCCGCGCCCGGGCCGCAGAGTCGCCGTCACGTGGCGCCAATAGCGCTTCGTGGAGTGGCCGGGCAAGACCAGGGCAACCAGGGCTCGCATCGCATAGGACCAAGCCGTGAGCCAGCGCACCGCGCGCGCCGCGCCGACCGAGTGGTGCTTGCGCATGTAGAGGTCCCGGTTGCGCGCCAGCTCCACGATCCTTGGCCCCGAGACGGTGTCGGTGGAGAGCTGCTCGTGATGGACCGCCACGGCGCCGGGCACATACAGGCTGCGCCAGCCGGCGTCCCGCAGACGCTTGGCGAAGTCGACCTCGTCGGAATACACGAAGAAGGCGGGGTCGAGGTAGTCGACCTGGGCCGCCGCCTCGCGGCGCACGAGCAAGGCCGAGGACTGGCACCAGTCGACCTCCTTGGTGTGCTCGCCCCCGCTCTGCACGACGAGGAACCGGTGCAGGAACAGGGCGCCCGCCAAAGCCGTGAGCGGTGTGGGAAAGCGCCATGCGCAAGCCTGCGGGGCGCCGTCCGGGCGCACCAGTTTGGCCCCGGCGCAGGCCGCGTCGGGGCGGCGCTCGAGCGCTTCGTATAGAGCCATCGTGGCTCCCGGCAGCAGCTCGGAGTCCTCGTTGAGCAGCAGGCAGTAGCGTCCCCGCGCGCGGCGCAGCAGCTCGGAGTCGTTGAGGCCCTTGCCGCGCCGCTTCCCCAGAGCGATCACCTCACCGGTGGTTTGGCCCGTCGGCTGGCCGGCGGGCCGTCCCGGTTCGCGCGCCGCCAAGGCCGGGTCTTCGGCCGCCAAGACGGGATGCTTCCGAGCCGCTTCGGCAGATCCATCGCGCGAGCCGTTGTCCAGCACCAATACCTCCGTTGTGAACGGCGATCGCTCGCGCTCGCGGGCGATCGCGTCCAATCCGCGCAGCAGCAGGTCGCGCTGAGAGGTGTTCACGATGCAGTAGCTGACTTCGACGTCGGGCATCGCAGGCAGCGTACTATCGGGGAAATTGCGCAACTCGCCGGGCCTTGAGCGGTTGAAAGTCATAGGCCTATATGCACTAGAATTGTCCAACTGCCCTGCCTTTCTGTTATGTGGATCAGGCTTTGGGCTTAGGGAGTCGCTCGGAGGAGAGAGGGGTCTGTTCTAATGAGAAGCGACATCAACTGCCATACGGAGGGATCAATGGGGACCAAGTCATCTCGCTCGCGCGCTGCTGCGCGGCTGCGAATCTCATCGGCCGCGCTCGCGCTCGGCGCGCTCGCCACCGCAACAGTCTTCGGCGCAGGGGCCGCCGGCGCCGCTTCGCCGCACGCAAGGGCCGCCCGTTCGGTCGATCTGAACGACAGCGCCAGTCTGCATTTGCAGAACAAACACGGGATCGAACTCAAAGAGGGGGGCACGGCCAAAGGCAATCTGGGCGGGCCGCTCTACCTCCAGCTCAAGGTCACCTCGACCCGCAGCGTGAGCGCCAAGATCCAGGTCTATCCCAAAGGCGGGTCGATCAGCGGTAGCGCCAAAGCGAGCTACCACGTGTCGGGCGCAACCGCCACCTTCTCGGGCACGATGGAAGTCAGCAAAGGCAGCGGCACCTACTCCAAAGCGAAAGCGTCCGCGCTCAAATTCAGTGGCACGATCCAGCGCTCCAACGACGCCGTGACGGTGCGCGTGAGCGGTCCAATGTCGTATTAGCGCTTGGAGACACCTTGACCAGAGTGCGCATAGGTGGGGGCCTCCGCAGGATGCCTCACCCGCTAAACGCCGTAGTGCTTGCGCTGCTCGTCCTCGGCCTCGCCTGCGCCTCGGCGCAGGCGGCTGAGACGGTTGCCTTGCAAACGTCATTCACGCCCGACAGGCTGGGAGTGTCGACGACGATCGGCTTCGGCTTCACGATCGGCAGCACCACGGGCGGCCTGCCTTCGCCGCTCACCCATGTCAGCCTGCGCATGCCCAGGGGCATGAACTATGTGACGACCACCCTCGGTCTTTCGATCTGTCAGCCCGAATCGCTGATTGCCAAAGGCCTTGCGGGCTGCTCGGCAAACTCGCGCTTGGGCTATGGCAGCGCGTTCGTCGAGGTCCCGTTCGGGGCCGACGCGGGTCACGAGATCCCGGAAATCGAGGCCTTGATGGGCCCACCGCACGAAGGCAACATCGTTGTCCTGTTCTACGCCAACGGCCTGGCTCCCGTGTACGCGCAGATCGTCTTCGCGGGCGAACTGCTCCCCGGTGAAGGCGCCTTCGGCGGCGATCTCGACACGTCGATCCCGGAAATCAAAAGCGTCACCAACGGCCCGCCCGTGTCGATCATCAACGTCAAATCGACGATCGGCCCGAGCCATCTCACCTACTACAAGCACGTTCACGGCAGGCTGGTCGGCTACAAACCGCAGGGCATCTCCCTGCCGACCAAGTGCCCGAGCGGCGGCTTTCCGTTCTCGGCGCAGTTCACGTTCCTCGACGGCAGCCAGATCGTCGCGTCGCACAGCGTGCCCTGCCCGCCGCCGGTGCGCCACAAGAAATAAGACCGAGCCCCGCCCCGCCCCGAGGTCTCTGAAGAGCCTCGGGGCGGGGCGCGTGCTATCGCCTGTGCGGGCCCCTCTACGGAGGGTCGGTGGAAGACTTCGGACAGGCCGGCCAGACCCGGAGAGCGCCAGCCCGACTCGATCCTGGGGTGGACCGACGAAGTGCCGGACCGACTCAGTCCTGCAGGGCCAGGCCGGCCTGGACCTTGGCGGCGAACCAGCCGGGGATGGCCACCATCAGGACCGCCGAGGCAGTCACCAGGGCAAGGCTGGAGAGCGCCACGATGACGCCCACTGAGCTGACGACCGGGTAGTTGATCACGATGTTCAAAGCCCGGTCGAGCAGCTGCTGGCCGAACAGACCGAAGACCGCCCCGCTGAAGCAGCCGACGCCCAGCAGCATCAGGCTCTCCAGCACGATCGTGTACCACAGTTCGCGATGCGGGAAGCCCTCGAGCTTGAGCTTGGCGAGGCGGGGCCGCCGCTGCCAGATCATGGCGCCCATCGCGGCGGCCATCGCCATCACGGCCGCCACCAGGATCAAGGTCGCGATTTGCGAGAGCCGCGTCAGGCCCTGGCGTGTGATCGCGCGCAGCGTGTTCGCGTGTTGTTCGGCGGTCTGGACCGCCAGGGCCGTGCCCGGGCCGAGCGCCGCCCTTATTTCGTGGACGCCCTGCGCGGGGCTCACACCGGGCTTCGTCAACACGTTGTAAGCGCTCGCGTCTTCGCTTCCCCACGCTTTCGCGTAATCGCTTGAGCTCATCACGATCGCCCCCGGCGCCCAACCGATGTTGGTGCTGATTGCCGCCACCTTGAACGTCGTCGGGCTGGGAGTCGGCAGGGCGAACGTTTGGCCGATTTTGAGTTTGTGTTCTTCGGTCAGCGCCAGCGACACGACCGCCCAGCCTCCTTCGCGCAGATGGGCGTCGGCCTGAGCCACATTGCCTTCCACGAGCTGCGTGGGCGGCACCAAAGGCGAGGCTTCGCTCGGCGGAGCAAGCACCCAGATGCGCCTGTCCCCGTAGTCGAGCAGCCCGCCGCGATAAACGCGCACGGTGCGCACGCCCGGCAGCGCTTGCAGCTTGCTCAGCTGGGTGGGGGCGAACGGAGAGGTCATCAGCAGGTTGGAGCTGCCGGCCGCCGACACCCACACGTTCGTCGAGGCGTTCACGTCGGAAGCGGCGTTATAGAGCCCTTTCAGCAGATCGCTGTGGGCGCCTTGGATCGAGACGCTGCCGAACACCGCGATCGCGCCTGTCGCGGCGATCGCGATCGCCCGCGAGCGCCCGGCCCGCAGCTCCATCACCGCGATGTGCGGCACCGCGCTGACGATGGTGGGCGCGATCCTGCGCACGAACGCGAGCATCCATGTGAGCGGCAGAGCCAGCAGCGCGAGCAGGGCCGCGATCAAAGTCACCATTCCCGCGATCGCCGCCTGGGGAGCCGCAATCAGGATCACAAGCGTCGCGACCAAGCACAGCAGACCGCCCAGCGTCAATGGCATGGAGGTGCTTCCGCCGGCGCCTTCCTTCGTTTCGATGGCCGCCAAAGGATTGCGCGAGACGATGTCCTTGAACGGGCTCAGGACCGCCACCGACGCGGCGCCCATGCCGCCGATCACCGAGATGACGATGCTCTGCCAGTTGACGACCCGCTCAGAGCCGACAGCAAAAGCCGACGAAAGGTAGCCCGGATTCGAGTGGAACAGATGGATCGAGAGCTCGTCGCCGAGCACCAGGCCGATCGCACAGGCGATCGTGCCGAGCACGACCGCGTCGAACATCAGGACCGCGATCACCGCCAGGGGCGTATAGCCGTCGCGGCGCAGGTCGGCGATCAGGCGACGGCGCTGGGGCACCGTCAGGAGCATCGCGTTGAAAGCGAACAGGAAGCCCACCAAAGCGCTGATCACCGCGAACAGCTGGGTTGACTGGTTGGTCGCGGCGGCCGCCTTGGCGAACAGTTCTTCGTCATAGCCGGCCGACTCCACGCCATAGCGCCCGCCGGCGATCCTCTGCAGGGCGGTCTGCACGGCAGCCTCTTGGCCCGGCTTGGGCTCCACCAAAATGCGGCTCACGCGACCCTGCAGGCCGCTTGCGTTCTGCACGTATTCCAGGGTGCTCACCGCGATCGGGCTCGACGTCAAGGCCCCCACCTGCTTTGTCGTGAGCAACGCATAGAGCGCCGCTTCGCTGGAGTGTCCGAGCGCCTGAAAATGCACGATGTCGCCGAATTTGTGGACCCCCACCTGCCGGGCGACAGGCACGGGCAGGACGACCGCTTCCACCCCCGCGAACGGGGTGAGCGCGACTTTGCGCACGAGCGCGCCTTTCAGTTCGGCCAAGGCCGAGTCGGCGCCGACCAGCTCGACCGCGTCGCTGCCCGTGGGCCCGACCGCGTTAGCGCTCACTTCGAGCAGGGGGGCGGCAACCTTCACGCCCGGCAGGCGCCTCGCTTCGCCCACCAGCTCCTCAGGCAGCCCGTGCGCGTCGCGCGCGGTCAGCTGCAGCTTGGCGGACCCCACGATCCCGCTGTTGAGCTGCCCGACTGAGCTGGACAGGCTGGAGCTCGCGATCTGCGAAGCGAACAGCAGGCCCACGCCGGCGGCGATCCCCACGATCGCAAAGCACTCCTGCAAAGCCCGTGAACGCAAGCGCACGCGGTACAGGTGCAGCACGTTGGCAAATCTCATCGCGCCTGCACCGCGCTCGAGCGCGTCGCGATCGTCGGGCTCAGGTCGCTTCGGCGCTTCACTGAGCGGCTCACCGGGCGTTGGTGGGGGCGAACCCCTGCTCGGGGTCGTAGTCGACCAGGCGCCCGTCGCGCAGGGCCAGCACGCGGTCGGCGTAGGCGGCGGCCTGGGGATCGTGGCTGACCAGGACGATCGCCACGCCTCGTTCGCGGCACAGCTCGGTCAGCAGCTCCAGCACCTCGCGCCCGCGCTGCGTGTCGAGGCTGCCCGTCGGCTCGTCGGCCAATAGCAGCTTCGGCTCTGTGGACAGCGCCCTGGCGATCATCACGCGCTGACGCTCGCCCATCGAGAGCGTCTCCGAGCGGTGCGTCAGGCGCTCCCCCAATCCGAGCCGCACCAGCAGCGGCTGCACGCGCTGGTGGGCCTCCTTCCAAGGCGTGTTCTTGAGCAGCTTGAGCACCGTGTTGTCGATCGCCGTGACGCCCGGCAACAGGTCGAAGTTCTGGCGCACGAAACCCATTTCCTGCAGCCTGAAGTGCGACGCCTCGCGCTCTGAGAGCGAGGAGATGTCGCGCCCGTTGACGAGCACCTCGCCGCTGGTCGGCGCCAGCAGCGCGGCGACCATCAACAGCAGCGTCGTCTTGCCCGAGCCGCTCGGCCCGTACAGGGCGACCATCTCGCCGGTGGCGACCGAAAGCGACACGCCGTCGACCGCGCGCACGGTCTCCTCCCCGGCTGTGTGGTAGTGCTTGACGAGATCTCGCAGCTCCAGCATGCGTGTCCCTCTCCCTTGTGAGCGCCCGGCAGCTGACCATGCTACCGGCCCCCTCCTGCTTTCAACGGAACCACGACCGACCGTGGCCGACTTCGCCTCCTGCTTGACCTGTGCAGAAACCCTATCTGAAACTGTCCATGTCGGGGGCCGCGCCGCGGGGAGCTCCGCGGCCTCCGATAAACGATGGTGTTGTGCAAACGGCTGGGCAGGCGACGTAGCTCGAACACGAGCATCGTCGGTCGTGCCAGTCCGCCGGTGGTCGCGAGCACCGCTTCGCTGACCGGGCCAAGCTCGGGGCTGTGCGCTTCGGGGGTCGAGAGATAATTGCCGACCATGCCGGCCAGCACCACCGTATGGCGGCGGCTGTGGGGCAGTTCTCCCGCCAACCGAGCGGCCTGCTCGGCCATCCAGCGCATCCGCTCGGCCGCGCGCTCGGGACCGTAATACTCAACGAGACTGCGATGCCCGGCGGCCTCGTCCTCGCGTTTGTCGATCAGGTTGTCCAGCAGCGAGTGCAGTCCTCCGATCCACGGGAAGTAAGCCTGTTCGAGCAACTTCGCCTCGTGCGCGTCGAGGTCCCTCTCGGCGGCCGCCGCGATCAGGGCGTGCACTCCAAGCGAAGAGCCGGCCGCCGCTGCAGTCTCCCACCATTGCAGCCCCGCGCCCGCCGGGGTGGCCGCGCGAGCCCACCGCTCCAGGGCCGCATGGTCGCCCTGGGCCTCGCTCAGGTTGAGGCTCTGGAAGGCCACGATCCGCTCCGCCGCCGCGCGCGCCGCCGGGGCCGCGATCGCATATCCAGGCAGGCTGCCGAAGGCCTCCCGGCACTCCTCCAAGAGCTTGTTCAAGTAGCCGCCGTCCGCGCTCTGGGGATGGTGCTCGTACCAGTCGAGCGCTTGCACCCCCGCGTCCACCCCGTCCGCGGGGGGCGTCGAGGCGGCCCAGCCCAAGGCGTACAGCAGCGCGTTGTGCAGGCGCTCCCCGTCGCGCACAGGGTCGGCGCTCGGCTGCTCACCGAGCATGTCCAACAGGTTGTAGGCGGCCTGGAAGGCGCTCGCTGCCTTTGTGGCCTGCGCCCGTCGCGACCCGGGGGCGAACGCCGCAAACGCCGCCGCCCCCTCGATGTTGCCGCGCTTCTCAGAGAGCGCGGCGAGCGCTAACTGACGCAGCACCGGGTCCGGGATGCGTCGAGCCAGCCTCTGCCAGCGCGCGATGTGCAGGCACACGCGCGGGAACACGGTGACGTCCAGTAGCTGCAGGCCGCCCGTGCGAACGTGGCCGACAGCGTCAGCCGCCCATGCGCCCTTCGCCCTATTGTCTTCCCCTGGTGCGCGTTCACGTCGTCGACCCCTCCGCTTACACGCCACCCTACGACCATGCGCTGTGCTGTGCGCTGGCGGCGCTTGACGCGGACGTGGATTTGTTCACCAGTCGCTTCGCCTACGGGCCGCTGACGAGGCCCAGACGGGTACGCCCGCCACGAGTTCTTCTACCGTGCCGCGTTTGGCGCCCCCGCGGGGCGGGTGCGGAGGGCGAGCAAGCTGGTCCAGCACGTGCCGGACATGCTGCGCTACCGCTCTGCAGCGCGCGCAGGCGGACGTCGTGCACTTCCAGTGGCTTGCGGTCCAACACCTCGACCGTCATCTGCTGCCGGCCGCGCGCGCCGGGGCGGACGCCGGCGGTCTCTGGTGATCACCGCCCACGACGTGCTTCCGCGCGAGCCGCGTCCGGGTCAGTTGACGGCCCAGCGGCGTCTGTACGATCGCTTCGACGCGATCGTCGTCCACTCCGAGCACGGCCGCTCGCGCCTGGTCGACGAGTTGGGCGTCGACGGCGAGCGCGTGCACGTGATCCCGCATGGTGTTTTCGCGCACTTGGCCGCCCGGGGGGAAGATGCGCTGCCGCTGGGAGAGGGAGAGGAACCGCCGTCAGGGGGGCGATATGCGTTGGCGCCGACGAGCCGGCAGGCTGGAGATCCGGCATCGCTGGAGGCTCGTCCGGAGGGGGATGTGCTTTCGCAAAGGGGCGCCCCGCGCGCCCGCGCGTACGCACACGCGGGATGCCCTCCGCAGAGCACAACAACCCACGCAGGGTGCCCTCCGCAGAGCAACAACCCCGTGGTCCTCATGTTCGGCCTCATGCGCCCCTACAAGGGGATCGATGTCCTGCTCGAAGCATGGCGCGGCGTCGACGGCCAAGCTCCGATCGAAGACGCCGAGTTGTGGCTGGTGGGGATGCCCAAGATGGACATCTCCGCGCTTCGAGCCAGTCGCTCCCGCGAACGTGCGCTTCGAGCCGCGTTTCGTAACCGACAGCGAGTTGTCCGCCTACTTCGAACGAGCCGACCTCGTCGTCCTGCCATACCTGCAGGCCGACCAATCGGGTGTTCTGTTCACCGCCCTGGCGTTCGGCAAGCCGCTCCTGCTCAGCGATGTCGGCGGCTTTCCCGAGATCGCGACCACGGGCGCAGCCCGCAGCGTTCCGGCCGGGAATGCCCGCGCGCTCGGCCAGGCCTTGCGTGAGCTGTTGGCCGACAGGGCCACCCTGACCAAAATGTGCGTGAAGGCCAGGGCAGCCGCTACTGGACGTTACTCCTGGCCGGCGATCGCGGCGGCGCACCTCGAGCTCTACCGCTCGCTCTGAAGCCCCGCGCAAATCCCCGTCCCAAGCCGAACGTAGAGTTATCGAGATGGTCGCTCTTGAAGTCGTCTTCTGGGTCTGCGCCGCCCTGATCGTGTGGACCCAAGTCGGGTACGCGCTCGTCGTTGCCGTCTTGGCCCGCCTCATCGCGCCGGCGCCAGAGGCCTCCGTCGAGAGGGACGCACGAACAGGAATCCCTCCCAGCTCGAAGGTCTCCTTGATCGTCGCCGCCCACGACGAGCAGGATGTGATCGGCGCGAAGATCCAAAATGCGCTCGAACTCGACTATCCGCGGGACCTGCTCGAGGTGATCGTGGTGTGCGACGGATGCGCCGACGAGACGGCCCGACGCGCGCGCGAGGCCGGCGCCGACATTGTGCTGGAGCTGCCGCGTGGGGGCAAGATCGTCGCTCAGGACGCCGCGGTGGAGCGGGCCGGAGGCGAGATCGTGGCCTTCTCCGACGCCAACGCCGCGTGGGAAGCCGGACGCTTTGCGCAAGCTCGTCGCGGCTTTTGCGGATCCGCGAGTGGGTTATGCGTGCGGGCGCGTTCGCTTCGTGCAGGCTCCCGGTGCGCTCGGCGCGCAGAGCGGGAAGTCAGCTCCCCGGGCCACCAACCAGGAGGGCGTCTACTGGCGCTATGAGATGGCGGTGCGCGCGCGCGAGTCGCGCCTGTCGTCGATCACCGCCGGCAACGGCGCGATCTATGCCACCCGCCGCAGCTCCTACATCGTGGTCGACCCGATCATGGGCCACGACCTCTCCTTCCCCTTCAACATGGTCAAGCGCGGCTGGCGCGCCGTCGAAGTGCCCGACGCAGGCGCCGTCGAGAAGATGGTGCCCACGATCGAGGGCGAGTGGCGGCGCAAGCGGCGCATGATGAGCCACACTTGGCCGATCGTCATCCGCGGCGGGATGCTCTCGCCGCGCGGCTACACCTTCGGCTACGCCGCCATGATCTTCTCCCACCGCCTGCTGCGCTACCTCACCCCGTTCCTGCACGCCCTCGCCCTCATCGCCAACGTGGCGCTCGTGGCGGGCGGCGCGGGAAGCCTCTACACGGTCACCCTCGTCCTGCAGGTCGTGGTCTTCGCCTCCGCCGGGCTTGGCAGGTTTGGTGCGCGTGCGCCCCTTTTTGATCGCGCGCTACTACTTCCTCACGACGCTCTCCGCGGCTGTCGGCCTGTGGGACTGGTTGCGTCACGGCACCGCACCCTCGTGGGAAGCCGCCGAAGGCACGCGGTGATCGGCGCTCATCGACATCGTGGCAGGCGCCTGCGCCCTGCTCCTCGCCGCGCCGGTCATGGCCGTCGCGATGGTCGCGATTCGCCTGGAGTCGCGCGGGCGCCCGATCTACAGGCAGCGCCGCATCGGCCGGGACGGCAGGCCGTTCGACCTGTTCAAGCTGCGCACGATGGTCGACGGGGCCGAGCACATCGGGGCGGGCTTGGCGATCAACGAGAACGACTCCCGCGTCACCCGCGTCGGCGCCTTTCTGCGCAGGACCTCCCTGGACGAGCTGCCCAACCTCGTGAACGTGGTGCGCGGAGACATGTCATTCATCGGCCCCCGACCGACGATCCCGATCCAGGTCGCCCAGTACACTCGCCCGCCAGCGCGGGCGTCTGGCGATCAGGCCGGGGATCACCGGCTGGGCCCAGGTCAACGGGCGCGCCGCCCTGCCTTGGAGTGAGCGGATCGAGCTGGACCTGTACTACATCGAACACCGCTCCCTGGCATTCGACCTGCGTATCCTCGGGCGCACTTTGGCGATCGTCTTCGGCGGCTCAGGCCTCTACAAGGGCCAAACCGGGGGATGGGAGGGAAAGGGAGATGGATGAGCCCGCGGGACCGAGTCCCGCTCCGCCCTGCGTGCGAGTCGCGGACAGGATGCTCCCGCCATCATGCTGACCGGAGTCGGCAAGCGCTATGACATCGTCTCCTGCTTCGCCGCATTGACACGGGTGGTCGCGGTGGACCCCAACCCGCTCGCCCCAGCCCAGTACGCCGCCCAGGTGAGGGCGGGCGCTCCCTCGATCGACGACCCCGCCTACGTGCCCGAGCTGGCGCGCCTGTGCCAACTCCACGACGTGGGCCTGGTCCTGCCTCTGACCGACCTCGACATCGAGACCTTGGCTCGCGCCCGGGAAAATTCCCCGCCCACCCTGCCGGCCCTGGTGCCTTCCGCGGAGGTGGCCCGGGCGACCTATGACAAGTACGAGGCCCATCTCCTCTTGGAGTCCTTGGGCTTGCCCTCGCCGCCCACGGTGCTCCCCGACGCCGACCTCGACGCGATCGACTATCCGGTGATGGTCAAGCCCCGCCAGGGCTCCGGCGCACGCTCGATCCACCTGGCCCACGATCCTGCCCAAGCCCGCTTCTTCGTCGAGTACGTGCCCGAGCCCACGATGATCCAGCGCGCGATGGGCGGTCCCGAGCTGTCGATCGACTGCTTGGGCGACTCCAACGGGAATTGCCTGAACGCGATCCCGCGCTCGATGCTGGAGTCGCGCGGCGGCGAGTCGATCAAGGGAACCGTCGTCGAAGCCACCGACCTGGTCGAGTTGGGGCGCACGGTCATGGAGGCCCTGCGCGTGCGAGGACCGGCCACGATCCAGGTGTTCCGGGATCCCGAGTTGGGCGTGCGCATCACCGACGTGAACACTCGCTTCGGCGGCGCTTTCCCCGCGCCCGCGTTGGCGGCCTTGCCGGGACGCTCCTATCCCGAGCTGATCGTTCGCATGGCCGCCGGCGAGAACGTTCCCCCGCACGTGGGCGAGTACCGTCGCGGGGTGACATTCACGCGCTACTACTGGCAGCTGGAGCTGGACAGCGATCTGCGCCCCACAGGACATGACATCCTGCCGGGGGGTTGTCCCGCCCCGAGGCGCTTCTCCTAACCGACCCTCACACGCAGCTTGGCCGAGTGTGCCCCGAGCACTCCTCCTAACAACCCACACGCGGCTAGCCCGCGTGTGGGTGAGCCGGAGGTGTCACACTTGTGGGGATGGCCAGTTGTTCCAAATGCGGCTTGCCTCTGCAGGAAGGCCAGGACTGGTGCCTGCAATGCGGCACCGGTAAGCCGGGCAGCCTTGGCAGCGGTCCTGGCTGGCGCACCGGGATCGCGATCCTCGGCGCGACTGCCCTGCTTGTGGTCGGAGCGTCGGTGGCGGCCTACGCGGCGCTCAACAAGAGCACGCCCAAGCCCAAAGTCGCGGTGGCCGTGGTCAAAGGGCTCGGCACGAGCACGGCCATACCCACCACGCCGGGCGCGACCTCCCCGACCTCGACGCCGCTGCCCGGGACGCCGACGACCGTGAAATCCACCACTCCGCCCAAGATCCCTCTGCAGACACCCACGCCCAAATCGACGAGCGGCGCCAACAACGAAGCCAACAACGCTCTGTTCCCGCCCGAAACGAAAACGACCAAAACGACCAAAACGACAACCGCGCCGACGAAAACGAGCAGCGAATCGACCACTTCCAAAGAAGGCGGGGGCACGGAAAAATCCGAATCGAAACCCGAATCGGAATCCTCCGCCGAATCACCCAGCCCGATCCTGCTCGACACCGACGCCGCCAGCGTCTACAACCCCTACGCCTATCCGCCCACCCTGTTCGGCGACCCCAGTCTGGCGATCGACGGCGAAGAAAAGACCGCTTGGACCGCCCAGGTGCAGGCCTCGGTCGCCCCCAAGATGGCCGAGGGTCTGCTGCTCGACCTCAAGAGCCCCCAGAAGCTCGGCAGCGTCGCCGTCAAGTCGACCACAACCGGCATCACCGTGGAAGTCTATGGAGCCGTGGGCAAGACCCCGCCCACTTCGATCTCCGACCCCGCCTGGAAGCGCCTGGTCGGCCTGAAAGTGCTCAAGAAGAAAACGACCATCCTCAAGCTGAAAACCGAAGGCAAGGGCTACCGCTACATCGTCCTCTGGCTCGCCAAGGCTCCCGCTTCCTCGACCGCGGCCGCACCGGGCGTCGTGTCGATAAACGAATTCGAACTGTTCCCGCCTAAATAACACGGTCCCCGAGGACGCCGCCTGGCGCCGCCCCCGCTCCTCAGGCGGGCTTCTTGGCGCGGCGGCGCGGCTTGGCCGCCCACACCTCGTCCAGGAACCCGGCGATCTCGTCGGTCAAGCGCTCCGGACGCAGGCGCAGCTCCACCAGCGAGTCGGCTTCGATCAGGCGTGCGTTGGGAAGCTCCTCGGCGAGCATGCCCGCGTCGGAGAACGGGTGCACCGGATCGCGCCGATGGCCGAGCACGAGCGCGGGCGTCTTGAACGTGCGCCGGTCGGCGCGGTGCGGGGCGATCCGTCCGAAGAACAGGCCCTGCAGCAGCGCGCCGCCGGGTCCCGGGTCCTGGCGCACCAGGTCGAGCACCACGTTGCCGTAGTAGGGCAGCGCTTTGCGCGGCACCGCCTTGGCCAGACTGGCCACGCCCTTCATCAGCGGCTCGCCGAACGTGAGCGCCACCAGGATCGGCGTGAACGTCAGCGCGGAGGCCAGCAGCCCGTTGTCGAGTACCGGCATCTCCACGACCATGCCGCGCAGCCGATCGGGGGCCGTGGCTGCCACCTGCAACGCCGCGTTGGCGCCGAGCGAGGTGCCCATGATCACCGCCTCGCCGATCTCCAGGTGGTCCATCAAGGCCACCAACTGCTCGCCGAAGGCCTGCATCGAATAGCGCCACATGTCCCTTGGCCTGTCCGATTCGCCGTGTCCCAGCAGGTCGATCGCGATCACCCGGTTGCCCTTGGCGGCAAGGCTTTCGGCGAGCGGGCGGTGCATGTTCTGCGAGAGCAGCAACCCGTGCACCAGGATCACCGGGCGCTTCGTGGCCGCGCCGCGCCGCGCCGTCTTGCCGCGCGTGCCGTCCCTGGTCAAGGCCGCCAGGCCCGCGCCGTACTCGGTGTAGGCGATGCGCTGACCTTGGAACTTGAACGAGGCCACCCCTCAAGCCTACCGGGCGCCCGCGCGTCCGGCGGACCGTCAAGCCGCGAGCCAAAGCGCCAGGCTGGGTTCATTGCCGCGCGAGGGCGGTCCCTGCCGCGCGCCGGGCGGTCCCCACACCGCCCGATCCCCCTTCGCGCGTGCAGCAAGAGGTTTACGCGGACCCGGGCGAAGCCGTGGATCACCCGGGTCCGGTCCCCTCTCCGGGGCCATCCGCTTAGGCCTGAATTGGATGACCTGCCCGTATAAACCCGGCCTGCGCTGCGAAGATGCGGTGGCCCGCGCCGATTCCCGATTCCCAAGTATCTGTGGAGTCTGGCGGTACAGCCTCAAGCGGAGTCCGGGGCACAGCCTCAAATCTTTCCCCGACCGCCGCGCGCGACGCGGCGAGGAGCGCTAGCTTTGGCTGGGCAACCAATTTTCAGGAGGAGACACCATGGCCAAGCAGCCCCGCATCCTCGCCGGCCAGACCGCGGCGATCACCGGCGCCGCGCGCGGGATCGGCAAGGCGACCGCCCAGGCCCTGCTGGGCCAGGGTATGAAGGTCGCGATCGGCGATGTCGATCTCACAGCAGCCCAGGAGACCGCCGCCGAGCTCGGCCCGAGCGCTGTCGCCCTGCCGCTCGACGTGACCGACCGCGCCTCGTTCACGGCCTTCCTCGACCGCGCCGAAGAGCAGCTCGGGCCGATCGACGTGCTCGTCAACAACGCCGGCATCATGCCGATCGGGCGCTTCGTCGACGAGGACGACCTGACCGCCCGGCGCATGATCGACATCAACCTGCACGGCGTCATCCTCGGCATGAAGCTCGCCCTGGAGCGCATGATCCCGAGGAATCGCGGCCACATCGTCAACATCTCCTCCCAGGCCGGCAAGTTCGGCGCTCCCGGAGGCGCCACCTACTCAGCTACCAAGCACGCCGTGGTCGGGCTCACTGAGGCTGTGCGTGGAGAGATGCGCCTGATGAAGGCGGATGTGGACCTCAGCTATGTGATGCCTTTCGTGGTCAACACCGAACTGGGCGGCGGCCTGGGGGAGGCGCGCGGGATGAAGGTTCTGCAGCCGACCGAAGTGGCCGACGCGATCGTCGAGGCCCTGCAGACCGGCCGCGTCGAAGTGTGGGTGCCCAAGTCGGCCAAGCGCACCAGCACGCTCGGGGTGCTCCTGCCGCGGCGCCTCTCGGAGGGCATGGCGCGTGCTCTGAAGGCCGACCAAGTGTTGGCGGGCGCGGACGCCAGCGCGCGGCGCGGCTATGAACTGCGAGCCTCCAAGTCCGAGCCGGCCTTGGCGCCGGCGACGGAGAAGCCGCAGCTCACCGACGGGTCAACCGGCGGTTAGCCACTCCGCGATCTGACGCCCGATCTCCGGCCCCGCGTCCTCCTGTAGGAAGTGCGAGGCGTCTGCGATCACCCGTGGCTTCTCGCGGCCGATCGCTGCGGCGAAGCGCTCGCCGGTCGCGAGCGGCAGCACCGGGTCCGAGTCGGCCCACAGCATCAAGGTCGGACGCTTGTCCTCTTTGAGGGCCGCCAGCACCTTCTGGCCGGCCGCGGCCCCGGGCGCGTCGGGCTCGCGCGGAATCATCAACGGGAAGGCTCTCGCTCCGGCCTTGGAGGCCAGGCTGGGATAGGGCGCTTCGTATGCGGCGATAACCTCGTCGCCCGGGTCGTTCTTGCAGGCGCCCCGCACGAGCATCCCGACCGGCAGGTCCTCGGTTCGCTCCACGAAGTCCCTGAACGCAATCCAAGCGTCGGTCATCTTCTGGTGGCCCGTGAACAGGCCCGTGTCGAGGATCACCAGCTTCTCGAAGCGCTCTGCGTGCTCGACGGCGATTCGCAGTCCGATCGGACCGCCCCAGTCGTGCACGACCATCGTCGCCCCTTTCAGGTCCAGCTCCTCGATCAGCGGCGCGATCGCCGCCACGTGGCGGTCGTAGGAGTACCAGTCGAGGTCGATCGGCTTGTCCGAGCGCCCGAAGCCCGGCAGGTCGGGAGCGATGCACCTGAAGCCCGCCTCGCGCACCGGCCCAAGCACCTTGCGCCACAGAAACGACCAGGTCGGCTCGCCGTGCATGAACACGACCGGGGCGCCTTGACCCTCGTCGACGTGAGCCAAACGCAGGCCGTCGTGCTCGCGATAGCGAGCTTTGAACGGGAAGTCGGGCAGACCTTCGAGCAGCTCCTCCGGGGTGCGCACCGCGTCGGTCATCGGCGAGAGAGCATACCCACCGGAGGATCGGTTAGGCTCGCGCGGGGATGTTTGCGACGATTGTCCACATCGCGCCTGTGCTCGCGGCCGAGAAGAGCAAGGTGCCCTACTACATCGCCGGCGCCCTGCTCGTCGCTTGGGCCTTGATCCTGTCGGTGGGCGTTGGCACGCGCAACCCCAACTTCCCCTCCACACTCGGCGGCCAGCGCGCCGTGATGGCGATCACGGCCGTGCTCGTCCTGACGACGGTCTCGACGGCGGTCCTCACCTCCGGCGGCTCCAGCGCCAAGGCGACGCTCACCCCGGTGACCCAGACAGGCCGCGAAGCCGCCTCGGGCTCGGGCAGCTCCTCGCTGAAGGAGGAAGCGGACCCCGAAGGTCAGCTGCGCTATACGACCAAGAACCTGTCGGCGAAGGCCGGCGCGGTGACGATCAGCTTCGCGAACATGTCGCCCTTGATGCATAACATGACGATCGCCCAGGGCAGCAAAGTGCTCGCGGCGACGCCCACTTTCCAAGGCGGAACGAAGACGCTCACGCTGAATCTCAAGCCGGGCAGCTATGTCTTCTATTGCTCGGTCCCGGGGCATCGCGCCGCTGGCATGGAAGGCAAGCTGACCGTCCAATGAGGAGGACAGGATGAAGCTGTACGTCTGTTACGGACTGTTCAAGTCTCCCCGTCCGGGAGGACACCCCTGCAGGAATGCGCACGAGGCCCTGCGCGAGGCGGGCCACGATCCGAAGGTCGTGAAGACCTACGGGCTGGGGATCCTGCCGAAAGTCTTCAACAAGACCAAAGGCCGACAGGAGGTCGAGCGCCTTACCGGCAACCGCATGGTGCCGACGCTGGTGCTCGACGACCGCACGGTAATCGACGGCTCGCATGAGATCGCTGCTTGGGCCAAGGCCCACCCGGTCGTATCCGTTTAGCTGCTTCAGACCACCACCAGGAGGGACCCAGATGGACGTACTTGCCAGGATCGACGAGGCCAGGCGCGAATGCAATGTGCTCGAGCACCCCTTCTATCAGCGCTGGTCCGCCGGCGAGCTGAGCGCCGAGGAGCTTGGCTTCTACGTGGGCGAGTACCGCCACGCCGTTGTCGCGCTTGCGCAAGCGTCCGACGGCCTTGCCGCCAAGGTCGCGGAGGAGCATCGCGCAGGGTTGGAGCGTCACGCCGCGGAGGAGCGCAGCCACATTGCGCTGTGGGATGCGTTTGCCGCCGCCGCCGCCGCAGGCGAGAAGGCTTCGGAGCGCCGGCCGCTGGGCGAGACAGTGCGCTGCGCGCGGGCGTGGGTCGCGGGCGAGGATGCGCTCGATCATCTCGCCGTCCTCTACGCGATCGAGGCGAGCCAACCGGAGATTGCAAAGACGAAGCTGAAGGGACTCACAGAGCGCTACGGCTACAGCCCCGAAGGCCCGGCCGTCGAGTACTTCGAGCTGCACGCCACGCTCGACGTCGAGCACGCACGCCAGGCAAGCGAGTTGATCGCGGAGTTGACGAGCGACGACGTGGCAGGGGGCGACGCGACAGAGGGCCAGGCCATGGCCGACCGCATGGTCGCGCGTGCGAGCGCTGCGCTGCGGGGCAATTGGGAGCTGCTCGACGGCGTGGACAGGCAGTTCGCCCGAGCCGGCTGACGCTGAAGAGATCGTTGGCCTGGGACGCCAGCGTGACGTCCCAGGCTCGAAGCTTCCTGTGAGGCCTCCAGCAAGCGGTTAGGCGACTCAGAAGAAGTACTGCTTCGCGATCACCCCAGCCAGCACCGCATAGCCAAGGTCGGTCGGATGGATGTCTTCCAGCGGCGTGCACATGTTCGTGAGCAGGCAGATCGCCGGTTCTTCAAGCGCGCCCGGCGGGTTGAACAGCGGCAGCGGATCGGCAAAGCGCGCGCCGACCGTGGCGGCGACTTTGCTCATCACTTCGTTGAGCTGCGCCGTGAGGGAGTCGCCGCCCGGCAGCTTTTCGCCGAACGGGTTGTACAGTCCGAGCACGACGATCGTGGCGTGTGGGTCCGCGCCGCGCAGGTCGGCCAGGATCAGACCCAGGTTCGCGCCGATGTGGGCGAACAGCGCGGGCGCTTCTTTGATCACGCATTCCACTTGCTTTTCACATGTGCGCTCGATCACGCCGAGCGCGTCGTTGGCGCCGATGTCGAGCGTGATCGGGTTGGTGTTCGGATTGGCTTTGAGATAGGCCAGCGCGTCGGAGAGTTGCGAAGAGCTCGTGACCGCCGACATAGGGGTGGTGCAGAGGAAAAGCCAGCTGATAGGCGCACGGTCCGTTGATGAACGATTCGGTCGTCTCCCCGGGGCAGCCGTCGTTGATCACCTGCAGGTTGGGGTGGCCGATGCGCAGCAGGCGCGCGAAGTCGTCGACATAGCCGGTGTCATAGGCGGCCGGATTCTCGTTCGGGTAGAGGCTGTTGAACTTCGCTTGGGAGTAACCGAAGGCAAGCGAATCGCCCAAGGCGAGGTAGCTGGGCGCCGGCGCCGGATGTGGCGGTTTGCCCGGATGTGGCGGTTTGCCGAAAGACGGTCCTTTGTGGGGCAATGTATGGGGCGGACCGCCGTGAGCGGGCTGTCCGGCCGCCCATTTTGGCGTCCGTGCGCGCCGGCCACGGGGGCCAGCCAGATCGCGGCGAGCACCGTCGCTAGCACGATAAGGCCCGCCAGCGGGCTCAAGTGAAACCGAAACCGACCGAACATGCGAAAGCCTCCCTGCTCTGGGCTCACCGCGCGGACAAAGCCCCCTTTTCCCGCTTGGACCGATCTAGCTGTGGTACCCGTGCGTCACCGGTGTCAAACGGGGGTGGGTTCTGTTGTCAAGGCATGGTGTCGAGCGACGCCTGCCTCACAAGCGCCGCCGCGCAGCGCCCAGCTCCCCGCCGCGCTTTACGGCGCCGCTCCCTCAGGCGGCAACGGCGACGCGGTGGCGGTCAGGCGTATGGGCTCCGGGTGTGCGCTCGCGCAGGATCACTTCGCATCCGCCCGCGGGGCTGATCGTGATCGAGCGTCTGCGCGGGCGCTCGGGACGCTTGCCGACCGCCGTCAACACGTTAGCCTCGAGCACGGTTCGCAGCACGATCTTCATCTCGAGCATCGCAAAGCTCGCTCCCAGGCAGCGCCGCCGGCCACCGCCGAAGGGCAGCCATGTGTAGGTCCCCGGCGCCTGTCCGCCCTCGCTCTCCAGGAACCGCTCGGGGCGGAACGCGAACGGCTCGGGGTAGATGGCGGGATCGTGGTGGACCAGGTGGGCGCTCACGATCAGGACGGCTCCGGGGGGATACTCGACCCCGCCGATCCGCACCGGCTTCTTGACCAAGCGTGGCTCGGCGTTGATCAGCACCGGGCGTCGGCGCATGATCTCGTGGATCGTGGCCGTCAGGTAGGCGTCATCCTCACCGTCTGAGATCTCCTCGTACAGCCGCTCCACCACACGGGGCTCGCGCGCCAAATGCTCGAAACCCCAAGCCAGCTGTGAGGCGGTCGTCTCGTGGCCGGCGACCAGGGCCGTGATCAGCTCGTCGCGCAGCTCGGCGGGGCTCATCTCCGAGCCGTCCTCGTGTTCGGCCGAGAGCAGCAGGGCCAGCACGTCGGGTCCTCCGCCACCGGCGCGGCGGCGCTCGTCGATCAGGTCGAAGATCATGCGGTCGGCCTCCTCGCTGAGGCGTTCCAGCCGGCCCATCGGCCCGCGCCCAGCGAGCATGCGCTGGGCGAACGGCAACAGCGAGATCGGGTTCTCGGCGAACTCGAGCACTTCGGTCAGCAGTCCGCGCAGCCTGTCGAGCTGGGCTCCCTGCTCGAGTCCGAACACGGCGCGCAGCACGATCTCCAGGGTGAGCCGCTGTAGGCGCGGGTGCAGGGCGATCGGTTGCTCGCGCGGCCACGTGGCCAGCTCGCCCTCGGTCAAGTCGCTCATCAGCTCGGCCAGGCTCTGCATCGCCTCGCCGTGGAAGGCCGGCAAGAGCAGCTTGCGCTGCTCCAGGTGGGGCGCCTCGTCGAGCAGGATCACCGAATTGGGACCCACGATCGGCTCGAGGATGCGCGCGCCCTCGCCGGGGTGCAAGACGTCCGGCGGCGCCTGGAAGACTTCCTTGATGTCATCGGGGTCCGACAGGATCACGAACGGCGGCTGTCCGAGGAAGCGGATCGCGAAGCGCTTGCCGTAGCGCTTGCGGGCTCGCAGCAGGCTGACGGTGGGCCGTGTCCAGCTGGCGACGGTCTGCCACGTCGCGGGGATTTTCGGGCCGGGTGGAAGCTGGCGCTTGAGTCGACGGTTCTCCAGGATGCTGTTCACGGTGGGGCTCCGTTCCTGTTCGTCTCTGGGGTCTTGCGTGGGGTCTTGAGCGTAGCGCGATCCGACAAATTTGGCTAACTGGCCAGTTTCCAGCTTGGGCAGACCGTTCAGGTGTATCCTTCGCGTCGTCGGTAGCGCCCCGGGCCTGTCGTGCGGGACTGACCTGTTCGGGTGACGAGGAGGCGCCCGGGCTTGGGCTCGAAGGCTGTCAGGGCGACGAGTGCAGGGAAAGGAGCACGGCAATGCCGGTACTGGCAGTCACGGCGGGGGCGGGCGTTCTGTTCGGAGCGATCTATCTCGTCCTGATGATCACCCTGGGAATCCTTTCGATCCGCAAGGGTCATTGGGTGATGTTCATCGTCGGTATCTTCATCCCCCTGTTCTGGATCATCGGGGCAATGTTGCCTCCCAAGCGGAGCGCTTAGCCCAAGGATCTGCGTTGTTGCGCTCCGGAGAAGAGCGCTTCGAGCCCGGCGGCCGCCGCCGCCGGGCCGCCCGCCCCGGCAAACGCCCGGCGAACGCGCTCGGCGCCTGGCCGCAGCTCGATTGCCTCTTCAACGGCTTTCAGCAGGCGCGAAGGCGTCAGGCGTCTCGGGGAGAGGCGCACGCCGGCCTGCGCCAGCTCGACTCTGCGCGCCGTCTCCATCTGGTCGCGCCCGAACGGCGCGACCACGACCGGAACGCCGGCGGCGAGGGCCTTCTGGGTGATGCCGAGGCCGCCGTGGCAGACAACGCACGCCGCCCGGTGCAGGAGCGCGTCGTGCGAGGCGAAGCGCACGACTCTGCTGCCCGCCGGCGGACTGAACGCCTCCGGGTTGTGTGCCGCCGAAGTGCCGAGCACAGAGATGCCCGCGGCGGGAAGTCCGTCCAAGGCGACGTGGAGCAGGCGCTTGTCGCGCTGGCGCTCGGTCGAACAGGTGACGAGCGCCAAGGGATCGGACAGCTCGGCAAGCCATGCGGGCGGAGGCTGTGGCGGCGACCAGTTCATGGGGCCGACGAGCTTCACGCTGGAAGGCCAGTCAGTGCGCGAGTACTCGAAGCCCTGTGTGGTGAGCGACAGCAGCAGGGGCGCTCGTCGCAACAAATCATCGAAGTTGTGGACCTCGCTCACGCCGTGGCTACGGCGCAGCGTGCCCAGCGAGCCCAGGGCGGCCCGATCGAACACGACATCGACTGCCCTGGCGGCGACAGCGTCGCGCACCCGTCCGAGCGGTCCGCGCAGCGGACGCAGGCCCAAGCCCGAACGGGGGCGTGTCGCGGGAGCGCAGAGGCAAGAGGTAGGGCGAATAAAGCGCCCAGGGCAACCCCGACGCCTCCGCTACGGCGCCGGCGCCCCAGCAGTTGACGTCGATCAAGAGCGCGTCCGGGCTGTGATCTTCGATCGCGCGCTGGAGGTCGGGCGCCTCGAATCCGGAGCGTCGCGCGAAAGTGCGCAGCACCGAAGCGGCTGCGCGCTGGGGCAAGCGCTCGCGCCAATCGACGATCCGGTTCTCTTCGATGACGGGGTCTATCGCTCGTGCATCGATTCCGAGGGCCCGCAGATGGTCGAGCTCGCCGGAGAGGCCGTAGGCGACCGTTTGGTGTCCCCGCCGGCCAAGCTCGGTGAGGATTGGGACGACGGGATACAGATGTCCGCGCGCGGGCGAGGTGTAGGCGAGTAGACGGCTCACGCTCGCTTGCGCTGGCGCGCCTCCGATTTCGTGCGGTGGCTTTGCTTGCCCTTGGGAGCTCGCTTCGGCGCGTCCGGCCCGAGCAGCCGCTCAAGCAGCTCTGTCAGCGTCGCTTCCACCTGGATGGTGTCCAGGTCGAGGTCGCGCCGCAGGACCTTCCACACGTAGACGTCGCACACCGCCACCAGTTGCGCCAGGCGGCGTCGGCGCGTCGACGGGTCCAGGTCCGCGAGCTGGGGCTCGAACGTGCGCAGGACCCAGTCTTCGTGCAGCTCATGTCCGTGGTCGACGACGCGTCGCAGCGAGCCGAGATGCTCGTTGCCGATCACGCGACGACCGCGTCTCTAACGGACCACCGCGTCTCGGTAGGGCAGCATGCGAACCACGATGTCCCCGTAGCGCTCGTAGTGGCGCACCAGATTGGCGACCGCGCCGGGGATGTCTCCGATCGGGGCTTCGTAGCGTTCCTTGACGACCGTCGAGGTGGTGCGACTGATGACGGCGTCGAGTAGGCCCTGCTTGGAGCCGAAGTGGCGCAGCGCGGTTTGCTTGGTGACGCCGGCCCGCTCGGCCACCGACTCCAGCGAAGTCTGTGTCCAGCGATCCTGCTCGACCTCTTCGGCGGCGGCCTGCAAGAGCGTCTCGCGCGTGCGTTCTTGGGCCTTTGCGCGCGCGATCTTTTTATAGGGGCGCTTGGACTCCTCGGCCAAGGTTAGTCCTCGAGCGCGAGCGCTGCCGGAACCGATGCGGCCAGATAGCCGGGGATCGCGACGATCGCGAGCGCCGTGGCGCACACGAGCGCGAGGATGCGCAAGCGCGCCGGCGCCGGTCAGCGAGTAGACGACCGGGAAGTTGATCACGTGAGCCAGGGCCCGGTCGGCGAGTTGCTGTCCGTAGAGGCCGAACAGCGCTCCGGTGAGGCAGCCGACCAGCAGCAGCATCAGGCTCTCCAAGAGGATCGTGCGCCACAGCGACACGCGCGCTATGCCCTCCAGCTTGAGCTTGGCCAGGCGCGGGCGGCGCTGCCACACCATCGCGCCCATCGCGGCCGCCATCGCGAGCACGGCGACGATCGGGATCAAGGTCGCGATCTGGGTGAGGCTGGCGAGCGCTTCGCGGCTGAGGGCGTGCTGCTCGTCGGCGTGTTCGGCCGCGGTCTGCACCGCTAGCCCGGAGTTTGGTCCCAAGGCGGCTGCGATCTCGTGGGCCACGGCCTGGGGTGAGGCGCCGGGGGCGAGCAGGACGCTGTAGGCGCTTGCGTCGGTGCTCGCCCAGGCGCGGGCATAGTCGGCGGAGCTCATCACAATCGCGCCGGGTGCCCAGCCGAGATTGGTCGATAAGGCCGCCACGTGGAACGTTTGCGGTTCTGGGCTGGGCAAGGTGAAGGCGCTACCGACACCGAGATGGTGTTCTTCGGCGAGGGCTTGAGAGAGCACCAGCCAACCGCCCTGGCGTACGCGCGAGGTGGCCTGCCGCAGGTTGCCGGCAAGCAGCTGATCGGCCGGCAGCAGCGGCGTCGATTCGCCGGGTGGAGCAGCTCACCAGCACGCGACGCTGGCCGTAGTCGAGCAGGCCGCTGCGGTACAGGCGCACCGCCCGGACGCCCGCGAGTCCTTCCAGCTTGGCGCGCTGGCTGGGGCGAAGGGCGTGGTCTGGAGCAGGTTGTAGGAACCGGCGGGCGCAACCCACAGGTCCGTGGAGGCGTTGCTGTCGCGGGCCGCGTTTTCCAAGCCCGCCAGCAGGTCGCCGTGGGCGCCGCCGATGGCGACGCTGCCGAACACGGCGATCGCGCCGGTGGCGGCGATCGCGACCGCGCGCGAGCGGGCGGCACTTAGCTCCATCGTGGCCACATGGGGGATCGGGCTCACGATCGAGCCGGCGACTCGCTTGACGGCGACGAGCATGCCGTGCAGGACGATCGGCAGCTCCAAAAGCAAGGCCGCGACCAGCAGGGCCATGCCCGGGATCGCCGCGTCGGGGGCGGCCAAGAGCAGGGCCGTGGCGCTTGCCAGGCAGGCGAGTCCGGCCAGCGAGCGTCGCCATCCGCGCGATGGGCCGGCTCCGCCGCGGCGTTCGCGTGGGGCGATCGCCGCGAGCGGGTCGCGGGCGAAGATGTCGCGCAAGGGGCTGAGCACCGCCACGATCGCGGCTCCCATGCCTCCCGCGACGGCGATGGCGACGCTCTGCCAAGTCACGACACGCTGGGAGCCGAGCGCGAACGCCAAGGACAGGAAGGCGGGGTTGGAGTGAAACAGATGGATCGAAAGCTCCTCGCCGAGGACCAGGCCGAGCGCGCACGCGAACAGGCCGAGCGCGAAAGCGTCGAGCAGAAGGACCGCGATCACGGTCGCGGGCGTGTAGCCGTCGCGGCGCATGTCGGCGATCAGGCGCCGGCGCTGGGGCACGGTCAGCAAGGTCGCGTTGAAGGCGAACAGGAAACCCACGAGCGCGCTGATCGCGGCGAACAGGGCGGTCGACTGGTTGCTGGCCGTGGCGGCCTTGGCGAACAGCTTTTCGTCGTAATCGATCGACTCGACGTTCAGGCGCCCGCCGGCGAGTCGCTCCAGCGCGTCATGCACCGAGCCGGCCGCACCGGGCGAGGGGTACACGAGGATGCGGCTCACACGATGGGCCAGGCCGGTCAGTTCCTGGGTGTAGGAGAGTTGGGAGATCGCGAGCGGGCTGGCCACGAGCGGGCCGATCTGCTTTTCGTGGAGCTGGGCGTAGAGCGGCGCTTGCACGGTGTGACCGTCCAGTTGGAGGGTGACTTCCTGGCCGAACTTGGTCACCCCGAGCTTGTGGGCGAGCGGCGAGGGCAGGACGACCGCCCCTATTTCACCGAAAGGGGTGAGCGAGGTATGGCGCACAAGCCTGCCGCCGAGCCGGGCGAGGCTGGGGTCGGCGCCGATCAGCTGGATCGACTCGCGACCGTGGGGCCCGATCGCCTCGGCCTGGGCTTCGAGCAGAGGAGCCGCGACGCGGACTCCGGGGATCGCGCGCACGCGGGCGAGCATGCTCTGGGGGAAGCCGTGGGGATCGCGAGCGATCAGCTGCAGGCTGGCGTCCCCGACGATGCCGCGCGAGAGTTGGGAGACCGAGCTCTGCAGGCTTGTGCTGGACACTTGGGATGCGAACAGCAAGGCGACGCCGGCGGCGATCCCGACCACCGCCAAGCACTCCTGGACGAAGCGCGCGCGCAGGCGCAGGCGGTAGAGGTGCAGGGCGTTGGCGAGCTTCACGGGACACCCGGCTGCAGGGCATTGGCGAGCTTCATGGTCCACCCGGCTCGCGCGGGAGCTCGCACGCGGGACTTCGGTGGGGCGGATCCAGGTCGGTGGACGGTGGGGCGGATCCGGGTCGGTGGAGTCTCACGACGGGGCCAGCGCCGGCTCGGGGGAGTGGTTGTCGGAGAGCTTGCCGTCGCACAGGCCATACACGCGGTCGGCGTAGTCGGCTGCCATCGGGTCGTGGGAGACGAGCACGACCGCCACGCCCCGCTGGCGGCACAGGCCGCGCAGCAGCTCGAGCACTTCCCGTCCGCGCTGCGTGTCGAGGCTGCCGGTCGGCTCGTCGGCCAACAGCATCGAAGGCTTGGTGGAGAGCGCTCGCGCGATCATCACGCGCTGGCGCTCGCCCATCGAGAGCGTCTCCGAGCGGTGGTACAGGCGCTCGCCCAAGCCGAGCTGTTCCAACAGAGGCGCGACCTCGCGTTGGGCTTCGCGCCAGCGCATCTCGCCGAGCAGCTTCAGGACGGTGTTGTCGATCGCGCTGACGCCCGGCAGCAGGTCGAAGTTCTGCCGGATGAAGCCCATCTCAGAGAGTCTGAAATGGGAGGCTTCGCGCTCAGACAGGGAGGAGATGTCGCGCCCGCCGATCAACACCTCGCCGGAGGTGGGGGCGAGTAGAGTGGCGACCATCAACAGCAGGGTCGTCTTGCCCGAGCCCGACGGTCCGTACAGGGCGACCATCTCGCCGCCGTTCACCTTCAGGCTGACTCCGTCCACGGCGCGCACCGTCTCCCCGCCGGCGGACGGGTAGTGCTTGACCAGTTCACGCAGCTCCAGCATCGCTGGCCTCCTCTCAGCTCAATCTGAGACCGTGCCGCTCACGTGCACGGTCACCGCGTAGTTGGAGCGCTGGATCGTTCCGCTGAAGCTGAGGCCCGAGCCGTGGGCGTTGGCATAGCTGCCTGTGCCGCGAGCGATCGAGAGCGTGCCCGCGAAATGGCCGGTGGCTCCTTCCCTGCGGTAGGCGGCGCTCGCCTGGCCTGTGATCGACCCGCCTTTGAGGTATATGTTCATTTCGGCGGTGACCCTGCGGGTCGAGACGATCGTCAGGTGAACGTAGATCGTGCCCGAAATCGTGCCTGTCCCTGTGCCTTGCTCGTTCAGGGTGAATCCGTGACGACTGGTCAGGTGAAGATCGCCGCTCTCGCGTAGTGAGACCGTCTTGCTGTCGTGTGCGATGGTCGCTTCGTGCAACTCGGGCGCTCGGCCATCTGCGTCCGCGAGCGGCGCGAGGGGGCAGAGCGCCAGGCAGGTTACGGCAGTCGCGAAAACGCCGCGCAGCCAGGCCGAGCTCGTGTGATCATCGCTCATTTGTGACACTCGCTTCCTTTCTCGTGGCTGTCATCGACCAGGGCAGCTCGCATGTGCGATCGCGCTGCCGGACGATCCGTCGGCGTAGGTGATTTCGGCTGCAAAGGGAAAGCCGCCTGTGGGGCAGTTCGGCGGCACGACGACGGTGTTGGCTTGGTTTGGGTGGGGGGATTTGTTCGTGCCCACCGTCAGCGACATGCTCGCCATCGAGGCGTCGGGCTCCAGCGGGACCGTGGGGATCGGAGGGACTGAGAGCACGAGGTCTTCCCCGTAAGGGGGGTTGTCGGGGACGACGGTGCCGGTCAGCACGACGCGCTCGTCAAAAGGCGTGATGCCCTGGCCGAGGATCTCGAAGCTCGGCTCCAGGTTGTGGAAGGGCCCCAGGAACAGCCACAGCGAGATGTTCTCGGTAATGAGCTGGGAACCCGCGATCGCCTCGGCGACGGCGTGTCCGACGCCGAGCTCGGACTGCGGCGAGCAGCCGCTGGGACCGCGCGCGCGCAGCCGCGCGATCGAGCAGCTGCGCAGGTGCGGGATTTCTATGCCCAGGCCGACCGGAAAACGCAGGACGGCGCGGCGCACCGGCAGGGGGACCCCGCTGGAGAGCCCTTCGCCGAAGTTGACTGTCAACCGGAGGGCGCCCTTGGCGTTGAGGCGATCGGGCAACAGCGATGGAGCGATCGTCGCGGTGCTCGACTCCTGAGCGCTGGCAGAGGCGCTCGCGCCGAGCGATGGGACGATGCAAAGGGTGAGGGTGAGCAATGCGCTCAAGGTGAAAGCGCGTCGCACGGCTAGCCTCCGGGACAGGGGATCGTGGGGTTGACGGTCAGGCTTGTCCCGTTGGCGAAATCGACGATTCCCTCGCTGGGGAAACCGCCGGTGGGACAGTGCTTGGGGGAGATCATGCCGCGCAGATGCACCAGGGCGCGCTTGCCGTGGACCGTCTCGTAGTAGGCGACGTTGGGCGCGCCGAAAGTGGCGAATGCGCTTTCGACCGAGGCCAAGGAGGCTCCGGGGATGGTGGAAATAGGGGGTATTTCGACGCTGAAGCCGAGGCCGTACGGCTTGGGCGCCGGGACTTCGTGGGCGACCACCACCAGTTCCACGGGGACAGGAGCGATCGCGCTGGCGTAGGCGAGCAAGGTCAGGTGACCGTGGGAGGTCGGACCGAAGAAGAAGTCGATCGTGTAAGGCTCGCGGATGACGGTGGTGGCGAGCGCGACCAGGCCCACGCCGCCGCCGAAGCCGGCACGCGAGTTGGGTGGGCAGCTGGTGGGACCGTGCAGGGTGAGTGTGCTCTGGCTGCAGGTCCCGGCGCCCCGGGCGTCGATCTTCAGACCGCCTGGCGCGTACAGGGTGAGCTTGATCACCGGCGAAGGCGGCGTGCCGTCAGTGGAGGAGAAGTTGGCGGTGATCGACAGGTTTGTCGGGACTCCCAGCCGGTCGGGTGTGAAGCTCTCGTGCACGACCAGCGTTTCCGCCGCCAAGGCGTTCGGCGCGAGCAGGAAACACGCCCAAACGAGGAGTGCGACCAAACGAGTTTGAGCTTTAAGCCCCCCCATTTTTCTCTCTCTCCGGTGGCCCCCCGAAAGTCGATGCCTGCCTGGAGCGGATAAGCGCGACCTTCCCAAATTCAGTATACCGACGGTAACATGAATCTTGGGGTGTGTCAATAGGCGTGCGCCCGGTCGGGCCCCAACTGTTGAGTTCGGCCCGACGGGCGAAGTGTGTGTCAGTTGGAGGCGGTCGACGTGCCGCCCCACTGCTCGGGCGCGACGTCTGCGAGCGTCTGCGAGAACGTCCAGTGGTGGCCGGCCAAGTCCTCGACGGTGTATTGGCGCTCGCCGTACTCGAAGTCGGTGGGCTCGGTGACGATATGGGCGCCGTGGGCGCGAGCGCGCTCACAGTGGGCGCGGGCGTCTTCCACGCGCACCATCACGGCGTGGGTCACCTCGCCCGCTCGCGGCGGGCGGCGATCGTGGCGCACGTCGCCGACGATCACCGCGCCGTCGCCGAAGCTGAGCTGCGAGCGGTGGTCCTCGCCGATGCGGACGCGCTCGACGAAGCCGAAAGCGGCGCTCAACCAGGCGACCGCGGCGCGCACGTCCGGGTAGATGAGGACCGGGATGACGTTCGCTTGGGGGATGGAGCGGTTGGGCTTGAGCACAGGTCGAGCCATCCTAGCTGGGCGAAATCGGCCTGCGCTCAGCTCCTCGTTCCAGGCATGCGCGGGCATGTACGCGCCGTGTTCGCCGTCCCGAGGTTGGGCTGGGCACGATCCAGCGGACTTGCATATTGTCCCTGAGCATGGATCAAGATCTTTGGACGGCGCTCGACGACTACATCGTCGAGCATCTGCTTGACCCCGACGTGGCGCTGGATGCCGCCCTCGCTTCTAGCGAGCAAGCGGGTTTGCCGCCGATCGCGATCACTCCCAATCAAGGCAAGCTGTTGCAGCTGCTTGCGCGCATCCATGGGGCGTGCAGCATCCTCGAGCTGGGAACCCTCGGCGGTTACAGCACCATCTGGCTTGCACGCGTCCTGCCGGCTGGAGGACGCTTGGTCACGCTCGAGCGCAATCCCGAGTACGCCAAGCTGGCGCAGGCCAACATCGCCAGGGCCGGATTGGCCGAGATCGTGGAGCTGCGGGTGGGGGCGGCCCTGGAGACCCTGCCCGAACTCCACAGCGAAGGGGCCGGCCCGTTCGACCTGATCTTCATCGACGCCGACAAGCAGAACTACCCGGGCTACTTGGAATGGGCGCTTAAGCTCTCACGGGTGGGCACCCTGATCGTCGGCGACAATGTGGTGCGCAGCGGAACGATCATCGACCCGGCCGCGGACGATCCCGATTTCGGCGACGGCGGTGTGGCCGCCGGGGTGCGACGCTTCTACGACCTGCTTGCCGACGAGCCGCGCGTCAGCGCGACCGCGGTCCAGACGGTGGGCGCCAAGGGCCACGACGGGTTCGCGCTGGCGCTTGTGACCGGGCTTTGATGTGACCGAGCCTCGATCGCACCGTCCAGGCGGTGGGCGAGCTCTTGTTCGATGGCGCCGTGTCGCGGGCGCCGAAGTATTGCCAGCGAAACCCATTCGGTTTCGCATGCCTGTGTGTGACTGGCGGTAAGCCGCAGGTCGTACGCTCCACAGGTGTTGATCGAAACCGAACGGTTGGTGTTGCGGCCGCTTGCCATGGCCGACCTCGATGAGTTCGTTGCGCTGCATCGCGATCCCGAGGTTGTTCGGTTTGTGCGGACGCTCGACCGTGCGCAGGCAGAAAAGCGACTACAGGCCAACGAGCAAGAATGGGGAGAGCGCGGTCACGGGCTGATGGCGGTTCTCGACAGCTCGACCGGCCACATGCGCGGGCGCGTTGGGTTGAAGCACTGGCCGCAGTTTCAAGAGACCGAGGCGGGATGGTTGCTGAGCCGTGACGCTTGGGGGCGCGGATACGCGACCGAGGCTGTCCGGGCCTGCGTGGAGTGGGGATTCGCGACGCTGCCCATCCCCTACATCACCGCCATGATTCATCCGGACAACACACGATCGATAAGGGTGGCGCAGCGACTTGGTTTCCAGCTTGCCCGCGAGGACGTGCTGCTCGGCGATCCCGTCATTGTCTATGCCCTGGGATGTGAGAGCTGAGCCGGCCCGCCGGCTCGCCGGCAAATCGGCGCGACCAGCGTGTCACGCTTGCTCCGGGAGGCGCCACACGGAACGCGCCCGTGCGATGGTCTCGCTGCGCCCGGCCGTCGTGCGACTTGGCGACGGCTGCCATGGCCACTACACTCGCCGCGATGTTCGACCTGGACGCCTACTTGGAGCGGATTGGCCTGGACGGACGCCCGAGCATCGCGCAGCTGCACAGGGCGCACCTGACCTCGATCCCCTTCGAGAACCTCGACCCACACCAGGGCCTGCCGGTGTCGCTGGAGGTGGAGGACCTCGAGCGCAAGCTCGTGAGCGAACGTCGCGGCGGCTACTGCTTCGAGCAGAACCTACTGCTGAAGGCAGCCCTCGAGGCGCTCGGCACGGAGGTGGACATGTTCCTGGCACGCATGCGCCTACCGGGATCGATGGCCCGCCCATCGGACGCCCGCGGGCGGGCGGGCACTTCATTCGAGCCAGCAAAGCCGGGCGTGACGCGGCCCCGCAGTCATCTCCTCCTGCGCGTCAGCGAGAACGGCGCAAGCTGGCACGCCGACGTGGGGTTCGCGCGCGGCATCCTCGAGCCGATCCCATTCGGGCCGGGCCCCGCGCGGGAGCAGTCGGGCTGGAGCTTTCGCGTCGTCGAGGACGGTTCCGAGCTTGTGCTCCAGAAGCTGGCGGGGGACGAATGGGCCGATGTTTACGGCTTTCTCCCGCAGCCGGTTCCGCTCATTGACGTCGAAACCAGCAACTGGTGGACCTCCACACATCCGCGCTCGCTGTTCGTGACGGGCCTGATCGTGGGCGTTCGTGGCGATGACGGCACGGGCACGTTGCTGTGCGACTGGAGCGAGCTATCCCTCAGCGAGCAAACGCCAGCGGGTACGAGCGTGACGCCACTCGAGCGAGGGGCCATACCGGAGCTACTTGCCACGCGCTTCTCGCTCCCGGGCTTTGCGCTCGGCGCCGACGAGCGCATCGTCCGGGTGGTGGCTGCGCCATAGAGCCAATCGACGGCGACTCACCGGCCTGCGGCTACTCGGACCAGTGCGTTCAAGTTGTTCGTGGTGAGGGCCATCGCGCGTGCCGCTGGTGACAGGCCTGCACCGCGGGGTAGCCGCACGCGCAGCGCCCCGGGCAGCGACGCGAAATGCAACGGTGGGTCCAGCACCAGCGCCTCGCCATCCAGGCCGATCTCGACGGGGCCGTTGGAGCGGACCTCGAACTCCCGTGCAGACCAGGACAGCAGGCCGGGGTAGCGCCCCGCCTGACCAACCAGCTCGAGCGCGACGAGCTTTGACACGTCCGGGCCCCGCATCCTGGCGGCCACGATGCCGAGCAGGCCCGTGTCGATCCGCTCGCGTGTGCCTGCGCCCGAGAGGTGCGTGAGCTCATACGGATTATTTGACACCAGCACGAGGGTGGCATCGTTGCAGTCGGTCCCGTCGGGGACGGTGAACTGGAGGTCGATCGCCTCAGCGTCTGGCCCGAGCAGGTCCGGCAGCATGTCTGTCCACGTCCCCAGCCGCGATGGCGCTCTCGGCGAGACTCCAGCAGATCGTCGCCCGGCTCAAGGACGAGCGGTTCGATACCTCGCCGCCGTGCCTCCCCAGCGAGATCGAAGCGCTCCGCCTTTCCACCACCCGACTTCAGGTTGATGATCAACGCCCCCGAGCCGGCCGCACCCACCGCCACGCCCGCGGCGGCCATCCTTCCGAGCGCCGCCTCACCAGCCCGCCCCAGCGCGTAACGCGCGGCCGATCCAAACAAAGCGAGCAACAGGAACAGCGCGCCCAGCACCAGCAGCCCCTGCCAATGGATCGCCAGCACCACGATCAGACCGGCTCCAGCGAGGACCGCGACCACCGCGCCTACCGTGCGCAACGCGCCGCGCTCTGTCAAAGCGAACCAGACGGCAGCGTTCGCCAACAGAACGAGCCCGACCGCGAGCACAGCGACAGGAACGTCACCCGCCAGCGCGACGGCAGCCACCACAACCATCGCGGCGGGGGTGATGAGCGCAAGGATCGCGGCGATACGCCGCAACACGGGGCGCTCCGCGGCCCAGTCTGCTTGAGAAGTCACCGACGTTCTGGGCATGGTAGCCATGTTCCCAGATCCCTCCAGCCGAATCGCGCCCTGCGTTCAACTGTCCTCTTATTTTCGGGTAACTACCGATGCAGTTCGGTCTGCCCGGATTACAGTTTGGAGATCGGATCAGCAAACTGAGTTCTTGAGCAAAAGGGAGGTTCGCATGGCTGATCAAGGTGAGTTCAACCCTGCGCGAACGCGGGACAGGAGCGGTGCGGTTGAAGGCAGCGGCTGGCTTGTGTTTGCCTCGATCATGATTGCGATTGCTGGTGTGCTGAACATTGTCTGGGGTATCGCGGCGATCAGCGAATCGAAGTTCTTCACCCAGAACGCGACCTACATCTTGAGTGGCCTCAACACGTGGGGCTGGATCGTGTTGATCATCGGAGTACTCGAGTTGTTCGCCGCGTATTCGATCTCGGTGGGCGGACAGTATGGCCGATGGTTCGGCATTGTTGTGGTGAGTATCAACTTGATCGCCGCCTTGATGTCGATTCCCGCGTACCCGTTCTGGGCACTGTGCGTGTTCGGGATCGACATTCTGATCATCTACGGGCTGGCCGCATACGGCGGGCAGCACAAGGACATCATCTGAGCGGCCAACACTCATGGAGGACAAGCAGCAGCAAATGGTTCTAGATACAGCAGGCGTCGAGACCAGAGCATGGTCTGAACCAAGCAGGGCAGTTACGGTAGAAGATCTATGAAGACCCGAGATGTTCCCCGTGGTTTGCTCTCGGGCGCGGGCTGTGAGGTTTTGTCATAAGGCCAAGCGCTTGACCTGGCGCTCTGCGCACTGACAACTGACAACTGGCAAAGTCAAGAGTGAGAGAGATGACATGAGCGACAGACCCATTTTCATATACGCGGCGACCTACCGAGGGCGCGATGATGCTCTGGCCGACTACGACGCCTTGATTGATCTCCACGAGGCGAAGCTCGTAGGCACCTATGACGTCGCGGTGATCTCTAAGGATGCTGAGGGCAAGGTCCACGTCGAGAAGCACGAGAAGCCGACCCAGCATGGCGCATGGGGAGGCATAGCGGTTGGGGCGCTGGTCGGTGTCTTGTTCCCGCCGTCTGTAATCGGCGCCGCCGCGGTAGGTGGTCTTGTCGGCGGTGTCGGCGGACATCTGCGTAGGGGCATGTCGCGCAGCGACGCCAAGGAAGCTCGGGGATCTGCTTGAGAGTGGACAGGCAGCGCTGATCCTGATAGGCGAGTCGCGAGTCGAAGAGCAGCTCGAGAAGGCGCTCACCCGTGCCGAAAAGTCGCTTGAGAAGGAAATCGACGCTGACAGAAAGGAGGCTCAAGCGCGAACTCAAAGAAGCAGAAATAGAGGCGGCCGCGGATTAATAGCCACCGGCCGACCCGGACCATCAGCTCCCATCATTGGAGATCTCCTACCGCCATGTTGCCGTCCAGAAGAACGCCAGCCCGCCGAACAT
Organism: uncultured Solirubrobacterales bacterium; assembly: GCA_963809705.1. Taxonomy (GTDB): domain Bacteria; phylum Actinomycetota; class Thermoleophilia; order Solirubrobacterales; family Solirubrobacteraceae; genus Palsa-744. The sequence continues at coordinate 1,698,052 of CAWEKF010000002.1, read as the reverse complement.
GGCCTTCTCCGTTACGCCGCGCTCGTCACCGAGCGGCTCGCGGATTCGATCGGCGAGCTCGTCGTCATAGGCCATTTCAGCGTACTGGGCTGGTGTATCAGACCTCCAGTTCGAGCTTCAGCTCGCACATGTCTACGGAGGCGCGGACCCCCGGAGTCTCTGAGGCATCCATCGCGCTAAACGCTTGGGCGCCTGTGCTCATGTCCTCCGCCGTGGCAAAGTGCTGGAGGACCACCGCCGTACCCTGCGCCTCGTCGAACATTATCGTCAAGCCGGTGGCGGGCACGCCCGGAGGTGGCCCGTCTGACTCCTTTATGCGGGCCAGCAGCGCCTCCATCCGCTCGGCGTTCACACCGGTGAATCTCACGACACGCACATACATGGGAGCCTCCTCGCATTCGGTAAGTATCAAACATACACCACCTGCGTGGAGTCAATTCCAACAACGGAGGTCAGCATGAGCACCATCACCGAGGAGATGGTCGTGGCCCACTTCATCGTTTCAGACGATGTCGAGCGTTCCCGCCGTTTCTACACCGAGGTATTGGGCGGCAAGACGGTGATCTCCGGCGAGGCGAATGATGAGGTGACGTACGTCGCGCTCGCCAACAGCTGGATCATCATCAACGTCGGAGGAGGTCCGACGGACGACAAGCCGACCGTCACGCTAGAGACGCCGCGCGACCCGGATCGGGTGAGCAGCTTCCTCAACATCCGGGTTGCGGACATCCAAGCTGTGTACGCCGAGTGGAGCGCGCGGGGCGCCCACTTCCTGACGCCGCCGAAGCAGCACGAGACCGAGCTGCGCTGTTACATCCGTGACCCCGACGGCTACCTGATCGAGGTGGGTCAAACGACGCTGGCGAGAGGTTGGCGTCCACCGTCTTGATCACCCATGTGGTCGCGCCGGTTGGGGGCGAGAGCTCTGGCCGCGCTCATGGGCTTCGATTCGATCCATGTGACTGATGAGGGCAAGCCGATACGCCGCTGCCGGATCGACTAAGCGCGAGTACGGCAGCAGTAGTCTATGCAGGCAATTGTCTGTATGGAGCCAGCCGAGGTCAACGCGGACCGCTTGGTGCGCGTTTCTGGGGGATGCATGTCGCTTGACGACGCCAGCTAAGCGTTGAGTCAGGCCAGCAAAGCTCTGCCGTACAGTTCCGTACGCTTCCGTACTGATCTGCTACCATGTGTCTATGACAACAATCAAAGCTGAGGAGGTTCGGATTCCTCGCCGAGCCCGGGAGGCGGTCGCCCATCATGAGGAGGTTGTGGTCTTCAACCGAGAGCGACCGGCTTACGTGATCATTCACCCGGACGAGCACGGGCGGGCGGCTGCCTCACGTCGCGGACGGTCCCTGAGGGAGGCGCTCGCACTACTCACGCAGGCTGCGCCGCCCGATCGGGCGTTCGCCGAGGACATGGAAGCAGTGCTCGATGCTGTCGGACCAGCGCCAGCCGATCCATGGGCACAGTCCTAGACACCACCGTCTTCATCGAGGCTCGAGCGGGCCATGCGCGGCCTACCCGCCGCGCGGGCTATGACAGCGGTCGCCCAGCGCTTGGAGTCGCTACTCGGCGAGAACGAGGAGGTTGCAATCGCCGCGATCACCGCGTCGGAGTTGCTGCACGGCGTACACAGAGCCACCGAGGAACACCGCGGAAGGCGCGCTGCGTTCGTGGAGGCCGTAATCGCGGCATTCCCGGCGCTTTCCTTCGACCTTCTCGTGGCACGGGTTCACGCGCGGCTCTGGGCTGGCTTGGCCTCATCTGGGACTGAAGTCGGAGCCCACGCCCGACTCGTTGCTGCCACCGCCATGTCCGCCGGATGGCGAGTCGGGACGGCCAACATCCGTCACTTCAACCGAATCCCGGGCTTGGAAGTGACCTCCCTCCAAATGACCTGAGCCACAATTGACTTCTGGACTTGGCGCGCACACGGCGACTACAAGCGGGGAGGCGAATGGGCGAAACTGCTCGGCGCGCAAACCATGTGTTGATGGCGGCGCCCACCGTTATCCTCGCTTGATTGCGCCGCTTGAGTCGCTGCAACCGCTCACCTGCGGGGAGTCGGTCCGGGAGGCTCAGTACCGTTGCGTGGTGGCTCGACCCCTGCTCACGCTTGGCTACGGCAACCGCCAGTTGGGCGATGTGCTGGCGCTGCTCCGCGCGCACGAGGTGCGATATCTGATCGATGTCCGCTCCGTGCCGTACTCGCGTTTCAATCCGGTCTTCTCCAAGGAAAGCCTGGCGGCCGCGGTCGAGAAGGCCGGCATCCGCTATGTCTTCATGGGCGACACGTTGGGTGGTAGGCCCAATGACCGATCCTGCTACGACGAGGCGGGGCACGTTGACTACCTCGCCTGTAGGGAGAGCCTCGACTTCAAGGACGGGTTTGGGCGGCTGCGAAGCGCGTTCGAGCAGGACGCGAGTGCGGCAATCTTCTGCAGCGAGTTGCGCCCAGAGCATTGCCATCGCACGAAGTTGATCGGCGAGGTCATGACAGAGATGGGCGTGCCGGTCGAGCACATCGACGCGGACGGATCACTGACAAGCCATGGCGCCGTCATGGAACGGCTGCATGACGCACAGATGAGCCTGCTTGGCGGGGCGAATCAGGCCACGCGTTCGCGGCGCGCCATCGCTGCCGCCTCCTGAGAGCCATGGTGGGCCGGCTGGTGACCGTCGGCGTGTACGGATTCACGGCCGAACGATTCCTGGCAGCGCTCAAACGCGCCGACGTGGGAGTGCTATTCGACGTGCGCCAGCGCCGGGGAGTACGGGGCTCCGAGTATGCCTGGGCTAACTCTCAGCGCCTGCAGCGGGCGCTAGCCGACTGCGACATCAGCTATCGGCACATCAAGGAGCTCGCGCCCACATCTGAGATCCGTGCGGCGCAGTACGCCGCTGATGAAGCTCTCGGAGAGCGGAAGCGCACGCGAACGGAACTCAGCGACGGCTTCAAGCGCGCCTACGTCGAACAGATTCTCGAACCCGCCGACCTAGACAGGCTGCTGGCAGGCTTCGACGCCTCTGCCACCGCTGCCTTGCTGTGCGTCGAGCGTGATCCGCGCGCATGTCACCGTAGCCTCATCGCTGACCGGCTTGCCGCCGACTACGGCGTGCCGGTGGAACACTTGCTGCCGTGAGCCGGATCCTCATCGTGTCGAAGACCAGGATGCGCGGCGATCATGTCTGCGTCGGCGGCCATGACCTCGATGAGAGCATGCGCAGCATCCGCCTGCTCCAACCTGACGGCACCAACATGCCGGCCTGTACGGGATTCGAGATCGGGCAGATATGGGACCTTGACTACGTGCCAGCTACAGACATCCGACCGCCTCATGTCGAGGACGTTCTCGTCAATCCAAACGGAGCGCGACACGTCGACACGATCCAGTCCCTCGGAGCATTTCTGCGAACCCGGGTCACCGCATGGACAGGGACTTTGTTCGACGGAACGCTGCTACGAACCAACAGTGGGACCGGTTACGTGCCCATCGACGGTCCCTTCCCACCTTGCAGCACCGGCTACTGGCTCCCCGAACAGCCCTTGGACTACGACGGCGACAGTCGATACGTGTTTCGCGCCGACGGTGGGCGACGTCGCATTCGCTACGTCGGGGTAGCCGAGGCCACCGCTCGGATCGAACCCGGCACGCTCGTGAGAGTGTCCCTGGCACGAGCCTGGGCGCCTTCCAATGCACCAGCTGGCCTATATCTGCAGATATCGGGCTGGTACTTGGAGTGATCCTGCGACGAGCGGCGTAAGGGCGCGCCGGGGTTTGTTTGCCGACCAGAAAAATGGAGCCAACCGGGATCGAACCGGTGACCTCCTGCTTGCAAAGCAGGAGCACAAGTCTGCTCTGATTGGCACGTTTTCCTTGTAAATAAGCAAAAAATGATCCCGGGCAGAAAGCAACATTTTCTGTTTGATTTAGGCCTATTTCCGCTGGGTTTAGGCCGACGAACGGTCTCATTGGCCTAAACGTTTTGGGGGCGCAGGCCGATGCACGATGAATCATTTACCAGCAGACTCGTCTCGCATTCAGGTACCGAGTCAGTCCGCGAGGTGGCTCCCAAGCGCGTCGCGAAGAGTTCCGAATATCAAGGGCTGCTCTCCGCTTTGAGCTTGGTTCGCTTCCAGTAAAAGTCGAGTGCGATGGCGAGTACCACCAACACGACGATGGCTGCGAACGTGCTCGGATCGTTGCGGAGTGTGTCGATGACGAAGAAGATGAGTACGAATCCGGCGGCGGCCACGGCGAGGGCGAGAACACCAGGCTTGCCTTTGATTTGATCGCGCAGGCGATAGCCGGCGATTCCGACGAGGACGAACACGGAGAGCGAGACTGCGCTGCCGACTGAGGCAATTGCGCTCAGGTTGAACAGGTTGACGAACAGCAGGATCAGCGCGACGGTGATCACGAGGCCGCCATGTCGTCCGAGGCGCGACTGTTGCCCGAAGAGCGGCGGGAACTGCCCGACTTGAGCGAGGGTTCCGGTAAAGCCTTGCGACGCGTAGAGCGTGGCGTTTACCGAAGATGACGTTGCAAGCAGCGCGGCGATCGTGACGGCCGTGAAGCCGGCGTCGCCTAGTGCGGGTCGGGCAGCCTCGGCCACCGCGGTGGCCCCGTATTTCGTGACCTCTGCGACTGTGAGCGTGCCGAACACTCCGATCGAGATCGCGACGTATAGAGCGGTTGTGCCGCCGAGCGCGGTGTACATCGCACGTGGGAGGTTGCGCTCTGGGTCTGGCAAGTCGCCGGCGGCGAAGCTGATGACTGAGAAGCCCAGGTAGGCGAAGAACGTCAGCGCCACGCTTGAGATGATCGCCAGCAGTGAGGGGTATCCGGAGGGGGCGAGCAGATGGGGGTTTAGTTCGGTCAGGGTGGCGACGATGAACACCGCGAACACGACGAGCAGAGCGACGACGATCGCCGACTGCGCCTTGTCGACCCCCTTCGCGCCGGCGACGTTTAGGGCGGCCATTGCGAGCACGACGCCACTGGCGAACAGCTTGGGCCAGATCGCGGCGGCTTCGGTGCCAAGGAATAGCGAGGTCGCGTAGTCGCCGAAGGACACGGCGACCATCGAGCACACCAGGAGAATGGCTGAGAAGTAGCCGAGCCACGAGGCGATCCCGACGAGCCTGCCGTTGCCGAACCCCTCCATCAGATAGGTCAGGATCCCGCCGGATGACGGGTATCTCACGCCGAGCTTGACTACCGCGTAGCCGAGCAGGGCCGAGATGAGCCCGGCAATGAGGAAGGAGACCCATACGGCCGAACCGGCGACGGCGCCTGCCTCGCCGAGGAGGGCGAAGATCCCGGCACCCACCATCGCCCCGACGCCGAGAAAGATGGCTCCGCGAACCGTCATCTCCTTCGGGGGCGATGAGTCGGCGCTGGTAGTCACCATACCCGTGGGTCGAGTGATCGCCTTCCGGCGGGTCAGACATCTCGCGCTCGGTTAGGTGACGGTTGGGAGTCGGTAGCGCTCATGCTAGAGGCGGAGCATCGGGCGGCGGGCCGCCGCCCGATGCTCCCGGTCCTCCTCCCATCGCTCGGTGAACTGCCCTTCCGACCACGGCGAATCAAGCTGATAATCCAGATTGCGCCACCGACAACGGCAGCACCGATCAGTGCCCAGGCCCACCCCGGCAGACCGCTCGATTCCGAGGATGGCTCTTTTTTGCTGCTGCCGCGGCGCCGGCTGCCGCCGCCGCCGGAGCGTGGCTCGTGGTGGTGGTTGGGGTGGTCGGGGTGGTGACGGTCTGGGTTTTGACGACCGTGTTTGTCTGTGTCTGTGTAGGTGTGGTCACGGTCGTTGTCTTCGACGGTGCGGTGACCGTTTTGGTCTGGGTAACTGTCTGCGTCTGTGTCGGCGTAGTGCTCGTGGTGGTGGGAGTCGATTTAGCGGCTGCGGTCGTAGCCGACTTTGTTTGCGCCGACGCAGTCGTTGTTTGGTTCTGGGAGGCTTGGGTCTCGGCCTTTGACCTGCGTGGCGGTTGGTGCACTGCCGCTGGTGCTCGCGGCGGTGCCATCGGCGCGGCTGGAGGCAGTCTGGCTCAGGCTGCTGGCCACACTCGCCCCGCCGCCTGAGCCACACGCGGCCAAGACGAATAGGGAGAGGCCCAGCCCGCCAACCCGAAAAGCCCAATGCGTCGCGATCTTGCCCGGACGATTGTGGCGAAGGGTTGTACGACGGTAGCCTGAGCCGCGACGCTGGCGTTTGTGGGTGTGGCTGATCATGGGGTGACCTTTCTCACGAGACGATCCGCATCTCATGGCTGGCGTGTTCAAGCATCAGCGTCCGGATGTCGCAACTTTTCGAGGAAGAGCGCCTCCGCGAGAGCGAGGTTCTCGATCTCAGAGGGGTCGACGCTCTCGTTGGGCGCGTGGATGAGGCATGTGGGCTCCTCGACGCCCATCAGGAAGATTTCCGCCTGCGGATAGGTGTCGGCAAAGACGTTGCACAGCGGGATCGATCCGCCTTGGCCCTCGGTCGTCATTGGGCGCCTGTAGGCTTCCTCGAGGGCCGACCTGAGCGCCTCGAATCCGGGCCCATCGAGGGTGCCCACGAATGGGTCGCCCACCGCCACGCGCTCGATCTCGCACTGCAGGCTCCAAGGAGCTCGTTTGCCCAGGTGCGCGATCAGGGCCTCCTGCGCCGCGCGACCGCCCATCCCGGGTGGCACCCGCAGGCTGACACGGGCCGCGGCGGACGCCTGAATCGCGGACGCCGAGCCGATCACCGGCGGGATGTCGATCCCCAGCACGGTGACAGCTGGACGAGCCCACAGCATATCTGCGGGCGAGCCGCTGCCAATGAGTTCGACGCCGTCGAGAACCTGTGCGTCGCTGCGGAACTGTTCGGCCGAATAGTCCACACCTGACCATTGCTGGGTCGCGTCGATCCCGTCGATCGTCGTGTTCCCCTCGGCGTCGTGCATCGAGGCGAGCATCGCCAGCAGTCCAACGACCGGGTCGGGCGCGGGACCACCGAACATGCCGGAGTGCATGGCGCTGGCGAGAGCATTGACGGTCACGTCGACGCTTGTCATGCCGCGCAGCGACGTGGTGAGGGTCGGAATGCCCACCGCGAAGTTGCCGGTGTCGCACACGAGGATCGTGTCGGCGCACAGCAGCTCGGCATTTTCGGGCACGAATGCCTCGAGCCCGCCGGTGCCCTGCTCCTCAGAGCCCTCGCAGATCAGCTTGACACCACAGAGAAACCCACCGTGGGTCTGCTTCAGCGCCCGCAGAGCGGTCAGGTGCATGACGATATTGCCCTTGCAGTCAGCCGAGCCGCGCCCGTACCAGCGCCCGTCGCGCTCGGTCAGCTCGAACACGGGCGTCTGCCACGCCTCCTCGCCAAGCGGCGGCTGCACGTCGTAATGGCAGTAGAGAAGCACCGTGGGTGCGCCGGCCGGTCCCGGAGCGTGTCCGTGTACGGCCATGCTCCCGTCCGGGGTCGGGGACATGGCAACGTCCTTTAGCCCCACCTCCGCAAAGGCGTCTGCTACCCAGCGGGCCGCCTTTTCGCACTCCTCTGGCGGATACTGCTTCGGGTCGGCGACGGACTTGAAGGCGACGAGCTCCGCGAGATCGTCTTTGGCGTGACTCATCAGGTCTGCCACCGCGCTGCGGAGATCATCCGTTGGCATCACATCACGGCCTGATTGTCTGTTCGTGCTTGAGGTGAGCGATCGTTTCTTCGTACTTCGGCAGCTTCTCGGGACAATAGGTTTGCAAGATCAGCGCCTCGCCCTTCAGTGCGCGCGAGTCCACGATCACCGGCCGGCGCCCTACGAAGTCGGCCCCGTTGGCGATCTGGTCGAACAGCGCGGCCTTGCCCAGCGCGTTTGCCGGGTTTTCACAGACAGCGCCACCGTCGGTTCCGAGCGAGGTGATGATCGTGTCCTGGCTCGGCGGAACCGGGAGGCCCGCCTGCTGGTAGGCCTGGGTGAGCTGCTGCGCCTTTGCCTGTGCTTCTGCGTTCTTTTTCTCCCCGCTGAAGGTGATGAGTCCGATCACCAGCAAAACGACGACCACGGCACCGAGGAGCCAGTAGGTCCAGCGATGGCCGCCGCCGGAGCCGGGCTCCTCGGCCGGTCGGGCCGCAGGCGGTGGAGGCGCGGGTGCAGGGGCGGGTGCAGCCGCTGTCGGCTCGACTGTTGCGGGCGGCTCCACCGGAGGATCTCTGCGTCTGGCGAGGCACCGTCGTCTGACCCTTCCGCGAGATCCGGGTTGAACACATACGCCAGCGTGCTCGCGACGAACCCCAGCAGCGTCGGGTAGTAGAAGATCGTCATCGCGAACTGGCACCAGACCGCGAGCAGTCCCCAACGCGGAGAGATGCCCTCGCTCACCCAGCGAAAGACACCGCCCGACCAACCCGACGCCAGCTCCGCCGCGACCAGCGCCTGCATCAGGAACACGATCGCCGGCACGATGTAGAGGAACACGCACACCAACCCATATACGGCCATCGTCGGTGCGCTGCGCAAGCTCGCAACCGACGCCGTCGTCATAAACGCCAGCGTCACCCACGTGATCGCATTCGGCTTCGGGATCGAAGCCGCCGCAGACCTAGGCATCGATACCGGGCGGCCAGCCGTGGGTTCCATAGCCGCCATAACACAAAAATGTACGGAAGGCACAATTTGGCGTCCTCCCGGAATAACCGCAAAATCGGAATAGGGTTAACTACGTAAACAGGGTTAACTACGTAGTCTGTGACCCTTGCGCCGTCCCGAAGCTCGACGCTCGTGCTCGCCAGGACCTATAGCTCAGCGACGCAGCCGCGGGGGAGTCTCGGCGAGCGCGCGATAGAGCGAGACGCCGCCGAGCACCCCGAGCGCGATCGAGACGATCGACCCGACCGGTGTCACGAGGTCTGCGATGCTGACCGTCGCTGGATTGCCGAAGATCTCGGTCACGCCGATGAGGCCCAGGGCCCCCGGGACGAGCAACCAGAAGGCCGGCAGAAACATGACCTGTGACGGAGGGCCTCCCGGCAGGCGCGCGATCGCAAGCGCGACCGGCGTCATCACAAGCGCTCCGAAGAAGCCGCTTACATCTGCCCCAAAAAGCAGATTGCCCCAATCGCTGTCCTATCCATGCAGCGAGCAGGACGGTCATGAGCCAGGGCAGCGCGCCTCGGGGCGCCGAGGAGTAAAGAGCGATGGCGATACCGAAGATCACTACGCCGAGCCACGGCGCCCACCAACCGAGCAGGTTCGCGTGAGCGTCGTGGAGGACTGCTTCGCTCGGGAGTCCGACGAGCTCAGCACCCGCAACGATCCGAACGCGAGCAGCAGCAGTTGCACGCTCCCGAACACCAGTCGACTGGAACCCGCAACCATCTCGCCCGAAGCCAACTCAAGTGTTCCCGTCGTCAGGGCGCCACCCGGCAGGAATGTGACAAGCGGCGCGATAAGAGCACGCAGCCCCGGAGCGGCGATCCCATGCTTGAGCGCCTGGAAGCTGAGCGCTGACGTCACTGTCGCCGTCGCAATGGGAACCAGCACCATCAACGTCTGGCGGCCACGAACAGCGAGCACGAGTACGCCGACAACGGCACCCAGGCAAGCCGCGACCGCTACATCGGCAGGCGTCGGCTGCAACACCAGGCAGAGCCCGACCGTCATCGCCACATAGCTCACCAGGCTCACCACCAAACCATGCCGGGGCGCCATGGCGCGAATCGTCTGCAGTCGACTCAGGCCCGCGACCGGCTCGACCTCGCCCCGTTCCGCCTCACCCACGAGCTCGTAGAGCGCTGATATCTGGTCAGGCGCAGACCAGCCCCGAGCTGGGGGGATCGACTCGATCGTGGTCGAGCCGGCCCGCCCAAACGCGATGATCGGCGCCGTGGGGAGCACGACGACGCGTGCCTCCTGCGCGCCGCTGGCCGCAGCGACAGCCGTCAGACGCTCCTGCGTCTCGCTTACTGCTGCTCCGGCCAGGGCCAGCGCGCGACCGAGTCCCAGAACGAACGCATGCAGTTCGCGCAAGCCGGCGCTGTCAAGATCGTCAATCGCCCCGGAAGACTTCTCACCAGTTCGACTCATGGCAGTATCTGGACGCTAGCCTCGTGGGGGCATTCCTGACACCGGACTTGTGACTCCGCCCTCGCGGCAACCCAGACTAGACACAACCGCAGCCTGGAACGACTACAACCTGCGCGAGCTATCCGATCACATCAGCTCGTCGAATTTCTTCGCTCATATTCACGTGGCGATCGACACTCCATCGTGATACCGTCAATGTCGCTGTGCATCCTTTGGAGGACGACAGACCAATCAGAGGAGGAGCCGTGAGCAGCGAGGAGTTGGAGTTGGGCCCCGTCGACATTGTCGTGATTGGCTTCCCTCCGGATGCGCCGCGAACCGGCGAGGCAATCCCAATGTTCGTGGACCTCGTGAACCGGGGGATCATCCGGGTCATAGATGTGCTCGTGGTCCAAAAGGATGCTGAGGGCGTGGTCTCGGGCCTTGAGATCGGCGACCTCGACGGTGACGGCGCGGGCGACCTTCTCGTATTCGAAGGGGCGCGGACTGGCATGCTCGGCGACGAGGATGCCGTCTTGGCGGGAGAGGCACTGGAGCCGGGTGAAGCGGCCGTGCTGATCTGCTTCGAGAACGCCTGGGCCGGTCCCTTCGCCGCTGCGGTGAGCCGCAACGGGGGACGGTTGCTGGACTTCCAGCGGGTCCCAACGCAGGAGATCATCGCCGCCATCCAAGCCCTCAATGCCGCCGAGTCGGCATCCTAGAAGAGAAGGAGATCAGCGCATGCCACTACTTCGCCGTGTTGCACGCGTAGCCGCCGCCGGAGCCGTCGCAGGCGGCGCCGCCGGGGCCGTTCAGCATCGTCAGCAGGGCCGCTGGGCCCGACAGGAAGAAGATCAGAGGGCCGCCCAAGAACAGCAGCAGACGGCCGCCGCGCCGCCCCCGCCAGAAGAGGACTCGATAGAGAAACTCAAGGAACTCGGTCAGTTGCACGAGTCGGGTGTCCTCACTGACGAGGAGTTCGCGACCGCCAAGGCAAAGATCCTCGCCTAGATCGTCACAGACCTCGGCGGCCGGTGAGTGCCGCCCCGGTGAGCGCAATTCTCGCTCTCTGTGCAGCGTTCTCCAACGCGCTGTACGTGGCAACGCAGCACGTTGCAAGCACGAGCGGCCGGGTGGGCAAGGCGAAAGGCCTGCGCCTTCTCGCGTATCTCATCCGCAGTCCGCTGTGGCTGCTTGGCTGGGCAGCCGGACTCGGGGCGTTTGTCTTTCAGGCGGCGGCTCTGAAGAGCGGTCAGCTCTCGATAGTGCAGGCGCTGCTTGTGACAGAGCTCGTCTTCGGTCTCCTGTTGCGGAAGGTGTGGATAGGTCAGGCGATTCGTCCCGCCGCATGGGGCTCGGCTGTACTCACGTGCGTCGCGCTCGCCACGTTCGTGGCCGTCGACCAGCCGCAGGGGGGTACCCCCACACCGACCGCACACGCCTGGGCGGGGGCGCTGGCGGTGTTCGGCGGCGCGGCAGCTGCGATGACCTTGGCAGCCCGTTGGGGTTCACCGAGGCGCAGGGCAGCGCTCTACGCGACAGCCGCCGCCATCGTGTGGGCGCTCGTGGCTACGTTCATCAAGACGACCACTGAGACCCTGACCGAATCGGGGGTCGCCGCGGTATTCACCGACTGGCCGGTCTACGCATTGGCCGCCGGTGGGGCCGCAGGCATCATCCTGGTGCAGGCGGCCCTTCATGTCGGGCCCCTCAGCGTGTCCCAGCCTCTGCTCGTGATTGTGGACCCCTCCGTGAGCGTCATTCTCAGCATCTGGCTCTTCCAAGAGCGCTACACCCGCGGTCCGGCGGCGATCGCCGGCAGCCTGGTGGCGTTCACGATCATGAGTGTCGGGGTGGTGATGCTTACGAGGACGGCGCCACCGACGATGCGCGCCGGACCATCCACTTGAAGCCCATTCGGGTTGGGTAGACCGGCGCGTGCCGCCTCGAAGATCGAGCGGCCTTTCGAGGAACAGGTCCGCCAAATGACATCCCGTGCGGGTCCTGGCAAGATGGGACTCACCGTGCACGCGACCCCCGCGACTCCGGGTAGCGACCTGACGGTACGGCCGCCGTGGCGGTTCCGTATCGCCGCGCTCGTTGCGCTCGTCGCGCCGGTTGTCATGGTTGTGGTGGCCGCGATCGCATTGGCGGGCGATGTGCCCGTCGCTGTGCTGGCGGTCGTGCTGGTGCTGGTCTGTAGCGCGTTCGTCTGGTTCGCCTTGACCCGTCGCGGCCCACGGCGAGCGCTTAGCGCCGCGCTGGCCGCGCTAAGCGGGATCGGGCTGATCGTGGTGCTGGTGACCAACTGGCAAGGGGTGGTCCTGCTCGTTGCGCTGCTCGGGCTGTTGGTCGTTTTCGGGCTCGCCGCGCGCTACGCGCTGGGACGGACCGGGAAAGCGGCCGTCAGCGGCGTGGTTGGGGAGGTCATACCGGTGGGCGCTGCCGGATCTGCGGTGCTGATCATCAACTTGAAGTCGGGTGGGGGTAAGGCCGAGCGCTTTGACCTTGCTGCTCAAGCTCGGCGACGGGGCATCGAGCCGGTTGTTCTGCAGCCCGGCGATGACCTGCTCGAGCTCGCTGAGAGCGCCATCGCACGCGGTGCGCAGGTCATAGGGATGGCCGGTGGCGATGGCTCGCAGGCCCTTGTTGCGACGGTTGCCGCTCGGCGCGACATCGCCCACGTCTGCATTCCTGCGGGGACTCGAAACCATTTCGCCCTGGACCTCGGCCTTGACCGTGATGACGTCGTGGGCGCGCTGGATGCGTTCACGGACGGTGTGGAGCGGCGTATCGATCTTGCGCGCGTCAACGACCGTGTGTTCGTCAACAACGCCTCGCTCGGTGTCTATGCCAAGGTCGTCCAGTCCGACGCTTACCGCGACGCCAAGCTCGAGACTTGGACTGGCATGCTGCCCGACCTGCTGGGCCCCAATGCGGAGCCGATCGATCTCGAGTTCACCGCTCCGGACGGGAGCCGCTGCGACGACGCGCCGCTCGTGCTCGTATCGAACAATCCGTATCGGCTGGCGAGCCTCGCCGGCGCGGGCACGCGCGAGCGAATCGACACGGGCCAGCTCGGCGTCCTGGCCGCACGGGTGCGCAGCGCCGCCGACGCGTCAAAGCTCGTCGCGCTCGAGCTGGTCGGTCAGGCGGGCCGCTTTCCGGGCCTCCTGTCGTGGTCGACCCCGGAGTTCGAGGTCCGCTCCGGAGGCCCGGTGGAGGTTGGGCTCGACGGCGAGGCGCTCATGCTCGATCCCCCCCTGCGCTTCGCGTCGCTGCCAGGCGCGCTACGGGTACGGCTGCCCAGCGGAGTTGGCTTGCCACCGGCCGCCAGAGCTGCGGCACTGACCACGGACAACCTGGGTGCGCTCCTACGGGTGGCGGCTGGCCGGTGAGCCACCCGGCCGCGCGGCTGGTGCTCGGCCTGGCCGTCTTCGTGCTCCTCGGTTGGGGAGTCGGGGAGCTCTGGACCTCAGTCGTAGACTCGGCCGAGCTGAACGCAGTACGCGACGTGGCCGCTCAGCGCACAGCGGCACTCACCGACGTAGTGCGGGTGATCACCTGGGCGGGCAGTGCGTTCCTGCTGGTTCCGCTCGCTCTGATCGCGTGCCTGGCGTTTGCCCGGGCGGGCCTGCTCCGAGAGGCGCTCGCGGTCGCGCTCAGCCTCGGCGGCGCGATGCTGATCTCAGACTGGGTCAAGCTGCTTGTGTCGCGCCCGCGCCCGCCCGTGGAGCACCTGCAGGCAGTTACCGGCTCGAGCTTTCCCTCGGGCCATACGACGCAGGCGAGCGCATTCTGGTTCTCGCTGGTGTTCGCGATGGCGGCGGCGGGGGCATCGCCGAAGCTAACCCGGGTGGCTGCCGGCCTCGCGCTGCTGATCGCTCTCGCGGTGGCCGCGTCTCGCGTCTACCTGGGCGTCCACTATCCAAGCGACGTGGTCGCCGGCATGCTGCTCGGCACCGGTTGGGCAACCTACGTGTCGCGCTGCTTGCGGGAGCCTGAGAGCGTGTCTAAAGGCTCTCAGGCTCGATGACATGAGCCGGCGCGTGTCGACCCGAGCCGAGCGCTGGGTGCCGGGCATTCGCGTCGTCCGAACGTATCGGCGCTCGTGGCTGCGAGCGGATCTGGTGGCAGGTGTGGTGCTGGCGGCGATCCTCGTTCCGCAGGGCATGGCGTACGCCGAGCTGGCCGGACTCCCGGCGGCCACTGGTCTCTATACGACGATCGCATGCCTCGTCGGCTACGCCGTGTTCGGGCCCTCCAGAGTGCTGGTGCTCGGACCCGATTCCTCGATCTCGCCCTTGATCCTTGCTGCCATCACCCCGCTGTTGGTAACCGGAGATCCCGCAAGCGCAATCGCCCTGGCCGGCATGCTTGCGGTCCTCGTGGGGCTTACCGAGATCGGTCTTGGCTTGGGGAAGCTCGGGTTCGTCGCCGACCTCCTGTCAAAGGAGGTGCAGGTCGGATACATGAATGGCCTTGCGATCACGATCATCGTCGGCCAGCTGCCAAAGCTGTTTGGATTCTCCACGCACGCCGATTCGTTCCTCGCGGAGCTACGCGCGTTCGCAGAGCACCTCGACCAGACGCAAACGACGACCCTCCTCGTCGGCGTCGCTGTGCTCGCCCTCCTGCTGGTGCTCCCCCGCATAACCACTCGGCTGCCCGCGGTGCTGGTCGGGGTCGTTGGCGCCACCGGCGCCTCGGCTGTGTTTGGGCTCGCCGGCAAGGGCGTGGCCACGGTCGGCGCACTGCCCCAGGGGATTCCCACGCCCACGCTCCCGTGGACGAGCGCCGGCGACGTCGTTCCCCTGCTCATCGCCGCGGTAGGCATCACGCTCGTGTCCTTGACCGACACGATCGCCACCGCGACCAGCTTCGCGGCTCGGCGCGGTGAAGAGGTCGAGCCCAACCAGGAGATGATCGGCATGGGAGCGGCGAACATCGCCGCAGGACTCTTTCAGGGCTTTGCGATATCGACCAGCGGCTCACGGACAGCGGTAGCCGAACAGTCAAAAGCCAAGAGCCAGCTCACCAGCGTTGTGGGTGCGGCTCTGGTCGTGGTGCTCCTGCTGTTCCTCAGCTCGCTGCTGGCCGACCTGCCGCAAACGGCACTGGCCGCCGTGGTGATCGTTGCCGCGCTGTCATTGATGGACGTGAGCATCTTGCGCCGCTATCTGCACGTTCGCAAGAGCGCCTTCGCGGTATCCCTCGTCGCAACCGCCGGTGTGATCCTGCTCGGCGTGCTGCAGGGCATCGTCGTCGCCGTCACGCTCGCGATCCTGCTCTTTTTTAGACGCAACTGGTGGCCTCATGGCGCCGTCTTGGGCAAGCTCGAAGGTGACGACGGGTGGCACGACGTTGACGCTCATCCGGACGCGGAGCAGATTCCGGGTGTTGTCGTATACCGCTGGGAGGCGCCTTTGTTCTTTGCCAACGCGGGCGCCTTCCGGCTGCAGATCCGCAAACTCGTCCGTGACCACCAGCCTCAGTGGGTGGTCCTACAGTGCGAGGCCGTCACCGACGTCGACGTCACCGCCGCCGAGATGCTCGAGCAGCTCGACAACGAGCTCAATGCCGCCGGGACCCACTTGGCGTTCGCAGAGATGCGCAGCCGCCTGCAGGACCTCACCTTGCGCTACGGCCTGCTGGAGACTCTCGATCGCGAACACTTCTACCCCACACTCGAGGCTGCTCTCGATGAGATCCAAGCCCGCGAGTCCCCTGCGGGGGCCACCTATCTGACTGACGGGTAGATACTGGCTAGGCGTTGGCCGCAATTGTTATGTGTCCTGGCGCTCCTGCTCGAAGGGATCTTCCGGGGCGCCTTTGGGCGCTTGCTCCTCGAGATGCGCCTTGGCTTCGAGCAGCGCCTCGCGCTGTTGCTTGGTGACCGGCGGGAAGCGGGGGTCGATCTCCATCAGCGTGTCAACCAGCACGGCCGCCGCTCCGAACCGGGCGAACCACTTGCGGTCGGCGGGGATCACATACCACGGCGCCCAGTCCGTGCTCGTATGCGAGAGCATCTCCGAGAACGCGCTCTGGTAGTCATCCCAGCGCTCACGCTCGCTGACGTCAGCCGCGGAGAACTTCCAGTTGTGGTCGGGGAGGTCGATACGCCGCAGCAAGCGGGCGCGCTGCTCCTCCTTTGAGATATTCAAGAACAGCTTGACGATCCGCAGGCCGTTTTCGGTGAGATACCGCTCCCAGTTGTTGATCTCGCGGTAGCGGCGCTGCCAAATGTCTCCTGTCCTCGCCGCCTCGGGGAGTCTCTGGCGATCGAGATTCTCTGGATGTACGCGCACCACGAGCACCTCCTCGTAGTGGGAGCGGTTGAAGATGGCGATCTCGCCGCGCTCTGGAAGACGCTGCGCGTAACGCCAGAGAAAATCGTGATCCAGCTCCTCGGCCGACGGCACCTTGAAGCTGTGCACAGCGACGCCCTGCGGGTTGACCCCGCTCATCACATGGCGGATCGTCCCATCCTTTCCGGCGGTGTCCAGTGCCTGCAACACCACCAGCACCCCCCACGTGTCCTGAGCCGCCAGCCGTGCCTGGTACTCCGAGAGCAGCCGCACTCCCTCGGCGAGCAAGGCGACCCCCTCTTTCTTCTTCTTCACGCCTCCCTTGAAGGCAGGGTCGAAGTCCTTGGCGAGGATCGCCTTCGACCCGGGCATCACCCGAAGCGGCTCGATAAACTCCGCAACCCGTCTTCGACGCTTATCGGCCATCCTCAGTCCAACCCCATGCACCAAGCTTACGCCGGTCGATCCAACTCCCCGTATCGCCGGCCCGCCGGATCGGCTACACCCAGCGGCCAATACGACAGGTTGCGGCGATGTCAACTTGTTAGAGTCTTCCTGGTAAATGCGGCGCGAGCCGCACCGCGAGGACAAGGAGCTACACGTTGATTGCGACCAGCTATCCGTTTCTCGAAGTCTTCTGGACGATGCTCATCTTCTTCTTCTTCATCGTCTGGCTCTGGATTCTTTTCACAGTCTTCGCCGATGTGTTCCGTCGCGACGACATCTCGGGTTGGGGAAAGACAGCATGGATCATCTTCGTCATCGTGCTGCCCTACCTCGGTGTGTTCGTCTACCTCATCGCCGAGCACAAGGGCATGACCGAACGGACGATCCGGCAGCAGGAAGCAGCGAAGTCGCAGATGGACCAGTACGTGCAGTCCGTAGCCGGCACGAGCGACCCAACCGCTCAGATAGCCAACGCAAAGACACTCCTAGACCAGAGCACAATCACCCAGGCCGAGTTCGACCAGATCAAGCAGAACGCGCTCGCGGGCTAGCGGGGACCGAGCTGGCCGGGCTCGCCGGCGCCAATCGCCTCACTTGCCGACCACAAAACGCCTAGGCTCGGGCAGGTGCCGGCCCGGAGCCGGGTTGTCGTGTCGGCATACGTCCGACGAAGAAAAGCGCGATGGCCGCGATCAGGATCAGGACCGTAAGGCCGGCGCGGAGGCCGTCGAGGCGAGCGTGGGCGTTGGCGTCGAGCGCCGCCTTCGTCACCTCCGAGCTCGCGCCCGCTTCCTTCGTTGCGGCTTCGAGCTGCTTGTCGGACATGAACGGTATGCCCGCGGCCAGCTCGATAGTCGCTTTGTCCTTGACGCTCTGCGGGACCGCGTTGTTCATCTCGATGTGTGTCAGAAACGATGCTGTCAGCACGGCGATCAGGATCGACCCCACGAGGGCGGTGCCCAGCGAGGCCCCGAGGTTGGTCACCGTGTTCTGCAGCCCGCCCACCTCCGAGCTCTGCTCGTCGGGCACGGCCGAGACGGTCACAGCGCCGAGCTGCGATGCGAGCGCGCCAAGGCCGAGCCCGACGAGCAGCAACGGCACGGTCACGATCTCGGCCCCCGCATGGATATCGATCGCAGCCAGCAGCACCAGCAACCCGAGCAGCATCAAGAGGATCCCGACGCGTACAACCAGCCGCGGCGAGACGTCCGGGAACAGCGGCGGCACTCCCAGCGCCGCCGCCAGCAGGGTCAAGGACATAGGCATGATCCGAACCCCGGTGGCGATCGCCGACAGTCCTAGTGCCACCGACAAGTAGAGCGGGATCAGGAAGAAAACCCCCATCATCAGGAGGTATTGAAAGAAGAACATGGTCAGCCCGCCCCCGAGCTGCTCGTTGCGCAGCAGCGCCGGATCGACAAGTGGCTCCTGGCCGCGCGTGACCATGCGCGCCTCCCAATGCAGAAACGACCAGACCAACACGAGCCCGGCGACCATCAGCCACGGCACGGGCGACATTCCAAACCATTGAGGCGCGCCCGACTTCGGCGCCACCCAGCCCCACGAGCCGGACTTGAGCACGCCAAAGACGAACACGCCAAGGCCCGCGGCGCACAGGACGGCGCCGATCAGGTCAATTTTCGGCCGGCGGTCGGGGGGAGCGTCCACGGCGCGACGCGCGAGCACGAGGATGACCAACACGAGCATGACCTCACCAGCGAAGACCCAACGCCAGGACGCATAGGTTGTCGCGAGCCCGCCGATCAGCGGGCCGACAGCGATCGCGATCGCCCCGGCGGCGGCCACAAGCCCGTAGGCTGCGGGACGGCGTGCCGCCGGGAAATTTCCGGCGACCAGCGCCACGATCGACGGCAGGATGAGCGCCGCGCCGACGCCCTCGAGGAAGGACCAGCCGAACAGCAACACCGGCAGGCTCTGTGACAGCGCCGTGGTGAGCGAGCCGCAGCCATAGATGACGCAGCCGATCATAAACGCGCGCTTGCGACCGATTATCGCGCCGACCTTCGCCCCGGGGATCATCAGCATCGCCATCACGAGCGTGTAGGCCGTGATCGCCCCCTGGATCCCGGTGACCGTCGTGCCGACATCTTCGGCGACCGTCGCAATCGAGACGTTCATCACCGAACTGTCGAGCGCCATCAGGAACTGGCCGGCGGCCAGCGTCAGGAGGATCACCTGGGCACCGGCGGCGGCGGTCTTCGTCACGGTCGAACCGCTCATGGTGCCCAGCCTTACAGCTATTTGGGCGTCGTGGTGTCAGGGGCGGCGTACAGATCGCCCCATCGGACAATTTGGCCGACTCGGCACTCCTACCTAGTGTTGTGATGCATTAATTCGGTGCTAGTTGGGTAGGCAGTATGTTTGTCTATCTCTATGCCGGTTCTTGTTGAGTTGAGTGGTGAGGAGCGCTCGCAGTTGGAGTCGTGGGCGCGTCGTCGGACGAGCGCGCAGGCTCTTGCTTTGCGCTCTCGGGTGGTTCTGCTTGCAGCCGATGGCTTGAATAACAGCGAGATCGCGCAGCGGCTTGGGGTGCATCGGCCGATGGTTCGCAAGTGGCGTGGCCGGTTTGCCGAGCATCGCCTCGACGGCCTGACCGATGAGCCTCGGCCTGGGCAGCCCCGCAAGATCACCGACGAGAAGGTCGAGGAGGTGATCGTAAAGACGCTGGAGAGCACACCAAAGGGACGCAACGCACTGGTCGACCCGCTCGATGGCTAAGAACCTGTTTCAGAATGAAGGGGTGTCTGGGTAGGCGGCGAAGTCTTCCGGTAGGTGTGGTCGACTATCGGGGGTGTTGGAGGTGCCATCACGGTTTGAGGTAGATGACGGCTTGTGGGCTGAGGTTCAGCCGTTGTTGCCGGTGGTCGAGCGTCGCCGGCGATATCCGGGGCGCAAGCGCTTGGACGATAGAGCTGCGCTGAACGGGATCCTTTTCGTACTGCACACCGGGATCGCGTGGCGAGATCTCCCAACCGAGTTCGGCTATGGGTCCGGTGTGACGTGCTGGCGACGACTACGGGAATGGCAGCAAGCCGGGGTTTGGGAGCGTTTGCACCAGGTGGTGCTGGAGCGGTTGAACGCGGCCGGCGAGATCGACTGGTCACGGGCTGCTGCTGACGCGAGCCATATTCGTGCGCTTTTGGGGGGCTCCTCACCGGCCCCTCGCCGGTCGACCGTGCCCGCACGGGCTCAAAGCATCACCTCCTGACCGACGCCGGCGGTCTGCCGCTGGCACTCGCGCTTACCGGCGGCAACCGTCACGACGTCACACAGTTGTTGGTGCTGTTGGACGGCGTGAAGCCCGTCGCGGGGAAGATCGGCCGTCCACGCAAGCGTCCTGACGCGTTGTTCGCAGATCGTGGCTATGACTACGACAAGTACCGTCGCGAGGTCAGCGCGCGCGGCATCAAGCCCGTGATCGCCAAACGCAACACCGATCACGGCTCCGGGCTCGGCCGCCACCGTTGGGTCGTCGAGAGAACCTTCACCTGGCTACACCAGTTCCGACGACTCAGGATCCGCTGGGAGCGCGACCCCGAACAACACCTCGCGTTCCTCCACCTCGCCGCCGCAATCATCTGCTGGCGACGCCTCAAGTCATTATGAAACACGTTCTAAGGAAGTCGGGCTGACACAGTCCGCGGTGCACCGTATCTGGCGCGCGTTCGGGCTGGCACCCCACCGGCAGGAGACGTGGAAGCTGTCCAAGGATCCGCAGTTCGTGGCGAAGGTCCGCGACGTCGTGGGGCTCTACCTGAACCCGCCAGAGCGTGCGGTCGTTTTGTGCGTGGATGAGAAGGTGCGCCACGAGGTGCTGTCGGATCGAGCGGGGTGAGAGACCCCGTTGCTGGGCTGCCGCAGCGGCCTGGTGGTAGCTGAGGGCAGCCTGATCCCGGAGCTGCGGGGGAGGGCGGAAAGCGGCCCTGACAACGCCGTGACGCGGAGGGACTACCGGACTTCGCGGGTGCGGCAAGCGAGACGGAGCGGCGAAACGCGAGTGAACCAGTGATTGAATCCCCTCAAGCGACGCGGTCGGCTCTAACCCGGTGGATTTGGGCTGATTATGCGGTGTGTGGGTTCCCCGCAATTCTCCGGGGGACCCGGTCCCTGACGACGGCGGTCACGTCGTGTCGGGGTCTCGCGGCGAGTGACTGCGCTTGTCGTCGCGGCAGGCCCGCAGGGGAGAAGCTGGTCGTCTATCCCGTCGATCGATCGGCAGTGAACGTGGGAACCCGCCGGTGGCCCCTACCCCTTGTCGGGTAGGGAAGGCTCAGCGTCGGCTGATGCCACCGGGCGGGGGCGGAGCCTCCGTAGTAGTCCGAGGCCGGGAAAGCCGGCTGCATGGCGAAGGGAGGCAGCAGGTTTTGGGTGTGCGGCTGGAATGCGAGGAGGTCGTCGTTGAATAGCGACGCGCCGTTGCTTGAGGCCAGTGGGGCTCAGGCGCGGGTACTCGAGATCCAGAGCAAGCTCAACAAGTGGGCTGAAGATGATCAGGACCGGAGGTTCATTGACCTCCATAACCTCGTTTGTGATCCAGCCACGTTGCAGGTCGCGTGGCTACGGGTCAGAGCGAACCGTGGGTCACGCTCGGCTGGCGTGGACGGCGATACCGCCTACTACGTCGAGCATAGGTTGGGCGTGCAGCAGCTTCTGGCCGGGCTTCGTGAGGAGCTACGGTCCGGGAGCTACCGGCCGCTGCCGGTCCGGGAGCGGATGATCCCCAAGCGCGGCGGGAAGCTCCGCCGGTTGGGAATCGCGACAATCCGCGATCGGGTCGTGCAAGCGGCGGTCAAGCTGGTGCTGGAGCCGATCTTCGAGGTCGATTTCAAGCCGTGTTCCTACGGGTTTCGGCCGGGACGCCGGGCGCAGGACGCGATCGCCGAGGTGCACTACCTCACGAGCCGCTCTTATGAGTGGATTGTGGAGGCAGACATCGAAGCGTGTTTCGACGAGCTTGACCACTCGGCCATTCTGGACCGGGTGCGACGGCGGGTCGCAGACAAACGCGTGCTGGCGCTCATCAAGGCGTTCTTGAAGGCCGGGATCATGACCGAGCACGGCGGCCTCGAAGCGCAGCTGACAGGCACACCGCAGGGCGGGATTCTCTCGCCCCTGATGGCCAACATCGCGCTGAGCGCGCTCGACGAGCATTTCGTCAGGGCGTGGCAGCAGATGGGCGATCAGAGGCAGCGCGCGGCGCGCAGACGCCACGGCAAGCCGAACTACCGGATGACCCGCTACGCCGATGATTTCGTCATCTGCGTCGCTGGTGAGCGGCGGCACGCCGAGGCGCTGATCGCCGATACCGAGCAGGCGATTCGTCCGCTCGGTCTCGCGCTGTCAAAGGAGAAGACCGGGGTCGCTCACATTGACGAGGGCATTGACTTCCTCGGTTGGCGAATCCAACGCCACCAAGGGAACAACGGTCGCAGGTACGTCTACACCTACCCGTCCAAGCGGTCACTTCAAGCCGCGAAGGCGAAGGTCAAGGCGATCACCCAGACCGACCATCAGCAGACGCTCGACCAGCTAATCCACCGGCTCAACCCGGTGCTCAGAGGCTGGTGCGCCTACTTCCGATCGGGGGTGTCCTCGCGGACGTTCAACTACCTGCGCGCCTATACCTGGCAGCGGGTCGTTAGATGGCTGCGACGCAAGCACCCCAAGACGAACTGGCGCTGGCTGCGACGCCGCTACCTTCCGGGGTGGTGGCCGACAGACGGCAAGACGATGCTGTTCAACCCCGGCAGCGTGAGCACAACGCGCTACCGCTACCGAGGCAACCGCATCCCGACACCGTGGGAAGCCGGGTACCTGCCACAAACAGACCCCGGCCTCCCCCTCGACCGCCTGCAACGACGCCTGACCATCACATGAACACCACCGGCATACCTGTGGAGAGCCGGATGCGCGGGAACGTGCACGTCCGGTTCGGTCGGCGGCCCGGGGAAACGGACCGGCTGAAAAGCCGACACCGCGCCCCGGGCCGACCCTACTCACAAATACAGGCACTTGACAGGACCGCGCCGACCCTGCCGATGCTTCCCGGTACGCCAGCGCGCGCAACCCATGACCACAAGCGCGCTGGCACCTCAAGCCTTTACGCCGCGCTTGACATCACCACCGGCCAGATCATCGGTTCGCTGCACTCCCGCCACCGCGCGCGATCGAGTTCAAGAAGTTCCTGAACACCATCGACCGCGAAGTTCCAGCACACCTCGACGTTCACCTCGTCCTGGATAACGCCTCTACCCACAAGACCCCACAGATCCGTAACTGGCTCGCCGCTCACCCACGATTCGTTGTGCACTTCACCCCGACCTCCAGCTCATAGCTAAACCTCGTCGAGCGCTGGTTCTCAGAGGCTCACGACCAAAAAGTTACGCCGCGGCACCCACCGCTCCGTCCGCCAACTCAACACCGACATCCGCGCCTGGATCAAGACCTGGAACGAAAACCCCAAACCATTCGTCTGGACCAAAATCGCCGAGCAAATCCTCAACTCAATCGCACGCTACTGCACACGAATCAATGAATCACGACACTGGAACGATCTGAGAAGGTATAGCGAGCGGGAGAATACTTCCGCTCGGCTGGGGGCCGAAGAGGGACTATTCATCGTGCCCAGTCCGGTTTGGACAACGGAGGAGACGCAGCACGTGAGTTCGCGCGCTGACTAACGCCTCGCTGCGACACAGGGCCCCTGCGTACCAAGCAGTAGGTCAGATACGACTATTCGCAGATCAGCGAGTCCTGCTGACAATTGCCTGCGTTTAGGCCAATGAATAGGCCAACGAGAGTCCTCGGGTTCCTCTCCTAAGCTGTCCTTCTTCGACGAAAACAGCATATTTGCAGGCATTTTTCAATGGAGCCAACCCGACACAATGCGAACCACTTTGCGCGCCTGGCGGGCGGGCGAATGTCGCTCGTCGAGGAGTGCCCCCCGACGTCTACTAGCAAAGCCGATTGCGGCGCGTCCGCGGGCAGCCCGCGGACGCGCTGACGGGTCTCGTCTTCGTACCCGACCAGGGCCGTACCGCCACGGCGGTACTCTTGCTCCCGGCCTAACCGCTCCTTGAATGGTGGAAGCTACTACGCGATCGTCAGCGTGTTAGTTGTCCATGCCTGTCTTTGGCGGGCACCCGCGGGCGGATGAAATCGGTGATCCTTGTGGGGTCGCCTGCTGACGCCGGTTCCGCTTGGTGGCTGTGAGCCCGTAGTTAGTTTGGCGTGGGAGCTTTGCCGGCACCTCGGACTGTTGCCAAGAGCACGCCCATCAGACTCGTTAGTTCTCAGGGCTCCCCGGGCGATGATCGTGTCGTCGAGTGCAAGGGAGTCGGTGATGGAGAGGGTGATAGAGCGTCCCGGGGCGCTGGATGTTCATAAGGAGCAGGTGACCGCGTGCGTGCGTACCCCAGCCGGTGGTGGCCGGCGCGAGCAGCATGTGGCGGAGTTCAAGACAACGGTGCAGGGGCTCCTTGGGCTGCGCGACTGGTTGAGCGCGCATGGGGTCACGCATGTCGTGATGGAGGCCTCAGGGGTCTATTGGAAGCCGCCGTGGGCGATCCTGGAGGACGAGTTTCAGTGCATGCTGGTCAACGCGCGGCACGTCAAGCAGGTCCCTGGGCGCAAGACCGACGTCTCCGATGCTGCATGGCTCTGCCAGCTGCTTGAGGCGGGACTCTTGAAAGCGAGCTTCGTGCCGCCGAAGCCGATCCGCACGCTGCGCAACCTCACGCGCTATCGCAAGGCTCAGATCGCTGAGCGTCAACGCGAGGCCAACCGTCTGCACAAGATCCTCGAGGACACAGGGATCAAGCTCGACTGCGTAGCCTCGGACATTCTCGGCGCCTCGGGTCGCGCGATGCTCGACGCGCTGTGCAGGGCACGACCGACCCCGAGGCACTGGCCGATCTGGCACGAGGCAAGCTGCGGGCCAAGATCCCCGCGCTAGGGGAAGCATTGGAGGGTCGTTTTGACGAGGAGCACGCGCTGGTGGTCGGCGCGATACTCGCCCATATCGACTTCCTAGATGAGCAGATCACGCTGCTCTCAGACGCGATCGGGGAGAAGATCGCCCCTTTCGAGTCAGCCGTTGAGCTGCTCTGCACGATCCCCGGCGTTCAGCGGCGCACCGCAGAGGTCATGATCGCCGAGATCGGCACCGACATGTCGGTGTTCCCGACCGCCGGGCACCTGGCGTCCTGGGCCGGACTGTGTCCCGGCAACGACAAGTCAGCCGGCAAGCGCCGCTCTGGACACACGCGCAAGGGATCGAAGTGCCTCCAGGTCGCGCTCACCGAGGCAGCCCAGGCCAACACCCGCTCCCGCGACACCTACCTCTCCTCGCAATACCGTCGCCTCAAGCCCCGGCGCGGGCACCGCAAGGCGATCGGCGCGATCCGACACTCGATCATCGTCTCCGCCTGGCACATGCTCTGCACCGGCGAGGTCTACCGCGAGGCCGGCGGCGACTACTTCACCCGCCTAGACCCCGAAAAGCACGTCCGGCGGCTAATCGCACAGCTCGAACGCCTCGGACACACCGTCACGCTTCAGGAGACCGCCGCTTGACGAACGAATGATTTCCCATCAGCTACACGCGTGATGGCTTTCCGACCATCTTCGGCGTCCCGACGCCCAAGCCTCAGCGGGGACGACAGTCTAAAGACGGTCAACCAGCTCGTCAGGTAGCTGATGTCCGTTGATCGCCACGCCGGCTGCCGGTCGATCGGGTCTCGCCCAAGAACAAAGCCTCCATGATCAGAGTTGCGGCAAGTGCGCCAGTGATGCCGCCCGCGAACACTCGCGTCGTGATTTCGCTATTGACGTTCACTGCTTGAAAGAGCGGCGATCCGCCGCAGGTTGCCATAGGTGGCTGTAGATCCGGCGTGTCGCGCTGGTCGAGATACGGCAGCGCTCTTTGTGGCACTTCCTTGTGGCAGACATAGCGCACGCCTTGGGGTGTGCCGTAGCCGCCCGTACCGAGCGTGCTCGGTACCACAATGCGATTCGCCACGCCGGCCTGCACGTCTGCGGCACCCAGTTCGATGCCTCCCACCCAGGTGCGCCCGGGGAGCAGTTGAGGCAGCTGTGACTCTTCGGATGCCGCCATGACGGCTTCCACTGACTGCCCCGCTTCAGAGTCCAAGACCTCGGGTAGCGTGAGGTAGCAACTGTTGAAGCCGGTGCGGTGGATCAGGTCGGCCCAGATGCGGAAGTGAAGCGCTGTCTTGGCTTGCGGCCACGCGGTGGCGACAAGCACGGCGGTCGTATCGAGATCGTGGCGGATCAACGGCAACGGGTGATCGAAGACCGTCACCGGCTTGCCCGCGAGACCTACGATCTTGGTCGGTTCGTTCACGAGACTAGCGCGGTTCGTCTCGCTCGACAGTCCAATTTCGGCATGGCTTACGCGGGCGCCATAGAGTGTGACCGCAGCCTGTTCCGGGAGTGCCTGTTTTTCACGTTTTTCCACTCCGTACCAGAGGTTGGTCGATATCACGTATCGGCCATCCAGCAGTACGGGGTTCTTGCAGCCGTTGGCAGTCACAGTGAGGTACAGAACGCCGTCGGGGTACTGCCATAGGGGAACTGATGAGTTGCGGGCCGTATCGGTGGAGACAAGGAGCCCAACGGGCTTCGGCGGAGCCTGCTCGCCGGCGATCACCGGAAGGATCAGCCACAGCGTCAGCGCGCCAAAAGCAGCTCCCACCCCGACACGCAGCGCGCGTGCCCGCCTCGAACCGAAGATCACGCGGCGACTTATCCGGTGCGTCTGGGCGGGCCCGTCGGCTCTCTGCCGCCCGCGCCGTCTGTCGTCGCCGTCGGAGGCAGCTAGCGTGCCTGCCTGAGAGTGCGATCCCTCGTCGCGGCCGTCTGGCTTCTGAGCGGTCATGCGCAGGCTGATCATCGGCCTGGCATCGGACGGAACGTTGGAATCCAGGACTAGCCGCGAGCCTCACGCGGGCGCGGCGGCGCTCTCCAAGCAGATCAGACGGGCTGCGTGGCTGGCGGCGCGCCGAGCGTGATCCCAGCAGCCGCTCCAGCTCGACGATCGTCGTGTCCGGGCTCGTGTGGTGCACGGTGGCTATCCCCATCTCCTGCGCCCGGCGGCAGATTGAAGGGGAGGTCGTCCACGACCGCATTCCAGGTATGGAGCCAGCCGAAGTCAATGCGAACCGCTTTGCGTCGCTCGCTGGCGGGCGAATGTCGCTTGACGAAGCGGATTAGAGCCCGGGCCAGTATCCCTCGCGGAAGGCTAGTGCGTGAGCTGGGGTAGCCGTGGGGCCATCTCGGCAAGTCCGCGAGGCTCCACACCCGTGGGTGTTCGATGAGAGAGCTCTTGTAGCTCAGCCTCGGCCTGGAACGTGCGATGGGGGGGCCAATGAACGTCGTTGCCGAGTGCTGGCCAGATGAGCTGGTGGGCATCGTCTGAGCGCGCTTCAATGTATGGGCCGCCGGTGAGGCTGTGCCCCCATAGCCAGAAGACGACCGGGCCGATGGCGAAGACGACGCTGTAGCCGTTCACCGGGTCGCTCGGCTGCGGCTCGGGTGCGCCGGGCGGTCGCATGGTCATGCCCCACTGGTGGACGGACAGCGGCCAGTTGCCTTGACCGCCGTAGCGGCAGAGCCAAATATGCGCGTTTGGTAGCGGAACCCGATGGTCGTGGAACCAGTGGTAGTCGGCGGCAGGCGTGAACCTCTCGCCGCCGATGTTCGCGCCCTGCATCGTGAGGGCCGTCTTTGTAGCCCACGTAGCGAGAAGGTGCTGCTCGGGGGCGGTGAGTATACGCGGCTGGTCACGCAGCATCGGCGTGAGGATGGGCTTTACTTGTTCCTCTAGCTGCGACATCCAGCCGTTGTTGCAGGTCGTGCAGATATCACGGACGATGACATCGAATACGCCGCTCGCTGGGCGCCGATGCTCGTCATCAGAGGAGGGCGTCACCAAGCGGCGCAGGTATTCGGCTTCGCCCAACAGCGGAAATAGCGGGTGGAGCCATTTCGGGAAGACATCCTCCCGGCTGCGCTTGCGGTCTTGCCCACAGAAGATGCACACCATCACATCGAGGTTAGAAGCCGCGCGGCCGGTTCCGGGTTTCGGCGCGCGACGGAGGTCAAACCCATGTTCGGGCTTGACGGACAACTCCCGACGCGGCGAGGACGCGACTCTGTGCGCGTCCTCGCGGTCCAGCTAGCGCGTCTCGCGCGGCCCTTTCTCCGACTTCCCGACTTTCGTCATGGTGTCGGGCCGTGGGCGCGGCGGCGCCGATGGTGCCGGGTTGGGCTTTGGATCGTCGCTCATCACTTCTTTCCTTGTGGTCCGCCCCCACCGAGTACGGAGCGAAGTTTGTCGGAGGCTGGGCGCGGCGGCGCCGGCTCGGACGTAGATTCGGCCTTCGGGGACGACTTTGGCGGCGCTTTCGGTGTCGTCGGCTCGTTGCTCATGCGAGGACCGTGAGCTTGTCCGGCTCTGGCCGTGGCGGCGCTGGCTTCGGAGCAGATCCAGCTTTTGGCGGTGCCGGCGACGGCGACTTGTTGTCCTGGCTCACTTTGGCCTCTCGCTCTCTTTGAGGACCGTCAGTTTGTCTAGCTTTGGTCGTGGCGGCCTTGGTGGTGGTTTGCCGTCGACCGTCATGACGCTACCGCTAGTGTAGCCGCCTGCACGAGCAGCCCAACGATCCCGAGCACGAGCAGCACCACGCCGATGTTTGACCATGTGGCCTTTGTGTTCCCCGCTTTGCGATCCGCGAGCGCCGTCGCAACGACAGTCTGCAGCCAGGTTTCCCGTAGCTCTGGCGGCGGCGTGATCACCTTCGGTCGGTCGGCGTAGGCGTCGATCGCCTCCTCATCAAGATCCTTGGTCCTAGCCGGGCGTAGAACCCCTCCAATGGCCGTGACGCCTGCAGCGGCGAACAGCAGAGCCGAACCGATAAAGGCGTCCCGGATCAGGCCGTGCGCCCAAGGATATGTGCTGAAGTGCTGCTCAAGGAGGGGTCGCCCGAGGGTCAGATTGAGCGTCAACGCCGTCCCTGCGAATCCGGCGATGCTGCCAGCCTTCGTGTCCAGGTGGCGGTTCCTATCGCGCTGCTCCTCGGCGACCTCGGCCATGATGGCGAGGCACTGCTCCACCGACTCGGGCTTGCCAAAGCTCTCGCCCACAAGCTCAGGTGTCACTGCCATTGGTGGCGCTCCGGCGGGGCGTAACAAGCGGACGGTTAGCTGAGAACGGCATCTGGCATCAGACTACGTGGACGGGCGGACACGAACTTACGTTCGCCTACCGGACGGGCCGCACATGCTCGTAGTAGCCGCGGCAAAGTTGATGCACGCGATCGGATCGAACCGACCTACTGCTCCGCGCGCGCCCCGGCGGGCGGATGTCGCTTGACGAAGCGGGATAGGGGGCGGAGGCGGGCTCGTCTGCGTGGCGGGCAATGGTCTGTCCGAAGGGGTGGCTATCTCATCCGCCCCAATTGACCATTCATGCGGCCGGACGGGTCTGAACCACCCGCCCGGCCAGAGCACCGAAGAAACCACCTTCGATGCCCAGGGCCTACCGTAGCTGTCTGCGGTGTGGTCGTCTGCTCGTTGGCGGCTTCTGTCGGTGCGCCGAAAAGGAGGCCAGATGACCGCTACGTCCACCGAGAATCACGCCCCGCCTGCGCACGCGCCCGATGCCACGGGGCGATGCTCGCTCCTGAATGATGACCCGATTGTGCTGCTTCTCTACGGAGAGGAGTACGTGAACCTCGCGCTTGCCGACGAGTTGGCGCTGGATGGCTATGAGGTTCGTCGCGCCAGCGACGCGGCGAAGCTGCGCGCCGTGTGCAGCGAGTGGGAGGTTGAGCTTGTGATCTTCGGGCGCGCGACGCGCCGAGGCGCGGGCCTTGACGTGCTGCGCAAGCTCCGCGCAGGCGCGTTCATGCCCGAGGTCAAGCGGGGCTTGCGGACGCTGTGGATGACCCCGAGCGGCGACCTCGGCGATGTGCTGCGGGGGGTTTGAGGCGGGAGCCGATGACGTGTTGCGCGCTCCTTTCGCGTATCCCGAGCTTCGCGCCCGTGTGCAGGCGCTTGTGCGGCGCGACCTCGCGGAGGGGTCTTGCGTGATCGAGTACGGGGAGCTTCGGATCGACACCGCCGCGCACGAGGTCACGATCGGCCCGACTCCCGTGGAGTTGCGCCGTTTGGAGTACGCGCTACTTGTGTACCTCGCCCGTGACCCCGGCCGTGTCTACACCAAGGACGAGCTGCTGCGAGAAGTGTGGGGGTTTCGCTTGCCCGGTAGCACGCGGACGCTGGACTCCCACGCCTCGCGGCTGCGGCGCAAGCTCGCTGAGGCCGGCGCCGACGGGCTGGTGTGCGCGACGCGAGGCGTGGGCTATCGCCTCGCCGCCGTCTCATTGCGTGCCATGCCGGCGACGCGCGTTGCGTGACCGTGCCCGCTGCGTGTCAGGGTCGTGTCCCGCGCCCACAGGATGCCGCGCTGCCCGTATAGCTGCCGTTCGTACAGGCAAATATGGCCCCGGCGCGGGGATTGCTGCCCCGCCCGAGACCGTGACACAGGAGGTTGCTCTCCCATGCACGACCAAAGTAGCTCACCCGAATCTGAGGCGCACGCCTATCTCGATCAGGCCGTGCTTCAGATCATGCTCGACAACGAGCGGCAACGGCCAATCTCAGAAACCGAGGTCGCGCGCATCGTCAGCACCCCCGGCCACGTCCCGGCGAGCCTCAAACGCCTGCGCGTAGGCGGCCTCGTCCACCGTTGGAATGATCTGGCGACCGCATCGCACGCCGCCGTCTACTACCACGAAATCACGCAGCACACAGACCCCGACTCTCGACACGAGCACGTCTGGGATAGCGCGGTCCTCGAAAGCCTGATCGTGCGGGGCAACGACGGGCAAGGACCGCTCACCGTCGAGCAGCTTTGGCACGCCTTCGGCGCGAAGAAGAAGCAGAAGGGCTCCATCATCGACGCGCTGGACCGTTTGGAGGCCGCCGGGTTGATCGAACGCCGCGCCGGGCGGTCGATCGCCTCCGAAGTCGCCAAATACCTCGACCGCATACTGACGCTCTGAAAGGGGGCCAGGGATCATGCACATAACCGAGCTTGACCTGAGCCCAGCCGCTCGTCTCTGCTTGGAGGTAGCCGACATCTACGAAGTTGACCGGCTCCTTGAGCATGGGACGGGACGGCTGATCCAGCGCCCCGAGTTCAGCAAGGGCGCGGAGCTGTATGAAATCGTCCGCGAGCTACACCGTCGCGGTCTGACGTTCTCACGCCCCGGAGGGCACATGCAAGGGGAGCGCGAGCTTGAGATGTTCCGCCTGCGCGCGGTCGTGGGGCTCTCTCTCGATGAGATTGCCCAGCGGTTCAATCTCAGTCGCGGGCGCGTCCATCAGCTCCTTCGCCTGCACTTCCGGCTGGACGCAGTACCACCCGCAGCGAAAGCCCACAGGCCACGGGCGACTTGCCAGCGCCCGCCCACCGTCAAGGATCGTCACCGGATGTATCTCATGGCGCGCGTGGCGATACAGCGCCACTACCGCAGACCCCTCACGGTCACGGCGGTAGCCAGGGCGCTCGCCAGTTCTCCCAGGCAACTCCAGCGGGCATACGCCCAGTTCAGCGACAGCACATTCCATGAAGACCTCACCGCCCGACGGATGGACGCCGCCGCCGAACTGCTCTCAAAGCCCGCGATCCCGGTGCGCGATGTGGCAAGTCGGGTCGGCTACTGCCACCAGTCGCACTTCGCCCGCGCGTTTCAGCGCCGCTACGGCGTTTCACCATCAGCGTTTCGCGCCGAGTCGTGTCGTGCCGAGCCTCACAACGGCGTGGAGGGCCAGCTAATCCTTGCCGAGCAACCGCCAGAGTACGACTCGTGCGTCGGCCGTGTGCATATCGACTCGGCGGACGGTCCCTTTGAGCGGCGGGCGGTCAGTATGAGCTGACATTTGTCCTCACGACCCTGCGAGGCAGCAGGCGCGGGGCTCTATGCGGGGGCGCGGTGCGGCGTCGGCTGGGGTGTCGAGCGTTCGGTTATGGCTGTCTGGAAGTAGCGCGCGGCGACGAGACAAGCGATGCAGCCGAACAGGCGCCGCAGCGAGCGCTCGGGCAGGCGGCTTTGCAGGCGCGCGCCGCAGTAGGCGCCCGCGAAGCCACCTGCGCCAAGGAACGCGCCGAGGACCCATTCGGGCGCGACGGCGCCGCCGTGGCTGAGCTGGAGGACTTGGTAGGTGGCGATGCCGGCGATCGAGGTCAGGAAGGTCGCGGCGAGCGTGGCGGGCGCGACCTCATAGACACTGAACCCGAGCCCGATCAGCACGGGCGCGAGCAGCGAGCCCCCGCCGATGCCGTAGATGCCGCCGACGACGCCAACGACGAGCGCGAGCACCCATACCCATCGGCGTAGGCGTGGCGTGATCGTGCGCTCGTGCTGGATCGGCTGGTTGCCGGTCAGCAGCCACAGCCCGAGCGGCAGCAGCACGCCGGCCGCGATGAGCGTGAAGTCCCGCGAGTTCGACAGCCACTCCACGCGCACGATCGCGCCGACGATTACGCCGGGGAGCGTGCCGGCGACGAGCAGCCCTGCGAGCGGGGAGCGCAGGCGCCCTTCGCGGCCGAAGCGCATCAGCGCGCCCGGCGTGGCGAACACGTTGTAGAGCAGGTTGGTCGGCGTCACGGCCGGGCTCGGCACGCCGAGCACGCTCACCTGCACGGGCAACAGCAGCACCGCTCCCGAGACGCCCGCTGGCGTCGTCAAGAGCGCGAGCACGAACGCGCACGCGCCGCCGCCGAACCATTGCAGGAGCACGCCCGGAGCGTACTGGAATGGGCAGCGAGTCGGTGAGGAATCTCTCACTCGGCGCTCCAGGCCGTCGGCCCGGTCCCTCGCTTGCACACACCTGGCAAATCGCTGACACGCCGCTGACACGGCGCAGCTGCGTGTACCGCGTGGGCACCGGATCGGACCTTTGTTGGGTGCTTGCGGAGATAAAGATTTCGTGAGCCTGTCACCTAACGGGGGTCAAATTGACCTTTCTTAGAACCTGTTTCAGAATGAAGGGGTGTCTGGGTAGGCGGCGAAGTCTTCCGGTAGGTGTGGTCGACTATCGGGGGTGTTGGAGGTGCCATCACGGTTTGAGGTAGATGACGGCTTGTGGGCTGAGGTTCAGCCGTTGTTGCCGGTGGTCGAGCGTCGCCGGCGATATCCGGGGCGCAAGCGCTTGGACGATAGAGCTGCGCTGAACGGGATCCTTTTCGTACTGCACACCGGGATCGCGTGGCGAGATCTCCCAACCGAGTTCGGCTATGGGTCCGGTGTGACGTGCTGGCGACGACTACGGGAATGGCAGCAAGCCGGGGTTTGGGAGCGTTTGCACCAGGTGGTGCTGGAGCGGTTGAACGCGGCCGGCGAGATCGACTGGTCACGGGCTGCTGCTGACGCGAGCCATATTCGTGCGCTTTTGGGGGGCTCCTCACCGGCCCCTCGCCGGTCGACCGTGCCCGCACGGGCTCAAAGCATCACCTCCTGACCGACGCCGGCGGTCTGCCGCTGGCACTCGCGCTTACCGGCGGCAACCGTCACGACGTCACACAGTTGTTGGTGCTGTTGGACGGCGTGAAGCCCGTCGCGGGGAAGATCGGCCGTCCACGCAAGCGTCCTGACGCGTTGTTCGCAGATCGTGGCTATGACTACGACAAGTACCGTCGCGAGGTCAGCGCGCGCGGCATCAAGCCCGTGATCGCCAAACGCAACACCGATCACGGCTCCGGGCTCGGCCGCCACCGTTGGGTCGTCGAGAGAACCTTCACCTGGCTACACCAGTTCCGACGACTCAGGATCCGCTGGGAGCGCGACCCCGAACAACACCTCGCGTTCCTCCACCTCGCCGCCGCAATCATCTGCTGGCGACGCCTCAAGTCATTATGAAACACGTTCTTAGATGCCCACCCACTAGCGAAGTTTTCGCGTGGGGCTGTACCGCAGGAGCCCCGAAAAGCACCTTTTCCTATTGGGAGGGCTCCTGAGTCGGAGTTCGCCGCCGCCACAGGGCGCCGCTGCGGCTGGGTTGTCCCGTTTGGCGCTCGAAATCGACGCTCTCTTTGCGAAAGGAGACAGAACCAACAGATATGAGAAACCACGACACACCGCATCTTCTTCGCCCGTCTCGCGCTGCTGAGCGGTTCATGCGTGAACCAGACCGGCCGCTGCGCCAGGCGGGTTCGTCGTTTGCTCACCATTCGTTCTCTGTGCTCGGGACGCTCGCGCCGCTGCTCGTGCTCGCGTTCGCGGTGCTCCTGCTGGCTTTGGTGTGGCGGGTGTGGGAGCGCCGTCGTCTAGCGGCGGAGGGCCGCTTCTTTGAGGTTCGCCTTGGCGAGCAGGTGTCGCGGGCGGCGGTCGAGTCTTTGATGAGCACGGTTGCGGGCGGGCTGCCGCGCCCGCTGCTAGGGCCGGCGCCGTGGGTCGCGTTGGAGTTGTCATCGACGGAGGATCGCGCGGAGTGCGGCTTGTTCGTCTCGGGTGGTGTGCCGGTGGCGCAGGTCCGCGCGGCGGTCGAGCAGGGCCTCGGCGGCGTCACTGTCGAGACGATCGGGCTCGGGCCGCCTGCCGAGATGTGCGAGCACATGCGGGTGGCGAGTCTCGCTCCCGGCGGCTCACGGTTCTTGCCGCTGCGGGTCGATCATCGTGTAGACCCTGCCGGCCAGTTGTTGGCAGCGCTGCGCGCGCACGAGCCGCGCGAGGGTGGCGCGATCCAGCTTGTGTTGCAGGCGCCGCCGCGCTCGGCGGCGAACCGGGCGCGCGGGCAGGCGCGGCGGCTGCGCGCCGGGCGCGGCCTGCAACCGGACCTGGCGTTGCGTGCGCTTCAAGCGGCTGGCGGGCTGCTGCTTGAGTTGATCGACGTGTTCTTGCCGGGCTCGCCCCCGGCGGGAGGCCAGCAGGCGGGGCGGGTGGACCCGTTCTCGCTTGAGCGCGCGAAGGCGATCGAGGCGAAGGCCGCACAACCTTTGCTCGCCGGGACGCTCCGGGTTGGGGCGTGGGCTGATGGGCGGCGTCGCGCGGGCGGACGACTCGGCGGGCTGCTCGCGGCGTTCGGTCAGTTCCACGACCTCGGCGGGCTACACAAGAGCTTCGAGCCGTTCTGCAAACGGCGGATGACGTTCTGCCTGCCGCCAGTGAAACCACGACTGCTGTTGAGCAGCAGCGAGGCAGCGGCGCTGATCGCGGTGCCAGAGGAAACCGCACTCGCTCCGCTGTCATTCTCGGAGGCGCCGTCGCGTAGGATCGCGCCGGCCGCGCACGCACCATCACACGGACTGCTGCTCGGGCGCAGCGACCACGCAGGGTTCGACCGCGAGATTCGCGTTCAGCCGGCGGACCTACTGGAACACGCGCATGTGCTCGGCCCGACCGGGCGCGGCAAGAGCACGCTGTTGTTGAACATGACCATCGAAGCGATCCGCGCCGGGATGGGCGGGATGGTGCTCGACCCGACCGGCGAGCTGACCACACTGACACTCGCCCGTATCCCAGGCGAGCGGGTCGAGGACGTTGACCTGCTCGACCTCGGCGACACGAGTCACCCGCCAGCGTTGAACCTGCTCGCCAGCACGCCCGGCGACGGTGACGCTCACGCGCACGCGATCTGCGGCATCTTCGCCCGCCTGTTCTCACGCTTCTGGGGTCCACGCACGGAGGACATCCTGCGCTCCGCGCTCACCACCCTGTTGTGTGGACGTGACCTGGCCGGGCCAGCGCCGACCTTGGCGGACGTGCTCACGCTCTTGTCCGACCCCGGCGAGCGGACGCGGTATCGCGCGAGTGACCCTGTGGCGCTGGACGTGTTCTGGCGCCAGTGGCAGACGCTCAGCGAGCAGGCCAGGGTGCAAGCGCTCGCGCCCTTGTCGAACAAGCTGCGCGCGCTGCTCGGCAACCGCCAACTGCGCAACATGCTCTGCCAGCCCGCCGCGCCGGACCTCACCGAGCGGATCAACGCGGGCCGGTGGCTGCTCGTGTCACTCCCGCAGACGCTCGGGGAGGACGCGGCGGACCTGATCGGCTCGGTGCTGTTGCATCGTGCGTGGCAGGCCGCGCAGCGCCTCGGGCCGCTCGCGCTCAGCGACCGGCCACCCTTCCTGTGTTTCGTGGATGAGTGCCACCGTTTCTGCCACATGCCGCAGGGCATGGCGACAGCGCTGGCGCAGGCTCGCGGCTACGGCGTGGGGATGGTGCTCGCGCACCAGAACCTCGCGCAGCTCAAAGACAGCGAGCTCGCGGAGGCCGTGGACGCGAACTGTCAGACCAAGCTCTGTTTCGGGCTCGGCGCCGCTGACGCGAAACGCATGGCCGTTCACTTCCAGCCGCGCCTGGACGCACACGACCTCCTGCACCTCTCGGCGCACACGATCGCCTGCCGCGTCGCTCATGAGCACCACCAGCTACCAGCCGCGACCGCGACCACCGAGCCCCCGTCACCGCCGACCCGTGGCGATACGGCGAGCGTGGTCCGTGGTCGCGCTCGCGCCAATGCGAGCGACCGCCGGGCGGTGGAAGTGACGATCCGTGAGCGCTACGGCCGGATCGAGCAGCCACCGGCAGGACACGCACACGCCGACGAACACGAACATCGGGATGGTGAAGACCTCGATGCAATGTCTTGAGGGTCCGTCGTTCGGTCCTCCGTTCGGGGCTCCCACTGAGGGAGGACCCCTGCCGCCGGTATCCCCGCACCAGCACAGCGATCCCGGCGCGGAGGCAAACCCCGACAATGAACACCTGTTTCCTGGTGGCGGGCGGCCATGACACTTGCTCTCGCTGCTTTGACTATTCGTGACCGGGAGCTACTTGATCGTCTCTCCCAATCCGAGCCCCTATCCACCAGTGAGCTTTGTCTCCTTTTCTTTTCGGGTGTTCGTACCTGTCGTGACCGGCTCGTCAAGCTGGAGGCACACGACCTGTTGCTGCGTGTGTACCCGGCGCGCTCGCACAGAGGCGGACGCTCGGAGGCGCTGTGGTTCCTCTCGCCGAACGGGCGACGAGCGATCGGCGCGCCGGCACGTCGGCCGCCGGGCCTGTCGATTCCCGACCTCGAGCACCGCCGCGCGGTCGCGCGCTTTTTCCTCGCGCTGATCGAGCACAGCCTCACCTGGCGCGGCGAGGGGTTGTATCGCTGGCTTGGCGAGCAGCAGGCACAGCAGGGCACCGGGGCGAGCGTGCGCCCGGACGGATACGGCCGCTACCTGCTCCCTGATGGCGAGGTCACTTTCTATCTGGAGGTGGACCGCGCGACCGAGCCCACCCGGCGGGTGAAGGCGAAGCTCGATGCCTATAAGCAGGCGCTCGTAGCCGACCCACACCGCGAGCTTGGGAATGTCCTGCTTGTCTGCGACGGTCGGCGCCGCTTGGCGAACCTCGCGCGCTGCGTACCGCCCGGCCCGCCGTGGGTATGGGGCAGTCTCGACGGCGAGCGCTACGAGCTGCTACCCGCCCGCGAGCAGCAACGCCGCTTCGATGAGCTTCCCGCCGCGCCGCGTCAGCCGGGCCGTCGTGTCGAGGACTGTCTCGGCCGACGTTGGCGCCGGCCCGTGGCTGTGAGCGTGTAACTCGAATCTTTACGGGGTGGCGCGTGTACCCGCAGACGCCCCAAACGACCTTTTTTCGTTGCAAGGGTCTTCCGCCGGCACCATGACAATTGACAGAACATGACAAGCAAAGGAACAGATACGCGCACGAGCGCGCCTCGTTGCGACTGACGATCGTCCCGACGACGCTCAAGGCAGCGAACGCCTATATCGCGCAGTACCACCGCCACAACCGGCCCGTGCCCGGCTGTATAAGCGTCGTCGGCGTAAGCGACGGCGGGCGCCTGCGAGGCGTCGCAGTAGTTGGGCGGCCGATCGCACGGGCACTCGATGACGGGTTCACAGCCGAAGTCCGCCGCTGCTGCACCGACGGGGCGCCGAACGCCTGCTCGATGCTCTACCGAGCAGCGTGGCGGGCAGTCAAGGCGCTCGGCTACCGCAAGGTCATCACCTACACGCTGCCCGAGGAGGGCGGCGCCTCGCTCAGGGCCAGCGGGTTCACGCTCGCCGACGCCAACGCAGGCGGCGGGCGTTGGAACCGCCCCGGTCGGCGCGCCGCCGACACGCACCCGACCGGCAAGAAGCTGCGCTGGGAGTTGCTCACATGAGCGGCGCCAAGCGACCACCCCACGATGCCAGCAGGGACACTCAGGGTCGCAGTAGCGCCACCCAGGCCAGTCGTAAGCGACGCCGCCGCGCGCGCCGGGATACGGGCGCGGATACGCCGCTACGGCTGCTGCCGGGTAAGACGCGGCCAATGACGGGCGAGGAGGAACGCCAGCTCGTAGAGGCGCTGGCAGAGCTTCTGGTCGAGTGGGTCGAAGCCCGGCCGGAGCGGCTGCCAGCAGGCTTGAGAACCGGCCGAGGATGTGATCTAGATGGATGCTCCCGAGCCAAGGAGCAGCCATGAGCAGACGAGCATCCCTCGCTATCGTGCCCGACCCGGCAGGGAGTGCCGAGCCGGTGCGGGTGGCGACCTACACGCGCATCTCGACCGACGAGGAGCGCCAGCCCAACTCCCTTGAGGCGCAGCGCGTCCGTCTCGACGCCTTCGTGACCAGTCAGCCCGAGTGGCGCACCGAGCGCCGCTACGAGGACCAGTTCACCGGGACCGTTATCGACCGGCCCGCGCTGACGCGGCTGCTCAAGGACGCGCGGCATGGACGCTTCGACGTACTGCTCGTCTACCGCGTCGATCGCCTCGCCCGCTCGATCCGCGGCCTCGCGCAGATCATCGACGAGCTTGACCAGGCAGGCGTGATCTTCCGCTCCGCGACCGAGCCGTTCGACACTGGCACCCCGGCGGGACGAATGATGGTGCAGATGCTGGGCGTGTTCGCCGAGTTCGAGCGCGCGTTGATCGTGGAGCGAATCACCGCCGGTCTTGAGCGCAAGGCCGCCCGCGGCGGCTGGTGCGGCGGCCAGCGCCCCTTCGGACTGAACATCGCAGCCGACCGCGACAGCCTGGAGCGCAACCCGGCCGAGGCGCCACTTGTCCCGGTGATCTTCGATGAGTACGTCCACCGCAAGGCCGGCTCGTCAGCGCTCGCCACGTGGCTGAACGAGCAGGGCTACCGCACCAAGAACGGGCGGCTATGGAGCGCCGCGAGTGTCATTACAGTGATTCGCAACCGTGCCTACCTCGGCGAGATTTACTACCGCGGAAACTGGTATCCAGCACCACACGAGCCGTTGATCCCCACCGAGCTTTTCGACAAGGCACAAGCGATCCTCACTGAGCGCTGCGAAGATCGCTCCAAGCGCGCGGCCAACCCCGCCGAGTACCTGCTGACCGGCCGTGTGCGTTGCGGGCGCTGCGGGCAAGCCTATGTCGGCACCGCCGCGCACGGACGAAACGGCCGCTACACCTACTACACCTGTTTCACACGCGCGCGCTACGGCACCAAGCACTGCGCCAACGACCGTCTCCCCGCCGAACGACTGGAGCAGGCCGTCACCCGCCGACTCTGGAAGGTGCTCAACGATCACGACCTGATCGAGGACGCGATCAGCGAAACATACGAGCGGCTGTCCCAACGCAGCGGCGAGCAGCAGTCCGAGCTTGCCGCGATACACGACAAGCTCACCGAGACACGCGCGGCGCTGGAGCGCTACTTCCGCGCGTTCGAGGCCGGCACGATGCCCGAGGACACCTGCGCCCCGCGCATAGCCACCCTCAGCGCGCAAGCCAAAGCGCTAGAGAACCGCGCCAGCGAACTCGCCGCCCAACACGACGACGAGCAGCCTAAGCGCGCCACGACGGCCGACCTCGAAGCGCTACGCGGCAACCTCCGCACCGCGCTCAACGACAGCACCCCCACGCGCGTCAAGGGCGTACTCCAAACCATGATCGACACAATCCGCGTAGACGCACGCGACCAGATCGAACCGACCTTCCGCGTCCCGGCGGTTCGCATTGACTACGGTTACATGGAGCCAGCCGGGATCGAACCGGCGACCTCCTGCTTGCAAAGCAGGCGCTCTCCCAGCTGAGCTATGGCCCCGTAGCCTCCGAGTGTAGGGCAACCGCGTCAGGCCATACCGGCCGCTACGCACCCATCGACAGCCTTCCCAATGGCACGTAGCCCTACTCGTTGAAGTCGAAGTCGCGCGGGGGTCTCTGCTCGAACCAGAGGCGATCCTGCTCAGGTGTATCGCGCAAGAAGTCTGGAGTCTCCTCGAGCACGTCCTCGACGGGCGCGTCTACATCCTGCTTCAGCTCCGCCCCAGAACCATCGTCGTTCTCGGATCCCTTGCCCTGTGCAGTGCTGGGATCGACGCGGCGATCACTGGGCATCTCCCATTCGAGTGACTCGCCGCTGGATGCTTGCCCATGGGCGGGATGGACAACCTGTGAGGCGCGTATAGCGTGGCTGGACGGGGGGTGCTCGGGGTCCGATCCGGCGAGCTCAGCCTCCATGTTGATCTCGACTGTCTCCTGACCCGCCGACGGATCGCTTGGTGGAGGCGCGTCAGCAGCCTGCGGGAAAGACTCTTCAGAGCGGTGAGCTTCGATGTGATCCTCGCTAGGAGCGTCAGGCTCCGGCCGATGTACCGGTCCCAGGGCGGCGTCCTCCTCCAGGGCCACGTCGCCCGGATCGGCTCCCCTGAAACGCTTCAGCTCCAAGTGCTCACGGATGGCGTCGTCAAGCAATCCCATTGCGCCTCCAAACCATACTGCGCCAAGACGAGGGCTTGCTTAGATGCTCCAGAGCCTTCATTTTGGCGCTTGCGGCTGGCCTGCCGCAAGCGGTCGCAACGGTCGGGGCATGCTCTTGGCGCAACGTTGCTACTACACTACTCGAGACCGTCATCTGCGCGTAGATGACGGTGCGCGGGGCTATAGCTCAGTTGGGAGAGCGCCTGGATCGCACCCAGGAGGTCGCCGGTTCGAGTCCGGCTAGCTCCATTTCTAAAGATCCCTGCATTTGGGCAGGTTTTCGTGGCCGGCGGATTGCGGTGGAGGCCCGTGGATTGCGTCGCGTTTGGGCACCAGTGCCCAAACGGGGCCAAAGGGCTGTAGAGAGGCCGCGTTTCGGCGGTCTGGCGCCCGGTCCAAGGGCTGTCGCCCGTCGCGTCCAGACCAGCGGTCTGCGGGGCGTGCTGCTGGGCTTGACTTGAGATCGCCGGCGGTTCGAGCTACATGTGTGTCGTCGTCCAATTTGAATAGCGGCCCGGCGACGCGTTAGGAGCGCATCGCCGGGCCCGTGACACCGAAGGTCTAGTTCGGTGCCGCGGATAACGGTATCCCGTCGTCGGGGTGCGTTCTCGCGTGCGCTTGAGCAGGGTCTTTCTCGGTGTCCTGACCGTAGGGAAAGGAGACCCTGATGGCACTCGATGTTGGAGGTGCCCACCGAGATGGTGGTTGGTATGCGCAGCGCTCTGCACAGCCTGATCCAGGCGCCCGCTGAGGGGATCGCCGAGGTCGTGGACATGGCTGGCCGCGAGGAGCATCCCGAATGGTATCTGAAGCATTTCGTGCGGCTTGACAGGGTGCTCGCGCTGCTCGATGTCGTTGGGTGGTGTGAGGCCGATCAGCCTGCGCGGGTGCGGATTGATCTGTGCGAGCATCGCTGGGCGGTTCTCATGGCGATCGAGGTGATGGCGCTCGTTGCGGCTGACGAGTTGGATGAGCTCGACCAGGTTGATGCCGAGCGCGCCAAGCGTGGCGAGCCGCCGAAGCGCTCCGCGACGCTCAACCGCGCCGCCGCGATGAGCGAGTTCAGCTGGGCGGCGATCATCCGCATCGCCCGGTTGGATGCCGCAAGGGAGACATCCCTATGAGCCCGACGTCAGATTGGACTAATGAAGTGGTCGAGCGGGAGAACATGCATGACTGGGGCGTGCTTCATCGCCTCCTCGACCCCGACGACCAGCGTCCTTGGTCGGTCGATGAGCCCATCCGCGACCGCACGGACGCCCATGCGACGCGCGGGCACACACTCGAAGCGATCAGACGCCTCTGCGGAGCCGGATTGATCCACCGCACCACAGACGACCTCGTATTCCCCACGCGGGCCGCGCTGCACTTCGACCAGATCGTCGCCTGACACGAAGGTTGAGCGCCGCGTCGGCTGGGTTGACGCGGCGCTCTCGGAGAGGGTGGTGCGCCTTCTCCTGCTATCAGGGGCCGAAGGGTCCTCCTCCGTGCTCGCACGGAGAGAATTCAGCACAAGACCGGTTTCGGCTGGCCTGCCGGGATCCGTGTTTGCGGCTGGGGTGCTGGCTGCTGGTTTGTGGGATCGTGACGATCAGAGAGGCGCTTGCCTGCGGGTAGAGTCCATCATCGCCCGGCGCGTCGGCCCACGCGCAGAATATGTAGCGGCCGGCGGGCAAGGGATCGACGACCGTGCGCTTCAGCCACGGACCACCGTCGATTTCGCTTTCCAGCAGCAGTTCCGCAGTGCTTGCTGCGCG
This sequence comes from uncultured Solirubrobacterales bacterium, assembly GCA_963809705.1. GTDB lineage: Bacteria > Actinomycetota > Thermoleophilia > Solirubrobacterales > Solirubrobacteraceae > Palsa-744. The sequence goes on along the minus strand of CAWEKF010000002.1, from coordinate 1,655,706 downwards.
GTCGAGAGGACACCCGTTGCGGGTGAGCCGCATACCCTCGACTGTGACGTAGCGCGTAACTTGGCTTGTGGCGTGGACATCGAGGACGAAGCTCTTTCCGGGCAAGGCGCGGTGCGGTAGTGTCAACGACAGGCTGATCCGCGGGGCGCGTACCTGCAGTGGCACGGATATCGCCGTGGCGACTTCTCCGCCTTCGGGATACGCGAGGCTGCCAACTCCGGTCAACCATCCGCACATCGTGTAAGCACCTGTGCTGGGCGGCGTGTAGTTACCGGCACCGCTGAATGCCCCAACAACGGTGTCGGTCAACATGTTGGGGACGACGATCGCAGTCCCCGAATCCACCGCAGGGTTGGGAGCGCACGGCACGCCAGGCGCATTCACATACACGCTGGCCATCAACGGCTCTTCGGTGGACGCCTGATAGGTGATTTCGCTCGCTACTTCCTGCACGGGCTGGGGCGAGACGGAGAGCGAGATCGAATTGGCATATGCGGCGCCTGCAGCCCACAAGAGGCCAGTAATGAGCCCGGCGCAAAGTATCGTGAGCGACCGGACTCGTGGATTGCGGCGGCGCGTTGACGTGCGAGGCGTGGTGTGGCGTGACTGGCGCAAGGATGCAAGCCGCGTGGACGGACGACTGCTCATGACTGGTCCTTTCATCGAGTTGGTGGTCTTCCTGATGGCATGTCGCGCCCAACAGCGTTTTGACCCCCCTCGTACGTTCGTCCAGTAGCACGGGCCGATGCTCGGTGATGAGCGCAGGGCGGCCACGAAGCCATCAAATCTCTCGCAGTGTGCGAACTATTCAGCAGGCCTTCTGTCCCGCTTTGCTCGCTTGGTCGGATAAGAGAGCAAGGACATACGCGGTCTGGGCCGGTTTGGACCAAAGGTTTGTTGTAAATGCCGGCTGCGGGCCGCGAGGTCAGGAGATGACCCGTGGCTCTCAAGGATGAGATACCGGCTCTATCTGGGGATCTACTCGATCTTGTGGCTCGTCGTATGCATGCGATCGGTGAGCCGACACGGATGCGGATTGTGACGATGCTGCAGGGCCGGCAGGCTACGGTCCAAGAGTTGACCGATCGCCTGTCAGTCGAGAGTGGGCCGTTGACGCAACAGAACGTCTCGAAACATCTCGGGATTCTTTATCAGGCCGGGGTCCTCGCGCGTCAGCGCGAGGGGCGTTGCGTGCGCTACACCCTTTCCGACTTCACCGCCTGCCAACTGCTGGAGCACGCGGTAGCGAGCACCGCTGGATATTTCGACGAGCTTGCGGACATAGCCAAACCGCGTCGTTAAGTGCTGTGTGAATGGCGTTTCACGCCTTCCAAGGATCGTCGCTGGGGTCAGTGTGGCAGCACGCCCGATTCACAATCATACGCTTGTACGTTTGTGTGATTGTGGATCTTTGGTTTCGCGCACCGTAAAAACCAGGGGGTGATGACTTCTCTAACCAAAAATCCAAGTTGGTCTCATTCCTCGCAGGTTTACCGTCGGTTGTTCTCGACGGTTGTCGTTGTTGTTTTGCTGTTGGCTGTTGTTCCGTCGGCTGCGCTGGCTGCTGGTAATGATGTTGGTGCGAATGTTGGCGGGTTGTTGAAGCATTATGCGGGTGAGGTGTATGGCGGGATAGTCGCGGCTTTCAGCCTCGTGTTCTTGTGGAATCGTCGTTACACCGAGCTTGCTGTGTTTTTGTTCGCGGCGATCGTGGTGGCGTGGATGGTGTTCGCGCCGGATCAGATCGGTAAAGCCGCGGAAGCTATCGGCAAGCAGATCTTCGAATAGGAGCGGGCTGGTGAGTGATTCTCCTTCACCTGTCCGCTCTTATCAGCGGATCTTCAAGCCGGATCGTCGGATCTACCAGATCGACGGGCGGCGTTTGCCCGTCCCCGGTGGCGTGCCGCTCGCCTGGCTTGGCTGGGCAGCGGGCACGCTGCTCGTGGTCTTGGTGCTCAGTTCCCGCTCGTTGCTGTTCACGGCCGTAGCGGCCGCGATTGGTGGCTTGCTGGGTGCTGAGCGCGGATGGCGCGGCGCACTCATCGCCAGCATCTGCATCGCCGCGACAGTGCAGCTGTCGGGCGTCGTGTTGGGTTGGGTCGATTGGCCGTTGCGTCTGCTTGTGCTGCCAGGGTTTGTGGCGACTGCGGCTGGCCAGTTGGCACCGGATGGCCGCTCAGGGCACCGTTATCTGTTTTCGCGGATCATGGTGCGGTTGCGTGCGGGCCGCCGCTCGCTCGGACGGCCTGTCACGGTGGATGGCGAGCAGTGGACGTGGTCTCCGCGGGTGTGGTTTGGCCATGACGAGCATCATCCGGTGCTGCATCACGGTTGCGTGCATGGTCCGGCGCGGGTCGTGTTCGCACGGCGTGTCGTGTTGACCCCGGCGCGTGGTCGCCTGGTCGCTCGTCCTGCGGCTGGCAGGCGTGTGCGTGAGGGTGAGATGGTCGCGATGTGTGTCGATCTGGACGAGGGCCAGGTCGTGGAGGTCAGACCATGACCCGCTTCCCCCTCTCCTACGCCCACAGCAATCTCCTGTTCAGCCAAAACGGCGGATGTGTGGCGCTTTATCGGCTGGGGATGGTGTCCTACCCGTTCCGTGCGGTATCGGGCAAGTGGGATTTGCAACGCCGCCTGGAGCGGTTGGCTCACACCGTCGCCGCCGACTTCAGTTTGTGGCGCGTCAACCGCGCCTACCCCACCGGAAGCTATGTGCGGGATACGCTCGGTCTGCTTGACCCCCGCCATCAGGACAAGCAGTCGTGGGAGGCGTTTCTTGCTGGGCATGCCGAGCGATTGGTGGGGATGCGCTCACACGTCCCCGAGACATATCTCGCGGTCTCTCTGAACGAACGAGCACCAGCCGGGTTCGGGTCCGGGCTCATCCGTTTCAGCGACCGTTTGCGTGCTCACGTCGAGGGTGTAGTTGGTGCTCGCAAACACTCCTCAATCCCAGCCTCCCGGATCGAGGAATTCAGAGCGTCCGAGCGTCGGCTGTTCGAGCGCTTGTCGAGCGTCGTCGTGTGCGAACGTGCGAGAACGGTCGATATTCAGTGGTTGCTCGCGCGGGTCGCTGCGCGTGGTGTCGCGGAAGCCCGGGTCGATCGTTACTGGAAGCCCCAAGCAGTCGTGGTACACGCGCCCGACGGAGAGGTGGCGTTTGAGCCGCTGGGTGAGGTGCTGTGGCGCAACGCGAACGCTGCGATCACCGAGAACGAGCGGACACTACGCGTCGATGGTGAGCGCGTCCGGTCGTTCCAGGCGATGTTGACGGTGGGTGCGCTCGCCGACGCCCCTGAGTTCCCCGGTGCCGGTTCCGAGCTGTTGTTCGCACCACTGGAGAGCATTGATTTCCCCGTCGACGCGGTCCTGCACGCGAGTTGGCTTGGTAATCGCGATGCGCTCGCGCAGGTACGCAAGCGGATCGCTGATGTCGAGCACGCATACGCCGAGCAGGTACAGGGCGCCGCGTTCGGCCCGGGGTTGCAAGCGGATGAGGATCGGACGCTTGCCCGTGAGTATGAGGCGCAATTGCAGGCTGGTTCGCGTCCGCCGATGTTGACGGGTTGGATCGGCCTCGCACTCGGCGCACCAACAGTCGAGGAGCTTGAGCGTCGCGTAAGTGTGCTGCGCGAGCACTACGGCGACATTCAGCTTCACCGTCCCGCCGGGCTGCAACACCAACTGTTCTTCGACCACGTCCTGCGCACCGACGGCGGCGTCACGCTCGACTATTCCCAGCAGATCACAGTCGAGCAGTTCGGTGCGCTCGTACCCACCGCGACCCGTACTGTCGGCTCACCCCACGGCCCGTATCTGGGATATGCGCCGACGGGTTTGCCGCGCCCGGTCCGCTATGACCCGACGCAGGCCTCGCGCGAGTCACGCGCCTCGGCCGTATTGCTCGTGGGGACGTTGGGGTCTGGCAAGACCGTCGCGGCACAAACGATCGCCTACGCCGCCGAGCGCAGAGGGTCGTTGATCGTTGATTTCGATCCGAAGCCCGACCACGGGTGGGAGAACCTGCCAGAGTTACAGGGGCGTTTTGAAGTGCTCGAGCTCTCCGGTGAGCCCTCCCAACAGGGAAAGCTCGACCCGTTGGCGATAGGACCGGTCGATCTTCGAGAGGAGATCGCGTCCTCTTATCTGTTGGAGTTGTTGCGCGATCCGCCGGCCGCGTGGGAGAACGCGATCAGCCGCGCGGTAAGGGATGCGATACGCGAGGGCTCCAGCGGCCTGATGAGCGTCGTAGACCACCTCAAGCAGAGCGAGCAGGAGCCGGCTCGCGACGCGGGTGAAGCGCTTGAGGTTATAAGCGACTTCGGTCTCGCGCGTTTTGGGTTCGGGACCGGCAAGGACACGACGGTGCAGACGCGGGGGTCGGTGGTGACGATCCGGATGCCCGGCCTCTCACTCCCCGACCCCGCAGCAGCTCGCGATACGTATACCCGCACCGAGCGAGTGTCGGTCGCGACACTCACATTGGTCGCGGCGTACGTGTTGCGGCTCGTATCCCAAGACCGCTCGCGCCATAAGGTCGTGCTGCTGGACGAGGCATGGTTCCTCTTGGCTTCCCCACGTGGACGGGTCATCGTCGATCGTCTCACCCGCCTGGGCCGCGCTTTCAACACGACACTCCTGCTCGGTACGCAGCGCACAGCCGACCTCGACGGACTCTCAGAGCTCATCGGCGTCTATTTCATATTCGGCCAAGACTCCGACACCGAGGCCGCCAGGGCACTCTCGCTAATCGGCCTAGACCCCGACGATCAAGGTCTCGTCAGCCTCGTATGCGGGTTTCGCCAGGGCCGTTGTCTGATGCGCGACCTAGACGGTCGTGTCGGTGAGGTGCAGATCGACCCCGTCTATGAGCATCTGCTCCAAGCGTTCGACACGACACCCGCCCAAGCGACGGCGGAGAGCGACGCATGAGAACCACCGTCAACACCCTTCGGCGTCTCGCTGGGTGGGCGCGGCGTCACCGTCGCGTGCTGCTGATCGCCGTGCTTGTACTTGTGTTGTTGTTGATGGCGGCGCCGGTTGCGTTCGGTAGCGATGTGTATGGGAATGTCGGTCCTGCGCCGCAGTTGCCGGCGGGTGGCCTGGTGGAACGCTACCCGCTCTCCAACTACGAGCTCGACGAGTATTTCAACGGGGTCGAAGCGAGCCTCACCGGCGGCATCGACGTCTCCGGAGTACCCCCCTTGATCGCGTACATGCTCGCGCAGGTGCTCTGGCTGTACTGCGCGTTCATGTCGCGCCTGTTGATCACGCTTTTCTCCTTCGCGTTCTCCCTGGACCTCGTAAACGGGAACGGGAGTCCTGGATCGGGTGCGCTTACACCCGTATCCCAAGCGATTCACAGTATTTACGCAAACACGTTCGGTGCACCGTGGTTGGTCGTTGCGATTCTCCTGACGGGTTGTTGGGCGATGTGGAAGACACTCGTTCAACGCCGCTACACCGAGACCGCGGGCAAGCTCGGCCTCTCGCTCGTCTACCTGGTGTTGGCGCTCGGGATCGTAACCCAACCCCAAGCGACGATCGGTCCCGCGAGCCAACTCACAAACCAAATATCGACAGCGTTCCTGTCGATCACGAGCAAAGGCACACTCGGTGGTGAACAGGAAGCAAAGCAGGCCGCGAGCGGCCAGCTCTTTGAACTGTTGATCGCCCAGCCCTGGACGGTGCTGGAGTTCGGCGGGATAGAGCACTGCGTCGCCACACCAGTCGCGAGCAAACCAAAGTCGGTAGCAGTCCGGCCCCTCGCCAGCAACCCAGACATGGACGCGAAGCTCGCGGCCGAGCTTGAAACAGGTACCGAAGTCGGTGCGGAACACAAGATTTGTGTGAACGCTCTGCACAAGTACGCGCCGCACTTCCTCGCCTACACCTTCCAGTCCCCCGAACGCAACGCCGAGCACGCGGCACTCGAACACGGCAAGAGCAGCGACCTACCCAACAATGATCCAGCGAAGGCAAGCGGCAGCTATCCCCTGGGTCCGGTCGATGAGCCCGCCGCGGAAGCTATGGGCAAGGGCGGCCAATACCAACGGCTGCTCCTGTCGTTTGTGATCATGCTCTGCGCCGACGGGGTGCTGCTGTTGCTCGGCGCGCTCTGCCTCGGAGTGATCGTCTCCCAAATCCTCTTCCTACTACTGCTCTCTTTTGCGCCCGTCGCGCTGGTGGTGGGTGTGTTCCCGGGACGCGGACACGAGTTCTTCAAGGGCTGGCTCACCCGCCTCTCAAGCTTCCTCCTCCGCAAGGCCGTCTATTCGCTGATCCTCGCGGTCGTCCTCGCGCTCTGCCGTGCATTGGCGGAGGCCACGAGCAACCTTGGATGGCTTCTCAGCTTCGTCCTACAGGCCGCGTTTTTGTGGGCGGCGTTTGTGTATCGCAACAAGCTCACCGGGGACCTCCTCGCCGCGACGACCGGCACTCGTGCCGGTGATGGCGATCGACTGGGACTCCTGCCCGTCCTCTATGCCGCTACCCGTCTCACTGGGATGGCGGCCGGCCGGCACAGTCCCGCCACTACTCCCCCACCACAACAGGGGCGCACCGGCAAAAAGCCCGGTGCGCCCCAACCAACCCCAAAACCCAACACACCCACCAAAACGGGCGCCAACACATCGGCCAAGACGACAGCTCCCGGCCAGTCAGGTGGGTCGTCATGAGTGGCTGGCTGATCAGGTTGCGCGACCGGCCGATAGCCGATCACGAGCGCCGCCAAGCATTCATCGCATCGGCCGTCGTGCTCGCGATCGCCGTTGGCCTGCTCGTGCTCATCACGCCTGCCGCCAGCACGACGACGCACGCCGGCCGAAGCTCGCTCGCTGCACGGCCGTCGGTCGAGAAGGCACCGTTCTCGTCGCCGTCGATTGCGGACGACGGTTCTTCCAAGCCTGGTTTGGTTTCCCAATCTGTGGAGCGTGTCGCGCGCCGGTTCCTTACCGGCTACCTCGCCTACCTCTACGGCCACACCGGGGTCGCCGGGATTCGTGACGCGAGCGGCAACCTCGAGCGCTCGCTCGGGAAACATCCACCCCGCGTCTCGCTGACCATGCGTACACGCCATCCGCATGTGGTCTCGCTGGCATCCGTCACCGCGCCAGACGGCGCGGTGGACGTGAGCGCGGTCGTCGACGATGGCGGCGTCGCCGACTACACGATCGACCTACTCGTCAGCCGTGATGGCGGACGGCTGCTCGTCACTGGAATAGGCGGTGCATGATGAGCCGGAACTCGTCGAACGCCGGGCGTGCGTTGTGGTGGTGGGTCGGCTCCGGGTTCGCAGGCGCCGGCGTACTGCTCGCGGTCACGACGACCCTCGGGTTCGTAGCAGCCGTCCTCGGTGCGAGCCTCTCCTGCAAAGCAGCAACACCAACAGGCGTCGCGGCGACGAATGGTCCCGCGCCGTCTGCCGCGGCAGTGCAGGACATTCCCCCGGGAAGGTTGCGTCTCTACGAGCAGGCGGGTGCACGGTTCGATATCGACTGGACGTTCCTCGCATCGATCGGAGCGCAGGAGTGCAACAACGGCACCTGCGCCGGCACCAACAGCTCAGGTTGCGCCGGCCCGATGCAGATCGCCTACCAGCGAGAAAGCCCATGCAGTCCAGGATCGGGGCCCACCCTATGGGAACGCTATGAAGTCTCCGCGCGCCCAGGTCAAACGGCGTCGGTGAACGATCCGGCGGACGCGATCTATACCGCCGCGAGGATCCTGCGCGAAGACATGGGAGCCCCACCAACCGGCGGCACCTACAACGAATACTTCCAAGCCGCCTGCCACTACTACGGTGCATGCGCCGACAGCGCAGTCAGCTACGCCAGCGAGGTGATGGCTCGTGCCGTCCAATACGGGTTCACCGGCACCGGCTCACCAACACCTACCAGTACCGAACTCGCGCAACCAGTCGAAGCCGCGAGCCCAACCGGATGCGCCACCACACCAGCCGTGGGATCGGGTGCGGGAGCCGGGATCGTCAAGATCGCCGAAAGCCAGGTCGGCCAAACAGAGCACCCGCCCGGATCGAACTGCACGATCTACGGACCGTGCGAGGAGTGGTGCAGCCTCTTCACAGCATGGGTCTGGCAGCACGCCGGCATCCCACTGTCCGGCCCCACATCGCTCTACGCCTATTCCGGATCGCTGTACACGTGGGTCGCCGAACACCACGGGCATGTCCTCCCGCCGGGTGCGAGACCCTCGCCCGGCGACGCCGTCTTCTACGGCACCGGACCCAGTAACAGTCTGCACGTCGGGATCGTCGTGCGTGTCCTGGCGAACGGCGAGATCGCGACCGTCGAGGGCAACTACAACCACGCCGTTACGCGTGTCGGTCCGTTCGACCCAGCACACGCCGCGGCCGCCGGTGAGCCCGGCCCGATCTACGGGTACGCACAACCGCCCGCGTCGGCTGGGAAGGGGGCGTGACGGTGATGTCCTGGTTGTTCCGTGAGTGGTTCCGTGACCGGGGCCTGAACTCAACTTGCACGATCGCGTGCTTCGCTAGTAACGGTGCGGATTCTCGCGGATTGCGGCGTGCCTACATCTCTATGTCTGTTGGTGGTGGCGCGTGATGTCTGCCCGCTCGTCTCAGGATGCGCGTCCGCTCGCGCTCGCCGTCATCGTCCTGGTGATCCTGGCGGTTGCTGGTGGCTCTCATGCTCTGGGTGTGTATCTCGCTGCGGCTGGCCGGATCGCTGTGCCTGTTGCGGGTGCGCTCGTACTTCTCGTGGTGGTGGTGATCGCGTGTCGTGTCGTCGCGACTCGTCGTTCGTTGTCTCGCCGCGTGCGGCTGGTGGTGCTCGCACCTGATTCTTTTGCGCCGAGCTTGGATTCCGTGTTGCGCTGCGCTGCGCAGCTATCGCGTGTCCGTCGCTTCGTCGGTGGATGGTTCGATACCCGTGCCAGTGCCGTGCGCGTCCTGCTCGATACCAACGCGGATGGGCTGGCTCGCTATTCGCTGGTCGTGCCTGAACGATCACTGCCGGCGGTCCGGGCCGCGCTCGCCAACTACGACCGGGTCCAACTGCACCCCGTCGAACCCGAAGCCCCATCTGGTGGCGGGACCGGAGGAGGGCGGGAGTGTGTGGTGCGGGCTGAGTTGCGTTTGGCGCGGCCGAGCAGCGAGCCGCTCGCGCATCTCCCGCTCGACCCCGACCCGCTGCAGAGCTTCACCCAAGTCCTCGCCAAAGCCCACGGAGCAAGCCAGACGCGTGTGGAGGTTGCCGTCGATCTGTTGCCTTGCGCGGCAGGCGCGCGGCGACGGTTGCACCGTCGCCTGTTGCGCGAGGCCCACCGCGCCAGCCCAGCCCCTGGTGGCGGTGGGGGCGGGGGCGGATTGTTCGATGTGCTCTCGGGTAACGCGAGACCGGCGGGACGCCAACCGGCCGCGGATGTTGTGGGGCAGCGTGTGTTGCGCGAGCAGCTCGCCACGAAGCTCCTTCAAGCAGAACCGCTCTTTCAGATCCAGGTGCTGCTGCGGTGCAAGGCCGGCGCGCAGGGTGTCGCGGCGGACAGGATGCAGGCGTTGCTCGGCTGCTTTGACGGGTGGGCGGCAGCAAACTCGTTCCGGGTCACCGGGGTCCGCCTCTTCGGTCTCGCGTTCCTCGGCGCTGATATTCCCAGTCGCAGGAGACGCTTTGACCAGCGCATGAGCACGGGACTGTTCGCTCCCGCCCGCAGAGATGTCGTTGGCGCGCGCGAGATCGCCGGTTTCCTCAAGCCACCAACCCAACACTGTGCTTCTGAGAGCGTGCTCGGCCTCGGCCCAGCCGTGTATCCGGCGCCTCAAAACCTGCCGTGTATCACCTCAAAGGACCGGGAGAATGTGGTGCCGCTCGGTCGCGTCAAGGACGAGATGGGGGAGCGGGTCGTCGGGTTGCGCCTCCCCGACACGTTCTTTACGTATGTCGCCGGCCGGTCACGGTGGGGGAAGACCGAGCTCGCGATCACCCAGTTCCTGTACCTCGTCCGCACTGGTCACGGCGGCCTGTTCCTTGACCCTCACGAGGACGCGATAGCCCGGATCAAGAGCTGCCTCACAGAACGACGAGCTCGCCGGACGGGTACTCGAGCTCGACCTCGTCGGTCCTCGCTCGCGCGAAGGTCAGCCGGGATGGAATCCGCTAGCCGCGCACGGCCTCTCCGATGACGAGCGAGAGCGCCGCGTCGAGGCGATCGTCGACTCGTTCGCCTCCGCGCTGCAGTGGGGTGAGCGCAACAACCGAGCGCTCACCCTCACCACCCAGGCAACGGCCGCGCTGATCGAGCTCTCGAGGGTCCTGCCAGAGGATCTTCAGCCGACGATCTTTCAGATCCCGACGCTGCTTGGCAACCCCGAGTGGCGGGAGGTCGCGCTGGCGTTCCTGTCGGTGCCTCGCCGCCAGTTCTTCAGCGAACGATTCCCCCGCATGGCCGAGGAGGCGATAACCCCGGTGACCAACCTGATCGACCGGATGCGCTCCTCCACACAGCTCGCGGCACTCCTGGGAGCCCAAGCTTCCACGTATGACATCGCACGAGCGATGGACGAGAAACGAATCGTCCTCGCATGTCCCGGTGCTGGAGGCGCCAAGGACAGGCTCGTCGCCAACCTGCTCGTCTACGACCTCCTGCACGCCGCGAAGGGCCGCGCGCACACACCGCCCGAGCAGCGCACCCCGTTCTACGTGTTCCTCGACGAGGTCCAAACCTACGACGGAGCGTCCTCGGGGAACCTCGCAGCGCTCCTGGAGCAAACCGCGAAGTACGGGGTCCGCGCGACACTGCTCAACCAGAACCCTGAGCGGCTCACCAGCGCCACGCTCAACGCGCTCACCACGAACCGCTCGCACCTGATCATCACCGCACTGAACGCTCACGCCGCCGGTCTGATCGCTCGCGAGTGGGCAGGCGACCCGCCCGCCAATGCGATCACCGGCCTGCCGCGCTGGACGTTCCTCGCGCAAGCCACCAACCACGGCAAGCTCACCCGCCCATTCGTGTTCGAGAACCTCGCCGTCACAGACCTCTTCGCTGCCGAGCACAAACCCGAGCAGGTATCCGCAATTCAACCCGTCATCGACGAAGCGTCAGGTCGCAAGGACGCTGGCGAGACGATCGTCGAACTCGACACGCTCGACAAGCGAATCAGCGACCGCCTGAAGACCCTGAAGGATGGGAAGAGCGTTGGTGCGGGCGGGGAGGGTCCGGTGCGCTCGACCGTACCCCAGCTCCCACCGGCGCCACCGGAGGTCAAACCGTGAGCAGCGCGACCTCCACACACAAGCAGGTGCTGGCGCCTGTAGCGGTCGACATTCTGGAGAGCCTCTACCAGCACAGGCTGCTGACGGCGACCCAGATCAACGCGCTGCACACTCCCGAGAACGGGTTGCGCTGGACCCGGCGGATCCTCACACAACTCCACCAGCACGAGTTGATCGATCGTGCCGGTGGACCACAGAACCATGCGCTCTGGTATCTCACCGAGCACGGCGCCGACACCGTGGAGGCGCTCAGCACACGCGCCGAGCGGCGCCGGCGAGTCACCTCCCACGACCAAGCCGCGGGTCCACTGCGTGCCCACACGCTCGCCGTCAACGACGTCGGGATCGCGTTCCTCCGGTCCGCACGCCAGAACGATGACGATTGCGGACCGCTCTCCTGGCGACACGAGATCGCACACCCCATCTCACCCGCCCGTCCCAAACGCCCCGCCGAGCTGCTCGTCGCAGACGCGCTACTCACCTACATCCAAACAGAGGAGGAGTCGATCCTTCTTCACCAACGCTTCATCGAGCTCGACCGCGGCACGCTTCCCGCTGAGCAGCTCGCCGCCAAGTTCACCCGCTACGCACGCCTGCACGACTACCGACCCACCTCAAAGCAAGGCGAGCCACCCGCAAGACCGTTGTGGTGCATGTACTACCGCACGTTTCCCAGCGTGCTCGTCGTACTCGCACACCAAGAGAGCACCGCCGCTCGCAGGCGTATCCAGCGTGTCATAGCGCTGCATAACACCGACCCCGAACGTGAACGCTACGCCACGGTCGCCGTGTCATTCGTGACCCTCGCCGACCTGTGCAATCACGGCCCGTTCGCGCCGATCTTCATCGACTTGCACAACCCCGGCCAGTACGTCCACTGGCTCGGAGAACCACAACCAGAGAGGTAGACCATGCCCCGGGAACGGACACCCATCGACCCTCGCAAAGCTCGCCGCTGGCGCATCGACCACGCCGACTGCTTCCAGGCGCTACCGAAACTCGAACCCGACAGCGTCGACGTAGTCATCACCGACCCGCCGTACGGGATCGGCTTCAACGGGATGGCATGGGACGGCATCGCCATCCAAGCCGCCACCAGCACGGACAGTGCGCTGCCCGCTTTCCAGACGTTCAGCAAGAAGTGGGCGACGGAGTGTCTGCGCGTACTGAAGCCCGGCGGACACATGGCGATCTTCGGCGGACCGCGCACATTCCACCGGCTGGCGTGCGGCGTCGAAGAAGCAGGATTCGAGTTGCGCGACGTACTGATGTGGATCTTCGGACAAGGATTCCCCAAGTCACTGAACCTCACCGGCGACGCTGCCGGCTGGGGGACCGCGCTGAAGCCCGCATACGAGCCGATCCTGCTCGCCAGAAAGCCACTCCAAGGCACAACCATCCAAAACCACTCCCGATACCGAACCGGTGCGCTACACATCGACGCATGCCGCCTCGGCGCCTCCAACCGCAAGTGCCCAGCCGAAGGCCGCACCCACAATCCCGCACGAGCCGCCAGCCAGCCGGGACGCTGGCCAGCGAACCTCGCTCTCATCCACACACCCACCTGCACAAGCAAGCAATGCGCAGAGGACTGCCCCGCCGGCTTGCTCGGCGAGCGCCAACGATTCTTCTACGCCGCCAAGGCCTCACGCGCCGAGCGCGAGGCCGGCTGTGAGCAACTCGCACGCCAAACCGTGCAGACGTTCAAGATAGGCCGGGAGAACAACCAACGCGCACGCGAGAAGCCCGTCTGCAACATCCACCCCACCGTCAAGCCACTCGACCTGATGCGCTGGCTCGTACGACTGCTCACCCCACCCGACGGACTCGTACTCGACCCATTCACCGGCAGCGGCAGCACAGGCGCCGCCGCCATCCTCGAGGACGCCCGGTTCCACGGAATCGAGCAGGAAGACAACTACATACCCATCGCGCGAGCACGGATTACGTATTGGGCCAAGCATGCCGATGTCGCGGCAACCGAGCCACGAGCAGACAGGGGAGGTCGGTCAGGACACCCTTTCGCGCCGGGCTCGAACCGGAAGGCTCGCCCATGACGCCAACCCAGACAGATCCGGTTCACGTCGAGCAAGAGGCCGAGAGGTCCGGACAGACCGTCGTGCAGCTGGACGTGCGCAGTATCGAGGCGATCGTTCAGCGCATCGTCGGGCTGATCGGCGGAGGGGGTGACGGCCCGCCTGATCCGCCGGCCCCCGGACGGCTGCTCAGCGCGAGCGAGGTCGCCGAGCGTTGGGGTGTCGACCGCTCCTGGGTCTACCAGCACGCCGAGCGGCTCGGCGCGATCCGTCTCGGCGACGGTCCGCGCCCGCGTCTGCGGTTCGACCCGCAGCAGCTCACCAGCCGTCTCGGCCGCACCCCAACGACCCGTACCTCTCACGTGCGCGGCATTCCCCGGAGATCGCCGGCGAATCGTGCGGATCCGTTGCGATTGCTTGAGATCCGTGGCAGACCAGAGCTATCGTCGCACGACCCGAAGGCGAGCCGGCCCAGCGGCCAGGCAGCCTGCCCCACGAAGAAGGAGATCGACAATGCCAAGGACGGCCAGCGGACAAGTAGTTGAGCGAAAATGGAAGGCCGGACGCGGCTACGCGCTGCGCGTACGCGCATACGGGCAACGCCACTACGTCACCCTCGGCCTTCACGTCGACGGTTGGACTCGCCAGCGTGCCGAGGAGGAGCTGCAGAATGTCCTCGCCGATGTGCGCCGCTCGATCTGGATCCCACCAGACCGCAACCGCTCCTCCAGCTCGATCACGGCGAGTCCAGGCGACCCAGACGGCGCGCCCGAGCAGGAACCTACCTTCCATCGGTTTGCCTCCGAATGGTTGGCCGGGCGCCACGGTGAGATCAGCGAACGGACCATCGAGTTCTACGAATGGGCGCTCACACACCACCTGCTGCCGTACTTCGCGCACTGGCGGCTCTCGGAGATCACGATCGAAGCGGTCGACACTTACCGGCGTCACAAGGTCCAGCAATCCGAGGAGCGCCGTCGCATGATCGAGAACAAGCGCCGCCGCGCACGACGGGATCCGTCACCACGCCCAGTCTCAGCGCACACGATCAACATGACCCTCGACGTGATGCAAATGGTGCTCGCACTCGCCGTCGAGTACGGCCACATACCCTCCAACCCCGCCGCCGGCAAGCGACGCCGGCTCAAGCGCCCCGCACGCCGACCGATCCACCTCGACAGCTCCCAGCAGATCCAGGCCTTGCTCGACGCAGCGACTGAGCTTCGACCACAGCAAGCAGAGACCCACCACCGGACGACGCGCGACCGTCGCCACCCTCCTGTTCGCTGGGCTACGCGCGAGCGAGCTGTGCGAACTTCGCTGGCGCGAGGTCGACCTCGCCAACGGACGCATTCATGTCGGACGCTCGAAGACTCAGGCCGGGCTGCGCGAGGTCGCCCTGCTGCCGATCCTTCGCGATGAGCTCGCCACACACAAGGCTGCCTCAGCACACATCAAATCAGAGAATCCAGTCTTCCCCACGTCGACCGGCAGCTGGCGCGACAAGGACAACCTACGCAACCGCGTGCTCGCGCCCGTCCTACGCCGTGCGGACGAACTCCTGCAGGAGCGCGGCCACCCACCGCTACCCGATGGCGTCACCCCGCACAAGCTGCGCCACACCTTCGCCTCGATCCTTGTCGCCTGCGGTGAGGACCCTGCCTTCCTCATGGCCCAGCTCGGGCACACCGATCCGAAGTTCACGCTGCGGGTATACACGCATCTCATGCGGCGGGATAAGAACGAGCGGGCGCGGTTGCGGGCGCTCGTCAACGGAGAGCAGCCCGCTCTACTCGAGCCGGTGGACGCCCGGTTCAGCACATGGACACAGGTGTGAGCGCAAATAGTGACGGCCTCAACACGTATGCAAAGGGCCGCAGACAATGAGCTGCGAGTTCGTCCGCGCCCTTACGTACACTCGAACATATGTTCGCACGACAGGATAGTCTTACGCTCGATTTCGGAGCGTCCGCACGCGCGGAAAGAATGGCGGTCAACTTGACACCGTCCACGTACAGCGCGATATCTCTCTACTGCGGCGCCGGAGGCCTCGATCTCGGCTTTACGCGCGCTGGCTTTCGTATCCGCTGGGCGATCGACAGCGACCCGCGTGCGGTCGAGACATACAACGCCAACCTGGATCCGTGCGCAGTCTGCGGCGATGTGCTTCGCGTCGATCCTCCGGTTGGTATCGAGCCAACCCTGGTGATCGGAGGGCCGCCGTGCCAAGGGTTCTCGGTCATCGGGCGCATGGACCCCGACGATCCCCGCTCACGGCACGTCGATCACTTCTTCGACATCGTCGCCCACCTGCTCCCCCGCGCGTTCGTGATGGAGAACGTCAAGGCGCTGGCGGCGAGCCCTCGGTGGGCCGGCGTGCGTGAGCGCCTGCTTGATCGCGCCGGCGCGCTCGGGTATAAGCGCTCACTGTTCCTGCTCAATGCCCAGGACTTCAACGTGCCGCAGGCGCGCGAGCGCATGTTCCTGATCGGGATCCGCGGCGCCTCGCCTGAGCGGCCGGTCGCCACGACAGCTGGCTATCCGCCGACGGTGCGCTCGGCGCTCGAGCGTCTGCCACGTTTCGGCGAGCCGGGCAACGACGCGAGCTGCGCCGCCCGTGTGATTCCCGCCAGCAAGCCGATCATGCGCCCTACCGCACATCGTGGCAGCCTGCTCTTCAACGGCTCGGGTCGTCCGCTCAAGCTCGACGGTCCCGCCAAGACCATCCCTGCCTCAATGGGCGGCAACGCGACACCGATCATCGACCAGGAGGAGCTTGAGCACGGCTCGCAGCCGTGGGTCGTCGATTACCACCGGCGGCTGCAGCGCGGCAAGCCGCCACTCAAGCGCGCACCGAGCCGTCTGCGCCGCATCACCGTGCAAGAGGCTGCGGCCCTGCAAACCTTCCCGACCGGCTGGACATTCGCCGGGGCGCGGGTAGCTCAGTACCGACAGGTAGGCAACGCCGTGCCGGCGAGCCTCGCCGAAGCAGTCGCGCTCAGCGTCAGAGACGTGCTCGAACGTCAAGACCGGGACGCCGACCGGCCGTGCGCCGTGGACGAGATGCTTCAGGCCGCGTAGCGGCGGTCACCACTACTGCCAGCGGCTTGCGATCGCCGCCCACGTCTCGAGCGTCTGCTCCGAGACACGAATGTCGCGCAACGCCTCAGCAAACAGCCGCGGCAGAGCGGCACAGAGGTCTCCAAGGCCGGTGCTCCCGGCGTTCAGCGCCTCGTGCAGCAGCTCGCGCGTGCCCTGGGTGACACGCAGCACGACGTTGTGGCTCTTCTCCGCTCGCCGGATCACAGCCGAGCGGTCGAAGTTAACGAGCACGCCGGGGCGGAGCACCGCTAGCAGCGCGCGGTTGAGCTGCGTCGCAGCCGCGTCCTCGGCGAGCGTATCGGCGGCTCCCTCGGTTGTATCAACCTGCTTGACCTCTGCTCCGATGACCGTCGTACCATCCCGCTTGATCGCGATATCGATCCGGCGCGGATCGTTGCGCGACGGCAACACCGCCTCGAACTCTGCTGCGCGGTAGGCCGCCGCCACCAAAGCCATGCCGCGCGCCCCACCCTCCGGGTCCGCTCCGACGAAGCCGTCAAGCACAGCGATCAGATCGGGGAGCGTTGGCGCGTACCCCAGTGCTGTGGGGATCTGCTGAACAGTCGCGCTGGAGCCGACCGAGCGCCGTGCACGTAGGTACGCGGCCAAAGCGCTCAGAGCGTCGTCCTTGCTCATGCGATTCACGTCGGCAAGCCATGTGAGGAGCAGCTGGAAGAACGCCTTGTGGTCCTCGCGAATCCGATCGAGCGCCACGTCCCATCGCGTCGAGCCGACCAGAGTCCCATGGTTGATGGGGTCGCGATCGCTGCTCGAGCCGATGTCATACCCGAACGCCCGCTTCTTGGCCGCCAGAGCGGTCGCCGCCGCGCGGAGATTGAACGCGCCGGCACTGCCCTCTTGCGTTTGGATCACAAAGGCGTCGATCGCGGGATTCGTAGCCTTGGCAAGCAGCACTGCTCCTATGGCCGCGATGAACGCCACAGACGGGCTGTCGCGCAGCTGCTCTGCCCGGTCGACCCACGTGGCTGGCAGCCTCTCTTTGCCGATCGCGAGCACGTACGCGCGCTCAAGCGTTTGAGCCAGGTCTTCTGCGTGCAGGGTGATCGGCACGCCAATAGCCTATGCGCGAGCAGCTGCCCCGCGCACCAACGCCTCGATCCGATCGGCGGCAGCGATCGGATCCTCGTGCTCCCACACGACGACCAGCTGCCACCCCGCATCAGCAACAGCCTTCGCATTGCGCTGGTCACGCGCGACGTTGCGCTCAAGCTTTGTGCGCCAGTAGTGGGAGTTCGTACGCGGCGTGACGCCGTCGACAGGGCAGCGGTGCCAGAAGCATCCGAGGCACTCGACCGCGATCCGCTGGCGGGGAAACACGATGTCGGGCCGAAACCGCAGGCCCGGCACGAGCGCCACATGCTTGCGGAACCGCAGCCCGCGACGATGTAGCTCGCTGCGAAGCGTGGCCTCGTGACGCGTGTCCGCCGACCGGTTGCCCTGCATCACGGCCCGCACCGCAGCTGTAGAAGCAGGTGGTGGACTCGGGAGCGGCACCGCCATCGAAGCGTATTGCTTTGCTGAGCTGAGAAAAAGCGAAGGGTGGACACGTCTACGGTCTTTGCGGCATTACATCGAGCTTCCTCCGCAGGATCCTGGCTCGCAATCCGAAACTGATAGTAGCCTCGACGAACTACGGCGCTTGGTGATGATCCACAGGTCATTGCTGGCGTAGCGAACACACGCTGTTGGTTCGAAGCATGTGGGATCTCTACGTCGCCCTCGACTGCATTCATCACGCTGGTGTGGGTCACGATGACACGGGCATCTGGCACAAAAGCACACCGTGATCGATGCCTGTCTTACGCCTCCAGTCGGCTGGACGCTGTACGATCAGCGAAGAATCAGCGTATGCAGGTAACCAGCAACTGGCGCAAGATCGAGCAGGTTCTGACCGCGGGATTTTACAAGGTCCCGCGTTTTCAGCGCGCGTACTCGTGGGACAGGGCGAACGTGGAGGACTTCTGGGACGACTTGGTCGAGAGCCCCGACGGCTACTTCATCGGCTCGATGGTGATCTACATCGATCCCGGCGCAAACGGGCTTGTAGATGGCCAGCAACGTCTCACCACGATCACGATCCTTCTCGCCGCCTTGCGCAATGAGTTGCGCGAGGTCGGAGGTGATCGGGAGGCGGAAGGACTGCAGACCCTCATCGAACGCACCGACCTTCGGGCAAAGAAGCGGTTCGTGCTTTCGACGGAAACGTCCTACCCGTACCTCCAAGGCCAGATCCAGAGTGAGCCGAGCACGGGAGCAAAGAAGGAGGTAGCTGCAGGACGGGAGGAGCGCGCGCTCGCGCAGGCTTTCACCATCTTGAGCGAACGCGTCCACAGCGCCAGCGAAGCGGTTGAGGGCGATGCCAGCATCGCCAAGAAAGACCGCAAGCGTGAGAAGATCGCGCGGCTAGTCAATGTGCGTGACAAGCTCCTCAAGTTGACGGTGGTGCTCGTTGAGGTTGATGACGAGGATGACGCAACTGTGATCTTTCAAACCTTGAACAGCCGTGGCAAGGATTTGGAGACTGCTGATCTTGTCAAGTCCCACCTGTTTGCGCTGCTCAAGCCGCAAAACCTCTCGCTTGACGAGGTGCGTGACCGCTGGAATACCGTGCTGCAGAGCTTCGACGACAGCGCCGCCGACCTCACCATGAACCAGCTGTTGATGCACTCTTGGCTGTCGCGACATGGCTATGTCGGCGAGAAGCAACTCTTTAAGGCGATTCGCTCCCACGCGCGCTCCAACAACGCGGGCGCGTATCTTGACGAGCTGACTGAGGACGCGGAGCTTTACCGGGTCGCGCAGGAACCGTCGTACCGCCCGTGGCACAAGACACAGAAGCAGCTCCGCGAATCGCTTGACGCGCTGGTCCTTTTTCGCCTACGCCAACCGCTACCGATGGTCCTATCACTTATGCGAGAGCTGAACAATGGTGGGCTCAAGCCTCGCGTTGTGCTTAAGGGATTGCGCGCTATCGAGGGCTATCATTTTATCGCAACAGCCGTAACCCACCAGCCGAGCTCTGGTGGGGTTTCGCGGATGTACTCTGCCGCGGCACGATCAGTGATGACCGGGAGGACCGCTCAGGACAAGTCGAACGCAATTGACGAGCTTGCCGACAAGCTACGCGAGCGGCTGCCATCCTACGCTGAGTTCGAGGCTTCGCTTTCGGAGCTGCGCAGCTCAAAGGAGTTCACCCAGCAGACGCCGTTGGTGCGCTATGCGCTGAAGCGCATGCGCGTGGCGGCAACTGAAGCCGTTGAAGTCGACGAGCTGGATCTGGATGCACTGACGATTGAGCACCTAATCCCGCAAGGCGCCAAACGGCCGGCGAGCGTCGATGCTTCCGATGTCGCCCGGATCGGGAATCTGATCTTGGTAACTCAGAGCCTCAACCAGCAGCTCGATGACAAACCGTTTAGCGCCAAGCAGCAGATTCTCGCGGGAAAGCATGGCGTAGAACCAGAGATCCTCGACGCGTCGTCGTGGGCAGCAAAGGCGATACATGACCGTACAAAGCGGTTGGCCAAGCGCGCCTATGACAGAGTTTGGGGATTCTAATTCTGTAGCTCTGTTTGAGCAAATGAGGCCAAGCGCGCCGATCAAGCAGCTTGTGAAGGACGCTTGAGAAGGTGACGTTGCTATCGAGAACGGATCGTCTGCCAAGCAGGTAGACCTGTCGCGAGGTAGCACCGACTCGCAAAATGCTTGGATGACGATAATCGCCGATTATCAACGCCGACTTCGTCCCGCTTGGGTCGGCGATGGCGAGCATGCGGATAGAGCTAAGCGCGATCGATGCGAACGCCACATTGATCTCCCACAGGTCGATGTCGCCCGGCTGCATGCCGGCCTCCCGCGAGCGCCTTCTTGGCGGCGCTCGCGGGTGGTGGCGAGATGGTCGAAGTCGTCGCGCGACGGCTCATCTCTCCCACTGCTCGTCGCATAGACTCCTGCCGTTCTCGGAGATGGCCCATGACGGTCCATGCTCTCCCGTCCCAGGCAGTTGCTGGCGACATGAGACGTCCTGTGTCAACTCTGTTGTGTGAGGGGCGTGTTAAGAGCGCGGTGTTTGGTGTGGTCGTAGGGGCTGTGGTCTTGCCAGCAGCGCCAGAGGATGCGGGTCCATGCTCGCCCGAGGATGCGGATGGCGTGGGGGTGGTCGCAGCCGCGGTCGCGGGCGCGTTGGTAGATGTCGCGCGCCCAGGGGTGGTGGTGTCTTGTGGTGTCGGCGAGGACGCTGATGTGTGCCCGCAGGCGCTTGTCGCAGGCCCATCGGAATGTGGCGTTGCGGCGCTTGCCGGACTCGATCGCGACGGGTGCTTGTCCGGCGTCGGCGGCGAGCGTCTCGGCGCGGGGGTAGCGGGCGCGGTTATCGCCGATCTCGGCGAGCAGGCCGGCTGCGGTGATGACGCTCTTGCGGTCGCGGAAGAAGGACAGGAAGATCGGTCCGTCTGGGTGGGTTCTGAGGGCGCCAGCGATTTGACTGGTGAGTTGGCTGATCTGCTCAACGATGGGTCTCAGCGCGGCGACGATGGCGAGTCACGGCAGCGCGGCGTGCTTCGCACTCCAGCTCGCCGGTGACGGATATGGGTGCGTTGCGCAGACGCTTCAGCAGCTCGCTCGTGGGGCGACGCCCGCTGTAGGAGTGCCGGGCGAGGAAACTTTCGAGGCGCTTCTCGCCGAATCCCCGTGCGTCGTGAGGAGCGGGATAGCGTTCCAAGAACGCCAGACCGATGGGACTGTCGACATCGGCGAAGATGTGCGCTGCGCCTGGCCAGAACGCGTCGAGTTGGGCGCGCAGTTGGTTGGCGAGCGCGACGCGCGCGGCTACGAGGTCTTCGCGGGTCCGCACGAACGTCTTCAGCGCCGTGGTCTGGTCGCTGCTGGATGCCAGAGCCGGGGAAGCGGTGACGGTCTGTGCGGGCGAGCTCGCAGAGCACCATCGCATCGAAACGGTCGCTCTTTCCCGCGGCGGCGCGATAACGGTCGCGGGCGGCCTTGACCTGGTTGGGATGGATCGCCAGCACACAGATACCGGCGGCCAGGAGCCTGCCGACCAAGAGCCCGTCGGGACGCTCGATCGCGCAGCACTCGACTCGATGAGCAAGCAGGACTTCGACCAGTTCGCTGATACCGGCCTCATCATGGGTGAAGCGTTCCTCCAGGAGCATCGTCCCATCCGTGTCGCTGATCCTCACGTCGTGCCAGTCGCTGGCCCAGTCGATCCCGCTGATTGCGCTCATACGTTCTCCTCCTCGGTCGAGGTTCTCTTGAAAAACGCTGACCAAGAGGTACCGTGGCGGGTGCTCATAGGCAGGCCCTCGGTGGGGCAACGCCCTGTTGCCGCTCTGGGTGCCTCACACCACCGGGAGGCGCATGTCTCATGTGGGCCGTCTCAGCGGCTAGCAGCCAAGGCGCTCTCCCGGTGGTGGTCAGCTATATGCGCTGAGCAGTCTCAGCCCCAGGCCGACCAACCGTCGGACCGGATCGCCCTCTCTCGGAAAGAAAAAGAGAGCAGCCCCACCACTCAACAACCACAGGTTGTCCTATGAGCAGGATCCACCATGCGCGTAGTCCCGCCGGCGCTCCGAGCTGAGTGCCGCGATCTCGGCGAAGGCAGATGTCACCAGCCGAACATAGGCGTGCCCTGGGCCTCAATGGCCGCTGCTTCGCCCCGACAGGAGGCATCAACGGTCGCCCACCCGATTCGGCACGTCCCGGACATACAATTCAGTCCGATCATTGCTACGACCGGCCGCTCTGTTAGTTTCTGCCGCTCGCGAAGCGCTGCCGGATGTAGAGATGTCCGCCTGGACCGTAGCCATCGAGCAAATTCAGGATCCCGAGTCGGCCCATGCGGCTGCGGTGCGACAGGTCCGACTGGGTGGCCTGTTCAAGAAAAAGCTGCCAATCACGATCACGGGGGCGCCCGGGTCGGGGAAGACTCAGCTCTTCGGGCTGCTTACCGGGAAGACGATTCGCTCCGAAGAGAGCGCGGCAGCCGACACTGGCTACGCTCGCACTACCCGACGGCGCCAGGTGTGGTCAGTACGCACGATTCCGGGCGCAGCGAGCGAGAACCGGAGTCGGCTCACGGACCGGCTGTTCGATAGTGGGCGAACGCAGCTATACGGCTTGGTCCACGTCGTTTCGTACGGCTTCAACACGGTCTGGGACGGCGAGCTCGCCCTCGAGGGCGACCTTCAGCAGGAGACGCTTGAGGAACTGCGGAGACGGCAGCTTCGTAAAGAGCTTGCGGACTTTGAGGAACTCGCTGACCTCATTACGCGCAAGACAAGACGAGCACAAGGAACGCCGACATTGTGGCCTAGTTGGCTCCTCGTGGCCGTCAACAAGGCGGACCTTTTCTGGAGCGAAATCGACCGCGCGGGCGAATACTATCTGCCGGGGTCGGAAAGCCCGTTCGATGATATCCGTCAGCAGGTGACGAGCCACTTCGGTGGGTTGTTCGACTTTAGAAGCGAGGTACTTCCGATCGCACTCAGCTCTCAGCCGTTCCGCTTCGCCGCTCGGCGGATGGACCTCACCGTGCCGAGCCAGCTTACTTCCGCACAAGCCAATATCTCGGCCGAGATATTGGCTCGACGCCTGGAGGGACTCAGTGGGTTCTGAAGACTTCTGGCCCGAGCCACCCTCGCCGCACCGCAGAAACGCTGCCGGAGCGGACATCGAGCAGGCTCTCAATGCAGCCTCTGAGCTAAAGGCGAGCGCAGAGAGTTGCCAGTCCACGGCTAGCGTGATCGCAATAGCGACGTCTGCCGCGACTACCGTGGGGGCAGGACTTGCCGCCGGAGAGGGAGCAGCATCCCACTGGGTAGCGATGGTCGTCATCGTCGTGATCTTGCTCGTAAACATCGGAGTGGGGTATCTGATGACGCATAGGCTACGAGCGGCCATGAACCTCAGGGAGAGGCTCGCAAACGAACTTGTCGTCGTGGTCCGCGCTGTCTACACAGACGTCGCCGAGCGTGAGCAGTGGGGTGACATCAGAACGCAAACAGTCGTCACGCGATTGTCGCGCTTTCCCATCCGCCCGCGGCACGGACATTCCGGCGATCGGCCGTGAGCCCACGGAGCGACGATGACGTGCCGGGCTTCGGGGCCGACAGAGGACTTCAGACATTTGCCTTCGTTGCTGACGTGCTCGCGGTGTTGACCTACCTCGGATTTGAACCCAAGCATGTGTCACCCGCGCTGCCCGTCTTCATATTCGCGGGTCTGGCTACGCTCGCGGCGGTGGCCATTGTCATACGGCAAGTGCGGTTCGCTCTTTCGTTCGACGCATCGGACTTTCCGCCCGGCTACATCCGCGGACGGGTGCTGCGAGCTACAGGCCTTTTTGCCATCGCGGCCAGCGTTGCTGTCATCGCTGGGCTCCGACTGAATTAACGTCGCCCCCTGTTTCCGACGACCCATCGTCGCGCGACGACCGATAATAGGACTTATGGCTAACCACAAAGACTAGTCGGGATAACTGTTAGAAGGCTCACCGGCTATCGCCTATATCGTCCGTTGCTTCCTGCAGCGACTCACCCTCGGGCGAGCTCGCCTGGTTCGAGGTGACGCGTTAGGCTTGGGCGAGTCGCCGAGGCAGATCGGAGGATAAGCCGCCAAGAGATCTCGGACGATGCTTTGGGCACCATTTCGGCAGGATCTTGTTAGGGCGCTTGGAGGGCACCTCGCAAGCCGGCGGACTAGGAAACGATCGCCAGCACGATCAATGCCACCGCCAGGATGAATGCGAAATAGCTCGCCAGCCGCGCCCAAGCCTCCTTACGGCGTAGCGCGTACGCGGCGATCTCGATCGCCGCGTTGTCGATTGCGGCGCCAGGCATATGCTCATAGCGCGCGCTTTGGGCGAACAGGGCTGTGAGAATGGTCGCCGCTGCGGTGATCACGAGCTCTGTACGGCCCACGAGGTGGCCGTTATACAGACCGGCGATCGTCCCTAGAAGACCGGCCGCCGGCACAGCGGCCGCCGCTCGCGTGTCTGCGGCCTTCCCTGCTGAACTGAGTTGCCGCATGAGCTCCTCATCAGACATATAGGCAGGGAGTTCCGCTGGCCGAGGCGGGTTGTCGGCCTCTGAAAGCGGCAGCGTCACGAAGAGGATGGCGCTCGGCAAGTACCGGGTGATCGGATAGAGCCTTTCGCGCACACGCTGAAGCCGTAACGGTGAGGCACGGTGCTCGGCGAGATCCTCCGTACTGCGCCTATGAGTTCCGTGTCCCGCCACCGCTAGCAGGAGTATTACGGTTGGTCGCTACCTTTGCACACGGGCTAATCGTCCGGAAGGGGGCAGAAGACACGCCGAGGCGTGTGACGCGATGACCGCAAGTGATGAGAAAGCTCCCGGCCGACCTACACCTTGAATTGACTGCATGCAGGCCTTAGCCAGGTTGGTAGCTGGGCGAGCAGCGGTCCTCGATCGCTGAGAAGACTTCACCTATCTGCGTCTCAAGTGCTCGCCCAGTCTGGTCGGTGAACGAGAACCGCCATCCTCGCTCCTGGCGTGGCGGGCGACCGTATCGCCGTGGAAGCACCAGGCGCAGACGGCCGCTTGGGCGGGGCACAAGTCCGCGGGCTTCGAGTGCCTCCGCCTTCGCCCACCACAGCCGCGTGTCCTCGCGCCAAGTCTCGCCGTCCACCTCAGCGAACGGCACCAGGCAGCGGATCTCCTTGATGGCGAACGCTGTCAAGATACTGCCTCGTCCGATTGCGACCCCAGGTCGGGTCTTGCGGTCTCGTTCGACATTGGAGATGGTCATGCCGCGAGCAATACTCCGCTCGATCAGTGCTTGGGCGAGGCCCAGCGCTCGCTCGAGCTCGCCAGGTGAGACCCGCAGCTCGAGGATGCCGGGCTCGACGTGCGGGACGAGGCGCCCGTCGGGCGTCCGGTGCCAGGCACCCGCCGCTACGCGTGTGGCCTCTATCACTGGGTGCATCTTGATCACCGCGGTAGCGCCGGACGACCGGCTATCCGCCGAAGAAGTGCAGGAGCGTTGGGCCCACAGCCGACCAGACCTCTGTGAGACTGCCGGCGGCCGCGAGGGATGCCGCGAGACCGCCGAGCACGGTCCGGATCACCGATCCGCGTCGCTGCGAGGGAGCCGCGCCGGCTTCTTGAGCGAGAAGATCGATGCTCTCGAGAAGCTGCTGGCGCTGCTCATCGGGCAGGCCCTCCTCGTCGAGAACGGCCTGCGCGAGCGTCTTCGAGTCCCTGTCGTGCCTCATCGGCGTCCGGGCCAGCGACAGCGGCCAGGTGCGCCTGGACGTCTCCCACGATCGACCCGAGGTTCAGGACGCCGACCTGGCTGTCCTTGAGATGGATGTTTATCTCGCGCGGTTCCTCCATGCGCATCATGATGGCGGCGTGCTCGGCGCCGCGATGCAGCGCCGACAGCGCGTCGAGGAACGCGTCGACGGCGCCGGTTCCCCCCTGGCACTCGTAGAACCACTTGCGATGGTGCGCTGGTAGCCCGCGGGGGAAGTCGATCAGATGCTCCCCGATAGCGATCAGCCGTGCTGTGGCCGCCTCATCGGGCCCGTCGGCGGTACCGACTTCCGTGAGGGCCCGGGCCACACGCCACAGCACGTCGCCCTGCAGATGCGCGAGCTCCTTCAGCGTGTGGCAGCGCCAGAAGAAACGCCGGCGCGCCGACGGCGTGAACTGCGCGGGGTCGGTGCAGACGGCAAGACTTGAACGCGACGCCACGACACGGTCTCCACTGAACTTCCCGTACAGGCTGGCGCGACTCGCCACCCAGGACGGCTTGAACTCCTGGTAGCGCTCATCGAGTGTCAGCAGGCCAGCCAGCTGCGTCTCGGAGAGTTCCTCGGTGGAGGCGCCTACCGAGACGGCGTAGTCGAGGTGCACGTAGTCGTGTACGTGGGCGGCGGGAGTGATCGCCCGGATCGTCATGCTCGCGAGCTTCCCGACGAACTCGTGCGTGGAACCCGCCTCAAGCCCACTCATCGTCAACCCGAATGCCGGGCTGCTAGGGAGGCGAACCAAGGGCCGGAACAGCTCGATCACCCGGTCGGCGTCGGTGTCGACATCGAACACGAGCGAGAAGCAGAGCGTGACCGTCAGAGCACCGTAGGGGTAGAGGTGAACGTAGGGGCGGACCGCGATCCGCGCGTGGCGCGCAAGGCTCGTTGCCTGCTCGGTCAATGGCCGGACGATGATCCGCTGACGCGGTTCGATTGAGATCGCGAGATGCCAGGTGCTCTGGTCATCGCACACGAGGTAGTCGGTTGCTCCCTCAGAGGCGATGCGCCGGCTGAACTCCTGGTTCCTCGCCGAGCTGTACGTGTCAGCGAGACGGTGGCGGCTGCGCAGCTCGTGCGTCTTGGGCATGAGCCGAAGCCCGGTCGGTGAGGCCGGAAGGGACTGCGGGAACGTGCCGAGACCGTAGTCGTGGCCGAACGCGCGGTGCTCGACTTGAGCCTTCTCGCAGATTCGAAGCTGCCCCAACCACGGTATGAACGGCAGGCGGGCCCGGCGGGGCGTCAGCCCGTCGCGCTCGTACGGGCTAATCGCTCCGGCACCGTCGACCAACAGCAGCGCCAAGGCCTGCGGGTCCAGCAGGTTCCGGAACTGCGGGCGTATGGCCTCAGTATCCCCTTCGAGAAGCTCGGGGATGATGCATTGATGCTGCAGCGTCAGATAGATATGGCGCATTAGATATGCGGCCTCGCCTAACGCGGAACGAATCCTGCGCACGCCGACAGCACCACACCCTGAACGGTCCGGGCGAGGCCGCACTCAAATCTTAGAATGCTTGCCAAGAGCCGGTGCAGGACGCTGCGTCCTCCCCCCGGGGGGAAGCCGGGATGTGGCATGCGACGCCAGGCACCCGCCCGTAGCGCGAACACGCTGGTCGCGGCCGGCCCGGATACTGCGAGGACATTCCGCTTGCCGCCGATGTCATCGACGGCGCTCCGGTCGCGCTTTGAGGGCAACGCCCGCGGGCGACGATCGGTTGGCTAGCCTGCCGGGAACATGATCGTCGTGCTTGACACGAACGTATTCCGCGGCGATGTCTACGCGCAGCGCTCGCAGCTGCGCACGGTATTCGAGCGAGCGGCCGGTGGCGCGTTTACCGTGATGGTTCCGCGAGTCTGCGTCGAGGAGCTGGTCAGGCAGTTCCCGCTGCGTCTCCAGGCGCTCGGCAAGGACACAAAGGGCATCAGCGGCACGCTTCAGGCTTTTGGAATCCGGCCGCCCGCCATGCCGGACACGGAGGAGGCGATCGCGGTGTACCGGCGCCAGATCGAGGCGCGCTTGAGCGGGCAGGGATGTGAGATCGCTGAGTACCCAGAGGACGCCTATCTCGCTGCACAGTGGACCGCCCAGCGACGGAAGCCGATCAAGGACGCCGGGAGCGACGAAGGCAAGGGTGCCCCTGACGCAATCGTCTGGCTGACAGTGCTCGCGTTCGCGCGCGAGCACCAGGTCGTGCTCGTTACCGCCAATAGCAGCGATTTCGCCGAGCCCGGGGACTCGTCGACGCTGCACCCTACGCTGCTTACAGACCTCGACGAGCGAGGTATCGACCGGGACAGGGTGGAGCTTCTGCCCAGACTATTTGAGTTCATCGCCAGTCATGTCACGCCCACACAGGACGCGAAGGCGCAGGCCGATGCGCTGCTCGAGGATCCTGCGACGCTCGAGACGCTGCGCGGCGAGATCTCAGATACCGTGCAATGGTACCCAGTACCCGACCGCCAAGTCGAAGAATGGGCGCTTGGGGTGGATGTCGAGGCCGCCCATCTGGCCGATGCCGAGGTCTCGGATATAAACCTCGTCGCGGTCGAGCAAAGCCGTGAGGACCTCGATCTCTCGCTGTGCGTGACCTGCCAGGCACGGGTGGACTTGATGATCTGGAAGTATGACGCCTTCGGGCTGGATGACGAGCACCCGATTCGAGTGTATGACTACGACTGGAACGAGAGCATGGCGGCGGCTGAGATGGAGCGGGAGGTCGTGCTCGAGATGCAGTGCGAGTATCACACCGCCGAGGAGCGGTTTGAGATCGACATCGTCGACGTTGATCTGGCCTGAGGAGACCGACGACTGGAAGTCACCGGTGTAGAGTTCGAAGATAATAGGAGCATGGTTCGTCGAACGAAATGCCACGCTCGACTGTCGGGACAGGTGTATCGCCGTGGGGCGCGGGCGGCAGAGTGATCGTCGTCCCCGACACGAATGCGTTCTACGGGGATCCGATGCTTCGCAGACGCGGCTTCCGACTTCTACATGCCGAGCAAGAACGTGGTGCTCTTCGCGTTGTCGTCCCTCACGTCGTGGCCGGGGAGCTGCCCAAGCTTTACCGTCAGCAGTTGTCGAGTGCTGGTAAACGAGCGCAGGACGCTCTCATCAAGCTCGCGAACCTCGATGTCGCGGTGCCGACGCTCGAGCTTGGAGAAGCTCGATGCGGCGGTGGAGAGCTACCGGCTACTACTGCAGACACGCCTACAAGAACTTGAGATAACGGTGACGCCGCTTCCGGAGGTTACCGTCGCAGAGCTTTACGAGCAGGCGATCCAAGAGCGCCGCCCGTTCCGGGCCCGCGGCAGGGGTTTCAAGGACACACTGATCTGGCGAACGATCCTGGACCTCGCGCTAGATGACGAAGTAGTCTTGATCACCGAGAACTACCTCGATTTCGCCGAAAGCGACGACCACAAGGACATCCTGCATCCTCATCTGCGGGAGGATCTTGCCTCCCAAGGTCTGGAACCAAACCGGGTACGTGTGCTCGAGACGCTTCGCACGTTCATCACCCTGCATGTCCCGGGCAGCGCAATACAACTCGACATGGCGCGACTGCTACTCGACACCGACAGCAGTTGGGCCCAGGGCCTGTTCGATAAGCTCGACACGGCCCTGTCGCGGTTGACGCTCGAGCGCAGCGTGACGATCGTCGGATCCGATAACGTACCGGTCGAGAACGTGGCGCTCATCGACCGGCGCCTAGACAGCGTGGCGATTCAGGACGCCTACGACAGTGACAACGGCCTCGTCTCTCTTGAGATAGGCGCGTACGCGACCGCCGTGTTCGACTTTACGACGAC
This sequence comes from uncultured Solirubrobacterales bacterium, assembly GCA_963809705.1. Lineage (GTDB taxonomy): Bacteria > Actinomycetota > Thermoleophilia > Solirubrobacterales > Solirubrobacteraceae > Palsa-744. Next base: position 1,626,193 of record CAWEKF010000002.1, on the reverse strand, counting down.
GCCACTCGGCGCCGAATGGCTCGCCCAGGAGCGCGCCGACATCGAAATAGACCTTGCGGAGGAAAGCTTCGTGCAGGGCCATACAGGCGAGCGCAGCATCGTCGTCCTTTACGCGATCGAGTTCGACCCGAAGACGTTCGAGTTGGGGGAGCCGGAGCAGCTCTCAGCAGAAGACGACCAGGAGGCCGCCAACTAAACAGATGGCCGCCGACGACGGCGTATGCACATCGATCGTGCCCCGGTACAGCGCTCTTGCAGACCGGGATATGCTGCCGATCATGCACGGTGCCCGGCGGCCGACGAGTACGAACCTTCGGCAACGGCGGCGATCAGTATGCGGTCCGTTCGCGTCCGCTGCGGCCCCTTTGCGGTCACCGAAGCCATCGAACAGCCGCGTGCGTCCCGTGAAGCCCCAGTGTTGTCGCGGGTTTTCGCCTGCGTTCGCTGGCATTCGGGGACTTGCGAAAACGGGGAGATAGAGGCTGTGGAGCGTAGCTGTGAGTGATTCGCGGGACGTGGGCGGTTTCGTGGGGTGGTCCGAGCACCGAGCCCACTGATTGCCTCACGCCGTCCGTGCTCGTCGTCTCCTCCAGCGAGCCTATGGGAGCTCGCATCCAACCCCGACTCCGCCGTTGTCCGCCGTCTCGGTAGAGGCTTTGACGCCTCAAGTGCCGGTAGGCCAGTGCCGATTCCGATCCGCACAATCAAGTGTGGGCAGCGACGCGTCGGTCCTTGGGCGGAACGTCAAGCGCCGCCTACAGGAATGAAGGGAGCCCCGTATGCGAGTCCACCAGGCACATAGGCAATACGTCCGCTGGCTACTTGCCACGCGGGATCTATCGCCGCATACGATTCGCGCGTACGACGGCGACATCGCTGCATTAGAAAGACATCTGGGCACGCGCGCCCTTGTCAACCGGATCGACCGGGAGTGCATTGTCGGATTCGTGGAGGCGTTGCGCGCGTCAGGCCTCTCGGCAACGTCGATTAGACGACGGGCTTCGGGTCTTCGAGGCTTTTGCGGGTGGTTGCTATCCAGTCGATTGCTAGAGGCCAATCCGTGGATCGGCCTCACTCTCTCGGTCGGACGACAACGGAAGCTTCCTCGAGTCGTCCCTTCACACGAACTTGACGGCCTCTTTGGTTATCTCCGAATGGCTGCCGCCGTTGAGGCAGCAAATAACCCTGACGATGGTGTTACCCAACCGCATGAGTGCACGACACTACTGGCCGTTGCCCTCATGATGGCCACAGGTGTGCGCGTCAACGAGGCGGTGAGCATCAGGTGCCAAGACATCGATCTGCCTGGTCGGAGTCTACGGATCGTAGGCAAGGGTCGGCGAGAGCGACACGTGTTCCTCACGAACGATTGGATTACTGACCTCACCCGCAGGTACCTCAAGACACGGACAACTCTCGGTCTTGAGCACGCCCAGCTGCTTTTCAATTCTCGTTACGAACCCCTAACGCCGCAAGCGATGAGATCACGCTTGGCGAAGGCGGCACGCGATGCCGGACTGCGAGTCAAGGTGACGCCGCACATGCTTCGGCACACTGCGGCTACGCAACTCATTGAGGCCGGCGTCGATATCCGCTACATCCAACGACTTCTCGGACACGCGAGTCTCACCACTACCGAGATCTATACCCACGTTTCTGACAGAGCACTGAGACGGGTCGTTTCAGATGCGGATGTCCTCGAAGAGGCTGCTGCAGTGATAACTAAGGATTATCAGCGTGTCGGCGCTGGCCAGCGTCCTCGGCTACGACGCCGTCGCGGCAGCGATTGCACAGACGATTGAGGCTGGGACGGACATCAGCGTTATCCAAGGTCCGCCGGGAGTCGGCAAGTCGTGGCTCGCCAACGGCATCGGGGCGCTGTGGGAGGAGGGCGGCGGGAAGACGATCGTCGCGCAGGGCGATCAACTCCAGAGCGACGCGGCGTACTATGCCCTCAGCTTGGCGCTGGCGGCGCTCGCGCGTCGATGGGCATCGATGGGCACAGACCTCGCCAACATTGCGACGGCCGGAGAGCGGGCGGTCGGGACCGCTGGCGTCATCACGAGCACGGCGCAGGTGATCAGCGGTCTGCGCCCTGCACGGCAGCGTGCGAGGAAGTTGTATCTCGGCGAGGTCGAGCAGAGCATCCTATTCGACTTGGATCGCCTCGCACGCAGGCGACCACTGCTCATCATCGCGGACAACCTGCACTGGTGGGACTCGGACTCGCTCGAGTTCCTCGGCCGGTTGCGCGAGCCGCGCATGAGCGAGGCATTCCCGTTCCTGACCTATCTGCGCGTAATCGCTGTGCAGACGGTCGAGCCATATCAACAGACGGCGCATCCTGACGCCCGTGACGCGCTGCTGTCGCGCGGAGCGACCAGCTACCACGCTCTGCTGCGACCGTCGCGTGAGGTGTTCCCTGCGGTGCTTGAGGCCCTCGGTGCCCCGCCGGGCGCGTCGCCAGCGACCGCTGACATCGTGTACGACTTCACCGGCGGCCATCTCGCGCTCGCGGCGCGGTGCGCCAGCCGCTTGCGCGACGGTGCTGCTGCCGACCTCCTCTCGGCGGCCAACAGCGAGGAGTTCGTCAAGCGCCTGCTGACCGACCGGATTAGCTCGCTCGGCTCGGTCGGGACCGGCGCGCTCGCAATCCTGCAGATAGCGGCCGTCCTCGGACTGCGCTTCCGCCGCAAAGAGGTCATCTGTGCGTTCGGCGGCGATGCCGCCGATGCGGCGAGACTGCTTCGGACCTGCAGGGACGAGGATGTCCTCGACCTGTCCGAGGACATGGGGCAGTTCGCCCATGACTTGTTGAGGCAGCACTTCCTCAACGCAGGCAGCTTGGAGATGGCAGGTATTCACGAAAGCGTCTCGGAGTGCCTTCGTCTGCTACGCCCTGGCGCGTACGAACTGCGATGCGCCCATGCACAACACGCCGAGCGCGATCGCGACGCGGCGGCATTGGCGGTGCAGGCAGGGCTCGCACTCCAGCGGGAGGGCCGTTCGTGGCGCGAACTTCCGGCTCACGCGCTCAGCGCAATCAAAGCTGGCGGAATGACGAGCGATGTCGAGACGCTCGCGGCGGCCCTCGAGCAGTTCAATCGGTTCGAGTTCTCGGTTTGCGGCACCACCCTTGATCGGCTTCCGCATACGCTGCCGCGCAGCCTCGCTGCGGAGGCAGACTATCTGCGTGCTATGTGCCTTGCGAACACGCGAAGCACCGTGGACAGAGAGGCGGCAGTCGCACTACTGGAGTCGTGGGACGGTTATGAGGCGCAAGAGCCCGAGCTCGGCGTACGGCTCATGCAACTGCGCCTGTTCGCCCTGACTCTCATAGTGGATAAGGCTCCTGGACGTGCGCTCGAGGGCCAGATTCGGCAGGCGTTGATGGACCGCGGAGACTTCGACGAGTCCGCTCACGACGCCATGTACACACTCGACCGCTGCGCCGCTTCCCTGCACGAGCCCGAGACGGCGCTGATCCGCACTCGCGAGGCGGCCCAACACTTCGGACTCTCCCCTGGGCTCACGGTTGTGCGCCGCCCAGGAGAGTACTACCGCTGTTTGGTCAACCTTGGCGCGGTGCTGGTGACCAACGCGCTCTATGACGAGGCACGCGATGTCCACGCACAATTGGAGGAGCTTGTGGCGGAGTATGCGTCAGGGACCTTTCCTCGACTGGACTACCCAAGGACCAGCAGTGTGCTGGCGGACTACCGAGCAGGAGCGATCGACGTGACGGAGGCCTTGCATCGTCAACATGAGGTCGCAGCCGAGCACCGGGTTCCGATCGACCCGTTCTACGTCGAAAATGCGCTCGCGGTCTACCTTGTTTTGGTCGGCTCTGGCGAGGCCGCATTGGAGATCTTCGACCGCTTGCATGAGCAACTCTCCAGTATGCGGCGCCCTGAGGCCAGCATGCTGTACCTCATCAGCGCCAACCGGTGTGCGACCCGGTATGTCTTGGGCGCTCATAAAGACGCACACACCGAGTGGGTGCGTCTGTCGGACCTCGTCGCGCAGATCCCCTACGTCACCCGCACGTACCTCATAGCCCGCCACGAGATGCTCGAGGAGGTTATTCGGACTGGAGACGCGGCGTCTCCAGTCGAGTTCGACGAGTGCCTGCTCGGCAAAAGCCGCTTCGGGCCGTTGTGGAATCAGCTAGGACGAGGCTTTCGCATGCCCGAGGTCGAATGGTGGCACTAACGCGCCCAGAGTGAGCGATCACGCAGAGTTGGGACAGTCCCGTTTCTTACGACGGCTGAACGAGCCATCGAAGCACCGCGCTGCGGATCGAGAGACCGTGCTCCATCTGCGCTGCCACCAACGAGCGCTTGTCCCACATCAAGCTGTCCGGCAACTCAGGGCCACGTGGGAGCGCATGCATGATGCGCCCTTCGCACCGACCGATCACGTCGACGGTCCACCTTGGAAGCGCTGGGCCGCAGGGACCGCTGTTGAGATCAGGGCCACTGTAGTCCGTGTCGCTCAGCGACTGGACATAGATGACGTCAGCCGCCTGAAGCTCCGCTCGGCATCGCAAGAACTCAACCTGTGATGCATTGCCGTCGACTGTGCATTGAGTCACGCGGACGCCGAGCGCACTCGCCAGTGTTCGAAAGCACAGGGCCGACCGCAGGAGCGTGCCGACGAACAAGACGTGAAGGCCTGAGATGTCGCGCCCAAAGGTCCTCCTGAGCGTATAGGCGTCGATTAGTGCCTGCGTCGGGTGAGAGATGCCGCCGGCGCCCGCGTTGACGACGCAGCACCGATCTCGTGACGCGAGCTCGCCTGCGAACTTCGCGTTCCCGTGACGTACGCCCGCGATGTCCGCGACGCTGGCGAGAACCATCTGTTGGTCCCTCGTAGGCTCAAGTCGCAGTCGTTTGGCATCACCCATGTCAAGCACGCTCGCGCCTTGACAAGCGGCTGCGCTCATGAACCCGAGCCTGGTCCGCGTGCTCTCCTGGAAGAACGCGGAGAGGTACGTCAGCCCCTTCAGCGCCTGCGGGCGCGGGCCTTCGTCCGCCATGTCGAATAGTCGATCGATGTCGTCACGTAAGACCTCGGCGATGTCGAGGAGATGTCGCGGCATCGATCCTGGTGCGGCGGCTAGGCGCCCAACAACCCTCTCGCGCCCAAGGTTGCTGCAACGACGGCACGCACGAAGGCTGCGTGGTCGAGACCAAGCTCCGCCACGGACAGGAAAGCCGAGCCGTCAATGCCTATACCTGGATCGATCGCGATGTCGATCACCCACAGCCGCTCTGCGTCGTCGACCCGGAAGTCGATCCGGGCGAGCCCGTAGAGATCGAAGATGTCGAGCACATCGACGGCAGTCTGCGCGAGCCGCTCGACGAGTTCTGCGGAGTCGTCAAAGCGCCGATAGCGCACGGCCCCGCCTCGGATGTTGTCCTCGATCGTCATCACTGCGTCCGGATCGTCGGGTGCGCGCGTCACCAGTGCCTCCATCGGTGGGGCCACGATGCGCTCTGGGCACGACCACACCGGGACGTACACCTCGCGGCCTGAAACGAACTCCTGGACGGTGACGGCTTGACCGATGCTCCCCGCAATCTCGGCCACGCGCGCATCGAGCGTCTCGTCGGCCAAGAAGACGGAACCCTCAGTCACACCCACCGACCACGCCTCGTACGTCGACTTCACGATCACTCGCGTGCTACGAGGGGGAGGGCTGCCGATCCATCCGTGGGGCCGTCGGTAGTGCCATGTGCGCGGGACGCGAATGCCGAGTCCGTCGAGGACAAGAGCAGAGTGGAACTTGTGGACCGTGATAGCGCAGGCGTGCGCATCAGAGTTGACGCACGCTATGCCGTAGGCATCGGCGACCAGCGGCACCAGCGCCTTACGTCCCGGCATGAAGCCCTCGACTCCAATACCCCAGCCGATACCGTTGTAGGCCACCTTGATGTCCCGGTCGAGCCGCTGTAGGCGCCCCTCGGCTAGTGCGCGCATGAATGCCTGCTCGCCGATGAAGAGCCCGCATACGCGCCGACAGATCGGAAGGCGGCGAGCGTCAGATCGAGTTGCTGATCAGAGACGCATCGCTGCGCAAAGTAGGTGCGCGACAAGCCAGGCCGCTCACGTTCGCGCTCCGGTCGATCGTAGACGAGGAACAAGGCCAAGTCATTGGCGCGCCGAACAAGTGCGTGCTCTAGGGCTCGGAGCCGCTCGGGACGGGCGAGCAGCGGCAGCGCCGACACGCTGATAATCCTTAGTTATCGCTGTAGCTGGTCACGGGCGCGAATCGTACGGTATCTACGAATTGCGCGCCGGTTTCGACGTGCGACGGCGTCGAATCTAGCGCGGGAGGGAACTGGCGATGATCGGGCACAAGGGTTTGCCGTCCGACATAAGGGCTATATAATCCCCCTTATGCAGGACGTGGACCACGACGCGCTCTATAGAACAGCCGAGTCCCAAGCGGGCTACTTCACAACTCAACAGGCCCTGGCGGCAGGCATGGATCGGAGCACTCTGCGCCACCATGCGCGCCCTGGTGGTCGTTATGAGCGTGTTCGGCGCGGTCTCTATCGCCTGCGCCACTACCCGACGAGCCCGCACGAGCATGTCGTGGCGGCTTGGCTTCCGCTACGTGACTCCGGAGCTGTGGTGTCGCACGAGAGCGCGCTTGAGCTGCATGAACTCTCTGACGTGATCCCCAGCGCCGTCGAACTTTCCGTGCCTCGCTCCAAGCGCGGACAGCGACCCCGCCCAGGAGTACGCCTCCACACTCTTGAGCACCCGCCTAATGACACGGAAATCCGCTGGATCGCCGGTGTTCCCGTGACGGCACCGGAGCGCGCAATCCTCGATGCGCTTCAGACTGGGACCCAACTTGAGCAGGTCGAGCTTGCCACGGATCAGGCCGTTGACCGTGGACTGACTACACCTCGGCGCCTGCGATCTGCAGCTGCCTCACGGCCTCCGCGGGTGCACGCATTCATCGATCGTGCTCTCCATAAGGGGTCGTCGTGAGATACAAGGACGCGACGGCATTTCGCCAGGCTCTCGAGGATCGACTGAAGGCCAGGGCGCAGGGTGATGGCGCAGCCCTCGCACGCGACCGCAAGCGCGTTGCCTTCGACCGGCTTCTCGCCCGGTTGCTAGCTGTGGCACCAGAGCAATGGTTGCTGAAGGGCGGCTTCGCGCTCGAGCTACGACTTGCCGAGCGTGCCCGCGCCACCAAGGATGTCGACATCGACTGGCAAGCAGACGAGGAACAGCTCTTGGACACACTCATCGACGCGGCCAGTCACGACACAGATGACTTCTTCGTGTTTACCGTCGAGCTGACTAGCGCACCCGAAGACCGTCTGGGTGGCAGCCACCGGTTCCGGATAGTTGCGTCCCTGGCGGGTCGCCTGTTCGAGACCTTCCTACTCGACGTCGGCTTCCGCCGCGATGAGCAGGTCGTTGCTGACGCCCTCACCACCGATACCCTCCTCGCCTTTGCGGAGATCCCGCCAGTCGAGGTACTGGCCATCCCGCTCGAGCTCCAAGTCGCCGAGAAGCTCCACGCGTACACTCGTATCTACGAGAGAGGGCGACCAAGTACGCGCGCCAAGGATCTGATCGATCTCGCCCTCATCGCCGAGCTATCGGCTCTGGGCGCCGAGGCGCTTCACGTCGCGATCGAGACGACCTTCACGCGGCGCAACACGCACCCGCTGCCGACCGTCCTGCCCCAGCCTCCGCGAGAGTGGGCCACGCAATACCGCCGCCTCGCTGAAGCCGTAGGCGCGCCTGCCGATCTGGATGCCGGACATGTGGTCGCATCGGCCCTCCTCGCGCCAATACTCAGCGGCGAGGTGACAGAGGGCAACTGGAGCCCTATCGACCGGCGATGGATAGCCAACGCACTGACGACGTAAGGGCTCCGCTCCAAGCGCTCGTAGACCGACCAACGAGCCTCACGCCCGTTTGGGCACTCGGCTTTTCGAGTGCCCAAATCGCCGATAATCGGCCCCAATCCAGCGACCACCCGGTACCCGGCGCTCACCCGTGACCTCGCAAACACCCCTGCAAATCCCCCACCTTTTAACTTCTGGTCGCACTCAAGACCAGTCGCATCGCACCCAGGAGGTCGCGAGTTCGAGTCTCGCTAGCTCCACCATCTTGACGACAGTCGAACCCCGGTCTCCCAGGAGGCCGGGGTTTCGGCCTTCCCTGGGACGCAAGAGCCTGTGCAGCGGCTTCTGGAGGCCCTACTGGCTGCTTGAGACTTGTGCGGGCAAACCCGTACCGGGGCGACGTTCGTATACGGCTCGAACTCCGGCGCCGCCCTCCTCGTGGAGGGAACCCGGTTGATCCGATTCGTTCGATCCGAGACATCCTCTACTATCGCGCTTTACTGGATGTCAGGCGGAGCTTGACGTGGTCACGAGTGAGGCGGACAATAGATACGAACATATGTTCGTATCTATTTGGTTTCTGGCCGAAAGGAGCACATCTTGGAGCCCACGACGCAGTTCCCGTTCGGCGCATGGATCGCGTGCCGCGCTACTGCCAGTCCGAAGGCGGAGGAGGCCATCGTGGGGATTGCCGCGATCAACGAGGCTCGGCCTATCGAGTTCTTTGTTGATCGGTCCCTCGTCGAGCCGACCTCGTTGAAGCTTGACGTATCAATAGAGGCCCAGGTCCAGGTGACTGTGCTTCATAGCGACAACGGAACGACGGTGATCACGGTGCCGGGCGAGCCGATCACTTTTGGCCCGCGATTGACTGTACCGAGCGGCCTTCTCATCTAGTGGGGTACTGCCGTGGTCCTATGTGACAAGGAACTAACTGACGAGATCGAGAGCGGAGGGCTCGTAGTTGAGCCCCCTCTCTCTCTATCACGAATTCAGGGCGCTTCGATCGATCTCACGCTGCACTCGGTATTTCATCGGTCTAAGCTGATCACAGGGACAGGCGTTACAACCATCCTCGATCTTGCGGTCCTTGAGGGAGGCCTTTATCGGTATCTCGAACCCGTCGAAGAGGAAGATGTGGTCCTCAAGCCCGGCGAATTCTTGCTTGGCGAGACCGCGGAGGCAATCGCCATCTCGAATAACCTATGCGGTTGGATCGAGGGCAAGAGCGGGCGGGCACGCGCGGGTCTCATTGTCCACTGCACTGCCCCGCACATTGCGCCCGGTTGGGGCTTCGTGTCCCCGCCGCCGCGCCACCAGATCGTCGCTTCCGCTTCTCGCGCAGCATCGGAGGCGACGCCCAAGCCCAAGCGCATCACGCTAGAGATGGTGAACTTGGGCTCGGCGAGCCTACAGCTACGGCCGGGGCTGGGAATCGCGCAGCTTCTGCTTATGCGCCTGGGTTCGCCCGCAGGAGCGAGCTACTCGGGCGTTCACATGGAGCGAGGCACGTGACACCGCTCACAAAGCCCCGCTTGCTCGATAGGCATTGTTAGCCTACCGGCGCAAACTGTCGCGTCGCACAAGTGCCATTAGATGACGCGGCTGCTCGCCGCTAGGAGGAGCGCCACGGCTCCCTCGACTGTGGCGCTCCTTCCGCCCGGCTATATCTCCAGTTCTTTGGCGCGGAGGGCGGCGCGGGTGGGAAAGATCAGGTTGTCGGTGGTGCGGTGGATGAGGCCAATGTGCTCGAGGCTGTTGACGGCGTCGAGGGTGGCCAGGCGCTGGCCGGTGTCGCGGACCAGCTCGTCGACTGACCAAGGCCGTTGATCGTCTGGGTAGGTCAGGCGATCGAGGATGCCGGACTCGATCGTCGTGTCGCAGGGCTCGCAGGCGAGGGTAGGCTGCTCATCAGGCATGGGAGATGTACCTCCTGTGTCTAGGCTCCGGTGCGGGCTCATATCCCGTGCCGGGGCCGCTCTTTATAGGCTCGCCTGACCGTAGGGGCGAGCACTCTGAGCGGTCAAGCTGTGGGAGGGTCGCTCAGTGGCAACCGCAACTGGCCTGGATCGCGGTCTAGTTGGTCGAGTTGGTTGAGGTAGATGGCGGCGATGGTGGGCATGACGTAGTGGCTGATCTCGTAGACCAGTCCGTTCCATTGCAAGCGCACGAGGCTGTCGGCAGCGGCGTGGTGGTCGAGGAAGCGCCGGGTTAGCTCTCTCTTGGTCCAGGGTCTGCCGATCTCGTGCGCCTCAAAGACGAGCTGTAGAAACTGCCAGTCGAGGGGCTCGGCTTGGGCGCTGACGGTGTGGGTCGGGTTGACGCTCATTAGGCCCTCCTGTTTAGTGCAGGTGGGTTGGTTCGCCTGAGAACGCGGCGATCCGGGCGTAGTAGATCGCTGGTCTTGAGGCCAGGATGTAGCTGTCGGCCGCTTTGATGAGTTCGTTGCGGCGCAGGCGTATCAGCGCCTCAAGCGTGACGGCGCGGTCGTGGCCTACGGCACGGCTTACCGCCGCGATGGTCCAGGGGCGGCGCTCGAAGTCATCGACCAGCATCTGCAAGACCTCGCGGTCGACGGGCTCGGGTACGTCTGTTGGTATGCCGTATAGCTCGTACACGAAAAGTTCTGACCTCCCAATGGTTCGGGTGCGCAGGGATATGGCCCGCCCTTGCCGGGCAAGCGCCGGAAGGTCTACGCCAGAGCAGGGCGAGCGGTCAAGCCGTGGGCGGGCGACTCTGCGCGCCGGGCGACTATCTGCCGGCGTTGACGGCCGCGCTCTCGCCCGCTTCGATCCGCTCCACTCGGGCCAGTAGCTCGGAGGCGGATAGCTCGAGACCGGCGGCGAGGCGTCGCAAGCTGCCGTAGCTGGGGTTGCGCTTGCCGGTCTCGACGTTCGAGATCCAGCGCTGATGCAGGTCGGTGTCGTTGGCGAGCTGCTCTTGGGTCAGCTCCAACTCCTCACGGCGGGCTTTGACGGCCAGGCCGAGAGCGGCTTGGAAGGACGGAGTGGCAGACATCGCGCCAGCCTCACGGGCCAGGCGCAGCCTCAATGACATCGGGGTAGACACGCCTGCCTACATTCCGCTACGGTTCCAGCCTTATGACATCGCGGTAGAGCAGGCGGGGTTGCCGACCGGCTCGTGACCGCGCCGAACTACGAGCCGAAGGGGCGTCCTTGTTGAACCCGATCAATCGCCGGCTGGCCGTCTGGGCTATCGCCGCGTTTATTCCTGCTCTTGTGGCGCTGCCTGCCACCGCCCACGCCGATACCACGCCCGAAGCAGCCCCGGCACCGCTGCCGACCCCATCCCCGGCTCCCTCTCCACTTGATCCCGGCCCGCCTGTGGCGCTGACCGGCTCAAGCCTGGTCGAACCGAACGCCGAGGCGGTCAACCTGCGCGGCGGTGTCGGCCCCCACAACTTGGAAGCCCAGTTCTGGATCGAATACGGCACCACCACCGCCTACGAGCTTCTGAACATGGCAAGCCACCCGGCCACCTCCTTGACTCCCAGCTCGATCATCGTCCCGGTCGGTGTCGTGCTCTACCTCGCCAGCCTGAGCCCGAACACCACCTACCACTACCGGGTCACCGCGCAAAACAGCCTGGGCGTCTCACACGGGGAAGATATGACGTTCACCACCCCCGCGACCGTGGCCCGAGCCCGACCGCCGCATCGTAGGCCGCTGCCACCGCCGACCCCTCCCGCCAAAACGACCACCCAGGCCGGAAGCTCCTGCGCCCATCCGTTCAAGCTGGTGGTTCATCGCAACGGCGATGACAGCACCGGGGATCACAGGCATATCAACGTGCTGGTGAGCCCGCCCGTTGGGATGGAGTGGAACCCGCTCAGAGGCACCGAAATCTGCTCGGCCTCAGGCGTAGATACCAACGGCAAACACTGGAAGGTCACAGGCCATCCGCGCGGAGCCCGTCACTCCTTCGCCAAAGGCACAACGGTATTGACCGCCACGATAACGGCGAGTGTGAAACGCAAGGGATAAGTGCGAGGATAAAGTTACCCCAGCGCTCAAGTTTGAGCGCTGGGGACAGGGCTAAGTTGTGGACGCCCAGCTTGTGGTGCCAATCGTGCTACTCGATCTTGCTCCATCGCCTCTTGCCGTCGTCGCGCCGCCTCTCGGCGTTCCTCTTTGGTTTTACGGGGTCCAGGCGGGGCCGGAACCGGAACCGGACAGTCGAGCTTGACGAGAGCACCGCGAACGAGTTCCTCGGCGATGCTCTCGCTAGAGAGTTCGGGGAACAGTTCGCCGCAAGCTGACAGCTCTTGCAAATCTTGAAACCCGCTGGTCTGTGCAAATATCTTTAGGATCGTGTACCCCGACTGCTCGCCGTGTTTCCACGGACGAACCAGGACAATGTTTTCGTCACCGAATAGCAAATAACCGTCTACCGTGCCTTGCCGGTCGTCCGCCCGGTCGGGCGGCTCAGTGTCACCACTCACAACTACCCTCCTGATCTGTCTTGCCTGCCCCCGAACTGGATATTCAGGGACACGCTCGATGACCAGGACGTAGCGCCTCTATTGTCCTGCCGCTGGCGACACGGTGTCAAGCACGCCAGTTTGACCGAGGGGCCGAACCTGGCGCAGCACCTGTTCTAGCTCCCACCGATACATCTCTCCGGCCAGCACCCGAAGCAGTATCTCTTCGTTTTTCTTGCGGAAACTTTCAGACTTTTCTTTCCGATGGTACGCCGCCGCCTCTCGGCGTTCCGTCAAGTCGAGTTCTGGATCGTCAAAGCTAAAGAGGCTTTCCAGTGCTCGGCGATCTTTATCAAGAATTGTTCTCTTGAGTGCCTCCTCAATACGCTGACGAATCGTTGCGTTACGGACCGTCGGGGCAGGCTTCCCAACGAAGTTGCGGCACTTCTCTGACGGCGGCGTCCAGAAATGAACCGAGGGCAGCGCTTGCAAAGCGAATAGCGGGAGGGCTTCCCAGCGCCCCAGCTCATGCACGATCTGCTTGAGATCGGCCTCGACATCTAGGGGGGTTGGAACTACATCAAGGTTGCCCACAGCCGCACCAATCGAAAAATTGAGTGTGATCCAGCTGTGACTTCCTGAGCGTTACAGGTCCTTCGGACGGAAAACAATCCGCTCCTATCCAGTCGGTTCCACTGCCTTCCAGGCAGGGCCAGTGGCGTCCACCCGCTCCCTTGAAGCGCAGCAGCTCCATTGATCTGATGGGGGCTCTAGCAACCCCTAAGTCAAAGGAGCCGCCCCATGCCTCACCATCTCGTTCCCATCCGCCACGCCGGCCTAGCTCTGACCCGCGATGGTCGAGCCGTCGCCAAACGCGCCAAAGCCGAACAACGGTGGGCGCTGGAAGTCCGAGCCGAAGACGCTTCTAGGCGCTATATCGCCAGAGGCCGTATGCGCGACATTCGCGACCTAACCGAGGACGCCCTACAAGCTGGCGGCGAGATCGCCGACCGACTGGCGTACGAGGCTTCGGCGCGGCCCTTCTTCGCCCACGAGCTAACAGGGATTGCTTCGACCGGCGCGCGCGGCCTCAAGGGCGAGCTTGTGTATTTCATTGAGGAGGGTCACTAATGTCCGCCGCCTTCATTCTCGCCGCCTCGCTGCTGCACGTAGTGGTGTATGTCCAGAGCGCTCTAATCGTCATCCTTGTGTTGATGGTGCTCAGAGTCGGCACTGTCGGAATGCGGCGCGTCCGGCAGCGTGACCGCGCCCGCAGGGAACGGGACAAAGCCGAGGAGGTACTGGACACCCTTCGGCGGATGAGTGAGATTCGTCTTGAAACGGTCGCAAGGATTCAAGGGTTCTCGCGGTGAATCCCGCAAACTGGTTTGCGGCGGCGGTCTTCACGCTGCTTGCAGTGGCAGCCGCTCCGACCCTCATGGGACTTGTCGGGGCGTTCATACCGCTCGTGCTTGTTCTTGGCGTTGTTATTGCCGCGCTCCGCATTGTGTGGTTTTACACCCGCTCGTAATCCCTCGTAAAAGCACAGCCGGATTGCCACCCGTTGTCGCAAGAAAAGTGTTGACAGTCCCAAGACCCGTGATTAATACTCAGGAGGTTCGATACCGAACATAAACCGAACAAACTAAGGAGGTGCAGATGTAGCAATTAATCATGAGAGGAGGTGGCATTATCTATGGGACGGAGAATTAGGGTCAAGGGAGTAAGAAAGAGCGAGATTGACACCGAGCAGCTCGCTCTTGTGTATTGGCTACAAGCAAAGAGGGTACTAGCTGACCGTAGGAAACAAGAAGAAAAAGCTAAAGCCAAACAAAAGCAGCGCCGGGATCGCTCACAATGAACGGCGAGCTACCTACGCTGGTAACGGCGGGCGGGATCGGGTCAGCCATGATCGCCGGTCTTTGGTGGGATGAGGCCAGGCGTAATCGCCTTATGCGCGCTAGTCAGGTCAGATTGGCTGCGCGGTTTCCGCTTGGCGCTGGTGCTGCTGCGGCCACGGTGGCGCTGGGCGGGATCGCCGGTGTTTCGGGGTCGGTGGAGTGCGTGTTCGAGGTGGCGATGACCTCGGACGGTGTCCGCCACTGTGTTTTGGTTCCGGCGGCGGTGCGAGAATCGGTGGCTTCGGTGCTGAGGGCCGCTCTACCTGGCCTGCGCTTGGCCAAGGCTTCGGCGCCGGAGGGTCGCGCGGCGTTCGCATTGAAGATCGTTGTGCCGAGGCCGGTCGCGCTTTCTACAGAAAACCCGGATATGACGCTGGCGGTGTTGGCGGCACTGAGACTGGTACCCGGCGAGGAGGTCATCGTGCGTTTTGCGGTGCGCCCGGATACTCCTGGTGCTCTGCGGACACGCGAGCCATTGGATCGGGTTGGTAGAGAGGCCGAGCATCTGTGGCGGCAAAAGACGGTCACTCCGGGGTTCCGAGTAGCCGGGTTGGTGCTGGTGCTGGTGCTGGTGAAGGCGGAGCGGGCTTCGCGAGCGCGGGCTTTGGGTGCGCACATCGCCAGCCTGTTTCGTAGTCGCCGGGGTGCGCTCGGTGCGCTGCGCCTCACCTCGGAGCGCGGCGGGCGCAGCTTGGAGTCGCTCCCTAAGACGACCCGTGCGAGCGGATGGGTGAACGCCGCCGAGTTGCTCCCCTGCCTGATGTGGCCCATCGGGGATCACATGGTGCCCGGCGTGGAGGTCGGTGCTGCGCGGGAGTTGCCGGTTCCCCGGCAGGTTGCGCGGGAGGGGCGGCGGTTGTTCATCGGGCGCGACGCCGGTGGTGGCGAGCGGCCAGTGGCGCTTTCCGCCGAGGCAAGGCCGCACCACATGGCGGTGGTGGGACCGACCGGCGCGGGCAAGTCGGTACTGCTCGCAAACTGTGTCTTGAGCGACATCGCCGCTGGCACCATCGGCGGGGTGGTGATCGACCCCAAGGGGCCTGATCTCATCAACACGATTCTTCAGCACGTCAGACCGGAGGACGTTCCGAGAATCGCCGTTCTCGATCCCGGTGACGCACGGCCGATCCCCGGCGTTGCGCTGTTCTCAGGGGGCGACCCGGAGCTGCGAGCGGAGGCGCTGACCGGTGCGCTGCGCTCTACCTTCGCCGAGGTCTGGGGGATCAGAAGCGACTACTACATAAGGCTTGCGATCCGCACCTTGAGCGAGGTGCCCGGTGCCACGCTCGCCGACATGGGACGGCTGTTCTTTGAGGAGCGCTTCCGCCGGGACGCCGTGGCGCGGCTGAGTGACAGCTTCCAAGTCGCGGCGTGGCAGCACTACGAGCAGCAGCTTTCCTCGGCGGCTAAGGCCGAGCATGTGCAGGCCCCGATGGCGAGGGTGATGGCGCTGCTCAATATGCCGCGCGTGCGAGCGGTGCTGGCGTCTCCAACACCGACGATCGACATCCCGAAGCTGCTAGCCGAAAAGAAGTGGCTCTTGATCTCCCTCTCACCTGGCCAGCTCGGCGAGGGGCCGGCCATGTTCGTGGCCAGCGCCCTGGCGTATCTGGTGTGGAGCAGTATCGAGGCGCGTTCCGCCATAGCTCCCGAGGAGCGCTCGCCGGTCAGCCTGTACGTGGACGAGCTGGCGACCCTCACGCGCGGCGTTCCTTTCTCATTTGAGCTGCTCGCTGAACGTGCGCGTGGATTGGGCGCCTCGATCGCGGTCAGCTTGCAGACCACTGGGCGCGTTCCTGAACCGACCCGCTCCAGTCTGCTCGGGAACGTAGCGACCCTGATCACGTTCCGCGCGGCGGCGGAGGAGGCCGCTCGCCTGAGCCGCGAGCTACCCGGTCTCTCCGCCCAGGACGTGATGTCGCTCGGCCGCTTCGAGGTCGGCGCCAGAGTCGGCGTAGGCGTCGGGAGCGCGGTGACGGTCGTGACCGGCCGCACCGAGCCGCTACCGGAGCCCACCGGCCAGGCCGAGGCGATCCGCGAACGCTCGTGCGCCGAGTACGGTGCGCCAGCCGAACCAGCTATGAGCACTCCTCCTCAGAGCCCGCCGGCCGATGAAGAGCTGGGCCGCCAGCGGAGGCGCTCGTGAGTCCGTTCGCTGGTCCGCTCGCGTCGAGTAAGACCGGCCAAAACCCTAGTAACGACGGGGACTCCGGCCGGTCGCTGCCAATGAAAGACCTGCGTTCCCCCGAACGCAGGCTCCCCACCCCAGCCGCCCCTACGCTTGAGCAGCTCTCCGCCCGTGATCTCCAAATCCTGACCGCCGTGGCGCGCTTCCGCGTGATGAGCGGCGGGCAGTTGCGGGAACTGTTCTGGCCGCAGGGCTCGACCGATACCCGGGCGCGGCTGGCACGGCGTGGCCTGGCGAGGCTGGCCAAGCTGGAGCTGCTCTCACCTCTGGCGCGCAGGGTCGGAGGGGTACGCGCCGGCAGCAGCGGCACCACCTTCTCGCTCGGCCCAAGCGCTCAGCGCCTCCTCACCACAGACTCCCCCACACGGCGCGTGCGACCTCCCCGCACACCCGGCGAGCGCTATCTCAAGCACACGCTGGCGGTCGCCCAACTCTACGTCGATCTGACCGTCCTGACACGCTCAGGGCGGGCCGAGCTGACGGCATTCGACCCCGAGCCGGATTGCTGGTGCTCGTATCCGGGACCGTATGGAGCACCACTCTTGCTCAAGCCTGACGCCTCCCTGAAGCTGGGCATTGGCGAGTACCTGTTCTCCTGGTTCGTAGAGCAGGACATGGCTACCGAGGCGCCGGTCACGATCGCAGCCAAGGCCCAGCGCTACATCGACTGCTGGCGTACCGGCGCCCTCCAAACCGAACGCGGCGTATTCCCCCGTATCGCCTGGATCGCACCGGACACCGTCCGGGCCGAGATCCTCGCGAAAGCGCTGCATCGCCTCCCGCCCGAAGCCCGCAAGCTGTTCATCGTCACGACCGCCACCGAAGCCGCCGCACTCCTGACCAACGGAGGCAACCCATGAACACCGCCAAGCTCGCGCTGTATGAGGACGACACGCAGACCTGGGGCTTGATCGAAGCCGACGCGCTGTTGGCAATGGCAGCTATGCCAGCAAATTCGGTCGACTCGATTTGCGTTGATCCCCCATACGGGATTGCCTTCAAGGGTGAGTCATGGGACGGGACCGACATCTACCAGACTGTCAGTCGTGACGGCGAGCGGTTGAGCGCAGGCGAAGCCTTCGAGCGCTGGACAAGTCGGTGGGCCACCGAAGCCGCACGAGTCCTCAAGCCGGGCGGTCACATGATCGCCTTCGGCGCCCCTCGCACCTTTCACCGACTGGTGGCGGGTGTCGAGGACGCAGGACTGGAGGTTCGTGACCAGTTGCTCTGGCTCTACGGGACGGGACTGCCGAAATCTCGAAGGTTGCCCGGCGGGTTGGGTACTTCGCTCAAGCCCACTTACGAGCCGGCTGTGCTCGCCCGCGCGCCCCTCGTCGGTACGACCACGCGCAACCTGGACGCATGGGGCACGGGTACGTTGAACATCGACGCCACTCGTGTCGGTGAGGCCGAATACTGGCCAGCGAACATCACTCTCTCACACGCCCCCGACTGCACCGAGGCTGGCTGCGGGATGAGATGCCCGTCTGGACTGCTCGACAGGGCGCACCCCGACTTTCTCCCCAGCCGTCTGTTCTACTGCGCAAAAGCGTCGAAGCTTGAGCGCGAGGCCGGTTGCGAGCAGCTACCAAAGAGATCGGTTCAGCTCTACAACGGCCACCACCATCCCCCGCGCGTGGTGAGCAACATTCACCCGACCGTCAAGCCGGTCGAGTTGATGCGCTGGTTGGTTCGGCTCATCACGCCGCCGGGCGGAATCGTACTCGACCCATTCACCGGCAGCGGCACCACCGGGATCGCTGCCGTACTCGAAAACCGGATGTTCGTGGGCATCGAGCGTGAGAGTCAGTTCGTCGACGTCGCCTGCGCCCGCCTCACCCATTGGGCGCACCAAGCGGCGAAGGAACGAGCGTGACGGCCTGGGTGGATGGCCTCACGGCCAGTGGAAGGGAGCCCCTCCTCCTTTCTGCTGGCCGACAAAGCCATTCACTACTCGTAAAGGAGGTCACGACCGTGACTAAGGCACAGGAAATCTACGACAGGGTTAATGAGATGGTCGCCTCGGGCACAGAGAAGGCGGACGCCTTCAAGCAGATCGCCCAAGAGGCCGACCGTCCTTACGATTCGGTGAGAGGAAGCTATTACTCCCACAAGAAAAGGATCGAGGGCGGCGAGAGCAGGCCGTCACGGACCCGTCGTCGCGAGACGACTCCTGACGACGCGCTGGCCGACGCTCGCGCGTCCCTGGAGCGCTCGATTGCGGCCATCGACAAGGAGGTCGAAGCCGCCAAGACACGAGCACAGGAGGCTGCCGCTGAGTACGAGTCAATCCGTGGCAGCGCGGACGAACGTAAGGCCGCTATCGCCGAACGCTTGGAGGCGCTGAAGTGAGAGGACGCGGGCCGGTCGGAGTTAACACTTGACCGGCCCGCACTACCAAATAACAGCTTGCTTAAATCACGACTTAACGGGAAGATCGTTAAGCCATATTAACCGAGAAAGGAGGGAATATGCCACAAAACGAAATACTGTCAGACCAACCCGAAACGGAGACTGATCCGGTAGAGAAGGCCGCGATCTACGCCCGAGTGTCAAGTACCGGGCAGATGGGGCGTGACGGCGACGAAGACGGCTACAGCCTGCCCGCCCAGGTCGATGCGTGTAAGAAAGAGGCGATCTTGCGCGGCGCGGAGCTGGCAAAGGTCTACATGGAGCGCGCCGAGTCGGCCAAGAGCGACGACCGGCCGGTTCTGCAACAAATGCTCAGGGAGCTACCGACGCTCGGCGTGAAGTACCTGATCGTTCACAAGGTAGACCGCCTCGCACGCAACCGCTTGGATGACGCAACGCTCTACCAGAAGCTCGTAGGCATGGGCATCACGCTCGTCAGCGCCAGCGAGAACATCGACGAGACCCCAGCGGGACGACTGATGCACGGGATGCTCGCGTCCTTCGCCGAGTACTACTCCAACAACCTCGCCACCGAGATCATGAAGGGGCTGCACCGCAAGCACGAACAGGGCGGCACACCGTTCAAGCCACCGATCGGGTACCTGTCAAAGCGGGAACTGATCGGTAGCCAGGACATACGCAGCGTGATCGTTGACGAGCAGCGCGCACCGCTCGTCAAGCTCGCGTTCACGCTGTACGCGACCGGAGAATGGACAGTCCGCCGCCTGGCGGCGCACCTTGAGGAACAGGGACTGCGCAGCCTCGGCACCCGCCGCTACCCCGAACGAGCACTCTCAGCCAGCCGCATCCACGTCCTGCTCCACAATCCTTACTACATGGGGATCGTGGCCTGGAACGGCGAGCGCTACCCCGGCAAGCACGAGACGCTCGTAGACGAGGACACCTTCGACCGCGTACAAGCACTGCTCGCCGGAGCCCGCATCGGCGGGGAACGCCCACAGAAGCACGAACACTATCTACGCGGCACCGTCGTCTGCGACGAATGCCACGGACGACTGCTCTACGGGCGCCACCGTGGACGCGGCGGAAAACAGTACGAGTACTTCTGCTGCAACAACCGCACAGCGCGCCGTCGCAAGCTCCAATGCTCAAGCGGTCACTACTCCGTCCCGACCGTCGAGGATCACGTAGAACAGCTTTATCGCACGCTGCGAATACCCGCGAAAGTACAAGAGCAGATACGCGCGGAGCTACGCTCAGAGCTCAACGACCGCGTCGGTCTCATCGAGCGAGAGGCCGAACGCCACGAGCGCACTCTGAAGCAGATCGAAGCCAAGCAAGAGAAGCTCGTCCAGCTCTACTACAAGGATCTCGTGACCGAGGATGTATTCGAACGCGAGCAGGACCGCCTAAAGATCGAGCGCCGCGCCGCCCAACGCCTCCGCAGCACCGCCGTCGCACAACTCGACGACGTACAGGAGGCACTCGACCTCGCCCTCAGCCGCATCAACCGACCGTACGATGTCTACCGCGAAGGAACCGCCCTGGAGCGCCGCGTGATGAACAACGCGATCTTCGAGCGCATCGAGGTAGGCGAGGACGGCACCATCACCAAGACCACCCTCACGCCGGTATACACAGCCCTATCCGCCTGGCAGCCCAACCTTGGCAGCCCCCTGGCCGCCCCCGGCAAGGACGGGCCGCGCGCCGCCAATTTTCGACCTTTGTTCGCCCCCGTCCATACGAAGTCCCTGGAAATGGGCATGTTTGCTGGCAATTGCCGCTGCGGGCGGCTGCGCTGTAGCCGCTGGTCAACTTCCGGTCAACCTGCCCACCGCTTGCGCCAGATGCCGTTCCGGTTGGCTAGCGTGCGGAGGTCCCATGCGATCGAGGAGGAAGACATGGGATCTGAGAGCGGCACCCGCCGTCGTGTCCGCGTGGAGCGCGGCATCTATAGGCAGGCCAACGGAAAGTACGCGGTCTGCTGCCGGCACGCCGGCAGGCTGCGGTTTCGCACCGTCGGCTTTGACCTCGACCTCGCGCGCCGCGAACGTGTCGCGCTGATCGCCGCGGCGCAGCGCGGCCTCGAGCCCGTCTCGCCGCGCCTTCGCTTCGACACCGTCGCCGCCTGGTGGCTCGAGCGCTTCGAAGCGAAGGTCGCCGCCGCAGAACGCCATCCGCGCACCCTGGAGGCCCACCGCTATCAGCTCGACGCTCACCTGTTGCCAGCGCTCGCTTCCCGTCGCATCGCGTCGATCACCGTCGATGTGATCGCCGAGCTGCTGCTCGAGCTTCGTCGCAAGGGTTGCTCGCCCAAGACCTCAGCCGGCGCCCTGGCGACCCTGCACAGCATCATCCGCTACGCCCGGCGCCACGGCTGGATCACCCTCGACCCGATCGATCAGCTCGAGCCCGAGGAGCGCCCGCGGGCTGTGCGTCGCCGCCAACACGTCCTGGGGTGCGCCGAGATCGAACAGCTCCTGGCGGCCTGCCCGCCACCCGGGCGTCTGATGGTCGCCACAGCTCTCTTCAGCGGCCTGCGCATCTCAGAGATGCTCGGCCTCACCTGGGATGACATCGACCTTGTACGCGGAGTGATCCACGTGCGGCTGCAGCTCTCACGCGCCCATCGCGAGATGCCCGCCAGCCGCGTACCGACCAAGACCGTCGCCTCGGTGCGCAAGATTCCACTCGTCGCCCAGCTGGCGCATCTGCTCGCTGCGCACAAGCAGGCGACGCCCTTCGCGGCGGACACCGACTGGGTCTTTGCCACCGCCTGTGGCACTCCCTACGGACACCGCAATGTCGTTCGGCGGGTGCTCCAACGCGCTGCTCGCTCGGCTGGGCTCGACCAAGAAGGCTGGCCGCCATTGCGATTTCATGATCTGCGCCATACCTTTGCCAGCCATCTGATCGTCGATCTTGGGCTCGACGTCGCACAAGTCAGCCGCATCCTCGGCCACGCACGGATCACCATCACCCTCGATACATACACCCATCTCTTCGACGATGCCCGGCACGCTCAAGACATCCGCGCTCGCATGGCGGCAAGCCCATTCGCCGAGCTACTCAGCGAGCCAGACAACCGAGGCGGGAAAGTGCATCAGCTGCGTTAGCGCTACTCGCGGCCACCGGTGCTGCCCTCCCCATCTCTGAGGTCGGCGTCGAGCGATGACCGATGGCAAGGCCAGACTTCCGCATTGGCCTTCGAGCAGCCGCGGGTCAACGAGCAACATCGACTCCTCCAGATCGTCGTGGGTGTCGCGTAAACAACTTTGCGCGACACCCACCGTCCAAAGCGAGAGCGAGCGGTTGCGGCGCGTGCACTCTCGCAATTGTGCGGGAGCGGCGGCGAACGACCTCGCGTTAGAAGCTGGCGGCCACAGGCGATTGGGTCTACCGATGATTTCGGGCAGTCGGCGAGGTCTAGGAGAGATAATTCTCGTTTCGGCTCAAGGGAGATGATTTGGCGGTGAAGATGCCGGTTACGGAGCTACACGCTGGGTTCAGCAGCCCGGGGGCGACCCCGACAGGTTGGGAGGAGGGACGCCGGCACATCGATGAGGCGGAGGTGTTCTGGCTCTCGACAGTGCGTCCTGATGGACGCCCGCACGTCACGCCGCTGTTGGCTGTGTGGCACGACGACGAGATGTATTTTTGCACGGGTCCGGAGGAGCGCAAGGCAAAGAACCTCCAGCAGAACCCAAAGTGCATCCTCACCACAGGCCAGAACGCACTCGACGGTCTCGATATCGTGGTCGAAGGACATGCCGTCGAGGTTGGCGACGAAGCGGAGCTCGGACTCATCGCCAATGCCTACGAGTCGAAGTACGGGGTGCGCTTCACAGCACCCGAGGGCACGTGGTTTGGTCTGAGCGACGCGATCCGCGCGGGTAAGGTGCTCCTCTATCGGGTCACGCTCACGACGGTTCTTGGCTTCGGCAAGGGTGAGCAGTTCAGCCAGACGCGATGGCGCTTTGCTTGAGTGGGGCGACGACTAGCCCCATTTTCCGCGGTTGGGCGCGGGTAGCGGTGCTGGTTTTGCTGGTGGGATGGGGGTTTGTGGGGTGTTCGTTGCGGGGGGAGCCGTAGCTTGTTGTGGCAACAGGTTGCGTATGTTGGCTGTGGTTCCGTCCGATGGGGCGGTTATGGTTGTGGCGACATGTTCGTCAAGGAGACCGTTGTCAGGCGTGGTTCTCGCGCCTATACGTACCTTCAGATGGTGGAGGGCTATCGCGATGAGCGTGGCAGGGTGCGCCATCGTGTTGTGGCAAACCTTGGTCGCAAGGAGACGCTGAAGGCCTCGGGGCAGCTGGAGGCGCTCGCTGGCTCTTTCGCGCGTCTGGACCCGCCGCTTGCGGGCACCCGCCGGGATGTCGGGGCATTGTTGTTGGCGTGGCGGTTTTTGCGCGAGCTCGATGTCGCCGGCACGATAGATGGCGCTTTGCCACGCTCTGCGCGCTCGACACTGTCAGTCGGGGAGGCGGTCTGTGCGCTGGTGGCCAGCAGGTTGTGTTCGCCTTCCCCGCTCTATGACATCTCGGGCTGGGCCTCGGGCGCGGCGGTGCACGAGCTCTTCGGGACCCCGGCGGAGCTTCTCAACGATGATCGTCTGGGCCGCGCGCTTGAGAGCTTCGCCGTCTACGCCGAGCATGTGCGCGGGCTTCTCGCCGCGAGAGCGATCGAGCGCTTCGGCGTGGACGCCGCCCGCCTACACGTCGATCTCACGACGGTGAAGGTCTCAGGAGCCTATGAGGACTCCGCGCTGATCGCCAAGGGGTGGAAGCTAGACCGCCGTGTGGAGCGCCAGGTGCGCACGCTGCAGGCAGCAAGCGCTGATGGCGTCTCGCTGTATTTGCGCCCCGATCCCGGTAACGCTTCTGAGCTTGCGCTCGTCGGAGCCTGTCTGGAGCGGCTGCTCCGTTTCGCAAAGCCCGGGATGCTAATGATCTGCGATTCAGCGCTGGGGCAACCCAAGCCGCTGTGTCAAATCGAGCGTGCCGGCCTACAGTTCATCGTGCCGCTGAAGGTGAACACTGGCTTCAGAGAGCGGTATCTCACCGAGGGCGCAGAGCGGATGCTCAGACCCCTGCGCTACGTGGCAGAGCGCGAGCGCCGTCTACAGCCCAGGCTGCGCACCCGCTACCGCGGCGCGCTGCGCGACTGGGAGGTGGAAGACCCTGAGACTGGCGAGCACCGCCGCTTTCGTGTGGCGTATATCCACTCCTCCGAGGAGCACGAAGAGGTCGCCCTCGCCCGCGAGCGCGCACTGTCAAAGGCAGAAGATGCCCTGGCGCGCGTGCAGCGCGGGCTCGGCGGACGCCACTACAAAACGACCGATCAAGTACAGCGGCGCGTCGGTCAGATCATCGGTGAGAACATCAGGGAGCTGATCTCAGTCACTGTCGGTGAGCACGCTGACAAGCCCACGATCAGCTGGCAGCGCAACGAGACAGCGATCGAGAATGCCAGCCTGACCGATGGCGTCTATGCACTCGCGAGCAACCTCAAAGGCCGTCTCTCGGCCGAGCGCGTGCTGCGACTCTACAAGGACCAGCAGATCGTCGAGCGCCGCCACCGCGACCTCAAGCAAACGCTGAAGGTCCGCCCGATCTTCCTGCACAACGACGACCGTGTCTACGCGCTCATCAGCATCATCGGAATCGCACTCCTCATCTTCGGCCTGATCGAGTCACAACTACGCCAAGCACTCGCCGCAGACGGACAGCAACTGCTCACACTCCTGCCCGAGGAAAGACTCGCCAAGCCCACCGCCCGCAACACCCTCGCCGCCTTTCAAGGGCTCGGCATCACCTACACCACAAACGGCCCACGCCTCGACCGCCTCACCCCAACACAAAAACGAATCCTAGACCTGCTCGAAATCCAGCCCCCCTGGCCAGCACAAGAGAGGTAGCACCACCAAACTGCGGAAAACGAGACTAGCTGTTACGTGCTGGCTCCAGTAATCCTGAGTCGCCTGCTCCTGCAGTGCGGTTCTACGCGCTCTCTGGGGGCGAGAGGGTTCGTCGCAACTTCCGCGTTGGCGGCGCGTTAGCTCGTTAATGATTCGATCGAGTAGTCGCAGTCGCTCAGATGGAACTATTCGGGACATGGTTGGCCACTGGCATGCCTGTGGAGTCGTTGCGAGGTGCGCGAGCCCGGCTCGGGCGCGCGATTGGAGCCGCGCTCCGGGTGCTGTTCTGGCGAGCCTTGTTGGTGCCATGATTACGGCCATCGTGTTTGTGGGAGTGGCCGACGCGGCGTCGCTCCCCGTGGGTCCGTCAACCGGCGTGGCGTTGCCCTCCAACGCGTTCCTTGGGCCGTTCCGCCTCCCGCCGCCGCGGGGCGGGGCGTACGTGTTTGGGCAGCTTTCCTCTGTTGCGTGTCCCCCATCGGGGTCATGCGTTGCGGTGGGCGCCTATGGCCCCGGCGAAGCATCGGGAAGTAATGCGATGGTGGTGAGCGAATCCGACGGGGTCTGGAACCAGGCGTCTGAGATCGTGCCGCCGTCAAGCCCGGCGGTCTTTGAAGAGGCCAGGCTCGATTCAGTTGCGTGTCCTGCGACGGGCTCATGCGTTGCGGTGGGCACCTATGCCTCGGGAGGCGATGCGATGGTGGTAAGCGAGTCAGACGGCGTGTGGGGCCAGGCGATCGAGCTCCACGGCATCGTTCCGTGGTCGATCGCTTGCCGCGCGCCGGGCTGGTGCGTCGCGATCGGGGGGCCCCCTGGAGGCTCTACCGAAATAGTGGGCGTGATTGAGTCGGACGGGGTGTGGGGCCAACCGCAAGCGATCGTACTGCCGGCGAATTACGCACCGGACGGTGGAGTTGAATTGGCCCCACTGGCATGCCAGGTTTCAGGACAGTGCGTGGCCGTGGGGTCCTATACCAACATCTCGCATCAGCAGCGTGCGTTGGGCGTGAGCGAGTCAAATGGGACGTGGACGGCCAGTGAAATCAGGTCCTTACCGGATCTCGGGGATACCGTTCGCCTTTACTCTATTGCGTGTCCTGCATCGGGGCCATGCGTAGCGGATGGTCTTGCCTTAGTGGCTTTCGGTGTAAGCGAGAACAACGGAGAATGGAGTGAGGCGAGCCCGATCGCGCCACCCCCTGACCCGCTAGCCAATGAGACCACTTTGTACTCCGCTGCGTGTCCCGGGTCCGGGCAGTGCTTCGCGGTTGGCTATGACGAGACCGACTCGTCGGGCACCAACGCCGTGGTGGTCGGTGCCTCGGGCGGTGTATGGGGCCAGGCCAGAGAGATCGCTCCCCCGCCCAACGCAGCGAGCCGATCCGATGCTCATCTGCGGCAGGTGGCATGTTCTGAATCGGACTCGTGCGTGGCGATCGGCGAATATAGCGACAGCTCTGGCTTTTCACAAGCAATGGCGGTGACCGAGACGGGTGGACAATGGGGTCCGGCGAGCGAGATCACAGCCCCGCCCACAACATCGAACAACCAAAATGGCGACCGAGCCAACCTCGCGCTGCTGGCCTGTCCTGCGGTGGGAACGTGCGCAGCGCTCGGGAGCTACCAAGACGAAGCGGGGATTTGGCTGATGGCGGCGGGGACGACATCTCCCGAGGAAACGACATCCCCCAAGAAAGTGACATCTCCCGAGAAAACGGCAGCGCCGTTCGCAAATGTGTCGCTCGTTAGCCGCGCGATCACTGTCCAAAGGAACGGCCGGGCAGCCGTCAAACTGTCTTGCAGGGGCACGGTTAGATGCTCCGGCAGCCTCAAGCTAACCATCAAGACACGACCCCATAAGAAGCGACATCGCGGCAAGACCGAGATCATCGCGATCTCGAAGTTCGCCGTCGCGCCCGACACGATCGCCATGATCGAGCTAAAGCTCAACCGTGCTGGTCGTTCCCTGCTAAAGGCTGCTCACGGGCGTCTGAGCGCGTCGCTGACTATCACGGAGACTTCACTAGCTCCTTCACACATAGGCAAGCAGAGCGTACGCCTTACCCAACGTCGCTGATCAGCCCTAACCAAAATAGATGATGACAAAAGGAAATTTCGTGTAGTGCGGCTCTACCGCCATCAGTCGTGAGACCCTGCTACCGCATTCATGCGAGAGCGAGCATCTCGACCAGTCCTCGCAAGACATCTGAGTTGAACGAGAAGGCCGTAGCGCTTCGGATCGTCAAGGAGCAATCAATCGCGGTGATGCACTGGTGGTCTGACGGTGAAGCTGGCTTCTCCGGTGTCCATCTCTTGGGTCGCGAACTCGGGGCAGGGAGTAGGCGTCTGGCCCACCACCGGCGGCGGGCAATACGGGCCACGCTCTAGAAATACAGTCACCCGGTATGAGCTCCTGCACCATCCGTGAGCCGGTGGTGTCAGGGAGACCCGTTCGATCGCGCCAGCTGTTCCGGTATCGATGGTGGGCGGCTCGGCCGGGGTACACGAGGCTCTCGCGCCGACCGGTGGCGCAACCTGGACGCGGTAGTCCACTGCGAGCACGCCTTGGTGTCCCGGCGCGTCCCGCAAGGTAAAGGTGAGGGTGAAGCGAGTACGTCGCCTTCCGATCGTCGGCTGCAGCTGCGGGTGGGTGCGCTCACCGCTCGGAGCCTTCGGTGGTCCTGAGGACTCGGGCGTGCCGTTGGTAGGCGATGCGCTCATCACCGTGGCGGTCGCTGTTCCGGTTCCATCAGACCCAGTCGCCTCACCTTGGCTCTCGGCGACCATCGCAGCAGCCACCCCCGCACCCATCACCAGTATCAGAGCAGCGATACGGGTCGCTCGCATGGGTCAAGCGTAGCTCGCGGCTCGCTCCTAGTCCAGACGAGGCTCGGAAGCCGAAACCGCAGCACCCCGCCGGACCTCCGTTTCCGAGAGAGCGACACCCTTCGCAATCCACGACCGCGCTTTCGTTATGGACGACTTTCGATCGCGCCGACGGAGGGTGGGCACGCGCCCGCTTACGTCGGGCAGAGCCGGCGTGATCAGATCGCCAGTGTCGGTGCCTCTAAATCGTCCAAACCGAGTGTACGCAGAGGTTTGATCGAGACTCCTGCTCTTCTACAAAGCAGGAGAGAGCCCGTTTCGTGGCCTCCGCCGACCCCGGCCCGACTCAGCAGGCCCGGCCAAGCGTCAACCACAATCTGCGCAAGCGACCCGCAGAAGGCACTGAGCGACGCAGTTTCCCCTAGCGCACGAGATCGGTTAGCATACTCGTCGCTCACTGTTAGTGCAACCGAACCCGGCGGCTATCCGACGCAGGGCGATCGAAGCGTCATTGCGTGATACTAAGAACGTGTTTCATAATGACTTGAGGCGTCGCCAGCAGATGATTGCGGCGGCGAGGTGGAGGAACGCGAGGTGTTGTTCGGGGTCGCGCTCCCAGCGGATCCTGAGTCGTCGGAACTGGTGTAGCCAGGTGAAGGTTCTCTCGACGACCCAACGGTGGCGGCCGAGCCCGGAGCCGTGATCGGTGTTGCGTTTGGCGATCACGGGCTTGATGCCGCGCGCGCTGACCTCGCGACGGTACTTGTCGTAGTCATAGCCACGATCTGCGAACAACGCGTCAGGACGCTTGCGTGGACGGCCGATCTTCCCCGCGACGGGCTTCACGCCGTCCAACAGCACCAACAACTGTGTGACGTCGTGACGGTTGCCGCCGGTAAGCGCGAGTGCCAGCGGCAGACCGCCGGCGTCGGTCAGGAGGTGATGCTTTGAGCCCGTGCGGGCACGGTCGACCGGCGAGGGGCCGGTGAGGAGCCCCCCAAAAGCGCACGAATATGGCTCGCGTCAGCAGCAGCCCGTGACCAGTCGATCTCGCCGGCCGCGTTCAACCGCTCCAGCACCACCTGGTGCAAACGCTCCCAAACCCCGGCTTGCTGCCATTCCCGTAGTCGTCGCCAGCACGTCACACCGGACCCATAGCCGAACTCGGTTGGGAGATCTCGCCACGCGATCCCGGTGTGCAGTACGAAAAGGATCCCGTTCAGCGCAGCTCTATCGTCCAAGCGCTTGCGCCCCGGATATCGCCGGCGACGCTCGACCACCGGCAACAACGGCTGAACCTCAGCCCACAAGCCGTCATCTACCTCAAACCGTGATGGCACCTCCAACACCCCCGATAGTCGACCACACCTACCGGAAGACTTCGCCGCCTACCCAGACACCCCTTCATTCTGAAACAGGTTCTAAATAGCGCCGCAGACGCCAAATGCCCCCGCTAAGCGACAGGCGGGTATAGGTCCAGGCAGATCTTTGTAACCGGCTGATTTAGGCCCAATTCGGCTGGGTTTGGGCCCACGGAGGGCCCCATGGGCCTAAACCCAGGGGCGGGGTGTCGTGCAGAGAACGTGGGTCAAGTAAAGGAACGTCCTGATCGAGATCGGCCGGGTCTCCGTCAATACCCTCAGGGCAATGTTGCAATGCCGCGTTGCAACATCGCCTCCTCCGTCCAAGTTCAGACCGACAACAGCTTCAAAAGCCACGTTGAGTGTGGCTCGCAAGTCCATAATGGGATCGATTGCTGCCGGGACGGCTGCGTCATGAGCACCTTCGACTCCCATAATATGATCGTCAGCCACGATCAGTGTGGCTTTCGAGTATAGTTTGGGGATGCCGCAGAGCTTTACGGCCCGTGACACTGAGGTGATTATGCGTGCTCGACGTAAGCGGCGGGCCGTTCTCGTGCTGCGTGAGGACTCCGATTGGCTTCGTGAGTTTCATCCGCGTCCGAAGGATCTGCTGTTGCGGATGGCCGGCCGCGGCGCGCTCATCAAGCTCGGTGCTGGCCGCTATGCGATTCCGACGCTGGGCTCAGATGCTGCGGCCTACAACGCGTGGCAGCCGATGCTCCACGGACGGTTGGCTCCACTCGGCGACTACTACCTCGGTTGCTTCAGCGCCTTGGAAGAGCATCGCCTGAGCGACCTCTCAGAGCCCTTTGCGACGGTGCTCGTCGGGTTCGCAAGCCGGCAGCTCATGAGCGGCAAGCTCGAGGTGGCCGGTAGGCCTCTACGGGCTGCTCGTACACGGCGGCTGGTCTTCACAGGTGATCTCGGTGTAGAAGTCGTGCGGCTCTCGCGCACCGAGCGCTACCTGCGCAGTAACCCTACCCGCACACTCGTGGATTGCCTGTGGCATCCCCAGCTCAGCGGCGCGACGGAAACCTGGGTCAGTGCCTGGGGCCGCGGTATGCGCGAGGAGCGACTGGATCCGCTCGCCGCTTGCCGCTATGCCCTGACGCTCGGGCCGACCGTCGCTCGCCGGACGGGATTGATGCTCGACCTTCTCGGCACTGGCGAGGTTGCTCGCGCTGAGCTGTCGGCGGGCCGTGTTCGTCGCAGCGATCGCGCTCCGCTGATGCTCGCCAACGGCCCCGCGACGAATGCGCAGATGGAGCTCGACCCGTTCTGGCGGGTAAGGATGAACGTAAGCCGCGACCGGTTGGAGGGCTGGCTCTCCTATGGCAAGTGAGCCGATCCTCGCGGTCGAGGAGAACATCGACGAGCAGATCATCGAGTTCTGCAAAACGCGGCATGGGCTGAGCGAAGAACAGGTCGTGCGCGACATCGCCCGAATCGTCTGCTCGTGCACCTCGTCGCAAACGGGACGCTCGACGGCGAGAACACCGTCCTCTGCGGCGGGATGGCGATGAGATGCCTGGACAGCCCGCGCATGTCGGTCTTCGACGGGGATACCTCCAGTCGCAGCGAGCCCGATCCAGAGGTGCTTCGCGACGCCATCTCCCATGACGAGGAGGAGATAACGATCCAGGCGGGCGCGTGGCGCCGCGGGGACGAACTCATCACATTCCGGCCCGTCGAGTACGAAGCGCGTTTCTCGCAGCTGGCCGGCGCAAGAGACGAATTCAGCCTGTCAGTGTCCCACCGGGGAGTAGAGCGCCCGGCGCTATGGCGGGCGCTGAATCACCGCTACCCCTTCCCGCTACTCGCCCAAGAGATAGAGGTCCCGATCATGGACCCCGACGAGATCCTGGCCGAGAAGATCGTCGCATGGTGGCTGTTCGGACACGCCAAGCACTACAACGACATCGCATTCCTCGTCGCGCGAATGGTTAGCGATGGCCGACGTGATCGCGACCCAAATGTAAAGAAGCTCGTCAGCGATCTAATCGAAATCAAGCTTCAGCGCAATCGGGAAATCGGCGAAACCGCAAGCCGGTCGTGTCGACGCGCTCAGCACCCCAGAGCGCCATCGTCGCCTAGCGCAGCCCGCAGACCACGTGAACCCAGGCGAACAAAAGAGCTTCAACAGCCTCGCCTATCTCCATGGAACGCGCCCCGACCGCGCAGAGGTTGACCGACTCGTGCAGCGCGTCTTGCTGCCGCTGCTATTCGACTGAATAAGCAGGGGTACGCGCTCGCATCTCGCTGACTGCGTAGGCTAGTAGTCACGGGTGGTGAGTCCTGCGAGACAGATCGTCACCCTGTCCATAGACCACGCCCACCTTTCAAGAAAAGCAGACCGTCAGTCGCTCAACGCCGCCTGCAGCGTTGAGACAAAGCCAGCGAGCGTTTCGTCGCGGAGGCCAGCGAAGAAGTCGTCGTAGTCGATCGGCGAGAGGAAGTAAAACTGGTAGCGGCGCTTATTTTGCTTCACCTTGAGCAGCTCGTTGAGCTTTGCGAAGTAGGCGTCTGCGTAAGCAAGCTTGCCAACGTTAGTGTCCGAAAAGTCGTCATCGGCCTTGGTCTCGACGACCACGACCTCGTTGGCGCCCTCGCCCAGCATAAAAAAATCTGGATTGAACTGGCCCCGCTTGGAACGGCCGTTTCCGCCCGGCTGGTAGCCGAACTCTATTGGGTAGAAGCCTACGTCAGGAGCCTTTACCCAGGCGCACAGCGCAGCGGCGTTGTCGGTTTCTAGAAGGCGTTCGACGAACAATCGCTCAGGCGTGTGCGAAGTGAGCACCACATTCACTGGCGACTTAAGTAGGTAGCTGTTGTCCACCCGGCGCATACGCGTTGGAACCTCGATCGTGAGTGCCTTCTTGAGCGCCGCCGCATCGTCAGGGAGGCCGAGCTTGGGCGAGAGCTCGTCGTGGAAGAGGCCCACGTGGGAGGTCAGACCGCTGATGCGCTCTCGCACCGGAGCCATCTCAGAGGTGGACTTGATCTCCAGACCATCGGGCTCTTGTGCCCACTCGGCGCCAGCACGCATCGTCCTCTGTCGTAGAGACCCAAAGGCACTCATGATGAGCTGACGATTCTCTTGACTGACAGCTGTACCTTTGAGCTTGAGTCGTTTGAGGGCGTCACGGATGAGCGCCTCGGACGCGCTTCTTGGGGTAAGCCTCGGCCAGATCGCCGCCGGTGAGCTGGTCGTGTAGCAGCATGCGCTGGCGAACGTCGGCGACTACCTCGGCCATGGGGTAGTAGGTCTCGCGTACGAGCGTCGTCAGGACGACTCTCTGCTCAGAGTCGGACACCGAAACAAACTCCGTGCTCTCTGGCGCATCGCGCTGGGGTCGAAGATTGAGCTTCTTGATGTCGCGCGGTTTCTCGACCTCCTTGGCTTCGATTCCGGTCGGCACCTCCTTATAAGTCAGCCGATGTAGGTCGAAATGCTTCGTTGGCCGGCCGTCACTTGGACGCTGTGCGATGGTCGTCTCCTGGTCGAGCACCTCGGCGACGAGATCCTCAACCTCGTGCGCCCACTTCTGGTGGTTGAACACGAAGACGCGCGGCTCAGCCTTGATGCCTTCGGGTCGGCGGAGGCCGCGGCCAAGCACTTGCGCCACGAGCAACTTGCTGTTGAAAGCCCGCTTCTCGTGAGGGTAAATCTGAAAGACGTTCTTGACGTCCCAGCCCTCCGACAACATCGCCACCGAGACCACCCACTCGACCGGGTTGCTCGGATCATCGACAGTGGCGAGCTTGAGGACGTTCCTCTCGTGCTTGGGCGAGGAGGTGACCACGAGAACCTTACTCTCCGCCTCAGCGCGGCCACCTGGCGAGTCGCTCAACGAGAAACTCGACGAGCGCGTCGCTGAGATCCTCGGCTGCCTTGATGTTCTTCGTGACCGCGATGGTGAGCGGCTTGAGCGGCTTGTATGTCTTGCGGTTGGTTTCGTGCTGCTGGAGCAGCTTCTGGAAGCGCTCGTCGTCGGTGGTCGACTCGTCCTTCGCGACGTAGAAGACATCCTTGACCCAACGGTCGTTGATGGCGTCACGGATGCTGTAGCGGTGCACTACATCGGCGATGTAGTCGTTGGCGACATAACAGGTTCCGGACACGCCGACGTGGTAGCGGAAGCCATAGGCAGGGCTGGCAACGAACTCTCGCCACTTCTTGAGCTTTGCGTCGCCCGGCGAGTAGATGTGGTGTGCCTCGTCGGAGAGCACGAGCGTGGAGGCGCCGCTGCCCTCGAAGCTGTCGGATATGGACGAGCCGGTTGTCTCATAGACGGCATGGATGTTCTCAATACAGATTTGGCCCGCCTTGACCGTCCCGGTGGCATCCACACGCTCGGGTAGTCGCGTGCCTTTCGATCTGGGGAGCAACGCGGTGAGGTCCCCGTCGGCAAGGAGGGTGTCGAACTTGCCGATGAGCCCTGACTCGATAGTGAGCGATGGACACAGCACAAGGACGCGACTCACCAGACCCTCGTTGAGCATGATGCGTGCCAAACAGAACAGGATGTAACTCTTGCCAGTGCCGGTAGCGAGGTCCATCGTGCAGGCGAGCTTGTCGGGGAAAGGGAGGCGTTCCAGCAGACGACCGACGGTTCCGTAGCGACGCTCCAGCGCTGGCGTGGAGGCGAAAGCCTCCTCCGCGAGTTGCTTCGTGTTGGCGTAGCGGCCCCCGGCCATGAAGCGCAGGGCGGTGGCGATTGCCAGCCTGGAGTACTTGCGACCGGCGACGACAGCATCTATAAAGTCCTCGTATGCCGCGAGGTCGAGCGTCGCGGGGTCGTAGCTCGCGGAGACCGGCAGGACGAGGTCATCGACGGCGAACTGGTCGACCGTCAGCTTTGCCTTCGGCGTCATTTCGCCGCTGCCTTGGACCTTTTGGCCGGCGTTTTGAGCTTCGCCACCTCGATGGTTTCGCGGAACTCGTTACCATGAATGTCCATGTAGATGACGAGCATTCTCTCTCCGCAGTCGGCCAGCGGCAACACGAACTTCCAATTCGAGTTCTCCAGCTCGTCGCCGAAGAAGTGGTCGGAGACACGAAAGACCTCGCCGTTGTAGTCTCGATCGACGAGCACCATTGCCAGGTCGAGCCGACCTGCCTGTTCGAGCTCGTCGAAGTCGTCAGGGTCAAGACCGCCGCACATAAACGACCGGATGCTGCCGCTGAATGCTGTCTTGGTCTTTGTGTACGTCACGTCGACCTCTGGCGGTTGTACGAAGTCGAACCCAAACGTGTCCATCGGGTCGTTGACCATCTCTGCGGAGTAAGGCTGATCGAGCAGCTTGAAGCGCCGACCGTGCAAGGCCTCGATGACCGAATAGGGGACCCGGAGAATGAAGAAGGTGATTTTGTCGATGACGACAACGTCCTCGAAGAGTCCGGGGTCACATGCAGTCACAGGGGCGACCACGTAGACCTCGCCACTGATCTTGCCCTTCAGGCGTCCGTGTAGCGACTCGATATAGTCGCGGCCCATCTCGGCGTCGGTCTCCTTAAAGGGGAAGAAGTGCACAGGCCCACCCTTACGGGTGCCGGCCATCCGGATTCCGCCAATGACCTGGGGCTGCTCCCGGCAGTTGAACAGCTCCAGGCAGAAGTTCTGAAATCCGTCGAAGGGCATCAACTCGACCAGGTCGTTGTCGTACAGACCAGCAGAGCATAGCTCGAAGGGTGCGACATGGCCCCCCGCTTTGCCGCTCATCGCCAGGAGCCGGCGTTGTGTCACATAGACGGCTAGCTTTCCGCAATCAACAGCGATCCAGCGACGCCCCTCTTCCTCCGCTACGGCCGCTGTAGTGCCTGAACCGGCGAACGCGTCCATGACGAGATCGCCCGGGTTGGAGCAGGCGTGCACGATGCGCCGCAGAAGCGCCTTCGGCTTCTGCGTGGGGTAGTCCTCACGCTCGTCCGACCACGACACGATGGGGAGAATGTCTGTCCAAACGTCGCTCAGCGGCTGGCCCTTCGAATCGTCCAGGTAGCGCTTTAGCCGCGGCATGCCATTGCGCGTGTAAAAGATGCGGTTCTCTTTATCGAGCCGCTTCATCGACGTCTCTGGCAGTCGCCAGACGCGCCGGTGACCGTTCCACACGTAGTCGTAGCCGCCACCTTGGAGCCCCGCGGCGCCAAGGTCGCCAGACATGAACTTCCGGCCGTCGTCATCTTCGTAGCGGTAGTACTGTTCGACGTACCAATCCTCGTAGGGAACATACTGCGCGTTCCACACCATGTTGGTGCTCTTGGAGTACACGAGCAAGGTCTCGTGCACAGCGCCCAAGACCGCAGCGTCCGAATGCGCAGACGTCCGCTTCCAGGCCACCTCGTTGCGAAAGTTGTGCTCGCCGAAGACTTCGTCGAGTACAACCTTCATGTAGTGGGACTTGCGGGTGTCGAGATGAAGCCACAGCACGCCGTCATCGGAGAGCAACTCGTTGATAAGCAGCAGCCGCTTACGCAGGAACTCGACGAACGCGGCGCCCGCAATGCGATCGCTATAGGCACGCTGTCCGCGTCGGTCGCGGAACTCGTGATGAGTGGCAAACGGAGGGTCGATATAGCAGAGCCGCACCCCATGCGAGCCGTCAGCGTTGCGCAGCTCGCCCCGCCCCTTCATCTCCATCAGTGTCTTCAGGACCTGCAGGTTGTCGCCGAAGACGAGCTTGTTCGTCCACTCGCCGTCGGCCACCCCGAACTGCTTGAGCCGCTGCAACGGGACCCCCATCGTGTCGGAGAGGACCCGGCTCTTTGGCGTCTTAGCCGCATATTCGAGTTCATACTCCTTGGCTTGGCGGAACAGCAGCGGCCGGAGATACTCGTCCAAGTACTCGCCGGCCTTGACGCGAACGACCAGCGCGTCAAGCTGCCCATCCGTCAGCCTCTGCGTGGTCGAGCCGTCAGACACGAGGGCTAGCGTATCTGCGGCACCTGCCAGATGGCGTCCAGCTCAACGATCCAGCTCTGGTCAGGCGAGCCGGATCGGGTTCCGCAGAGGCTCTGCGTCGGGTGGTATCGGGCTCGGCAGGCGACAGCGGCTCCCGGACCCCTACTTAGAGCGCCTAACAAAAGGTAGGATTCGTTGTGGGGCTGTCGAAGTCCTGCGTCATGGCTAAACCTTTGTTGAGCGACGAGTTGTGGGCTCGTATCGAGCCTGTTTTGCCGGTCCGTGCGCCGCAGGTCACGGGGCGTCCTCGGGTGCCGGACAGGGCCGCGTTGACAGGGATCCTCTTCGTTTTGAAGACGGGGATCCCGTGGGAGCATCTGCCCCAAGAGATGGGTTGCGGCTCGGGAATGACGTGCTGGCGGCGCTTACAGGAATGGAGCGAAGCCGGGGTATGGCAGCGCTTGCACCACGTGCTCTTGGACGAGTTGCAGAACACCGGACAAATCGACTGGTCTCGCGCTGTTGTAGACAGCTCGCACGTGCGAGCAAAAGGGGGGGCGAACAGACAGGCCCCTCGCCAGTCGATCGCTCCCGTCCTGGCAGCAAGCATCACGTAATCGTCGAGGCGAAAGGTATCCCGCTCGCGGTCACGCTGACCGCCGCCAACCGCAACGACGTCACCCAGCTCGTTGAGCTCGTGGACCGCGTACCGCCCGTCGGTCGCCACGGCAAGTTCCGTCCCCTCAGCCTCTACGCCGACCGTGCCTATGACTCGGCGCGCCATCGAGCAGAACTGCGCGAACGCCAGATCACTCCGCACATCCCCAAACGCAACACAGGCCACGGCTCTGGCCTCGGACGCCACCGCTGGGTGGTCGAGCGCACGATCTCCTGGCTGCACGCCAACCGCTACCTCGCCCGCCGCCACGCACGCCGAGCCGACATCCACGAAGCCATGCTCACACTCGCCTGCGCCAACATCTGCCTCAAACACCTCAACCACTTTTGTTAGACGCTCTTACGAGCACGTTGGCGGGAGCCAGGAATCACCCATCGCGCGTTCATGCTCCGGACGAGCTCCGAGAGTCCCGTCCGCTCAAGGTCCGACTGCCGCATTCGCCAGCGAAAGCAGAAGCGTCACCCGCGGTCGCCGCGAGCCCGACGGCGGCTGTGCGGCTGGCCCCCGACGGACGGCGAGAGCATTCGGCAGCCGGCGACGCACCGGACGGCGCTTTGAACGGAGCGGTCGCTTCGCTGTCAAGCTGAGCGGGGCGGGTCGTCGTTCCTCGTGACGGCCGGGGCGCGTCGTGCGGCCTCCGGGACGGGCGGTCGGGTCGGTCGACTTCTGCATGGGCGGGGGGCCTCTTCGCGTGCCGGCCTACGCGGAGCCCGAGCTTGGCGCAGCGCCGTCTACTCCGGCTCCTCCCCGGCTGGCGGAGCAGGTCGGCTCGATCCGCTGTGCGCTGCGCGGCTTCTATGGGCGCGAGGACCCCGCATCGTCACCGGCTTGCCCGCGTTCGGCGCGGCGCTCAGCGCAGCAGGCGTGGACCACGAGTTGCGGGTCTACCCGACACTCCGCATGCCTTCTTCAACAACACCCGGCCGAGCTACCGTCCCGAGGTCGCCCGCGACGCCTGGGCTCACACGCTCGCGTTCTCCGCCGGGACGCTCGGAGCGGTGCCCACCGTGGCGATACGGGCGGCGGCCACCACCTGAGGAGCGACCCGCTCACATCGCTCGATCCGGCGCCGGATGTTGCCGGCGGCCTCCGCACCACCTGTCGCCCGCACACGGCACTGGCCCGAATCATGCGCGCTCGCGCAGGAGACTGCGATTATCCAGAGTTCGGGATAGCCGCAATCGCCTACAGGAGCGAGCGCCGAACATCGGTGACCTGGACCGCGAGCACCCCGACCACGTGGACGCCCACTCGGCTCTCTTACCCGGCGACCTCCTGCGAGTCAAGCAGGCGACCCCTCGCGGTGTTTCCCTAGCAGGCAAACGGAATAGCGACCTGGGAGTTTAGGCCCACGGACAGGCCTCATGAGCCTAAATAACGACTCGGATCACACCGAGAAACCACTTGAAACCCGGTCATTTGCAGGTACTTTAGGAATGGAGCTAGCGAGACTCGAACTCGCGACCTCCTGGGTGCGATGCGCCCGCTCTGCATGGCGGTTACGGGTTGACAGGCGCGGATTAGCAGGCGGTTTGCGATATGCCTACAGCACCGAGGTAGGTGGGGATGCAGGCGGATTATCCGTGATTATCCCGGACTCAGGCACTCCTGGCTATGAGTGCCTGAACGGATCGACGCGAAACGGGACTATGTGGCTCGTGCTCGGCAGCGTGAGGGTCGCTAACGCGTCGTGAGCCAAGCAGGCACAAGACGTAGCCCGGCTCTGACGCTCGATTCTCGTCGTGGCTGTCGCACAAACCCCCGAAGGCCTCACTGGGTCCGTTCTAAGGGTAGGGTCGAAAAGCCCAAAGGTGGTCGCTCGTCCGCGGCGCGCTCTGCTTGGCGTCGGCGCTCCCAGCGCCTTCCACGGCCGTCATGGCGAGCGCAGCCCAGGTTTTCGCAGACGGCTTTGTGCAACGGCCACCGTCCGATCCGGTTGTCTGCGGGGGTCTCGTGCGGATGCCCGCTTGCCTGGCAAGCGGGCATGAGGCGATTGTGGCTAGGTGACTTGTGCGTGCGAGCGCAGGGTGAGGTGTCGTTGGTTGGTGTCGGGTGTGCGGGGTTGGAGTGTGATGCGTCCGCCGCGTGCGGGCACGACGAATACGTTGCGGTGGGCAACTCGCTCTGCACGCGGGTGGGAAGGTTCCAGGCGGGCGTGGCGCAGGAGTGTCCTGAGTACGATTCGCGCCTCAGTGAGGGAGAAGGCGGCGCCGATGCATCGTCTGGGTCCGCCGCCGAAGGGGATCCAGGTGTAGGTGCCGGCGCGTGTGTTTAGGAAACGCTCGGGGCGGAAGGTGAGTGGGTCGGGGTAGAGATCTGGACGGCGGTGCACGAGCGTTATGTAGGGGGCGATCATGGTGCCACTCGGGATCGTCAGTCCGGGTAGCTCGAATGGCTCGGTTGCGAGTCGTGCGGTGAGCGGGAAGGCTGGGCGCAAGCGCATTGCCTCCTTGATCACTGCGTCGAGGTAGTCGTCGTCTCCGTCGAGCGCGGCGGTTTGCAGGCGGGCTAGTGCATCGGGGTAGCGAGTGACCCGCTCGAGCACCCATGTCAGGGTGGAAGCGGTGGTGTCGTGACCGCCGAGCAGCAGGGTCCGCATCGCGTCGCAGATCTCCTCGTCGCTCATCAGGCGGCCTTGGCTATCGGGTGTGCGCAGGAACATGCCGAGCACGTCCTGGCCGTCGAATTGATCGCTGTTGCGGCGCTGGGCGATCTCTTCGAGCACGATCGCGTCGACCGCGACGATCGCGCGGCGGACTCGCGGGAATGGTTTGTCCCATCCGTTCTGTCGGCTGGTCGCGATGATCGTCTGTAGGAAGAACCGCCGCGAGTGGCCCTCGGCAAGCAGCGCGAGCGTCGCCGAGCGCAATCGGTCGACGCGTGCGTGGTCGGTAACCCCGAACACGGTGGCCATGATCACCTCGAGGCTGATCGCTTCCATGTGCGGCTGGGAGGGAGTGGGATGCCCGTAGGGCCACCGTGTCAGGGCCTCTTCGGTCTTACGTTGCATCGTCTCGTGGTAGCCGCTCAACGCGTCGCCGTGGAACGGGGGGAGCTGCGTTCGTCGCCTGCGCATGTGCTCGGCGCCGTCGATGTTCGTGAGTCCCGTAGGGCCGAGGAAGAGATGATGCGCGGATACCTTTGCCAGCGCCGCCCCGAGGCGAAGCACGCCGGTGTCGGCCGTGAAGATGCGCTTGATGTCCTCGGGGTCAGTCAAGCACAGCCACGGCCCCGTCCCCGGCATCGGCACCAGGAAACGATCGCCGAGCCGCTGGCAATGGCATGCGAACTGCTCTGGCGCAAGCCAATACTGAGCGGCATTGACGACCGCCGGACGTCGCAGTCGAGGCACGTCGGTAAGCGTTTGGCTCATGAGCCCAAATCCTCTCCAGTTTACTCAGGGAGGAATAAAGTAACATGGTATCCAATGGTGGCAATAGCCGAACTCATCGAGGCGGCTCCCGTCATGGGCGAGGACACGCTCTTTGACCGCGTCGCCGCAGCGGCGCTCGATGAGTTCGCCGAGCACGGCATCCGCCGCACCTCCATGGAAGACATCGCCCGCCGTGGCGGTGTCTCGCGAATGACCGTTTTCCGCCGGTTCGCGAGCAAGCAGCGTCTCGTCGAGGTCGTCATCGCACGCGAGGTCCACCGAGGAATGCAAGAGCTCGACCTCCTATGGGAAGGCGCGGAAACGCTGGAGGACCGACTCGTCGCAGGATTCGAGTTCGCCGGGCGCTACGTGCGCGGCCACCCACTATTCGACCGGCTCTTGCGCAGCGAACCCGAGGTCCTGCTACCGCCACTCACCCTCGACGGCGGACCCGTGCTCAAGCTCTACCGGTCACTCATCGCCAATAGACTCCAAGCCGAAGTCAACGCGGGCCGCGCCGCGACAGAAGACCTCGACGGTGTCGCCGAAGTCATCGCACGCCTCGCGATCTCACTCCTACTCACCCGCGACGGAACCATCACACTCGACGACCCACACTCAGTCCGGCGCCTGGTCAACCTCACGCTACTCCCCATGCTCCAACCACACGACGGCTAGCGCCGGCTGCAACCCACGCAACTCAGCCAGCCTCGACGCTTTGGGCGGGTGGCGCTACCGCTTCGCGTGAGCAAGGCAGGCGTCTCGATCACCCTTCCACAGAGTGTCGCAACGGACGACAGAGGCTGCTGGCGCCGCTGGCTGGATCACGCTCGCTCTGGCAGGCGGTTGCGGAAGCACGACCGCCGGTCTCGCCGACGAGCGGAGATCGTCCATAGCGGTCGCCTCGGCGGCGCACAGTTGACGCTCGCATGCGCCTCAGAGCAGCAGTCGGCAGCACGTCGAAGTATGACTCCGAGCCGCTGAGCAGCCAGCCCGCGTTCAACCGGAATGGCGGCGACTGTGGTCACGGTTTAGCCGATGACAGAAGGGCTTGCGCCGGAGCCCGCTGCCCCTCCGTAGACACGTTGGCCCAGCGTAGGTAGAGCTTACTCACTGAATTAGGTCTGACATCCCGGCTCGCCGCTGCCCGCGGTCATCATTCCCTCATCTGGGGTCAGCTACACAGCTACGACTGAATCTGCACGCCCCCGCCCACCTTGTTTCCGACCGCATCTACTGTCCCACTGTCGGGCGGCGAGAGCGTCCCAGTGTTTCCGGTGATGGCGAGCGAGCCGCCGACGGCATTGGCGTCAAACTCGACCCCGCCGTAGTTGCCACTAATGCCGACCGCTCCGCCGACCTTGTTGCCGGCGCACGCGACGACGCCATCGTTGTCGCCTGCGACGATCAGGCCAGTCGTCTTGGTGATGCTCAAGGCTCCGCCGATAGTCGAAGCGCACAGACGGACCGCGGTCGCGCCTGACGCGTAGATCGAGCTGCCGATCTTGGCGCCCTGTGCTATTAGGGCGCCCCCAGCCTGCACCGTCACGGACCCGCCGACGGTCGTCCCAGGCGACAGGTAGACCGCCTGTCCGGACGACACGGTCAACGAGCCATTGATGCCGCCGCTGAGCGTCTTGCTGAAGCCGATGCTAAACGACTGCTGCTTCTTGGGCGCGGCGTTGTAGTTCGCGCTTCCTGCCTGGTTCGCGTCGACGACGCAACTGCCCGGACCGATGAACGAGACCTTGCCGTTGAGTATCCAGCAGGCGCCCGCTGCGCTCGACGAATCGATGCTGAACGTAACTGGGTTCCCCGAGGCACCTCCAGTCGCGCTTGGGGTGTACGTGCCGCCGAACAGCGCCGGGCTCGGCGGGGCCAACGTGAACGTGATCGTCTGGGAGGCCTTGGTGATGCTGAACGACTGCTGCGCCTCCGGAGCGGGAATGTAGTTGGCGCTGCCCGCCTGGTTGGCGTCGATCACGCACAGGCCCACGCCGGTCAACGAGACCGTCCCGGCGCTGATCGAGCAGGCACCGCTGCCGCTTGACGAATCGATGCTGAACGTAACTGGGTTCCCCGAAGCACCTCCTGTCGCGCTTGGGGTGTACATGCCACCAAAGATCGCCGGGCTCGGCGGGGCCGACGTGAACGTGATCGTCTGCGACGCCTTCACCACTTCCACCGTCTGCTGCTGCTGCGGCGCCGGGAGATACGTTTCGTTGCCCGCCTGGTTGGCGTCGATCATGCAAGACCCGACGCCCGTGAACGACACGATACTGGCGCTCACAGAGCACGCCCCCGCGGTGCTCGATCCATCGATCGAGAAGCTCACCGGCAAACCCGAGCTCGCACTCGCCACAGCCGTATATTTGCTCCCAATCGCGGGTTTGACCGGCGCAGTCGAGCTGAACGAAATCGTCTGCGCACGCTTCGTGATGCGAACCGGTACAACCGGGTCAACGATAACCCCGTTAGCCACCCCGTCAGCATCGCCCAGGCCCCCATCCGTCAAATGCAGCGTGATGGTGTTGCCTGAGATGGTCGCCAGCGACGTCACATCAAAATACGAGCCGTCGATTAGCTTGAACACGTTCGTTGGTTCACTCCCCGGCGGGAGCTGCATAGTGACGTTGACGCTCCCGCCCGGCGTGAGCCCGCTGAGTGTGTACGACACGCTACCGACAACAGCCACCGCGCCTTCCGGAAGACCTGCTTCTTTGGCCTGTTCGTCTGAAACCGCAGACAGAGTGGTTTCAGGCGGGCTCGCTATTTCCACCGTCCCAGCGCTCGTTCCCGCTGACGCCACCTTGGCGAAGTACGGGAACGCGACAATGCGTGTCTGATCTTCTTCGATGCCGGCGATGCTGAAAGGCGTACGCACGAGCGGCGTGTTTGCCGGAGGTGCCGCTTCAGCCATCGGGCTACCAGCCCAGTTCGGAAGGGTGAGCGTTGCTGTGCCGTCCGCCGCCGTCGTCGCGCTCTCATCTACGCTTGCATACTGAGCTGAGATGCCCGGCGCGAGCGTGCCGGTCGCAAGGGAACTGCCTTCGTGTGCCCGGAGGAAGACTTCGGGTATTGCGGTCCCGCCCGATCCGAGTGTACGAACCGTCAAGACATGCACTGGAAGCGTAAGATCCTGCTGCACGCTAGCACCGAGAGTGATCTGCGCTCCGGAGAATGTGAAGTAACCTGGAGCCGCTGCTGCCGGGAGGCCCGGTGCGCGATAACCGGTGACGCCCAAACTGTAGGTGCCGGGCGTGACGGTCATCGAGAACGACCCGTCGCTACCAGTATTCACGCTTTCATTCCTGAGCGTGATGGCCACACCCGGCAACGGCACCCCACCCCCACCATACAAAACACCCGAAAAAGTCACCGAGCCGGTCAAGTAGTGCAAATTCGACGTCAATCGTACGATTCGCGAGTACCGCCTCACCACGATCTTCAACGCTTGTATAACCAGAGCCTACGGGAGGCGTAAAGCTAATGTCATATGTTCCCGCTGGCACTTCCAGGCTGTAGGTCCCGGCGAAGTTTGTGATCGCGCTCGCAACCTCGATACCGGCAGCCGGTTCAGTGACCGTCACCGTCGCTTCTGCGATTCCGAAACCTGTCGCCTGCGCGGTCACGGTGCCCGAAACCGTATAGGCCTGAGCCGCAGAGGCACTAACGGCCATCAGGGCGAAGGCTAGGAGCATGACCCCAATGCCCATCAGCATAACCAACCGCGTCCGGCGCGTATGTAGACGCGGCTCGTCCAAGGTCAAAGCAACAACGGTGTGCTGTGGCGCGAGCGAATCCATGCCGCCTCCTTAGAACCTGTTTCAGAATGAAGGGGTGTCTGGGTAGGCGGCGAAGTCTTCCGGTAGGTGTGGTCG
Organism: uncultured Solirubrobacterales bacterium; assembly: GCA_963809705.1. Classification (GTDB taxonomy): domain Bacteria; phylum Actinomycetota; class Thermoleophilia; order Solirubrobacterales; family Solirubrobacteraceae; genus Palsa-744. The sequence continues at coordinate 1,582,468 of CAWEKF010000002.1, read as the reverse complement.
ACTATCGGGGGTGTTGGAGGTGCCATCACGGTTTGAGGTAGATGACGGCTTGTGGGCTGAGGTTCAGCCGTTGTTGCCGGTGGTCGAGCGTCGCCGGCGATATCCGGGGCGCAAGCGCTTGGACGATAGAGCTGCGCTGAACGGGATCCTTTTCGTACTGCACACCGGGATCGCGTGGCGAGATCTCCCAACCGAGTTCGGCTATGGGTCCGGTGTGACGTGCTGGCGACGACTACGGGAATGGCAGCAAGCCGGGGTTTGGGAGCGTTTGCACCAGGTGGTGCTGGAGCGGTTGAACGCGGCCGGCGAGATCGACTGGTCACGGGCTGCTGCTGACGCGAGCCATATTCGTGCGCTTTTGGGGGGCTCCTCACCGGCCCCTCGCCGGTCGACCGTGCCCGCACGGGCTCAAAGCATCACCTCCTGACCGACGCCGGCGGTCTGCCGCTGGCACTCGCGCTTACCGGCGGCAACCGTCACGACGTCACACAGTTGTTGGTGCTGTTGGACGGCGTGAAGCCCGTCGCGGGGAAGATCGGCCGTCCACGCAAGCGTCCTGACGCGTTGTTCGCAGATCGTGGCTATGACTACGACAAGTACCGTCGCGAGGTCAGCGCGCGCGGCATCAAGCCCGTGATCGCCAAACGCAACACCGATCACGGCTCCGGGCTCGGCCGCCACCGTTGGGTCGTCGAGAGAACCTTCACCTGGCTACACCAGTTCCGACGACTCAGGATCCGCTGGGAGCGCGACCCCGAACAACACCTCGCGTTCCTCCACCTCGCCGCCGCAATCATCTGCTGGCGACGCCTCAAGTCATTATGAAACACGTTCTTAGAAGCGCTTTTCAAAATGAAGGGTTGTGCTTTGTGATCTGGAATCTGTCGGCGGTGTCGTCAAGGATTGGGGGTTGTGGAGGTGCCGTCGCGATTTGAGATCGATGATGTGTTGTGGGCGGAGATTGAGCCGTTGATCCCGGCTCGTCAGCGCCGAGCGCGCTATCCGGGTCGTAAGGCGATCCCCGACCGGCTGGTGCTCAACGGGATCTTGCATGTGCTGCACACAGGGATCGCGTGGGAGGACTTGCCCGCCGAGTACGGGTACGGGTCTGGTGTGACGTGCTGGCGGCGGCTACGCGACTGGCAGAAGGCCGGTGTTTGGGACGCACTGCACCGGCGCCTGCTCAAGAAGCTGAATGCCGCTGGTGCGATCGACTGGTCGCGAGCCGCGGTGGACGGCAACCATGTGCGTGCCCTTTTGGGGGGCTCCTGACGGGACCATCCCCAGTCGATCGTGCCCGCATAGGCTCAAAGCATCATTTGCTGGTCGATTCGACCGGCATCCCGCTCGCTGTCTCACTGACCGGCGGCCATAGTCACGACGTCACACAACTCATTCCGCTCCTTGACGATCTCGCTGCTTGGGCTCAGCTCGCCTGCGGCGGGAAGGCCGGGATAGCGAGCAGGTTCACCCGGCACGGCCGTAAAGGGGCACACCCGGCAGGGACCGCCATCAGTCAGGCGGTATACAGCGACACCCCAGAACTCTGCGTACCTAGATCGCCTTTACTCCGCCTGGGACTCTGGCCCGGTCCCGTTGCTGCTCAAGCTCAGTGTCCTGCGTCCTGATCTGGTCGCCTTGTCTTGTGCTCACAAGCCCCAGCATCCGCTCGCCTTCGAGAACGGCGGCCTCAATCTGATGACGAACCCAATGCTCGAACGACTGTTCGCCACGTACCCTATCGACCCGCTCCGCGAGCCCGCTGGGGATGCTCAAATGTCGCTCTAGACGCGACATACATCCATAGTAGCCACCACAAAGCTGGATATCTCGACCCAGCGACGACAGGCCGAATGGGAACGGCGGTTTGATCTGGCCCCACTGCGGCGGTTTGAAGTGGCCCCACCTCCGTCCGACTGGCTGCTGACTGTTTGAGGCTCATGGAGCTCGAGCGGGAGGCGGCAGTGAGGAATGGGATCACGAGTGGAGACGTTCGAGCAGATCAGGCGGGACAGGGATCGGGAAGGCACCTCGACGAGGGCGTTGGCGGCTAGGTATGGGGTGCACAGGCGGGCGGTGCGTCAGGCGTTGGCGGCGCCGTTGCCGCCCGTCAAGCGCAAGCCTGTGGGTCGGCCTGCGCCGAAGCTGGGGCCGTATCGGGGGTTGATCGACTCTTGGCTTGACGGGGACCGGGATGCGCCGCGCAAGCAGCGCCACACGGCCAAGCGGATCTGGGAGCGGCTGCGTGAGGAGCACGCTGCCGATGTGGCTGAGCGCACGGTCCGGGAATACGTTCACGGTTGTCGACGTGAGCGTGGCGAAGGGGTCGAGGCGTTCGTGCCGCAGATGCATGCGGCGGGTGTGGAGGCGCAGGTCGACTGGGGCGAGGCGCAGGTCGCGATGGCCGGCACGTCACGCAGGGTCTACTTGTTTCATATGCGTGCGTGTCATTCGGGGGCGGCGTTCGCGATGGCGTTCCCGCACTGCTCCCAGCAGGCGTTTCTGGAGGCGCATGTCGAGGCGTTCGACTGGTTCGGCGGGGTGTTCGGCCTGCTTCGCTATGACAACCTGACGAGCGCTGTGAAGCAGGTTTTGCGTGGCCGGCGCAGGGTCGAGACGGATCGCTTTATCGCGTTGCGCTCGCACTATCTCTATGAGTCGCAGTTCACGACTCCGGGGATCGAGGGCGCCCATGAAAAGGGCGGCGTCGAGGGAGAGGTCGGGCGTTTCCGCCGTCGTCATCTGGTCTCCGTTCCGGACGTTTCATCGCTCGGGGAGCTGAACACACGGATGCTCGCCGGCTGCGAGAGCGATTTCTCACGCCGGACCTTGGGGCGCCAAGAGAGCGTCGGCGTGTCCTTCGCCAGGGAGCGTCCGTTGCTGCGCGGCCTGCCGGCTGAGCGGGCGTCCACGGCCGATGCGCGCCACACCGCGGGTGGACTCCAAGGCGCTGGTCACGATCAAGCAGAACCGATGCTCCGTGCCTGTCCGGTTGGCTGGTCTGCGTGTTCACGCAAGGGTCGGCGCACGCGAGATCGAGATCCATCACGGCGGGCAGCTCATCGCCTGCCACGAACGCCAGCACGGGCGCTTCGGTGTCGCAGCCAGCCTCGACCACTATCTCGAGCTGCTCGCGCGCAAGCCGGGCGCGCTGGCCGGGTCGCTCGCTCTCTCCCAGCAGCGCGAGCGCGGCGCCTGGCCCTCGGTCTTCGATGAGCTGTGGGGCAAGATCACCGAGCGATATGGCGCTTCGGAGGCCGCGCGGCAGATGGTCGACGTGCTGCTGCTCGCGCGCGAGCACAGCGCTGGTGAGGTGGAGCAAGCCGTCCGTGGCGCCCTCATAGCGGGTGCGCATGACGGACGTGCGGTCGCGGTGCTCACCAGCCGCGGTTCCAGGGCGCTCCCGCGAGAGCTCGATGATCTCCCGCTGCGCCTGCAGGGGCTCGGGGCGCCACCACCGACGCTCGGTCACTACGACGAGCTGCTCGTCCCAGCAGGCGCAGCGCAGTGAGCGCCCCAGCGCAGGCGATGGAGACCCTGATTGACGCGCACGCCCGCGAGCTTCACCTACCGACCGTCCGGGCTCGCTTCCGCACGCTCGCCGAGGAGGCGACACGCGACCAGCAAACCCCGACCGCGTATCTCGCGGCGCTCTTGGAGGCCGAGGTCTGTGAGCGCGCTGAACGCCGCGAACGCCGCCGGCTGATCGACGCCAGGTTCCCGCTGATGAAGCGGCTGGAGGACTTCCGCTTCGAGGAGAACCCGAAGATCCCCCAGGCCACGATCGCCGCATTGGCGCAGGGCACCTGGATCGACGACCGCGAGTCGGTGATCCTCCTCGGTGACAGCGGCACGGGAAAGACCCATCTCGCGATCTCCCTCGCGGTGCTCGCCTGCCAGCAAGGACGACGAGTCCGCTTCACCACCCTCGCCGCCCTCGCGAACGAACTACAAGCAGCACAGAGCAAACGCGAGCTTCAGAAAGTCATCGCGCGCTACGCCCGCACCGAGCTCGTCGTCCTCGACGAGCTCGGGTATCTCGCCCTGCCAGAAGGCGCCGCCGAGCTCGTGTTCCAGGTCATCTCCGAGCGCAACGAGCGCGCCAGCCTGATCGTCACGACGAACCTCCCGTTCGGGGAGTGGACCAAGGTCTTCCCCGACGCGCGCCTCGCGAAGGCCGTCGTCGACCGCATCACCCACCGAGCACACATCATCGACACCGGCCAAGAGTCCTGGCGCTTCCGCCACGGCCTCACCCGCACCAAGAAAGGGGCCGCCTGACACCCCACCCGCGAGGCGCACCGGCGATATCTCGCTCCGCTACGCGCTACGCGCTCCGCTACACGAGACACCGCCAAAACCCACAATCAGAGAAGATCAACTACACACAAAAACCGACGCGAAGTGGAGCCACTTCAAACCGCCGCGCCGGGGCCACTGCAAACCGCCGCGCCCACCGAACGTCGCTCCGCCTGGAGCACTGACCTACAGGAACGCGGCGCCGCGCTCAGGCGCCTCGAGCGCGAGGGGTAGGCCGACTACGTCTCGGTGGAAGGCGACAGAACGATTGAGGTCGTTTACCTACTGCCCCGCACAGCCGAGCTACCAAGCATTGTCCGCGACGCCGACATCGTGGTGGCCGGCTGTCGACTGAGGTCAGTTGGGCTCCATGAACCCGGCTCAATGCGAACTGCGGCGACGAGGAAGAGCCGTTCGATCTGATCGCGTCGAGTCGCGCTCGATCTGTCGCATCGCCGCGGGGTAGACGATCAGGTGCCGGAAGGGTCTGATCGCGGCCATATACACAGCCCCGAGGAGCCCATTTGGCTTGACCAAGACGGCCATCTGGCCGCGGTAACCATCAGTCCCGTCAGCAACCCAGCTGAGGTGCATGACCCCATGCATGGTGCGGTTGGCGATCTCCGCGGCGAACTCGTCCTCGATCAGGTACAGCGAGGTGAATGGGAGCGTTTCGAAGTCGGGGCCTGGTGCGTCCAGCAGGTCTTCCGGCAGGCGTTCGCGCAGCGTCGGCACCCTCTCTCCGAGCCCGGTCTGCGCCGCGTCCCAACCGAGCAGCTCGCCGACCTTCCAGCGGATCGTCCACAGCGCGCGAGCAAGCCAGGAGCCCTGCGAGGGGTCGCCAGCGGCGAAGCCCTGTACCAGCGCGTGGAAGTCGTTCTCCTCGCCATGCACGGGCAGCGCCCACACGTCCTCGAGTCGAAAGTCGGGGGTGATCTCATGGATCCGCCAAGGACGGGAGGTGTGCGCGCTGTTTGGGAGTCTCCCTTGTCCTTCATACATGTGATGACGCTGGGTCTTGATTACTTGCGCTCTCGTCGCGCTGCGAACCAGGGCGAGCGCCACTTGACAATCACGTGCAGCCACCGGACAGTCGAGGTGGCTGCACGTCTGTGATGACGCGGAATGAGAGGTTGGAGTGCTGTGACGAGGATGTGGACATCGGTCTGCTCGCGAGAACGTTATTATACACACGTGTATGTATGTCTTGATACCGAACGAACGCCGCAAAGCCGATGAGCTCCGTGAGTACGCCGACATTGTCAGTGCAGGGGCGCCGTACTCAGGCTGAGCGCCGCGCCCGTTCGCGCAGCGCGTTGCTTGAATCCGCCGCGCGCGGTCTCTCGCGCTGTGGCTACGGCAACCTGGTGCTCGAGGAGGTGGCGCGCGAGGCCGGTTATACGCGGGGCGCTCTGTACCACCAGTTCAAGGACAAGGAGGACCTGGCGCTGGCGGTGATCGAGTGGGTCAACGAGAACTGGATGCGCGAGGTCGGCGAGCCGGCCGCGCAACAGGCCGACCCGGTCGCCGAGCTGCTGGCGCTTGCACGCGGCCACGCCGTCTTCTGCCGGCGCGACATCGCCCGCGTCGTGATGGCGCTGCGCTTGGAGTTCGCCGGTCAGCATCATTCTGTAGGGCGCGAGATCGAACGGATCTGGGAGACCGGCGTTAAGCGCTGCGCCAAGCTCATCAACGCCGGACGCAAAGCTGGCTCGATCCCACCGGGACCGCCCGCCCGGGCGATGGCACTGGCGTTGCTGGGCGCGCTCGAGGGAGCCGTGATCGCCCTCGCCGGGCATACGCCTCACGACGAGCTTCTGGCCGCGCGAGCCGTTGCGGGCGTGCTCGGAATCGACAGCCATCGAGCAAAGGAAACGCCATCGTGAGGCCCATGTTGCCAGGTCCAAGGTGGCCGCAGATCACCCCGTCCCACGCTGCCCACAGGAACCTTGCGACGCTCTCGGCGTCCACCGGGCGTCCGATGCCTTCGTCAATCATTTTTGGATCTCGTCGGCCATTCGCTTGGTCTCATCCTTGATGCGCCGCCCCTCCGCTACGCTCGGCGTCGTGACGCTAGGGGAGCTCGCCAACCTCGCGCACCTGCGCCGCGCCCGCGATCTGATGGACCGCGAGTATGCGCGCCCGCTTGACGTCGCCGCGCTCGCCCGCGCTGCCCTGATGTCGAGCGCGCACTTCTCGCGACAGTTCCGCGCCGCCTACGGGGAGACGCCCTACGCCTACCTGATGACGCGGCGAATCGAGCGGGCCAAGGCGCTGCTGCGCCACGGCGACATGTCCGTCACCGAGGTCTGCATCGCGGTCGGGTGCACCTCGCTCGGCTCCTTCAGCGCTCGCTTCACCGAACTGGTGGGCGAGACGCCGACGGCCTACCGTGCCCGCGACCACAGCGCGCTCGCCAGTGTTCCGGGCTGCGTCGCCAAAGACCTCACTCGCCCCACTCGCAGGCCGAGCAGGATCGGAGAAACGCGCGTGGCTTTGGCTCGCTAGCGTTGGCGCCATGAACCTAACTTTCTCCACATGCTTCGTCCTCGTCCATGACCCCGAGCAGGCGCTCGCCTTCTACCGCGACACACTCGACCTCGAGCTGCGCAACGACGTCGCCCGCGGAGACTTCCGCTGGATCACCGTCGGCGCCGCCTCCCAACCCGACGTCGCGATCGTCCTCACCAACTACCTGAACGGCAGCCCAGCCGACAGCGAGGCGCTCGCCGCCCTGCTCGCCAAGGGCGCTCTGAACGGCGTCCACTTCCACACCGACGACCTCGACGCCACCTTCGAGAAGCTGCAGGCCTCGGCGCCGAGATCGTGCAGGAGCCGACCGACCAGCCGTGGGGCACGCGCGACTGTGCCGTGCGCGACCCGTCCGGCAACCTGGTGCGCATCGACCAGCCACCCGCTCGGCAGTCGTAGCGCGGCCCATGCGAAACCAGGACACGCCGCCGCAGGCGTGTCCGAAGTTCATGCACGGTCACGCAGCCGTTAGAGGACCTCTACTCGACCGCGACGCGACGCGCCTTGGCGTCCGCGTGCAGCGCGTCCAGCAGGCTCCCCGCCTCGGTCGTCAAAGCCGCGCGCTCCACGCGCTTCAACCTGCCGGCCGGACGCAGGGTCAGCGTCGCCTCGCCGCGACGAAGCTCGACCGACCATGTGCCGGCGACGAGCCCGTCGAGCAGGATGGTGGGGCGGATCTGCAGGTTGGCCTTGTCGTAGACGACTGCGCGTAGCGCCTCTGGCACGATGCGGCTACGGCGCTTGACGGCATAAGCCAGCAGGCTGCTGTCGAACGCCCCCAGCAGGCGCGCCGGGGCGGGGGTGTCCGGGTCCGGCCGGGGCGCCCCGGGCAGGTCATACAGAGTCCGTCCCGCTTCGTCCTCGAAAACGACCACCCGCTCGCCCATGCCTTCGAGCAGCGCCCGCACCGCCGGCACGCGAGCGCCCGTCCAGCAGGCCACGTCCTCCGCGGCGGCCGGACCGAAGGCGCGCAGATGCCCGGTCGCGACCCGCTCCAGCGCCCGCTTGCGACTGGGCGCCCGTCGCTTGCCGGGCGGGATCGGCGCCGCCTTGTGGTCCGCGGGCGCCTTCGTTCCCCAGGCCCCGCCGGCGGGCGCTCTGACCAGCGCGCTCCACCGGTAGATCGGGCGCCACTTCAGCGAGCGCTGCGCCTCGACCTCGCGTTCCTCGATCGCGCCCGGACGGCTCGCGACCCAATCCTCGGCGAACCCCCTGATCTCCTCGTTCGTGCGCGGCTGTTTCTCTGCGAAGGCAAGCACCCCCTCGCGCAGCTCGTCCATCGCGGGCGTCGTCTGCCCGATCGCCCGGTGCCACGCGCCCGTCGGCTCGACCGCCACCACGGCGTAGGACGGATGCTCGCGGGCGCTGACCAGGTGCAAGGTGCCCCTGATGCCGATGCCCCAAAGCAGCTCTTCGCGCGCCAAAGCCCCATACAGATCCGCGGGCGCGAAGGAGGCCATCCGCGACCACAAGCCCACCGGCAAAGCCGCCCAAGCCTGACCCTGCATCGCGCCGATCGCCTCGACCGTCTCGACGAGGGGGGTGTCGAAGCGCTGGAGCAGGCCTTGACGGGCAAGCAGCGCGCGACCCAGAGCGTGGTCGGACAGGACTTCGGACTCCGTCATGTGGCCCATCTTTGCGTACTTGCCGCGTCGCGCTCCCGGATACGCTGGCACGGTGCGTCAAAGTCGGGCTTGGGCGGCCCGGGCTTGGGTGGCGAGCAGCCGGTGGCCGGCAATGAGTCCGAGTCCGAGTGGAGACCCCGTGAGTGTGAGCCTCAGATCGCGATGCCAAGACTTGATTACCAGACTGGGCCGGCCTCGCGCGCGCGATCCAAGAGGACGACGAGGCGGTAGTCGAGCAGATCGTGAGTCTCAGCCGCTCGCGGCGTCTGTTCGCCCCCTTGGCGTTCACCGTGGGCGCTTTCGCGATGCTCTTCCAAGGGCTCAAGCTGCTGCTTGTCCAACTGGCGCCTGATGCTCGTCCAAGTGCCGCCGGCCGTCTGGATCTGGCTGGCGATGTTCGACCTGAAGGCGCGCGTCCTGTACGGACGCTCGTTTCCGACCCTGCGCGGCGCGATCCTCCTCCCGATCGCCGTTTGGCGATCGTCGCGATCACCGTGGCCTGCTTCTTCTTGAACGCCGTGTTCGCCTTCGCGATCGCCGACTCTCGGGTTCCCAAGATCCGTCCCGCCTATCTCTTGGCCCGCAAGCACCTCGGGTCGATCCTCCTGTGGGGCGCGGGTGTGGGGATCTTGTTGGCAGTGGGCACCACCATTGCGCCCCGCTGGGGCAAACCGTGGTTCGTCCTCTGTTTGGGGATCGTGATCGGGATCATGATGATCGCCTACGTCGCCGTGCCTGCTCGCCTGATCGGGGTCAAGCCGAAGCGCTCTCCCCGCGAGAAGCTGACTGCAGGCGCCCTCGGCGCCACCCTTGGTGCGACCGTGTGCACGCCTCCCTACTTGCTCGGGCGCCTGGGCATCCTGATGCTCGGCTCCAAGTACCTCTTCATCCCCGGAATCGTGGCACTCGTATTCGGCTTCACCCTGCAGGCCGGTGCCACCGGAGCGGTGCGCGCGATCAAGATGAGCCTCAAGCTCGCGGTGGAACCCGCGTCCGCCGCCTCCCGCTCCGGCCGGCACCGAGCCTGCTAAAAGACGCAATCCCAATGATCGCCTTGAACGACTGCCTGCAGAACGACCCGACGATCAGCGCCCCGAATGACCAACGCCGACGACATGCTGGCCGTCGCCGCTTCGCGTGCCGAGCAGCTCGCGGCGCCTGGGCTCAGCCCGCGACCGCAGCGCAAAGTGGCGGTGCTCGCCTGCATGGACACTCGCATCGACCTATTCCCAATGCTTGGCCTGCAGCGTGGCGACGCCCACCTGATCCGCAACGCCGGCGGCCTGGTCACCGACGATGCGATCCGCTCTCTCAGCGTCTCCCAGCGCAAGCTGGGCACCGAGGAGATCGTCGTCGTCATGCATCACGGCTGCGGCCTGCACGGCGCCTCCGAGGACGAGTTCGCCCAAGAGCTGGCCGCCGACGGAGTCCTGCCCGCGTGGCGATTGGGCGCCTTCGAAGACGTCGAGGAGACCTTGCGTCAAGGTTTGGCGCGCCTGCGCTCAAGTCCAGAGCTGCCCAACCGGGACCACATCAGGGGCTTCGTGTTCGACCCAGAGAGTGGCCGGCTTGCGAGAGGTGGAGCCCGCCGACGCTGCCGCCGGCTAAAGCTCCTCGCTGCCGCTCGCCCTCACCCACAAGGCGTACGTCTCGAACCCGTGGCGTTCATAGAAGCGCATCGCATCCTTGTTCGTGTGCATCACGTGAAGCGACAGTTCGCTGATTTCATGTGCGCCCAGCTCCTCGCGCACCGCCTCAAGCAGCGCGCTCCCGGTCCCTTGGCCTCGCTCCTGCGGCAACACTGACAACGTCTCGATCTCGCCCGCCTTCTCGCTCAACGGCCAAGTGGGCGAGCCCGAGCGCACATGAACCATCGCGTAGCCGACCCCTGCGCCCGAGCGTTCGGCAAGCAATACAAAGGCATCGCCAGCTTCCAGCCACGCCTCATATTCAGAGCGTCTGCGTCGCCACGACTCCTCTACCGAGCGTGGCTCTCCCAGCTCAGGCGTGACCTTTGCATGATGTTCGCGCAAGGCATTCCAAAGAGGCGCGATCAGACCCAGCTCCGATACGTCGATCCGTCGAATATTGGGTTTGGACATGCCATAGATCATGTCAAGCACGAACGTCCCTCCCTATCCCAAGCCCCTCTCACCGCTGTCACTTCGGACCTCTGAATGGCCGCATTGTGACGTTCGTAGCTAGCCGTCCGGCGTGACGGGTACCAATACGTCCGTCGCATGAGTTTCGCCCGCGACCCGGCCAGCGCTCGTCCGCATCGACACCAAGAGGGGTGTGAGCCGTGAATGACCGTCCCGTCCATCTGATCGTCAGCGACGATTTGGAGCGCTCGCGTGTCTCCGTTTTCTTCCGTCTGATCTTGGCCATACCCCACCTGATCTGGCTCAGTCTGTGGGGAATTGCCGCCGCCCTCGCCGTGATCGCCAACTGGTTCGCCACGCTCTTCGCCGGTCAGTCGCCCGACGTCCTGCACAACTTCCTGGCCGCCTACGTGCGCTACGCGATCCACGTCGGTGCCTACCTGTTCCTGGCGGCTCAGCCCTTCCCCGACTTCACCGGCGCCCCGGGCTATCCCGTGGACGTCGAGATCGCCCCGCCCCAGCCACAGAACCGCTGGAAGGTGGCCTTCCGCATCGTGCTCGCCATCCCCGCCTTCGTGATCGCGGGCGCCCTGACCTCGGGCAGCGCGCGTACCTACGGCGCCAACTACAGCTACGGCCTGGCCAGCGTGGCCGCCCTGTTCGCCTGGTTTGCGGCCATGGCTCAAGCGCGTATGCCGCGAGGTCTGCGCGACGCCGTCGCCTACGGCCTCTCCTACTCGGCCCAGGTCGACGCCTACCTGTTCCTGCTTGACCGACCGCTATCCCAACAGCGATCCCCAAACGGCCTTTCGCCGGCCTGCCTATCCGCGAGACCGACCCGATCCGGCTGGACGTCGATGGCGAGCTGCAACGTTCGCGGCTGACCGTCTTCTTCCGTCTGATCTTGGCCATTCCCCACCTGATCTGGTTGATCCTGTGGGGGATCATCGTTTTCTTCGCCGCGATCGCCAACTGGCTGGCCACGCTCGTCAGGCGGTCAGTCGCCCGCGGGCTTGCACGATTTCCTGGCCGCCTACGTGCGCTACCAGACCCACGTATACGCCTACCTGTTTCTGATCGCCGACCCCTTCCCCGGTTTCCTTGGGCGACCCGGCAGCTATCCGGTCGAAGCGTCGATCGCCGAGCCCCGTCCCCAGAACCCATGGAAGGTCGCTTTCCGTCTGATCCTTGGCATTCCCGCGATCCTGCTCGACGGTGCCTATGGCGGCCTCCTGTTCGTGGTGGCCGTTCTCGGCTGGTTCGCCGCCTTGGCCACCGGACGGATGCCGCTTGGGATGCGCAACGCCGGCGCCTTGGGGCTGCGCTACGCAGCCCAAGCCCACGGCTACCTGCTCGTGCTCACCGACGCCTATCCCTACAGCGGGCCGACCGTTCTCGCTTCCGCGCCCGCAGAGCCCTCGTTGGACGTTTCGCCGACCGGCTTCTAGTCGCGCTCTGCGAGCCCGCCGCTCAGCGGGCGACGTAGTAGCATCGTGAGCCGCGCGCGCCCGTAGCTCAGTGGTCAACGGTTCTCTTCGGGGAGCCAAAGAGCAGCGGTCTTTCAAACCGCAGGCCGCGGGTTCGATTCCCGCCGGGCGCACTGGTCGAATCCGGCTTGGGATAGGCGGATTCCGTGCTTTCGGGATCAGCCAGTAGAGGATGCCTCGCCTTGGTGGGTACCACCCGTGGGTACCACCGGGTGTTGAGTCCAGAAGCGGACCGGGAAACGCTCAATTGACGCGCGTGCTTGTGCGAGTCTTAGTCGGTCGTGCGGAGCTCTTTGGCAAGGAGCGTGTCGGCGGGCTCGATCAGGTCGTAGGACTCTCCGCGCTGCCAGGCTTGATACTCCGCATGATCTTGCTCGCGATAGCGCACCAGTCCGAGCAGACTCTCGGGCGGTCTGGCTCCGGCTGCGCAAAGCGTAACCGGCAGGTCGATCGGGTCAATCGGCGTGAACGAGTATGGGACGGCGACCCTGGGGCCGAGGATCACGACGTTGCGCGCGCCCGGCAGCGCGGCGCTTGGAACCCGCAGCAGCTTCGGCGCGCGAGGGTCGCCACGAAGCCGCTCGCCGAGCGCCTGGCAGCGACTCCAATCGTCGGAGATCAGATCCTTGGCCGCGATCCCCTGCGCCTCGGCACCGTCGAAGTCGAGCGCGAGCGGATCCTCTGCGAGGATTCTGATCGCCCACACGCCGAGACGGATCTCGCGCAGCGCATGGGGGTCGCGTAGGTCGTGCCAGCGGATGTACTCCGCCCAGCTTGCGAGCGGATGCAGCGAGATGTACTGCGTCGCGGCCGATTCGGCGTAGTTGTAGCGTCCGGCCTGGCGGTTGGGGTTGACCCGCAGCGGCGTGTCCCACGAGGCCACGCGGAACCCGACCAGCTCCGCCATCGCTACGCGGCTGTCGCAGAGCGGGTGCCGGCCGCCAGGCGCGTGAGGCGCGTAAGCGCGTCGGGCTCCTTCAGCAGCTCACGTGGGATCCTGCCGTCGATAGCGGGGTGCGGGCGCTCCATCCAGTCGAGCACCCCTTGCCCGGTCAGGGAGTGGCGCAGGTGTCCGACCAGGTTCGCCACGACGCGCACGCGCCTTGCGTCCTCACCGACGGGGGCGGTCTCATCGGCCTCAGACAGCCAGCGCTGGAAAGTTCTCGGGGACACGTCAAACAGCTCGGCGAGACGCGCCTGGGGCACGTCGAGCACCTGTGCCAGCCAGCGCACGAGCTGCTTGACCGGTTGGTCCTCATAGGCCGGGCGCGCGTCGGCCAGGTCTCGGTAGACCTGACGCAGCTGCTCGAGTCGCACGCGCAGCTCGCGTCGCGCCAGTGCCGGGTCGGGATTCTCAAGCGCCCGCAGCGCGCCGATCAGCGAGCCCTGCAGGCTGACGAGCAGGTAGGGGTCGACGCGCAGCGTGGCGTCGAGAGGCAGTGTCGCGAGGTCGTCCGCGAGCCCGTCGACGAAGTAGCGCACGATGTCAGGCACCTCGCGGGTACTTGCGAGTAGCAGATTCTGCTCGGCGATCTGACGCTCGATGCTGGCCGGGTCAACGAAATCGGGGTCCGAAGACCAGGAAAGCTCGGAGGGTGTTTCCCCGTGGAGCCCTTCCGGGTCATGGTCGCCCGTGCGGGGCGGATCGAGCAGTGGCGCTAGAGCGGCCATGGCGCTATCATGACGTATATATGGGACACAATTATGCCAAGCACTTTCGCAGCACCCCACGACTATGCCACGCGGAGAGCGGTTTGCGAGCCGCCCGCGAAAGGAGAGCACGATGAGCAGTGACGACACAGAGAAGGAGCCCGGCGAGAAGCCGGAGCGTCCCCCGCATCCACCAGAGCCGCCGCACCCGCCTCATCCGCACCCACCCCAGCCACCGCGCCCGCCCGGGCCACCGAACCCGCCCGAACCACCCGAAGAACGGCCGGTCGGATAGCAACTGGTTGGGTTGGCTGTCATGACGGGTTGGTGGGAGCACTTTGCGGGACGCCTCGAGTACGAGATCGAAGCGTTTCGCGAGCGCGGCCTGGAGTTCGAGCTCGACGAGGCTCTGTTTCGAGAGGCGCACCGCGTTCTCCTGCGCGGCCACATCGAAGACGAAGGTGAGCGCGTCGAGCCTCGAAGTGCTCTACCCCGACCTCTTTCCCTATCTGCGCCCGGAGGTGTTCGCGCCGGGATTGACCCTGGCTCGCCACCAGACTCCCGGCGGGGGCAACCTGTGCCCGCTCGATCGTCCCACACGCACATGGAAGCCCGAGGACACGGGCGCCTGGCTGGTAGACGAGCGCGTGCGGCTGCTGCTGTCGCTGTTTCGAGAAGGCCCCGAGGCGATGGTCGCGGCAGAGGCGGCGCAGGGCGAGCCGATCTCCTCCTACGTCCCGCCGATGCCAGGATGCGCAGCGTTCGTCCCCGCGCAAGCGCTCACGCTCGAGCAAACAGCTCGCGTCGGCTCCGGACGCTTGCACTTCGCCCCCGATGCTCAAGCAAGCATCCACCTACGGGTCCTTCTATGCGAGCTGATCTCGCGTCCGGGCGGCTCGCGCAAGACCAAGCTGCTCGCGCGCGCGCCGGAGTGGCTCACAGACTACTTCGGCGGTCAAAGCCTTCAGATGCGCTGGGCGCGGCTAGATCGAGCCCCCGAGCGACTGGATCCGAAGACCGTGCTCGCCGCGGCCAACGACGTCCAGTCGGGCTTCGGCAACCCCCCCTGGCAGCCGGTGAGCGACGGAGAAGTCGCGGTCACGGGCGTCGTCTTCGAGGAGGAGGTGCGCCAGGGCGAATACGAGGATACGTGGGTGTTCGCGGTCCGCCTCCGCCAGTCCAGCGGCGGGCTCACGCACGAGGGCGCATATCTGCTGCGGGGCGAGCGCCTCACAGAGGAGGATCTCAGCGCGCGCATCCCAAAGCTCGCGGCGCTGAGCGACGCCACGGTCGCGCAGGTAGGGCTCGGCGCGCTCGGCGCTCCACTGGCGATCGAGCTGGCGCGCAACCAGGTCGGTGAGCTGCGACTGCTGGAGGGTGACACCATCGAAGCAGCCCAGATCGTGCGCTACCCGCTCGGCGTGCCGGTGGTCGGCCGCTACAAGCTCAATGTGATCGCCAACTTCATCAAATACCACTACCCCCACACGCGGGTGGAGCGGTTTCTGCGCAGGCTTGGACAGACAGCGCTCGACCGCCACGGGCGCAGCGAGAACGAACTCGGCGTGGTTGAGCGACTGCTCAGTGAAGCGTCGCTTGTGATCGACGCCAGCGCCGAGATCCGCGTCCAGCAGCTGCTCAGCGACTTCGCGCGCGAGCGCGCCCTCACCCAGCTCTACCTGTCCGCGACCGAGGGGGTGCGCGGCGGACAGGTCGTCCTGATCGTCCCCGGCGCCGGGGGATGCTGGCACTGCTTCAAAGCGCACGCGCTTGACGGCACGATCCCTCTGCCGCCAGCGGATCCCGGCGGGACCGTGCAGCCACGCGGCTGCGCGTCGCCCACGTTCACCGGCGCCAGCTTCGATCTCTTGCCGATCGTCGCCCAAGCGGCGCGCGCCGCCGCGGCGGCCGTACGTCCCGAGGAACTGTGCTCGACCGCGTGGATCTGTGGGCTGCCAGAGGACGGCATCGACAGTCCGAGCTGGAGCACGCATCCGATCCCTATTCACCCGGAGTGCCCGTATTGCGCCTCCAGCGCACAATCTCAAAGCGACTGAATCGCCACACGCTCGCGATCGACGGGGCGCTGGCTCGGGATGTGCTGGGCGAGGCAAAGCGCCATGCGCCGAATGAGAGCGGTGGCGTCCTGCTCGGCTACCACGACGATCACGCGAAGGTCATACTTGTGAGCGAGCTCGTTGGCGCCGGCCCACGCGCTCGCCGCGAAAGTCATCGCTTCGAACCGGACGGGGCGTGGCAGCGCGAGCGAATCGCTGAGCTCTACGACTCCTCCGGGCGCGCCCTTGCCTATCTGGGCGACTGGCACTCCCATCCGCTCGACGGCGACCCGAGCAGGCTCGATCGCACCACCGCGAGACGTATCGCCCAGGCGTCAGCGGCCCGCTGCCCGCACCCGATCATGCTGATCGCAGCCTGCTTGGGGGATCGGTGGGAGCTACGGGCCTACTGCTATCGGTGGAGACGGCTGCGCCGAGTGAGGGTTGAGATATGCGAGAGCTGAAGGCAGAGCGCGCGGCGCACGAGCGGACTGCCAAATCCGCTCACTTGGGCCGAGGGCGGGACGTGCGCAGCCTCTCCAAAAACTGTTGGAAGTCATGGGCACGAGCAGTACAAATCCGATTCGCCAGCGAGTCGTCCGATCACCGCGCGAGACTTCTCGACAGTCCGCCTCGGCGGGTCATACGGCTCCCTGCCCACCGCGCCAACGGCAGGCAGGGAGCAAAACAACTACGAAAGGCAATCGCAATGCCGATCGTACGATTCGGGCCCCAGGAAAAAGCCCCCTGGACCGGAACATACGCCCTGACGACCGAGTGGGAGAGGACCCCTCATTCGGTGCTGTGCAACAAGGGCGAGCGGCTCCCGCTGCTGGCGGTGGCCACAAGTCCGCACTGGTTCGTTCTCGTGGAGACGATGCCCACCGAGAGCGCCCAAGCGGCGTAGAATAAAATGCCCGCGGTCTTCGGCTGCGCGCCGGTGGCCGTGGGCATCCTTCCTCGCTCCCGACACGCACAAAGCGCGCGGAATCGAAGCCGGTCCCTGCTGGGGAGGAGTTGAGATGGCTGGGGCAGTCATCAGGCGGGGGGCGACCATACAAGTTGCGGCTGGACTCGCCTGCCGTGTCAGCTTGCGGGTCCGTGCGCTTCAGGCGTCATGCAACTGTATTACCGTACTACTGGGATCGGTCGGAAGCGGGCATCCCCGGCACCATCGCTGTGAATGACCAACTCCTATAGCAGGCCAGGTGGCCCAAGCGGCGAATCGAGACCCATGAGTTCCCCGACGCCGGCCAACGACTCCGAGGAGGAGCTTGGCGAGGGTCCCGAGCCGAGCAAAGCGGCCCGCGGAAGCGGTTGGACAGGATGCTGGCCGGAGAGCTGGAGGGAGGCGTCGAGGTCGGGCGGTTGGCGCTCCGGCACGGCCCGCTCACGACGCTTGCGCGCGTATCCGAAGGTAAGCTCGGAGGACCGCTCTTGAGAGTGGTCTATCGCCGGTTCTTCTATGACCGAGCGACATATCTGCTCACGGTAGTTCTCTTGCCCGCCGTAAGCGCTCTTGGCGTGCTTGTGCTCACGAACGAATCGCTCGGCGCGAAAGTCACGTTGCGGCTGCTCCTTGCCGCGGTCGTTGTTCTCGTCGGGCTCGTGGCTGTGCTCGTCACTTACGCGATTGCGTTGCGCAAGACCCGACGCACAGTGCTGAGTATGGGTCGCGATTGGGGCGCAGCCGAAACCAAAACGGTGGATTGTGGAGTGTCTTTCAAACCGCAGGCCGCGGGTTCGATTCCCGCCGGGCGCACTTTGTTGTGTCTCGGGACATCGGAGGGGACGGCGAGGAAGCGTCGGGTCGAGGGGTATTGGCGTGCCAAGCGGTAGGGTGTGGCCACCGTGCGCGTTGACGTTGGTGGTGTGGGTATCGAGTACGAGGTGATCGGCGAGGGTCGCCCGGTGATGATGCTGCACGGGTTCCCGGACTCGGGGCGACTGTGGCGCCACCAGGTCCCGGCGCTTGCGGAGGCGGGGTTCAAGGTCATCGTCCCCGATCTGCGTGGTTATGGCCGATCGGACAAGCCGGAGGAGGTGGACGCCTACACGATGGATCTGCTTGTCGGTGACGTGCTGGCTGTGATGGGCGCGGCGGGCGCCGATCGGGCTCATGTGGTGGGCCACGACTGGGGGGCCGGCGTGGCGTGGGCCACCGCGCTTACGGCTGCCGAGCGCGTCGACCATCTCGTCGCCATGTCGGTCGGGCATCCCGCGACGTTCTTCGCGGACGGCTTCGAGCAACATGAGAAGTCGTGGTACATGCTCCTGTTCCAGTTCGCCGGGATCGCCGAGCGGTGGCTGTCGGACAACGACTGGGCCAACTTCCGTGCTTGGGGCCGCCACCCCGAGACGGATGCGAGGATCGCCGAACTGGAGGCAAACGGCTCATTGACTGCCGGCCTCAACTACTACCGGGCGAACATTTCCCCGGAGCGCTTTCTGCTCTCCGGTTTGCAGCCGCCACCGATACAGGCGCCTACGATGGGCGTGTGGAGCTCGGGGGATTTCGCGCTCACCGAGGGACAGATGACCAGGTCGGCCGAGAACGTCGCCGGCCCGTGGCGCTACGAGCGCCTCGACGGCCCGGGGCACTGGATGCAGCTCGAGGCGCCGGATGCGGTGAACCGACTGCTGGTAGATTTTCTACCCGCATGAGCCTGTGTCCTCCTGAGCTGTGCAGTGGCGCCCGTAAGCAGGGTGAGCACAGGAGCACGGCGGGGGGCTGAGCCGCTAATGGCCAGGATCGTTGTGTTGGGCGGTGGGGTGTGCGGGCTGGCCTCCGGGCTGATGCTGGCGCGCGACGGGCACGAGGTCACCGTGATCGAGCGCGACGCGGCGCCCGTGCCCGGGTCTGTCGATGAAGCGTGGGAGTGGTCGCGCGATGGCGTGAGCCAGTTCCGCATGGCCCACTTCCTGCAGCCCGCCGGTCGAATCGTGCTGGAACAGGAACTCCCCGACGTTTTTGACGGGCTCGTCTCTGCGGGCGCGATGCGCATGGACCTGCTCGGCCTGATGCCCCCCACCGTGGCCGATCGCACCCCGCGAGCCGGCGATGAGCGGTTCGTGACCTACACCGCCCGCCGCCCGGTCTTTGAGCAGGTGCTGGGACGGGCCGCGGAGGATGAGCCCAGACTGCGGGTACGTCGAGGTGTGACCGTGAAGGAGCCGACCATGCAGCTCGGCAATGGGACGCCGCACGTGACCGGCGTACGCCTTGACTCAGGTGAGGCGCTGCAGGCCGACCTGGTGGTGGACGCGATGGGCCGGGGCTCGCAACTGCCGCGCTGGTGCAGCGACGCGAACATCGGGCCGCTGCAAGAGGAGTCCGAGGATTCCGGGTTCATCTACTACGGGCGGTACTTCCGCTCACAGGACGGCACAACGCCGCAGCCCTTCGGCCCGCTGCTGGCGCCGTTGGGGACGTTCTCGATCCTGACTCTTCCCTCAGACAACGGCACGTGGTCGGTGACGGTCTATATCTCAAGCGGGGACCAAGCGCTGAAGCGGCTGCGCGATCCAGACGCGTGGAGCGCCGTCGTGAAGGCGTGCCCGGCACACGCGCATTGGCTTGACGGCGAGCCGATCAGCGAGATGATGGCGATGGGAGGGGTGCTCGATCGCTATCGCCGTCCGCTACGCGACGGGCGGCCCCTGCTCACCGGCATCGCGCTGCTGGGCGACGCCACCGCGTGCACGAACCCCTCGCTGGGTCGCGGGATGTCGCTGGGGCTGGCGCACGCGAAGTGCCTGCGCGAGGTGGTCGGCTCGCATTTGCAGGATCCACTCGAGTTCGCGCAGGCGTGGGACGCCGCCACCGAGGCACAGCTGACTCGCTGGTATCGGGAGACGGTCGCGGAGGATCGCAACCGCCTGAGCGAAATCGAGGCGTTGCGCGATGGACTGGAGCAGCCACAGCCGAGCGAACCTTCGCAAGCCCTGCGGGGGCGCTGCTCACGGCGATAATGCACGATCCAGACCTTTTCAGGGCCTTCCTCGAGTCCCGTAGCTGCCTGACGCCGCTGAGCGAGACCTTCGCACGAGCGGGCGTGCCCGAGCGAATCCTTGAGCTGGCGGGCGAACATGAGCGGCTACAGTTGCCGGGCCCCGACCGCGAGGAATTGCTGGGTCTGCTCGGCTGATACGACGGCCCTCGAAGACCACATCCCGTCGCATAGATCGCTACGATTCCGTTCTTTAGTCGTTGTGTGCGACGGAGGGAATATGCCAGACCTCAAACCCGACAAAACCCAGGGCAACGTCCTGGCCGGGCTTCAACAAACGGCTGGCCTGTGGCGCCGCGGGCAGAACCGAAAGGTGAAGAGCAAATGATCACCCTCAGAAGCGAGCTAGTCCAAAACCTCGACGACCCCCAAGCCCTGCGCGAAGCGCTGCAAACGGCGGTCGAGCTGGAGCACGCCACGATCCCCACCTACCTGTACGCCCTGTACTCGATCGAGCCCGGCACGAACGCCGAAATCGCGAGCCTCCTGCTCTCGATCGTGATCGAGGAGATGATGCACATGGCCCTCGCCTGTAACATCCTCAACGCGATCGGCGGCGCCCCGGAAATCGACAAGCCCGGCTTCATACCCACGTATCCCGGGCACCTGCCCGGGGCGGTGGAGGAAAGCTTGATCGTGCCTTTGAGCCCCCTCACCCAGGATCTGGTGTTGAAAGTCTTCATGGTCATCGAGGAACCCGAGCTGCCGTTCAACTTCCCCGGCGTGGCGCCCGCCCCCCTCGGTCTCACGATCGGCAAGTTCTATGGCGCGATCGCCGAACACCTCGAATTAGCGGACCCCGGCATCTTCATCGCCGATCACTCCAAGCAGGTCACTTTGGGTAAAGACGTGGTCGCGGTGACCGATCTGCCAAGCGCCTTGGCCGCGATCGACAAAATCGTCGAGCAGGGCGAGGGCACGAGCCAGCTGCCCACCGACCCCGAAGGCGAGATCGCGCACTACTATCGCTTCGCCGAGATCCACCACGAACGACAGCTGATTGTCAACGCCGCCGCGCCACCCAACGCGCCTCCCGACGAACGCTTCATTTTCGCTGGCGCTCCGATTCCCTTCGAAGCCGATCACATCAGGGCCCTGGTCTCAAACCCGAGTGAGCACCCATATGCGCCCGGCAGCCCGGCTGCCGCAGCCGACGAAAAGTTCAACCTCACCTACACCGGTCTCCTGGAATTACTGCACTCTGTCTTCAACGGGGAACCGGCTGGCATCGGCTCTGCGATCGGCATTATGGAGTCGCTCAAGCAGCAGGCTCTGGCGATGGGCACGATCGCGGTAGGGCCAACCGCATTCGCGGGGCCCAGCTTCCAGTATCGCCCGGCGTAGGCGCCAGCCGCGGGTCCTCATAGCGCGAGCAGGAAGCGCAGCGTGCGAGCAATCGCAACGGTCGGCCGGCCCTGGTCGGGCCTGGCGGGGCTAGGGTCGCTTCGCCCGAGCGCGGCGGCGGTTCGCGGACGGCGCCTTGGTCGGTCGCGCCTGCTCTTCCCAGAAGGCGACCGACTCGCGGTGATGTCTGATGCCGAGGTTGAGCGCTTCCCATGGTCCGCGGGGGGCGGTGCCGGGGTCGTGCGCCGCGAGCGCTTCGTGTTCGGCGAGCTTTTGGCGGTGGATCGCGATCTGGCCCTTGGCGAGCGCTTGCCCGTCGGCGCCGAAGAACAGCTTCAGCAGCGCCAGGTCGCGCAGCACGTAGGGTTCGGGGGTGAGCACGTGCAGCCACTGCTGGAGCGCGTCGCGGCCGATGTCGGTGAGGCTGTAGAGCTTGCGCCGGCGGCCGTGGGGCTCGCGGGTCTCTGTGAGGTAGCCGCCGCGGGCCAGGCGCGCGGGCTCCGAATACAACTGGGCGTGGGGCAGCGTCCAGAACTGGCCGACGGATATCGCCACCATGCGCTTGAGGTCATACGGGCTCGCCTCGCCCACGTGCATCGAGAGCATGCCGAGTACCACATAGGAGGTGGGTGTCAGCTGGATCTCCTCGATCATGCGCGCAAGCCTTGACTTTGGTATGTCACGGATGGTATGTTCCGTACTATGTGGTGGACGGTGTCATGTGGGGCAGCGGGGGTGTCGCGACACCACGGGGGAGTCTCGTCGCGGCGCCACAGGGGAGTCTCGCCGATGCGCCGAGGATTCGTCGCCACGACCTCGGTCCTGCTCGCGTCGCTCGCTCTGGCGGGCGGCGCGAGCGCGGCGCCCGTCGTCACGCTGAAGGTCAAAGCGCTGCCGATCCCGGGCTTCCCCGGGACGGGCAACGTGTTGGGCGCCGGCGCCGAGGTCGAAGTGCAGTCCACGATCAGCGGGACCGAATACGGTGGCTACCCTTCCCCGCTGACAGAGCTGAACGTGTACTCGCCGGCCGGGTCGAAGATCGACTCCGAGGGGTTCATGACGTGCGCCGATTCCGTGCTTGAAAACCAGGGAGGCAAAGGCTGCCCGCAACGCTCGCGCGCCGGGCCGGTCGGCGTCGGGTTGGGCGTCGTCGCCTTCGGCGGCCAGCCCGTCCCCGAGAAAGTCACGATCGAATCGTTCTTCGCTCCCAGTGGCGGGCTGACGTTCCTGGTGGAAGGCGTCACGCCCTCCTATTTCCAGGTCCTGGAAAAGGCGCATTGGATCGACGCGAGCCCACCCTACGGGCAGGAGGTCTTGGTCGAAGTCCCCTTGGTCGAAACCGACCCGGGAGGCAACGACGCGTCGGTCACATCGTTCACGGTCAAGGTCGGCGCCGCGTACAGGCAGGGCAGGAAGACATTTTCATACTTCACGCAACCGAAGAAATGCCCCAAGGGCGGCTTCCCGGCAAAGATGGAAATGAAGTTCCTGAGCGGCGAAACGGTCACCGTCGACGTCAGGGCTCCCTGTCCGCTCAGAAGGTGATCGCCAGGCCGCGCATCGGGAAGCGCCCGGTCGAGCAGGGCGCGTGAGACTGCCCGATCTGCGCGCCTACGCCTACGTCTCCGCCACCGCCCGCGCCGCGATCTCGCGCCCGGCGAAAGGCGTGATCACGATGTACATCACGTAGTCGATCAGCTCGGGCACTCGCTGGGTGCGTCCGTTGAGGATGTACTCGTGGAGCAGCTCGAAGATGCCGCCCACCGAGGCTTCGCGCATGACCGGCGGGGGCATGTTGGGGTAGGTGTCGTCGGGGCCGATGTCGAGCAGCTCGATATAGGAGAAGTTGGCCTCGTTGACGCGACCGCTCACGTGGGGGTAGGCGATCAGGATGTCCACGCAGGCCAAGCGGGCGATGGCCGGCTCGGAGGCCAGGAACTCGAGCAGGGCGCCCAAGCCGATCCTGATGTTCTGGGCCCAACTCAATTTTAGGTCGAGCGAGCGGTTGATCGCCGCCGTGGCCTTGGCGTGGCCCATCTCGAAGGTGGCCAGGAACGCCTCCTCCTTGTTCTCGAAATGTTCGTAGAAGGTTTGCAGCGAGATCGCGGCCTCCGACACGATCTCCTCCAGGCTGAGGGCGGCATATCCCTTCTCGGCCGTCAGGTTGGCGACCGCGTCGAAGATCCGTTCGCGCTGGTTGTGGGCGACGAAGCCCTTGGGCAGGCTGTGCTCGCCGCGCGGCAAGCCCCTGGGCGCCCAGCTGGGCGAGGGCGAGAATGTGCCCGGAGCGCGTCCTCCCTGCAGGTGGGCGTGGCGGCGGGCCTTCGGCCGGGGAGGGATCTCGGGGGGCGTGGGATAGAAGCCGACGATCCAAGTCACCACGTCGGGCGTCAGCTTCTGCAGTTCGGTTTTCAGGGAGCGGCTGGAGCGCTCGCGCCTGACCCTTGAATACAGGATCGTGCGCAGGGCGCCCACGATCGCGCGCGCTATCGGCGCCGGCACCGTGCCCTCGCCGGGGGCTCGCTCGAAGATGTAGGTCACGAACTGCGCAAGGCGGTCGGCGTCGCGCGCCCACCTTTCGATCCCGACGGGGCCGGCAGCGCCCATCTCGACGGACACCAGGCGCGCCGCGTCGGGGCGGTCGCTGGAGGCCTCGAACAGGGCTCGCACGAAGGCCTCGATCTGGTTGGTCCACTCGTCCTCGGGGTCATAGGCCTCCACGATCCTCGCGGTCAGGCGCCCGATCAGAGCGTCATAGGTCGCCAGCAGGCACTCCTCCTTGTTGGCGAAGTGCTCGTAGAAGCTGCGCCTGGAGACCCCGGCGCCGGCGACCAGGTCGGAGATCGTGGTGGCCACGAAGCCGTTCTCGTCGACGGCCTTGATCATCGCTTCGTACAGGCGCTCGCGCTGGTCGGCCGCGACCTCCTCCGGGGGAAGGGCCTGCGGGCCGCGCGGCAAACCACGTTCGCGGGCTCTGCTTGAACGGGTCCTCTGGGCCATCCCTATACCATAGCTCTTGACAAGCTGCGTAAAGAATGATTTATTTGTTTTTGTTCAAGGATGTCTCCAGCTCACTGGGAGGTCACTGACATGGAGAGCATCGAGGCGCATAACCCGTTGCGAACGCTAGTTTCAGCATATGGGCAGGTCCAGTTGTGCGATCCTGGGATTGGGCGCAGGGTACGTTCGATTGGCAAGGCATATGCACAAAGTTCTGTAGGTAGCGTGCTATTAGTTGTGCGTAACGGCAAACGTGAGGTGGGAGTGTTGGACGATTTGTCGTATCGCCTGGCTGTGCACCGAGCCGACAAGGAGGTTGGATTGACATGAGAGAACTATCTTGCGAGCGCGACCTGATGGTGCGCGCGCTCCATCCCCGCTGGCCTTACAGACGCTCGCATTCGCGCCATGACCTGCACTGGCTGGTGCGCGTGCGCCCCAAACGGCGATGGTGCTCGCATGGGCGCCGCCACTCCGTGGCCGGCTTTCCCCCGCGCCGACGCCGGCCCTACGTCGGCTAAGGACGGCCCGACAAGCGGCTCGTGGGCGCTCGCCATCTGCAGGGAGGCGCGGGCGAGCGCCCACGATCGCACTCCGATGCCTGGGACCCGACGCCCGCGAAGGCTCGCTAGGATCGCAGCATATGGCGGCAGTGTCCGAATCCAGCGCTCTGCACGCACCTGAGCCGGCCGAGGAGGAGCGCGAAGTCCGCAAGCGCTCGATCGACACGATCAGGGCCCTGGCGATGGACGCGGTCCAGAAGGCCGACGCCGGCCACCCCGGCACGGCGATGGCCTTGGCCCCTTTGGCCTACACCCTGTACAGGCACGTGCTGCGTCTCAACCCGGCCGACACCGAGTGGCGCGACCGCGACCGCTTCGTGCTGTCGGCGGGACACGCGTGCGTCCTGCAGTACGCGCTTGCCCCACCTGACCGGCTTCGACCTGTCGATCGAGGACCTGCAGAGCTTCAGGCAGTGGGACTCGCGCACGCCCGGCCACCCCGAGCGCGGCCACGTGCCGGGCGTCGAGGTGACGACCGGCCCGCTCGGCCAGGGCGTGGCCAACGCGGTCGGCATGGCCATGGCCGAGCGCTTCCTCGCCGAGCGCTTCAACCGGCCGGGCCACGAGGTCGTGGACCACCACACCTATGCGATCTGCTCGGACGGGGACATGATGGAGGGCGTCTCCCAGGAAGCCGCTTCGATCGCCGGTCATTTCGGCTTGGGCAAGCTGATCGTCTGCTACGACGACAACCGGATCACGATCGACGGCACCACCTCGATCTCATTCGACACCGAGAACCACATCGCGCGCATGCACGCCGACGGGTGGCACGTGCAGCGCGTCGAGGACTCCGAGGACGTGCACGCCCTGTACGCGGCGCTCGCGGCGGCTCGCGCGGAAAAGGAGCGTCCTTCGTTCATCCAGGTGCGCTCTCACATCGCCTACCCGGCCCCCAATGCGGTCGATACCGCCAAAGCCCACGGCGCGCCCTTGGGCGAGGACGAGGTGAGGGCCACCAAGCTCGTGATGGGCTTCGACCCCGACGCCCACTTCCGGGTCGAGCAGGCCGTGTACGAGCACATGAGCTTGCAGGTCCGCGGCGCGGCCCTGCAGGCCGAGGCCGAGCAGCGCGAAACGGCTTGGCGCGAGCGCTACCCGGAGCTGGTCGAGGACTGGGAGCTGGCCTGGTCGGGACGTCTGCGCGAGGGCTGGCAGGACGCTCTGCCCAAGTTCGAGGCGGGCACCGAAATGGCCACGAGGGCGGCCGGCCAGAAGACGATGGCGGCCTTCGGGCCGTTCGCGCCGACGATGGCGGGCGGGGCCGCCGACCTGGTCGAGTCGACCAAGACGGTGTTCGAGGGCGCCGGCGAGTACTCGAAGGTGCACGTCGGGCGCAACATCCCCTTCGGCATCAGAGAGCACGCGATGGGAGCGATCGTCAACGGCCTGGGCGCCCACGGCGGGATGGTCAAGCCCTACGGCTCGACGTTCCTGGTCTTCTCCGACTACATGCGCGCGTCGGTGCGCCTCTCGGCCTTGATGGAGCTCCCGGTCATGTGGGTCTGGACGCACGACTCGGTCGGGCTCGGCGAGGACGGTCCCACCCACCAACCGGTCGAGCACTATGCGGCCCTGCGCGCGATCCCCCATCTGTGGGTGATGCGCCCTGCCGACGCCACCGAGACCGCGCAAGCGTGGCGGGTCGGCCTGGAACGCGAGGACGGCCCCGTGGCCCTGCTGCTCTCGCGCCAGAACCTGCCTGTGCTCGACCGCACGGAGGTGGGCTCGGCCGAGGGGGTGAGCCGGGGCGGCTACGTGCTGTGGGATTCCTCGGGCACACCCCATGACGGGGCGCACCTTGAAGGGCATGAGCAGGCCAGCGGCGGCACGGGCGCGGACGGCGGGTCCGTCGACGCGGCGGCGCCTTGGGTTGTGGGTGAGGGGGGGGAGTGGCGTGCCTGATCTCGTTTTGATCGCCACCGGTAGTGAGGTAGCCCCGACACTTGAAGCCGCGCGTGCCCTTGCCGCCGAGGGTGCCGCCGTGAGGGTCGTGTCGATGCCGTGCATGGAGCTGTTCGAAGCCCAGGCGCTCGACTACCGCGACAGCGTGATCCCGCGCCAGGTCCCCGCGCGCTTGGCCGTCGAGGCGGGAGTCAGCCAGAGCTGGTGGAAGTGGGTGGGCGACCGCGGCGAGGTGATCGGCGATCGATCGCTTCGGCGCCTCGGCGCCGGGCGCGACCGTGCTGGAGAAGCTGGGCTTCACCGTCGATTCGATCGCTGCGCGCGGCCGCGCGCTGCTGAAGGGATAGGCTGAGAGCCATGATCTCTTCGCCACTGCACGGCGCGGCCTTGGGCCAGAGCAGGCCAAGGCATGACGACGCCTTCGCCTCTGCACAGGCTCTCCGCCTTGGGCCAGAGCGTGTGGATCGACTTCCTCTCGCGCGAGGCGATCAGGGGCGGACATCTGCAGAAGCTGATCGACGAGGACGCGGTCGTCGGCGCCACCTCGAACCCGAGCATCTTCGAGAAGGCGATGGCGTCGGGGAACGCCTATGACGAGCAGCTGCGCGAACTTGGCTCGCGCGACGCCGACGAGGCCTTCTGGGCGCTGGCCGAGCAGGACATCCGCGAGGCTTGCGATGTGTTTCGCCCGACCTGGGACGGAGGGCTCGGACGCGACGGCTACGTCTCCTTGGAGGTCGATCCGCGTCTTGCCTATGACTCCCTCGCCACCTTCAACGAGGCGATGCGCCTGCACGAGGCCGTGGACCAGCCCAACCTGCTCGTCAAGATCCCGGCCACCAAGCCGGGCTTGGCCGCGATCGAGGACGTGATCGCCAAGGGCCGCTCGATCAACGTCACCCTGATCTTCTCGCTGCGACGCTACGCCGAGGTGGCCGAGTCCTACATCCGCGGCCTGGAGCGGCTCGTGGCCGAGGGCGGCGATCCGTCCAAGGTCGCCTCGGTGGCGAGCTTCTTCGTCTCGCGCATCGACACAGAGGCCGATCGGCGTTTGGATGAATCGAGTCCCGCCCAGCACGACGAGCTGAAAGGGCGCCTGGCGGTGGCCAACGCCAAGCTCGCCTACCGCCACTACCAGCACACCTTCCAGGGCCCCGCTGGGAGTACCTGGCGGGCAAGGGCGCCACGCCCCAGCGCGTGTTGTGGGCCTCGACCTCGACCAAGAACCCGGCCTATCCCGACACCCTCTATGTGGACGAGCTGATCGGCCCAGACACGGTCAACACGATGCCCGAGGAGACCATCATGGCCTTCCAGGACCACGGCTCCCCGCGCTCGACCCTGGCCGAGGGCCTGGCCGAAGCCGCAGGCGGCTGTTCGACGAGCTGGCCGCAGGCGGGCGTCGACTACGACGACGTGACCGACACCTTGGAGCGCGAGGGCGTGGAGAAGTTCGAAGCCTCCTTCCGCGAACTGCTGGACTCGCTCGGCGCGAAGCTGGGCACCTTGACGCTAGCCTGAGATGCGTGGACGACTTTGAGGCGAACGTTCCCCAGCCGGGGTCGGAACGAGCTGCCTGGGCCGTAGCGATAGCGTTGGGGGCTGCTCGGCGTCGCCGTGCTCGCGCTCGTCTTGAGCGGCGTTGTCGGGGGCGCCTCTTCGGGCTCTGGCGCCGCGCCCCCACCTGTGATCGCGGTGACTCCGACCCCGGTGCCGGGGACCGCCGCCGATGCGGGCGATGTCGTGGGTGCGGCGGCTGGAAGCTCCTCTCAAGGGGCGCCCTGCGCGCTCAGGCGGGCGCGCGTACGCGCGCGCGAGGGACGGCGCGCGATAGTGGGCGATCCCTCCTCGCTGCAGGCCCATCGCGACCTGGCGCTCTACCAAGCGCAGACGAGCACCCACATCGCCGAGCGTTGGATGCAGGGCTTCTATCCGATCTACGCCGACGGCGCAGCGCACGTTTGGGGTCAACTGGCTGCTGCTCGCCTCGATCCATCGGCAGGAGTCGGCCTTCTCGACCGCGCCCGGGATCTACTTGGGGCTCAACTTCGCCGATTGCTGCGGCGGGCCGATGCAGTTCAACGTCAAGAACGGGGTCCGCCCGGGGAATCCGACTCGACCTGGGCGTTGGTGAGCGACTCCTATCGCTACGGCCAGCGGCCGGCCTCCTATGACCACATGACCGCCCACCATCCTTCGATCTACGACGACTTCGACGCGATCATGGCCGCCGCCCACCTGCTCTCGGCCGACGGCGCCGGCTACGCCCTGGACGGCACCGCCTGGAACGCGGCCTACGACTACTACGGCCACGACCTGACTGGCGTCACCTATGCCGACCAGGTCGTTGGCGCGCGCGATCGGCTGGTCACAGCACGGCTTCTGCATCAACTGTGGCGTCGAAACCTCGTTGGTGGAAGCGGTCCACGCCGCCTATGGCGCGCCGGTGGCGGCCTCCTTGGAAGCCGCCACCCGGGCGCAAGACGTGGCAAGCGCGAAACCGGTCAACGCCACAACACTGAGAGGCCCCGCCGGTGGCGGGGCCCTCAGCGTCTTAGGCGGCGTCGGCCTGCGCGATCAGCTCCCCGGCGACGCGGTCGGTAGCCGCGGCGGTCCCGCCGAGCAGGCGTCGCGACAGCTGGGCGCGGCGGAAGTACAAGGGCGCGTCGTGCTCCCAGGTGGCGCCGATGCCGCCGTGCACGGAGATCATCGTGCGCGCTCCCTGGTCGAGCGCACGGCCCGCGACCGAGCGTGCGGCGCTTGCCGCGAGCGGGAACTCGTGGGGCGCGCCGTTGCGCGACCAGCCCGCGTAGTAGAGCAGGGAGCGCCCGTTCTCCAACTGGCGCAAGACCTCGGTGAGGGAGTGCTTGACCGCTTGGTAGGAGCCGATCGCGCGGCCGAACGTGAAGCGCTCCTTGGCGTAGGCGACCGACATGTCGAGCGCCGTCTCCACGCTGCCCAAGGACTCTGCCGCGATCAGGGCCTGGGCCAGGTGCCAGGCGCCCGCGAGCGCCTCCTCGGGCGCGTCGAGCAGCGTGGCCGGTGCGTCCTTCAAGCGTCACGTGGCCGAGCGAGCGGGTGGCGTCATAGCGGAACACCGGCTCGATCTCCACGCCGCTCGGCCGAGGCCTCGATCGCCACGCCCACGGGCTTGCCACCCAGCAAAGCTACACCCACGAGCAGGTCCGCTCCGGGAGCGTCCGGCACGAACGCATAGGCGCCGCTGAGCGTGACGCCGCCTTTGCCGTCGTCCTTGGCCTCGGGCGCGCCCGGACGTGTGCTTCCGTGTCGCGGGTCCACGCACCATCCATCCACCAGGTCGCTCGGCGGCATCGTCGGCAGGTAGGCGGCCCTGCGCTCGCCGCTTGCCAGCGGCTCGAGCAGACCCTCAGCGGCGGGCGCCTCGTTCAGGATCGCGCTGGCCGGCAGGTGCCCGAGCAGAGCGACCGGGGCGAGCACGCGTCCGCACTCGCTCATCACGAGCATCGCGTCGAACGCATCCAGTCCGGCTCCACCGTGAGACTCGTCGATCAACAGGCCCGGCCAGCCGGCCTCACAAGCGGTCGGCCACAGGTCCGGCAGGGCGCTCTCGTTGCCGTCGAGCGCCTCGCGGGCCGCCTCCAATGTCTTCGTACGCGAAAGCGTGCCCCTGGCGGCCTCGCGCAGGAACTCCTGCTCGTCTGAGAGTGCCAGGTTCATGCTGTCGACCTCCGTGATCGCGTCTCCGCGCGCGTGCGGGCGCGCCATGAGGGGGCATGGGTTGGCGTGGGATCATACCGCCGCCCCTTCCTTGGAGCGCAGCTCCGAGAACGGGATGCCCTTGTCGAGGCGCGGCTCGGGGGGCAGCCCGAGCACGCGCTCGCCGATCGTGTTGCGCAGGATCTCTTCGGTCCCGCCGGCCGACTTCAGGCCGGGCAGGAAGGAGATCATGTAGGCCCACTCGCTGTCCTCGTCCAGCGCGTCGGGGCCGAGCACGTCGGCGATCAGGTCGCCTGCTTTGATCGCCCCGTTGACGATCGTCACCTTCGCCAAGCCCGCCTCCGGGCCGGGGATCTGGCCTTTCTGCAAGGCGGTCAAAGTGCGATAGCCGGTGAACCGCACCGCCAGCAGTTCGCTGGCGATCTCGCCCAGCTGCTTGCGCACCTCCGGAGTCGCGGCGGCCGTGCTCGTCGGAGGCGATCGCCCTTGGCGAAGCGCACCGAGTTGTAGCCGAGGCCCTCGCCGCCGAAGCCGATCGTGACGCGCTCGAACATGAGCGTCGTGAGGGCCGTGCCCCAGCCGTTGCCCACGCCGCCCACGACCGCGTCCTCATCGAGCTTGACGTCGTCGAGGAACACCTCGTTGAACTCGGCCTCGCCCGAGATCTGGCGCAAGCCCCTGACCGTCACGCCGGGGGCGTCCATCGGGACGATGAACATCGTCAGGCCCTTGTGCTTGTGCTGCTCGGGGTCGGTCCTTGCGCAGCAACAGGCCGTAGGAGGAGAACTGGGCGTTGGTCGTCCACACCTTCTGGCCGCTCAAGCGCCAGCTGCCGTCGTCCTCTTGGCGCGCCCGCGTCTGCACCGCGGCCAGATCCGAGCCGGCGGCCGGCTCGGAGAACAGCTGGCACCAGACCTCGTCGCCGTGCAGCATCGGGCCGAGGTAGCGAGCCTTCTGCTCCTCGGCGCCGTGGGCGATGATCGTCGGGCCGAGCATGCCCACGCCGATCGCGTCGAGGATGCCCGGGACGCCGGCCTTGGCGATCTCCTGGTTGCAGACGACCTGCTCGATCGGCCCCAGGCCCTGCCCGCCGTACTCCTTGGGCCAGGTCACCCCGGCGAGACCCGCCTCGGCGAGCTTGCCCTGCCAGGCGCGTCTGGCGGCGATGATCTGCGCCTCGTCGGTGATCGCGCCGGGTCCAGTCAGGACCGGCGCCTCTGCCTTGTGCTGCTCGAGCCAGGCTTTCACCTTGGCGCGGTGCGCTGCCTGCTCGGGCGTATCGTCAAGATCCACTGTGCTCTCCCTTTGGCTGACTGGCCAGTCAATGTCTGGGGAGTAAGGCTACTCCTCGCGGCGCGCAAACGACTCCGGCAGTCTCGGAGTCGCCGCGACCCGCAAGATTTTCTGCAGGTTCGCCGGCCGTGCGGCGCCGGCCGAGCGGCGCGGCTGGGGCTTCGTTTACCGGCCGACCGGCACCGGTGGCGCGGGGATCGGCGCCTGGCCGTACACGTCCTCGAAGCCCCGGTCCAGCAGGTACTCGGCCTGGCGTCCCAGTTCGGGGGAGTGCAGGAGCACCACGCCCAACCTCACGCCGTGGCGCTCGGCGGTTCCCGACCAGGCAGTCGCCGGCCAGTTCGGTGTAGCCGGTCTTCAGGCCCGTGGCGCCCGGATAGCCGTAGACGAGCAGCGGATTGTTGTTGTACAGGTAGACCTTCCCGCCCTTGATCGGCAGGGGCTCGACGGCCTTCTCGGTGCGCGCGATATGCGCGATCAAAGGCTGTTCGAGGTCGACGTGGGCGAGCTCGGCGAGGTCGGCCGCGCACGAGTAGTTGCGGGCGTTGAAATAGCCCGAGGGCGAGGTGTAGTGGGTGCAGCCCAGCCCCAAGCGCGCCGCTTCCTGGTTCATCGACGCCACGAAGGCTCCCACGCTGCCCGACACGTGCTGGGCGAGGGCCACCGCGGCGTCGTTGCCCGAGGGCAGCAACAGGCCGTAGAGCATCGTCTCCAGGCGCACGTCCTTGCCCGAGCGGCAGCACGCCGACCTTCGAGCCGGCCGAGGCGACCGCCGCCTTGGTCACGAGCACAGGAGCGTCCGGCGGAGGAGGTGCGCACGACCCGCAGCGCGGTCATCATCTTCGTCAAGCTCGCGATGTGCAGGTGCTCCAGCGGGTTGAGCTGCCACAGGACGCGGCCGGTGCTCAGGTCGAACAGCAGTCCCGGCGCTCGGTGGGTGGTGGAAGGAAACCTGTACCGGATCTTCGGTACCGCTCAGGTCGAGCGCGAGCGGCGGATGGCCCAAGGGCAAGCCCGCCGGGGAGAGAGTCGAGCCGCTCGGAGCGGCGCTCGAGCCCGGCGAGCCGGTCGAGCCGGAAGCGCCGGTTGAGCCGGAAGCGCCGGTTGAGCCGGAAACCGCGTTCGGGTTTGGCCCAGAGCCCGAGTTGGCGGACGCCGTGCCTGCGCCGTCCCGGCCGGCGCGTGGACGGCGATCGCCGTGGGTCGCCTTGGCGCGCGCTGTCGCCGAAGGAGAGCCGTGCGTGAGGCTCGAGTGCGAGAGCACCAGCACCGCGGCGATCGCGCCGACCACGACCGCCACCATCCCCATCGCCCAAGCGCGCCTGCGCCTGCGTCTGCGCCGCGCCAGGGCCTGCGCGCGGCGCGAGCTGCCTCCCTGCGGCAGGAAGGGCGACCTGCTCATGGGCGTCCTCTCATCTCCTAGGAGGATTGCGCAACGCCCCGACGATGCCAACCGTCAGGATCACGAGCACGATCACCGACAGCACGCTCTGCACATTGACCCCGTACTGCTGGATGCCGGCGATCGTCAGGAACCCGAAGCCAAGGATGAACGCCAAAGCCACGGCCAGCACGCGCGACGCGGGTCATCGGCGAGCGCTCAAGCGAGGCCCTCGGCAGCGAAGAAGATCTCCAAAGCAAGCCAAAGGCCGATCAGCAACGCTGCCGGGATCTCGATGAGAGTCGTAAAGAACGGGATCGCCACCAAGGTCAGGACACGTGCTCGGGGGAACAGCAGTAGATAGCCGCCGAGAACAGTAACGGTCACGATCAAAGCGCCCAGCAGAATCGCCGACGGGGATCCGAAGCCGGCAACAGAGCGGACGGCGAGTGCCAGCAGTCCAATCAGGATGCACAGGCCACCGAAGCGAAGGCGCCCCAGGGCGTCCTCGACGCTGGGGCCGAGCAGTCCGAGGAACAGGACGTCCAACAACAGCGGCAGCAGTCCCCTGTGGTCGACTCGAGAGGACGTAGGCGATCAGGACGACCGCGACGGCGAGCACTGTCACGAGCGGGAAATGCTCGCGAGGAATGTTGTCCTTGACGGGGAAGATCCGGCGAGACTATCCGCTGGCGGCGAGTGGGCCGACACCAGGTTTGTTTTGATGCCTCCCCCCCACGTGCTGGTCGGCGTGGTAGGAGGAGCGCACGAGCGGCCCGGCCGCCACGTGGTCGAAGCCGAGCGCATACGCGGCCTCCTCCAGAGCGGCGAACTCGTCCGGGTGCCAGTAGCGCACGATCGGCAGGTGGCGCTCGGACGGTCGCAGGTACTGGCCGACCGTGAGCACCTGCACGTCGTGTTCGCGCAAGACCTCGAACGTCGCCACCATCTCCTCGTGGGTCTCGCCGAGGCCCACCATCAGCCCGGACTTGGTGAGGACCTCGCCTTCGCCCATCTCGGCGGCGCTGCGCAGGACGCGGCAGGAGCGCAGGAACTCAGAGCCGCGGCGCGCGATCGGGTACAGGCGCGGCACGACCTCCACGTTGTGGTTGAACACGTCGGGGCGCTCGGCGATCACCTTCGCCAGAGGCATCTCCTGGCCCTGGAAGTCGGGTGTGAGCACCTCGATCTGGCAGTCCGGAGCCTGCTTGCGCACCTGTCTGATCACCCCCACGAACGCCGAGGCGCCCTTGTCTGGGAGGTCGTCGCGGTCGACCGAGGTGACGACGGCGTGGCGCAAGCCCATGCGCGCGATCGAGCGCGCCACGCGCGCCGGCTCCAAGGGGTCGTTCCAAGTCGGCTTGCCGGTCTTCACGTTGCAGAAGCCGCAGCGCCGCGTGCACGTGTCGCCGAGGATCATGAAGGTGGCGGTGCCCCGCTCCCAACACTCGCCCACGTTCGGGACAGGCAGCCTCCTGGCAGACGGTGTGCAGGTTCTCCTCTTTGATCAGGGCCGACAGCTCGCGGTAGCGCGGCCGCCGGCTGCCGGCACTTTGAACCAGGGCGGCTTGCGCTCGCGCAGAGGGCGCACGTCGGAGCCGAGCACCTGCAGCACGTCCATGCCGCCGGGGTTGGCGCGGGAGCGGGTCACATGTTTGCGGTCTTCGGTGGTGCTTAGTGGTGTGCTCATGTGCTCACCAGCGTATGGGCCGCGGACATCGCGATGCCTATGCGCTCAGGCGCGACTGTGAGCGGCCGGCGTCCGTGAGCCTCGCAAAAGCAGTCGGCCATGCGCTCGGCGAAGGCGTCGAAGCCACCGTCCGGTGCGTGCCCCAGCTCTCGCTCGACCGAAGTCATCCGCACGTCGGGCAGACCGCACGGAACGATCCACGAGAAGGGCTCGAGGTCATTGGTCACATTGACGGCGAAGCCGTGTGTGGAGACGCCGCGTCGAGACGTGCACGCCGATCGAGGCGATCTTGCGATCCTCGACCCACACGCCCGTGTAGTCGATGCCCTCATCGCAGCGTGAGCGCGCGTCGATGCCGTGCTCGGCCAGCGCAGCCACGATCGCGGCCTCCATCTTGCGCAGATGCGCGCCGATGTCGTGCGACGCGCATGATCGGATAGCCGACGAGCTGTCCGGGTCCGTGGTAGGTGACCTTGCCGCCACGGTCGGTGGCCACGATCTCGATGCCGCGCGCGCGGTAGAAGTCCTCGCCGAGCGCCAGCTCGCTGTCGGACGCGCGGCGACCGCGCGTGTAGACGGGCGGGTGCTCCAGAAGGAGCAGGGTGTCGGGTAGCTTCCTCGGCCTGGCGCTTTGCCTGCGACGTCGGCCTGGATTGCGAGTGCCTCGCGATAGGCGACCACACCAAGACAGTGGACCCGGACTTCATCGAGGAGCTGAGGAGCTTGCGTCATCTACCGACTCTAGTGGTAGCATGTTTTGCACGCCAGGATGAGCTTGATGGGTTGGTTCATCTGCATAGTCTCTTGGGACCCGGTTCGCCGGGTCCCATCTCTATTACGATGCGTCTAAGATGCGCCCCGGTGAGCATCGAGGCCGACTCTCACCGGGGCTTGGAGAGCGTTACGTCACGCCGCGGATGACCGCGACCATGAGCGCTATCGCCAGAATGAGCTCAATCCCTTGGCTCATCTCTACCACCTCCCTTCCCGGGCCGTTCGGCCTCGGACCGGCATCATCGGATGGGTGGCAGCTCCTGTATGCGAGCCTACCCACGACTCCGGTAGATACTTTCCGCCGCGAGCTGAAAACGCTACAAGGTCAACGCCGCTGGCTCTTCCAACAGCTCGCGAATACGCGCCAGGAACAGCGCCGCATCGGCCCCATAGAGGATGCGGTGATCGCATGCGAGTGTGACGCTCATCGTTTGGCGAGCCACGAGCTTCTTCTTGCGGACGACCGGGCGCGGTGCGAGCGCGCCGACCGCGAGGATTGCGGCCTGCGGCGGGTTGACGATGGCCGTGAATTGACGAATGCCGTACATGCCCAGGTTGGAGACGGTGAACGTGCCGCCGCTCAGCTCGGGCGGGGTGATCGAGCCGTCGCGCACGCGCTCGGCCAGCGCGCGCGTCTCGCGGGCGATCTCGCCGAGCGCCTTCGTGTCGGCGTCGAACACGGTGGGGACGACGAGCGCGCCGCCCGTCGGGTCCTCGGCGCCGGCCGCCACCGCCACCCCGATGTTGACGCGCGCGTGCAGCTCGAAGCGGCCGTCGCGATAGCTGCCATTGGCGCGCGGATGGTCGCGCAGGGCGAGCGCGCAGGCCTTGACGATCATGTCGTTGTAGGTGGGCGCCCCGGCCTGCGTGTTGCCGCCGAGCTGCGTCTGCTCGCGGGCTGCGGCGCCTACCGCCTGCTCGCGTGCGTCGCCGCGCGAGAGTCGCTTCAGCTCGGCGCGCAGCGCCACACAACGCTCCATGTCGATGTCGGCCGTGAGCGTGAAGTCGGGGATCGTCGCCTTGGACTCGGCCATGCGCCTGGCGATCGTGCGCTGCGTGCGCGACAGCTCGACGACGGTGGTCTCGCCCTTGGCGCTCGCAACGTCTTCGACCGATGGACGCTCCGGGTCAGACGGAGATGCGGGGGGCGAAGCGACAGAGGACGGTTCGACCGCCACCGGAGTTGCGGGAACGCCGGCGCTCGAACCCGCGACCTCGACGTCGGCCTTGACGATGCGCCCCCCCGGTCCGCTCCCGGTGAGTCCGCCGAGCTCCACCCCCGTCTCGCGCGCGATGCGCCTGGCCAGCGGAGACGCCTTGACGCGCTCCTGGCCGTGGGGACGAGGGAAGGGTGGTTGGACGGTCGCCTGTGTCTGCCGGGCCTCCACGGCAGGCGACGGGCGCTCGGTGTCCACGGCGGCGGGCCGCGGGCTCACCTCCCCGGACGGCGCGGCTTGGCCACTCGGTGTGTCCGGCATCGCGGACGCATTCCCTGCAATGGCCGAGCCGTTGTGCGGCGTGCTTGCGTCGCCGGTCGCCTCGCCGATCCGCGCGATCGGCTCGCCGACAGCCAGCGTGTCGCCCTCGCTTGCGACGGTCATCAAGACGCCCTCGCTGTCGGACTCGTAGGTCATCGCGGCCTTGTCGGTCTCGATCTCGACCAGCTCCTCGCCGCGCTGGACGTGCTCGCCGTCGTGCTTGAGCCAGCGCAGGATCGTGCCCTCCTCCATCGTGTCCGACAGGCGCGGCATCACGATCTCGCTCATCGCGACGCCTGCCCGATCTCATGCTCCAGGCCGGCCTCCTGCATCGCTTCCTGGACCGCGCCCGGTGCGTTTGTCGCTCCCTCTTGCTGCCCGTCGCCTGGCGCGGGCGGGCTCGTAGGTCCCTCGCGTCGTCCGTCGCCTGCCGCGGGCCGGCTCGCAGGCGCTTGGGCAGGGTCGCGCCCGAGAACGCTGAGCGTGGCCTGCACGATCTGCGGCTCGTGCGGAAACGCGCTCTCCTCCAGGGGCTTTGAGTAGGGCATCGGCACGTCTGCGCCACTTACCCGCATGACGGGCGCGTCAAGGTCGTCGAAGGCCTGTTCTGAGATCAGCGCTGCGAGGTTGGCGCCGACCCCGCCGTGCGGCCAACCCTCCTCGACGATGACACAGCGGTTGGTTTTGGCGACCGACTCGAGGATCGTGTCGAGGTCGAGGGGGCGCAGAGTGCGCGGGTCGATCACCTCGGCCTCGATGCCGTGCTCGCCCGCCAGTTGCTCGGCGGCGCGCTCGGCGGTCAGCGCCATCCGCGAGACGCCCACGATCGTGACGTCCCCGCCCGAGCGCACGATGCGGGCACGTCCGAACGCGAGCGGTTGCTCGTCGTCTCTCGTCCACCTCGCTGCGCACGCCATACAGGGACTCGTGCTCGATGAAGATCACCGGGTTCTCGTCACGGATAGCGCTCTTGAGCAGGCCGCGCGCGTCGGCCGGGGTCGAGGGGACGGCGACGAGCAGGCCGGGCACCTGCAGGAACATCGACTCGAAGCTGTGCGAGTGGGTCGGACCGAGCTGGTGGCCGGCGCCCTGGGGCATCCGCACGACCAGTGGCACGCGCGCCTGTCCGCCGAACATGTAGTGGATGTGGGCGGCGTGGTTGACGATCTGGTCAAACGCGAGCAGGGCGAAGTTGACCGTCATCAGCTCCACGACTGGGCGCAGCCCCACCATCGCGGCCCCCACGCCCATCCCCACGATCGTGTTCTCGGAGATCGGGGTGTCGCGCACGCGCCGCTCGCCGAACTCGTCGAGCAGGCCGGAGGTGACCTTGAAGGCGCCGCCGAACACGCCGATGTCCTCGCCCATCAGGATCACGTTCTCGTCGCGACGCATCTCCTCGCGCAGCGCCAGTTTCAAGGCGTCGCGATAGCGCATCTCGGTCATCGGCGGGCCCCGGAGGTCGAAGGCGCAGAGCGGCTTCCCGGGGAGGCGGGCGCAGTGGTTTCAGCCGGCGGGAGGTTGGCTTTGAGCACGTGCCTCATCGGACCACCTGGGGAGACCAGTGGTAGTGGCCGTGCGCCTGCTTATCGAGCACGTACACATCCTCGTAGAGCATGTCCGGGTGTGGGAAGGGCGAGGACTCGGCGAACTCGACCGCCTCGTCAACTTGGCGCATGGCGTGGCGCTCGATCTGCTCGCGCTGCTCTTTTGTGAGCGCCCCTTCGCGTTCCAAGAGGTCGCCGAAGGCGGGGATCGGGTCGCGCCCGCGCCACTCGGCCACCTCCTCCTTGCTGCGATAGTCCTCGGGGTCAGCCATCGAGTGGCCGCGGAAGCGGTATGTGACGGCCTCGACCAGCAGTGGACGGCGCTCCTCGCGAACGCGCGCCAAAGCCTCGGAGACGACGCGATGGGTGTCGAGAATGTCCATGCCGTCGCAGCGCATCCCCGGCACGCCGAGCGACTCGCCCTTGCGTTGCAAGTCGGTCACGGCCGAGTGGCGACTGAGCGAGGTGCCCATGCCGAACTGGTTGTTGACGACCATGAACACCACCGGCAGGCGCCACAGGGCGGCCAGGTTCAACGTCTCGCCGAAGGTGCCCTGGTTGGAGGCGCCGTCGCCAAACGTGCAAAGGGTCACTTCATCGTTCGTGTCCCCAGCGCGCGCAGGCGCGGCGTCGGGCTCGCCGGCGTTCTGAAGGCTGCGCGTGTGCGCGGCGACGTGCTCGCCGGCGTTCTGAGGGCCGCGTCGCTGGTCGCATGCCAGCGCTATTCCCGCGGCGATCGGCAGGTTGCCGCCCACGATTCCGTAGCCGCCCATGAAGCGCCGCTCGGCGTCGAACATGTGCATCGAGCCGCCGTGCCCTTTGGAGCAGCCGTCGCGCTTGCCGAACAGCTCGGCCATCACCCGCTCGGGCGGCGTGCCCCTGGCCAAGGCGTCGCCGTGGGAGCGGTAGGTCGAGACGAGGTAGTCGCTGTCGCGCAAGGCCCGCTCGCTGCCGACGATCGTGGCCTCCTCGCCGATCGACAGGTGCAGGAACCCGCCGATCTTGGCGCGTGCGTACATCTCGCCGGCGCGCTCCTCGAAGCGGCGGATCAAGACCATCGCGGCCAGCCACTCGCGTGCCGCCTCGGGCGCGGGGAGGGTGGCGCCGGATGGGTCGGCGCCCCATCCGTTGGGGCGGCCTAGCGACATACCCTCACGCGCATTCCCTGGCCACTAGAACCCGTCGAACACAGGTGGATTCCCCACAATTGAGACACCCTGGGCGCAGGCGGACAAACGAGGTTGATCGCATCACGCTTCCACGGTACTCCAGCGCGCGAGGAAGTCCTCGCGATCCATGCGGCCCAGGTCCTCGCGCACTTCGCGCGCCCGGCGCGAAGCGGTGTGGGGAGGGCAGTCCCAGAAGAACACGACCTCGCCGCCGTCGATCTCGACCACCTCGATGTGATCGACGCGGTCGGGGCTGGCCAGGAACGCGGGCATCAGCCCGCCGCGGCGCACGATCAGCCGAAAGCAGCGTCCGGCTCTCATCGGGTCGAAGCGAGCGCGTGCTGGGCGGCTTCCTCCAGGGCACGCTCGCCATGGAATAGCCGCCCGCCCACGCGTATCGCCGGAACGTCGGCGACGCCCAGTGTGGCGGCTGTGGCGGTGGCTGCGGAGAGCCGCTCGCCCACGGAGCGCAGCGCGGCCCCCTTCTGGACGGCCGAGGGATGCATCTCACATGCGGCCGCGGCGATCAGGACGTTGTCGACGGCGTCGAGCGGCCGTCCTCCGGCGAACGCCTGGCGAAACGCCGCTTGCGCGAACGCGACCAGCTTGCCGATCGACTTCGCATACGTGGCGACCCGCATCGCGAAGTCGCTGTCGAACGGGAATGGGTCGGGCCAGCGCAGCTCCTGCAAGCCGAGCGTGCGGGCCCGTCGCTCCAGCTCCAAGCGGAAGATGTCCTCGTCATCGCGGCAACGGAAGGCCTCGAAGGACTCCGCGTTCGGCAGCTCGCGTGTCAGGCATCGGCTGCCACTCGCACGCGACGGGCATCGTGGGCAGCACCCGCTCGGCCGCCAGATATGCGAGTGGGGAGGCTAGGTCGAAGTAGAAAGCGGCGTCCAGCTCGGACATCGCTTCGAGCTTAACCGTGGATGAGCCAACCGTCGGCTGCGCGGCCCGCCTCCATAACGGCCTCCGACAGGGTGGGGTGACCGTGCACGATTCGGGCCACCTCGCTGAAACCGCCCTCCAGAGCGCGCACGTTGACAAGCTCCTGGATCAGCTCGGTCGCCCGCGAGCCGACGATGTGCCCGCCGAGCAGCTCGCCGTACTTGGTCTCGCCGACCAGCTTCACCAGGCCGGTGCGGTCGCCGTAGACGGTGCCGCCGCCGACCGCGCCGTAGGGGACCTTGCCGACGACCACGTCATAGCCCTGCTCCTTGGCCTGGGCCTCGGTCAGCCCGAACGAGCCGACGTTGGGCGTGCAGAAGGTGGCGCGCGGAATGTCCACATAGGAGAGCGGGTGCGTGGCCAGGCCGGCGGCGTCCTCGGCGGCGATGATGCCCTCGTCCGAGGCCTTGTGGGCGAGCGCGGGGCCGTGCACGAGATCGCCGATCGCGTAGACGCCATCCGCGGTGGTGCGCTGCGCTCCGTCGACCCTGACGAGGCCCTTGCTCGTCCAGCTCGACACCCGCGTCCTTCAGGCCGAGCGCATCCACGTCGGGGCCGCGGCCGGCGGCGATCACCAGATAGTCGACCTCCGCCGCGTCCGAGCCATAGCTGAACCTGACGCCGCCCTCCTCGGAGCTGACGCCTTCGACCGGGGTCGAGGTGTGGATGTCGATGCCCTGGCGCTTTAGGCCCCGTTCGGCCAGGCGCGAGATGTCTGCGTCCTCGGTCGGCAGCACACGGTCGAGCATCTCGAACAGCTTGACTTCGCTGCCCAGGCGCGCAAAGCCCGAAGCGATCTCCGCGCCGGATGCTCCCGCCCCTACGATCGCCAGGCGCGCCGGCAGCTCCGGCAAGGCCCAGGCCTCCTCGGTGCCGATCACGCGCCCGCCGAATTCGACGCCGGGGATCGAGCGCTTGACAGAGCCGGTGGCGAGGATGACGGTTGTGGCTGCCAATTCGAGGTCCCCCACGCGCACGATCCCGCGTGCGAGCGTGGCCTCGCCCTCGATCAGGTCGATCGCGTTCTTCTTGAACAGTCCGCCCACACCGCCCACGAGTGTGGCGACGACCTTTTCGCGCCGGCCTTGGACGGCGCCGTAATCGACCTCGACGCCGCTCACGCTCAAGCCATAGTCGCCGGCCTCGCGTATCTCTGAGAGCAGGTCCGCGGAGCGCAGGACCGCCTTGGCGGGTATGCAGGCGTAGTTGAGGCAGCGCCCGCCGACCTTGTCCTTCTCGATCACCGCGGTCTTCATGCCGAGCTGGGCGGCGCGAATCGCGGCCACGTAGCCGCCGGGCCCGGAGCCGATCACGATGCAGTCATATGTGCTCTCAGCCATTGCGGGTCTGAGCCTATCGCAGCGCTTCGTCTGTCTCCATCCGGCCCGCCTGGATGCGACCCATGACCCGCACCAGCTTCCAGAACAGCCATCCGGCGAGTCCGATCGAGACGACGCACACACCCGCGGCCAGCAGAGTCTCGGCCACGACCAGGGCCAGGCAGGTGACGATGATCTGGAAGGCGAGCAGGGCCTCGAAGCCGAGCACCGCCCAATAGCGGCGACCCCACATGCCCCAGGCGAGCGCCACGAGGACGACCACCAGGAACAGCCCGCCGGGCACCGAGCCGCCGTGGCTTGAGAGGTCGTGGACGGTGGCCAAGCCGACGCACACGCCCAGCGCCAGCACGAGGGCGACCGCCACCGCCACACGCAGAGGCACGGGTCGCTCGTGCTCGCCGAGCGGCTGAAGCGCGAGGCTAGGGTCGGCCATAACCGTCGAGAAGCGGTCTCATGGCGAGCTGAGGCCGACCATGGCTGTTGAAGGGGGGTGTCTCATGGCCGGCTAGGATCGGCCATCGCTGTTGAACAGGGGTCGCAGCTCCAGGGCGGCGCGCAGGGTGAGCGCGGCGCGCTCGGGGTCCCTGGCGTCGCAGATCGCGCGCAACACGCATACGCGCGCAGCGCCCGCGTCGAGCACGGCCACGACGTTCTCGCTGTCGATCCCGCCGATCGCGAAGAACGGGACGCGGGCATGGGCCGAGGCGTAGGCCACCAGCTCGGGCCCGACCGGGGGGCGGCCGAGCTTGGTGGGCGTGGCGTGGACGGGGCCCACGCCGATGTAGTCCACATGGGGGGTCCCGTCGGGCGCGGTGGGGACGGCGGCGTCGATCTCCGACGGCGCGTGGGTGGACAGTCCGATCAGCATGTCCGGGCCCACGATCTTGCGGGCCTCGGCGACGGGCATGTCGCCTTGGCCCACGTGCACGCCGTCGGCGCGCACTGCCGCGGCTATGTCGGGACGGTCGTTGAGGATGAACAGGGCCCCATGGGCATCGCAGGCGTCGGCCGCGACCGAGGCGGCTTCGGCGAGGAACTCGTCCTCGAGGTGCTTCTCGCGCAGTTGCACCACGTCCACGCCGCCGGCGATCGCGGCGGCCAGGAAGTCCGAGAGGTCGCGGTCGCCGGGCATGCAGTTGCACACGAGGTACAGGCGCGCGGCCGCCAGGCGCGCACGGCGCTGCTCGCCGGTGGGGTCGGGTACGGGCCGCAGGTGGGCCATCGCACGCCAGTCTGACACTCCGAGCGCGCCGATCCGGTCATATGACCGCGTGGGGCCCGACGACACAGATCTGCAAAGGGCGCCGGTGGCGAGCGGTGATGTGCCTCTAGCATCAGGGTCATGGCGGAAAACGACAGCTCGACGATCGATCTGGCGGTTCTCGGCGGAGGGATTGTGGGCCTGTCGGTGGCCTGGCGCGCGCGCGTGGCGGGCATGAGCGTGGCGGTCTTCGAGCGCGGCGTGTGTGGCGCGGGGGCCACTCACGTGGCGGCCGGGATGCTGGCGCCCGTGGCCGAGGCTGAGTTCGGCGAGGACGGCCGGCGCCTGCTGGACATGGCGATGCGCTCGGCCGAGATGTGGCCTGGCTTCGCCGCCGAGCTCGAGCAGGCCTCCGGCGTCGAGGTGGGCCTGCGGCGCAGCGGCACGCTCGTGGTGGCCCGCGACGAGGACGAGGCGCGCGAGCTCGAGCGCCAGCTGGCCTTCCGCGAAGGGCTTGGTCTGCGCGCCGTGCGTATGAGGCCAAGCGAGGCGCGCGCCCACGAGCCGGCCCTGGCGCCCACGGTGCGCCTGGCCCTGCACGCGCCTGAGGACCACAGCGTCGACCCGCGTCTGGTTGTGGCGGCCCTGCGCGTGGCCTGTGAGCGCGCGGGGGTGCGGCTGCGCGAGCACACGTCCGTTGCCGGCCTGGAGCTGGATGCGAGCGCGACGCGCGTGCTGGGGGTCAAGCTGGGTGGGGCGCCCGACAGGACATGGTCGGCGCGCGCGGCGGCGGGCGGCGATGCGGTTGTGGGAGGCAGGTCGGGCGCGGGAGGCAAGTCGGATGTGGGGGCCAAGTTGGGCGTGGAGGGCAGGTTGGGCGTGGGAGCCAAGTCGGGCGCGGGAGGCGAAGCGGACGTGGATGTTTTGGGGGGAGAAGGTTCGTGCGAGTCGGTCTGCGCCGGCGATGTCGTTGTGGCGATGGGCGCTTGGAGCGGCTCGCTGGCCGGTCTCCCCGAGGACGCCGGCGCGGACGTGCGCCCGGTCAAGGGCCAGATCATGCGCCTGCGCGACCCCGCAGGCCCCGGCCTGCTGGAGGGCGTGGTGCGCTTCGAGGGCGGCTATCTCGTGCCGCGCGGAGACGGTCGCTACGTACTCGGCGCGACGGTGGAGGAGCGCGGCTTCGAGCCCGATGCGACAGCAGGCGGGATCTATGAGCTGTTGCGCGACGCCCACGACCTGGTGCCCGGAGTCAGCGAGCTGTGCATAGAGGAGATCGGCGTGGGCTACCGTCCCGGCACGCCCGACAATCTTCCCCTGATCGGAGCGGGAGCGCTCGCAGGGTTGACGTGGGCCACCGGCCACCACCGCAACGGCATCCTGCTCGCCCCGCTCACGGCCGAGCTTGTGACTCGCGGTCTGGCCGGTAACGACGTGACGCACGAACGGGTTCCCTCATGATCCTCCTCAACGGCAGTCCTCGCGATGATGGCGCAGGCGAGACGGTGATTGCGATCCTGAGCCTGCTCGAGCCTCGGCGCGGACGCGCGTGGGGTGGCGGTGGCGGTCGACGGCGAGGTGGTGCCCCGCGCCGGGTGGACCACCTTCGCGATCCCCGAGGGCGCCCGCGTGGAGGTCCTGACGGCGATGCAAGGAGGATGATCGGGAGTATGGGAGATGTCAACGGCAGGGCGCCCGCGCGGACTGTTCCCGGTACGCAGGGCGCAGAGCACGGCGATGGTGGCGTTCCGGCGCCCATCCCTTCAGCGCCGGCCGACCCGCTGATCGTCGCCGGGCGCACG
Source organism: uncultured Solirubrobacterales bacterium (assembly GCA_963809705.1). Classification (GTDB taxonomy): domain Bacteria; phylum Actinomycetota; class Thermoleophilia; order Solirubrobacterales; family Solirubrobacteraceae; genus Palsa-744. The sequence continues at coordinate 1,537,575 of CAWEKF010000002.1, read as the reverse complement.
CTTCACTCGCGGCTGCTGCTCGGCACCGGCGGGTTCCCTTCGCTGGCTTTGCTCGCCGAGGCGATCCGGGCGAGCGCCAGCGAGCTGGTCACGGTCGCCCTGCGGCGAGTGGGTGGGGATCCCCAACAACGTGGCTCCTTGATTGACGTGCTCGATCGTGCGGGCGTCGAGCTGTTGCCCAACACGGCCGGCTGCTTCACCGCGCGCGACGCCGTGCTCACGGCCAAGCTGGCCCGCGAGGCCTTCGAGACCGATTGGGTCAAGCTGGAGGTGATCGGCGACGAGGACACGCTCCTGCCGGACGCGCCCGAGCTGCTGCGGGCCGCCGAGCAGCTCGTCGACGACGGCTTCACGGTCCTGCCCTACACGACCGACGACCCGATCCTGGCGCGCCGCCTGGTCGACGTCGGCTGTGCCGCGGTGATGCCCTTGGGCGCGCCGATCGGGAGCGGCATGGGCATCCGCAACCCCTACAACATCGCTTTGATTCGAGAAGCGGTCGCTGTGCCGGTGGTCCTGGACGCGGGTGTCGGCACCGCCTCGGATGCGGCTTTGGCGATGGAGCTCGGCTGCGACGCGGTGATGGTCGCCAGCGCCGTCTCGCGCGCCCAGGACCCGGTCGCGATGGCGCGCGCGATGCGCCACGCGGTGCAGGCCGGCCGCCTGGCGCGAGGAGCCGGGCGCATACCCGAGCGGACCTATGCCACGGCGTCGAGTCCCGCGGAGGGGCTCGCGGACTTCTGAAGGGGCGAAGGCCCGGTCATGGGCGCTGAGAAGGCGCCCAGCTCAAGAGGGGTGGCCGAACGTGTCCCCATCGCTCTCGAGAGGATGGCCGGACGCGTTCCCATCATTCCACCACTTCGATCGTCCCGTTCATCGTCGTCGGAAAGGCGGTGCACTCGTAGTGGATCGTGCCCGGCTTGTCCAACTTCAGTTCGAACGTTCCGCCTTCGGCGGCCAGCTCGCCCGAGTCGAAATTATAAGACCCGTCCACCCCGCCCTCGCTCTTGACGTTGCACTTCTCGGTGTTTTCGTTGGTCCACTTCGAAGTGCTGCCCACCTTCGCCTTGACCGTGTCCGGTTCGATCGCGAATTCCTTGTAGGTGATTTTGATCAACCCGCTCTGGGTCGGCGCGCCCGCGGGGGGCTTGGCGTAGTTGATCTTGCCCGGCGTCGTCAAACCGCCTTTGACGCTGGAGGTCGTCGAGGTCGTTGCGGAGGTCGTCGTGCTCGATTTGCTCGACCCGCAGCCGGCAGCCAGCAGGGCCGCCGCGCAAGCCAGCGCGACAGGCCTCATACACTGCCTGACTGTGCCTCCCCACTTCCTCACAGGCGCCGAGCTTAGCGCGGGCGAGCTCGAGCGCGTTGCTGGACCGCGCGATCGAGCTGAAGGACGCGCCCCTCTCCTCGCGCGCTCTGGCCGGGCGGGGCGTGGCCCTCATCTTCGAGAAGCCCTCCACGCGCACGCGCGTGTCCTTCGAGATGGGCATCCACGAGCTGGGCGGCCACGCAGTCGTCCTGCGCTCCGGCGAGACCCAGCTCGCGCGCGGCGAGTCTCCGCGCGACACCGCCCTGGTGCTCTCGCGCCAAGTGGCGGCCGTGGGCGTCCGCACCGGACCCGACGCGATCTTGCAAGAGCTGGCCGAGCACGCCGCGATCCCCGTGTTCAACATGCTCACCGCCTCGCACCACCCCTGCCAAGCCCTGGCCGATCTGATGACAGTGCGCGAGGCCTTCGGCGAGCTGGCGGGTCTGCGCCTGGCCTACGTCGGCGACGGCACCAACGTGGCTCGCTCGCTGGCGATCCTGGGCTCGCTGGCCGGCATGGACGTCGCGATCGCCTCGCCGCCCGCCTACTCCTTGGAGGAAGACCTGTCTCTGCCGCCCGGCGCCGAGGGGTCCTTGACGCTCTACCACGACCCCCACGAGGCGGTCAGGGGAGCGCACGCCGTGTACACCGACGTGTGGGTGAGCATGGGCGACGAGGACACCTCTTCCGAGCGCCGCGCCGCCCTGGTGCCCTATCGCATCGACGATGCCTTGCTCGACGAGGCCGCTCCGGATGCGATCGCCCTGCACTGCCTGCCGGCTCACTCGGGTGAGGAGATCACAGCCGAGGTCCTGTACGGTCCGCGCCAGCGCATCTGGGATCAGGCTGAGAACCGTCGCCACGCCCAGAAGGCCTTGCTGGAGCTGCTGATCGAGCCAGCCGGCTCATGAGCGTGCCCGGCGCGGGCGCCAAGCTCGCCACCAACGGCCTGGACGTCGCAGCCGACGATCGGGACGGTCGATCTCCCGGCAGAGATGAGTTGCAAGCCCTGCCCAAGCGTCCCGAGCGCGGAGAAGAGATCGAGCTGCGGATCGACTCGCTCGCCCACGGGGGCGAAGGCGTGGGGAGACTGGGCCAAGGCGGCTACGTCGTGTTCGTCTCCGGCGCCCTCCCCGGCGACCGAATCAAGGCCGTCGTCGTCAAGCGCAAGCGCAGCTATGCCCATGCGCGTATGGTCGAGGTCGTGGAGGAGGGCCCCGAGCGGATTCCTCCGACCGCCAAGCACCCTGGCGTGGCGTGGCAGGTGCTCCCCTATGAGCGCCAATTGCAGATCAAGCGCGAACAAGTCGACGATGCCCTGCGGCGCATCGGCAAGCTCGAGGGCTTCGCCTTGGAGGAGATCGTGCCCGCGGTGGCCCAGTGGCGCTATCGCAACAAGCTGGAGTACTCCTTCGGCAAGGATTCCGAGGGCGAGCTCGTGTGCGGCTTTCACGCCCCCTCCGGTTGGAACGCGGTCGAGCCGATCGAGGATTGCTTGCTGGCGTCCGAGCCGGGGAACCTCGCCCGCGAGGCGGCGCTGGGCTGGTGTCGCGAGCAGAAGCTGCTTGCCTGGAGTCGCGGGGGTAGGCACGGAGGGGGACGTGCTCGCGCTGAGGAGCTCGAAGTTCCCGGTGAGAGCGTCCCGCGCGTGCCGCGCGAGCAGCGCACCGCCCCGGCGCCCGACGGGCGGCCCTTCCTGCGCAATTTGGTGGTGCGCGAAGGCGACAGCGGCAAGCTCCAGATCCGCCTCGTCACCACCGACGGCGAGTTGGACGTTCCGGCGCTGGCCGCGGCCCTGGTCGCCGAGCTGGGCGAGGAGACACTCAGCGGCGTCTTGTGGACGCGCTCCTCCTCGCTCGCGGAGACGACGATGGGCGGCGAGACCGAGCTCGTGTGGGGCGACGCCGAGCTGCCCGAGCGTCTCGGCGAACTCGACCTGCGCATCTCCTCCGAAGCGTTCTTTCAGACCAACACCGAGATGGCTGAGGTGCTGTACGGGATCGTCGCCGACTACGCCGCGCTGGAGGGCTGGGAGCGGGTGTATGACCTGTACAGCGGGATCGGCGCGATTGCGTTCACACTCGCGCCGCGTGCCGGCGAGCTGTGGGGCATCGAGGTCGTCGAGCAAGCCGTCGCCGACGCGATCGCCGGAGCTGGGCGCAACGAGGTCACGAACGCCCATTTCTTCGCCGGCGACGTGCGCCTGGCCTTGCCTGAGCTGATCGAGCGAGCGGGCAAGCCGGATGTCGTCGTCGTCGACCCGCCCAGGGCGGGCCTCTCCCAGAAGGTGGTCCGCCGCATCATCGACGCCTCGCCCAAGCGTGTGGTCTACGTCTCGTGCAATCCGACGACGCTCGCCCCGAATGCGGCTCAGCTGGTCGAGGCGGGCTGGCGTTTGGTCAAGGTACGCTCGGTAGACATGTTTCCCCAAACGCCGCACATCGAGTGCGTAGCGTTGCTGGAGCGGACGCTCCACGAGTAGGCTTCGTGCCGCAATGCGCGCAGCCATCATCCGCGAGGGAGAGGTTCATGTAGAGGAACGCCCCGACCCCGCGCCAGGAACGGGTGAGGTGCTTGTGCGCGTGCGGGCGGCGGGGTTGAACGGGGCCGACATGATGCAGCGGCGTGGGCTTTATCCGGCGCCGCCCGGCTCGCCGCAGGACATTCCGGGGATGGAGCTTGCGGGTGAGGTGCAGGCGCTTGGACGTGGCGCGGAGCGATTCGCGCTCGGCGATCGTGTGATGGCGATCGTGGGCGGTGGCGCACAGGCCGAGTTGGCTGTCGTGCACGAGCGCCAGCTGATGCCGGCGCCCGCGTTGCTCGATTGGCCCGAGGCCGGCGGCCTGCCGGAGGTGTTCACGACCGCTCACGACGCCGTCTTCACGCAGGGCGAACTGCGCAGCGGTGAGCGCCTGCTCGTGCACGGCGGGGCGGGGGGAGTCGGCACGGCCGCGATCCAACTCGCGAAAGCGGCCGGCGCGCGCGTCGTCGCGACCGTGCGCCGTGAGCAGTCGCGCGCTGAGGTCGCCGCACTCGACGCGGAGGTTATCCCGCCCGAGGGATTCGCCGAGCACGGGCCGTTCGACGTGATCCTCGAGCTGGTGGGCGCCCCCAATTTCGCCGACGATCTGACGGCTCTCGGCGTCGGCGGGCGCATCTGCGTGATCGGCGTCTCGGCGGGCGTCAAGGCCGAGCTGAATCTGCTCGCGCTGATGGGCAAGCGCGCCCGCGTCCACGGCTCGACGCTGCGGGCCCGTCCGCTGGAGGAGAAGGCGCTTGCCGCACGTCGACTGGAGCGCGAGGTGCTGCCGCTGTTCGAGACCGGCCAGCTGAGGGTCCCTATTGCCGAGATGTTCCCGTTGGAGCAGACGGCGGAGGCTTACGACCGTTTCGCGGCCGGCGGCAAGCTGGGGAAGATCGTGCTCACCATTTGACCCTCATTCCTCTTACACACTTGTGTGTAAGAGGTCGTTGGGGTCAGTAGGGCGGCTGCGCGGCGTACCAGTCGCCGAGCGTCCTGAAGGCGGCCCAGAACTCCCGCTTGGCGTCCTGCTCGTCCAGGGACTCGTCGATGCTGGGCACGTACAGGGCGTCGATCATCGGCGTCAGCTGCTGGATCTCCCCCAAGCGCGGCTGCAAAGGCTTGGCGAGAGGAATGTCGAGATCGTTCAGCGCCGCAAGCGCCTCGGGTCCCATGACGACCACGATCCGCGGCTGCACGATCGCGATCTCCTCGACCACTCTGGCCACGCAGGCCGGATCGGCCAAGGACGCGTCTGCCAGCGGACACTTCACGCACAGGGTCCCATACACGGTCAGGGGGTCGATCGAGAGGCGCTTGAAGGACTTCATCAGGGCCCCGCCGGCGCGCCCGTAGAAGGCGACGCCCTCCTCCACCTCGGAAGGCAGGGGGGCGTGCTTGAGCAGCATGATGTCGGCCTGCGGGTGGCCGGAGCCGAGCACCGGCATCAGCTGGCCGCGCGGGCAGTGCGGACAGCTCTGCAGCTCGCGTGTGAGCGTGTTCAGCTCTCTGATCGCCCGCTCCAGGTACTTCTCGCGGATCTCGTCGTCTGTAGCGGGCATGGACGCCGAGGGATTTGACGGCCCGCCCTGTTGTCCTTGCGCGTGCACCCTTACTTGCGCCGATCTCCGGTGGCCCGGCGCACGCGGCGCTCGCGCGAGGCCTTGCGGGCGGCGGCCGGGGTGGCCTTGGTTTGCAGGAACTTCAAGGCCTGCACATAGATCAGGCTGGACGGCTTGGTCGTGATCTCGGCGTCCCTGAGCGATTGCAGGAACTCCTGCGGACTGTCGAAGTCGCGCATCCGAATGCGCACCGAGCCGAGCCCCTGGGCGACGTGCGAGTCCGAGCCGGCGCCCGCCACGATCCGGTACTTGGCGGCGAAGCGGACGGCCTCCTCGTTGAACGCGCCGATCGCCACGCGCGGATTGAACACCTCGATCGCGTCGATGTCGTCGAGGATCTCGGGCAGGTGCTCGTAGTCGGGTACCGCGTGCATCCGGTCGAAGGGATGAGGCACGTACACCAAGCCGCCCTGGCGCTTGATCTCGGCGACGGTCTCGGCCATGGTCAGCCCGCGCGGGATCTTCTCCTCGATGAACAGTCCGATCACCTCGCCCTGCTCAGCCGTCTTGACCTCCTCGCCGACGATCACCTTGACGCCGGCCGCCCTGGCCTTCTCGCGCGCCTCCAAGGCGCCCGAGATCTCGTTGTGGTCGGTCACCGCGATCGCCCCGAGGCCGACTTCTTTGGCGGTCGCCAAGAGCACCTCGACCGGCGTTTCGCAGTCGCCGGAATGGTCGGTGTGCATGTGCAGGTCCACGTCGATCTCCGGGCGTCGCGCCAGGCGCCTGCGCAGCGCCGGATCGCCGCCTGAGTCGTGGCGGCGGGCAGCCAACTCGCGGTAGATCGCTTCGATCTCCTCGGTAGCGTCGGCAGGCAACAGCCGATACTCGCCGGGGAAGTGGCTCTTCATCAACTCAGCGGTCTCGGGCATGTGCGCGATGCGCGCGTCGAGGCGCCCGAAGAAGCTCTCCACGAAGCGGCGTGCCAAGGATGTGGAGAGCAGGCGCTCGGTGGGGGCATGGAACGAGCCCACGTTGAGCGCGCGCGAATAGCGCAGAGCCGTGCTGGAGGCGCTTGGGGGAAACGGCTCGTGCACGTGCACGAAGTCCAGCGGCGCTTTGCCCAAGAGGTCCTCCAAGGTGCGCGCCACGTCGACCGGCAGCGCGCGCGGGCGGCGGCCCGAGGAACTAGGCACGTCGAGGACCTCGCCGATGGCCAGCACGCGCGGCCTGCCTGTGTTGGAGCCATCCAGCAGGCTCTCGGGCCTTGACTTGGCGGCGCGCAGCTCGCGGCGCGACTCCCGTACCCGCTCGGGCGAGCGCGAAGGCGCCAGGATCAGGACGTTGTGGCCGCGCCGTGACAGCTCTCCCGCCAAGCGCACGATGTGGGCGTTGACCTCGTTCTCCTGCGCCTCCCACGGATACGGGGAGACATACGCTATCGAGAACATGGGGGTGCTCACACCCCCATTATGCTCGCCTCACTGGCCTTTCATGCCCGTCCCGTCGCCGACGGGCATGGCCTCAGGTCAGGGCCTGGCGGCCACCCTGCGCCGTGAGCCGGCCTTGGCGGAAACGGCGCGCCCCTTCGGCTTGGCGCTCGTGCGGGAATGCTTGGCGATGAACTTCTCGGTCTCCTCGCGCGCCAGATTGTCCGGGCGCTGGTTGTGGGGGGACTTCATCAGGTAGGAGGAGGGTCCGTCGAGCTGGCCGCCGACGCCGTTGTCGAGCGCCAGCTTGCAGCAGCGGACCGCGTCGATCACGATGCCGGCCGAGTTGGGCGAGTCCCACACCTCGAGCTTCATCTCCACGTTCAGCGGCACGTCGCCGAAGGCCTGGCCCTCGACTCTGATGTGGGCCCACTTGCGGTCGGTGAGCCACGGCACGTAGTCGCTGGGGCCGATGTAGACGTCGTCGGCGGGCAGCTGCTCGTCCATGATCGAAGTGACCGCGTTGGTCTTGGAGATCTTCTTGGACTCCAAGCGCTCGCGCTCGAGCATGTTGTAGAAGTCCATGTTGCCGCCCACGTTGAGCTGGGAGGTCCTCAGCATCTTCACGCCTCTGTCGGCAAACAGCCGCGCCAGCGTGCGGTGCACGATCGTGGCGCCCACCTGCGACTTGATGTCGTCGCCCACGATCGGCAGTTTCGCCTTGACGAAGCGCTTGTTCCAGTAGTCCTCGCGCGCGATGAACACGGGGATGCAGTTGACAAAGCCGCAGCCCGCCTCGAGGATCTGCTCGACATACCACTTGGTCGCGTCCTCGCTGCCCACCGGCAGGTAGGAGACGACCACGTCGGTGTGGGTGTCCTTGAGGATCTTCACGATGTCGGCCGTCTCGCCGGGCGCCTTTGTGATCTTCTGCTTGAGGTACTTGCCGAGGCCGTCGTGGGTCATCCCGCGGTACACGGGAACGCCCAGCTTCTTGGGTACGGCACGCGGCCCGGTGGCGAACTTGATCGTGTTGTTCTGCCCGGCCCAGATCGCCTGGCCCAAGTCCTTGCCCACCTTCTTTATATCTATGTCAAACGCGGCGGTGAATTCGATGTCGCGCACGTGATAGCCGCCAAGGTCCACGTGCATGAGACCCGGCACGAGCTCGTTGGGGTCTGCGTCCTTGTAGTAGTGGATGCCTTGCACAAACGCCGAGGCGCAGTTGCCGACGCCGACGATCGCGACGCGGACCTTGTCCTGTTGGTAGCGCGCCTTGCCGTTGCTGGAGGCCGCGCCGTTGCTCTGTTGAATGCTCATCTGGTGGTCTGTCCTTTGTGGAGGTCGGGGGAGATTACCCCGCTCCTCCTGTTGGGTGACATCAACTGAGAGCGGCCTTGACGTGCCAGATGCGCTGCGCGACGGTGATCACGCTGAGCGCGGCCAGGACGTAGACGGCCGGCGCCAGGAGGCTGAAGTCGCCGAGCGAGGCGCCCTTGGCGAAGATCAGGCCGATCGCGAGGATCACGACTCTGACGGGACGCGTGGCGATACCGACCTTGCATTCCACGCCAAGCGCCTCGGCGCGCGCGCGCGTGTAGGACACCATCAGCGAGGCCAGGACTGCGACCACCACGGCGGCTGCGGCGCCCGAGCGCCCTTCGCGCGCGAAGTCGGCCGCCACCGCGGTCAGGACGATGCCCTCCTCGATGCGGTCGAGAGTGGAGTCGAGGAAGGCGCCGAACGGCGTGCCCTTGCCGGACATGCGCGAGTAGCGTCCGTCGAGCGTGTCCATCACCGAGCCGACGATGAACGCGATCCCGCCGAGGAAATACAAGCGTTCCCATACGAGCACCGCCGCGACCACGTTCAAGGCCAGGCCGGTCAGCGAGATCGCGTTGGGGCTCAGGCGCGACTCGATCAAACGGTTGCGCACCATCTCCCGGCGTTGGGCGCCGGTCAGCGAGACTCGCGCGCCGACGCGCCCGCCCCGTCGTGCCGGGCCTCCTGAGCGGTCTCGTACGCGCTTGCGGGCGCGAGCGCTTGGCTGTCTATGCGAAGGGGGGGAGGGGGCCATCGAGTGTGCTCAGCGAATCCCGGCGCTTGGACTTGCCGCGTGCCGGGATGGGCGAAGCGGAGCGGTCGCCGGGAACATCGGGAACCCTACCGGCCTCATGCTGGTGCCGCCCCGAAACGCCAGGCGGCGGGTCGCAACCGCCCCAGCCGGCGCGCGCCCAAAGCCGATGCGCCGGCCGTGAGCGCGCCGAGGACCGCGTCGAGGATGAAGTGGTTGGCAGTGGCCACGATCACGAAGGCGATCAGCAGCGGATACAGCCGCCACAAGACGCTCGCTACGCGCGTGCGCGAGAGCGAGGCCAAGGGCCAGCCGATCATCAGCGCGAACGCCACGTGCATCGAGGGCACCGCCGCGTAGGGGTTGAACAGAGCGTTCATCGAAGCCGACGCATGCGAGACATGGACGCCTGTCAGATCTGAGACGGAGTCGATGAAGCCCCACTCAGGCAGAAAGCGCGGGGGGGCGGTCGGGAACACGGCATATCCGATCAGGGCGATCAGCATGGCGATCGCGAACATGTTGCGCACGAAGTAGAACGAGCCGTTGTGGCGCACGTACAGGTAGACGAGCGCCGCCAAGGTGATCGAGGTCTGCGCGTTGACGTACAGCCAGCTGGAGAAGTCCATCAACAGGTGGCTGCTCGACGCCCACGCCTGCACGCTCGGCTCGACGAACACGTGCAGGCTGCGCTCGACCTGGATCATGTCCAGGGCGTGGCGGAAGGCGGTGGTGGTGTCGCTGTGGACGAGCCCGCGCACGAGGCTGTAGGCGCCATAGGCAAGTCCGACCAAGCCAATCTGTCGCAGCAGGTCGAGCCATCCCCGTGGCAGCACGCGTGCCTGCAGGGTCCTGAGCCTGGCGACCATCCCGGAATCCTAGCCCATGACTCGGTAGACGCGCCAGTGCTCAGAGCCCCACAGCTCTCGCAAATAGGGCAGTCCGCGGGCGATCAAAGCTCCCTCCAGGCCGCCGGCTTTGTCGAGTGGCGCGTCCGGCAGGGCCACGTATTGGACCCTGTTTTCGGTCAGCCATGCCCGGTAGGCCGCCGGGCTCAGGGTCGGGCGATAGAAGATCGCCGCGTAGCGCGTGTCGAGCTGGCGCTCCCAGCCTCTGGCCAGCTCGATGCCGTCGTGGCCGGCCAGGTAGGCGGCCTCCCAGTGGGCTTTGGTGAGCGGCACCTCGACGATCGTCGGCCTGTCGTGGGCCAGTTTGCGCAACTCGGCCAGGACGGGCGCGTAGTAGGAGGCTTTGACCGACGGGTCGCCCGAGATCGAGGTGTTGTCGCGGATCGGGGTGGCCAGCTGCCAGTAGAGCAGCAGCGGCGCAAGGACGAGCAGGGTGGCGCGTCGCTGCTCCCACAGCACGCCCGCCAGCAGGGGACCGGCCAAGAGCGGTCCGAGACGCGCCGCGTTGCCGCCCATCGGCGTGTGGATCGCGTAGGCGGCGATCAGGGCGAGCGCGTACGACGCGGCGCCGACCCGCACGACCAGGCGACCCCGTGTTGTGAGCGGGCCTTGGGGGAGCAGCAGGGCGATCAGGAGCACGCCGCCGAGCGCCGGCCAGAAGGCGGAGCCGGCAAACGGCTCGTAGCCACCCTCGGGATAAGCGACGCTGAGGACGAGGATCGGGACGATCGCAGCCGCGGCGAGAGCGAAGCAGCGTAGGGTGGATGCGCGGGTGTTGTTGTTTGCGCTGAGGGGCGCCCCGCGCGCGCGCGCGGTCTTTTTAAAAGAACTAGTTCTCGTTACCAGGCCCTGCGCGCGCGCAGGGCGCCCTTTTTTGGACAACGCAATCCCCAGGCCTCGCGCCACTGCGGCGAGCGCCAGGAACGCCCCCGCGACGGGACTGGCCGCGCTTGTCAGCACCGCCAAGGCGAGCGCCAAGGCCCAGCGTCCGTCGATCGAGGCAAGCACCGCTCCGAGGCCGATCGCGAAGCCAAGCTCGTAGGGCACGCGCCCGGACAGCAGGCTCACGCACACGCCGAGCGCGAACCAGCCGGCGACGATGCGCGCGGCGGCGATGTCGAACACGCGCTCGGCGATCAGCGCGAACAGGACCGAGGCCGCGACGGCTGAGAGGGCCAGCAACAAGCGCACGCCCAGGAGCGCCCCAAGGGCGGGTGAGAGCAGTGAGTAGGCCGGTAGCCAGTGCCCGTGGGCTGCGTACCAGCCGGTGTCCCAGGTCGTGAAGCCGACGCGCGCGAACAGGTCGCTGCGGTAGGTGGCCGCCGCCAGGTCGCCGGCGGAGGGCGCCACGATCAGGTACGCCGCGAGGAGCGGCGCCGCCACCAGCATCGCGGTCGCCCACGGGGTGCGGACGACCTTTATGAACATCTGGCTGACAAGCTACCAGGGGTCATGTATGTCTACAAGCGTTCCATTCGCACATAGAGTGCATGGGCAGACACAAGGTCGGGTTTGGGTCGGTCTTCGTGTTCGACGCGAACAGTATTGACGGGGACCTTGGGAGAGGGACCGGGTCGTTTTGAGAGGAGTTGTTTTTCGCGTGGTTTCTTTTGGGGAATAACGCGGCGAAGCGATCCAACACACGATCGACCCGCCGGGGGTCTGAGCGCGTTACTCGCCGCTGCGCAAAACTTCGGCCGAGGCTTCGTGGTCGCTGTTATGCGGGGAGAAGTTGCAGTGTCTCGCAATGCGCCGGCTTGACCGTGAGGAAGTGGCGGTGGTCGAGTGTCGCGAGCTTGGTCTCGTCGAGCATCTCGGTGGCGGCCAGCACGCTCGCGTCAACCAAGCCAAGCGACAGGTCGCGGTAGCGCTCGAGTAGCTCACCGGCGCGCAGCAGCCAGCGCTTGGGGAGCTCGAGCAACTCCAGCGAGCCGGCGTCGAACTCGGCCAAGAGCGCGGAGAACGCGGTCGGCCAGGGTCGCAACATGTACTCCACCTCGACGAGCACGCAGATCGGCACCATCCGGCGCTCGTTGCTGGTTCCGATCAGCTCGGTGCAACGCCCGTGATCGGGGTCGGTTGCGTCAAGCAGGGCCACCAGCGGCCCCGTATCGAGGATCAGCGCCATGCCTCGGGCTGGTAGGTCCTTGCGCGCGCCTTTCCACCCGTGCTGACGACGCCGGCACAGGAGATTGGCCTCGGCTGGACCGCGCTGAGCGCGAGCTCGCGCTCGAGCGATTCTCTGACGAGCTGGGGAAAGCTCACGCCGCGCTCGTGTGCCGCCTGCTGGGCACGCTGGAGCAGCGTACGGTCGGCTTGGATCATTACGCGTTGCATCATGCTAGCAATGCTAGCAGCAGGTAGGACGTCTGGATCGACTCGGATGGCTTCGGCGTCAAGCATCGTGTCTCCTATTCCGGCGACAGCCCCGGTCGGGGACACGCCAGTCTCAGGGTGCGTTGAGGAAATCGGTGACCCGCTCGATCGCGTCGGGTCGATCCAGCCACCACCAGTGTCCGGCGTCGGGCAGCTCCACCAGCTCGCTGTTCGGCAGCGCCTGCGCGTACCCGGCTGCGAAGCGCTCGGCGATGTAGGGGTCGCGCATACCCCACACCACGAGCGAAGGCATGTCCAGGCGCCCCAGATGCTCACCTGCCTTCTCCAGAACCTCGCTCGGCGAGCTGCGATACAGCCGCAGGATCGCCCTCTGCGTGCCTTGGTCGAAGTGCGCCATCACCGAGTCGATCCACTCGTCCGGAAGCGGCCCTGGCGTCGCGCTCGCCTCCGCTGTGGAGCGCCGCATGATCCAGCGCGAGGTCGCGCCCATCGCGAGCTCGCCGAGGATCGGCATGCGCCACATGCGCGCGGTGCGGTGCCACCTGTAGCCGGGCAGGAACGGGACCGCGTTGGTTATCACGAGTCGCTCCACCCGCTCGGGGTGGGCTTGCGCGAAGGCGAGACCAACAGCACCCCAGTCGTGCACGAGCATACGCACGCGCTCGACTTCGACCATGTCCAAGAAACGCTCGATGAAACCGGCGTACTCCTCGATTGTGGACTTCAAGTAGCCGGGCTTACCCGACCGTCCGAAGCCAGGAAGGTCAGGCGCCAAACCGCCTGTGCGCCGAAGGAACGCCACCCAGTCGTCGGAGCTGGTAGGCACCCCGTGCAGATAGAGTGTGGGCGTGGTCGTCGGGCCGCTCGGCGGGGCGCCGCGCCAGAAGATGGGCAGGCCCTCGAGTTCAGTGGTGTGCTCGGCGATCTCTGGCACCCCGCGAGGATATAGCCGCGTGAGCGTCGGCTCGTCCGGATACGGTGGGCCGGTGTCCTCCTCCGTACTCAAGCAGACGCGCTCGCACGCCGTCGGGTCCGCGTCTGCATGGCAGCCACCCACTCGCGCGCGTGTGCTGCGCATCCGCAACCGCCTGCGCGAGATCTACGGCATTCCGCGCATGGCGCCCCATGGGCGGCCATTGGACGAGCTTGTCCTGACGGTGCTCTCGCAGAGCACGAATGACCGCAACCGTGACGTCGCCTTCTTGCGACTGCGCGAGCGTTTCGCAAAGCCTGGCGAGCCGATCGACTACGAGGCCGTGCTCGCGGCGCCCGTCGCCGAAGTCGAGGAGGCGATTCGTCCGGGCGGCATCTCCAAAGTCAAGTCGGTCCGCATCCAGGCGATCCTCGCGGCGATTGCAGACTCCTCGGCCAACGTCGAATCCGCGACTAGGGTCGACCCCTCTGCGACTAGGGCCGACTCCACGTCCGAGTCCGCCGAGTGCCTGTCGCTGGAGTGGATGCGGCCCGCGCCGGTCGAGCAGAGCCGGGCCTACCTGTGCGCCCTGCCCGGCGTAGGCCGCAAGACCGCAGCCTGTGTCCTGCTGTTCTCCTATGGCCTGCCCGACATCCCGGTCGACACGCACGTCTCGCGCGTGAGCACGCGCCTGGGACTGTTCCGTCCCGGCGCTCCCTTTGAGGAGCTACACGACCAGATGCTCGTCGTCACGCCGCCGGGCCAGGAGCTGGAGTTCCACGTGAACCTGTTGCGACACGGGCGGCGAACCTGCCACGCGCGCAACCCGGCGTGCGACGAGTGTGCGCTGGCGCGGATGTGCCCGAGTCGGGGCATGTTCGCTCAACCGTGAGGCAGCACCGCAAACGCGATCACCGCGTATTGCAATCCCGCCGCGACGATCACAAGCGCATGGAAGATCTCGTGGTAGCCGAATACCTTCGGCCACGGGTTGGGGCGCCCGCTCGCGTATACGATCGCGCCGAGCACGTAGAGCAGGCCGCCGAGCGCAAGACCGGCCACGCCGAGCCAGCCGATCGTGGCGGGCAGCTCGCCGAAGACGGCTGCCGTGACGAGCCCCAGGGCGACATAGACGCCCGCGAACAGCCACTTGGGGGCGTCGATCCAAAGCAGCTTGAACACGACGCCGCCGAGCGCGCCCGTCCACAGGACGATCAGGATCGTGCTTGCCAAAGAGCCTTTCAGGGCAAGTAGAGCGACGGGGGTGTAGGTCCCGGCGATCATGACGAAAATCATCGAATGATCCAAGCGTCGCATCCAGCGGCGCGCGCTCGGACGCCACGTGATGCGGTGGTAGAGCGCGCTCGTGCCGAACAGCGCGGACACCGCGACCGCGTAGACGCTGGCCGCGAGCCGCGCTCGTCCATCGGAGGCCGCCAGGATCAGCGTGAGGCCGCATCCGAGCGATACAAAGAACGCGTACTGGTGTGAGACCCCGCGCAGCTTGGGCTTCATACAGCAAAAGGTAACCGATTGCGGGGCCGCAGATTATCTGCTACGCTTCCACTTAGATTTGATCCGCAACTGAAGGAGCACCAGCTCATGGGCAAGACCATAGGCATCGACCTCGGCACGACGAACTCGTGCATGGCCGTGCTCGAGGGTGGCGAGCCCACCGTCATCGAGAACGCCGAGGGCGGCCGCACCACCCCCTCCGTAGTCGCCTTCACAGCCTCCGGCGAGCGTCTCGTCGGCACCGTGGCCAAGCGCCAGGCCGTGACCAATCCGCAGAACACGATCTTCTCGATCAAGCGCTTCATGGGCCGCAAGGAGGGCGAGGTGCGCGAGGAGGAGTCGATCGTCCCCTACAAGGTCGTCTCCGGACCCAACGGAGACGCGCGCGTGGAGGCCGCCGGCAACCAGTACTCCCCGCCCGAGGTCTCCGCGATGATCCTGCAGAAGCTGAAGGCCGACGCCGAAGCGTATTTGGGCGAAACGGTCGACTCAGCGGTCATCACCGTACCCGCCTACTTCAACGACGACCAACGCCAGGCCACCAAGGACGCCGGCAAGATCGCCAACCTGGAGGTCAAGCGCATCATCAACGAGCCCACGGCCGCATCTCTGGCATACGGGCTCGACAAGGAAAACGACCAGACGATCCTCGTGTTCGACCTCGGCGGCGGCACTTTCGACGTGTCCGTCCTTGAGATCGGCGACGGCGTGTTCGAGGTCAAGTCCACCGCCGGCGACAACCACCTCGGCGGCGACAACTTCGACAAGGCGATCGTCGACTGGCTCGTGGCCGACTTCAAGCGCGACCAGGGCATCGACCTGTCGGCCGACCCGATGGCGCTCCAGCGTCTGTACGAGGCCGCCGAGAAGGCCAAGATCGAGCTGTCCACCACCCAGGAGACGCAGATCAACCTACCGTTCATCACAGCCGACTCCTCGGGCCCCAAGCACCTCGACACGCGCCTGACGCGCGCCAAGCTCGCCGAGCTGACATCGGCTCTGCTCGACCGCGTCGTGGCTCCTGTGCGCCAGGCGATCGACGACGCCAAGGAGAAGGGCGTCAAGGAGATCGACCACATCGTGCTCGTCGGCGGCATGACGCGCATGCCGGCCGTGCAGGAGAAGGTCAAGGAGCTGACGGGCAAGGACCCGCACCGGGGTGTCAACCCGGATGAGGTCGTAGCCGTCGGCGCGGCCATCCAGGCGGGTGTGCTCGCCGGCGACGTCAAGGACGTGCTGTTGCTCGACGTCACCCCGCTGACTCTCGGCATCGAGACCAAGGGCGGCGTGATGACCAAGCTGATCGAGCGCAACACCACGATCCCGACGCGCAAGGGCGAGGTGTTCTCGACCGCTGAGGACAACCAGCCCTCGGTTGAGATCCACGTGTTGCAGGGCGAGCGCGAGATGGCCCAGTACAACAAGTCGCTGGGCAAGTTCCAGCTGACCGGCATCCCGCCGGCGCCGCGCGGCATCCCGCAGATCGAAGTCGCGTTCGACATCGACGCCAACGGCATCCTCAACGTGTCCGCCAAGGACCTCGGCACCGGCAAGGAGCAGAAGATCGAGATCAAGGCCGGCTCCGGTCTGTCAGAGGATGAGATCAAGCGCATGGTCACCGACGCCGAGTCCCACGCCGAGGAGGACCGCAGGGCGCGCGAGCTGGCCGAGGCGCGCAACAACGGCGAGAACGCCGCCTACCAGGCCGAGCGCCAGCTGGCAGACCTCGGCGACCAGGTCGACGCCGACTCCAAGGGCCGCATCGAGGAGGCGATCAAGGAGGTGCGCGACTCGCTCGAGTCCGAGGACCCGGCCGCGATCAACGCGCGCACCGAGGCCTTGCAGAGCGCCTTCCACGCCGTCTCCGAGGCGATGTACCAGAAGGCCCAGGCCGACGTGGCCGCGGCCTCGCCCGACGGAGCCGGTGCGGCGGCCGACGGTGACGGCGCCTCATCCGAGGAGGATGTGGTTGATGCGGAGGTCGTGGACGAGGGCAAGAGCTGATGGAGGAGGCCACCCCTGAGGTTGACGAGGTAGAGCAGGTCGACGGCGGCGAGACTCAGGCCTCGCCGGCCGTCGAGGCTCAGCCCGCTGCGGAAGTTGAAGTGGAAAATGATCTCGACGGCGAGGCCATCGAGGGAGAGATCGGCGAGTTGGTCAAGACCGCTGCGCAGCGTGATGAGTACCTGGCGCTCGCCCAGCGCACGCAGGCCGACTTTGAGAACTACCGCAAGCGTGTCGCCCGCGACGCCGCCCAAGCCCAGGATCGAGGCGTGGCCAAGCTCGCCAAGGAGCTCTTGCCGGCGCTGGACAACCTCGACCGCGCGATCGAGGCGGCCGAGGCCGAGGACCCGCTGCTCGCAGGGGTGAGGCTCGTGCGTTCGGAGATCGCGGCCGCGCTCGCGCGCGTGGGCATCGAGTCGTTCGCTCCCCTGGGCGAGCGGTTCGACCCCAACCAGCAGGAAGCCATGGCCCAGCAGCCGGTTGAGGGCGCCGCGAGCGGGACCGTGGCCGAGGTCTACCAGAACGGCTATCGCATGGGTGACACGATCATCCGGCCGGCCCGCGTGCTGGTGGCCGCATAGGTTCCAGGACACATGGCAACACGTCCCGACTACTACAAGACGCTCGGAGTCGACAAGAAGGCGAGCGCCGAGGAGATCAAGAAGGCGTATCGCAAGCTGGCGCGCAGGTATCACCCCGACCGCAACCCTGGCGACAAAGAGGCCGAGGAGCGCTTCAAGGAGATCTCCCAGGCCCACGACGTGCTCGGCGATCCAGAGAAGCGCAAGCAGTACGACAGCGGCACCGGACCGTTCGCGGGCGGGGCGTCGGGCGGTCCCGGCTTCGGCGGTTTTGGCAACTTCGACTTCGACGCCTCCTCGATGGGCGACATCCTCTCCAACCTGTTTGGCGGGGGAGGCAGCGGCGGGGGCGCCGCCGCCGGCCGGCGCGCTCGCTCGCGTCCCCAGCGAGGACGGGACCTTGAGACCGAGGTGCGCATCTCCTTCGAGCAGTCGATCTCGGGAGCGCAGGTTCCGCTGTCGGTTCCCACGACCAGCGCCTGTCCGACCTGTCACGGCACCGGCGCCAAGCCGGGCACCACACCGAAGGTGTGTCCACGCTGCGAAGGGCGCGGGATCGAGAGCGAGGGCCAGGGCATGTTCTCAATCACCCAGCCATGCTCTCGCTGCGGCGGCAGCGGCACCGTGATCGAGGACCCCTGCCCCACCTGCGGCGGCTCGGGCGCGGTGCGCAGCGTCAAGAAATTTCGCGTCAACATACCCGCCGGGGTCAAGGAGGGCTCGCGCATCAGGGTGCCAGGCAAGGGCGAGACCGGGGCACGAGGCGGGCCCGAGGGCGATCTGTATGTCGTCACCCATGTCGCGCCTTCGCCGGTGTTCAAGCGCAAGGGCGACAATCTCGAAGTCGAAGTCCCATTGACCGTCCCCGAGGTTCTGCTCGGCGCCGAGGTGCCGGTGCCCACACTGGACGGGACGAAGACCCTGCGTGTGAAGCCGGGCACACGCCACGGCTCGCTGCAGCGCCTGCGCGGCGAGGGACCGCCGAAGCTCGGCGGCAAGAGCCGCGGCGACATCCACTACCGCTTCACGATCGACGTTCCCGAGCAGCTCACCGACGAGCAGCGGGTCGCGGTGGACGAGCTGTCCAAAACGATGAACGGCAACCCGCGCGCAAAGCTGTTCTCCGAGGCATCGTCATGACTGTCGAGGTCAACCGTGGCGTGTTCATGATCTCGGTTGCGGCCGAGCTGGCCAAGATGCACCCGCAAACGCTGCGCATGTACGAGTCGCGCGGGCTGGTAGAGCCTAAGCGTTCTCCCAAGGGGACGCGGCTGTACTCCCAGGAGGATGTCGAGAAGCTGCGGCGTATCCACGAGATGACCGTCGACCTCGGGCTCAACCTGGCCGGCGTGCAGCGGGTGCTCGACTCTGGAGTCCGAAGTGCAGGACATGCACGCGCGCATCGAAGAGCTCGAAGTGAAGGCCTTGCATGCCCAAGTGGAACTGGCCGAGGAGCTCGAGCGGGTACGTCGCTCCTTCCGCGCCGAGCTGGTTCCCTATCGCCCCGTCGGCACACAACTCGTCCGCAGGCCATGAGCGCGCAACCGCCCGTCCAACCACCCGAGGAGGACCAGAAGCCGCTGGAGCGCTTCGGCAAGGACCTCACCGAGCTGGCCGAGCAGGGCAAACTCGACCCGGTGATCGGCCGCGACGAGGAGATCCGTCGCGTGATCCAGGTGCTATCGCGCAGGACCAAGAACAACCCGGTCCTGATCGGCGAGCCCGGCGTGGGCAAGACGGCGATCGTCGAGGGCTTGGCCCAGCGGATTGTGTCCGGCGACGTGCCCGAGTCGTTGCGCGAGCGCCGCGTGGTCGCGCTCGACATGGGCGCCCTGATCGCGGGCGCGATGTATCGCGGCGAGTTCGAGGAGCGCCTGAAGGGGGTGCTCAAGGAAGTCTCCGAGGCCCAGGGCGCCGTGATCCTGTTCCTGGACGAGCTGCACACGATCGTGGGAGCCGGCGCCGCGCAGGGCGCCGTGGACGCCGCCAACCTGCTCAAGCCGATGCTCGCGCGCGGAGAGCTGCGCTGTGTGGGGGCGACCACGCTCGACGAGTACCGCAAGCACATCGAGAAGGACGCGGCCTTGGAGCGTCGCTTCCAGCCGGTGATGGTGGGCGAGCCGAGCGTGCAGGACACGATTGCGATCTTGAGGGGTCTGAAGGAGCGCTATGAGACCCACCACGGCGTGCGCATCCAGGACAACGCTCTGATCGCGGCGGCAACCCTTTCCCACCGTTATATCGCCGACCGCTTTCTGCCCGACAAGGCGATCGACCTGATCGACGAGGCCGCCTCGAAGATCCGCATCGAGATCGACTCGGTGCCGACCGAGATCGATGAGGTGGACCGGCGCGTGATGCAGCTGGAGATCGAGCTGACCTCACTGCGCAAGGAGAAGGACGAGGCCTCCAAGGAGCGCCGCACGGCGATCGAGGCCGAGCTGGCCGAGTTGAAGCAGCGCTCGGCGGCAATGAGGGCGCAGTGGCAGAAGGAGAAGGACGCGATTCAGGGCATCTCCGAGCTGAAGGAACGCTTGGAGCAGGCCCGCGTTGAGGCCGAGCGCGCCGAGCGCGAAGCCAACCTGCAGCGCGCGGCCGAGCTGCGCTACGGGGAGATCCCCGAACTGGAGAAGCAGCTCGCCCAGCACGAAGCAGCCGAGCGCGAGCGGGTGGAGGGCGGTGGTGAAGGCGATGCGCACGGAACGACTGCCGCTCCCGCCGGGATCGACGGCGCCGGTGGACCTGTCTTTCTCAAGGAGGAGGTCGACGCCGAGGATGTGGCCGAGGTGGTCGCGCGCTGGACCGGCATTCCCGTATCGCGTCTGCTGGAGGGCGAAGTCGAGAAGCTGATCCACATGGAGGAGCGCTTGCACGAACGCGTCGTTGGGCAGGATGAGGCAGTCGAGGCGGTTGCCACCGCCCTGCGCCGCTCGCGCGCCGGGCTGCAGGACCCCAACAGGCCGATCGGGACGTTCCTGTTCCTGGGCCCCACCGGTGTGGGCAAGACAGAGCTGGCGAGGGCACTCGCCGAGTTCATGTTCGACTCGCAGGAGGCGATGGTGAGGATCGACATGAGCGAGTACATGGAGAAGCACTCAGTCTCGCGCCTGGTCGGCGCGCCTCCTGGATATGTCGGCTACGAAGAGGGTGGCCAGCTCACCGAGGCGGTACGGCGCCGGCCCTACAGCGTGGTGCTCTTGGACGAGATCGAGAAGGCTCACCCGGATGTGTTCAACACCTTGCTGCAGGTCATGGACGACGGGCGTCTCACAGACGGCCAGGGGCGCACCGTGGACTTCAAGAACACGGTTCTGATCATGACTTCCAACATTCCGGTGGCGGCGACCGGCGACGACATGCGCGCCGAATTGACGAACCATTTCAAGCCTGAGTTCATTAACCGGCTCGACGACATCGTCCGTTTCAACTCGCTCTCGCGCGAGCAGATATCGGAGATCGTCGACCTGCAACTGAAGCAAGTGATCGAGCGCGTGGGCGAGCGAGGCGTGCAGCTGGAGATCGCTGCGGCCGCTCGTGAGCTGCTCGGGAACATGGGCTATGACCCGACCTATGGCGCGCGGCCGTTGCGTCGCGTGATCCAGAAGCAGCTGATCGACAGGCTCGCGCTGGCGTTGCTGGAAGGACGGTTTCACGCCGGCGAGGCGGTTGTGGTGGAGAGCGAGGACGGCAAGATCGTGCTCACGCAAGCCCCCACGGCAGCCTCGGCGCTGGCTTGACGCGTATAATTCTCCGGCCGGAGTCTAAGTTATCGAGAAGGTCCCATTAAATGGGACCTCCAAACCAAGGAGAGTTCTACATGAGGAGTTCTTTGTCAGTGTCGCGCAGCGATACTGCGAGCCATGCGACCAGGAGCGCCGGCGAGGGCGCTTTAGGTCGCGCGAGGTGGCGCGACAGGGCGCGACGCTTTGCGTTGCCCACCGTAATTGGGTACCTGACTTTGCTAGCGCTTGCACCGACCGCATTCGCCGCGGGGACTGGAAAGATCGAAGGAACCGTGACTGATCCCGCCCACAAAGGGCTCGCGGGTGTTTCCGTCACAGTCTATGGAACGGGCGGAGAATTCGAGGGCACCGCTTCTACCAATTCCAGTGGCGTATACACCGTGTCGGGACTCTCCGAAGGGGACTACAAGGTGGAATTCAAGGATCCCCCGTATGTGACCCAGTACTACGACAAAGAGTCCTCGCTCCAAACGGCCGATCTTGTATCTGTGGCAGAAGGAACCACGAGGCCCAATATCGACGCGGAAATGCTCGAACCCGGCAAGATCGCCGGAAGGGTGACAAATGGCGCTGGGATGCCACTCGGGGGCGTCACTGTTGAGGTCTACGACAACAGTACGGCCTTCAATGTCGTGAAGTCTACCTTCACAAACGCGAACGGCGAATACGCCGTCGAAGGCCTGCCCGAAGGCGAGTACCGCGTGGAGTTCATTCCCAGCGAAGGCGAATACCTTATCCAGTATTACAATGGGCAGAGCGCATTCATAAACGCCACTGAGATCCTCGTCACCGCTGGGAAAACTACCCCTTCGATCAATGCGGCGCTCCTTGAAGCCGGCAAGATAACCGGCACCGTTACCGATGCCTACACACATGCCGGACTGAGCAAAATCTCGGTCTTCGCATTTGCTACCGGCGGCGAATTTGGTTTCGGGTCCGCGACGACCAACTCGAGCGGTGGCTACACGATTACCGGCTTGCCGAGCGGCTCTTACAAGCTGGAATTCTCATGGGAATACTCTGAAGCCGAACGCAAAGCGTGCGAACACGCGCCGCGCTGTCCGCCCAAGTACATAACCCAGTTCTTCAGCAATCAGACCTCGGAAGTGACTGCCAATCCGGTGGCGGTCACGATCGGGGCTGCCACCGGTGGGATCAATGCGGCGATGGTGCCGTCTGCGCCGTACAACACCGCCGGGCCCAGCATCTCAGGTAAGGCTACAGTGGGCAGCCTCTTGTCCTGCGCGAGCGGATCCTGGACAGGTGAACCAGAACTGACGCTTTCAGTCGGGTGGCCGTTGTCCTCGACGTTCTCGTATCAATGGCTGCGCGACGGTACGCCAATCGCGGGCGCCACCTCAGATGCCTACATCGTGCAGGCGGCCGATGTGGGCCACTCGTTGGTGTGCGAAGTCACAGCCACCAACGTCGCTGGCCACACGAGCTCCAGGAGCAGTGCGCTTGCGGTCACAAAGCCGGTGCCGGTCGTGAAGACGACAGCCTCAAAGCTCGTCGTCTCGAAAAGTGCGACAAAGGTGAGCATCACCTGTGCGAACGCTTCGTGCGCCGGGTCGGTCGAAGTGCTGGTCAAGGTCTCCGTCAAGCACGGCAAAGGCCACAAGCGCAAGCCGACGACGGTTGTGCTCGCGAAAGGACCGTATTCGCTGGCCGCTGGTAAGACCGGGACCGCCACGTTGCGCTTGAGCGCCGCGGGCAAGCAGCAGCTCGCTCATGCTCGCAGGCATCGGATGTCGGCAAAGCTCATCGTCACGGTCGTCGGGGGCAAGAAGATCGAAAAGACGGTGCTGATCAGCCTCTAGGCCGGTGGCTGGAGGTCACTGACCGAGGAGGTCCTCTCGCCGGGCGCGGGCTTGTGCCAGCCGCGCCCGGCGTCTTATGCCGCGATGATCTGCGCGGCCAGGATCGCCGCGTTGCGCGCATTGTCCAAGCCCACACACGCCACCGGCACGCCCGGCGGCATCTGCACGATCGAGAGGATCGCGTCGAGGCCGCCTGCGGCCGTCAGGCGGCCCGACAGGGGCACGCCGATCACGGGCAGGTCGGTGTGGGCGGCCACGGCGCCCGGAAGCGCCGCGGAGATGCCCGCGCCGGCGATCACCACGCGCAGGCCGCGTGACTTGGCGTTCTTGGCGTACTCGGCGACGGTGTCGGGTTCGCGGTGGGCCGACATGACCTTCACCTCGTGCGGGATGTTGCGCGTGCGCAGCTCCTTGGCGGCCTTCTCCATCGCCTCCATGTCGCTCTCGGAGCCCATCACGATGCCGACCAGAGGTCCGTCCACGTCGAACTCCTCCAGCCGGGCTTGGACCTCGGCCTCGACGAGATCGGCTCTTATCGGGGTGGGGGCGTCGGTCATTGCGCGGTCGTGGTCCGGGGTTCGGCGTTGGCGGCGATATCCCGCCGCAACTGCATCCCCTCGAAGGAGATCCTCTGTGCGGCAGCATACGCGCCGGACCGGGCTGACTCCACGCTCGGCCCCAGCGCGGTGATCCCCAGAGACGCGACCCCCGGCGGTGAGGACGGTCCGGTCGTGGATGGCGGTACCTGCATGCGTCACCTCGATCCCGGCCGGCACCTCGTCCAAACCATGGATCTCGTCGCCGCTGGAAGAAGAGGCGGGGTAGCCGGCCGAGGCCAAAACGAGCGTCACCGCCCAGTCTTCGCTCCAGGCCAGCTCGGCGCCCTCCAGACCTCCTGGCCGGGTGGCGGCGAGCAGCAGCTCCAGCAGGTCCGAGCGCAAGCGCGGCAACACGGCTTGCGTCTCGGGGTCGCCGAAGCGCACGTTGAACTCCAGCACCTTCGGTCCATCTGGGGTCAGCATCAGTCCGGCGTAGAGCACGCCGTGAAGGGGAGTGCCGCGCTCGCGCATGAGGTCCACGATCGGCTGGTGCACAACGCTCGCGCAGCTCGCGCACCACGGCGGTATCGAATCCGGCGACCGGCGAGTAGGAGCCCATCCCGCCCGTGTTCGGACCCCGATCCCTGTCGAAGATGCGCTTGAAGTCGCGTGCCGGCGCCATCGGCACCGCTCGCACTCCGTCGCAAAGGGCGAGCAGGGATAGCTCCTCGCCGACCAGAAGCTCCTCTACGACCGCGCTCGGTCCAGCGCCCGGCCCGGTGGTACCCGGCCCGGTGGCGCCCGGGCCGGTCGAACCGCTCGATCCCCTCACGGAGTCGGGCGAAGGTCCTCCGCCGAAGCGCCCCTCGACGAAGATCTCCCGCAGGGCCGCATGCGCCTGCTCGACGTCCTCGGCGACCGTCACGCCCTTGCCGGCCGCGAGCCCGTCCGCCTTGACCACGACTCCTGGACTTGCCAACTCGCCGACCGCCTCGATCCCCTCCTGCAACGACGCAACCTGTCGCCAGGCGGCGGTTGGGACTCCAGCCTGTTCCATCGCCTGCTTGGCAAACGCCTTCGAGCCCTCCAATTCGGCGGCCGCCGCGCTCGGGCCGAAGGCCACATGACCGCGCTCGGCGAGCGCATCGACGAGTCCGGCGACGAGCGGCGCCTCCGGCCCCACCACGGTCAGGTCCACTCGTTCGCGCTCCACGGCCTGCACGAGTCCGTCGATGTCGTCCACCGCGATGTCCAGCACTCGTGCGTCTCCGGCGATCCCGGCGTTGCCGGGCGCACACAGCAACTCCGGCTCTTGTGGGGAGCGCGCCAAAGCCCGCACAAGCGCGTGCTCCCTGCCACCGGCTCCGACAACGAGCACCTTCATCGCCGGTCCATCACTTCACATGGCTCCTGTGAGTCGTGGATCGTCGTGGTTGGCAAGGAGCGCAAGCGGGGACAGTGCTAAGCACGGACCCGATTGCGGCGACACAGCCAGACACGACGAGGCGCGACTCACAACGAAGCTATGAACTCGTCCACGCCTATGGCCGCCAGGGTCTCGTAGCGGCCGGTCCCGCGCGAGCCCAGCTCCAAGGACACGCGCACCATCGTCTTCTCGTCGGGGGCCTCCACGACCGAGATGAAGTCCACGGCGCCCAGGGTGGCCCACTGAGCCTTGACGGTCGCTCCGAGCTGCTCGACCTCCTTGTTGACCTCGCGGATGCGCTCCGGATTGTTCTTGACAGTCTGCACGCCCTCCGGTGTGAGTGTCGAGAGCATGATGTAGGTGGGCATGGCTCCTCCGTCAGTTTGCGGGTCGGTTTCGCGCGCGCGCGCTCCCTCTCGTTGTACAGGATCGGCGGGCGGCGAGTCCGTCGACGCGGAGGGGGCGGTTCGGGGCCGGCGGGCGCGAGCCTATCGACGCAGAAGTGTCGGTTCGGGACAGGCGGGTAGCGAACCTATCGGCGTGGAGGGTGGTTTGTCCGTTTTGGGGCGCCCGCCCGCGTGCGCGGTCTGATTTAACCAGGCCCAGCTTGTTTCTTGGCCGCGTGCGCGCGCAGGGCACCTCTTCGCGTAACATACCGTCCCAAGCGACCGCGATAATCAAAGGGAGTGATTCCCCGCTATACATCCCCCCAGTTGGGCGCCCTGTGGACCGACGAGGCGCGCATGGAGACGTGGCGACGCGTCGAGGTCGCGGCCTGCGAGGAGCTGCCCGAGCTGCTCAGCGACGCGGGTACCCGCCAAGGTCGGGGAGGCCCCGGCGACGACCGGGAGGGGCCTAGCACCGCCGAGCTGGAGGCGATTCGCGCGGCCACGTTCACCGTCGAGGCAGTCGACGAGCGCGAGCGTACGACCGACCACGACGTGGCCGCCTTCGTCGATGTGCTCTCGGCGAGCGCCGGCGAGGCCGGGCGCTGGATCCACTTCGGGTTGACCTCCTCGGACGTGCTCGACACGGCGCTCGCGCTGCAGTTGAAGGCTGCGGGCGAAGCGATCGTCGTGCCAGGCGCCCAAGCGCTCGTGCGGGCCTTGGCCAACAGGGCGCGCGAGCACGTGGACACTCTGTGTGTGGGGCGAACGCACGGGGTGCACGCCGAGCCGACCACTTTCGGCGTGAAGCTCGCGGGCTTCGCCTTCGAGGCTCACCGCAACGCCCTGCGCTTGCAGAGGGCCTTCGAGCAGGTGGCGGTCGGCGCGATCTCGGGAGCTGTCGGCACGTATGCGGCGACCAGTCCCGAGTTCGAGCGGCGTGTGCTCGACCGGCTCGGTCTCGCCCGCGAGGATGTCTCAACACAGGTCGTGGCGCGCGACCGCCACGCCGAGCTGTTGCAGGCGATCGCGCTCGCGGGCGCCGGGATCGAGCGCTTGGCGACCGAGATCAGGCACCTGCAGCGCACCGAGGTGCGCGAGGCCCAGGAGCCCTTCAGGGCAGGTCAGAAGGGCAGCTCGGCGATGCCCCACAAGCGCAACCCGATCAAGAGCGAGCAGCTCTCCGGGCTTGCGCGGGTGTTGCGCGGCAACGCTCAAGCGGCCTTGGAGAACGTGGCCCTGTGGCACGAGCGCGACATCTCCCACTCCTCGGTCGAGCGTGTGATCCTGCCCGACTCGACGATCCTGATCGACCACATGCAGCGCAGCGCGACCAAGCTGGTGCAGGGACTGGTGGTGGACGAAGAGCGGATGCGCTTGAACTTGGGGATGACATGGGGCGCGCTGTTCTCGCAGAGGGTGCTGCTCGCATTGGTCGAGGGTGACCATGAGCGGGCGCGCGCGCCGATGGTGCGCGACCAGGCTTACCGCATCGCCCAAGAGCTGGCCCAACAGGCTTGGGACGAAGGCACACCGCTGCGTGAGCTGCTCGCGGCGGATGAGCGCGCCGCCGGTCTGGACCTCGACGCGATCTTCGATTACTCGCATTTCACGCGTTATGCGCACGAGATCGTGGCGCGTCTCGACGAGATCGCCTGAGGCGTTGGTAGCATCGCCAAAAGTGACCGCCGCCCTCGCCGATCTGCCCCTCATCGCAAGCGGCAAGGTGCGCGAGCTGTATGACCTGAGCGATCGTCTTTTGATGGTGGCCAGCGATAGGATCTCCACCTACGACGCGGTCCATCCCACGCCGATTCCCGACAAGGGCAAGGTCCTGACGGGGCTGTCGGCGTTCTGGTTCGAGCAGACGCGGGGGATCGTCGCCAACCACATGATCTCGGCTACCGACGGCGTACCCACGGAGGCACGCGGCAGAGCCCTGGTCGTGCGCAAGTTGAAGATGCTGCCCGTCGAGTGTGTCGTGCGCGGCTACATCACCGGCTCGGGTTGGAAGGACTACCAGGCGACCGGGAAGGTTTCCGGGATCGAGCTGCCCGTGGGCCTGCGGGAGTCGGAGCAGCTGCCTGAGCCGATCTTCACGCCGTCCACGAAGGCCGAGGTCGGCCATGACGAGGCGATCGACTTCGAGCGGGCCGCCGAGCTGGTCGGCGACCGAAGCTTGATGGAACGAGTCAGAGGCGTCTCGATCGACCTCTACTCTTACGCTGCCGCGCACGCGCGCGAACGGGGCGTGATCCTGGCCGACACCAAGTTCGAGCTGGGCCTCGACGAGGACGGCGAGCTGGTCGTGGGCGACGAGGTGCTCACGCCCGACTCCTCGCGCTACTGGCCCGTCGCAGGCTACGAGGTGGGCAAAGGCCAGCCCAGCTTCGACAAGCAGTACGTGCGCGATTGGGCTGCAGGCAGCGGTTGGGACAAGCAGCCGCCCGCGCCTGAGATCCCCGACGATGTCGTCGCGGGCACGCGCGCGCGCTACGTCGAAGCCTACGAGTTGATCGTCGGGGAGCCTTTTGACGCCTGGCTGAAGCGCACCGGCGCCGAGGCAGATGGCGCCGGCCCCCCGGCCGCGGCGTGAGCGTGAGGGCCCGCGTCCTGATCCGCCCCAAGGCCGGCATCCTCGACCCGCAGGGCGAGGCGGTGCAGCGAGCGCTCCCGGCGCTCGGCTTCGACGGGGTCGCGAACGTGCACGTGGGGCGCCTCGTGGAGCTGGACGTTCAGGACCCCAGTCAGCTGGAGTCGATGTGCGACAAGTTGCTGGCCAACCCGCTTGTGGAGGACTATGAAATCGTCCTCGCCGGTGATTGATCGCGGAGCGAGGGCGCGCCCCCGTCCCTCGCTCCCACCCGATCCCGCGCGCGCGGAGCGCGTGCGGCCCCAAGCGGAGTGCCCGTGAGGTTCGGAGTTCTCCAGTTCCCCGGCAGCTGCGATGAGGTCGATGCGCTCTACGCGGCGCGGCGCGTGGGCGACGCCGAGTTGTTGTGGCACGCAGAGCGTGACCTCAAAGGCGTCGACGCGATCGTCGTGCCGGGCGGCTTCTCCTACGGCGACTACCTAAGGGCGGGCGCGATCGCACGCTTCTCACCGGTGATGGAGTCGGTGATCGCGTTCGCCCGCGACGGTGGGCTCGTGCTTGGAATCTGCAACGGCTTTCAGGTCCTGTGCGAGGCGCATCTTCTGCCCGGGGCCCTGCTGCCGAACACGAATCTTCGCTTCACCTTTCGCCAGGTGGATCTCGACGTCGTGGAGGGCGATACGGCTTTCACGTGTGCGTGCAGGCCGGGCGGGGACTCGAGCGTGGTTGATGGTGTCGTGACAGGGAAGTCGATCCTCAGCATCCCGGCCAAGCACTCGTGGGGCCGTTACTACGCCGACGAGCCGACACTGGCGGCGATGGCCGAGAACGGTCAAGTCGTGCTCAGGTATGCGCCTGACCAGAACTTCAACGGCTCGACCGACGACATCGCGGGCGTGCGCAACGAGCGTGGCAACGTGTTCGGCCTGATGCCTCACCCCGAGCACGCCGTCGACGAGCTGACCGGCTCCACCGACGGGCTGTGCATCTTCGCTTCGATGCGCCTGGCGGTGGAGGGCGCCCATGTTTGAGGGAGCGGCTCGACAGGCTGGGGATAGTCGACGGGCGGGAGGTAGGAGTGTCTGACTCCGCCACTCTTCCCAGTCTCGACGATGCGCTTGCGCTCGGACTCACCGAGGCCGAGTACGACTTGATCTGCCAGAAGCAGGGCGGCCCGGGTGGGCGGGCACCTAATCATTTGGAGCTGGCGATGTACTCGCTCTTGTGGAGCGAGCACTGCGCCTACAAGCACTCCAAGAAGCTCCTGCGTACCCTGCCGACCGAAGGGCCCAGCGTGGTGATGGGTCCCGGCGAGAACGCCGGCGCGGTCGATCTCGGCGATGGGCTCGTGTGCGCGTTCAAGGTCGAGTCGCACAACCACCCCTCCGCCGTCGAGCCCTTCCAGGGCGCCGCCACCGGCGTTGGGGGCATTCTCCGTGACATCTTCGCGATCGGCGCGCGGCCGATCGCGGTGCTCGACTCGCTGAGATTTGGAGAGATGACGAGCCAAAGGTCTCGCTACCTGCTCGACAGGGCGGTCGCCGGCATCGGCCACTACGGCAACTCGATCGGCGTGCCCACGATCGGTGGTGAGGTCTACTTCGAGGGGCCCTACGAGCAGAACTGCCTGGTCAACGCGATGGCCCTGGGGATCGCCCGGCGCGAGCAGCTCGTGACCAGCGCGGCCGTCGGCGCCGGCAACGTGGTCCTCCTGTTCGGCGCCTCCACCGGCCGCGACGGGATCGGCGGCGCCTCCGTGCTCGCGTCAGCCGAGTTGGGCGAAGACGACGACAAGAGACCCACGGTGCAAGTCGGCGACCCCTTCGAGGAGAAGAAGCTGATGGAGTGCTCTTTGGAGCTGCTGGAGTGTGGACTGCTCGTCTCTCTGCAGGACCTCGGCGCCGCCGGCCTCACCTCCTCGGCCGCGGAGATGGCCTCCAAGGGCGGGGTCGGGATCGACATCGACGTGGCCAAGGTGCCGCTGCGCGAGGCAAACATGGAGCCCTTCGAGATCATGGTCTCCGAGTCCCAGGAGCGGATGCTTTGCGTGGTGGAACCCGACAAGGTGGGCGCCGTCCTGGAGCTGTGCGAGAAGTGGGAGGTCTCCGGCGCGCCGATCGGCACGGTCACCGACACGGGCCAGATGCGCGTGTTCAAGGCGGGCGAGCCGGTCGGGACCATGCCGGTCAGGGCGTTGGTCGACGACTGCCCCCTCTATGACCTACAGCCCGGGAAGCCGACAGGCACGACCTACCCAGCGCCGCAGGCGCTCCTCCCCTCCAAAACAAGCCCCACCGAGACCCTGCTCGCGCTGCTCTCCTCGGCCAACCTCGCGTCGCGCAGACCCCTGTTCGAGCAGTACGACGCGATCGTCCAGTCGCGCACGGTCAGGCGCCCCGAGCAGGCCGACGCCGCAGTGCTGGCCGTGTGCCCTCTGGGTGCGATCCGCGCGCCTGGGGAGCGCGCCACGCCTCCCACCGCCGAGGCGGGAGGTAGTGAAAGGTTGGGCGGGGCGATCCCCGGGATCGCCGTTTCGATCGACTGCAACGGTCGGCGCGTCGCCGCCGACCCCTACACCGGCACGGTCGAGGCCGTCCTGGAGTGCGCCTCCAACCTCGCCTGCGTCGGCGCCGAGCCGCTCGGCACCACCAACAACCTCAACTTCGGCAACCCGGAGAAGCCGCACATCGCCTGGCAGCTGACCGAGGCGGTGCGCGGCCTCGGAGATGCCTGCCGGGCTCTGCGGGCGCCGATTGTCGGCGGCAATGTCTCGCTCTATAACGAGGGCGCGAGCGCCGGCCCGATCTACCCAACGCCGGTAGTGGGGATGGTCGGCCGCGTACCCGACGTGCGCCGCGCGGGCCGGCTCGGCTTCGCGCGCGCGCGAGACACGATCGCGCTGGTCGGCCCCTTCGCGCCGTCCTTGGACGCCGGCGAGCTGGCCAAGCTGTGGGGCCACGCTCTGCCCGATGGCCTGCCCGCGGTGGACGTCGCGGCGGTCGCGGCAGCCCAGGCGGCGGTGCGAGAGGCGGTCCGCGCCGGCGCTGTCTCAAGCGCTCACGACATCGCTGAGGGCGGCCTGGCGGTCGCGCTGGCGGAGTGTTGCATGGCTGGCGGGCTGGGAGCACAGGTAGGCTCCCCCGCTGATCTGGAGTGGCTGTTCGGCGAGTGCTGCGGTGGCTTCCTGCTCAGCGGCGACGTACAGGTCTTCGGCTCCCTGTTCCAGCGAACGAAGATCGAGTTGATTGGAATCGTCGAAGGACAGTCGCTGGTCATCGGGGATCAGATCGACCTGTCGCTGTCCGAGCTGCTCCGGCGCGCATGGAGCATTGGCGAGCTTGTTCGCATGACTGCTACCGTGAGCAAAGCTATGCCTGAAGGAAGGGCGGCCAGCCCTTGTCCGGAGGACCGCGACGGGCCGCGCGACGAGTGCGGTGTTTTTGGCATATACGCGCCCGGCCACGAGGTCTCGCGGCTGTCCTACTTCGCCCTGTATGCCCTCCAGCACCGGGGCCAAGAGTCGGCCGGGATCGCCGCGGCAGATCGCGGCGGCAACATCATGACCCGTCGCGAGCTGGGCCTCGTCTCGCAGGTGTTCTCCGAGAACGACCTGCGCACCCTCCAAGGGGAGCTGGCGATCGGCCACGTGCGCTACTCCACGACCGGCTCCAACGCCTGGGAGAACTCCCAGCCCGTGCAGCGCTCCGAGGGCACCGACGGCTCTCGGCGCGAGGTCGCCCTAGCCCACAACGGCAACCTGATCAACGCCCTCGAGCTGCACGCCGAGTTGTCCGAGCAGGGCGTCACGTTCTCCTCGACCTCCGACTCGGAGATCGTGGCGGCCTTGATCGCCACGCACCCCGCCCACCAGATCGAGGATGCGATCGCCGACATCCTGCCGCGCCTGCAGGGCGCCTTCTCGATCGTCGTCATGACCAAGGATCGCGTGGTCGCCTTCCGCGACCCCCACGGCCTGCGGCCTTTGGCGATCGGGGTGCTTCCTGCGACCGGGGATGGCGCGGACGAGGCAGCTGCACGGGGTCTTGGTGGAGAGACGGGCTCGGGCCGGGGAGCAGGGAGCGGCGAGCCCGGGCGGGAGGGCCATTACTGCGTGGCCTCCGAGTCGTGCGCCTTCGACATCATCGGCGCCACTTTCGTGCGCGACGTGGAGCCCGGCGAGGTCGTCACGCTCGGCGCCGACGGCCTGCGGAGCCGGCGCGTCATGCCCGACTCCCGCAAGGCCTTCTGCGTGTTCGAGTACATCTACTTCGCGCGCCCCGACTCCCGCATGAACGGTCACGTCCTGCAGGTCGCGCGGGGAAGGATGGGGGAGATCTTGGCGCGCGAGTCGCCCGCCGAGGCCGATCTCGTAATACCCGTGCCCGATTCCGGTAACGCGGCTGCGCGCGGCTTCGCGCGCGCGAGTGGTTTGCCTCAAGACGACGGCTTCGTCAAGAACCGCTACGTCGCCCGCACCTTCATCCAGCCCGGACAGGAGCTGCGCAAGCACGGCCTGCGGCTCAAGTTCAACCCGTTGCCCGAGGTCGTCGGCGGCAAGCGCCTGGTCGTCGTCGACGACTCGATCGTGCGCGGCAACACCACGCGCCAGATCGTCCAGATGCTGCGCGACGCAGGCGCCGTCGAGGTCCACATGCGGATCTCCGCGCCCCCCATCAAGCACCCCTGCCACTACGGGATCGACATGTCCACGCGCGAGGAGATGATCGCCCACGAACGCTCGCTCCCCGAGATCGCGGCCGAGCTGGGCTGCGACTCGTTGGCCTACCTCTCTTTGGATGGGGTGTATGAGGCCGTCGGGGGCGAACGCGCCACTCACTGCGACGCCTGCTTCACCGGTGAGTATCCGGTCAAGGGCAGCGCCGGGGCCCAGGGCAAGTACGCCCTAGAGGTAGCCCCCGCTTGACGTGTGGGCTCGTCGCACCCGCCCGCTAGGGTGGCGCGGGCATGAGTGAGCCGCTCGCTACCGCCGTGCCCGTCGCGTGAGCGAATCGCTGCCCATCGCCGTGCTCGTGTCGGGAACCGGCACCAATCTTCAGGCCCTGCTCGACACCGTGCACGGCCACGAGGCCCAGGTCGTCGCGGTCGCCTCCTCGGCGCCCGGGGCCTTGGCCTTGGAGCGCGCCGCGGCGTGCAGCGTGGCGACCGCCGTGTTCGAGCGCTCCGCCTATGAGGATCGCGAGGCCCGCGACGCCGCGATGGCCGCTTGGCTTGCAGAGCGCGGCGTACGCCTGGTCGTGCTCGCCGGCTACATGGAGCTGCTCACTTTCGCTTTCCTCGAGCGCTTCCCCGGCGCCGTCATCAATGTGCACCCCTCCCTGTTGCCGGCCTTCCCCGGGTTGCGAGCGATCGAGCAGGCCCTGGCCTATGGGGTCAAGGTGTTCGGGGTGACCGTCCATTTCGTCGACGCCGGCGTGGACAGCGGCGCGGTCATTTTGCAGCGGGCGATCGACCTGCCCGATGCGCGCGACCCGGACGAGGTGCTGGCGGCGCTACGGCCGATCGAGCATTCGCTGTTGCCCGAAGCCGTGCGCCTGTTTGCGCGCGCGGCGCTCGCCGCCGACCCCGAGAACCCGCGCCGCGTCACGATCGCCTCCGCTCCAACCCAGGTCTCGTGACCGCCACGCGGTCCTCGCGCCACGCGGATAACCTGCGCGCCAGATGAGCGCTCCCCAGCCCCAGACCGGAATCGAGCGCGCCGAGCCGGGCGCGACTCAGGTGCGCAGGGCCCTGATCTCGGTGTCCGACAAGGCGGGTGTCCTCGCATTGGCCAAGGGCTTGATCGACCTGGGCGTGGAGATCGTCTCGACCGGCGGCACCGCGCGCGCCCTGTCCGACGCGGGCCTGGCCGTACGCGCGATCGAGGACTTCACCGGCTTCCCCGAGATGATGGACGGGCGCGTGAAGACGCTCCACCCGCGCCTGTATGCCGGTCTGTTGGCCGTGCGCAGCGACGAGACCCACCTCCAGGCGGCCGCCCAGCACTCGATCGAGCCCGTGGACCTGGTGTGTGTGAACCTGTATCCCTTCGAGCAGACGCTCGCGCGCGGCGACGCCACCGACGCGGAGATCGTCGAGAACATCGACATCGGTGGCCCCACGATGATCCGGGCCGCCGCCAAGAACCACGCCTACGCCGCCGTGCTCGTCGACCCCGCCGACTATGCGCCCGTCTTGGCCGAGTTGCGCGAGTCCGACGGGCGCCTGTCGATGGCCACGCGCGAGCGTTTGGCGGGCAAGGCATACGCCTGCACCGCGCGCTACGACGCTGCGATCTCGACCTGGTTCGCCCAGCGCGCCGACGAGGATTTCCCCGCGCAGCGCGCCTACGCCTATGAGAAGGCGGCCGAGCTGCGCTACGGCGAGAACCCCCACCAGCGCGCCGCCTACTACGCCGAGGTCGGCGCTCCCACGCACCTCTTGGCCGGGGTCGCTCAGCTGCACGGCAAGGAGCTGTCGTTCAACAACCTGCTCGACCTGTCCTCGGCGCGTGAATTGGTCGAGGACTTCTCCGAGCCGGCCTGCGCGATCGTCAAGCACAACAATCCCTGCGGCTGCGCGCTCGGCAAGACCGCCCAGGACGCATACGCGCGAGCTTTCGCAAGCGACCCCGTCAGCGCCTACGGCGGCGTGATCGCGCTCAACCGCCCGGTCGACCTTGCCTGCGCCCAGGCCCTCTCACAGCAGTTCATCGAGGTCCTGCTAGCCCCCCGCTTCGAGGCCGATGCGCTGGCGGTCTTGACCGAGAAGAAGAACGTGCGCCTCTTGGAGCTGCCCGATTGGCCCGAGCCGGCGGGCGGTCTCGAGGCCAAGCCTGTGATCGGCGGTCTGCTCGTGCAGGATCGCGATGAGGTGTCAGAGACGGCCGAGCAGATGACGGTGATGAGCGCCAAGCAGCCCACTGAGGCCGAGTGGGATGACATGCGCTTCGCCTGGCAGGTCTGCCGCCACGTGCGCTCCAACGCGATCGTGATCGCCCGCGACGGGGCCACGATCGGGATCGGCGCCGGCCAGATGAGCCGGGTGGACGCCGTGCGCATCGCGATCGAGAAGGCCCAGGCGGGCGAGGGCGAAGGGGCGCGAGCGGATCGCTTGGCCGGCGCGTCGCTCGCCTCCGACGCATTCTTCCCGTTTGCCGACGGGCCCCAGCTCGCGATCGATGCGGGCGTGACGGCGATTATCCAGCCCGGTGGCTCGGTGCGCGACGAGGAGGTTGTGGCGGCGGCTGACGCGGCCAGCGTCGCTATGGTGGCTACCCATGTCCGTCATTTCCGCCACTAGTTCCAACGGACGACCGCACGATAACCAGAGCGCGCCCGCGATCTCCGTCGCCGGGCTGACCAAGAGCTACGGCGAGATCGAAGCCGTGCGCGGGATCGACTTCGAGGTCGCGCGTGGGGAGACGTTCGGCTTCCTTGGGCCCAACGGCGCCGGCAAGTCGACCACGATCTCGATGCTGTGCACGCTGGCGCGGCCCACCGGCGGCTCGGCCTCGGTCGCGGGCCTGGACGTGGTGCGCGAGCGCGACCGCGTGCGCCGCAACATCGGGCTCGTCTTTCAGGACACCACGCTCGACAACTATCTCTCGGCCGAGCAGAACCTACGCCTGCACGCCGAGCTGTATGGAATGCCGCGCGAGGCGATCGCTCCGCGCATGCAGACGGTCCTGGAGATGTTGCAGTTGTGGGAGCGGCGCGAGAGCCTGGTCGGCACGTTCTCGGGCGGCATGAAGCGGCGCCTTGAGATCGCGCGCGGGCTGCTCCATTCGCCGCGCGTGCTGTTCCTCGACGAGCCCACGATCGGCCTCGACCCGCAGACGCGCAGCTCGATCTGGTCCTACATCACCAAACTGGAAGACGAGCAGGACGTCACGATCTTCTTGACGACCCACTACATGGACGAGGCCGAGTATTGCGACCGCATCGCGATCATCGACCGCGGCAAGATCGTCGCGCTCGACACGCCCGAGGCCCTGAAGGCCAGCGTGGGCAAGGATCGCGTGCAGATCACGACCGACGACGACCAGGCCGCGATCGCCGCCCTGGGCGAGCGCTTCGGCATCGAGGCCCAGATCGCCGAAGGCGAGGTCACTTTCGGCGTGGCTTCAGGCGAGCAGTTCGTGCCGCGCCTGTTCTCCGAGCTTGGCCTTGCGATCCGCTCGGTCAGCGTGGCCAGGCCTTCGCTCGACGACGTCTTCATGTCCTACACAGGCACCACGATCAGGGACGCCGAGGCGGGCTCCAACGACATGATGCGCAACATGGCGAAGATGATGAGCCGCTGATGGCCACCAAGAGCACGGCTCCACCCACTCCCGCGCCAGCGACCGCCGGCGTCGGCTCGCACGAAGTCGCCGCCCAACACGTGCCCGCGCGCACCGTGCGCTCAGAGCTGCGCGCGATCAAGGCGGTGTGGCGGCGCGAGCTGATCCGCTTCTCGCGCGACCGTCTGCGCATCCTCACCTCGCTGATCCAGCCGTTCCTGTTCTTGTTCGTGCTCGGCACCGGCCTATCCACGCTCGTATCGACCAGCACCCACGGGGTCAACTTCAGGACCTTCATCTACCCGGGCATCCTCTGCATGGCGGTCATGTTCACGGCCATGTTCTCCGCCGCCTCGATCGTGTGGGATCGCGAGTTCGGCTTTCTGCGCGAGATGATGGTCGCGCCGGTCAGGCGCTCCTCGATCGTGCTCGGCAAGTGCGTCGGCGGCGCCACCGTCGCCGCTTTCCAGGGCGTGATCGTGATGGCGATCGGCCCGCTCGTGGGCGTCCACTACACGCTGGGCCTGGCGCTCGAGGTGTTTGGACTGTTGGTGCTCCTGGCCTTTGCCATCACCGCTTTCGGCATGATGGCCGCCGCGCGCGTCACCCAGATGCAGTCGTTCATGGCGTTGATGCAGATGGCGATCATGCCCATGTTCTTCCTCTCGGGCGCCCTGTTCCCGGTCAACAAACTGCCGCCTTGGCTGGCGGTGCTCAACCGCCTGGACCCGCTCACCTACGCGGTCGACCCGATGCGCCGGGCCGTGTTCGCCCACCTCGACATCTCGCCCTTGGTACGCCAAGCCCTGGCGCCGGGCGTGACCTGGTGGGGCTGGCACGTGCCCGGTCTGCTGCAGGCCGCCATGGTCGGGATCATCGGGCTTGTGATGCTGGCGATCGCGATCGCCGAGTTCTCGGCCGTCGAGTAAATACAGCTTCGCTCGGAACTCCGGCCGCCGGCTGCGCGCGACGGGGACTTGACATCCCCGAGATAACGATATATCGTGAGCTTACGTTGATAGAACACGATAGGAGTTAGATATGTTTGCTCATGCGATATACGCGACTGAGGAGGGAGGCTGTTTGCACGACGACCTTCGCTGCTTGCACCGTTCCCGACAGGACTTGAAGGACTACTTGCGCGCGATGACCGGGCGCGGAGGTGGGCCTCCCGGCGGAGGACACCGACACAGCCACCATCACGGACCCCGCGATTTCGGCCCTGGCGGCCGCGGCGGGTTCGAAGGCTTTTCGTTCGGCGGATTCGGCGGCCCCGGCGGCCCTCGCTTCGGACGCGGGCGCAAAGCCCGTCGCGGCGACATCCGCACCGCCGCGCTGCTTCTGCTGGCGGAGGAGCCGCGCAACGGCTACCAGATCATGCAGGAGGTCCAGCAGCGCAGCGACGGAGCGTGGCGTCCCAGCCCCGGCTCGGTCTACCCAGCCCTGCAGCAGCTCGAGGACGAGGGCCTGATCCGCTCAAGCGAAGGCGGGGGCGCCACCGGCAAGGTGTTCGAGCTGACCGACGCCGGCAATGCTCACATACAGGAGCGCGACGCCGATGCGCCGGCTCCATGGGAGCAAATGAGCGGCAACGTCAGCGATCAAGCCGCGGACTTGGCGCGGACTATGCGCGAGGTCGCCGCGGCCTTCGCGCAGGTGATGCGCAGCGGCAGCGACGCTCAGATCGGGGAGGCCCGCAAGGTGCTCACGACGGCTCGGCGCGACCTGTATCGGATCCTGGCGGATGGGGATCCGGAGGTTCCCGCAGAGCAGTAGTTACTTATCGACCGCCTGCATAGCGACACCCAGGAGCGGGTCCTGGGTGTCGGTCTCATGCGAGGACGCCGCCGCCTCGAGGCCGGCGCGCAGGCGCTCCGGTTCTCTGAGCATCTGGCGTTCGGTGAGCGGCTGCAACACACCGCGCAGGATCAGCATGGCGCCGATCCAACGCGGCGCCCACAGCCGGTCGGACCGCTTTTCGATGCCCTGCTCGATGGCGTCGATCGCCTTGGAGAGAGGCGCCGGGTTGCGCATGAAGCCGGGCAGTCGTCCGGTCATCGCCTGGGCTGAGGGCTGGTTGAAGCTGGCGCGCACCAGGTCAGTGTCGATGAAGCCGAAGTAGGCGCAGCCCACCTTCGCGCCACTCGGCGCCGTCTCCAGGCGCAAAGCGTCGGTGAGCGCCTCCACGCCTGACTTGGCAGCCGTGTAAGGGCCCATCATCGGCGCGTGCGAAACGGCTGCCAGGGAGGCGATGTTAAGCAGGTAGCCCTTGCGCTCTGCGATCTGGCCGATCAGGGCGCGGTCGGTGCGCCACACGCCCAGGAAGTTGACCGCCAAGGTGCGCTCCACCTGCTCGATCGGGGCGGTCGCGAGCGGGCCGGTGTAGGCGATGCCGGCGTTGGCGATGCCCACGTCAATGCCCCCGAACCGCTCGACCGTCACGCCGACGGCGCGCTCCAGGGCGTCGAAGTCGGTCACGTCTGCCTCGATCGCGATCGCGCGGTCGCCGAGCTGGGCGGCCAGGGCCTCCAGGCGCTCGGGCTCCAGGCCGACGAGCGCCACGTTGGCGCCCTTGGCGTGCAGCCGCCGAGCCGACTCGGCGCCGATGCCGCGCGCGGCGCCGGTAATGAACGCGGTGCGGCCGTTGACGTTGTAGGGGGGCGCCTGGTTGCGGCTCATACGAGGACCTCCTGGTTGTCGCCGCGGCTGAACGCGCGGAGTGAGCATGGCCAGTCTAGACGCTGGCCAAACAGTCAGGCCGGCGACAAACAGTCAGGCTGGCGACAAACAGTCAGGCTGGCGATCGAGCTTGGCGCAGGCCGCTATCGAGCCGGCTCGGGGTTCCAACCTCGACAGGATGCGCCGGTAACATCCCGGCGCATGGAGCTCGCCATCTCGATAAGCGCGACTGAGTCAGACACTCTGATCGCACTGGACGACTGGCTGCGCCGCGAGCCCGAGTTTCGCGGACGCGTCACAATCGCCACAGCCAACCCCGATCACGGAACGATGGGCGCCACGCGCGAAGCCCTTGTCGTGGCCCTTGGCAGCGGCGGTGCGCTGAGCGTTCTGCTCTCGTCGCTAAAGACCTGGTTTGAGCAACCCAAGCGGTCGGATGTGCGGATAGAGCTTCATACCGAAGATGGGCGGCAAATCCTGGTGACGGCCGAGCGCATCTCTGATCCTGAGGAGATCATCAGGGATGTGCTTGGTCATCAAGACATCCAATGACGCTGGCCGATCCGGCTCAGTCGAGAGCCGTGCTTATTGGGGGCAGTCGCTATGAGCTTCTCCCGTCGCTGTCAAGCGTCCGCAATAACCTGGGCGCGATGGCTGCGATCCTGCGCGACCCGGGCGTGTGGGGTGTCACCGAGGATCACTGTCGGGTAGTAGCCGATCCAAAGACGCCGGCCCAGCTTGTCGACCCGATTGTGGCCGCTGCGCAAGCCGCGACAGACATGCTGCTCATCTACTACGCCGGGCACGGTCTCACAAACCGGGCAGGAGACCTTCAGCTGACGATCGCCGATTCAGACGCGGCCAGAGCTCACTCGCAAGTGCCGTATCAGTGGGTACGCGATCCAATACGGGACAGCCCCGCCCGCCGGCGCGTTGTCATCCTCGATTGCTGTTACAGCGGCCGGGCCGCAAACGAGGCGATGGGCGAGGACTCCTATGCAGCCCAGGCCGATGTCGACGGGTCGTTCATATTGACTGCGACGCCGGAGAACCGCGAGGCGCTTGCTCCCGCAGACCAGCAATACACGGCGTTTACCCAGATGCTCATTGCCGTTCTCGGAGAAGGGATCGCAAGTAGCAAAGCCCTGCTTAACCTGAATGAGATTTTTGCCGAGATCAAGGCCAGACTACATGCCAACTCGCTACCTACGCCACAGGCACGCGACCGCAACAACCTTGGTGGGCAAACCTCATTTCGCAACAAGGCCTTCGAAGCGGGAGCGGTGCGATCGATCGGGGCCAGCCCAGAGCGCCGCGACCTCGCCAGCCGGGACGCGCTCCAGCAGGTTCGCTCCGCATGCGTAAGGGCATCGGCTGACTTTCTTCGTGAAGAGCGGCTGCCGGTCCACGATCGGCTCTACGTTGAGCGCTGGATCGACACGGCTGTTGAGGCCGCCATTAATGCGGTCAGCCCGGTCAACCTGCTCCGCACCCACAGGATCGCCAAGCCCAAGCGAGGTATCGTCAGCGGCGATCCCGTGATCAGAGCGCCGCCGCCGCAGATCATGGTTGTCAGTGACAACCCTGGCACGGGGAAGACGATGCTCGCTGTCGAGTTTTCTCGGCGTATCCAGAGTTGCGCTACGGTGCTTCGTCGCGGGGGCGATCCAATCGCTGAGGATCTCAAGCGCCTGACAGACGCGCTCGGCCAGGACGCAGGCCTCGATTTGCTGACCCGAGCGCGCGTCCCCATCTTGGTGGTGGTTGACGGACTGGATCGGGCGGACCCCGCGACCTATCAGAAGCAGCTCGTGGACACGTTCAGGTTTGTCGATGCGCTTAACAAGCAGGCGGGGAAGTGGGGACCGCGCGCCTATCCGATCGCTCTGCTGTTCACTCTTCGCGACAGCGAGTGGGACCGATGGTTCACTGTGTTCGAGGGGCGCGGTGTTTTGTCATTTCGACGTAAGGTGTCGCAGTTCTCCGAGCCCGAGCTGCAAGCAGCGATCGGCAAGTACGCGTCGGTATTCGATTATGAGCTTCACGGCGATATTCCCGATGACGTTTTGGCCAGATTGTCGCTTCCGCTCAATCTGCGCACACTGTCAGAATCATATGAGTACGCCGGGCGGGTGAGCGTTGAAGATGTGTCCCGCGATCACATTCTGGCCGGATACATCCGACGGAAGAGCGAGCTGGTCATCGGCATGGTATCCGGTATTACTGCGGACGAGCTGGATACGCGTCTGAGTATGCTTGCGTTTGCGCTGATAGATCAACGCACGATTCCATTCGAGCAGGCCGAGCATATTCTGTCAAAGACGGATTCACCTCCCGCAGCGGATGGGGCGGCAGTCCTGCGCGCGCTGATCGACGAGCGCGTTTTGATGCGTGTGGCGCATGGCATTCGCTTTAGCCATCCGGCCGTGTCGGAGTATCTGATGGCCGCCAACAGCGTTCACCGGGCGGCCGAAACTTCCAGCGCAAAGCCACTGGTCGAGTTGACCGCCAGGTTGGCCGAGCAGTCTGCCGAGACGGCCGCGGCGGTCCGCGCAGACGCCGAGATGATCGTCCACCGGCAGTCTTTGGATACACAGCGAATGGTCGAGCGACACTTCCGCACGTCATCGACTTTCGCGAGCTCTCGACTGGAGTCCCTCAGGGGCGAGCTGGCGTCTGGCGGCGCCACGCCAAAAGCAGACCTCAAGTCGATTTATGGAAGCTTGTCCACAATGAAGCCGGACGACAAGTGGCACGCCTTCTTCGTGGTCGTTGCTGTGGCCAACTCGCAGCCCGCTGAGCGAATACTGAAGGTGTTCAGCGCCGCCTGGGAGGCGAACAAGGATCGGCCGGACCGTTGGAAGTTGTTGGCTAAGCTTGGAGAGCGCAACCTCCTATACCAGTCAAACGCAGTTTTGGGTGTCGCGTCGAGCAGCAACCCGAGAGACTGGGAAACCCTGTTGGGCAACATTGCGAAGGAGCACGACAAGCAATCCGTGCTGGCGAGCGTTGAGAGCATTGTCCAC
Source organism: uncultured Solirubrobacterales bacterium (assembly GCA_963809705.1). GTDB lineage: Bacteria > Actinomycetota > Thermoleophilia > Solirubrobacterales > Solirubrobacteraceae > Palsa-744. The sequence goes on along the minus strand of CAWEKF010000002.1, from coordinate 1,495,928 downwards.
GAGCGCCTTGGAAACCTCGTCGGCAAGGGGCCGGAGTGGCGCCAGACGCGCGGGCTGCTCGGGCTGATTGAAGTGGGGGGAGCTTATGTGACCGGGCGGGTGTGGTGATGTCCTGCACCTTGGGATCGAGCGTCCCCTGCCCGACTTCGGGCTGGGGGCTCGTGTACCGGAGTGGGTCTCAAGAGAATTTGCTTGGCTTGAGCGAGGGCTATCTGCGCTTTGCCCGCACCCATCCAAGTCTGTTTCGCTTCTTTCGCTTTCCTCCTCCCGGCGGTCCCACGGGCGGGCCCGCCACCGCCGCTTCCGAGCGGGTGGCGCGGCGCGTCGCCGATGAGATCGCGCGGATGTCCGGCGCTATCTCCGAGGGCCTCTCTTTGGGCCTCGCGCCCGCGGTTGAGGAGCGGGCCGCGCTGGGGGTGGACCCCGACGTCGATCCGCGCGCGGTGGCGATCTTCCTGTGGGCCTCCTGGGACGGGATCATCGCCGCGCATCTGCTGCCCGGTAACATGGCGCTCAGCGAGGACGAGTTCGATTCCGTCCTCGCGATCGCGCGCGCCGTCATCGTGCGCGGCCTGCTCGCGCCCGAGGCGGCCCAGGGCGTGCTGGGGGAGGAAGCGTGAGTCTTTACGAGCGCGACCCGCTCGTGTCCGGGCGACTGCGACCTGATGTCCCTTTGGCCGACACCTCACAGCTTCAAACAAGCCGTGTCTCACGCCCGCACCTCTGTGTTTGCGCACTGCGGGCACATGCCCATGCTCGAGCAGCCCCGACCTTTGCCGAGCGCCTCTTGCCTTCCTAACCGAATTGTCTGTTTCCGAGCCCGCCACCACGACAGGAGCGACACCATGACCCAGCACCGTCCCTCACGCGCCAACGACACCCTCGTCGCCTCCGGCCTGATCGAGCTCGCCCTCGGCGCGCTCACCGGCTGGCCCTACGCCCTGGCGATCGACAATCCCCCCGCCGCGCGCCGCCTCGGGATTCGCTCGACAGCGCGCCTGCGCCAATACCACCTCGACCTGATCGCGCTCGGGGGCCTCTCGGTCCTGGTCGGCAGCGCCGTGCCTGAGCTGCCGCGACGGGTGGCTTTGCCCCTCGCGCTTGGGGCATGGACGAACGCCTCCGCCTTCGGGCTCTTGGCCCTGCGGCCCGAGCTCAAGGAGCATCCCCTCTACAAGGCGTCCGCGGTCGCCTCGTTCGCGACAGTCAGCTGGGGGTGTCTCGGATTGGCCGCGGTCGGCATCCGGCGACGGGCGCGTAAATAGGACTTGACTGGCTCTCCACCACCTATAACTTCCCGCGCCGCAACATCGTCACTCGGGGATGAGTGACAGGAGCTGCTGGACCTTACCCGTCAGACCGCCTACTCTTGATCGTCAGAAGCTCGAGCGCGGGTACGCGCTTGAACTCGCTGGCGTTAACGGTCGCGAGCGTAAGTCCGTGCGCAAGCGCGGTGGTCGCTATCCAGAGGTCGTGCGCGCCGATGACTTCGCCCTTTCTCTGCAGCTCGGCCCATATCTGTGCATGTAGGCGCGCGACGCGCGACGTGATCGGCAGCTGCTCTATCGCCCCCAGCAAGGCCTCGACTACGACCTGGCGGCGGATTCTCACATGATCGGGTGCAGCGCGATGAACCCCGTGCAGCAGCTCGCTGACGGTGATCACGCTGATCGAGTGCTGGGCGTCTTGCGGTAGCTGCTCGAGAACCTCGCGATCGCGCTCGGCGTCGACCAGGACCGAGGTGTCGATCAGGATTCCGGCCACGCGCCAGTCTCGGGGCTAAAGCGCGCACGCTCTGTCTCGATCTCGCGCGCAAAGTCTTCATCGAGCGGGGGAAGGCCATCCATGAGCCTCTCTCAGCGCCGTACCAGAGATACCAATAGGTTGGGATGGTCGCCGAAGCTCCGCGATTGCTCTGCCGTTGCGGATGATCTCGATCTCCTCACCCGCATCGACTCGGTTGATCACGTTGGAGAAGTGGCGAGACACCTCGGTGGCCGTCATGCGCACCATGAGACATGATCTTATCAGATAAATCTGATAGACTCTTTGTCCTGTTCGCTGGAGGATCTCATGAGCTCGGGTGGCCCGGCAGGCCCGCGAGCGCGCGCTGAGAGCGATTCGCGGCAATCAGTCGGCGACTCACATGCCCGCTTGCTCAGCAGACTTCGGTCTCTGTCGTCCAGTACGACGGTAGCGCTGCATATGGATTGGGCGTTTCGAGGTTCGTGACGTAAAGCAGTCCAGCGTTGTCGGTTTCCGCTTTTGCGCAGTCCGTCAGGAGAGACGTGCTCGGAGCTGCGTACACTAGATTTGCAATCTCGTTTGAGTGCATGTGGAGCACCCAGGACGGGGGGCTATAGGCTGAGTAGCTCGCACTTGTTCCCTCGAACGTCACTATCTCGTCTGCGGCAGGAGCGTTCAACTGCCATGCAGTGGTCGCTGGAGCTCCTGGGTTGCCGATGACGTCGGCTTCGCTGCTCTTGTTGTGCACAAAATTGTACACAGTCTCGTAATAGGCTTCTGTTGTCATGGTGCAGCCACTACATTTTGCAATGGTCGAGGGAGATTGCGCCATCTCATCGATAAAGATTCCATCTATCGTGGAGTAGAAGGAATAGTAGGCGTTAATTTCTTCCTCGACTTGAGCGAGCGGACGTTCAGTGTATTTGGTGGCGACATAGCCGATGACATTCTGACCGGCTTCTTGGCAATAGTTAAGCGCCGAGGCGTAGTTTTCATCTTTGTGTTCGCCTGGTCCGCTTGCGGGGTTCATGATGGCCGTCGACCCATAGCCTTCTGTGCTCATTTCGTTACACATAGTGTGCCACGGATTGGGCGTTCCAGTCGGATAGAAGTAGGCAGGGACCAGCTGCGTGGCCGCAAACGCCGACGGCGTTACAGCGAAAGCAGCCATGATCACGACTGCGGCAAATAGCTTCTTCATGGCTACCTCCTACATAGGAACAGGCGCTCGACTCAAGGCGGGTATCGGTCGTTTCTCTCTGGTTGTGGAGTATCGACCCAAAGAGGTTTAGCGGTTTAATCGAACAATCTCAAGAGATTGACTTATAGACGAGGGGTCGGATAGGTATCAGACGACTATCTTGATCTCTGTGTCCAGAAGCCACGGAAACAGCTTAGGTCCGGTGCAGCCTGGACCATTAGTGGCCTTGTGGCAACATTGGATGCGACCTAGTTGTAAGACCCGAGCAGGTTGTTCAGTCGGTTGATGGGTGTCTGTCGCCCGATGGCTTGGTGTCGTCGTCGATGGTTGTAGGTCCATAGCCATCCGTCAAGGGCTGCGGTGCGTTCTTGGCTGGTGGCGTAGATCGCTCCGTAGGCCCAGCCGGCGAGCATGGTGCGGATGAAACGCTCTGCCTTGCCGTTGGTTTGGGGTCTGCGGGGCCTGGTGCGGAGATGACGGATCCCGAGAGTCCTGCACGCGATCGCGTGCACTGTCGATATGTAGGGCGCCCCGTTATCGGTGATCGGCTCTTGGACGTGCATGCCATGTCGCTTGAAGAAAGCGACGGCGCGGCGCAGGAACCCAATTGCTGTGGTCGCTTTCTCATTGGGCAAGACCTCGGCGTAGGCCAGGCGTGTCGCGTCGTCGATAGCGATATGCACGCACTCCCAACCAACGACCCTGCGGTCCACGCCTGAGCCGTCACGGCGCCGCCTTCCCCGCGGTGCGAGCGCTCACCTCCGCCGCCAACGCGGCGTCCTTGACCGACCATCCCTCATCGACAACACGACGTGCCATCCGCTCACGCTGCCTAAATGACAGCGCGGCATTAGCGTGCAGCTTCATCCGGCTCCTCCTTGGGACTGGGGCTTTGACACCACCAGCCTCCAAGGAGGACCGGATAAACAACCTGCTCAGGTTCTACAGCTAGCGGCCGCGTGTGACGCCGAGCGCGAGGCGGCCCGCGGTGTCCGCGACGAGGCAGGCGCGCGGCGAGGGACACGCCACCGACGAAAGCGAGCCGTCCGTCTCGAGCAGCTCCGACTTCCAGGCGGAGGCGCCGCCCAGCGGTGACGTGCTCCACACGACTTCGTTGGACCTGTCGATTCCCACGCACAGACCGGCCGACGGGCAGTCAAGATCGGTGAGTGGTGCCGCTGCGGCACGGGCTTTCCTCCACGCGCCCAAGCGCGGATGGTTGGACCACAGCACGTCGCCGTTGTTATCGAACGCGAAGCATAGTCGGGTGCTTGGACAGCTGATCCCGCTGAGCGGCCGCGAGCCGACACGCCGTGCCCTCCATCGCCCCGACGCGGGCGCGGTGCTGATCTGGACCAGCCCAGTCTTCCCCGCGGCGCCCACTTCACCGTCGATCGCGACCGACAAGCACAGCCGGACGGCGGGGCACGCCGTGTCGCCGTAGAGCGGGATGAACTGCCGCGGCCGATGGCGGTGGCGCGACCCGGTTTCGGCTACGACGACTCCGGGCGGCTGGCCCCGGTGGCTGCGGAAGAGGAGGCAGATGCCGCGCCACGGACATGAAGTCGCTCCGCTTTCCAGCAGGCCGCCAAAGAAGGCTCCCCCGTCGATCGGCCGCCACGATGAGCCACCTCCGTCGGGATGGACCGACGCGACCATCTGCTGCGCCTGCGCGTGGCAGCACTTGTATGAGCGATCCCAGGCGATGCACAGCGGACGGCCCGAACAGGCGAGACCCCACGGGGCGTAGCTGTCGGCGAGACTCGGGATAGTCGCCGCTCCCCAGGTCGAAGAGGCCGATCCCGGCGTCCGCGAGCTGATAACACGCGAAGCGTCGTCGATCGCCGCGCACAGGTGCGCCCTCGGGCACGCGATCGCTTCGATTCCGTTTTGCGGGGCGAGCGCCGTCGCGCGGCGCCAGCCGGCGGGCTGCGCGATCGGCGGTGCGCCGATCAGCTCGTTGCCGTAGGTGTCGAGGGCCACGCATCGTTCAGCGCCCGGGCACGCGACTGTCAGCGATTGTCCGCTGTTGCTGGCTTCGAGGCCTTCGGAGAGCACCAGCCCTCCGCCGGGAAGCACGCTGCCGGCCTCAGGATCGACGGTGAGGGGCGACGACCACGTCGGCGTGGCATCCGCCGGGTTGCTCGAGCTGGTGACGTTGCCGCCGCTGTCGACGGCGAGGCAGAACGATTCCGACGCGCAGGACACGCCCGTGAGCCGTAGCGGGTCGACCTTCGTCTGCGTGAAGCTGAAGATCCCCGACGATTCGGAGTAACGCCAGGCCGTCGCGTTCCCCTCGCTGTCGACTGCGAGGCAGAACGACGCGGTCGGGCATGACCAGCCCGTCAGAGACGCTTCGGCATCCCCCGGCCACCCCGAGCCCGGGCTCCACGTCCCGTGGCCCGCGCTGTCGACCGAGAGGATCATCGTTGTGCTCCCGTCGGTGGCTATACAGCGCTGCTCGGTAGGACACTGGATCTTGCTGGGGTAGAAGGTCTGGTCCGAGATGGGCGCTGCCACCCAGTGAGGCGTGGCGCTGAACGGGTCGACCGAGACCAGCGCCTGTGCTGTGCGTGCCGAGCCCGAGTATGAGATCGCGGTGATCACGCACATGCGGACCGAGGCACAAGACACGTCGCTGAGCGTGGGCTGGTCGGTGCCCTGGGCGAGCGACGTCGAGCGCCAGGAGGCCAGCGCCGCCGTGCCCTCGCTCGTCGTCCAGATCATGGCGGAGGGCCCGACCACGATGCACGCCCCGGTCTCGGGGCAGGACACCGTTTCCAGGCCGTATCCGAACAAGCGCGCGGCCGACCAGATCGGCATGCCCGCGGCCGGATCGCTCGACACGGCAACTTCGCCGCGGTAGCCGACACCAGTGCAGAAGGACACAGACGGACAGGCCACGTCCGTGAAGCGCGGCGCATGCCCGAACGGCGCGGTGGCGTCAACCAGGCGCGGTGGCACCCATTCGACCGTAGCGGTCGCACCTGCACCCCCCGCCCCCGCGAGCAGCGCGACAAGGCTCGCAAGCATCGACAGCCCGGCGACAACAGTCCTCACACGCGCATCCATCGGCGACTCCCAGCTTCGCACAGCAGATTCCGCCAGTTCAAACCCATGCCGACTCCAAAGTCGCGCAAAGTGGCAACCACGCGGTGGTGGCTTGCTCCGCCGTGACGCCAAACTAGTCTTCCAAGCGGAAATTGCTTGGTTGCTGGGGATTGGGAGTGCGCCGTGCGGGACTCGAACCCGCCCCGCCGGATTAAAAGTCCGGAGCTCTACCCGATGAGCTAACGGCGCGCGAAGCGCCTAGTGTGGCAGATGGGCCGCCGGGCTGGGTTGCGGCGATGTGTCCGTTCGGATGCCTCGCGCGCACATGCGCGCGCCCGCACGCGCAGGGCGTCCCCCAACGGGAACACACCCGCTCCGGCGACTCCTCAGCGCAAGCCCAGCGTGTCTAGCGGCTCCTCCGTGGGCGTTTCGCCGGCCGCCACGCGCAGCAGGTGCTCGATCCGCGTGAGCTTGACCCGGGGGCGGCCGTGGGGCTGGCCCAGGGCCTGCTCGTGGCGGTCGATCTCAGACCAGCCCTCGTAGGTCACGAGCGCAGGCGCCCGCTCGGTCAGGAGCCGCTCGATCGCTGCGGGATCGGGGTCGCCAGGCTCCAGCTGGATGCCGGCGGCGAGGTCCGCCAGGAGGGCGTCGACCGTCTCTTGGGCGTCCTTCTTGTTGGTGCCGATCACGCCCGAGGGCCCGCGCTTGATCCAGCCGACCGCGTACTCGCCGGCCAGGGCGCTGTCCGGCCCGATCACTCGCCCGCCCTCGTTGGGGATCGTGGCCGAGCGCCCGTCGAAGGGCACGCCAGGCAAGGGCCTGCCCTGGTAGCCGATCGCGCGCATCACCAGGCCCGCCTCGATGCGCTCGCTCTCGCCGGTCGCGACCGCCTTCAGGCGGCCGTTCTCGCCGGCCTGAAGTTGGTTGCGCGCGAGGACCACGGCACGCACGCCACTTTCATTCCCAACCAATTCCACCGGGGAGAGCAGGAAGCGCAGGATCACCCGCTTGCTCTTGCCGGTGAGGGCACGCCCGGCGTAGTCGCGCAGGATCGCCACGTTCTGGGTGGAGGTGACGTTCATGTTGGGGTCCTCCACCGCAAGCGCCCGCTCCAGCTCCTCGGCGTCGACGACCACGTCGGCGTCGCCCAGCTCGCCCAGCTCGCGCAGCTCGGGGTTGGTGAAGGCGGCCTGGGCAGGCCCGCGCCGGCCGACGACGACGATCTCCCGGACGTTGCTCGCGTCGAGCGCCTCCAGAGCATGGTCGGCGATGTCGGTCACCGCCAGCTCCTCGTGGGTGAGCGTGAGCATCCGCGCGACGTCGAGCGCCACGTTGCCGTTGCCGACCACGACCGCCCGCTCGGCCGACAGGTCGAAGTCGTGGTCGGGGAAGTCGGGGTGGCCGTTGTACCAGCCCACGAAATCGGTCGCGGGATGGCTGCCCGGCAGGTCCTCGCCGGGGATGCCGAGCGGCCGGTCGGCGGGCGAGCCGGTCGCGTACACGATCGCGTGGTAGCGCTCGGCCAGCTCGTCGTGAGAGATGTCGCGCCCCAGCTCCACGTTGCCGAAGAAGCGGAAGCGCGGATTGGCGGCCGTCTTCTCGTAAACGCGGGTCACCGACTTGATCTTGGGGTGGTCCGGCGCCACGCCCGAGCGCACCAGGCCCCAGGGCGTGGGCAAGCGCTCGAACATGTCCACCTCGAGCGTCTCCGGCCCGTCCTTGAGCAGGTGCCCGGCGGCATAGAACCCGGCGGGCCCCGATCCGATGATTGCTATGCGTGTCCGATCCATGGTCCCTCTCATAGGTTGGGCCGGGCCGGCGCCAGCCGGTCCCGCTCCGCTCCATCTATTTCCATCGGTTGGGTCGGGAGCCGGCGCCAGCCGGCCCCCGACCCGCTCCGCGGTCATGGGCGCGGCCCGACTCGAACGGGCGACCCCCTCGGTGTAAACGAGGTGCTCTGGCCAACTGAGCTACGCGCCCCTGTGGCCCGTGTGGCGTGGGCTGAAGGGTGCACTTAACAGTAGGGACTCGTGGCGTGCGAAGCTGTGGACATGGCTCTCCTCGCGTCCCGACGCCGGATGTGGATCGTCGCGTCGTGCGTGTTGGCTGCTCCCGTGCTGCTCGTGGTGCTCGCGCAGGCCGTTCTGCCGGCGCTGGCCGCCCATCGCGTGCGCGGGCGTGTCGCCCGCTATGGGACGGTCAAGAGCGTCAGCGTGAAAGCCTTTCCGGCGATCGAGCTGTTGTGGGGCAAAGCCGACTCGGTCGAGGTCCACGCCAGCGCGCTCTCGGTTCCCTCGACCGAGATCGCCAAGCTGTTGTGGGAATCCCATGGCGTGACCGATGTCACGATGAGCGCCCAGGCGGCCACTGTGACCTCCATTCCGAGTCTCGCGAACGGGATCACCGTGAGCGACCTGCGCACCGAAAAGCGCGGCTCTGCGATCTTCGCGAGCGCCAGTTTGACCCAGCAGCAGCTCGACGAAGCACTTCCCAGCGGCTTTCGCATCGAACCGGTCGCCTCGGGGGACGGTCAGATCGAAGCGAAGGCCTCCGGCGGCCTGTTCGGCGTGCAGGCCTCGATCGACGCGGTTGTGCGAGCCTCCGAAGGGCGGCTCGTGACCGAACCGAAGGGCTTGCCCTTCGGTGGTTTCGTCAAGGTCACGCTGTTCTCCGACCCCCACCTGCGGGTGCAGTCAGTCGGCCTCTCGATCGAGCGCTCCGACCCGCTCACGTACGGGCTTTCGCTGCGCGCGAGCCTCGTCTGAGCGCTCCCTGACGAGCATCGGCAGGCCGCGCTTGGGGCTGATCGTCGGCATCTGCCGGTACTCCAGCTTGAAGTCCTCGGGCAGCTCCAGGGCGAAGCGGCCGGCGATCAGCGTCGCGATCGTGCGCACCTCGAGCTGGCCGAAGCGCATCCCGATGCAGGTCCGCGAGCCGCCGCCGAAGGGTATGTAGGCGCCCTTGGGCAACTCCGCCTTGGCCTGCGCGCTGAAGCGCTCGGGGCGAAACTGTTCGGGGTCCGCGAACACGTCGGGCAGGTGGTGGGAGGCCCACGAGCAGTAGTTCACGTAGGAGTTGGCGGGCACCGTGTGGCCTTCAAACTCGAAAGCGTCGACCGACTTGCGCGGCCCGATCCAGGCGGGCGGGTACTTGCGCAGGGTCTCCTCCAAAGTCATCTCCAGGTCGGTCAGCTCGCCGCTCATCAACTGCGTCGCGGTGGGCGCTTGGCCGTCCAGCAGGGCACGCTGCTCGGCCACGAGCCGGTCCGCCAGATGGGGGGCCTTGGCCAGCTCGTAGAACATGAAGGCCACGGTCGAGGTGGTCGTGTCGTGACCGGCGAACAGCAGGGTCATCATCTCGTCCCTGATCTGCTCGTCTGACAGTCCCTCCCCGCTTTCGTCGCGGGCGTCGAGCAGCAGGCTGAGCACGTCCTCGCCTCGCTCGCCGGTGGCCCGCTGCCGTGAGATTTGGGTGTAGAGCAAGCGGTTGAGCCGTTTGGAGGCCTCTTGCAGTCTGGCCCAGGGCGTGCGGGGCGCCCTGATGAAGCGGAACTCGTAGCCACTCGCATAGAAGGCCAGGGCCTGCTCGAACATCGCGGCGGCATCGATCTCCAGGGCGGCGGGACCGTCGGGGTCGATCCCGAACAGGGCCTTCATCGCGATCCTCGTGGCCAGGCGGCGCGTCCACGCGTACAGGTCGATTCGGGTGTTGGGCCGCCACTGCTCCAGAGCCCTTTCGGTCTCCTCGACCATCGTGTCGATCGAGGCGGCGATGCGCTCGCGGTGGAAGGCCGGCAGCATGATCTGGCGCGCGCGCTTGTGGTACGGGTCGTCGGTCGTCAGCAGGCCGTCGCCGAGCAGGGCGATCAGGTCCCTGAAGTGCGATTCTCGCCACTTGAAGTTGGACGCGTGGGAGACAGTGATGTAGTGGTTGGCGGCCGGCCCCAGCATGAACACGACGTTGCTGTGCAAGATCCGCAGTGTGAAGATGGGGCCGTAGCGCTCGTATGCCTCCAACAGCAAGGGCAACGGCTCCTCGATGAAGCGCTTAGTGCGCGGGATCGAGAAGGCGGTATCGCCGGGCGGGTAGGGCACCTTGGCGGCCCGCTCGTCGGCCAGGTCTTGGACAAGGATCCGGAACGGGTTTTCGTGGCGCAGGGGCGGCGGCTCGAGCACGGGCATGGCCTAAGCGTAGAGGACCGGCCAGCCGTCTGGCTGACCGGCCAAGTGGGGGGCGGGGTGGGAGTTGTTGTTGTCCGAAAGGGGGTGCCCGCGCGTGCGCGCGGCCTTCTTAACAAGACCTGCCTTGGTCACTGGCCGCGCGCGGGGTGCATCCCTCCGGCGGCAACACCCGCGTCGAGCTGCTCGGCCTCCACGCCGGCCCAGCGTGACTCGGTAGGGGGTCGCAGGCTGCGATACTCTGCGCTACGCATGATCGAAGGTCCCGTGCGCCGGCACGGGGGCGTAGCTCAGTTGGTTAGAGCGCTGCCCTGTCACGGCAGAGGTCGCGGGTTCGAGTCCCGTCGCTCCCGCTCAGTATTTATGGGCCGAATGCGGACGTCGGTGTTGGCCGGGGTCGGGTTAACGTACCCAGACGTACGTTGGATGTGTACGTCGAAGCGGAGACGACGCCCTCGCTCGACTTTCGGTGCGGCGTGTGTCGGTCAACTTGCCTGCGCTCGCGCGTGATCTATCTCGCGCTCGGGGTCGACCTGTCGGCGGTCGGCGTACTCGGCGAACAGGTGGGCGTAGGTGTCGTGCAGGACGGCGGGGCTGTGCCCGAGCTGCTCCGCGACGTAGAGAGGCTGCCGCCCGTCGGCGAGCAGCAGGCGAAGCTGTGTCGCAGGTCGTGGTTGTGCCGACCTGTGCGTTATGCCGATTTTCGAGAGAAAGTCCTCGCAGATTGGGTTGATCGCCGCGTAGCGGTCGGCATAACGCCAGGGGTTCTGGCGATCGTCTCACGACCCTTGAGGCTGAGACGAGTGTTTGCGTGCAACTTCATCCGGTGTCCTCCTTGGACTGGTGGCTTCGACACCAACCAGCCTTCAAGGAGGCCCGGATGAACAACCTGCTCGGTTCTACAGCTGACTAGGCGTCGAGTGTGACGGTCGCAGTCGAGGTCGAGCTTTTGCCCTTCTTCGGCTTGAAGGTGCAAGATAGGCTGACCTTGACGGCCTGGCCGCTGTGACTGTTCAGGAACGAGATACCGCCCGAACTCAACGTGACGGTCAGCGTGGCAGAGCCCGCTTTTTTGGCAGTCGTCGAGCCGGAGCCGAGCGACGTGCCCGAAGCGGTCGCCTTACAGCTGATCGTTCCGGCTGAGGCGAACTTGACCTTGGCCTTGAACGAGCCTTTGCTCGCGAGTTCCCCCGCGGTGCTGCCGGCGATGCCCGTGGCGATTTTGGAGACCGTCGATTTGGACGTGCTCGACCCACCTTTGGCTTTGGTCGGCGGTCCACCGGGACTCCCCGGGTTGCCCGGAACACTGTAGGCGTAGCCGGCGGGCGCCAGTGCCAATGCACCAGTCGCACCGATGACGGTGAGCTTTGCGATTCGGCTTCTCAAGGCCATGTGATCCTTTCAATAATCAGGGATAAATCAGCGCGGGCTTTACGCAACTATTCTCACACGGCACATTACGCTGGCCCTAGTGTTTGAGCCGGCAACATTATCCTTCTGGATTCAAGGCGTCAAGGCCGAGCAGGCCGCCCTTATCGCCTCGATCACATGGTCCTGTTGCGCGGCGGTGATCGTCTGAAACAGTGGAATACTAACGGTTCGTCGGGCGTACTCCTCGGTTAGCTCGAGCGGTGCCCGATCGGGCGCCGCGAACGCCTTGGTGAGGTGCAGCGGGGGATAGTGCACGCTGGTTTGGACGCCGCGGGCGCGCAGCTGCGCACGGAACGCCGACCGCTCGAGCCCACCATCCAAAAGCAGCGGGTAGATGTGCACGGCGTGCGTGCCGGGCGAGCCCCAGTCGATCGCCGCGCGCACGCCTTGAACCGAGCGCAGAGCGCGTGCGTATGCCTGGGCGGCCGCCGAGCGTCGCCGGTTGTCCTCGTCCAGACGGCGTAGCCTGAGCAGCCCCAGCGCGGCGCGAGCCTCGTCGAGCCGGAAGTTGAACCCGGCCGCCAGTACGTCGTAGTCGACGTCGTGCCCCCGATGCCGCGACCAGGTGTCGGAAGCTCAGCCCGTGCGATCGCAGCAGCCTCGCCGTACGCGCGAGCTGCGGATCGCCGGTCACCAACATGCCGCCCTCCCCGAGCGCCATGTTCTTGTTGGCGAAGAAGCTGAACGCGCCAGCAGCTCCGATCGTGCCGACGTGCCGACCGTCCACGCGCGTGCCGAGGGCGTGCGCGGCATCCTCGATCAGCCCCACCCCGTGAGCCTGTGCGAGCTCGCGCAGCGCGAGCGACTCACCGGGATGCCCCGCGTAGGCGACGTTGACGATCGCGCGCGTCCTGGGCGACAGGGCTAGCTCCACCGCCTCGACCGACAGCCACGGGCGCTGTAGCCCGGCGATGTCTAGGAACACCGGCGTGGCCCCTGTGTGGAAGACCGCGGCGGCGCTGGCGGCAAACGTCAGCGAAGGAAGCAGAACCTCGTCTCCGGTCTTAAGGCCGAGCGCGCAGCAGATCAACTGCAGCGCCGCCGTTCCACTGGAGACAGCGACGGCGTGGGGACTGCCGAGGTACTCGGCGAAGGCAGCCTCGAAGGCCTCCACCTTCGGGCCCTGGGACAGCCAGCCCGAACGGTAGGTCTCGGCGACCGCCTGCACCTCATCGGAGGTGAAGCTCAGATCGCTGAGCGGCACCGTCCACCCTTCGCCTGTCGCCTCGGAGGTCACCTAAGAGAGAGTCGCATGCTCGGCCGCGGCGCCGCGGGACAGCTCCTGGACGACGCCGATCGGGTATACGGTATCGTCACTGCGAGTGAGCACGTGGGAAGGTCGCCGGACGCTCGTCACAGGGGGCGGCGGCTTCATAGGCGGCCATCTCGCCGTGGCGCTCAACCGCGCCGGCGCCCGGGTCCGCGCCTTCTGCCACTACCACTCCGCCGGGGACCGGGGCACGCTGGACTGGTTCGATCCCGCCGAGACCGCGACGATCGAGGCGCTGCACGGCGACCTGCGCGACCCGGAGTCCGTGCAGCGGGCGATGACGGGAGTCGAGGTCGTCTTCCATCTCGGCGCCCAGATCGCGATCCCCTACTCGCTCGTCAATCCCAGGAGCTTCTTCGAGGTAAACGTCGGCGGCTCGCTGAACGTCGCGCTGGCGGCGCTTGGCGCAGGCGTCGGGCGCGTGGTGCATCTGTCCACCAGCGAGGTCTACGGCCTGGCGCGGAGATGGCCGACCCCGGTCGATCACCCGCTGGGGCCGCGATCGCCGTACGCGGCCAGCAAGGCCAGCGCGGACATGCTGATGGAGAGCTTTCATCGCAGCTTCGAGCTGCCTGTAGTGATCGCCCGACCTTTCAACACCTACGGTCCCCATCAGTCCATGCGGGCGGTCGTGCCGGCGATCATCGCCCAGGCGCTCGCCGGCCCGCGAGTGGCGCTGGGGTTGTTGACGCCGCGCCGCGACCTGACGTTTGTGAGCGACACTGTCGCTGGGCTGATGGCGATCGCCGCGGCCGACGGCGTGACCGGATCGACGCTGCAGCTCGGCTGTGGGGAGGAGGTCTCGGTCGGGGACCTGGTGGAGCTGATCGGCGAGCTCCTGGAGCGCGAACTCGAGGTCGTGCTCGACCAAGAGCGGGTGCGCCCACCCGCCAGCGAGGTGACGCGATTGCTGTGCGACTACGAGCGCACCACGGAGCTGACTGGCTGGACGCCGCAGGTGGACCTGCAGAGCGGACTGACTGAGACTATCCAGTGGCTGCAAGCCGAGCGAGAGCGCCCGAGGCTGGGCATCGCGGCGGGTGGAGGACGGGGGCTGGGCGACATGTGCAGCGAAACGACGTGAGAGCGGCGATCCTCGCGGGTGGACTGGGGACGCGCCTGCGCCCTTACACCACGATTCTGCCCAAGCCGCTGGTGCCGATGGGTGACCGCCCGATCCTCGAGCTGATCTTCACCTGGCTGGCCGGCAATGGCGTGGATCGCGTCGACGTCTGCATCGGGCACCTCGGCGAGCTGATCCAGACCTATTTCTCCCAGGCGCAGACGATCCCGTCCGAACTCAAGGTACGCTGGCAGTGGGAGAGCGAGCCGCTGGGGACTGCTGGCGCGCTGCGGCTGATCCCCGAGGTCACCGAGACGCTGCTGGTGCTCAACGGCGACATCGTGACCGACCTGGAGCTCTTCGGGATGCTGAGCTTCCATCGCGAGCGCGACGCGGCCCTGACGATCGCCACCCGCCAGGCCCAGATCGCGACCGAGCTGGGCGTGATCGAGCATCAGGACGGGCTCGTCCGGGGCTATCGCGAGAAGCCGGTGCTCGAGTACAGCTCCAGCATGGGCGTGTATTTGTATGAGCCGCGGGCACTGCGGGCGCTACCCGAGGGTCCCTGCCAGTTCCCCGACCTGGTGCTCGATCTACTCGCGCGTAAAGAGCGCGTCGCGGCCTTTCAGACCGACGCGAAGTGGTTGCATATCGGCACCCCAGGAGAGCACGCCGAGGCGATGCTCGGGCTGCACGAGAGCCCCGACTGAGAGCGCCCGCATCGGGCTGGGCCGCTGGCCGCCGCGCATGGTAGGCTGAGCCGCCTGATCGTGAGCCGCCTGATCGCCGCTAGACCCTGGCGCTGGGGCTAGCGGCACGACTTCCAACTGAAGGTAATTCGAGCCTGCCAGCGCAGGGGGGAAGCATCGTTTTGAGCAAGAGCGGCGAGAACTCGGCGGTATTGCCAGTGCCATCCTTCGGCGTTCGCCATCAGACGCAACCGGCCCGCAAGGAGCGTTGCTTTGATCTGGCGCTGACGATTCCGCTGCTGCCACTGCTGTTGATCGCCGGCGCGCTGATCGCGCTGGCGCTGTATATCGACTCGCCGGGACCGGTCCTGTTCACCTCTGAGCGTGTTGGGCGTGATGGCCGGCTGTTTGCGATGCTCAAGTTCCGCAAGATGCGCTCCAGTGCCACCGGCCCGGCCATCACCACCGCCGACGACGAGCGCTTCACGCCGATCGGACGCTTCCTCGCGGCCACGCGACTGGACGAGCTGCCGCAGATATGGAACGTGCTGCGTGGCGACATGCGCCTCGTCGGGCCACGACCGGAGCTTCGCCTGCTTCGTCGACGAGTTCGCCGAGGCCTACGGCGAGATCCTGTCGGTCACCCCTGGCATCACCGGCGTCGCGCAACTGCGCTTCTTGAACGAGGGCGAGCTCCTGCACGGCGATGACCCCGTCAAGACCTACAGCTATCATGTGCTACCGCAGAAGGTGGAGATCGACGTCGGGTATGTGCGCTCGCGCTCGCTGGGGGGCGACCTGGCGATTATCGCCCGCACGTTGCTGGTGCCCGCGGTGCTGCTGGCCGGCGTATCGCGCGCACGCTCTCGCGACCTGCGGCCCTGGCTGCCGGCGGTCGGGCTGGCAGGCGTGCTGGTGGTGCTGTTCCTCGTCTCCTCCGGCAGCATCCTTTAGTCTGCTGCGCCAAACTGAAAGGGCGCATGCGTCTCGATCCCCATCGCCTACGGCTGCTGCTGCTGGCAGCCGCCGTCGTCGTCCTCTACGCACATTCACCCGGGGAGGCTCGCGGCACGGTGAAGGCTGCGCCGGCACCGGCGCAGCGCCACAGCCCGGCACTGAAGATGATCTGGGGTCCGACGCTGCTGCCCAACGGGCAGTCCGCCTTCCCGATCTACAAGCGCTTGGGGGTGCAGGTACTGCAGCTACATCTGCTGTGGTCGCGGGTGGCGCCCACCAAGCCCGCCGCCGCCGAAGACCCCAGCGACCCCGCCTATCTGTGGCCAGAGGAAATCGAAGAAGCGATAGCCCAGGCGCCACGTTACGGGATCCGTCTCAGCCTGCTGGTGGAGTCGACGCCCGCCTGGGCCAACGGCGGGCGGGCGCCCGCGTGGGCGCCGAGCAACGATGCCGACTTCGCCAGCTTCCTGCTCGCCGCCTCGCGGCGCTTCCCCTCAATCCACTATTGGATGATCTGGGGCGAGCCGAACCGCGCCGGCAACTTCCAGCCGATGCCGGCTAACTCACCGGTTGGCCCGCGCCGCTACGCGCTGCTGCTGAACGCCGCCTATCACACACTCAAGGGCGCCTCGAGCGCCAACGTCGTGATCGGCGGCGACACCTGGACGCTCGGCTCCGTCTCTCCGCAGCGCTTCGTGCAGTGGATGCGCCTGCCGGACGGCAAGCCGCCACCGCTGGACTACTACGGCCACAACCCTTTTTCGACGCGTTTCCCAAAGCGCTTGGAAGCACCCTATTACCCGGGTCTGCGCGACATCGAGGACATCGGCACGCTCGAGTCCGAACTGGCCCACGTCTACCATCGCCGCCTCAAGCTGTGGCTGTCCGAGTACACGGTCTCCTCCGGGCACACCAACCGCGCCTTCGACTTCGCCGTCGGCATCAAAGAACAGGCGCAGTGGCTGGCCGCCGCCTACCGTCTGGTCGATCCTCTGGACTACGTCGCCGGGCTGGGCTGGTATGACCTGCTCGACGAACCGCCGGGCGCGCCGGGGGCTCTAACCAACGGTCTGATGAGCTGGAACATGGTTGCCAAGCCCGACTTCTACGCGTACGAGCGCGCTCGCTGAGCGGCGGTTGTGCGCGTTTGTTTTCTGACGCACTACTTCCCGCCCGAGGTCGGCGCCCCGCAGACACGTATCGACCTGCTGGCGCGAACGCTCGCTGAGCGCGGAGTAGAGGTCACGGTCCACACCTGCTTTCCGCACTATCCGAGCGGGATCATCCCCGCCCCCTATAGCAACCGCATGGTGGCGCGCGAGCGCCGCGACGGGATCTCGATCGTACGCAGCGCCGTCTATGCGGCCCCCAACAGCGGCTTCGCGCGGCGTCTGGCCGACCACGCCTCGTTCGCGCTCTCGGCGCTGGCGAGCGCGCCGCTCAGTGGCCGCTTCGACGCAGTCGTGGCGGAGACCCCGCCGCTCTTTACCGCGGCCTCCGGTGCGGTGTATGCGACGGGCAAGCGCGCCGCATATCTCGTGAACGTCGCCGACCGCTGGCCCGCGAGCGCGGTCGAGCTCGGCGCTCTGCGCAACCCGGCCGCGCTGCGGGCGGCGGAGGCGCTGGAGCGCTGGATCTACCGACGGGCGGACAGGATCCTGACTCCGACCGAGGGACTGGTGACGGCACTCGACACAATCCCTGAGGCGCATGGCAAGTGCCGACGAGTGTGGCCGGTGATCGACATCGACCGGTTTGCCCCCAGTTTCCGCGAGCCCGTCCCGCGAGCGCCGCTGCGGGTTCTGTTTGCGGGCACGATCGGGCTTGCCCAAGGACTCGAGGTGCTCGTCGAGGCCTCGCGGCTGGCCGGCCCTGAGACAGTCCAGACGACGATCGTCGGTGACGGTGCTGACGCGCCCCGGATCCGAGCGATTGTCGCGGCGGGGCGTCTTACGAACGTGCGGCTGATGGGCTCAGTGGCGGCGCAGCAGGTGCCCGACATCTACTCACAGAGCGACGTGGGCGTTGTATTGCTTCGCGATCTACCGCTATTTCGTGGCGCGCTGCCAACGAAGCTCTTCGAGGCGATGGCCGCTGGGCGAGCGCTTGTGCTGGCCGCTCGCGGCGAGTCGGCCCGGCTGGTCGCCGACTCTGGCGCGGGCATCGTGGTCGAGCCCGGCGACCCGGTCGCGCTCGCGGACGCGCTCGTGCGACTACACCGCGGCCCCGAGCTTCGCCTGCGCTTGGGGGCGGCTGGGCGCCACTATGTAGAGTCCAACTTTGGCGCCGAGCGTGCCGCCGAGGCCTGGACCACCCAGCTCGAGGAGGCGATAGCCGAGCGGATTCCCGACCGGCCGATCGACGCCGTCGAGGCGAGCCCAAACCCGCCGTCGCGTTGACGCTCCCGCCCAAGCGTTTCCTGGCGAGGCTCTATGAGCCGCCAGTTGGGGCACCCCCGCGCTGGCCGATCCGCGCGAGCTGGGCTAGCCCTGAATCGAGCGGATCGAGAGCCAACGCCCTGCGGTAGTCCCGGCGCGCGGCCACCAGGTTCCCGCCGCGTACCTCAAAATCCCCGAGCACCCCCCAGGAGGCCGCATTGTTGGGCTCGAGCGACAGCGCGACGCGCAGTTGGGAGTACGCGCGTTGCCTTTCGCTCAGCGTCTCATAGGCGGAGGACTCGAGATAGTGAGGCGTCACCGACCAGGGGTCGAGCGCGGCCGCTGTCCTCGCCGCCGACAGCTCAGCGCGTGGACCGGAGGTCAACTCGCGAGCCTTCTGGATGTAGGCTTCCGAGAGGAGCAGCGCCAGCATGCTGAGCGTCGCGGCAAACAGTCCCGTGAGCGCCGCCATGCGAGCCGGCCCTCTGGGCAGCATGCCCGCTGCGGGGGGTGCGCCATCTGCTTGGACGGAGGTCTCGGCCTGCGCGGCGGAGATCGACAGCGCCAGGACGGCGATCGCACTCAGGCCGGGGATCAGCCACATCCAGTCGACCTGGCTCTGCGCCAGAAACACCGCCGCCGAGCTCGCCGGCGCGATCGCGTGGCGTCGCCCCGCTGGGTTCAGCGACCGCCAGCCCCGGCGCATGACTGCCGCCATCCCTGCGAGAAACAGCACGAACAGCGCCACACCGACGATCCCGTCCTCGCTGAGCAGCGCGAAGAACAGACTGTGGGGGTCGCTGAGGTTGCGGTTGGTGGTGCGATAGCGGTAGTAGCCGAACGAATAGTTTTCCGAGCCGACGCCGAGCAGCGGCGCGCTCTCGAACTCTTTGAGTGCTACCCGCCAGAGGTCGTAGCGCTGCCCGCCGACAGTCACATAGCGGGTGGTGGTGGGCGTTGCGATGTTCAGTTGGTGGAATTCGTCCCACTTGTGACGGGCAAAGGTGATGGGGTTGCCGACGGCGACGGCTCCCGCCACGATCGCCACACAGACGAGCGCGAGCAAACCGATCCGTGCCGCCGGGCGAAGCTGGCGCATCCGCGGCGAGTCCGCCCGCAGACCTCCCTCGAACAGCGCGATCGCCAGACCGAGCGCGAACGCCACCGCGGCGAGCGCCGCCAGCCCGACGGCGGCGACGGTGATCGAATGAGCGCTGACCGATCCGTTACCGCCATCGTAGGCGTGGAAGGGACGCAGCAGCCAGGGCGAGGCCAACGCCACGCCGGCGAGGGCCAGAATGCTCATCCACGCGCGTCGCACCCGGTCGGGGCCGACCGCCAACACCAGGCAGCCACCGCCGGCGAGGCCGAGCAGAATCCCCCGCGACTGCGTCAGGAACGCCAGACCGAGGCACAGCGTCGCCACTGCCAGCGCCGCCCCGCGCACGCTGCGGCGGTAGCTGCGAGTCGCACACGCCACGATCAGCGGCCAGAACGCGAGCGCAAACAGCAGCGCCGTGGCGTTGCGGTAGTTCACCGGCGCGTTCAGCCGTCCGGCCAAGAACAGCGACGCGCCGTCGTGCAGCAGCCCAATCAGGGTGTAGAGCGCGATCATGCCGATCCCGACCGGGATCGACCAGCCGGCGAACACCAGCGATCGCCGCGCGAGCGGGATCACGAACGGCAGCGTGGCGATCGCCGCATACAGTAGCGTGCGGTTGGCGGCCTGCCACGCGTCGGCGCTGGATGCCGCCCACAGCATCGAGAGCATCGACCATCCTGCCAGCCCCCAGATGCCGCCGAGCGCCACCCGCAGCGCGGGCGACCACGCCGCCGCGGTGGCCCGGGCCATCTGTGAACCGATCAGCACCGCCAGCGAGAACAGCCCAAGCGGCGCCCAGCGACTGACGGCGAAAGCCCCCTGGGAGGTGGTGGCAAGCACCAGCAGGAAGATGGTGAAGGCGACTACGACCACGCCGTGGGGCAGGCGATGCGCTCCGGCGCCCTGCGTCGGCGGCGTGTGTGATCTCGCGTTTGGCGCGGCGGCGGTGGGGGGCGCGCCGGCAGAGCCAACCTCCGCTAGGATCGACGCAGGCATGGTGCGACGAGGGGTCTGCATAGTGGGGATTCTGGCCTTTTATCTTTCTTGCGCGTCGATGTCGGCGAACGCCAGCCCAGCGGCGTCCCAGGCTACAGACCCGAACGCGAACACGCCTGCCGGTGTGATCTACGCGATTCCGCTCGACAGCGCTCGCGCCGACGCCGCCCCACGCCCGCACACGCACGGCGGCGGCGGCGGGCTCGGCGGGTCGGGCAGCGCAACGCCTTCCGGCGGGACGGGCAGCGGCGGCGGCACGCCTTCCGGCGGCGCGAGCGTCAGCCAGGCGGACGGCGCGAGCCTCCAAGCCCGGGGGAGATCGGCCGGCGGATCGGCCGCTTCCTCGCCGAGCACCAGGACGGCGGCGGGCGGTGAGCCGATTCTCGTGCCGGGCGGCACGCCGGGATCGCTCGTTCACTCGGCCAACGGCTTTGGCTCCTCCTCCCAAGTGCCAGACTATGACGCGCCTACGAGCCAGGGCCTCGGCGCTTTGCAGAGCGGCTCCGGCTCGGGGCCACTGCTGGCTATCGTGCTGTCGGCGCTGGCGCTACTGGTCGGGGTGTTCTTCGGCGCGCAGGCGTGGCGGCTGCATCTTCGCGGCGCAAGCGCCGGCGGCGACTACAGCGAAGCGTAGAGCTCGGTCAGCCGCAGCTTCTCGCGCGACCAGCATAGCTCCGTGGCCGCCCGTGCCAAGTTGGCCCGCATCGTCGCCTCGCCGCGTCGCTCCAGTGCCTCTTCCAGGGCACTGGCCAGCGCCTGCGGGTCGTCGGGGGGCACGCACCAACCGATGCCATAGCGCTCGACCAATCGCTGGCCCTCGGGCAGGGTGCCGGTGATCACCGGCACCCCCGCCGCCACGTACTCGAACAGCTTGTTCGGCAGCGCCAGGCGATGGTTCTCGCAGGTGTCCTGCAAGAGGCTTACACCAACGTCCGCCTCGGCGGTGTGCGCGAGCAGCTCTGCGAGCGGGACGCTCTCGAGCATCGACACGCGATCGCCGACCCCGTGCTGGGCGATCAGCCGCGAGAGCTGCGGGCCATAGCCGGGCTCCGGATCGCCGAGGAACACGAGGTGCACGCCGTCCAGTCGCGCCACCGCCTCGACAAGCACGTCGCAGCCGCGCGCGGGGGCCGGGGCGCCTTGGTGCAACACCAGCGGCTTTTGCCGCGCCAGCCCCAGCCGTCGTCGCAGCCCGCCGGCGCCATCGGCCTCCAGGGCGCTGACGTTGCGCACGACTGTCGGGGTAACCGCCAAGCGGTAGCGCTGGCGCAACCGCTCGGCGATCCCGTCGGAGACGGTTACCACCGCCGCGCAACGAGGCACGACGGCCCGCTCGAGCGCGCCGACGAACCACGCCCACGCACGCTCCCGGTAGGGCACGCTGGTCGCCAGCTCGTGCGAGTCATACACCAGCCGCGCGCCCATCAGACGCGCCCCGAGGATGCCGGGGAGCAGCATCGCCGCGTCGTGAGCGTGCACGATCTGCGGGCGTGCGCGCACCAGCCCGCGCACGAACCAGAGCAGCATCAGCGGCCTGTAGAGGGAGCTGGGCAGTCTCCGCCTGACCCAGGTGGGAGGCGTGCACGAGCGTCGCCGGAACCCGTCGAGGGTCTGCTCGCCGCCGGGAACCTCCGCCAGCTCGAGCACCAGCACCTGATGGCCCGCCTCCGCGAGGGCGCTCGCCTCGCGCCGTACACGCGAGTCGAACTCGACCGACTTGTGCAACAGCATCGCGATCCGCATCCGCGCCGAAGTCTGAAGCAGGGCCTTCGAAAGTGTCCGGCGGGACGGAACACCGGTCTTGCGTGGCTCGCTGGCGTATCGAGCGCTCGATCTATCATGCCTGCAGGCATGCGGCCCTCATCGCTCAGCAAGATAATCGGCCGCATGCCGCTGTCGATCGCCACGGCGATCACACCAGCGACCTTTTCTGCCCGAGCGCGCTCCCTTCCTCGGGTCCCGATCGCCGCGCACCGGCGCTGATGGCGAGCGGGATCCTCGGCGCGGGGCGGCGAGGCTCGCGCCAGAGTGCGGCAACCGTGCTGCTTGTGCGCAACGGCGTCGTCCACGACGCGCGCGTGTTGCGCACCGCGGCCGTCGCCGCCAAGCGCGGCCCGGTACTCGTGATCGGAGCGGCCGCCCACTCAGCGCCGGCCGCGCCGCTCGAAGCTCTCCAGGAGCGAGCGTCGTGCGGCTGAGCGCGCTTCCCGGGTGGCTGAGCGCGATCCGCGAGGCGCCCGCGCGGCGCAGCGGCCCGGGGCGGCACCGTGCACCGCGGCCCGGGCCTGCGACCGTCGAGACACCCGCCGTCTCGCCGCTTTCTCCCCGGGCGCGGGCGCGACGCGTCGTCGTCGGCCTCGCCTGGACGCTGCGCGCGACGCGCCTGACGATCGCCGCTCGCCCCGCGCTCGTGCACGCCAACGACTGGAACACGATGTGGGCTGGGGTGCTGGCCAAGCTCGCCTGCCGCTGCGCGCTGGTATACGACAGCCACGAGCTGTGGGCCGATCGCAACGGGCGCTGGGAGTGGCGACCGTGGCTGATCGCCTGCGAGTGGCTGTTTGTGCACTACGCCGACGCGGTGAGCGCAACCAGCCCCGGGCACGCGCAGGCGCTGGCCGAGCGCTACCGGATCCCGACGCCGACCGTGGTGCGTAACCTGCCCGAGCAGCTCGCCCCCACACGCCAGCGGGAAGCCCGAGGCGAACGCACGCTGGCATACGTCGGCGGCCTGATGCCAGGCCGTGGCCTCGAGCAGGCGATTGACGCGCTCCCGCTGCTCAGCGGAGTGCGCCTGCGCGCGATCGGCCCGGGAGCCCGCGGCTACCGTCAGGGTCTGGTCGACAGAGCCGCCCGGCTCGGCGTCGCCGACCGGCTGGAGCTGCGCGAGCCGGTCGCGCCCACCGAGGTCCTGGCAGAGGCTCGCCGGCTCGGCCGCCGGCCTGTGCCTGATCCAGCCGGTGTGCCGCTCCTATGCACTGGCGCTGCCGAACAAGCTGTTCGAGTATGTGGCGGCCGGCCTGCCGGTGCTGTGCAGCGACCTGCCGGTGATGGCGGGCGTCGTGCGCGGCGCCGGGTTGGGCGAGGTCGTGGACCACGAGGATCCGGCCGCGATCGCCGTCGGGGCGCTGAAGCTGCTCGATGGCGGTGCGGACATTGCCGCGGGCACCGCAAGGTTCGCAGACGCGAACCGGTGGCGAGACGAGGCGACGATCCTCGAGCGGCTGTACGGTGCCGTGGCCGGCGAGCAGCGGGCCCACTAGAATGGTCTCGATGGGCGACGCACCGCATGGCGATGCGCTCGGGCTCGGAGCGACGGCGTCGCAGGCATCCGGCGCCGGCACGCGCACCCGTGCCCGGTTCTCGCGCACCGCGTCCGCAAGCCGCTGGAGCGAGTATCGAACGCTGCTGCGCCAGGCATTGGCTGAGGGCTACGAGGTCGTGGCACTCAAGCAGTGGCTCGCCGACGACCGCGGCGATCGTGTCCTGATCGTCCGCCACGACGTCGACCAGTGCCCTTCGTCGGCGCTGCGGATGCTGGAGGTCGAGCGGGAGCTGGGGGTCCGCTCCACCTGGTATTTCCGCTGGCGCACCGCTCGCCTACGGGTCGTGCGCGCGGTACTCGAGGCGGGCGGCGGAGTCGGGCTGCACTACGAGACGTTGAGCCGGATCGTCATTGGCGAGCGTGCCGCTGGGCGTCAGAGCGCCCCAGAGGAGCTGATCGAGCAGGCCCGCCGGGCACTCCGGCGCGAGCTGATCGCGTTCAGCGTACTGTTCGGTCCCAGTCGCAGCGCCTGCGCGCACGGCGACACCCGCGTCCCGGGCGTCAACAACGCCGTGCTTCTGCGCGACTGCGAACTGCACGAGTACGGCATCGAGTTCGACGCCAATGCCTCGATGCGATCCCACGACCTGGCCGTCTGGCTGACCGACCGCAGCAGAGCTGAGGGAAGCTGGCGTGATGGCCTCGACGCGGAGGCAATAATCGAATCGCACGCCTCGCCGGTGCTGCTGCTCACGCACCCGAACAACTGGATCTCGGGACCCGGCCTGTGGCTGGACCGGCTCGCCTCGAAGCTCCTGCCGCAGCCGCCGCTGGGGGCCGAGCGCGCCCTGCGAACCGGCCCGGACACGCCGCCGGTAGGGGCATGAACCGCTTCTGGGAGCTGGTGCTGGCGCCAACTCTCGAAGCGCTCGAGCCGCGCTGTATCGTCGAGGTCGGCGCCGCCAAAGGAGCACTTACCGCGAAGCTGCTCGAGTGGGCCGCCGAACACGATGCCGTAGTGCACTCGATCGACCCGCGGCCCGCCTTCGACCTCGCCTCCTGGCGAAAGCGCTACGGCAAGCGACTCGTCTTCCACAAGAGCCGCAGCCTCGACGTCCTCGGGCGCATCGAGAACGTCGACGCGGCTTTCATCGACGGTGACCACAACTGGTACACCGTAATCGGCGAGCTGCGCCTGCTCGAGCGGACTGCCCTCGCCGCGGGCAGGCTAGCGCCCCTGATCGGCCTCCACGACGTCGACTGGCCCTACGGCCGGCGAGACCTCTACTACAACCCCAAGAGCATTCCGGCCGCGCACCGCCAGCCGTATGAACTCAAGGGCATACTGCTCGAGCAGGACGAGCTCAGCCACGACGGTCTCAACGACCACCTCAACAACGCGACTCGCGAGGACTCGACTCACAACGGAGTGCGTACCGCGATCGAGGACTTCCTCAGCGAATCCCAGCTGGGCTGGAAGCTTCACTGCATCCCCGGCCTGCACGGCGTCGGGATTCTGCTCACCGGTGAGCGCCTGACGGCCAGCCCAAGGTTGAGCGCCCTTGTCAACTCGCTCGCGAGCGAGCGCTTCCTGCGCAGCTGGTGTGGCACGGTGGAGCGGGCGCGGATCCACGCCGAGATCGCGATCGCCGCCCATCGCGAGTGCGAGCGCAAGCTGGTCCAGCGGGCCGCGCAGCTCAGGGGCGAGCTCGAGCGCCTGGAGCGCCAGCTCGAGCTGGCGGCGGGCACCGAGGCAGCAGCTCCGCCGCGAGCTGGTCTTGGCCAGAACGCAGGTCGAGGAGGCTGACGAGCTACGCCGCGCGGCGCAGCAGATCGCGGGAGTCGCCGGCGACTCAGGAGACCCGGCGCTTGCCAACACCGGCGCCGTCTGGAGCGGACTGGCCAGTGCGCTCCAGTCCTTCGAGGAGACCGTCAGCACGACGCTGGATGAGCGCGATCCGATGTTCGAGGGCGATCGCGAGGCCTATCTAGCGGTCTCGCGATCGGCCTTGGGAGCGATCGTTCACGCGCTGGCGGCGGCGGGCATCGCCGGACCGCGGGCGATCCTCGACCTGCCGTGCGGCTACGGTCGCGTGACCCGTGCGCTTCAGGCTGCGTGGCCCAGCGCCGACCTGGTGGCGGCAGACCAGTCGAGCGCCGCCGTCGCCTTCTGCGTGGAGCAGTTCGCGGCGCAGGGATGGGCGCTCGAGAACTACCCGACTCCCGAACGAGACGAAGAGCGGCTCGAGCGCTTCGATCTGATCTGGTCCGGGTCGCTGCTCTCCTCGATCGAGCCCGCGCAGATCGACGCGTGGCTCTCCTGGCTGCTGGCGATGCTGCACCCAGACGGAGTGCTGGTAGCCGCCTATCACGGTCGTGACTCGACCCGCCGCTTCGTCGAGCAGTCCGACGACGCCCTGCGGGCGCTGGCCGAAGCGGTCGCGGCCACCGGCGTCGGCTTCCGCGGACACCATGCCAACGGCGCCGTCGGGACCACCGCCATGACCTCCCCGTGGCTACTGGAGCGAATCACACGTCATCGCACAGCCACGGTGCTTTCGGTGAGCGAGCGGGGCTGGGCGGATCACCTGGACGTCGTGGCGATCGCCAACCGCGATGTCCATCACCGCCAGTGGGACATCAGGCCGGCGTGAGCAGAACGCGCTCCTGCACGAGATACACGATCACGTCTGGACGCTCGAGCGCGATCAGGTCGATCACCGGCGAATCGGCCCCGATCAGGACCGTGAAGCGGAAGTGCCGGGCCGCCCACTCCACGAGCGGCGCGTGGGCCGGGTCGCCAACGAACAGGGCACGGCCCAGGTCACGGTTGCGCGGCTGCTCCCAGCCGAGCACAAAGGCCGCCTCCAGCCTCGCGAGATGCTCGTGTGGTGTGCGCTGCGCACCACCCTCAGGCGCCACCACCACAGGCTCGCTCGGTGGCTCGGGCAGCTGCTCGGCGGGACAGGGCACCAGACCTGTCTCAGTAGCCATCGCTACCTCCCCCTTCCAGCGCTTGGCCGGAGCGCTCAGAACCCTGGAAGCATCGAGCGCGATCGGCGAGGAGATGCCAGGGAGAATCATCGCGACTCGCTTGATCAGCCCCCTGTAGGCACAGAAACTGCCCCAGTCGCTGAGCGTCCCGAACGTAGGTGAGAACACCGGCTGGCGCTCACCCCCCGCCATCAGCGCGGGGAGCAAGTCGAGCGTGTCCAGCCTGGAATGATCCGCCAGTCCTCGCGCCACCATGTAGCCGGGACGCGTGTTCACGCCACCGCGCACACTCGCGGCAAGCCGGCCTCGGTACACGAACTCCTTTGTCGGCACGAGCACCGGCAGCAGCTTGACCCCGGTCTGCGTCACTCGCCCGTCGAGCTGGTCGAGCGTGTCCAGTAGCGACGCCACACGGCCCTCGAGGCGTGCGAGCGCGTCTGGCGCCGCTCCCGCCGCGAGAATAGCCCCGTCGAACAGCCAGCCGTCGAGCCCGAGGACCGCCGGCGCCGTTTGGGGGGTCCCACGATCGCTTGGATCCTTGACGTGCGCGGGCGGGCTCGCGATCGGCTGCATAACGGTCGCCTCCAAGGGCTCAAGCGAGAATCTTGCCCCGTACCAAGGATCGTCGCTGCGCCCATTCTCCACCACAAAGCCGGCTGCCGGCTCCAGCGCCTCACCGGCGGCCTCGACGCGCAGCGTGCGCCGGCCGGGATGCGCGCGATCCACCGGCAGCTCGAAGCGGAACGCGTGAGCGCCGTCGCCGATACCAGCCTCTTGGAGACTCGGCCGCCGCAGCTCGGCGATCGTGGCGCCGACCTCCTCGCCGTCCAGGAGGATGCGCAGCCCGAGGCGCTCCTGCGGCCAGTCAGGGCACCATGCCCAGCCCTCGAGAACGCCGTCGCGTACCTGCTCCACGCGCCCGTCGATCGCGGGCTGGGCGGCGGGTGCGTCAGGGTGATCGATCGCGAAGCGCACACCCCTCCATTGGCTGTGCTCGCGCTCGGTGCTCACCGTGAAGCCGGCGGCTGGCGCTAGCGCGTGCTGGTCGACCTGCACCCGCAGCAGGTGTCGGCCGGGTTGCGCGGCGCCGTCGGGGAGCTCGAAGCGGAACCCGTGGCGCCCGTCGCCGACGCCGGCGGCCACTAGCGTCGGGCGCGATAGCTCGGCGACTGTGTCACCGAGCTCGCTGCCGTCCAGCAACACGCGCACTCGCATCCGCTCGGCGTCACCAGGGCTCCATGTCCAGCCTTCGAGGACGCCCTCACGGACTTGCTCGACGCGACCCTCGATCGCAAGCTCGTCGCTATCGGCCATCCGATCAGGAGGATAGGACGGCCTGGATGATGAGCCGCGACAGACGCGCGGTCTCTCGCTCCACAGAGGCGTGCTCCAGAACCCACTCTCGACCCATGCGACCGAGCTGAGCTCGACGCTGCGGCGACTGGTCGAGCATCGCTCTGAGCGCACTCGCGAACGCGACGGTGTCGCCGCCCGTGACCAGCACGCCCCAGGGCGGATGGACCGCCTCGCCGACACCCGCGACATCGGTGGCGATCACCGGCAGCTCCATCGCCAGCGCCTCCTTGAGCACGACCGGCATCGACTCGCGGTCGCCGTCGCGCGCGATCGTGAACGGCATCGCCAACACATCCGCCTGTTCCATCAACACACCCACGTCCTCACGGGCGCCGAGGAACTTGACGCGGTCGGTGACCAGCAGCTCCTCGGCTAGCTGCCCGAGTGCGGTGCGTAGCTCGCCGTCGCCGACGATCCAGACCCTGACGTCTGCGAGCAGCGCCACCGCCCGCAGCAGTCGCTCGAATCCCTTCTTCTCGACCAGCCTTCCCACCGCGATCGCAGTGCGTCCGCCAGGATGGGGCCGGGAGCGTCTGAAGGCGCCGCCGTCCACTCCCATCACGATCAGCTCGACCCGCGCCCGTGGCGCCAGCTGGCACAGGTGGCGCCGGTTGTATTCACAACCGGTGGTCACAAACGTGGCACGCTCGAGCTTCTCACGCAGGTTGGCCGGGGAGCGAAATATCTCGTAGGCGTGGGCGGTGACGCTGTGGCGCAAGCCGAGCAGCGCCGCGATCCGCTGCGCGTCCAGGGCCGCGCCGGCAGCAAAGTGCGCGTGTAGATGCGCGGCGCCGAAACGCTCTACGCGCCTGGTGATCGGCGCAAGCTCACGCAACGTTGCGGGTTTCTCCTCCCGCCGCCAACGGCGTCGGGCGCAGAGGTCGCGCAGGCAGCGCCAGGGGTGGCGGGCAATCAGTCGCAGGCACTCGGTCCGCCGGCGGGCCTTGGTGTCGTCGGCGCGCCACGCGACCGGCACCGTGCTCGTCAGGGGTTCGCCGTGGCGGATCGCCTCGACCCTGATCGGGTGACCCAGGCGCACGAGCATCGCCGCCTCGTTGCGTACAAAGCTCTCGCTGAGCCGCGGGTAGGAGTCGACGAGGATCGTAACCGGGGTGGCGGGCGGGTCGAGAGTGCCCGCAGACGTCCGTCTGCTCCGGAGGACGCTCAAGGCAACTCCGGCCTGCGTGCGAGCACGTGCTGATAGGAAGCCATCCAGCGATCGAGTGACCGCACGGTGCGGTGTCTGCCGGCGCGCACGTCGAGCACCTCGAACCCCACGCGCCGGAGCTCCGCTCGCTGTGCACGGGCGCTCAGCAGCCGCACTTGCGAGCGGTGACGGCGGATCGCGCGAGAGCTCGCTTGCGCGGCCCGAGGCGGCAGCCGGTTGAGCCCCGGAAGGCCGGTGAAAGGGTCAAGCAGCGCGGTGCGGTTCGGGTTGCGCATCAGCAGCCGCCCACCCGGGTGCAGCACGCGCCGGACGTGCACGATGCTGACCAGCCGCTCTGGTTTGGGCACGACGTAGCACAGCGAGTTGTTGAGAACCGCCAGGTCGAAGCAGCGGTCGGGCAGCGGCAGCTCCTGCAGGGTTCCTTGGATCCAACGCACCGGCAGGCCGAACTGTCGCGCGACCTGCTCGCCGACCGTCAGCCGCGCCGGGTTGATGTCAACCGCCGTGACCTCGGCGCCCAGATACGCCAGGTACACCGCCAGCGAGCCGAACCCGCAGCCAAGGTCGAGCAGCTTCAGCCCTTCGAGGTCGAGCGCTCGGGCTCGTGCAGCGCCAGCAGCGCCAGCAGCGAGTTCGCGCGCTGCGCCACGAGCCCTGAATTTGTCTCGAGCGTGCGCAACCCCGACGGGCCCTGCAGGGCGTCGGCGCCGCGCTCATACTCCGCGAGTACCGCCTCGCGCAACGAGTCGGCGAGCGGCTCGAAGTCGACGGCGGCACGCTCGATCCCGGCCAGCTTCATCATCTCGAAGCGCTCATAGTGATGCGTGGCCGGCGCGCACGTCGCCCGCGGCGGCGCTTGAGGTTCGCCGCCGATCGCGCCGGCCGGCGGACGGGCGCACGCGCCAGCGCGATCGGGCGGTGCTCCGCTCGAGGGTTTTGATCAGCCTTGTCTCCCCGGCGCTGCGCGCGAGCATGTCAAGCAGCTGCTCCACGCGCTGAGCGAACGTGTCTCGCGCCAGCACTGCTTCGCGTCCGCGGCGGGCGCGCTCGGAGCGCTCCTCGGGCGAGCGCAGCAGCCGCTCGATCAACTCGTGCAGCTGCCCGCGGTCCCGGTAGGTCAATACGGCACCGCCGAAGCGATCCTCCAGCTCTGGCAGGTGATCGCTGAGCACGAGCGCTCCGCAGGCCAGCGCATCATAGATTCGATTCGAGACGAAGCCGTGCAAGCGCATATCGTCCCAATGGTCGTTGAGGACTATCGCGGCCGTCGAGTAAGCCCTGTGCAGTTCATGGTTGGGGATGTGCTCTGCGGCTATGTAGCGGTCATCGATCAGGCCCCGCCAATTGGTCCCGTAGACGGCGAGCTGGTGCTCGGTGGGCAGCAAGTCCGACATCATCCGGCGCATCACCTTGCGCGAGTTGGCGACGTACAGCAGCTCGTGCCGGTAGCGAGGGTCCGCCCGCGGATAGAACCGGCGCGGATCGGTGGCCTGCTCGAGCACCTCGACTGGGGTCTCTGTCCGCTTGGAGAGGCTCAGCGGCGAACCGCTGCGAGGCGACGCACACGAGATCGTAGGACTCGCACTCCTGCACGCTCAGCTCGTCCGGATGGCTGATGCACCACAGCACATTGAACTGCCCAGACTTGGGCGTGTAGCGGCTCAGGCCCTTGAGGTGAACGACGACGTCGTACTGCAGGCTGGCCGGGTCCTCCCACTCGTCGAGCGTCTGCACGACCGAGCGGTGCCCGCGGCGGCGGAGCTCCCGGGCGAGCGCCTCGCCGAAGTGCACGTCCCCCCATTCGGGCGCGAGGACCCGGTCGGGGGCGCCGGTCTTGATGCAAAACGACAGCCGCTCCTCGGTCTGCTCGAGCTCCGCGATGAGCTGCCGCGCCCGGTGCTCGTAGGTGTGGCGCTCCCGTACGATCCGCTGATAGCGGCGCGCCAGCGTTTCGCGCCGCGGCTCGTCCGCTAGCAGCTCGTCTAGGCGGGCACGCAGGGAGTCGGCGTTTTGCCAAGTCGGAAACTCGGTATCGAATAGGTCGTGGACGCCCGCGGTGCAGTTGCTCGCCACGACCGTCCCGCAGGCGAGCGCGTCGAATACTCGCGAGTTGACCGCGCCGTACGGCAGCGTGTGCCTGCGGTGTCGTCGACCACGACGCTGGCAGAGGAGTACACCGCCGCGAGCCGCTCGTAGGCGACCGGTCCCTGCGCGTAGGAGGCGAGCCTCCGGGACCTCGCTCCAGCCGCTGCCGAACACGCGCAGCGTCTCCCGGGCGCGGGGGCGCAGTGCTTGCACGTCGCGTGGCCGGCTCCAGTGGTTGCCGGTGAACACGAGGTCGGCCGCGAGCTCGGGGTCGCTGGCGACGCGCTGGAAGCGCTCGTGGTTGGTCGCCAGCGGAAAGTCGATCGGCTTGACTCCCGTACGCCGCTCGATCAGCTCGGCGGATCCTCGTGAGGACGCCAGCACAATGTCATACATGTCAAACCACTCGCGCTCGAGCCAGCGCTCGGTCCAACTTCGCACCCAAGCGATGCGCAGCACCCCCGCGGGAACGTTGCGAAGGTCGTAGGAGTCGAGCAGCACCAGTAGATAGTCCAGGCCGTCTGGCAGCGCATGCCACATGTCCCACTTGCGCTGCAGGTAGCTGACCTTCCAGCCGAGGCGCTCGAGCGCCTCGCCGAGCTCATGGCCGGTGTACCAGTCGCCGTATCCGTCCGTCTGCTCGGCGCTCGTGAGCGTCACGGCGATGTGTGGAGCCTCGCCCTCAGTCCAGTACCCATCGCGGCGCAGCCGGCTGAGACGGTACTCGCGCCTTAGCCGCGAGCCCCAGCGTTCGGCGAATAGCCGCTGGTTTGAAAGCCGGTTGCGGCGCTTGAACTCGCCACCCTCGAGATCTTGGGTGGATGACTCGCGATGCAGCAAATGCGCACGCCCCGAGGTGAGCACAGCCTCACCAGCGGCCACCAGCTGAAGTCCAAGGTCGACATCCTCGGTGCCGTAGCGATACCCGTCCGGGAAGCCGCCCAGGTCTTCGAACAGGCGCCTTCTGATCAGCAGACACGCGCCGGTCGTCGCTGGCGCCTCGACGTCGACGCCGAACCGCTCGGAGAACAGGACTCCGCCGTCGTCGAGGTTGTAGGGGTGGAAGCGTTCCTCGTTCAGGCGCACCCGAATCCCGCGGTGCTGGACCAGCGGCATGCCCCCGGCAAGACCCTCGGCGTGCAGAAGCGTCGCGCCAACTGCACCGACACCATCGCGCAGCGACAGCGCCACCAGCTCACGCAGCCACCCGCACTCGAATGGCTCGATGTCGTTGTTCAGGAACAAGAGCAGCTCGCCGCGCGCCCGCGCCGCCCCTTGTGCGTTGCCGGCCGAGAACGACAGGTTCTCGCCGTTCTCGATCAGCTCCAGCGAGAAAGCCGGCCGTAGCGCTCGCAGATACTTACGGGAACCGTCCTCGGAGTCGTTGTCGACGACGATCAGCTCCCAGCGCGGGTAGTCGGTGTGCGAGCCGAGACCCTCCAGAAGTCGCCGCAGATGCTCCTGGCCGTTCCGGTTCAAGACCACGATCGAGACCATCGGCCAGCGCAGGCGCTTTGGCGTGGGCCCCAAACGAGACCGGATGCGACGCGCCAGCTGCACCCGCCCCACCTCGTCGAGACTCGTCTCGACAGACGCCGTGGAGGGATCCACGTGCGCGCCGCCGACCATCCCGAGCCGAGAGTCCGTGTCGTGCCCGGCGATCCGCTCGAGCGCTGACAGGCGCACCAGCGCAGCCGCGACGGCCCCACCGGTCACACGCTGGCGCAGCATCAGCCTGTCGGCGGCCAACGCCAAGCCGTGCCCGACTCGCCATGCGCGAGAGCCTGCGACCCGCTCGACGTCGCCCCGGACCTCTGCGATACCGCGCGCCAGCCGCCGGAGCGACTCCTCACGCGCTTCCAGCAGCTCGCTTTGGCCCTGAGCGACGCCGGCGAGCTCCGCGACTTCGCCCCCAAGAGCCCGCTGGCGCCGTTCGGCCTCTCGCAGAGCGCCACACACCTCCTCGACGCGGCGCTCGAGCGACCACGCCGACTCGCGCAGCCGATCGGCCCGCGAGGCCTCGGCGACGACGTGATCGGCAAGCGCGTCGATCCGCGACTCCCACACGGCTCGCTCGCGGGCTTGAAGCTGCCCCAGCCACCGCAGCTCATCTTCCAGTGAGGCGAGCTCGTCTCGCAGCGCATCGATCTTGCGGGAGCTCCCCATCGCCACCAAGGGCGCCGATTCTACCTCCAAGCCGCAGCCGACACTCGCGGCGGGGTGCCTGTCGCGCAACTATCCTGCTTTGTCCTAGCAGGCGAAGTCGAGGAGATGATCGGATGCCGTCGGTCGGTGATGTCAAGTCGGTTCTCGGGGATCTGCCGTTCATGACGCTCCAGCGCGCCGAAGCGATGACGCGGCTGATCCACGACAACGAGGTGCGTGACGTGCTCGAGCTCGGCTTCTGCCATGGCGTCTCTACCTGCTACATAGCCGCTGCGCTCGAGCAGCGAGGTGAGGGACACGTGGTCACGATCGACCGCGCCAGCAGAATCCTCAACGCACCCACGGTCGAGGACCTGCTTGAGCAGCTGTCGGTCCGCCAGCGCGCGACGATCTTCTACGAGTACGACTCCTACAACTGGCGTATGCAGCACTTCTTCGCGCAGGCGGTCAGGCCGCAGTTCGATCTCATATACATAGACGGCGCGCACACATGGAACGTGGATGGCTTCGCGTTCCTGCTCGCCGAGCAACTGCTTGCGCCGGGCGGCTTGATCGTGTTCGACGATCTTCGCTGGAGCTTCGCCAAGAGTCAGTCGACCCACGCGGCGACGGGCTCGATGCCCGAGGACGAGCGCGAACTCGAGCAGGTGAAACTGATCCTCGAGATGCTCGTCGAGCCCCATCCGAACATCGCCGAGGTCTGGGAGGAGGGCAACTGGGGGTTCGCACGCAAGCAGACGGGGACCGCCCCCAACCTGGACGCGCGCGACACGGCGCTTGCGCTCATCAAGCAACAAGCATGGGAGGTACGCGAGCGTGCCGCAAGCCGCGTGCTGAGCGGAGAGTGGGAGTATCGAGCCTGGCCCGGTTCTTTGCTGCCGGTACTCGACAGCACCGAGCGCGGCAAGCTCGAGCATCTCCGAAACCTTGTCGAGAAGCTCAAGCGCGATCGCGCTTGGCTGGAAGCCAAGCTCCGCAATGACGACTGAGGCGGCCCCCGGGCAAATCGACTACCTGCAGGACTACGGCCGGCGCATAGGCTACGACACGGCCATCTACATCGCCGGGAACACCGTGTTCCTGATCGCCTCGCTGGTCGCCCTAACGGTCTACACGCATTTCATGGCGCCGTCCGAATACGGGCTGCTGTCGATCCTGTTCTTTACCGCGGGGGCATTGACGATCCTCCTGAACCTCGTCCCGCTCGCGGGGATCCTGCGCTGGGTGTGGGTTGCCGGCGAGGCAGATTCGGGCGCCGTGGACGACCCGTCCCGCCAAGCTCCGGGCGGGACCAAGCGCCGCGCGTTGGGTACCGGATGCTGGATGAGCCTGTTCATGACCGTTCTCGGCATGGCGCTTTTGCTGCCCTTCACGGCGCAGCTCTCAAGCTACCTGCTGGGCAGCAGCACTCACGGTGGCCTAGTCCGCTTGGCCATCTTCTCCGGGGCGGCCGGATCGTTCTTTCGCGTGACGAGCAACGTCGTGCGTATGAACCGCCGTCCGGTCGCGTTCTCGACGCTCGTTGGCCTGCGCCCGATAATCGCCTTGGCGGTCAGTGTCCCGCTGGTGGTCAATGGCGATGGCGTCGGTGGCGCGCTGATCGGGGCCATCGCCGGCTCCGCGGTCACGAGCGTTGCCGCGGTGGCGATCTCACATCGCAGCTACAGCCTCAAGTTCAACTGGTCGGACGTGCGCGGGATCACCGACCTCGGGCTCAAGTACACATTCGTGATCGTCGGCCTCTACACGGTCCACAACGCCGACGCGCTGGTGCTCTCGCGTTTCACCACCCACACCGACGTCGGCGTGTACCGCGTCGCGGCGCGGATCGCGGCGGTGATGTCATACCTGGTCGCGGCGTTCCTGCAAGCATGGTCGCCACTGGAGCGCGGCTTCTTCCAGACGACCTACGAGACCCACGGCATGGCGCGAGTCCACTCGCGGATGATCACCTACTTCGTGTTGGTTGGTCTCACAGCCGTGCTCGGGCTGGGACTGGCGGGGGGCCAGCTCGTCCGTCTCACACCCGCCGCCTACCACGGCGCGGCCGGAATGATCCCGTTCGCGACGTTCGCTTTCGTGATCTACGGGGTGTTCGTGCTGATCGCTCGCACGACTTACCATCGCCACCGCGATTTCGTCCACAACCTGGCGGCCGCGATCGCCGCGGTCGTGTTCATCGGCTGCTCGGCGTTGTTGTGCCCGCGCTGGGGGGGCTACGGTCTGGCGATCTCGGCGTCGATCGGGATGTGGGTCGCGTGCGTTTGCTTCCGGCTGATCGTCAGATCCTCCACACACCACGCTCAGCTGGATTGGCCACGGTTCCTCGGCGCTGGCACAATCGCATTCGCCTGCTTGGCGCTCGGCCTGCTGGCTCCCGTCGGAGCCGGCGTGTGGCGCGCGGCGCTAGGCATCGTGGACTTCCTGGCGCTCTACCCCGGCGCCCTGCTGCTCACACGGGTGGTCTCGATGCAGGAAGCGCGCACCTTGGCGGGGATGGCTGGCGGCATCGTCTCGCAGCTGCTGGCGCCGCTGCGCCCCGCCCGTCACGCGGCACAGACGGCTCAAGCGTTGACCGCGCTCCGGATCGACGAGGCGACACTGCTGCGCATGCTCGTCCGTGACCGTGTCGATCCAGGCGAGTTGGCGCAACGCAACCGGACGCCAGTGTCGGTCATTGAGGCGTCCGCAGCGCATGCGCTGCGGACGCTGACCGGTACCGAGGCGCCCGAGCGCGACGACGCCGCCATCGGCCACTGGCCATTCAACCGTCAAGGCTCGGCCGAGCGAGACATCATCATGTACTTCCTGGTCAACCACGGGGTGCCGATCGAGACCCTGCATCGAGTCGAACATGGGCGCCAACTGCTGCAGCTCAGTTCCGGATCAGCTCTGGCCCCACCCCGCGTCCGATCCGTCGGTCGAGCTTGCCAGCACACAGCTGGAGCCCGGCATCGGCCTTGCGTGACCCGCTAAGTCGGTAGGTGGCGCGCGACCCAGTAGGCCTCCCCGCCACGATTGCGCAGCACAAACCGCTCGTGGAAATCCTGGTCGAGCTCAAAGCCATGGGCGCCCAAGAGCTCGACATAGTCAGACATGGGCCGGAGCGTCGCATGCGGCGACGGGCGCGCCTTCTCCTCAGCGAAAGTGTCGGCCAGCAGCAGCACGCCGGACGGCGCGACCCAATCGAGGGCCCGCGTGAGCAGCCGACGCCACTCCGAATCGTCGACGAAATGAACCATCACGTAGAGCACGCTGACGACACCGAAACTACGGTTCGTGGTCCAGCTACGCAGATCGCCGACCACGAACCGCCCTTGCGGATGGCGCTCTCGCGCCTGCTCGATGGCGGCCGGCGAGACGTCCACGCCGAGATAGTCATAGCCACGCGCCTGGAAGGCTCCGGCCACGCGTCCGTAACCGCAACCGAGGTCGAGGATCGACCTCGGCCCCTCCAACATGTCTGCCAGGACTCCCGCCGTCTCGTTCAAACGGCGCTCGGCCTCGACGCCGTCCTTGATCGAGCGAGCCTTGTTACCGACCGAGCGCGGATCGCCAATCAGCTCTTCGTGACGCTCGATCCAGTAACGCGCCTGGTCAAACGTGCTGGTTTCCTGAGACACTTCGTCACCCATGACCAAATTTGTAGAACTACTGTGTAGGCCTTCGCGGCGTGATCGGACCGAACCCTCTTTGGATCATGCCACGTCCGAGACGCCGCGCGCTGCAGTTACCAGTCCTCTGCACTTCAGGAGCTAGGGGCCGGCAAGCTAGTGGGATACTCACGGCGGGAGCAGCGACTGTCCGGGCAGCTACTGGAGCTGACCCGCGAGCTTGACCAGCGCCACCGAGAGCTCGACGAGACCGCACCCCGTGTCCACGAGGCGCTCGCGCTGGCCCGCCATGCCGAAAGCTCGCCCGGATGGCGCCTCGGTGAACGGGCGGCCAAGCTGGCTGCCAGGGCGACGTTCGGACGCGCCGACCCAGACCGCCATGCGCTGATCGACGCGACCAGGACGCTCACCGAGCTGCACGCGCGGCTGACACGGCCATCGCGATCCCTGTCCAGTCAACGCCCGGGCAGCAACCAGTCGGGGAATCGCATGCGGGTAACGGTCGTCGCCTGGGACATGGCGCACAACGGCGTGATCAGGGCCTATTACCTCGCCGACATGCTGAGACGCCACTACGACGTAACGCTTATCGGCGCGAACTTCCCGCATCACGGCACGAGGATCTGGGAGCCGATCCGCTCGGGCGACGTGCGCATGCGCAGCTTTCCGGGCGATCGCCTACCCGGGTTCGTCGAGCGAGCGGAGCGGGCGGTGCACGGCATCCAGACAGACCTTGTGTACGCTTGCAAGGCCCGCTTGCCTTCGCTGCTGGTGGCGATGCTGCTCAAGCACATTCATGGAGTTCCCGTGATCGTGGACGTCGACGAGCGGGAGCTCAGCTTCCATCGCGCTACCGAGGGGATCTCGCTAGACGAGCGTCGAGCGTCACCGCGAGGACCACGACTTCAGCATCCCCTACGGTGAGCTGTGGACCCAAGCGTGCGACGGTCTGGTGGTCGATGCCGACGCGGTCACCGTGGCCAGCCCAGCGGTGCAGGCGATCTACGGCGGCACGATCGTGCCGCACGCTCGCGACGAGTTGACCTTCGACCCGGCGCGCTTTGACCGAGACGCTGTACGCGCCGAATTCGGATACGTCCCTGAGGATCGCGTGTTGCTGTTCGCCGGAACGCCACGGCGGCACAAGGGCATAATCGAAATAGCCAGGGCGATCGAGCAGCTGGGCGACCCCCGCTACAAGCTGCTGGTCATCGGCTCGTTCTCAGATTCCACCGAGCGGACCGAGCTCGCACATCTCGTCGCCAGCCGAGCACAGCTGCTGGAGTTCCAGCCGGTGTCTGAGATCCCGCGGCTGACGGTGCTCGCCGATTTGATCTGCCTGCCCCAGGACCGGGCCAGTGACACCGCCCAGCACCAGACCCCGGCAAAGCTCACCGAGGCGCTGGCCATGGGGGTTCCGGTGCTCGCCAGCCAGACGCCTCCGCTTGCACCCTTCTTTGAGAGGGGACTCATCAGCACAATCGGCGAGGCGCCGCTCGCACAGCGAATCGCCGAGCTGTTTTCAGATCGTGACGGGATGCGCCAACAGGCCGAGCGGGCACGAGAGGTCTTTCTCGAGCGATTCAGCTACGACGCCGCGATCGAGCAAGTCGACGGCGTGATCGCCGAGCTCCAGGGCGAGCGGCGCGAGCCGGCGGCGAGCTGGGGACGTGCCTATCAGCTCGCCCGCAATGCGCCCGGGGCGCGGCTGACCCAGCCCGCGAAGCGTCGCGTACCGTCCGCCAGCCCCACGTGGGACGTGGTGTTCTTCTGGAGACTCAGCCATTCGGGTATCTACGGGCGGCGCGCGGACATGCTCGCGAAGTACCTCGCGCAGTCGCAGCGCACGCGGCGGCTCGTGCATTTCGATCAGCCGACCGACTGGACCTGGATTCAGTCGCGTCGCGGCGACGCTCGGCGGGGAGTCAACCACTGGGAGCTGATCGCTCGCCGTGGTCGCAGACTCGCGCTGGGCGCTGAGCGTAACGGCAAGCTGCGCAGCTACATGATGGTGGCGCAGCCGGCCAAGGACGCAAGCGTCTGGCAGCGGGCGCTGCTGCCCACAGCCGATGAGTACCTCGGTTTCGTAGCGCAGGTACTCGAGCGCAACCGGATCGGCAAACGTCCGGTGCTGTTCTGGGTGTGGCCACCAAACCTTCCCTTCGCCGACTTGCACCAGGCCTTCTCGCCGGCGCTGACGGTCGCCGACGTCGTCGACGACGAGCGCAGTTGGATGGCTCCGGGCTCCGCTAGGTACGAGCAGGTGACCCGCAATCACGAGCAGATCTTCGCCCTCAGCGACCTGGTGCTTACCCACAACGAGCCGCTGGCCGAGCGGCTGCGATGGTTCGGCGTGCAGCCCGAGGTGGTGCCCAACGCGACCGAGCTGTTCGACGAGCGCCGGCGGCGACGGCCGCGCGAGCTGCGCCACCTGAAGGGGCCGATCATCGGCTACTCGGGCACTCTCTCTTTTCGGCTGGACCTCGAGCCGCTCGAGCGGATCGCGAGCGAGCGGCCCGACTGTCAGCTCGTGATCGTTGGCTCCGCACACGGATCCGAGGACGTACTTGCACTCGACAGGCACCCGAACGTTCACTTCCTCGGTGTCCATACTTACCCGGAGGTGACGCGCTACATCCGTTGCTTCGACGTGGCGATCATTCCTCACCTCGACGACGAGATGTCCAGGGCCATGAACCCACTGAAGGCATACCTGTATGCAAGCTGCGGGGTTCCTGCTGTCGCTACCCGGATTTCGAACCTCGACCTCGCCGAGCTCGACGGGGCGATCCGTATAACCCACAGCCACGACGAGTTTCTCGCAGCGATCGACCTGACGATCGAGCAACGTTGCCGGGGAGAACTTCGTCCCCCTTCCCGTAAGGAGCTCGAACCCCACACCTGGGCGCAACGGGTGCGTGAGATCGAGCGATTGATCGACAGCGTCACCGGGTGACAGGCGTCCCGTGCCGCTCGCGTTGATAGTCGCACTAGCTGTTCTGGCGGTCGCTACCGCCGTAGCAATCTGGAGGCTGCTCAGTCTTCGCCGCCGACGTCTGGCAGTCTCACGAGCCGACGCGAGCGCACAGCGGCGACTCAGACAACGCCCGGTGGTTGACTCGTGTGAGTGCCCGTGTTGTGGACTGATCTGCAACTCGTTCGAGCCATTTGGCGCCCAGCGGCGATCGAACGCCCGCTGTCCGGCCTGCGGCTCGCTCGAGCGCCACCGGCTGACGTGGCTATACCTGCTCAATGAGACCGACCTACTCTCCGGTACTGCGCCCAAGCGCATGCTGCACATCGCTCCTGAGATCGGCTGGTGGCGACGGCTGGCGCGAGCGCCGACGATCGACTTCGCTGAGCCCAGTGAGCATGGGCACTCGCTTGCGGGGTTCGATCCGACTGCACTGCCGTTCGTAGATGAGTCTTTTGACCTCGTCTGCTGTGGGCATGCGTTCGAGCGCGCCACGGACCGCGAGCGCGCGATCCAGGAGCTCTCGCGCGTTTTGCGAGCGGACGGCTGGGGACTCGTTCAGGTCCCGACCGTGCCCTCGCCGGACGGCGAGAGCGAAGGTCACCTCACCGGTCCCGAGGGCGCCAGCGAGCAGTGCGCGAAAGAACTGACCAGGGCCGGGTTCGAGGTGACGATCGACCCGTATCCGCTACGAATCGGCGCGGCCTGCGCGCGGCGGTTCGGCCTACCACTGCACGAGCGGGTCTTGTTCGTGCGTAAGGGCGCCGGCGTTGGCCATGTGACGCGCCTGTCGCTCGATTACGACTCTCTACCGTCGTCGGCTTCCGTGCCCGGAGCCCTCCCGGTCTTCCGTGGCCGGGTTGAGTGCGTACGCGACGGCATCGTCTGCGGATGGGCGTGGCAGCCGGAAGCGCCCGATAATCGAGTGCGCCTGCAGGTGCTCGTCGACGGAGAGGTCGTCGCGCGCGGTACCGCCAACAAGCAGCGCCACTCGCTTGCCGACGCCGGAATCGGAGACGGGTGCCACGCGTTTGAGATACGCCTTCCCAAGCGGCTCGCGCGAACAAGCAGCCACGGCCTGTGCGTACAGCCCGAGGGTGGTGTCGGCCTCCCCCCGGCCGCTAGCTACCAGACGGTCGCCGCACGCGCACGGGATGTGTGGCGCGATGTTAGCTTCGCGGTCGAGGGCTTCATCGTCGGGCGTGTCGAGCAGATTCGCGCCGGCGCTGCCTGCGGTTGGATTTGGGATTCCCACGGTGCCGAGAAGGTACCCGTGCGCGTGTTCGTGGACGGCGAGAATGTCGGCGGGTGCGTTGCTGAGATCCCTCGCCCCTCGCTGATGGACGGCCGGGAGAGCGATGGACGCTACAGCTTCCGCTTCGGGCTTCCGGCACGATTCGCGGACGCCGCGGTTCACAGCCTGCGCGTCGAGGCCCACGGCGTCGCGCTGGCACCAGCCGCCAGTTTCGCCGCTGTCACAAACGACGAGGATCCTGGCTTCACAGTCGAGTCGCCAAAGGCCTGGGAGCAGGCACGCTCCGAAGAGGAGGATGCGGTGGTTGGGCGGGTCGAGCAGGCCTCCGACGGCATCGTTTCCGGCTGGGCCTACCGGCCCGACGCTCCAGCTTGGCGTGTCTGGGTAAAGGTGACAATCGACGGCGTCGTGGCCTGCAGCGGCGTGGCCGACCTCGAGCGCCCACGGCTCGCGACTGCGGGGATCGGCGACGGGCGCCACGGCTTCTGCTTTTCGGTGCCCACCGGGTCGCCTGGAGGGAAGCGCCGCCGTCTGCGGGTCGAGGCCGAGGGGGTAACGCTGCCGGTGACAGCCAGCTTCGACGCCGGCCCGCGCCAAGACATCTGGGAGGGCACCGCATTGTGCGTCGACGGCTCGGCACGCGTCAGCGACCAGCCAGTGGTCCTCGGCCACGTCGAGGCGATACACAACGACGTCGTATCGGGTTGGGCGTACTGTCCGGCGGCACCGCAATGGAGGGTTTCGGTGAACGTGACTCTCGACGGGCAGCACGTCGGCGGAGCATCGGCGAACCTCGAACGACCGCGGCTCGCCGCGGCGGGGATTGGTGACGGCTTTTGCGGCTTCCAGGTCACACTACCGGCAGCGCAAGACCAACGCGGACTGCAGACTCTGCGGGTTGAGGCCGCCGGTGGCGTTTTGCTCGCTCCCGCTCCGAGGCTCAACGCCGAACGTGACCAGCCCACCCACATGCTCGAAGATCTCACCGGTGTACTCGCGATGATCCTCCCGACCAGATCGGCCGACCTGTGACCGTACGCCAAGATCCGCAGCACACCAGGGTTCTCTACGAGCAGACGCGCGCGTGGCAGCGCGCGGTGAAAGAGCGAGATCTCGAGCTCGAAGAGATTCGAACCGAGGTCCGGACGGCCCTTGCCGCTGTGCAGCGGGCACAGCGCTCCTGGGCCGCGCGTACATATCGTCCTCTGCGCTGGCTGGGTCGTACGCCGGACCCGACGCGCATTGCACCGCACGCCGACGAGCTAGAGGCCGCTGTGGCGGAGCTGGAGGCCCTCTATCGCCGGCTCAGCTCCCCAGTCAAGGCCACTGCCGCGATTTGGCTCGAGGCGGACACCGTCTCGTCGATTCCCGAGCAGTTCGCGCGACAGGTCATGCGCCGACCCAATCACCCGGCGATCGCGGGCATTTCGCGTCCACTCACCTACTCAGAGCTGCATTCCCTCGCCGACCACTACGCGACGCTCTTGCTCGAACGTGGCGGCGGTCGCGGACAGCTCGCCCTGCTACTCGACCATGGGCCTCAGGTCGTGGCAGGCGCGCTCGGTGCTCTCCAGTGCGGCATGGCCGTCGTCACACTCAACGCAAGTGAACCGCCGGCGCGTCTGGCGGGCCTCCGTAACGCCACTGGCGCGTCGCTGCTCCTGACAGACGAGCTGCACGCGGCACACGGTCGTGCAGCGGGGTTCACCGATTCCCAGATCGTGCAGGTCGGTTCAAGGACCGCGGGATCATCTGAAGCAGGCACCCGAATCGAGCCGGACGCACCTGCCTTCATGATCTGCACGTCGGGTTCGACGGGACGCCCAAAGATCGTGATTCAGACCCACCGAAACATGCTCCACAATGTGC
Organism: uncultured Solirubrobacterales bacterium; assembly: GCA_963809705.1. Classification (GTDB taxonomy): domain Bacteria; phylum Actinomycetota; class Thermoleophilia; order Solirubrobacterales; family Solirubrobacteraceae; genus Palsa-744. Next base: position 1,453,120 of record CAWEKF010000002.1, on the reverse strand, counting down.
TCCGCTACACCAACGGCCTACGGTTGAGCGAGGATGATCGCGTCGCCTGGCTTGCTTCCCTCAGCGGTGGACAGGGACTCGCGACAGCTCTGAGCACGCTGCTCAACGGGGCGACGCTGTGTCCGTTTCCGATCAGCGAGCGCGGCGTGACCGGGCTTGCGGACTGGCTCGACGAGCACCGCATAACGGTCTTCGACACACTTCCGTCGGTCCTGCGAAATTTCAGCCGAACACTGGGCGAGCAGCAGTTTGCCGCGGTGCGACTCGTCCGTCTAGCCTCCGAGCCGGCTCTGCGCAGCGACTTCGACGCCTTTCGCCGCCATTTCAGCGAGAGCTGCGAGCTGGCGAGCGTGCTCGGGTCCTCAGAGGCCGGCATCATCGCCCAGTTCGTCCTGCACCCTCAAGACGACCCTCCCGAGGGGCGCCTAACCGTTGGCGATGCGGTGGAGGGCATCGAGCTGAGTCTCGAGGAGGACGAGGGCAGGCATGTCGAGGAAGGACAGACCGGGGAGATCGTCATTCACAGCCGCTATCTGTCGCCGGGCTATTTCGGCGACCAGGCGTTGACGGCAGAGCGCTTCGAGTCGATCGACGATGTCCGACGGTTTCGCACCGGCGATCTCGCGCGCCGGTCAGCCGGCTCGATCACGGTGGTGGGGCGAGCCGACGGGCAGGTCAAGATTCGCGGCCATCGCTTGCAGCTAGAGGAGGTCGAGGCGGCGCTCGCGCGCCAACGGGACGTCTCAGGGGCAGCAGCCGTTGTGCGTCCCAACGCGCGGGGCGACGCCCGGCTGATCGCATACTTGACGATGACGCCCGGGTCCGAGTTGGATGCCGCGCGCCTGCGCAGATCGCTGACGGACGTCCTCGCGCCACACGCCGTGCCATCGGCGATCGTGCGCATCGACGCGTTTCCGCTCACGCCGCACGGCAAGGTCGACCGTGAGCGGCTGGCGAGCATGCAGCCCGCGACGCCCCTCCCACGAGGGCCCGAGCGCGATCCATCCGAAACCGAGGAGCGGCTGCTCGAGCTTCTGGTGCTCGGCGTTCGAGCACAGCGAGATCGGACTCGATGACGGGTTCCTCCAGCTCGGAGGCGACTCGCTAATGGCTGCGGTGATCGCGGCAAATATTCGCGAGCTGTTCGGAGTTCAGCTCGGGCTGCGCGAGTTCGCATCCGACCCGACGGTTGCCAAACTGGCCTTGCTGATCGACGAGCGCCTAGACGTTGAGCCGACCGAGCCGGAGCCACCACCGAAGCGGGCAAGTCAAACCGGACCAGCGCCACTGTCCTACGCACAGGAGGCGATGTGGTCCAACGTCCACGACAAGGCGGCAGGCTTCAACATCGCGCTGGCGTACCGGATCGGCGGCCCGCTCGAGGTAGACGCACTCAGGGACTGTCTCGAGCAGATCGTGCAGCGCCACGAGATCCTCCGCACGACTTTCGCGGAGCGTCAGGAAGGGCCGGTTCAACTGGTGCAGGCGGCGCGGATCGAGCTTGCCTTCGAGGATCTGCGTACCGAGCCCGACCCGTCTGTCGCTGCGGCAAGGATCGTGACCCGTGAGGCCGCCATCCCGATCGACCCAAGCGCCCGGCCTCCCCTGTCGATGAGACTGCTGCGTGTGGGCGAGAGGGAGCACCAGCTACTGCTTGTGAGCCACCATCTGATCTGCGACGCGCTGTCATGGAGAGTGTTTTTTGACGAGCTGGCACTCCTTTATGAGGCACGTGTGAATAACCGATCCTCGCCGCTGGCGCTCGAAGCTCAATTGCAATACTCCGACTACACGGTCTGGGAGCGAGCAGTGGCGGAGCGCGACTCGCCTGGGTGGGAGCGTGACCTCGCATGGTGGGAGGATCGGTTCCGGTCTCCCGCGCCTGCGCTCGAGCTGCCGTTCTCCCTGGAGAGGCCAAACACCGCAGAGCGGTCGACGAGCACGATCGAGCTGAGGCTCCCGACCGCGCTCTCGACGCGACTGGATACGCTCGCCCGAGAAGCCGCCGCCACGAGTTTCATGGGACGCCTGGCTGCGTTCTGCGCCCTAGTCGCACTCGAGACGGGGACGGACGATCTCGTGCTCAACACATACGTGACGGCCCGCCGGCACGCGGCCCTGCAGCGCATGATCGGCCCGTTTATCAACCGCGCCCTTCTGCGCGTTCGATTCTCGGGCGCGTTCACTTTCGCCGACTGGCTGCCCCAAGTCCGCGACGCGGTACTCGATACGAGCGAGCATACGACGATCCCGTTCGATCACCTTTGGCGCGAGCTGCGCCGCCGGGGTATACGGCGACCGTCGGCTCACACGAAGTTCGAGGCTCAATACCGGGTGCCCCCGATGCGATTCGGTGGCCTTGAGCTCGAAGCACTAACGCGCCACTATGTCGAGCCCTGGGGTTTTACGCTTGGGATCGACCAGCACGAGGGGTCGGACTGCTGGCGTGCCGTATTCGACCCATCAGCCTATGACGCTGGTGCCGTGGACCGGTTCCTGGAGAGCCTGGAGGCGCTTGTGAGTGTCATGTGCGAGCAGCCGGACCGCCCGATCCAGGAGCTACGTCCTCACCGGGGCGCCGAGGTGCAAGCGTTTGGCTGACACGCCTGCAATGGTGGCCCCGCTTGTGGCGTCGCTGAGATTCCGTGAGCGCGGCCTAGCCCCTCCCAGCGAGTCCGCACCCGCTCTAGCAGCACTCCGATTCGCCGCTCGAACGTGTGCTCGTCAACCACGATCTCGCGTCCTCTGCCGGCGCGCAACCGACGCCCCTCATCATCCTCCAGTAGCCGCGCGATCTGGCTATGCAGCTCCTCTGGGCTGCAATAGACGGCGACGGAGTCGCCGAAGCGCTCATCCAGGCCACTGACCGGGTCGCTCAGCACCATTGCTCCGCTTGCCAGCGCGTCGTAGATGCGGTTGGAGATGTAGCCGTTGTCGCGCATGTCGGGCCAGTGATCAGCGAGCACAATCTTGGCCGACGAGTACACCCGCCTGAGTTCCTCGTTGGCGATGAACTCGCCCCGGAGGTGGCGAGTATCGATCAGCCCGTTCCAATCGCCGCCCCAGACCGCCAGATCCAGGTCGGTCGGTAGCAGCCACTCGAGCGCCTGCCGTCGGACTCCGCGCGAGTTACCGACGAACACGATGTCGTGCGCCAGCGCCGGATCCGGCTGGGGCCAGAAGCGGCGGGGGTCGGTCGCCTGCTCGAGCACGAACACTGGCGTGTGCGTGCGCTTGCCAAGCGCGGCGGCGTGGCCGGCCGAGGCGACGGCCACGAGGTCATAGTCGTCGCACTCCGCTGTAGTCGGCTCATCGGGGTGACTGATCGCCCACAGCACGTTCAGCTGCCCTGCCTTGGGACGGTGGTGGCTACGACCACGTAGGACAATCGAGACGTCGTAGCAGTTGCCCTCGGGTTGATCCCATTCCTCGAGCACCTGGATCAGGCAGCGGTGGCCGCGGCGGCGGAGCTCCCGTTCGATCGCTTGGGCGAAATAAAGATCGCCCCAGCGCTCGGCGCGCTCCCAGTCCGGCGCACCTATCCGGATCACGAACGACAGCTCTCCTAGCTCCTCACGGGCCAGGGTGAGTAGCCGGCGCGCTCGATGATCGTATGTGTGCTCAGCGAGCACGGTGCGTCGGTAGCGCGTGGCCAGCTGGCGACGCCCTGGCTCGTCGGCTAGCAGCCAGTCCAGCTGCTCGCGCAAGTCCTCGGCGTTGGACCAGACCGGGAAATCGCAGTCGAACAGCTCGTGCACGCCGGCCTGGCAGTTGGTCAGCACCAGCGCGCCGCACGCCAAGGCGTCGAATACACGCGCGTTCAGAGCGCCATAGGGAAGCGTCGGACCCGCGGTGTCGTCGAGCACGATCCGTGCTGTGGAATAGATTCCGGGAAGCCGATCGTAGGAGATCGGGCCGCGCCAGTGATCGACCGCGGCCTCGATCTCCTCCCAGCCCTTTCCGAAGATCGCGACGCGCTCTGATTCGCGCGGTGCGAGCGCCCTCTCGATCTCGCGCTCCACACCCCACCGGTTGGCGGTCAGGACATAGTCGTAGCTGCGCTGGACGGCCAGTTCGTGGAAACGCTCCGGGTTGGTGGCGAGCGGGAACCGCACTGAGGTCATGCCGGCCACCTCGCGCAGCACCGAGGCTGACCCAGCCGAGGAGGCGAGAAAGCGATCGACCCTGGAAAACCATGGCTGCTCGGTCCAGCGATGAGCCCAATTGCGCACCCACGCGAAGATCGTCACCGCCGCGTGCAGCGGCTCGAGGTCGAAGTTGTCCATCAGCGTCACCACCGCATCGAGATCGCCAGGCGAAGGGCGCTCGGCCCCGCCCTTGCGCGGAAGGTAGGTAACGCGCGTCCCCAGCGCCTCTAGCGCACTCCCCAGCTCGTGGGCGGTGTACCAGTCTCCCCATCCGTCCTCCCGGTCGAGCGAGCTCACGGTGATCGCTATGTGGGCGGGCTCGGTGGTCCAGTAGGAGTCGCCTGTGAGCCGGGCGCGGCGCAGCTCGCGGCGCAGGCGGGCACCCCAGCGCTCGCTGAACAGTTGCCGGTTGGCCCGCCGGTTGTCCGCGATCTCGACTCTTGGAACGCGGGCCTGTGTAGCCGACTCGCGGTGAAATACGACCGCGCGACCGCAACACCGCACGTCCCAGCCCACCGATAGAAGCTTCAGGCCGAGATCAACGTCCTCAGTGCCGAAGCGGTAGCCGATGCTGAAGCCGCCGACCTGCTCAAACGCGTCTCCGCGGATCGCCACGCAAGCGGCGGTGACCGCCGGGCATCTCAGATCCTCGCCGAGCTCTGCTTCGAACAGGTCCTTACCGTCGCGGTCGTTATACGCGCGCGGAAGCTGGTCCTCGAGGCGGAAACGGATCCCGCGGTGCTGCACGATCCAGCCGCTCGCGGTCAACGCCGGATCGTGGGCTACGTGCAACAGCGTGGCGCCCACCGCGCCGACTCCATCGCAGAGCGCCGCGGCCACCAGCTCCTTCAGCCAGCCAGCCTCGAACGGCTCGACGTCGTCGTTGAGAAACAGCAGGATCTCCCCATTCGCGGCCGCGGCAGCTTGATTGTTCGCATCGGCGAAGGGCTGGTTGTGCTCATTCCGGATAAGGGCGGCCGAGGAGATGGCGCCCGCCGCTACCGGCGCCGCGATTGGCTGTACCGAACCGTTGTCGACGATGATCACCTCGAGCGCCGGGTAGTCGGTGTGCCATCGCAGACCGTCGAGTAGTCGCTCCAATCGCTCGTGGCCGTCGAGGGTCAGGATCATGGCCGAGACCGGGGGCCAGCTCACAGGCGCTTGGGGGGCGCCCAGCCGGGCACGCAGCTCGCGCGCCAGCCCCGCGCGGCGCGGCCCGTGCTCAGCCCGCGCCACAGCGGCGGCGTCATATGTGGGTGCGAGAGGGGCCATGGGGGCCTCAGGCCGTCGCGAAGCGGGCAACCCGGGGTTCGAGCGCTTGATCTCCTCTACGCGTGCGAGAGCGCGCTCGACAGCTCCTTGGGTTACGCGTCGACGTCGCCTCAGACGCCACCCGAGCATGCTCAGAGTATGGCCCCAGCGCCACGCGCGGGACTCGGCGACGCGCTCGAGATCACGTTGGATCTGATCTATGCCCGAGGCGAGCGAGGAGATAGTTCGTTCGAGGCTTCGCGGAGCTTGGCCTGAGCGGCGACGAGCTGCCGATCGCGGGCCTTGCAGTCTGCCGTTGCTGGCGTCCTCCCGATCGGGGCTGGTGCCGCCGAGTCTTGGGCGCCAGCATCCGCGTGGCGCCCAGAGTCCTCTACGTTCCTAGCCCCACGACGACACATTCGCCCCAGGCATCGTAGCGTTCGCACGATGCTGATCGTCAACGCGGACGACATGGGCGCGAGCCCATCCACGACCGACCCGGTTGTGGAGTGCTTCGACGCGGGCGTGATTACATCCGCTTCGGCGATGGTGTGGATGCCCGATAGCGAGCGCGCGGCGCGGATCGCGCGAGAGCTGAGCCTCCCGGTAGGATTGCACCTCAACTTCACGCTGCCATTCGCTGGTCCGGATGTACCGGATGATGTGCGTGAACGCCAACTGCGTCTGACGGCCATGTTCGGTACTCGAGCCCAGGACGACGACGCCCGTGCAGGCGCCGCCGATAGCGCACTGATTCCCGCCGCGCTCGATGACCAGTTGCAGCGATTTCGCGAGCTGTTCGGCGAGCCCACTCATCTCGACGGCCACCATCATGTGCACGTGGACCCTGCGGTAGTTGAGCATCTTCCACGGATGTTGCCAATTCGCCCACCGCTCAGCACCAGTGCAAAGCGGACATTCGGCCAGGCATGGCTGCTGAGACGCTTCCGCCACCCCGACGCTTGCCTGGCGTTCGAGCGCCTGCATCCTGCCCTCGGCGGCGAGGGTCTCGAGGCGCTCGCCCAAGCACACCGCCGAACCGTTGAGGTAATGGTCCACCCTGCCCAGGAGCGCGAGCACGAAGCGCTGCTCTCCAGCGACTGGCATGCAGCGTTGGCGGAGCTGACGCTTGGGTCCTACCGCGACCTGACCTGACGCTTTGAGTGCGAGCCATAGGGACCGCCAACAGAGTAGAAAGCATTGCTGTGTGCTCTGCGTATACTTTTCGCGAAGGTCGACTGGCCCCAGATGTCCGAGAGAAAACCTCACATCGCTGTTATCGGCGGCGGTATCACGGGTGTGTTTGCGGCCTTCTTCTTGGGCCGCTTGGGCGCAGCGGCGACGATCATCGAGCGAGGCGAGACCCGCTCGCAGGCCTCCGCACACAACGCTGGCGGCCTCAATCCCCATCACGGGCCCGGCATACCCGGCCCGCTGCACGATCTGGCGCTGCGCTGCCTGAGCCTTCACCTGGAGCAGTGGGGCGAGATCCGTCGCCTCTCGGGCGTTGACTTCGCGGGGCGCTTCGTCCCACGGTTGCACGTTGCTTTGGAGGATCGCGAGACGACGGCGCTGGCAGCGCGAGAGCCGCTCTACAACGCGACCGAGGGACTCTCAGCGCGCTGGTTGTCGCGCTCGGAGCTCAGACAGACCGAGCCGCGCGTGTCAGCCGAGGCCGTGGGCGGACTTTGGACCGACGGAAACGCCCGCGTGCAGCCGGCGCGCTATACGACCGCAGTCGCCGGCGCCGCCGCCGCACTTGGCGTACGCACGATTCTCACCCAGGCGCGCGGCCTGCGTCACCGAAACGGTGTCGTCACGGGGGTGGTCGTCTCCTCCGGGACAGTCGAATGCGACGGTGTCGTGCTCGCCCCCGGACCTTGGTGTGACGGGCCGAGTCGCTGGCTTGGAATTGACATCCCGATTGAACCGCTGAAGGGCGAGTTGCTGCTCACCGAGATCGGCGACAGGGTGCCGGAAGTTGAGATCACATGGGACCAACTCGGCATCTTCGGAGGGTCCGGCCCCTACCGGTGGTTGGGGGGGACTGAGGATCGGGCGGGCTTTGACTCACAGCCAACACCAGCTGCCCGTAAGCGGATCCTCGAGGGCATCACGCGCCTGGTCCCGGGCATGCGCCAGCAGCGAGTTGTCGACCAAGTGGTCGGCTTGCGCCCGGCAACTCCCGACGGGCTTCCCATCGTCGGGGTTCCCAACGGCTGGGAGAACGTCTGCTTGGCGGGCGGCGCCGGGCGCAAGGGTCTCTTGCTCGGCGCCGGTCTCGGCCTCGCGTCCGCCGAACTACTGGTTAAGGGAAACACGCAGATGCCGGTCGCCGAGTGCGCGCTCGGGCGCGCTGGGATAAGGCAGTGAGCCAGACTGAACCAGCCGCGATCGCACGTCGCGCGTCGTTTTGGACATATTGCACTGGCTGCGAGCGGAGGCTGAGCGACGGGTTCTTCCCCTTCTGTCCGGACTGCGGTGCGATTTCGGAGGTCGGCTACGATCTCGGCGCGGTAACGCTGCGCGAATCCGAGAACCCGTATGTTCGTTTCCTGGACCTGCTGCCGGTGGCTCATCCAGAGGTGCTGCCAGCGGACGCGCGCTACACGCCGACGGTGCATGCCCAAGCACTTGGCGCCGCGCTTGGCATGCCGGCCCTGTACCTAAAGGACGAGACTGGTCTGCCCACGCGGACGACCAAGGACAGGATGGCTGCAGTTGCGCTCGCCTACCTGCATGAGTGCGGCGTACGCTGTTTCACCACTTCCTCGACGGGCAACAGCTCGAGTGCATACGCCCACGCGATCGCCCGCATTCCGGACCTGGTCATGTACCTGTTCACCGCCTCGGCGTTCCGCCCCCGGTTGGCGCTTACGCACAGCGATCAAGTCGTTGATGTGGTTCTCGACGACGCCACGTTTGTTGAGGCGTTCGACGCCGCTGGCGAGTTTGCGCGGCGCTGGAAACTGGTCTCTGAGCGTGGCTTCTTTAATCCCGGCAGACGCGAGGGCCTGAAGCTGGCCTGGTTGGAGGCTGCTGAGCAGGTGCCTGGCCCAATCGACTGGTACGTCCAGGCCGTGTCGAGCGCGATGGGCGTCTACGGAGTGTTCAAGGCCGCTCGGGAGCTGCACACGCTCGGTCGAATCGAGCGCCTCCCACGTCTTTTGTGCGCACAACAGGAGAGCTGCGCCCCGATGGTGTCAGCCTGGCAAGCCGGAGCAGATCAGATCAGGCCGTCCGATGTCGTGGAGCGTCCGAGCGGGATAGCCGAAGCGATCTTGCGCGGCAACCCGACCCGTGTGTATCCCCATGTTCGTCGAATCGTGATCGAGAGCGGTGGCGACTTCGTCGCTGTCTGCGATCGGCAGATCCGCCAAGCCCACCGTATGCTTGAGGAGCTCGAGGGGATCTCGACCTGCTATGCCGCCGCGGCGGCGCTCGCCGGAGCGATCGAGCTGCATCGGCAGGGCGGTCTCCCGGGAACCGACACCGTGCTTGTCAGTCTCACCGGCGGCATGCGGCCGGGCACCCCACCAACTCCCGCGACTCGCCGACTCAAGCGGTCGAGCTCGGGCTGGAACCTCGACTCACTCATGCATCCGGCACCAACTACCGTTTAGGTGAAACCGCTGAATGCTAGGCGTTTGTCTCTCTCTGCCGAGGACGAGCAGCACCGTCTCGGTGGCATTTACGGCGGCTACCGCCGGAGCGCCAGCAAGCAGCGCAATTGGAGCGCGGAGAACCCAGGCAACGCCGCGATCAGAGCCGAGCTGATCCAGATGGCGTTCTCGCTGGCGGGGCGTCAGTTGATCGGCGCAGAGGCGATCCTCGACGTTGGCTGCGGGTCCGGATGGTGGCTCCAACGGCTTGCAGAAGACGAGCGCGTCTCGGCGCGCCTAGAAGGAGTCGAGCTGCAAAGCCAGCGCGCGGCAGCCGCGCGAGGTCGGGTCCCGAAGGCTGTGATCGCACTTGCCGACGCGCGCGCGCTTCCGTTCGACACGGACAGTTTCGAGGTGGTGACACTGTTTACAGTGCTCTCCTCGCTCTCAAGCGTCGCGGATGCCGAACAGGCTCTACGCGAGGCGCGGCGTGTTCTGAGGCCGGGCGGCGTTCTGCTCACCTGGGAGCCGCGAGTTCGCAACCCTTTCAACCACAACACCCTGTTCATAGACCGGTCGTTGCTGGACCGTGCCTTCACCGGTACCCGGGTCGAGGCTCGGTCTCTCACCGTACTTCCACCGCTCGCCCGGCGGCTTGGCAGGCACACAACGCAGCTGTACCCGCGATTGTCACGCGTTGGTGTGCTGCACACCCACCGGATGGTGTGCGCAAGCGTAGTCCGTGACTGGTACGCCGGCACCCAGCAATAGTCCCACTCGCTCTACGCCTGCTCGCTCCGTTTCAGCCGGCGATGATCCGCGGCGACGTGCCAGACGAGAGCAGCCATCCCGGTCAGCGCAGCCGAGTCAAGGAGCTACGCCGGTTCCGAAACGACGACAACTGCATGGTGCTGGTCGCAAACCCGGCCGCGATGTCGGAGGGCGTGAGCCTGCACCAGGACTGCCACGACGCTGTCTACCTGGACCGCACGTTCAACGCTGGCCAATATCTGCAGTCACTCGACCGGATCCACCGGCTCGGGCTCGCCGAGGACATCGTTACACGGATGACGTTCCTGGTATCGGTGGGAACAATCGACGAGATCGTCGACCGGCGTTTGCGCACAAAGGCCGAGCGACTCTCGCAGATGCTGGATGACGAGGATCTCGTCACAATGGCACTGCCCGACGAGGAGGAGGGCTACAACGACGTCATCGACCCGGACGACCTTGAGGCGCTCTTCGGCCACCTACGCAACGATGGCCGATAGTTCCACACGAGACGGTGTCGGACTACCGAGCGCGCACATCGTTCAAGCTGCGCTCCACGTCGCCACTATCGTCGATCAGGGCGGCTCACCGACGCTCGACGCAGCAGAGTCCTACTGGCATCACGCCACTGGCGGGGCTTTTGCTCCGGTGGATCTTGACCGAGGCCAGCACCTCCTGCTCAACCTCGGCCTGCTCGTCGAGCTGGACGGCAAGCTGACCCCTACAGCGGAGCTGGCGCAGCTACTCGAAGGGTCTGCGCAAGACGCGCGTGCGGCGCTGTGTCAACGGGCACTTGCCTCCGCATCACCGGCAGAACTCAAGGTGCCCGGCGTCGCGGCGCAGCTAGCCCAACTAATGCCGGACGCCGCCCGCCGGGAGGAGCTTCTGCTTGCGCTCGCACGGAGGTTCGACGACCTACAGCAGCAGATGATCGGTGAAATAGGAGAGGAGATCGTCATGTTCGAGGCGCGCGCCGAGCTCCGTGGCATGGGCCGCCCAGACCTCGCGCGTGATGTGCGACGCGTCAGCATGCTTTCCGATCAGCTCGGCTACGACATAAACGCCCCCCGCGTCGCAGGGCCACCTCGACTCCTCGAGGTCAAGGCCACCACATCGAACGCGGGCCGCAACTCGGTGACTATTCATCTCAGTCGCAACGAGGCCAATACCGGCGCGAAGTTCCCTGATTGGGCACTCGTCATTTGTCTCGTCGACAACGTCGATCAGCGCCGTGGCCGCGTCGCTGGCTGGTGTGCGGCGAATGCGCTCAAGGATCTTCTGCCACATGACGGCGTGGTCGGCCGCTGGGATCAGGCGTCCGTCGATATACCCCTTGAACGCCTGTTGCTTGGGCTACCGGGTGTCGTAGTCTGAGTGGCGCCTTGGTGACGAGACGGCACGCCGTCGGCTCCTCCAGCAATGCCTTGGCTCCGTGCCCTCACGTCGCTGGGCATCTCAGCTCGGTTTTACACAGTATTGCCTGGCGATTTGGCGCTCTGAATCTGGTCGATCAGTGCCTGCACGCGCGAGACGGCGGCATTGATGTCGTTGGTTGGGAAGTCGAGTTCGATCGCGAGCTTCTCGGTAGACGTCAGGCCAGGCGGGCTCGACAGTCAGGGTCGGCGGCCAGGTGTGCGTCCCGCGTAGGCCGAAGATTTCAATGCACGCTGACTTCACGCGGCTGTGGTCCTCGATCAGCTCTTCCATGAGCTGGAGGTCGATCAGGTCGTGAACGCGCTCGTTTTCCCGGTCGGGGAAGCGCTCGGTGCAGGCGTGGATCTTCTGTGCGATCTGAAAGCGCAGCGACAGGCAGGCAACTGTGATCGGTCCCGTGAGGCCGAACTCGCTCACGCTCAGCGCGGGCACCGATTCCAGCTCAACGGCCTGTCCTTCCGGTGGCGAGACCTCGACGCGCAGCGTCGCCCAACTGCGGCTCTCATAAGCCAGCTTGACGTCGAAGCGGTGCGCGCCGGTCTTGCCGACCGCTTCCGGAGGCGCGTAGCTGAACGAGAAACCGGAATAGGGCGTGGTGAACGCCGCGTTGAGAGCCTCGAGCGGCTCATCGAGGGAGCCGTGGAAGAGCGCGTCGAGGTCGCGTGTCGTTCGCGCTCGATCCTGAAAACGCAGCTCGCATGCCATACCGCCCTTGATGAGAAAGCGTGCGGGCGAATCCTCCTCGCTGACACGCTCCAGTGCGCCGAGGAACGCCATCGCCGACACCCGTTGGCGTACACGCCTGACGCCGAGTCCGTTCGCCTCGGCGTACTTGGAGACGAGTCGACCGAGTTGTTTCTCAGTCTTCGGTTGGCTCTTCGATGGCTGTCGGGCGTTCATCGAGCCGGGACGGTAGCGGGGTCGAACTCGAACTCGCGCATCAGATCGTTGTATGCGCCGCGGGTGAGAAGCCCATGTTGCTTGGCGTCCTCGAGCGCCTGGCGCAGCAGGTCGCGGCGCAGGTTCGCCTTGTGGCACTGGCGGATGGCCTTCGCTGCCGTGACGATCGGCAGGCCCTCGTGGAGTGTGACGTCTCGTTCGTCAAGGTCTTCGTGGTGGAAGCGATAGGACGATGGCGTTTGGCGGCGACGCAGGCGATAGCGCTTTGGAACCGTGATGTGGATCTTCGCCGGGTTTACATCGCTGAGCCCATAAAGGTCGAGTGCTGTCTCGTGGCTCAGGATGCCTTCGATGCCGTAGGGCCACAGAGTTGCCTTGCGGTAGTCGTCCAGTTCGTGCGGAGGGTACGGGTCCAAGCGATAGAGCCCAAGTCCCTCGCGGCGCAACGACCCTCTGCGCGCCATCTCGGCAAGCCGCTGCGGTCGAATGTCCGCTCGCCGAGCATCCTCAACGGTCAGAAAACCGTAGTTGTCCTCGGCGATCTCGTACAGCGCCTTGAAGTTGCGGCCAGGCATACGGACAGACTAACGCATTTAGCGTAAACTTGTCCAAAGCGAGCTTTTGGTCCGCCTGTCGCTTTCACGAACCGGCCTGCAGCGGCACAGCCAACCGAATCTCAATCCCCCGATGTGCAATCACCGGACCCGACCCCCGTCGCTCCCGCCTTCGTTCTTTGTACGAACATATAGCAGCGTTCCTTGAGCGCTATCGCGAACGCAGCCTCGGCCAACTCGACGCGAAGTAGCTCGCTGGTGGCGATGGCTACGCCGCTTTCGAAGATGCGCATCAGGAAGGGGTAGCAAGCGTCGTGCAGGGTTGGGTGGAGATCAGGGCCTCGACGACGAAGCTGGTGTCGAGGGCGATCGGGTCGGGCAACAGAAGCTCTTGTTCCTCGATCGCGAACACGCCTCGGCTGGCGGGCCGGCGCCCACCTGGAGGAGTCATGGCCTACCGTCGACCGTACATGTCCGGCGTAACGCGGACCTTGACCCGGAATCCCTCGGTCGCCTGCTTGAGCGCGGCACGCCGGTTAGTACGCCAAAGGCTGCGGTAGCTTGTGCGGCTGATGATAAGTCAGGTGTCGGCACCAGCGGTCGAGAGCCGCACCCCATCGGCGCTAGCCGGCGTGCTTGCACGGGGCTGGTGGGCTATGCCGTTCATCGTCGCGGTTGTGTATCTAGTTACGTTCGCGACTCAAGTCAGCCAGATCATCGCCGGCGTGTATATGGGTCCCGACGCCGCGTCGGCGTCGGTGATCGGCCAGCTCTTCCACGTCAGTGGAGGTATCGTCCTGCTCGGCCACCTTGGCTGGTATTCGGCTCTTCTGTTTGAGGTTTCGACGCGATGGCTGCCTGGCCATCGCCAGCTCTGGGAGTTTGCGCCCTATGCGCTCGCGCTCTGCTCGGCCGGAATCACGGGCTGGGGCGTCTCGCGCATTGCGGGAAGGTGGGGGGCGGCGATCACGGTCACCCTCCTCATATGTCTAGGGCCCGCCACGCTCTCGCTGCTCCTCGTACTCAACGACCACTCCGAGACATGGTTCACGGTCGCCCTGCTATCCGGTCTGCTGGTGGCGATCGAGGAGTGGCCGCTGCGCTACGCGAGATGGCCGGTTGTCCTGCTCTCGGGGGCTGTGGGGGTCGTGCTGGGGCTCAACGCCGCCTCAGACAAGTTGCTGCTTGTCGCCGGAGCCGGCCCGCTGCTGATCGCCCTCGCGCTTACCTGGATCTGGCTGCCATCCGATCGCTCGCGTCGTGCCGCTCTCTACGGGCTTGCGTGTGCCGCGACTGCGATCGCCAGTTACGTCCTGTTGAAGACCTTGATGAACCACTGGCACGTGGTGACGGCGGTCGACACAAACACGACCGTCTATGCCGGTGCAGGAGCGATCGCGGGCAACTTCGAACTGTGGTGGCAGTCGATCATGACGCTTGCGAACGGCGAATTCTTCGGTTTGCGGATCGGATTCACATCGACTCTTGAGTTTGTGTGTGCTCTGATGGCGATCATTGCTGTGGCCCTTGCCGCGCGCCAGGCGTGGAGGATGGTCATGAGCGCGGCCACGATGCGCGGGGGGCCTCGAACCTCGCCCAGGAGGCTCGACCTTGCGTGGACGATTTACTGGGGAACCTCACTCGTGGCGCTTTCGTCTGTGTTCATCGCCAGCGGCATGCCTGAAGGCCTTCCCTCCGATCGCTATCTGGTGGGCATCCTGCTTGCGGCGGCTGCTCTGCTGCCGCTGGTTGCGCGGGGCAGCACCGGCACGCGAGCGATCGCCACCGGTGCGGTCACGCTGTACGCATTCACAGGGTGGCTCGGTCTCATCGATCACAGGCTGATCCGCAGTGAAACTGGATCACCCAGCTACGCGCTTGCCAACGCTGTGGCGCGGATAGCGCATCGAGAACATCTCGCCGTCGGCTACGGCAGCTACCTGGATGCCGCCCCAATCACTTGGGCGACGCACATGAAGGTGAAGGTATTCCCCGTTGACGACTGCGACGGCAATCTACATTTGTGTGCCTACGAACAGCACATCATGACATCGTGGTATACGCCGCGACAGGGCGTCAAGACGTTCCTGCTGACAGATCCTGGCTTCACCGTGGCCGGGTCCGCCCCGACGCCAGACTTGGGCAAGCCGCTCGCTGTACACCAGTTCGGCGCTGTAACGATGTACGTGTACCCGTACGACATCGCGACTCGCCTCTATGCGCTCTGAAACCCAACCGCACCCTGGGAGCTGACGGGCGTCATGGGCTCGCCGTATCGTTTCGTCGCCTACCCGGACATCCAACCTGCCTTGGTCACTGGCCGCGCGCGGGGTGCATCCCTCCGGCGGCAGCACCCGCGTCGAGCTGCTCGGCCTCCACGTCGGCCGCCCAGCGTGACTCGGTAGGGGGTCGCAGGCTGCGATACTCTGCGCTACGCATGATCGAAGGTCCCGTGCGCCAGCACGGGGGCGTAGCTCAGTTGGTTAGAGCGCTGCCCTGTCACGGCAGAGGTCGCGGGTTCGAGTCCCGTCGCTCCCGTACTTTTTATCCCCGCCGTTTTGCAGGTGGTTTCTAGTCTTTGGGAACGTGATGATCGACGAGGCGACAATCAATGAGGCTGGTAGACGTCTGCTGGACGCCGCCCCCCCCGGTACACGGGTGATTCTCTTCGGCTCCCATGCGCGAGGGGAGGCTGATCGGGACAGCGATCTCGACCTTTTGGTCATTGAGCCAGATGTCCAGAACGCGGCGGAGGAGTCTGTGCGGCTTCGCAGGACTCTGCGCGGACTGCTGTATGCCGCCGATGTTATCGTCGCAAGCGAGCAGAGGGTCAGCGACTGGCGTGAGGTCAAGGGCAGCTTGATTCACGCCGCTCTCGTGGAGGGCCGGGAGCTGGCTGCCTGATGGCCACCGGCCGCGACTTGGCCGACCAGCTCCTGCGTCGTGCGAGCGATGACGAGGCAGCGGCGACGGCGATGCTTCCGATCGTGTCGGTCACTGGCAGGATCGTCGGCTTCCATGCTCAACAGGCTGTTGAGAAGTCACTCAAGGCGGTGCTTGTCGCCCGTGGCAAGGAGTTCCCATTTATCCACGACATCGGGGGCTTGGCTGACTTGTGCGAGGAGGCGGGAGCCAAACTGCCTGATGAGCTCGAGGACGCAGATGCGCTGACGCCCTACGCGGCTGGCCTCCGATATGACGACGAGCAGTCGCGCCTCGTCGGTCGTACGACGGCACTGGGCTGGGCCACAGCGGCTGTCACTTGGGCACGTGCTCAGGTCCAGTCTGCCGCGGCGCGTGCGGCCGAGGCCGAGGACGAAGAGAGCGCCTGACCCGCAAGCGGGCTTCGCCAGACTCTGAGGCCCCGACCTTCCAGCTTGGGTCCGTCAACGCACAGGATGGATGGACCAGCTCTACCGGCCACAACGCCGGCGCGGGGCTCCATGGGTATGAGCGCCGGTTACGGGGTAGCGAGCCCTGTGGGCGCGCAGCCAGTCTCTCAGCGGGGTTGCATTGGGGGTTGGGTCAAGCCATGCCGACAGCCGAGCTGCTTGGCTCAGCGTTCCTGGCTGCGCTGGTGATCGGGTCGGGCATCGCCGCGCAGACCCTCTCGCCGGGCGATGTGGGCTTGGAGCTGTTCGAGAACGCCGCCGCGACCGCGATGGGCCTGGCGGCGATCATCCTCATGTTCGGCCCGGTTTCGGGTGGGCACTTCAATCCCGTCGTCTCGCTGGTGGACGCGACCTTTGGTGGGCTCGGCTGGCGCGACGCGCTTGCCTACATCCCCGTCCAGGTAGCCGGCTGCGTGCTCGGCGCGATCGTCGCCAACGGCATGTTCGCGCTTGCCGCCGTCAGCATCTCAACGCACCATCGCGCCTCGCCCGCGCACCTGTTCAGCGAGGTGATCGCTACCGTCGGGCTGCTGCTCGTGATCTCTCGCTCGCGCGCACCAAACGCCTGAGCGCCGCCCCGGCCGCGGTCGGCGCGTACATCGGCGCTGCCCACTTCTTCACAAGCTCGGCCAGCTTCGCCAACCCCGCGATCACCGTGGGGCGCATGTTCTCGGACACGTTCGCCGGGATCGCGCCCGCCTCGGTGCCCGGTTACGTCGTGGCGCAGCTCGTCGGCGGAGTCTGCGCGATCCTCGCTATCCAGGCGCTCTACCCCGATGTGACCCCCGCCGACGCCGCCGAGCTCGTCGTTCCCCACCACGAGCGGCCCGTCGCTGACAGAGCGGTCGGCCAACCGGCGATCGGCGCCCACTCGCCGAGGTCCGCGCCACGCGCGATGAGATTGCCCGCCGCGTCCGAGCGCTCAGCGACGAGCTGGACAGCGCCGGCTCGCGAGCTGCTCTTTAGCGCAGCCGCCGCCGTCTGGCGCTGCTGCTCGCCAGGGTGAGCGACGCAACACCGTCTCTGGTTACGCCTCACGGTTCGCCGCGAATGCGAGCATCGCCTCATCGCAGCATAATCCAAGCGCTCCCAGCGCGACTCGGATTGACAGCGAAGACCTCAAGAAAACTCAATAAAACACACTGTATGAAAGGGGCGGAATATGAGCTCTCTAAAGGAGAAATGGGCAGAGCAGGACAAGCTGGTCAAGTTCGCGATAACCGCATGTGCCGTGCTCCTGGGACTCATCTTTATTGTGAAGATTCCTCCCGCGCTCGTCGCCGTGATGGGGATCGCTGGAGTCAGCTTCTGGGCGCTCAAAAATCCTCTTCGCCGAGCGCAAGATCGAGGTGTCGGACGAACCGCGCCCGCTGGGGCTGACGCTGGTATCCCACGGCTTTCCAGAACTCCATCGCGCTCGTATCGTCCTCGGCCACGATCGCGGTGAGTCTGACCGCGCCGCGCTCGCGCAGGCGCCGCTCGCCCTCTCTGAGCAGCATCGTTGCGAGCCCCTTGCGTCGGTGCGCTGGCGCCACCGCCAGTCGGTAGAAGCTCCCACGCCAGCCGTCCCACGCGGCGATCAGCGAACCAGCCATGACGCCATCCCGCTCAGCGACCAGCAGCGCCTGGGAGTCGGCGGCCAGCAGCTGTGCCAATCCGTTGGGGGAGTCGCTGACAGTCGGCAGGCTGCCCGCCGCGGCCCACAAGTCGAGCACGGACGCGACGTCACCCTTTATGGCACTGCGAATCGTCCAGTGATCGTGGACATCCATGCGCTCGATCGGCCCTCCGGCCAGCTTAGGAGGGTCATGACGCTACTCAATGCGACCGCCACACGCTGACTCCGCGCTTTGTTGGAGCGATCAGGAATCGAGAAGCGTCGATCGCGAGCCGCAGCTAGGGTGACCGCAATGAGCAAGGCCACGAGAGCTGACACGCGGTCGTCTGCGCCGCATAACGTCGACAGCCACGATCTGATCCGCGTGCACGGCGCGCGCGTGAACAACCTCAAGGACATCAGTGTGGAGCTCCCCAAGCGCCGGCTGACGGCCTTCACGGGCGTCTCCGGCTCCGGCAAGAGCTCGCTCGCGCTCGGCACGATCGCCGCAGAGTCACAGCGACTGATCAACGAGACCTACAGCGCCTTCGTGCAGGGCTTCATGCCGACCTTGGCGCGGCCCGAGGTCGACGTGCTCGAAGGGCTGACGACCGCGATCGTCGTCGACCAGGAGCGGATGGGCGCCGACGCTCGCTCCACGGTCGGCACCGCCACCGACGCAGGCGCGATGCTGCGTATCCTCTTCAGTCGCCTGGGCAAGCCGCACATCGGCTCGCCCCAGGCGTTCTCCTTCAATGTCGGCTCGATCTCAGGCGCCGGGGCGGTCACGATCGAACGCGCCGGCCGCACGACGAAAGAGAAGCGAAGCTTCAGCATCCTTGGCGGCATGTGCCCACGCTGCGAGGGTCGCGGCTCGGTGTCCGACATCGACCTCACTCAGCTCTACGACGACAGCAAGTCGCTGCGCGAGGGCGCGCTGACGATCCCCGGCTACAGCATGGACGGCTGGTACGGCCGGATCTTCATGGGCTGCGGCTTCTTTGACCCGGACAAGCCCATCGGCAAGTTCAACAAGAAACAGCTCAGCGATCTCCTCCACAAGGAGCCGACCAAGATCAAGGTCGACGGCGTCAACCTGACCTACGAGGGTCTGATCCCACGGATCCAGAAGTCGATGCTCGCCAAGGACGTCGACTCGCTGCAGCCGCATGTCCGCGCCTTTGTGGAGCGGGCGGTCACCTTCACCACCTGCCCCGAGTGCGACGGAACCCGGCTCAGCGCGGAGGCCCGCTCGTCGAAGATCAAGGGAATCAACATCGCCGACGCCTGCGCGATGCAGATCAGCGACCTCGCCGCGTGGGTGAGCAAACTCGACAGCAGGTCGGTCGCGCCGCTGCTCGAGGCGCTGCGGGCGACCCTCGACTCGTTCGTGGACATCGGGCTGGGCTACCTCTCGCTCGAGCGCCCGTCGGGAACGCTGTCGGGCGGCGAGGCGCAGCGCGTCAAGATGATCCGTCAGCTCGGCTCGTCGCTCACCGACGTCACCTACGTCTTCGATGAGCCGACGATCGGGTTGCACCCGCACGACATCCAGCGGATGAACGAGCTGCTGCTGCAGTTGCGCGACAAGGGCAACACCGTGCTGGTCGTGGAGCACAAGCCCGAGACGATCGCGATCGCCGACCATGTCGTGGATCTCGGCCCGAAGGCCGGGACCGACGGCGGCGAGGTGATGTTCGAGGGGACCGTCGAGGGGCTGCGGGCAAGCGACACGATCACCGGCCGCCACCTCGACGACCGGGCCACCCTCAAGGAGGATGTGCGGACGCCGGACGGCACACTCGAGGTTCGCGGCGCCAGCACCCACAACCTGCGGGACGTCGATGTCGACATCCCGCTCGGCGTGCTGGTCGTCATCACCGGCGTGGCTGGTTCGGGCAAGAGTTCGCTGATCGACGGCTCGGTGTCCAGGCGCGACGGAGTCGTCTCGATCGATCAGACGGCGATCAGGGGCTCGCGGCGCAGCAACCCGGCTACGTACACGGGACTGCTCGACCCGATCCGCAAGGCGTTCGCGAAGGAGAACGGCGTGAAGCCGGCGCTGTTCAGTGCCAACTCCGAGGGCGCCTGTCCCAACTGCGGCGGCGCCGGCGTGATCTACACCGACCTGGCGATGATGGCCGGCGTCGCGGTCCCCTGCGAGGTGTGCGACGGAAAGCGCTTCCAGGCCGAGGTGCTCGAGTACAAGCTCGCCGGCAAGGACATCAGCGAGGTGCTCGCGATGTCGGTCATGGAAGCCACGGAGCTCTTCGGGGCCGGCAAGGCGAAGACGCCGGCAGCGCACGAGATCCTCGACCGACTCGCCGACGTCGGGCTCGGCTATCTCAAGCTCGGCCAACCCCTCCCCACGCTGTCCGGCGGCGAGCGCCAACGGCTCAAGCTGGCCACCCAGATGGTTGATAAAAATTCCCGTCCACCCGGGCGGGCCTTAATCTACGTCCTCGACGAGCCAACCGCCGGCCTGCATCTTGCCGACGTCCAGCAGTTGCTCGGCCTGCTCGACCGGCTCGTCGACTCCGGTAAGTCGGTGATCGTAATCGAGCACCACCAGGCGGTCATGGCGCACGCCGACTGGATCATCGACCTCGGCCCTGGCGCCGGCCACGACGGTGGGCTGATCGTCTTCGAGGGCACGCCGGCCGAGCTCGTCGCCGCGCGTTCCACCCTCACCGGCGAGCACCTCGCGGCCTACGTCGGCGCCTGACAGAGGCCTCGGGAACCGGGCCGCGACGCCCGACCGAGCCGAGAGAGGCCTCCTTCGGCGCGCAAGCAACAGTGATAGCTAGTTCGGCGTACGCGCGTACCGCGTGACGCTCTCGAAGTGTGGCGCCCACGGCTGCGCCGAGCTCGTCCAGATCTCGGCCGTCGGCTCAAACCAGGATGTGTCGTCGATCGTCCCTGCCTTCAGGAAGGCGACTTCCGGCATCGACTCGATCGTGCTGTATATCGGTGACCCGCAGGCCGAGCAGAACCGCCGCTCGGTTGTGCTCTGGTAGTCCTCGCTGGCGGTCTTGAACGAGGCAAGCGTGTCGCCCTCGACCGTGAGCGCCTTGCTGGGCACGCCTACGATGATCGAGAACGCAGTGGCGGTTTGTCGCTGACAGTTCGAGCAGTAGCAAACCCCTTGCCACACCGGCTCAGCGTCGACGCTGTAAGTCACCCCACCGCACAAGCAGCGGCCCGTGATGGGTCTGGGTATATCGGCCACGCACCCAAGAC
Organism: uncultured Solirubrobacterales bacterium; assembly: GCA_963809705.1. Classification (GTDB taxonomy): domain Bacteria; phylum Actinomycetota; class Thermoleophilia; order Solirubrobacterales; family Solirubrobacteraceae; genus Palsa-744. The sequence goes on along the minus strand of CAWEKF010000002.1, from coordinate 1,432,231 downwards.
CTTACTAGCCCCTGCCTTCGCGGCAGCGGTCCGGCCTGTCGGAAGCCTGCGGTCGGCCGCCGACCTACGAACCGGTCTCGACTACGAACCGGTCTCGAGCGCCGCGCCGCCGCGAAGAGGTGCAACGGCATAGCCGCCGAGTTTAGGTGAGGCCGCCAGCAAGGCTGCTCCAGCTCTCGCTACTGGGCTACGCGCGCGGCTGTGAGCAAAGTCGGCGCGAATGTGTCTTGCGGCCTGGATCCACCGGTGCAAACATCTCTCGTAGGCCATCGCTGCCCGGCGATGCGCCAGCCGACAACGAGAGGAGCATCGCATGAGCGCTTCCAACAACCCCCACACCGTCGAGGAGCGCACGCTTTCAGACCTTCCACCGCTCGGGGCGCACGAGCGCAAGGAGACCGGACAGCAGTTGCAGGCCACGCTCGTCGAACTGGTCGACCTCTCCCTGGTCGGCAAGCAGCTTCACTGGAACGTGGTGGGGCCGCTGTTTCGTCCGCTGCACCTGCAGCTCGACGAGCTGATCGACTCCTGGCGCGAGCTGGCAGACACAGTCGCCGAGCGAGCCGTCGCGATCGGCTTTGCGCCGGATGCTCAGGCTCGGACGGTCGCGTCGGACTCCGAGCTGGAAGGAGTCGAGCGTGGCGCCATCGAGGATCGCGTCGTGGTGGAGACCCTGACTCGACTGCTGGCCCAATCCGCCGAGCGAATTCGTGCGCGGATGGAGCGACTCGGCGAGCTGGACGCCGCCTCTGAAGACGTCCTCATCGAAGTCCTTCGCGCTCTTGAGCAGCAGCTGTGGATGGTCCGCGTCCAGCGTCATCGTTGAGTTCGCGCGCGACCTGAACAGCGGCGGTGCGCTGGTAGAAGTCGACAGCGACGATCGCCCCTTGAAGTCGCGCTTGCGCCCGCCTTTGGAGCCGGCCGGTGGCGAGCGCTCAAGCTTCTCGTGCTTCACGGGCGCGTAGTCGTCCATCGCCTGCCGCACGCGCGCTAGCGCCCGCGCGGGTCGACGCCTTCCAAAGGCCAGTGCCGGACGACACCTGGACGCCACTGGCCGTCCTCCTCGCGCGTCAAGACGAAGCGGCTGATCGTCAGCTGACCGCCCTCGTGGTCGCCGTAGAGCAGGTCTACGGTCAGGATCTCACCAGCCGTGAATGCCTCGTGCAGACCCTCTCTGAAGGGATCGTCGGGCTCGCGTATCGCGCCCTGCCAGAAGCCGGTGTCGCCCGCCGGCACATACAGGTCACGTGTCTGGGGTCTGTGCTCGTCAGGTGAGGCGTGCGGGGTGTCGATCGCTGGGCGTCGCGCCATCAAGCGCCACGCTTGCAGGACCGCGAGGCCGGGGCCAACATTGCGCAAAGGGATCACCAGGTAGTAGTTCTCGCCCTCGCGCTCGATCGCGGCCATGCCACCGTCCACCCTCACTGTCCGACCCTCGCCGAAGCGGACAGTCTCGGGTGGATCGGTCACTCGCGCGGGAGCGAGCACCGGGCGCAGACCGAGCAGCAGGGCCCGCTCGGCGATCGCGGTCGAGCGCTCCGCGATACGGGTCGAGCGTTGTCCGAAGCGCACCGAGGAGAAGGTCGCCGCGGCCAGCACCAGCGTGCCTCCCGCGGTCGCCAGGGAGGCGATCGTCGGCCAGTCCACGGCGAGCGGCGTCGTCATCGGTGAGATATTCGCGCCGGCTACGGACGACTCCTATGAGTCGACGCTGATACAAACACCGGTGCGCGAGGCTTAACCCGGACGTCCTGTCGCGGACCACTATGGTGCAAGCGATCGTTCCCGACCACCAAAGGAGACGCCCCATGTCCCGTTACGCCACTGTGAACCTGTTGGAGATCGAGGACTCGATCGGCGAGCGGGCTCCCGGCATCGAAGGCCGCTTCGGGCGCAAACACCTCGACTCCCGCGAGCTCGGCGTGAGCCACTTCCGCTATGCGGCGAACCTGCGCAGTCCCGTGGGCCACAGTCACCGTGAGCAGGAGGAGGCCTATGTCGTCGTGGCGGGCTCCGGGCGGGTACTACTCGACGACGAGGTTCTCGAGCTGCGCCAGTGGGACGTTTTGCGGGTGGCGCCCGAGGTCATGCGTGCGTTCGAGGCCGGCCCCGAAGGGCTTGAGATAGTCGCAGTGGGCGGGACCAGGCCCGAGGACGGCGACGGCGTGATGGGCGAGGCGGCTTGGCCTGACGCCGAGTAGCCAGAGCCAGGCCGCGCCGGGAGTGCAATGTCAGCTTGGTCGCGCCTCGATGGCGAGGCCGCTGGCGGCTGCCTCCGCGCACTAAGCCGCCAAGTCTTCCCCCAGCCCGCTACCAATCTGCTACCGTTTTGGTATGAGCAAGCAGATCGCGGTTCGCCTACCGGATGAGCTTGTCGACTTCGTGGATGAGCGGGTCGACGCTGGCGCAGGACACAGTCGTGCGGCCGTTGTGACTCGCGCTCTCGAGCGTGAGCGGAGGCGTGTGATTGCTACGCGGGATGCCGAGATCCTTGCTCGCACAGGTCCGGACCCAGATCTTGCTGGGCTCGCCGAGCACGTCTCGAGTTTGCCGTCCTCGCTTGCTTGATGCGTCCGATTTACGCCGCGCAGTTGGACGAGGCAAGGCCGGTCCTAGTTCTCACGCGTGAGTTGGTGCGTCCTCATTTGCAAACGGTCACGGTTGCCCCGATCACCACGACCGTCCGCGGCCTCTCGACCGAGGTGCCGGTCGGGACCGCCAACGGTCTGGCAGGACCGTCCGTGGTCAGCTGCGACAACGTCACCACCATTCCCACCGAAGCTCTGCGAGAGCAGATCGGTGTGCTCCTAAGTCATCAGGAGCTTCGCCTGAGCGAGGCGATTCGCGCCGCCTTCGACCTCGATTGATCCACCTTGGGCTGAGTACTGCGGGTACTCAGCCGCCGGCTCCTTCTGGCGCCGGCCAGCTCGCGTGCGCTTCAGCTCGGCCCCATTATCGACGTGCTTGCACTTGGCCTCAAGCCGGGGAAATATCGGCAATGATCGCCGTGCGCAATGATTGCCCGATGCCTGGGCCATCCGAGCTTGCGGTCACAGCTCCGTTCGCCGGCGTGGTCGTCGCGGTCGAGCATGGCCCCGGCGGATCGGTGAGGGCCGGCGTGCCGGTGGTGGTGCTGGAGGCCATGAAGATGGAGCACGAGGTCATCGCCCAGGCCGATGGGGTCGTGAGCCGCGTGGAGGTGGCGGTCGGCGACTCGGTCCAAGAAGGCGAGCTGCTGCTGGTACTCACACCTGGCGACACTGCAGCACAGGAGACCGCTGACGTGGCAGCCCCCTCGGTGCTCGATCCCGATGGGGTCCGTGCCGACTTGGCGGCCGTACAGGCTCGCCATGCGCTCGGATTGGATCCAACTCGCCCTGAGGCTGTGGCGCGTCGGCACGCTCGCGCGCGGCGCACCGCGCGCGAGAACCTCGAAGACCTTGTGGACGGGGGAACATATGTCGAGTACGGCCCGCTCCTGTTCGCCGCCCAGGAGCGTCGCCGCTCGCGTGAGGACCTGATCGCGAACACGCCCGCCGACGGTCTGGTCGCGGGTGTGGGCGATGTCGAGGGCAACCCGACGGTGGCCATGTCCTACGACTACACCGTGCTCGCCGGCACCCAGGGGATGAGGGGACACCTCAAGAAGGACCGCCTGTTCGAGCTCGCCGAGCGCCGTCGCCTGCCGGTCGTCCTGTTCGCCGAGGGCGGCGGGGGACGACCGGGCGACGTGGACTTTCCGATCGTGGCCGGCCTCGATTGCCGCGCCTTCAACCTGTTCGGGCGCCTCAGCGGCCTCGTCCCCTTGGTGGGGATCGCATCCGGCTACTGCTTCGCGGGAAACGCGGCCTTGCTCGGTTGCTGTGACGTGGTGATCGCGACCGAGGACTGCTCGATCGGGATGGGTGGCCCGGCGATGATCGAGGGCGGGGGCCTCGGTGTCTATCAGCCGGGTGAAGTCGGCCCGATCGATGTGCAGCACGCCAACGGTGTCGTGGATCTGCGCGTAGCCGACGATCGAGCAGCGGTGGCCGCGGCCAAGCGCTACCTCTCCTACTTCAACGGTCCCGTGGACGGCTTCACCGCGCCCGACCAGCGCCTGCTGCGCCAGATCGTGCCTGAGCAGCGCAAGCGCGCTTATGAGGTGCGCCGCGCGATCGCAGGGCTCTGCGACGAGGGCTCGCTGCTGGAGTTGCGCGGCGGCTTCGGCCCGGGCATGGTCACCGCGCTCGCGCGCGTGGAGGGCAAGCCGCTGGGGATCATCGCCAACGACCCCTCTCACCTCGGCGGAGCTATCGACGCCGACGCCGCCGACAAGGCCGCCCGCTTCCTGCAGATGTGCGACGCCTTCGGCTTGCCGGTCCTGTTCCTGTGCGACACGCCCGGCTTCATGGTCGGCCCCGAGGCCGAGCGGACCGCGACCGTGCGCCACTTCTCGCGCCTGTTCGTGATCGGCGCCAACCTGGAGATCCCATTCGGCACGATCGTCTTGCGCAAGGGCTACGGGCTTGGCGCCCAGGCGATGGCCGGCGGTTCCTTCAAGGCGCCCTTGTTCACCGTCGGCTGGCCCACCTCCGAGTTCGGGGGCATGGGCCTGGAGGGAGCGGTGCGCCTGGGCATGCGCCGTGAGCTCGACGCGATCGAGGACCCCGAGGAGCGCGAGCGCGTGTTCCGGGCCACGGTCGCCGCCGCCTACGCGCACGGGGAGGGCCTCAACATGGCCGCCCACGGCGAGATCGACGACGTGATCGACCCGGCCGACTCGCGGCGCTGGATCGCCACCTTGTTCGACCCGCCGGCCGAGGACTGGCGCGGGCGCGCGGCCAAGCGGCGCCCCAACATCGACGCCTGGTGACGCGCGCGCGGATCGGGAGCTGCCCGAATCGCGCGCGAAGACAGTTGGACCGTGCCTACCCGGGGGCCGGACAGTGACTACCCGGCTTGTGGCGCGGCCTGCTCGGTGTCAGGCTGCACGTCTGTCTGCTCGGGAGCCTTCAGCCGGGCACGGAACACGTGGAAGGACCAGCCCTGGTAGAGCAGGACAACGGGGAAGAAGATGACCGCGACGACCGTCATCACCACAAGCGCGTAGTGGCCGGAGGCCACATTGTTGACAGTCAGGTTGTAAGCGGCGTTGGTGCTCGAGACCATCGCGTTTGGATACAGGTCGATGAAGATCGAGCCGACCAGCGCGGCGATCGCGACGGCCGAGGCGGAGAACGACAGGCCGTCGTGATCGGTCATCGCCAGGCGCGCGGCGAAGGCCACTGCGAGCAAGGCGAGGATCTCAACAGGCTGGGGCACGTCAGGGCCGCCGGCGACGCTGCGCGTCCAGATCACCCAGCCGACCATCAGCGCGATCGCCACCCAGCCGAGCGGGCGCGCAAAGCCCTGCGCGCGCTCGCGCACGCGATCTGTGGTCCTCAACTTGAGGAAGGTCGCGCCGTGCAGCAGGCACAGTGAAACAAGCGTCACGCCGGTCCACAGGCCATAGGGTGTGAGCAGGTCGAAGAAGTTGCCCGTGTACTCGTGGCTCGAGTCGATCGGCAGCCCGTTCAGGAGATCGCCGAGCCCGACGCCCAAGAGCAAGGGGATCAAGAGGCAGCCGCTCGTCAGCGCCCAGCGCCAGGTCGAGCGCCAGCGTGGGTTCTCGCTCTTCTCCCTGAACTCGAGCGATACCCCGCGCGCCATCAAAGCGATCAAGAACGAGCAGCAAGGCAAGGTAGAGGGCAGAGAACATCGTCGCGTACCAGCCGGGGAAGGCCGCGAACGTGCCGGCGCCCGCGACGACCAGCCACACCTCGTTGCCGTCCCACCACGGGCCGATCGTTGAGAGCGCGCGTTTGCGCTCCTCCTCAGTGCGCCCCACGAATGCGTGGAGCATGCCCACACCGAAGTCGAAGCCCTCCAAGACGAAGAACCCGGTCCAGAAGATCGCGAGGATGACGAACCAGATCGTGTGAAGCTGCACTGGGTTCCTCAGTAGCTCATCGCGGGGGTCGGGGCAGACGCGTCCGGGCTCGTCCCGTCGGAGCCCTCATCGGGTTCGAGGTCCCTGCGCGAGTAGCGCAGCATCAGGACCAGGTCGGCCGCGCCGAGTGCGATGTAGATCGAGACGAACGCGATTAGGCTGATCCAGATGTCGGTCGAGCTGACCGACGGGGAGTTGGCGTTGATTGTCTTCATCAAGCCTTGCACGATCCAGGGCTGGCGCCCGCTCTCGGTCAACAGCCAGCCGGCCGTGTTCATGATGAACGGTGTCACCACGGCCCCCAGGCCGGCGCGCAGGAACCACTTGGAGCGGTCGAGCCGGCCCTTGTGGATCAGCCATGCTCCCCACAACGCCAGCAGGGCGATCAACGAGCCGAGGTAGGCCATCACGCGCATAGACCAGTACTGGATGAACACGTCGGGGATGTAGTTGCCGGGCCCGTACTTCTTTACGTCTTCCTTTTGCAACTGGTTGAGCCCGATGACCGCGCCGTTCCAAGTGCCCGTGGCGAGGACCGAGAGCAGGTGCGGGATCTCGATCACCTGGGAGGGCGTCTGGTCGTTGTTGCCGCCGCCGATCTGAAAGGCCGAGAACGAGCACGGCTGACAGTTGCTCCACTGCGCCTCGGCGGCTGCGATCTTGGCCGGCTGGTAGGTGTTCTCGATCTCGCCGAGCTTGTTGCCCACGAACATCTGCAGCAGGATCGCGGGCAGCAGCACCAGCACCGACAGGCGGGCCGTGTGGTGAAAGGCCTCGGCGTTGCTCGCCGCTCCCGCCTGCTCTCCGTCATGGAGGGTGCCCGTAGTCGACGCGCCTGGCGCCCCGGCCTGGGGGGTGCGGTTTCGCGCGCGCAGATGCCAGGCGGAGATCGCGAGCATCACGAGGGAGCCGGTCACGAGCGACGCGAGGATCACGTGCACGTATCCCCACAGGAATGTCGGATTCGTGAACAGTGCCCACACGTTGTTCAGTTCCGGCTGGCCGTGGCTGTTCAGAGACGTAGCCGACCGGGTGCTGCATCCACGAGTTGGCGGCCAGGATGAACATCGCCGAGAGCATCGAGCCGGCGGCAACGAGCCAGATGCAGGCCAGGTGAACGCGCTTGGGCAGGCGGTCCCAGCCGAAGATCCACAGCCCGAGAAATGTGGACTCCAGGAAGAAGGCCGCCAGGCCCTCCATCGCGAGCGGGCCGCCGAACACGTCGCCCACAAAGCGCGAGTAGGACGACCAGTTCATGCCGAACTCGAACTCCTGCACCAGGCCGGTGACGACGCCCACGGCGACGTTGATCAAGAGCAGGGTGCCGAAGAAGCGGGTGATGCGCTTGTATTGGATCCCGCCCACCCCCCCGCCCGCCCCCCCGCCCGCCCTCTGGTTGCGATACCAGGCCGTTTGCAGCAGCGCGACCAGGAACGCCAAGCCGATCGTGACCGGCACGAACAGGAAGTGGTAGATGCTCGTCGTCGCGAACTGCCAGCGCGCCAGGTCGTTGGTCATGACTCGACTTCGTTACCCAAATCGCGACTACACGATTCGGTGTGGGGGTGGGATGCGCGCGGAGACGGTCCACTGTGGGGATGGGATGCGCGCGGAGACGGTCCACTGTGGGGATGGGATGCGCGCGGAGGCGGTCCACTGTGAACGGCAAGGGCATGCTCGGCCTCCCAGGATGGGGTGAGACGAAGCTCGCGCTCCGCCGCCGCCGCGTACCATCCGCCGCGAGCGACCAAGTCCTCGGGCGTTCCTCGTTCGAGGACTTCCCCATGCTCGAGCACGAGCACTTCGTCGACCTCCTCAAGGCCCGCGAACCGGTGTGTGATCAACAGCGTCGTCCGCTCGTCCGACGCGGCCAGCAGGTCGGCCACGATCGCGTCCGCCGTGGCGGTGTCCAGGTGCTCGCCCGGCTCGTCGGCGATCAGGATCGGGAAGTCGGCCAGCAGCGCGCGCGCCAAGGCAAGGCGCTGGCGCTGGCCGCCGGACATGCGCGCGCCACGCTCGCCCACCTCGGTCTGCAGGCCGTCCGGCAGTTCCCTCACCCAATCGAGCAGCCGGGCTTGGCCAAGCGCCGCTTCCAGCTCGGCCACGCTCGCGCTGCGCCTGGCCAGGCGCAGGTTCTCTTCGATCGTGTTGTCGAACACGTGCGCGTCCTGGCTCACCAGCCCGACCAGGTGCCGCACGTCGTCGCCACAGGCCTGCGCGATCTCGGTCCCGTCGAGCGTCACCGAGCCGCTCTCGTAGTCGAGGAAACGCAGCAGGATGCCCGCCAATGTGGACTTGCCCGCGCCGCTGCGTCCAACCACGGCCACGCGCCGTCCCGGGCTCAGATCGAGGTCGATTCCCCGCAACGCCGCGCGTGTCGCACCGGGATAGGAGCAACCCAGGCGACGTGCCTTGAGGGTGGGGGAGGAACGTTCGTGCGTGTCGCGCCAGTCCAGCCCATCGCATGAGCCGTGGCGCTCGTGTGACAGGCCTGCGGGGGCGTGGCTTCCGGGCGACTCGCCCTCGCACGTCCCGGCGCCCAGCGACGCGAGCGCCACAGGGTGCGCCGGCTCGGCCACCGGCGGCGGGGCGTCGAGCGTTTGCTGGATGCGTGCCGCGGCGCGTCGTACCCGCTGCAGCGTCTGGGTTGCGCCGGGCAGGCCGCTCACCAATTCGAAAGCGACAAGCGGGATCAAGGCGATGCCGGCCAGCAGGACGCCTTCCATGCGACCGGCATGGACAGCCTCCACCCCGACCACCAGGCCGCCCCACATCGCGAGTCCGCAGCACAGGCTCGTCAGGCCCTGGCCGATGCCAGCCGTGCGCGCCTGCCTTGAGGCGATGCCTGTCAGCTCGTCGTCGGCGGCTTGTGCGAGCGCCAGCTGCTCGGGCGCGACGCCGTTGGCGATCAGCTCCGGCGCCCCTTCGATCAGGTCGACGACCGAGACCGTCAAGCGCCCTCGCGCGGCGGCCTGGCGTGTCTCGCCGCGCGAGGCCAGCCTGCCGGTCAGCCAGGGCACGAGCACGCCCGCGAGCAGCAGACCGAGCAGCAGGATCAGGCCGGCCGCCGGCAGCATCCACCACACCAACGCCACCGCGCCCGCGCCCACGAGGAGCGCGATCGCGAACGGGGGCACGACCCGCAACAGCAGGTCTTGCAACGAATCGATGTCGTGCACCAGGCGCGCCAGCAGCTCGCCGTCGCGGAAGGCCGGCAGGCCGAGCGGGGCGAGGCGCTCCAGCCGCTCGTACACCTGCACGCGCAGATTGGAGAGCGCCAGAAACGCGGCGCTGTGGCCGACCAGGCGCTCGCCGTAGCGGCACAGTGCCCGCGCCAGGGCAAAGAACTGGACGCCCACGATCGCCACCGCCACTGCCGACTCCTGGGGGCGCTGCGAGGAGCGCGAGATCAGCCACGCCGAGGTCGCGATCAGGCCGACGGCGGCCGCGACCGAGCCGGCGCCAAGAAGCGTCGCGAGCGCCAAGCGGCCGACCGCCGGGCGCGCGAAGGCAAGCGTTTGTCGCAGTGGAGCTTGCGGCGTGCGCTCGTCGGCGCAAGCCAAGCCGGACTTGGGCGCGACCGATGTTCTCATGCGACCATCCACCGCGCCGAGCCGGCCATGAGCGCCGCGCGTCGGCGTTCTCATGCGACCGCCTCCATGGCGTCGAGCCGGCCACGAGCGGCGCCCGTCGGGGCGCCGCCCAACTCGACCCCCCGGTCGGCCAGCTCCAGCAGCGCCGGGCGATGGGCCACCACGATCGCGGTGCGCCCCTCGGCCAGACGCCTCGTCGCTGCGAGCACCTCCTGCTCGGTCTCCCCGTCGAGGTTGGCGGTCGGCTCGTCGAGCAACAGCAATGGAGCGTCCCTCACCCAAGCGCGGGCCAGCGCCACCCGCTGGCGCTCACCGGCGGAGAGACCAGAGCCGCGCTCCCCGAGCCGCGTGTGGATACCGTCGGGCAGGGTCGCTACGAGCGGGCCCAGGCCGACCGACACGCACGCCCTTTCCACCTCCCCATCCGAGGCATCCCTGCGCCCGATCCGCACGTTCTCGGCGATCGAGTCGCCGAACAAGTGGGGCCTCTGTGGAACCCACGCGATCTGCGCCCGCCACTCGTCGAGCGCGAGGTTGTCCAGCTCGATCCCGCCGACGCGCACCGAGCCCGCGGCAGGCGTCTTGAAGCCGAGCAGCACGCCTATCAACGTCGACTTGCCACAACCGCTCGGGCCGACCAGAGCCACCACTTCGCCGGCGCGCACGCTCAGCGACACTTCCTCGAGCGCCGGCTCGGGGCGGCCCGAGTAGAGGACGGTGAGGCCATCGACCTCGATCTCGGCGACCGCCATGTCGGGCGCCTCGAGTTGCATCGTGGGTGTGTCTCGTCTCGCGTCGCCCACCGCCTTGTTCGCGCCCCGCCTCGCATCTCCGACCGCGTCGAGCGCGCCCGACGCAGCGCTGCCCGTCGCGTTGGGCGCGTCCCGCCCCGCGGGCGGCTCCTCCAACAGCGCGAACACCTGCTCGGCCGCCGCCACGCCCTCGGCGCTGGCGTGGTAGTTGGCGCCCAGCTTGCGCAGCGGCAGATAGGCCTCGGGCGCGAGCACCAGTGCGAACAGGGCGCCCTGCAGACCCAGCTCCCCGCCCATCAATCGCAGCCCGATCGCCACCGCCACCAGCGCCACCGAGATCGTGGCGAGGAGCTCCAGGATCAGCGAGGACAGGAAGCTCACCCTCAGCGTCGCCAAAGCGGTCGTCCGGTAGCGCTCGGAGACCTCTCCTATGCGCTCCGCCTGGGCCTTTGCGCGTCCGAACACCTTCAGCGTCTCAAGGCCCGCGACCACGTCCAAGAAGTGGCCGCCCAGCCGTTGCAAGGTACGCAGCTGGCGGTCCATGCGCTCGCGCGTCGTAGCCCCCACCAATGCCATGAACAGCGGGATCAGGGGAATCGTGGCGGCGATGATCGCGGCCGAGATCCAGTCCTTGCCGACCACCGCTGCCAGCACCACGAGCGGCACGATCACGGCAAGGAACAGCTGCGGCAGGTACAGCGAGAAATAACCGTCCAGGGCATCCACCCCGCGCGTGGCGAGCACCGCGAGCTCCCCCGTGCGCTCCTTGCGCGAGCCGTCCACGCCAAGTCCGGCCACGCGCTCCAGCAGGGCACCGCGCAGCTGTGACTTCGCGCGCGCCGAGCTCCGGCCTGCCGCCAGCTCTGCTCCCCACGCGACCACCGCGCGTGTCATCACCACGCACAGCAGCGCCACCAGCGGTGTTTGCAGCTGCGCCACGCTCTTGCCGCCGGAGAACGCGCTCGCGACGACGTCTGCCAGCAGCCATGCCTGCGAGACGATCAACAGAGCGCTGAGCGCGCCCAGGCCGACTGACACGAACAGGAATGTGCGCGTCGCGCGCGCGTACCGCAGCAGTCTTGGATCGAGCGCCTTCACCGCTCGATCACGCCACTGGGATTCGCTCCTGGGGGCACCCGCTCGACACTGGTCAGATAGCCATCCATCACCTGGTTCTGTGGATTGCCAAGGCGAGCGCTGATCCAGTCGATCAACACCTTCAGGCGCCCGCCCCTAACGCCGCCCAGGTAGTACATGTGCACCGTCAGGTAGGTGAAGAACGCGATCCGTCCGGAGATTTCACGGCCGCGGATTTCGCACACGGCCTTGCCCCTGCCGACGACCGCAAGCGCCCCCTTGTCGAGATAGTGAAACGGCGTCGTCGCGCCCGGCGCGCCTTTGCCGATCGCCTTTGCCACGTGGCGCGCCTGCTGGATCGCCACCGTCGCCAGGCCCGGGAACGGCTTCCCGTCTGGTCCCGGCAGCAGCGTCGTGTCGCCGATCGCCGAGATCTCGGGGTGTCCGGGGATCGTCAGATCGGGTTCGATCCGCACGCGGCCGGCCCGGTCGGTGGAGGCGCCGGTGGCCTCGCCAAGCGCACGGGAGAAGCCGACCGCCTGCACGCCGGCAGCCCAGATCACCGTCCTCGCGTCGATCCGCTCGTCTGTGCCGGCGAGCGAGACGGTCACGCCGTGCGCGTCGATCGCCGTCACGCGCGCGCCCTCGCGAACCGTCACCCCCAGCGAGGTCAGCTCCTTGGTGACCTTGCCCGCCAGCCGCTCGCTGAAGGCAGCGGTCACGCGCTCGCCCGCGTCGAGCAGGATCACCTGCGCGCTCGTCGGATCGATCCGCCTGAAGCCGCGCCTCATCCCGTGCTGGGCGATGATCCGCAGCTCACCGGCTATCTCCACGCCGGTCGGGCCACCGCCGATCACCACGAACGTCATCCACGCGCGCTGCTCGGCCTCCTCGTTTGCGCGCTCGGCCTCCTCGAACGCGCCGTAGAACCTGTTGCGCAGGTCAAGCGCGTCTTCGAGCGTCTTCAGGCCGCACGACACCTCTCGCCACTCGTCTTTGCCGAAGTAGGAGGTCTGTGCCCCGCAGGCCACGATCAAGCTGTCGTAGTCCAAGCGCTCCTCGCGGTCGAGGATCAGTTGCCTGCGCTCCACGTCGATGCTCTTCGCCTCGCCCATCAACACGGTGATGTTCGAGTTGCGCCTGAGCGCCGTCCTGATCGGCGTGGCGCACTCGCCCGCCGCCAGCCCGCCGCCCGCCACCTGGTAGAGCAGCGGCTGGAACAGGTGGTGGTGGGTGCGGTCCACGAGCGTCACGTCCACATCGGCGTGCCTCAGCTCGTGCGCGGCCGCCAGGCCACCGAAGCCGCCGCCGACGATCACCACCTTGCGGCGGTGTTTGTCGCTCAGAGGGGTGCCCCGCGCGCGTGCGCGTGCGCGTGGGGCACCCACATTTGTGGACTCATCCTCCATCTTTGTGGACTCACCCTCCATCGACGCCGAGGCGTTGCAGCAGGTGATCGCCCACGCGCAGCGCGTTGGCCATCGCCGTGAGCGCGGGGTTGACCGCGGAGATGCTGGGAAAGAAGCTCGTGTCGACCACGTACAGGTTGTCGACTTCGTGTGCACGGCAGTCCTCGTTCAGGGCAGAGGACGCCGGGTCTGAGCCGAAGCGACAGGTGCCGGCCTGGTGGGCCACGCCGGCGACGGGAATCCTGTTCTCCAGGTAGGCCCAGCGCGGGATCAGATGATGCTCGTGCATGCCCAGGTGGCCGAGCAGCGAGCGCAGCTGCTCGAACAGGCGGTTCCTGGCGGTGTCGTTGCTGGGCTGGTAGCTCAACGTCAGCTTGCCATCGCGATCGACGCGCACCCTGTTCCCCTGCTGGGGCAGGTCCTCGGTGGAGAGCCAGAAGTCCACGGCATGGTCGGCGACGTCCTGCAACGAGAAGGTCGGCGCGAGCTTTGTCATCAATGGCTTCTCGCCGCGGTACATGTCGGCCACGGACTTCCCCACCATCTGGATGTTGCCCATCGGGAACTCCCACGCGTCACTCGCGAAGTAGTAGTCGTTGACCCCCAACGTCTTCTGGAAGACCGTCGGGTTGGGCTCCTTGGAGATCGCGAGCACCGCTTGGCTGTTGTGAAACATGTAGTTGCGCCCCACTTGATCCGAGCCGTTGGCCAGCCCGTTTGGATGCTTGTCGCCGGCCGACTCGAGCAGCAGCTTGGCCGTGTTGGCCGCGCCGCAGGAGACCACCACGATGTCGGCGGCATAGGTCTCGCGCCGGCCCTCGCCGCCATGGCCGTTGGCCGTGCGATCGCCGTAGCGCTCCACCACGACCTCGGTGACGGCGGTGCCGCCGGGATTCGTTTTCAGCGCAACCGCCGTGGCGTTCGTGAGCAGCGTCACGTTGGCGTGCTCGAGTGCTGGTCGCACACCCAGCACCTCGGCGTCCGACTTGGCGTGCACCAGGCACGGAAAGCCGTCGCAGGTGGAGCAGCGCACGCAGTTGCTGTAGGGCATGTTCTGCTCGTTGAGCATCACCCCGCACGGCGCATGAAACGGGTGAAGCCCGGCGGCGGCAAATGCCTCGGAGAGCTGTGCGATGCGTGGCTCATGTGAGACCGGCGGGTGCGGATAGGGGGCCGAGGCGAATGGTTCGGTGGGGTCCTCGCCGCGCGAGCCGTGCACCTGGTAGAGCTGCTCGGCCTTCGTGTAGTAGGGCTCCATCGCCTCATAGGGAATCGGCCAGGCGGGCGAGATGCCTCCGTGGTGCTCCAGCTCGCCGAAGTCCTCCGCCCGCATGCGATACAGCGCGGCGCCATACATCTTGGTGGCGCCGCCCACGCAATAGTGAACCTGTGGTTGAAACGGCTTGCCCTCCTCGTCGTACCACGTATCCGGGGAGACGTAACGGTTGTCCACGAATACGTCCGCGGCCGACCAGTTCTGCGGCTCGCGCGGCAGCCAGTCGCCGCGCTCGAGCAGCAGGATGCGCTTGCCCGACGGCGCCAGGTGGCGTGCCAGCGTGCCTCCGCCGGCTCCGCTGCCGATGATGATCACGTCGTAGCTGTCCATCACATGGCCTCTGCGTGAGATGGCCGTCGGTCGGACCGGACTCCCGCGCCGCCGCTGTCGAGAGCGTCTCGCGGGCTCACTAGGAGATCTCCGCCATGCGCTCGACGAGGATGATGCGCGCCGCGGCCTCGATCAGCGCCAGGTGCGAGAAGGCCTGGGGGAAGTTCCCCAGGTGGCGCCCCGTGCTCGTGTCGAACTCCTCGGCGTACAGCCCAAGCGGCGAGGCCACGCTCAACAGCTTTTCCATCAGATCGCGTGCGCGCTGCTGCTCGCCAACGATCGCCAGCCCGGAGACAAGCCAAAAGGAGCAGATCAGGAAGCTGCCCTCCTTGCCCGACATGCCGTCGTCGGTCTCATCGGTCCGGTAGCGCAAGACGAAGCCGTTCTCGGTCAGGTCTTCGGCGATCGCCAGCACGCTCGCGCGCAGGCGCTCGTCGTCGCCCGGCAAGAAGCCGAAGATCGCGGCCAGCAGGTTGGAGGCGTCCAGGGCGTCGGTCTCATAGTGCTGGCGCATGACCCCGTCCTTGGTGAGCCCATGGGCGAGAATGTCCGCCCTGATCTCCTCGGCGGTGGCGTGCCATGCGGCTTCGCGCTTGCCGTCGCCGCGCATCGCCGCGAGCTTCGCCGAGCGGTTCATCGCCACCCAGCACATCAGCTTGGAGGAGACATAGTGCTGGGGCTTGCCCCTTGCCTCCCAGATGCCTTGGTCGGGTTCGCGCCACACCTTGGTGGCGCACTCGGCCTGGGCTTGCACGATCGGCCACAGCCGCCGCGGCAGCCGTTCCGAGCGGCGCGTGTGCAGCAGGATCGAGTCGAGCGCCGCGCCGAACACGTCGTTCTGGCGCTGGTCGAAGGCGCCATTGCCGATCCTCACCGGGCTTGCGCCCGCATAGCCCGACAGATCCCTGCGCGTGGACTCGGTCAAATTGCGCCGCCCGTCGATCCCATACATGATCTGCAGCGCCCCGTCCCCGTTGGGCTCCAGGTCGGCGATGAACTGCATGAACTCCTCCGCCTCCCAGTCGAGGTTGAGGTAGTGCAATGCCTGTAGCGTGAACGTGGAGTCGCGCAGCCACGTATAGCGGTAGTCCCAGTTGCGCTCCCCGCCGGGCGTCTCGGGCAGCGAGGTCGTCAGCGCCGCCACCGTCGCGCCGGTCGGCATGTACGTGAGGCCCTTGATTGTCAGCGCCGAGCGCTGGATCGGATCGCGCCAGCGGTGGTCAGGTATGCGAGCGCGGCTCAGCCAGCCGCGCCAGAAGCTGGCGGTGCAGGCCAGCCGTGCGTTGGCGTCGTCGACGTCTTCGGGCGCCGCGAGCTCCTCGGCCCACGACAGCGAGCAGTAGATCTGCTGGCCCTGTCTGAGCACATGACGAGCCCTGACCCAATCGCCCTCCACGCCGACCGCCATGTCCGTCTGCAGCCTGATCGTCTGCTTCGTATCGCCTGTCTGCCCCCCGTCTTGGGGGGCGCCCTCGGGGCTCGCGTCGGCTCGATGACCGCCGTCGGTAACCACCCAGTCGGCGGGCACCCGCCCGTAGTCGAAGACCGGTTCGCACGTCAGCTCCATCTCGACCTCGCCCTCCAGGCACATCGCAAGGCGCACAAGCACGTGGTCGGCGTCCTGGTCGGCTGGGGGCCTGGTGTGCGGCGTGACGAGATCCTCGCCGCGGCGCGGCCCCAGGATCAGAGCCTCACGCACGATCGCCCAGCCGGTTGTCGTCTTCCACGTGGTGAGCAGGATGTTGGTTCCCGGCTCGTAGCAGCGCGCCGTCGGCACGTTGATCCCGAACGGCCCGAAGCGAAAGCCGCCCGCCTGGCGGTCGAGCAGCGAGCCGAACACGCTGGGGGCGTCAAAGCGCGGCACGCACAGCCAGTCGATCGTTCCGTCGGGAGCCACCAGTGCGCCGGTGTGGCAGTCCGACAGGAAGGCGTAGTCGGCGATCGGCGGGAAGGGCGAGGGCATCGCCGCGCTCTGGGGTTGTGTTGCCCCGTTTGGGGCGCCCTGCGCGTGTGCGCGCGCGCGTGGGGCAGCGGTTTTTGTATTGGTCTTCGCGGTCGCTGCGCCGCTCTTGGTCGACCCGCCAGTCTTCGCGGTGCCTGTTTTCGCGGCGGTCGCCTTGGCTTTGGCCTTTGCCGGGCTCATGAGGCCACCCACGGTCCGTGCCAGCCGCCGTAGCGAGCCACCAGCTTGTCCGCCTCCGGTGGGCCCCACGTTCCGGGTGCATAGGCATGCACGGGCGGGGGATGTTTGAGCAGCGGTTCGAAGATGCGCCAGGTCTGCTCGACGCCGTCCTGACGGGTGAAGCGCACACTGTTGCCGCGCATCGCGTCCAGCAAGAGCACCTCGTACGGGGTCGGCGCCTCGCCGCCCTCGTCGGCGAACTCCATGTCGAGCGTGATCGCCTGGGGACCTTCTTCGTCGGCGCGGTGGGCGTCGAGGAACAGCCTCACGCCGGTCGACGGGTCGAGCTTGATCACGAGCTGATTGGGTTCCGGGCGGCGATGGCCGTGCTCCATGAAGCCCAGGCGGGGAGCGCGACGGAACACGACGCGCAGCTCGGTCTGGGTAACGGGCAGCTTCTTGCCGGTGCGGATGAACCATGGTACTCCCGCCCAACGCCAATTGTCGATGTCCAGACGCAGGGCCGCATAGGTCTCGGTGGTCGATTTCTTGGCCACGCCGTCGATGTTCAGGTAGCCGTCGTATTGACCGCGCACGTAGTGAGCCGGGTCGGCGGCGGCGATGGCGCGAAAGACTGAAAACTTGGCGTCCTTGATCGTTTCGGCCTCATCGCCGGCGGGTGCCTCCATCGCAGCCACTGCCACCAACTGCATCAGGTGGTTGACGACCACGTCGCGCACCGCGCCCACGGGATCATAGAAATGTCCACGATCCTCGACCCCGAAGCTCTCGGCCATCGTGATCTGCACGCAGGCGATGTGGTTGCGGTTCCAGATCGGCTCGATCATCGTGTTGCCGAAGCGCAGGTACAGGAACTCGTCGATGCCCATCTTGCCCAGGAAATGGTCAATCCGGTAGAGCTGGGGCTCCTGGATGTACTGGTGGATTTCCGCGGCGAGGGCCTGCGCGGACTGTAGGTCATGGCCGAAGGGCTTCTCCACAACGACACGCGCGTTCGAGGTGACGCCGCTGACGGCCAGGCCTTTGATGACCGTCCCGAACAGGAACGGTGGGATCTCCAGATAGAAGACGGGGCACTTGGCGTCACCGAGCGCATCGGCCACACGCCCATAGGTGCCAACGTCTGCGAAGTCGCCGGACACGTAGCTCAGTCGCTCAGCGAAGCGCTTGAAGACTCGCTCGTCGATCTGCTCGCCGCACTCTTCGATCGAGGTGTGCGCCCGCTTGCGCAGATCCTCGACGGTCCAATCGTCGGCGGCGACGCCCAGGATCGGGCAGTCCAGCAGCCCGCGTAGCTCGAGCCGGTAGAGCGAGTGGAAGGTCATCACCTTGGCGAGGTCTCCGGTGATGCCGAACACCACCAGCACGTCGGCCGGGTCGGTATGGGGAGCGCCGGTCGCGGAGGTCCGAGGCAGAGGTCGTGCCGTTGTGCTCATGAAAGCCTTTCGTTGGAGAAGCAATGAGTCTGCCCGAAGAGGACAGATGCTCTCACGTCGATGGGTCGACGCACATCATCCGCAGCGGATGACCCGCGCTTTCCCGCCGGGTGAATCGCGCAGGCATGTCCCATACTCTCGAGCACGTGAATCTGTGGGTACCCGATCGAGCCGATCACGACGCGGTGGGAGAGTTGCCGGAGGGCGTCCACTTGAGTCTCATCCCGGATGGAGGGGCGCCAAGCGAGATTCTCGACGCGGAGTTCCTCGTGCCCGGATCCGACGATCACTCCGTGCTCGAGCTGCTCACTGGCATGCCACGGCTGCGTGTGATCCAGACGCTCTCAGCCGGCGTGGATTGGCTGCTGCCGAAGGTTCCGCCCGAAGTGACGCTATGCGATGCGAGCGGCACCCGCGATGGAGCGGTGGCGGAATGGGTGCTTGCCGCGATGCTCGCTTCCACGAAGCAACTGGGCGAGGCGCGCGACTCCCAGCGCGCCCACGAGTGGGAGTGGCGCCGGTCGGGCGAGTTGGCGGGCAAGAAGGTGATGATCTTGGGATACGGCTCGATCGGTGCGGCGGTCGAGGCTCGGCTTGCTCCGTTCGAGCTCGAGACGATCCGCGTCGCGCGACACGCCCGCCCGGGCGTGCACTCGGTGCAGGAGCTTGGATCGCTGCTCGAGCTCGCCGACATCGTGGTCGTGCTGCTGCCTCTCACGCCGGCCACGGAAGGGCTGCTCGACCGCGAGATGCTCGGGCATCTAAGTCCTGGTGCCCTGTTGGTGAACGCCGCCCGCGGGCCGATAGTGGACACCGACGCGCTCGTCGAGCTGCTGCGGGTGGGGCGCATCCGTGCGGCGCTTGACGTGACCGATCCAGAGCCGCTACCAGCGGATCACCCGCTATGGGCCGTGCCAGGCGTGCTGATCACGCCGCATTTCGCGGGGGACACCAGAGAGGCGGAACGGCGCGCATTCGCGCTGGTCGGCGAGCAGGTGCGCCGCTACGTGCGCGGGGAGCCACTCGTGAACGTCGTCGAGAACGGCTATTGACCCAGCTCAGGCGGGGTCAATGACCCACTACCAGGGTGTGAGAACCGTCGCTGCTGCCTTGCGGCGAGCGGGCACGATCAGCCGGTAGCCGTCGCTGCTGCCTTGCGGCGAGCGGGCACGATCAGCCGGTAGCCGCTAGAGATCGGCGGCGCTGAGCTGGCGCTCATAGGGCCCGCGGCCGGTGAGGCAAACGGCGCCGCAGCGCGCCGCCAGAGCCAATGCGTCGGGCGCCGGCATTCCCACTCCGAGGCCATAGGTGAGGCCGGCGGCAAACGAGTCCCCGCAACCGTAGGAGTCGACGGGGTCACCCGGCGGGTCGGCGGCCTGCCACGTGCCGGACTCCTCATCGGGTCCCCGGTAGGAGCCGCCGTGGGCGCCCTCGGTCGATACCACGAGCCTTGCGTCCCTTCGTGCGGCGACGGCCTCGCGGCGCTCGACCGCATCATCCGCGCTCAGCACGAGCGCGTCCAGCGGTATGCCGTGCCCGAGCGCGAGCAGTGCGCGCGGACTGCTCACGAGCACGCCCGTACCACGAGCCGCGCCCAGCGCGCCTTCGTCGCCCGCGGTGAAGTACACGGCATCCATCTCGGCCAACTCGCTCCAGGGGATGTCCTCATCGTCAATTACCGGCTCCAGGCGCGATCCGAACGTGGTGATCGTGCGCTCGCGGGCATCGTCCACGAGCGTGACGCCTGTGCGCGTGGGCTCGCTTCGTCGCGCTGCCCACACATCCACGCCCAGCTCGGCCAAGCGCTCCCGTGAGCGTCGGCCGTGCTCGTCCTCGCCCAGCGCGGTCACCAGCACAGCCGAGCCCGCCAGGCGCGCAAGCTGCACCGCCGCGACCGCTCCGCCCCCGGCCGGCTCCTGGAAAGGTTCCTCTGCGTGCACGATCTCACCGGCTTTCGGGATGTGAGACAGGCGCGCGAAGGTAATCCACTCGACGTGGCCCACGACCGCGACCTTGGGCCGGCTCGGTTGCACGGGCGCAGTCTCACATACTGGCGATAACACGGCGCGTGCCTATGGGTGTAGTAGCCTTGTCGATGTGGAGCGATCGGCTCAGCGATTGAACGTAACCCTCGACTCGGAACACGCCGCCCGTTTGGCGCGGCTCGCGGAGCGCATGCATGTGCAGGAGGGGACGCTTGCGCGTTCGTTGCTGTCGACGGCGATTGAAGAAGCCGATCCGGACACGCGCAACATCACTGCCATACTCGATGGAATTCCGGGGGCGTATGAGGATGCGCTTTTGGGACTCGAACAGGTTCGTGAAGGCAAGACGATCCCCTTGGATGAGTTGTAGCGGTGGCGGAGATCAGGCTGAGCTTGGCCGCGGCCGAGAAGCTCGAGCGCATGATCCTCACGCACAGTCTCCCTCATGACACAAAGGATCGAGTAGGACGCTCGCTTCGCATCGTTGAACAGTTCCCTCGGGCTGGCCGCGAGCTCGACGGTCCCTGGCAATCGTTTCGTCTCCTCATCGGCCCGTGGCGCTGGCTTCTGATCCTGTACGAATACAACGAGCAAGAGGATGTCGTTCAGGTGCTTACGATTCAAGACGCGCGCTCGTCGCACGCTGCAACCTCAGGCCGAGTTGCTGCGCCCGCGGGCTTGGCGAATCTCGGCCAACCGCGCGGCCAACCCTGACTCGGCGTCGTCGGGCTTGTAAAAGCGGGTGCCCGTCACCTCGTCGGGCGCCAGCTCCTGCGGGCCGAGATGGCCAGGGTGTGAGTGAGGATTGTCATAGCCCTGACCGCGCCCACCTGAGCGCAGTTGGACCGGTGGCGGCGAGGCGCCGTGCTCGCGCACGAAGTCGCGCGCCGCGCCGATCGCGCGCTTGGCGGCGTCGGACTTGGGGGCGAGCGATAGGTAGATGGCCGCTTGTGCGAGCGCGAACTGGCACTCGGGCAGACCGGCATGCTCGACGGACGCTGCCGCTCCGGTCGCGACCGTGAGCGCGTTTGGGTCGGCGTTGCCGATGTCCTCGCTTGCCAGGATCACCATGCGCCGTGCGATGAAGCGAGGATCCTCACCGCCCTCGAGCATGACCGCCAGGTAGTAGAGCGAGGCGTCCGGGTCCGAGCCGCGCGTCGCCTTGATCCAAGCGGAGATCGTGTCGTAGTGGCTGTCGGCCTTCTTGTCGTAGTGGACGATCCTGCGCTGCAAGGCGTCTTCGGCGTGCTCGACTGTGACGCTGCCGGTCGCGGTCTCGCAGGCCAACTCCAGCGCGCTGAGCGCAGTGCGCGCGTCGCCGCCGGACCTCGCCGCGAGCATCTCGATCGCCGCGTCCTCGACCTGGGCCTCGCCGCACTCGCCTCGCTCCAAAGCGCGATGCAGCAAGGTCAGCACGTTCTCCTCGGTCAGCTCCGATAGCTCATACAAGCGCGTGCGCGAGAGCAGGGCGCGGTTGACCTCGAAGGACGGGTTCTCGGTCGTCGCCCCGATCAAGGTCACGAGCCCCTCCTCGACCGCCGGCAAAAGCGCGTCCTGCTGGGCCTTGTTGAAGCGGTGGATCTCGTCGAGGAAGAGGATCGTGTCGCGACCGCCGAGCCTGCGTTCGCGCGCCCTGGCGATGACCGCACGCACCTCCGGGCGTCCAGCCTCCACGGCGCTCAGCTCCTCGAAGGCCGCGCTGGCGCTGGCCGCGACGATCCGCGCCAAAGTCGTCTTGCCGCTGCCGGGAGGGCCGTGCAGGATCATCGAATGGGGCGTTCCCTGCTCGATCGCCGTGCGCAACGCCGAGCCCGGATGTAGGAGATGCTCCTGGCCCACGAACTCCTCCAGCGTCGCGGGCCGCACCCGCGCCGCCAACGGCGCGCCTGCATTCACAGTCGTGTCCGTGGCGGCGTCCCCGGGATCAAACAGCGAGTCCATCGCCCATAGTGTGGCGCAGTGCGAGCCCACGGTTGGGTTTAGGCTGGCAGACAGGCGAGGCTTGGCGGCCGGTCGTCCGGTTATCGTGTGCGCGATGCCTTGCACGGGTGAGCAGCTCGCCGTTCCGCTCGCCGACGGCGCCACGCTCGAGGCAGAGCTGTTCCTGCCGGGGTCGGGCGAGACGACAGGCCAGGCGGGTCCTCAAGGTGGGGCGGGCTCTGGAAGTGGGGCCGGTTTTCAAGGTGGAGCGGGCCCTCACCCCGGTGTGCTGGTCCTGCACGAGTCTTTCGGTCTCAACGACGACATGCGCCGCATCGCCGCCCGCTTCGCGCAGGAGGGCTACGCGGCGCTGCTCCCAAACCTGTTCTCGCATGGCTCGCGGATCGTGTGCCTGAGCCGCGTCATGACCGACATGGTCAGGGGCTCGATCGACCGTGAGATCGCCGACATCCTCGCGGCGCGCGAGGTCTTGGCGCAGCGCGAGGACGTGGACGCCGACCGGATCGCGGTCGCCGGCTTCTGCCTTGGCGGCGGCTTCGCCCTGATCGCCGCCACCAAGCCTGGCTTCAAGGCCGCGGCCGTCAACTATGGCGACGTCCCCAAGAACCGCGCCAAGCTCGACGGCGTGTGCCCGGTGGTGGGCAGCTTCGGCTCGAAGGACCGCATGTTCGGTCGCAACATGGCCGATCGCCTTGAGGCTCACCTGAAGGCGCTCGGCGTGGAGCACGACATCCAGACCTACGATGGGGTCGGTCACTCCTTCTTCTCCCAGCACGAAGGCTGGCAGGGCTGGCTGGCAAGAATGCCCACGCCGATG
The DNA here is from genome assembly GCA_963809705.1 of uncultured Solirubrobacterales bacterium. Classification (GTDB taxonomy): domain Bacteria; phylum Actinomycetota; class Thermoleophilia; order Solirubrobacterales; family Solirubrobacteraceae; genus Palsa-744. Next base: position 1,409,501 of record CAWEKF010000002.1, on the reverse strand, counting down.
ATGGTCGGCCCCGACGCGGCCGCGGCCGAGGACGGTTGGCGGCGGATGCTCGGCTTCTTCGAGGAGCACGTGCGCGTCGGCGCCGGCTAGCGTCCTTGGGGGCAGTCGGCTCAAAGGCCTCCCGGCTGTGTCCTAGACCAGTCGCTCCACATCGTCTGGCGAGGCAGTGCCGGAGTCCTGGCCGTCAGCGGTCGGGCGTACCCACAATGCTCGCCCGATCCTCCCTCCGATGGCGCCCAGCAGCATCCCCGCAATCGCGTCGATCACGATCAGCAGGAGTGGGAAGCTCCCGAGCGAGACCTTCGCGTGCGTTCCCGCGATCGCGTGGGCGATCAGGATGCCCGCGCCGAAGATGGCCCCGCCGACCAGTCCGCGATCGGCTCCGCCCCAACCGTCCTGGTGCTCGAAGCCGGCCAGGATCGCGCCAAGCCCCGCGAGCGCCGACAGCCCCCAGTAGGCGCCTGCGGAGATCCCGAGGGCGATCCCCACGACCGCTCCGAAAAGCAATGGCACAACGCCCCCGAGCAGGATCTGGATCGAGCGAGGCCGATCTCGAAACAGCGGTGGCGCGTGCATTCTTTCCCCTTGTGCCTGTTGCTTCCCGTGTTGAGACAGTAGTAGGTCCAGGGCCGTATGCAGCAGCTAAGAGTCAGTGCGTGAACGATGTTCGGGGTCGGTAAGCGCCGCGACGTCGGAAAGATCGATTGGTCGTCCTGCCGCGCGCTTCATCCTGATGAGGTCGTCTCTGGATGCAATCGGTATTGGTTGATCGCCGAGTGTGACCAGAAGCGCTCGCTCGCGTAGCTGTGAGAAAGGAGCCGCGCCTGGGGCATTGTGCAAAACGTCAATGTCACCGTGCGGCGTCGCGAGTTGCCAGAGCGTCGCCCGCGGCAGCATCTGGGCATCGATCGTCAGGTGCTCGCTGCCAGGGTTCAAGACACGCGCTCCCAAGTCCTTCAGCGCGGCCACGAGGCGCTCGAGGTTCTGCGGCGTTGGCTCGGGGATCAGGTCCACATCGTTTGTCATCCGGACGTGCCCGTAGACCTGGACAGCAATTCCACCGATCACGAGGTACTCGACCTTGTGGGCGTCAAGGACGGCAAAGATGCGCTCGGCGTCGAGGGGCAGCGAGTCAGACATCTTCCCGCGCCTGCCGGCCAGCCTCGGCGAGACGTCCCGCCATCCTGTTCCAGGAGATTGAGAGGGCCAGGCGTTCCTCTGGGGTACGAGCAAGCGTGCTGGTCATATGGGCCGGATCCCAGTCGGTTGGGATCCTCTGTGCGCTGAGGACAGGTTCCTCGCCCATCGCGAGCATCAGCTCGCGCAACGTCGTGAATGTGGGCGAGACGATTCCGCGCTCGATACGACTGATTGCAGCCTGTGTCGTTCCAGCGCGCAGGGCGAGTCGACGCTGGCTCAGGCCAAGTCGCTCGCGTGTGGATCTAAGTAGTTCCGCAGGACTGCTGATGTCATAAATGATATCAAGATCACCAGGCCTGTCCTCAAGGCTTCGAGCTCGCGGGTGCGCGAGGCGGTGTCGGCGACGATCCATTGACAGGGATTTGCTCAATGGCTAAGGTGGGCCTGTCTATCCGAAGCCATCCAGTACAGATATTGCCAAGCATCCACTGTGGGGTCTTGGTGAAAACAGAGAAAGGATGTGTTTATGAGACTCAGTGCCAGGTGGTGGTGTGTGCTCGCCGTGCTTGCGGTGGCGCTCGCAGCAGGTGCAGGCGCGTCGGCGGCAGCCGCCGAAGCGCCGTTCTTCAAGGTCGAAGGAGTGAGGCTCGAACCCGAACAGTCGCGAGAATTGAACTTCAAAGACAGCACGGCATATAAATTCGCGATCGCCGGTACTGGAGTAACCGCATCATGTACCCAGATGAGCCTCTGTCGCGGGCGCCAAGATCGTTGGCGCCACCGTCGATGCCACACTGATCTTCAGTGAATGCAGCGCGACCGGCTTCGGGGAAGGTTGCAAGGTGGAATTTAAAACCACACCGCTTGTAGGCACACTGGTCTACAGCAGAGAAACGGGGCGCGGGCCTATCGATGTGTTGTTCCGCACCGTGTCAGGCTCTATTATTATGAAGATGAAATTCGTCGCAAAATGCAACACGGGAGGGGAACTGCTCGTAGAAGGAACGGCGCTGGCGGCCGAAGCCTTGGACAGTAAAAATGAAGCGATATATGTAGGAGAAGAACCACCCGAGGCAAAGATAGGGCATCTGCGCTTCCCGTCTACTCGCATCTCTCAGGTGTGGGAAGCGGAAAAAGTAGGGGAAGAAGAAAGGCTAAAAGAAGTGAAAATAAGCCAAATGATTACGTTTGCGTCGTATTTCTCCATCCAGGGCGCCTCGGAATGGAGTTTGGTCAAAGAATACGTCTGGGGTATCTACACCTAAACCCGATCGGGCAGTGGTGGACCGCGCCCCGGAGCCTCCGGGGCGCGGCTCCGCCCGGTCGGGCGCGATCAAGTCGGCGTGACGATGATTTTGCTGTCGCGTCCGGCGCTCTGCACGTTGTCGAGCTCATGGTACGCGGCCAGGAGCTCTTCCTCGCGCTGCTTGTGTGGGAACATGAAGTACACGAGCATGGCGCCGAGGCCGATCGCGACGATGCCGGCCGTGTAGGCCCACTGGTCGCCTTTGACAAACGATTCCCGGGCGCCCGCGGTGATCGCTTTGGCATAGGCGGGGTAGCGCGAGGCGGTGTCGGCCGCGCTGGAGAAAGACTTCTCCAGTTCGGCTTCCACGCCGCTTGTCACTCGCGCTCGGTCGGGTGAGCTCGCGATCGCGGTGGCGACAGCCGCGGCATAGCCCGCGGTGAGCAGGGCGCCGAAGATCGACTGCATGATCGCCCCGCCCAGGTCGCGCTGCAGGTCGGCGGTGCCCGAGGCCATGCCCGCGCGTGAGACAGGCACCGAACCGGTCAGGGAATGCGAGGCCGGCGTGCCCGCAAAGCCCACACCGGCGCCGACGAAGGCATAGGCGAGCCCCACCTTCCAGTAGGCGATGCCCTGCTTCCACAGCAGCAGCATCGTGAGGAAGCCGAGCATGCAGCAGCCGTAGCCCACCAGCAGCGTGAAGCGGGCGCCCCTGGCCTCCACCAGCTTGGCGGAGCGCGGCGCGATCAAGACCATGAACAGGGCTGCCGGCAGGATCGACAGGCCCGAGTCGAGCGTGGAGTAGCCGAGCACGTTCTGCAGGAACTGCTGGCCCACGAACATGGCTCCCATCAGCGACCCGAACACGACGATGCCCGCCAGGGCCGCGACCCAGAAGACGCGACGACTGGCCACTTTCAGGTCATACAGAGGGGCCGGCGCGCGGCGCTGGCGCAGCACGAAGGCCACGCCCGCCGCCACAGTCACGATCGCGCCCACGATCTCGATCGTTTTCCCCTCCGGCGTCGGTGCGAAGTTGATCGCGAGAATCAACGAGGCGACCGCGATCACCGAGAGCACGCCGCCCAGGTTGTCCACGAGCCCGGTCGTCTCGTTGACGTGGGCGGGCACATAGCGCCAGGCCATCCACAGCGCCACGATCGCCAGGGGCAGAGTGATGAAGAACACCGAGCCCCAATGGAACTGCGTCAGCAGAGCCCCGGCCAAGAGCGGCCCGAGCGCGGAGATCGCGCCGCCGAGCCCCGACCACAGCGCGATCGCGCGGGTGCGCTCGCTGCCCGACCACAGCGCCGTGATCAAAGCGAGCGTGGTCGGGTAGGCCATGCCAGCCGCCAAGCCGCCGGTGAGACGGGCGATGAACAGGACGGTCATCGACGGGGCCAAGGCGGCCAGCAGCGCCGCCGGGATCGCGAGCGATGTGCCGATCAGGAGCATCAGCTTGCGCCCGTAGCGGTCGCCGAGCGCGCCCAGGTAGAGCACCGAGGCCGCCAAACCGAGCGAGAAGCCGACGGCAACCAGGTCGAGCCCGGTCTGCGATGCGTTGAACGCCTTGCCGATGTCCGGCAAGGCCACGTTGGCCACCGACAGGTTGAGGTTGGCCACGGCCGCGACTGCGATCAGCGCGGCGAGAACCGCCTGCGGATGCGCCGGCCCCGGCGCGGACGCGGGCGTTGACGTCGGCTTTGATGGCGCAGCGGCCGGTCCGGGCGCTCTGGGCTCGTCCATGCCGCCCTAGCGTACGGTGTTTGAGGATCGAGGCATCGCTCGGCCCAGATGATCTCCAAGCTCCGCCGACGCCTGAGGCAGGGCCGGTGAACCAAGCAGCCCCTGATTCCGTACCCATTGGATGTCCACTCTCGAACCGCTGGGGTTCGCCTTGGCGGGCCTGCTCGTCCTGAACGTCCTGCTGCGCTTGGCGCGCACGGGCGTGCGCAGCGCCAGGGTCATGCCCTGGGTGTGGAAGCGCTCCCTGCCCGATCCGCTCGGCAGCACAGGCAGCCGCCCGGGCCAGAAGCTCCTCGCTCTCCTGGCGATAGGGCTCGCCAAGTTCGCCGAACGTCCGCTTCGGGTCGAACCGTTCGAAGGCGGCAAGGACGTGGACGCCGCCGGGGTCTCCTCCGCTTTGAGCGCCGCGATGACCCGCATCGGCAGCCTGCGCCGCTCCGGCGTGGACAGCGTGACCGCGCCGGTCGCGGCCAGCTCGGCCCTGGACGCGATCGCCGGAGGCGTCAAGGCGGCCCCTGCGGGCGGAGAACTGGCGGCCGGGCTCTTGCGCTTGGGCTGGTGGTTGCTCGCGCGCGGCGAGTTGCAGCTGAGCGGACGCGTACTCGAATCGGACGCCGCAGGGCCGGGCTTGGCGCTGACGATCGCCACTGCAAGCGGGCGCACAGTCGAACGGCTGACGGTGTGGGCCTGGGAATTCGAGCCGGTGCTCGGCGAGAGTCCCAGCAAGCACGCCGAGACCGACAGGCTGATGTGCATTGCCACCGCCGGCGCCGTATGGACGCATTTCACGATCCTCAGCGACATCTGGCATCTGGGAGAGAAGGATCTGCGCGAGTTGCTGCAGACCGCGGTGTGGCGCAGCTACGCCTTCATGCAGGTCGGCCTCGAAGGCAAGGACCACCGCAGCCCCGATCTGACCCGCGCCCTGTACGCCAGGGCCGTGGATGCCGACCCCCACAATGTTGTGGCCCAGTTCAACCTTGCCTCCTTGGAGCTGGACGACGCTTGGTTCAAAGACGTGCGCGGGGCCGGTTTGCTCAGGCTCCAGCGCGTGCACGACGAGCTGGACGGGGAAACGTTGCTGAGTTGCGCTCCGCACCAATCTTCAGCCGATCGCCTCAAGCGCGAACAAGCGTTGCTCGACCGCGACCCGCTGCACTACCAGGTCGCCTACAAGCGCGGGGCAAGCAAGCTAAACGAAGAGGTCGTGGCCGAGGCCAAACGCGAAGCCGGCCATGAGGGCTGCGCCGCCACCTGTGAGCTGCTCCCTGCAGACGCGAGCGACATCGCGATGCACCTGTGCGAGCTGGAGGAAACGCTCCAGGTGCTTCACATCTGCGACGAGCGCCGATGGCCTGCTGCCAGCTCGAAGGCGTGGCGCGAACTCAGGCAGATGCTGAGCGCGATCGAGGGAACGATGCTCGTGTTGTGGGCGATGGTGGCCGCTCGCGCCGGACGTGTCGACGGGAGTGCATGGCCGGCACAAGAGCTGCGCGATCCCGGGAAGCCAGGCCGTCTCGATAGCGCTTGTGAACAGCGCGATCAGGTGATCGAGCGTCTGTGGGAGCAGTCGCTTACGCCCGGCGCGGCAGTCCACTTCGCGCGCAGCAACCATGTCTGGCGAACCAGCCGCACGCGCCTGAATCTAGCCTGCTGGTACGCCGACTTGAAACTGCCTTCCTATGCCTTGCGCGAACTGGAGCTTGGCTTGGAGTGCGGCGGACAGGCGGCCGGCCGCAGAATCAACGACCCTCAACTGCGCAAGGTTCGTGCCGCGTGCGCCGAAGAATGGGCGAAGCTGGTGCGACGCTATACGCCCAAGCACACCGCAGCTTCTGAGAACGGTCGCCGCCGGCTCTACCCCGACCAGGTTCCCTTGCCGTAGCGCGCCAGCTCCAGGCGGGCGACCACGCCGCGGTGGACCTCGTCGGGGCCGTCCGCCAAGCGCAAAGCTCGCGCCGCCGTCCAAGCGCCCGCGAGCGGCACGTCGTTCGACAGGCCTGCGCCGCCATGCATCTGCATCGCCATGTCGACCACGTTCTGGGCCATGTTGGGTACGGCCACCTTGATCTGCGACACCGCGCCGAGCGCCTCCGGCGCTTTCTCGTCGAGCAGCCAGGCGGCGTGCAGGACGTGCAGGCGCGCTTGGTCGATCGCGATGCGCGCGTCGGCGATCCTTTCGCGGTTACCGCCCAGGTTGGCGATCGGCTTGCCGAAGGCCACGCGCTCGGTGGCCCGCGTGCAGGCCAATTCGAGCGCCAGCTCGGCCAGCCCGATCAAGCGCATGCAGTGGTGGATGCGCCCCGGCCCGAGTCTCGCCTGGGCGATCGCAAAGGCCTGCCCGGCCCCTCCGACGATCGCCTCCTTTGGCAGACGCACATCGGTGAACGACACTTCGCCGTGCCCGCCGGGAGCGTCAAGGAAGCCCATCGCCTGCAGCATCCGCTCGACCTTCACTCCGGGCGCGTCCATCGGCACGAGCACCATCGAATGCTGGTGGTAGCGGTCGGCCTGCTGGCCGACCGGAGATCCCGCCGTGTGCCCCGGATGGGGTATCGATCCCCGATCGGCGGTCAGGCCCATGAAAATGATCGCCTTGCAGTTCGGGTGGCCGACGCCGGTGCTCCACCACTTGCGCCCGTTCACGACAACCTCGTCGCCCTCGAGCACGGCCGTGGCCTGCATGTTGGTGGCATCCGAGGAGGCCACCTCCGGCTCGGTCATGCAGAAGGCCGATCTGATCTTCCCGTCGAGCAAGGGCTCCAGCCAGCGTTGCTTCTGCTCCTCGGAGCCGAAGTGCCAAAGAACCTCCATGTTGCCCGTGTCCGGGGCGTTGCAGTTGCAAGCCTCGGCGGTGATCAGGGAGCGGCCCATGCGCTCGGCCAAGGGCGCGTACTCCACGTTCGACAGGCCCGCTCCATGCTCGGCGTCGGGCAGGAACAGGTTCCACAGTCCCTCGCGCTTGGCGATCGCCTTGAGCTCCTCGATCTGCGGCAGCACCACCCACGGGTCTTGGCGAGCAAGCAGCTCTCGCATATAGGGCTCCTCGCGCGGGCGCACCTCGCGCTCTTGGAAAGCGATCAGGTTCTCCAGCAGCTCCCGTGTGCGGGGCGAGTGGGCGAAGTCCATCGGCGCGAGCGTACAGTAACTGTCCCGCCACGAACCGAGGAGAGCCGCCATGGACGTCGTAAACCACCAGTTCCGCCTAGCCTCCCGCCCCGACGGGATGGTGAGACGCGAGCACTTCGACTACGTCGAGGAAACCTTGCCCGAGCTGCAGGACGGCCAGGTGCTGGTCAAGATCGACTACATATCGCTCGATCCCGCGATGCGCGGCTGGATGGCCGAGGGGCGCTCCTACGTCCCGCCCGTGCAGATCGGCGAAGTGATGCGCGCCGGGACCGTCGGCACGATCGTCGAGTCCAAGGGCCAAAAGCTGGCCGTGGGCGACCACGTGTCGGCCTGGCTGGGGGTGCAGGAGTATGCCGTATGCGACGAGAGCGCGGTCTTCAAGGTCGACACGACAACTCTCCCCCTGCCCAAGTACCTGGGCGCTCTGGGGATGCCCGGCATGACCGCCTACTTCGGCCTGCTCGACGTGGGCGCCCCCAAAGAGGGCGAGACGGTGGTCGTCTCAGGCGCCGCCGGCGCGGTGGGCAGCGTCGTCGGGCAGATCGCGAAACTGAAGGGCTGTCGCGTCGTCGGGATCGCCGGTGGGCCCGAGAAGTGCGCCTGGATCGTCGAGGAGCTGGGCTTCGACGCCGCGATCGACTACAAGCGCGAGGACGTCGGCGCGGCCTTGCGTGAGCACTGCCCCGAGGGCGTCGACGTGTACTTCGACAACGTCGGCGGCGAGATCCTCGACGCGGCCCTGGCGCGCCTGGCGCGCGGGGCGCGCGTGGTCATCTGCGGAGCGATCTCCCAGTACAACAACCTGGATTCGATGCGGGGTCCGTCCAACTACATGTCCCTGCTCGTCAACCGGGCACGAATGCAAGGCTTCGTGGTGATCGACTACATGTCGCGCTACCCCGAAGGCATCCGCGAGATGGCGGCTTGGATCGCCGCAGGCAAGCTGATCGCGCGCGAGGACGTCGTCGAGGGCTTCGACAACTTCCCCGAGTCGCTGGCCAAGCTGTTCGCGGGAGAGAACGTGGGGAAGCTGGTGTTGAAGCTGGGAGATGGCCGCTAGCTGGGGGACGGGCCGCTGGCTGGGAGATGGCCGCTGGCGTTCCGGCGATCCGTAACGGCGGAGATTCGAGCGCTATGAGACCGAGTCAGCTCGCCGGCGATGCCTGCGGGGGGCGTTGCGGGCCAGAGCCCACAAACGAGATCTCCCTTGCGAGCCATTGTCCAAGCAGGTTGACGCAGTTCTCGGGATATCCGCTCGCGCGGAGCTCGTCCTGCAGTCCGGCGATCTCATGACGGTGCCCTCTTCCATCGAGCACCCGGTCGACAAGCGTAGGCGGGCGGGCCTCGGTTGGGAGATCTGGCAACTCCTCTCGAATTCCATCCAGAAGCAGCACTCCCGGCCAGGCGCTTGGGTGTTGAGGGCCGTCAAGAGCAGGCTCCACCGCCGCACAAAGAATCAGGATGCTGGCGACGCGCGCCGTCCCGTGCGGCTCCACTCGACGCAGGTCTCGCCAACCGGACAGATACGCCGCCAGGCGCCCGCGGTTGATCCATGGCACGTTGGCTTCGCACAGAGCCAGATTGAGCTCCTCGGCCTCGACGACTTCCTCGCATTCGAGTATCCGCTGCGCCAGGCTCTGCAGCGCCGGCGCGCTGAGCGGCGTCACAGGGCGGGCAAAGATCGCGCCGATGCCGTGCATGGACAGCAGGCGCATGCCGTCTATCCATCCTCTGGCGCAGCTGAGGACAGCGACTCCGACGTCGTTGACAGCGACCTCCAGCACACGGGATCTCATCGACTGCCCGAGCGCTTCGAATCTGTCGATCCACCATTCTCGCTGCTCGGAAATGGCCAAGGCCAAGCCTTGGCGTGTCAGTTCTGCCCCTGACAGCGCAAGGTCGCAGCCGAGAAACGTCGTCTGCCTGTCGCTCGATGTCAACCAACTTTCGACGGCGCGATCGATCACCGCTGCCACGTGCGGACGTGCCTCTGGGTCGCATTGCAACAAGCCGACGACGAGGTCGCGGGACCGCTGGAAGGCCAGCTCGTCGCGGTCGGCGCTCTTCTCGGTGCGGACCAGGTACGCCCTGTAGGCATCGTGGAAGATGGAGAGCACCCCAGTGGTCACATTCGCGACCGTCTCGGGGGCCGGCACGACGCCGTGCAGGAGCCGTACCGCAAAACCCAGCGCGCTGCGCTGCGCCGCCGTGGTCTCAGCGCCCCCCAGCAGGAGCTGTAGGCACTTGTCTGCGCTACGGAGATGGCGCTCCTCATGGATTTGGATGGCGAGCTCCGGCACGACGTCCCAGTCGCCGGAATACACATGCGGTTGCAATGCCTCCACGAGGGCGGTCGTGGTTTCGTGGCGATCGAGAATTCGCTCCGCCGCAAAGAACTCAAGAAAGGTCCTGTGTGTAAACGCGAAAACGTCGTGATCCGCCGCGTTGGCTCCCACATCTGAGAAAACCCACGCGCGTCCGCGGCAAAAATCGATAAACGACCGGGCCGCGTTTTCCGCGCTGAGTTGATCGCCATAGTCAAGCGAAAGGAGAAACTCGGTCGTTCTCTTCACGGCGGCCTCGTATGGTACGCCCTGCTCCAAGCTGGGACTCGTGTAAATCCAGTACGCCAACTCTCTCATCGCGGGGCGTAGAAGCCGTTCGAACGGCCTGTCTGCGCTGATCCCCCGATGTCGATCCCAGGTTTCGAACAGGAACGTCGCGCATTGGCGATACAGCTCGGGCCGGTTGCGCGGTATATAGCTCTGTCCACGATAGAGAACGCACATGAGACCCAACATAAGGGGATTAACCCGCAGTTCGGGCGCGGCCATGCTCTCGGCCAGGAAGGCCTCGACTGTCCGATCCAGGTCCTCACCCACATACCGGTCGTCCAACGAAAACCATGCGTGTGCGTATTCGGCGACTTGCTCAGATGTAAAGTCGGCAAGGCGCAAATGGTGGAACACGTCGGGAGCTCAGCGCAGCGTGCTCGTACCCGACGAGTCGGGACGTAACAATAACCGGCGCCAATGAATAGACGCTCGCAAATGCTTCGATGGCGTCGCGTATATTCCGGCGGTGGGCGACGACGGGAAGCTCGTCCAGCCCGTCAAAGGCAATTCCCAGCCGCCCCGAGTCAAGCAGATACTCAAGCGTGTCGGCGGGAACCTTCGAGCTGGTATGTTGACGCCAACAGGCTCTCCACGTAGTCGCGAATACTTAAGGGTTTCAGTTCAGTGTCGCGCGCATAGGTCCGAAGCTCGACAAACACAACGATCGGGTTCATGCCTTCATTTATCGAGACCCGGCCGAGTGCGAGGTCGCGCGAGAGCTTGCGCGCGAACGTGCTCTTTCCGGCGCCAGGATTGCCCTGGATCACCAGTCGTTGGCTGTAGTTGACAGCGTCTGCGTAGGGGAAGTTCGAGCCGTTTGGGGCCGTGAACGTGGGAGGGACAAAGATGTCGTCTATCGGAACGTCCTTCTCGCCGCGAAGATTTGGCGGCGCGATGCGACTGAGGACGCGCTCCACGCCCGAGCGCACACGATCCTCTATCTGATCGATCGCCACCACAGATTTCTTGTCCCAATCGCGCAGCGTCGCCATCTGCCGCTCGATCGCCGCGAGCCTGTCGAGCAGCAGCTTCTGGCGGGCAGCGCTTGCGGCCTCGTGAGCCTGCAGGCTGCCTTGCCCGATCGCCTCGTCGATAACCTCGCGGCACCCGTCGAGGAGGGCGTCAAACAGGTCATACGCAGAGACTGCATGGATCGCGTCCGGGTGCTGTATGGCCCACAGAGCCACGAATGCGTGACGTAGCTGTGTGAGGGTGGGCGTCGGGTCGAACAGGGTCGTTCGGTACAGCTGTCCGACGAGATGGTGGACCTCGGTAGACGCGAGGAAAGCAGCGACTTCGTCTTCGTGCTCGGGCTGCACGCCGCGAAGCACGGAAGTCAACTTCATCGACGCGATTTCGGCCGCTTCGTCGAAATTGGCTCGTGGGTCACGCGTTCGTGCGGGGAACAGCGGGTCTCGCACAAGGTCCCATATCGCCGAGCTGAGAAGATTCGTGGCGACGGCCAGAAGGACTTCAAATGCCATCTAGGAATTGCTCCCGCGCTCGACGCGCAACCCGACATCCGCTTGCCCCGGCGGGCGCACGCCGCCCATATATGGGCTTTGGCGATGCGCCGCGGGGTTTTGACGATGCGCCGCGGCCTGGGGCCCAATCGACTCCGGTCCCGACGCGCTTGCGCCGTGGTCTGGCAGCGCTCCGACGGCGTTCCGCCCTTCCCAATTCATCGGCAAAGCGTACCTGCCGGCGCGGATCGTAGGCCCGACAGGAGTGGCCAACGCGTCAGCAAGCTTGACAAGGATGCTATGGTTGTAAACCAGTAAAGCCGACCACGAGCCGACCTGTTCAGGAGGTGACGGAGAGATGAGCTCTGTCCAAGCACACCCGCCCGAATACGCGCAGCCAGAGACTCCACGCTGGCGCGACCGCAAGCGCTACGCCTGGCTGCTCGGTCTGATCGTGCCCCTCCTGCCCTTCATCTCGTGGGGCTTGGTCGAAGCGACCGGGATCGGCGCCCTCTGGTTCTACGGGCCCGTCCTGATCTTCGCCGTGTTTCCCCTGCTCGACCTGCTTGTCGGCCTGGACGCCTCCAACCCGCCGGACTCGGTGATCAAGTGGCTGGAGCAGGATCGCTACTACCGCTGGTGCACCTACGCCTTCCTGCCCCTCCAATACGCCGGCCTGATCTTCGCCTGCTGGATGTGGTCCCACGGGGGGCTGACCACGCTTGAGTCGGTCGGCCTGTCCCTCACGGTCGCGATGGTCGCCGGCGTGGCCATCAACACCGCCCACGAGCTCGGCCACAAGCGCGCCTCCTCCGAGCGCTGGCTGTCGAAGGTGGCGCTGGCGCAGACCGGCTACGGGCACTTCTTCGTGGAGCACAACCGCGGCCACCACGTGCGCGTGGCCACGCCTGAGGATCCGGCCAGCTCGCGTATGGGCGAGAGCTTCTACGAGTTCCTGCCGCGCACCGTGATCGGCAGTCTGCGCTCGGCTTTGGAGATCGAACGCGAGCACCTGCAGCGCGACGGCCACAGGTTCTGGAGCCTGCGCAACGACATCCTCAATGCCTGGCCGATGACCGTCGTCCTGTTCGGCGGCCTGGCCTTGGCCTTTGGGCCGGTGGTGCTCCCGTATCTGCTGATCCAGGCGGCGATCGGCTTCTCGCTGCTGGAGGTCGTCAACTACCTGGAGCACTACGGCCTGTTGCGCCAGACGCGCGCGGACGGCCGCTACGAGCGCACCCGCCCCGAGCATTCCTGGAACTCCAACAACGTGGCCTCCAACGTCCTGCTCTACCACCTGCAGCGACATTCCGACCACCACGCCAACCCCCTGCGCCGCTACCAGTCCCTGCGCCACTTCGACGAGGCGCCGCAGCTGCCGACCGGCTACGCCGGGATGATCGTGGCCGCCGCGATCCCGCCCTTGTGGCGGCGGATCATGGACCGCCGCCTGCTCGAGCACTACAAAGGCGACCTCTCGCAGATAAACATCCACCCGCGCGCGCGTCGGCGCGTCTTGGCTCGCCACGGGACGCCCGTCACGGGCTCGTGACCGCGACGACAAGCACTCGACGTGGAGCCAGGCTCGGGCCCGCCGCGTCCGAGCCTGCGCTGCCCTACCGGGCCGCCGCGCGCCAACTGTTGCGCGAAAGCCTGCTCGACGCCGCCCGGCGCCTTTTGCAGGATCGCCCATGGGCGCAGATCACGATGTCCGACGTGGCGCGCGCGGCGGGCCTCAGCCGCCAAACGCTCTACAAGGAGCTGGGCACGCGCGACGAGTTCGCCCAACAGTTCGTGATCCGCGAGGGCGCCCGCTTCCTGGAAGCGGTCGAAGGCGCGATCCTAGCCCATCTCGAGGACCCCAGGGCCGCCGTGGCGAGTGGCCTGGAGGTCTTTCTGACGGTCGCCTCGGAGGATCCGCTCGTGCGGATGCTCTTGGAGGACGACGGCACCGGCGGGATGCTGCCGCTGATCACGACCCAGAGCCGTCCCGTGCTCGAATGGGCTTCCAGCCGGCTGTCTGCAGTGATGCGCTCCGGTTGGCCCGAAGTGGACGACGGGGCCGCGGAGCTGCTCGCCGATTCGCTCGTGCGCCTGGCGCTCAGCTATGTCACGATGCCGCGCCGCTCGCCGCGCGAGAGCGCGTCCGCCGCCGCTGCCTTGCTCGCCCCCTATATCGAGCGAGTCTTGGCCCCGCCCCGCCAGCTCGTCCAGGCGCCCGCGTAGCTTGGTCTCGCCTCCGCCGGCTGTCCAGGCGCCCGCGTAGCTTGGTCTCGCCTCCGCCGGCTGTCCAGGCGCCCGCGTAGCTTGGTCTCGCCTCCGCCGGCTGTCCAGGCGCCCGCGTAGCTTGGTCTCGCCTCCGCCGGCTGTCCAGGCGCCCGCGTAGCTTGGTCTCGCCTCCGCCGGCTCGTCCAGGCGCCGCGTGCAGCTGGCTGGCCGGCCGGGCGAACCAGTCTCGGCGCAGCTTGCGCTGCGGGCCGTGATCGCGATGCTCAGCCTTTGATCGCCTGCGAGCTGGCCAGCGCTTCGCCGCCCGCGCCGAGTGCCTGGACGAGCACGTAGGCCGGTTTGCCGGCCACCGAGATCGAAGTCTCAAAGCCCGACCTGGCCGCATTCGCGACCGGCGCGAGCTGGGTGGCGGAGGAGCCGGCGAGCACGTTCCAGCTGGCGACGCCAGTGGCCCCGTTCCAACTGGCGTACACGGTCGTGTTCGAACGGCCGGCCGTCGCCGCGATCGCGGGAGCGCCCGTCGGTGTGGCGCTCCAGGGGAAGCGGTAGGTGCGGTAGGACTCGGTCTTGGGCGGCAGGTGCGCGTCGAACACAAGCGCGCCCGTCGGGGTGTATTCGGAGAAGTATGGTTCCGCGCCCCAGCCGATGAACACGTTGCCGTCTTCGAGCGCTTGCACGCTGCCCTGGCTGCTGGCCGAGAGAGGCCCCGAGTGCACATACTGGTTGACCACGGTGTCGGTCTTGGTCGTGGGATTGACCGACAGGACCAGTCCCCGCGACTGGGGGTGGACCTTCGGCACGGCGCCGTTGTCGAACACCGAGAAGTCGCCGTCCGGCAGTTCCTCGGCGTCGTGCTGGTAGGCGGTGGCGGCGCCCGCGCCGAGCGCGTCAGTGCCGTGCTTGCCGCCGATCTGGGCGATGATCTGGCCGGTGCTCGGGCTCAGCTCGTACAGCGCCGAGGTGTTGCGCGCGGAGATCAGCAGCGAGCCGTCGTGGCGCACCGCGATCGAGTTGAGATGGAAGTAGTCAAACGGCCATTCCTGGGAGGACCCGGTCGGGCTCGCATATGACTGGGACAGCGCGACGTAGTCGAGTGGATGCCACTCGCGCCTGACCAGATGCGTCTTGAGGTCGATTTCCTGGAACAGGCTGTCGGTCACGGCCGCGTTGCTGGGGCCGCCCGCGCTTGAGAGGTTGCAGCGGATCGGGTCGAACACGGTCAGGAAAGCCGTGTTCTGCGGCGTTATCTCGAATTCGTGCAGGTCGGCCAAGAGGCCGTTGCCGGCCCTAAATTTCAAGATCTGCTGGTAGGAGGTGTTGGCGATCACCTCTTCGCCCTGGCCGAAGCCCTGGGGCGGGATGTAGCCCTGCCACCAGGTCAGCGCCGGTTTGCCTTCATAGCTCTGCACCTGCAGATTGGTGGCCTCGATGCCCGGCGGCAGCGGGTCGAACCAAACCAGGTTGCCCGAGGAGTCCACGATCATCGGTCCGTCCTGGCCAGGGCCCGAGTAGGGCGCCATGAACAGGTCGCCCTGGGTCTGCGCGGGCGAGGAGGAGTCGACCGTCACGATCGGCACGTGCAGGCTCGGCTGGGAGTGGAATGAGAACAGTTCCGCCGGCTTGCCCGCCGGTTTGGGGCTCGAAGCGGGATGCCCGATCGGGTCGCGCACCGCGGTCGTGAAGTGGAAGGCGAACGGATAGCTCTTGCCCGCCAAGCTCAGCTTGCCGTGCACGACCACCGTCTCCCCCGAGTCAAAGGCCTTGGCGGGCACCCAGCTGGCGCCGTCGCCTTGCGAGTAGGCCTCCAATCGCCCAGAGTGCCCGCCGCTCTGCGAGCCGCTCACCGAGATCGAGGAGAGCTCGCCGATCGGGTAGCCGAGCAGGCTGATCTGCGTGTCATAGGAGGCGTCCATCGAGTCGGGCAGCGGCGAGACGCTGAGATGGGTGCCCGGCAGGACGGCCGAGGCGTCCAGATGCGAAGGGAAGCACTGGGGCGCCGCCGGGCCTTTGTAGGCCGCGTTCTCGGCCGCGATCCGCTTGGCGCCGAAAGTGAGCGTGGCGATCGAGCCGGCGACGATCGCCACAGCGAGCGCGAGCAGCGTCCTGTGCAACATATGGCTCTTGACGGCGCTTTTGATCAAAGGGTCTCGTGGCATACGCTGGGTGTTCAACCCTAGTGCCCGCATAACACAGACCCAACGTAAGGAGTTGCGAAGTTAGAAGACTGGGGACTCGGTGTAGCGGCCGAACACCTGCTGCAGCGACTCCACGATCTCCCCCTCCGAGGCCTGTGCCCGGGCGCACTCGATCAGCGGGTCCATCAGGTTGCCGGCGCTCGCCGCGGCGACGCGCAGATCGGCCAGAGCGCGCTCCACCTCGGCGCCCAGGCGCCTGGCGCGCGTGGATTGCAGGCGCTCAATCTGCTTGCGTTCCAGAGCGGGGTCGATGCGCAGGATCTTGGGCTCGCCCTCGTCGCCCTCAGTGAACCTGTTGACGCCGACCACGACGCGCTCGCCCGAGTCGATCGCCTGCTGCAGCTCGAACGCCGCGTCGGCGATCTCGCGCTGGGGATAGTTGCGCTTGACCGCCTCCACCATCCCGCCGAGCTCGTCGATCTTGGCGAAATACTCGTAGCAGCGCGCCTCCATCTCGTCGGTCATCGCCTCCACGAAGTAGGAGCCGCCCAGGGGATCGGCCGTGTTGGCCACGCCCGACTCGTGCGCGATCACCTGCTGGGTGCGCAACGCGATCCGCACCGCCTCCTCGGTCGGCAGCGCGAGCGCCTCGTCATAGGAGTTGGTGTGCAGCGACTGCGTTCCTCCAAGGACGCCCGCGAGCGCCTCGATTGTGGTACGCACGATGTTGTTGAGCGGCTGTTGCGCGGTGAGCGAGACACCGGCGGTCTGCGTATGGAACCGCATCAGCCACGAACGTTCCTTCTTGGCATTAAAAGTGTGTCTCAACTCGTGCGCCCAGATCCTGCGCGCCGCCCGGTACTTGGCGATCTCCTCAAAGAAGTCGATCTGAGCGTTGAAGAAGAACGACAGTCGCGGCGCGAACTCGTCCACGTCCAGGCCCCGCTCGATCGCCTGCTCGACGTAGGTGAGCCCGTCCTTGAGCGTGAACGCCAGCTCCTGCTGAGCGGTCGCCCCCGCCTCCCTGATGTGATAGCCGGAGATCGAGATCGGATGCCAGCGCGGCATGTGCTCCGTGCACCACTCGATCATGTCCCCGCACAGACGCATGGCCGGGTCGATCGGAAAGCACCACTCCTTCTGGGCGATGTACTCCTTGAGGATGTCCGCCTGGATCGTGCCCGACAGGGACTCCAGCGGAACCGCGCCGCCCGCGCCGTCTCCGTCCTGCTCGGCGGCCACCACGAAATAGGCCAGCATGATCGCCGCCGGGGCGTTGATCGTCATCGAGACCGACACCTCGCCCAGGTCGATGCCCGCGAACAGCGTCTTCATGTCCTCGGTCGTATCGACCGCCACGCCCTCGCGGCCGACCTCGCCGAAGGAGCGACGGTCGTCGGAGTCGTGGCCCATCAGGCTCGGCATGTCAAACGCCGTCGACAGCCCCGTCTGGCCGTGCTCGAGCAGGTAGTGGAAGCGCGCGTTGGTCTCCTCGCTGGTGCCAAAGCCGGCGAACTGCCTCATCGTCCACAAACGGCCCCTGTACATCGACTCGTAGGGGCCGCGCGTGTAGGGATAGGAGCCGGGCTTTCCGATCGGGTCGCGCTCGGGATCGCCGATGCCGTCGGGCAGGTCGGCGGGCGTGTACAGCTCGCGGACCGTCTCGCCCGATAGCGTGCGGGCCTCTTGGCCCGCGACATGAGCTTGAGGGAGTCCCGTCACGTGAATGGAAGATACCGTCTCCCGCGGAGGCGCCAGCGGTTGTGGTCTTGGTTGATTGTCGTCGTGTGGGGGGTGCCCGCGCGTGCGCGCGGTCTATTAACAAGACAAGCCTTTAGTCATGGCCGCGCGTGCGCGCGGGTCACCCTCTGTGCCGTATTGGTCATCGCGGTCGTCGGCGCTCTCTCGGCGTGCGGCTCCTCTTCGAGCCCTGCGACTGGCGGCATTGGGCAGGGCGCGCACTCCAGTCCTTCGGCGCCCGTGCCGTTGGCCCACACGACCGAGGCGACTTTGATCCTCGATTTCACCCCCAACGCGGTCCACGCCGGCATCTACCGCGCCCTGGCGGGCGGCTACTACAAGCGCGAGCACATCAACCTGCAGGTTGTCCAGCCGACCTCGACCCAGGAAACCCTGAGGCTGATCGACGCCGGCAAGGCCCAGTTCGGCCTGGCCGACGGCAGCGACGTGGCCGGCCTGATCGACGCGGGCGGCGACGCCCAGGCGGTCATGGCCCTGGTGCAGGCCCCCCTGGGGGGATTGATCGCTTTGGCATCAGAGCGCCTGCGCTCGCCGGCGGACCTGGCGGGCAAGACCGTGGGAATAACGGGTGTGCCCTCCGACCGCGCCGTGCTCGACACCGAGCTGCGCCACGCCGGCCTCAGCCCGGCCCGCGTAAAGGTGGTGACGGTCGGCTTCAACGGCGGTCAAGCCCTGCTGGCCGGCCGGATCGCGGCCTTCACCGGCTTCATCCCCGACGACGGCGTGGCCCTCTCGGCAAGCGGCCATCCGATCACCGCATTTGCCCTGAACCGCAACGGCGGACCCGCCTACCCCGGCCTGGTCGCCTTCACCACGCGCCGCCTGATCGCCTCCGATCCCCAGCTCGTCAGGGACTTCGTCGCGGCCACCGTGCACGGCTACCTCGACACCCTGGCCGATCCCCAGCGCAGCCTGGCCGACCTGGAGGCGGCCAACCCGACCCTGCCCCACAAGCTCACGGCCGCCTCCCTGAAGGTCTATCTGCCCTTGTTTAGGACTGCCCAGGTGCCCTTCGGGACCCTGCAAGCGGCCAACATCGAAGCGATGTCCTCCTGGATGGTCAACTCGGGCCTGATCCACGCCCCGATCGCCCCCGCTCGCTACTCCACGGACGAGTTTCTTCCTTAGGTCCGTCCTCGGCGGCTGTGCCCGCGGAGCGCTCATTCCGAGTCAGCATGACCAACTTTCCGAGTTCACAGCGCCTGGATTCCGATTTAGCATTATCAGCCTTCCGAGTTAGCGACTGCTAAACTCCGAGTTGACGGAGCCAATTTTCCGAGTTAGCGGAGGACATTGGAGTTCATCGATCGACATCTCGCGGGCCCAGTCGCCGACGCCATGGGATATGCGCGCGTTGTGGCGCTGCTTGGCCCGCGTCAAGCAGGCAAGAGCACCTTGGCGCTAAGGCTGGCACGGGAGCGCCTGTCCGCCGACTACCTGTCGCTGGACGACGAGCCTGTACGTACGCTGGCGAGAGCCGACCCGGTCGGCTTCATCGCCGCACGCGGGCGTTGCACGGTGATCGACGAGATCCAGCGTGCGCCTGAGCTATTGCTTGCGATCAAGTCGCGCGTGGATCGCGATTCCACCCGGGGCCAGTTTCTCCTCACGGGATCGGCCAATCTGCGTCGCATCCCCACCGTGAGCGACGCGCTGCCCGGCAGAGTCGACTACATGACGTTGTGGCCGTTCACGCAGGGCGAGCTGGTGGGACATCGCGAGACGTTCTTGTCGCGTCTGCTGGCCGGTGAGTCCCCCGCCGTCATCGACGTCCCCGCGGGTCGGCATCGGTACGCCGCGATGATGCTGACCGGCGGCTTCCCAGAGGCGCACGGGCGCCCGCTCGCCGCTCGCTCGCCGTTCTTCTCGAGCTATGTGGCCTCCATCGTCGATCGCGACGTGGCCGACGCCTCGCGCGTACAAGATCGGGCGTCGATCGGAACGCTGCTGGCCATGGTCGCGGCCCGCTCAGCCGGCCTCGCCCGCTATGACGCGCTTGCTCGCGATGTTGGAATCGACGGCAAGACGGTCAAGAGCCACCTCGATGTGCTCGAGCGCCTATTCCTCGTCCGCATACGTCGGCCATGGCACGTCAATCTCGGCAGCCGCCAGATCAAGGCGCCAAAGCTGTATGTCTCAGATACAGGCTTGCTTGGCTCTATGGTCGGGGCCGATGTGGACCGCGTCCGGGACGACGACGCGTTTGCCGGCGCGTTGTTCGAGACTTTCGTCGCGACCGAGCTTCGAGCGCCAGGCGTCTCTGGCTTGCCGAGCCATTGACGTTCTGGCACTACCGCGAAGACAATCGCGAGGTCGACGTGATCGTCGAGCGCCCGTCCGGCGAGATTGCCGGGATAGAGGTAAAGGCGAGCGCGACCCTGCGAGCGCAGGATTTCGCTGGACTGCGTCACTTGCGCGAGCGGGTCGGCGGGCGTATGGTCGCGGGCGTCGTTCTGTATGCGGGGGCGCAAACGCTCCCGTTCGGACCAAACATGTGGGCTGTTCCCCTGCAGGCGCTTTGGAGCGATCCCTCTTCGCGAGAGCCCGGTCCATAGTCACCCACCTTGCGCTCGCACGCATCGGTGCTACCGTCTATTTGACAACAGAGAGACGGTACGTATCGAATGCGTGTCATGGTGACAGGGGCAGGCGGGCTGGTCGGGTCCAACGTGGCGGCGGTGGCCGCACAGCAGAGCTGGGAGGTGCTCGGCTGCGGTCGCGAGGGCTTCTTCGGCCTGGAGGGGGTGCGGTCGGCCGTCTTCGACATGGCCGACCGCAAAGCCTGTGTTCGGGCCGCCTTGGAGTTCGAGCCCGACGTGATCGTGCACGCCGCCGGCGCGGTCTCGCCCAGCCGCTTCGAGCGCGAGCCCTATCTCGCCCAGGTCGAGTACGTCGGCGCCGAGCACACTCTGGCGGCCGCCAGAGCGGTACGAGCACGCTACGCGCTCGTCTCCTGCGACTGCGTGCACAGCGGCTATCGCCCCGCCGGAACCTGCTTCAGCGAGCGCGACCTGCCCGACCCCGTGAACGCCTATGGGCGCTCCAAGCTGGCCTGCGAGGAAGCCACGATGCGCTCCAGCGTCCCCTGGCTGATCACGCGCCCTGGGGATTTGTACGGGGTCAACCTGGCCCGCCCGCGGCGCTTCCCCCTGGCCCTGCGTCTGGTCAAGCGCCTGCGCGACCGCACCGCCCTGCCCGCGCCCGAGGGTCTGTGGCGCTCGCCCACCTACGCCCGCGATTACGCCCAGCGCCTGTGCGAGCTCCTGGCTCAGGGATGCGAAGGCGTCTACCACATGGGTGGCCCCCGCTCGCTTGGACGCAGGGAGTGGCTGCAGCTTCTCGCGGGCGGCCTGGGCTGCTCGCGCGAGCTGGTTTGCGAGGGCACCGCAGCTGCCTACCTGCAAGCCTGCGGCGAGGATCCTCACCTGAAATGGCCCGCCAACCTGGCCCTCTCCCAAGAGAAGGCCGCGGCCGCCATCGGCTCCTGCGCGGTGGCCCCCGAGCGCGGCGTGGAGTTGGTGCGCGAGCAACTAAACCGCGTGCTCAAGCCAGATCTGGCGCAAGCACGCTAGTCTGCCCTCGCCAAGCACAGCTACCGAAAGGAAGAACTCCATGAACAAGAGTCAGCTTGTCGAGGCGATCGCCGCCGACAGCGGTCTCTCCAAGGCAGATGCAGGACGTGCGGTCGAGTCGTTCCTGACCACCGTCGGCAAGACCTTGAAGAAAGGCGACGAGGTCGTGATCACGGGCTTCGGCAAGTTCTCCGTGGTCAAGCGGGCCGCCCGTCAGGGCGTCAACCCGCGTACGGGCGAAAAGGTGAAGATCAAGGCCTCCAAGGCCCCCAAGTTCACTCCCGGGGCGAGCCTCAAGCAGACGGTACACCCCAAAAAGTAGTTCTCCCCACCCACACGCGATGGCGCTCGTCGGGGACCTGGAGCTCTCGAGCTTCGATTACACCGACCCCGATCTGAAGGGGGAGCGCTTTCACACGGCCATGAAGGAGCTGGCGGCGGAGGGATGGCTGGCGGCGGGGCCGTACGGGTACGTGGTCTTCGACCGCGAGGCGGGCGAGTTCTTCCTACGGACACGCTCGGCGATCTTTCCGGGTATGAAGATCGCCGAGCTGTTCGAAGTCACGGAAGGCCCCCTCTGGGAGGAGATGAAGCGCAACATCCTGCACATCAACGGCGCCGACCACACACGCCTGCGCAGCCTCGTGAATCCGGCTCTCACGCCGCGCGCGGTCGAGCGCTGGCGCCCGGCGATGCGCGGGTTCTTGGAGGGCCTGTTCGCGTCGGTGGAGCCCGCGGGGGGCTGTGAGTTCGTGGAGGCCTTTGCCAAGCCCTACCCCTCCCAGACGATTGCCACCGTCATGGGCGCCCCCATCTCCGACGCGCCGCGCCTTCACCACTGGTCGAACTGGATCCAGCGCCAGTTCGACGCCGCCTCGATGGCGGGCGAGCGGGCCTCCATCGAGCAGGCCGTCGCCGAGTTCTACGAGTACGCCCACGCCCTGCTCGCCGCTCGGCGCCAGACTCCCGGCGACGATTTGATCTCCACCCTGCTGGCGGCCGCAGATCCGGCCCACCCACCCGACCGGCTGAGCGAGGAGGAGTGCGTCAACCTCGTCCTCAACGTATTGATCGGCGGAGTCGACACGACCCAAAGCCAGCTCTCCCACGCGGTCCGCCTGTTCGCTGAGCACCCCGACCAGTGGGCGGCTCTGGTGGCCGACCCGTCCCTGGCGGGCCGCGCGGTCGAGGAGGCCCTGCGCTACGAGCCGATCACCCCATTCACCGCGCGGATCACGGTTGAGGAGGTCACTTACCGGCATGTCACCTTTCCCCCGGACACGATTGTCATGGTGTGCTCATTTACCGGTAATCGCGATTTGCCGGGCAATAGTGAGGGCAGCGGAATGGGGGCCGAGGCAGGAGAGGGCGGGGAGGAGGGCGTAGCCGGGCCGGACTCGTTTGACATCACGGTCGAGCGTCCCCGTGCGCGCGCGCTCACGTTCGGCGCCGGGGTCCACTATTGCCTGGGCGCCAACCTCGCGCGCCTGGAGCTGGAGGAGGGCCTTTCGTTCCTGGCGCGCCGGATGCCCCGTTTTGAGTTGGACGGCGAGCCGGTGTTCGAGAGCATTCTCGGGATTTACGGGCTGGCGGAGCTGCCGATTCGGTTTAGCGGCGCTGTTTAGACGATATAAGCCTTGACTTCTTAGAAGTTAGACCTTATAGTGTTCGGCATGGCGTGGGAGATCGTTCTCACCGAGCGAGTTGAGCATTGGCTGCTCGCGGAACTCGACCAGCACTCGCGTAGGCAGATCGTTCCGGCCATCGACGAATTGGAGGAACGCGGTCCGGCCCTTGGCCGCCCGTTCGTGGACACGATCAAAGGCAGTCATCGCCACAACATGAAGGAGCTGCGTTCTATCGGTGGCAATATCCGCATTTTGTTTGCATTTGACCCCAAGCGGAACGCCATTCTCCTGATTGGAGGCGACAAGACTGACCGTTGGCAGAAGTGGTACGAGAAGAGTATCCCGATCGCCGACTCCCTGTACGACGAATGGCTGGAGGAAACAGCATGAAGACCACCAACTGGAAGGATGTCCGTCAGCGTGTAGTCAAGCCGGAGGACGAGCCGTATATCCAAAGGACCAGAGAGACGATGCGGGCTGAGCTACGACTGGCTGACCTGCGCAAGCATCGTCACGCGAGTCAGGCCGATGTAGCGGCTCGCCTTGAGGTCTCTCAGTCGAACATCTCGCAATTGGAGCGCGGAGACGACGCCAAGTTGTCGACGCTGGAGAGCTATGTCGCGGCGCTCGGCGGCAAGCTCGAGGTGCGCGCCGTGTTCGATGACGAGGTGGTGCCGATCAGCTGACCTTGGCAGCCGCCTTCACGTGCCGCTGAAACCTGGATGGCGAGCTTGTGTCCGAGAGTTTTGGGCTATCGTCATTGGGCATGAGCGAGACACTGCGTTTGACGATCGTTTACGAGGATGGCGACGACGGTTGGATCGTCGCGTCGATCCCCGAGGTTCCTGGCGCCCATAGCCAGGGCCGCAGTCGTGAGGAAGCGCGTGAGAACGTGATCGATGCGTTGCACGGCATCCTTGAGCTGCGCTTTGGCGAGCACGCGCTCAGCGAGCCCGCATCCGACAGCGAGCCGCTGCAGCTGACAATCGCAGCGTGAAGCGCCGAGATCTCGAACGCCACCTACGCAAGCACGGCGCCGGACCACTGCGGGAGGGTGGCCGTCACAGTTACTGGGGCTTTGACTCAGAGCGCTCCACGGCCTTGCCGCGCCATCGCGAGATCAGTTGGCCGCTCGCCCGTAAGATCTGCCGCGACCTTCAGATTCCGCCGCCAAGCGGCTCCCGCTGAGCATGAGCTGCCTGCCCCAGGTTCGCCAGCGAACACTGGCAGCCCGTCGCCGAGTACAATAGCACACAGCCGACTCTCTTACCGAGCCAGAAACACCCATTGCGCTGAATAGAACCGGCCCATTATCGTGCATCGCGCCGGTCTCAATCAATAAGAATCCGCGTGTCAAGGGGTGGGAGGATGTCGAATACGGTGGCGCCGCGCAGCGGCTCGATCTGCAGGACCATGGGCAGGAGTCGACGCAGGATCTCGATCCGGATGGCTTGGCTGGGTCTGGCCGTGGCGGGTCTCGCTCTGCTCGGCGCGGGCTCGGCGCTCGCGGCGCCCACGTTCAGGTGGTCGGGCGCCGCCGCCAAGGGCTCTCGCGGCTGGGCCGATACCGCCAACTGGGAAGGCGGGACGGCTCCGTCCGCATCCGAACCTGTGGCCCTCGAATTTCCGACGCTCACGAGCGGTGCGTGCACATCCTCTCCTCCCAGCGACACGTGCTACGAAAGCGAAAACAACGTGAGCGGCCTGACCGTGGAATCGCTGCGGCTGGAGGACAGCACGACGTACGCGATCGCGGGCAAGCCGATCATGCTCGACGGCGGCGGGCTCTCGGTCGCCCCGGCGGCGAGCACCACCGGACAGACCGGCTCGCTCCTGGCGACGCCGATCGTCCTGCGCGCCGGGCAGACATGGAGCATCGCCGGGCAGAGCGGCGATAACGCGATCGACGACAACCAACTGGCGCTCTTCGGAGAAGTGAGCGGAGGCGACCCACTCCACATGAAACTGAGCGAAGGAGGCGGCCTGGTGCTCGCCAACGCAGACAACGTCGGGCCGCTCAGCTTCGAAGGCGCGGACTCCGGCCAGGCCGGGATCTTCAACGGCGTGGTGGAACTCTTCGGCGCTGAGGTGAACTCCTCCGACCACGAACCTGT
The DNA here is from genome assembly GCA_963809705.1 of uncultured Solirubrobacterales bacterium. Classification (GTDB taxonomy): domain Bacteria; phylum Actinomycetota; class Thermoleophilia; order Solirubrobacterales; family Solirubrobacteraceae; genus Palsa-744. The sequence continues at coordinate 1,384,720 of CAWEKF010000002.1, read as the reverse complement.
CAGCTTCGACAACGTCTTCGCGATCGGCAACGGCATCACCGGTCCGCTGTCCACGAACGCGGCCGAAATCGTCGTCGAGCCCGACGAAGAAGGAGCCGAATACCTCCAGGTCCAGAGCGCCACGCTCGACCCCGCAAGCACGCTGAGCTTCGCGGTCAACGGCAGCGGGGACACGGCGGGTCGCGATTACGGACAGCTTCTCTCCAACGGCGCGTCGATGTGCCTCTCGACGCCACGGGACGAGCGCTCATCGTCCGCGACCCCCAGCTCGGGGCATCCATCCGCTTGACACAGGACTCCGGCTCGACGTCGACGAACATCCATCTTGTGGCGATTGCGTCCCATCGAATGGCACGCTAGGATTTCGTGATGATTGATTTCAAGCGGGGGTTGAGCCGGGCAAAAAACAGATCAGCCACCCGTCTGGGGCCGGGGACCAGTTTGCTTTGGCGCAGTCGTCGCCTCGCGCTGGTCGTGGCTGCGATCCTCTGTGCTGGTGTGCTCTTTGCTCCGCCGGCGCTGGCGAGCGGTCGACCGATTATCGAAAATTTGACGGCGTCGGCGAGATACGAAACGATGATGGTGGGGTTTGGCGGCGAAATCGCGGTCGATGCGAACATCGACCCGGAAGGTCTCGAAACGACCTATGAAACCTGGCCGGAATGCGCCTTGTGCGGGACGAACTTTCTATACACCGAAGGGAGCCTGCCGGCCGTCGATGAAGTCCGCGCCGTGACCCTTACGCTGCACGATTTGCAACCCGGCGGCAATTACTGGGTCTCTCTACGCGTCCGCAACGCCGCCGGCGAAGCATTTCAGCGCAGCGACGACGTCGTGGTTCCCGAATCCCCCGGCTCATTCCCCGATGGTACGGCTCCGGTTGAAGTCGTTCGGGCGCCGTACCTGGTGACGCCACTGGCGAGCTCTTGGCGATCGCTGAACGGGAAGCCAGAGAACGAAGCGAACGGGAACTCAAGGAACAAGAAGAACGGAGTCTTCGGGAACGCATCCCGGCCTCCGTCGAAATGGGAGAACGTCTTCTCAGAGAAGAAGCTGCAGCCGCCGCGCAGCGAGCCCGCGCGTGCGTCGTGCCCTCGCTGAGGGGTGACACGCTCTCTGCGGCTGACCGTGCGCTCGCCGGCGCCCACTGTCGCCTCGGCAAGGTCAGCCGTCCCCGGCATCATCACGGGACGATCGTCGTGACACGTCAGGACCCTCGTCCCGGCAAGACGCTGCCTGGGGGAGGCAGAGTCGCGCTTACGCTCGGCGCGAAGCACGACTCGGGGACGCAGCGGGCTCTCGCAAGATCGAGGTTAAGCAGCCGTTAGGGCTGGTTGCAACGCGTCGGCTCCAAGCTGTGCGGGCGGCAGGGTCAGCGTGAGTCGACCGTCCTTTTCGAGCAGGTGGCGCACGTTAAGCAGCGTCAAACCGATGACTGCGCCAGACTCGTCGTAGTGGATCGCGTGTCCCTCTGGTGTCTCTAGTCCGCGTGCCGCTGATCTTGGCTCGCCCACGATGCAGGTAAAGCACATCGCCACGAGCGTCGTAGTGATGGTGATCGAAGGCGATGCCTGCAACTGTAATGGTCATAGCTTCCGGCGTCGAAGACGACAACGCGGCCGTCTGGATCGGTTGTCCGGGGATCGTCGTGGGCCATACGTTGTTCTGGTCAGGACTGGCATGGGGACCTTGGCGCCCGATTATATCCGCCTGGCCGCCTCCCTAATCCGCCCCCCAAACTTCTCCACCATCCCCTCCAGCGTGTACCACCGCGCCGGCACGGTAACTCCTACCGCCAGCGGCCGTGAGCGCCCCGGGTGCGGTACCGCCGCGGCGATCGACCGCACTCCCAAATCCTGCTCTTCGTCGCAGATCGCGAATCCCCGCTCACGGACATGTGCGACCTGCTCGGCCAATGCCTGCTTCGTTTTGACCGTGTTCGGGCCTTCGCGCTCCAGCGTGACGGAGGCGATCAGGGCGCGCTGTTCGGTCTCGGTCAGGCTTGCGAGCAGGGCCTTGCCGATCGCCGTGCAGTAGACGGGCACCCTCACGCCGATGCCCTGTTGCAGGTCGGCCTCGAACTGGCCCGGTCCGTGCGCGTGGAAGCGCTGCAGGTACAGGGCATGCGTTCCGTCAAGCGCGGCCAGGCTGACGGTGTGGCCCGTCTGCTCGCGCAGGTCTTCCAGGATCGCGCGGGCGGCCGGGGTCTCCAGGCGGAGCGTCCCGACGACCGCCCGTCCCGGCGCTGCGGCGCGCAGGGCGAGCCGGTAGCGGCTCTCCTTGTCCTGTTCGAGATAGCCGAGCGCCACCAGCGTCCTGGCGTAGCGGTGGGCGGTGGAGCGGCTGAGACCGATCTCCTCCGCCAGTTCGCTAACCGGCCACGCCGGCTGCTCGCCCGTGAAGCAGGCAAGCAGTCGCACCCCGTATTCGAGTGAGCGCGAAGTCTGGTGCTGTGCTTTCGGCTTGAGCGGCTGCCTGGGCCGGTTTGGATCAGCGGAATCCATCGGCCCTACATTGTCTTGCCCGCGACGGTCTGTGACTAGAGTCCCTGAAACTAGTATCAGGGATACCTGTTTAAGGCTGATTTGCCGCCTCGGGCGAGGTAAGCTGGTGGTTTTATGCTGGGCTTGGCGCAGGCCAAGGCTCGGCGGGTCCTGAAAAAAAGGAGGGCCGGGGCGGTCCAGGCGCCCATCGCATCGACGACGGCTCGCGTCGCCAATTTCACATCTGGCGCTAACGCTTGTGGCATCGCATGGAAAAAGGCCGCCATCGCCTCCAGGATCATGGTGTGATTCGGGGCGTCGGAGAGCGATAGGACGGCCTCCAAAGCTTCCGCGGCAAGCATTCTCAGGCGTCTGGCGGTCTCCTCTGGCGAGGTGTAATGATCGATCAAGTTCCTCTGCCCCTCCGCGTTGTCGCGGTTTTGATCGATCACTCCATCGAGCAATGTGCTGAGCGCCCCCACCCAGGGAAAATAGGCGCGCTCCAATGCGATTGCGCGTCGAGGGCACATCGTGGGATCTCCCGCTGCGGCTATCAGCGAGAACACCGAAAGCTGCGATCCAGCGGCGGCGCCAAGCTCCCACCAACGCAGATCGATCCCTTGAATCGACTGTGAATCGGCCCATCGCCTGAAGGCGTCGTGTGAGCCGTTTGCGTCGCCGTGGTTGAGGCTCTGGTACGCCACGATGCGCGACACAGACCGACGCAGGGGCTCGGCGATGGCGGCGAAGGAAGGCAGCCGACCGACCGCCGTCTGGCAGGTGCGTACGAGCCCTTCGAGATAGCCGGCGTCTTCGCGTCGAGGGTAGTGTCGGTAGTAGTCGAGTTGGCGCGCGCCCGGAGAGAGCGCGACGAGCAGCGCTTGGTTGAGGCTGTGGCCGCTGGCGATCGGGTCGCGGTTGGGCAACTCGACGATGCTGTCCATGTAGTCGAAGGCGATCTCGAAGGCGGTGATCGCCTGCACCACGTTGTCGCGCATCGAGGGTGGCGCGAAGACGGCGAAGGCGACGGCGCCCTCCAGGTCGGAGCTCTTGGTCTTCAGTGCGTCAAACGCCGCCTCGCGCAGCACAAGGTCGGGTATCTGCCGAGCGCGTTGACGCCACGCGGCCAGTTCGGCGCGTGCTCGTGGAAAGACGCTCAACCAATAGCAATGAGCCGCACAGGCGAATGTTGTGGCTCGGATGATCCGTTTGCAGCCTTTTACCGCCACGCTCGCGTCGTCCCTCACCAGCCACCATCGCGGCCGCTACTCCTGGAAACTAACGCCGGGCGGCACCTGCGCGGCGGAGAATCCGGGGACGGCGACCACTGCGATCGCTATTCCGAGAATCATCGCCAACGTGAGAAACACCTGGGGACCGCCGAGCGAGAACGGAGCGGGGAAATCGGTCGTCGCCCTCAGCCAGCGGTCGGCGAGCGCGTGTCCGTAAAGCCCAAGCGCGGCACCCTCGACGCAGCCGATTGCCAGCAATATCGCGCTCTCCAACAGGATCGACCGCCATAGCTGCAGGTGATCGTATCCCCACGTCTTCATCGCCGACAGCCGCGCGCGTCTCTGCCAGATCGCGGCGCTCAGCGAAGCCGCCACCGCGAGCGCGCCGGTGAGCAGAAGCAACGTTGAGATGGCCCCGAGGCTGCTCAGGCCCTGCCGCGCGCTCTGGTCGGTTTGCGCTTCCCGTTCGCGAAATGTCTGAACTCGGAGGCCCGAGTCCGGTCCCAAAGCCCTCTGTATCGCACGCTTCCCTGCGAGCGGGCTCACACCGGGCTTCATCGTGACTTCAAAGGCGGTCGGATCGGCCGAATGCCAGCCTTTTACGTAGTCGGCGGTGGTGAGCCCGATGGCGCCGACCGGCCAGCCCAGATTCGTGGTTATGGCCGCCACCCTCAGACCCAGGGCGCCGGAGGGGGTGGGCAGCGTGAAGCGGTCGTTGATCTGCAATTTCCTTTCGCTGGCAAATCCCTGTGAGACGGTGGCCCAGCCGCCTTCGCGCAACAACCTGCTGGCCCGCGCGAAATTCCCGCTTGTCATCTGGCTGGACTGGATGATCGCCGGTGTCTCGGGACTGTGAACGCGAATCATCAGACGGCGATCGCCGACGTCCAACAGGGCGCCCTGGTCGGCGCGCACGGATGCGACGCCCGGTACGCGCCCGATGGTCGATTGCATGTTTGCCGGACGAAAGCTGTCGGTGTTGAACACGTTTTGTCCCGTCGTGACCCAGATGTCGGCAGTGCCCTCGTATTGGGTGACAGCGACCTCGAGTCCATGGATCAGGTCTGTCTTGGCGCCGCCGATCGCCAGGCTTCCATACACGGCGAGCGCCGCTATCGCCGCGAGCGCCACCGACCGCGTGGCCGTGGCCTCCAGCTCGACCAGGGCTATCGGCAGCGCGCCTTTGGAGCGCTCGCTCAAGGGGCGCAACAGGGAGATGACCGTGAGATACACGAAGGGCAGCAGGCACACCGCGGCGATCGCGAGCAGCGCTCCTCCGACGATCGTCAAGCGAGGTGCGATCAGCGCTACGACGCTCACGATCGCAACCAGTCCCACGCCGATCAGGGCTGCCGCCCGAGCGGTGTCGCGTGGGATCGTCTGTCCAGCCTCGCCGGACTGCTGCATGACCGTGTCCATGGGGCGCTTGGAGCGAAGGTCGAGCAACGGCCGCAGCGAGGCCAAGAGCGCGGCCAGCACACCGCATCCGGTCGCGATCGCAATCGTGGTGGCGGTGATGTCCTGTGAATCGCCGATCGCGAAAGCCGCGGAGAGGTAGCTCGGCACGCCGCCAAACAGCGTGTGCGAGAGCCACGTGCCAAGCCCCATCCCGAGGATCGAGCCGACGATGCCCAGCATCAGCGCCTGTGCCATCAGCAGGAAGACGATCTGCGCCGGGTCGTAGCCGTAGGTCCGCAGCTCGGCGACGAGGCGGCGGCGTTCGGGCATCGTCAGCAACATCGCGTTGAGCGCCAGCAGGAAGCCGACCATGCCGGCGATGGCGGCGAACAGCGTCGTCGACTGCTGGTTCGGCGTGGCCGCCACATTCAGCAGGCGAAGCTCGTTGTCGGCCGGCGTGACGTTGGCTCGTCCGGCGACCAGCGCTCTCAGCTCGCCGGCGACCTGCCTCTGCGCGCCGGGCCTCGTCTCGATCAGCACGTTGGTGACGCGACCGCTCTCGCCCGTCAGCGTTTGGGCGTTGCTCATCAGCGTGATCGCGATCGGACTGCTAGCGACAGCCCCGACCGTCTGACTGCCGAGCACGGCGCTGACAGGCTCGATCTGGCGCCGCCCGTCGGCGCGCAGAACCACGGCGCCGTTTGCGTGCGCCCCAATCGCGCCGGCGACCGACGTCGGCAGCCCGATGCCTCCTGAGATGAGGCCGGTCGCGCCGGAGCCGAGGTCGCGGGTCACCTGTGCGTTGAGCGAGAGTTGGTGCGCAGTCGCGCCAATCAACTGAATCGCCTCGCTCCCCCGAGGCCCGGCGATCACCACGTCCTCTCGGAGCAGGGGGGAGGCGGCCTGCACTCCCGGCAGGGCCTCGACCGCGGGGGCCACGCGCTGGTCGATGCCCTGTTGGGAGCGGGCCACCAGTTGGAGCTGGGCGGAGCCGATCAGTTGGTGGACGAGGCTGCCGGCCGAGCCGCCGATGCTGGTGTTGGCCACGAGCACGCCGAACACGAGCGCCACGCCGACGGCGATGCCGGCGACCGCCAACAGCTCCTGGGCGGCTCGGGTGCGCAGGCGCCACGCGTACAGGGTGAACGGCAGGCCGACGCTCAGCCCGAACAGCGTCGGCGTTGCGCGCTTCACCTCGGCGCCCGCTTCGTGGCGAAGCCTCTCATGCGGTCGCCTGTGCCCGTCATGCGAGCGCTCTCTCCAGGTCGGCGTCCAGGCCGTCCGTCAGGTGGCCGTCGCGCAGCGTCAGGACGCGGTCGACGAAGCGCTGGGCCTGCAGGTCGTGCGTGACCAGCAGGCCCGGGATCTCACGCTCGTGGCAGATCTCGCGCAGCAGCTCCAGGATTTCGCGCGTGCGCACGCTGTCGAGGTTGCCGGTCGGCTCGTCGGCCAGCAACAGGCTTGGATCGCCGGTCAGGGCCCGTGCGATCGCCACGCGCTGGCGCTCGCCCATCGACAGCTTGCCGGCGCGCTGCTCGATGCGGTGGCCCAGGCCGACCCGCTCCAGCCATGGCCGCACGGCCTCCTGGGCGTCGTGCAGGCTCGGGCCGCTGGCCATCAGCTTGAGCGCGGCGTTGTTGAGCGTGGTGGCGCCCGCCAGCAGGTGAAAGGACTGGAACACGAAGCCCACTTGCTCGCGCCGGTAGCGCGCGGCCTCGCGCGCCGACAGGCTCGAGACCTCGCGCCCCCCGAACAGCACCTGGCCGCTGTCCGGCTGCAGCAGGGCGGCCGCGATCAACAGCAGCGTCGTCTTGCCCGAGCCGCTCGGCCCGTACAGGGCGACCAGCTCGCCCGGGGCGACCGTCAGCGAGACGCCGTCGACGGCCTTGACGACCTCCTCGCCGGCCCGGTAGCGCTTGACGACCTCGCGCAGGTCCAAGGCGCTCATGGGGCAACCGAGGTTGCCCCATGAGAAACCCTGTGTTTCATGAGCGCGCGTCGCCCGCGCGGGGAGCGCGGGCAGCGGACGGTCCGGGGAAGCGCACGAGCACGCCGTCCTCGTCCATCGAGCGCACTTCGCCGCTGGAGACGGCCATCGTGCGCGACGCTCCCGACAGCGCCGCCAGGCTCTCGGAGGCGATCACCAGCGCCAGCTCGGGGTCTTCCCCGAGGGACTGCAGCAGGCCGGACAGCTCGTTGCTCTCAAGCGGTCCGGGCAGCACCGCGGGCTCGTCCATCAACAGCAGGCGCGGCTCGCGCACGAGCGCCATCGCCAGGGCCGTGCGCAGCCGCTCGCCGAGCGTGAGGCGATCGGTGCGCACGTCGGCGAAGTCAGAGCCGCCCACGCGCGCCAGGGCCCTGCGCGCCGCAGCGCGAGCTTGGCGCATCGGCGTGCCGTCGCTGGCGCACGCGGTCGCGACCAGCTCGATCACGGGGCGCACGATCTGGGTGCGCCACTCCGAGCTGACCAGCGCGATGCCGCCGTGGCGCAGCTGGCGCGCGCGCTCGCGCGCGGACATCGCCTGCAGCAGACGGCCGTCGAAGCGGACCTCGCCCTCGTCGGGCTGCTCGATTCCCGCCATCACGCGCAGCAGAGTCGACTTGCCCGAGCGCTTCGGGCCCCACATGCCGACGAAGTCGCCCGCGTCGATCTCCAGCGAGACGCGGTCCAGCACGAGCGCCTCGTGGCGGCCGTCCACGTAGCGCTTGCTCGCCTGCGCCACTGTCAGCAACGGGACCATCCGGCGCGCTCAGGTTCGCGAGGCCAGCAGGGTGCGGATCGTTTGGCGCGCCAGGTCGAGCCACAGCAGCTCTCCGCTGATCCGCTGCATCGAGGCTTCGCGCACGAGGAACATCATCGCGGCGCGCAGCGAATGCTGGACCGGGCGGCCCTGCTGGACCTGGTCGCGCTTGGAGAACAGGGCCCGCTCGTGCTGGTTCAGCGCGACCAGCAGTCGCGGCAGGTCCTCGGGGCGCGCGACGACCATGCGGGCCTGCAGCTGTAACTGGGCCTCGTCGAAGGACAGCGGGCTGTCCATCCAGGCGACCAGCGCGGACTCGGCCAGGCCGGTCGCCTCGTACATGATGCGCGCCGAGCCGGTGTCATCGGTGACCTGCGAGGAGGCGACCAGGCCTTCGCTGTCGAGGCCCCGCAGCATGCGGTACAGGCTGGGCCGCACGATCGACCAGCCGGGGCCCAATTGCCGCTCCAGGCGGTTGGCCAGCTCGTAGCCGTAGCTGGGGCCCTGCACCAGCAGGCCGAGCACCGCTCCCTTGAGCGGCGACTGGTTCGTGAAAAGCTCGTGTTCGCCTGTCGAAGCCGCCATATCCCTGTGCTCCACCCTGAGCCAGCGGAATTCTACAGCAGACCCGACTCCTGTGTATAGCGGACGTTTCCGATTCCTTGGAACGCGCTGGCGGTAGACCCGAACATCCGTCGATTTGGCACATCCGAAGATTGTCGGCGGTTAGCATCTTGTCTCGACGCAGACGGAGCGTCATCAAATTGACAGGGGGGTGGAGTTGGGCCCGGCGACGACATGGACGTAAAGGGCGGCCGACCGGCTCGCCCCGAACCGACTGGAAAGGAATCTGGACATGTTTTGGACGAGAGGCTTGTTTGTGGCCTTGTGCGCGGCGATCTGCCTGGCGGCGCCGAGCGCTGGAGTTGCAGGCGCCGGCGAATACCACGTGTACAGCTGCCGTATGCCCAACGGCGAAGCGGCGCCGACGGATGGGTGGAGTGGGAGCGCGACGGGAGTGTCTGTTCACGCGGAAGACACGTGCGCGAAAGGCGGCGCGCTGATTGCTGAGCTCGGCGAAGGCGTGAGCCATGGCGTCGGGACCGATGACGCAACTTGGACATTTGGTCCCCCGTCGGGGGAGACCGTCAGCAAGGCGAATATCTGGCGCGCAGGGGACGCTGAAGGGGGCGCTGTGGCGAATGCGACTTACGAGTTTTGGCTGGCGGGTCCCAACCGGCCAGAAGCGTTTGACTCGTGCGTGTACGTATCCGGCTGTATGAAAATGATCGGCGAACCTGACGAACCGTTGTCGGTGTCGAACTTGGTGCCGGTGCCAAACGCGAACCTTGGCGAACACCTCTATGTCAATGCGTCCTGTGGCGGACTCCAGACCTACAAATGCCCCAGCGGTAAAGGCGACCCCAACGGCTACGCCGCCGTCGTGTACCTCTACGCGGCCGACCTTGTCCTCGCCCAGGCCTCGCAACCGACGGTCTCCGACGTCGAAGGCGAACTGGCCACGGCCTCCACACTTGCCGGCACGGCCGACCTGGCGTTCCATGCGAGCGACGCGGGCTCGGGCGTGTATCAGGCGGTCTTCAGCGTCGACGGCGCCGAAGTGGGGCGCACGGTGCTTGACTCGTCTTCACGCTGCCGCGACGTGGGCCAGACAACGGACGGCTTGCCCGCCTTCCTGTACCTGCAGCCGTGCGCGCCGTCGCTGAACGCGGACCTCCAGTTCGACACGACCGGGCTGTCCGACGGCAGCCACCACCTGGTCGTGTCCGTCACGAACGCGGCCGGCAACTCGACGGTCGCCCTGGATCGCAAGATCGAGGTCGCCAACCATCCGCCGGCTCCGCCCGCGCCGGAAGCGCAAGCGCCCGAAACGCCGGCGCTCCAGCCTCCCTCCCCCGGCCGGGGGCCGGCGGATGGCGGTACGCACGAACAACAATCCCCACCCCCTTCAGCAGCCCCCCAGGCACAGGCGGCGGTCGTGTACGCGACGCCGCCCACGCTCACGGTCCACTGGGCCGCCGGCGCCCGCGCCGCGCGGGTCAGCGCCTACGGGCGCGCCCAGGTCGTGTCCGGGCGCCTGACCGCGGCCTCCGGCGCGCCGATTGGGGGCGCTGCCGTGCAGGTTCTCTCCACGCCCGCGTTCCAAGGCGCCCGCACGAGGACGCTCACGAGCGTGCGCACCGGCACCGACGGCGCGTTTCGCCTGCGCCTGCCCGCCTCCCTGCCCTCGACCCGGCTCACGTTCGCCTACGCGGCCAACCCGGGCCAGGCCGCGCCGACCGTCACCGCCCAGCTGACCCTCGCGGTGCCGGCCCGCGTCTCGCTCAGGGTGGCGCCGCGCGTCTCCCACGTGGACGGCACGATCGTGTTCAGCGGCGTCCTGTCCGGCGGCCCGCTGCCGCCCGGGGGCAAGCAGCTGATCCTCGAAGCCCGCGTCTTGCACGGCCCATGGCGTCAGTTCAAAGTGCTCTCCACAGCCGCCAAAGGTCGCTTCCGGGCCTCATACCGCTTCCGTCTACCCGGCCCGATCGACTACCAGTTCCGCGCGGTCTGCCCCCACGAGGCCGACTACCCCTACGGCGCCGGGTCCTCGCCCCTGGTCTTGGTGCACGAGCGCTGAGGCCTGACGTGCCTCGAATCGGCGCGTTCTATGGGATCACAATCTGGATGTATTGGAATGAGGGCGCTCACGCGCGCCCGCATTTCCATGCTCGCTATGCCGGTCAAGTGGCATCGATCGATTTTGCGGGGGCAGTGATCGCGGGGTCGCTTCCGTCACGAGCGATATCGCTCGTGACGGAGTGGACTGCCCTCCATCACGACGAGCTGCTCGCGAACTGGGAGCGCGCTCGGCGCGAAGAGCCGTTGGAGCAGATCGAGTCCTTGGCGTAACATGGTGCTCGTGGAAACGCTTAAGGATGTCACCGGTGTAGAAGTTATCGGCGCGCATCGGCTGCGCTTGGTGTTTGACGATGGAACGGTTGGAGACGTCGACTTCACCAAGCGCGAGTGGCGTGGCGTCTTCGAGCCGCTACGCGATCCGGACTACTTCGCCCAAGTGACGGTGGACTCCGAAGCGGGCACCATCAGGTGGCCCAACGGTGTTGACATGGCTCCCGAGCCGCTCTATGCAGAGGCCCGTCAGAGCGCCCACACAGCTGCTGCGTGAGCATAAATCCAGCCCTCCTGTCCCCTGCTTGAGCACCGATATGCCGCTCGGCACGGTTCATTCGCGGGCAGGGCGCGTCGATCCCAGCTTCTGGCAGGGCCGGCGCGTGCTGGTCACCGGGCACACCGGCTTCAAGGGGGCTTGGCTGTGCCTGTGGCTGCAGTCGCTGGGCGCCCACGTTTGCGGGGCCTCGCTCGGCGTGCCCACCGACCCGTGCCTGTACGAGCTGGCCCGCGTGGCGGAGGGGATGGCCGGGAGCGCCGTCTGCGACATCCGCGACGCTGCGGCGGTCAGCCGCGCGGTCGCGCAGGCTGGCCCGCAGATCGTTTTCCACCTGGCGGCCCAGCCCTTGGTGCGGCGCTCGTTCGCGGCGCCCCGCGAGACGTATGAGACGAACGCGATGGGCACGGTCAACGTCCTGGAGGCCGTGCGCGCGTGCCCCTCGGTGGAGGCGGTCGTGGTGGTCACCTCCGACAAGTGCTACGAGAACCGCGAGGCTCCCACCCCCTACCGCGAGGACGACCCGCTCGGCGGACACGACCCCTACTCCTCCTCCAAGGCCGCCGCCGAGCTTGCGACAGCGGCCTACCGGCGCTCCTACTTCTCGGGTCCCGCGGGCCCGCTCGTAGCCTCCGCGCGGGCCGGCAATGTGATCGGTGGTGGGGATTGGGGGGAGGATAGGCTCGTGCCCGATCTTGTACGGGCGGCCGTCTCGCATGGTCCCCTGCGCCTTCGCAACCCCGGAGCGACGCGCCCTTGGCAGCACGTACTCTCGCCCCTGTCCGGATATCTCGTCTTGGCCCAGGCCCTGTGTGGTCGGGGAGGAGATCGGGGCGAGGGGGCCGAGTTCGCGCGTGCCTGGAACTTCGGCCCCGACCCCGCCGATGCCCGCACGGTCGAATGGGTCGTGCGAGCAGTGTCCGGGCAGTGGCCAGGAGGGGTGCCTTGGAGCGTGGACGCCGGTCCCCACCCCCACGAGGCCGGCCTGCTCGCGCTCGACTCCTCCCTGGCGCGCCGCGAGCTCGGCTGGGCGCCGCTCGTCGGCTTGGAGCAGGGCCTGGCGGCGACGGTCGCCTGGTACCGGGCCTGGCAGCAGGGCGAGGACCTGCGCGAGCTGACTTTGGCCCAGGTGGGGGAGCTGGGTTGATCGATCGGTGATGGCCGAACCTTGAAACATGGATGCCATCACGAGAAACAAGCCAGCCGGATGACGCCTTAGCTCCGTCTGCTCGCCGGTCGCGACAGTCGCCCGTTTATGGGATAGTGCCGCCTCGACCGACTACCACGGAGGACGCATGGCTACTCGCAAACCGGCACCCCGCACCAGCGTGACCACCCGCACCACGTGCCGGATCTGCGGCTGCCCGCATCTCACCCCAGTTCTCTCCCTCGGAGACCAGCGCATCGCCGGCGCCTTTGCCGATCCGGGCGGGGCCCAGCCGGTCGAGCGTGCGATCCCGCTGGAGCTGGTGCGCTGTGACATGACCCGCGACCAGGAAGCCTGCGGCCTGATCCAGACCAAGCACACGGTCCCCGGCTCGATCCTCTACAGCTCCTACTGGTATCGCAGCGGCGTCAACCGCACGATGACCGAGAACCTGCACGGCATCGCCCGCGGCGTGGAAGCGATCGTGCCGCTCGAGTCCGGCGACCTGGTCGTGGACATCGGCTGCAACGACGGCACGCTGCTCGACGGCTATCAGGTGAAGGGCTTGCGCCACCTCGGCTTTGACCCGTCAGACGTGGCCCGCTACGCGATCGCCAAGGGCTACGACGTGGTCAACGACTTCTACTCGGTCGAGGCCCTGCGCCAGCGCCGTCCCGACCAGAAGGCCAAGGCGATCACGAGCATCGCGATGTTCTACGACCTCGAGTACCCGCGCGTGTTCGTGGCCGACGTGGCCGAGGCCCTGGCCGAGCGCGGCATCTGGGTGATGGAGCTGCACTACCTGCCGATGATGCTCGAGGCCAACGCCTTCGACGCGATCGTGCACGAGCACCTGGAGTACTACTCGCTGGCGGTGATCGAGCGCCTCCTCGGCGAGGAGGGTCTGGAGGTGGTCTCGGCCGAGCTGAACGACATGAACGGCGGCTCGATCCGCCTGTTCATCGGCCACGCCGGGCGTCACGAGCGCACGCCTGCGCAGCAGGAGGCCCTGAGCGCCCTGCGCGTCAAAGAGTTCGAGCTGGCCCTGGACTCGCCTGAGCCCTACGAGCAGTTTCGCCTCGGCTCCGAGCGGGTCCGCGACGAGCTGCTCGCCCTCTGCCAAAAGCTGCACGGCGAAGGCAAGAAGATTCACGTCTACGGCGCCTCCACGAAGGGCAACACGATCCTCCAGTACGCCGGTATCGACAGTAGCCTGGTCGAGGCGGCGGCCGACCGTAACCCCGACAAGTGGGGCTCGGAGACGATCGCCACCAAGATCCCGATCGTCAACGAGGAGGACTCGCGCGCGATGAAGCCCGACTACTACCTGGCGCTGCCGTGGCATTTCCTCGATGAGTTCCTCGAACGCGAGGCGGAGTTTCTGCGAGGCGGCGGGCAGTTCATCGTGCCGTTGCCGGAGGTCCGAGTGGTAGGCGCCCCTTGAGGGGCGGGCCCAAGCAGTGAGGATCGCTTTGGTTGCCCGCTTCCTGGGCGAGCCGATCGGCCTGGGCACCTACGCCGTCAACCTCCTACGGGCGCTCGACCGCCGCGAGGACGATCACGAATACCTCGTCTACACGCCGACCTGGAACGAAGTTCCGCCGCTCGGTCCTCGCTTTCGGGTGCGACGCTTCCGTGCCCTGCGCGGCTCGCGAGCGGCGCTCACGCTGTGGGATCAGACGGTGCCCCCTGTGGCCGCCGCGCGCGACCGCGTGGATCTCCTGCATCATCTGCACCCGGCCGGCCCGCCCTTCTTGCCCGGCTGCCCCGTTGTCGTCAACTTGCTGGACGCCATTCGCTGGGTGGTGCCCGGCTATCGCCTGCCCTATCCCTATGACTGGTTGGAACGGCGGGCCGTGCGCCGCGCCGATCTGATCGTCACGCTCTCGGAGAGCGCGCGCACCGACATCGAGCGGGTGCTTGTCGTCTCGCGTGCCAATATTCGTGTCGCCTACCTTGGCGGACCGCCGCTCGACCCTGCGCCTCCCGTCGAGTCACGGTCCGAGATCGCGCGTGCTTCCGAGCCGCAGCCCGACGTAGCGCCCTCCCCGGAGCCGCCCTACTTCCTGTTCGTCGGTGGCACCGAGAAGCGTAAGAACCTGGCTGCGGTGTTGGAGGCGTTCAAGTCGGTCGAGGGCTACGAGCTGCGCGTCGTCGGCGCGAACACCGCCTCTCCAGTCCACGACGCGCGTCGCGATCAGAGCGGCGTGCGGTGGCTTGGCTTTATCGGCGAAGAGGAGCTGGCGGACCTGTACCGTCACGCCACTGCGCTTGTATTTCCAAGTCGCTACGAGGGATTTGGGCTACCGGTGTTGGAGGCGATGGCGCGCCGCACGCCGGTAATCGCCTCCAACAGCTCCTCGATACCCGAGGTCGCTCAAGGCGCGGCGATGCTCGTCGATCCTGACGACGTGGAGGGGTTGCGCGATGCGATGCGGCGTATCTGCGCAGAGCCCGCTTTACGAGCAGAGTTGGCCGAGCGCGGCGCCGAGGTGGTCTCCGGCTTCAGCTGGGATGAGACGGCGCGCGCAACCGTGGCCGCCTACGAGGAGCTCGGCGCGGCGCGGTGAGCGCCGAGCGAGGCTCGTGCGCAGCGCAACGCGCGTATCGAATGGCGCGCCGCCACGAACCCGCCATGCGGGGTGTGGTCGTAGAGCTCGCGGTAGACCCGGTAGCGCAAGCCGGGCTCGCCGTAGGCCCGGCGGGTGATCCGACGCAGCTCGGCCAACTCCTCGGGCCGCTCGCGGGCGAGGGCGTACCGCTTGTCGAGCGCCAGCCACAGCGGGAACTCCGCCCTCACCACGCGACGGATGTGGGCGGCCTCGGCGCTGCCGGCCCCGAAGTAGGCCGCGGCGAGCTCGTGGTAGCCGTCGATCACCTTGGCGTAGCGGTTGACGATCCCGCGGTCCATGAAGGAGTCGTTCCCGCCGCGCGTGAGCACATAGGAGTCGGGCAGGTAGTCGAATGTGACGCCCTGCGCGATCATCTCGAACAGCCGCGCGACGTGAGCGAACAGGCTGCCAACGAATCGCTCCTCGAGCCCGATCGCATCCCATCGCTCGCGGCTGAACACGATCGAGCCGAGGAAGCTGAAGAGCGCGAGCGTCGTGCTCGCTCGCGCGAAATAGCCGAGCCGCTGCTCACGTACGGAGAAGTCGAAGCGCGTCTCGCCGCGGATCTGCGCGACGTCGCCCTCGAAGAGCGGCTCCATCTGAAAGGAGCAGTACGTGACCCCGCATAGCAGCAGCTCAGCACCGCCGTCGAGCCGGGCGAGCATTCGGTCAAGCGCACCCGGTCGCATCGTGTCGTCAGCGCTGAACAGCCAGCAGTACTCGCCGCGTGCGAGTGCGACGGTGCGCGCCATGTCGCGGTCGATCCCACCCCGCTCGGGCTGGCGGTGGTAGTGGATCTGCGGGTGGCGCTGCGCGAACGCGCCGACGACCTCGGCGGTGTCGTCGGTCGAGCCGCCGTCGAGCACGACGATCTCGACGCCGTCCTGGAGTTGCGCGGCGATGCTCTGGAGCGTCTCACCGATGAACGCGCCAAAGTTGTACGTCGGAATGCACACGGAGAGTCGCATCGCCGCCCTACCGTCGCGAGCCCTTGGAGCGGAGATAGTCGAACGGCTGTCTCAGGCGTCGCCTGAGGGGTGTCGGTAGGTAGCCCCCTATACGAATGGCAAGGCGGTTGATGAGGAGTTTGCCTTGGCGCTGCCAACGCTGGCGCGCCTTCGCCCGCCTGAATCTCCTGATCTCATCTGGTCGCACGAGCTCCGTGTCGGACTCGTGGGCATACCACTCGTTTACGCCGGTGCGACGGAAATGCACGTACCCGTGTTCGGCCATGTGTCTTCCCACACGCGGATCGCCACCACGCGCGCGCGGATCGTCACTCGTCGAGTTGTCCTCGATAATTACTATCCGTGGTCTGTGCGCCTCGAGCGTAAAGCCCTCGAGCACCTCCATCTCATGGCCCTCGACGTCGATCGTGATGAACTGAATCTCGGGAAACGCCGCCTCAGCGAGCAGACTGTCGAGCGTGGCGGTGCGGACCGTTATCTCCTTGACGGCCCCGCCGACCTGCTCGATCCACTCGAGACGATCCGGAGTGAGATCGAGCGTTGACATCTCCTCGACGTTCTCGGCGATGAAAAAGCTCGCCGTGCCCTCCTTGTCGCTCACCGCGCAGTTGACTACAGAGCAGGCGCGCTGTTTGCGGATCTTCTGGGCGAGGGCGGGAATCGGCTCGACCAAGAGGCAATGCCAGCCCCGCTTTTCGAACAGATAGCTCGCGCTCCCGGTGCGGCCGTCGTAGGCGCCGATCTCAACGCAGTACCCCTGCGCTCGGTCGCCAAAGATCTCCTGCAAGATGCGATCCTCGCCAAACTGACCGTACGACTGTGACTCAGCGTTCGCCATCGGGTTTCACGTTCACGCGGCGGGGCTGCGATGGCGAAACAGTGCCTGGCGGATCTCCGCTGGGATCAGCCTCAGCACCAACAGCGCCGCTAGGTAGATTACCAAGCCAATCACAGCAGAAGCAAGCGAGTCGAGGTCGAGGGCGATCGCGCAAGCGCCCGCAAACAACATCGCGGCCGCGGTCCGCGTCACAAAGCCGGGTCGCAGTCGCACCCGGGGGCGCCCAAGCGAGAGCGACCACTCGTAGCACAGCGCGAGCGTCAACTCGGCGGCAACCATGGCGATCGCGGCCCCTTCCGCACCGTAGGCGTTAATCAACGGAACGCCGGCGACCACCACGACCGTCAAAGCGATCGCGTTGCAGACAAGCATTGTCCGCAGGCGGTCAAGTGAGAGCAGTCCATAGCCGCGCGCACTGATTACAAAAGTCCCTAGCAGCGCAAAGGCCAGGATACGCACCACATCGACCGAGGGCGCAAATCCGGGGCCGGCGATCAATGGCACCGCAAACGCGGCCCCGAGGAACAGGCCGAGCGTCACGCCACAACCGGCGAGCAGCATCGTCTCGACAAGTCTGCGACTCGCATAGTCAAAGCGCTCGTCGTCGTCGCGGGCGGCACGGGCAAGCAGCGGCAGCGACGTGGAGACGAGCATCGGCGGGAGCACGGTAAACGCCACCAGCACGCGAAAGGACACTCCGAAGTAGCCGGTCTCACTGGAGCTTGAAAGAACCGAGACCATTATCTGGGCGATCTGAAAGTAGACGACCGAGAGCACCACAGCGGCCGAGTAAGGCAGGATCCGGCCAACCATCGTGCGCCACTCGCGCAAGTCGATGCTGGGAACAAGTCGGGAGTCGTGGCCTCCAACCACCATCGTCACGATTAGCGCGGGAAGCACGACCGGTAGCTGCAGCGCGAAGAACGGCAGTAGACTGGCGCCGGCGAGCGAGAGCAGCACGGCCTCGATCGCGATTCCGACCTGGATCGCGAGCTGAAGTCCAGCCACCCAGCCGAAGCGCAAACCGACCTGCAGTGAAATCGAGCAACCGTCCTGTGCGACGAGTGCAACCATGCCGGCTCCGGCGATGACGGTCCCCACCACCATCACCGCCGGGTAGCCGACGAGCAACCCAAAGAGCACGGCGAGCACCAGTCCACCCAGCGCGATCGTCATGCGGATCCCGAGCAGGTTGCGCAGGAACCGCTGCCCGTCAGTCCTGGGTCCGGAGGCGTACTCGCGTACGGCGATTCCGGTGAGTCCCAGGTCGCTGACGGTCAGGATGATCGTGACCAGCGCCGTGACCGTCGTGAAATGTCCGGTGTCGACCAAGCCGAGATGGCGAATGACGACGGCGCTCGAGGCCACGGTGGCCAGCGTGCCAATCCCGTAACCGCCGATTCGCAGCAGGCTGCTGCGAATCACAGTCGGCCCGGCGTCGGTGGTATCGAGGATGTCCGTCGGCGGATCCCGCGGCAAATCGGCCACGGACGGATCGCGGTCGGCCGAGAGCGCGGATACCATTCAGCGAGAGGATATTGGACTGTCGGCGTCTTCCAGCCGCGTGAGGACAGCCGCCCCGGGCGCATCGAGCGCCACGGCGCCGCACCGGCATGGCAGCATCGCATCGCCGACCGGGCAAATCCACATACGTCCCTCCCCAATGCACATCGCGCTCGTCAACCATCACGTAGGCGGAAAGGCCGGCGGCGGCGGCGGCGTGCGGCTGATGCTCGAGTTGGGCGCCGGCCTGGTCGAGCGAGGTCATCGGGTCACCGTCGCCTGCTACGACTTCCTGCCGGGCAGCGAGTTCTCCTACGCTGCCGACCGGCTTGAGATCCGCTCGGTCAGGCAGGGTCCTTTCGAGTTGCCGGCCGACAACCGCGCGCTGGCGCGTCGCTTCTGGTTTGAGATGCCGAAGGTCGCCAGGCTCGTGCCTGAGGACGCCGACGTCGTCAACTCGCACGACTGGATCGCGCTGCGGCCAGGGCGCATCGCCGCCGGACGCCTGTCGGCGCCGCTGGTGTGGACTCGCAACAACGAATCGCTGTGGGAGCGCGCGATCGTGCCCCAGTTGTCGATCACGGGCGAGCGCTCGTTGCCGCGCCGGGTACTGCAGGCGGCGCTGACCTGGCCCGATCTGCTCGACGCCCGCCGCGCCGACGCGATCACGGTGCTCAGCGCCCAGCAGGTCGAGATGGTTCGTCGCAGCTATCGCAAGGATGCCCTGCTCTTGCCGGTGGGGCCACCCGCGCACTTCTTCGATCCGCCGGCCCGGGCGGCGGCCCGCGCGCGGCTCGGTGTCGCCGAGGACGCGTTTCTCGTGGTCGGCATGGGCACGCTCGTCGAGCACCGCTGCTTCGACGACCTGATCGAGGCCAGCGCGCTGCTGGCCGACGAGGCGAAGCTGCACACGCTGATCGCCGGTTCCGACCACGAAGACCGCGCCTGTGGCGATCGCCTGGCTGCGCAGATCGCGGCCGGCGGGCTTGGCGAGCGCGTGACGCTGCCACGCAAGTCACTGTCCGACGAGGAGTTGAAGGACACCTACGCCGCCGCCGACGTGTTCGTGATCCTGAGCCAGCGCTATGCCTGGGGCCTGGCGCCGTTGGAGGCGCTCGCTTCGGGGACGCCCGTGATCCTGACGCCGGGCGCCGGCGTCTACGACATCCTCGCCGGGCGCCCAGGCGTGCAGGTGGTCGAGCCGCGAGATCCCCAGGCGATTGCAACGGCGATCCGCGCCTGGCGCGGCGGGGAGGGTCGCGTGGGCTTGGAGGACACGCGCAGCTGGTTGCGCGAAGAATACGCGCTCGACCGCTATGTGGAGCGCATGGAGCAGCTCTACGCCGACGTTCTGGGCGCGTAGATCCCGCGGCGCAGGGCCAGCGACTCGCGCATCCCGATCTCCTGGTCCAGCGCCTCAGCCGGGGTTTCTCGACGCTTCAAGCCGCGCGCCGCGCGCCAGCCGGCGAAGCGCCCGCGGGCAGCCGCGAGATCGCGCGAAATGAGCGCATCGCCAAGCGCGACGCCGGCCTCGGTGGCCAGCGCGCGCGGTCCCTGGCGCCCGTGCAGGACGCCGTAGCGGCGCAACAGGTAGCCGCGCGCAAAGCCGGCGTGACGTCGCTGCCAGGCGCTGCGATGCCCGTGCGTGGCGGACCCCAGATGCATCGCCACGGCCTCGGGCGCCACCGCGGCCGCCCAGCCGGCGGCGCGCAGGCGCAGCGCCAGGTCGAGGTCCTCCGAGTAGGCGAAGATCGCCTCGTCGAGCCCGCCGACCTGCTCCCAGGCGCTGCGCCGGTAGGCGGCCGCCCCACCCGCCGGGCCGACCAGTACGGGACGCTGCTTGCCGGCGCTTGCCACAGGCTGTCCCGCCAGGCGCGGGAACCCCGCGAGCGTGGGGTCGGCGGACAGTCCGACGCTGTCGATCAGGCGCTCGCCGGGCTGCACCAGCAGGCACGCGACCGAACCCGTCCTCGGCTCGGCCTCCAGCGGCGCGACGAGGCGCTCCAGCCAGTCGGGCCGGCAGTAGACGTCGTTGTTGAGCAGCACGACCACATCGCCCTCGCCGGCTTGCGCGCCGCGGTTGCAGGCGGCCGCAAAGCTCAGCCGGCGCTCCGAGCGGATCAACCGTGCCTTGGGCCACTCGCTCGCAACCCGCGTGGCGGTCTCTTCGCTGCCGCCGTTGTCGGACACGATCGTCGTGTGGGGCCGTGTCTGTCGTGCCAGGTGAGACAGACATTCCCTCGTCAGCTCGTAATGGCCCGAGGTCGGGATCACGATGTCGATTGCAAGCGCCAGGCCGGCCATCCTAGTCTCTCGGGCGCCCATGCCCCTGGTCGACGCAGGAGTCGCATAGCCTCCAGCGCGCGATGCACATCGGTCTGAATCTGATCTTCCTCGTGCCCGGCGAGACCGGCGGCATGGAGGTGGCCGCGCGCGAGCTGATCCCGGCGCTGCTGAAGGTCGCGCCCGAGATGCGCTTCACGGCCTTCGTCAACCGTGAGGCGGCGGGCGCCAAAGACGGTCCTTGGGGCGAGCTTTTGCCCGCGGTGACGGTGCCTGTGAACGCTCGCAACCGCGTGCAGTGGGTGCGAGGCGAGCAACTGCTGTTGCCGCGCCTGGCAGGGCGCGCGGGCGTGGACCTGGTGCACAGCCTGGCCAGCACCGCGCCGGCCAGAGGACGCTTTCGCCGTGTGACGACCGTCCACGATCTCATCTATGCGCGCTTTCCACAGGCCCACTCGGGCATCCGCGACCGCGGGATGCGCGTGCTCGTGCCGCTGGCGGTGCGCCGCTCCGACCGGGTGATCGTCGACTCGGACAGCACGCGGCGGGATCTGGTCGAGCTGCTGGGGACATCGGCCGAGCGGATCGACGTCGTGCCGCTGGGGTTGGGCGCCGCGCGGCGCTGCGATCCGCTGCCCGAGGCGCAGCTGCGCGAGCGTTTGGGCTTGGGCGAGCGTCGTGTTGCGCTCAGCCTGTCGGCCAAGCGGCCCCACAAGAATCTGGCGGCCCTGTTGGGGGCGCTCGCACGCATCGAGGCGACCCGCCGTCCCCTGCTCGTCGTGCCCGGCTATGCGACCTGGCACGAGGCCGAGCTGCGCGAGCACGCCAGGGCGTTGGGGGTCGAGCGCGACGTTTGTTTCCTTGGCTGGCTCTCGGGAGAGGAGGCTCGAGGGACTGTGGGGGGTGGCCGAGGTATTCGTGTATCCCTCGCTGTACGAGGGTTTTGGCTTGCCGGTGCTGGAGGCGATGGCGCGCGGGGTGCCGGTGGCCTGTTCGAACGCCTCCTCTCTGCCGGAGGTGGCGGGCGAGGCGGCGCTGCTGTTCGATCCGCACGACGAGGCCGCGATCGCCGCGGCGATGGAGCGCCTGCTGTCCGATCGCGTCGAGGCCGAGCGCCTGCGCGCGCTGGGCTCAGAGCAAGCTCGCCGGTTCACCTGGGAGCGCACGGCCCAGCTCACGCTCGACAGCTACCGACGCGCGCTGGCCCGACCGGCGGCAGTGCCTCCGGCATCCGAACTGCGCTCGTGATCGCCGGCCGCGCGCGATTCGTCTGAGACCAGACGCCGGTCAAGGTGGGCGCTCGCGGCGTTGTCTAGGAGCGTCCGTGGCGAGCGGCGAGCGGATTCTCCCAGCGAACGTCCCGAAAGCGAGCGAAGTCGCCGTCGGTGCTGCAGACCGTGAGCCCATGCTCGATCGCAAGCGCCGCCAGATGAGCGTCGGCGGCGAGGTCGGGCCGCGACTCTTCCTCCAGCAGCTCGCTGAGGATCGTGAGATGACGGTCGGTCGGAGAGGGGATCCAGGTCTGCGGAAGCTTGAGCCACTCCTTCACACGAGCCCAAGATTGGTTGAGCGGAACCGGTTTGCGAACTATGGCCGGATTGCCCATCAAACGAGAGAACGCCAGCAATGTGGGCCAGGGCAAGGCGACCTTGGCTGGGCCGTTGAAGACTCCCTCCAGCCACGTGCTTGCCGCCTCGCGCCGTGGCGACTCTGGGGTGTGGGCGTAGACAAGCAAGTTGGCGTCGAGCAGGATCAACGCCGCCAGGGCCCCTCGGCGATATCGAGAGCGCCCTGCACATCGTCGACTGGGATCAGCAGCTCGCCGACTGGCAGTGGCTCCACGCGAAAGCGAGGAGTCTGCGATTTCTCTTGTTCGATATGGATGAGCCCAAGGCGAATCAGGTCGTTGACCTCTTGCTTGAGCGAGTGCCGAAGCTCGTGTCGGCGGCGTTCGATCACCGCCGCGACATCGTCGTCGAGAGTCAGCGTGGTGCGCATGCATCAAAGCATAGCAGCAGTGATGATTTGATGCCCAATTTGGGCGAGGGGGCGGCCAAGTCAGGTAGCCATATGACCGTCCGGCTCCATGCGGTTCGAGGCATAGCTGTCAAGCACCGTGCGCAGCGAGGACTCCAAAGAGAGGCGCTCGGCGTTCTCGGCAAACCAGAGGGCCGTGCTCTCGCGCAGCGCCATCCCGGCCTCGTGGACGCGCACGATCGCCGCGGCGATCGCCGCGGGCTCGGGGCTCTGCACGATCGTGCCGTTGATGCCGTCGGCAACCAGCTCGACGGCCGCGTTGTCGGGCGCGGCCACGACGACCGCGGGCGTGGCTACTGCGGAGGCCTCGACGACGACCATGCCGTAGCCCTCGCGGCTCGAGGGCAGCAGCATGCACAGGGCGCTCCGCAACGACGTTTCGAGTTGCTCGGAGTCGACGAATCCCGGCGCGGAGATCGCATGCTGGGCGCCTTGCTCGGCGATCGCGGCCAGGACCGCCTCGCGCTCGGGGCCGTCCCCATAGAAGATCCCGCGCAATCCCGGGATGCGCTTGGCCGCAGCGGCGACGCCGGCCACGCCGAGCGCCGCGCGCTTCTCGGGAATCATGCGCCCCGCGAACACCACCACCGCTTCGGCCGGGACGGGGGTGGGAGTGTCGAGCGAGCCGGCGTACTCGCCCTCGAGCACGGTCACCGGCCCGCGCAGGCCTTCCTCGCGCAGCCGCTCGGCGTGCAGCCTGGAGAAGCAGAAGGCGCGCTGAGGCAGGCGCGCGCACAGACGCTGCACCAGGTAGCCGATCCTTCCTCCGATCCCGCCCAGGTAGGAGAGCCAGTAGGAGCGACTCCACACCTCATGCCAATCGACGACCAGGGCGAAGCGGGCGAAAGGGCGTGCGAGGCCGGCCGCGAGCAGGGAGAAGTAGGGAAACGAAGCGGTGTGCACAACCTCGTAGCGCCTGCCGTGGCGTAGCAGGTGCCAGAGCACGCCGGCGCCGAACACGAGCGGCGGCAGGATGCGCCGGCGCGCGGGTTGGGCGGATGAGGCGGCGTCCCGGGCGGGAGGGACGGCGCTGCCGGCGGTGGAAGCGGCGTCGGCGTCGGTATATAGAGACATTCGCGGGCCGACTGCGATCACGCGAATACGCGGGTCGAGCTGCAGGCGCTCGCCGCGTTCCCATTGGCGCAGCGTCAGATAGGTGACCTCGTGCCCTTCGGCGACCAGGCGCTCGGCCAGGTTGCGATACCAGCGCTCAGCGCCGCCGACGGTATATGGGTACAGGCAGTCGTAGACTAGGCAGACTCGCATCCCAGGGAGACTGCCAGGAATGAGCCCGAGAGAGCTATGAGCACCGCGCAGCAGAGCAGGGCCGCCAACGTGCAGGCCACCGAAGGGCCGACGCCGACGCTCGTGTCGGTTGTGATTCCGTGCCTGAACGAGGCCGAGAACATCGAGCTGTGCGTGAAGACCGCCCGCGAAGTGCTCGACACGCAGGGCATCGAGGGCGAAGTGCTGGTCGTGGACAACGCCTCCGAAGACGACTCCGCCACGCTCGCGGCGGCCGCGGGCGCGCGCGTGGTGTCCGAACCTCGTCGGGGTTACGGCAGCGCCTACCTGGCCGGCTTCGCGGCTGCCAGGGGTCGCTACATCGTGATGGCCGACGCCGACCTGACCTACGACTTCAACGAGATTCCGCGTTTCGTGGCAGAGCTCGAGGGCGGCGCGGAGCTGGTGATGGGCGACCGCATGGACAACATCCAGCCGGGTGCGATGCCCTGGCTGCATCGCTACATCGGCAACCCGATCCTGACGGGCCTTCTGAACCTGTTCTTCAGCACGGGCGTCAAGGACGCGCACTGTGGGATGCGGGCTCTGCGCACCGACGTGCTGCCGCGCCTGGACCTGAGGACCACCGGCATGGAGTTCGCCTCGGAGATGGTGATCAGGGCCTCCAAGGAGAAACTGAAGATCGCCGAGTTCCCGATCGAATACCACCCCCGCGGGGGCGAGTCGAAGCTGTCGAGCTTCAAAGACGGCTGGCGCCACCTGCGATTTCTGCTCGTGCACAGCCCGACGCATCTGTTCATCGTGCCGGGCGCGGTCCTGGCGGGGATCGGCACCTTGATCGTGGGCCTGGTCGGCGGCGGCCTCGACCTGTTTGGGCGCTCGTGGGGCATCCATGCCTTGATCGGGGGCGCTCTGCTGATGGTGGTCGGCACCCAGGTGCTGGCCCTGGGGCTGTGCGCGCACGCCTACGGGACCTACTACATGGGTGAGCGCGACCCTTGGTTCGATCGCATGCGCCGGCGCTTTCGACTCGAGCACGGACTGGCGCTCGGCGGGCTGTTCGTGCTGATGGGGGTCGTCTTGGGCGGGGTTATCGTGGGCACGTGGATCTTACACGGGTTCGGATCGCTCGCCGACGAACACATGGCGGTGGTGGCCGCGACCTTGATCATCGTGGGCATCCAGATCTTTTTCTCCTCGTTCTTGTTGAGCATTCTCGGGTTGCGTCGCGGCGCGTAGCCCAAAGCTGTGCGTAACGACCTGATGGCCCTCATTGGGGCGCCCGTGGCCTTGTGGGTGGTGTGCCTGGGCTGCGGCCTGGCCGTCGAGCGCGTGCTGAAGCTGCGTATCGGCAACGCTCTGCTGCTGCCTTTGGGGCTGTGCGTGGCGATGGCCCTGATCTACCCCGGTTACGCGGCCGGCGCCGGCGACGCGCTCGCGATCGGATTGCTGCTCGCGGTGGGGCTGGCCGGGCTGGTGTTCGCCAGGGACGGCCTGCGCGCGCGCGTGAACCCCGGCTGGCCTGGGGTCGCGGGCGGGGCTGTGTACGTGCTCTACATGCTGCCCGTGATCGCCTATGGCCACTGGACCTGGGTGGGCTATGACTTCGTCAACGACTCGGCCTTCGAGATGCTCCTGGCGAGCCACATCAAGGGCTACGGTCTGACGCTTGGCGCCATCCCCCTGACGAGCGAGCAGCAGTTTCTGAACTCCTATCTGAATACTGGCTATCCGCTCGGCACACAGTCGTTGCTCGGCACGATCAGCGGGTTGACCGGCGCCGGCGTGGCGGTGCTCTACCAGGGCTTCATCGCGAGCCTGGCGGCGTTCGGGGCGGTGGCCCTGGCGACTGTGACGCGCGGCCTGCTCGACGCGCGCAGGGCCGCGCTTGCGGCCTTCGCGGCGATGGCGGCCAACCTCACCTACCAGTACGCGCTGCAGGGCAACATCAAGGAGATCGGCCTGCTCGCGATCCTGTGTGCCGGCGTGGCGCTGGGGCGCGAAGCGATCGAGCAGGGCCGGGCCTACGCCGGGGCCGCTCTGATGGCGGTCGTGGCGGCCGCCGCGATGGCCGCCTACAACGCTGTCGCGGTCCCTTTTCTGGGCGCGCTCGCGCTCTTTTTGGGGTTGGGATTGTTGTTCGTGCATCACTCGCGCCCGAGCCGGACATGGATCGGGCCGCTGCTCGTCGGTCTGGGCTTGGCCGGACTGCTCTCGATCCCTTCGCTGCTCTCCTTCAAGACGTTCTTCGGCGTGGCCTCCACCGGCCAAAGCGCCAACGGCACGGCCGCGGTCCCGATCCAGCTCGGTCAGCTGCTGCGGCCGCTGCCGCTCAGCCAGCTCAGCGGCGTGTGGCTCTCGGGCGAATATCGAGCGGCCATCGCCTCTCACCGCGCGGGGGTCTTGACGAGCATCGCGACGGTTGCGATCCTGCTGGCGATCGTGCCCTGCGTGGCGTGGGCTTTGCGGCGTCGCGCGGTGGCCGTGCCGGCCGCGATCGGCATGGTGGGTCTCGTCCTGCTGGTGGTGTTCCCGCGCGTGAGTCCTTATGCGCAAGGCAAGCTCTTGGCGATGTGCGGCCCCTTCGTGGTGCTGGCCGGGGTCGCGGGCTTGCTGTGTCTGCTTCCCCTGCGCAGCGGGCGGGCGGGCTTGGGCGCAGGCGCGGATGGAGACGCGGGCGCGGATGGAGACGCGGGCGCGGATGGAGGAATGGGCGCGCGTCGAGGCGCGGGTCCGCGGGGGTGGCGCCTGGGCGCGCTCGGCGCGATCCTGGCGGCGGGCGCGGGCGCCGCGATCCTTGCATCTGACCTGCTGGCCTACAATCACGACCGCATCGCCCCAACGGCGCAGATGGAAGCGATCCGCCAGACGGGCGACCATTTCGCCGGGCGGGGCCTGGTCCTGTGGAACGAGTTCCAGGAGTTCGCCAAGTACTTCGCGCGCGCGGCCAAGATCAGCGTGCCGTTCGAGGCGCTGACCCCCCAGCAGGTCGAATTGCGCCATCCGACCTACTTCTACGGGCACTACTTCGACCTCGACGAAGAGTTGCTCTCGTTCGTGGAGAAATACCCGATCGTCGTGACGCGCCGCTCGCCGACGGCGAGCCGCCCGCCCGCCAACTACAAGCTCGTCTACGAGAACGCCTATTACCTCGGCTGGGAACGGACGGCAAAGCCCGAAGTGCTCGCCCACCTGCCCTTGCAGCAGCTCTACAGTCCGACATTTCCGGTGAACTGTCCGACGTTGGCCGCGATGGTGGCGAAAGCTCCGCGCGGGACCCACCTGATGGTGGCCGAGCCGCCGGCGCTGGTCTCGTACGAACCTCAACCCAATCCAAAACGTCCAGCCGGCTGGCCCCCGGACCCGGCACAGGCCGGTTCGGTGTTCACCGCCGGTCCCGGACGGATCGCAGGCGAGCTCACCGTCACGCGCCCGGGCGACTACCGGGTGTGGGTGCAAGGCGACTTCCCGCGACCCCTGCACGTGCGCGTGGACGGGCGCGAAGTGGGGACCGTGTCGGGCTCGAACACCCCCGGGCAGTGGCTGCAGGCGACCACTCTGCGGCTGGCCGCCGGCAGGCACTTGGTGGAGGTCGAAAAGGCTCCAGGGCGAGACCATCTCGGTCCGGGCGAATGGGCGGTCGGAACTTTTGGCGCGGTCGCCCTGCAGAGCGAGACGCCCGAGCGGATGGTGGCTCTGCCTCTGTCGAAGTGGCACAGCCTGTGCGGCAGGGAAGCGGACTGGGTCGAGGTGGTGCGCGGGTGAGCGTGACCGTGGCGATCCCGGTGCGCGACGGCGGGCTCCTGTTCGCGGGAGTCTTGGAGGCGCTCGCGCGCCAGAGCGTGGAGCACGAGCTGCTCGTGTGCGACTCCGGCTCCAGCGACGATTCGGTTGCCCTCGCGCGCGCTCGCGGAGCCCGCGTCCTTGAGATCGCGCCCGCCCGGTTCTCGCACGGGGGGACCCGCAACCTGCTCGTGCGCGAGGCCCGCGGGGAGCGCGTCGCGCTCTTGACCCAAGATGCCGAGCCCGCCCACGCGCTGTGGCTGGAGCGGCTGCTGGCCGGCTTTGACCTTGGCGAGGACGTGGGCATCGTCCACGGTCCCTACCGTCCACGCCCCGACGCCTCGCCGGCGGTGCGCGCCGAACTGGAGCATTGGTTTGCCTCGCTCGCCCCCAGCGGCCTGCCCCAGGTCGAGCGCCTGGCCGAGGCCGAGCGCTCCCTGCCGGCCGTCAACCTGATCGGACGCAGGGGCTTCTTCACCGACGCCAACGCTTGCCTCGCGCGCGCCGCCTGGGAGCGGACGCCCTTCAGAGAGGTCGCCTACGCCGAGGACCGGGTCCTGGCGATCGACATGCTGCGCGCCGGCTACGCCAAGGCGTATGTGCCCGATGCCGCCGTGTTGCATTCCCACGAGTACTCCACCTCCGAGCAGCTGCGCCGCTGCTTCGACGAGTGGCGCGGGCTGCGCGAGGTGTACGGCTGGACAGAGCCCGCTGCGCCGCGGCACGTAGCGCGCAAGCTGCGCGGAGAGATCGGCGCGGCGCGACGCGCGGCCCGCGCCGAAGCCCCCCTGGGCGCGCCCACCCCGGTCGTGGCGTTGACGCGTCACCATGTGGCACGCTCGCTTGGCGCCCTGCTCGGCTCGCGTGCTGGAATGCTCCCCTCGTGGGCAAGGCGGCGGCTCTCGCTGGAGGGACGGGCCGGCTTCGCCCCGCTGCAGCTCGACCCATTCCCATCGACACAGGACGACCGCAAGTGAACGATCAGGACCGCAAGGACAACCGCCCGCCGAGGGCAAATAGCGAGCGTGACCCGGGAGACGCTCGTCCACCGATCGCTCGCGCCGAGACGATCGCCCAGAGCGCGCTCGACGGCGAGTTCAAAGGTCCTTTGGCGGGCCTGCGCCGGCGCATCTATTTGACCTATCACTATCTGGGATGGCGCACCCTGCTGTTCCGGGTGCTCACTTTCCCCCTGCGCTTCACGCCCCTGCGCCATCGCCTGGCGTTGCGCTCGCGGATGGGCCACGACCTGTACCGGCGCGCTTTGGCGTGGTACGGGGAGCACGGTGAGCCGGTCAGCGTGGTGATCCCCAGCTACCGCGATGCCGAGCTCGTGGCGAGTCTGGTGGCGAGCATCCACCGCACGGTGCCCCTCGGCATGGTCCAGATCGTCGTCGCCGACGACGCCTCCGGGCCCGAGCACGTGGCCCAGCTGAGGGCGATCGAGGGGATCGAGGTCGTCGCGGGCGAGCGCAACGAAGGCTTCGCCGCCAACGTCAACCGCGGCCTGCGCGCCGCCGATCAGAGCCGCGACGTGGTCGTGCTCAACTCCGACATGGAGGCCCGCCCCGGCTGGCTTGCCTGCCTGCAGTACGCGGCCTCCCAGGAGGACGACGTGGCGATCGTGGGCGCCCGCCTGCTGTATCCCGACGGGTGCATCCAGTTCGCCGGGACGGTGCGCAACCTGGGCGCGCCCGAGTGGTTCGACCACCGCTACCGCTTCAAGCCCTCCGACTGGGGGCCAGCCGCCCTGCCGGGCCCAGTGCTGGCGGTGACCGGCGCCTGCATGTATGTGCGCCGCGCCGCGATCGACCGGATCGGCCTGCTCGACGAGCGCTACCCGATGGCCTACGAGGACGTCGACTGGTGCCTGCGCGCGTGGCAGGCCGGGATGCGGGTCCTCTACTTCCCGGGCGCTTGCCTCATCCACCACGAGTCGGTCACCAGGGGCACCGACGTGGGCGAGCGCGAGCGCGAGTCCCAGCGCTTCTTCTGGGAGCGGTGGGGGCCATTCTTCGACGCGCGCGATGTGCGCACGCCCGAGGGCAAGCTGAGGGTCGCCTACGTGACCGAGGGCACCGGCGTCGGCGGCGGGCACCGAGACATCTTCGAGCACCTCAACCGCCTGGCCGCCCGCGGACACGAGGTGGCCCTGTACACGCTCGGGGAGCAGCCCGACTGGTTTGACCTGCGCGTGCCCGTGCACTGCTACGAGTTCTACGACGAATTGATCGCCGACCTGGCAGACGTGGACGCGATCAAGGCAGCCACCTGGTGGAACACCGCGATGCCCGTCTGGTGCGCCAGCGTCGTCAAAGGCATCCCGGTGTACTTCGTGCAGGACATCGAGACCAGCTACTACCCCGACGACGAGTCCGTGCGCCATGCCGTGATCGACTCCTACCGGCCCGAGTTCTCCTACATGACGATCTCCGGCTGGAACGCCGAGCGCTTGCGCGAGCTGGGCCTCGACGCGGTCCTGATTCCGCCGGGGATCGACCTGGAGTGCTTCAGGGAGCGCCCCGAGGTGAAGCGGCGCGAGGACATGGTGCTCGCGCTCGGGCGCACCAACCCCTTGAAGAATCTGCCGCTCACGATCGAGGCCTGGCGCGCCCTGCCCGAGCCCAGGCCAGAGCTGTGCATGTTCGGGATCGAGCCCGAGCTCGCCACCGAGGCGGGCATGCGCTACATCGAGTCGCCCTCCGACGAGGAGGTCGGCGAGCTGTTCAGCCAGGCCACCGTGTTCATCCAGACCTCCACCCACGAGGGCTTCTGCCTGCCCGCCCTTGAGTCGATGGCCACCGGCGGAGCGGTCGTGTGCACTGACGCCCACGGCAACCGCGACTTCTGCGAGGACAACGCCAACTGCCTGATGCCCGAGGCCACCCATGAGGCGGTCGGCGCCGCCCTGGCGCGTCTCCTGGGCGACCCCGAGCTGCGCGAGCGGGTTGGGCGCGCCGGGGTGCAGACGGCCGCCGAGTACGCATGGGAGCGGCGCATCGACGCCCTGGAGGCGTTCCTGGAAGACGTGGCGCGCCCGCGCGAGACGGTTGTGTCGAGCGAGGTCGTGCCCGGGCAAGCTGGCGTGGCGGACTAGGAGTTGGTAGTACGCCACGCCAGCTCGCCCCCAGGGCGGATGGGCCCGAGGCTCAGGCGCGTAAAGCGGCGGGAGCGAGTGTCAGCTCGTGAAGGCCGAGCTCGCTGAGAATCTGCGCTGCCCCGCCTGCCGGCGCGATGGCACGCTCGCGCTCGACGCCCGCGAGAGCGACGCCAACGAGGTGCGCGAGGGCGTCCTGCGCTGCGGGGCATGCGCCACCGAATTCGCAGTGCGCCGCGGCGTGCCCGAGCTGTTGCACAACCCGCCCGCCCACATCGTGGCCGAGGCGGCCGGCCTGGAGCGCTTCGCGGCGAAGATGGCCGGCGGCGGCTGGGACCGGGAGCTGATGCGCAAGCTGCCCGACCTCGAGCACGGCTACTGGTACGTGCAGGCGCGCTCGATGCACCAGCTGCTGACCACGATCCCCTTCCAGCCGGGGCAGACGATCGTGGACGT
Source organism: uncultured Solirubrobacterales bacterium (assembly GCA_963809705.1). Lineage (GTDB taxonomy): Bacteria > Actinomycetota > Thermoleophilia > Solirubrobacterales > Solirubrobacteraceae > Palsa-744. The sequence goes on along the minus strand of CAWEKF010000002.1, from coordinate 1,353,707 downwards.
GGGCTCGAACACGTGCTGGGCCTCCAACCACTTCGCCCAGCGCGGCCTGCGCGCGATCGCGTTGGACATCGCCACGGTCGAGCTGCAGGGCCTGTACACGGCCGACTGGTTTATCGAGGACGGCGTCTTCTTCGAGCGGGTGCTCGCCTCGATGGACGCGATGCCGTTGGCGTCCAGCAGCGTGGACTACGTGTACTGCTGCCAGGTGCTCCACCACAACGACGAGGCCAGCCTGCGGCGCACGTTCTCAGAGATCTTCAGGGTGCTGCGCCCCGGCGGGCGCCTGTTGATGGTCAACGAGACCTTGAAGACGTTGCGCGACCCCAGCGGGGTGCACGACGAGGCGGTGCAGGAGTACGAGGGCTACGAGCACGCCCACTGGGCGCTGCGCTACCGCTGGGAGGCCACGCGCGCGGGCCTGCTGAGCGAAGTGGCCGAGCCCCACTACCGCTCCTTCTTCGGCGACGCCGAGCCGACCATACCGCCGCACACCGGGCGCCGGCGGAGATTCGCTTTGAAGGCGGGTTTCGCCCTGCGCGCATCCGGCCTGGCGCGCCGGATCTACCTGGCGTGGCTGAACCACGTGTGGGGCGGCGTCTCGATGAACATGATCGCCACCAAGCCCGTGCGCTACCTCGGCCTGGACGAGCAGATGGGCTCTCTGCAGCGACTGGTGCGCCTGGCGGCGGCGTGGACGCGCCTGGCACGAGACCGGCGCGAGGGCCGGGCGCCCGAGCAGGCCCCGCGCACGCCCGAGCAGGCCGCCGCGGCCTTCAACGGAGACGCGGCAACCGGGGCGGCCTCGCCAACGGGCAACCCATAAATCCCTCCATAGGATGGTCCTCTACAGGTTCTCGGCGACCGAGGGCGCCGAGCGGTTGAACACCCAGAAGCCGACCGCGAACGTCAGTGCGACGATGCCGAGCGGCTCGAGCAGGTAGGCCCAGCCGCCGTACAGCTGGCCGGCGGAGAGCGTGGCGTGGTTGACCATCGCGTGGCGGAACTGCTGGAAGACCGCGACCAGGGGGTTGAGCAGGTAGACGTGCCACAGGATGTGGTGGAACTCGCCGTGCTCCAGCTTTTCGCGCACCGATTCGGCGGGAATGATCACCGGCGATGCGTAGAACAGGATCTGCGAGAAGACTTCCCAGATCGGCTGGATGTCGCGGAATTTGACGAACATCGCCGCCAGCCACATCGCGATGCCGGTGGAGAAGAGGATCAGCATCGCCAAGATCAGGGGCAGCTCCAGCCAGCTGAGCATCGGCGTCACGTCTGAGATCAGCGCGAAGACGAACACCACGACCAGGTTCATCGCCAGGTTGAAGAGGGCGAGCAGGGTGATCGACAGCGGGATCACCAGGCGCGGGAACTGGATCTTGCGCACCAGGTTCTCGCGGTCCACGACGCTGCGCACCGCCCCGCCGGTGGCTTCGCCGAAGAAGCCGAACAGGATGATCGAGCCGAGCAGCTGCACGCCGTAGGCCGCTTCTCCCGGGTGGCCGCCTTTGCCGGCGCCGCTGATGACGACGAAGAACACGTACAGCACGCCGAACAGCAGCAGCGGCCGCATCACCTGCCACACGTAGCCAAGCGCCGAGCCGAAGAACTTCAGCTTGAATTCGTTGCGCGCGATGTTGTAGGTGAGGTGCCAAAAGCGCGCCCAATCGTCGGTCAGGGCACGCGGCCCATGGATCGGGCGCCCCAGCCCTTCGTAGGGGACGGCGGGTTCGGCGGCGACCAGCTCCGTGCTCACAGGATCCTCGAGAAGCGCTCGGATTGCATGGGCGCAGGGTATCGGCTGGCCTCTCGGCAGAGGCCCGCTTCAGGCGTGGAGTGAGCCTGGAATGGCAGAGCCCCGTCATGGCTCGACAAAATACCCGCTGAAAGTTCGATATTCTACCCTCTGAAAGCTCGATAAAATACCCGCTGAAAGTTCAATAAAGTCCTCGCTGGGGCCCCAGGGTGTTGGTCTCAGCCGATGCGGCGCAACTTGGAGAGCGGGACAAACACGATCCTGTTTAGGATCGGTTCCAGCGGCATCGTGGTGATCTCCACCATCGCCACGGTCTCGTCGCGCAACTCCAGAACTCCCCACGAGAACCGGCAGGGGCTCCTTCAGCGACTTCGGTCAATTCGACCAAGTCGAGGGCGGCGATCTCACGAATTGCGGGCATGAGCCTCATGGTAGGGGGTCGGAAACGCAGTCACGCAGGCTACTCACGGGTGGCGCAATCTGGGCGCTCTCGTCGATCGGCGGGGGAGGAAGCCTAAAGACGGATCACAACGTCAGCTCCTGGGCGCTTCCGGTCGCGCTGCGCTCGATGCCGACCTCTACCGGCAGGTCGACCAGGCCACCGGTGGCGTCGGGGCCGGTGACGACAAACGAGAAGGCGCCCTCGAAGCGGTCCATCAGGTCCAGGCCCGAGCCGCGGTGGGCGAGTGTGAAGAGGGGGTTGTAGCGGCGCGGGCCGAGCACGTTCTCGAAAGAGAAGGAGAACAGGGCGCTCTCGCCCGCTTTGAAGCGCCCGGAGCGCTCGTGCTCGGTGGAGCTGGTGGCGACCAGGAGGGCGACGTGGTCCTCGTTGAGGATGTACAGCCCGGCGGCCGGGTCCTCGACGTCGACGAGAAAGTTGACGAGCGCCTTGACGGCGATGCGCTGGCCTTGGGCGATAGTGGTGGAGCGCTCGCCGCCTTCGTCCTCGACCCAGGCCTCGACGATGCGCGCCTCGCCGTCGCCGCCCCTGCCTTCCTCCACGCGCTTGGCGGCCGCCTCGGGGTCGCGCCCGAAGTTGATCTCCAGGTAGCGGTCGGCGACCTCGTGCGGCTCGCCGATATGCACCATCTCGCCTTTCTCCAGGAGCAGGGCCCGGTGGCAGAAGCGGTTGAGCGAGCCCATGTCATGGGTCACGAACACGATCGTGCGGCCGCTGTCGCGCATCTCGTTGAACACGTCAAAGCACTTCTGCTGGAAGGAGGCGTCGCCGACGGCCAGGACCTCGTCGACGAGCAGGATGTCGGCGTCGACCTGGATCGCCACGGAGAAGGCGAGCCGGACGTGCATGCCCGAGGAGTAGTTCTTGAGCTTGAGCTCCTCGAACTCGCGCAGCTCGGCGAAATCGATCACGGTGTCATAGCGCGCCCGGGCCTCGCGTGGGGAGAGCCCCATCATGATCCCGTTGAGCACCACGTTGTCGCGCGCGGCCAGGTCCGGGTTGAAGCCGACGCCCAGCTCGATGAACGGCGAGAGGCGCCCGTTCATCCAGATCTTGCCCTGGTCCACGCCGTAGATCCCGGCCAGGCACTTCAAGAGCGTGCTCTTGCCCGAGCCGTTGCGCCCGGCGATGCCGAAGAACTCGCCGCGCCCGACCGCGAAAGAGATGTCTTTCAGGGCCGAGAACGATTGGTGGGAGGAGCGGCGTAGGGGATGCAGGGCGCGCTCCTTGAGCGTGTGCGTGCGCTCCTCGGGGACCCTGAAGGTCTTGGAGAGCTCCTGCACGACGATCGGCTGCGGGCTGCTTGAGGGCGGTTGGGGCATCGGGGGAAGGGTATCGGCGGGGCGGTCGGCCCCCGCCAGTCCGCTTGCGATCGGTTTCAGGGTCTGGCTTTGGCCGAACCCTCAGATTTGTAGCTCGGTGAATCCGGCGGCAGTGAAGTCGCCATCGAAAGCGAAAGCTTCGAAGGTCCGCAATTGGCGCATCGTGGCGAAGCTTGTGGCGTGGACCCAGGAGAACTTTGCGCGAAGCGACAGCTACTGGCAAGCTACTGCCAAATCGGCTTTCCAGTAGCTTTGCAGTAGGTGCTCAGGTTGGGGGCAGGGACCATGACGCGCGCGGGTCCTTTGGCGATTTGCCGGACCAGACGACCAGTTCGGCGTCCCTGAGGACCCGAAGGTGCCTGCTCGCGGTTGGGCGCGAAATGCCGAGCATCTCGGCGATATCACCGGTACTCAATCGACCCGCGCCCCTGATGGCCGCCACGATCGCTCGGGCGTCGCGTGGCAGGCGGGCCTCCATATCGCGATCGACGGGCTCGGCGAGGAGCAGGAGCTTCACGCTTGCGGGCGTCTCCTCGTAGAGCGGAGCGCCAAGCCCGGCCAAGCGCATCTCCTCGAACATGCGACGGATACCCTCGCCCAACTCCTGCCCAAAGTTCTGGTCGGCGCATACTCGGGCGATACGCGGGTTGCGGGCATACCGTGTCGCACGCAGCGGATCGGCCGAGTCGATCAGCCCGGGGAACCGGCCGGGGCTGCTCACTTCGATCCGGTTGGAGAAGATCTCGACGCGGATGTGGTCTCCGGCGAGACTGTAGGAGCGATGGACCACGGCGTTGACCAGGCCCTCAAGCCACGCGTCCTCGGGGATCAGGGGCACGGCGTCGAAGGTTCCGCCGGGCGTGAGCGCGCGACGACGGGGCTGCTCCTGCGCGACTATCTCTCGCGCCCTCACAAGCTGGTGCGCGATCGGGCCCTCGATTCGCTCGTCACGGATAAGTTGCTGCCGAGCTCCGCTGCCGCGCTCATCTCCGCGATAGCGCAGCACACGAATGAACGACTCGGGTAGGAAGCGCTGAGGGGTCTCGGCGAACAGCAGAGTTCCCGCCACGGTAAGGGTGCGATCCACCGCGAGCCCCCGTGCTTGCAGCAGGCGTATCGCATCCGGATGTCCGACCGCTCGAGCGTAGTCTTCGAGCAATAACTCGTCCAGGGCCTCCGACGATGTTCCCTCGACGATACGTGCCTCGTAGGAGCCCTGCCCGCGGTCGTAGAGGAGCTCCTGGCGCTGAGCGTAGGTGAGGCGGCGATTCTCGTCGCCGACGCGCAGAAACACCTCGTCACGGGCATTCGTATAGACCGTGTCTCCTGGGCGTATGTCGACGATGAGAAGGTGGTCGGGGGCGTCGTCATCGCGTCTGCACGGCAACAACCAGGACCGTGCGGGAACCGGTGGCTGGCAGTGCTGGACATGAGCCTGCATGAGCTCATTCCGGTGGGTAGTGGATCCGTCGGTCCCTTCGACCTTGCTGTCGTGGATGCCGACGACAAGCGTGCCCCCATCTGCATTTGCGAAGCCGACCATCACATTTGCCAGCTCACGCGGGGCGACGCGAAAGGACTTGCGGTCAAACCATTGATCCTCGGGGATTGCAGTAAGCGCCTTGCCCGCCGTGGCGGCTGGGCCGAGGAGCGCACGCTCGATTTGCAGGGTCGAAGACATAGCTACTGTAAAAATTTATCAGTATATATGGCGAGCGCGGTTGATCCAGCCACAGATTCGGCCTGAGCACACGTGGTGCTGCCTGGACGCTGCTCACCCTGACTGCAACGGGTCCGCCCAGCGCAGGCCACCGAAGCGGGCGAAGTCGGTGTCCGAGGAGCAGAGCAGCGCGCCGTGCTCGATGGCGAGCGCGGCGAGGTGGGCGTCGGTTGTGAGGTTGCCGGCTGTGCCGAGTGGTTGCAGCAGCTCGCGTAGGACCGCGGTGTGGCGCTCGGTGGGGTTGACGACGGTCACGCACGGCTGGTCGAGCCAGCTTTGGACGAGGTCGATCGCCTCGCTTGCGCTCAGGGGGGTCGCGACTATGGCTGGGCGTGTGCTGAGGCGGACGAACGCCAGCAGCACCGTCCAGGAGAGGGCGACGGTCTCTGTGCCGGAAAGCGTCTGCTCCAGCCACTCGCGAGCCGGCTCGTGGCGCTGGGAGCGGGAGTCGTAGGCGTAGAGGAAGAGGTTGACGTCGGGCAGCTTCACTTGCGCAGCTCGAGCTTGCGCAGGATCTCTGAGTCTTCGATCTCGCCGGCGAGGCCGAGGGCTCTGTCGATGTCGACGCCAGGGCGGATACCGAGCGCCTGCGCGTGCACACGGAAGCTGCGGCTCGGTGGCGCGCCTGCGGCAAGTCCGGCGCGGACGGCGTCGTTGAGGGCGGCGGGCCATCGGTGGCGGCGACGCATGAAGTCTCCGAACATCGGCGCCGTGTAGGCGTAGACGCCGTGGTCGTCGCGGTAGATGAGGTTGCCGGCGATGAGTCGTGTCAGGCTCTGGGCGAGCGCGCCGCTGGAGCGGTTCGTCGCCGCGTCGAGGTCGGCCTTGGCGAAGCGCTCGCCACCGAGTGAGGCGGCGACTCGCAGCGTTTCCTGGTCGGCTTGGCGCGCGTCGCGATAGCGGGGCTCGAAGAACTCCTCGTCGAGGCTGTGTTGGATCGTTGGGCGCTCCTGCTCGTAGAGGCGCGCGGTGATCGTCGGCTTGTCATGCAGATCGGCCGCGTCCCAGAGCGCCTCCCCGAACCATTGGATGAAGTACGGGTATCCGTCCACGTCGCGTGCGATCTGCTCGGCCAGGCCAGGTGCGTAGAGGATGTCCTCGGCCGGGCGCACCAATGCCTGTGCGGCCGCGCTCACGCGCTCGGGAGGCTGGGGTGTGAGCGAGAGGTTGCCAATCTCCTCGGCCCGAAACAAGCGCTCGGCGTTGCTCCGTGCGGCGTGGATATTGCTGGTCAGCGGCGGCAGGCCGCAGAGCACCAGCATCAGCGGTCGATCGTCGTCGTCTTGGACCGCCACCAGTGCCGACAGCAGCGCCCCGAGTGGATATTGGCGCTTGGCGCTTCGGTCGTGGACGGTGTGAGCCTCGTCGAACAAGAGCGCCACTCCGCGGCCTTGCGCGTCGGCGACTTCGCCCAGATGCGTGAGTGCCAGCCGCAGGCGGTCCTCGAGCACGGAGCGGGCAGGCGGTCGTTGTCCGGCCCTCATAGACACCGTGACGCCCTCGGCGAGCTGCATCTCGATCTGCCCGATCGCATCCATCGCGGCGGTAACACGGTTCTTGATCTTCGCCTTGAGACTGAGCGCTTCAAGGGCCTCTCGCAGGTAGTCGGCGATGGCCATGGCAAAGTCGTTCTCATCGCAGAGCCGTGCGCTCCAATCGCGGCGAATCACGACCCAGTCTTGGCGCTTGGCGATCCGCTCGTACTCCTTGAGCAGCACTGTCTTGCCGACGCCGCGCAGGCCGGTGATGCGGAGGTTGCGGCGCTTCTCGGGGTAGTCCTCCAGGAGGCGTCGAAAGCGGTGGATCTGTTGCTCGCGACCCGCCAGGTAAGGCGGCCGCGTGCCAACGCCAGGTCTGTAGGGGTTCTTGGAGATTACAGAAAGTTATCGAACCTCACAGATCCTTGTGAGGTTCGGTAACTTTCGGTGGATTTCCGTGCATGAGAGCGCAAGATTGCGTCCCAGGACCAGCACCGCCCTGTTTGGGTTGGGCTCAACGTCCGGACCCGCCCGCGCGTCCGGCGGAGCCTGGCTGAACTGGGTTGCGCAAATCTGTCTCTATGCGTCCTTGGCGAACGTGAGCAGCAGGACTCCGTGTCGCGGAACGCTCGCCTGAGTTATGTCTGGGGTCAGGCCGATCATTTCAGTGGCTCGATCTCGTGCAGTGTGGCACCTTCGCGCGCTCGACGCCAGGGCGGCCGAACCCGCACACGCGCCGGGTGGAGCACGGCTTCGGAGACTCGCAGAACCTCCACGCGCGGCGAGGCTGCTACGGCGTGCTCCTTGGCTGCATTGAGGGTCTCGTATGCGTCGTCCTCGATCGTGATTTGCCGGCAAGCCGGTTCTTGAGCAAACGGCTACATATATGCTACGCTCGTAGCGTGTCTGAAATTGCCTTGAGAGAGCTGCGCAACAACGCGGCCGGGGTCCTGCGCCGCGCCCAAGCGGGCGAGCAGATCGTGATCACGTCGCGCGGCAAGCCGGTCGCTTCGCTGAATGCGCTGGAGGAGCCACGCAGACGTTGGCTACCACGCGCCGAGCTCGTCAAGCGCCTGGCCGTGGCACAGGCCGACCCAGGCCTGCGTGAGGATCTCGCACGTTTGGCTGACGACACCACCGAGGACCTTGGCCCCGTCCTCTGAGCGCGCGCCTCAGCGTGGGCTGCTCGACACCAGTGTCTTCATAGCGAGCGAGACCGGCCGTCCGCTTGATGTGGACGCGCTGCCCGAGGAGATGGCGATCTCATCGGTCACCGTTGGGGAGCTGCACGCTGGGGTATTGGCCGCCGAAGATCTAGACGTGCGCGCCCGTCGCTTGGCCACGCTCGAATCTATCGCCGACATCGAACAGCTGCCGATCGGCGAAGCGGTCGCCCGATCGTGGGCGTTGCTGCAAGTCCATCTCGCCAAGAACAAACGACGGCTGAACGTCAACGATCTCTGGATCGCCGCCACTGCGCTCGCTCACGGCATACCTGTCGTTACCCAGGACGACGATTTCGAGCCAGTCGACAAGGTAGCCGGTCTAGGCGTGTGGCGCGTATAGCTCGACGTCCGACCCCCATGTGAGCCGGCAGCGTCGTGCGAAGCGGTTCTCAGATGCGCAACTGGTGACCCGGCGGCGGCGAAGTGGCCGTCCAAGGTGAAGGCCTCGGTGGTGCGCAACTGGCGCATTGTGGCGAAGCTTGTGGCATGGACCCATGAGAACTCTCGGTCGTCTCGGCGGCGCAATCATCGCTCGGTGTCTGTCTCTACGGTCTCGGAGACTCGCAGAACCTCCACGCGTGGCGAGGCTGCTACGGCGTCGAGAATCTGACGGCCACCGCGTGTCCGGCTCTGCGTCGCAGGAACGTCCAGGTCTCCCCGCGCACTTCGTTTGGTGGTGACGAGCCGATCCTTGTCGTGGGCTGCCAGAAGCGCCTTGGCTTGCTCGTGTCGGGTGTCGCGGCGGTTGGCGAGCCCGACCCAGAAAGGAGCTGTCGACGAAGATCAACTGCCGTAGAGGCTCTCGTCGATGTCGGCGAATCGGACTCGTCGAAGGAGGCTGCGGAGCCGGGTGGGACACCGGGATATAGTCCCAATCCGCTGCTCGGATCAGACGTACGTCGCCGCGCCCGAACAAGCTCAACTGCATGATCGCGGCTGTCGCATGGCGCCGGAACGCGATCTCCCATGGCGCGGACATGGATCGCTTGGTGCCATTATGGACATCGCCTTGGACGCTGCTTCGCTGGGCGCGTAGCGGGAAAGTAGGGTTACGGGTAGAGCAGGTCGTATGATCCCGACTTGATGACCGCCGTCTCCCGGCGTTTGGCGGCGGTAGGCGTTTGCTCAACACACACGCGAAGCTTATGGCCACTTTCCTCACCGATAGAATGATCTTCTTCCATTTGCCTAAGACAGGCGGCACGTGGACGGAGCTGGCTGTCCGAGCGGCGGGAGTGGCCACGATGCGCCCGGACCCACTTGGTGGGCAGCCGTATTCTGCACATGGTCACGCCAATCTGAAGGATGTGGTGGTCGGGGGTCGTCTAAGCGTTGCATTTGTCAGGCATCCCTTGGACTGGTGGCGCTCGTATTGGGGTCACCGGATGCGCGCAGGTTGGCGCAAGGACAACGGCGTAGATGTGGCAGCAGCCAGCAATGACTTCAACGAGTTCATCATGCGTGTGCTGGAGTATCGCGTCGGATACGTCAGTGAACTCGTGTCTCAGTTCGTGGGCTCTCCGGTATCAAAGGTTGATTTCGTCGGGCGTTTTGAGTACTTGGTTGATGATCTCTGCACCGCGCTGCGTCTCGGAGGGGAGTACTTCTCCGAGGTCGCCATACGTGCCTGTCCACGCCAGAACAACAACGACTACGATCGCTTTCCCGCCATATACCATCCTGAGGTGGCGGCACAATTGGTAGAGGCTGAACGTGAGACTATCGAACGCTTCTATCCGGATGATCCTATCCCGGTAGCGGTTGTGGCTGGTGGCCGGAGGCATCCCGAAAGCTCTCGTGGAGACCTCGATAGTCGGCGCGGTTCCACATCAGAAAAGGTCGTGTTCGGTGTTAGGGGGTGAGTCTCGACCGCATACTTCCTCTCATTTAGGCGATCCGAGTCAGGTCGTCGCCGCGGCGGTCGAGCTTGAGCGCTCTCAAGACAGCTATGGCTTGCCGAGCAAGTATGGCTCGCTTGGTTTGCTTGCGAGACGATTGGTAGTGCGTCTCTTGCGCCCGTACTCGACCAGAGAGGCATCGATAGATCGCTCAATCCTGGATGTGCTCGTAGATCTGGACAGTCGCTTGTCTGCAATCGAGCGTTCGTTGATCGCTGGCGAGAGAGACTCGTGAGCCGGAGTTCGTTGACGTTGGTGAGGCGGAACTGGATGAGCCGCATTGGCTGATTCAGCAGAGGCTAGACGACGCAAGCATGAGTCGTTTGATTACAGATTTGGCGCCCACGGCCAACTGCATTGATATCGGCGCTCACAAGGGGGATATCCTTGCCCAGATAATCGCGGCTGCTCCTCAGGGTCATCATATCGCCTATGAGCCGCTACCTCACTTGCACGGTGCACTGGCTGCGCGCTTCCCTGAGGTGGAAGTGAGGTGCGCAGCCCTCTCGAACAGCTCCGGTTCAGCGAACTTCTTGCATTTCCACGAAGCGGAGGGCTGGAGCGGGCTGCGCTACCGACCACTCCCAGGGGCAGACGCCGTCTCTGAGATCCCCGTTCGATTGGAGATACTCGACGAGGTGTTGCCTGCCGGCTATGTGCCCTCGCTAATCAAGATCGACGTCGAGGGTGCAGAGCAGCAGGTGCTCGAAGGCGCGCTAGGCACGCTGAAGCAACACAAGCCCTTGGTCATCTTCGAGCACGGGCATGGGTCCGCTGAGGCCTATGGCACCACGCCTGATGATGTTTACCACTTGCTTGTCGACGACGCGGAACTTTGCATATGTGGATTGGATGGCGGAGAGCCCTACTCACTTGCCGAGTTCAGAGAGATCTTCTACTCGGCAGAGAGAGTCAACTTTCTCGCCCGTCCGTAATCGCTGTGTTGATGTATCGCTGGCTTAGCCCCGGGCAGGACGGCCTCGTTGCTTAGAGCGCCTAACAAAAAGAGGTTTTGGGATGCTGCTGTCGTAGATGGTGCGTATGGCGAAACCTTTGGTCAGTGATGAGTTGTGGGCTCGTATCGAGCCGTTGTTGCCGCGCGTGGAGCGCCGGTATCGGTATCCGGGCCGCAACCGGTTGGACGGTCGGCGGGTGCTGACGGGCATCCTGTTCGTATTGAAGACCGGTATCCCCTGGGAGGATCTGCCCCAAGAGATGGGCTGCGGGTCTGGGATGACCTGTTGGCGGCGACTACGGGACTGGAACGAAGCCGGGGTCTGGGAACGCTTGCACCAAGTGCTCCTGGACGAGCTGCAGGACGCGGGAGAGCTGGACTGGTCAAGAGCGGTGGTGGACAGCTCGCATGTGCGAGCTAAAGGGGGGGCGAAAAGACCGGTCCCTCGCCGGTCGATCGCCGCCGGCCGGGCTCCAAGCACCACGTGATCTGCGACGGTCGGGGCACGCCGCTGGCCGCGACGCTCACCGCCGCGAACCGCAACGACATCACCGAGCTGCTGGCCCTGATCGATCGCGTTCCGCCGACCGGCCGGCACGGCAAGTTCAGACCGAAGGTCCTGCTCGCCGACCGAGCCTACGACAGCCGCAAGCACCGCAAGGCGCTCCGCGAGCGCGGGATCACACCGCGGATCGCCAAACGCAACACGACCCACGGCTCGGGGCTCGGCAAAGAACGCTGGGTGATCGAGCGCACGATCTCCTGGCTGCACCAGCACCGACGCCTTGAGCGACGCTACGACAGGCGCGCCGACATCCACGAAGCCTTCCTCACAATCGGATGCGCGCTCATCTGCCACCAACAACTCCAAAACTCATTCTGTTAGGCGCTCTTAGAATAAAGGTCAGTCGTCTCTGATTTTCCTCGAGTCTTCGTTCGAGTCGATCGATCCGTTCTGATTGCTGGCGAAAGACGACGTGGACGAGCGGAGGCATGCGCTCGTCTCTGACTGGCTTCGATCGAAGCCAAGGATTTTGCCAGCTGGCGATTGATCCGATGTTGACTGTGGAGGATCGGCCGTGCCGCTCTGAAGATTGCCTTACGCGCAGTCAGACCGAGACTCCCGAAGCGACTTGCCTGAGCTGATGCAGTCAATGAGTTCTCTATAGCTGCCTGCAGCGACTCATTCGCAAGGTCTGAGGGGGGTTGGGCTTGTGTGATCGAGGGAATCTCAGCACGTCGACCGAGCGGCGTTTTCTTGGGGGAATGCTCATCGGGTCGACGCAGGACAATTTGATCCTGGAATGCGAGGCTACTGTGCGGAAGCACGGCGAGCACCTCAAACCATTGGCTCCAATGTGCGAACAAGTACCAAGGCGCATGAAAAGTCGTGTGGTAGAAATCGGGGAAGGCGCTTCCCACATAGGCGTCATCAGCGATGAAAAGGATGCCATCGCGTTCGAGCGTCTCACGCCACTGTTGCCGCTGATACGCGTCTGCCGGAAGTTGCTGCTCGGCGGTTTGGAAAGCGTGCTCACCATGGGTACTCAATACGAGCAGACCGCCCGGTGCGGTTATCCGCTGCAGCTCGGCTAGCCACTGGTCCTGGTAGCTCGCATCCAGATGGGTGAAAACACTGTGGTTGATGACCAGATCGAATTCTCCATCCTTGTACCTCGTGGGTGGGAGTCCGTCGTTTACGTCGAAGCTCGCGAAAGGAATGTTCTCGCTGGCCCATTTGATCGCCTGCTTGTCGATATCGGTCCCGACAAGCGTTTTCGTATGGTCGACACTCTCCATCCAGCGCATGATGCGTCCACAACCGCAGCCGAACTCGAGAATGCTGTTCTGTGCCGCCAGCGGCTTATCGATAGCCGCCAATGCGCGCTCAATATCTTCCAGCGATCGCTGCCCTGTCTGGAGGAACAATGCGCGGTTCTCTTCGGCCTGCTCGTTGGAGAAGCCGCTTACAACGCGATCGATCAGCTCGTCGGGAGGTATCGGTATGTCGGATGTCATCGGTTCCATGATCTATTGGTGGACACAAATATGAGTAGATACGAGTAGTGTACGGCCGTCGAGCCCAGTCCGTTAGCGGACTCGCTCGGGCTCGGAAGCGAGCTCCTCGACATTGGTGCGGGAGTGCGCGAGTTGCTCGAGCATGTGGTTGGTGTTGGCGGGCGCAAAATGCAGGGCCAGAGTATCCGTTGGTGTCGATGGCTCTTCTGGAGTCTCCTTCTTGCCCAATCCACGACGGACACGAGTGGCGAGCTTAACCGGACCCAGGACTGTTCTGCGCAGTCCCGGGTGACGGACTAGCGTGGCGAAAGACTGTCGTGTCTCCGGGGTAAGGGGGCTGTCGATCCCGATCAGCATGCGCATCTCGGGAGTAATGCCCTCCCATAGCTCGTTGTACTTGCGTTCGGCCTCGTCGCGTTCGGTTTCGATCTCGTGGAGCGTCATGGTCAGCAAAGAAGCGTCACGCGCTGGTGAACGAGCGGCAACCCGGTAGATGCTCATGAGTTGGTCTGCGGTTGATAGCCAGGTGAACCTTGATCCCTCTCGTCTGATCGCGCTGATTTGTCGGGCGATCGCGCTCGGACTCCCAAGTAGATTATTGATGCGCCTCGCACTCTCGATTGGATCCCATGGAACAATCGTGGCCAACTCGGCGGGAAGCGTCTCGGCTAGTGCTGTATGGCTGGCGAATAGGCAAGGTCGATCATTTGAAGCCGCCTCAAAGGGCATCAATCCAAAGCCCTCGAAGGTCGTGGGGTAAAGGACAGCGCTCGAGCGCTCTAGTAGCCAAGTCTTCTCGTTCTCGCTGACGGCAGGAAGGGTTATAACTGACTGGGCTAGGTCGGGTCTAGTCGCTAGGAAGGCAGCCTCTTCGCCGGCGGAAGATCCGTTGCTCACACGAGGGCCGGCGAACACTACGGTGCCGTTCCATTTGTGGTTTGCTTGCAAAGCCTCTAGTAGGCGAAGGGCAAAGACGCGGTTCTTATGGCGGAAATCCGTACCCAGACAAAACAACATAGGGCGATCGCCGAGTCTCTCGATCCCCTTGGGTGGATCCACAGAGGATGGTGGGCACGAATCGGAATGGTCCACGCCTATATATGCGACATGAGACCTGATCGGGTCCACCAGATCTTCTCTGAGCGAGTCCTCGGCCGCGTGCTTGGAGAAGAAAACGACGCTGTCGGCCACGGCAAGGGCTTGGCGGGTCAATCGCTGATAGCGCTGCCACTGGGGATAGCCAGGGAAATAGCCAGGGTTGCGATAGGCGATTGAGTCCTGATGGGTGATGACCTGCCGCTCTCCAGCGCAACGAAGAACTACTAGATCGTTGGAGCTGCTCACCTGGTAGGGACGGTGCGCGACATCTGTCTTTGCCATGGCCAGGTGGACTGCATGGTGGGGTACCAGTTCCACGTGATCCATACCGTTCAGCTGCTCCATCGCGTTTTGCCCAATCTGGGTCGGAGTAATCACTCGCACGTAGACGTCATCGGTATTACCCAAAGCACGGATGAGCCTCAGTGTGTGAACCTGAGTACCTGTGGTGATCGGACCCAGACAACGCGCGTCAATTGTGACGGCTATCCCCTTAATGGCTCTACGAGCGGCACCGAGTGCGCGAGGTAGGGGTCCGAGTTGCTCATTGCCAAACGCAGTCTGGGCTCGCTGGTAATAGGGGTACCGTGAATCGATAATGGCCTCGTGCTTTTGCTGGGCAGGATGCTTTTCTCCGTCCTCGGCGAATGTGCCACTGGCGTGATGCAGCACGAATACGTCATCGGCGGCGACGTGTATGAGGCCAGAAAGTATGCAACGTTGTGAAAAGTCGACCTCCTCGCCGTATCCGGGTGAGAATGCCAAGTCGAAGTCGCCTACTAGATCGAGAGCCTGTCGCCGGAAATATGTGCAATGGCCTATCGCGGTCGGAAGCGTCGGGTAGAGTCTTAGCGATTGCGACCGTACGGCGTCAGCGAGATGTGAGAGATCTTGGTCCTGGGGTAGGCTCGGTTGGGGATAGTTTCGCTCGGGGACACTCAGAATAGTTCCGTGGTTAGTCAGAGCGGTGGCTGTAGCCACGAGACTGTCCGAGTAGGCAGCACGACGCATACCATCCATCCAGCCGTCGGCTACCACACAGTCGCTATTGAGCACGATCACGTCAGCTGGGGCTGCAGCGTGGAATGCAGCGTTTACGTTACCCGGGAAACCCAAGTTCTTTGGTTGGCGTAGATACAGAACCTCATGCTCCAATGTGTGCTCAAGCGAAGTAAGAAAGGAGCCAATCGCTGGGTCTGGACTCGCGTCGTCGGCTATCAGTATGCGAACGTAATGAGGGGTATGTGCGATTACGCTCGTGAAGGACTCGGCAAAAAGCTCTAGTGCTCCATACACAGGTATGCAAACGACCACTTCACCGCGCTTGGCACCAATGTTTTCGTTCGGAGGGAGGCCGTACAGGCCGGATCGCGCTGAGCTTTGTATGTCCTGCTGCAACAGAGCGAGTATGCCCTGCGGATGATGTTCGGCTTCGTGGGTCGCCCATTTCAGATAATCATCGTGATCTGAGCGATCGGGGTCGGGAAAGGATGCTTGTAGGTCTGGCCGGGACTCGTGTAGGGCGGTCAAGTACCTGTTCAGTGGACTGTGCCCGCTGCCGGGTTCCGGTGATGCCAGCCAGTCTAGAAATGCGCTCTCGCCCGGCGAGGTGAAGGGTGCTTCTGTAACTGCTCCTTCGGAGCTGGCGCGGATCCACAACCGACGCAACTCCGACGTCAAGGGCGCTCCGCTGGACATCTTTCCATATGTATATGGCCAAGCACTTGTCTCCGAATGACCGCATGCGTAGAGCTGTTCTGAGACCTGCTTGCACAATTCGCGCAGCACGATGTCGTGATCGAGTAAGGCTCGATTCTCATAGTTGCTCAAACGCTCAGGATGGCTAACATCGAAGCCCGTGAAGTGGAAGCACCGCAACGGACTGTCTTCGACTAGAATTTGGCCGTTTACGTTACGCAGTGCGCTGCTCGACGCGCGCCAGTAGCCAAAATTCCATCCTGGGTCACGTAGCATGCCTACGTGGTCGAATAGCCCAGGCATGAGATCGGCCCAGCGCTGATCGAAGACCATTCCATGGGCAGGGTCGAGATAACCCTTGGTACGTAGGCGCTGAGCCCACCAGTCCAAGAGGCCGTTGGTCTCTGCAGTTGCCCGCGCGGCGACGAAGCCGAGGTTGAAGGAGCCCGCGAGAAGAATCGCCAGTTCGTCAGGCTGAAGGCCATCTTCTGGCAGCGGATCGAGCAGGTGTGGGGTGAGCAGTGTCGAGTTCGTCTCGAGGGCCTCCGCCAGACCGTCGAACGGCGCGTAGACTCGCATGTCGCTATCGAGGTAGACGACTATCTCGTCCTGGTTGAGGAGGTGGCTTAGGATCAATGGCTTCAGCGCGCAGCACAGCTCGGTGGCGCTGTAGCGAACGGCCATGGCCTCAAAATCGGCTATGGGTAGCTCTTGGGGGTAGACGACGGCAAAAGGCTCGTCTTCGGGGTCGAGGAGCCCTTCAACCGGATCCACGATTAGCACGCTCATACTGCTCTCGGGTTGATGGGCGCAAAGCGACTCGTATGAGCGCTCGAGCGTGGGCAAGCCAAGCCTTGGTGATGATAGTGCAGACGCGCATGGGTAGAGACTATAAAGACTGTAGGGTTTGTCGGACCTCATGCCTAGATGGCGAGGATGTGGGTCGTAGTTGTCCCGTAGTTCGTAGGAGTTTGTGGGTGGCGGTCCTTCCGTCTCGTTCGGTCCCGTTGGGACTGTGGCAGTGCGAAATCATCCACCGAGACGAAGGGACCACCATGAAGACCGTAGAGCAGGAGCGGGTCGTGAGCCCTGCGCTGGGGTTGCCGGCGAGTGTGCAGGACGCGTTGGGGGAGCTGGCTGGCGTGCCGGAGTCTCTTGGTGCTCAGCGTTGGTTTGTGGTTGGGCGTGCTGAGCGAGATGATGGGAGGCCGAGCTTGTCGGTCCGAAGCACGCCAAGAATAAGGCGCACTGCGGTGCGTCACGGCCACGAAGACTGCGAGGTGACCCTCGGGGGTCGGGTCGCGGTGAAGCGTCCCCACGCCAGGACCGCCGATGGTGAGCAGGGGTGGCGCTTGGGGCGTATGGGATTTCGCTGAGCGTGATCCGCTGACGCGGGTTGTGTATTGGAGCAGATGCTCGCGGGTGTCAGCACCCGGCGCTTCACACATACCCGTGAGCCCATCAGTGAGCAGGTGAACGACGGGGAGCGCTCAGTGTCGAAGTCCGCGGTCAGCCGTGAGTTTATCGGCGGCCCGCGGGAGCACTTGGACGCCCTGGTGAGCCGCGATCTCGCGGATATTGGCGGCGTTGATGGTTGACGGGATCGAGCTGAAGGGCCGCTGTTGCATCGTCGCGCTTGGTGTCAGCACCGACGGGGTGAAGCTCCCGTTTGGGATTGTGGGATGGCTCCACGGAGAACAAGACTGTCACCGTCCACCTCCTCGCCGACCTCGCCGGTCGTGGCCTGGATGTCGCGCAGGGAGTCCTCGTACTCGACGGGTCAAAGGCACTCCGGGCGGCCGTCGAGGAGGTCTTTGGTTCCGTGCCGGTGCAGCGCTGCGTGCGGAACAAGGAAAGAAATGTATTGGACCACCTTCCCGAACCGCCGCAAATGCAGCGAGTCTGAGATCTCGCTGACCAGTGTTCTACCCCCATCCATAGCGCGCCTTGAGCACTATCAACCGCACGAACGTCTCCATCGTGATCGTCGGACGCTCATCTCTCAAAACCAGCCGGTCAGTCCGCTCGAACTCCGAGCGCCACTGCTCCATGATCGGCCACAACAACTCCTCGTCGGCCAACAGCACATCGAGCCGTCCCAGATCCTCCGGCAGCTCGCGCGCCTTGACCGGCAACACGACATCTCACAACGACTCCGGCTGCTCCGCCACAAGCGTCAACATGAACCCCCAATCCACCAGAAACCCGCTCACACGCAGGACATTCTCGCCCTCACGCCAGACAGAACACTAGCCTCAAGAGATCACTTTTTCCGCACGAAGTAAATTAGGCCTGCGTAAGGCTTGACGGACGCGTCCATGTCCTGTCGAGGCCCGATGGCGGCTTGCCGCCGATCTCGACCGTCGGCTTCGGATGTACTGCCGTCTCGTAGCTGAGCCACGAGCCGAACCCGTCGGTCAAGATCACGGCCTTCACGCGGATGGAGACTAACGCCCCGCTCGCTGGAGCGCCCGGCTACGCCCCACCTCAGTGTTGTCGTATGTCGTCGGCTGGGTCAGTCTGAGTCGCGCGTCAGTCGCGTGGGCTGAGCGGCTTGTCGGTTGGCCGCCGGCCTTCGGTCTCCAGTTCGTCGGCGAGCTTGGCGAGCTCCCACAGCGACCACGCGAGAGCGCGTGCGATGCGGTCGACTGTGCCCCATGAGGGGTTCTGCCGGCCCGACTCGATGTGGGACAGCCACGACGATTCGATGTCGGCATCGAGCGCCACGGTCTGCTGCTCAAGGCCGAGTTCCTCGCGGCGTAGGCGGATCGCGCGGCCTAGCGCGACCTGAGGATCCGGGCTGGCTGGCATGAGGGTCCAACCCTCACCGATGGCGCCGAGTTCAGCATGTATAATATCTCAATTCATGGGGGGCAGCGGTAGCATTGGGATCGGCGAGACAGAGGCCATTGGGCAGTCCGTGGGACTGCGGTGTGCGCTGTCTGCGTCGAGATAAGCGGCAGGCGGCAGTGGGCATCCGGCACTCGTGAGGGCCATGCTTCAGGGGATCCCCGCGCGCATCGCCGAGCGCTTATGGCCGCGCGAGCAGGTCATGGAGTCACAGCCTAAGCGCCTGCTCGATGCCATGGCGCACGTGCTGGCCGAGCGGGGTCTGCGTGGGCAGGACGATCGCGAGCTTCGCGGCACGCGCGTTGGACGCTCGACGTCCCGCGAACTATTCAACCGGGTGGAGGATTCGACCTACCTCGACGCGGTCGGTGCGTTGCCACGCTCCGCTGACGAGCGGGCGGATGATAAGGCTGGACACGTCACCGTCGCGCTCGGACGCTTTGATGCGCTGGTCGGGCGTGGCCTGACACAGATTCTGAACAAGGATCGAGACCTTCGGATCATCGGCGCCGATCTGGATGACGCCGCGCTTGAGCACACCGTCGCGCGGCAGTCGCCGCACGTCGCCATTCTCGACGAGGCGAGCATAGGCAAGTCATCTGTCCTTGAGCGCATAAGGACCGCCCAGCCGACGATCGGAATTGTCGTGCTGGCACACCACCCGACCGTCGCCTACGCGATGCGCCTGATGGCGAGGGGAGCCAGCTGTCTTGCCAAGGACGTCTCCGCAGCCGACATTCTCGCTGCCGTCCACATAGTGGCGGATGGCAGACGCGTGTTTGCGGATGTCGATGGTCATCTGGTTGAACGGAGCCGCCCTATCACGGCGGTCTCCTTGACACCGCGTGAGGCGGAAGTGATGGAGTATCTCGGCAGGGGCCACACCCACGGCGAAATCGCACACGCCCTGCAGCTCGGCGTCGAGACCGTCCGCACGCACTCTGCCCACATCCGTGCCAAGCTCGGCGTTCGCAGTAAGCGGGAGTTGATCGGGTTGACGCTCCCACTCCAAGGAGAGCACGGGAGTCAGTAGACAACACGGCAACGATAGGTCTATCCCCCAACTCACCCAAGATCACCTGTTTCGGGATAGATAGACTGATAAGGGCACGCATCCTGCTTCCCGATCAGTCGTTGTGTCGGTGAATAAATAGCTCGCCACGTTGCTTGCCTTCGAGTCCAAGCTCCTCGATGGCTTCGCGCACTCCCGGATAGTCTGGGTGTGCGTAGTCATCGAAGAGCACCGGCGCTCCTGGGCGCAGATGCGGTCGCCACGCTCGCACCTCTGCGATCGTCTGCTCGCGCATGTGTGATGAGTCGATGTACAGCAGATCGACCAGCCGCTGGTCCCGAGGGCCGGTGGAGCCTGGTGCAACCACCAGCTCGATTTGCTCCTTGACGTCCGGCCCGACGAGCTCTAGATAACGTTTGGCCTCTTCGCGTTCGAGCACGTCATAGGTGACGACCCGGCGCCGACGGTCATCAAGCGCGAGCGTGATCGCTGTCCACGCGGTCGCCGTACCGAGTTCAACGACTCGGCTGCAGCCCCTTGTCAAGTCAAGCAAGACTCGCATGTCTGACGGCCGCGTGACCGAGGTCATGCTGAACAGATCATTTGTGCGCCACGCCAGGCGCCGAGCGCGCCAGTGAAACCACAGCACGCGCGGCCGAAGCCCGCGTAGCCCCCACATCCAGTTCAGGTCTCGTCGTAGCCTTCCCAGCCATGCTCGCGCAGGATCGTCGCTCATCGTGTCGACTGCTTTGGGCTGTAGCCGCCGTCGAGCTGCAAGCTGCTCGGCGATCCGCAGGATGGACATCGCGACAGTGATAGGAGTTCAGAACGCATTTACCAACAGATGTTATCCGATGGCCCCTATCATCACAAAGTCCTTATCACCCGAACTCACCCAAAGATCACCCGTTTCAGGGGATGGACAAGCCAAACTGGGCCAACTATTGTCGCCGCAATAACGTAATCACCAAATCGTGACGTAGCGGTCTATATGGCACCGTTGAGTGCGTCGCTGTTTGCTGCTTAGGAGATTGGTCCAGGTCCATATAGACAGCATGGATCGGGAATATGAGAAATTGGGAGGCAGGGATGTCACGTTACGGGCGCGATGCAGCAATCGCAATGGGCCGGGGCGAGCAGAACAGCGGGTCTTGGAGGAATCCGACGGTCCGCCGCGTCATGCTCACGTCGCTACTAGTGGGCATTTGGCTCTTGAGCTTCGCGTCCGTGGTGGTGAACACGGCCCGGGCCGAACCACTCCCTAATGGAGTTCCGGGAAGCTGGGTGCTGCTTTTCAACGAAGAATTCAGCGCCAACGGTCTCAACACCGCCCTATGGACCCCCGAATGGCCGAGTGGACCGATGTCCGGGCAATGCACGTCGCCGAGCCTTGTGTCCCAGCCGGGCAATGGGTACCTGTACCTGCAGGTAAGGGCGCAAGAAAGCACGTGCGGTGGGGCTAACCATGCAGACACCGGCGCGCTGGTCGAGTCGAATCCGGCCGACGGCAAGCCCGGACACAGCGGCTTTCTCTACTCCTACGGATACGTCGAATGGCATGCCTACATAGTTGGCTGGGGCGGAGAAGCACAAGGATGTCCGAAAGGGGGGTGCATACCGGACTGGCCGGCACTATGGAGCTTCCCCGAGAACGAGGAAAACGAGATCGACACAATGGAGGGCCTGCACGGGACAGCCTGCCACACCTGGCATCACCATATATCTCCGGTAGAAGAAACACAAGGCTGCCAATCCGGGAGCTACGCAGGGTGGCATACGTACGGCGTGGACTGGGAGCCAGGTGTACTCACGTTCTACTACGACGGGGCAAAGGTCGGTGAAGTCAACACCGGCTATATCAATTCTACGCCCCAGTACCTGATCATGAACGACGTGCCCCCAGGTAGCTACGGCGGGAAACTCGTCGTCCCTGACGAAATCGTCGTGGACTATGTGCGCGTCTGGCAACATCCGACGCCACCGACAGTGATTACCGGCGGGCGGAGTGGCTTGCAGCCGCTCCAGGCGACATTGGAAGGTACCGTGAATCCGAATGGGGTTGACAGCCATTACTACTTCCAGTACGGCACGAGCCCCTCCTATGGCTCCACGACCGGGGAAGTCGATGCGGGTTCCGGTACAAGTGCGGTCCCGGCGAGCGCCACCGTCGGACTGTCCCCAGGCACGACCTACCATTACCGACTCGTGGCGCGTAACTCGGCAGGCCTCATCGCCTACGGCGGTGATGAAGCGTTTACGACCCCTGGGCCAGTTGAAGCTGTCACGACTGGGGCGTCGGACGTATATCAGACGCAAGCCCAACTGAATGGCACGGTCGACCCGCGAGGCTATGACGCAAAGTACTTTTTCCAATACGGGGAAACTTCAGCCTACGGTATGGCGACGCCTGAAGGAGATGCTGGCTCTGGATCCAGTGCCGTGCCCGAGAGCGCAATGGTCACGGCTGTTGAACCCGACACAACCTACCACTACCGACTCGTCGCGACTAGCGGAGGGATCACGAGCTATGGTAGCGATCAGGTATTCACGACCGCCTCACCATTGGTGGGCTTCCAGGCAAGCTCCGACGAACTGTACACATATGTAGGATCGCCGTATAAAGTGGTGAACACGACCGAGGGAATGATGCCGGGTACTAGTCCGAGTATCGCAGCGATGCCCGGCGGTGGGTATGAGGTGGCTTTCCAGGCGAGTTCGGGTGAACTGTATACCTACTCAACGTCGCCGTATAAAGTGGTGAACACGACCGAGGGAATGATGCCGGGCACTAGTCCAAGCATCGTAGCGACACCCGGTGGTGGATTTGAGGTGGCTTTCCAGGCGAGTTCGGGTGAACTGTATACCTACTCGCCGTCACCTTATAAAGTGAGTAATACGACTGAGGGGATGAAGGCAGGTACTAGCCCGAGTATTGCGGTGGCTCCCAGCGGAGAAATCGAGATAGCTTTCCAGTCGGGTGCGGGTGAACTGTACACGTATGTGGCGTCACCTTATAAAGTAGTGGATACCACTGAGGGAATGAGGAGTGGTACCAGTCCGAGCATCGCGACAACTCTCGGTGGTGGATTTGAGGTGGCTTTCCAGGCGAGTTCGGGTGAACTGTATACCTACTCGCCGTCACCTTATAAAGTGAGTAATACGACTGAGGGGATGAAGGCAGGTACTAGCCCGAGTATTGCGGTGGCTCCCAGCGGAGAAATCGAGATAGCTTTCCAGTCAGGCTCCGGTGAACTGTATACGTATGTGGCGTCCCCGTATAAAGTGAGTAATACGACTGAGGGGATGATGGTGGGTACGAGCCCCAACATCGCAGTGACTCCCGGAGGTCGGTATGAGATCGCTTTCCAGGCTGGTTCGGGCGAACTTTACACGTACATAGCGTCACCGTATAAAGTGGTAAATACCACGGAGGGAATGAAGGCGGGCACCAGTCCGAGCATCTGCATACCGAAATGATGGGTGAGAGAATGGAGGATCGAGGGCCGCGCGTAGGGTAGATGGGGGTCTTCGCTGGCTATCCCCTATAGATTGATTGCGCATGGTTTATTTCGCGCGGGAAAAATATGACCTCCTTGAGGCTGGTGTTCTGTCCGGTGTAAGGGCTCCTAGTGTATCGGGTCCCCACATTCACATCAAAGGGCTCGGAACGCGGTGCCACGGGGAGCGCTTCGACCGGTACCGTTGCGATAGGTCTCAAGGCCCCAGCTTCCGTCGACAGGGACACTCCATATGAGCCAGCCACCGCCTGCCGAGATCGGGATTCCGCGCTGATCGATGCGATTACCTTTTGGCCGCAGTGTCGCCGCGACGGATGAGGCACTGATGCAAGCCACGGACCCGACCAGGGCCAGCGCCAACGCGGTACCAAATCTCTGCTCCATGCTCTGCAGTCTTTCTCCATGGAGGAGCCAACCCATCGTCCTATACAAAGTTGTGGATGATCCCAGAGGCTTCGGGTCAAAGGTGAAGGCTATCGGTGGGACAATGCCGGCGGGATTGAAGCTGCAGCGTAAGGCAAGGAAAGTACGCCCAACAATCCATCCTTATCCATCTCCCGGCTCGAGGGGCGCATTCGTACTATCGGCACGTACGTCGCCGAGCCAGCAACACCGGTGGTCCAGCACCCAGCGGCAGACTCTAGAATTCCGTCCGACGCAAAAGCTATCGTGCAGACAATGGTCAGCACCCCGATTCTTCCCGACGACTATCCCGAGTTGCTCGAGCTCCTCAAGCGCGAGATCGGCGCGGCTCGTACGCGCGCCGCGCTGGCGGTCAACCATGAGCTGATCGCGCTCTACTGGCGAATCGGCCGGGAGATATTGGCGCGGGAGGAGCGTGAGGGTTGGGGTGCGAAGGTCATCGACAGGCTAGCTATCGATCTTCGGCAGGAGTTCCCGGCGATGACTGGACTCTCGCGGACGAATCTCAAGTACATGCGCCAGTTCGCCTCTTATTGGCCGGATGGCCAAATTGGCCCACAGCCTGTGGGCCAATTGCCCTGGGGTCATATTCGCTGCCTTCTCGACAAGCTCGACGATCAGGCCGCGCGTATGTGGTACGCCGAGCGCGCGTTCGAACAGGCCTGGTCGCGCAAGCTGCTCGAACACAACATCGCCACAGATCGCTACGAGCGTGAGGGAAGAGCATTGACCAACTTCTCGAGTACGCTCCCCGCCGCCGAAAGCGAGCTGGTCCAACAGATCGTTCATGAGGACTACAACTTCGAGTTTCTCGGCCTGGGAGGTCGTATCCAAGAGGACAAGCTCGAGCGGTCCTTGGTAGCCGAGATCGAGCGCTTTATGATCGAGCTGGGTGTCGGATTCGCGTTCGTCGGCCGTCAGGTGCCACTCGATGTGGACGGCGAAGAGTTCTTCATCGACATGCTCTTCTTCCATATTCCCTTGAATCGTTATGTTGTGATCGAGCTCAAGCTCGGCAAGTTCCGTCCCCACTACGCAGGCCAGGTCAACTTCTACGTCAACGTCATCGACGATCGAATACGCGAGAGCCACCATGAGCCGACGATCGGACTGGTCCTGTGTGCCGGCCGCAACGAAACGGTTGCCCGTTACGCGCTCGGCGGGATCGACCGCCCGGTCGGGGTAGCCCGCTACAGGACTGCTCCACCTCTCCTTGAGCGCGTTCCCGAGGAGTTGCAAGATCGGCTCCCGCGACTGGAGGAGATCAGCGCTGGGGTCCAGCGCATCGTCGAGCGCCATGCCCCCGAGTTTGACCGAGGCTGAGGGCGATCCCAGTGGGACGGAGGACCTTGGTGGCCGGGGAGGTCCTCGACGCTCGCCACACGATGGTCTGTAAGCGTGTCCCATCGCGCTTGGACCGCCGATCCGCGGTTCGGGCGAGCGGTGAGAGTTTGCCGATCGGTTTGGGATGAGGGGAGGCGAGACCAGTTCCTTACGGTGTTCTCTGCGAGGTTGTGGTCTCGGTTCAGGGCATAGGAGCTGCCGCTGGGGGGCCGCCTCGGTCACGACCTCCTGGGAGTATCGCTCGCCCGAAGACGTGCCGCGCCTTGTGTGCGCGTATATCGAGTCGTAGACTACTTCGTGCGGAAAAAGCTCGTGCCGTGCGATCCGCGGATTCCTGCATCTGGATTCATCAAGCGTGAGCATGTTCGCGATGTCGCCACTGCAGCAAGCGCGCGGCTCGCGGAGCTGGGATTTGTGGGTTTCTCGAGCTGGGCGCCGATGCTTGGGATGGCCTTAGTCGATTGTTTAATGTGAAGCTCGAACGACTTAAGGTAAATGACCTGGATAGATGTGTCTCTGAACCTGCCTTGCACGAGTAGTGTCGCGCTTCACCCTGGTTAGGGGCAAGCGGTGGGAGTGCGCCGACTGGTTCTGGGAGGAAGGAGGAGCGAGGCCAGTACGAACAACGATCCAAACCCATCCATCGCCATCCGCCGCAAGCCACGCTTTGATCTCCCCAGCAGCCAGCGGCACCAGGAGTGTTTTTGCGCGTCGTCCCTTCTCCCGGCCCTCTGCGCCGAATACCGTCCCAAGCGCGGCCTGATCCTCGCAATCGCGCCCGAGGCACAGGTCGACAGGCGTGGCTTTGAGGGAGCGATCCGCGATGCAAAACAGCGCCTCGAGGATCTTCAAGCAAGGCGGGACTCGCGTGAGCGATAACAAGCGTGCTATGTTACGTGGAGTTCGAAAGGGATGACGATGAAGCTCAGCGACATGAAGACAAGCGAACAGGTCCTTGCCGAGGAGATGGACGATCCAGCGTTCAGGGCCGAGTGGGATAGAACGGCGATGGCGCGCGCCGTTGCTCTGAAGGTGCTCACCTATCGAACCGAACAGCACCTCTCCCAGCGGGCACTGGCCGTGAAGCTAGGCATGACTCAACCGCAGATCGCGCGTATCGAGGCTGGGGAGCACAACCCGACGATCGACACTCTCGCTCGGATCGCCGAGACGCTTGACATCGAGTTTGCGATTGACATTCGTCCCTGTGAGCGAAAGCCAAAGTTCGTCAACAAGCGCGCCCAAGCACGCGACGCCGTCGCGTCTTATGTCACCGGCTGCGCGACAGTGCTGCTCGCAGCCGGGTGACAAGCGGGCCGGGACGAACGAAACCTCGGCGAACGGCCTGCCTCCTGGCTGGCCGATCCGCGCAGGCCGAGGCCGACGGCGTTCGCCAGCGGGACTGAGCCCTGGGTGGGCTGGGATGTCCTCGACGCTCCTCACGCGATGCGTCCCGCAGCTGCACTGAGAGTTGTATAGCATAGTCTATACATGTATAGCCAATTACTGTATACTAACTTATAAAGCACTATTCTTGCCATGTGACATGGAACAAAATAAAGCCACCCACAATCCCTACACCCCCGATTCAGGGGTTCGGCCGCCAGCCCTCGCCGGCCGCGATCGGGAGCTTGCCGATCTGCGCAGCATCATCTCCCAATTGACAGCTGGAGGTAGCGAACGCCACGTTCTGATCACGGGGCTTAGAGGCGTCGGCAAGACCGTGCTCCTCAACGAGTTCGAGAGCATGTGCCAAGACGCCGGATGGCCGGGAGAGACCAAGGAGGTGGGGCGCAACACGTCCATTGCCAGTCTCATCGCACACAGCGCCCGCAAGGCTCTTCTTCAGATGAGCGCCAAGAAGCGAGCTGGAGAGATGTTGCGCCGAGGGCTCAGCGCCCTTAAGGCCTTTCAGGTTAGCTTCGGTGAGGTGTCCTTCAAGCTCGATGTCGATCCCGCCATTGGGTTCGCAGACTCCGGTGATCTAGTTGAAGACCTTCGTGACCTGCTCGTGGCTGTCGGAGAAGCCGCTCGCGAGTCGGGTCTCGGCTTTGCGCTCATCCTAGACGAGGTACAGAATCTCTCGCGCGGCGACTACGAAGCGCTGATCATGGCTCTTCACCGAGCCAAGCAACGCAATCTCCCTATCGCCTTCGTCGGTGCGGGCCTTCCACTCGTCCCCTCGCTCACGGCCGAGGCGAAGTCATACGCCGAGCGGATGTTCATATACCCAACCATTGACAAGCTAACGGCATCCGACGCACGCGAAGCGCTCGTGCTGCCCGCGGAGCGTCAGGGCGTCTTGTGGGATCAGGACGCCGTCGGCGAGGTGCTCGCCTATACCGAGGGATACCCCTACTTTATTCAAGAGTATGGGCGTCGCGCGTGGGATGTCAGCGATGCTGCGCGTATTACGTTAGAGGATGCCGCTGTCGCCAAGGCGCTCGTCGAGGCAGACCTCGACGAGAGCTTCTTCGAGGGTCGGATCGGCCGGCTCTCTGATGTTGAGCGGGCTTACGTAGTCGCGTTGGCCTCACTTGGAGATGAACCACAGCGCTCCAGTCGAGTGGCGGAGCTCCTGCAACGAAAGCCCACGTCGCTGTCCCCTGTCCGTGACGCCCTCCTGCAAAGTGCGGTGATCTACGCTCCTAAGCGCGGACTCCTCGCGTTTACCGTTCCACATTGCGCCGACTTCGTGCGCCGCCGCTATCCCCATACAACGATGCCTTGAAACTGGCCGTGGCACTCTGTTGTCTGGGTCCGACACTTGGACTCGGTCTCGATTTTCGCCAGCGCACCGATCTGGGTCGCGCGTCTTGAGAGCACAGCTGCCGACACGAAGATATCGACCGTGGATCGCTACGCTGAGAGTCTCGGCTTCATCGCTCGCCCTGCCCCCGCCGCTTGATGCGCTATGATGCGCTGCTATGGAGCCTCGTAGAAGGGCACCGGTACGATCGGGGCATAGAACCACTCTCACCGTGCCTCACTCAGTCTTGGCCGCAGCCGATCGCTTGGCGCAGGAGCTGGGCACCACGGCCAATGACGCGATCGTGCGCCTCGCGCAGGAGGGCGCCTCTTCTCGCGAGCGCCACGAGCGGATCGCCGCATTGGCGACTGAGCGTCGTACCGCCGTCGAGCGTGCCGGCTTGAGCGACACACTGGCATTCCCATCGCCAGACGAACTCCACGAGGCGATGCTCGCGGGCCGGCGCGCTTCTTGACGCTTGCCTGGGACACAACGCTTGTCTCCCGGATCTATCCGGGCAGCTCGCTGGAGCGACACTTGCTGGATCAAGCAAGCACGGGCGAGCCGGTCGCTATCGCGGCGCCCACTGTGATGGAGGTCGTCCGTGGCCTTCAGGCAGGAGCAGCCGATAAGTCGGGGATGGCATTGGCGCTGACCTGGTTCGTCGGGCTCGTCGCCAGCGGGTTGGTGGACATCCTCTCGCTCGACCGAGCAGCGGCCATCCTCGCCGGCCGTCTTCGAGCGATGCAGCCGACACCGCCCACCGGCACCCGTCGCAAGGGCGTCAAGCCCGAGCAACGGGCGGGCTGGGTGTTGGATATTCAGATCGCGGCCTGCGCCTGGACCCACGGCCATCGGATCGCCACCGAGAACCGCCACGACTTCGAGGCGCTACGCGATCTCATCGCAACGCTCTATCCCAACAGCTCCCCGCTCATAGTCACTGCATCGCCGCTCGCCAGGTTCTCCTGAGCCCATCGACCCATTGCCGTAAGATGGGCGCATGGAGTTCGTTCGCGTCACCTCTGTAGACGTGCTTGGTCACTACAAGCTCAGGCTTGGT
This sequence comes from uncultured Solirubrobacterales bacterium, assembly GCA_963809705.1. Classification (GTDB taxonomy): domain Bacteria; phylum Actinomycetota; class Thermoleophilia; order Solirubrobacterales; family Solirubrobacteraceae; genus Palsa-744. Next base: position 1,325,118 of record CAWEKF010000002.1, on the reverse strand, counting down.
TTCAGCGATGGCAGCACACGCGACGTCGATCTCACCGGGGAGTTGCATGGCCCCGTCTTCGAGCCGCTGGCCGATCCCGGCTACTTCGCACAGGTGCAAGTAGATGATCAGCTGGGCACTGTCGTGTGGCCCAACGGAGCCGACCTCGATCCCCTTGTATTGCACGGGGACTTCGAGCCGGCCTCGCGCCTCGTTCATCGCTGAGCGACGGCCCGACGATCCATCCAAACCATCGCCTTGCGTGCGAGCTCGCCGTCCCGATCCCCGAAGATTGGCGTCCTGGATTTGACGTCTCCCACGGTGCCCAATCTCCAGCACGTCCGGGCACCCTGAAGTCTCCCGCGCAAAATTTCGTCCCAAGCGCCGCGTAGCGTGTCATGGATGTCGATTCCCAATAGAGATTCCATCGAGCAACCGCCGCATCAGGGTCTCATCCTGGCTGTCGTCCTATCGCTAGCCCAGACCCAGATCATGGGCCAACTCGCTGACGAGACGAGCCTGGATGGGCGCACGATGGGTACGCTCGGATTCAGCGGCGCTCTGCTGGCCGCAGATCTCGCTGCCAGGGGCGCCTTCGGCGCACTCTGGTGGCTGCCGGTGGTGGTCCTCGGCATCGCTTCGCTGTGCTGCTTGGGTCCAACGCTCGGGCTGGGAGGAGACTACGCGCGTGTCACAGAGCTTGGCCCCATGGCCGATGCTTTCTATCAAACATATGGAACATATCCGGCTCTTGCGACTTGCCGGCAGTTGCTGTCCGATCTGGATCGCTCATACTCGAATAATGCGCGCCGCTTCAGGGCAAAGCAGCGCTCACAACGCGCTGCGGTAGCAACACTTGCGATCGGGCTGCCGCTTTCAGCATCGTTGATTGGTCTCTCTTGACAAGCTAGGATGATTGATGCCATGAGCGCCCCAGACAGCTCCAAGCCACCCCAGCTACCGGCTCTGACGCCGTCCTCTACACCGATCGCGATGCCTGCTCCATCATCGGTCCCTCGTGCGGGCCCTGGCGGAGTCATCACGGATGAGGACAGGCGCGACTGGCCTTGGTTTTGGCGCAAGCGCAAGCACGCTGAGTAGCGCAAGCGCCTCCATCCGCCATCAAGCGGGCCATGACGCGCCTGGCTGATTGCCAGTTGCTCGAGCTCCTCAAGCGCGAGATCGACGCGGCTCGTTCGCGCGCCGTGCTGGCGGTCAAACCATGAGCTGATCGGGCTCTACTGGCGAATCGGCCGGGAGATCTTGGCTCGGGAGGCTGAGGGCGATCCCAGTGGGACGGAGGACCTTTGGTGGCCGGGGAGGTCCTCGACGCTCACCTCACGATGGTCTGTAGGCGGTGTCCCATCGCGCTTGGGACCGTCGGTTCGCGGTTTGGGCGAGCGGGCGAAACTTGTCGGCGCGCAAACCAAGCGCTGATGGCTGCGCCAGCGGTGGGAGTCGGCTGACGCCGGGCTTGCTGCCCTCAGGAGGAGCGCGCTTTGGCCGCTGCTGGCATCGCGGGCGCCGCTGGGTCCGTGCTTCCGTTGTCGGCGTCGCGCCTCATCTCGATCGCGCGACGGGCTCCTTGGGAGAGCAGCATCGCGCTTTCGGCCAGCTCGCGGACGGCCTCGGGAGTCGCCTCCACGAGTCGATCCCCGCGCGCTATCTGCGCCACGTCATGCGTCCCATTCGAGCGATGCAGTCCATTTTCCATGCCCTGAGGGTATCTCATGTCGCGGGCTTACTCGCGCGTTCGATGCGCATCGCGAGAAGCTGCGCGAACGGCTCGATGTCCCCGTCGGGCGAGAAGAGCGCTGGCGCGATGGCATCGTCGTGGTCAGTCATGTCCGCGTCCCGCGCAAATTCGACGGCGGGTAGTCCCAACGACCACAGCGCGGCCGAGAGCGCGACGAAGCCAGCGCGGTGGTTCCCGTCAGCAAAGGGATGCACGCGCAGGATGCCCGCATACACAGCGCCTGCCACGCGGGTCTGCTCAAGAACACTGGCGTTCCGCTTCCCGAGTCGCTCAATGCCGCCGTTGAATGAGGCGCAAACCTCCGCGAGGTCCCGGCGCAGATTGTCGGGCGAGCTTCCCTCGATCTGGCGCATTCCACCATCTGCGGTTACCACCCCGAAGTATGCGCGCTCTTGGCGAAAGAGCCCACCGTCGTAAGGGAAATGGCGAGCGAAGATCGCCCCATGCCACCAGCGAACGCGCTCAGGCGCCATCTCCAGCCGACTCCGCCAGAAGACTCGCTGGGCATCCATGAGAACACGTCCCAGCTCGTCCCTGAGAGCCCGCCAGGTTTCCTCCGGCGACAAACGGCCCGCCCTGTAGAAGCGCGAGCCTTCGTTGTCGCGATAACGCGGATGTCTGGATTCGTCCACCCCCCAAGAATGCCAAGCGATTCGGACCTTGGGTGTGTATGATAGTCCGCGCGCAACCCCCGTGCGTGATGGTGGCGCCTTCAGTCGGAATTGGCTGATGGGAAATCATTCGTTCGTCAAGCGGCGGTCTCCTGAAGCGTGACGGTGTGTCCGAGGCGTTCGAGCTGTGCGATTAGCCGCCGGACGTGCTTTTCGGGGTCTAGGCGGGTGAAGTAGTCGCCGCCGGCCTCGCGGTGGACCTCGCCGGTGCAGAGCATGTGCCAGGCGGAGACGATGATCGAGTGTCGGATCGCGCCGATCGCTTTGCGGTGCTCGCGCCGGGGCTTGAGGCGACGGTATTGCGAGGAGAGGTAGGTGTCGCGGGAGCGGGTGTTGGCCTGGGCTGCCTCGGTGAGCGCGACCTGGAGGCACTTCGATCCCTTGCGCGTGTGTCCAGAGCGGCGCTTGCCGGCTGACTTGTCGTTGCCGGGACACAGTCCGGCCCAGGACGCCAGGTGCCCGGCGGTCGGGAACACCGACATGTCGGTGCCGATCTCGGCGATCATGACCTCTGCGGTGCGCCGCTGAACGCCGGGGATCGTGCAGAGCAGCTCAACGGCTGACTCGAAAGGGGCGATCTTCTCCCCGATCGCGTCTGAGAGCAGCGTGATCTGCTCATCTAGGAAGTCGATATGGGCGAGTATCGCGCCGACCACCAGCGCGTGCTCCTCGTCAAAACGACCCTCCAATGCTTCCCCTAGCGCGGGGATCTTGGCCCGCAGCTTGCCTCGTGCCAGATCGGCCAGTGCCTCGGGGTCGGTCGTGCCCTGCACAGCGCGTCGAGCATCGCGCGACCCGAGGCGCCGAGAATGTCCGAGGCTACGCAGTCGAGCTTGATCCCTGTGTCCTCGAGGATCTTGTGCAGACGGTTGGCCTCGCGTTTGACGCTCAGCGATCTGAGCCTTGCGATAGCGCGTGAGGTTGCGCAGCGTGCGGATCGGCTTCGGCGGCACGAAGCTCGCTTTCAAGAGTCCCGCCTCAAGCAGCTGGCAGAGCCATGCAGCATCGGAGACGTCGGTCTTGCGCCCAGGGACCTGCTTGACGTGCCGCGCGTTGACCAGCATGCACTGAAACTCGTCCTCCAGGATCGCCCACGGCGGCTTCCAATAGACCCCTGAGGCCTCCATCACGACATGCGTGACCCCATGCGCGCTCAACCAGTCGCGCAGCCCAAGGAGCCCCTGCACCGTTGTCTTGAACTCCGCCACATGCTGCTCGCGCCGGCCACCACCGGCTGGGGTACGCACGCACGCGGTCACCTGCTCCTTATGAACATCCAGCGCCCCGGGACGCTCTATCACCCTCTCCATCACCGACTCCCTTGCACTCGACGACACGATCATCGCCCGGGGAGCCCTGAGAACTAACGAGTCTGATGGGCGTGCTCTTGGCAACAGTCCGAGGTGCCGGCAAAGCTCCCACGCCAAACTAACTACGGGCTCACAGCCACCAAGCGGAACCGGCGTCAGCAGGCGACCCCACAAGGATCACCGATTTCATCCGCCCGCGGGTGCCCGCCAAAGACAGGCATGGACAACTAACTCGGACACACTCCGGGGTATCCAATGCCAGCAGAGGCAAAATCGTCATTCAACGATCCAAACTATCCACCACCGTTCGTCGCAAGACACGCGTCGATCTCTCCGGTGGAGGTTCTCCGGAGCCCGTCGACCCATTGCCGTAAGATGGGCGCATGGAGTTCGTTCGCGTCACCTCTGTAGACGTGCTTGGTCACTACAAGCTCAGGCTTGGTTTCAGCGATGGCAGCACACGCGACGTCGATCTCACCGGGGAGTTGCATGGCCCCGTCTTCGAGCCGCTGGCCGATCCCGGCTACTTCGCACAGGTGCAAGTAGATGATCAGCTGGGCACTGTCGTGTGGCCCAACGGAGCCGACCTCGATCCCCTTGTATTGCACGGGGACTTCGAGCCGGCCTCGCGCCTCGCGCTGCGAGCTTCTGCTCCAGTGCTGTTGATGTAACGACCGACCCCGTCCCTCCTACCTTTACTTCTATGTTGTTATAGTAAAGGAATGCCGCGCGTGTCCTCCAAGAACCAGATCACCATCCCCGTTGAGACGATGCGCGCCGCCGGCCTGCGAGCGGGCGACGCGGTGACAGTCCGCCCGATCGGCGACGGCGAGGTCATCATCGCCACTCGCGACACTCGGATCGGCCGCCACGCCGGTATCGCGACCGGCATCTACCGCGAGGGTGAACTTGACTCCCTCCGCGACGAGTGGGACCGCTGATCCTCGATGCCAGCGTCCTGATCGGGCTGCTGGACACCGCAGACGCCCATCACGCCCAGGCCATCCAGGACACCGAAGCCGCCGACAAGACGGGCCGCCCGCTGCTGGTTCCCGCAAGCGCTTACAGCGAGGCCCTCGTCGCATTCGCGCGGGCAGATCGCATCAAGGACGCACGCGAAGCGATCGTCTCAATGGGCTTCACGATCACGCCGCTCACGGCGCCCATCGCCGAACACGCCGCCGAACTACGGGCGCGCCACGAGCGACTGCGCCTCCCGGGCGCAATCGTCCTCGCCAGCGCCCACGAGCTAGCCGGCGATCTCCTCAGCTACGACCACAACCTGGCCCGCCTCGCCCGGAGGTAGCGCTCATGCGATCCGCGTGGACGTGCATGCGACTCGGTTTCTGGGAGGAGGGGGAGGCAAGACCGGTACGAACAACGATCCAAACTATCATCGCCGTTCGCCTCAGGCCACGCTTCCCGATCTCGACGATGGCCACTCGCGCAAAATTTTCATCCCACGGCCTCCCGCGCTTGGCCCGCGGAACGGCGACCAAGCGCCGGCGTACTATCGTCGCCGCCCATGATCGCCACACCCCACATGCTCATCGGCGCCGCCTGCGCCTCCAGAGCCCGTACGGTGAGAGGCGCTTTGGCGGCTGGGGCTTTGACCCACCTGCTCTTGGACGCCGTCCCCCACCGTGACTATCGCCCCCATGCCCTCGGTGGCTTGGCATTGGGTGGCGACCTGGCCGTCGGCACGCTCGCCGTCGTGCGCCTCGCGGGTGGCTCAAGGGTCCGCTTGGCCGGCGCCATCGGCGGCGTCTTGCCCGACGTCCTGGCGCTCGCCGAACGTGCTTTGGGCAGATCTCCGATCGGCTGCGCCCACGCCACGGCTCACACCGACAGCCGCCCTTCGCCTTTGCTTTCGGCGTCGATTCAGGGGCTTACGGCGGTCTTGGGCGCCTTGGCGCTAAGCGCCACCTCCACCTAGAATATGCAGCACCTTCTGCAAGTTAGCTTCCAATAAGGGCAGCATCTTTCGCTATCCTTGGTGGAGTGGCGCTATCGGACTCCCAGATCCTCAGTCAGAATGCGTGGTGGACCAATTCGGCATGGCAGGGCGCCGATCCACACCTCCAGCTGCTCGACGCTCAACCGATGCGCTTGCCAGCGGACTTTGTGGCCAAGCTGGACCTGGGTGTGCCCGGAATTCACATTCTGCGCGGACCCCGCCAGGTCGGTAAGAGCACCGACCTGAAGCTGCTCGTGGAGCGTGCGCTCGCGAGCGGGCTCCAGCCACGCTCGATCGCCTATCTCGCGCTCGACCTCTTGGAGGGAAGGCATCTCTCGGAGCTGGCCGCGACCGTCGAGCGAGCCTTCGATCTGGCCGAACGCTCTGCCTCGGGTCTGCTCCTGCTCGACGAGGTCACGGCCGTCAGCGGCTGGCAAACGGCCGTCAAGTCGCTCTGGGACCAGGGGATCATCCGCGATGACGTAGTCATTTGCACGGGCTCCTCGGCGATCGACCTCAAGCAAGGCGCCGCCGAGCGGCTGCCGGGACGCCGTCAGCACGGAGCAGACCATCTGGTGCTCCCCCAAAGCTTTGCCTCCTTCGCCCAAGCGGTGAACAGCGACATCCCGCGCTCTCCGCAATTGACGGCAGCCGAGCTGCTCAGCGCCGATGGACAAGTCCTATTGCGCCAGATGCGTATGTACGCACCGTCCCTGGAGGCTGCCCTCCGCCGCTACCTGCGCTTCGGCGGTCTGCCCGCCTCTGTCGCCGAGGCCGCCTCGGGAGCCCATGAGCCATCGCGGCAGGTCAAGCAGGTTATGTATGACTCGCTGGTCAGAGAGCTCCAGCGCAGAGGCGCCAGCGTCCCCGCCGCACATGCGCTGCTCGAGCGCGTGGTGCGTTCATTGGGCGCCAAGATCTCTTGGAGCGCCATGGCCCGTGAGATGGACGTCCCCTTGGGACGATCCGCCTCTGGCACAAGCCATCAGACCTTGCGCGCATACGTCGAGCTGCTGGCGGCCGGCTATTTCCTATTTGTGGCCTACTTCTGGCGCGCCGGCTCTCAAAGCAATGAGCAATCCAGAGACAAGAAGGTCTTTCTCGCAGATCCTCTGCTCCACACTGTCGCGATCGATCACGCCCCAGGACTCGCCTTCAACGAGCACGCCTTGGTTGAGAGCGTCGTCGGAAGCGCTCTCTTGCGTCGCTACGAACCCCCCGAGCGGCTGATCGAGACTTTCATCTTGCCGGAGCGCCTCCACATCTGGCAGACAGCCCGTGGTGGGGAGATCGACTTCGTCTGCGGTCCCCGGCGCGAGCTCGACGTTGTGGAGGTCAAGTACAGCGAGCATCCTTCCCTCTCCGCGGCCGCCGCGGCCGCCAGAGCACACCAAGGTAGACCTGTGGTGATGGCAACCAAGGACCTATATCAGCCCGGCAAGAACTACACACTCATCCCTGCCCATACCTTGCTCTGGGCGCTTGGCTGAGAGGACGTCTGCCTCGGGCCCGGATGTCCCCTGCGCTCAATGAGTCGCTATCGCGTCCCGAGCACCTGGGCTTGCTCGGCTGGCCGATTATTCTTGTCCGCCTTCAGCGGCTCGGGCGTCCCCAGCACCCCCGGCGAGGATGCGTCCCGGCCGAACAGCAACGCGATGTTCCAGTCGGCCAGCAGCCGCAGCTTGCGCCCCAAGCCCGGCATCAGCCACAGGTGGTAGGTGCGCGCGATCAGCCAAGCCGGCAGGCCCCGCCAGCGCAAGCCCAGCGTGATCGCCACCGCCTTGTTGTGACCCAGCTCCGCCACCACCCCCCTGGTGCGATAGCGGAACGGCTTGGCTTCGCGTCCCTCCAAGGAGGCCGCGATGTTGTGGGCCACCAACCTGCCCTGCCTGATCGCGTGCTGGGCGGTCGGCGGGCACGCCGCTCCCCGCCGGGCCGGATCGGGCACAGCCGCACAGTCGCCGATCGCCCACACCCCCGACCGGCCGAGCACCCGCATCTCGCGGTCGGTCCGGATGCGACCGGCCGCGTCGAGCCCCATGCCCAGCGACGCCACCGCCGGGCTCGGGCGCACGCCGGCAGTCCAAACCAACGTGCGCGCCTTCACGCGCATGCCATTTGACAGGACAGCGCCCCTCGCATCCACCGCCTTCAAGGTCGTCCCCGTCGCGATCTCGATGCCCCTTGCTTCGAGCTCCTTCGCCGCGAACGCCGACAGGCTCGACGGCGCTTCGCCCATAATCCGATCCTGCGCCTCGACCAAAAGCCAGCTCATGCCCTGCGCCCTGCAGTGGGGATAGGCGCGTATCGCCTGCCCCGCAAAGTCCTGCAGCTCAGCCAGCCCCTCAAGCCCCGCATAGCCGGCTCCCACGAACACAAAGCTCAAATACTCCGCCCGCGCCTGCTCGCTTTCCAGCGACTCGGCGATGTCCAAGCAGGTCAACACTCCGTTGCGCAGGCCGGTCGCATCGGCCAGCGACTTCAGCCCGACCCCGTGCTCGGCCAGACCCGGGATCGGCAAGGTCTTTGAGATCGAGCCCAGCGCCACGACCAGGTGGTCATAGCCAAGCTCCACATCGATTCCATCCCTGCGCCTCACCCCAAGCGCGCGTCGCTCCGGGTCGGCCCCCGTCACGCTCCCCACGACCAGCTCGGCGCGCCCCAGCTGCGAGCGCAACGGCACCACCACATGGCGAGGATCGAGCGTCCCGCCGGCGGCCCCTGCCAGCAGCGGCGTGTAAAGCATGAAGTTGGTCTCGTTGACCAACGTCACCCGCGCCCCGTGCTGGAGCCCGGCCCGCTGGAGCGACCTGGTCGCATAGAAGCCGCCAAAGCCGCCCCCCGCGATCACGATTCGTGCCTGGTCCATGCCTCCACGGTAGTCCCGTTCGGGGGTTGAGACCAAGGGGATTATCCCCTTGATACAGGGTGGACAATGTCACGAAACGCACAAAGTCATAGAGGAGTCCCATCAGTTGGGACATATAGGATTTGGGGATGGCGCAAACACGAAGGCTATTGCGGCGATTGTTTGTCTTGCTCTTGTGGTGGACGACACCGGCTCAGTCCATCCCAGCCAACGAGCAGACGGCGTGGCAGAGAGCTAGAACCGATACCTCTTCCTGGGCTAACAGCGCGCCAATCCTCTTTGGTGCTATCACGGCGGCTGGAGGTGGCGCGTTGGGAGCGCTTGCCACATCGTTGATAAGCAACGCACCCATCTTGGTAGAGGTCGTTGCAGGCATTGTTGGCGCTGTTACGGGCTTTTTGCTGATCGTTCTTGCTATTGCGGGCGTCTTCTGGGTTCTGGCTCCTCATCGGCAGCGTGACGAGGCACGAACGCAGGTCACCCGTCTACATGCCCCAACGAAAGAGATCGTTCCGACGACTCCGCTTGGGGAAGCTATCGATCTGTCCCTGATGCAAGCTGAAGCGATTGAGCAAGAACGATCATTTCTCAGCGACGAGGATCTTCTCAAGCGAGTACGCAGGTGGAAGTCTGAAACGGTCAGCGCCCTGACTGAAGCCAAAAAGCTTCAAGAGTCGTTGCTTGGAGGGTCCGAGTTTTCGACGGCAGACGACGCGCTTTCCTTCCTGCGTGAGAAGGCGACTCTCCTCAAGGATGCGTTGATGCAGCTAGATCGCGAGAGCGAACAAGCAATCTATTTGTAACAAACAGCACTAATACTTTACCCTTGACACAGGGTAGAAGGTCATATAGTATCTTTGCTTATGATCTTCTTTTTGGCTTGTTTGCGGGACTTCTGGGCCTCATTTGCTGCTGCGTCGCGGACCTTCTTGGGGAACATCTTCTTTAGGGCCTGCTCTGTAGTCAGCTCGTGGGCCTTGGGCTTGTGCCTGGGCATGGGGGCTTTCTGATGGAGGGGGCAATGGATCTTCCGAAGCTCATAGAGGATTTTAGCTCCGAAGACAGGTGCCGAGCCTATCTTGAGGAACTGCGCTGGCCAGATGGCCCAGAGTGCCCGCGTTGTGAGGAACCAACGACGATCTCAAAGCTGGCCTCTCGCAACCAATATGAGTGTGATAGCTGCAAATACCAGTTCTCGGTAACTGCTGGTACTTTGTTCCACGACTCCCACTTGCCGTTGTGGAAGTGGTTCCTGGCGGTCTATCTCATGGGCGAGTCAAAGAAGGGGATCTCGGCCAAGCAGCTACAACGAATGCTCAAAGTGTCCTACAAAGCCGCCTGGTATCTCTCGCACAGGATCAGAGACGCGATGGGCGACGACGAGCAACCGTTGCTCAAAGGGACCGTCGAGGTGGACGAGACTTATATGGGTGGGAAACGAAGGGGCTTCGGTTCTGGCTACAAGGGCAATAAGGTCGTGATCGCTGGCGCTATCGAGCGCGGTGGGGATATTCGCCTTCGATTGGTACCCAACTCTAGAAAGAAGAATCTAGAGGGATTTATTAAGTCAACAGTTTCAGATGAGACAGAAAACATATATACAGATGAGCTTCCTTCTTACAACGACATAGGCGACGAGAACACCAAACACGAGACCGTCGAGCATTCCGCAGAGGAATATGTGCGCGGAGATGTCCACACGAACACGGTCGAGTCGGCCTGGTCCCTGCTGAAGCGCTCAGTTGTAGGGACCTACCACCAGATCAGCGTCAAGCATCTTCCAGCCTATCTGGATGAGATGGAGTTCAGGTTCAACCGCCGCGACAACCCCTATCTCTTTCGTGACACATTGCTTGTGCTACTTCACGGCGATGCGTTGCCGTACCACATCTTGATTGAGCGCGATGACCCTGGCGAGCGCCAGCGCGAGAATGATGCTCTCATGCGACGCACAGCCAAGGTTCTAGACCGCCGAGAAAAACTGGCGAGTTAAAAGTAAATGCTGATATAATTAACGTATGGCTAAAGAGGAACAGGAGTATTCAGCTTGGCTCGATAATCTCCTTGCTCTCGCCGCTGAGAATCTTAAGGATCTCCAGTTGGGTTCTAAGACCCTTAGAGAGCGCCGTGAGGGCGAGGCTAAGTTCATTGTCAACAAAATTATTGCGCGAACCGGCCTCAATTTTGGAGACAAAACACTTGTGGTTAGCCGCTGCCTCCTTGAAGAGTTCATCAAGTGCTATCTGATTGCGATCCATCCTATTGCTCCCTCATATATAGAGAAATAAAATCATCTTAGAATCATTTCTTTTCAAGTCTCTTTAGAAAGGTAAATATAATTGGTGTAGCAACAAGGGAAATTAGAGTTGCTGGACCGTTTCCTTTCGTTGCAACCAATACTATCGCGAATACAATAGCAGTAAAAACTACGATAGGCTCTTTCCTTACTGCTCTATGATGCTTCCCTACTGCGAACCTATATTCCTTGCGAGTCTTGAATTCTGATCTTTTAGGATTTGGCGGTATCGTCATTAGAGGGTTAGCATTCCTTTTCAACTTTGATCGGCACTAGCTTGCCGTTAGGCGTATTCTCTGAGCAAACCGTGTAGTGCGACTTGACGATGACGCCAAACAAAGCTCCTGTAGTCACCGATGCTTTATATCCATGAATATTGAGCTGTTCTTCAGCAGAAGGTAGAGAAAGACCCCTTACGTTCGGCGCTCCATTGAGGCTGGCCGAGCCACATCCGCTAAGAATCAAAGCTCCGACCACGACCGCAACCAAGACAGGGACCATCAGAGCCACACAACAACCGCTGCCGACGCGCACTGGCCCCATTTTTACGGATGCTCCAGGCATCTTGGGCTCCTTTCGAAGAGTCCTAGCTTCTGGGAGAGCCGTACAGACTACAGCAAATAGTACGCTATTGGTTCTGGACGTTATTGGCTCTGAGGCGGAGCATCTATGGCGTGGAGCCAAAGATCCAAGTGGGCAAGAACATCCGTGTCCGTCGCAAGCAGCTCAAGCTGACCCAGGAAGCTCTCGCGCACAAGTGCGACATGCACCCTGTCGAGCTTGGGCGCGCTGAGCGCGGCAAGAGGGACCTACGGGTCTCTACAGTCGCCAGGATCGCGCGAGGACTTGAGATACCAGCCTACGAGCTGCTGAAGGGGATCTGAACCGCTACACTGCTCGAAGCTTCTGGTTTCCGAGTTCAAGTGGGCTGAGTAGCCCAGTTCAGGCGCAGAGGGGCTGGCATACGGTACCGGGACCCTCGCGCCTGCTGGATCTGGACCGGAGTGCCTCGGACACTCCGGATGTCGTTCTTTACCTGCTGCTTACGCACAATTTGCGTTAAGACATCTACGGTACCTCGGCTTGGCCCGGGTTAACACAGCTCTTTGTCTGCAAGAGCAGGACCCTGCGTCAACGGCATAATCCCCGAGACCAATGTCACAAGCTTGTTACAAAGTCTTGCGTTTGGGTCGGTGGCGCGGCTTTGAGTTTTTCCAGCTCTTTGCCCAGCTTCTTCGCTTGAAGCGCCGCAGAGCAGCCTTCCCGATCGTGGTTGCCTCCCCGGTGGCGGTTTGAGTGGCGGGGAATGAAGTTGATCGCCAGGAACCGGGATCGGCGATAGCTGGTTTGTGGGCGCTCTAAAGACCCAACAATCTGGGCAAATCGTCCAGCGACCGGAAGGTCTCAGCTCCAGCCCGGAGCAAAGCCCGCTCGTCGCTGTCCGCGCTATAGCCGAACACCTCCATCCCGGCCGCGACCGCGGCCTCCACACCCGACGGCGTGTCCTCGATGACCGCGCACTCGGCCGGATCGGCGCTCATCTCGCTCGCCGCGTAAAGGAACAGATCGGGATGGGGCTTGCCCTCCGAAACTTGGTAGGCCGAGAAGAGGGCATCGTCCTCGAACAGGTCGCGCAGTCCCGTGATCTGCAACGACAAGCGAGTCTTCTCCAGCTTGCCTTGTGAGGCCACGCACGTCGCCACGCCCGCCTCCCGTATTCGCCCGACCGCGCGGGCCGCGCCGGCGACCGGCCGCAGCCCCTTTCCGAAGGCGAGGCTCCGCTCCCGCTCGAACCGATCCAGCCAGCCCGCGGGCAGTGCTCGGCTGAGCTGCGCCTCTGCCGCGGTCAGAACATCGGCCAACAGCAGCCCCTGATAGTCGCGCCGGGCTTCGGCCAGCGTGGTCGACAGGCCCTCCTCCGTCAGCATCCTCGCAAGCACACCGTTGGAGATCGACTCGCTGTCGACCAACACCCCGTCGCAATCGAAGATGGCCAGTGCGAGATCCGGTTGGGGCTGTGTCATCACTCGCGCATCATCGCGCAGGGCGCCACACAATTTCGGGTTGCCCGTCGAGCACGCCGACAAGCGCGAATCCCCCACCAAGTCCGGTCGCGTGAGGCGGGTAGAGGCACCACCGCTTTCTCACGGCATTTCTCGCCTACTCAGCATGTCCCACAAGTATCTGCCGGCTACGACACGCCTCTTGCTCACTACCGCAGGCTCTCTTAGCAGCTTCCCGAGTGGCGCAAATATCTTTTCCCAGTGCGACGTGAGACAAGTTGCACCAGCTTGGTCAATGGGTCCCACAGACGTAATCTCGCACAACGGCACATGACTGAGCAGAACCGGGCTGAAGATTTCATCGCCGTCCCAAGTCTGCATGATCGCTAGACCAGCGTGCACCCTTCTAAAGTCGTGCAGCATGTGAGGATAGATCTCTATTGCGGGCGCCTCTTGCCCCTGCATTGGTGTCTGTGTGACTATCAGTCGTGACCCACGCACGGCCGCCTCAATGCGATACTCATGCGGCTCACCTTCAGCGTCGTCAAGGACGATCCTGGTAGCGAGGGAGCCGATCGAGGGGTATTCGTCAAATCGAAATAGACTGTAGCGCCAAGTCGGCTGGCCGTCGATCAGGGTGAGATGGTAGTGGTGCCATTGCGCCCTCAATGCAGCCAGGTCGCGCTCGGAGGACGTCATCGTGCTTCCAACCGTCCGCTCGAGCACCAACAGCATCTGCGACAGCGGCCCGCGTTGAAGCTGCTTGTCAATTAGTATCGTCATGGTCGCGCCGATGACAGAGCCCGCAAACGCTCCCAGCAAGCCAGCGATTATACGTGTCAAAGAACTCGGTTTTCCTGTCAGCAGGAGCAGCGCGATCGCGGCGAGCGCGATACCGAGCACAAACAAGATAATGATCGCCACCAGTAGATTATTTTCACCAAGCTCCCACGAATCGATGGCATTCGGCAACGAGGATACGCCCCGACGCTTGGTACGGTCTTTCATGTCACCCCCAAGGGAAACGTCCTGATTATGGAATAAATGGGGACCATCGAGAATCTGCCATTTGGAACCTATAAACGCATGAACGTACATACAGGATAGAAGAACGCCGGGGTCTGGTGCGGTCTCCGGCGCCAAGCGGGCCTGAGCCGATGGGTCGGCAGAACGGCTACGCTGGTGCGTGCTCTCCCGTGAGATTGCTGAGAAACGGTGCGGTGTAGCCAGTGTATGCCGCCTTGCGGGCATCAGGTAGATCCCTCCAGCCGGTCACCTCTTTCCGACAGAGCGGCGAGCCGCACAGACATCGCTCGGGAAAGTACTCCACCACATAGCTGTGCATTGCATAGTCCACCGTGATCTCATCATCGGGGTGTACGCAGATCCGGGCAACGAGATCGAGTGCGCCCTGCGTGTTGCGGCGCACCCCACAATTCGGGTCGCACGAGTGGTTGACAATTGGGCTCAACCCACCTTCGTAGATGTACTCGCCCAGAGCGACTTCGACGGCGTACGGATCGTTCGCGACGGCGTGGCGGGCCACGATCCCACGCAGCACTGTCTCGCCAACCTGGAAGAGTCGCGTCGCAAAAACCCCTTCTCCCTTCCGGCCGGACGTACGACGCTCGCAGCCGGCTCGGTTCGGCGGCCACGATCCGACGATGCCCCCGCGCTCGGAGACAGGCTCCTTCGCCCGGTGACCGACATGCGGCACTACTTCCCGCCGTCCCCGTCGCGGCGCCCGAGGGCAAGGTAGACACCCTCTTCGGGATTGGGTAGGGACCAAATAATATTGACATCCAGCTTTTCGCTCATATGCGTCAGGAATTCTTTGTGTTTGTAGTAATGAACGATCGATAGTTGAATGTCATTGTAGAGCTTCTTGTCGATCTCCGCCTTCTTATAGGTAGCAAGAATACTCTGTGTCCCCGTCACAGCACTTTCACCTTCTATAAGCGCGTATGTCATGTCCTCGGGAACGAGTGGCACGTTGAAGACGGTCAGCGGGGTAAAGTCGTGTTCGATCGTCACCCGCTCCTGCCATACGGGGTCGTCCGTGTTCGGCTCGCCGCTGTTGACCTCCAGGAGAACCAGATCGCCGTCGAGCATCGCATTCGCCACGGCAGTCATGAGCCCGTCCTCATCGGCATTGCCTACCGTGTTGCCCAAGACGGAGAACACGTTTGGCGACTCACGCTCCTCGTAGAAGGATCGCAGCCGTTCGAGCTTCGTGAAATCGGCAAGCAAAGCCTTGACACGAAACTGAGTACGAGGGAGCCCCTTGCCTAGTGCGTTGCGGACGGCCTCGAAAATCAACATGTCGCTGATGTCGACCGGGTAGTAATAGATGTACTCATCGCCCGAGAGAAGCGCTCTGAGGCGACTGAGCAGGATGTTGTCCTTTTCGCCATCACCGCTGCCAACGCTAATGAAGTCGACCTCGGCTGTGCCGGTGACATCTACGATCGCCTTCGCCAGCGTTCTTGGCATGCTTCCTCAGCACCTTGACGCTGTCGCGATAGAACTGGTAGCGACGAAGCTTGCAGAACTCAAGCCAATGAGCACTGCCCTGCGGCGTCCAGTAGAGGTACTTCGACGGTACGACATCGCTTCCGGTCACGTACCGGCGAAGATCGTCGAAATAGTGCTGTTGCTTCTCCGCGATGTAAATCGCCGCATCCGCCAGATCGGGGAGGCCGTCTGTGCTCCCGCGCGACATGACATCCTTGACCCGCCGGGACCGAGTGATTACTGGTCGGTGAAGGAACCCGAGGGGCTCGGCAGCCTCTCTAATCTTGTTGGCGGCGGGTAGGAGTGCCCGCTTTATTTTGTCGGACGTTCCCTTGGCCTCGGCGGCATCGTACTCCGCGGCAATGACGCCGAGGAGGTCGGTCGCGGTACGCATCTCCGCGGTGGCGTTGGACGGCCGGACTATGAAAGCTCTCTTTCTCCCAAGAAGGCCTCGCGCCACACCAAGCTCCAAAAGCACGTTGTCGCGAACGGTCTTCGTCTTCTCATCACGAATCGTGAGGTCATCGTCGGGCGCGAAGATGAACGCAGCGAAATCCGCGCGCTTGAGTGCGAGTTCGATGCTCTCGAGGATCTGTTCGGAGAGGCCACCCGTCAGCTGCGACCAGAGTTCCACGTCCAGCATGTCGCCAAGACTTGCCTGCAGGCCTTTGGCCAGCTTTTCGCTCTCCTTCGACGAGCCGATGATGAGCAGTGGTCGCGTCAACCGATCCTCCTTTGTCGAACGTCCGATTCGCGTTGCCCAGCGGCTACCGCTGAGCTCGCCGGCGGGAAGCCTATAACAAGCTGAGGCGTAATCGAGTCATTGGGAGCAATCAGAGGACTGGGAGACGGTCGATGGCTGGAGTTACGCTGATCCCCACCGACCTCGAGACACGGCGCATGCTCACCATGCCCTGGCTGGCCGCCAGTCTACCTCGCACCCGGTCGTTGGCGTGGCTTTCCGTAGGCCCATCCGACCGGTGGGCCGATGCACGGGTTTGGTCACCACACAGGCAGTTTGGCCGACCATAGCGAGAAGTAGTCTTACTATCGCCTCTTGGCCGGCTAGAATCGGGGACATGTCAACGGCGAGCGCATCGGAGTGGGCCGAGCACGCGCGTACGGTGCTCGACCAAGCTGGGCATCGCAAGGGCGGGGCGCGTAACGCGATCATCGACCTGTTGGCTGAGCAGTCCTGTGCTCTCAGCGCCTTTGAGATCGAAGATCGGCTGCGGGTAAGCAAGCGCAGTGTCGCGCGCGCGAGCATTTATCGCATCCTTGAGCTGTTGCAGGATCGCGGGCTGGTGGCGCGCTTGGAGTTGGGTGACGCCATGACCCGCTATGAGCTGATCGACCCCGCCGGGGCGCACCACCATCATCTGTTGTGCGATATGTGCGGGCGTCTTGTCCCGTTTGACGATGGGGACTTGGAGCGCTCGATCGACAGACTCTCGCGGCGCCTGGGATTCGATACGCACGAGCACGAGGTCATCCTGCGTGGCGAGTGCTCAGCCTGTCAGAGCTGACCCAACCAGGCTGACCCAACCAGGCTGACCCAACCAGGCAAGAATAAGAATCAGACTCAATACTATGTTATGGTTCGCGGCGCGGCCCCGTATGAGACGCGCCGCGACTTTCTTTCCAACATCAGATCGAGGTCCCATGAAGGTCGCCCCATCGCGTGTTGCGCGCCGACGCACCCTCTTGGCGGCGCCTGTAGTTAGCGTGTTGCTCGCGCTACTCGCGGCAGGGTGCGCCAGCAACTCCTCAACGGGATCAAACTCCTCGGCCTCGGCCTCGGCGTCCGGCGGAGGCTCCTCGAACGCCACGATCAACGCGGTCGGCGCCGAGAACGAGTACGCGAACGTGATCGAACAGGTCGGCGGCAAGTACGTGAAGGCCACGGCGATCGAGAGCAACCCGAACACCGACCCCCACACCTTCGAGGCCAGCGCAAGCGTCGCCCAGGCGGTCAGCGCCGCGAGTCTTTTGATCGAAAACGGTGTGGGCTATGACACGTACATGGAAAAGATCGAGTCGGCCTCACCGAGTTCGTCGCGGAAGGTCATCAACGTCCAGAAGCTGCTCGGCTTGCCGGAATCGACCCCGAACCCGCACCTCTGGTACAAGCCGGAAACTATGGCGGCGGTGGCGAAGGCGCTGGTCGGCGATCTATCGGCGCTCCAGCCCGCGCGCGCGGCGTACTTCCAGGCCAACGCCACGAAGTTCGATGAATCGCTAAAGCCGTGGTACGCGGCGATCGCGAAGTTCAAGGCTGCCTATCCGAACACGCCGGTCGCGACGACCGAGCCTGTCGGCGACTACATGCTCGAAGCCGCCGACACGCAGAACCTGACGCCGTTCAGCCTGCAAGCCGACATCATGAACGGCACGGACCCCGCGCCCCAGAACGTGACGCTCCAGAATGGCTTGTTCTCCGGGCACAAGGTCAAGGTGTTCGTCCACAATCAGCAGGTCACGGACTCGCTGACCGAATCGTTCGTAAAGGCCGCCAAGGCCGCCGGCATTCCCGTGGTCGGGGTGTACGAGACGATGCCGACCCCCGGCTATGACTATCAGTCGTGGATGCTCGCCGAGGTCAAGGCTCTCGAAAAGGCCGTGGCCCAAGGCCTCTCAACCGAAAAACTGTGAACTGGGCGGGCGCATCGGTGAGCGAGAGCATCCTCGAGGTGCGGGAGCTGTACGTGCGGGTCTCCGGCCGCACGATCCTCGACGGGGTGAGCTTCAACATCGCGCCCGGCGAGTTCACGGGGCTGATCGGATCAAACGGGGCGGGAAAGACGACCCTGTTCCGCTCGATCCTCGGCCTACAAGCCGCGAGCGCGGGAGACATCCTGGTTGGTGGGGCCGACCATCCCCGCGCGCGAGGACGTCAACTGATCGGCTTCGTCCCGCAGAAGTTCCTGCTCGACCCGGACCTGCCACTGCGGGCCCGCGACCTCGTGGCGCTCGGCCTTGACGCGCAGCGCGTGGGGGTGCCGCGCCCGTCCAGCGCTCGCCGCGCGCTGGTGGAGGAGATGCTTGAGGCGGTGGATGCCGCTCGGTTCGCCGATACCCGTGTCGGGCGGCTATCCGGTGGGGAGCAGCAGCGCATCCTGATCGCGCACGCGCTGATCGGCCGCCCCCGGCTACTGCTGCTGGACGAGCCGTTGGCGAACCTGGATCTGCGCAGCGCGCACGAGGTCGTCGCGCTGCTTGCCAAGATCGCACGCCAGCAACAGATCGCAGTTTTGATCTCGGCGCATGAGATCAACCCGCTGCTCGGGGTGATGGACCGTATCGTCTACCTCGCCTCGGGGCGCGCCGTGAGCGGGACGACCGACGAGGTGGTGCGCGCCGATGTGCTCGGCAAGCTCTATGGCCACCATGTCGATGTCCTGAACGTCCACGGGCGTGTGCTGATCGTCGCAGGCGCCGGGGAGGACACCGATCTCGCGGGTCACGAGGTCGCGTTCCCGGATACCGAGATCGTCTCGTGAGCCACTTCCTGGCGCCCGTGTTCGCTCCTGGCTTCTTTACAAGCGAAGCGGTCCACATCGCGCTCGGCGTGGGAGCGCTCGTCGCGATCGTCACCGGGGCCGTCGGGGTATTCACCGTTATGCGGGGCCAGTCCTTCGCGGGTGAGGCATTCGGCGACATCGGCACGACCGGTGGCTCCGGTGCGTTTCTCGTTGGGGTCGGCCCGTTGTGGGGATTCGTAATTGGAAACCTTCTGGCGGCCGGCGCGATGGAGACGATCGGTATCCAACGCACCCGCGGCAGGGATCTCGCTACGGGGATCGTGCTCGGTGCCTCGATCGGGCTCGCCGCTCTGTTTCTCTACCTCTACACCGCCAGCCACAGCACAACCGGCGAGACCGTGACGATCCTGTTTGGCTCGGCGTTCGCGATCGCAAGCTCGACCTTCCCACTGATCGCTCTGCTCAGCATCCTCGCTCTCGCCATCACGATCACGCTCTATCGACCACTCCTACTCGCCACGGTGAGCCCGGAAATGGCAGCCGCACGCGGAATACCCGTCCGCACGATGGGGATTCTCTACCTGATCTCGTTGGCGCTGGCGGCCGCGTTGGCGGCCATCACGATCGGCTCGATCCTTGGGACCGCGCTGCTCGTCGGCCCGGCCGCGGCCGCGCTGCGTCTCACCAAGCGTCCGCTGATGGCGATGCTCACCGCCGCCGCCGTCGGGATCGGTGCTATGTGGCTCGGGATCGTGCTCGCCTACGACAGCTACGAATGGCCGCCGGCTGGGCATGGGTGGCCCATCAGCTTCTTCGTCGTGACGATCGTCTTCCTGCTCTACCTCCTCTCCGGACTGCCCGAGCGCCGCCGACACCGCGACAGGCCACCCGAAACCCCACTGAGATCCATCCGGGCTATCTCAGAGGGGAGGTAGGTCCTTGTTTTCCGGTTTCATGGTCAATGCCTGGGAGGTCGCGAGCGTCGTCGCGGTCGTCGCGGGCGTCGTCGGGTTCTTCACCGTCCTGCGAGGATCGTCTTTCGCGGCGCACGCGATCCCCAATGGGTCATTCGCCGGCGCGGCCGGCGCGAGCCTGATCGGGGTGAGCACCCTTCTCGGGCTCGGTGTGTTCTCCCTCGCCGGAGCCCTCGGGATCGGGCTGCTCGGCAGAAAGGGCCGCCACGATGTCGCGACTGCCCTGGCGCTCGTGATGATGCTCGGCCTCGGCGCGCTGTTCCTCAGCTTCAGCGAAGAGTACGCACCCGCCGTCTACTCGCTCCTGTTCGGGGAGGTCCTTGGAATCTCAAGCAACGACATCGTACCCACGGCGATCCTCGGCCTCATCTGCATCGCCGCGATCGCCGTGCTGTACCGGCCGCTGATGCTCTCCTCGGTCCTCCCCGAGGTCGCAGAGGCCCATGGTGTCAACCGCTTCGCCATGGAGATGCTGTTCCTCGCCGTGCTGGCGCTGGCGACCGCGATGACGGTGCCCGTCGTCGGGACGCTCTTGATCTTCAGCCTGATGATCGGGGCGCCCGCCGCCGCCCGGTCATTCACCGACCGGCCACTCATCGCGATGGCGCTCTCGATCGCTTTCGCGCTGATCATCGTGTGGGTCGCGATTGCCGCCTCCTACGAAACGAACTATCCGGTCGGGTTTTTCGTGGGCACCGGCAGCGCCGTGTCCTACGCACTCGGCCGGGGGTGGTCGGCATGGCAAGTACGTAGCAGGGGCTTCGCGCTACGCGCCCTGAGAGATTCGAACTCCCGACCTTCGGTTCCGTAGACCGACGCTCTATCCAGCTGAGCTAAGGGCGCAGAGCCGCCTAGTGTAGTGGCCTGAGCTCGCTCTTGGAGGCGCAGGTCCCTGCTGCTACTACCCGGATGGTGCGCTTCCGGTCACGATCCAAGTGGAGGCAGGGGCGAATAGCTCCCCGTCCTTGGCGAATGCGCTCAAGCCCTCGCGCAGGGCGTCTTCGACGCGCCCGTGCAGATGGGCGGCCCGATCCCCGGCCAAGCGCAGGATCTCGCCGGCCGGGCCGAGCGCCATGACCAGTTCGAGCGCTTCCTCGACGTCTTTGCCGATCGTGATCGGGATGTCGCAACGCTGGAGTGCGATGCTCGAGAAGCCGGCCAGCCCCAAGATGTCGCTTGTGGTGTCCGCGTCGGCCATCGAAAATGGTCCTGGCCCGCACGTCGGCTCGTCGTACTCCTCAGGCCGCGCCACGATCTGCTCGACGATCGTTTGGGCGCGGTAGAGCCAATCGTTGTCGATCCTCCTGCGCCATACCACCATCACGAGCTTGCCACCGGGCGCCAGGGCCTGGCGCACGTTGCGCATCGCGGCGACCGGACTCGCGAAGAACATCGTGCCGAAGCGCGAGAACGCGAGGTCGAATCCCGCTTCGCCGCCGAGCCCGTCCTGCACATCGGCCACGAGGAAGCGGGCGTTTGCGATCCCTGCTTGCTGTGCCTCGCGGATCGCGTCCTCTATGAAACGCGGCGCCGCGTCCACGCCCACGGCCTCGCCGCTTGGGCCAACGAGTCCAGCGATCCGCTGCGTGGTGTCGCCGAAACCACAGCCTATGTCGAGCACCCGCTGACCCGACGTCGGTGGATGCAAACGCAAGGCTTCCTCGCCGTGGGAGCCAAGCCCGGTGGTGACCGTCTCGCGGAAGCGCACAAAACGGTCATACAACGGACCGTCCCAAGCGCGGATCGCCTCATCGTTGCTGTCGATGGTCTGCCTGGATATGCCTGAATCAGCGCTCATCGTCTCTCAAGGTCTTTGTTCAAGGAGTGACGATAGCGAAGGCCGGATCGGCGAGCGCGTTCTCAGAGACAGCGCCTCGAAGCCTTGGGGCGCCCTGAAAGGTTCGATTTCGCGAGCAAGTCGTCGATAGAACATCCGTCTAGGCGACTCCTGAACGTGGTGGTCCTCAACGATCATGTAAAGGACATGTTCTTTCATTTCGAACTGTTCTCCCTGCTTCGTAGAAAGATCGCCCTCCGTCGGTGGAGACGGTCGGCGAAAGCGACTGCCATGAGAGCGACTTCTGCTCATGACGGGTCGATGGGGATGATGCAGTTGCTGCAATACCTTCCGCTCGCGCTGTTCGCGACCGTATCGGTGATCGTCTTGCCGGCGGCCTTGGTAACCGCCTTCATACCCAAGGGCGACACGTTGCTGATGCTCCTCTCCATCGCATTGGCCGTGGCTGCCTCGGTCACGATCGCGAGCTTGGAGGCAGCGATATGGACCAGGTGCCCTGGATCTCGCGACCTCACGTTCGCAGACCTCATGCTGTGGGGGTGGCTGCGCAGGTATTGGGCAGATCGGGGTTTGGCGCAGACCCAGGCGCTGTATGACTTGACCAGGAATGCGGGCTTGGCCGTGAGCATCGAGCTGCTTGAAGAACTGAGCGAGCGACTCCAGGCGCGTGACGCCTATACCCACGGGCACAATCAGCGGGTAGCGCGCCACTCTGAGCGCATCGCCCAAGCGATGCGCCTCACGCCGTCTGAGATCGTCAAGATCCGCACAGCCGCGATGGTCCACGACGTCGGCAAGATCTACACCCCCAGAGAGATCCTCAACAATCCGGGACAACTCACCGACCACGAATACGCGATCGTCAAGCTCCACGCGGGCGACGGCGCGGACATGCTGGCTGAGGTGGGGGACCCCGAGATCGTGGACATCGTGCGCCACCACCACGAGCAAGTGGACGGCAAAGGCTATCCCGATGGCCTGGCCGGCTTGGACATCCCACTTGGCGCCCGGATCGTCGCGGTAGCCGACACTTTCGACGCCATCACCTCCAGCCGCCCCTATCGACCGGCGCGCACCCACAAGAGGGCGCTTGACGTCATCGGCGCCCATGCCGGATCCCAGCTCGACGACGTCGTCGTCACCGCCTTTCTAGAGAGCTACTCGGCTCGTCGTTCGGTCATCTGGTTCTCGCTCGCCGCGGCCCTCCCACAGCGTCTACTCGCTGCGCTCCAGGCGGCCTCGCCCGGCATCGCCACAGGCACAGGTGCGACGGCTGGCTCGCTGCTCCCGGCTCTGGGCGCCGCGGGTCTGCTCGCGCTTTCGCCTGGCTTGCATAGTGGCGATGCGAGCGAAAGCAGGACAGCGATCGGAATGAGCGCCGGTCAGTCTTCGGTAACGCCGGTACGTCGCCAAATCGGCGAGATGCCGTCTCGCCGGTTGACGACCTCCAGCGCGCAGACTGTGAACAGGCAACGACACTACAAGCAGGCGAGCGTCCGCCCCGTGCCGTCACAGCATCGCCGTGGTGGCGGCGCCGTAAGCACGCCGATGAGCGCTCCTCTCGACCGATCGGCTCCTCGGGGTCAACAGCGAAGCGAATCCAACAACTCCAAGTCCTCGGCACCGCCACCCACGACTGGCTCGCCGAGCCCCACTACGCCCACCTCTCCGACCACGCCCGTCGCACCACCCAAGCCACCCTCGTTGCCTGTCGGGGAAGGTCCCAAATCTCCCTCGCTGCCGTCCATCCCGCCGGTGACGATTTCCAGCCTCCCTGTTGTGCCCAGTCTTCCCGTGTCGATTCCCAATGTCCCAGCGTCGATTTCGAAACCGACGGGCACGATCACCAAAGCGGTTCTTGGTGGTGGAGAAGGTAAGGAAAGGTAAGGAAAGGTAAGGAAAGGCATAGTTTGTAGCTCGAGTACGAGTCGCCCATCTGCGAGGACGGGGATCGCGGGACGATGTTCGAACTCGGAGCTTGTGTGGTGGAAGCGCATTAGCGAGCTGCACGCCGAGCGCTTCGGATGAGCCTGAGCTATCTCAAGGGAACCGCGATCGGGCCGGGCAGACGCTCGTAGACGGCGAAGAAGTCACGGTCGTCGGGGACGAGGTAGCGATCGGCCGACTGGTTCGGCTGGGGCTCGACCATCTTCGGGACGAGCCCGTGGTCGTGGGTGTAGGTGATCAGCGTGTGCCAGTCGGGGTTGATGTCGAACTCCATCGCCCGCACCGCGCCGATGTGCTGGAGGAGCTTCGCGATCGAGATCACCGTCTGGCCTTCGGCAGCGACGAAGATGAGATTGCCGCGACGATCGATGCCGACGCCGGTGCGCCACACGCGCGTGACGCCGCCGAGCGTGAACCCCCATTCCGGGCTGTTGGGATCTTCGTTCAAGGCGGGGTTCAGGCGTCCGTTCCAGACGATCGGAGCGAGGCTCTGGCGCGCCCAAGCGACGTCCGGTCCGGCGTTCGGGCCGCCGCTCCACTTGACGATCGCGACGCGACCGTCGCGATAGCCGACGAGCGTGGCTTTGCCGTCCTTCAGCGGCTCGTTGACGTGGCCGTTGACGGTCGAGCCGTTTTCGCCGTCTTCGTAGGTGAAGCCGCCGTTGAAGGTCGCGAGCAGGCGCCAGCGCTGACCGTAGGGCACCATCATCGGCCCGCGCACGGCCGCGTTCGGCGGCTCGTAGCGGCCCGGGTAATAGCCGATCGCGGTGCGTGTATGGTCGAACCAGGCCACGTAGGCGAGCAGCTCCGGATATTCGGCTTCGGGACGGAAGGTCGTCACCAGCACCGGTGGGCCGCCGTCGATCGGCGGCCCGGTCGGTTTCCAGATCCCTTCGCCAGGCAGCGGATGCGCGAAGACCGGCTTGATCGGCGGCGGCCAGGCCGCGGTCTTCGCCCGCCGCGCCGCAGGCTCAACCCGACCGCCGGCACTCGCTTCGGCGCCGGTCCGCCCTTCTTCGGTGCGTTCGCGGTGTAGTAGATGTGCTCGATGTCGTCGACGATCGAGTTCCCGAAGGGCACCTCGGCTCTCACCCACTCGACGCTGCGCGCCCCGAACGACATGCTCGTCGGCTTCAGCATCCAGATCGCGTAGGAGACGACGGCCCAGGCGAGCAGGCCGAGCAGAAGGAGTCCCAATCAACAGGAGCGGCGCCTGCGCCTGGCCGCAGCCTTGCGCCGCTGCTCACGGCGCGCCTCCAGGTGCTCGGGCGACATGGGGACGCGGGCCGGGCCAGCGGCCTCAGATGGATCGCTCATGCCCGGATAGGCGCCGCCACCGGACCGCTAGGCAGGTCCACCGGCCTAGCGACGTGCGCCAAGGTCGTGTTCTCGTGCCGATAACGCCAAACCATAGGCGACTCCCGGGCCACCGCCAAGTGAGAATCCATTTATCGGCATCGCTCAGAACGACGGACAGCAGGCGATGGACCAACGCCGCAGGCGCACCGCTGAGATCGCTGCTGCATATGAAAGGCTCGTGGCGAGCGGCGACTCGCGCCGCTCGACGCGATGCCTATCGGATGAGCACCGGCGCCCCGCTGCGACTAGGCCCGAGATAGAGCAAGCGCCCGTCGTCCTGATGCACGAGCCTCATTGGGTGCTCGATCGTGTGTTCGATGTCCGCGTCGACGATGCCGTGTTTACGCGCTGAGCGAAGTATCTCCATGCGGCAAACAGTAGGACGCGACAGTCCAAGAGCCGCGCTTGCGTTTCGCGAGCGTGAGCGGGTGCTTGCCGCACACGCCGGTACGCTGTCCTAGTCGTGACAACACAAGAGTTGATCGAGCTGGCTGGACGGCGTCTCGCGGCGGCTGCCGGGTCTCCTGCACGGGTGATCCTGTTCGGGTCGGCAGCACGCGGCGAGCTCACACGCGACAGCGATCTGGACTTCTTGGTCATCGAGCGTGATGTCGAGAACCGCGTCGCCGAGGCTGTCCGGCTGCGTGACGCTGTCGGCCGCATCGGCTGGCCAGTCGATGTGATCGTGATGGACGAGGATCTCGCGGAGCGACGTGGGAAGGTTCGCGGGACGATGGTCCATCACGCCCTCCGGGAGGGCCGAGTCGTTGCCCGATCTGACTCCTGAGCAGCGCGAGTACGCAGAACTGCTGCTCGAGCACGCGACAAGTGACCTTGGTGCTTGCCGCGTGCTCATGGCCGCGGAGAACATGCGAGCGATGTCGTAGGATTTCACGCCCAACAGGCGGTCGAGAAGGCTCTGAAGGTTGCGCTCGTGGTGGCAGATGTCGATTTTCCCCGCTCTCACGATCTCCATGAGTTGGTGGACATCGCCACCGACAGCGATGTCTTGGTCCCAGGCTCCATTGAGGAGGCGCGTTGGTTGACACCGTGGGCGGCACAACTGCGTTACGAGATGCTTGAGCCTCTCGATCGTGATGCGGCCTTCTCGACGGCTTCCGACGCCGTCACGTGGGCAACGGCTCTGCTCGTAGGCTATGGGCGCCCGCACACTCCCCGTCGGCGCTCAAGGGGAGCGCTTGGGTTCGCACAAGCGCTAAACGGTCGCTCACTCGTTTTTGGCTTCATAGGGCCGAGAACAAACGAAAAGTCACGGCGACGGGGAGCCGGGTACGACGACTGAACGCAGACATACCCCTGGACCGGCTGGTTGAGACGCTGATGGTGCCGGTCGGGCGGCAGGCGCGCTGGCAGGTGGCGGAGGCGATCAGGAAGGCCGATCGCTGACACCCCATTGTCGCGGAGCCTGCCAACCACAGACCGCCCGGCAGCTTCGCTACGGTGTCGTCATGGTTCCGCAGGAGGTCATAGAGATGGCAGGTCGGACCTTGACCGCTGTCGCTGCCGATCCGGTCAAGATCGTGCTCTTTGGCTCGCGTGCTCGCGGTGACGCTGGTCCGGACAGCGACTTCGACTTCCTCGTCGTGGAGCGCAGGCCTCAGGACCGGCACGCCGAGATGGTCCGTCTCGGTCGAGCGCTCCGCCCGCTCGGGATGCCTTTCGATGTCCTCGTCGTAAGCGAGAGCTACGCCGAGGATTGGGGAAGCGTGGAGGGGTCGATGGTGCACGCCGCTCTCACCGAGGGTCGAGTGCTGCATGCCGCCACATGACCGGCTCGATCTGGCGCGCGTGCTGCTCGCCAGGGCGATAGATGACGAGACGCTCGTACGGAAGGTCTCGCCAGACACCGACATCGCCGACGCGATTGTCGGCTTCCATGCCCAGCAGGCCGTCGAGAAGCTAATCAAGGCCGTCCTCGCCGCACACTGCGTGACGTTCATGAAGAGCCATGCGCTGAGCTATCTGATCGGCCTGGTCGAAGAACACGAGATCGAGGCTCCGAAGGAGCTTCTCGAGGCCGACGTGCTCTCCCCCTGGGCGGTTGAGTTCCGCTACGAGGGCGACGAGCCGCCGGCTCTCGACCGGTCAGCAGCCCTCGCACTGGTCGAGCAGGTAAGGACGTGGGCCGAGAACGAGCTCGAAGACCGTGGGTGGGCCACAGCAACCTCCAGAAGAACAACCGCAATAGCCACTCAGCGGCGACGCCGCTGGAGAGCCTTGGTCCGAACATCACCCAAGTTCTCATGTCCCATCGGTCGCTCGTTCTTGGCTTCGCAAAGCCAAATCCGGCGAAAACGGAGAGGGGGGGATTCGAACCCCCGAACGGAGTCAACCCCCGTTACGCGATTTCCAGTCGCGCCCATTCAACCGCTCTGGCACCTCTCCTTTGGCTTGCGGTGCGGCAAGCGTCCTTGAAGGCTACGACACGACGACGCGCAACGCTCGATGCGCGCTCCGAGGGCCACGGCGCCGCGCCGCCACGACACGGAGGCGTGCGCCGTTGGTAGGCTTGCGCGCGATGCTTCTAGCCACCAGCGCATCCGTCAGCAAGGACATCGGCCTGCTCATCACCTTCTTGGGGATCGGCCTGCTCGTGAACATGATCATCGTGTTCATCTTTGTCTTGGTGCGCGGCGAGCGCCAGCAGAACCAAGAAGACCGCTGAGGCTCACCCGCCCGAGCGCAGGGGAGGTGAAAGGTGGAGCAGGAGTGGGAGTGCCTACGCGCGCGCGTACACGCGCAGGGCAGGCCGAAGCGAGAGCAACAACCCCAGGTCCATGCCGGGGGAGTGCGGCTCAGATCACGTACACGGGTGTGCCCACCGGGGTGCGGGCGTAGAGCGCGATCACGTCGGGAATCCGCATCCTGACGCACCCGTGGGAGGCGTCGTGGCCGATCGAGGAGTACTCGGACGGAGCGATCCCGTGGATGCCGGCGCCTCCGTTGAAGGCCATGAAGCGCGCCTTCAAGGGGTCTTCGGGGCCCGGAGGGATCGTCTTGCCGGCCAACGCTCCGGCCCAGGCCGAGTGGGGCACGTACCAGGGCGGGTTGACCTGCTTCCACTGCACGTGGTACAGGCCGGGCGTCGTTTCAAGGCCCTGCATGCCGACCGCGATTTCATAGGTCGAGGCCAGCTTCAGGCGCTCATAGAAGTAGAGCCTGAATTTGGCCCTGTCCACGACGATGTAGGCCGGGTACTGGGCGGCCAGGTCGCCGGTGGTCACGACCGGATGGCGCGTCAAGGTCGGCACGCTCACGCTGCGCGTGGCCGTGCGCCCGGTCAAGGCGTGGGCGACCCGGGCGGTGAGGCGCTTGCGCTCGACGGCCAGGCCGTCCTTGGCTGGCACCTGGGTGAGCCCATCCGCGCCGGGTTCGACGGTGGCGTCGCGCGGTTCGATGTTCACGGCTTCCGCGATTT
The DNA here is from genome assembly GCA_963809705.1 of uncultured Solirubrobacterales bacterium. Taxonomy (GTDB): domain Bacteria; phylum Actinomycetota; class Thermoleophilia; order Solirubrobacterales; family Solirubrobacteraceae; genus Palsa-744. The sequence goes on along the minus strand of CAWEKF010000002.1, from coordinate 1,296,764 downwards.
CGCCCACGAAGCCGGTCACGGCCGCCTTGGAGTAGCCCACTTTCAAGGGCAGGTTCTGGCTGACGTGACCACCCGAGAGGCCGCGCCAGGTACGCGCGAAGATCGAGCCGCTCTGGCTCGCTTTTAGGGCTTCGGCGACGGTGCCTTCCACGTCCACGGCGACGCCTGCCTGGCGGGGTGTGAGCTGCCACTCGCGGCTGCCCAAGCCGGCCTGGACGGGGCGGTCCATGTTGGCCGCGACCGCGCGCTCGACGCGGGCCTTGGCGGCCGCGGCGCTGAGGCCGCCGACCTCGATTCCGTCGACGCGCACGCCCTGGGCGATCTGGTCACGTTGGCCGTGGTCATAGACGACCATCGCTCCCATCAGCACGACGAGCAGCCCCAGCAGGGCCACCACAGGGATCAAAGGGGTGCGCAGCGACTTGGACATCTCGATCTTCTTTCACCGTAGACGGCCTCTGACCTTCTGCAAGCGCTGCCGTGTCTGCGCCCGGCGGCGCGGCAGCCCGACGTGGCTGGGCTGGAATGGGTCGCCTCAGGAGGGCTTCGCCACCAAGATCGCACCCTGCACGACCCCGGCGCGGTCGCGGCCGCCCGCCAACGCGACGCCCTCGCCGAGGGCGACTGCCGCGAGATCGGACACCGCCTTGGGCAGAAGTCCTGCGCTGTGGACCAGGCCGTCGGCTTCGATCGCGAGGATGCGCTTGGTCTGGCTCGTCGGCGAGGCTTCGCGCCCGCCGAACACGAACACCGTCCCCTCCAGGGCCGCAGCGGCGGCGTGGGTCAGCGGACGAGGCAGCAGGCCGATCCGCGCAAGCGTGCCCGACGCGGGGTCGAAGCGGTAGATGTCACTGCTGGCTTCTTCGCCGCTGGTGCCGCCCGCGATCGTGAGCTTGCCGCCAGAGGCGGCGACGGCCGCGTAGCGCAAGGGCTTGGGCAAAGTCGCCACCACTTTGGCCGCCGTGCCCGGACGCCATGCCAAGATTGTGCGCAGGGGTGTCACGCCGGTGTAGCCGCCGACGATGTACACCGTGCCGTCGATGGCGGCCGTGGCCACGTCCGAGGCCGGCGTGGGCAGCCGGCCGGCCGGGCTGGTGGCACCGGTGGAGTCGATCTGTGTGATCTGGGGGAATGAGGAGACGACGCCGCCGCCGAACAGGTAGACGGCGGCGCCGAGAAGACCGTTCGTGCGCCCGGCGCCTGTGCTGAGGGTGCTGGCCGACGCGTCGTGCAAGGTCTGGGGCAGCGCCCCGATGCGCCTGGCGCCCATGCGATCCGCTTCGAGGATGTCCGCTACGGAGGCCCCGCCCTGGTCGATCCCGCCCATCAACAGAAAGCGATTCGGGCCGAAGGCCGCTGCCGCGGCGTCCTGGACGGGGGCGGGGAGGATGCCGGTCTGGGAGACCGTCAAGGCGGTCGGTGTGTTCGCCCGGTGGCTTGACTCGCGCGCGCGCACCCGCACACGCGCGCGCGGGGCACCCCTCTGGGAAGTATCGACAACTCCGCCTTTACCTCCTCCGCTACCCGCCAGCAGGGCGATCGCGACCGCGAGCACGCCCAACCCAACCGAGCCCGCGACCAGGCGACGTCGCCTCGCGCGACGCTTGCCCACGCTGCGCCGGCGCGTGGCTGGATCGAGGCGCGGGGTGCTCACCGGCAGCCACCGCTAGGCTCGCTGCCGGTAGGCGCCGTACAGCTCATCTCAGGGATGCACCACAGCGGCGTAGTCGGGTCCCCCGCGCGGCCCGGCTGGGACGAAATCCATGCCGTCGGGGATGTTGAGGTAGCCGGGCGCGGTGCCGGGATGGTCGGAGTGGCCGTACTGCCACACGATCGCGTCGGTGCGCGGGTCGATCACGAGCACGCGGTCCCTGTAGTCGTCGTTGACGGCGATGTCCCCGTTGGGCAAGGCCATCGCCAGAGAGGGATGGTCCAGGCGTCCGTGGCCCGAGGAGGGGCCGTAGCGCCAGATCACGTGGCCGTGAACGTTGACGATCAGGATGTGGCCCGGGTTGGCGTAGTCGGCCAGCAGGATGCGCCCACCCGGCAGGGGCTGGGGATCGGACGGGTAGGAGACCGGCACTTTGATCGCGAACACGAGCTTGCCATGCGCTGAGATCTCGTCGATCCAAGAGCCGTTGATCTCGCTCAACAAGGTGCCCCCGTCCGGCAGCGGCGTGTCCCCGTTGACGGCGTCCAAGTAGCGCGGCGGCTCGTGCATGCACACGCCTGAGGTGCCGAGCTGGCGGACGATGCGGTGGTGGCGCACGAAGATGATGCGACAGCCATAGGCGTCGGCCACGGTGAAGGTGCCGCCGGGCAGCATGTAGGCGTCGTCGGGGGTGTGCACGTGGGTGGCGTCCGAGCCGGCCACGCCGGGCCGGCCGAACAGCACGTGCAGAGAGCGGTCGGCGAGGTCGACTTGGACGATGTCGTTGTTGTCCTCCTCGTTGGCGATCAGCGCATGGCCGCCCGGCTCGACGAAGGTGTCGTCGTTGTAGAAAAGACGATGCCCGGCCGCCAGGTCCGCGGCCGAGGGGTACTTGAACACGATCCGATGCTGGGGGTTGACGACGAGGATGCGGTTGTTGCCGCGGTCGGCGATCAACAGGTAGCCCGGCAGGCCGCCCAGCTTGGCGGCGGCCGCGTAGGCGGCGGCCGTGCCCGGCTGGTAGCCGACCACGTTGCGGGGCGCCCACAGGGCGGCCCTGCCGCCGACGGCCACCGGAGCGAGCGGACCGCCGGAGACGATTGCCGTGGAAGCAGGGTGGGCGGAGCCGGGTATGCCGTGCCCACTGCTCGATGCGGAGTCTTTGTGAGCCAGGTCTTTTGAGGATCCGCCGCCCGCGCTCGTGGCCACGACCACGGCGATCACAAGGACGGCTGTCGCCGACGCGATCCACAGCCGCCGGTTGCGTCGGCGTGTGCGCTGCTCTTGGCGTCGTCGCCGGCGCGTGCTCTGGTCGAGGCCCGGTTCTGTGATGTTGGGTCGGTCGTCGCTCATCGAAGGGCCGCTGCCGGGCCGCCACTGGCCGATGGCAACACTCGCGGGCGCAACTAAATCGAGCCGTAAGGGGCGGTGAGAGTTCGCTCACCAGGCCGCCCCAGGTGCGTGCGTGTACCCCCGATTGCAGGCACATGTCCCCACCTCATGTAGTTCGACCCGGCGCATGCGCCGGGTCGCCGGGTCGTGCATGCACGACCCGGCCGAGGGGCGCATGCGCCCCTCGGCACAGCCGCACATGTGCGGCTGTGAACAGCAAGCACAACACCCGGATCATCCCCCTCGCGTAACCTTGGCCGCCATGCGCGCAGTCCAGATAAGCGAGCTGACCGGCCCCGACGCGATCCAGGTGGTGGACGTGGGGGAGCCTGAGCCTAACCACATGCTGACGCCCGGCGAAGGCGTGCTGATCGACGTGAAGGCCGCCGGGGTGTCGTTCCCGGACGTGTTGCAAACGCGGGGCCTGTACCAGCTCAAGCCGGACCTGCCGTTCGTGCCCGGCTCGGAGGTGGCCGGCACAGTCGTCTCGGCGCCGCCAGACAGCGGCCTAAAGGAGGGCGAGCGCGTGATGGCCTTCACCGTGCTCGGCGGCATGGCCGAGCGGGCCGTGGCGCCGGCCTATCTCACCTTCACCCTGCCGCAGCAGCTCGATTTCGCGCAGGGGGCCTCGGTGATCCTCAACTACCACACCGTCTACTTCGCGCTGAAGCTGCGTGGACGCCTGCAGGCGGGCGAGCGCGTGCTCGTGCACGGGGCCGCCGGCGGCGTGGGCACGGCCGCCCTGCAGGTCGCCAAGGCGCTGGGCGCCTCCACGATCGCGGTCGTCTCAAGCGACGAGAAGGAGCGCGTCGCGCGCCAAGCCGGAGCGGACGAGGTCGTGCGCTCAGACGGTCCCTGGCGCGAGCAGGCGCTCGAGCTGGGCGGCGCCGACGTCGTGCTCGACCCGGTCGGCGGCGATCGCTTCACCGACAGCCTGCGCTGCCTGCGCGAGGACGGGCGTGTGCTCGTCGTGGGCTTCACCGAGGGCTCGATCCCCGAGGTCAAGGTCAACCGCCTGCTGCTGCGCAACGTGTCGGTCGTGGGCGCCGGCTGGGGCGCCTACGTGATGGGCAACCCGTCTCGCAACCGGGCCATCGGCGAGGCCGTCGCGGGGATGATCGACGAAGGGTTCATTAAACCGATAGTTGGGGCGTGCGTATCGTTGGAGCAGGCCGCCGGCGCGTTCCGCGACATCGACCAGCGTCGTGCCCTGGGCAAGCTCGTGCTTGGCCTCGACTGAGGGCTGCTCGTAAGTAACGGCCGGGAAAAGACGCACGCGTGCTGTCCGGGGAGAGCATCCCCACGATGCGCAAATGCGGTCCGGGGAAGCGCATCTCCCCGCGATGCGCGTCTGGTTTCAGGGTGTGACGATCGCGAAGACCGGGTCGCCTTCGTCGAGCATGCCCAGGAACTCGCCCAACTTGGACCCGTCGCCCGCCACGGCGATCGCGCCGCCGGCGAACAGCTCAGGAATGTCGCCCTCGCCGAGTAGGATGGCGTCGAAGGCCGTGCGTGTCAGCGTGACGGTGGCGTCGGCGCGGGCCGCCAGGCGTCCCTTGACCGCGCCCAGCGCGCCGTTCTGCACCGACACGGTCCAGCTGCTCGCCCACGTCGGTGAAGTCCCAGGCGAGCACGATCTCGGCGTCCCAGGCCCTTGGCCCGTCCAGGCGCACGCCCATCGCGTCCCACAACTGCTCCAAGGACAGCGCCTTGGCCACATCCGCGCTGGCCACGTTGCGCCCGCTCGGCGCCGCCGGCGGCCCGTGGCGCAGCTCGTGTGCGCCGACCAGGTACAGGTTGCGCCACACCGCGCTCTCGGCCTGGTAGCCGAGCTGCTCCAGGGCCTGCGCCTGCAGCTCGCGCGCCTCGCTGCACTCGGGGTCGGCGAACACGGCGTGCGAGCACAGCTCGGCCACCCAGCGGTAGTCGCCCTCGGCGAAAGCCGCCCGGGCGGTGGCCAGCAGGGCCTCGATCCCGCCGGCCAGGTCCACGTAGCGCTGGGCCGCCTGCACCGGCGGGTAGGGGTCGAGATGGGCCGGGTTGCCGTCGAAGAAGCCGAGGTAGCGCTGGTAGACCGCCCTCACGTTGTGGCTCACGGTGCCGTAGTAGCTCCGGCACGACCAGGTGCGCTCGAGGCTCGGCGGCAGGCGCACCTCGGCGGCGATCTCGGTGGGCGTGAGTCCCCGGTTGGCCAGCCGCAGGGTCTGGTCGTGCAGGTAGCGATACATGTCGCGGTGGCGCGCCAGGTGCTCGATCACGCGCTGTTTGCCCCAGCGCGGCCAGTGGTGTTGGGCGAACATCACATCGGTGCTCTCGCCGAACAGCTCGATCGCCTCGCCCAGGTACTTCGACCAGCGCAAGGCGTCGCGCACCGGGGCTCCACGCGGGGTCAGGACGTTGTGCATGCAGTGGACCGCGTTCTCCGCGACGCACAGGACTCCCAGGTCGGGAAAGCCGAAGTTCATCTCGGCGGGCGCCTCGCTATCGGGCACGAGCTGGAAGCAGAAACGCACGCCGTCTATATCCCTCTCCTGACCCGTATACGTCACATCGTGGGTCGGTGCAATCAAGGTGATGCTGCCGCTCGAGGTCGTCTTGCCGATGCCCGCGTCCACCTGTCCGCGCGGGCCCCGCTCCAGAGCCGGGGCGAACATGTAGCCGGCGCGCCGCGCCATCGCCGTGCCCGCCAGCACGTTCTCGGAGACGGCGTGCTCGAGGAAGCCGGCCGGCGCCCAGATCGGCACGCGCCCCGCCTGCACATCCTCGGCGCAGACGACGCCCTTGACCCCGCCGAAGTGGTCGACGTGGCTGTGGGTGTAGATGACCGCGCTCACCTTGCGCTCGCCGCGGTGGGCCCGGTACAGGGCGAGCGCCGCCGCCGCGCACTCGGTGGACACGAGCGGATCGATCACGATCACGCCGGTCTCGCCCTCGACGAAGGTGACGTTGGAGATGTCATAGCCGCGCACCTGGTAGATGTAGGGCACGACCTCGAACAGGCCGTGCAGCCCGTTGAGCTTGGCCATCCGCCACAGGCTCGGGTGCACTGTGTCGGGCGCCTCGTCGTTGGCTGGGCCGAGCGATCCGCCGCCGGGCTGTCCGGGGGCGTCGCCTCGCCGCTCGCTGGGCGCCTCGCTCTCTATCCCGTCGTGTGCGCCCACGAAGCCGTAGCTGTCCATGTCCCACACGACGCGTCCTCGGGCGTTGCGCAACACCAGTTTCGGGACGCTCGCGATCAGTCCGCGCGTGGCGTCCTCGAAGTCCTCGCGATCCTCAAACGGCAGGCCCTGGGCAGCCTCGGCGAGGACGGCGCGCGTGTGCGCGCTTGCGGGGCTCTGCTCGCTCACCGCGCTTGCCCCACGCGTCGATCGTCCTCGCGCGCGTGCCGCAGGCTGGGACGGGTCGACTGTTCGAGCGGGGAGGGTATTGTGCGCCGACTATGGCAGGCGCCTACGACGGGACGCTCTACGCGCGCGGGCAGGACGGCTACGAGGACGCTCGTCGCGCCGCCGTCTGGAACGCGCGCACTGCCCGAGCGCTATCCCGAGGAGATCGTGCTCGCCTCGGGCGAGCAGGATGTGCTCGAAGCGGTGACCCACGCGCGCGCGGGGGCCATGAAGATCGGTGTGCGCTCGGGCGGGCATCGCTGGGCCGCCAACCACGTGCGCGACGGCAGGGCTGCTGCTCGACGTGTCTGCTCTGCGCGAGGTCAGCGTCGACGCGGCCGCGATGACCGCCACGGTCGGGCCCGGCTGCCACGGCGACGAGTTGCTCGACCGCGCTGGCCGAGCACGACCTGTTCTTCCCGGCCGGCCACTGCCCGGGCGTGGCGCTTGGGCGGCTACCTACTGCAGGGCGGCTTCGGCTGGAACGGGCGCGTGCACGGGCCCGCCTGCATGAGCGTCGAGGCGATCGACGTGGTGCTCGCCGACGGCTCGCTGCGTGCACGCCGAGCGAAGCTGAGAACGCCGACCTGCTGTGGGCCGCGCGCGGCGCCGGTCCCGGCTTCTTCGGCGTCGTCACCCGCTTTCACCTGCGGCTCGTAGCCCAGGCCGAAGGTGGTCGTCAACGGCGTGTTCCTCTACCCGATCGACGTGCTCGACGAGGTGTTTCGCTGGGCCGCACGAGATCGCCCCGCAGGTGGCGCGCACGATGGAGCTGATGGTCTGTCATCCACCGCACCGAAGACGGGGAGCTCGAGATCGCCGTCACCGGTCCGGTGCTGGCCGACAGCGAGGAGGAGGCGCGCGACGCCGCTGGCCGTGCTCGAGACCTGCCCGGTCGCTCGACCGGGCCAAGCTGGCCGTGCCCTACGTGCCCGGCACATTGGCCGACCTGTATGCGGGCGCCCACGCCGCCTACCCGGACGATCACCGCTACTCGGCCGACAACATGTGGACCCACGCTCCCGTCGAGGACCTGCTGCCGGGCCTGCGAGCGCATCGCCGAGACGATGCCCCCCGCGCCCTCGCACATGCTTTGGATGAACTGGGGCCCAGGCGTCGCGCCCGGCCCGACGCGCCCGGACATGGCCTACAGCGTCGAGGACGACACCTACATCGCCCTCTACGGCGTCTGGCAGGACCCGGCCGAAGACGGGCCGACGTGGCCTGGGCGACCGAGCGGATGCGCGAGATGGAGCCTCTCGCTACGGGCATCCAACTGGCCGACGAGAACCTGGGCTGCCGTCCGGCCCGCTTCCTCAGCGACGAGAACCTGCGCTCGCCTGGAGCGCGTGCGCGCCAAGTACGACCCCGAGGGGCGCTTCCACCCGTGGATGGGGCGCCCGTGAGCGCCACCTCCACGAGCGCTCCTGAGCGCCAGAGCAGGCGTCGTGCCCGTGAGTGCGACTGGCGAGAAGCGGCGTCGCGCCCATGAGCCGGGTTCGTTGGCCGATTACCTGGATCGTCCGATGGAGCCGCCCGGGCGGGGTGTGCTCGACGCGATCGAAGCCGGCCCGATCGACCCCGGCCGAGCCCTGGCGCTGGAGGACGTCGACCGCCTGCTCGACCCGGCGCCGCTGGAGCGCGAGACCGGCTGGTGCGTCCTGCCCGACGGTGTCGCCTACGTGGCCGTGCGCACCGCCGATGCCCGATGTGAGCGGGGAGATGGTCGACTGGTGGTTCGACTGGCACCCGCGCGACCCGCTGCGCTACCGCGTCTGGCACCCCGCGGCCCACCGCGGCAACTCGCTGGACGAGCATGGTACGGGCGGGAGGGAGGGTGTCGGTGTATCTCGCGAAGGGGCGCCCCGCGCGCGTGCGCGCGAGGGAGCGGAGGTGGTTGTATCGCCTGAAGGGGCGCCCCGCGCGCGCGTGCACGCGCGCGCGAAGGCCCACTGGGGGGCGGTGCACCATCCCGTCGAGGACGTCGGCACCGGCATGGTCCACGCCCGCATCGAGTTCAATGCTCCCACCGAGATGGGCATGTCCAGCGACGCGCTCGACGACCCGAGCGTGGCCACGATCGTGTGCGGCTACGCCGGCGACGACCGCCTGCGCGTGCGCCACTCGCCGATGTTCCACGTGTTCTTGCGAGAGGCGCAGGCCGGGAGGAGTGTCGATGGGTCCGACGGCCGTGGCGGCGTTGTGCTGCGCAGTCGCTTCTGGCTGGGCGCTGCCCTACAGCCGTACGGTCCTTTGGGCGGGGTCGGCCGGGCTTTGCTCAACCGGCCCGCGGTCCGCCGCCGCGCCCTGCCCAAAGGCCTGCCCCATGCGCTGGCCCGGCACTGCGCCGAGGAGTACGCCAACCTGGGAGCGATTTTGCCGGAGTTGTATGGGAGGTTCGGGCCTGGGGGCTCAGGGGAGTCGTAGTCGGGTTGGACGTGCATAAGTCGTCAGTGAGGCTGGCGGTGGTGTGATGGTGAGCTGTTGCGCGCGAGCGAACGCTTGGCTATGACCACGAGCAGCTGCTGGGAGAGGTCCGGGCGTGGCCAGGCGCGCGGGTCTGCCAGGAGGCCGGGCCGACCGGGTTTGGCTTGCATCGTTCGTTGGTCGCAGCCGGGGTAGATAGCGTGATCGTCGCGCCTGGGCTGGTGCCCTCGCGCCCTGGTGACCGGGTGAAGACCGATAAGCGTGACGCTCGGCGGCTGGGGGCGGCGTGCTGCCGAGGTGGCAGGCGTGCCCGCGCCGCCTGGCCGTCCCCGTGTCCAGGGGCCTGGTACTGAGTAGGCGTCGCAGGGAGCGCTCAGGCTGATGACTCTGCCGGGTCAAGCGAGTCCCATCGCCTGCCGGAGAGTAGAGTCGCCGGGCTGTATATTTGCCCGGCGACTCGAACGCCTCGACCCCGCCTAGCGACTGTGGTGTGCGTAAAAGCTCGCGACATCGTCGGTGTAATTCTCCTCGGCCTCAACCTCGTGCACGGTGTGACCAGGCTTCAGGATCGGCCTAACCGAGGGACCATCGCCCACGGGATTCTCGAAGGTCGCCACGACCTTGCCATCATCGTTCTTTACGACGTTCAGTTTCATCGCTATTCTCCTATACTTCGTTACTCTCGAAGTTTCCAGTGATGGTCGCCGTGGTCGGTTTCAGAAACTGGTCGACCGCAGTGAGATCGATCTCGTAGCTGGTTTGCGCCGCCACAAAGTCGGTGTTCAGGAACACGGAGACGTTCGATATCAGCGCGCCGATATTCGGATCAGCTGACCGCAGCGTAAACGCAAACGCCTCGTGGTTCGTGATTTTTCCTCCCGCGTTGAACCACGTCTGCGGACCTGGGCCACTTTGGGTGATCGTTGGAAACGTTGCCATGACACAACCTTTCTTCTCTGCCTTTGGCTAGGCGATCTTGATTACGGTAACTGCCAGCGCAGCCGTACCCTTAAGCGTATCTGGGCAACGTTACATTTTTCCCCGCACTAGCGGAAGAGACAATCCCAATCAATCGACAAATAGGATCCTTCGGCATTCTGGACATCTATTCTGACTGTGCATCGGTAGTAGGCCGTCGGCGATGTGCGGGATCCCCACAATTGGCATCCAAACCGATGGCCGTGACCGCCGCGATGTGCCGACAGGGAGACTGCCCAGCCCAAGCCACCGACCAGATCATCTTGCACATCAGCAGGGCCGAGCTAACCGAGCCCTACCAGCAGCTACTGGCAAAGAGCCTAGTGGCAGACGCCACGAACGAGGTCGAAACTGATCCGTCGAGCCACTGTCCAAGCAGAAGGCGGCTCAGATGGGCCGCCTTCTGGTCTTGGGTATTCGATCTTTGTGAAGCTGGCTGGGATCGGGGACAACCCTCGAACACCCTTGAGGGTTCGAGCTTTGATCAAATAGCGGGGAGATCGGGACAGTTTGCAAACCTTCAAGCCAAGCTCGATGCCTTGGTCAAGCTTCTTATGGAACCGCCGGTAGGCAGGCACGACGACAAGCGGCGGGGGCAATCAGGCAACCTTGAGATATTGCTGCAAGGCCTTGCGGATCAGCGACGAAGCCGTTTCGTGATCGCGTTCTGCCCGGCTGGCCAAGGCCGCTTGCAACTCCGGATCGAGCCTCACAGACTCAACGCTTGCAGCAGCAGAACCGATTGGGGGGCGCCCTCCGCGCCGGCGAAGGGTCTTCTCGACGTCGTAACCCGCCTCGGCCTTATCGGCGAGTCTGTTGATCAGATCGTTGGTGATCGGAGCGCCGCTTGCTGTTCGTCCTTGCGTCTTCTTCGTCATGTCTAGCCTCCCGGCAACAGCCTCTGATACTTCGCTCGCATTGGCATCGCGTGGATCGCGAGCTCCGAGCCATCGTCACGCACGATCGTGACGACCTCGAGCAGCGCTGCGCTGCGGCTTGGCCCTAGATATAGCCTGGTGTCCTCGTCCTGGTTCTCAATCGTCATCGCATGTTCCGCCGCGTGCTCAATGTCCTCGTCGGCGATGCCGTGCTTACGCGCCGACGGATGGATCTCCACGACCGCAATTGTAGTACGAAACTGCTGAGGGACGAACACGCGTCGCCAATCTGGCGGGACGGAGAGGGGGGGATTCGAACCCCCGATGGAGTTTGACCCCCATACTCGCTTAGCAGGCGAGTGCCTTCAGCCACTCGGCCACCTCTCCCGGGATTGCGGAAGGCCAGTTTAGAGCCTGTGAGCATCCTCGGCACAGACGTTGCGCCCGGACTGGCCTGAGCCCAGGGCGGAGGCAAGTGGCCGCGGCCGGCCGGGCAGCGCGCAGCTCGCTCAATGTTTGCGATGGCGATGCTTGTGCTTTTTGTGCTTCTTGGGCTTGCCCGCCCTGATGATCGTGATCGACGTCGTGCTCGTGTTGTTGCGCTCGTCGAAGGCCTCCGCCATCAAGGTGTGCTTGCCCGGCTTGAGCAAGCGTGCGCCATACCAGATCATGTGGCCGCTCAAGGTCGAAAGGCCGCCGTGGACATAGAAGCTGCGGATGATGTGGTGGTCGTCGTACAACGAGATCTGGTAGACGCCCACGCTGTCGCTCGCGGTCACGGAGATCGGCAGAGTGTTGCTGTAGCGCACCCCTGTCTGCGGGCTCGTCAGCTTGATCTGGGGTCCCTGCTGGGCGCCGCACTGTTCGGTCAAGCGGTCGCCGTCGCGGTCGTATTCGGCCAGCGCTCCATAGGCCGGCTTGGCCTGGAGGTTGGGGCCCAGCAGGCCATAGCTTCCGCGCGGGGTGCCGAAAGGTTCGGTGTCCTGCAACCCGTACCAGATGCCCACCTGCACGTAGGAGTCTTGAGCCAAGCAGTGGTAGGCCTGCTGCAGGAAGGTGGCCTGCTGTTGGGGTGTCACTCCCGCCGGCTTCTGACCGGCCCAGGCGCCCGAATCGCAGGTCTGGGTGTCGGTGCTCCAGCCGAGCTCGGTCATCCAGATCGGGCTGTTGTCGCCGTTGGCGAGCATCACTTCGTGGACGGTCCTGTATCCCAAGAACGACCAGCGGTTGATGCGCTGATCGGTGCGTCCGTTGCGCAAGATTTCATAGGGCGAGGCGACATCGCAGATCGTGTCCGTGTGGACCGCCACCGCGTCGAACGAGCCCTTGCCGCCGTCGGCATAGACCTGGGAGAGGTATTCGTAGTCGTTGCCCGTCAGGCCGCCCAACACCACCTTGGCGCCAGGGTCGGAAGCTTTGATCGCGGGGTAGGCCGCCTTCAGCAGCGCCGTATACGCGGCTGGGTCCGGTCCGCTGGCCCACCACAGGGAGTCGTCCTCCTCGTTCCAGATCTCCCAGGCGTCCACCCTGTCGGCCAGGCGCTTTGAGATCGCGCCGAGGAAGTGGGCAAAGTCGGCCGGGTCGCGCGGGGGCATCACCGGGTTTGCCGAGCCCGACTCCCATTGTGGCGTGTTGACCACGTCCAGGATCACCTTCGTGCCCTTGGGCAAGGCGTCCAAGCCAGCTTCGAGGGCGCCGATCTGCGGTTCGTTGAGATGGCCTTGATTCGGTTCGAACACCGTCCAAGGAACGAATCCCCGCACCCAGCCCACGCCCAGACCGGCGAGCTGGCCGTCGCTTTCGGGAGACAGCCCGCTCGGGCCGTTGACTACCACGCCTGTTTCCACGGCCATTGCCGGCGAGCTCAGCAGGACAAGCGCGAGCATTGTCGCGAGGAGGGCGACTTGAGCGACGATTGGCCGCGTGAGCCCGAACTGGCGGGCGAAGGAAGTGGCTGGACGAAGCATCCGCACCCTCTCCTGATCGGCCGCACGCCCCCAACGCTCAACAGACAACAGTCCACATGGACCGTTTGTCGAGACTCCCCTAGCATCTGTATGCGCAACACCCCGGAGGGGTGGCAGAGCGGTTGAATGCACCGGTCTTGAAAACCGGCAGGCGGGCGACCCCCGTCTCGGGAGTTCGAATCTCCCCCCCTCCGTCCACACCCTCCTCCCCGTCCGTCCCTGTTCCAGCCTGGCCGCTCCTACGCTCGGTATCGTTGGGTTGTGCCCGAGCGGCTTCCAACCCATCTGCCGGTGGGCGTGAACGGGGCGACATCAGCGATCATTGCGCCTGGGACATGAGCCCGTGCCAGATCGCCTGTACTTCACCGAGTCCGACGCCGCCAACTCGCTGATCGCCTCCGATCCGATGGCTCTGTTGGTGGGGTTCGTCTTGGACCAACAGGTCACGGTGCAACAGGCGTTCCTGGGACCGCTCACGTTGAGGCAGCGTCTCGGCGCGTTCGACCCGGCAACGCTCGCGAACGCGGACCTGGAGTCGGTGTTTCGTGAGAAGCCGGCGATCCACCGCTACCCAGGCTCGATGGCCAAGCGCGTTCACGATCTGGCCGTCCATGTCCAGGACCGCTACGACGGCGACGCGGCCCGCGTCTGGACCGATGCGGCTGATTCTGATGAACTGCGTGCCAACCTGGAGGCGCTTCCCGGCTTCGGAGAGATGAAGGTCAAGTCGATGGGCGCCGTGCTCGCTAAGCGCTATGGCGTCAAGGCGGCCAAGGCGCTGGTGCCGCCGCACCCCACACTCGGAGACGTGGACTCTCCGCAGGCGCTAATCGACTACCAGGCCGCCAAGAAGGTGCACAAGAAGGAGTGGAGCAAACACGGGGATGGCCGCGCATCTGCTTGAGGATCGCTCGCGCGAGCCTCGGTGAGCGTTTGGACTCATGGACGATTCTCGCCTGGCTTGATGGTGAGGGGCCTGCGCTCTTGCGCGTCGAGGGATTCTTTGCCCGCTGAGCACAGCCGCCACGGACGTCTCCATTGTTATTGAACTCCCAGGCGCCTTACTGCTCGAGTTGGTCAGGTCGCGGTGTGGACGACGACATCAGCGATGTCGGGGACCTGTCAGGCGCAGCTCCTCCTCGAGCTCGCTGCCCAGCTGGTGGGCGTCGACCAGGGATGTGTCTCGCGCCGACGTCGAGCGTGAGGAAGATGACGCGACCGGCCTCGGTGCGAAGCATTCTTGTCCCGCGCGGCTCCTTGCCCGTCCGCTCAGGACCGATGCGCTCGATCTCGCGTATCGCGTCGAGGTCCGTGTTCGTGGTCGGCTGGATGGGCGCTCAGCGGGCGCTCCATAGGCTCCAGGTGTGTCTGCACCTCGCTGACGGCGGGGCGGGCGCGGATCGCCTGCTCGATGCGCTCAGCGACCGCAAGCGCTGTCTGCAGGGCGAGATCGGCTGGGGAACTTCAGATGCAGGGAGACGCTGGCTGACCCGTCGTGCTCGATAGATCGTGATGTCGTGCGCTTCCTTGACCAGTGGCTCGGCCAGCGCGATTGCGAGTACTCGGTCGCGGAGGTCCAGGCCGCTGCGGCGCGGCTCGACGTGGACGACGACATCGCTGCCTGGAAGCGCGGTCTCGATCGCTTCCTCGATCACGATTCGCGGCCTGGTGGCCCTCGACCACCGCCGGCTCCGGGCGTCACGGCGACGATCACATCCGCGAAATAGCGCCCGGCGGACTCGCGCAGGCGTAGGCGCACCAGTTCGATGTCGGGTTCCAGGCGTGCGAGCGCCCGCTCGGCCGCCTCTCTCGCCTCGTCCGGTGTGCGGTCCATCAGCACGTTTGCGTTCTCCGCGATCAGCCGTGCCGCGGTGGCGAGGATGATCGCGGCGATGACGAGGGCGGCGCTCGCATCGCCCTGAGCGAACCCGGCGCGCACGAGCAGCAAGCCCGACAAGGACCGCGACCGAGCCTGCCATGTCCCCGGCGAAGTGAAACCCGTTCGCGCGCAGGGCGGGGCTCCCGTAGCGTCGTGCGGCGCGCAGGGAGATGATTGTGCGGGTGAGGTCCACCGCCAATGCGATCGCGATGACCGCGAACACATACCAGTGGGTGTCAGGCGTGCCGCTGGGACTGATGAGGCGTCTGATCGCCTCGACTGCCACGACCAGCCCGCCTGCCAGCAGGATGCCAGCCTCGCCGAGCGCCCCAAGGTTCTCGGCGCGGCCATGCCCGTAGGGGTGCTCGGGGTCCGGAGGCTGGCGGCCCAACCGCACGGCGAAGAACGTCAGGATGGCTGCGACGACATCCCCGCTTGACTCAACCCCGGCTGAGATCAACGCGAGGCTGCCCGCTATCAAGCCCACTCCGAGCTTGAGGATCACCAACAGGCCGGCCGCAGCGATCGACGCGAGCGTCGTCCGCTCGCTGCACGGCCACCTGCTCGCTGCTATCGGGCTGCGCCATCCGCAGAGCCTAAGGTCTGAGGTCTCCACCGGGGCCGAGGTCGGCGGCTGTTGCTCGACCCGGCGCCGAGAGGCCCGCAGCTGTTGCTAGATCGGCGCAGCGCGCAGGCGCGATCCTGCTTCTGAGGGCACTCACAGCAGAAGGCGGCGCCGGCGCGGAAGCTTGGAAAGCTCGTCAGGAAGGAATCCTGCGAGGGCGGAGTCATAAGAGGAGCGCACGACGGCGGGCCGTGCGTCGATTGCTGCGAAAGCCGACCAGGATCGCGAGATTCTCCGGCTGGGTCAGGCTGTGATCAGGAAACCGTCTCGTCCGATTCCCTAACCACAGGAGCCACCCAGTGCCGAGAACGTCGATCCTTGCTCTAGTTGGTGTTGCGCTCGCTGTCGCCGGCTGCGGCAGCTCCAGCAACACCAGCAGCTCATCCAGCACCAACGCCGCGGCAAGTGTCAGTACGCATGCTGAATCGACACCAAGCTCCGGCCCGTTCCTGGCCAAGCTCTCAAGCGCCAGCAAACTCGGCTCAACCGAACCCGCCAACGGCGACGTCAACCCCTACGGCATCGTGTTTGTGCCCACCAGCGTCGGCAAGCTCAAGGCGGGCCAGATGCTGATCAGCAACTTCAACGCCAAGGAAAGCGCCAAGGAGAACGGTCAGGGCACCGGCACGACGATCGTGCAGGTCTCGACTGCCGGGAAGGTCTCGCCGTTCGCGACGATCGACGCCGAAGACCCTTCCCGGCCCCTGCCCGGGCGGCGTCGGGCTGACGACGGCGCTGAACATCCTGCCGGGCGGCTACGTCGTGGTGGGCAGCCTGCCGACGACCAACGGCAAGTCGGCGACCGCGAAGTACGGCTGCCTGATCGTGCTCGACAGCGAAGGCAAGGCGGTCGAGACGATCGCGAGCAAGAACATCCAGGGTCCGTGGGACTCGACCGCCAAGAGCGAAGGCTCGAAGACGACGCTGTTCGTCAGCAACGCGCTCAACGGCGGTGCCGCGAAGGGCCCACACCGATCAACAACTCGACGGTGCTGCGGATCGAACTGGAATCCGGCGAAGGGCAGACGCCGAAGGTCACGAGCGAACCGGTGATCGCCAACGGCATCCCCTGGGTCGACTCGGCAGAAGCGCTCGTGCTCGGCCCGACCGGGCTCGCACTCGCCTCCAACGGGACGCTGTACGTGGCCTCGACGCAGAACAACAAGATCCTCGCGATCTCCGAAGCGGCAACGCGCACGACGCCCGCTGCGGACGGCGGGTACCGTCCTCACCGAAGGCGGCCACCTCAAGGAACCGCTCGGCATGGTGCTCGCGCCGAACGGCAACATCATCACCAGCAACGGAGGCGACGGCAACATGGTCGAAACCACGCCCGAAGGCCAGCAGGTCGCCGTGCAGACCGCCGATAAGAAGACCGGAGCGGGTTCGCTGTTCGGCCTTGTGATTAGCCCGAGCGGGAAGCGGCATCTACTTCGTCGATGACGGTGAAAACACGCTGAACCTGCTTGACGAAGGCAAGGCAGCGTCCGCGGGCGCCTCGACCCAGAAGCTCCACGCGGCGGCAGCTTCTTCGGGGACGTCGGGCGCATCGGAAAAACTGAGCCTCGAAGCAAACGCCGAAGGCCAGCTCAAATACAACACCACATCGTTGGCTGCCAAGGCCGGCAAAGTCTCGATCGACTTCACCAACATGGCGCCAGTGGGCCACAACGTCACGGTCGAATCCGCTTCCGGTGAAAAGCTGGGAGCGACCCCGACCTTTCAGGGCGTCTCAAAGACCCTGAACTTGAATCTGAAGCCGGGAACCTACAAGTTCTTCTGTTCAGTGCCCGGACATCGCATGGCCGGGATGGAAGGCACCCTCACCGTCAAGTAGCCGACGCCAGATCACTGGGTCCCGCCCCTGGCTTTCTTTCAGCGTGGAAAAGAACACGCCAGGGGCGGAGTCAACAGAACTCCTGGGGGCTGACCAGACCGCCGATCTCTACTTGACCGTGCCTCCGGAGGCGTTGATCGCGTACCACGTGCCGCCAAAAGATTTGAAGCCAACATAGGAGGTCTTGCCTGGGCCGCTGTCGCCGCTGTAGGTGTAGAGCGGGTGACCGGCGTAGGTGACCTGATTGCCACTGGTCAAGGACAGAAGCGAAGCCTTGACGCCCGAGCCGGCCGTCGGCCTGCCGCTTGCCTTCAGGGACGGCCACACTGCTGAGCATCCGCTGATCGCCGCGCAACTGTTCTTCTTGGCGCGATCCCGAGTGAACTCGTACAGCGTGCGGCCCGAGCTGCTGACGAGGATGCTGCCGAGATTCGTATGGCGTAGCTGCACGGTGGCGGTGCGGCTCGGGTGCGCGGCCGGGAGGTTGCTCTGTGCGCTCGCGACCGTCGCGGCGCTCGCCGCGCTTGCCAGGGCGACTGCCAAGAAAACGTAGGTTCGCTTCATGGTTCCTCCGAATGTCGGGTGCTCGGACGCGTAACTGTCTCCACTTATAGACACCGCCACGCCGCGAACCTTCCGGAGCACCGGTGTGCCTATGCTCCTCCTCGGTACGCACGGCGCCCAGCAAAACGCAGCGGGAAGGATCTCTGCGCGCTGGAGTCTTTAGGGGATGACGAGCTGGGATGCCGCTGCGCCACGCACGGCCCCAGCGACTGCTATGGGGACATCCAGCACGAGAAAGGTGGGTTCACGATGGGGCTGCGCACGCTTTTGCTTTTCGCCCTCGCTGCACTGATGGGGGTGGCGGTGGCTGTGTTGCCCGCGCTCGCTGCCGGCACGTCCGCACCGTCCGAAGTCAAGCTCGAAGTCAACGACAACTGCGATGGCTTCACCGACTGGCCGTGCTGGACGAGGCTGGGTGGGAGCCCGAACTACGTCCCGTCTGTATCCGTCGCAACCGGCGGGGTCGTGGCGTTCTCCGACGAAACGGGCAAGGAAGCAAACATCAAGTGGACGAGCACGCCGAGCGGGCCGCCCACCTGCTCGTCGGGAGTGCCGGTGAGCCCGACCCCTCCGGAAACCGGCTGGAAAGGCGAATGCAAATTCGAACAGCCTGGGACTTACATGTTTGAAAGCTCGACCCTCTACGACATAGCCGACAACTACACCAAATACGAAATCGTGGTCGAAAGCGCCGGCTCCGGCACAACCTCGACCACGACCACGACTCCGACGACAACCACAACGACCACCCCCACGACTACCACGCCGACCACGACCACAACCACACCGACGACTACGACGCCGACGGCCACGACCTCCACCCAGTCGTCCGGGGGTGGGGCCTCCACGAGCACGGCCCCCTATACGGCCACCACGCCCAGCTCGATGGAAGGGCCCCCGGCAGGCGGCAGCCACCCTCTTGCGACCCTCGCGCTGGCAAACGCCCAGCACGGTGACACGGTGCATGGCACGGTCCAGATTCCCGCCGCCGACGGCGGCGCGCGGTTGGAAGTCGAACTGCTCGCCCAGGGCGCCTCGCTGGCCAAGGTCAAACGACCTGGCAGCTTGCGCGTCGGGCGGCTCGTACGCCCCTCGGCGCCCGCTGGCAAGGTCACCTTCGCGGTCTCGCTCAACGCAGCGGCCAAGCGCGCGTTGCGTCGCCACCATAAGCTGGCGCTCATCGTGAAGATCGTGCTCACGCCCAAGCACGGCACGGCTATGACCCTCACGCGAAGCGTGGTCGTACGATGAGTCCGCGCATGGTTTTGAGACCACACATGCTTGTGCTCCTCGCCCTCGCTGCGCTGCTGGGAACGGCGCTGGCCGTGCTGCCTGCGCTCGCCGCCGCGCCGTCCGAAGCGAAGCTCGAAGTCAACGAAAACTGCGTCGAGGCCGACTGGCCGTGCTGGGCAACCCCCGGCTCGGGGGCGAACCCGACACCCGCGAGCAGGGTCACGATCGCCACCGGCGGCGAAGTCAAGTTCGCTGACAACGCGACCGCCGCGGCCGTTGTATGGACGGGCTCCGCGCCGGCCTGCTCCGGCGTGCCTACGACCGCCACGACCAAATGGGAAGGTGCATGCAAGTTCGAACAACCAGGGACCTACAAGTTCGAAAGCTCGACCCTCTTCAACGAGGGAGGATCGCTGGACTACACCAAATACGAAATCGTGGTCGAAGGCGCCGCCACCGGCACGACCCCCACATCGACGACCCCCACATCGACGACCACAACACCGACGACCACAACGACGCCGAGCGAGCCCAGCCACAGCTCTGGCTCGCCTTTGGAAGGAGGCTCCAGGGCGCTCAAGCTCGCCGGCAGCCAGCGCGGATCGACACTACGCGGGTCGATCCAGGTGTCCCAGGTCGGCGCCGGCGGACGGCTGGAAGTCGGCCTGTTCGCCGACGGCGCCTCGCTGGCCAAGGCTGGGCGCCCTGACCGGGTGCGCGTCGGGCGGCTGGCGCGCTCGTCGCTGAAAGCGGGCAACGTGTCTTTCGCCGTGCCCCTGACAGCCAAGGGCAAGGCCGCTTTGCGCCGCCATCGGCGCCTGGCGTTGACGGTAAAGATCACGCTCACACCACAACACGGCGCCACGGTTACGATCACCCGCGGTGTCGTCCTGCACGCCTGAGCAGGTCGCAGCCTGGGTCAGGTATGGGAGGCCACCGCAGCCTGGGCCGGGCATGCGAGACTTCGCCGATGTCGCCCAAGACCCTGCTCTACGAAGTCACCGACCGCATCGCGCGCATCACGCTCAACCGTCCCGAGCGCGGCAATGGGATCACGCGCCTGCTCGTAAGCGAGCTGGAGCAGTGCGTCGAGCGGGCCGACCTTGACCCCGCCGTCCACGCGATCCTGTTGGCAGGTGCCGGCAAGGGCTTCTGCGGCGGCTACGACCTGGTGGAGAGCGCCGAGGGCCAGGGGCGCCTCGGCGAGGAGGGTTCTGCGCCGCCGCCCGGCTCTCCCCTGGACCCGGCCGTGATGGCGGCCAACCACGATCCCGCCGGCGCCTGGGATCCGATGGTGGATTACGCGATGATGAGCCGCAACGTTCGCGCCTTCATGTCCCTGTTCCATTGCGGCAAGCCGGTCGTCTGCAAGGTGCAAGGCTTTTGTGTGGCCGGCGGTACCGACATGGCCCTCTGCTCGGACCTGCTCGTGATCGCCGCCGACGCCAAGATCGGCTACCCGCCGGCGCGTGTGTGGGGCTCGCCGACGACCTCCCTGTGGGTCCATCGGCTAGGCCCCCAGCGCGCCAAGCGCCTCCTGTTCACCGGCGACTCGCTGTCCGGAGTCGAGGCCCTGGAGTGGGGCCTTGCGATCGAGGCGCCCGACTCCGACCGCTTGGACGAACGCGCCGAGATCCTGCTCGATCGCATCGCCCACGTGCCGATCAATCAGCTGCGCATGATGAAGCTCCTGGTCAACCAGTCGCTCTACGCCCAAGGGCTTCACAGCACTCAGGCTTTGGGCACCCTCATGGACGGCGTCGCGCGCCATACCGCCGAGGGCTACGCCTTCCAGCAGCGCTCGATGCAGGCCGGCTTCCGCGAAGCGGTGCGCGAGCGCGACGAGCCCTTCGGCGACCAGGGTCCTTCCACATTCAAGGGGTAGCGCCAGAGAGCCCGACCATCTTGACTATTTGACTCAAACACCCAAGTCGAATACGAGGTTTTCACGTATTGTGCGCTAAGCTACATGCTCGGGCAGTGAGGTTCAGGGGCGCACACAAGACATAGGATGTGAGCAGGTGACCGACCGAGGGGCTCTGCGCAGGCAGCCGACCAGAGAAGCTCGATAGGACATCGCAAGCGTCGCCTATCGTGAGGGCACGCTGATGGACCGCACCGCGCGAGGCGTTCTTGGATGTCGCGAGGAGCGTCTTGGCCGAGCTCGACCTCGAGGTCGTGCTCAACCGGGTGCTCGAGTCCGCCCGTGAGTTGACCGGCGCTCGCTACGCGGCGCTGGGGGTGCTCGGCAGCTCGCGCACCGAACTGGAGCGCTTCCTCACGCTCGGGATCGACGAGGCCGAGCGCGAGGCGATCGGCGCCCTGCCGCGCGGGCGCGGCGTGCTCGGCGAGCTGATCCAGCATCCAACTGCTCTGCGCTTGAGCGATATCAGCGAACACCCGCGCTCCTATGGCTTCCCGCACGGCCACCCGCCGATGAGCAGCTTCCTGGGGGTGCCGATCCTGATCGACGGGACCCCCTTCGGCAACCTCTACCTGACCGAGAAGCAGCACGGCGAGCAGTTCTGTGAGGCAGACGAGGAGGCCGTCTCTGATGCTCTCCGAGCTGGCCGGCTTCGCGATCGACCACGCGCGCCGCTATACCGGCACGCGCGAGCATCGCGACGAGCTGCAGAGGACCGTGACGGCGCTCAACGCGACCACCCAGATCGCGCGCGCCGTCGGCGCCGAGACCGACTTGGATGTGATCCTGGAGCTGGTCGCCAAGCGCGGACGCGCCCTGGTCGATGCGCGCCTGCTCGTGATCGAGCTGGTCCAACGGGGCCGCTTGACCGTCGCCGCCGGCGCCGGCGAGCTTCCCGCCGGCCTGCTCGGCAAGCAAGTGCCTCTCGGCGACTCGGCGGCAAGCGCGGCTCTGCGCACGCGGCGCGCTCAGCGCCTGCAGGAACCGCTTACAAGAGTGCGCTTCGACGAGCACGGTCTGGGCACGCTCGACGTGCAGGCGAGTGGTGGACTGCTGGTGCCGCTCGTCTTCCAGAACCACTCCTACGGCGTGCTCGTCGCGATCGATCGCCTGCACGACGGACCAGAGTTCACCAGCGACGACGAGCGTCTCCTGGAGGCCTTCGCCGCCTCGGCCGCCACGGCGGTGGCGACAGCTCAATCGGTCGCCTCCGAGCGCCAGCGCCAGCGCCTGGCGGCGGCCGAGGCCGAACGTCAGCGCTGGGCGCGCGAGCTGCACGACGACACCCTGCAAAGCCTCAGCGCTCTGCGCGTGGGCCTGTCGACGGCCAAGCGCTCGGGCAAGCTCGAGGCGCTCGAGCAGGCCGTGACCACCGCGATCGACCATCTCGAGGAAGGCATCACCAACCTGCGCGCCCTGATCACCGATCTGCGTCCGGCCTCCTTGGACGAACTGGGCGCCGCCGCTGCGATCCAGGCCTTGTGCGAACGGGCCGAGCGCCAAGGCATCGCCATCGACGTGAGCATCGAGCTGGCCTACGAGCAGGGGCGAGCCGTGCAACGCCACCTGCCGGAGGTCGAGACCGCGATGTACCGGATCGTGCAGGAGGCGCTCTCCAACGCGGCCAAGCACGGTCGAGCCAAACGAGCGATCGTCGAGGTGCACGAGGACGAGACCGACATTCATGTGAGCGTGCGCGACGACGGGCGCGGCTTCGACACCTCCGAGCAGACCGAGGGTTTCGGCCTGCTGGGGATGCACGAGCGCGTGCAGCTGCTCGATGGGAGCCTGCAGGTCAAATCGTCGGCCGGCTCCGGAACTACAATCGAAGCAAGTTTCCCGAGCAGGCGCATGGGCAGGCTCCAGGCCGAGCGCCTGTCATCGACCGGTCCGCAGTAGCCGGCAGGCGCCGGGCTGCGGACGCAAACGCAAGCCGGCGACCTGCGAGCGCCGCTCACACCAGTGGTCGACGCACGCGTGCTTGGAACCTGTTTCAAAAAGATCGGCACGCCCTGGGCGTCCAGGTTCTCAGCCGAAGAACACTTCGGCGGTCTCGAACAGGCTCGGGTCCAGCAGCTTGGGCTGGGCCAAGGCCTCGCCGAGGCCCACCTCCGCGATGTTGGGCCCGCGCAGGGCGACCATCCGCCCAAAGCGTCCGGCGGCGACGGCGTCCATCGCGGCCACCCCGAAACGGGTCGCCAACACACGGTCATATGCGGTGGGCGTGCCCCCGCGCTGCACGTGTCCCAAGATCGTGGCCCTCGTCTCATAGCCGGTTTGGGCCTCGACCTCGCGCGCCAGCTCCACGCCGATGCCGCCCAGGCGAGCGTGGCCGAACTCGTCGGTTTCGGGCGCGCCAGCGGGCCGCATGGCTCCCCCCTCGCGCGGAGCGGCCCCCTCGGAGACGACCACGATCGAGAACGTGACCCCGCGCTCGTGGCGTCTGCGCAGGCGCGCGCAAACCTCATCCAGGTCGAACGGACGCTCCGGCACGAGGATCGCGTCGGCGCCGCCCGCGATTCCCGCGTAGGTGGCGATCCAGCCGGCGTGCCTGCCCATCACCTCGACCACCATCACCCGGTTGTGGGACTCGGCGGTCGTATGCAACCGGTCGATCGCGTCGGTCGCGATCTGCACGGCGGTCTGAAACCCGAACGTGAAGTCGGTCTCGCCGATGTCGTTGTCGATCGTCTTGGGCACGCCCACGATCGGCAGGCCCGCCTCGCTCAATCGCCGCGCCACTCCCAGCGTGTCCTCGCCGCCGATCGGGATCAGGGCGTCCAGGCGCTCCTGCGCGAAGGTCGCTTCGATGCGCTCCAGCGCGCTCGGGCGCCCGTCGAACGGGTTTGTGCGCGAAGTGCCCAGGATCGTGCCCCCGCGAGGCAAAATTCCGGCAGTGCTCTGGCGCGTGAGAGGCACGACGTTATCCTCCAAAACCCCCGCCCAGCCATAGCGGAAGCCCACGAAACTGTTGTCTGCAAGCGCCAATCCACGGCGCACCGCCCCACGGATCACGGCATTCAGCCCGGGACAGTCTCCGCCTCCGGTGAGTAGACCTATGCGCATCGAGCGTCTCCGCCGCGCGCGATCGGGACTTTGAAAGCGCCGGAAGCGGTTGACATGAGGCGAGTCTATGAGAGGCGCAACCATCTCGCAGCCGAGTAAGTCCACCGGCTGTGTGCAGGTGACTACTGAGGCCCATTCGCCAAGTCGGCCTACCCCGGGCGGGTACGTGCTTTGCCGCGGTCAGGGCGCGGATTTGTCCGCTGGGCCGGGACTCGCTCGGAGCCTAACGTCTGAATATGCTCCCGTTTTTCCGTCTCGCGCCAGTCCCCGATCCTGATGCGGGCGGCGAAGGGGGCGCCATCAGGATCGTCTTGGCCGACGATCACGCCGCGATGCGCGAGAGCTTGCGAGTGCTGCTCGACGGCGAAGCGGACATCGACGTGATCGCCGAGACCGACAGCCTGCAAGCGGTGATGGGCCACGTCAACGCGCGTCATCCCGACGTGCTCGTGCTCGACTTGGGCATGGGCGATCGCGGCTCCGGGATCGAAGCCCTGGCGCGCGTTCATAGCGAAGCGCGCGAGACGAGCATCGTGGTGATCACGGTGAACGACGATCCCGCTTTCGCCACCCGGGCCCTGGACAACGGCGCCAGGGGGCTCGTGCTCAAGGACATGGCCGACTCCGATCTGCCCACCGCGGTGCGCGACGCCGCCCGCGGCAAGCGCTATGTGAGCCCATGCCTGGCTGCGAAGCTGGGAGGCGAGCGGGGCAACGCCGGCCAGGACAAGCTCACGCCGCGCGAGCGTGAGGTCCTGCGACTGATCGCTCTGGGGCATACCAGCGTGGAGATCGCCTCCCAACTGGGGCTCTCCCCGCGCACGATCGAGACTCACCGGGCGCGCATCCACCGCAAGCTGGGGCTCGACACCCGTGCCGAACTCGTGAGCTATGCCCTGCGACACGAACTCTTGCGGCCTTGAGCCTTTCGAGTGGATGTCCGCGAGCGTCGGGCGCCCTCGAGAAAAGTTCACTCTCCTGAGATCAGCTTCGCGGCGCGCTTGAGGCGCGGTCCGATCTGGGCCAGCAGCCGCTTCGCCGAATAGGCGCTCGAAGGCGCCGTGACTTCGAGCGCCAAAGGGTGCTCGCCGGCTGGGCGCGGGACGAGCACGGCGATCGAGCGCGCGCCTGCGAGGAGCTCTTCGTCGCTGACCACGGCTTCCCGCGTGCTGATGCGATCGAGCTGGGCGCGGAGCTTGCTCTTGACCGTTATCGAGTGAGGGCCCAAGGGGGTCAGATCGAGGCCGGCCAGCAATGCTCGGCGTTCGGCGTCTGAGATGCTAGCCAACAGGACCTTGCCCATCGCGGTGCAGTAGACGGGGATGTGCGCTCCGACCCCCAAGTCCATGTCGATCGCGTACTGCCCTGAGCGGTGACTCAGCAGACGGTGCACATAGATGACGCGAGCCCCGTCGAGCGCCCCCATGCTGACGGTGTGGCCGATCTCGTCGCGCAGTTCTTCCAGAGACGATGCGCGTCGGCACGGCTCTGTGGATCGCGCCGATCGCGGCGCTGCCCGGGTCGGCGGCCTGGTCGGATAGGCGGTACTTGCGTTTGTCGTCCTGCTCGAGGTAGCCGAGAGCGACCAGGGTGATCGCGTAGCGATGGGTCGTGGAGCGGCTGATCCCGACGATGTCCGCCATTTCGGCGATGCCCAAAGCTGGGCGATCGCGCGAGAACGATTCCAAGATCGCGATGCCGTATTCCAGGGAGCGCGACAGCCTGGGATCCGGCGCCGGCCTGATCCGCGGGGAGGCCGAGGGCGGGTTGCCCGAACGGTTCTGACTCGCAGCCTTGCGCGCGCGGCTCTTCGCGGCGCTCTTGGTGTGTTCGTCGTCCTTGTACATCGCATCACCTCGTGGGTCGAGCCGCGCGGCCGGGTGTTTCCCACTTACCCCGCAGTGACGCGCTCAGACAAGCGGCCGACCCTGGCTTGGAGAATACAATCGTCTGTTGGTAAAAACGCTACAGGGAGCGTCAGACGGAGGTCACGCGCTCGACGATCGCCGCGACCAGCTCGGCGAACGTCATGCCGGCCGCCTCGGCCGCAGCGGTGGTGATGCCGGTCTCGGTGAGACCCGGAATCGTGTTTATCTCCAAGATTTGGGGCACTTCATCTTCGTCGAGAATGAGGTCCACGCGGGCGAAGTCGCGACAACCCATCAAGCTGTAGCTGTCCAGCGCCGCCCGCTCGACGCGCTCGCGCGCCTCGGGGGACAGCTCGGCGGGCACCTCCATGCGCAGTTGCCCGATCGTGTAGTGGGCTTCGTAGCTGTAGAAGCTCTGCGGTGTGAACAGCTCGACGATCGGCAGGGCCCTTGGGCCGGCCGGGTCGCCGTCGCTCGAGCGGGGGGGCGAGGCCGGCGAACCGGACAGGGCCGGTGGGGCTTCTGCTCTTGTGGGGGCGGGTGGAGCTTGGGGTTGGGATGGTTGGGACGGCCCCAGGATCGTGACGGCCAGCTCGCGGCCCACGACGCGCTCCTCTACAAGGACCCTGTCGCCGTAGCCGAAGGCGCCCAAGATCGCGCTTGGGAGCTGCTCGGCGGAGGTCACGAACTTGATCCCGATCGCCGAGCCCTGTGCGACCGGCTTGACTACGACCGGGAGCCCCAGCTCCTCGAGCAGCTTGGGGAAGGTGCGCGCCCCCCAGCTTCCCGGAAGGCGGTCTCGTTGAAGCTGTGGAAGGCGGGTGTGGGGATGCCGTGCAGGCGGAGCATTCGCTTGAACAGCATCTTGTCCATACACAGTGCGCTCGCCAAAGGGTCAGACCCGGTGTAGGGCACGTTGAGCGTCTGGAGCAGGTCCTGCAAGGTGCCGTCCTCGCCGCCGCGGCCGTGCATCGCCACGAACACGAAGCGAGGCCGCGCCGCCAAGACGCGCTCTACGAAGTCGCCTTCGACGTCGAGCGCTTGGACCTCGTAGCCGAGCGAGCGCAGGGCGCGCTCGACGCGATGCCCGGAGCGCAGGGAGATCTCGCGCTCCAGGGAGCGGCCCCCCATCGCCACGATCGCCGGGCCTGCGCTCACGTTCTCTCTCCGGTATTTCTCTCTCCGGCATGGACCGCGCGCGCGTACGCGCGGGCGTGCGGGGCATCCCTCTGTGAGCAACAACCTCCGGCCTCGCGGGTGGCCCCTCGCGCGGGCACACACGCGCGCACACGCGCACACAGGGCACCCCTTTGCGGGCAACAATCCATATGCCCGCTCACGCCTTGTCGCCTCCCTTGGCGCCGGAGGCTCGCTCAGCCAGGAGGTTGGTGTCGAACACGGTCGTGGTGCGTAGCTTCTCGCGGTGGTCGTCGATCGCCAGGTCGATCAACTCGTCCATGAGCTGCGCGAACGGAAGTCCGGCGGGCTCCCACAGGTAGAAGGAGAACGAGCCAGGGATGGTGTTCAGCTCGTTGACGTAGACGCGCTCGGCGGAGTCGATTAGGAAATCCACGCGCGTGACGCCGGCGCACCCGAAGGCCTTGAATGCGTGCTTGGCGAGGTCTTGGACCTGGGTGGCGAGGGCCTCGGATATCGGGGCCGGGACCAGGCGCTGGGCGCCCTTCATGCCCGAGGTCTTGCCACCGCTCATGTACTTGTCCTGGAAGGAGAGGAACTGCTCGGCCGCGACCGGCTGCTCGCACACCGATGCGCGCGGCTCCACGCCGGGGCGGCCGATGACCGCGCAGTTGACCTCGATGCCCGCCTCCACCGAAGGTTCGATCAGGCACGAGCGGTCCAGCTCGAAGCCCAGCTCCAAGGCCTCGGCCAAAGAGGCCTCGCTGGAGCAGCGGCTCACACCCACGCTCGAGCCGAGCGAGGCGGGCTTGACGTAGATCGGGAAGTCGAACGCTTGCAGCGCGCGCGCGAGGCACCCCGCTCGGTCGATGTCCCATTGCTCGCGGCGCAGGGCAAGGTGATCCAGCGCGGGCAGACCCGCCTGGGCAAGCAGGGCCTTGGTCGCGATCTTGTCCATCGTCGCAGCGGCGGCGCCCACGGGCGGGCCCACGTAGGGCAGTTGGGCCAGCTCCAAAGCGCCCTGCAGGCAGCCGTCCTCGCCCTGGGTGCCATGCGTGGCCAATACCACTGCGTCGAGCGCGATCGATTGGTCGCCCCGCCCGCCCGCGCGGCGTCCCCGCAACAGGGAGCCGCCGACGGGGACAGCTCGCAGCAAGCGTCCGTTGTGCAAATCGAAGTTGATCTCCTCGGCGTCAGGGTCGCCGCCGTCGCGCTGGTAGATGGACAGCTCGCGCAGGGCCTCGCCCGTGTACCAGCGGCCGCTGCGAGAGATGTAGATCGGGATGGGCGCGTGTCGCTCGGACAGTATGTCCAAGGCCTGTAGGCCCGTGATGATCGAGACATCGTGCTCGACCGAGCGCCCGCCGAAGGCGACGCCCACTTTGAGTGCGCTTGGTGGCATGGCGCCCTAGCCTATTAGCGGGACCCCCCGGACCCCTGGAACCCTGTTCAGGGTCCGATAACAGGAGGAGCCTTTTGGGACACCGGGGGCACGCCCAACCATCCCATTCCTCAAGCGTTGGAGCGCACGCCGCTCTCGGTCTCCGCGTAGGTGTCGGGCAGGTCGTTCTCGAACAGGACCACGTCGCCCGCGCGGGTGAGGCGCCCGAGCAGGACGGTCGCCTCGGCGATGTCGCGCACCACGTGAATGCTCGCCTCCTGCAGGCCGGCGCTTGCGAGCCCTTCGCGGATCGGGGCGGTGCGGGCGGGGCCGACCAGGATTGCGATGTCGCAGACCGTGGCCGCCTGCTCGCCGAAGCTGCGGTTGAGCTGCTGCTCCAGCTCGCCCAGCTCGACCATGCCCGGCGTCACTAGCAGGCGCCGCGTGGCGGGGTGCTCGCGCAACACCTCCAAGGCGGCGGCGGCTCCGTCGGGGTTGGAGTTGTAGGCGTCGTCGATCACGACCACTCCGGCTCGACGGTTATTGATCGGTTGCAGGCGGTGCGCCGGCGCCTGCACCTGGGCGAGCCCTTGGGCGATGCGCTCCAGGGGAATGCCGAGCACGCGACCGACCGCGGCGGCGGCGAGCAGGTTGGACACGTTGTGGGCTCCCAGCAGGTCGGCCGACACCTCGACCTGTGGACCGTCGGGCCCGTCGAGGAGGAGAGTGAAGGTCGTGCGTCCGTCGGACAGCCGCACGTCCCGGGCGAGGACCTGCGCCTGGGGGTTGTGAAGGGGGGAGGGGTTGGGCGTGCTTTTCGGCGCGCCGGAGGCCTTTGACGCCGGTGCGACAGCGCCCGACCCTGAATCCTGCGCGTCGTGCCCGAACAGAGTAACGGGCACGTTTGCCCTAGCCGCCAGCTCCAGGCAGCGGGGGTCATCGGCGTTGGTGATGAAGTGGCCGTCGGGGGGGAGGGCGTCGAGCAGCTCTCCCTTGGCGGCGGCGATCGCCTCGATCGAGCCGAGCCGCTCCAGGTGCATCGGGCCGATCGCGGTGATCACGCCGATCTTGGGGTGCACGAGCTCGCACAGCTCGGCGATGTCGCCGCGCCTGAACATGCCCATCTCGACCACGAACGCCTTGTGGGAGGCGCGCAGGCGCTCGTTGATCGTGCGCAGCACGCCCAGGTAGCTGTTGTAGGACTCGGGCGTCACGAGCGTGGGGCGGTCGGCCTGGAGCACGGCGCCGACACAGAACTTGGTCGTGGTCTTGCCGTAGCTGCCGGTTATGCCGACCACCAGAGGGTCCCATTCGCGCAGGGAGCGCTTGGCGCGCTCTTCGTAGCGCCGGTTGATCGCCCGCTGGAGCGGCTGCAGGGTACGGTTGGCGATCAGCAGCGTCCAGGGCGCACCGGCCAGCAGGAGCACGCCGACGGCCAGCACGACGGCGAGCGTCGCGGTGGTGAGGCCGGCTGCGGCGAGCGCGATCGTCGCGAGAAGCAGTAGGGCGGGAGCGAGCAGGGCGACCGCGAGCAAGCGCTTGGCGCGGCCGGTGAAGACGAGCGGCTTGAGCGCCTCGCGACGCCAGTCGCCCACACCCAACGCGGCGACAGGACAGGAGGCAAGCAAGAGCGCGCCACACAGCCAGCCCGATCCGTTCGCTGACGCGGCCACGGCCGCCGCGAATACGAGGCATGTGGCGAAGAGCTCGCGGGGGGCGAGCAGCTCGCGCCGCCGGCGCAGCCACAGCATCAGGCGGGCGCCCTCGTAGTGCTCGAGCTGGAGCAGGTGCAGGAGGCGGTGCTGGCGGCCGGCCAGGCGGACCGCGAGCGCTGCGACTGCGAGGACCGCAGCGACATCTTCGAAAACGCTCACCGGTCCTCCTGGAGTGGGTTTGGTGTGTTGTGTTTCGCGTTGGAGGTGGACTCGCGCGCGCGTGTATAAGGGCCCTGGGCTTGGTTGAGGACGGTCTGGGTCTGGTTGGGAGCGATGAAATGGGACACGATGCGCGCGAAGCGGGCGGGCTGGTCGAGATAGCTGAAATGGCCGGCCCCCTCCAGGACGACCAGGCCGGCGTCGGGGATCAGGCGCTCCATCTCTTGAGCCGCGGCCACCGGCGTGTCGCTGTCCTTGGAGCCCCACACGAGCAGGGTGGGCACCCCGATCGCAGGCATGAAAGGGCGCAGGTCGGCGTTGACGAGCTTCACCAGCGTCGGCCTCATCTCGCCGGCTGCCAGATAGTCGGCGGAGGCGGCTCTCCCCACGAGGCGGGCGCGCAGGCGCTCGCCGGGCGATCCCAGAAAACGGGCGGCGTACTTGCCGATCTTGGCCATGCCGACTCGGCGGTACCAGCGCAAGGTGCGCCTGGGTCGGATCCCCGCGGAGTCCACCAGGACCAGCTTTGACGCGCGGGTCGGTTCGGTCGCGGCCATCCTGATCGCGATGCGCCCGCCGTTGGAGTGGGCGACGATCGTGGGAGCCTCGATCGCG
The DNA here is from genome assembly GCA_963809705.1 of uncultured Solirubrobacterales bacterium. Taxonomy (GTDB): domain Bacteria; phylum Actinomycetota; class Thermoleophilia; order Solirubrobacterales; family Solirubrobacteraceae; genus Palsa-744. The sequence continues at coordinate 1,266,082 of CAWEKF010000002.1, read as the reverse complement.
AGGGCATCCATGAAGGCCGCCACGAAAGCCTGGTAGTCCTCCACGCCCCAAGGTCGCGGCGGCGGCTCGCTCTGTCCGAAGCCGGGCAGGTCGAGCGCGTGCACGGTGGCCACCGAGGCAAGGCCCGTCACGATCGGGTGGACGGCCTCGATCGAGGCGCCCCAGCCGTGCAGGACGAGCACGGGTGAGCCCGAGCCGGCGATCAGGTAGCGAGTCTTCAGACCGAGCACGGTGGTGAGCTGTGTGGGGAGCATGGTGGGCACGCGCTAACGGTATTGCCCGGGCGGGCGGCTTAGAGCGCCCAACGGAATGCGTGCACGTCTGGATACGGCCGATGACCTTCGCGGAGCTGCGTCCTCGGGGCTCGACTTGGTACCACCAAGCCTTCGCCCCTGCGTCCTTGCTCCACTCGATCCTCGACCGTCCCAGCCGCACCCGCATTGTTAGGCGCTCTTAGGGTGGTTGGGTCTCCGAGCTTCTCTCGACAGTTGGGGCCGAGCTCTCTCGACAGTTGGGGCCGGATAGGTCTTTGAGGTTGGGCGGAGGCCATCCCTATGCTAATCTTCATAAAATTGATCGAGAATCTGAAGATTATGCCGTGAAGATCGACATCCACCAACACTTCTGGACCGACCCGCTCGTGGAGGCGCTTGCCAAGCGAGACGAGCTTCCGTTCGTGCGCCACGAGCAGGGACTCACAGTTCTGTTTCTCGCCGGCGAGCGGCCCTATGTGATCGAGCGCGCGGACGAAGACGCCGCGCGCAGGGCGCAAATAGTGCGCGCAGACGGTCTCGACCATGCGCTTGTATGCCTTTCGAGCCCGCTCGGCATCGAGTCGCTCCCGCGCGAGGGCGCCACCAGGTTGATCGAGGCCTATCTCGACGGCGCGCTTGCGCTCGGCGACCCGTTCGGCGTGTGGGCGCCTGTCGCGCTCGATCGCCTCGACCCCGCCGATGTCGATCGTGCGTTGGAGCGCAGTTGCTGCGGCATCTCATTGCCGGCCGGCGCTCTGGGCAGCGTCGACAGACTCGCGCGCCTCTCTCCGGTGCTCGCCCGTGTCCAGGAGCATGGCGCTCCTCTGTTCGTCCACCCGGGTCCGGGATCACGCCTGCCCACCCAAGAAGCGACGCTCGGCGATCCTTTGTGGTGGCCGGCTCTGACGCGCTATGTGGCCGAGGTGCACGCGGCCTGGTTCGTGTTCGTGACCGCTGCGCGCCGCCTCTTCCCAGAGCTGCGGGTTGTGTTCGCGATGCTCGCCGGGCTCGCCCCGCTGCACACTGAGCGCTTGCTGGCGCGCGGAGGCCCAGGGGTCGATCTCGGGGACCCTTTGATCTTCTACGACACCTCCTGCAACGGTCCTTATGCGATATCGCTGATGGATCGTCTCGTCGGCGTCGACCAACTCGTCTACGGCTCTGACCGTCCGGTCGTCGACCCTGACAAGCACGGTGTCCGCGAGGTATCCGACTGGAAGCGCTTGGCGAGCAACTCGGGGCGCCTGTTTGCAAATGAGCCCAAGCGCCAACGATCGGAGCGGGCGAGAGCTTCAACTTCTCGGCCGCGGACATCCATCGTGTACGCCACACCGGCAGCGATCCGGCGGTGACGCTGCACGTCTACTCGCCACCGCTGCTGACGATGGGCGCGTACGTGGTATGCGAGGACGGACGTTTGGAGCGTCAAAAGGTGTCGGCGCAAGAGGAGCTGCGACCGCTCGGCGAGGTCGTGCCCACGCCCTGATTGGGTGTCGTGCGATGGCGACGCCGTCTGTGCGTCTTCGGCTGTGCCACGCTCTTCAGCCTCCGCCTGTGGTGCCGCGATGCGCCGCGTATCGCCTGTTTTTCCCACGCATTTTGATGTCGGCCCGCGATGCTGCGGTGGGTCACGTGTCTCTTTACCCGTGCCTAACTCTTTGAACTATCCTTGTTTGCAACGGGAATGGATAGCGGAGGGAGACGGGAGAAGACATGTCTGTACGTGGGCGCTCACATCGAAGCACACTGCTTTTGCTCTGCCTGGGGGCTGTCGCGCTATCGGCGCTGGCAGCGGCGCCGGTGAGCGCGCTGGCCGCCCCGGTCGTCACCGTCAAGGCGAAGATCGTGCCGATACCGATCGACCCGAGCAAGCCGAACAGCCCGACCTATCCCGGTACGGGCAACATCCTCGGCGCGGGCGCCGCTTTGGAAGCGACGTTGAGCATCAGCGGCACCGAATACGGAGGCTATCCCTCACCTGTGACCAAGGTCGTCGCGGAGCTGCCGGCCGGCGTCAAGCTGCACCCCCAAGGCTTCGCGACGTGCCCCAACGCGATCCTCGAAAGCCACGAAGTGCAGAAGTGCCCCAAGGCCTCGGTCGCCGGGCCCACCGGCGAAGCGCTCGGGGTGGTCAGCTTCGGCGGGACGCGCGTCGACGAGAAAGCCACAATCCAGGCGTTCTTCGCGCCGGGTGGTGGCTTGGCGTTCTACACCGAAGGCAATTCGCCCGCCGAGCTGGAAGTGCTGGCCACCGGTAGCTTCACGACCGCTCCCCCTCCTTTCGGGCCGAAGCTGACGGTGCCGGTACCGCTCGTGGAAACGGTGCCCGGGGCGCCGTATGCGTCGGTCCTGTCGATCAAGGGCAAGGTCGGCGCCGCGATCAAGCAGGGCAAAAAGCTGATCTCCTACGGCACCGTGCCCAAGACGTGTCCCAAGGGCGGCTTCAAAGGGAAGGTCGAAATCACGTTCCTGAGCGGAGAAACTGTGACGGTCAACCCGACCGTGCCCTGCCCCAAGCGGTAGCGTCCTTGACTCTCCGGATCTGAGGAGGCGGCCGGGTGCCCGAGGAATATGAGCATGTCGAGGAGGGTCCGATCCTTGGGCTTCTGGGACCGCGCACGAGGCACATGGCCGCCTTGGAGTTCGGTAGCAAGGCGCAGTTCGACGATCCTCGCTTGGAGTGGCGCCGACTCTTCTCCGAGCTGCTCGGCACGTTCTTCCTTGTGCTGGTGGCTGCCGGTGGCGGCATCTTGCACGGACAGGGCCAAATCAGCTTGGCTGCCGCCGTGGTCGCGCCTGGGCTGATGGTGATGGCGATCATCCTGTTCATGGGCGCCGTCTCCGGCGCGCATCTGAACCCGGCGGTCTCGCTCGCGTTCGCCTTGCGCAGGGATTTCCCGTGGAAGCGCGTGCCCGGCTACATCATCGTCCAGCTCGCCGGCGCCGCCTTGGCCTGCTTGTTCTTGGAGGCCGTCTTCGGCGACATCCAGCACCTCGGCGCCACCTTGCCGGGCCCCGGGTACGCGCCATGGCAGGCTTTGCTGATGGAGATCGTCCTCACCGGCGGGCTGGTGAGCGTCATCTTGGGAACTGCTTCGGCCGCCCAGAACGTCGGTGCGATCGCGGCCCTGGGCGTCGGCGGATATATCGCCCTGGCCGGACTCTGGTCGGCGCCGGTGAGCGGGACTTCGATGAATCCGGCCCGCTCGTTTGGGCCGGCCTTGGTGAGCGGCGACTTCACGAGCTACTGGGTCTACGTGGTCGGCCCGCTCACGGGCGCATTGATTGCGGTCGGCTGTGCCTTCGTCCTGCGCGGCGGCGGCGGCGACCCGATCTCCTATGCCGCCGGCTCGGGCGTCTTGGACGCGGGCAGCTTCGCCGCCAAGCAACGCTTGGCCGAGGCCCTTAAACGCGGCGAAACGCCGCCGCCTGAGATCGGTGGCAGCGAGGAGACCGGGAAGGACGACTGAGCTGGTAGAGGCCTCTTATCGGCGGGTGCTCCAACGTCGGGTGCTTGGCCTTTACGAGAGCCGACGCGGGGACTCGAACCCCGGACCCCTTCATTACGAGTGAAGTGCTCTACCAGCTGAGCTACGTCGGCGCGGCTATGGATGCTAGCGGCGCTTGGGCGCCACCGGTCGGCACGGCCTTCCCGACCAGCCACAGGCGAGATCGGGCGTCACCTGGGTGGCGCGTGCCAAATGGCGCTTCTACAACTCTGCCAGCGATTCCAGCAGGGATTCGCCGTGGCGCTCGCAGAAGGTTGGGCCAATGCCCTTGACCGCGATCAGCTCCTCCAGGTTTCTGGGCCTGGCGCGCAGGATGCCTTCCAGGGCGGCATTGGCGGCCACCGTGTAAGCCGGCTTGCCTTCGCTGCGGCTCATTCGCCAAGCCTTCAGCTTCTCGAAGGCTCCCTCGTCGACCGGGTCATAGGTCTCCGGCGGCGTCCTTGAGCCCGGGCCATGGTCGGGCGCCTCGCCTCGCTGGGTGTTCGGGTGCCCTGTCCTTGCGTGCCCCGTCTGCGCACGCGCCTTGGGCATCTTCGGCAGGGCGCGCTTCGAGGCCTCCACCAGGCTCGCGTCCGCTTCGCACACGTCGCAGCACCTCACTTCGGGCGCGCAAGGCTCATCGTCGCCGAAGTGGTCCAAGATCTGGCGCCTGCGGCAGATCTGCCCGCCGGAGATGAACTGCTCGATCGAGCGATACGAGGCCCATCCCCGATCGCGAGCCGCCTTGATCGCGTCGTATGCCTTGCGCGGGCTGCCTTCGCCGGTCAGCTCCACCAACAACCCCGCGGGACCGCCCGGCCTGAGCTTCACGGCTCCGGCGCGCTCGGCGATCGACAGGAGCACCCTTTCGCGCTCGCCGGCTTGGCCCCCATGGGGACCACTCATGTCCGGCCCCCCGTGCCCGACAGCGGCGACGCTGTCCTGTGCGCGGCTGCGCAGGCCCGCCACGTAGCGCCTCACATCGTCCACGGTCGTCTCGCGCTCCTTGATGAACCTGATCAACCGTCCCAGGTCCATCCTCGAGGCCAGCAGCACCGCCCGTCCCGGCAGCCCGTCGCGCCCTCCGCGTCCAGCCTCCTGGTAGTAGGCCTCCAGGCTGGTCGGCACCGCCCAGTGCACGACCGTGCGCACGTCCGCCTTGTCGACCCCCATACCGAACGCGTTGGTCGCGACCACCACCTCGGCCTCGCCTCCCATGAACGCCGCCTGGCTGGTTCTGCGCGTGTCCGGGGTCATGCCTGCGTGGTAGCTGACCGCCCTCACACCCCGCCCGGTCAGCAACTCGGTCACCTCCTCGGTGTGCTTGCGCGTGCCGCAATACACGATCGCCGGCCGCGCGCCCGGCTGCGCCAGGACGTGCAACAGGGCGGCGCGCTTGCGAGCCACCGCGCCCTTGCCCTCCAAGCCGACCACGTCGAAGCTCAGGTTGGGCCGATCGAACCCGGAGCGCACCGCCAACCAATCGCGCAAGCCCAAGCGCTCCGCTATCTCCTCAGCCACCTTCGGGGTAGCGGTGGCCGTGGCCGCCATCACAGCCGGTCGTCCCAGTGCTTCGATCGCGTCGTGCAGGCGCAGGTAGTCGGGCCTGAAGTCGTGTCCCCACTCCGCCACGCAATGGGCCTCGTCGACAACGAACAGGCCCACCTTGCGGGTGGCGAGCGTCGCACGGAAGGCCTTCGAGGCGAAGCGCTCCGGCGCCGCCAACACAAGCTTGGCCGAGCCCGATCGGATCGCCTCCAGCGCCTGCTCGTTGTGGCCGTCGGCCATGCCCGAGGCCAGCATCGCGGCCTCGACCCCCGCCAGCTCCAGGCGCCTGCGCTGGTCGGCCATCAGCGCGATCAACGGGCTCACCACGACCACCAGGGGCCGCTCGGGGTCGCAGTCACCGGCGAGCGCCGGCAATTGGTAGCAAAGCGACTTGCCGCCGCCGGTCGGCATCACCACCAGGCTGTCGCGTCCCCCCAGCGCCGCCTGCACCGCCTCGCGCTGGCCCGGCCTGAACGCCTGCAGGCCGAACCGCTCGAGCAGCTGCTCGGGCGTCGGCTTGGGGTGAGCGCCGGTCGGGCGCAGGCCGGCGGGCGCGCCGTCCCGCCTCAGGCCGGTGTTTGTGTCGCTGAGGCCGTCTCTGAAGCACGCTCCAAAGCTACCTCGCGCTCCGGGCGGTATCTGGCGCGGGCTCGACTCGCGCGCGCGTGGGGCCGCCCAAATGCAGCCTCACACGACCCGAAGGGTGGTGGCGAGACGGAGGAGGTCGAGCGCCCGTCTTGGGCTATCGCAGGCGCGGGCGCGCTCGGACGCTCAGCGCCGGCGCCACACCACGCGTGCGCCGGCGGCCGGCACGAGCGTGATCGCGCGCCTCTGGTTCCACTCGCCTTTGCGCCACAACCGGCTGCCCTTCGAGGGCAGCTCCGGCGCGAGCTCCTGCAGGACGGTCTGCAAGATGAGCTTCATCTCGAGCGTCGCAAACGAAGCCCCGATGCAGCGCCTGATGCCGCCCCCGAACGGGATCCATGAGAACGTCTCCGGCGGTTTGTCCAAGAACCGCTCCGGCCTGAACTCCTGCGGCGCGTCGTATACCTTCGGGTTGCGGTTGGTCAGGTAGATCGACGGCACAACTCTCGCGCCGGCCGGCAGCTCCCGCCCGCCCACCTGAAGCGGCGCCTGCAGGACCCGCACCACCATCGGCACGACCGGACGCACCCTCAAGGTCTCCGATATCACGGCCTGCATGTACTCGTCGCCCTCGCCCCGGTCGACCTCGGCGACCAGCCGCGCGAGCTTGGCCGGATGGCGCACCAGCCGCTCCACCGCCCACGCCACGGCCGTGGCGGTCGTCTCGTGCCCGGCCAACAGCAGCGTCACCAGCTCGTCGCGAAGTTCCTGGTCGCTCATCGCCTGCCCGTCCTCGTCGCGCGCCAGCATCAGCAGCGACAGAATGTCGGCGCGCTCGCCCAGGTCCTGTTGGGAGCGCCGGCGCGCGATCTCCTCGTAAATCACCTCGTCCAGACGGTCGAGCGCTCGCCCGATCCCGCCCGTAGGCCTGGCTTCGGCCGGCCGGCGCACCGCGTTCAGCAGCAACGCCGGCGTCTGCCCCGGCGTCAGCAGGCCCCCGATCGCGTCCCGCAAAGCGCCCATGCGCTCGGCCTCGACGCCGAACACGGCTCTCAGGATCACCTCGAGCGTGATCGCTCGCGTGCGCTTGCTCAGCTTCATCGCTTCGCCGATAGGCCACTCGGCCATCGAGCGCTTGGTGGCCTCCACGATCACATCCGCGTACTCGCGCATCCGCTCTCCGTGGAAGGGAGGCAGCAGCAGCTTGCGCTGGCGCATGTGCTCGGGTCCGGTCAGCACGATCACCGAGCTGGGTCCCATCACCGGAGCGATCGGCGAGGCGCCCGCGGCCGAGGGCGCCACCTCGGGAGGCGCCGTGAACACGGCCTTGACGGCGTCCGGGTCGCTCAGCATCACCAGTTTGCGTCCGCTCGGGCCGAACGTCAGAGTGAACGCCTCGCCGTAGCGGCGCGAGCACCGGTCCAGCACCCAGGTCGGCGCCAGCGCCCATACGAGCGTCAAAGCGAGCGGCGGCAGCTTCGGACCGCGAGGCAGCGCCTCGGCGGGCGGTTCGGCGTGGGGCCTGAGAGCGCCTACAGGCGGCTGCGCGACGGCGGTGGCCACCCCAGAAGCCTATCGGGTTGGGGCTCGCTCTCGGCAAGCGCCGCCACGATGCGCTCGTGCGCCCGCTCCACCTGCTCCCGGGTCAACGTCTCGGAGTGGCGGCGCAGGTAGGCCAGCAACATCCGCGCAGGCGTGACCCTCACCCCGCGGCGGCGAGCCAACGGCTTATCGACCCAGGCGCGACTGAACACCACCAGCGCCTCCGCCCGCTCCCCGGTGATTCGTTCGAGCGTCTCGCGCTGCTCCTGTGCTTGGCGCAGCACCGCTCCGTGAATGGTCCTCACTCGCACTTCGCTCTGGCGGCTCTTGGTCTCGACCGTGAACAGGCCGGCGCCACCCAGTGCGATGTGATCCACGTTGCCATAGCCGAAGCTCGCGTCGTGGATCACGTGCCAGCCTTCGTCCGCCAGCTCGTCGAGCAGCCCGCCCACATGCTCCTCGCCGGCGGCGCCCCTGTCGTGGCGGTCCACGAGTGGCAGCACGTAGCGCGAGACCCCGAATATCGTCACCAGCAGAGCCAGCTCCGAGCCGATGAACAGGGGGCTGTGCAGACCAAAGGAGCGCCCCAAGACCGTCGTCAGGACGGCCAGCACACCGAGCGTGACGAGCGTGCGCAAACGGAGGCGCAGAAACGTGGCGCGCGCGTGCTGTCCAGGCATGCGAGCGGTCGGATCGCGGTGTTTGGGCAGGCGCAGAGTGTGGCCGCGTGCGGTTGGCATGTACTCCAGGCATCGGTTCGGCGGCGGTCCCATCTTTAGGGCTGGGATGGGTTGGACCAGCGTTTTTCGCTCGTTGCGAGCGTGGCCGCTGCGAGCGTGGCCGCTGCGCTCGTGAGCGATCGGCGCCTCCGCGCGTTACCGCTCGAACGGGAGTTGGCCGACTGTTCGAGCCACATGGAGCCGAAAGGCAAGCCTGCAGAGAAAAACGTAGAACGTGCGGCCATCCTCCTAAAGCCCGCCCGCGACCGAGTCGAAGGCATTGACGGGCCGCGATTCACAACCCGGTCTTCCGTCATGTCCAATTCGTTCGAATCTTCGCTTCCTTTCGACATCCGCCTGCTGCTGCGCGCCGACGCCGAGCAGTGCTGGCTGCACAGCGAGGTGATCCCGGTCCTGCGAGAGGTCGAGACGCCCGGCGAGCTCGCCGAGGAGGAAGTGGGAGCGGCGCTCGCCTACCTGGAGGCGATGTGGAGCGAGGCGACCTCGCGGGCTCGTGAGACCGATGCCGCGCACCTTCATCTACGCTCCCGCGAGCGGACCGGCGAAGCCTTGGCGGGCCCTGCCGGCCGCTATCACGCCGCTGTGCGCGTCCTGCGCGAGATCGTCGCCGAGCGGATCACCCCTTTCGTCGAGCCCGATCTCGATTTCGAGGCCCGGCGCTCCAGTGGCGGCGGCGTCCGCGTGACCGACAAGCGCCCCGGCGGCTGCCAAGCGGCATAGGAAGCGAGGCCTCGCGGGCGCGAGGGTCATGGACTGCGAGGTCTGGACTGCGAGGGTCTGGACTGCGGGGAGTCTGGACCGCGGGGAGTCTGGACCGCGAGGAGTCTGGACCGCGAGGAGTCTCGACCCGCGAGGACCCTCCCGATCGCATAGGGTTCGCGCGTGCCCGACACCAGCTCAGCGCCCGCCCTGCCCTTCGACCTGCAAGCGCACTCCACCCGCTCCGACGGGACTTTGGAGCCCAAGGAGGTCGTGGCGGCCGCCGCCGAAGCGGGAGTAAAGCTCTTGGCGCTCACCGACCACGACACGCTTGCCGGTGTGGACGAGGCACTGAGCGCCGGGGCCGAGCAGGGTGTGACGGTGGCGCCCGCGATCGAGATCTCCGCGATCGACGACCCATCCGCAGCGGCCTCCCCCGGTGGAGGTCAGGCGGGCGGCGGGACGGGAGGCACGGCGCGCGAACTGCACATCCTTGGCTACCTCGTCGATCACACCGACCCCGCCTTCCTCGCGACCTTGGCCGGTTTCCTGGCCGACCGCGAGCAGCGCACTCTGCGGATGGCCCAGAACCTGCGCGACCTCGGCTTCGAGCTGGACGCCCAAGCGATCGACGCGCGAGTCCAGGCGGGCGAGCCGATCGGTCGACCGCACCTGGCCGAAGCGGCGCTCTCCCATCCGGCCAACGCCGAGCGCCTGCGCTCCGAGCAGATCGATGACATCGGCTCTTTCATCCGGGCCTACCTGATCGAGGGGCGTCCGGCCTTCTGTCTACGAGTGACGCCCACGGTCAAGGAGGCGATCGACGCGATCCACGCCGCGGGCGGCGTCGCCATCTGGGCGCACCCCTTCTGGGACGTGTCCGACCCGGACGAAGTCGTGGCGACGATCGACCGCTTCCGCGCCCTTGGGATCGACGGGGTGGAGGCTTTCTACGTCACCCACACCCACGAGCAGACCGAGTTGGTTGCGGCTCGCTGCGAGGCTTTGAACATGCTGAGCACCGGCTCGGCCGACTTCCACGGGCCCGATAACCGCCTGTTCTCGCGCTTCATGGCCTTCGAGACCTACGATTTGCAGCCACGCCTGGGCCCGATCGCGGCCCTGGTCAAGTAGGCAGCTCGGCCAAGCGATAGGCGAGCGCTTCGAGCGCCAGCTCCTCGGACACGTTCAAGGGGAGGCGCAAGCGCGTATCGCACACCAGCTCCACCCCTTTCATGAGCGAGGCCGCTGAGCGGCCCTCCGCGCAGGCGGCCAGCTGCGCGGTCCGATCGAGCGCCAGCGCCAGCTCGGGCGTGCCCGCAGCAAAGCACCAAGCGTCGCGCAGCCACTGTTCGGCCAGCTTCAAGCCCAGCTCCAGCGTTGCCGTGCGCGCGCGGCGCTCGGCTCTGCGTACCACATCCGCGCCCTCGCGCTCATACTTGCGCCGCTCCTTGCTCGGCAACAGCTCGGCCTCCTCGCGCAACCGCTCGCCCGCCTCGGCGCCCTTCGCGGCGGCGGCGGCCTTGGCCACCTCCAGCAATTCGATCCACTTCCGCTCCTCGTTGCGAGCCCTCAGCGCGGCCCCCACGAAAGTCTCTGCCCAAGAGCGCAGTTTCGCGCCTTCCTCGCCGGCCAGTCGTTGCGCCAAGCGCACATCGCCGCCCGCCAGCTCCGCGCACGCGGCGGCCCTCACAGGGTCCAGCTGCTCCCCGCCGGCCTGCTCCAAGCGCTCCCGCACCAGGGCGCTCGCAAGCGGGTCGAAGCGCACCTGCTGGCAGCGCGAGGCGATCGTCGGCAGCACATCCTCGCGGTGTTCCGCCAGCAGAATCAGGTGGACAAAGTGGGCCGGCTCCTCAAGCGTCTTGAGCAGCCGATTGGCCGCCTGGTCGTTCATGGCGCCGGCCGCCTCTATCACGAACACCCTGCGCTTTGACTCGAACGGAGTGTGAGTCGCGGCCGCCACAACCGGCCCCTCGATGTCCTGCACGAGCACTTCGCTCGCCCCGCTCGGCGTCACCCAGGTCAGGTCGGGGTGAGCGTCGCGTCGCACCCGCTCAACGACCGTCTGCGGGTTGCGCCCGCCGTCGGCGAGCAGGGCCCCCGCGAAGGCCTTGGCCACCACCTCCTTGCCGCTGCCCGCGGGCCCATAAAACAGGTAGGCGTGTGCAGGATCTCCCTTCGGGGGCAGCGCCGGGAGCAGGACCGCGCAAGCATGCGGATGGTCCTCGATGCCCGGCAGCGCCGCCGCGGCAGGCTCGCTCGATGAGGCTGACACTGTGGCCATCCTAGATGGGCGCTACCGTGGCGCCGTGCCCGCCGGCAAGCTCATCACGATCGAGGGCATCGACGGCGCCGGCAAGTCCACGCTCGCCCAAGCTTTGGCGCGGGCTTTGCGTGAGCGGGGGATGCGGCTCGAGCTGTTGCGCGAGCCCGGGGGCGTCGTCCTGTCCGAGCGGATCAGGGCTTTGGTCAAGGATCCCGCTTTGACGGTGAGCCCGCCCGCCGAGGCCTTGCTCTACGCCGCCGCCCGAGCCGAGCTTGTCCACGAGCGTGTCGTTCCCCTGCTGAGGGCCGGGACCTGGGTGCTCTTGGACCGCTTCGTGGACTCCTCCCTCGCCTATCAGGGCGCCGGCCGGGATCTCGGGGTCGAGCAGGTCCGGGCCGTCAACCTTCTCGCTACCGCCGGACTTGCTCCCGACCGCACCCTGCTCCTGCGAGTAGCGCCCGCCACCGGTCGGGCGCGCCAAGGGACCCGCGACGCCCAACCCGACCGCTTGGAGCGCGAGGGGGAGCCTTTCTTCGAGAAGATCGTCTCCGCCTACGACGCCCTCGCCGCCGCCGAGCCGGCCCGGATCAGGCCAATCGACGCCGAGCAGCCCCCCTCCGCGGTGCTCGAGCTGGCCCTGGCCGAGATCGCCGACTTGCTGCCTCCGGTGTAGGCGCCTCTGGTGGAGGCCCGGTGGGCTCGGCCGGGTTTCCGTGTGAGGTTCCGGGCGGGTTGAGCTCGTTAGCATGGGGGAGATGAATGTTGTGCGCTACGGGCTGACTTGCGCGCGCGCGCGGGACCTACCAAGAGTCCGCGCGCGGGTCATATGCCTGAGCGCAATGCTGTGTCTGCTGGCGAGCGCCGCCCCGGCCTCGGCGGCGAGCTCGACGAGCCGCATCGGCTCGATCCTGAAAATCCAGATCCCCGCCACAGCCCGCGTCCACGGCACCACCGCTTCGACCACGCCCGCCCCGGCGACCACCGTGCCCACGTCGAGCGTCCCAGCCGCCACCACGCCGACCAGCACGACGCCTGTGAGCGGAGCCCAGCCCGGAACGATCGCGCCAAGCTCCACTTCCACGACCGGCACGACCCCAACCCCCACCACGACCCCCACCGTTCCACCCACGGCCACCACCCCGACGGCGACCGCGCCGACCACGACGGTCCATTCGAGCACCGTCGTCGTCGCCCACAAGCCGAGCAAAGCCACGCATCTCTCGACCGGGGCGCTCCTCCTGGCGGCGCTCGGCGCCCTACTGGTTTTGGCGTGCATCGCCTGGGGCATCGGGCGTTGGCTGGCTTTGGAACCGCGCTGGACGGTCGCCTTCATGCACTCCTTGCGAGAGGCCTCCTACCGCGGCTCGGCCACCTGGGCCGAGTTCTCCGACTGGGCCAGGCTAGGCCGGTAGAAGCGCAAAAGCCCTCTAAAATTGGAGGTTCTCGGTGTCCGTCCGGCGCGCGCGAGAGGATTCTCGACCCCCAAGTGAACAGAGTCGAGTGGGCGTCGCACAACACGGCGCAGAGGAGGTAAGGCCGATGGATTTCACCCCGCACCCCACGATCGCAGAAGACACACGCGCCGGTGAGGCGCTGTCTGTCGAGCGCCTATTCACCTCCCCGGACACGCACCCCTTCGACACGGTCAAGTGGGAGCTGCGCGACGCTCGCATCGGACACGGCGACCGCGTTGCCTTTGAGCAGGCCGATGTCGAGTTTCCCAAGACCTGGAGCCAGAACGCGACCAACATCGTCGCCCAAAAGTACTTTCGCGGCCAGATCGGCCACCCCGCGCGCGAGCGCTCTGTCAAGCAGATGATCGGTCGCGTCGCCTCCACGATCGCCGGGTGGGGCCGCGAGCGTGCCTACTTCGCCACCGACGAGGACGCCGATGCCTTTGAGGCCGAGCTGACCCACATTCTCTTGCACCAGCTGGCGGCGTTCAACTCCCCCGTGTGGTTCAACGTCGGTTTCGAGGAGTCCCCCCAGTGCTCGGCCTGCTTCATTCTGTCCGTCGAGGACACGATGGAGTCGATCCTCGAGTGGAACACCAAGGAGGGCAACATCTTCCGCGGCGGCTCCGGCTCGGGCATCAACCTGTCCAACATCCGCGGCTCGATGGAGCCCTTGGCCAAGGGTGGGACCGCCTCTGGCCCTGTCTCCTTCATGCGCGGCGCCGACTCGTGGGCCGGCACGATCAAGTCCGGCGGCAAGACACGCCGCGCGGCCAAGATGGTCGTGCTCGACGTCGATCACCCCGACATCCGCGAGTTCATCTGGTGCAAGGCCAAGGAGGAGAACAAGGCTGAGGCTCTGCGCAACGCGGGCTTCGATATGTCGATCGACGGCGAGGGCTTCAAGTCGATCCAGTACCAGAACGCCAACAACTCGGTGCGCGTCACCGACGAGTTCATGCGCGCCGTCGAGGCCGACGGCGAGTGGAACCTGATCGCGCGCGCCACCGGCGAGCCGGTCGGGGAGCCTGTACGCGCGCGCGAGCTGATGCGCGAGATCGCCGAGGCGGCATGGCGCTGTGCCGACCCTGGCGTGCAGTACGACACGACCATCAACCAGTGGCACACAAGCCCGAAAAGCGGCCGCATCAACGCGTCGAACCCGTGCTCTGAGTACATGCACGTCGACGACTCGGCCTGCAACCTGGCCTCCCTGAACCTGATGAAGTTCCGCCGCCCGGACGGCACTTTGGACGTGCGCTCCTTCGAGCACACGGTCGACATCGTGCTGCTTGCCCAAGAGATCGTCGTCGGCCCCTCCAGTTACCCCACCGAGCAGATCGGCGTCAACGCGCGCGCCTTCCGCCAGCTCGGCCTCGGCTACGCAAACCTCGGCGCCTACCTGATGAGCAACGGCATGCCCTATGACTCCGACGCCGGCAGGGGCACGGCGGCAGCAATCACGGCCTTGATGACAGGCCGCGCCTACCGTGAGTCGGCTCGCGTCGCTGCCGCGCTCGGCCCGTACGAGCACTATGAGGAGAACCGCGCCGAGCACAACAACGTGATGCAAATGCACCGCGACTCCTCCCGCGCGATCCCTGAGGCGATCTGTCAGGACACGGAGCTGCTGGAGGCCGCACGGCGCTCCTGGGACGAGGCGGTCGAGCTGGGCGAGCAGTTCGGCTACCGCAACGCCCAAGCCACGGTCTTGGCCCCGACCGGCACGATCTCCTTCCTGATGGACTGCGACACGACGGGCGTAGAGCCCGACTTCTCCTTGGTCAAGTTCAAGGAGCTGGTCGGCGGCGGCCAGATGACGATCGTCAACCGCACCGTGCCGCTCGCCTTGCAGACGCTCGGCTACTCAGAGCAGCAGGTCGAGCAGATCGAGGCCCACCTGGCCGAGCACGGCACGATCATCGGCGCGCCCGACCTCGCCGCCGAGCACCTGCCCGTGTTCGACGTGGCCGTCGGCGAGCGCGCGATCTCCCACATGGGCCATCTGAAGATGATGGGCGCCGTGCAGCCCTTCATCTCCGGCGCGATCTCAAAGACCGTCAATCTGCCGCAGACGGCGACCGTCGAGGACATCGCCGACGCCTACACCCAGGCCTGGCGCCTGGGCATCAAGGCTTTGGCGATCTACCGCGACGGCTCGAAGACCGCGCAAGCGTTGCGCACCGACGCCCAGAAGGACGCGCCGGCACAGGCCGACGTCGACGCGATCGTCGAGCAGGCCGTCGCCAAGGCCTTGTCCGAGGCGGGTCCCCGCCGCAAGCGCATGCCCCGCGAGCGCCAGTCGATCACCCACAAGTTCTCGATCGGCGGCCACGAGGGCTACATCACCGCCGGCATGTACGAGGACGGCACCGTGGGTGAGATCTTCCTGACCGACATCGGCAAGGAGGGCTCGACGATCAAAGGCATGATGAACTCGTTCGCCACCGCCATCTCGATCGCGCTCCAGTACGGGGTCCCGCTCGAGACGCTCGTGGAGAAGTTCAGCTACATGCGCTTCGAGCCGGAGGGGATCACCGGCAACCCCGAGATTCCGTTCGCCAAGTCGATGCCCGACTACATCCTGCGCTGGGTCGCCTCGCGCTTCTTGGACACCGATGCCCAAGAGGAACTCGGCATCCTCACCCCGGCTGTGCGAGCCCGCAAGATGGCCGAGGAGGCCGCCCAGTCGGTGGTCTCCTCCGACACGGCCGGTCCCGAAGCAAGCGCCGACGGCGCCGACGGCGTTCCAGCGGCAAGTGCGCTGACCGACTCTCCGCCTGTCGTCCCAGCCCGCATGCAGGGCCTCGACTTGGGGCCGGCCTGCTCGCAGTGTGGAGGCATGATGCAGCGCACGGGGTCTTGCTACACCTGTTCCAGCTGCGGCAACAACACAGGCTGCGGCTGAGCCACGAGGACCGGCGCATATCTGCGTCCTCGGCCGCTTGTGTGCAGAGCACACGGCGCGGCCTGCGTCCTTGATCTGCTTGATCCTCGTGGCTCAGGGGCCCACCAGATTCAGGACTCCGTGCGTTGCCGACAAGTTCTGCCGCTCAAGCGGCAGGTTCAGCGGCCGGCCGTGGCGGCCTGTTCGGCCACCGCGACACGCGCGTCGTCGCGGCCCAACATGCTCAGGAAGACCGCGGCGAAAGCGATGCCGAAGACCAGGAACTCGACGAAGCACATGCCCGCGCCGGCCAGCTGCTGGTCGGCGATCGCCGACAATCCGAAGGCACGCGGGGCGCTTGCATAGAGCGGGTACTGGGCGGTGGCGATCCACGTAAGAGGCAGGCACACCGCGGCCGAGGCGATGCGCGAGAAGCCGAGCAGGGCCAAGCGCTGGCCGTCTGGGCGCGGGCGCACTCGCGGCAGCGGATCCACGATCAGCCACCAAAGCGCCAGGCCCGTATAGAACAGGGTCGCGTGCTCGAAAGCATGCACCACCGTGTGCTGAGCGGCGAAGTCGAACACCGCCGGGATCGCCCAAACCCAGGTCGCGACCGCCCACAGCGGAATCGCCACCCAAGGCGAGGTCAGCACCGCCAGCGCGCCGCCCCAGCGTCCTCCCGGAGCGACCGCCTTCAAAGCGGGCCGGGACAGGCCCAGCGTCAGCACCGGCGAGCGCAACCCGAGCACGATCAGCGCAGGAGCGATATCCGAGAGCAGCACGTGCTGGGCCATGTGCGCCGACAGCAGCCACCTATCGCCGATCGCGTCAAGCGGCGAGATCAAAGCCATCGCAAGCACCGTCAAGCCCATGTAATAGGGCAGCCAGTGGCCGACCCCGACCGTCTCAGAGCGCGCTGCGGCGCGCTTGTACATGCGCCCATACACGACGGCTGCCGCAAGCAGCGCAAAAATCGCAAGCGGGTCGAAGCTCCAGGAGCCCCATCCAGGCACGTGGTTCATGTGCCGCGCATCCTATCCATACGAAGCCGGCGGTGGCGGGTTCGAGCGGATCGCCTCGATCTCTGCCAGCAGCGCCCCCGGACTGGTGCCGCCCAAGACCCTCAGCCGCGGCAGCCTGTACGGGTCCTCCGTGGGGCCGGCCCAGCCCGGCACGACTGTGGTCGAGCCGACATAGCCCGCGGCCTTCACCGCCGCGACGACCGTCGCGTCGTAGTGGCCCGACGGGTAGCAGAACCAGTTGACCGGCGCCTGGTAGCGCTTGCGCAGCTCTTCGCGCGCGACCGCCACCTGTTCGTGCAGTGCCCTCGCGTCGAGCGTGATCAAGTCCGCATGGCTGATGCCCTGCGTGTCCAGCTCCCAGCCTTCCCTCACGAGCTGAGAGACCTGGCTGTGGCTGAGCCCGCCCTGGGAGGGCGGCAACCCGGTCAGCTGGATGTTCTCCACGCCCACCCATCCCAGCCTGCGCAGC
Source organism: uncultured Solirubrobacterales bacterium (assembly GCA_963809705.1). Taxonomy (GTDB): domain Bacteria; phylum Actinomycetota; class Thermoleophilia; order Solirubrobacterales; family Solirubrobacteraceae; genus Palsa-744. Next base: position 1,249,128 of record CAWEKF010000002.1, on the reverse strand, counting down.
ACCGGCAGGGCCTTGGTGAGCTGGGACTGGTAGCCGTTGTCGAAGCTCACCACGATCGGCTTGCCCTCAGGCATTGGCGCCCCCCTGGTCCAGTTGGCGAGCATCTGGTCCATCGTCACCGCATGAAAGCCCGCTCGCTTCAGCGCCTCCATCTGCGCTTCGAACTCTTCCGGGTCCACATACAAGCCCGGGAATTTCGCCCCTTCCGGCGGCGGATTGATGACGTGATACATCAATATCGGCACCGCCTCGGTGCCCTTGGGGCCATGGCCCGGGAGCGCCGTGCCCTTGAGCGTGTCTTCGCCTGCGCTCGACCCGCCTGTGCTCGACCCCGAGCCGCCGCTGCTGGCGGGACCACGCGCGCCGGACCGGCCTCTCTGCACGCTTGCGCCTGAGCCCGTGCCCGACGCGCCCGCGGAGGTGTTTTTCGAGCCCGATTCGTGGGAGCCCGTGGAGCCGAGCAGGAGCGCGACCAGCACTGCTCCCACCGCCAACACGGCTACCGCGGCGAGCCCCCGCTTGCGTCTGCGCGCCAGCTCGCGCCGACGTGCCTCACGACGGGCTCGCCGCTGATCGACGTCCATCTGCTCCTGTGCTTAGTCCCTAGTTGAGACGCTTCTTCAGGGCGCTGGCCGCCGAGAATTTCGCCGCCTTGCTCGCGGCGATGTTGATCGTCTCGCCCGTGGCGGGGTTGCGCCCCTGTCGGGCCGCTCGGCTGCTGACGCTGAACTTGCCAAAACCGGCAAGCGCGACTTCGCCACCGCCAGCCAGCTCGTTGGAGATCAAATCGATCGCCGCCTCCAGCGCTTGGCGAGCCTGCGTTCCCGCAAGACCCGTGCGTTGCGCGACCCCATCAGCCAGATCGTTCTTGGTCATGGCACTCCCTTCTCGAGTGTCGTTGCTTGCGCCAGGCTAACGGTTGGCAAGGACGTCCATGCGCCCAACTCCGGGTTTTCTCGCAGCTTAGGCCCTAATTTCAGGCGAATACGCCGAAAACTGGGCCTCCTCGGGCGCTTGGGGCTCCTGCAAGGGCGCAAATCGCGGCCGCAGGCGCCCCGCCGCGCAAGCCGTCCACAGGACGGCAAGCCAGCTCAGCGAAGCCAAGCTGACGTGCACCCACACCAGCTCGGTCGGCAGGTGGGTCTTGTATTGGTCCAAGCCGACCAGCCCTTGCAAGGCGATCAGCGCGCAGGTAGCGGTCGACCAGCGCCGCAGGAGAGGGTCGGCGTCGTGGCGGCGCGCCAACCACCACACCGCCAGAGCGGCCAAGCCGAACACGAGCGCGATCTCGCCGTGGCGATGGATCGCGAAGTCCATCGTCCCCTTCCCGTCGAAGTCCAGCCGGTTGATCTTCTGACCGGGCGAGCCGCCCGCGTGCGGTCCGGCGGCGGTTGCGGCCGTGCCCGCGAAGATCGTCAAGGCGCCGAGCCCCACCGTCGCGCGCGCCCACAAGGTCAACCCGCGGTTGCGCGACACAGGCCGCTCGCCGGGCTCGTAAGTGGCGCGCCAAGCAAGCGCCACCGCCGCCGCCACGACCAGCATCGAGAGCGCGAAGTGGGCCATCACCCAGCCGTAGTCCAGCGCCCCCCGCACGGTCAGGCCGCCGAGCACGGCCTGTGCGAGCACCCCCAGCGGCAGCAGGGCGCTCAAGCGCATCAGGTCGCGCCGGTAGGGCCTGCGCTTGAAGGCCAGCCCAAAGGCGGCGATCGCGGCGATCGACACCGGCACCGTGATCATCCTGTTGGAGAACTCGATCACGGCATGGGTGTTCAGGGGCGGATAGACCTTGCCATAGCACTTCGGCCAGGTCGGGCAGCCCAGCCCCGAGCCCGTCAGCCGCACCGCCGCGCCGCTCATCACGATCAGGGTGAGCGCGCCCAGGGCTACATAGGCGACGATCGCGTATTGGCGCGGCGTCAGCGTCGCTTCCTTGGCACGCTCCCAAGCGCGGGTCAGGCTTCCAGGCATGGCCTAAAGCATTGCATCCGGGCCTCCTCGTGGGAGCAAGCTGTCGCGGCGGGGGCGAGGCGGTCCGGTCGGGCGACGATCACGGGCGCGGCGCTCAGCTCGAGCGAGGATCGGGGCCGGGCGCTCAGCCCTGATAGGCGAAAGGCAGCTCGTCCGCCACTGCGCACAGCTTGGGCGCCTTCCGGTCGCGCTCGGAGACGATCAGCTCGTCCTCCGGTAGGGGCCAGCGCACGCCCACATCCGGATCGTTCCAGGCGATCCCCCGCTCCACGGCCGGGCTGTAGTAGGCGCTCTGCTTGTACATCACATCGGCCACCTCGCTGAGCACGCAGAAGCCGTGCGCGAAACCAATCGGCACATACAGGGTGCGCATCGACTGCTCGTCCAGCTCGAAGCCCTCCCACTCGCCATAGCTGGGGGAGCCGCGCCGCAGATCCACCAGCACGTCCAAGATGCTGCCCCGCGCGCAGCGCACCAGCTTGGCGACGCCTGAGCCCACGTGGAAGTGCATCCCGCGAACCACGCCCCTGGTGGAGCGAGAGTGGTTGTCCTGGATGAACTCCTCCCGCTCCGGGATGCCCGCCGCGGCGTGCCACTCGCGCCTGTAAGTCTCCACGAAGAACCCTCGCTCGTCGCCGAACACCGATGGCACGATCAATTTGGGCCCTGATATGCGAGTGGGGAGCGTCTCCATCGGCGGCTCGCCTCGGCGCTGGCTTTGTGCGGGCGCCGGGCAGCGCGCAGACTATCTACAGGAGGACGAGGGCGCCTCAAAAACGACGGCCCGCCCGCAAACGCCTGACCTGAATCTCGTTGCGGGCGGGCCGTGCCAACCCCCTTGGGGGCACAGGACCGAATGGGCATCGGCTCGTGATTTGACCATGGTGACCCATCGCGCGCCCCAAAAAAAGAGGAAAGTCGGGTACTTGACTTTCAAGATGAACCCGCGAGATTTGGAGTGCCTATCGAAATGCGGCGCAACGAGCGGCGGGCGCCCAGGATCGCCATGCTGGGAGCCGCCAGGCCACCGATCGCATCGAGCACAGAAGGCCCCACGAGCTGCGCGTGCGGCGAGGCCGAGCCCTGCAGCTCGCATATGTAGAAGCTGGTCATCGCCGCCAAGATCAAGGCGTGGCGGCGACCTTCCGGCAGAGCCGCCGCCCGGCACAGAGACTCATCGGCGATTCGACCCATGCGCGCGGCGGCGTCGCCAGGCGAGGCGTAATAGCCGACCAGGGCACGTCCGTCGACAGCGATGTCCTCTTCGTGATCGACCAAGCTGTCCAGCAGCGAGTGCAGCGACCCGATCCACGGAAAGTAGGCCTGGTCGATCTCCTCCGCCGTCGAGCTGTCCAGGTGAGGGTCGGCGGCTGAGGCGATCAGGGCGAGCACCGCGAGCGTCGAGCCCGCTCCGACCGCTGCCTCCCAGGGACGCAGGCCGGCGCAGGACGGGTCGGAGCGTCGCGCCCAGCGCTCGAACAGCTCGTAGGAGCCGCGCGCGTCGCCGTGGTTGAAGCTCTGGTAGACGGCGATCCGCTCGGCGGCGCGCCCGATCGACTCCCTGACCGAGGCGATCGACGGCAAGGCCGAGAGCGCCGCGCGGGCCGCGTCGACCAGGGCCACCAGGTAGCCGCCGTCCTCGCCATGGGGGTGGTGGGTGTAGTAGTCGCGGTGGGGCTCCCCGCGCGCGGTCGCCACGAGCAAGGCTTCGTGCAGCTTGTAGCCGTTGGCGACCGGGTCGGGGTTGGCCTGCTCTGAGAGCAGGTCCAAGTAATCGCAAATCGCTTGGCAGGCCACCAGGGCCTTGACCACGAAAGGCCGGCTCTCCTTGCTCGCCAGGGCGGCGAAGGCGGCCGCTCCCTCCAGGTTGCCGCGCTTGTCCTCCAGCGCCTCCAGCGCCAGGCCGCGCAAAGCCGGGTCCGGAATGTGCATCGCGAGCGTCCTCGTGCGATGGATCTCCAAAGCCACGCGCGGAAACACGGTCAGCCAGTAGCGCCGTGCCGTGCACACAAAATCGCCCGCAACCCAAAGTCCGCTCTTACGTATTGCCCGAACCACAGGGATAGGATTGCGCAAGTGGGCTGCTTTGCAGCCGCACCCCTGCGGGCGCACACGCGGGCGTCGCGTGGCGGTCGTCGGGGGTTGCGTGGCGATTGGGGCTCGTGGCGATTGGGCCGCCCGCGGATGGGCTGCGTCGCGGGTGGGGTTCACTCCTGCAAGCTGAGGCGCACCGAGACGCGCGTGGCCGCAAAGCCCGGCAACGCGAGCACGGCAAGCCCGATGAAGGTGATCAGCCCCAGCGTGAGCAACACGTGCGGCGCCCCGATCGAGAACGGCGCGGGGAAGCCGGTCGTGGTCGTCAACCAGCGACCCGCCAAGGCGTGGCCATAGACACCCACGACCGCGCCGGTGAGCGAGCCCGCGCCGAGCATCAGGCCGCTCTCCAGCAGCAGGCCGCCCCACAGTTGGGCCGGGTGATAGCCCTGGATCTTCAACGAGGCCAGGCGCGCGCGACGCTGCCAGATGGTGGCGCTCAAGGCCGCCGCCACCGACAGGGCCGCGGCGATCAACAGCAAAGTCCAGATCTGGCTCAAGGTGTGCAGGCCTTGGCGAGCGCTCGCCTGAGCTTCGGCCGCTCGCGCCGAGGAGTCCCTGACCGACAGGCCCGAGCGCGAGCCGATCGCGGCCTTGACCGACCGCACGCCGGCCGCGGGGCTCACCCCTCGGCGCAGGATAACCTCGAGCGCGGCCGCGTCGGTCGTCTTCCAGGCGCGGGCATAGTCGCGGCTGTTCATCGTGATCGTGCCCGGCGGCCAGCCCGAGTTGGTGGTGACGGCCGCCACCCGCAAGCGCTCCGGGCCCGAAGGAGTGGGCAGCGCGAACGTCGCGCCCACGCTCAAATTGTGTTCCCGGGCAAAGCCGTTGGACACGGCCGCCCAGCCACCCTTCCTGATCAGCGCGTCGGCCTGCTCGAAGCCGCCCTGCAGGATCTGGCTCGATTCGAGCATCGCGGAGTCGCTCGGTGGGCGGGCGCGCACCCACAGCCGGCGCGGGCCCACGTCGGCCAAGGTCCCCTGGTAAATGTGCACCGCCTGGACCCCCGGAGCGCGGGCCACCTTGGCGGGGGCGCCGGCCAAGGCGAAGCTGTCGGTATTGAAGACGTTGCTCCCATTGGACACCCACACATCGGCGGTGGCGTGATACTGGGCGATGGCGTTGTCGATGCCCCTCAGCAGATCGTCGCGGGCGCCGCCGATCGCCACGCTGCCGTACACGGCCAGGGCCGCGATCGCCGCCAGGGCGACCGAGCGGATGGTGATTGCTTTCAGCTCGGACACCGCCACCGTCACCGCCGGGCTGCGGCTGCGCTTGGTCACATACGGGAGCAGTCGCGCGACGCCCGTCAGGACAGCTGGCATCAGACACAGGGTGGCCACCGCCAAGATGACTCCCCCCACGATCGTCAGAGAGGGCGCGAAGGCCACCAGCGCCCCCACGAGCGCGATCGTCAGAACGCCGGCCGCCGCTCCGAGCAGGACCGTGCTCTGGAGCACCAGCTGACCGCTGCTGCCCGTTTCGCGGAATACCGCGTCGGCCGGACGCCCGGGGCGCAGATCCAGCACCGGCGAGATCGAGGCCAGCAGGGTGGCGAGCACGCCGCAGGCGACCGCCAGCAAAGCCGAGCTCGGATGCAAGGTCTCCTCGACGCCGACCGGAAAGGCGACCGTCAGGTAGGTGGGCACCTGGTGATAGACGGTGCGCGACAGCTCATAGCCCAAGGCCACTCCGGCAGCCGAGGCGAGCAGGCCGAGCGCGATCGCCTGGGAGGCCAGCAGGAGCACGATCTGGCGGGGCTCGTAGCCCTGCATACGCAGCTCGGCGATGAAGCGCCTTCGCTCGGGCACGGTCAACAGCATCGCGCTGAGCGCAAGCAGGAAGCCCACCATCAAGCTGATCGCCGAAAACAGGGTGGTCGACTGGCGGTTGGGCTTGGTCGCCTCGGTCAGCAGCCGCAATTCGTTGTCGGCCGGCTCCACGTCCAAGCGCTCTCCCGCGAGGGCCCTCAGCTCCGTTGCCACAAGCCGGTCCTTGCCCGGACCCGGCTCGACCAACAGCTCGGTGACGCGGCCCGGGCGTTCGGCCAAGCGCTGGGCGACCGGCAGCAGCGCGATCGCCACAGGGCACCCTTCGAGCGCTTTGACGGCTTCGCCGCTGATCACCGCTCCCACCTTTCTGGGGTGGGCATAGCCGTTGCCGATCAAGGTCACAGGGCTGCCGCGATGGGCGCCGATCGTGTTGGCTACGGCGCTCGGCAGGCCAAGTCCGCCCGAGAGCAGCAGCGCGCCGTTGCCCAGCTCCTGTTGGGCGATCCCCCCGAGCGAGGCGAGGCCGGGGGAGACGCCGATCAGCTGGATCGCCTGACGCCCATGCGGGCCGACCACGGTCATGTTCCGTCGCAAGACCGGCGTGGCGACCTGCACGCCGGGCAGCCGCCGCACCCGGCCGGCCAGCTGTTCGGGAAAGCCGTCGGCCGAGCGCGCCACGAGTGTGAGCCGCGCCGAGCCGGATATTCCGCGCACCAGTTTTTCGACCGAGCCGGTCAACCCCGCGTTGGCGATCAGGACGCCGAACACGAGCGCCACGCCCACCGCGATGCCGGCGCCGGCCAACAGCTCCTGCAAAGGGTGGGCGCGCAGGCGCCGGCGATACAGGAACAGCAGCATCGAGACGCGCACACCGAAAATCTTGGGGTTGGCCAGGTTTCTCAAGAGGACAGCCGCATCAGCTCGGCGTCGATGCCTTCGAGCAGGTGTCCGTCGCGGAGGCTGAGGGTGCGATCGACGAACGCGATCGCTTCGGGGTCGTGGGTGACGAGCAGCATCGGGATGTCGCGCTCGTGACAGATATCGCGCAACAGAGTCAAAATTTCGCGCGTGCGCGCCGAGTCGAGGTTCCCGGTCGGCTCGTCGGCGAGCACCATGTGCGGTTCGCCCACCAGGGCGCGCGCGATCGCGACGCGCTGGCGCTCTCCCATCGAGAGCTGCTCGGGACGGTGGTTCAGCCGCTCGCCGAGGCCTACGCGTCGCAGCCAAGGCGTGGCCTTTTCGCGCGCCTCGCCCACGGTGAAGCCGAGCACGGGCAGCTTGATCAGGGCGTTGTCCAATGCCGAGGCGCCCGGCATCAGGTGAAAGGCCTGGAAGACGAAGCCCACGTCGCGCAGGCGGTAGGCGGCGCTTTCGCGCGAGGACATCGCGGCGAGGTCGTGCCCGTCGAAGCAGACCGTGCCGCGATCGGGCTCAAGCAGGCCCGCGGCGAGCAGCAACAGGGTGCTCTTGCCCGATCCGCTGGGCCCATACAGGGCGGTGAACTCGCCGGGTCCGATCTCCAGGGAGAGCTCGTCGACTGCGCGCACGGTCTCGCTGCCGCTGCGATAGTACTTCACGACCTCGCGCAGCTCCAGCGCGCTCATGAGCCGGTGCTGACCGGTCCGAGACTGGGCGGCGAGGGGAACGGGACGATCGTGGCGGAGCCCTCGCTGGAGCAGATTTCGCGCGCGGAGATCGACATGAACACGTCGAAGCCCTGCAGGGCGGGCAGGTCGTCGGAGGCGACGAGCAGGCCGATCCCGCGTTGGCGGGTAAGCGTGCGCAGCAGCAGGTAGAGCTCGTCGCGTTCGCTCGCGCTGGCCGTCACGACGGGATCGTCGATCACGAGCAGGACCGGTTCGCGCGCGAGCGCCCTGGCGAGCATCACCCGCATACGGTCCATCATCGAGAGCTTGGTCGCGAGCGAGTGCGCTTGGGCGACGCTCACGCCGACGGCCTCCAGCTCGCGCAGAGCGCGGTGTTCGGCCTCGCGCACGGTGTGCCCGGCGCCGCCGAGCGAGACGGCCACGTGTTGCAGGATGCTTTCGCCCGGATTGGGGCGCCAATCGGCGACGGCGATATAGGCGAGGCGCGATTGCAGCAGCCTTGCGCGCTCGGTTCCCGTAAGGCAGGCGAGGTCCTCTCCCTGAAACAGCACGGTCCCTTCGTCGGGCGATTCGATTCCCGACGCGATGCGCAGCAGGGTCGACTTGCCCGAACGCCGCTTGCCGTACACGCCGACCTGGCTGGCGGCTCTCATCTCCAGCGCGGCGCCCTCGAAGACCGTGACGGCGCCGTCGCCGTCGGGAAAGGTCTTGGTCATGTTGCGGATGCGCAACAGGTGACCCATCGCGCCGGCCGGCGCCGCCCGGGCGCCGGTCGTGGCAGGGCCTTCACCGCGACGGCCTACGCTGCGCATACTCCGAGATGCGATCGCGCGTGGCGGCGGCCCAGTCGATCTCGGCCCGCAATTGCGTGTAGACGGCTTCGCGAGTGCAGTCCATGTACAGGGCCCCCCACGAGTGCTGCAGGTTGCCGTTGGGAGTGACGAGCTGGGCCAGGGCAAGGCACTTCTGCTCGTAGTCGCGCAACGCGATCAGCAGACGCGCAGCGTCCTCCGGGCGCGCCACCGAGAGCTTGGCGTGCAGGCCGAAGCGCACCGGCTCGCGCGGAAGCAAGGTCTCCATCCATTGGGTGAGCGCCTGAGAGGTCTTCGGGGTGGGGTGATAAACGAGCATCTTGCGCTTGCCGTTGTTTTTGCGAGCTTCCTCGCGCGAGACCATCAGTCCCTCGCGCTCGAGTTGCTCGAGCAGGCGGTAGGCGTCGTTGGTGTCGACCCTCCAGGTCTCGCCCAGGCGCACGCACATGCGATTGGCCAGGTCGCCGCCGTGGCCCGGGCGCTCGAGCACGAGTCCCAGCAGGACGCCCCGCATCGAAGCGGACCCGCCGCGCAGCCACTCTCGCTTTTGGGACTTGTTCCGGGGCACAGCCATGCTCGCTCAACTCTCCTCTGCCAGACCTCTGTGCAGGGTCGTGGAACACGGTCCCTTATTTGCACTAAGTCAATCTGCCAGAATTGTACAGGACGTGTGCGGATTGTGCCACTTCACGGGATTGACCCGAATGTCAGAAACAAATCCTTGAGACTCGAATGAATGTTTCTCGCTTCGGGTGAGCCGAGGAAGTGGGGGAGGCGAGGAGCGAGGGAGGCGAGGAAGCGAGGGAGGCGAGGAAGCGAGGGAGGCGAGGAAGCGAGGGAGGCGAGGGAAGCAGGAGGCGGAGGAAGCGGAGGCCGGGGAAAGCGGGGCAGGGCGAGGAAGCTCAGTGGCGCATCAAAGAGCGGGCGATTTCCTCGCCATGCGAGGAGAGCCGCCAGGCATTGGGGCGACCTGCTCCTCCGGGACGCTTGGTGAGCACTTCGATTTCCTCCAGGCGAGCGAGCAGCATCGAGGCCTGGCCGAGGTGTCTGATGCCGATGCCGCTCGCGACCTTGCGGTTGGAGGCGCCCGGGTTCTCGGCCAGGTAGAGCACGCACGCACGCGCCCTGCTCGCGCGCGCGTGGTGCAACTGCTTGGGGATCGGCACCCGCAGCGCCGGAGGTCTGGAGAAGCGTTCGCGCGCAATCGCGTGGGCGCGGCGGTTGCCGATCTTCGCCGCTTCGGCCGCCTCCTTGGCGCCGAGGAAAGGAAACACCATCTGCTCGGCCAGTTCGCCCAAGAGCTTGGTGAACGGGGGCGCCTGGCGGGCGACCATGCGGGCGTGCAACAGGGCCGCCACGGATACGACCGCCGCTTCGGCGGTGATCGGGGGCGGTTGGCGGCTGCGCGGGAGCGTGTCGCGCACGCTGTCGACCAAAACGATCAGGGGTTGCAACAGGCGCGCGCGATGCTCCAGGGCCGCCTGGGGCCCCGCAAGCGCGTCGATCACGCACACGCGCGCCAGGGCCGGCTCGGAGTCGAGGAAGACCAGCAGCGCCTCCAAGCCCGCGAGGATGCTGGAGCGCCAGGTGTCGCCTCCTTGGAAGGCCTCGGCGATCAGGTTGGCCGGCCATTCGGTGACCTGCTCGACGAGGGCCACGAAGGCCTGCTCGACGCTGCCGAAAGCTTCGGTGAAAGTCACGCGCGAGACCTTTGCCTGCTTTGCAACGGCCGCGATCGTGGTGCCGTGCAATCCGCGCTCGGCCACGATCTCGGTCATCGCCTCGAGGATGCGGGCCCTTTGCATCTCCACGATCTGTCTGCGCTCGCCGCTCATAGGAGCGACAGTCAACATGCAGCGCTTCGAACAGTCAATGTTTGGCTCCAATGTATCGAATGTTTATATATTCTCGGATACACCCAATAATCAGACCAGATCGAATACTGAACCTGGATCGGATCGGGGTACGGCGGGGCTCGGGGCACACGGCGGAGCTCGGGTGTACCGTGTTTGTATGCGTCCGTCTTGGCCGGAGCTCCCCTACGCAGAGTGGCGCGAGACTCGCGACACGCTCCATGCCCACACTCAGGTTCTCGGCAAGCTGGCCGTCGCCTGCGCGCCGCACGAGCCCGAGCTGCAGCACGCCGCCCTGCGCCTGACCGCGCGTGGTTGGGAGACCGGCCCGTTGCCCGCGCCCGACGCTTCGGGAGCGTTCGTGGCGGGCTTGGACCTGCACACCCACGAGGCTTTCGCCGAGCACAGCGACGGCCACGCTTCGCGCGTGTCGCTCACGCCCGACCGCCCGGTCGGGGGGGTCACGCGCAAGCTGCTCGCTTCGATCCGCGGACTCGCCGGTCCGGTGGAGATCGACCCCAAGCCGCAGGAGGTCGCTTGGAGCGTGCCGCTCGACGAGGACGCCGAGCACCACCGCTACGACGCCGAGCAGGTGGCCGACTATTTCGCCGCCGCGACCCAGGCCGCGCTCGTGCTGGCCGCCTTCAGGGCGCCCTTCAGGGGTCGCTCCACCCCGGTCAACGCCTGGTGGGGCTCCTTCGATTTGGCCGTGAACCTGTTCTCGGGCCTGCCTGCCGACCCGCCCTCGCAGGACTTCATCATGCGCAACGCGATGGACGCCCAAGAGGTGGCCGTCGGCTGGTGGCCGGGGGACCCCCGCTATGAGAAGCCCGCCTTCTACGCGTATGCCCACCCCGCTCCCTCGGGCTTTGACTCGGCCGAGCTCTCTCCTCCAGGCGCACGCTGGGAGGGGGAATTGGGCGAGTATGTGTTGGATTGGGAGGACGTTCGTGCGTCATCCGATCCGCACGCGTATGCGTTGGAGTTCGCGCGCTCGGCCTTTCGCCACGCGTGTCTGGTTTGTGAATGGGACGAGGCCTTGGCGGCGAGCGCCGAGGGCACCCCGCCGCCGGTCGCCTGAGCGGACGGCTTTGGTTGGCTGCGCCGATCGCCGTCGGTCATTGGGCGGCCTGACGGCCGCTGCGTGCGGTTCTCGCACCGCGCGCCTGGCTCCGCCGGTCTTACGTCGCCGGCCTCACGCAGCTTCGATCTGCGCCCGAAACCACTCCGCCGGCTCGACGCTCGCGCCCTCGGCGTGCACGCGGTCGGACAGCCAGTGGTCGGATGTGACCACTCTGACAATGCCCGGCTCCGGCTCGAGCTTGAGCAGGCGCACGATCTCGTCGTCGGCCGAGTCCCGTTTGGGCCTGGGGGCGTGCTTGACGGCGATCACGCTCGAGGAGATCGGCGGGCGGGGCGGCTGCTCGAACACGACGGTCACGTCCTCGCCGCCGTAGGCGGCCCAGCGCTCCAGCATGTCCACGAGCCGAACCATCGCCCCATGACGGTCCTCCCACCAGCCGTCGGGCTTGGTCCCGATCACGTTCATGCCGTCCACCAACCAGCGCATGGTCCCAGCCTATGGGTTCGGGCGGGTCTCAGGCGACAGCTGTCATAGGAGGGACGGGCCGGGAGTAGCCCCGTCTCAGCCCGAGCCCCGGTAGCCCCCTGCTACTTTGCTTGCGGGAAATCACGTCACCCGATTCGGAGTCCTTTACGGACCTCTTAGCGACTGAGACCGCATCGTTTCGGGTAGACGAGAGTTGTCTACATAGACACCTGCTTGCTACACAGCGCTGGCTTCGAGCCCAGCATCACGAGGAGGACGGCATGACGTTGAGGTTTCGGGGTTGGTTCTTGGGGATGGTCTTGGGCGCGCTTGGCTGCACAGTAATGATCGTCGGTGCGTCGGCGGCCTCCGCCGCGTCGTTCGGCGTCGAAAAGCTCGTGGCTGCCAACTGTAAGACCGGCCACCCGGACTGCGGCGAAGAACCGCTGCTTGGTCCCTACTCCGCATCTCCCAAGGAACCGAGCTTGAGCGAAGCCAGGGAAGCCGGCTATACGCAGGCGGCCGGGCATCCTGCTTTTGGCGTCACGGCCTTCCAGGTTAACATCGAAGGCAATATTCCGGAAGCCGCACCGGCCGGCATCGCGACAGTCGGCCCGGTTACGCATGTCCGTACAGACGTAGCACCGGGCGTCAGCACGAATCCCGAGGCGGTCAAGAAGTGCACAATGGCAGAATTCGAAGGTCACGAAATGGCCGCAGGCGTATTCACGACGCCGACCTGTAGTGCAGAAACCGAAATCGGAGTCAATAAGGTAATCGTTTACCTTGGTCCCTCGATTACGCCGAAAGACGCGCCCCTGGAAGGCAAGGTCTACAACATCGTCCAGCCGAACGGTCTCTCATCGCTATTTGCCGTCGCGCTCGACCTCACAAATGTCGGGCACCCCGGTCTATTTGCGCATACTCTGATCGAAGGTCACGTGGAATGGGGAACCGACTACCACGACTACTACGAAATAAAGGTTTCTCCGACGATCCCGCTGATCACCTCTCGTCTTAGCCTCTTCGGCGATAAGGGTAACACCGGCCAGGGTGGCTTCATCACGAACCCAAGCAACTGCGCCGGTCCCGGCCCCTTCACAACCAACACGATTACGCTCGAATCGCAGGCCGGCCAGCCAGGCACGCGTCAATACTCAACGCCGATTGGCACCGAAGGGTGTAAAGGCGAAAATGGACTTGTCGTGCCTCCATTCGCGCCGTCATTCGAACTGCATCCTGAAACAACCCAGTCCGACGCTCCCGATGGGATCACGACCGAAGCGAGCTTGCCCCATAGCGCCCTTCCGACGGAATTGGACTCGTCTCAGCTGAAGACGGCGACCTTCACCCTGCCTGAAGGCATGACGCTCAACCCGTCGGCGGCCGCGGAACTCAAGGCGTGCACGCCGACTCAATTTGGCATGGGAACGAGGAAGCCCGTGAGCTGTCCCTCGCAATCGCAGATCGGTACAGCCACGCTCACCGTCCCCGATCTTCCTGAAAAGCAGCCGCCGGCGAATACCGAACCGACGCTCCAGGGCAACGTATACCTTGGAGGCGGCGAAACGATCACCAAACCGCCTTACACGATCTATGTAAACGCGGAATCCACCTACTACGACGTGTCCGTGCGCCTGAAGGGCACGGTCACGCCTGACGAAAAGACGGGCCGTTTGACGACCGTGTTCGAAAACAACCCCGAACAGCCCTTCAGCAACCTGAAGCTCACCTTCAAGGGCGGCGCGCTTGCGCCGATCGCCAATCCGCTCACCTGCGGTCCGGCGAGCAGTAGCGTGAGCTTCTCGCCCTACACCGAAAGCCCGTTGTCTCTGTCGCCAGCAGTCCCGGCGTTCACGGTCGACAGCAACAACTCCGGTGGCGCCTGCGCCTCGCCCTTGCCGTTCTCCCTGGCCCAGAGCACAAGCTCGGCGCCGACGACAGGTGGCGCGGCCACCAACTTCACGCTCAACGTGAGCCGGGCCGACGGCCAGCAGTACCTGGCCAAGATGAGCGCCGCTCTGCCGGTCGGCTTGGTCGGCAAGATTCCGGCCGTGCCGCTCTGTCCCGAACCGCAGGCATCTGCTGGGACGTGCTCCGCGGAAAGCCAGATCGGCGCGGTCAGCACGACGGTCGGCTCCGGTCCCACCCCGTACCGTTTCAACGGGCAGGTCTATCTGACCGGGCCCACGAACGGGGCACCTTACGGGATGACGTTCGAGGTCAACGCGGTCGCCGGGCCCTTCAATCTTGGGACGGTGGTCGCGCGCACCGGCATCTTCGTCGATCCGCACACCTCGCGGGTCACGGTAGCCGGTGAAATCCCCACGATCCACGACGGCATACCGTTGCGTCTGAAAACCCTCACGGTGTCGATCAATCGCCAGGGCTTCCTCGTGAATCCGACCAACTGCGGGGCCTTGGCCACGAACACGACCCTGACCTCCACTTTGGGGGCCAGTCAGGCCGTCTCGAGTGGGTTCCAGGCCAGCAACTGCAGCGCCCTGGCCTTCGGTCCCAAATTCGGGGCCACGTCCAACGCGAAAACCTCGCGGGCCAACGGTGCGGCCCTGGTGACCCACATCAACTACCCGAGTGGCGCCCAGGCGAACATCAAGTCGGTCATGGTGCGCCTGCCCAAGCAGTTGCCTTCGCGCCTGACCACCCTGAAAAACGCGTGTCTGGAAGCGGTCTTCAAAGCCGACCCCAGCACGTGTCCCGCCAATTCGATCGTGGGCACGGCAAGGGTGAAAACGCCGATCCTGCCGGGTCAGCTGATCGGGCCGGCCTTCTTCGTCTCGCACGGCGGAGCGGCCTTCCCCGACCTGGACCTGGTGCTCACCGGCGACGGCGTCGTCGTGATCCTTGAAGGCAACACCAACATCAGCAAAGGCATAACGACGACCACGTTCGCCGCGTCGCCCGACGTGCCGTTCACGGGCTTCGAATTGAATCTGCCGTCCGGTCCCAACTCGGCGGTCGCGGCGGTCGGCAACCTGTGCAAGCAGTCCTTGGTGATGCCCACCACGATCACCGGCCAGAACGGCAAGGTGATCAAACAGAACACCTCGATCATGGTCCAGAACTGTCCCGTGACCGTTGTCTCCTCGCACACCAAAGGCAACAAGGCGGTGGTCACCGTCAAGGCGCCTTCGGCCGGACGTGTCAGCGGCGGCGGGTCGAACCTGAAGACGATCTACAAGCATCCCGGCAAAGCCAAGAAGGTGACGCTCGAAGTGCCGGTCAAGAGCTCGAGCCGTCCCCTCACGGTGCGCGTGCGCGTCGGCTTCATCCCCAAGTCCAAAAAGGAAAAAGACTCGGTTGCCTACACGACCGTGCGCTTCAAATAGCTGAGGGGGGTTTCGCGGGGCGGCTCAGATCGGTCGCCCCGCGAATCGGTGATTAGTCCGGACGTGGCAGGGTATATGCCAGCCATGGAGGGGTTCGCGAGCAGATTGCTCTCGGTGGGTCGGTGTCGCGCGGCGATCGCCCGGTTTGGCCCCGCGCACGCCCGGCAGATGGCACTGTGTCGCTGGTTCGTCGCCTTTGTCGCGGTCGCTTCATCAGCGGGTGCGAGCGCTTGCCTGCTCGGCCTCGCCTCGGCGAACGCCTTCGAAATCACCAAGTGGGAAGCGGGGACCTGCACGACCCCCGGATGCACCGCCTCCAAACCGTCGGAATTCTACACCCAGGCCGCTGGTCACCCTCCGTTTGGGATCACCGACTTCCGGCTCAAGACAGAAGGGTCGGGTGCCCCCGAAGGCCACATCGAAGAAGTTCGCGTCGACATCCCGCCGGGTCTCAGCGTGGACCCGCTCGCCACGCCGCAGTGCAAGCTCTCCGAACTGGAAGGCGCTGGCTGCCCGCCCGATACTCAGGTCGGCAAAGTGCAACTCACCGCGCACGTGAGCATGGAAATCCTCGGCCTTAAACCAGGCATCACGATCGAACCGCCAGACCCCGGCTCCGAAGCCACCGTCTACAACATGGAACCGCCGCCGGGGCACCCGCTGGAAGCGGCGTTCAAGGTGAGCATCTTCGAAACGATCGTGCACATCGTCGGCGGGATCGACACCACCGGCGACTACCACGAGTTCTTCACCATCAAAGAAATCCCCAAGAACCCCGAACTGATCGAGTCCCGACTGATCTTCGAAGGCACCGCGCTCGGTCCCGGTGGCACCTTGCCGTTCATCACGATGCCCAGCACCTGCCTTGGCCCGCAGACAAGTTATGTGACGGTGCGCTCCTACGAAGACCAGCAGGACAGCGGTGCGTTCACCACGCCCGTCGGCGCCAGCGGCTGCAGCGAAATCCCGTTCAAGCCCACCATCAAAGTGACGCCGTCGGACCCCCAGTCCGACGCGCCCGACGGCGTCGCGATAAAAATTGAAGTTCCCCAGAACCCCGAACCCGCGGGCCTCGACTCCTCGATGCTCAAGGACGCCCGCGTAACGTTTCCCGAAGGCATGACCCTCAACCCCGCGGCGGCAGGCGGGCTGCAGGCGTGCACCAGCCAACAGTTCGGCGAGGGCACGACCGGCAAAGTGGAATGCCCCACAACCTCCCAGGTGGGGACGACCGCGATCGAAACGCCCGACCTGCCGCCCGGGTCTTTGACGGGTGACGTATACGTGGGGCCGCCCACCAGCGCCGACCCCCAGTCGGGCAACGAGTACCGCATCTTCATCGACGCCGAGGCGCCCGCCTTCGGCGTCTCGGTGCGCCTCGAAGGTCACGTGTTCGCTGACCCCGCCAGCGGCAGGCTCACCACCGCCGTGCTAGAAAACCCGCAGGTCCCCTTCAGCGACTTCACCGTCGACCTCAACGCTGGCGCCCGCACGCCCTTGGCCAACCCGCTCGGCTGCGGGCCGGCAACGACCAACTCGATCCTCACCCCTTACAGCGGCAACCCTGCGGCCGAACCTGTCAGCGCCTTTTCAGTCGATTTGGCAGGCGCTGGGGCCAGTTGTCCCTCGGTGCCGTTCGCCGTCACGCAAAGCGCCACGACTTCCCCGACGACAGGCGGGGCAAACACGAGCCTCTCCTTCGGCTTGACCCGCGGCGAAGGCCAGCAATATCTCTCGCAGCTCTCCACCGTGCTGCCCCCCGGCCTGGTCGGCAAGATCCCTGCCGTCACCCTCTGCGGCGAACCTCAAGCCGCCAGCGGGGACTGCGCCGCGGCCAGCCAGATCGGCACGGTCGCGGTCACGCTCGGCTCCGGTCCCACTCCGCTCTCCCTCGGGGGCGCCGCCTACCTGACGACCTCCTATGGCGGCGCCCCCTACGGCCTCTCCGTCGTCGTGCCAGCCGAAAAAGTCGGGCCCTACAACTACGGCCGCATCGTCACGAGGGTCGCGATCAACGTCGATCCGCGCACCGCTCGGATTATCGTCACCAGTCAACTGCCCACGATCGTCGGCGGGGCTCCGCTGCGGTTGCGCAGCCTGAGCGTGAACGTCAACCGCCCCAACCTCGTCGTCAACCCCACCAATTGCGGCGCCCTCACGACCGACACGACCCTGACCTCGACGTTCGGCGCACTCCAGCCGGTGTCCTCGCCGTTTCAGGCGAGCGGCTGTAGCGCGCTTGCCTTTGCACCCAAGCTGACTGCCTCCACTAAGGCCAAGACATCGAAGGCAGACGGCGCGATCCTCGTCGTCAAAGTCGCCTATCCGCCCGGCGTCCAGGCCAACGTCAAGTCGGTCTACGTGGCCCTGCCCAAGCAACTGCCATCGCGCATCAGCACCTTGAACAAGGCGTGTCCCGCGGCCACTTTTGAAGCCAACCCTGCCGTCTGCCCACCGCTGTCGCGGGTGGGCACGGCCACGGTCGCGACTCCAGTTTTGCCCGGCAAGCTGACCGGCCCGGCCGTGTTCGTCTCCCACGGCGGCGCCGCCTTCCCCGATCTGGACCTGGTGCTCAGTGGCGACGGCGTTACCGTGATCTTGGTCGGCAACACCAACATCGCCAAAGGGATAACCAGCTCCACTTACGCCTCGGTCCCCGACGTGCCCGTGTCGAGCTTTGAAGTGAGGCTGCCCCGCGGTCGCGACTCGGTGCTCGGCGCCGTGGGCAGCCTCTGCAAGAAGCCGCTCTTCATGCCCACCACGATCACCGCCCAGAACGGCAAGGTGGTCAAACAGCGCACGAAGATCGCCGTGTCGGGCTGTCCGCGCAAGCACGGGCGGCATCATCGAGGACAGCATCGGCGCAGGCGGCATCGTCGGGATGGTGTTGTTCGCAAATGAGGCGCCCTGCGCGCGCGCGGCCAGGCTAATAGGCAAGTCTTGTTAACAAGGACCGCGCGCGCGGGGCACCCTGTGGAGAGAGTTCGATAGCACGCTCGGCAGCCGCCTGTTTACAAATCGTCGCGTCGGCTCGCTAGATTGGACGTATGGGTATCGCATCCGCCAACGGCAGCGAGCAGGCGCTCCACTTGGCCCCCGTGCTCGCGGGGGTGCGGCGGCTTGACCCTGCTGGCCGACACGGCCGAGGACCCCGAGGCCGTCTTCGCCGCGCTGGCGCGCGAGCTGATCGCGATGATGGGCGCCGAGGAGGTCCACATCCACCACCTGCGCCTCCTCGGCCGAGGAGGAGCTGGTGGTCGTCTACATGCTCGACGGCGACGGGCGCCTCAGCTACCTGCAACCGCGCGAGGAGCGACCGCCCGGGGTGAGCTGGGTGGCGAGCACCGGCCGCAGCT
This sequence comes from uncultured Solirubrobacterales bacterium, assembly GCA_963809705.1. Lineage (GTDB taxonomy): Bacteria > Actinomycetota > Thermoleophilia > Solirubrobacterales > Solirubrobacteraceae > Palsa-744. The sequence goes on along the minus strand of CAWEKF010000002.1, from coordinate 1,230,767 downwards.
TCCTGGCGGTCGGTCCGCGCGAGCTGACCGCGAGCGTGCCCCGTCTCTGCGATCACCGCCCCGTCCGCCACCGGGGTTGCCGGTTGCGCATTGCTCGCGCCGCTCTCGCTGGCCGGACAGGTGGAGGCGGTCGTGGTGCTCGTGCGGCGCGAGTCCGAGCCCTACGACGAGCGCTCGATCGAGGAGGCCGCCACGCTCGTGGACCAGGCAGCCACGGTGCTGGCGCTCGTGCGCGCCCGGGCCGAGGCCGGCACCGACTCGGTCGCCGGCTGTCTCAACCACCGTGCGATGCGCCGTCGCCTGCGCGAGGAGATCGGGCGGGCGCAGCGCTCGGGCCTGCATTTGTCGTGCGTGATCGTGGATCTCGACGACTTCAAGCTCGTCAACGACCGCTACGGCCACCAGGCCGGCGACTCGATCCTGCGCCAGGTGGCCCAAGCCCTGATGGGCGAGTTTCGCGCGTTCGACCGGGTCGCGCGCTACGGCGGCGACGAGTTCGTCGTGATCCTGCCCAACGCCGACATCGAGAGCGCCGTCGCGGCCGCCGAGCGGGCGCTGGAGCGCCTGCGGCCAGGTCCTGGTCCCAGACGGCTCGCGAGGGGTCTCGGCGTCGATGGGAGTGGCCGAGTGGCAGGCGCGCGATGACCGAGCGACGAGCTGCTCGAGGTCTGCGACGCCGCCCTGCTGCAGGGCAAGCGCGAGGGCAAGGGTGCGTCACGGCGCCTCACCGGCGTCGGCAGTCGCTCCGCCGAGGCACTGCAACGAGCTTCGGCCCGCCGCCAAGAGCGAGAACAGCTTTGGCGCAAGGCCGCTAAGGCGGGCGCGAGTACGAGATATTCCGCCTCGACGCCCTGCAACAGCGCTTCGACGTGGCGCGCCTGCCGTTCTCGTTGAAGGTGCTGCTCGAGAACCTGTTGCGCACCGAGGGCAACGGGTCGGTGACGGCGGCCGACATCGAAGCGCTCGCCACCTGGGACGCCAAGGCCAAGCCCAGCAAGGAGATCGCCTTCACCCCGGCGCGCGTCCTGATGCAGGACTTCACGGGGTGCCCGCCGTGGTGGACCTCGCCGCGATGCGCGACGCGATGGTGGCGATGGGCGGCGATCCGCGCCAAGATCGACCCGCTCGTGCCCGCCGAGCTCGTGATCGACCACTCCGTGCAGGTCGACGCGTTCGGCACGCGCGACGCCTTCAGGGTCAACGCCGAGCGCGAGTTCGAGCGCAACCAGGAGCGCTACTCGTTCCTGCGCTGGGGTCAGGGCGCGTTCGACGCGCTTCGAGGTCGTGCCGCCCGACACTGGCATCGTGCACCAGGTCAACCTCGAGTATCTGGCGAGGGTCGTGTTCTCCACCGAGGGGGTCCCGGGATGAGATGGCTACGCATAGGGCGCCGCGCGCGCACGGGGGCCTTCGGAAGGCAGCTCCCGTCCAGGCCTATCCCGACACGCTCGTGGGCACCGACTCGCACACGACGATGGTCAACGGCCTGGGCGTGCTCGGCTGGGGCGTCGGCGGGATCGAGGCCGAGGCGGCGATGTTGGGCCAGCCGATGTCGATGCTGATCCCGCGGGTGCTCGGCTTCAAGCTGCACGGCGTCGCTGCCCGAGGGCGCGACCGCCACCGACCTGGTGCTGACCGTCACCGAGATGCTGCGCGAGCGCGGCGTGGTGGGCATGTTCGTCGAGTTCTACGGCGACGGGCTCGCCGGCCTGCCGCTCGCCGACCGCGCCACGATCGGCAACATGTCGCCCGAGTTCGGCTCGACCTGCGCGATCTTCCCGATCGACGCCGAGACGCTGCGCTACCTGGAGTTCTCCGGGCGCCCGCACGAGCAGATCGAGCTGGTCGAGGCCTACTGCGCGCGAGCAGGGCCTGTGGCACGACGAGCACTCCGAGGAGCCCACCTTCTCCGATCTGATCGAGCTCGACCTGGGCGAGGTGGTGCCGAGCATCGCCGGGCCCAAGCGCCCGCAGGACCGGGTCGCCCTGACCGACGCCAAGCGCGCCTTCGGCGAGGCGCTGGAGGGCTATCCTGCCCGACGTCGACGGCGAGGACGAGGCGCTCGGGGGCACGCTTCCCGGCAAGCGATCCGACGGCCTCGCAGGAGCCCGCCAACGGCGACGGGGCGCGAGGCCCGGAGCGGCAGATGCCGGTCGCGGTCCCGGCGGGCGGCCCGGCGCGTGGCGGCGGCGGTGCGGGTGTAGCCTAGGAGGGCGCCCCGCGCGCGCGCGCAGGGGGCCTGTGGCGCTGAAGATGGCCGACGGCCGCGAGGCCACGCTCGACCATGGCCACGTGGTGATCGCGGCGATCACGAGCTGCACCAACACGTCCAACCCGTCGGTGATGATCGGCGCGGGGATCCTCGCCCGCAACGCGCTCGCCCGCGGCCTGCAGAGCAAGCCGTGGGTGAAGACCTCGCTGGCGCCCGGCTCGAAGGTGGTGACCGAGTACCTCGACAAGGCGGGCCTGACCGAGTCGCTGGAGCAGCTCGGCTTCGACCTCGTCGGCTACGGCTGCACCACCTGCATCGGCAACTCGGGGCCGCTGCCGCAGGAGATGTCCGAGGCGGTCGGCGAGGGCGATCTCGCGGTCGTGTCGGTGCTGTCGGGCAATCGCAACTTCGAGGGTCGCATCAACCCGGACGTGAAGATGAACTATCTCGCCTCGCCGCCGCTGGTGGTGGCCTATGCGCTCGGCGGGCACGATGGACATCGACATCGTGGGCGAGCCGCTCGGCCAGGACGAGGACGGCGCAAGACGTGTATCTGCGCGACATCTGGCCATCGGAGCAGGAGGTCGCCGAGACGATCGAGTGGCGATCCACTCGGACATGTTCCGCTCGAGCTACGGCGAGGTGTTCGACGGCGACGAGCGCTGGAAACTCTCTGGATGTGCCCGAGGGCGACCGCTTCGCGTGGGACGCAGACTCGACCTATGTGCGCCTGCCGCCCTACTTCGAGGGGATGCCCGCCCAGCCCGAGCCGCTCACAGACATCGAGGGCGCGCGCGTGCTGGCGCTGCTCGGCGACAGCGTCACCACCGACCACATCTCCCCGGCCGGCTCGATCAAGCGCGACGGTCCAGCCGGCGCCTACCTGCAGGAGCACGGGGTGGCGCCGCGCGACTTCAACTCCTATGGCTCGCGGCGCGGCAACCACGAGGTGATGATGCGCGGCACGTTCGCCAACATCCGCCTGCGCAACCAGCTCGGCGCCAGGCACCCGAGGGGGGCGTGACCGTCATCTGCCGACGGCGAGCAGATGTCGATCTACGACGCCGCCATGAGCTACCAGCGCGGAGGGCGTGCCGCTGGTCGTGGTGGGCGGCAAGGAGTACGGCTCGGGCTCCTCGCGCGACTGGGCCGCCAAGGGCACGAGCCTGCTCGGCGTGAGGGCCGTGATCGCGGAGAGCTTCGAGCGTATCCACCGCTCCAACCTGATCGGGATGGGCGTGCTGCCGTTGCAGTTCCCCGCAGGGGAGTCGGCAGAGTCGCTTGGGCATCGACGCGCAGCGAGCAGTTCGAGCATCGCCGGGTTCGCCGAGCCGCTGAACGCGGGCGAGCTGCCGAAGACGTGCACCGTGCAGCGCGGGAGATGTCGAGTTCGAGGCGACGGTGCGCATCGACACGCCCAAGGAGGCCGACTACTTCCGCCACGGCGGCATCCTCCAATACGTTCTGCGAGCAGCTGCTCGCGGCGTGAGCGGCGCCGGCACGACGAGCGGGCGTACGCGTGAGCGCGGGCGGATCGAGCGGCTTCACGCAGACGCTGCGCGACCTGCTGGCCGCGCGCGGCCCCTCCGGCTATGAGACCGCGCCCGCGGCGGTGTGGAGCGCGGCCGCGCGAGGCGTTCGGCGCGCGAGGTGCAGACCGACGTCGTGGGGACCCCTTCGGCGCAGGTCGCCTCGAGCGGGCGCATAGAAGCCTCCGCGCCGCCGCGGCGCCTGATCGTGATGGGCCACATCGACGAGATCGGCCTGATCGTGACCCACATCGACGACGAGGGCTACCTGTGGTTCCGGGAGGTGGGCGGCTGGGACGCCCAGATCCTCGTCGGCCAGCGTCGTCGTGATCGCCACGCGCGAGCGGCGAGATCGCGGGGGTGATCGGCAAGAAGCCGATTCACCTGTTGCGCGAGGAGGAGCGCAAGAAGGTGGCCGAGGTGCGCGACCTGCACATCGACATCGGCGCCAAGGACGGCGCGCAGGCGCGCGACCTCGTGCAGGATCGGCGACGTGGCGGTGATCGACGGCGACCCCGTCGAGCTGCCCAACGGCAGGATCGCCTCACGGGCGCTCGACAACCGGCTCGGCTCGTTCGTGGCGCTGGAGGCGGCGCGGCTCGTAGCGGAGGCGGGCGGTGCGAGCGACTGGGAGGTCGTGGCGGTGGCGGCAGCCCAGGAGGAGACGACCTTCGGCGGTTCGCGCACGAGCGCCTTCTCGTTGGAGCCAGACGCGGCGATCGTGGTCGACGTGACGCACGCCACCGACGCTCCGGGCATCGACGTGAAGGAGTCGGGCAAGCACGAGCTCGGCTCGGGGCCGGTGCTCAGTCGCGGCTCGACGCTCAACCCGCGCCTCTCCGAGCTGCTGTACGAGACCGCCGAGCGCGAGAAAATCGCTTCACCGTGGAGGCGATCGGGCGCAACACGGGCACCGACGCCGACGCAGTGCACCTCAGCCGCGGCGGCGTGCCCACCGCGCTCGTGTCGATCCCGCTGCGCTACATGCACTCACCGGTCGAGCTGGTGCAGCTCGACGACGTGCACGCGGCCGCGGCCTTGATCGCCGCGGCTGCGCTGGGGCTCGACGCCGAGACTTCGTTCGTGCGTTAGTTGCTGGTGCCCTCCAGGGCAGACAGCGGCGGGTTTGCGCCCTCGAGCTCGGTCATCGGGTTGATCTCGTAGGCCGATGCCGGGAGCGGCGCCGAGCGCGAGCATGCGCAGGCCCTCGGGACCCGCGAACACCTTGCGCTTGGGCGTCGGGGCCGACGCGCACGAACACGTCGGGCTCGAGCTCCACGCGCTCGCCGTCGATCTCGATCCAGCCGGAGCCTTTGAGCGCGAGGAAGACCTCCTCCTGACCGCTCTCGGCGTGGTCGTGCAGCGGATAGTCCTCGTAGTCTGGGCGGCATCTGGATCACCTGCATGCCAAACGACGTGACGCCGAGCTCGGCGCGCGCCTTGACGAAGCCACCGCCGAAGGCCGCCTCCATGTCACTGATGTGCTTCGCTGTGTAATCGCTCATGGTTGCTCCTGTCTTGATGGGGATGGTTGCTTTTGAGTTGGGATCGTTGTTCGTACGTACCGGGATCAATCGGCCTCTTGGCTGCCGAGCCCGGCCGGCTGCAGGACCGGTTTGTCGGTCGGCATGATGATCCCGAGCTGGCGCGACTGGGCCAGGACGGTGCCGTCGGGCGCCCAGATGACGCCGTCCTCCTCGAACAGGCCGTCGTGGAGCAAGCGCGTCTCGAACACGCTCAGGCACGAGCGCGGCCGGGTCGCAGTCGCACTCGGAGATGGCCTGGCGGAAGTGGATCGTCAGGTCGATCGGTGGGGCTGATCGCGGGCGAATCGAGCGCGATGAACGACGGCGGGAACCAGGCGTCGCAGAACAGAGCCAGAGCGGGCGCGTCGACCGGGCGAGGCTCGGGCAGGCCGATCCAGCCGCCGATCTTCATCGGCGCGCCGCTGCCCGCGAAGGGCACGGCGCCGACACGAGGCTGCATCACCAGGTGACGGGTGAACTCGGGCGCGCCCTGGAACAGCTTGGGCGTGGAGCGCCGCTCCTGCTCGGGCGGGGCCAAGTCGGGCATCGGCAGTTCGTTGGCGCCAGGCGCCTGCCACGGAACCGAGAAAGCGGCGAGCGCCAGGGCGGTGACTCGCCCACCCTGTTGCATGCGCGCGGAGAGCGTCGTGAGAGAGCGTCCCTCGCGCTCGACGCTCACGAGGATCTCGATCGGCCCCGGCTCAGGCGCGCGGGCATAGTGGATCGTGAGCGAGCGAGGCGTGCGCTCGGCATCGTCGACCGTCGCAATCAACGCCTTCAGCAGCATCGCCGCGAGATAGCCGCCGTGGGGACCGCGCCCAGCGCGCCAGCCGGAGACGATCGTGGCCGCGAACAGCGCCTGTTCCCCCGCGTGCGCCCCGTCGAGTGTCTCGCCCTCGATGCGCGTGACGGCAGTGTCGCGGTCGAATACCGTGTCCATGCACGGCGAGCATACGTCACTGGCTGACTGGCCAGTCAAGCCGTGTCCGCTGACCCCACGTCCCGGCGGGGCGGCGGTGGCGATGACTTGCGAATCCGGGATTCCGAGCAGGGAGGTGGGCGCTCAGCCGCGCACGAGGCGCTTGTAGCTGATGCGGTGGGGGCGATCCGCGGCGGCGCCGAGACGCTCGCGGCGGGCCTCCTCGTAGGCCTCGAAGTTGCCCTCGAACCAGGTGACCTGGGAATCGCCCTCGAAGGCGAGCACGTGGGTGGCGATGCGGTCGAGAAACCAGCGGTCGTGCGAGATCACGACCGCGCAGCCGGGGAATGCCAGCAGGGCTTCCTCGAGCGCGCGCAGGGTGTCCACGTCGAGATCGTTGGTGGGCTCGTCCAGCAGCAGGAGGTTGCCGCCGGAGCGCAGCAGCTTGGCCAGGTGCACCCGGTTGCGCTCGCCGCCGGAGAGCTTGTCGATGCGCTTCTGCTGGTCGGAGCCCTTGAAGTTGAAGCCGGCCGTGTACTGGCGCGAGTTGACGACCCGCTCGCCGACCTTGAGGTGGTCGAGGCCGTCGGAGATCTCCTCCCACACGGTCTTGCTCGGGTCGAGAGCGTCGCGGGACTGGTCCACGTAGGCGAGCTGGACCGTATCGCCGAGTGTGAGCGCGCCCTCGTCGGGTTGCTCCTCGCCGACGATCATTCGGAACAGGGTGGTCTTGCCGGCGCCGTTGGGACCGATCACGCCGACGATGCCGGCCCGGGGCAGGTCGAAGGACAGGTCCTCGATCAGAAGGCGCTCGCCGAAGCCCTTGCGCACGCCGTCGGCAACCAACACCTTCTCGCCGAGGCGGGGGCCGGGCGGAATGTGGATCTGGACCTCGTCGAGCTTGACGTTGCGCTCCTCGGCCACCAGCTCCTCGTAGCGGGCCAGGCGCGCCTTGGACTTGGTGCGCCGGCCCTTGGGGTTGGTCCGCACCCACTCGAGCTCGGCGGCGATCGTGCGCTCGCGGCCCTTTTCCGAGCGCTCTTCCTGGGCCAGGCGCTTTTGCTTCTGCTCCAGCCAGCTCGAGTAGTTGCCCTCGTAGGGGATGCCCTTGCCCCGGTCCAGCTCGAGGATCCAGCCGGCGACGTTGTCCAGGAAGTAGCGGTCGTGGGTGACCGCCACGATCGCGCCCTTGTACTCCGACGAGATGGCGCTCCAGCCAGTCCACCGACTCGGCGTCGAGATGGTTGGTGGGCTCGTCGAGCAGCAGCAGGTCGGGTGCGCTCAAGAGCAGCCGGCACAGCGCCACGCGGCGGCGCTCGCCGCCCGAGAGCGCCTTCACGTCGGCGTCGGGCGGCGGCAGGCGCAGGGCGTCCATCGCGTACTCGAGCTGGGTGTCGAGGTTCCAAGCGTCGGCGGCTTCGATCTTGGCCTGAATCGCCGCGAACTCGTCGGCGGTCTCGTCGGAGTAGTTGGCCGCCAGCTCGTTGAAGCGCTCGAGCAGCGCCTTGGTCTCGGCTACTCCGTTCTCGACGTTGCCCTTGACGTCCTTGGACTCGTCCAAGTGGGGCTCCTGGGCGAGCATCCCCACGCTCGCGCCCGGCGCGAGCATCGCATCGCCGCGATAGTCCTGGTCGATGCCGGCCATGATCCGCAAGAGCGTGGACTTGCCCGCGCCGTTGTAGCCGAGCACGCCGATCTTGGCGCCGGGGTAGAAGGCCAACGTGATGTCGTTGAGGACCGTCTTGTCCGGCGGATGCAGCTTCGACAGGCGGTGCATCGTGAAGATGTACTGGGAGGACATTGGTCTGCAGGATAGGCGCTCGCTAACGTGTTGGGGTCATGGCTGGGGTGATCCTCGACATCGAGCAGCAGATGCTCCTCCTGGAGATCGAGCCGCCCTTCGACAAGCGCGACGTGCAGCTGGCGCGCCGCCGGATGGCCAAGCGCTGGCATCCGGACATCGCGCCGGCGGGCAAGCAGTTCGAGCACGAGCGTCACCTGAAGGCGATCAACGAGGCCGCCGACCACCTCGAGCGCCTGGCCGAAACCTCGCGCGGAGGCAAGGTCTCGCGCAACGCCGTCCAGGTAAGCGCCGCCGCGGCTCGCCAAGCGCGCGAAGAGGCGGGCATGCGCGCCTATGAAGCCGAGCAGCGCGTCCGCGAGCAGGCCGCCGACCGGGCCAAGAACGACCCGTTCGGCAGCAGGGTGCCCGACCACTCGGTGGTTCACCGCTATGCGCGCTGTGAGTCCTACCCGGAGTGGGGGGTGGGGACGGTCGAAGGGATCTACTTCACCGGCGGCAGCAGAAGGCGAGAACGGTGACGGCTCCGCGGAGGAGGAGGGTTCGCTCCCCGGCGGGGGCGGACAGCAATGGGCGCGCGTGAAGTTCTCCCACGGCGTCAGGACCGTGCCGGCCGGGAGCATGAAGTTCGTGGATTTCTCAAAGCCCGACCCCGCTGAGGAGCGCGTCGAGCGTTTCATGACGGCCGCCCAGCGGGCGATGGCCGAAGGCGAGTATGTCCTGGCGGCGCAGCGGCTCGTGTATGCGCGCGACGCGGAACCGCGCAACGTGGGCGTGTTGCGCTTGATGACCTTGGCCTTCTGGCAGGCCGGCAATCTGGATGCGGCCGCGCGCTCGGCGCGCGATTGGGCTCGCGTGGACGGCGAGCGCCCGGCGCCGCATCGCTTCGCGGCTCGCATCTACGAAGACATGGGCGCCTGCGACCTGGCCGAGGAGGCCGCCCAGCGCGCGGCCGAGCGCGGACCGAACGATGCGGGCGCCTGGGAGCGCTTGGGGCGCTTGCGCTTGGGTTTGCTCGACCGCGAGGGTTCCCTGCAGGCGTTCGAGCGCGCGCTCGAGCTGGGCGCGCATGGCGAGGTTCGCGATCTGGTGGCCCAAGCGCTGGCGCTCGAACCGCGCATGACCCAGACGGCGTAGCGGCTTGGGCTTAGCCTGAATGTCGCTCTGGCTTTCTGTTGCGCCGCTCAAGCGACTGCACGCAGATGCCTGTAGGGCTCAGCGCCGGCCAGCTCGCGCGCCAAGGCGTCGACGATCGCCTCATCGTCCTCCTCGCGCCCGTCGGTGACGGCGCCGATGACCGCGCGCTTGCGCTCCAACAGGTTGGCCATCGTCTCGTCAATCGTGCCGGCGGCCAAGAGATACCAGGCGTTGACGGCGTCCTTCTGGCCGATCCGGTGGCATCGGTCCTCGGCCTGGTCGTGCTTGGCCGGCGTCCAGTCCAGCTCCAAGAAGGCCACGTTCGAGGCTTGCGTGAGCGTGAGCCCTTGGCCGGCGACCTCCAACGAGCATACGATCAGCTGGTTGGCGGAGTCGTTGGCGGCCTGGAAGGCGCTGACCGAGGCGTCCCTGGCGGCGTGGCTGTCCTCGCCGAGGATGTGCAACGCGTGGGGGAAGCGCTCGATCACCGCGCGCTGGACCTCGCGATGGCGCGCGAACACGACCAGGCGCTCCCCCGAGGAGCAGAAGTCGTGGATCCAGGCGAGCGCGGCGTGCAGCTTGCCGCGCGCCGCCAACAGCTTCAAAGCGTTCAATCGCACCAGCCGCTCGGCCCGCAGGGCGGCCGCGATTTTGGCGTCCAGCTCCTTCAGGTCGAGCGGACGCGAGCGCAACCACGCGATCACGTCGGTCTCGGCCAAGCGGTACTCCGCTTCGTTGTCCAGCTCGACCGGAACCACCGTGCGCGTCTTGGCCGGCAACTGGGGCAGCACGTCGGCCTTGAGGCGACGCACGAAGCAGCGCGAGCGCAGGTGCCAGTGCAGGCGCATGTGGGCGTCCGCTCCCTTGAAGCGTCGTCCGAACTGGGCGCCGGAGCCGAAGTCGGGCAGGCGACCGATGATGCGCAGTTGCGAGATCAGCTCCGGCGGGCGGTTCATCACCGGGGTGCCGGTCAAGGCCAGCACGAGACCGTCGTTCGGCACGCTTGCCGCCAGCCGCGCGACGGCCTGGGTGCGCTTGGCGGCCGCGTTCTTGCAGTAGTGGGACTCGTCGAGCACAACCGCCTTGGGTCCCATCGCCGCGAGCGCCTCTCCGCGGGCGGCGAGGATGTCGTAGTTGACGACGGTGATGTCGGCGGGGGGGATGTGGGCGGGGGAGGCGTCGACGGGGGGCACGTCGGTGGTGTCCCCGTGCGCGCAACGTTTGATCCCGGTCCCCGCCAGCGCTTGCGCTGTGCGACCAGGTAGCCAGCGCTCGATCTCGCGTATCCAGTTGAGCTTGAGGCTGGCGGGGCACACGACTATCGCGGGGTAGGCGTCGTCGGCCTCCAGGGTCGCAAGCGCCTCGATCGTCTTGCCCAGCCCCTGCTCGTCGGCCAGGAAAGCGCGGCGCTGAGCCAGCAGGTAGGCGACGCCCGCGCGCTGGAACGGCTTGAGCTCGCCGCCGAGCCCAGCCAAGACCTGCTGCGAAGATGCGTCCAGCTGAGCGTCGGTGGCAGAGGAGAGCGCCACCAAGCCCGCCGCGTGAGCGTGTTGTTCGCGTATCTCCTGCAGGGCCACGAGCGCGTCGGGCTCAATCCAGACGTCCCGCTCGGCGAGGAACGCGTCGAGCGCCTCGACACAAAATGGGTCGGCGCGGATCGCCGGCAGCTGTCCGTGGTCGCGGCGTCCCTTCGAATCGGCGCCTGCGGCTAGCGGCGCCAGGTTCGCACGACGGTTGGCGCCGCGTCGCCTGCCCCCAGGTCGCCGTGGCTTCTGCGCCGGCACGGGCGAGGCGCCGGCGAGCGCGCCGAAGGCCTCCAGCTGGGCGGCGTCGTGGCCGGGGGCCAGCACGAATGTGGGGTCCTCGTGCACGGCCGACAGCTCCAAGACCGCGCCGGGCGCAGGGCGACCTTCCTTCAGCGCCGCCACACAGCGCCGTGTCGCGGGCGTGGTGAAGCCCTGCGTGCTCTCCTCGATCGCGCGCCACGAGTCCAGCGTGAGCGGCAAGGACACACCGCCGGGCACGCCCACGGCTCGGTCGCGCAGCTCCGGGGGCAGCTTGGCCGGGTCACCCAGGAGCAGAAACAGCGGCTCCGTGGGCTCGCCGCCCACGTCGATCGTGCCGCTCCAGGTCGTGGCGCGCGCGAGCCAGCTCTGCGCGCGCGGGTCGACGCCGGCCATTTCCAGGTGCTCGAGCAGCTCAGCGATCAGATAGGCGTCATGCTCGACGGCGGCTATGGCGAAGCCGCCGTTTGGGCTCTCCGCGGTGTGCAGATCCGATCGCGCGGCCAGGGCGCGCGCGAGCGGGGCGTGCTCGGCCGCGATCAACACCCACTGCTGTTTGCGACGGTCCTGGCGCAGTTCCACGTCGTAGGCCATCGCGCCTGGCCCCGCCCCGGGCCGCGCGCTCGCCCCCGAGCGTCCGCCGCCACCCATGTGCGAGGACGGCCCTTGCGCGACCTCGGTGAGCGCGTGAGCGGCATCTTCGCTCAGACGCAGGCGTCCTGCATTGGCGGGCAAGGCGTCCACCAAGCGAGCCGCCTCCTCGTCGAGCGGAATCAGGGCGCGACCGATCGTGGGCAGCTCGTGCGAGTCGGGGTGCTCGAGCAGGGCCGCCACAAGCGTGGGCGCCCGGTCTGTAGCGAACGTGAGCCACCAGCTCTCGTCGGGCCGCGCCACGTCGAGCACGCACTCGTCGTGTGCGCGCCTACCGCGCTGCCGCGCCAAGGCGCGCACGAGCGGCTCGCTAACGGCCGCCCTGCGCGGGAGATTCTCGAGCAGCAGGGCAACCGCCTGGGCGCGCTCCGGGTCGAGCGGCACGATCCAGGCTCGCTCGCCCGGATCCCAGCGGCGGCCGGGAATGGTCCGCAGGAGCCGGCGCAGGGCGTCGTCATAAGGGAACTTGAGCACCGCCTCGCCCTGCTCGAGCGTCGCCTGGAGAAAGGTCATGACCTATGGACGATAGGCCGCACCGGGGATGGCTGGGCCGGGGCCAGTGCCGAGATGTCGCAAGTTGGGGGATACGCCAGGAGCGAGCGCCTGGCGCTGTGCGAGGAGGCGATACGGGAGGAGCGATACGGAGGTCCTACGCGAGGATGTTCACCGCGCGCGAGACGATCAAGCCGATCGTCACCAGCGAGACGAGTCCTTGAATGCCCATCGTGCCCTTGGCGGCGGCGCTCAACGGCATCGTGTCTGTTGGGGAGAAGGCGGTCGCGTTGGTGAGCGACACATACAGATAGTCGATGAACTTGGGTCGCCACCCGCTCGGCTGGATGCGATCGTCGTTCATCTGCGGGAACAGAAAATCGGGCGGCCCATCGCGTCCGATGGCTCGCTTGCCTGGGCCGCCGCGGTCCATCTCCCAGTACCACAGCCCGAAGATCAGGAAGTTGGTCAGCCAGATAAGCACGCCCGAGACGATCAGCTCGCGGCCATTTGAGACGTTGTGGTGCAGCAGGAAATGGGTGAGCGCGCCGAGCGAGTAGATGTTTGCGGCCGTCACGAACGCCGTCAGCCCAAGCGCCACGCGTCGGCGGCGCGGATGCTCGTGCTCGAGCTGGTGTGGCGTGGCCATGAACATGCCGAGCAGCAGCACCGCCTCCAGCGCGGGGATCAGCCAGGAAGGGCCCACCGTGAGCCTTGCGGGCAGAGCCAGCTGCAGCCCGATCGCGGCGAGGATGGTCGCCTGTGCCGGCCAGAACGGCTCCGGCTCGGCCGGCGGTGGATAAGGGCGACCTGGCAGTGGCTGGGATTCTTGGGCCACGAGCCAGGAGAGTACGAGCCACGGCGGCGGCGCCGTGTCCGATCCGCCGAGACGGCCCCCCAGGGCTTACCCGCTAGCCTGATCGTCAGTGGGAATCGAGAGCCCTGTCCACCTGCTGTTCCTGGGCGCCGTCGCCTTGATGGTCCTGGGCCCCAAGCGTCTGCCCGAGCTGGCACGGGCCTTGGGCAAGGGCATCCGTGAGTTCCGCGAGTCGATCGACGCCGGCTCCCACGACGAGGAGCAATAGATCCGCTGCCTCGGATAACGTCCGCCGGTGCGCTTGATCGTCGCCCGCTGTGAGGTCACCTACATCGGCCGTACCACCACCGTCCTGCCCGAAGCGGTCCGCCTGCTCATGTGCAAGGGGGACGGCACCTTCATGGTGTGGGCCGACGGAGGCGGGGAGGGTGGGCCGCGAGTAAAGCCTCTGAACTGGATGACCCCGCCCACGGTGCTCGAAGAGAAGCGCTCTGCGAACGGTGAGATCGAACGACTGGTGGTGCGCAAGCAGCGAGACGACGAGCGCTTGGAGATCGTGCTCGACGAGATCCTCACCGACGTGGAGCATGAGCTGGACGTGCTGGCGCCTTTGGAAAAGGAGGGCTTGGAGCGCGAAATGCAAGAGCTGCTCGCCGCCGCTCCGCACTGGTGCGGCGAGGGCTTCCGGCTGGTGCGCCGCGAGTGGCCGACGGACGTCGGGCCGGTCGACCTGATGTGCCGCGACGCGCTTGACGAATGGGTCGCGGTCGAGATCAAGCGCGTGGCCACGATGGATTCGGTGCGCCAACTGGAGGGCTACTTGGAGCGCATCCGCCTCGACCCCGCGATGGCCTCCTGTCGCGGGGTGCTGGTGGCGAAGTGGATCAAGCCCCAGGCGCGCGTCCTGGCAGCGTCGCGGGAGATCGACTGCGTGGAAGTGGACGTGGAAGTCCTGCGAGGCAACCGCGAGCCCGAGTTGCGCCTGTTTGCGGCATAGTCCCTGCGAGCGTGAAGTCCTTACGAGCGTGAAGGGGTCTTATGAGCATTGAGGTTGTCTTGACCGAGCGCCGCGAGGGCGTCCTGCTGATCACGCTCAACCGCCCCGAGGCGCGCAACGCGATCAACCTGCCCCTGGCCGAAGGCATAGCCGCCGCTTTGGAGCAGCTCGACGGCGAGGACTCCCTCAGAGTGGGCATTCTCACCGGCGCCGGCAAGGGCTTCTGCGCCGGCATGGACCTGAAGGCTTTCGTCAGCGGCGAGCGTCCTTGGGTTGGAGACAGAGGCTTCGCCGGGATCGTGCGCCGCGCGCCGATCAAGCCTTTGATCGCGGCAGTGGAGGGATTCGCTGTGGCGGGTGGCTTGGAGGTTGCCCTGGCATGCGACCTGATCGTGGCTGCGCGCGGGTCCAAGCTCGGCATCCCCGAGGTCAAGCGATCGTTGGTGGCCGCCGGCGGCGCTCTGCTGCGCCTACCGCGTTCCCTTCCCTACAACGTGGCGATGGAGTTGGCTTTGACCGGCGAGCCGATCTCCGCCGAGCGAGCGGCCGACCTGGGCCTGGTCAATCGCCTGGCCGATCCCGGCGCCGCGGTCGAGGTCGCCCTGGGCTTGGCCGAGGAGATCGCCGCCAACGCGCCCTTGGCCTTGATCGCCTCCAAGCGCATTCTCCAAGAGCAACGCGATTGGTCCTCCGCGGAGATGTGGGAGGCCCAGAGCGCCATCTCAGAACCGGTCTTCACCTCCGAAGACGCACGCGAGGGCGCCACCGCGTTTGCCGAGAAGCGCCCGCCGGTCTGGCGCGGACGTTAGCCGCGAGCTTTGCGCTTGCGTTTGCGCTGGCGCATAACCATCACCAAGCGTCGCCACAGGGCGCCCATCAGCGCTCGCCCGGCGTCTTTTTGGGGTATTGCGAGACCGGCACCTTCAGGTCCAGGGCGGTTCTCACGATCCGGCTCTGCTCGGCCGCGTGGGCGGCCGGGTAGCCCTCGCCCGGGCTTGCCCGCTCGGGACGCCCGACGAAGCCGAAGTGGATGTCTTCGCCCATGATCTGCATCAAGCGCGGGAACATGTGCGCCCGTGCGCCCATGTTGCGCGGCTCCTCCTGTACCCACACCACCTCTTCGAGTCTCGGATAGCGGGCCATCAGCTCCTTGATGTTGCGCTCCGGGAACGGGTACAACAGCTCGACACGCCCGATTGCCACACCTTCGCTTCCTTGGCGGTCGGAGTGGCCGGCGAGGTCGTAGTAGATCTTGCCGGTGCACAGCACCAGGCGGGTGACCGTCTGCTCGTCGACCCCCGCCTCCGCGAGCACCGGCTCGAAGCGCGAGCCCTCCGCCAGGTCCTCCACCGTGTTGGTCGCCTGCGGCAGTCTCAGCAGGGACTTCGGCGTCATGATCACCAGCGGGCGCTGCTTGGCGATCATCGCCTGGCGGCGCAGCAGGTGGAAGTACTGGGCCGGCGTCGTCAGGTTGGCGACCCTCATGTTCCCCTCGGCGGCGAGCGCCAAGAAGCGCTCCAAGCGAGCCGAGGAGTGCTCGGGGCCCGAACCCTCGTAGCCGTGCGGCAGCAGGAGAGTAAGGCGCGAGGTCTGTCCCCACTTGGCAAGGCCGGAGGAGATGAACTGGTCGACGATCACCTGCGCCGAGTTCACGAAGTCGCCGAACTGAGCCTCCCACAGCACCAGCGTCTCCGGCGCCTCCTGGCTGTAGCCGTACTCGAAGCCCATGCAAGCAAGCTCCGAGAGCGGGCTGTTGTGCAGCTCCATCGGGGCGAGCGCCTCCGGCAGTGACTGGATCGGACAGAAGGCCTGTCCCGTCTTGGCGTCGTGCAACACCAGGTGGCGCTGACTGAAGGTGCCCCGCTCGGTGTCCTGTCCGGTGAGCCGCACTGGAGTTCCCTCGGTCAGCAGCGAGGCGAACGCGAGCGCCTCGGCGTGGGCCCAGTCGATCCGCGCCGCCGCCTTCTCCGGGCCTGTTCCGCCTGCCTGCTCACCTCCGGCGGAATCGGTCCCCGACACCCCCGCGGCGCCGGTAGCGGTCGAGCCGACACGCTCTTGAAGCGCCTCGCGGCGACGCTCCAACTGCTTGACCAGCTTGGGGTGCACGGTGAACCCGTCTGGCGTCCGCAACAGCTCCAGTCCCAGCTCGCGCACCCGCGCCGCCGCCACCGAAGTGTCCACGTCGGGGCTCGGGGTCCTGTCGAGCTGGTACTCGCCTGTGCTCTGCTCAACGGTCCCCTGCTCGGCTGCCGCGGCGATCCGCGCCTTCAGGCGCTGGTGCAGGAGCGTTAGGTTGTCCCAAACCTCCTGGCCTGTCCGCTCGACTTCCTCCCTGCTGACCACGCCGTCGCTGACGAGCTGGTCGGCCCACAGTTCGTACACCCGCTTCTTGGTCTTGATCTTGGCGTACATCTCCGGCTGGGTATAGGCGGGCTCGTCGGACTCGTTGTGCCCGAAGCGTCTGTAGCCGATCAGGTCGATCAGCACGTCGTGGCCGAACTCCTCGCGGAAGGCGAAAGCCAGCCGCACCGCGCTCATGCAAGCCGGCACGTCGTCGGCATTGACGTGAATGATCGGCACGTCGAAGCCCTTGGCCAGATCGGAGGCCCACCGCGTGGAGCGGGCGTCGTCGGGATCGGTGGTGAAGCCAACCTGGTTGTTCATGATCAGGTGCACCGTGCCGCCGACCTGGTAGCCGTCGAGTGCCTGCAGGTTGAGCGTCTCGGCGACCACGCCTTGCGCGGGGAAGGCTGCGTCGCCGTGGATCACGATCGGCACCGCCGTATTGGTGTCCTGGTGGGTTCTCGGACCGGTGCGCGAGGTCTGGGCCGCCCGCGTGGCGCCCTCGACCACGGCGGACACGTACTCCAAGTGGCTCGGGTTGGACTCCAGGTTGACCCTGATCGTGCCGCCGTCGGGCAGCTTGTAGGAACCCTGGGTGCCGTGGTGGTACTTCACGTCGCCAGTCCCCCCTTGGGGGATGGTGGTGACCGCCTCGAGCGTCGAGGCGCCCTCGAACTCGGCGAAGATCGTGTCATACGGACGGCCCAGGTTGTGCGCCAGCACGTTCAGCCGGCCCCTGTGCGCCATCCCGACGACCACCTCCTGGCCGCCGTTCCCGGCAGTCAGCTGGATCAGCTCGTCGAGCATCGGCACCGTCATGTCCAGGCCCTCGATCGAGAACTGGTGCTGGCCCAGGTAGGCCTTGTGCATGAAGCGCTCCAGCGCGTCAACCTCGATCAAGCGCTTGAGCAGCGACTTGCGCTCCTCCGCGGCCAGGGGCTGCCGGTAGGCGCCCGACTCGATCTGCTCGCGTAGCCACACGCGCTGCTTGTGAGAGGAGATGTGCTCGATCTCATACGCGATCGTCCCGCAGTAGGTCTGGCGCAAGTGCGGCAGCGCCTCTGCCAGCGTCTCGCCGGGCACGTACATCCTCAGGATGCGAGCCGGGATCTGGGCCATCACATGCGGCGTCAGCCCGGTCGCCTCCGGGTCAAGCTGTGGCTCGCCCTCGGGCTCGCTCCCAAGTGGGTCCAGATGCGCAGCCAGGTGACCGTGGCTGCGGAAGCGGTGAACCAAAGTGCTCGCGGCCTGCACCGCTTGCAGCATCTGCTCGTCGGGAGCGCTCGCCGGCACGGCGCTTGCCGAAGCCGCGCCTGGTGTTGCGGGTCCCGGCGCCGGTGCAGTTGGCGCGGGAGCAGTGGGCATAGGACCGAGCACGACCCCAAGCGAGGCGAACACGCCCTCGTAGAAGGAGTCCTCGCCCTGCAGCCGACCCTCGACCAAAGCCAGGAAGCGCCCCGACTCGGCCCCCTGGATGACCCTGTGGTCATAGGTCGAGGTCATGGTCATGACCTTCTCCGCCCCGATCTGTTCGCCCACCCCGCCAAGACCGACCGGGTAGGCGATCGAGCCGGTCGCCACGATCGTCCCCTGACCGTTCATCAAGCGCGGCACCGAGGCCACCGTGCCGAGCCCGCCCGGGTTGGTGAGCGTCACGTTCCCGCCCACCAGATCGTCTGCGGTCAACTTGTTGGTGCGAGCCTTCTCCACGAGCGCGTCGTAGGCCGCCACGAACTCCGCGAAGGACAGCCCCCCCGCATCCGAGATCACCGGCACCATCAAGGTGCGCGAGCCGTCCTTCTTCTGCACGTCCACCGCCAGGCCGAGGTTCACCTGGCCGTCGTCGACCCTGTAGGGCTTGCTGTCGACCTCCTCGAAGTGATGGGCCATCGTCGGCATCTCGGTGGCGGCCTGCGCGATCGCGTAGGCGATCAGGTGAGTGAAGCTGACCCTGTGCCCGGCGGCCTTCAGCTCGCGCCGGCGCCCGTCCAGCACCGTCACGGTCATCGTCCTGAAGCTCGTCGCGGTGGGGATCGAGCGCGACTCGTCCATGTACCTGGCCAGCATCGCCGCCCCGCCCTTGAGCACTTGACGCTCGCCCGTCGCCGGCGAGGCGCTCGCGCCGTTGGACGTGGCCGTCGCGCCGTTGCCGCGCGCTCCAAGCACATCGGCCTTGAGGATGCGCCCTCCCGGACCACTCCCGCTGACGCCCGCAAGACTTACCCCCTCGGCCGTGGCCACCCTCGCCGCAACCGGGGACACGCGCGTGCCATCGGCCGGCATCGTGCCCGTGCCCGCCGGCGCCGAGCCGCCCGGGCCGGCGGAGGCTTGCGGGGTGCTCGGGGTGGAAGGGGCTTGCGGCGATCCGCTGCCCGAGGCGGAGGTTGCCGCCACACCGTCGCCGTCGCTCGAGGGGCTGTCCTGGCCGGCGGGCTGGGCGGCGCCGCCCTCGTTCGCGGCAAGGCGGGCGATCACCTGTCCCACGCCGACTGTGTCGCCTTCCTCGGCAAGGATCTCGACGACCGTTCCGCTGGCCGGCGAAGGCAGCTCTACATCCACCTTGTCGGTGGATATCTCAACTATCGTGTCGTCGACCTTGATGAACTCGCCGACCTTGACGTGCCATTCGAGGATCGTTCCCTCGGTGACAGACTCGCCGGCGGCAGGAGTCACGACATCGATCATTTGCTCGATCGTAGTGCCGGAGGCCATCCAGCTTCACTCTAGCGCCCTGGCCAGCCGGACAGATGTCAGACACCTTCGCCCGGGTTGCCCCCATGTGCGATCTTTACACTGCTTAACAATCGGGGAGCGCTTCTCGGGCCTGCCTGCGCCCTTCCCGCACGAACTCCCAGCTGCCGAAGAAGGGTCCGATCCCGCCAAGTACCGCGACCGCGACCGCCAAGCGCAACGAGACGATCCTCTTGCGGGCAGCCGCGATGCACGCACACGACATGCCGATCCACAGAATCCCGTGAGTCCAGCCCAGCACCAGCGTCTCCGGCTGCGGTTTGCCGAGCGCGAAAGCGCAGATCAACAGCGAGCTATACACGCACGAGTGAAAGAAGGACGTCCACTTCAGGGGTGTGAACGCCTTCGAGTGGTGGATCGTCCGCGACCCCCGCTCCCGCGCGCGGGACGTGCGGGCGGTCGACTCGGCGTTTACGTCCGTGCCGTGGGAGACAGCGGCGCCAGAGGCTCCTCGGGGACTGGGGACGCCTGGGGAACCTGAGACCTCGGTGGGTGTCACCCCGCCAGCCAGCGCGCCATCCTGCGCAGGCCCTCCTCGGCCTCTGCCGGCCACTCATCGATCTCCGCCGGCCACCACGCGTACTCGTCGTGCTCGTGATCGGGACTCACCTCGGCGCCCTCGGCCAGCCAGGCCTGCCCCACGAACATCACAAGCCGATGTGGCAACAGCACGAGCGCCTCCCCCCGCACCCGCTCAGGCGAGGCCGACCACTCCTCCTGCAGCTCGCGCACCAAAGTGTCCGCCGGGCTCTCGCCCAGGTCCACGGCGCCGCCGGCGCCCAGCGCCCAGCGCCCAGCCCAAGAGGACAGCCACGTCGCGCGCCTGCCCGCCAGCCAGCGCCCATCGGCCGCGCGCGTAACGCACAGCGCCGCCACGCTGCAAAACGCGTCCGCCGCGACCAAACGCAAGGCCCAGCGCAAAGGCTGCAGCTCCAGCTCGATCCCCTGTGGGCCGTCGGTGAAGTCGACCAGCCGTGCGGCGAGCCCGTCGTGGCTGGGCGAGCCGCGCTCGCGCAAGCTCGCGATCGCCGCGTCGGCCGCCGCGCTGTGCTCGGCCGACGGCTCATAGTGCTCGGCGCGCCAGCGCGCCTTCACCTGGCCGAGATCCCACGGCCCGCGCGCCAGCACTTCCGGCGCCTCGTCGGTCTGCGCATGCGCTCGCGTGGCCATTCCCTACAGGCTAGTGATCGCAGGGAAGGGCCGGGTGAAGATGTGCGGCCCTACACTCGCTCAACCGTGAGCGAGCGCCGACGCAAGCATTGGGGTTGGGGATTCGAGGACGAGCAGCCTTCGTCCGAGCAAGTCCGCGCCGCAGCCGGCGGTCTGGCCGCGCACCTCGGCTTCCCCGCCGCCGAGATCGAGCAACCCGTCAGTCTCGATGCCGTTCGCCTGCCTTCGCCCAGGGTGTTTCCACCATCGGAGCTCGTCGAGATCTGTGCCACAGATACGCACGACAGAGCTGCCCATGCGCTTGGCAAGTCCTATTCCGATGTCGTGCTCGGCTTTCGTGGTAAGTACGAACATCCCCCCGACTTCATCGCCCGGCCCCGCGACGACCGCGATCTCGAACGACTGCTCGCCTGGTGCTCGGCTGAGCGCGTCGCCGCGATCCCCTACGGTGGCGGCACGAGCGTGGTGGGCGGAGTCGAGCCCCGGGTGGGTGGGGATTATTACAACGGCGCCATCTCGATCGACCTCGGCCGTCTCGCACGCGTCCTTCAGGTCGACCCCGTCTCGCGCGCCGCCCTGATCCAGGCAGGCGCCACCGGCCCTGCCTTGGAGGCCCAGTTGGCCGAGCACGGCCTGACGTTGCGCCACTTCCCCCAGTCCTTCGAGCTTCTCCACCCTGGGTGGCTGGATCGCCACGCGAGCCGCCGGTCACTTCGCCACCGCCTGGACCCACATCGAGGATTTCGTCGAGTCGGTGCACGCGCTCACCCCCTCCGGTGCCTGGTCTTCGCGGCGCCTGCCCGGATCGGGCGCCGGTCCCAGCCCCGATCGGCTGCTCGTCGGCTCGGAGGGAGCTTTGGGCGTCATCACCGAGGCATGGGTGCGGGTACAGCCCCGTCCCTCCCATCGTGCCTCGGCCGGCATCCGCTTCCCCACTTTCGGGCAAGGCGCCGAATGCGTGCGCGAGCTCTCCCAGGCGGGACTCCAGCCCTCCAACTGCCGCCTGATCGACCCCGCCGAGGCGCGCTTCACGATGGCCGGCGACGGCAGCTTCGCTCTGCTCGTGCTCGGCTTCGAGTCGGCCGACCACCCGGTCGATTTCCCGATGGATCGCGCCTGCGCGATCTGCGCCGACCACGGCGGCGTCGTCGGGGATCGGCGAGGCTCCGGCGTGGGCGCCTGGCGCGAAGCTTTCCTGCGCGCCCCATATGTGCGCGACATCCTCGTAGCGATGGGCGTCTTGAGCGAGACCTTCGAGACGGCCGTCACCTGGGATCGCTTCCCCCGCTTCCATGAGCGCGTGATGGCCGCCGCCCGCGCCGCGGCTGAACACGCAAGCGGAGTCGCCCAGGTCTCCTGCCGCTTCACTCACGTCTACCCCGACGGACCCGCTCCCTACTACACGGTCCTGGCCCCGGCTCTGCGCGGCGAAGAGATCGCTCAGTGGGCCGCGATCAAGGCCGCCGTCTCCGAGGTGATCGTCGCCGAGGGTGCCACGATCACCCACCACCACGCCGTCGGGCGCGACCACCGGCCGTGGTATGACCGCCAGCGCCCCGACGCTTTCGCCGCGGCCCTGCGCGGAGCCAAGGCGGCCGTCGATCCCGCCCTCATCATGAACCCCGGCGTCCTGGTCGACCCGCTGCCGTGAGGCTCGCCGTCTTGGGGCCCGGCGGGGTCGGTGGTTTGGTGGCGGGCGCTTTGGCGCGCTCCCTGGACACCGCTTCGCGGGGGGGCGAGGGGCCCGCGAGGGAGGGGGTCGCGGAGGAGGGGAGGGTCGCGGAGGAGGGGAGGGTCGCGAAGGAGGCGGTCGTAATCGTCGTGGCCCGCGAGTCTACCGCCGCCGCCATCTCGACGCAGGGGATCGGTGTGCGGAGCGTCCTGCTCGGCGACTTTGTTGCTCACCTCCGCGCCGAGGCGCATCTGCAAGAGCCGGTGGACGTCCTGATCGTGGCCACCAAGGCGGCCGGCCTGGCCGAGGCTTTGGAGCGCATCGAGGTCGCGCCGCCCCTCGTCCTGCCTCTGCTCAACGGTCTCGATCACCTGGCCGTGCTGCGCCGCCGTTTCGGCGAGGACTCCGTGGTGGCCGGCACGATTCGCGTCGAGGCCGACCGACCCGAGCCTGCCACGGTCGTTCACACGAGCAAGTTCCTGCGGGTGGACATGGCCTCCCACGCGCCCGCCATGCGCGAGCCGATGGAGGACTTGGCGGGCGTCCTCTCCCAAGCGGGCGTCCCCGCCCGCGTCTATCCGCCCGAGCCCTTCGACCCCTCGCCCGCCTCGCGGCCCGGCAGGCCTTGCCGACGGGGGCGAGGCCCAGGTCATGTGGTCCAAGCTGGTGCGGCTCAACGCTTTGGCCTGCACCACCAGCGCCCACAACAAGCTCTTGGGCGAGATCCGCTCCACCCCTGCTTTGCGCACCGACCTGGTGGCCTCGATCGAGGAGGGTTGTGCGGTGGCCCGAGCCGAGGGCGCCTCGATCCCGGCAGACGACCCTTTGGGCGAGCTGACCGCAGCCCACGCCACCTTGGGCAGCTCGATGCAGCGAGACATCGCCGCTGGGCGGGCGCCCGAGCTGGACGCGATCCCCGGCTCGGTGTTGCGCGCGGCCGCCCGCCACGGGATCGCCTGCCCCACGATCGAGCGGCTCGTATCGACGATCGCCGAGCGTGCCGGCGTCGATTTGCCCATGGTTGCCCGCGCTGGCGGCGGGTGAGGTCGGGGGCTGTCCGCGGGTGGGGTGAGTAAAAAGGGGTGAGTAAAAAGGGTTGCCCTGCGCGCGCGCGCAGGGAGCCTTGTCGGAACTGCCCAAGCTCGCACTCAGGCCGCTAAAGCTCCCGAGGGGAGCCGCCGGGCGAGACCATCGGCAGCGCCTGCGTGGAGACCGCCTCGACGACCTCCTCCTCGGCCTCGACGGCGCCCTCGTCATGCTGGCCGTCGCACAACACTCTGAAGTTTGCGCTCTGCCCGCCGTCCCCATGGATCGTGATGCCCGGCAGGATCTCCTCGCCCTCCTCCAAGCCCAGGCGCTCCATGTCGAAGTGCGCCAAACCGATCCCCCAAGCGGTGTGCGTCGGATTCTCGCGGTCGTGCGCCGCCACGGCCTGCGCAAACCGCTCCAGGTTCTTGGCGATCTTGGCGGTGTCAGCCATCCTCGACCGAAAGGGTAGCGCCGGGCTCGCCCTGTGGGCCGCCGACAGCGGCGTCGTTTGCACGTCCCGCGACATCCTCGCCCGGCATGTCGCCGCCGAGCGTCGTACGAACGCGCGGGGCCACCTCGGTTGCGAACAGCTCGGTCGCATGCATGACCTTCGCGTGGGGCAGCACGCCCACACTGATGTGTCCCAGAAAGCGGTCGTGGCCGAACATCCCGTGCTGAGCCACGATCTTCGCGGCCACCTGCTCAGGCGTGCCCACCAGCAGGTGTCCCTCCGGGCTGCAGCCCGCGTCGAACTGGGCTCTGCTCATCGGCGGCCAGCCGCGCTCGCGCCCGATCCTGTTCATCATCTGCGAGTAAGGCCCAAAGAACTCGTCGGCCGCCCGCCTGGCGTCTTCGGCTACGTACATGTGCGAGTTGATGCCCACGGCCAGCCGCGAAGCCGTGGCGCCGCGCCTCGTCGTGCCGTCGGCGCCTTGGAGGTTCTGAGTGGCCCCGATCTCCTCGCCGCGCTTGGCCGCTTCCCTGTACAGGTCCACGAGCGGAGCGAAGCGGGCCGGAGCGCCGCCGATGATGGCGATCATCAAAGGCAGGCCCAGCATCCCGGCGCGAGCCACCGAAGCGGGCGTGCCGCCGACCGCGATCCATACCGGCAAGGGCTTCTGCAGGGGCCGGGGGTACACAGCCGCGTCGTGCAGGGCGGCGCGATGACGCCCCGACCAGGTGACGCTCTCAGAGTCGCGCAAGGCCATCAGCAGCTCCAGTTTCTCGGCGAACAGGTCGTCATAGTCGTCGAGGTCATAGCCGTAGAGGGGAAACGACTCGGTGAAGGACCCCCGCCCGGCCATGATCTCCGCGCGTCCGCCCGAGAGCAGGTCGAGCGTGGCGAACTCCTCGAACACGGTGACCGGATCGGCTGAGCTGAGGACGGTCACGGCGCTCGTCAGGCGGATCTTCTCGGTACGCGCCGCCGCCGCCGCGAGCGCCACGGTCGGGGCCGACACGGAATAGTCGCGCCGATGGTGCTCGCCCACGCCGAACACCTCCAGGCCGAGGCGGTCGGCCACTTCGATCTCCTCCAGCAGCTCTTTTAGGCGCTCGGCCACACGCTCCGGAGAGGCTCCCGGAGCGACGTCGGCAAATGTGGCGAGGCCCAGTTCCACGAGACTCGCACTATACGAACGGCCCACCAAGCGAGGCGGCTTGCGCGCAAGGGATTCTGCTAAACGGAGGCCGTCCCGGGGTCGGGGCGGACCAGAACCGTGTCTATGACCGGAATGATCTCGTCTACCGGTAGGTCGGCCTTTGATGCATGTTCTCGTATCGCCTCCGGGCTGCTTGCCTGGTAGATGCAAACCGTGCCCACTGAGCCGCCATCCTCCTCCAGTACATAGCTGCGAATCCAGCGAATGTCATCCGACATTTCCTCGTCGCCTACCTTTGTGGAGCGTGCGGCCGCTGTTTGCAAGTCCTCTGGCGAACGCCAGCCGCCCCGACGAAGGATCACGTAGGTATTCATCATGCGCCTTCCTCTTGGAACCGTGTCCGACAGACTCTACGCCCAAGGCGACAGTCCGTCCAAGTCGGAGTAGCCTCAGAGCGTTCTAAGGCATCGCGCCTTCGTAGGAGCCGCTCGGGCACCAATGTCCGGTCGAGGATTTCGCTGGAGTCAGGGCGAGCACTACCCGTCTGTTCGTCTGCGGATATCCGTAGTCGGTGCGTCGCATGTTGCTCGAGGTCGAGCACGGCGGCGTCGAGGTCCGCGTGTACGTCTTGTACGGTTTCAGCACGATCACCCCGTAGTAGTAGCCGCCGTCCGGGAGTTGCTTCGCCTGAAAACTGAGGTGGACGTTCTGGCGGACAGCAAGTTTGTGCTGCACGTGCACGGACGCCGTTGCTGCCAGCGCCGTGGTCGACAGTGCGAACCCTAGAGTGCTCGCTGCACTCGCCGCGAGGAGTCTTCGTGTGAGGGCCAGGATGGCGTGAGCTTACCTCACGCGCGCTCCGAAATTCGGACTATCAGACGGACATCTCCAAAATCTCCACCCTGATTCGCCTCGGCGGATGGGAGTGTCAGCTTGGCGACAGCACCGTGATGCCGTGTGTGCGCGCGCCGTTCGCGAGTTGCTTGTCGTAAGTCATCAGTGCGTTCAGCTTGCCCGCATCTGCGAGCCGAACCGCTGTGGCGAGATGGATGGCGTCGAGCGTTGCGACAGTCGGTGGCGTGATGGTCTCCGCCTCGGTGAGGATCTGGTCATCGACTTTGATCAGAGAGACGCCGGCCAACAGCACATCGACACGGTTGAGCATGTCTCGGCGAAACCCAAGGCGTCGGAGCTCGGTGCGCAGCAAACTGCTTGAGACTGAGCGCTCAAACTCATCGAGCGCGCGCTCGATGGCAGGCTTCTCGGGTTCGTCCAGAAGCGAGCGCCCGAGTGCGCTTGTGTCGACGTAGACAGACGACACCTGGCTAGAAGCGCTCGCGCCGGCTCTCTTCGAGGAAGGCATCTGTTGTTCCCGCTGGTGCAGGTTTGTCGAGTGGAGGCAAGCTCTTTATCGCGTCTACAAGACGCCTCGTGGGAACGGTCGCGCCGTACTTCTCTGCCAGTTCGAGGTAATAGGGATCGACATTGGGATGCGAGGGCACAAGCCGAGCGACCTCGTGCCCACGCTCTGTGACTGTCAGCGTCTCGCCTTCCTTGACACGCTCCAAGTAGCGGCTCAGGTTCTGGCGCAGCTCACGAACGCCGACGATCCTTGTTGGATGTATAGCGCCCATTGTGCGTCACAATGTAGCACATGGCCACGAACGATTCCGCGATTGCGGAGCGTTGGTTTATCCCTGCTCGATGATCTCGATGCGGTACCCGTCAAGCTAGTGGACGGTTTGCAATTCATAGCATCGGTTGATTCCATTCGACTATGGCTATGGACATCTACATAAGGGTCTCACGGGTGGGCGACCGCAAAGGGAGCGCATACCGTTCGCCCAAGCAGCAGGAGCAGTCTTGCCGGAGATGGGCCGAGCAGAGCGACATCGAAGTCGGCAAGGTCGTGACCGAGGAGAACGTGTCGGGTGGCAAGCGAGCGCAGGACCGCCAGCTTGAGGAGCTTCTTCGACGGGCGGAGGCGGGCGTGTCTGACGGCATCATCGTCTACAGGATCAACCGCTTTGGCCGACGTATGCGCGACACGGTCGCCGCTGTGGGTCGGCTGCGCGACGCCGGTAAGCGCCTCGTGTCCGTGGACGACGGGTACGACACGGATCAGCCGAGCGGGCAAATCCTCCTCGGCGTGTATGCGGGCATCGCGGAGCAGCAGCTTGACGAACGCACGACCAACTGGGACACGTCGGTGGCCGAAGCGGTGGCCGAAGGCAAGCACATCGCCTGCCGTGCGCCCATCGGCTACCTGCGGAAAGATGAGGCCGAGCCGGTGTACGACGCGAAGGGTAAGCTCGAAAGGGACGCCCGCCTCATCGAGGACCCGCTGACGGCACGCGTCGTGCGCGAGGCGTTCGAGATGCGACGACGGGGCGACAGCCTCTCGGTGATAGCGCGTTGGATGGGCGAGCAGCTTGACCGCCGTTTCAGCAAGACGAGCGTGTCCGGCATTCTCGCGAACCCGGTGTATATGGGGATCGCTCGCGGACCTAAGAGCGCGTCGAACCCGGACGCACACGCAGCCATTGTGGAGCCCGAGCTGTGGAAGGCCGTCCAGCGCATGAAGGGCAAGTACCACCCACGCAACGGGTCGATGGCCGCGCAGTCGGTACTCGCAGGGATCGTGCATTGCGCGGCCTGCGGCAAGCGGATGCAGGTCACAGGTCGCACGAAGCCTGACGGTGAGCGCGTCGCGATGTACGTGTGTCGGCACCCGGACTGCGAGAACGCGGCGATCATCGACGTTGCACGGATGGACGCCTACGTGCTGAGCATCGTGCAGGCCGACACGTCCGGTCCTGCCGCTGGCCTCTCGGCGGGGGAGGAGCGCTACATCGAGGCGCGTGAAGCGCTGAGGACAGCCGAAGCAGAGTTGGAGCGATTCCAAGACCCGACCCTCTCCACGGAACTCGGCGTGGACATATGGCGGCGTGGTCTTGCCCTCGCAAGCAAGCGCATCAACGAGGCGCGCCAGCTCATGTGGGACTTGCAGGACTACGACCTACCGGACGATGCGGAGATCGTGGAACTCGACGGCCACAAGATCCTCTACCAGCCGTGGGGCGAGGACCGCGAGGCCGACCGCCGCACGCTTCGCCGCTGCATCGGGACGTTGACCGTGGCACGGTCGGACAGGCGGCGAGGCTGGCAGTCGCTCGACGAGCGCGTGTCGCTGACGTGGGCCGACGGGTCGCTGACGCGGGTCGCGTAGACTTTCGCGCGTGGCGCTCATCCACACCTGCTACCGCATCACCGACATCGACCGCTCGATCGCCTTCTATAACGCGCTCGGCTTCGAGGAGGTCGGGCGCATCCCGATCGGCGACGAGGCGGTCAACGTCTTCATGAACCAGCCCGGGGACGGAGACATGCCGCGTCTCGAGCTCACCTACAACTTTGGCGTCGATTCATACGAGCTGGGCTCCGGCTACGGGCACATCGCCATCACAAGCCCGGACCTCGCCACGACCCTTGCCAAGCTCGCCGAGCAGGGTATCCAGCCCGAGAAGCCGCCGTACTCGATCCGCGAGGGAGGCTCGCGGATCGTGTTCGTCCGCGATCCCGATCAGTACAGGGTCGAGATCATTGAGCAGGGCTAGGAAACGCCCGCTGGTCGAATCGCCGCATATGGCATCGAATCGCGTGAGAACGTCCTGGTGGTCCTATAGAGGACGCTTGGGCATGCGGGAGCGGTGGCTGCCTTTTTGCCCGATGAATACTGAGCTTTATGGTATGCTTGGCAGGAGATAGACGCCCTGATCCTTGTAGGAAGGAAACCTCAACGGCCGGTTTGGTTCGCCCCTTCGCCGGGTATGACCGTCCAACGAGTCCGCATGTTCGGCAGATTCTCTATAGCCTTGCGCCGCGATGGCGAGAGGAGCTAACAAGTGGGACGTCGAACTAGTCCGTGCACGCACCCGCGGCAGAGCGCTGATGACGGTGACAAGCCGCGCGTCCTATGCGCTTTGCATTGCAGCGACGGCTCTGCCGATCTGGATGATGCAAGGGGTCATCAAACCGCTGGCAGGCAAGACCACAGAGATCGTTGCCAACGTCCCCATCACGCTCATCATGTCTGCGTCCATCTTTATAAACCTAACTCAGGGAATCGCACACCTGATCCGAAAAAGGTCCTTCAAGGAGCTTCGTCATGAGAAGGACATCCTGGAGGCCAAGCTGGGCTTGGAGGCAAGGGTTGAGCTTGAAGCAGAGGTTGAGGTTTAGCTTGAGAGAGAAACGACGCAGCCATCAAATAGGAAGAAATCGACTATTTGGACTAGGATGTGGTATATCGTGGATATGATCTTGGTCATTGGTTTGACTTTGGCAGCTGCCGGTACATTCGCGGGGCTACTTACGCTGCCTCGATGGTTTGCGCGCAGTCTCGGTCAAGACCGCATCTGGAGGCTCCGTGATCGTTTTATCAAGGAAATCCTCGTAGACGAGGTGCTGCCGAAGGATCACCGCGCAGTGCGGCAACTTGTGCGAGAAATGGAATGGGCGCTACGCGACGGAAAGCACTTTACGCTGTTGCACGTCTATCTCACGGATCGAACCCTCCGCCAACTCGACCAAGAGAAGCTGAAGATGCTTGTGAAGAATTGGGGTCCGCAGTCTCTTGAGGGTCTTGACACGCAGCAACGTGAGCGCCTCCGTCATTCTCGGGAGACCTTCGAGATGCTATTCACCGGCTCGCTACTACTCGGGTCGTGGTTCGGCCTCTTGCAAGTGGCGAGAGTGCTCCCAAGGGCGCTCATGCATCAATGGGCATCAACAAAGACCGAAGCGGAGGCTCGCCACATTTCGTTGCGTCGAGTCGAGGACGAGATCAGAGAAGGCGCATCACGCGCAGCGGATAAGGCAGCAGTCGAAACGCCGTTTGGAAGGCGTCTCTCCGAATGGATACAGGACGTCAAGGTGTCGTCATTCCCCACCCGACGCGAGCAGGAGCTAGCAGTACAAGCCAATGCAGGGCAACTCGTCGCCTAAATGGCCGATCAGCGCTTCCTCTACCTGCTCGAGAAGTATCGCCAGGAGGTCCCAGGCTACGCGCCGTGGCCTCGCATCAACACGTTCTCCGATGAGGATCTGCGGGCCGACCTCGCTGTGGCGCACGAGCTGCGGGACGAGCACGGCATGAACACGTCCGACGGCGCAGTCGGAGGCGGCGTCATCGGTGGCTGGATCGCGCAGGCGCTCCGGATGCGCCCGCGCCTGCTGCAATACCCCGCCGGGCTGATCTAGCCCTACCGCGCCCGCTGCCTGATAGCCCGTCCGGCCTGCCGGATGCCGCGAGCGAGCGCGAGAGCCGGTGATCTGCAAACAAAAAGCTA
Source organism: uncultured Solirubrobacterales bacterium (assembly GCA_963809705.1). Taxonomy (GTDB): domain Bacteria; phylum Actinomycetota; class Thermoleophilia; order Solirubrobacterales; family Solirubrobacteraceae; genus Palsa-744. The sequence continues at coordinate 1,200,984 of CAWEKF010000002.1, read as the reverse complement.
CAATGCGTAGGGATGACCCGGCTCAAGATCGTGCTCGTGGCTACCCTTGTGGCGTTCGCCACGTTCGCCGGGGCGGCAACGACGTTGGGCTCCCGTCCTGCTACAGCGCACGATCGGGCGTCCATGACACGAGCAGTGCAGCAGTGGGTACACCGCTACGGCGGCGGTAGCTGTCGGCTGATCAGACAGCGAGTCTCGACCGTCGATCGCAGTTGGGCATCGGCGTGGGTCGGGGGACACTGCGGACGCGGTAGCGCAGACATCTACGGTGACCTTGTGGTCTTTCACCACAATGGCCAGGATCGGCCTGGCGTCTGGAGGGTCAAGGGAGTCTGGAGCGACACGGGCGCATGCAGCAGCGTACCGACACGGGTCCTTGTGGACCTCGGGGTCGCTGGCAACAGAGTTGCCTGTGCGCGGGACTACGAAGAAGCGCAGAAACACGAAACAGAAAACGAATACCGCCAGCGTGTGACGCACGAAGCAGAAGAACGATGTGCCGCGAAGGGCGGTCGCTTCATGGAGGAAGGGAACCAAGGTCAGTACGCCAACGTTCCGCCTTCGATCTCCATCGTGTTCGTCTGTGAAGTCAATGGTGAAAGGAGCCCAGTGTGACCTCGCTGACGACAACATCGGGCGTCGGAGCGACGGCGCGACGCCAAAGGTGGGATACGGCGGCCATCCTATAGGTGCCCGACCAAAAAGACGAGCACTGACTATCTACCAAGGGCGACAACCTTTCACGCTCGAAGTCCCAATGCTGCTGCACAGAGGCGGAGCCTCTGTGGAACGCGACAGGATCGCCCTCGACAACATGGCGACGAGCGAGGGCGAACGGTTCGACCAGGCTCCACCCGTGGTGCAGATCCGCGCGTCCTACACACTCCCCATACCCCCGGCACTGGGGACGGAGAACACCGCCCGCTGGTGGATCGAGGACCTGGTGTGGGGAGCGGAGGTGCGCAACCCGCCGCACCTCGGGGGTGCCATCACCCGGAAGGATGTCACCGTCACGCTGCTTGAGTGGTCGGCACGGGAACCCATCCTGCACGGCGGGGCACGCACCGGCCAGTACCGCGTCAGGCGCGGTGACTCCATCCTCAGCGTCACGAGGAAGTTCGGCATGGACGCGATCACTTTCCGACAGCTCAACCCGAACATCCGCTCCGACGGGAGCCTGAAGGTCGGCATGATCGTGCACACGGTCCGCTTCGTCCCGTTCACGATCACGGAACCGAAGCCGTGACAAAGACGCTTACAAAGCGGACCGCAGTCGAACGCCAGCACATGCGCGAAGGGCAGCGCCTGCGGCGCGAGCGCGAGCGATGGTCGCGGTGCGTCGAACTGCCGTCCGGTGGGAAGCTGGACCTGCGCCATCCCTCGCCCGACGTCATCACGCTGGAGGACGTGGCGGCACGCCTTGCTGCGTGTCCGAGGTTCGCTGGCGAGGGCATCCCGGTGGCGGCACACTGCGTGCTCGTCTGCCAGCGCCTCCGCGAGCAGGGCCATCCACCCGATGTGCAGCTCGCGGGCCTCCTCCACGACTGTGCCGAGTTCGCAACGGGCGACCTCATACGTCCGGTGAAGCTGCTCGTCCGAAACTTCCGCGCCATCGAGCGCGGCGTCGAGGAGGCGGTCCTCGCCGCCCTCGACCTTTCACACATCGACCTGCACGACCCGGTGGTGAAGGAGGCGGATGTGTGGAGCCTCGGCGTCGAGACCGGCAGGCACGACGGCCCACCGATCCGCCTCATCAAGACGCGCGGCACGGCGCACAAGGCTTTCCTCGCCGAACACGCGAGGCTGACATGACTTTCACCTTGCCCGGTCAGCCGGGCAACGGGCGTGTGCGCGCGCGGCGGGTTTCTCGGTCCGCCGTGCTGCACCGCCATCACACCTTTGCCCGGAGACGGGCAGAGAGGAGCGGCGCGAAACTGTCACGGGTCTCCCGCGTCGCCCCACACTCTTCGCCGTCACGCCTGGTGCGGACGGTGGACGGGCTCCGGCCCGGCGGACGGCACGGGATGTCTCGCCCGTGTCCGTCCGTACCTTCTTTTTTCCTCGCGGCTAAGCTGGTCGCAGCCCGACGTGCCCTGGCGGCCGTCGGGAAGAGGGACGTCGTGCCGGCTTTTGGTGAATTCGACGGCATGACGTGGCGTGCATCCCGGCCGCTTGAGCTTGCTCACCTCGCTCGCGGCCGGGTAGACGCGCAGTAATCCTCCCGCGACAGCACGCTCGCTTACATCTCGCGGCATCCTGACACGAGCTGGTGGTTGTAGCTGCGCTCGCGCTCGCGAGCGTTAGATGACGAATCTCGCCTTTCCCTAAGAGCGCCTAACAAAAGGTAGGATTCGTTGTGGGGCTGTCGAAGTCCTGCGTCATGGCTAAACCTTTGTTGAGCGACGAGTTGTGGGCTCGTATCGAGCCTGTTTTGCCGGTCCGTGCGCCGCAGGTCACGGGGCGTCCTCGGGTGCCGGACAGGGCCGCGTTGACAGGGATCCTCTTCGTTTTGAAGACGGGGATCCCGTGGGAGCATCTGCCCCAAGAGATGGGTTGCGGCTCGGGAATGACGTGCTGGCGGCGCTTACAGGAATGGAGCGAAGCCGGGGTATGGCAGCGCTTGCACCACGTGCTCTTGGACGAGTTGCAGAACACCGGACAAATCGACTGGTCTCGCGCTGTTGTAGACAGCTCGCACGTGCGAGCAAAAGGGGGGGCGAACAGACAGGCCCCTCGCCAGTCGATCGCTCCCGTCCTGGCAGCAAGCATCACGTAATCGTCGAGGCGAAAGGTATCCCGCTCGCGGTCACGCTGACCGCCGCCAACCGCAACGACGTCACCCAGCTCGTTGAGCTCGTGGACCGCGTACCGCCCGTCGGTCGCCACGGCAAGTTCCGTCCCCTCAGCCTCTACGCCGACCGTGCCTATGACTCGGCGCGCCATCGAGCAGAACTGCGCGAACGCCAGATCACTCCGCACATCCCCAAACGCAACACAGGCCACGGCTCTGGCCTCGGACGCCACCGCTGGGTGGTCGAGCGCACGATCTCCTGGCTGCACGCCAACCGCTACCTCGCCCGCCGCCACGCACGCCGAGCCGACATCCACGAAGCCATGCTCACACTCGCCTGCGCCAACATCTGCCTCAAACACCTCAACCACTTTTGTTAGACGCTCTAAATGTTTGGGTTTTACCTATTGACATCGGAGGTTGCTGTCGATAATCGAACTATGACAATTGTCGGAATCCCAACCATCCCCGTAGATCAGTGCATCTGTGGGAGCAAGCGCAAGCGTCCACGGCCCAACTGCTGGGCCGAGAAGCATGACTGTGAAACCCAAAACCGAAAAGAGGCACACCATGAGCACAACGAAAACACTCCTCCGCCCTCCAACGAGGACGCACAGGGACAAACCCGTAACGGTGAAGCGCGGCAAGCCGTCAGCAAGCGGTGAGAAGGTAGACACCGCCAACACAAAGGTCGCGCTCAGCCCGGAGGTAAAGGCCGAGGTAGGGAAGCGTGACCCCGATCCTGTGAAGAAAGCCGCAGCCAAGATCGAGGCCGACGCGAAGGCCAAGACCGCAGCGATCAAGAACGCGAACGCCGAATCCCTCGCCCGCGACGAGCAGGACCGGAAGGAAGCAGTCCTTGAGATGGCCGACGACGCCGAGGCTGCCAGTGAAGGCCACAAGTACAAGAAGGGCACCGCCAAGAAGGCGCGCAGCACGGGTAACGGCGGCCCTGCTGCACAGCGGACAGAGGCGTGGCTGTCCGCAAAGGGCAAGGACGTGTCCATCAAGGATCACGTGCGCATGGCTGACGGGACCGTCATCACCGTGATCGGCCGTTGGACCCGCAAGCCGAAGGACGCCCTGTTCGTCCCCTGCATCACGGGACTCACGGCCGAGGGGGTTCGCAAAAACAGCCCGGCTGCGGAGCTCACGCACACCAAGTAGGGAACCATCGACATAGCAGCACCACCGAGCGCCGGGCAACCGGCGCTCGTGCTGTCTTTGCTCTGAGTGGCCCGTCTCGTGCCCGGAGAGCACCATCCAGCATCGACGTGATCGAATAGCTGGCTACGGATCGGGGTTTGTTAGAGGGCGATTACACACGTGGGTCGGCGTCCGCCGCCAGCGACGCCGGTAGATCCATCCTTCCTTGAGTGACAGGCGCGAGGCAGCCGACAGCGACCGCGCGCGCGTCGCGTCAAGCGGGACCGGAGTGAACGGTAAAGGACGTGTTGACATTCCGCACATAGCCGGTGAAGATGTGAAACCCACAGGAGGCAACAGTGGAGAATCTTCACCTATCCGACGAGGTACGGGCGAAGCTGCGCGATGCGGGAATCACAGATACGGACGAGCTGGTGGCGCACACGGCTGACTGGCTGCTGGAGCACCTAGACAGTCAGCAGACCTACGAAGTGGCGGCTGCGCTCTACGGAGCCGGGTTTGGGTTGAAACCGTCCGAGCGCGCCACTTACTTCAAGCGCGCCAACGACCGCTACCTCGACATGCTTCGGCTGCGGTTGGTCGAGCAACTGACGCTGCCACAGGTCGGCGAGCGTCACGGGATCAAAGGCGGGACCGTGCGCGTCCACCTGCGGAAGTTCTGGGGCTTGACGGGGTGGCGTCGATGACCAAGCTTCATAACGTCTACAAGGCTCACCGTCGCTACTGGGAGGACGGGTTGACGCTGCGGGAGGTCGCGGAGGAGTACGGGATGGACCAGTCCGCGCTACACAAACGCTTCATGCTGGCCGGACTACCCACACGATCACGCGGCTCTCGTGACAAATCAGACTACCTGGCCGCGCTGCGCAGGCTCGGCGAGACGACCGTGCGCAACTTTGCGGATGAGGTCGGCGTGACGCCTCAGAAAGCGCTCTACCATCTGAACCGACTTGTCGCGCTGGGTGAGGCGGTCCACGTCGGCGGGGTGGGCGGGCAACGCGACCCACGGCGCTACGCCGCGGTTTATTTACGGGACGGGCGCGGTGAGTTGCAAACCGTACTAGAGCCGTCCGGGTCTTTGACGAAGCACAGCCGCGAGCCGCCCTCGCGCACCGAATAGGGCGGCTTCTCGGGCTCGATGCCCTGCTCTGCGAGGTTCGTGAGCGTCGCGTGTATGTCGTCGGTCGTGATCGCGATGTGTCCATAGGCCGTGCCGAGGTCGTAATGAGTGACACCGTAGTTATAGGTCAGCTCCAAGCGCGGCATGTCGCCGTCGCCGGGCTGGTTCATGAAGACGTTGATGGCCTCGTCGCGGATCGGGATGCGACCCACCTCCTGGAAGCCGAGCGCTTCGTAGAAGGCGATCGAGCGGTCGATGTCGCCGATGCGATAGCAGGTGTGGATGAGCGCCATGAGAGGCCATTGTACGGAACGGCCCGCACTCTGGCGGGCCGTTCCGCAACAACGCTCCCTCTGCCCCGCAAGCCCCTCAGGCTCTTGGCTCCCCTCAGCTTTGCCCAGGTTCCTGACTTTGCCTCAGCCTTTCCTGCGCGCCGGAGCGGACAGGGTCAGCTTGTAGATGGCCGCACCGGCCTGTTTGCCGCCCGTTTCGGTGGTGAGCGCGACGAGCGCGTGCAGCGTTTTCAGGTGAGCCAGCTCGTTGCGCGCGCTGTGCGAGAGGACGATCTTCACCGTCTCCGCGCCGTCGCCTACAAGCGAGAAGGAGGCCTCGCCAAGCGCGATCGTCTTGCTCTTGGCGTGACCTCGGTGTTTGGCGCTTGCGAGCTTGACCGTGAATGTGACCTTCAGCTGCCCGGTGGCCGTCGACCCGTTTGGATTGGTGAGCTTGAGCGCGACTGCGCCGCTGCTGGGCACCGTGAGCGTCTCTGGTGGCCACCACGACCGGCATCGGCGCCGGAGGCGTGACGAGCTGCAGAGGGGGGGGTACTTTGTTCGGTAGTTTGTTCGCTTTTTCAACCGCTTCGCGCGCTTCGCGTTCGCGTTTTTCCTTGGCTTCCAGTTCTGTCTTTTCTTTGGCTTCGCGTTCTGTCTTTTCCTTGGCTTCCTGGACTTCCCGTTCCTGTTTTTCCTTGGCTTCGGCTTCGGCGCGCTCGCGCGCCAGAACTTCTGCGTAGGTCTTCACCCTCGTGGCCGTCACGGTCGCCGGGATCGAATTTCCGCCCACGCTGAGCGTTCCCGCGCCGGTCATCGACATCGAGCTGCCCGTCAGCGTGACGGCTATTTTGGCGCCCGTGAATGTGGTGGCCGGGTATGGCCCCGCCGCTTCGGTGGCGATCGTCAGGGAGGCTTCTTTGCCTTCGAGAGTGCCCGAGAAGCTGCCGGGGACAACGCTTTCGAACAGGCTGCTGCTGGAGGCGAATTCGTTTTTCGCGTTGGCTTCTTCGGTGACGAGCGCGATCCCTTTGGCCGTCTGGCCGTATTCGACGGTGAGCGCCCATTCGCCGCGAATCGCTTCCCTGGCTTTCTTTTCTTCCCTTTCCTTCAGTTCGCGCGCTTCGCGTTCTTCCACTTCTTTGTGCGCTTTAATGCGCTTCGCGACCACCGTTCCGGTGGCTTTCAGGTTGAGGGCCGGAACCGTGAATGTGCCTTCCCCGGAGATTTCCAGCGTGCCGGCGCCGCTCGTGACGGTCATCGTTTCGCTTTCGAATTGGCTGGGGGGGAGGCTGCCGGCGGCCGAGGTTGTGATCTTGACCTTGGCGCTGCTGCCTTCAAGCGTTCCTTCGAACGTGCCTGGCGATCCCTGCGTGAACTGGACCGCTTCGCTTGCGAATTCGCCTTTCGCGCCGGCTTCCTGGCGAATCACGGTCGTCCCTGTGTTGGTCTGCCCGCCCGCTTTGAGGACGATTTCCCATTCGCCGCGCATTTCCGGGCCGCTGGCCAGGGCTACGGACGCGAAGCCCGCGAGTGTGAGCAGCACGCATCCGAGCACAAATACGAGCGGCGCTGCCATGCGTGCCCTGCGCCGGGCGCGCGTCCTTCCGAGCCACGTCGAGTCGTGGATCATGATGCCTACAGCCCTCCCCCGTCGTATGGTCAAGTCTTGATAGAACCGCCCATTCACAAAACCACACGACGATGTGTATGTCAAGGTGTGTCGCAGCCATTCGCGGCTTTGTTGGGAGCGGTTCTGGACGAACGGACGATCTACGCCGGTGTGTACCTGGTCGATGCCGGCGCGATCGGGACCGGGCCGCATGGGCGGCCGGTGGGGCGTCCTGGGGACGGCGCGCGCGGCAACGTGGCAGGATCCGTCCATGATCGTCGAGCGCGCTCTGAGCGAGCGCTTCCTGTCGAACACCTATCTCGTGGCCGACGGCCAGGGCGGACCCGGCTTCTTCGTGGATGCCGGCGGCCCGATCGAGCCGCTGCTCGACGCCGCGAAGCGCCTCCAGGTCGAGCCGACGCACGTGTTGCTCACCCATCATCACTTCGATCACGTCAGCGACCTGGGGGCCCTGCGCAAGCGTTGGCCCGGCCTGCAGGTCGTGATCCACCCGCTCGAGCGCCCCCCCCTGCTGGAGTTGGGCGAGGCCTTGGGCAATGGCTTGGCGCTTGGCACGATCGAGGCGGGCGAAACGCTGCGGTTCGGCGACCTGGAGGTGAGGCCGCTCAGCACGCCCGGGCACACGGCCGGGATGCTGTCTCTTCTGGTCGCCCACGTGGCTTCGACTTCGCCGAGCCCGCGTCCCGGCTCCGGTCCCGGCCCCGGCGGCTTTCAGGGGGGCGAAGCGGTCGTCTTCACCGGGGACACCCTCTTCAAGGGCAGCGTGGGGGGCGTGAGGGCCCCGGGCCACACCACCTACACCGACCTGAGGGACTCGATCATGGGCACTCTGATGGAGCTGCCGGCCGAGACGATCGTCTACCCGGGCCATACCGATGCGACCAGTGTGGGCCGTGAGTGGGAGCAGAACGCCTTCATTCGCGTATGGCGGGGCCTGGACCCGCAGGGCGCCGAGCCGTGCACCGCACTCGGCGAGCCCGCGACCCTGATCCTGCTGGGCGACGACTACGACGGCGGCAAGAAGGCCTGGGTGCGCTGGCCCGACGGGTCGGACGACATCGTCCCGGGCAGCCGCGTCGAGACCTAGACTCAAAGGGTGGCGCAGGACAAGATCCCGACATCGAGGGTGCGCCGCACGGCCGCCGTCGGCAGACTCGCGGCAAGCGAGGCGGTCAAGCAGTTCGGGACGCGCGCGGCGAACATGACTCGTGGCGAGGAGGCCGCCCAGGAGGCGAGCGCCCGCCGCCAGCTGGAGACGGCCAAGCAGATCGTGGCGGCCCTGGGGACGATGAAGGGGGCGGCCATGAAGCTGGGCCAGGTGATGTCCTTCCTGGATGTGGGTTTGGTGCCGGAGGAGCACCGCGAGGAGTTCCAGCGCGAGCTCGCCAAGCTGCGCGACGCGGCGCCGACCGTGTCCTTCAAGCAGATGAAGCACGTGATCGAGGAGGACTTGGAAGCGAAGGTGTCCGAGGTGTTCGCCGAGTTCGACGAGGACCCGATCGCCGCGGCCTCGATCGGCCAGGTGTACCGGGCGAGGCTGAAGGACGACCCCCCATCGCAGCCTGAAGGGCGCAAGCGAGGGGCAGGCGGCCGGGAGGTGGCCGTGAAGGTGCAGTACCCCGGGGTGGCCGGCGCGGTCAGGGCCGACCTGCAGAACCTGGACATGATCATGCGCCTGCTCAAGCGCATGACCCCGAGTCTCGACGTGAAGGCGGTCACGACCGAGATCAGAGAGCGGATCGGCGAGGAGCTCGACTACGAGCTTGAGGCCCAGAATCAACGCTCGTTGGCGCGCATCTTCAGGGGCCATCCGTTCATCGCGGTGCCCGAGGTCGTGAGCGAGCTCTCGCGCGAGCGGGTCCTGGTCACTGAGTTCGTGCGGGGGACAGGCTTCGAGCAGCTGAAGGGCTATCCGCAGGCCGAGCGCGACCGAATCGGCGAGATCGTGTTCCGCTTCTTTTTGGGCTGTCTCTACCGCCACCGCCAGTTCTCCGGCGACCCGCACCCCGGCAACTTCATGCTGCTGGAGGACGGGCGCGTCGCGTTTCTGGATTTCGGCCTGTTCAAGCGCATCGATCGAGAGCCGGTCGAGCTGGAGTTGGCGTGCCAAAGGGCCGTCGTGGAGGGCGACGCCCGGACTCTGCACAAGCTCCTGGCCGAGTCGCGCTTCCTGCCCGAACCCGAGCGCGTCGACCCCGATCACCTGCTGGCGTTCATCGAGGACGCGATCTGGTGGTACACGACCGCAGACGTTGACGTCCAGCTCTCGCCCGAGATCGCCACCGAGGTGATGATCGAGAAGCTCCGACCCGCGCTCCTCCCATTTCCGGGAGATGCGCCACCAGACGATCCAGCCCGAGCACCTGTTCGGCCGGCGCATGGAGATGCTCACCCTGGCCGTGCTCTCCCAGTTGCGGGCCTCCAACAACTGGCACCGGATCGCCAGGGAGTGGATCTACGGCGATCCACCCGTGACCGAATTGGGGCGCGAAGAGGCCGCGTTCTACGAGCGCACGGGCGTGGGCGCGGCGTAGGATCTTTTTTTGGGAGACAAGATTCGCCCTCGCTTCGAAGAGCGCCCGCCAAGCCGGTCGTCCTTCCCGCCTGCGTAACCTGGCGTCAGGGTCCTAGAGCACCTGAATCTGCATGAGGCTGGTGGTGCCCGGGCGCCCCGAGGGCAGGCCCGCGGTGATGCCCACGCGCTGGCCCTGCTCACACCAACCCAGCTCGACCACGCGCCGGGCCGAATCGGCGATCAGCTCCTCGGTCGTCTCGTGGCGGCGGATCGAGCTTGCCTGCACGCCCCACATAAGGCCGCAGCGGCGCACCGTCTCGCGGCCGGGCGAGAGCGCGTAGATCGGCACGGTCGGGCGATGCGCCGAGACGAGGCGGGCCGAGCGACCCGAGAGCGTCGGCACGATCAGGGCGTCCAGGCGCAGTTCGCGCGCGGCCAGGCACAGGGAGTGGGCGACGGTGTGGGCGGGGTCGGCTTCGGCGCGGCGCACCCGCGAGGTGTTCCAGCGCTCATACGGCGCGATCGCCTCGGCCTGGACGGCCACGGCGGCCATCATTTCCACCGCCCCGACCGGGTAGGCGCCGATCGCGGTCTCCTGGGAGAGCATCACCGCGTCGGTGCCGTCGAGGATCGCGTTGGCCACGTCGGCCACCTCGGCCCGGGTGGGCCGCGAGGAGGTGACCATCGAGTCGAGCATCTGTGTAGCCGTGATCGAGGGACGCGCCAAGTAGCCGGCCTGCTCGAGCAGCTTCTTCTGCACAGCGGGGACCTGCTCGATCGGCATCTCGATGCCCAGGTCGCCGCGGGCGACCATCACGCAGTCGGCGGCCCTGATGATCTCCTCGGCGTGTTCGACCGCCTGGGGCTTCTCCATCTTGGCGATCAGGGGCAGCCTCGTGTGCTCGCGCACCGCTTCCACGTCTGAGGGGAAGCGCACGAAGGAGAGCGCGACCATGTCAACGCCGATCGATTCGCCGTGGCGCAGCAGCTCCAGGTCCTCCTCGGGCACCGAGGGCAGCGAGTGGGCCGGGCCCGGGATGTTGAGGCCTTGGCGCGAGGCGACCGCGCCGCCGACCTCGACCTCGGCGTCCACTTCGCTCTGCTGCTCGCGCACGGCCGAGACCCGCAGGCGAACAGAGCCGTCGGCCAGGTAGAGCACCTCCTCGGGCTCCAGCGCGGCCGCGAGGCCCGGCCAGGTGATCGACATGTGGCGGGCGTCGCCTTCGCGCTCCTCGCCGCAGGTGAATGTCACGGTGTCGCCGGGCTTCAGCTCCACGATGTCCTCGCGCAGGGGCCCGATCCTGAGCTTAGGGCCGGGCAGGTCCTGAAGGATCGCCACGGGTCGCCCGGCCTTGCCGGCCGCGTCGCGCACACGCCTGACGGTCTCCTCGTGCTCGGCGAGCGTGCCGTGGGAGTAGTTCAGGCGCGCCACGTCCATGCCCGCGCGAACCATCGCGAGCAGTGTGTCGGGCTCGCGCGAGGCGGGCCCGATGGTGGCGACGATCTTGGTGCGGCGCATTGTCACGCCACGGTAGCGGGCAGCGCGGCCTTGCGCGTCGAATGTCCAGCCCAAGCTCTGCCCGTGCTGGTTGCCCGACCCCGGAGCGCCATGGACTGGCGCTACAATTGGTCTCATATGGCTACCGAAACGGCGACTATACGCGTAGCTCGCAGTACGCGCGATCGGCTTGCGGAGCAGGCACGGGCGCGCGGCATATCGCTTGCCGCCTTGTTGTCAGAGATGGCGCGCGAGCGCGAGGTCGAGGCGGTTTGGGAGTCCGAGCGGCAAGCCACCATCGCCGACGCCCGGAGCCCGATCGCACTCGAGGATGCGCGTCTGTGGGAGGCCACGCTGGACGATGGCATCGACTGAGCCTCACCGCGGCGAGGTGTGGCTCGTATCGTTGGGTGCCGCCCGGCGCGGCGAGCCGGGAAAGCACCGGCCGGCGGTTGTGGTCTCAACAGATCGCATGAGCGCCGGCACGGCAGCGGATCTTGTCGTCGTCGTGCCGCTTTCCAGCTCCAGTGCGGCCTCGGCCTTGCGTCCTGAGATCGCGGACATCGAAGGCATCGACCGACCCAGCCGCGCGATCTGCCGAGCCATCAGGGGCGTGGCGCGACCGCGCCTGTTGCGCCATCTGGGCACCCTCGAACCGGAGAAGCTGGCGGAGATCGAGCACGCCCTGAAACTGATCCTCGACCTGGAACCGTGATCGGTCCCACACGACCGATCCCTCGCGTCGGGGGCCATGCACGCATCAAGCACTTCGGCGGCACGGTCGAGCGGGGCACTGTCGTTGCCCTCTACGAGGACGGCGCGCGTCTGAGCGTCGAGGGCGAGGACGGCGAGTTGTATGAATTTGTGCTCAGCCGCGCCAGCGCCCGTTTTGTATCGATCGACGATGCCCATGGGCCGCGCTTGGAGTTGCTTGGTGGCACTGGCTGACGCCGGCCGCGATACTTGACCATCGCCGACCAGTTTCGCGCCCTACGGCACCCGCACGTCCGGGAACCACTCGGCGCAGTGTTCGCGCAACGCTCCCCTGACCCACGCTCGCTCGGTGGGCGTGCTCGCGCGCAAACGCATCAACAGCTCCTTGGGCCGCTCGATCGGCGCTCCTGAGATCGTCCAGCGCACCGCCAAGCGCTCGAACAGCAGCTTGAGCGCCCGCTGCTCTGTGTCCTGCTTGGTCGCGGCGCCGCGCGCGCCCTTGCCCGCCAGCGTGTCGGCGTGCTCGCGCCGCGCGCCCACCGTCAGCGAGCCGCGCAACACGAGCAGGTTGCCCCCGGCGTCGGTGTACTCGCCGGTGGGGGGCTCCAGGCGCTGCTCGCCGGTTGCGCTCAGTTTGGCCCGCGCGCGGCTTCTCCTGCCCATGTCTGGATGCTCGTCTGTCCGTCGTGCGAAGGCGTCCGGCCGTGGAGTGGTCCGGTCGCCTACATCCGCTCCGCCGCTTCGAGCAATTGCGAGCGCACGTCGCCGCCCACCGCGCCCGAGGAGACGACCGGCTTGGCGTGCCCCGGCCAGGCCGCCGCGGGCTCCATCTCGGCCAGCTTGCGAATGCTCGCCCTGGCCTGCTCGGTGTCGTAGTTGTAGGTCTTCTCCGGCACGTGCGGGGGGCAGTCCCGACCCCACATTTCGAGCGTATAAAAGCAGTCGCTGACCAACGCGAGCCTGTCCGATTCGCGCCACAGCCCGATCTGGCCGGGGGCGTGGCCGGGCAGATCGATCGCCTTGAAGCCGGCGATCTCCTCGCCCTCGGACAGCGTGCCCGAGATCTTCACCGGGCCGGCGTCCCAAGCCCAGCGGTGCATCGCCCGGTGGATCTGGCGCTGGGGCGTGGGCAGGCCGCGCAAACCCTCGGGCCAGTACCTGAAGCCGCCGCTGCCTTCGGCGTCCTGGACCTCGTTGGGATGGCACAGCGTGGGCACGTCCAACGCGGGCGCGCAGCCGCGGTGGTCGGTGTGGCCGTGGCCGAGCACGATCCGCTTGATCCCGCCCAGCCTCGCCCCGGCGCAGGCCACCGCCCTGATCATCGTGCGGGCGCCCGCGTCGTACATCGTCACGCCGCCCGTCTCGGAATCCTCGATCAGGTACACGTTGCAGCGGCCCGGCTGGCCCTGCACGACCCACACGCCGTCGGCCACCAGCTTGGCCTCCTGGGCGGACATGCCGGTCACCTTCGTCTTCACGTTGAAGGCGCCGGTCAGGCCCTGCTCGGCGGCCGAGCCCTCGGGCGGCATCAGGCCGATCTGGCGCGCCACGGTCAGGCCGTCGGTGAAGGCGTCGTTCGCCTGAATCTTGCCGTCGCGCACGGTCAGCACGTCGCACCCTTCGAGCTGCAAGGGGCGGCCGGTCGGCTGGACTCCGTTCATCGATCCGGGCCCGGCGAAAGTGCCCGTGATCGCCCACTGCACCGCGCAGCGATCGCCCTCGGTCGTCGTCTGCGCGACCTCCATCTTCATGTCGGGCATCGCCTCGAGCAGGCTGCCGATGAACTCGCGCACGCCGTCGGGAGCGAGCACGTCGGCTTGGCCGCGCACGAACTCGCGTCCGCCGTCCGCCCACATGCCCACGGCCGCCTCCAGCTCGCGCGCGTCGATCGCCTCGAAATAGCGCCGCGCCACCGCCTCGGCGTCTTTGCTCGAGGCGCCCTTCTTCTCGCCGGCCGCCCTGTGGATGTTGGCCGCCGCCTCTTGCACCTTGGCAGCGGCCTTGCCCTCAACTCCGTCTTGCTTCGCCATCGCGATCTCCTTTGCCGCGCTACCTTGTCGACCGCCCCAGCCGCCGAGTCGGTGCACAGCGTCGTCACCGACTCCCACAGAGTCTAGGGCGCGTCGTGCTCAGGCGCGAGTCCCTTAGTAGTCTCAGCGCCGGTGACCGACGTGGCCCGCAAACGCGAGCTTGGAAGGGGCGAGCGCGTGCTCCCCGGCGTATATCGCCTGCGCCTACCCTTGCCCTGGCCCGGGGTGCCGCACGGCAATGCCTGGGCGGTCAAGGCCGGCGACGGCGTCGTCCTGTTCGACACGGGCTACTACGAGCGCCCGCGCGAGGGCGAACCGGGCTCGATGGTCCAGTTGGAACGCGCGCTCGGCATGTGCGGACTCACGGTGCAGGACATCCGCCTGGTCGTGTGCACCCACGCCCACTCCGACCACTACGGCCAGGCCGCCGCGATCGTCGAGCGGGCCGGCTGCGAGCTGTGGATGCACCCCAAATACGAGCACATGTCCGTTGACGAGCAGGACCCCAAGGCGACCTTGAGGCGGCGCATCGAGGTGGCGCGCCAGTCGGGCGTGCCCGAGGAGCCGCTGAAGCGTTTTGCGCAGGAGCGCGAGCACCACGAATCGGGCATCTCCGGCGTGATCGCGCCCGACCGCGAGCTCCTGCCCGGGGTGGTCGTCCAGACCGACCTGGGCCCGTGGGACGTGTATGAGACGCCCGGCCATGCCCCTTCGCACGTGTGCCTGTTCCAGCCCGAGCGACGCCTCTTGATCTCCGGCGATCATCTCCTGGGTCGCATCTCCCTGTTCTTTGACATGGGCTACTCGCCCGACCCGGTCGGCGAATTCCTCTCATCCCTGGATGTGGTGGAACGGTTGGGGGCGCGCCTGTGCCTGGCCGGGCACGGGCGAACGTTCACCGATGTTCATGCCCACATCGCGGGCAACCGGGCTCTGGTGGCTGAGCGCCTGGCCAAAGTCGAGGCGGCGATCGCGAGCGAGTCTTTGACGGCTTTCGAGATCGTCCCCCGCATCTTCACCGAAGAGCTGGCCACCCACGGTGGGCCTTGGCTCCTGTCGGAGACCTTGGCGATGCTCACGCACTTGGAGGCCACCGGCAGGGCTGCGCGCATCCGACCACAGGACGGAGGCGAGGTCGGTAGCCCACAGCGCTGGCGCGCGACCGATCGGAGATCGACGGGATCTCCGATCGGCCAGCACACTGCTGCGTAGGCGCGTCAGCGCCGGAGCCATCCCACCTCGACACGATCCAACCTTGACACGCTCGTGTTAGGCTTTGCCGATGCGGATCGATGAGCTGCTTGCCGGGCCGGAGCCGGTCTTCTCTTTCGAGTTCTTCCCGCCCAAGACCGGGCAGGGCGAGCAGAACCTGTACGCAGCGCTTGCCGAGCTGCGCACTTTGGAGCCCTCGTTCGTGTCTGTCACCTATGGCGCCGGCGGCTCCACCAGGGTCAAGACGATTGAGATCGTCAAGCGCATCAAGGACGACTACGGCCTGGAGGCGATGGCCCATTTCACCTGCGTCGGCGCGACCGTGCCCGAGCTGCGCGCCACCCTCGACGAGATGCGGGCGGCCGGTATCGACAACGTGTTGGCCCTGCGCGGCGATCCCCCCCGGGGACAGGAGGCCTGGGTCAAGACCGAGGGGGGCTTGGAGTATTCAAGAGAACTGGTGGACCTGATCAAGGCCGACTATCCCTTCGCGATCGGCGCCGCCTGCTTCCCGGAGACCCACATTCATGCGGTCTCCCCCGAGGCCGACGTCGCCTATCTGGCCGAGAAGGTGGCGGGCGGGGTCGACTTCCTGATCACGCAGCTGTTCTTCGACAACGCCCTCTACTTCGACTTCGTGGCGCGCGCCAGGGCAGCCGGCGTGCAGGCGCCGATCGTGCCCGGCATCCTGCCGATCACCCAGATCGGCCAGCTTGAGCGCATGACCACGATGTGCGGCACTTCGATCCCCGAAGGCCTGCGCCGCGAGCTGCACGCCCGTGAGGGTCAGCCCGAGGCGGTGATCGACTTCGGCGTGGCCTACGCCACTTTGCAGTGCGCCGAACTGCTCGAAGCGGGCGCGCCGGGCATCCACTTCTACACGCTCAACCGCTCGCCCGCCACGCGCGCGATCCTGGGCGCCCTGAAGCTGGCGCGGCCCTGGGAGCGGGCGCCCTACCCCGCTTCGATCTCCAATCCCTCGGCCACCTTGGGTGAGCCGTCGGGCGCTTCGTAGCGCACGTCCACCGAGTCGTCCTGTTTGTAGGTGCCCACGCCCCACGCGCCCAAGAACCAGCGGCGCTTGGAGATGTGGTCCTTGCGCAGCTCCCGGTCGAACATCAGGACGTGGCCCTTGGCCTGAAAGTCGACGCCCTCTTGCTGGGGCACCCCGTTGACGAACACTTGGTAGGGGGAGCGCACAGCGGCAGGCAGCTTCACTATCGACTTGGCCACGGTTCGATTATGTCGCTGGAGGGTGACCCGCGTGCGTGCGCGGCCTTCTTTAGAGAAGAGCTAGACCTGTTTAACGGGCCACGCACGCACGCAAGTCACCCCCTGGGGCAAACATCCACCCGCACCCCTCCGTACCCTGATCGGCGTGAGCGAGATCGAGTACACCGTGCGCCGCTCCAAGCGCGCGCGCAGGGTCAGGGTCAACGTGAGGGCCCACACCGACGTCGAAGTGGTGCTCCCCGCGCACGCCCCCGATCGGGCAGCGGCGGCGGCCGTGCGCGAGTTGGCGCCTTGGATCGAGCGACGTCTGTCCGAGGGACGCCTGGCGCTGGCCGCGGTGGCCGCGCGAGAGGGCATGGTCCCCTACCTCGGAACTTCGCTGCTGATGGTCCCTCAGCCTGGGCGTACGCGCGCGCATCGGAGGGGGGGAGAGTTGTTCGTACCGGTCGGGGACCATCGCCCTTCAGTGGAGAGGCTCTACCGCCGACTCGCGCGCCAGGAGGTCGCGGGTCGCCTGGACGCGGCCACCGCCTCGATCGGAGCCTCCTACAAAGGTCTCGCGATCAGGTCCCAGAGCACGCGCTGGGCCTCCTGCTCGGCCAAGGGCGCGATGAGCTTCAACTGGCGCCTGCTCCTGGCCCCGGAGCCGGTGCTCGACTATGTCGTCTGGCACGAGGTCTGCCACCTGGAGATCCGCGACCACTCGCCCCGTTTTTGGGCCTTGGTCGAGAGCCGTTGTGCCGGTTGGCGCGAGCAGCGCAACTGGCTGCGCCGCTATGGGTCAACGCTGGTGTTGTAGTTCGGTGTGAAGGGACGGGTTGTTATGCAATTTCTTTGGAATTGACCATAGTATATATAAAACGTAAATACTATCGACAATTCAACAAAATACATATATGCACGTACCCCGGCTTGCCCGACCCCCGGCTCCCCGCAGCGGCTCCTGCTTGTGTTCAGCGTCGATCGATCGGCACGTAATCGCGGTCGCGCTCGCCCGTGTAGATCTGGCGCGGACGGGCGATCTTCTGCTCTGAGTCCTCGACCATCTCAAGCCACTGCGCGATCCAGCCGCTGGTGCGGCCGATCGCGAACATGACCGGGAACATCGCCACCGGCAGCCCCAAGGCCTCGTAGATCAGCCCTGAGTAGAAGTCCACGTTGGGATACAGCTTGCGCGAGGTGAAGTACTCGTCGTCGAGCGCCCGCTTCTCCAGCTCGGTGGCGATGTCCAAGAGCGGGCTCGTGCCCCGCACCTCGAAGACCGCGTCCAGGTGCTTCCTGATGATGCGAGCCCGCGGGTCATAGTTCTTGTAGACCCGGTGGCCGAAGCCCATCAGGCGCTCGTTGCCGGCCTTCACGCTCTCCAAGAAGTCGGGGATGTTGCGCGGCGACTCGATCCTGCGCAGCATCCTCAGCGCCTGCTCGTTGGCGCCGCCATGCAGGGGACCGTATAGCGCCGCCACGCCCCCGGCCACCGCTGAGTAGGGGTCCACCTGGGTGGAGCCGATCGAGCGCACAGCGCTCGTCGAAGCGTTCTGTTCGTGGTCGGCGTGCAGGATGAAGAGCACGTCCAGCGCCCGCTCCAGCCGAGGATCGGGCTGGTACTTCAGCTCGGTCATCTTGTACATCATCCCCAGGAAGTTCCCCGCGTAGGCGAGGTCGTTGTCGGGATACACGTAGGGCTGGCCCATGTTGTGCCTGAACGCGAACGCGGCCAACGTGGGCATCTTCGCGAGCAGCCTGATGATCTGGATCGCGCGAACCTGCTCGTCGTGGATCTTGTTGGCGTCCGGGTAGAAGGTCGAGAGCGCTCCCACGGAGGCGACCAGCATCCCCATCGGGTTGGCGTCGTAGCGGAAGCCCTGCATGAAGTCCTTGACGTTCTCGTGCACGAAAGTGTGGATCGTGATCTCGTGGATCCAGTCGTCGAGCTGCTTCTGGGTTGGCAGCGCGCCGTTGATCAAGAGGTAGGCGACCTCCAGGTAGCTGGAGTGCTCGCACAGCTGCTCGATCGGATAGCCCCGGTGTTGCAGGATGCCGGCCTCGCCGTCGATGTAGGTGATCGCGCTGCGGCAGGAGGCCGTGTTCGTGTAGGCCGGGTCGTAGGCCATCAGGCCGAAATCGTCCTCGCTCGTTTTGATCTGGCGCAGATCCATCGCCCGCACGGTGCCGTCGGTGACCGGCAGCTCATACGTCTTGCCCGTGCGGTTGTCGGTGACCGTCAGCGTCTGCGCCGCCTGAGCACCGTCGGTCATCCCATTCTGAGTTTGCGTCTCGGTGCCCATCTTTCCTCCAGTCGGCTGTTGCTGTCTACCCGATTATGCCCACCCTCGGCCTGGGATCGGCGCGCAAGTCGAGACGAGCCGAGATGAGCCGATCTCCCGAGCCCCCAGAGCGAGGCCCGGAGTCCTCACCGTTGGATCAGCCGGCCGCGCGCCTGGACCGTGCGCACACGGGCGGGCGGCACGAGCGGCGCGTCCCCGTGCGGTCCCCGGCGCGGGGAGCGCGGCAGGCGCGTGCGGGGATGGATCGGGTGCACAGGGTTTGGGGGACCGTTTCTCGGCCCGATGCCACCGTCCTGGCCGGTGGGCTCGTCGGTTGCCGCACAGCCCAGCGCACGATCAGGAAGAGCGCCACGATCGGGATCTTCAAGATCACCATCAGCCAGATGAAAGTCCAAGCATCCACTCCTGCTTGATCGTATACCCGCCTCGCGGCGGGCACAACCTCAGCCGCGCAGCGTCAGAGGCGCGCCGCTGAACTGGGTGATCGCGCGCAGCTCCTCCACACGGGCGTGGATCTCCTCGCCCGTAAGTCGCTCGATGCGCTCGGTGCCGAACTCCTCCACGTTGAAGGAGGCGAGCGCCGTGCCGTGCGCCATCGCGCGGCGCAGCAATTCATCCGAGAGCGGCTCGTCGGCCTGCGCCCCAGAGGGTGGGTGCGCGGCGATATAGCCCACAAAGCCCCCGGCGAAAGTGTCGCCGGCGCCGGTCGGGTCGATCACGCTCTCCATCGGGTAGGCGGGCAGCGCGAAGAAGCCTTCCCTGGTGACGAGTGCCGCGCCGTACTCGCCCTGCTTGGCCACGATCACGCTCGGGCCGCCCCACCCGAGGATCTCGCGTGCTGCCGACACGAGGTTCGTCTTGCCTGTCAACTGGCGCAGCTCGGCGTCGTTGAGGATCAGGCAGTCCACGGCTTCGATGGCCTTGACGAGCTGGTCCTTGGCGATGTCGATCCACAGGTTCATCGAGTCGAGCGCCACGAACCGCGCCCCGGGTAGCTGGGCGCGAACCTCGCTCTGCAAATCGGGCTGGATGTTGGCCAAGAACAACACCTCGCTCTCGCGCGAGGCAGCCGAAAGCTTCGGCTGGAAGCCCTCGAACACCCCCAGCTCGGTGGCGAGCGTCTCGCGCGAGTTCAGATCCCATCCGTACTCGCCGCGCCAGAAGAACGTCTTGCCGCCCGCGACGCGCTCCACGTCGGACACGTCCACGCCACGCCGGCGCAACACCTCCAGCTCGGCTTCGCCGAAATCGTCGCCCACCGGTCCCACCACGCGCACCTCCTCGAAGAAGGAGGCGGCCAGGGCGAAGTGCACGGCGGCGCCCCCGAGCATCCGCTCGCGCTCCCCGAACGGTGTCTTCACGGCGTCATAGGCGATCGATCCGACAACGGTGATTGGCATAGCTGGACCCTACCTGTGGGGGGATTCCGATGCCGCTGCCAATGTCGTCGAGCGTAAGCATGTTGTGGCTCTTTTGGGGGTGCCCCGCGTGCGCGCGCGGCTTGGGATCAACGCTTTACTTGTTAAAAAGGCCGCGCACACGCGCGGGGCAGCTGTTTGCGGTGATATAGCCTCGCCACCATGCGCGCCATCCAGATCGTCGAGTTCGGCGGGCCCGAGGTGCTGAAGCAGGTTGACCTGCCGACGCCCGAGCCGGGGCCGGAGGAGGTCCTGATCGAGGTGAGCCGCGCCGGCGTCAACTTCGCCGACACCCACACTCGCGACCAACTCCTACGTGCGCAAGGCCACTCTGCCGCTCGTGCCCGGCGGCGAGGTGGCGGGCGTCGTCGTCTCGGCGCCCGCCGGCAGCGAGCTGAGCGAAGGCCAGCGCGTGATCGCGCTCACCGGCCTGGGCGGCTATGCCGAGTACGCGAGCGCCCCGAGCGCCCACACGTTCGCGGTGCCCGAGGGCGTCGACGACGGCACCGCTCTCGCCCTCATCATCCAGGGCACAACCGCCTGGCACCTCTATCGCACGGCCGCCCGCGTGGCCGAGGGCGAGAGCGTGGTCGTGCACTCCGCCGCCGGGGGCGTCGGCTCGCTGGCGGTCCAGCTCGGGCGTTCGTTCGGAGCCCACCCGGTGATCGCGGTCGCCTCCAGCGCCGAGAAGCGCGACTTGGCGCTCGAACTTGGCGCCGACGTCGCGATCGACGCGGATGTCGAGGGTCTGACCGAGCGCCTGGTCGCAGGCCAACGGCGGACGCGAGGTCGACGTCGTATTCGACATGGCCGGCGGCGAGACTTTCGAGTGCTCCTACCGAGCTCTGGCCCACTTCGGGCGGATCGTCGTCTGCGGCATCTCCTCGCAGGAACCCAACCGCATCTCCAGCGGCTCGCTGCTGCGTCACTCGCGTTCGCTCGTCGGCTTCTACCTGTTCCACTGCCTCGAGCGTCCCGGGATGTTCGCCGAAGCTCTGAGCGACCTGTTCGCCCGCGTGGCGGCGCGGCGAGCTGAAGGCCCGCGTGGGCGCCACCTACCCCTTGGAGAGAGCAGCCGAGGCGCATGTCGAGATCGCCGAGCGGCGCACGACCGGCAAGCTCCTGCTCGACCCCACGATTTGAAAGGTGCCTGTCCCGACCGGGATTCGAAGGTGCCTGCCCACTCCACGGTGCGGAGGCGTCTCCGAGCTGGGAGTGCCCCATGCGCGGCCGATGGGCCAAGCACGTAAGCTCCTCCCGCGCATGACCAAGACGTTTGCCGAGCTCGGCCTCACCGAGCAGACCCTGCAAGCCCTGCGCGACGTCGGCTACGAGTCGCCCTCCCCGATCCAGGAGCAGGCGATCCCGCCGCTGCTCGAAGGGCGCGACGTGATCGGCCAGGCGCAGACCGGCACCGGCAAGACGGCCGCCTTTGGCCTGCCGATCGTGCAGTACGTCGATCCCGCCGAGCACGAGGTCCAGGCGCTCGTGCTGACCCCCACGCGCGAGCTCTGCATCCAGGTCACCCAGGCCCTGCGCGCCTACGGCGCCCACGGCCGGCGTGGACGTGGTGGCGGTGTTCGGCGGCGCCCCGATCCGCACCCAGCAGGCCCAATTGCGCGCCGGTGGTCACATCGTCGTGGGCACCGTGGGCCGTGTGCTCGACCTGATCTCGCGCAACTCGATCGTGCTGCACGACTGTCGCTTCGTGGTGCTCGACGAGGCGGACGAGATGCTCGACCTCGGCTTCTTGGAGGACGTCGAGAAGATCCTCTCGATGACCCCCTCGGGGCGTCAGACCGCCCTGTTCTCGGCGACGATGCCGCCGCCGATCCGCAAGCTCGCCGACAAGTACATGTACGACCCGGAGATCATCCAGGTCGAGGCCACCACACTCACGATCGACACGGTGGCCCAGTTCCAGCTCCCGGTGGAGACGCGTGACAAGGCCGCCAAGCTGGTCGAGGTGCTGCGCGCCGAGCGGTCGGGTGGGAATTCAAATCAAACGATCGTGTTCGTGCGCACCAAGATCCGCTGCGACCAGCTGTTCCGCACGCTGCGCGACGGCGGGATGAACGTGAGGGCCCTGCACGGAGACATGTCCCAAGGCTCGCGCGACGGCGTCATGCTCGCCTTCAAGGGTGGGCGCGTGCCGATCCTTGTCGCCACCGACGTGGCCGCCCGCGGCCTTGACATCTCGACGGTCACGCATGTCGTCAACTACGACGTGCCCACCTCGCCGGACACCTACGTGCACCGCATCGGGCGCACCGGGCGCGTGGGGCGCTCGGGTCGCGCGATCACGTTCGTCGAGTCGCGCCAGAAGCGCGAGCTGGAGGCGATCGAGCGCCACATCGGCACCTCGATCGCCGCGTGGTCCAAGGACGCGAAGGCGGCCCCAACGCCGGTCTCGGAGCGTCCGCGCAGGCACTCCAAGCCGCGGATCTCGCGCGAGCCGCTCCGAGCCCTCGGTCAAGCTCGTGCTCGGCGGGGGGCGCGCGGCCGGCCTGAAGGTGGCGGACATCGTCGGCGCCGTCACCTCGGCGACCGGCCTCGACGGCGAGGCGGTCAGCGACGTGAATGTGCTCGAGCGCTTCTCCTTCCTGTCGGTCCCCGCCTCTGCGGCCGACCGCGTGATCGAGGCCTTGGACGGCCGCGAGCTGCGGGGCCAAGCGCTGCGCTTGGAGCGCGTGTGACAGGTCGCGAGCGAGGGCGGCTGAACGCGAGGGGGCGTTCGCATTGGCAGGAAACACCGGCAGGCGTGCGACAATCAGCGCATGACCAAGGCCGAGCTTCATCAGCTGGTGGACCGCTTGCCAGAGGGCGCGGTCGATGGCGCCGCAATCATCCTCGGCGAGATCAGCGATGGCCGCATTGATCCCGAGCAGGCGTGGTACTGGACGCGCGAGTGGCAGGCGAAGGAGCGTGAGGCAGACGACGACCGCGCAGCGGGCCGCGTCACGCGTTATGAGACCGACGAGGATTTCTTGACGGCGTTGGACGAACGCACGAAGCCCGTGGATGCCGACGCGTGATGTCCTCGCGTCGTTCTGGCGTGATTGGGACCGGCTCACGCCACAGCAGCAGCGAGCCTTCCGCCAAGCGGTAGCTCAGTTCATCACCGACCTTGCGGGCGGTGGTCAGGACTTCCATCCAAGGTTGCGCGTCAAGCGGGTGCAAGGACACCCCGGCGTCTGGGAGATGACTTGGGCGCCGGATGGCCGCGCGACCTTCGAGTACGGAGACGAGATTCAGCCAGGCGAGGCGCACATCATCTGGCGCCGCGTCGGCACGCATTCGGTGTTTCGCCGGCCCTGACGACACGGCCATAGACTCTGCTCCGGGACTAGCCTGTCGTTCATGAACCCAACCACGAGCAGAGGAGCCACCTCGATGCCCAGCACAGCAACAATGCAAACCACCGAGGGCACGATCGTCTTCGAGCTGTTCGACGAGGACGCGCCCAAGACGGTCGAGAACTTCCGCAAACTCGCGTCGGACGGCTTCTACGACGGGCTGATCTTCCATCGCATCATCAGCGACTTCATGATCCAGGGCGGCTGCCCCCAGGGCACCGGCACCGGCGGTCCCGGCTACACCTTCGAGGACGAGATCAACTCGCACAAGGTCGTGCGCGGTGCGCTCGCGATGGCCAACGCCGGTCCCAACACCAACGGCTCGCAGTTCTTCATCGTCACCGCCAAGTCGTGCCCTGGCTGGACGGCAAGCACACCGTCTTCGGCGCAGGTCTCCAGCGGCATGGACGTTGTCGACAAGCTCGAGGGCGTGCCGACCGACGGCGGCGACAAACCGGTCGAGCCGGTGGGGATCGCGACCGTCGAGCTGTCCGAGGCCGTTTAGCCGAGTTGCGGTAGACAGCGCCGCATGCGGCGCTGTCCCGGACCGTACATGTACGGTCCGGCCGGGTCGTGCATGCACGACCCGGAACATGGCCGCACATGTGCGGCCATGCCAGTCGGCGCACGCGCCGACTGGAACAGCAAATATGTCTGGCCGAGGAGCCAATCGGGTGTAGCCTTGTTCCTCTAGAGCGAAACGAGGCAGGGAGACAGCGATATGGCGACCGTCGAGCAGCAAACACCCCACGCGCATAACGGATCGAGCGGAGCGTCCACCTCCGGGGTGGACATCCCCGTCGAGAACCCGGCGACGGGTGCAGTCGCCGGCAGCGTCCCGGACCTCGACGCGGCCGCGGTCGCCGAGCTGGCCGAGCGTGCCCGCGCCGCCCAGCCCCAGTGGGAGGCGTTTGGCTTCGAGGGCCGCGCGCGCATCCTCTTGCGTGCCCAGAAGTGGCTGCTCGACAATGCTGAGCGCGTAATCGCCACGATCGTCTCGGAGACCGGCAAGACCTACGAGGACGCCGAGTTCGCCGAGATCGCCTATGCCGCCAATGCGTTCGGCTTCTGGGCCAAGAACGCCCCCGACTACCTCGCCGACGAGCGCGTCAAATCGGCTTCGGTGATGCTCAAGGGCAAGAAGCTGATCCTGCGCTTTCGCCCGCTCGGGCTGATCGGCGTGATCGGTCCGTGGAACTACCCGCTAACCAACTCTTTCGGCGACTGCATCCCCGCCTTGGCGGCCGGCAACAGCGTGATCCTCAAGCCCAGCGAGGTCACGCCGCTGACCTCCTTGCTGCTCGCCGAGGGGCTGCGCGAGTGCGGGCTGCCCGACGGCGTGTTCCAGGTGGCCACGGGCCGCGGCCCCACCGGCGCCGCGCTGATCGAGCAGGTCGACATGATCATGTTCACCGGCTCCACCCGCACCGGGCGCAAGGTCGCCGCGGCCGCCGCCGAGCGGTTGATCCCCTGCTCGCTGGAGCTGGGTGGCAAGGACCCGATGATCGTGCTCTCAGATGCCGACCTGGAGCGCGCTGCCAACCTCGCCGTGTACTACTCGATGCAAAACGCCGGCCAGACCTGCATCTCGATCGAGCGCGTCTATGTCGAGGCTCCGGTCTACGACGAGTTCGTCGGCAAGGTGACCGAGAAGATGGCCAAGCTGCGCGTCGGCGCCCCCCATGGCCCCGGCTCGGTCGACGTCGGCGCGATCACTTTCCCGCCGCAGCTCGACACGATCTCAGAGCACGTCCACGACGCCGTCGACAAGGGCGCGCGCGTGCTCGTCGGCGGCAAGGCTGTCGAGAACGTCGGCGGTCGCTTCTATGAGCCCACGTTGCTGGTCGACGTGGACCACACGATGAAGATCATGACCGAGGAGACTTTCGGCCCGACTTTGCCGATCATGAAGATCGCCGACGCCGAGGAGGGCGTGCGCCTGGCCAACGAGTCCCCCTACGGCCTCGGCGCCTCGGTCTTCACGCGCGACGTCGAGCGCGGCGAGGCCATCGCCCGCCGCCTCGAAGCGGGCGCGGCCAACGTCAACGACGCGCTCGTCAACTACACGGCCTTGGAGCTGCCAATGGGCGGAGCCAAGGCCTCGGGTCTCGGCTCGCGTCACGGCGCCGGCGGCATCCGCAAGTACTGCTCCCAGCAGGCTTTGGTGATCACGTCGAAGCTCGCGCTCAAGCGCGAGGTCCACATGTTCCCCTACAAGCCCCGCACCACGCGCATGATCTCGCGTCTGTTCAAGTTGCTGTACGGGCGGGGAAAACGCGACTGAGAAAAAAGGAAGGCCCGCCGAAGCGGATCCTCCAAGCAACTCCTAGCGCGACCGCAATTCTAGGACTCGGTTTGGATGCCGCCACTGAGCGGCACGCCGAGCAGTGCCTCGAGCTCGGGGATCGTGGTCTCGGCGCTGGTGTGATGAACCGTCGCCATGCCCAGTTCCTGGGCAGGCGTGAGGTTGAAGGGCAGGTCGTCCACGAACACGCACAGCTCGGCAGCCAGCCCGGCGCGCTCGGCGCCGAGTTCGTACATGCGCTTGGCCGGCTTGCGCGTTTTCTCGACCCCGGAGATCACGACGCCGTCGAACAGTTCCTCGAACAGGTCGTGCGGATAGCGGTGCACTCCCCACGAGTTGGAGACGAGCGCCGTGCGAATGCCGGCTTTGCGCGCGGCTCTGACCGCGTCAACCATCGCCGTGTCCGGCTGCACACCGGCAAACAGGCCGTCGATCAGACCGTCCGAGTCCACGCCGAGCAGCTCGGCGAAGCTCTCCTCGAATTCTCCCTCCTCGATCGCGCCCTTCTCCAATGAGATCAGCAGCTCCCTGAACGGGGGGTCGGCGCTGAAGCGCTTGCCCAGCTCTGCCGGGTCGATCTGCATGCGGACGCAGAACTCGTGGAACGACGTGAACAGGTTGGTGGTCAAGACCCCGCCCCAGTCGATCAGCAGGCCGGTGCGGCCGTTTTTTGCCGTGCCGGTGTGCGTTGCTCCGGTCGCTGTGGTGGCGTCCGCCGGGCTGGTGTTGTTTGTTGCTCGGAGGGGTGCCCCGCGTGCGTGTGTATGCGCGCGCGCAGGGTCCTCTGTTGTGGACTCATCCACCGAAGGCCACCGCCTCTGCTTGGCGGGCCAGCTCGAGCACGCCCTCGCCGAACTGCTTCAAGTACGGGTCGTCGGTCGTGCCCGCGACGGCGCGCTTGTAGTTGCCCTCCATGAACACGATCGACTTCCATATCGCCAGCGTCGTGTACCAGCGCAAGTCCTTCATCGAGCGACCCGAGGCCTCTTCGTAGTGCGCGATCAACTCGGCGCGAGTCGAGAAGCCCTCGGCTCGCGTGACCTTCCCGAGATGCTCGCGCAGGCCGCCTTCGGGGTCATATGCCTCGGTCCAGAACATGCACAGGTAGCCGAGGTCGGCGAGCGGGTCGCCGATCGTGGCCATCTCCCAGTCGAACACGGCGACCAGCCTGGCCGGGGCCTCGGCCGCGAACATCGTGTTGCCGAGGCGATAGTCGCCGTGCACGATTGTGGCGGGGCCGGACTCAGGCTTGTGCTCGGCCAACCAAGCGCCGACGCGCTCGACCGCAGGGATCTCGCGGGTCTTGTTGAGGTCCCAAAGCCCGCCGAAGCGGCGCAGCTGGCGGTCCAGGTAGCCGCTGGGCTTGCCGAAGTCCTCAAGGCCGGCGGCGCGCCAATCGACGGCATGAATCTCAACGAGCGCGTCGATCAGCTCCTCGCCGATTCGTTTGCGCTGCTCGGGCGTGTCCAGGGCGGCCGGGGTCTCCCACACGATCACCTCGCCCGGGACCCGCTCCATCACATAGAAAGGGCAGCCGATCAGCCGATCGTCGTCGCACACCGCAAGCACCTTGGGCACGCGGGCGGCGGTGTTCTCCAAGGCCCGCAACAGGCGCGCCTCGCGCAGCACGTCGTGGGCGCTGGGCGGCAGAGGTGGACGCGGGGGGCGGCGCAACACCAGCCCGGGGCCTCGCTCGCGCTCGACCAGATAGGTGACGTTGGAGTGTCCGTCGCCGATCGGCTGGGCCCGGATCTCGCCGGCGCCGAGATCGTGCTCGTCCAGGAAGCCCCGCAAAGGCCACAGGACGAGCAGGGGAGGGCGCGCGTCCGGGCCAACGTCCTCGTGGCGCTCGACAATGTCGTCCGGTGCGACTGCTGCACTCATCTGCTCGCACGCTACACCGAAAGCAGGGCCGGGCGCGCCGCGGCGCCCACGAGGATTGGGGAGTCCTCGAAGCGCACGACCGCGCAGGTCCAAGATCGGAGCGGAACACCGCAACATCGTCCACACGAAGGTGTCTTAAGCCCCCAATGCCCAACATCGACGCATCCACATCCCGACGCATCAGAACATTCCCATTGGCCGTGCTGCTTGCCAGCGCAGTCGCCGCGCTCGGCGCGGTGGCGCCGACCGCGGCCAGCGCCTCGCACACGCAGGCCATGTTCTTCGAGGCCCCGCGCGACCTGGTCGCCGTCAGCCCGGTGACGCGCGCCAAATCGCTCGCCCAGCTGCAGGCGCTCGGCGTCAAAGCGCTGCGCGTGGAGCTCGCTTGGGGCGACGTCGCGCCCGGCGAGCACAGCACGAGCAAGCCCAACTTCGACGCAACCAACCCCGCGAGCTATAACTGGAGCGCCTACGACGAACTGCTGTTCGCGGCCAAGCGCCTGAACTGGCCGGTGCTCTTGACGGTGACCTCGCCGGTTCCCGAGTGGGCCACCGCGGGACACGACGACAAGAAGCTGGTCACCCGCCCGGACGACAAAGACTTCAAGGAATTCATGACCGCCGTGGCCTTGCACTACGCGGGCATGGTGTCCCTGTACGCGATCTGGAACGAGCCCAACCACCCCCAGTTCCTGCAACCCCAGTTCAACGCCAAAGGCACGCCCGAATCGCCACGCATCTATCGCGGTCTGTTCCAGGCCGGCTACGAAGGGCTGCGCGCGGCGGGGATCGCCAAACCGAAGATGCTCATGGGAGAAACGGCCCCGGTCGGGTATGACACGGTGAGCAAGAGCGAAATACGCAAAGAAGGCGCCAAAGCCCTGCTGCACGACGTGGCGCCGCTGGCTTTCCTGCGCGAAGCGCTGTGCCTTAACTCGAAATACCGCAAGGCGGGGACCTGCGGGATGTTGCCGGTGTACGGCTATTCCCACCACGCCTACACCGTCGGCACGCCCTACTACCGCCCGCCGCAGCCCGACGACGTGACGATCGGAGTGCTCTCGCGCCTCTCCCAGGCGCTCGATAAGGCCGAAAGCGCGCACGCGATTCCAAGGCACATACCGATCTACCTGACCGAGTTCGGGATCCAGAGCAAGCCGAGCATCCTTGGCGTATCAACAACCAAGCAGGCTGAATACGACGCGATCGCCGAGAAGATCGCGTGGTCGAACTCGCGTGTGGCGGCCTTCTCGCAATACCTCTTGCGCGACGACCCGCTCGGGGGCCTGCCCGGCTCAGGCGTGCACGGCGGTGTGATCGGCTTCCAGACGGGCTTGGAGACGGTCAACGGCGCGCGCAAGCCGCTCTACTACAGCTTCCCGGTGCCGCTCGTCGTCGCCAAGCAGGGACACAGCTTCTCGCTGTGGGGGCTGGTGCGGCCCAGCATGGGTGCCACCAAGCTGAAGGTCATGGTCGAGCCGAAGGGCTCGAAAAGCTATCGGACCTTGAAGCTGGTGCAGACCACCTCAAGTGGCTATTGGTCTCTCAAATCCTCGGTCCAAGGCTCGCGCTGGCGCGTGAGCTGGCGCAGCCCGTCCGGCGTCGCCTACAACGGCCCTCCCACCGGGGCCAATTGATTCTGTGAGGCGCCCGGCATCGCGCCCTACGATTGGGGGCGATGCCGGAGTTGCCAGAGGTCGAGATCACCGCGCGGCGGCTCGACGCGGCGTTGAAAGGTGCTGAGATCGTCTCGGCGCTGGCGCCTGGTGTGAAGGTGATGCGCACGTTCGATCCGCCCCTGTCGGCGCTGGAGGGGCAGCGGATCGAAGGGGTGGGACGGCGCGGCAAGCACTTCGTCGTCGAGACTGATGGACCCGCCCACCCGCTGGCGCTCTTGATCCACCTGATGTCGGCCGGGCGCCTGCAGCTGTACGGGAGTCGTGCCGGGCCCAAGGACAGGACCTCGCGCCTGCTCGTGAGGGTGCTCTTCGGGGAGGAGGGAAGAGAGGGTCGTGCCCCCGAGAATGCCCAGGCCGACGGCAATGCGCGAGAGGGCGAGTTGAGGTTGCGCGAGTTCGGCTCCAAGCAGGCCGCCTGGGCGAAGCTGTTGCGCCGCGAGGACTTGGAGGCGGACGAGCAGATCGCCAAGCTCGGGCCCGAGGCCTGGCCACAGCCGCCGTCCCTCGGCGAGGTGCTTGACGCGCCGCGCCCTTTGCACGCAGCCCTGCGAGACCAACACGTGCTGGCGGGCATCGGGCGCTCGTGGGTGGATGAGATCTTGTGGCAGGCGCGCTTGTCGCCGTTCAAGCGCGCCAACGACCTGAGCAAGGAGGAGACGGTCGCCCTGGAACGCTCGATCGTGGAGACGTTGGGCGGCGCGATTGACCACTACGAGCAGGTCGTGACCCTGCCGATCCCCGACAAGCTGCCGATGCCTTTGCTGGTGCACCGCCACGAGGGCGAGCCCTGTCCCCGTTGTGGCGCCAAGCTGGAGGCCGTGCACTTCGAGGATTACACGATCGCCTACTGCCCCTCCTGTCAGACCGGTGGGCGCACGCTCAAGGACAGGCGCATGTCACGCCTGCTGAAGTGAGGAGCCTCGTCGCTCGCGACGCTCGACCACTCGGGCCAACAGGACGCTGCCCTCGAACAGCAAGTACAGCGGGACCGTCTCCAGCAGCAGCGTGATGGCGTCGCCCGGGATGAACGCGGCGATCACCGCGCAGGCAAGGATCGCGTAGCGGCGATTGTGGGCGAGCTGGGCCGGCGTCACGATTCCCGCTCGGGTAGCGGCCAGAATGGCGACCGGCACCTGGACCAGCACAAGCGCATCCGTCATCGATCTGCTCTCCACGCTGGAAGACAGTGCTTAGCTGCCCTGTCTGATGGCGGCAATCAGCTGCGCCGCCTCATCGTCGTCACGCCATGGATCGTCAATCAGGGCACCGAGGCCATGTGCATTGGAGCTTGAGAGTTGCCTGGGCTCGATCCTCTGCCAGAACGCCTGAGGATCAAAAGGCAGCGCCTCGTAGAGGATGGCGATCGAGGCTACGTCGATCTTGCTCGGTTCCGTGCTGCCCGCCTCGAACTCGCCCTGCCCCTCGACTCTGACGAACTGTCGCACCGCCTGCTGAACTACATCGCGGTTGTGCTCCTGGAAGAAGCACAAGATTCCTGGGCGGTAGGATCGCCTTCAGGACGCCCGGGTCAAAGCCGTCTGGAAGTGTGGTTGAGTCCTCTTTGAGTGCAGCGAGCCCGGATATGAGCGATTCGACTGCCTGCTCGCCCAAATGTGCGTCCAAGCTGATGGGCAAGCCTTCTTGCTCGATGGCTTTAGGGGGTGGGGCTTCTAGCTCCAGGATGAAGCTTCCGGGTAGAGGCGTCGCTATGACGCTAAGGTCGGTCGCTTGCTCAATGAACTTCTTCGAGCGCCCACCATGCCCTGAAGGGCCATATCCAGACAGGACGACGGCGACGTCCTGTAGTGCGCGATGGAATTGGCGAATGACGCGTGTAAGCTCCGATAGTGGAAGCCGATGCTTGTCCACCAGTGGGCCATCGAGCTTGATGGTCAGGCGCAGGCGCATGTGGTTGGGCATGCCAGAAGCGTAGTCGAGCGCCCCGAGACTTCTCTGGCTGCACGCACGCGCCCATGCCAGCTACTGGCGACCAGAGTCGAGCTGGATATAGAATTCCGCACGTGATAAAGCTCGGTGATCAGCCCCCCGACTTCGAGCTGCCCGACCAAGATGGGCAGACCGTCAAGCTCTCGGACCTGCGGGGCAAGCCGGTGGTGGTCTACTTCTATCCCAAGGCCGACACGCCGGGCTGCACCACCCAGGCGTGCGGCGTGCGCGACCACGAGGCCGACTACGGTGCTGCGGGAGCCGTCGTACTCGGCGTCTCCCCCGACCCGGTAACGAAGGTCAAGCGCTTTCACGACAAGCAATCGCTCAACTTCACGCTGTTGGCTGACGAGGACCACGCCGTCGCCGAGCGCTACGGGGTGTGGGTCCAGAAGTCGATGTACGGGCGCACCTACTGGGGCAACGAGCGCACCACGTTCGTCATCGATCCAGCCGGCAAGGTGGTCGAGGTGCTGCGCAAGGTCAAGCCGGCTGAGCACGACGAGCGGGTGCTGGCCGCTCTGGACAGCGTCTGAACCTCGAGCCGCGCTCTATCATGCGCGCGCCGCAGGGTATATATGGGAGGCGGCCGCTCACCGTAGGCCGTCGACTCCGAAACGTCCACGCTCGTTGAGAAGGAGAGCGCCCATGCCTGCAAGTTTGCAGCTCGAGGCCCCAGAACACGAATTCGACGACGACGACTGGGATGACGCCGAAGATTTGGACAGCGACGAGCTCGACGAGGAAGAGCTCGAACCCGAAGACGACGAAGATTTCTGAGCTTCGCGTGGTGGCTCGCCGTGGCGGCCGCTTCAGTTGACCGCTTTGCTGTCAGTTGACCTGCTTCGGTTGACCGTTTCGCGGCCGGGGGACCGTAGGCTTGGTATGTGCCCATAGCCTCCACCTCGGTTGCCCAGAGCTTCGACTCCTTCGTCGAAGCGGCCGAACAGTTCTTCTCCGACCTGGCGGCCGTCCATTGGGGCGCGCTCGTCCTCGGTCTGGTCTTCTTCGGTCTGAATCTGACCTTGCGCTCGCGCGCCTTCTTCAACAGCCTGCGCGCGGCCTACCCGGCGGTCAGCTTCCAGTGGCGGCGCATTTGGGGCGCCTATGTGGCGGCCGTGGGCTTCAACAACGTGGTGCCGGCCCGCGGTGGGGACATCATCAAGCTGTTCCTCACGCGCAGCTCGATTCCCGGCTCCTCCTATCCGACGGTGGCCTCGGCCTTCTTCGTGGAGGCGATCTTCGACGTGAGCGTGGGCGTGTTTGTGCTCATCTTCGCCTTCAGCCAAGGCGTCTTCCCCAAGCCGCCCGACTTTTCAAGACTCGACTCGTTCGACATCTCCTACCTGGCGTCCCACTTCCGCTTCACGCTATTCCTGATCACTCTGCTCGGCGTCCTGGGCCTGCTCGCCTTCGCCCTGCTCTCGGTGCGAGCCAAGGCTTTCTGGGCGCGCATTCGACAGGGCCTCACGATTCTGACCGACCGCAGGCGCTACTTGCGCGAAGTCGCAGCTTTCCAGGCAGGCGCGTGGGTGTGTCGCTTCACCGCCATCTGGTTCCTGCTGGACGCCTTCCGCGTCGGCGGCTCGATCGAGAACGTTTTGCTCGTGTTCGGTTGCGGTCAGGTCGCCGGCGCCGTGCCATTCACGCCCGGTGGCGCCGGCGTGCAGCAGGCGCTGCTCGTCAAGGTCTTCGCCGCGAGCGCGCCGACCGCGGTCGTGGCGGCCTACTCGGTAGGCCAGCAGATCGCGATCGCCGTGTTCACCGCGCTCGTCGGGCTCGGCGCGGTGTTCTTCATCTTCCGCTTCCGCTCCTTCAAAGAAGTGATCGACGCGGGTCGCGCTTCGCGCGAGGCCGAGCGCGAGTCCGAACGTGCGGGCGAGGAGCAGGCTGCGCCGCTACCCCGTGCGCGGGTGTGACCTCGTCATCCCTGGTCTGGCCATCCGGGTTCTGCTTGGCTACTGCAGCCCCTCGCGCGCCTCACGCACGAGCGTGACCGCCTCGGGGAAGACCAACGTGATCACCTGCCTGATCTGCTCTGCCTGAGCTTCGGCGTTGCCCTGGAGGTTGACCCTGTTCACGGCCGCCACAGTCATGTCCACGGCGAGCTTGATCGCGTTGTCGGCCCATGCCAAGGCCTGCTGGCCCTGCATCTGTTCGGCAAACTGGGCGAGCCGGCGCTGGAGCTCCTCGGGATCGCCGAACAGGTCACCGAAGCTTCCGCCCTCCATGCGCTCATCCTAGCGCCAACCCATAGACTGCCGTGCCGATGACGGCGCCTGCCACAGAGATAAAGGAGCGCGTGGCATTCGAGTCGGCACGCCGTGCCCGGCTGGCCGTGCCCGCTGTCGCCGGCGGCGTGCTCTATCTCCTCAGCGGGATCATCCTGAGCGCCGCCCTCAAAGAACTACCGGCCGTGGGCATCGTGCAGGGTTTGGAACCGGCCTTGCGCGGTCGGGGTGGGCCTGTTGTCAGCCCCCGGGCGCCCGAGGTCAGGTACATCAACCACCACGCCTTCGATCTGCTCGCCGGCACTTTGCTCACGGCGCTTGCCGTGGGCGCGCTCACGGTGGTGCTCCTGTTCCTGATCGACGCCACCGCCTTTCGCCGGCCCTCGTGGCCGGCGGCGCGCCCCCTGGTGTTCGTCGGCGGCTTCGGCGTCGCTCTGCTCAACCTGGTCCACGAGGTGGTGCTAGTGATCGAAGCCCACAAATTCGTGAGCGGCGGGGACTTCAGCGGCAAGGCCGTGGAAAAGGCCCTCCTCACGAGTGGATCGGTGGGAATCGTGTTGGGCTTGCTCGGCTTGTTCGCTGCGCTCGCTCTCGCCGTCGGCATGATCGCGACGATGATGGGCACGATGCGCTCCGGCTTGCTCCCGCGCTGGCTGAGCGTCCTCGGGATCCTCTCCGGGCTGCTGTTCCTGCCTTTCTTCGGCACACCCACTTTGCAGTTGATTCCCACGTTCTGGCTGGTTGCGACGGGCATCCTGTTGATGGGCCGCTGGCCGAACGGCGACCCGCCGGCCTGGGTGGCAGCCGAGGCCCGTCCGTGGCCCACCCAGTCAGAGCTGCGCGTCAAGCGCGAAGAAGAGAAGGGCGCCGCTCCACGGGGCAAGGGCGCCAGCAACGGGGCTGCGCTCGGGGACGTAGCGCCCGAGCCGACGCCTGTCAGCGGCGGCTCGCGCCGCAAGCGCCGCAAGCGCGGCTGAGCTCGCGCCGCGCTCGCGGATCGCAACCTTGGCCTGGCGGCCGTCTCGTTGTCGGTGCGCTGACGGTTGAGGGTCCCTCAGAACGGGAATAAATAGAGGTGACCGGGTTGGCTTCGGCCAACCACGATCGGCAGCTTTGACAAGTATCGAAGCCGCTCGGTCAGTCGGGCGGCGTGAAGGGAGGTCCCATGGAGGCCGCTTCGATCCATCACCATCCGGCGCAGGGCGCGAGCCCGCCGGTTGCGGAGGAGCGTCCGGTGGCGAGCACGTGGTCGCCCGCCAATCCGGCGCCGCTCGGTCTCGCGGCGTTCGCGATGACCACGTTCGTGCTTTCGATGTTCAACGCCAACCTCGTCAACGAAAAGGGCACGCCGGTCGTGCTCGGTTTGGCTCTCGCCTACGGAGGCATAGTGCAGTTGCTCGCGGGCATGTGGGAGTTCCGTACCGGCAACACTTTCGGGGCGGTCGCATTCTGCTCCTTCGGCGCCTTCTGGATCTCCTTCTGGGCCTTGCAGGTGTTCTATGCGAAGGACATCGGCGGCAACGCCGGCCACGCGGTTGGCGTCTACCTATGGGCGTGGGCGATCTTCACGGCCTACATGACAGTGGCCGCGTTGCGCGTTAGCGCAGAGGTTTTGCTCGTGTTCGTACTACTGACGGCGACGTTCATCCTGTTGGCGATCGGCGCCGTAGGGCCGCATACGACAGTCACCCACTGGGGTGGTTATGTTGGCCTTGCGACCGCCGCCGCCGCTTGGTATGCATCGTTCGCGGTCGTGGTCAACTCCACATTCAGACGCACCATCATGCCGGTGATGCCGCTCGGCGACCGGTAAAGTCAAAACCATGGGAAAGGGGAGGCTCAGACGATGACCACCAACGGCTCAGGGCTCGATTCCGAGCTCGCTCGCATGCTCGAGGTGGAGCGCTTCGAGCCTCCTCGGTCCTTTCAAGAGAACGCGCTCTTGAACGATCCGGCCGTCTACGAGCAGGCGGCCCGCGACCCGCAGGCTTGGTGGGCCAAGCAGGCTGAGGAGCTTGCTTGGTTCAAGCCTTGGGACCAAGTCCTCGACGATTCCAACCCTCCTTTCTACAAGTGGTTCGTGGGCGGTACGATCAACGCCTCATACAACTGTCTCGATCGTCACGTGGAGGCCGGTCGGGGCGAGCGAATCGCCTTGCACTGGTGCGGCGAGGGGGGCGAGCGGCGTGACATCACCTACGCAGAGTTGCTCGCCGAGGTCAAGCTCCTGGCGAACGCCCTGAAGGAACAGGGTGTGCGCAAGGGCGATGTCGTCGGCATCTACCTGCCGATGATCCCCGAGGTCGTCGTCTCCATGCTTGCGTGTGCCCGCATCGGCGCTCCTCACAACGTCGTCTTTGGCGGCTTCTCAGCTGAGGCGGTGCGGGAGCGCATGGAGTTCTCCGAGGCAAAGGCCCTGATCACCGTGGATGGCGCGGCCCGCAAGGGCAAGACCGCGCCGGTCAAGGATCGCGTCGACGAGGTCATGGGCGACCTGGCCACGCTCGAGACGATCGTCGTCGTGCGATCCAAGGGCACCCCATGCCAGATGAAACAAGGCAGGGACGTCTACTACGACGAGATCCTCGCCGCCGCCGAGGGGCGGGCAGGAACTGAATCTCCGGCAGAGCAGCTCGACGCCGAGCATCCCCTCTACATCCTCTACACCTCCGGCTCGACCGCCAAGCCGAAGGGGATCCTGCACACGACCGGCGGCTACCTCACGGGCGTGAGCGCAACCCATCGCTACGTGTTCGACCTCAAAGCGGACTCCGACGTGTACTGGTGCGCCGCCGATGTGGGCTGGGTCACCGGCCACTCCTATATCGTCTATGGGCCGCTCACCAACGGCGCCACCTCGGTGATGTGGGAGGGGGCGCCCGACTACCCCAACAAGGGCATCTGGTGGGAGCTGATCGAGCGCTACAAAGTGTCGATCCTCTACTGCGCCCCGACCGCCATCCGCGCGTGCATCAAGTGGGGCGCCGAGTGGCCCAACAAGCACGACCTCTCCTCACTGCGTCTGCTCGGCACGGTGGGAGAGCCGATCAACCCGAAGGCCTGGCTCTGGTACCACAAGGTGATCGGCGGAGAACGCTGCCCGATTGTCGACACCTGGTGGCAGACCGAGACCGGCGCGATCATGATCACCCCCCTGCCCGGCATCACAGCCACCAAGCCCGGCTCGGCCACCCAGCCATTCCCGGGCGTGGAGGCGCAGGTCTTGAGCGAGTCAAGCGGCGAGCCGATGGCCGAAGGTCAAGGCCTACTCGTGCTCACCAAACCCTGGCCGTCGATGCTGCGCACCCTTTACAAGGAGGAGGAGCGCTTCATCGAGACCTACTTCAGCCGCTTCGGCAACGAGACGTACTTGGTCGGCGACGCCGCCCGCGTGGACGGAGATGGATACATCTGGGTGATCGGACGCATCGACGACGTCGTCAACGTGTCCGGGCACCGGCTCTCCACGGCCGAGGTCGAGTCGGCGATTGTGGCCCATCCAGACGTGGCAGAGGCCGCCGTGATCGGACAGCACGACGAGCAGACCGGTCAGGCGATCGTCGCGTTCGTCACGCTCCAGGGGGACCTGCATGGAGACGAGGCGGAGATCGAGAGCATTCGCGAGACCGTCGCCGAGCGGATCGGGAAGTTCGCGCGACCGAAGCGCATCATCTGGTCAGACGACCTGCCCAAGACGCGCTCGGGCAAGATCATGCGCCGGCTCTTGCGCGACATCGCCGAGGGTCGCGCTTTGGGTGACGTGACGACCTTGCGCGACCCCACCGTAACGGCCCAATTGCAGGAACGCGTCAAGGAGCTGCAGGCAAGCGAAGCGTAGCCGGCCGTGTATCGCTGAGGTCGGCGCGCCGGCGGCGGGCCGGTGAGGCTGATTCTCACCCAGGCTTTATGTTCGGCTGAAAGGGTGCTCTGCGCACGTGCCTTCCGCTGCTAGCGCAGCGCCATCGCAGACAGGAGCCAGCTGCCATGCCAGCCAGCAATGAGCCTTCGCAAGCTCGTGATGAGATCAAGACATCCGATGACCTGAGTACAGCGGTCGAAACAACCGGTCTGACCAAGCGTTTCGGCTCGAGGGCTGCGATCGACTCCGTCGATTTGCAAGTACCGCGGGGGAGCGCCTTCGGCTTTCTGGGTCCAAACGGAGCCGGCAAGACCACGATGATCCGCATGCTGCTGGGCTTGACTCACGCAAGTTCGGGCAGCATGAGCGTGCTCGGGCGTCCCGTCCCCGCCGAGCGCTCCAAGGCCTTGGCGCGAGTGGGCGCGATCGTCGAGGAGCCCCGCTTTCACCCCCAACTGACCGGTCGCGAGAACCTACGCATCGTCGCCGCCGTGCGCGGTCCCGAGACGTACGAGCGCATCGCGGGAGCTTTGCGCCGGGTCGGCCTCTCCGAGCGCGCCGACGAGAAGGTCAAGAAGTACTCGCTGGGAATGCGCCAGCGCCTGGGCGTCGCGCGCTGCCTGTTGGCCGATCCGCTGCTCCTGATCCTCGACGAGCCCACCAACGGCCTCGATCCAGGCGGCATCCAGGAGTTCCGCGAAATGATCAGGGCCATGGTCGAGCAGGAGGGTCGCACCGTCTTCATCTCCTCGCACCTGCTCGACGAGGTCGAGAAGATCTGCGACCACGCGGCGATCGTCGACCGCGGCAAGATCCTGATGCAGGGCGCGATCGACGACCTCGCCGAAGGAAGCGCCCGCCACGAGCTGATCGTCGGCGTGGACGATCCCGTGCGCGCCTTGGGGGTGCTCGAAGCGAGCGACTCGGTGCTCCAGGCGCAGCGCTCGGACGAGGGCCTGCGCGTGGTCCTCGGCGAAGTTCCCGACATGTCCGGCGCGGAAAGCGCCGCGGCAATCAACGCCGCCCTGGTGGGGGCTGGGCTCGCCGTGTCGCGCTTGGAGCCGGTGCGCCAGAGCTTGGAGAAGCGATTCCTGGAGGTCACCTCCAGGCTCAGCGATTCGACCACCGAGGAGGTGATGTCATGAACGCCACGATCGCTGCCCAGATGACGGGCGCCGACATCCTCAAGCTGCGTAAGAAAAGGGGGATCCTGACGTGGTCCCTGGTCCTGGCCCTGGGCCCGATCTTGATCTACTTCGTGGCGGCCGTGATCGAGCACGCCACCAACCCCGGCAAATACGGACCTGCCGGCGGCGCCCAGAACTTCTCCGACGGCCTGCGCGTGATCGCACTCTTCTTCGGGCCGCTTGCGGCGCTTCTGATCGGCGTCGAGGCCGGCACGGGCGACGCCTCCGCCGGAGTCTTCCGCGACCTCGTCGTGACAGGTCGCTCGCGTCTGGCCCTGTTCGCCACGCGTGTGCCCGCGGCGTTGGCTGTCACCGTCGCGATGATGCTCGGCGCATACGCCCTCTTGCTGATCGGCACGTTCGCGTTTGCCTCAGGCCTGGCGACCCCCGGCGGCTCCTTGATTCTCAACGGCCTGGGCTTCACGCTCCTTGCGACCGGCATGTTGTGTGTGGTCGCCGTCGGCTTCGCCTCGCTCACAACCTCCAAGCCGGCCGCGATCATCGCCCTGATCGCATGGCAGATCGTGGCCAGTCCTCTGCTCGCCAGCATCAAAGGTCTGGGTAGCGCCCGGGAGGGTCTTCTGAGCCAGGCGATCGCCCACTTCAGTCCCGTACACGTCGGCGAAGGCGGTCACGGGGCGAGCGTAACGCTGTCGGGTGGCACGGCTGTGGTCGTGCTCTTGATCTGGGTGGTCGTGTTCCTCGCGCTCGGTGCCTGGCGCACGAGCACGATGGATGCTTAACACCGTTGTGCTGTTCCGGTCGGCGCATGCGCCGACCGGCC
The DNA here is from genome assembly GCA_963809705.1 of uncultured Solirubrobacterales bacterium. Taxonomy (GTDB): domain Bacteria; phylum Actinomycetota; class Thermoleophilia; order Solirubrobacterales; family Solirubrobacteraceae; genus Palsa-744. The sequence continues at coordinate 1,161,864 of CAWEKF010000002.1, read as the reverse complement.
GGACCGTACATGTACGGTCCGGGCCAGGGCCGCATGCGGCCCTGGCGACCTAAACCTTGCGGTGCTCAGGCACCCACGAACCGTCGTCTTGGCGCGTGAAGTCCTGGAACAAGCCTGGCGCCTCGGCCTGCATGATGCGAGCGATCTCGTCGAACACGAGACGTAGCTCCTCCTCGGCGCCTTCGGCCGTGCGCATCTCGATCACGTGGCGCAGGGTGCGAGCGTTGGCCGTCCACAGGATGTCTGTCGAGAGGCCGATCGGGGCGAGGCGACGCAGCGCGGAGGTGACCTCCTTCTTGACGTGAAACGGCACGCCCTCCTTGTCGATGCCAAGTCGATCGGCGGCGCTCACCTGGAACTCCTCCAGCTGCTCGACGATGCTCAAGACCTGCTCGCGCACGGGCTCCAAGGCCGGAGGCACCCTGAAGCCGATGTCGGTCAGTCTCACGTAGCGCAGGCTCTCTTGGCTGAAAGCCGAGCCGGCCCTATGCCGAACAAGCTCGTGGGTGAAAACTCTGCTCACGTTGCGCAGCGCAAACGACCAGTTGGCGTGCTCGAGCACGCTCCCGTGTGCGCTGCGCAGGATGTTGGCGAAGTATTCCCTCTGGTCGGTGCGCACCTTCGTCACATTCGGGTTGAGGCCCGGCTCCCAGCTGCGATAGCAGGCTCTACCGCCGAACTCGACGATCAGCTCACCCCCGTTTGGCGTGCCCTCCGACTCATCGAGGCGACGCTCAAGCCATGACTCGCCTCCAACGTCGACCAGGTAGCCGCGCATCCCCTCCACGTCGATCGAGGGCCGGGCGATTAGAAAGACGCTGGGTTTTGTCTCGTGCATGAGGCGGGCGATGCTACAACCCCGGCCGGGCGTCTCGAGATGGAGGCTTGTCTTTGCCAGCCAAAGCATGGTTAGGTCCAAGGTGCGGGATAGGTTTCGATTGTCTCTCGGGTCCCCCTACTAGACTCGCCATCAGTGATGAGCAGCGCCAGCCTCAACTCAGCCGATCCCAGCCACGATCCAGCGAACATCGTCGAGGCCCACGAGGTCTCGCGCCGCTATGGCGAAGGCGAGGTCGCCGTAGATGCTCTCGTGGATGTAAGCGTGAGCTTCCCCAGCGGACGATTTGCCGCGATTATGGGACCGTCGGGGTCGGGCAAGTCGACCTTGATGCACATTCTCGCCGGACTGGACCGGCCGACTTCGGGCTCGGTCAAGCTCGGCGGCGTCGAGCTGGGCGATCTCGACGACCGCAAGCTTACGCAGCTGCGCCGCGATGAGATCGGATTCATCTTCCAGACCTTCAACCTGCTGCCGGTGCTCAGCGCGGAGGAGAACATCCTGCTGCCACTATCGATAGCCGGACGCAAGCCCGACCGCGAATGGCTGGATCGGCTGATCGACACGGTCGGCATTCGCGATCGCCTGCACCACCGCCCTGCTGAGCTGTCCGGCGGCCAGCAGCAGCGCGTGGCCGTGGCGCGTGCCTTGGTCTCGCGCCCGTCGGTCGTGTTCGCCGACGAGCCTTCCGGCAACCTCGACTCCAAGGCTTCCGACGACGTGCTCGAACTGCTGCGCCACGCCGTCGACGACTTCTCCCAGACGGTCGTCATGGTCACCCACGACGCGCACGCCGCATCGTTTGCCGACCGCCTGCTGGTGCTCGTGGACGGGCGCATCGCCCATGACGGGGAGGCGACGAGCGCCGAGCAGGCCCTGGACCTGATGAAGTCCGTCGGCTGATGCCCGCCGCTCACGCGAGTCCGCCGGCACGGGGGCGCGGCTGATGCCCGCCGCTCACGAAAACCCCGGGGCTGGGGGGCGCGGCTGATGCTCACGCTTGTGCTGAGGGGCTTCATGCAGCGCAAGCTGCGGGTGCTACTCACCGGGATCGCGGTCGCGCTTGGCGTGGCCTTGATGGCGGGCACCTACGTGCTCACGGACACGATCAACCACTCCTTCGCCGGCATCTTCCAGACGGCCAACCGTGGCCACGACGTCGTGATCACGCCCACCCAGGTGCTCGGGCGCAACACTGGCTCGGAAACCACGCCGATCACCGACGCGATGCTCGCGCGGGTGCGCGCCACCGCGGGCGTGAGTCAGGCCGCCGGCTCGATCTTCACGCCGGGCACGTTCCTCGACGCGAACCGCAAACGGCTCACCAAGAGCGGCGCGCCCGCGTTCGTCGCCTCCGAGGTGCCCGCGCGCTTCAACTCCTTCTCCCCGGTTCAAGGCCGCTTCGCCTCGGGCCCGGACGAACTCGCGATCGACGAAGCCACCGCGCAGCGCGCCAAACTGAAGGTCGGCCAGCAGATGCTGGTCGCGGGAGGCTCCGCGCCCGCCAAGCGCTACACGATCGTCGGCGTCGTCAAGTTCGGTGGCGGCGCATCCTTCGGCGGCGCGGGCATCGCGGTCCTCACGCTCCCCGAGGCCCAGCGCGTGGTCGGCGAGCAGGGCGCCTTCGACCAGATCGACGTCGCCGGTAAGCCAGGCGTCACGCCCGGCGATCTGCGCGACCGGTTGCGCGTCGTCTTGCCACGCACGGTGGACGTGCGCACGGGCACCGAACAAGCCAGCCACGATACCTCCGAACTGGAAAGCAACCTGAGCTTCCTGCGCACGTTCCTGCTCGTGTTCGCCTACGTGTCCTTGGTGGTGGGCGCCTTCATCATCTTCAACACCTTCTCGATCACCGTTGCCCAGCGCACGCGCGAGTTCGGGCTATTGCGCACGCTCGGCGGCTCACGCGCCCAGATCATGCGCTCGGTCGTCTACGAAGGCTTCCTCCTGGGGACCGTGGGGGCGGTGCTCGGACTGTTCGGAGGGCTCCTGCTCGCACCCGCGCTCGACCAGCTGTTCAAGGCCTTCGGCGCCGACCTGCCCGACAGCGGCACGGTGCTCGAGACGCGCACGATCGTCGTCTCGCTGGCGGTCGGGATCGGCGTCACCGTGCTCGCCGGCCTCGCGCCCGCGATCCGCGCCACGCGTGTGCCGCCGCTCGCCGCGATGCGCGAGGGCGTCGGCATACCGCCACGACCCTTGCCCACCAAGCGCCAGCTGATCGCGCGCTTTTTGATCGGGCTCGTCGTGGTCTTCGCCATCGCGGTCATCACGGGGGGGCGCGCTCTGGGGCTCGTGCTGCTGGTCGCGTGGTGTCTGCGCGCGCTCAGGCTGGGGGTGAGGTTGCGGCGCGGGGGCGAGCGCCCGGCACGCCACTACCGCATAGTCCCGGCCTTGGCGCGAGCGATCGGCGCGCTGATCGCCTGGCGTGGCATCACCGCCCGCCTGGCCAGGGAGAACTCGATCCGCCAGCCCGGTCGCACGCTCACCACGGCCGCCGCGCTCACGGTGGGTTTGGCGCTGGTCACGTTGGTGGCGGTGCTCGCCGACGGCACCAAGGCCACGATCGACCGGGCGGTCAGCCGCTCGTTCGCGGGCAACCTGATCGTGGAGAACTCCCAAGCTGGCAACGAAGCGGGGATCCCCACGCTGGTGGCGCCCGCGCTGCGACGTGTCCCGGGAGTGGCGACCGTGACACCGATCGGGTTCACCATCGGGCGCCTGCACGGGAGCGCCAGCAACGCCTCGGTCACCACGATCGAACCCGCGACCTTCGGCCGCGTATACCGCGTGGAATGGAAGCAGGGCTCGAACGCCACGCTGCTCGCGCTCGACAACAGCGGCACGATCCTCACCAAGGACTACGCGAGCTCGCACAAACTGAAGGTCGGCCAGACCGTCTCGCTGCTGACTCCCACCGGCCGGCACGTGTCCTTGAGGGTGCTCGGCATCGCCTCCGACAATGCGCGCCTGCTCGGCAACATGACGATCTCCCTCGCGCTCGCTCGCCAAGCTTTTGGCCAGCGCGAAGACGCCTTGAACTTCGTCGCCTACCAGAAGGGCTACAGCGACTCCCAGGTGCAGCCTGCCGTCGACAGGCTCTTGGCGAGCCAGTTCCCCCAGGCGCGCTCGCGCACCGCTGCCCAGTTCAAGCAGGACCAGGCCAACCAGATCAACACGCTGCTCGCGCTCATCTACGTGCTGCTGGCGCTGTCGGTGATCGTGTCGCTGTTCGGGATCGTGAACACGCTGATCCTCTCGATCTACGAGCGCACGCGCGAGCTGGGGATGATGCGCGCGATCGGCACCTCGCGCCGCCAGGTGCGCCAGATGATCCGCTACGAGTCGGTCATCACTGCGCTGATCGGCGGCGTGTTCGGGCTCGTGATCGGCGTTGTGGGAGCCGTGCTGATCACCACCTTCACGCTGTCCGGCTCGGGCTACGTGCAGTCTTTCCCGATCGGCACGCTCTTCATCCTGCTCGTCATCGCCGCCTTGGCGGGCTTGCTCGCCGCACAGTTGCCGGCCCGTCGGGCTGCTCGCCTGGACATGCTCAGCGCGCTCGCGAGCGAGTAGCTCGTGCAGCTAAGCTGCGGGACGATGGCCACCGAAGCTGCTGAATCGACCGATCCCGAGCTCCAGTCCACCGCCTGGGATCTAGACCCGCTTGTCGATGGTCTTGGACCCGATGGCGCCCGGGCGCAGCTCACCCAAGCCTTGGAGCGCTCCCAGGCCTTCGCGGCAAGCTATGTGGGCAAGCTGGGCGACTTGGACAGCTCCGGCTTGGAGCGGGCAATGCGCGAGCTTGGCGAGATTCAGGACTTGGTGGGGCGCGCCGGCACCTATGCCGGCCTGCGCTTCTCGGTGGACACGGCCGATCCGGCCGCGGGCGCCCTGATGCAGGAGGTCCAGGAACGGGGTACCGAGATCGAGACGACCTTGCTGTTCTTCGAGCTCGAATGGGCTGCCTTGGCCGACGAGCAGGCCGAGCGATTGCTGGAGGATGAGCGTCTCGCGTTCTGCGCCCACTACCTGCGTACCGTCCGCCGCTACCGCGAGCACCTGCTCTCAGAACCCGAGGAGAAGATCCTCGCCGAGAAGTCGGTCACGGGCGCAAGCGCCTGGTCGCGGCTGTTCGACGAGCTGACCTCCGCGATCGAGGTGCGCTTGCCGGGCGACCCGGACAGGCCCGAGGCGCGAAGCGACGGGGACGGCGCGGCGGGTGAGACCGCCAACGAGCATGGTGGACAGGCCGGGGATGGCAGAGTGTCTGCGTCATCACAGACGGTCGCCCTTGACGTCGCCCTCAGCCGCCTTGTCCTGCCCGACCGCGACCTGCGCCGCGCCACCGCCGAGGCGGTCACCGAGGCGCTCGCGTCCGGCCTGCGCACGCGTGCCTTCCTCTTCAACACGCTCCTGGCCGACAAGGCGATCGACGACCGCCTGCGCAGCTATCCCTCCTGGCTGGCCGCCCGCAATTTGTCAAACGAGGCCTCTGACGAGTCGGTCGCCGCTCTGATCGAGGCGGTCCGCGCAAGGTACGAGTTGCCCAGGCGCTGGTATCGCCTCAAGGCGCGCCTCCTCGGCGTCGAGCGTCTGGCCGACTACGACCGCATGGCCGCCGTCACCGAGGACGAGGTCACCTACCCGTTCGCGGCGGCCCGCGAGATCGTGCTCGACTGCTACTCCTCCTTCTCGCCCAAGCTGGGGGCGGTCGCCAAACGCTTCTTCGACGAGCACTACATCGACGCCCCCGTGCGGCCGGCCAAGCGCGGCGGAGCGTTCTGCGCCTCAGCGGTGCCCTCTGTGCACCCCTACGTAATGCTCAACTACACCTCGCGCCGACGCGACGTCCTGACGCTCGCGCACGAGCTCGGTCACGGCGTCCACTTCGCCTTGGCCGCCGATCAGGGCATCTTCCATCAAGGCACCCCGCTGACCCTGGCCGAGACCGCCTCGGTGTTTGGCGAGACGGTCGTTTTCGGACGCCTCTTGGAAGAGGACTCCTCACCTTCCTCGCGCTTGGCCCTTCTGGCCGAGAACATCGAGGGAGCTTTGGCTACCGTGTTTCGCCAGGTCGCCATGAACAGCTTCGAGGATGCCGTCCACACGGCCCGCCGAGCCGAGGGCGAGCTGTCGGTCGAGCGCTTTGGCGAGCTCTGGTACGACAGTCAGCTGGAGATGTTCGGCGACTCGGTCGAGATCACCGAGGGCTATCGCTCGTGGTGGTCCTACATCCCGCACTTCATCGGCTCGCCCGGCTATGTCTACGCCTACGCCTACGGTCAGCTGCTTGCTCTATCTGTTTACCAGCGCTATGAGCAACAGGGCGATGAGCTCGTGCCGCGCTATCTCGACCTTCTGGCCGCCGGCGGTTCGCGCTCGCCCGAGGCCTTGGGCCGGATCGTCGGCATCGATCTCACCGATCCCGGTTTCTGGGATGCGGGCCTCGACCTGGTCGAGCGCCAGCTGGTTGCGGCCGAAGCGGCCGCGCGTGACGCCGATCGCGCCTAGCGCTCCTGGAGCAGGAGTTCCGCGGGGAGGTGCCTACGCGTACTCGCGGCGCCGGCTCGGCTCTACCTGCGTCCCCGGGCCGGGCTCGGCTCTACCTGCGTCGCCGCAGGGCGATCGTGGGAGCTTCCTCAGCTCCCAAGCCGCAGGGCCGGAACGACCGTGCTTGGCGGGTCGGACGAAACGAGCGCACTTGAGGTGCCCTTACGTCGTTGCGGAAGGTTGTCCCCGTCACGGTATGCCGGGCCACCGCCCGTGTCACGATCGCCTCGGCCACGGCTGTCGCGTCGATCGTGTACTGGGACTCCTCTAGGAGCTCTCTGATCAGTTGTATCTGGCGTTGCATGGCTTGGTAAGAGCTGTATCGGCGCTGATGCGTGCCATCTAGCCGAAGATGCTCAGATCCGACGAGTGTTCGAGTCGGCGGCCGCTCACAGCAGTCCCAGCGCGCTGCCTACACCGTGCACGAGGTTGAATAGCGGTTGCGGCACGATCCCGAAGACGATTGTCGCCGCGCCCGCGAGCACCGCCACGAAGGCAAGCTCAGGCTGGCGACGGCTTGGGGATGGCTCGATCGGCTCGAGGTCCTGCGACCCACCTGCGATCGCCGGTACGGGTGAAGGCGCCATCCACATCGTGGCGATGACAGGCAGGTAGTAGCCCAAGGAGATCATCGAGCCGATCACGATCACTACGCCCAGCCAGGTGTAGCCGCCCGAGACAGCAGCATCGATCAAATAGAACTTGCCGATGAAGCCCGCCGTGGCAGGAATGCCCGCGAGGGCGAGCATCGAGATCGTCATTGGCCACGCCAGCCAGGGGCGCTCGCGGCCGAGGCCGGCCATCGCCTGCACATTGTCACCGAGGCCTGTTTCGCGCTCGCGTGCCACGATCACCGCGAAGGCGGCCATGTTCATCGCCAGGTACACAGCCAGATAGAAGACCAAAGCCTGCGCTCCGAGCGCGCTGGCCACGACGACGCCTGCCAGCATGTAGCCGGCCTGAGCAACCGAGGAATAAGCGAGCATCCGCTTCAGCGAGGACTGACCCAGCGCGCCCACGTTGCCCACCAGGATCGTGATCGCGGCCAGCGCCGCCAGCGCCGGACCCCAGCTGCCGTGGGCTTCGATCAGAGCCACGTCGAACAGGCGCAAGAGCACGCCCAGCGCCGCCACCTTGGTGGCCACGGCCATGAAGGCGGTGATCGGCGTCGGCGCGCCCTCGTACACGTCCGGCGTCCACTGGTGGAATGGAGCAACCGAGGCCTTGAAGGCAAGTCCGGCCACGCACAATGCGATCCCCGTCAGCAGCATCGCGTTGGAGGTGAGCCCGTGTGTCGCGATCGCGCTCGCGATCGCGCCGAAGTCGGTCGCGCCGGTCGCTCCGTAAAGCAGCGCGATCCCATACAGCAGGGTGGCGGAGCCGACCGAGCCCACGATCAGGTACTTCAGCCCCGCCTCCAGCGAGTGCTCGTTGCGCATTTCGGTCGCGCACAGCACGTACAGGGGGATCGACAGAAGCTCCAGTCCCAGGAACAGGGCCACCGTGTTCTGGGCGGCCACCAGCAGCGCCATGCCGCCGATCGTGCTCAGCAGCATCGCGTGCAGCTCCCCGTGCGCTGCTTCCCTGGCCGCCTTCGAGCGCCAGGCGAGCAGCACTGTGGCCATGCCGCCGACGGCCAAGATCAGGTTCAGCGTGAGCGACAAGCGGTCGATTCGAAGGGCGCCCGAGACTACCGACTCCGGCTTGTTCCAGCGCCAGATCGTCAGGCCCAGGGCTGCGCCCAGCGCGAGCAGGGCGAGCGCCGGCACCACTTGCTCGCGCGCCTTGCGCGAACCGAGCAGCCCGACGAGCAGAACCACGATCGCTCCTGCGAACAGGGCGATCAAGGGTGAGAGCGCCGCGAAATCGACGTGCGGGCCTTTGAGGTGGGCGGTGGCGAGCAGCGCGATCATTGGGCTCCTCCGGCGCTCGCTTCTCCCGAGCCGGCTTGTGAGGGGGCCGCTTCCTGGGCTCCCGTTTCGCCGGCCGCAACCGGCGTTGCCGCGGCGAGAGACGGACTGAGCGCCGCGTGTGCGGCGGCCACCGAAGTCGTCACCGACTTTTCAGAGCGCTTCAAAGCCCCTTGCGGATAGAGCGCCAAGAACACGATCACCGCCAGCAGCGGCACCAGCACCATCGCGTCCATGCCAGTCAGCTCGCGCGATTTCACGCTCGGGCCGACCCTGTTGTGCATCGCATGGATGAACAGCCTGAGCGCGTACACGCTGGCCATCACGACCCCCGTGAAAGCAATTGCGGCGATCGCGAGCTTGGCTTTGAAGACGCCCAGCAGGATCAGGAACTCGCCGACAAAGTTGGCCGAACCGGGGATCGCCAGCGTCGCCAGGGCGACGACCAAGAACACGGTGGCAAGCATTGGTGCCCTGAAGGCGATGCCGCCCATCTCCCTGATGTCCTGCGAGCCTCCGGCGCGCGCGGCCAACAGCGCGATGATGAAGAACACGGGCGCCACGACCAGGCCGTGGTTGACCATCTGCAGGAGCGCCCCCTGGGCTCCCTGCGGGTTCAGCGCGAAGATCCCGAGCGTGATGAAGCCGAGCTGGGCCACCGACGAATACCCCGCGATAAGGCGGGCGTGCGTCTGCGTGAAGGCCATCGCCGACCCATACAAGATTGACAGCAGCGCGATCACCAGCATCAGGACTTGGAAGTGGGCCGACGCTTGGGGGAACAGGGGCAACACGATCGCCAAGAACCCGTAGGCGCCGACCTTGGAGAGCACGCCGCTGAAGACCATCAACACCTCGACCGGCATCGCCCTGTAGCCGTCGGGCATCCAGCCGTGTAGTGGGAAGGCCGGCATCTTCACAAGGAAGGCGGCCGCGAAGAACAGGAAGATCCACTCTTGGGAGCCCCTGCTCAAGGGCAGGCCCTGCAGTTGGGAGAGCACGAACGTGATGTGCGTCCCGTTCTGCTCGCCCGCCAACACGCCGGTGGCGATCGCAGCGGCCAGCATCAACAGCGAGCCCACGAGCGTGTAGATGACGAGCTTGATCGTCGCTTTGACCCTGTCCGGCCCTTCGCCCCAAGAGCCGATAAGGAAGTAGAAGGGGATCAGCATCAGGTCGAAGAAGGCCACGAACAGGGCCAGATCCTGCGCCAGAAATGCGCCCAGCACAGCCGACTCGGCGAGCATCATGTGGAAGTAGAAGAGGCGCGGGCGGTCGATGTGACCGCTACCCGACGCAGCCCTCAGGGCCGCGTCGCTTTTGTTGAGGAGTGTGGAGCGCATGTTGGCTGCGAGGATCGCGGCGAAGAAGAGCAGCGCGGTGAGCCCCACTAGCAGCACGTTCAGGCCGCTCACGCCGAGCTTGTAGTGGATGCCCAACTCAGAGATCCAGACAACGTCGGTCACGTCCTTGAGGCCGTGCGAGCCGGGCCCGTACTGGACGATGTAGGCGATCGCCAGGCCCAGCGCTCCGAGCGAGCCGGCGAGCGCGAGCAGGCCCGGTAGGCGTTCGTTGCGGACAGCAACAAGGGCGCCGAGCAGCCCGCAAGCGGCCGGCAGCCAGATCAGGATCGAAAGAGGGGGCATCAGCGGCTCACGTCTGCAACAGGAAGTAGAGGCCAAGCGCTGCCACGCCGAGCACGACCAGGGCCGCGTAGTAGCGCAGCAGGCCGCTCTGGATCGCCCTGACCGAGGCCGAGCCGGCGCGCACGAGCGAAGTCGCGCCGCCGATCAGGGCGCCGTCCACGAACACGCGCTCGAAAGTCGTGTTGGCGAAACGTCCGGCCGTCGCGGCTGGTTTGACGACGAGCGCGTCGATCAGCTCGTCGAAATACCACTTGTTCACGAACAGGGTGTACAGCGGCTTGAAGCGGGTGCGCGCGGTCACGGCGATAGAAGGCTGCTTGACCCAGATCCGCCAGGCGATCGCGATTCCGCCGAGGCCAAGTACGGTGCCCAAGATCAGGCCAAACACCAGCAGGCCGTCGCGCGTGTGGACCGTGTACAGCGTCGAGCCGGCGAAGCTCGGTTCGAGGAATTTGGTGATCACGTCGTCCACTTCGGGGATCTGCACGAGCCCGGCGCCGACCGCGCCGACCGCCAGGATGCTCATAGCGACCTTCATCGGCATCGCCCGCTCGGCGATTGCGTGATGGGGTCCGGGGAAGCCCACATCGGTGTCCTCGACCTCCCCGTTCGCCGGATTGGTGGGCTCCGGCGCGTGATAGAGGTGGCCGCCTTCGAGCTCCCTGGCCTGCTCGACCGGGTCGCCGTAGAAGGCCCTGAAGATCATCCGGAACGTGTAGATCGCCGTCATGAACGCGCCCACGTAGCCGAGCACGTAGAGCGCCCAGTGCCAGCCCCCACGCTCGCCGGTCACGAGCAGGATCTCGTCCTTTGAGAAGAAGCCCGAGAAGGGGGGTATGCCCGACAGGGCCAGGCCGCCGATCACGAAGCAGGCGAACGTGAAGGGCATCGCCTTCTTGAAGCCTTTCATCTTCTCCAGCGACTGCTCGCCGCCCATCGCGCCGATGATCGAGCCGGCGCCCATGAACAGCAGCGCCTTGAAGAAGGCGTGCGTCATCAGGTGGAACATGCCGGCGGCATAGGCGCCGACGGAGACGCCCATGATCATGTAGCCGATCTGGGACATAGTCGAGTAGGCGATCACGCGCTTGATGTCTGTCTGGGTGAGCGCGATCGTGGCGGCGATCACGAGCGTGGCGCAGCCGACCACCGCGCCCACGTCCTGCGCTGCAGGGGACAGTTCGAAGAAGGGGTGCATCCTCGCGATCAGGTACACACCCGCGGTCACCATCGTGGCGGCATGGATCAGGGCCGAGACCGGAGTGGGTCCCTCCATCGCGTCGGGGAGCCAGGTGTGCAGCGGGATCTGGGCCGACTTGGCGAACGCTCCCACGAGCAGCAGCAGACAGCCCGCCGTCACATCCGCTTCGCCGCTCGTGAACACGTTGGGAGCGGCCTTGAAAGCCGCCAGGAAGTCGAGCGTGCCGGTGTGCTTGAACAGGAAGTACGTGCCCAGCACCAGCCCCACGTCGCCGACCACGTTGATCACGAACGCCTTGATTCCGGCGGTCGTGGCGGTGGTGCGCCGGTACCAGAAGGAGATCAACAGGTAGGAGGCGGCGCCCACGAAGGCCCAGCCCACGATCAACAGCAGGAAGTTGCCGGCCAGGACCAGCAGCAGCATCGAGAAGACGAAGAAGTTGAGGTAGGCGAAGTACCTTGCGAAGCCCTTGTCTTCGTCGAGGTAGGAGATCGAGTACAGGTGGATCGTCGTCGAGATCCCGGTGACGACCAGGATCATGAACACCGACAGGGGATCGACCAGAATCGACATCTGCGCGTCGATGCCGACCGTGCTCGCGTAGTTCCACAGCGATGAGGTCAGCTGGCGATGATCGCTCGCATGGCCCTGCAGTGAGATCAACGTCGCCAGCGCCGCCAAGAACGCCAACCCGATCGCGGCCGTGCCGATCCAGCCGGCGATTCGGGGGTGGGCGGGACCCGAGAAAAACTTGAAGCCGGCGCCAATAACGATCGTGCCCAGCAGCGGGAACGCCAGAACCAGCCAGCCGAATGTGGTTGTGGTCATCGCGACGCTCGCGGGTGTGGGCGCGGGCGAAGACGCAAGCGCGGGTCGCGGAGCGAAGGTATATGTATACGTTTTATGGAATTCACGATAGTATTAACGATTTGTAAATACTATTAGCAAGAACGAAAAGTAGATAACAACCTGCGCGTCTTTAGGTTGGATCTGGTGGATACGCATCGTCATCCCTGCAGCTCCCGTAGCTCATCCACGTCAATCGGCAACCGGCGGCGATGAATCGCGACGATCATCCCCAGCCCGATGCAGACCTCGCAGGCGGCGACGGTCATCACGATGATCGCCAGGATCTGCCCGTCGCCGTTGCCCCACATGCGCGAGAAGGCGATCAACGAGAGGTTGGCGCCGTTGAGCATCAGCTCCAGGCACAGCAGGACCACGAGCGGGTTGCGGCGCGTCATCACGCCGAACGCGCCCGTGCAGAAGACGATCGCCGAGACGGCGAGATACCAGGCGATGCTCACCAGCCGCCGCCTTCCGTTCGCTTGCCTGAGGGGCTCGCTTGCGTGACGCCGCGGGGGGTCTCTGAGTGTTGGCTCTCGAAGTCGCCCGCCCCTCGCGCACGCGCGAGGGCGAGCCCTTCGACGCCCTCGACCATCGTGCCGGTTCCGCGGGGGCGCAGGATGTCAAGCGGTGTGAGCCGGTCGCGGTCGTCCTCGTCCTCGTCCAAGCCCCTGCGCCGCCGCGCCAGCACGACGCCGCCCACGGCCGCGATCAGGAGCAGCAGCGAGGCCGCCTCGAACACGAGCAGAAAGCGTGTGAGCAACAGGTTGCCGATGTAGGCGGGCGTCCCGAAAGTCCTTGGCCCGGGCGCATAGGGAGCGCCGTTGCCTTCGACGGCCTTCAGGCCGCTACCCAGCAGGGCGATCAGCAGCTCGACGAGCAACGCCCCCGCGAACAGGGCCCCGCTCAGCTTGCGCCCGTCGGCCCCTCGCGCGCGCGGGCGACGCGTGAGCCCGCCGTCGAGGGCCTGCTCCTCGTCGCCCACATAGGCCACGACGAACACGTACAGAACCATCACCGCGCCCGCATACACGACGACCTGCGCGGCCGCCACGAATTCGGCTCTGAGCAGCAGGAACAGCACCGCCAGCGAAAGCAGATGCGCGACGAGCGCCAGCACGCTGTAGAAGGGATTGCTCAGCGTCACCACGCCGACGGCCCCGGCGATCACCCCGATCGCGGCGATGAAGAAGAGGATGCCCGACATGCCTAACCCTGTCCTACGCAGGTCGCTGGTGTCGCACCCCGCGCCTTCGGGGTGGAGGAGCATTTATTTGGGATCGTTGTTCGTGCGAACCGCGAGATCGAGCTTGTCGCGCGTTCCATCACTCGCCCTCCCGGCGCAATGGCGTGCGCTCCAAGGGCTCGGCGAGCAGCATCTCCTTGGTGAAAATCAAGTCTGAGCGCGTGTAGTCGGACATCTCGTAGTCGTGGCCCATCGTGATCGCATCGAACGGGCAAGCCACCTCGCAGTAGCCACAGAAGATGCACCGCGACAGGTTGATCTCATACACCGCCGCATAGCGCTCGCCGGCAGACACCCTGTGCTCGGGCGTGTTCTCGGCGGCCACGACCCTGATGCAGTCCGCCGGGCAGGCCGCCGCGCACAGTGAGCAGCCCACGCACTTCTCAAGGTTGGGGTGAGTGGGGTCCGAATCATCGAACCTGTGCAGCTTGTGCCTGCCCCTGAAGCGTGGATAGACAGGCGTCTTCTCCTCGGGGTACTCCAACGTCACCGGTTTTTCGAGCATCCGTGCGAACGTGGTCTTCAGCCCTCTCAGGGTTTCGCCAAAGGCGCGATAGGTGCTGCGCGCGGCTCCCGGGGCGGGCGCACGCGTCACCTCCAGCATGTCGTCGCCAGGATTCCAAGTCATCAATGAGTCACCACCACGAGCACCGCCGTCACAAGCGCGTTGAGGGTCGCCAGCGGCAACAGGATCTTCCACCCGAAGCTCATCAACTGGTCGTAGCGCAGGCGCGGCAAGGTGGCCCTCACCCAGATGAACAGGAACGTCATCAGCGCCATCTTGAACAGCACCACGAAGGGGTCCACCCAGCCGGGCGGATGGATCCCGAACGGCAGCAGCCATCCACCAAGGAACACGGTCGTGACGATGCCCGAGACGACAAGCACGTTGAGGTACTCGGCGAAGTAATAGGAGGCGAAGCGCCCGCCGCCGTACTCGGTGTTGTAGCCCCCGACCAGCTCCGCGTCGGCCTCGGTCAGGTCGAACGGCGCCCGGTTGGTCTCGGCGAAGCCGGCCACCAAGAACACGAGGAAGCCGAAGAACTGGGGCACCACGTACCACATGCCCCGCTGCGCTTCCACGATCCCGGTCAAGGAGAGCGTGCCCGCGGTAAAGATCACGCCCACGAGCGCCAAGCCTTGGGAGACCTCGTAGGAGATCAACTGCGCTGCGCCGCGCATCGCGCCGAGGAAGGAGTACTTCGAGCCCGAGGACCAGCCACCGAGCATGATCCCGTAGAAAGCGACCGCGCCGAAGGCGAACACGTACAGCGGCCCGATCGACACGTCCACGCCGTACAGCCCCACCGGCGTGCCAAAGATGTTCTGGACATTGCCGAACGGGATGATCGCGAACGCCGCCACAGCCGTCACGATCGAGATCACGGGCGCCAGCGCAAACAGGAAGCCGGTCGAGGTGGCAGGCCTGAACTGCTCCTTGGTCAGGAGCTTGACGATGTCCGCCAAAGGCTGCAGCGCTCCAAAGGGACCGACCCGGTTTGGTCCGTAGCGCGCCTGCATGCGGCCCAACAGCTTGCGCTCGGCCAGCAGCACGATCGGCACCAATTGCAGGCCCACGGCAAAGATCACGATCGCCTTGATGATCTGGATCCACCAAGGTTCGTAGTAGCCGACCACCGCGATCACGAGCTCACCGCCGCTTCGCGCTCGTGCGGGCGCACGCCCTTGCCGCCGATCAGCTCCAGTGTGAGGCCCTCATAGCGGGGCACAGTCTCGAACAACTGCTGTGAGGCCATCGCTCCGCTGAGCACCTCGCCTGTACCCGTAAGGGTGAGGTCGAGGCCGACGCGCTTGGCCAGCTCGGCGATCACGCCCCACTCGGCGCGGTTCTGGCCCAACTGGCGGGCCGCCGGCCGCAGGCGCTGGATGCGTCCGTCGGGGTGCACGATCGTGCCCTCCTTCTCCGGATAGGCGCCGGCCGGGAAGACGATATCGGCGTGCTCGGTGAGCGCGTCGGTCAAGAAGCTCGCATGCGCGATCACGCTGGTCGCGCGCTCCAGGGCTCGCTGCCACAGGGGACTGTCCCACTCGCCAGCTCCCGCCGGGTTCGCTCCCCCCACCGCGGATACACCGGTCAGGGGCTCGGCGTCGAGCAGGTACAGGCAGCTCAGCTCGCCCTCGATCAGCCCTTCTGCGATCCCCTTTGAGTCGCGACCCTCCTCGTCTGGCTCGCTCAGCCCGGGGCCGGCGTTGGGCAGGAAGCCCGCTTCGCGCAGTCCGCGCCCGTTGGCGTGCGCCGGGATTTCCAGCAGGCCCGCGCCAGCGACCTCGGCGACGCCCAGCTTCGCGGCCATCTCAAGCAGAGCTTTGACGGCGCGCGCCCCATCGGGGCCGGCCGCGAGGCGCTCGCCCCACAGGATCACGATCTCGCCCGGTCCGTCCTGCGGACAAGCATCTTCAAGCTGCTGCATCAGCTCATGTGTTTGTGCTTGCTCAAAGAGTTGACTCGAGCGCGCGCGTATAAGCGCCATACCGTGACGGCGTACGCCCTTGCGCAGGCGCAGGTCCAAGATCGGGGCGTCCTCGATCGGGTTTGTCCCGATCACCAAGACCGCGTGGGCGAACTCGAGGTCCGAGACCTTGGCCTGCAGCGCCGGCTCGGCGAGCGCTCGGTGCAGCTCCAACGGCAGGAGGCCGGCCGGGCGCGAGTCCAGGTGCGGCGAGCCGAGACCCTCCCGCATCAGGCGCGCCAGCAGGAAGCCCTCCTCGTTGGTGCTCCCGCCGCCCGCGAGCGCGCCGGTCTGGGCGCCCGCTCGGCGCAGGCGGGCGGCGGTCTCCTCCAGGGCATGCTCCCAGGAGACGGGTCGCAGCTCGCCGCCGTCGCGCAGCAGCGGCTCGGTGATGCGTCCTTCGGCGAGCTTCGGGTAGGCGAAGCGGCCCCGGTCGCACAGCCAACCGTCGTCCACCTCGTGGTTGTCGCGAGCCAAGACTCTGAGCACGCGCTCGTCGCGCACGGTCAGCGTCACGTTGCACTGGGCCGGGCACAGCGTGCACACCGAGCCCGCGTCCTCCACGTCCCAGGGCCTGGCCCTGAAGCGGTAGTTGCGCGAAGTCAAGGCCCCGACCGGGCACAGCTCCACGATGTTGCCGCTGAACGGCGCGAGGTATGGCCGCCCGTCGAACGTCGACACATAGGAGTGGGCGCCGCGCTCGAGCAGAACCAGTTGATAGTCCTCGGATATCTCCTGGCTGAAGCGCACGCAGCGATAGCACAAGATGCAGCGCTCTCTGTCGATCGCGATCGTCGGCGAAAGCTCCAACGGCTTGACGAAGTGGCGCTTGGGGTCCGCGAAGCGGGACTTGCCGCCGCCCCAGCCGAAAGTGATGTCCTGCAATGGGCACTCCCCGCCCTTGTCGCACACGGGGCAGTCCAGGGGATGGTTGACGAGCAGGAACTCGACCACCGCCTGCTGGGCGACCTTGGCGCGCTCGGACCGGGTGTGCACAACCATGCCGTCCTTGACCGGGGTCGAGCAGCCGGTCTGCAGCTTGGGGATACCCTCGATCTCGACTAGGCACATCCTGCAGGCGCCCACGGGTTGGCCCAGCTTCGGTTCGTAGCAGAAGACAGGGATCTCGACGTCGCCCAGCTTGGCGGCATCGACGAGCATCATGTTTTCGGGAGCTTCGACCTCGCGGCCGTCGATCGTGAATTTGATGGGGCGCGGTTCGGGCCTAGGCATGAGCGACCTCCCCGGCAAGGGCGCGCTCGGTCCCGACGGTCGGTCCGGGTGCACTGGCACCGAGGCCGGCGCGGGTACGCGCCTCCTCGATATGCGCTTCGAACTCGTCCCTGAACTTGGCGATGAGAGAGCCGATCGGCATCGCCATCGCATCGCCCAACACGCACAGGCAATTGCCGATGATGTGCTCCTGGACCGAGGCCATGATCTCGATGTCCATCGGTGTGGCGGTGCCCTCGTCGATGCGCTCCAGCATCTTCACGGTCCAGTTCGTGCCCTCCCTACAGGGGGTGCACTTGCCGCACGACTCGTGGGCGTAGAACTTGGCCACCTTCAAGGCCACGTCCAGGATCGGCGTGGAATCGTCCACGACGATAATCGCTCCAGAGCCGAGCATCGAGCCGGCCTTGGCCATCGAGTCGAAGTCGTAGGGCAGGTCCAGGTCCTCCGCCTTGAGGACCGGGGAGGAGGAGCCGCCGGGGAACCAGCACTTGACCTCGCGTCCCGGCGGCGGCCCTCCCGCAAGCCCATACACGATCTCTCGAGAAGGGACCCCCAACTCGATCTCGTAGTTGCCGGGTCGCTGCACGTGTCCTGAGACGGATACGAGCTTGGTGCCTTTGGAGGTTTCGGTGCCCAGCTTCGCGTAGCCCTCGCCGCCCATCCTGACGATCGTGGGCACCGTGGCCAGCGTCTCCACGTTGTTGATCAGCGTCGGTCCCTGGTAGAGACCCTGGTTGGCCGGGAACGGCGGCTTCAGACGCGGGTTCCCGCGCTTGCCTTCCAGCGAATCGAGCAGGCCGGTCTCCTCGCCGCAGATGTAGGCGCCGGCGCCGCGATGCACGACCAGCGAAAGCGAATGATCGGAGCCAAGGATGTTCTCGCCGACATACCCCGCGCTGCGCGCTTCAGCCAAGGCCGCGTCGAGCACGTCGGCTTGGTGGACGTACTCACCCCTGATGTAGATGAACGACCGGTTGGTGCCCGCCGCGTAGGAGGCGATCACGATCCCCTCGATCAGCATGTGCGGAGACTTCTGCATCAGTTCCCTGTCCTTGAAGGTGCCCGGCTCGGACTCGTCCGCGTTGCAGACCAGGTACTTGTCGATCGAGCCTTTGGGCAGGAACGAGACCTTCTTGCCCATCGCAAAGCCCGCCCCGCCGCGCCCCCTCAGACCGGAAGCTTCGAGCTGTGCGAGCAGCTCCTCGGGACTCATCGCGAGCGCCTTGCGCAGCGACTCGTAGCCGCCGCGCTTGGCGTACACGTCGAGCGTGTTCAAGCCGGGCTCGTCGATGTCCTTGAACAGCAGTGCTTCGGTCATGCCGCTCCCCCGGAAGCGTCGCTCGCTGACGGCGTCTCGATCGGGTGCGCCGGGAACTCACGCGAGTTGGCGTTGGGGTCGGCTACAAGCCGCGTCGAGAGCTGCTTGTCGGGCAGCAGCGGTCGTCCCGCACGTGTGTCATCGAGCAACTGTGGGATGTCGTCGATCGACAGGGGGCCTACATAGACACCATCCACCGACGCCATCGGGGCCATGTCGCACGCGCCGAGGCACTCGAACGGACGCACATTGAATTCAGGGTCCGTGCCGGCGGCGTCGTGCACCACTTGAAAGAGCTCGTCGGCTCCACGGAGAGAACAAGAGATGTTGGTGCACACGTAGATCGAATGCCGCCCGACCGGCTTCGTCTCAAGCATGTCGTAGAACGTCGCCACCGCCTCCAGATAAGCCGGCGTGACGCCCATCACCTCGGCGACTTCTTCGATCGCCTCGGGCGAGCACCAGCCATGCACTCGCTGGGCGGCCTCCAGTGCGGGGAGTGCGGCCGAGCGGCTGTCCGGATACAGAGCCATATGACCCTCGATCTCAGCGCGTAGCTCCGCGTTCATCGGTCGATGCCCCCCAAGATCGGGTCGAGCATCGCCAAGGTGGCGATCATGTCGGCGATGTAGGAGCCCTCGGCCATGTGCGATAGCGCCTGCAGGTTCACGAACGAAGGGTCCCTCATGTGTACGCGTGCGGGCTTGGAGGAGCCGTCGGAGCGCACGAAGCAGGCCAGCTCGCCGCGAGGGGACTCGATCGGGTTGTAGATCTCGCCTGGCGGCACTCTGAAACCCTCGGTGACCAGCTTGAAGTGGTGGATCAAGGCCTCCATCGAGGTCGCCAGCTCGTGGCGCGGGGGCAGGGCGACCTTGCGGTCGGTGGTGATGTGGGGCCCCTCCGGCAGGCCGTCAAGCGCCTGGTCGATGATCTTGACCGACTCATAGATCTCGGCCACGCGCACGGCGAAGCGATCGTAGTTATCGCCGACGGTGCCGACCGGGATCTTGAAGTCGAAGTCCTCGTAGGAGCTGTAAGGCGCGGCCTTGCGCAGGTCCCACGGGTTGCCCGCGGCGCGCAACAGGGGCCCGGTGACGCCGAGGCTGAGCAGCGTGTCGGCGTCAAGCGGGCAGGTTCCGCGCAGGCGCTCCAACACGATCTGGTTGGCGTTGAGGATCGCCCCGTACTGGTCGGCTCGTACGGGCATCACCTTCGTGAACTCGCGCACCTTCTCCGCGAAGCCGACGGGGATGTCCTCCATCACGCCCCCCACCTGGAAGTAGCGCGTGTGCATGCGCGCCCCCGAGGACATCTCGAACAGGTCGAGAATCAGTTCGCGCTCGCGCAGGCAGTACAGGAAGATCGAGACCGCGCCCAGATCCAGCGCGCTTGTGCCCAGCCAGATCAGGTGCGAGGCGATGCGGTTGAGCTCCAGGTGGATCACCCTCAGGTACTGCGCCCGCTTGGGCACCTCGACCTCCAAGAGCGTCTCCACGGCTCCGACATAGGCCATCGCGTTGAAGTAGTAGGACAGGTAGTCCATCCGCTCGACGACCGGGATCGCCTTCCAGTAGGCCTTGTCCTCGGCGGTCTTTTCGATCCCCGTGTGCACGTAGCCGATGACCGGCTTGATCGAGCGCACGACCTCGCCCTGCAGCGTCACGAGTAGGCGCAGGACCCCGTGCGTGGCGGGGTGGTGGGGGCCGAAGTTGAGCGTCAACAGCTCCTCGTGGGTGTCCTCGTCGGCTTGCTCCGCGATTGCCGAGAGTGTGATGCTCTCCTCGCGGAGGCGGTACTCGGACATCTGGCCGGCCGGGCTCATCTTTCGACCTCGCCGGCGGCCACCGTGCCGGTGCCCTGCGAGGCGCGCTCGTTGTAGGTGAAGATCACCGGTTCGCCGCCTACGGGGAAGTCGCGTCGCTGTGGGTGGCCCTCGTAGTCCTCAGGCATCAATATGCGTCGCAGGTCGGGGTGGCCGCTGAAGACGACGCCAAACATGTCGTAGATCTCCCGCTCCTGGTGGTCTGCGGTGGGCCAGCCCTTGCCGTCCTCGCCGTCGGGCGTGACCGAGTCGAGCTCGGGCGCGTCCGTCGACACGCGCAACGTGACGGTGAGGCGATCGACCTCGCTCATATCGAGCAGCTCGTAGTGCACGCCCAGGCGCGGCTCGTGCGGGTAGTAGTCGACGCCGTGCACGCTCATTAGCGAGCTGTAGCCGTGCTCGCGTAGACGCGCCAGCACCGCGCGGATCTTCCCTGGGGCGACTTCGAGGCTTGCGCGACCGCGGAAGTGCAGCGTTCGGAGGATCGTCTCTGCGCCGACGCCCTCGCTCTCGCCCAGCTCCTTGGCGAGCAGCTCCAGCCCCGTGGCGTCAGGCACCGGGGCCGACCAAGTCTTCGCTGAGGATCTCCTCGGTGCCCCGTGCGTCGTAGCGCTCGCGCCAGCCCGCGTCGGGGTCCTCCTGGACGAGCTTGCGCAGCTTGAGGATGCCGTGCATCAGGCCCTCCGGGCGCGGGGGGCAGCCCGGCACGTGCACGTCGATCGGCATGAACTTGTCGGCCGGCACCAGCGCATAGTTGTTGAAGACGCCCATCGAGCTGCAGCAGGCGCCCATCGAGATCGCCCACTTGGGCTCGAGCATCTGGTCGTAGAGCCTGCGGATGATCGGCGCCATCTTGATCGATACGCGCCCCGCCAGGATGATCAGGTCGGCCTGGCGGGGGGAGGCCCTGAAGGCCTCGAAGCCGAAGCGCGCGATGTCCATGCGCGGACCGGCGGTCTGGAACTGCTCCATCGCGCAACAGGCCAAGCCGAAGGCAAGCGGGAAGAACGAGTTCGAGCGCCCCCACGCCACGGCCTTCTCGAGCGTCGTGGTGAGCACACGTTCGTGGACGTAGCGTTCGAGCTCCTCGCCGTCCATGCTCGGGGGCGCCGTCGGGCCGTGCAGCTCGGCGCCACGCAGCAGCTCCTTGGAGTCGTGCGCGGTGACGCGCAGGGCCCCCGCTCCGAGCAGCTCTCGCTTCACCTCCACTCGAGCGCTCCTCGACGCCATACGTATACGAAGGCCACGGCCAGCAGCACGATGAACGTGACCGTCTCGGCCAGGGCGTAGCTGCCGTAGGCCTTCAGCTGGACTGCGATCGGGTACAGGAAGACGACCTCGATGTCAAACAGGATGAACAGCATCGCGATCAGGTAAAAGCTGATGCCGAAGCGCATCCCGCGCTTGACCTCCGAGGGCAGGCCGCACTCGTAGGGATCGAGCTTGTGCTCGGCTCGCCTGCGTGGGCCGACCATCGTGTTGAGCACCGCGAACAGGCCGCCCACGGCGCCGCCAAGGATCAGGAAAACGATCGCCGGGAGATAGCTGCGCAGCACTCGCGCTGTTATATCACCCTTGTGACAAACTGTTACATAGTGACGATTGCCTCTATGCTGGCGGGCCAGGCCGAGCGCTCACCGGCGGGTCAAGCCACGCGCTCATGAACGAAGCGGTGGTGTGGGGGGCGCTAGCGCTCGCCTTGCTCAATGTGCTCCCCGGATTGCTCGGCGCATGGCGTTGGCACAGGCTCCAGCCGAGTCGCGCCTTCTGGATTCTGCTGCGAGTGGCGCAGGTGGCCGCGCTCGTCTACGCGGTCGCGATCGGCGCCCTGGCCGCCGCCGGGCACTACTCCAGCGAACGCCTCTTCTATCTGTATGCCCTGCTGCCTCTGGCGATCGGCTTCGTGGCCGAGCAGCTGCGAGTCGCCTCCGCGCAGACGATCCTCGACCAGCACGATCTCACAGACGCGCGCGCAGTGGGTGACCTGCCCGAGCAAGAGCAGCACGCGATCGTGGCCTCGATCGTGCGCCGCGAGATGGGCGTGATGACGCTCTCGGCGCTCGTCGTGGTGTTCCTTGCCCTGCGAGCCGCTGAAACCGCCCACGGGTTCTGAGAACCTGTGCCCATGACGCACCGCCTTTTTTGAAACAGGGTTCGGTCGCATCGGGTCGACGGAACGTCCCCCGGCGACCGTTGGGTGTTCGCGGGGGGAAGGCCAACCGATATATTCCGGCGCGCATGAGGCCGCCTGTGAAGATGCTCGCCGTCGCAATCGCCTTGCTCGCCCTGGCCGGCGGGATCTCGGCATGCGGCTCGCAGGGGATCTCGGTGCCGAAGTCCAGTCCCTATTACCGCGGGGCTGTTCTGTTCCGCGACCACTGCTCGGGCTGTCACACGCTGGCTGTCGTAGGCGCGGAGGGCTCGGCCACCTCGATCAAGGATCGCGTCAAGACCAATGGCCCCAACTTCAACATCCGCAAGGAGAACGAGGAACAGGTCCTCTACGCGATCCGCAACGGTGGCTTCTCCGGCGCGATCATGCCCGAGAACCTGGTTGTAGGCGACGACGCCAAGGACATCGCCAAGTTCTTGGCGCAGTACTCGGGTCTGCAGGCCCAGCACGTGCCTTCGGTCAACATCACGCTGTCGACCAAATAACGCCGGTCACGACACTCTGTCGTGACGGTGGCGGGTGACTGAGCCTATGGGTGCGACGGCCGGCGGGTAGGCTCCCCGTCGGTGCTCGACCTCAAGCTGATCCGAGAAGACCCCGACCGCGTGCGCGCCGCTCTGGCGCGGCGGGGCGAGGGCGCCGCCGCCGGTCTCGATCCCGTGCTGGAGCTCGATGCCCGCAGGCGGGAGATGATCCCGCAAGTGGAGGAGCTGCGAGCCGAGCGCAACGCCGCCGCCGACGCAATCGCCCAAGTCAAGCGCGCGGGCGAGGACGCAAGCGGGGCGATCGCTCATCAGCGCGAGGTCGGCACGCGCGAGAAGGACCTCAGCCGCGAACTGGCCGAGATCGAAGAGCGGCTGCGGGCGGCGCTCGCTCCTCTCCCCAACCTGCCCGACCCCACCGCCGCGCCCGGGCCCGAGGACGAACTGGTCAAGGTCGTGGGCGAGCCGCGAGTGGGTGGACCTCTCCGGTCGGGGGCAGCGCCCAAGGACGCAGAGGGCGAGGACGCCGGCTCGGGCGAGCGAGCGCCTGGGGTGCGCGACCACCTGGAGTTGGCCGGATCGATGATCGACATGGACCACGCAGCCACGCTCTCGGGAGCGCGCTTTGCCTACCTGAAGGGCGATCTCGTGATGGTGGAGCTGGCCCTGGTGCGCTTCGCTTTGGAGAAGCTGAGAAGCCACGGCTTCGAGCCGGTTATTCCACCCGTGCTCGTGCGCGAACGCGCCTTGTACGGAACTGGCTTCCTGCCCGACACCGAGCAGCAGATCTACCGTCTCGCCGACGACGAGCTGTACTTGGTCGGCACCTCCGAGGTGGCCTTGGCCTCCCTGCACGACGAAGAGATCCTCCCGGTCGAGCGCCTGCCGTTGCGCTACGCCGGCTTCTCGCCCTGCTTCCGCCGCGAGGCGGGCGCCGCCGGCAAGGACACGCGCGGCATCTTCAGGGTGCACCAGTTTGACAAGGTGGAGATGTTCAGCTTCGTCGAGCCCGATGCCTCGACCGAAGAGCACGAGCGCATACTGGCGATCGAGGAGGAGATCCTCTCCGAGCTGGACCTGCCCTACAGGGTCGTCAACATCGCCACTGGAGACCTCGGCTCCCCAGCCGCCAAGAAGTATGACTGCGAGGCGTGGCTGCCGAGCCAGGGTCGCTACCGCGAGCTGACATCGTGCTCGAACACGACCGACTACCAGGCGCGGCGCCTGAACATCCGCCTGCGCCGCGACAGGCGCGTGCAGGCGCTCCACACGCTCAACGGCACCGCGGTTGCGGTCGGGCGCACGATCATCGCGCTATTGGAGAACGGTCAGCGCGAGGACGGGACCGTGGCCCTGCCCGAGGTCCTCGTTGCCAACGGAGCTTCCTGCTGTGCTCGGTGCGTAGGCCCGATCCAACCCATATCTGCGATGCGCTCCCATCGCCGAGCGGACTGGACGGCAGCTACTTGCCCTCGGTGATCTTCAGGGCGACTTCTGAGAGGGACTGTGCCGCGTTGCCAACCTGCTGGGCGATCCGCTTCTTATCCGTCTGGCCGAGCGCGCTGTAGAGGGCAAACCCGAGCGGCGTATTGCGGCGGTAGGCGTTCAGCTCGGTTTGGACCGCTTCCAGTTCGTGGGCAATCGTGCTTGCCAAGGCGCTGCTGCCCGTGCGTTCCAATGTGGGGCGCACATATTCGAAGGCCTTGCGCGCTCCCAGCAGATTTGCCTGGAAGTCCGACAGATCGGTGTGCGAGTAGCGATCCTCTTCGCCTGAGATCTTGACGTTGACGATCTCGTTGAGGAGTTCGACCGAGCCGTTGATGAGCTGCTCGGGCGCCAGCGGCAGGCTGGGCACCTGCTGGTTGAGTCTCTCCACGTCGCTCAGCAGCCGATTGGCGAGAGGACTGGCCCCGCGCAAGGTGTGCCCGACCCACATCAGCTGCTCGATGTGGTGGAAGCCGAACCACTTGGCGGTGTCGCCGTTGACCGTGGGAGCGTCGATGCGCGCGTCGATGTCTGAGTCCAGGCCCGGAAAGCTGGAGGCGACCGGCTCGATCGCCTCGTAGTGACTGCGCACCGGCCCGAAGAGCAGCTTCGCCTCGGTGATGTCGCCCTGCTCGATCGCCGTGGCAAATCGGCGCACACCCGCAAGCAGCGCTTCGGTCTGTCCCTCCACATAGGTGCGGTACTGGAGCACCGCCGTCTTCAGCAGGACCTCCGAGGGGCCGGTCTCGGGGTGGGGCTTGCCGGTCACGGTCAGCTTGCCCAAGGTCAGATTGGCCGTGGACGGGCAGGCCAAGACATAGGTGCCGGGCTGCAGGTCGAGCGAGAACGAGCCGGAGAGCCCGGCCACAAGATTCTCACGCTCTCCCAAAACGTAGCCGCTCGGGCTGCGCAGCTCCAGCTCGGTCGTGTGCGAGGTGCCGCCGTTGGTCACGAGAAACGTGACCGGGCCCGCGGCCACCGAGGCGTGTTCCGGGCTACAGCCCTGGTCGGTGAGGGTGAACTTGAGCTGCTTGGCGCCGCCTTCGCTGCTGCCACATGCCGCCAGTCCCAGCGCTGCGATCGCCGCCGAGGTCCACGCCAGGAAATGGGTTGCGCCGAGGCGTGTGAGCGAGGGCGCGATTCGGTCCAGCCCTGTGCGGTCTCCCTCGCGCCGAAGCGCGCCGCGATCGATACGAGCAAAGCGCAAGACGAAGACCCCCAAAATCGTTAGACAAGAGTGCTCATGAGCGCGAGTGCGCCAAAAAGCGATACAGCCGCATTAGGGTACCCTAAGAGCGACCTTGCCGATGGGGATCCGGTCTCTGCTGCGCCAAGCGCCACATGGCAGCTCCAGACCAGCGCTACGTGGAGGCTCCAGACCGGTTATCAGGGAGGCACGCGGCTCCTGGCATGGATCGTCTGCGCTTGCGCCCTCGTGTCATTCGCGATCCTGCCCGCGGCCGGCGAGGCCCGCGTCTCGGACGTCCACCAGATGGATGTCCACCAGATCGCGCAAACCACGTCGTCCGGGATGCTGCACGAAGGGCAAGGCTTGTATCTGCTGCTCAGTGCGCTACCTGTCCGCTACGCCGCTGCTCAGCCGGGCCACGACACCGAGCTTGCCGCTGTCGTTCGCGCGGTCGCCGCCGGATTGGATAGGCGCCTGCTCGAGCTGCAGGGCCGGTTGAGCGTCAGCGAGCGAAGCTCGGTTACTCGCGTCAGGGGGGAACTTGCGCGCCTGGAGGCAATGCTCGGACCGACCGACGAACGCTTCCAACCCTGGCCGCTGTCCTTCGAAGTGAGCGCTCTATGCGCCCGCATCCAACGTCAGCTCGTCGCGATCCTGCCGGCGCCGACGGCGAGCACGCGAGGCTACGACGCGATCGAATCGGCGCTCGGGGAAGCACAGCACGCCGCTGCTACAGGCGATGAACGCGAAGCGCGCTTTGCGCTGCTGCGCGCCTGGGCTCTGTACGCGAATGGCCCCGGCGCTCGCCTGCAGATCGCCGACCAGCCGCTCGACAACGAGATCACCGGCGATCTGGTGCTTGGCCAAACGGTCGTCCCATCGCCGACCGGCGCTCCAGCCGGCGGCCCCGGCGCGGGCGCACGCCCGCTCAGCCTCACCCAGTCGATTGCCGCCGCGCGCACACATCTTGCGCTCGCGGCGCAGACCCTCGACGAAGTCCACGTGAGCCGCGCCACGATCGTCGTCAACGGAGCGATCATCGTCTTTCGCGAGGGCTTGGAGGCGATCCTGATCCTGGCCGCGATCAGCGCCTCGTTCGTCGGGGCCAAGCGCCACCTGCGCCGCCCCGTCCTGATCGGAGCTTTCGCCGGTCTCGGCGCGACCGTGCTGACGTGGTTGATCGCCCAGGTGATGCTGCACATGCTCGGCGACGGTGGGCTCGAGCTGCAGGCGGTGACCGGCTTGATCGCGATAGGGGTGCTGCTGTTGGTGACCAACTGGTTCTTCCATCGCGTCTATTGGAGCGAGTGGATCGCCCGCTTCAACCGCCGCCGCCGAGCGCTGGAGCACTGGGAGGGGCTCGGCTTCCTCTCCGGCCAGATGCTCGGCCTGATCCTCTTGGGGCTTTCGAGCGTCTACAGGGAGGGTCTGGAGACCGTCCTGTTCCTGCAGGCGCTCCAGACCAGCGCCGGCACCGGCGCGACCGCTCTGGGGGCCGGTATCGGGCTGGGCGCCACCTTGATCGTGGGTACGGTCACCTTCAAGTTGCAGCGCAAGCTGCCGTTCAAGCGGATGCTGATCCTGACAGGGGTCCTGATCGCGCTCGTCCTGGCGGTCATGGTGGGCACCACCGTGCACAACCTGCAGGGCATCGGCTGGCTGCCCACGACCCCGACCGCCTTCGCGGTCCCGATGGCGTGGAGCACCTGGCTCGGCGTCTTTCCGACCTGGGAGGGGATCTTCGCCCAAGCGGGCTCGCTCGTGTTCGTGCTCGGCTCCTACTTCGCGGCGCGCGAGATCCAGGTCAAGCGCCCGCGCCGTCACGCGATGGCCGCCAAGGCGAGCGCGGCGGCGACCCTGCCCGGGGCGTAATTCAGGGCGCGCCGCCGAGGGCCTGATGCGAGGCACGCTGTCGAGGGTCTAACTCAGGGCGCGCTGCCGAGCAGCTGGATGTGGTCGGCCTCGGCCGGCCCCGGGAACGGACGCGTGAGTCCGAATTTCTCGAGGATCGACTCGGGCACGCCTTCGACGCCGGGAGTGTCAGAGGCTTCGCCGCGTGTGTGCGGGTCGTTGGCAAAGCCGCCCACCTCGACCGAGTGCTGGGGAGTGCGGTAGCCGGAAATCCCGATCAGGTGCAGGTGCAAAGCCTTGCCCAGTGTGTTCAGGCGCGCCATCAAGATCGGCTCGACGCCCACGCTGTAGTTGGTGCCGGGCGCCTGGAAAAAGCCGAATTCGCCGGAGGCGCCGCCGCTTTCGCCGGCAAAGCCGCTCGAGAACGATTCGCTCTGCGAAGCGTACTCCTTGATCTGGATGGCGGAGAGTTCTTTTTCGAGGGTCGCTCTGTGCGAGTGCAGTTCGCCCAGCTCCGAGCTCTTGCGATCGCGCGCATGGATGTACTCCAGCTGACGGTCGACGAGCGCCAGGTGCAGGCGCGCGACCTCGTCGCGCTGCACCAAGACCGCGGTCGTCTCGCGCTGGTGTGAGGATGTGAGCGCCGCCAAGCGCTTGGTTTCCCTGGCCACCGCGGCGCGAGTGTCGATGACCTGGTTGGTCGCGTTGGCGTTCTCTTGACCGATCGCCTTGAGATCGTCAGAGACGCTCGATCAGGTCGCCGAAGCCATGCGCGTCGAGGATCACAGTCACGATGCTGGGCGGCGGCGACTCGTAAGCGGCCACCACCTGGGCGACCAAGACCTTGCGGTCGTGGGCGAGCTGCACCACGAGCGAGGCCAGGTGCGTGCGCGCTGCCCCCAGTTGCGAGCGCAGCCGGTCGAGCACTTCGCGCTCGATCGCGAGGCTCGATTCGAGCGCCGAGAGGCGACCCTGCAGATCCTCGATGCTGCCTTGGAAGCCGTCGATCTGGTGCGAGTCGGCGCGGATCGCGGCGCTCAGGGAGCCCTCCTTGGCGGTGGACGAGGAGATGCCGCTTTCAAGCGCCCCCTGTGATTGGCCGGCCAAAGCCGGAGCGGTGGCCAAGGCGGCCGGCAGCGCGAGTAGCGCCGCTGCGTGGCGGAGGCGGAGGGGCAGGCTTTGCATGACTTGGGCAAGCTAGCCACGCTCGTCGCCGATCACAAGCGCTGGAGGGTCCCTGCAAACGGAGTTGCACGGGCGCCGGGACCCCTGTTGGGCGGTCTCAAGGCCGATCGGGGTCTTACACGCTGTCGCGTGAGAGGCTCTTTGGCTCAGTGGACAGTAGGCAGATGCTCGCCACGGGTAATATCAAGCTCACGCGGAGCATCTGAAGTCTTCTCGAGCGCATCGAGGGGCTGTCGATCGATGCGGTCAAACGTGGAGGAGATTCAGCGAT
The DNA here is from genome assembly GCA_963809705.1 of uncultured Solirubrobacterales bacterium. GTDB lineage: Bacteria > Actinomycetota > Thermoleophilia > Solirubrobacterales > Solirubrobacteraceae > Palsa-744. The sequence continues at coordinate 1,133,138 of CAWEKF010000002.1, read as the reverse complement.
CCAGGATCTTGGGGGCGATGGCCGAAGAGACGGCCATGCGCGGCGCGGCATCGGTCACGGTGGCGCGCGTAATTGCGCGCGCCGGCGTCTCCAGGCGCCTGTTCTACGAGCTGTTCGCGGACATCGAGGACTGCTTCTTGGCGACTTTCGAGTGGGCCATAGAGCAGGCTCGGATCGTCGCCGCCGAGGCATATGAGGCGGAGGGCACTTGGCGGGAGTCGATCAGGAGCGCGCTGGCGGCGCTCCTGCGCTTCTTCGACGAGCAGCCTCTGCTCGCGCAACTGTGCATAGTGCACGCCGCGGGCGGCGGGCCGCGCGTGCTCGAGCTTCGCTTGCAAACGATCGCCCAGCTGTGCGAAGTGGTAGACCGCGGTCGCGCGGAGGTCTCCGGCAGTCGCGTCCCCGGGCCGGTCGTGGCGGAGGGGGTCGTGGGAGCGGTGATCGCGGTGCTCTACTCGCGCTTACTCGGGGAGGGCGCCAACAGGGAGGGGGCGCGCTCCGTCGGCGAGGAGTCGCGACTGATCGAGTTGCACGGCGAGCTGATGAGCCTGATCGTGCTCCCCTACCTTGGGGCGAGCACGGCGCGCAAGGAACTGGACCGTCCTCCGCCGCCGACTCGGGTCGTGAAGAAACCGTTTGCGCCGCCGTCTGCGACCCGCCCGGAGCCAGACCAGCGAGGAGCCCGACTGACCTATCGCACCGTCCGTGTGCTCAGGGCCATCGCCGAGTTACCCGCGGGCAGCAACCGTGAAGTGGCAGAACGCGCCGGCATCGTCGATCAAGGTCAGATCTCGAAGATCCTCACACGCCTGGAATACCAGGGCTTGGTGGCCAACCGAGGAGGTAACGGCGCGACGCGCGGCACCCCCAATGCTTGGTGGCTGACAGAGCGCGGGGAACAGCTCGAGCAGGAATTGAGCGAGCATCCTGTCGGGGAGCGCTACGAGCCCGAGCGCCGGCCGGGCAGGGACCCCAAGCCCCGCTCGCAGTGAGCGCTTTGAGCGGCTCAGGCCACGCCAACATCACGCGCGCCAAACTTCAGAGAACGCGAAACACGAGCGATCGCGCTGACCCGGCGGCGGGTGTGAAAGTCAGGCGGTAGACGCCCGGAGCGAGCGTTCCGTCACCGCGCAGACGACGGCGGTTGAGCCCCTTCGCGGCCGCGAAGCCGAACGAGTAGCGCAACTTCCGCCAGCGCGCTCGGCTGCCGCCGACTCCGATCGAAAGGGTGACGCTCACAACGCACGCGCGAGTCGCGCGCAGCGAAAACGCCAGCCGGGAGACGCGCAGAGCACCAGAACGTATCGCGGCCCGCGCGTTGGCGGTGAGCGACAGGGCGAGGATGCGCGCGGGCGCGCCCGCCGTCGAGCCCAAAGTCGAGCCGCTCTGACCGGGCGCGACACCCGACGTGTTGCTCTGTCCACCGCTCGTAGAGCCCGGGGATGCGCCGCCGAGCGGCTGTGCGCCCGGGCCTTCGCCGGCTTTGGCGCCGCCCGCTTCCGAGCCCCCTGCCCCCGCCTGACCGAGTTCTTCGGGTGGGGTCGTCTTCGGTTCGCCTTCTCCGCTCTGCGAGGTCGAGCCTGTGGCCGGCTTGAAGGCGGCGAGCCCATCGGGCGTGCCGACGCCGGTTGGGCCGTCGTAGCCGACGGTGGCATTGCAGATCCAAGCGCCGGCGCCACAGTCGAGCGGCGAGACGAGCGATCCTTCGCAACTCGCGTAATCGCCGCCACAGGCCCCATTGCCGCCGCTGCTCACGTCGTGCAGCGCAGGTCCTCCCAGGTGCGCGTACAGGGTTTCGGCCGGATAGGCCACGCCGTGGGCTCCGCCGGCAAGGGCGAACATTGCGGCGACCATCGGTGTCGCCACGCTCGTGCCGCCGATCGGCGCCCAGTTGGGAACGACGGCTTTGCCTTCTTCGGGATAGGGGGTCGAGTCGTACACGTTCACGCCCGTAGAGGGGTCCGCGTCGGCCGACACGTCGGCATTGGCTCGATAAGCGCCGCAGCCGACCTGCGCCCAGTCGGCAACGCCGCGCTGCCAGCTCGGCGCGTGCAGCGAGCCGCTGCAGCCGGACCCGCCCGCGCCTTCGTTGTCCGCAGCCGTGTCCCACGGCGACTCGCTCGCCCAGCCGCCTTCGGTGTTCAGCTCGAGCGCGGTGCCGCCCACGCTGACCACATGTGGCGAGGATGCCGGATAGTCGGCGCCCTCGAAATAGGATTCGTTGTGCGTGCCGTACTGGTCCCAGTTGAGATAACCGTCGTCGCCGGCGGCCGCGGCGATCACGATGCCGGGATGGTTGAAGGCCGAGCTGTCGCCCGCGCTTTCGGGACCGCCCCACGAGTTGGATATCTCGCTCGCGTGTAGCGCAACGGCGGCGTTCTCGGCCGTCTCGAGTTCTTCGTACTTCGGACCCGATGCCTCCACGAGCAGGATGTGACAGTTCTGGCAGATCGCGTGGGCCACCTCGATGTCGGTGTCTGTCTCGAGTGCCCATCCCTCGGCTTCTTCGGCCTGTTCCCGTCGACGCCTGGTTCCGCCCGCAAACGCTTCGAGTTCGCTTTTGCTGGCGGGGAAGGGCAGGGCGGCTTCGCTGCCGCTTTCGCCCACCTTCGTGAAGCAGCCGTTTTCTTTGGTGCAAGCGGGCAGGCCGAATTCGTTGGCGTAGACATTGAGATCGGCTTCGGCGTTCAGATCGTTGTAAGCGTCCACCAAGGCGATCGTCTGCGGTTCGGAGCTCGGCGCGTCGGGCGCTTCGCCGGGGAAATAGGCCTGCTGCAGGTTCTGTGGCGCAAGGCAACTTGAGGCGTACAGCGCGGCGCATTGCGAAGCTTTGGCGAAGGGGGCTTGCGGACTCGGGCGTGCTGCAACAGCTTGGATGCGGGCCCGCAATGAGGCTGTCTTGGCTTCCAAGCGCAGGGCCAGGCATCCGGCTCTTCCCGGCGCGGGCGAGTGGCACACCGGCCGCGCCACATAGTCGGAGGCCGGCAGCAACGCCGCCTGGGCGCTTGCCGCTGGGCCGAGCATGAGAAGCACGCCGATACCGACCAGCGCGCTGAGAAGCGACAGCGCGTGGACCTGGGTCAGACGGTGGGGTTGCGGGAGTATCGCCAAGTAAACAAGCCTAGCGGTGAGCTTTTGCGGTCATGGTCGGTCAATCGACGCGGACTCCTTTTAGCTTTACGCAATCGGAGATTCTTTGAACCGACGCTTGAGTCCACGAGGAGTAGAGTCACTCGGTGCTACTGCGGTATCCGGGGTCAACCGCTAATCCGTCGTTCCGCCCGTTACGCTGAAAAGATGGCCCGCTGGTTCGGCTTCCTGCTCACCCCCGAGCCTCCTTCGCGGCGCGTAGGTCTGCTTGTCGTCGCAGCGCTCGTGGCGCTGTGCACGCTCTTGATCTATCCGCTCAAGCAGGCCGCGCCGGTCGTCTCGCTCGGCGTGGTCTACATGCTTGCCGTGGTGATCGTCTCGGTCACGTGGGGGCTGTGGCTGGGGTTCGCCACCTCGCTTTTGAGCGCGCTCGCCTTCAACTACTTCCACCTGCCGCCGGTCGGGCGCTTGACGATCAGCAACAGCGAGAACTGGGTGGCCCTGATCGCATTCCTTGTCGTCGCCCTGCTGGCAAGCTCGGTGGCCGAGGTCACGCGGGCGCGCTCGCGCGAGGCGGCCGAGCGCAGGCGCGAGGCCGACCTGGCAGCGGAGCTCGCGCGCCTGCTACTCGGCGGCAGACGGCTGTCCGAGGACCTGCCGACAGCCGCCGCGCGCCTCTCCCAGGTGCTTGGCCTGACATCGGCGGCGATCGAGCTGGAGGCCGTCGAGGGCGACGAGCGGCGCGTCGCCTTTGCCCTGCGCGAGGGCCCGCGACGGCTGGGCACCCTGCTCGTGCCGGCGGACACCTCCGAGGCGACCCTGCGTCGTCTGCAGGAGCGTGTGGTGCCTTCGCTGGAGTCGCTCCTCAATGCCGGGTTGGAGCGAGACGCGCTCCTTGCCGACGTGGTCGAGACGGCCGCCCTGCGGCGCACCGACGTGATCAAGACCGCACTGCTGCGGGCCGTCTCCCATGATCTGCGCTCGCCGTTGACGGCGATCTCGGCTGCGGCGGACGCGCTCTCCTCCGCTTCGCTCTCGGAAGCGGAGCGCGCAGAGATGACTGCAATCATCCAACAGGAGACACAGCGCCTCTCGCGCCTGGTCGACAACCTGCTCGACCTCTCGCGCCTGGAAGCGGGGGCGGCCGAGCCGCGCGCTGTGTGGACTTCGGTCGAGGAGATCCTGCGCGCGGCGCTGGCGGACCTCAGCCCCGCCGAGCAGGACTTCAGCCTCTCGATCGACCGCGACATGCCGCTCGTGCAGGTCGATCCGGTGCAGATGGAGCGCGCATTCGCAAACGTCCTCGAGAACGCGCGCCGGCACAACGGCGGTCATCCGGTGTCGGTCAGAGCGCGCGCCGTGCGCAGTATGACGGCGGAGGGGGCAGGGGACCGCCTCGTCGTACGTATCGTCGATCGTGGCTCCGGCATACCCCCGGCGCAGTTGGAGCGGGTGTTTGAGCCCTTCTACAGGGCCGGCACCGCCCAGAGCGGACATCGCGGCTCGGGTCTGGGCCTGGCGATCGCGCGCGGCTTCACCGAGTCCAACGGCGGGCGTATTCACGTCGAGTCCCTGCCCGGGCAGGGAGCCACTTTCGTGTTCGAGCTGCCCCTGACCCGCCAGCAGCCGGCCTCCGAGCCCGAGCCGGCCGTCGAGATCGCGGCGAGTACCGAGCAAGCGCGTTGACCGCCGTCGGGTGTCCTTGTAGCGCGCGAGGAGCGTCGAGCGTGCGGGGGTTGCCTTGATCGAGCAGCCAGCGCCCGTGGCGACTCAGCGGATCTTGGTCGTCGACGACGAGCCACAGATTCTGCGCGCCCTGCGGGTCGTTCTGCGCGACGCCGGCTTCGAGGTCGTGCCTGCGGAAACAGGCGCCGAGGCGCTCGACCGGGCGGCCGTGCGCCCGCCCGAGGCGGCGATCGTAGATCTGATGTTGCCGGACATGGACGGCATCGAAGTGACGCGCCGGCTGCGCGAGTGGAGCGAGATGCCGATCCTGGTGCTCTCCGCGGTGGGAGAGGAGGAGCAGAAGGTTTTGGCTCTGCAGGCCGGCGCCGACGACTACATCACCAAGCCGTTCGGCGCGCGCGAGCTGGTGGCGCGTCTGCAAGCGGCCCTGCGTCGTGGCGGGCGCAGCGACGAGCAGCCGCTCGTTGTGGCCGGTGACTTGGAGATAGACCTCGGCGCGCGCGTGGTCATGCGCTCCGGCGAGCAGATACGCCTAACGCCGATCGAGTTCGACCTGCTGCGGGTGCTCGCGCGCAACAGCGGTCGTTTGATGACTCACCGGGCTCTGCTCACGGAGGTTTGGGGTCCGCAATACGTCGAGGACGTGCAGACCTTGCGCACCCACATCGCGCGCCTGCGCGCCAAGGTCGAGGCCGAAGGCCAGGCACCGCGCTTGATCGTCACAGACCCCGGCGTCGGCTATCGCTTCTCGGGCTAACCGGTCAGTTGCCCGCAGGGGCCTTCGGCGCGCGTTTCGCACGAACAGCTATCCCCAAAACCAACCTCCGCTTCACAGCTGCCCCGATACGCACGTCGAGCGTCGTCACGAAATCGTTATACGCCTCCCGGGAATCGTCACGCCGACGTGACGCGTCGTACCCAATAGTGGTGGTCATGGATGTTGTCTCGGTAGCCATGGCCATCGCGGCCTTCGCGCTCCTGCTGCTCTTGGTGGCGGGAATCGACCGCATATGAGCCCCGATTTCATCAGTGGGGCTTTGATCGCGCACATGAGCGGGGCTGACGTGTTCGGTCTCGTTGTCACCTTGCTGATCATCGGCTATCTGTTTTATGCCCTCATCCGCGGAGAGAAGCTATGACCTTCTCCGGCTGGCTGACCATCATCCTGTTCGCGGTCATCCTGACCACCTTGGCGCTCCCGCTCGGAAGCTACATGGCGAAGGTGTATACCGGCAAGCGGGTCTTCCTCTCGCCGATCTTGGCCGGTCCCGAGCGGCTTCTTTACAGCATTCTGCGTGTCGATCCTGGGCGAGAGCAGGACTGGAAGGCGTACGCGAAGAGTCTGTTGATTTTCTCGCTGGCCGGCTGGCTGTTGCTTTATCTGATCCTGCGTACCCAGAACGCTTTTTACGTTCCCCATGCCCTGAACCCGCTCGGCTTTCACTCGGCGCCCTGGAACGTCACCTTCAACACCGTCTCCTCGTTTCTGACGAACACCAACTGGCAGTACTACGGCGGCGAGACCACGATGTCTTACCTCAGCCAGATGATCGGACTCACCGTCCAGAATTGGCTCTCGGCGGGCGTCGGCATCGTTGTGGCGGTTGCCTTGATACGAGGAATCATCGGGCGCAGCGGCAAGGGGCTCGGCAATTTCTGGGCGGACCTGGTGCGCACGATCCTGTACGTGCTCGCGCCGATCTCCGTCGTCGGGGCGATCGTGCTCGTCTCCCAGGGCGTGATCCAGAACTTCAGCTCCTATTTGACGGCCCACACGATCACCGGCCTGACGCAGTCGATCGCGATGGGTCCGGTCGCCTCCCAAGAGGTGATCAAGGAGCTCGGCACCAACGGCGGCGGCTTCTTCAACGTCAACTCGGCCCACCCGTTTGAGAACCCGACGGCGTTCACCAACTTCTTCGAGATGCTCCTGGTCTTGACCATCCCGGCCGCGCTCGTCTTCACCTATGGGCGCATGACCGGCAACCGCCGCCAGGGCTACGCCATCTTCGGCGCCATGATGTTCATGTTCCTTGGAGCGGTCGTCGTCGCCTACATCGCCGAGGCGCACGGCTCGCCCGCCCAACACGCCGCCGGCCTTCACACGGGTGCGATCTCCGGCTCGGGCGGCGGCAACATGGAAGGCAAGGAGCAGCGCTTCGGCATCGCCGGCTCGGCTCTGTTCGATGTCGTCACGACCGTAACCTCCTGCGGCGCCGTCAACAGCGCGCTTGAGTCCTTCACGGGGATCGGTGGAGCCGTGCCGTTTGCCAACCTGTCGGCCTCCGAGGTGATTTTCGGCGGCGTCGGCACCGGCCTCTACTCGGTCCTCCTATATGTGCTGTTGGCCGTGTTCATCGGCGGCCTGATGGTGGGGCGCACACCGGAGTGGCTCGGCAAGAAGATCGAGGCGCGCGAGATCAAGCTCGCCGGCCTTGGGATTCTGATCACGCCCCTGGCCGCCCTGTTCTGCACGGCGATGGCGACCGCGAGCAACGCTGGGCGCAAATCGATCTCCGAAGGCGCGCTCTCGAAGTTGGGCGGAAACACCCCCCAAGGCTTCTCGGAGAGCTTCTACGCATATCTCTCCCAGGCCAACAACAACGGCTCGGCTTTCGCCGGCTACACCGGCTTCATCCAACCAAACGCTGGCAACCTCGGCTCGCACGGCGTCACTTTCGCCAACATTCTCGGCGGCTTCGACATGCTGTTCGCGCGCTACGCCCCGATCCTGTTCGCCCTGGCGGTGGCGGGCGCCCTGGCCGGCAAGCGCGTCAGCCCCGCCGGCTTGGGCACGATGCGCACCGACAACACGACTTTCGTGGTGCTCCTGATCGGCGTGATCGTGTTGGTCGGGGCGCTCACCTTCTTCCCCGCCCTGTTGCTCGGACCGATCGTGCAGGGCCTGACAGGACACCTCTACTGATATGCGCCGTGACATCGTCACATCCGCAATCGCCATTGCCGTCTTCACGATCCTGCTCGGTCTGGTCTATCCCTTGTTCATCACGGGCGTCGGCCAGGTCGCCTTTCCCGGCGACTCGGGCGGCCAGAAGGTCTATGTAAACGGCAGAGTGGTCGGCTCGAAGATCATCGGCCAGAGCTTCGCCTCGCCGGTGATCGGCAAGAACGGCAAGCCCGAGGAAAAGGAAGGAGAACTGGTAACAGAACCCGACCCCAAGTACTTCCAGTCGCGTCCCTCCGCCACCGAAGGCGGCGCCTACAACGCCGCCGCCTCCACGTTCTCCAATCGCGGGCCCAACTCCAAGGCGACCGCGGAAGCAGACGTCGAAAACATAAAGTCCTACCTCGAATTGAACAAGCCCTATGACTCAAGCCTCACGGTTGCCCGGATTCCGGTCGACGCGGTCAACACGTCAGCCTCGAACCTGGACCCCGAAATCTCACAGGCCAACGCTTGGATTCAGGCGCACCGTGTCGCGGCCAAGCGTGGACTCTCCCTGAGCGTGGTCGATGGCCTGATCGCCAAATACACAGATTCGCGCGGGCTCGGGTTCTCAGGTGAACCGGGAGTGAACGTCCTGGAATTGAATCTCGCGCTCGACCGCCTTACCGGAGGGAAGAAGTGATGTCTGCTGTTAACACCGTTACCAACGCATCGATGTTGGCCATCGGGACGGGAGGTGGGAGCTGATGTCTGCCGTCAACGCAACCCACGAGCGCCAGGCGATCTCCCTGTTTCAGCGCGACATCGCCAAGCGCGCTCTGATCGACAGTCTCGTCAAGCTCGACCCGCGCGTGCAGATCCGCAACCCGGTCATGTTCGTGGTGGAGATCGGCTCCGTGATCACGACCGTAACGTGGCTGATCCAGGTCTTCGGCGGCAAACCGCTCGGCGGCGGCCACGAGCCGGCGTGGTACACCTTCACGATCGCCTTCTGGCTGTGGCTGACCGTCATCTTCGCCAACATGGCCGAGGCTTTCGCCGAGGGGCGAGGGCGCGCCCAGGCCGACACTTTGCGCAATATGCGCAAGGAGACCGTCGCCACGATGCGCGACGGCTCGATGAAGGCGGCCTCGGCCTTGACCCGCGGCGACATAGTGGTGGTCGTGGCGGGCGAGTTGATCCCCGGTGACGGCTCGGTGATCGAGGGCATCGCCACCGTGGACGAGTCGGCGATCACCGGCGAGTCCGCGCCAGTGATCCGCGAGTCGGGTGGAGACCGCTCCGCCGTCACCGGCGGCACGCGCGTGACCTCCGATCGGATCATCGTCGAAATCACCCAGGAGCCTGGCAAGTCCTTCCTGGACCGCATGATCGCCCTGGTCGAGGGCGCCGAGCGGCGCAAGACCCCGAACGAGATCGCGCTCAACATCCTCTTGGCCGCGCTCACTTTGATCTTCATGATCGTCGTCGCCACTCTGCGTCCGTTCGGCCTGTTTGCGGGCACCTCGATCTCCGAGACCACCTTGATCGCCCTGCTCGTCGCGTTGATCCCCACCACGATCGGAGCTTTGCTCTCGGCCATCGGGATCGCCGGCATGGACCGCCTCGTGCGACGCAACGTGCTCGCCTTGTCCGGTCGCGCGGTGGAGGCCTCGGGCGACGTGGACGTCCTGTTGCTCGACAAGACCGGCACGATCACCCTGGGCAACCGTCAGGCCTCCGAGTTCATCCCGATGCCCGGCGTGCCTGAGTCCGAGCTGGCCGAGGTCGCCCAGCTGTCCTCGCTGGCCGACGAGACGCCCGAGGGTCGCTCGATCGTCGTCTTGGCCAAGACCTATGGCATCCGCGAGCACGACATGAACACCTTGGGAGCCGAGTTCGTGCCGTTCACCGCACAGACGCGCATGTCCGGCGTCGATGTCGACGGGCGTCGCCTGCGCAAGGGCGCGGGCGACGCGATCGTCCAGTTCGTGCAGGACGAGGGCGGCCAAGCCCCGCCGGAGCTGCGCGAGCACCTGGACCGCATCGGTCGCGAGGGCGGCACGCCTCTGGCGGTCGCCCGCGACAGCCAGATCCTCGGCGTCGTCTACCTCAAGGACACGATCAAGGAGGGTATGAAGGAGCGCTTCGACCAACTGCGCGCGATGGGCATCAAGACCGTGATGGTGACCGGCGACAACCGCCTCACCGCGGCCAAGATCGCCGAGGAGTCGGGCGTCGACGACTTCCTCGCCGAAGCCACGCCCGAGGCCAAGCTCGACTTGATCCGCGCCCAGCAGCAGGACGGGCGGCTCGTGGCGATGACCGGAGACGGCACCAACGACGCCCCCGCGCTCGCCCAGGCCGACGTCGGCGTGGCGATGAACACAGGCACCCAGGCCGCGCGCGAGGCCGGCAACATGGTTGACCTCGACTCCAACCCCACCAAGCTGATCGAGATCGTCGAGGTCGGCAAGCAGCTCCTGATCACGCGCGGGGCCTTGACCACGTTCTCGATCGCCAACGACGTGGCCAAGTACTTCGCGATCCTGCCGGCCATCTTCGTCACCACATACGCAACGAGCGTGGGTGGCAAGGGTCCCCTGCACGTCTCTGAACATCATGAATCTCGGCACGCCCCAGTCGGCGATCGTCTCGGCGATCATCTTCAACGCGATCGTGATCCCGCTCCTGATCCCGCTGTCGCTGCGCGGGGTGCGCTACCGGCCGATCGGCGCGTCCGGCCTATTGCGGCGCAATCTCCTGATCTACGGCCTCGGCGGCATCGTCGCGCCGTTCATCGGCATCAAGCTGATCGACCTGATCGTGCACAATCTTTTGGGGGGATAACCGGTCATGCAGAGGGCCCCATACCCTGACCAGCCCAGCGGCCGTCCGAAGTGTGTGCCATCCTCATTGCACTAGCCATGTGAACAACAACCTCAGTAGCGTGGTGATTCCCGAAGATCGTCTATATCTGCTGGCCTTGTGTGCCATTCCCGGTGTGTCTTGGTACGCCGTCGCTCGTGCTGCCCTGGAGCCGGGCGGACTTGAGCGGCTCCTGCGCGGCGAACAGGTCGAGACCTCCACTGAGAGCGTCAACACGGCCCACGCCATCAGAGAAGGGCTGAGTGAGCTGGCTCGACACATGGCCCGAGCCCGTGACGAGGTCATCGCGGCCGAGGAGAAGATCGGCGCGAGGCTGGTAACGGTGCTTGACGACGACTATCCGGCGAACTTGCGACTGATCTTCAACCTGCCGCCGTTCCTGTTCTACCGCGGAACCTTGGAGCGCGACGATGCCCGGGCTGTCGCTGTGGTTGGTACCCGCAAGCCCTCCGGAGAGGGAGTCGGACGGGCCCGGAAGATGGCGAGCGCGCTTGTCGATGAGGGTGTGACGGTGCTCTCTGGCCTGGCGGCGGGGATCGACACAGCCGCGCACGAGGCGACGCTGGCGGCCGGTGGTCGGACCATCGCCGTGATGGGGACCGGAATCCTGCGCGTCTATCCAGCGGGGAACAAGCAGCTCGCCGAGCAGATAGCCGAGACCGGTGCGCTCGTGTCGCAGTTCTGGCCGACACAGCCGCCGGCGCAGCACACCTTCCCTCGCCGCAACGTCGTCACCTCAGGCATGAGTCAGGGGACCGTGGTGATCGAGGCGAGCAAGACATCCGGGGCGAAGATGCAGGCGCGCCTGGCGCTGCAGCACGGGAAGATGGCATTCTTGATTGAGAGCCTCGTAACAGCTCAGCCATGGGCCCGTGAGTACCTGGAGCGGTTTCCGCGCGCGATCAAGGTTCGGGAGGGGCAGGAGGTAATCGATCGTCTGCGCTCGCCGGAGAGCGTTGAGACTGTCAACGACGGTCGGCGGCAGCTCACACTGAGCCTGGTCTAACCCGTGCCCCGTGCCCCGGAGCGCGCGGGATTCGGTAACTGCCCGGTCTGCGCGTACGCGCAGACCGGAACAGCAGCGATCTGTTTCGACTGCGCGCGACAGACCATCGAGCATCTCGCAGAGAGTCGCTGCATGATCTGTGACGGTCTACTCAGCGAAGGCCAAGAGTGCGGCAATCCGCTCTGCAAAGATGGGGTTCTGAGCCGTGGCTGGCAGGCGATCTATGCCGTCGCGATGCGCAGCGGCACGCTGCAGGACGTGATCAGTCGCTACAAGTATGACGGCTTAAAGGGCTGGGCCTGGATTTTCGCGCGAGTGCTCGTGGGCTACCTGGAGCAGGAGCTTCTCCTGGATGACTGGGATCTGATCATCCCGATGCCCACCTTCGTCGGCGATGGTGGTCGTGACTGGGATCACATCGACCTGGTGCTGGAGCGCGCCCTGGTGGAGAGTCCCGATCTTCCGATTCGCCGTGACGTGATGCGCAAGACCAAGGCAACTCCGCGGCTTGTAGGGCAACCTGGGTTCGCTGCTCGCGCGACTATCGCCGAGACGTACTTCGGTCCGGCGCTGGAGGTGACGAACCCACCGGCGGTCGCTGGAAAGCGCGTGCTCGTGTTCGACGACGTGTTCACGTCCGGTCTGACGCTCCGCGAAGTTACCCGGAAGCTCACAGAAGCAGGTACGCTGAGCGTTGGTGGCATCGTCCTCGCCCGGCAGCCCTTTCGTGGCGCTTGAAGGCCGCGCGAGAGTATTGGACAAAATGCGGGCTGTGTCGCTCGAGGAAAAGCTAAGCCCGTCAGAGCGAGGCCATCTAAAGGTCTTCATAGGGATGGCCGCGGGGGTCGGCAAGACCTACCGCATGTTGCAAGAGGGGCGCTCGGAAGCCGAGAGCGGACGCGATGTGACGATCGGCTATCTCGAGCCGCATGGGCGCGAGGAGACCACGGCGCAGGCCGAGGGCTTGGAGGAGATCCCGCCGCGCATGGTCGGCTATCGGGGCACGCCTTTGGCCGAGATGGACCTGTCGGCGGTCTTGGCGCGCCGGCCCGAGCTGTGCCTGATCGACGAGCTGGCCCACACCAACGCGCCCGGCACCGAGCACGAGAAGCGCTACGAAGACGTCCAGGACGTGCTCGCCGCCGGCATCGACGTGTTCTCGACCGTCAACGTTCAGCACCTGGAGAGCCTCAACGACCAGATCGTCCAGCTCACCGGCACCAGGGTGCGCGAGACGATCCCCGACGAAGTGCTCGCCACCGCCGACGAGGTGGTCCTGATCGATCTCACCCCCGAGGCTTTGATCGAGCGCCTGCGTGCCGGCAAGGTCTACCGCCAGGAGCGTGTGCCGGCCGCTCTCAACAACTTCTTCAAGGTCGAGAACCTCGCGGCCCTGCGCGAGACGGCCCTGCGCCACGTGGCGGAGGGCGTCGAGATCAAGCGCTTGGCGCCCGGCGCCCGCACGGCGCAGCCGGTGCGCCGCGAGGAAGGCTTCGAGGAGCCCTCTGCCCCTGGGGCCGGCACCCAGGCGATCGCCGAGCGTCTCCTGGCCCTGGTCGCGCTTGCCCCCCACTCCCAGCGGATCGTCAGGCGCGCCGCACGCTCGGCCGAACGCCTCGGAGCGCGTCTCGACGTGCTCGTCGTGCGCCCGCCGGCCAGGACCCCCAGCACAGAGGACCGCGACCAGCTCGAGGCCTTGCGGCGCTTGACCGCGATGCTCGGCGCGCGACTGTTCGTAGAAGAAGGCGAAGACGTGGCGGCCGTGGCGATCGATACCGCGCGGCGGCTCGGCATTACCTACATCCTGATGGGGGCGCCCGCGCCGCGCCGCGGCCTCAAGCGCTTCTCCGAGCCGCTCGTCACACGCCTGTTGGAGGGGCTGCCCGGCGTCGACGTGCGGATCGTGGCCGACCCCACCCAGCGAGAGGAGGGGCATCCAGCCGCGGACGAGGGCGAGTAGCTCGGCGACCTGGGATTGGCCGCGCGGTCGGGCCGGCAGACGGCGAGCGGCGGGTGGAGACGGTCCCCGGCCAGCGGTGGAGAAGGTACGCGGCGAAGAATCGCGAAAGATTGCCTGCGCGGCGCAACGTCGCGCCACATAGGCTGTTGCAACGAACATGCTTCCACGAGTCCGCCCCCTCACGCTCCTGCTTGTCGCGCTCCTCGGCGGCGCCCTGCTGGTCGGCGCCGCAAGCGCGCTCGCCGGCTCCTCCCGCTCCGCGGCAGCCGTCTCCACCGCTCCGCGAGCCGCGTCCTCCACGGCACGCGCGCACGCCTCCGCTTCGTACCTGACCGGTATCGGCGACCAGCAGACCGAGATGTTCACCAACCCTCTGTGGTTGCAGCTGCACACCAAGATCGCGCGCTACATCGCCCCCTACGACGCCGCCGTGCGGCCCTACTCGCTGCAGCTGGCGCGCGAATGGATCGGCGAGGCCGAAGCCGACCACCAGCAGGTCCTGGTCGCCTTCTATCATTCCGAGTACACGCCCACGAAGATGCCCAGCTTGGCCGTCTACCAGCGCGACGTCACGAAGTTCCTGGCCCTGTTCCCCAAAGTGAAGCAGTACCAGGCCTGGAACGAGGCAAACCGGGGGACCGTGGTCGAAATCGTCAAAGGCAAACGCCATATCGGCCTCGTCTCGCCCTCGGCAAGCCAATCCGCCCAGTATTACAAGGCCCTGCGGGCCGTCTGCCGCGGCTGCACGCTCACCGGCCTGGACATCCTCGACGGTCCCTCCGTCAGTCCCAGTCTGCGCTACATCGCCGAATACAAGCACGAGATAGCGCGCCTGAAAGTGCCGATGCCCAAGCTGTGGGGCCTGCACAACTACTCCGACACCAACCGTTTCCAGACGACCCGCACCCGCGCGATCCTGGCCGCGGTGCCCGGTCAGGTATGGCTCACCGAGACGGGCGGGATCGTCCAGTTCGGCAGCTCCTTTCCCAACAAGAAAGGCTCCGGCCTTACGCGTGCGGCCAAGGCTCTGTCCTTCATGTTCAAAATCGCCTCTTCCAACTCGCGCATCAAGCGCCTCTACATCTTCCAGTGGTCGGGTGGGACCAGCGCCGTCCGCTTCGACGCGGGGCTGATGGACCCCAAATACAACCCGCGGCCCGGCTATGTCGTCGTGTGCAAGCAGCTGCACGCGGCCAAGTGCAACGTCAAAGTGAGTAAAAGCTGAGACGGCCGTGGGCGCTTCGCGCTGCGGCGTCCTGACGGTCGGAGATCGATAGGATCTCCGACCGGCCAACACGTGTGCGCAGCACACTTCGCTCGCTGCGTCCTTGCATCGCTCGACCCACAACCGTCTCAGACGGCGGACAGGTCAGCGCGCAGTCGGAATGCGCTGGTCTGCGGCACCCGCGGGCGGCCACGCGTCGGCGAGCAGCTTGGCCACCAGCAGCGCCAGTAGCCCCACGCCGGCGGCAAGCGGCGCGAGGGCGCGCAGGGGGTAGCGGCTGCCGTTGTGCAGAGTCAGGTTCAGCGCTGTGTTGTCGCCCGCGCCGACGATCGACAGCAGTCCGCGGTGGTCGATGCCGAGGAGGGTTGGCGCGAGCGCCGCGAAGAGGCACCACCCGGCGAGCGCCGCAACGCCCCACAGCAGCGAGCGGGTGGGGATGCGCGTACGCGCCGTGGCGAGGATCGCGCACAGCACCGCGCCACCGGCGGCGAGCAGGAACGGCCAGATCCCGCCCCAGCCGCGCCCCATGCCGAAAGCGGAGGCGATCGTCGGCTGGAAGTAGCCCTCGCCCAGGTAGCGCACGAACACGACCGCCTCGTTCTCGTAGCCGATCAGTGGATGGGTGATCGTGGCGATCTCCATCGTCGCGAGCGACACGGCGGCGAGCGCGATGGTGGGCCCAGGGAAACGCTTCAGCGCCAGGGCCGTGGGAAGCGCCAGGAACGGGATCGCCGTCATCAGAAAGCGTGGGCCCATGAACCCACCCCCGAACGGCAGGTAGTAGCCGGCGTTGTAGCCGAAGTACAGCACGCAGATACCGACGATCGTCAGGGCCTCGGCGCGCATCCCGCGGCGGTACAGCAGCCAGATGCCGGGTGGGCCCATCAATAGCACCGGCGAGAGCGTCAAGAGGCCGCGCGAGTCGAGCAGCAGCGTTGCCAGCACCGGCAGGCTCGGCGCCGAGATGCCAAAAAAGCCTTGCTGCTGGCGAGGAATGCTCGAGTAGGCCAAGTGCGTCCAGGAGTGGAAGGCATAGTGGTTGTAGAGCAGCAGCGGCACGATCCCGATCAGCCCGCCGAGCACGAACGGCCCGACGCGCAGGGCAAGGTCGCGTGGGTTGAAGGTGTCTCGGCGGGAGATCAGGTACAGCCCGAGCACGAGCGCGCAGAAGAACAGCGGATACTCGGAGGCGCCGGCGTAGCCGAGCAGCAGCCCCGCCACGCCGATGTAGTAAGACCCACCCGCCCTGGGCGGCCCCGCGCGCTCGCGCATCAGCAGGACGAAGGCGGCGAACCCCAGGCAGGCGGCGAAGACGTGGCTGAACAACAGTGTTGAGAGCGGCAGCGTCAAAGTGCCGAGCCCCAGGATCACGGCAGTGGCCGCGCCGTAGCCGGGCTCGAGCCCCTCGGCGACCCAGCCCACCAGCAGCAACAGGATCAGGCCCGGCAGCACGCTGCCCCACAGCCCGACCAGGTAGATCATCTCGTCGCCCGGATGGTTGGGCGGCGCGACGTGCCGGTCGGTGAAGCCTTCGGCGCCAAGCCCTTTCAGGGCGTCGTAGAAGGGCAGCGCGAACAATGCCAGGCCGGGGCTCTGGCCGAGTACCAGTGCCCCTTATAGAAGGCCTTGTCGCCCGTGTTTTCCTGGTAGGCGTCGATCGTCGTCTTGTCGTTGTCGAGCGCCCTGATCAGGTCGTAGTGGGAGGTCTGGTTCCAGGAGAAGCTCTGGATCAGGGTGGCGTAGCTGAGGCCCACGAGCAGGATCGCGGCGAGGGCTATGTTGCGCTTTGCGGGGCGCCCCCCCCGCGCGCGCGCGTAGAAAGGCCTCCTTAACGCGCGCGCGCGGGGGGCGCCCTCCGTGGAGATACTCGCTCCCTCCATCAATC
The DNA here is from genome assembly GCA_963809705.1 of uncultured Solirubrobacterales bacterium. GTDB lineage: Bacteria > Actinomycetota > Thermoleophilia > Solirubrobacterales > Solirubrobacteraceae > Palsa-744. The sequence goes on along the minus strand of CAWEKF010000002.1, from coordinate 1,116,510 downwards.
TGTTCCGTGCAGCGCCTTCGGGCCCGGTCCGATTTCATAGATCACGAGCGAGCCGACCCTCCGCTTGGCGATGCCCAGTCCCGTCACCGGCTTGGTGGCGGCCGCGGCCAGGTTGGGCGGCTCGGGAATCTCCGGCCACTTGATCCCCGGCAACACCGGCATCACCGTGTGCAGCACCACGGTCTTCACGCCGTAATAACGCAGCTTCTCGACACTCGCCTTGTCCGGGAAGCCGCTCATCCCACCCCTCAGATCGTCCACGGCGGGAATGTCAAACGTGCTGTTGCCGACCGGGATCTTGTAGAAGCCGTCGGTCGAGAAGTACTGCCACAGGCGATCCGCCGCGCCGTCGGTGGGCAGGTCCATCACCGGCCCCTTCAGCCCGATCTCGGCCCTGGCCGGCTGCGGCACGACCGGGTGGCCCAGGTGTCCCGCGCCTTCGCCCACGACCGCCACGACCAGCAGCGTCCCCACGACTCCCGCCAAGCTTCCCGCGCCGCGCTTGCCGTAGCCGGCGCCCCAGGCCCGAGCCGTCTCGGCGATCCGCCAAGCGCCCGCTCCTGCCAGCAGCGCCAGGGACAGGGTCCCCAGCGTGAACACCCTCCCCGGCACCCTCACCCCATCCCAGCCCGGCGCATAGTCGAACAGCAGCCGATACGGATAGCCCGCCCCCGTAAGCCCCATACCCATCGCGAGAACCCAGCACAACGCCAACCCGCACGCCAAGCCCAGGCGCACACGACGGGTATAGATCGACGCGAAGCACCCAATCAAGGCGAGCACGCCAATAACCCCCCCCGGAAAGAACACGTCCTCGTTCTTGGAGTGCACGTGAGCCCTGGCCCCCGCGGTAACACCACCCCAAACACGGTTCTCCGAGGAGGCCGACAGCAGCGCCCAAGGACCGGAGGAGTAGTTCTCGACTTCCTTGATTGTGCGCCTCGCGGTCGGGTACTCGTCCGCCACCTTCAGGTACGGGCGCGCCTCATACACGGTGATCGCGCCGCACAGAGCCAGTCCCAGGCAGGTGACCACGACCAGGTCGCGCGGCAAGCTTCGCGCACGAGCCACCAGGCCGCTTGCCCCAGTCCCGCTTGCCCTAGTCCCGCTCGTCCGAGCCCCGCTGGCCGCCGCCGCGTCGTGGTTTTCGCTGGTGGCCCGATCTTTGCAGATGGGGCGAGCGCGCCACCACCACACCACCGCGATCAAGGCCAGCGCCGCCAACATGTAGGCGAACTGCAGCCCCAGCGTGAAGCCCAAGCTGATCTGCCAAGCCGCCACCAGCCAGCCCCCGGTCAGCAGGCCACGCGAGCGGCGCCTGTAGCCGCGCAGCAGCAAAAACAGCGACAGCGCGATGCCGCCGCTGGAGATCACGTGCAGATGCCCCGCCTCTGTGACCCTGTAGGGGGCGTATGCGAACGCGGCCGCCGCCACCGCCGCTCCGACCTTGCCCACGCCCAGCTCCCTCGCCAGCAGCCAGGCGCCCACGAAGCACAAGGACCAGGCAAATAGGAACAGCAGGTTGTAGCGGACCAGCGCGGCCACCGTCCCCGAGCCGAAGAACGCCGCCGGGCCGTATCCCAGTAGCGAATCGGAAAAGGCCAGGCTCAGCGGGTGTGGATAGAACGCGTTCGAGTTGAACACGTCCAGCGGATCGCTCAGCAGCGCATGGCCGTCCCAAGCGATCTCCCAAGCCGTGCGCACCGGGTCGCCCAGGTCCGGTGCGATCGTGCTTCCCATGTGCAGCACCAGCGGCCAAGTCGTCAAGATCGCCAAGGCGATCCCGCCCATGATCACCCACACCAGCTCGGCCCTGCTTATCTGTGGGGAGGGAGCCCAGCGGGTCGAGGGCCTCTCGACGCCGGCAGTCGAGGCCCTTTCAATGAGCGTGCTCGCCATCGTTCGGCTGGAGCATACGTGAGCCGGGCGTGCCTTGATGAGGGTCCCCGGCCGACCGGCGCCGGGATTTCGGCCCGCCCTGGTCAAAACCGCCGTTCTTGCGTCACACTGGAGCGATGCGCGTGCTCGTCGTTGGGGCCGGCGGTGTAGGGGCGGCGTTCGCGTCGATCGCCCAGCGTAGACCCGCGTTCAAGCGCGTAGCCTTGGCTGACGTCTCGCCCGCGCGGGCCCACGACGTGGTCGCCAGGCTGGGCGAAGCCGATCGCTTCTCCGCCGAGCAGGTGGACGCCTCCGACCGCGCCGCCCTGGTCGCCCTGATCGAAAGGCTGCGCCCCGACGCAGTCCTGAACGCCTGCGATCCGCGCTTTAACGAGCCCATCTTCGATGCGTGCTTCGACACGCGCACGACCTACCTGGACATGGCCATGACCCTGTCCCACCCCCATCCCGAGCGTCCCCACGAACTGCCGGGCGTGATGCTCGGAGACGTGCAATTGGCGCGCGGCGAGCAGTGGGAGCAGGCTGGCGTCCTGGCCTTGGTGGGCATGGGTGTCGAGCCGGGCCTGTCCGACGTGTTTGCGCGCCACGCCGCCGAGGAGCTGTTCGCGGTGGTCGACCAGGTTGGGGTCCGCGATGGTGCCGACCTGGTCGTCGAAGGCTACGACTTCGCGCCCACCTTCTCGATCTGGACGACGATCGAGGAGTGCCTGAACCCGCCTTTGATCTGGGAGCGCCAGCGAGGCTTCTACACGACCGCCCCCTTCTCCGAGCCCGAGACGTTCGTCTTCCCGGAGGGCATCGGGCCGGTGGAGTGCGTCAACGTGGAGCACGAGGAGGTCGTCCTGATCCCGCGTTGGGTCTCCTGCGAGCGCGTCACCTTCAAGTACGGCCTCGGCCAAGAGTTCATCGATGTCCTGCGCACTCTGCACAAGCTCGGCCTCGACTCGACCGAGACCGTGTCCGTGCGAGGCGTCCGGGTAGCCCCCCGCGATGTGGTCGCCGCCGCCCTGCCCGACCCGGCCACCCTGGGCGAGCGCATGACCGGACGCACCTGCGCCGGCACCTGGGTCACAGGCGCCGGCGCCGATGGCTCGCCGCGCTCGACCTACCTCTACCACATCGTCGACAACGAGTACACGATGCGCGAATACGGGTCTCAGGCGGTTGTCTGGCAGACCGCGATCAACCCTGTTGTAGCCTTGGAGCTTGTGGACGAGGGCGTCTGGAAGGGCACGGGCGTGCTCGGCCCCGAGGCCTTTCCGCCCGAGCCGTTCCTGCAGCGCTTGGCAGAGCTCGGCTCGCCTCACGGACAGGTCGAGGTCCCGCTCAAATAGCCGCCGCTTGGCGCAGCTTCCCGTCGATGAACTCGTTGGCGGCCTCCGGGCCGAGGAACGGGGCGAGCATCAGGTAAGCGCCATTGGGCGTAAGCCGCGCCATCGTCTCGCTCGCGCCGCGCCTTGCCTGGCGGTAGAAGATCTCGAAGATCGCGCCCAAGATCGCTTCCATCGTCGTGCGCGAGACTGGAACATCCAAGTACTGATTGCCTTCCTGAAAGAAGATCGTGAACGCAGTGCGGCCATCGTCGACGCGCTGCACAGCGGGAGCGCCCACGGCGTGGGACTCGATCAGGGCGATGTGGGTGACGATCGAATGGGTCGCCTGAAATTGGGTGCAAGCGTGCATCGCCGCCCAAGCTCGCTCAGGCCAATCGCCGACGCTGAAGAAGGCGGTTGCGGTGACGGCCATGATCTGCTGGATGCACAGTTCGTGCACCGCCAGGAAAGCCTGTTGCTTGTCACGGAAGTGCTTATAGAACACGCGCCTGTCCACAGTGGCGGCCTCGGTGATGTCGGCGACCGTGGTGACCGTGTACCCCTTGGTCGCGGCCACCTGCGCGGTCGCGTAGACGATCCGCTCGCGCTGGTTGCGCGCGATCTCCCCTTTGGAGAGGTGCGAGCGCCCAGACGGGATCGGCGGGGGAGGCCGCAGCGAGATGTGCGACTCGTACGGAGATGGCGGCAGCTCGGGGCCAGGCTCCAAAGTGCGCCAACGGTGGCGCTCTCTGGGGCGGCTGTGGCGCTCCACCCAGCCGGTCAGGTCCTCGGCTAAGGAGGAAAGCCCCGGCTCGCCGCGGCGCAGCAAAGGGGCCAGCAGCCAGCGCACGGCGCCGAGCACGACCGGGACCGGCACGTCGGGCGTGAGCGCCTTCGGCGGCGCCTTGGCGAGCGCCGACTCGATGATCTGGGCAACCTCGTCGATCATGCGATCGCGCGCGTCGAGCGCGCCCCAACCGCCGGCCATCGTTGAGTCGGTCAGAAAGCTGGCCCCGTTGGGGTGCTCTTCGGCGAGCTCGATGAACCTGCGGATCCCCACCTGAACGGCCCGCTCGGGAGGCTCGGCGGCGACGGTCAGTCGGATCTGCTCGATCAGCAGGCGAGCCAGTTCGCGATGGGTCGCGACGAAGCAGTCGTCGCGGTCGGCGAAGTATTCATAGAAGGTGGGTCTGGAGACACCGGCGCGCTCGATCACCTCCGAGACGGTCGCGCCGCCGTAGCCGTGGCGGCGAGCCGCCATCACCATGCCCGCGATCAAGCGGTCGCGCTGAGTGCGCCTGCGCTCGGTTCGCACAGGACCCACCGAACCGGCGTTCACGCGAACGCCTCGCGCAGCTTTTCCTTCACGGCGACGCCTCGCGCAGCTTCTCCTCGAGGAAGGCATTGGCTCGTTCGGGGCCGATGAACGGCGCCAATACGATGAAGGCGCCGTTGCGGGTCAACCGCGAGATCCGCGCGCTCTCGCCGCGGCGAGCCACGCGGTAGCAGATCTCAAACACAGAGCCTCCGATCGCTTCCATGATCGTAGGGGAAGCCGGCTGGCCAGCCTGCAGGTTGCCCTCGTGCAGGAAGATCGTGAACGCCGCGCGACTGTCGTCGATACGCTGGATCGCCGAAGGCCCCACGGCGTGAGACTCGACCAAGGCGATATGGGTGACGATCTGGTGGGTCGCCTGGAACTGGGCGGCAGCTCGCATCGCCGCCCAGATACGCTCCGGCCACTCTCTCTGGCTGAAGAAAGCGCTGGCCGAGAGCGCCATCAGCTGCTGCACGCCAAGCTCGTGCACAGCCAAGAAAGCCTGTTGCTTGTCGCGGAAATGCTTATAGAAGACGCGCCTGTCGACCTTTGCGCTTGCCGTGATGTCGGCAACCGTCGTCACGTTATAGCCCTTGGCAGCCGCCTGATCGGCCGTCGCGTAGAGGATGCGTTCGCGCTGGTTGCGCGCGATCTCGCTCTTTGAGAGCTTGGACCGCCCCGGCGGGATCGCCGGCGGCGGGCTCAACGAGAAGCTCTGAAACGAACGACGAAGGCGCCAGCTCCGGTCCCGGCTCGAGCTTGTGCCAGCGATGCTCGCGCGTGGGCAGCTCGTACATCTCCACCCAACGCACAAAATCATCCGCCAGCGCGCTCAGGTCGTGCTCGCCGCGGCGCAACGGAGGGGCAAGCAGCCAGCGCCCGGCGCCGAACACCACCTGGATCGGCAGGTCCGGTGTGGGCGTGTCCGCTGGAGCTAGGGCCCTGGCTTCCTCGACGATTTGGGCGAGCTTGTCGATCAGCCGGTCGCGCTCGTCCAAGCCCCGCCATCCAGCTGCCATTGCCTCGTTGCAAAGAAAGCCGGCTCGGTCCGGGAATTCTTCGGAGAGCCTGATCAGCGCCCTGATCGCCGTCTGGACGGCCAGCTCCGGCGCCTCCGCCTGCACGGCCCGGCGGATCTCCCACACCAGCAATCTGCTGATCTCGCGGTGGGTCGCGACGAAGCAGTCGTCCTTGTCCCTGAAGTACTCATAGAAGGTGGGTCTGGAGACGCCGGCCTCTGCGATCACCTGGGACACGTTCGCGTTGGCGTAACCGCAGCGGTGTGCAGCCGCGACCATACCCGCGATCAGCCGGTCGCGCTGGGTGCTCTTGCGGTCGGCTTGAAGGCTTGTCTCTACGTCGATGCTCACGATCCGGCGCGGCTCGCTTGCCGTCTTGGCTTGGTCGAACGGTAGCCGAAACCGGGCGCCCGGATGTACAAGGTTTGGTCTTGAAGTCAGACGGGGCTTGGCACATGCACGGGTGTTCGACACGCCGGCGCCCAGTGCTAACGGGGGAACCGGCGCACGGGCCTCCCAAGTCCGCGCGCCTGGCTCCTCCTTTCGCCTCCGCGGCCTGCAGTTGGGTCCGGGGTCCACAGCCCCGCAGGGTCAGAACCGCGCCGGCGCGTGCTCCACCGGCTCCTCGAACAGGCCCGGTTGCACAGTTTCCAGTTTGCGCGAGAAGTAGTCCCTGAAGAACGGGCGCGAGACGAGCATCAGGATCAAGCCGATCAGCATCCCGCCGATCCCCATCCACAGGGGCAGGGTGATGCCGAGGATCGGTTTGGAGGACACGTTTTCGGCGTGGCCGTAGAAGATCACCGCCTTGACGAACACCCCGAACAGGATCAAGCCGCCGATCAGGGGTGCGATGCCGAGCAGGATGAAGTCGCGCACGCTGTTGGTCAGCTCGTGGCGGTAGTACACGATGCAGGCGATCCCGGTGAAGCCGTAGTAGAAGCAGATCGGGAAGCCGATCGCCACGATCGAGTCTTCAAGCGCATTGGAGGAGAGCAGCAGGATCACGATCGTCCACAGGATCGAGATGCCGCCCATCATCAGGGTGGAGAAGCTGGGCGTCAGATAGCGCGGATGCACGCGCCCGAACGCCTTCGGGATCGACTTCCAATAGGCCATCGACAACGTGGTGCGCGCGGTCGGCAGGATCGTCGTCTGCGTAGATGCGGACGCGGAGGTGAGCACGGCGATGATCAACAGCTTGTCCAGCCCCGACCCGAGCACGGGTTTGCCGAGCGCGTTAAGCACGTCTTCGCTGTTGTTGCTCAGGAAGCCCGGCCCGTGGAAGGCCTGTCCGGCGGCGCTCACGATCACATAGATCAAAACAAGCAGGATCGTCGACATCACTGCCGCCCTGCCCGGCCCCTCGTTGGGGTCTTCGGACTCCTCGTTGACCGCCACCCCGGAGTCCCAGCCCCAGTAGATGAACACCCCCAGCAGGATGCCGTCGAGCAGCGCGCCGAATTTCAGGGCGAACGGGTTGAACCAGCCGATCGTCGGCTCGATCGAGCCGGCCGGGTGGCTGCCGTACACCTTCACCAACGCCACCACCGCGAACAGCCCCAGGATCAGGATCTCGGCGCTCAGGAGGACTTGCTGGATGCGCGCCGACAGCTCGATCCCGCGATAGCAGATCCACGTCATCACGGCGATCCAAACAACCGCCGCTGCCATCACCGCGCCGGTCGAATTGGCGGCCGATTCCCAGCCGAACAGCTTGAACGTGTAGATGCCCGCGATGTCGGCCAGCGAGGCCATCACGAGCACGTCGGCCAGGAAGATCGCCCAGCCGTTGACCCAGCCGGTGGCCGGGCCAAGCGCTCGCGTGGTCCACGCGAACGTGGTACCCGCATCGGGGTCGGCGCGGTTCAGGCCCCAATAGGCGCCGGCGATCAGGAGCATCGGAATGAACGCCACCAGTAGGACCGCAGGCGCATGCACACCCACCCCAGTGACCGCCACGATGAAGCCGAGCGTGGCCGCCAGCGAGTAGGCCGGCGCCGTCGAGGCGACACCGATCACAAGGTTCGAGAGGTAGCCGATCGCGTCTTTCTTGAGCCCCTTATCCACCACCTCGCCCGTCGCTTTGAGGTGTGGTTCCCCGGGGAAGCTGATACTGGCCATGGCGTCAACCCTCTCTGTCGCCGGCCCCTGTGGCAGGTCGCCCGCGACGGTCAAGTTGTGATCGTTACAAGCAGTCTGAGGCAAGGCTAGGACCGCTTTGACGCCACCACAAGGGGCGCAATCGCCAAGAAGTCACACGTCGTTTGTACATCCAGTACAACGGGTAGACGATCTGTTGAACGAGTAGCGCATTGATGCGCACAAGGGTGGGCGATACCGTTGTCCCAGGTGTCTATGTCAAGTCGAGCCTCTCACTCTCATAAGCGATCGCCCGCCATGGCGGGCAGTGGGGTGGCGGGTGACGATGGGGTCGCGGACGGTGTGCCGGCCGGTGGGGTCGACCTGACCGCCGCCGACGCCCAGGCCCATCTGCAGGCCCAGGCCAAGCGCCACCTGTGGATGCACTTCACCAGGATGGGCGCCTACGAGGAGGGCGGCGAGGTCCCGATCATCGAGCGCGGCGAGGGCTGCTACGTGTATGACACACACGGCAAGCGCTACCTCGACGGACTGTCGGCCCTGTACTGCGTGAACATCGGCCACGGGCGGGCCGAGCTGGGCGAAGCGGCAGCCGAGCAGGCCAAGCAGCTCGGCTTCTATACCAATTGGAGCTACGCCCACCCGCCTTCGATCGAATTGGCCGCGCGTATTGCGGCTTTAGCGCCTGGCGACTTGAACAGGGTGTTCTTCGTGTCCGGCGGCTCGGAGGCGGTCGAGTCGGCCTGGAAGCTCGCCAAGGCTTATCACGCCGCCTGCGGCGAGCCACGCAAGCACAAGATCATCTCGCGCAACCTTGCCTACCACGGCACCTCGATGGGGGCGCTCACAGCCACGGGCCTGCCGCCTTTGCGCGAGCCGTTCGAGCCGCTCACGCCGGGCGGCAGGCACGTGCCCAACACCAACTCCTATCGCTGGACCGAAGAGCGCGATCCCCTGTGGGCGGCCGATGCGATCGAGGAGGCGATCCTGTTCGAGGGGCCCCATACCGTGGCGGCAGTGATCCTCGAGCCGGTTCAGAACGGGGGCGGCTGCTTCGTGCCCCAGGAGGGCTACTTCCAGCGGGTGAGGGAGATCTGCGATCGCCATAAAGTGCTGCTCATCTCCGATGAGGTGATCTGCGCCTGGGGACGCTTGGGGCACTGGTTCGGGTGCGAGCGCTACGACTCCAAGCCGGACATCGTCACGACCGCCAAGGGCATGACCTCGGCCTATGCGCCGATGGGCGCCGTGATCGCCACAGACCGTGTCGCCGAGCCGTTCTTGCACGGGCACGCGATCTTCAACCACGGCTTCACCTTCGGCGGGCACCCGATGGCGTGCGCCGTGGCGATGGCCAACCTCGACGTGATGGAGCGCGAGCGCATCAACGAGCACGTGCTGGCTCACGAGGGTGAATTCCGGGCGATGCTCGAGGGCTTGCGCGACCTGCCGATCGTCGGCGACGTGCGCGGCGCCGGCTACTTCCATGCGATCGAGCTGGTCAAGAACAAGGACACGAAGGCCACCTTTGACGCCCAAGAGTCCGAGGAGCTGCTGCGCGGCTTCCTCTCGGGCGCCCTATTCGAAGAAGGTCTGATCTGCCGCACCGACGACCGTGGCGACCCCGTCATCCAGCTTTCGCCGCCCCTGATCGCCGGCCCTGAGCAGTTCGCCGAGATCGAGGGCATCCTGCGCCCCGTATTGAGCGAGGCGTGGGAGCGGATCGTGAAGAGGAAGGCGCCAGGCGATGTTGACCGTCGAGAGCCTCGTATCCGAGCTTGATTTGACGCTCGCCACCGGCGAGGAGCACGCCAAGTCCAATGTGCGCTGGGTGCACTCGACCGAGCTGCTCGATCCCACGCCTTGGCTGCGCGGTGGCGAGCTGCTGTTGACGACCGGGTTGCAGCTCTCCGGCGCGAAGACTCAGCGCGAGTTCGTGCAGCGCCTGGCCGAGCGCGAGATCGCCGGTCTCGGCTTCGGTACCGGCTTCGTCCACAAGAAGGTTCCCGCGGCCGTGCTCAACACGGCGCGCAAGCTCGGCTTTCCCCTGTTCGAGGTGCCTTACGAGCTGCCCTTCATCGCCGTCACCGAGCGCGTGTTCGCGCAATTGCTCAACGAGCGCTATGAACTGTTGCAGCGCAACATGGCGGGGGATATCCTGGCCGAGGCGCTGACCGGCAGGCTGTATCCCGAGGAGCTGCAATCGCGCCTGCGCCCGTTCGGGATCGGCGAGAGCGCGGCCGTATTGGCGTTTGCCCTGAGCGAGCCCGCGACGGCCGCCTCGACGCTGGAGGCGATCCTGGAGCGCAGCGGGATCCACTCGCTCGTGGCGTTGCGCAACGGGTTGCTGTGCGCGGTGGTGGACGGCAACGGCGAGTCTGAGGACCCGGTCGAGCTGGCCCGCAAGGTGCGCGCCGAGCTGAGCACCCGCTTCGGCGAGGTGCGCGCCGCCGCCTCTCGGGTGGGACCAACTCAACACCTCAGGCGCAGCTTCCACGAGGCGCGCTGCGCCCTGGAAGCCGTGCGCCTGGCCAACGGGAGTGCCCCCGAGGTCGCCTCCTACAAGGACCTCGGCGCCTTCCAGTTGCTGCTCTCCCTGCAGGACGACGACGCCCTGAGCTCCTACTGCCAGAGCGTGCTCGGGCCGGTCGAAAGCGACGAGGGCGAGTACGGCGACGAGCTGTTGCGCTCGCTGGACGTGTTTATCGAACAGAACGGCCATTGGGAGCGCGCCGCGCAGACGCTCTACTGCCATCGCCACACCCTGCGCTACCGGATCAAGCGCGTCGAGCAGCTGACCGGCCGCGACTTCAACCAGGCGCGCGACCGGATCGAGTTCTGGCTGGCCCTGCGAGGGCGGGAGTTGGCGCGATGAGCCACGATCGAGCGGCGTCCGCGTGTGCGCGAGGCCGTACGGGTAATTCGCTGGATGGATCTTTTTGGATCGTTGTTCGTACCCCCTGTGACCGGAGGGTCTGCCAATGAGAGTGGGCGTGCCCACCGAGATAAAGCCCGATGAGTATCGCGTCGCCATCACCCCGGCCGGTGTGCGCGAGCTGTGCTCGCGCGGGCACGTGGTCCTGATCCAGGCTGGGGCGGGCCTGGGCAGCGCGATCTCCGACGAGCAGTTCGCCGCCCAGGGAGCCACCATCGTGGACGGCGCCGACGCGCTATTCGCCGGCGCCGAGCTGATCCTCAAGGTCAAGGAGCCCCAGGCCTCCGAGGTCGCGCTCCTGGACGAGCGCCACACCCTGTTCACCTACCTGCATCTCGCGGCCGAGCCCGACCTGGCCGAGGGGTTGCGCCGCTCGCGAGCGACGTGCATCGCCTATGAGACGGTCGAGGACGCCGGCGGGCGCCTGCCCCTGCTCGCGCCGATGAGCGAGGTCGCCGGCAAGATCGCCACACAGGCTGGCGCCTTCATGCTGGAGAAGCCCCTGGGCGGACGCGGCATCCTGCTCGGCGGCGTGCCCGGCGTGGCGGCGGCCACGGTGCTCGTGATCGGCGGCGGCGTGGTCGGCATGAACGCCGCCTTCATCGCGATCGGGATGCAGGCCGACGTGTTCGTGTTCGACCGCTCGATCGACCGCCTGCGCGACCTCGAAGTGGCCTTCGGCGGGCGCGCCTCCACCGTCTACTCCTCGACCCTGGCGATCGAGGAGATGCTACCCCAGGCCGACCTCGTAATCGGGGCCGTCCTGATCCACGGCGGGCGCGCCCCCCACGTGATCTCGCGCGCTCAGCTGGCCACGATGAAGCGCAACGCGGTCCTGGTCGACGTCTCGATCGACCAGGGCGGCTGCTTTGAGACCTCGCGCCCCACGACCCACTCGAACCCCACCTTCGAGGTGGACGGGATCACCCACTACTGCGTCACCAACATGCCCGGCGCCGTGCCGATCACCTCGACCTACGCGCTCACCAACGCGACCCTGCCGTATGTCATCGAGCTGGCCGGCGGAGTCGAGCGGGCTTTGGCCGCCAACGAGGCGTTGCGCTCCGGGGTCAACGTCCAGGCGGGCGAGATCGTCCACCCCGCCGTAGCCGCCGCGCTTGCCCAGCCCCCCGGCTTGGACGGGGCGCGGTCAGGGCGAAACGCACGAACAGCAATCCCCAACAACTAGTCCCCAACTCCGTCGACCTCCAGGAGGCAGCATGGCCACCACCACCGACACGCTCGAGAACTTCATCGCCGGCGAGTCGGTCGCCGGCGCGGGGGACACGATGGCGGTCTTCAACCCGTCCACCGGCGCCGAGCTGTGGCGCGCGCCCGTCTCCAGCTCCGCCGATGTCGATCGCGCGGTCAGGGCCGCGCGCGCGGCCCTCGCCGGCTGGTCGCAGACGACGCCCGCCGAACGCGCCGCCGCCCTGCTCGCCCTGGCCGACCTGGTCGAGGCCAACGCCGAGGAGATCGCGCGCCTGGAGGCGCTCAACGCCGGCAAGCCCCTGGCCGCCGTCGCCGGGGACGAGCTGCCGGTGATGGCCGACAACCTGCGCTTCTTCGCGGGCGCCGCGCGCTGTCTGGAGGGCAGGGCCGCCGGCGAGTACATGCAGGGCTACACCTCCTTTGTGCGGCGCGAGGCCGTCGGCGTGATCGGCCAGGTTACGCCCTGGAACTACCCCCTGATGATGGCCATCTGGAAGATCGCCCCTGCCCTGGCCGCCGGCAACACGGTCGTGCTCAAGCCGGCCGAGACCACGCCGGTCACGACCGTGCGCTTCGCCCAACTGGCCGCCGACGTGTTGCCACCGGGCGTTTTCAACGTCGTGATGGGCCCCGGCGAGCCGACCGGCCAGGCCCTGTTGGAGCACCCCGACGTCGACATGCTCGCCCTCACCGGCTCGGTCGCAACCGGCAAGCACGTGGCCCGCACCGCGGCTGAGACGCTCAAGCGCGTGCACCTGGAGCTGGGCGGCAAGGCCCCTGTCGTCGTATTCGACGACGTCGACATGGCCACCGCGATGGCGACGATCGCCGGCACCGGCTACTACAACGCCGGTCAGGACTGCACCGCCGCCACGCGCGTCCTGGCGGGCGCAGGCGTCTACGACGATGTGGTCGCCGGCTTGGCCGAGCAGGCCAAGAGCCTCGTGATCGGCGACACGCTCGCGCCCGAGACCACGCTGGGCCCGGTCAACTCCGAGCGCCAGCTGGGGCGCGTCTCAGGCTTCCTGGAGCGCCGTCCCGCCCACGCCGAGGTCGTCACCGGGGGCGCCGCCGCCGCGCGCGAGGGCTTCTTCTACAAGCCGACCGTGGTCGCCGGCCTGGAGCAGTCCGACGAGCTGATCCGCGATGAGATATTCGGCCCGGTCATCACCGTCCAGCGCTTCTCTGAGGAGGCCCAGGCGATCGCCTGGGCTAACTCCACGCGCTACGGTCTGGCCTCCTCGGTATGGACGCGCGACGTGGGCCGCGCCCTGCGCGTGTCCAAGGCGCTCAGGTTCGGCTGCGTGTGGATCAACGACCACATCCCGCTCGTCTCCGAGATGCCCCACGGGGGCTTCAAGGAGTCTGGGTATGGGAAGGATTTGAGCGTGTACTCGCTGGAGGACTACACCGTCGTGAAGCACGTAATGGCCTCGCTCGAGTAGGCCGATGGACGGCGCGCGGAGGTTGTGTGAGCGGAGGTTGTGTTGCGCGCAAAGGGGTGCCCCGCGTGCGCGCGCGGCCTACTTAACAAGCAAAGCGTGGTCCCTGGCCGCGCACGCGCGCGGGATAGCCATTCTGGCGGTTCAGACCCAGCGAGCGGTTCAGACCCGACGAGCGGTTCAGACCCGACGAGCGGTTCAGACCCGACGAGCGGTTCAGACCCGACGGGGACGTGCCAACGTCTGGTAGATCGAGACGAACTCCGTCCTAAAGATGTTGCGCGCCGAGCGCAGGTACAGGCGCCACACGCGCAACCGCTCCTTGCCGGCCAGCTGCTCGGCCCGCTCCAGGTTTTCGTCCAGGCGCTTGATCCACTCGGTCAGCGTGTCGTAGTAGTCCCTGCCGAACTCCTCGACGTGCTCGGTCACGAAGCCCGCGCGCTCCAGGGCCAGCTGCACGCGCGAGAGCTGCACTGGATCCCCGTCGGGGAACACGTAGCGCTGGGTGAAATCGCCGTGGTAGCCCACATCCGTATACAGATGCGCGATGCCGTGGTTGAGCAGGCACCCGTCGGCTCCGAGCAGATTCCTCAGTTTCTGCGCATACACGTCGATATTGCTCTCGCCGACGTGCTCGACCATGCCGATCGAGGCGATCGCGTCGTAGCGCTCGCCGTGTAGGTCCCTGTAGTCGGCCACCCTCACCTCGACCCTGTCGCTCAGCCCCGCTTCGGCGATCCGCCGCCGCGCCAGTTCTGCCTGGGGCGGACTGAGCGTGATGCCCACAGCCTTCACGCCGTACTGCTTGGCAGCATGCATCACAAACGCGCCCCAGCCACAGCCCACGTCGAGCACGCGTTCGCCCTCTTTGAGTTTCAGCTTCGTGCAGACCAGGTCGAGCTTGGTGTACTGGGCCTCCTCCAAGGTCTGAGCGCCGCGCGAGAAGATCGCACAGCTGTAGGTCATCGACTTGTCGAGGAACAGTTCGAAGAACTCGTTCGACACGTCATAGTGGTGGCGGACCGCCCTGGAGTCGCGCTCCTTGCTGTGGCTGCGGCCCTTCAGTCTCAGCTCGCCCCTGGGGGCCCTCGGGGGTAGCGTCAGCCCCACCGCCCTGACAGCCGCGACCGCGATCCGAGCCCGGGTGGCGTGATCGATCTGAGGCTCCTCGAAGTCATCGATCAAATCGATCACGCGGTCGAGGTCGTCGACCTCCAGATCACCCGCCACGTATGCCCTGCCGAGTCCCAGCTCGCCCGGCGCGCGTACGACGTGTGCCACCGCCTTGGGCGAGCGCACGGTGAACGTGGGACCGTGTCCGTTTCCGTTAGTCGCGGGTAGTTGCGTGCCGTCCCAGAAGCGCACCGTGAAGGCGCGCTCGGGCATCGCGTCGGCAAGCTCGCGACGCAGTGGCTCAGTCGTGGAAAATGGCATATCTCCTCCAACCGGTGTTTCGCAAGGAGTACATCGGGTATCTACTGAGGGTGTAGCGGCTCGTCGCGTCCCGTCGGCGTGCTACCTTCCAGCGGCGAGCACACCGATGAGCACCGATTCTATCCAGCGCCCCGCGGCCGCCCGGCAGGGTTCTGAGGATGCCCGCAGCCGGCTCTCCGTGGCCGACGAACTCCCTCCCGGCGGCATTCATGACGAAGGCGCCCGAGCCGACGGGCCGACTGCCGATGACGTCCAGCCGCCAGTCTTCGAGAATCTCGACCGTTTCCTCACGGGCCTGATCACGGTCGGCCCGATCCTTGCCCTCGGCGTCGTCGGCTGGCAGCTCTGGGATGGCCTGCTCCACGGTTCGGACCTGGTCGTGTTCGCGATCATGTACGTCTCCACGGCGCTCGGTGTCACAGTCGGCTTTCATCGTCTCTTTACCCACCGTTCGTTCAAGACATCCCCGTTCTTTCGCTTCGTCTTCGCCGTGCTCGGCTCTGCCGCGATCGAGGGCCCCGTCATCTCCTGGGTGGCCGACCACCGCAAGCATCACGCGTTCTCCGACCGCGAGGGCGATCCGCACAGCCCGCACGTCGACCATGGCAGCGGCCTGCGCGGCGCCTTGAAGGGCCTGGTCCACGCACACGTCGGCTGGCTCTTCATCCACACCGCCCGCGGCCATCGTGAACGCTACGCCCCGGATCTGTGTGCCGATCCCGTCGTCTCGTTCGTCGACAAGACCTTCTTCGTGTGGGCGATCGGTGGACTCGGCTTTGCCTTCGGCCTGGGCTATTTGATCGGCGGCACACTTACAGCCGCGCTGACCGGGCTGCTGTGGGGCGGGGCGGTGCGCATGCTCCTGCTCCACCACGTCACCTACTCGATCAACTCGCTCTGCCACTTCTTCGGGCGGCGTTCCTACGAGACCGGCGATCACTCGCGCAACCTCGCCTGGCTCGCTCCCTTCTCATTGGGCGAGGCCTGGCACAACAACCACCACGCTTTCCCGACCTCAGCGTTTCACGGCTTCTCCTGGCGCCAGATCGACATCTCGGCGATGGTGATCCGCGCGATGGAGAGCCTTGGGCTCGCCTGGGACGTGGTCAGAATTACCTCCGAGCGCAAGGCAACAAAGAGCTTCGCCGCCTGAGGCTGCTAACGTGCGGCGCACGGATGACATTTGTCATCCGCGAGGTTCTTGTCTTTGTTGGTGCTCTCAGGGCGCGGATGGGGCCAGTACGAATCTCCCCTCCATAGCGTGGCCACAGGGTCGCCCCAAAAGGAGCATCACAACATGAAGTCCGATTCTTTCGCCGACCTCGGCGTGTCCGAGGTCGTCTCCCGCGAGCTGTCCAAGCGTGGCATCGGCGCGCCGTTCGCCGTGCAGGGCATGGTCATCCCCGATGTGCTCGCGGGCCGCGACGTGCTTGCCCAGTCACCCACAGGCTCGGGCAAGACGCTCGCCTTCGGCGTGCCCCTGGTAGAGCGCTTGAAGGACAGCGATCCGCGACCTTCGGCGCTGGTCCTTGCACCGACGCGCGAGCTTGCCCTCCAGATTGTGGAGGACCTGCGCTCGATCGCACACGCCCGCGCGCTCTCGATCGCAGCCGTGTACGGTGGCGCCGGCATCGTCAAGCAAGCGCGCATCGCCGCCCGCGCCCACATCCTCGTGGCCACCCCCGGACGCCTGCTCGACCTGATCGATCGTCGCGACGTGTCCCTGAAGCAGGTGCGCCTGCTCGTACTCGACGAGGCCGATCGCATGCTCGACATGGGCTTCCGTCCGGTCGTCGACCGCATCGTCAAGATGACCACTCCCCAGCGCCAAACTCTGTTGTTCTCGGCCACTTTGCAAGGTGAGGTGGGCAAGATCGCGGCCGTCTACACGACCGATCCTGCTCGCCACGAGCACGCCCACCCAGCCGAGCGCAAGGGATCGGTCGAGCACCGTTTCGTGTCGGTCTCACACGAGGGCAAGGTCGATCGCCTGGTGGCCGAGCTGTCCGCTCCCGAGCGCGGACTGACGCTCGTGTTCGTGCGTACCAAGCGCGGCGCCGACCGGCTCGTCAAGCGCCTCGCCGCGAGCAGTGTCCCAGCTGTCGCGATGCATGGTGACAAGTCTCAGTCCCAACGCGAGAAGGCCTTGGCCCGCTTCGAGGCCGGTCACGTCGACACGCTTGTAGCCACCGACGTGGCCGCGCGCGGCATCGACGTGTCAGGTATCACCCACGTGATCAACTACGACATGCCCTCCACGCGTGAGGACTATGTCCACCGCGTTGGGCGCACCGCTCGCGCCGGCGCCTCCGGCGTGGGTGTCACGTTCGTCATGGGTGAGCAGGCGCGCGAGTTCGCCGGCATGGTTGGCGGGCTCGGCTTGCATCGTGAGTTGGAGCTCGGCGGTTTTCCCAGCGACGCCACACGCGGCAGGCCCGAGTCGAAGCGCTCCACGGGACGCCCTTCGGGCCGCTCCTCGCGCAATCGCAACTCGCGTCGTTCTCGCGCACGGGTCAGCTCGTAGCGCGCGAGCCCGCTCGCAGACAGCCTGGGCGTACCCTTTCGGGTATGGCCGATGCCCTCCCGCCCGTCCGCGAGATCCTCGCGGGCAGGATCGGTGAGGAGATGGCGCTCAATGACGCTCACCTGAATCCTCAACTCGGGCGAATCGTGCGCACGCTCGGCCTCGACAGGCGCTGGGTGGCCGGCGAAGGGGCTGATCTGATTGACGCCGAGGGCAACCGCTATCTCGATCTGCTCAGCGGCTATGGCGTGTTTGCGATCGGGCGTAACCACCCTGAGGCGATCGCCGCCGTGCGCGACACGATGGAGGCTCACACCGCCAACCTGCCCCAGCTGGGGGTCACGCTGTTGAGCGGTGTGCTTGCCGAGCAGCTGCTGGCACGGGCCCCCGGCTCGGTTGCGGCGATGGTGCCGGCCAACAGCGGCACCGAGGCGGTTGAGGCGGCCGTCAAGATCGCGCGCGCCGCCACCGGACGCTCGCGGATCCTGTTCGCCGAGCACGCATTCCACGGGCTAACACTCGGATCGCTGTCGCTCAACGGCAACGAAGAGTTCAGGGCGGGCTTCGGTCCGCTGTTGTCGGGGTGCGAGGCGGTGCCCTTCGGTGACATCGACGCTTTGGCTCGCGCGCTCGTCGGCGGGGTTGATGGCAAAGCTCGCAGCGGACGCGCCGAGTCCGCGGCCCGAGAGAGGGGAGGCGGGGAGGCGGATGGAGCGGTTGCGGCGTTCGTGGTCGAGCCGGTCCAGGGCAAGGGCGTCAACCTGCCGCCCGACGGTTACCTGCAGGCAGCGCAGCGGCTCTGTCGCGAAGCGGGCGCCCTGTTTGTATGCGACGAGGTCCAGACCGGCCTTGGGCGCACAGGACGCTTCCTGGCCTTGGAGCATTGGGGCTTGGAGCCGGACCTCATCTGCCTCTCAAAGGCGCTGTCCGGCGGGCTCGTCCCGATCGGGGCAGTGCTCGTCTCGCGCGCGGCCTTCGACAGCGTGTTCGACGGCATGGAGCGGGCGGTGCGCCACGGCTCGACGTTTGGCGGCAACGACCTGGCCGCGGCTGCTGCCCTGGCCACGCTGCGCGTGCTCGATACCGAGGGACTGGTTGCCCGCGCCGAGCAACTCGGCGCCCTGCTGCTGGAGCTGACGGCGCCGCTCGTGGAGCGCTACGAAGTCGTCTCCAACGTGCGCGGCCTCGGCCTGATGTGGGCGATCGAGTTCGGGCCCCCCGAAGGCGGGGCGCGACGGTCGGTGTGGAATGCCGCCGAGCGCGCGCAACCGGGCATCTTCTCTCAGCTGATCGTCGGACCCCTGTTCCACGAGCACCGGCATCCTCTGCCAGGTCGCGGGGCACCGCATGAACGTGGTCAAGGCCCTGCCTTCGCTGGTCGTCGAGGAGGCCGAGATCAGGCGCTTCGCGGCCTCCCTGGAGGAGGTGGTGGCGCGCGCCGAGAGGGTCCCCAGGGCCTTTCTGCGCTTCTCGATGAGCATGAGCCGTAGGGCTTTCGCCGCCGCTCGCAAGTAGCTGTCTTTTGTTATTTGGAGAGGTGAGGCGCGATGTTGGTTGCTCAAAAACGGGTGACCAGCGCGCGCGTGAGCCAGGTTCCAAGGCATTGTCTGTTTTAAAGGCCGCGCACGCGCGTAGGGGACGCTCACGGCAAACACCACAGTCCAGCCACTACCCTGTCCCGCCGGTGCTCGTTCCCAGAGATGACATCCGCAACGTGGCGATCGTCGCTCACGTCGACCATGGCAAGACCACTTTGGTGGACGCCATGCTGTGGCAGTCCGGCGCGTTCCGGGCCGGCCAGGACGTGGCCGAGCGGGTGATGGACTCGATGGACCTGGAGCGCGAGAAGGGCATCACGATCCTCGCCAAGAACACCTCCCTGCGCCATAACGGGGTCAAGCTCAACATCGTGGACACCCCCGGCCACGCCGACTTCGGCGGCGAGGTCGAGCGCGGCTTGACGATGGTCGATGGGGTGCTCCTGCTCGTGGACGCCTCCGAGGGCCCTTTGCCGCAAACGAGGTTTGTGTTGCGCAAGGCCTTGGAGTCGCGCCTGCCGGTGATCCTGGTCGTCAACAAGGTGGATCGTCCCGACGCGCGCGTGGCCGAGGTCGTGGACGAGGTGTACGAGCTGTTTCTGGACCTCGACGCCGACGAGGAGCAGATCGAGTTCCCGATCGTCTATTGCAACGCTCGCGGGCATCGCCACGCTCGACTACGACGCTGGCGGCGCAGTCCCCACAGAGGGAACTTTGGCCCCTTTGCTGGACCTGCTGGTGGAGCGCATCCCGGCGCCGATGTACGACCCTCGAGCATCCCTGCAGGCCTTGGTCACCAATCTGGATGCCTCACCCTATTTGGGCCGCCTTGCGATCTGCCGCGTGCGCAACGGGCAGGTCAAGCGAGGCCAGCAGGTCGCGTGGTGTCGCGCCGACGGCTCGATCGAGCGGGCCCAGGTCTCCGAGCTGTACGTCACCGACGCACTCGATCGGGTTGAGGCGCCCGAGGCGGGGCCCGGCGAGATCATCGCGGTGGCAGGGATCGCTGAGATCACGATCGGCGAGACGCTCGCCGACCCCGAGGACCCGCGCCCCTTGCCCGTCATCACCGTGGACGAGCCGTCCCTGTCGATCACGATCGGCATCAACACCTCGCCTCTGGCCGGCAAGGATGGCTCCAAGCTGACCGCGCGGCAGGTGCGCGAGCGGCTCGACCGCGAGCTGGTCGGCAACGTATCGCTGCGCGTGGTCAATACAGATCGGACGGGTGGGGATCCAAATCAATGGGAGGTGCAGGGGCGTGGCGAGCTGCAGCTGGGGGTGCTCGTCGAGCAAATGCGTCGCGAGGGCTTCGAGCTGACCGTCGGCCAGCCGCACGTGCTGATCCGCCAGATCGACGGCAAGCGCCACGAGCCTTTCGAGCGCCTGTCGATCGATGTGCCCGAGGACTATGTCGGCGTCGTCACGCAGATGCTGGCGCTGCGCAAGGGCCGTATGGAGCACATGACCAACCACGGCACCGGCTGGGTGCGGATGGACTACGTGGTGCCCGCGCGCGGGCTGATCGGCTTCCGCACCGAGTTCCTCACCGAGACGCGCGGTACTGGCCTGATGCACCACGTGTTCGATCGCTGGGAGCCGTGGGCGGGCGAGCTGCGCACGCGCCCTGCCGGCTCGCTGGTGGCCGACCGCGCCGGCACCACGGCCGGCTACTCGCTGACGAGCCTCTCCGAGCGCGGGATGCTGTTCGTCGGCCCGGGGGAGGAGGTCTACGAGGGGATGATCGTCGGCGAAAACTCGCGCTCGGAGGACATCGACGTCAACCCCACCAAGGAGAAGCATCTGACCAACATCCGCTCCTCCACCTCCGACGTCTACGAACGCCTTGCGGCGCACCGCAAGATGACCCTCGACGAGGCGCTGGAGTTCGTGCGCGAGGACGAGTGCGTCGAGGTCACGCCCGACACCGTGCGCCTGCGCAAGGTCGAGTTGGGCAAGACCGAGCGGTTGAAGGCGGCGCGGCTTCGCCGCTGATGACAATTGTCTCTCGCGGATCGAAGTCCATCAGCCAATAAGCTGACGTCGATGGGCGTGATTGAGGCTCGCGATCTACACAAGAGCTACGGCTCGATCGCAGCGGTGCGCGGCATCGACCTGTCGATCGAGGCCGGCGAGACGGTGGCTTTGCTTGGTCCAAACGGCGCCGGCAAGTCCACCACCATCGACATGATCCTCGGCCTGGCCGAGCCCGACGGCGGCAGCGTGTCGGTCTTGGGGGGCTCGCCGAATGCTGCGATCGACGCGGGCGAGGTCGGCGCCATGTTGCAGACCGGCGCCTTGATCAGGGACCTCTCGGTGGCGGAGCTGATCGCGATGGTGGCCTCGTTGTACCCGGCGCCGCTCGACGTAGGCGAGACGCTTCAGGCAACCGGGCTCACGGACATCGCCGCCCAGCGCACCCAGAAGCTCTCCGGCGGACAGACCCAGCGGGTGCGTTTCGCGGTGGCCTTGGTCAGCAATCCGAAACTGCTCGTGCTCGACGAGCCGACGGTCGCGATGGACGTGGAGGGACGGCGCTCCTTTTGGACCACGATGCGCGGGGAGGCCGCGCAGGGCAGGACGATCCTGTTTGCGACCCACTATCTGGAGGAGGCCGACGCATACGCCGACCGCGCGATCCTGATGGCTCACGGGAAGGTCGTCGCGGACGGGCCGACGACCCAGATCAAGGCGATGGTGGGCTCGCGCACGATCCGCGCAACCCTCCCCGACGTGGAGATCGAAGCGCTCGAGCGCCTGCCGGGAGTGAGCGGCGCCGAGCGACGCGGCGAGGCCGTCGTCCTGGCGTGCGCCGACTCCGACGAGGCGATCCGGGCGCTGCTGGCGGTCCATCCCGAAGCACGCGACATAGAGATCGCTGCCGCGGGCCTCGAGGAGGCCTTCTTGCAACTGACCGGCGAGGAGACCGACGTCGGCGCTCTGGGAGCGCTCTTGTGAGGGCTTCAAGCGCCGTGTCGCACGAACGAGTCCGCGCCGGTGCGCGGTGTGTGCCTGGCGGGG
Source organism: uncultured Solirubrobacterales bacterium (assembly GCA_963809705.1). Classification (GTDB taxonomy): domain Bacteria; phylum Actinomycetota; class Thermoleophilia; order Solirubrobacterales; family Solirubrobacteraceae; genus Palsa-744. Next base: position 1,094,752 of record CAWEKF010000002.1, on the reverse strand, counting down.
GCGTGGTGTGAACGCGCTCCCATACACCCGCTATGAGCTGTTGCGCACGCTCCGCAACCGCCGCTTCTTCGTGCTTTCGCTGGGATTCCCCTTGGTCCTATTCTTCCTGATCGCGGGCTCGACCCGCGACACGCGCAACCTGGGCGGCACCGGCATCTCAGCGCCGATGTACTTCATGGTTGGGATGGTGGCTTTTGGGACTATGAGCGCGATGCTGTCCTGTGGGGCCCGGATTGCGGCGGAGCGCGCGGTCGGCTGGAATCGCCAGCTGCGCATCAGCCCGCTCTCCACGCGCGCCTACTTCCGGGCCAAGGTCCTGACGGCCTATCTGATGGCGCTCTTGAGCATGATTGTGCTGTACGCGGCCGGCATCTCGCTCGGGGTGAGCATGTCCGCGGGCGAGCTGGCCGGAGATGACCTTTCTGATCCTCGTCTGCCTGGTGCCCTTCGCCGCCTTGGGGATCGCGATCGGCCACATGTTGACCCCCGATTCGATCGGGCCGGCGATGGGGGGCGGGGTCGCCCTGTTCGCCTTCCTGGGGGGGACTTGGTTTCCGATCCCCAACCATGGCTTCCTGCACGACGTCGGCCAGCTCCTGCCGTCCTATTGGCTGGTTCAGGCCAGCCACATCGCCCTCGGCGCGCATCCTTGGGGTGCGAAGGCGTGGATCGTGATCGTTGTCTGGACCGCTATCTTGGCGACGCTCGCAAGGCGCGCCTACAGGCGCGACACCGGGCGGGTTTAGGAGCCGAGCTGGCCGGCGCTGCTGCCGATGGGGACCGCGACATCCTGTCGATTCCCCCGCGGCGCCTTTGGGTTCGGAGAGTTTCGCCGGCGCATGTGTCGGGCGCGAACGCTAGGGTGCGGGCCATGAATAGATCGAGTCGTGCAGTGAACGCCGCCCTCGCGGTCTTGTGCCTGGCGCTTGGCGCCGCCGTCTTCGCCGTGCCCGCGGGCGCCGCAAGCGTGCATTTCGAAAAGGAGAGCTTGCAGGCCTACGAAGCTCAGCTGCACCACGGTCAAGTGCACGCCTTGACGTTTCATCCCGGGACCCCCACAGGCCACCTGCACATCTCGCTCAACAATGGCGGCCACATGACGGTCGCCTACGCGGTCACCGAACAGGGCAAGCTGGTCGCGCAGGCCCAGGCGGCCAACGCGCGCGTGAAGATCGCGGCGGCGACCACCAAAAAAACCGCGGCCGCCAAACACAAACTGCGCTACATCGCCGGCGGGATCCTGATCGTCGTGATCATCGTCGTCTTGATCGTCCTGCTGATCGGCCGCCGCCGCGCGGTGGCGGGCGAGGGTCCCGCGCCGTCGGAGGAGAGCGCCGCTCCTTAAGCGCCTAACCGATCCTCGACCGTCCCAGCCGCACCCGCATTCTGTTAGGCGCTCTTAGGGTCCTGGGACTGGCGCTCCTGGTGTTGATCGGCGCCTATGCGCTCGCCTCGATCGCGTCTACCATCGCCCTATGGACTGAGGCGGGGGCCTGGCTTGGCTTGCCCCACAGGTAGCCGAGCACGCAGCCCAGCATCAGCACCGCCACGACAAGCAGCACCGGCCCCGAATCCTCGGTCAGGGCGCCGATCGCGCCGGCCGTGAGGCCGCCGGACAGCGCCGCCAGCCAAGCCGGGTCGGACTCGACCGGCGCGCAGACCCGCTCTCTGTGGCGAACCGCAAGCACCGACGCGACCACCGCCACCGCAGTCGCCAGCGGCATCAGATGATTCTTCAACTCGTTCCAAGCCGCGCCATAGCGGCGCACAACGATATCTCTGATGTCGCCAGGCGAGCGCGCATCGAGCACGCTGCCGGTGAAGTGACCGCTGCCGTGAGCGGTCGCCAGGTCGAGCGCCGCCAACGCGATCAGGCCGAGGACGGGCGCCGCCATCACAAGCAGGATGCGCTTCCGATTCAAGGCGCCCGGCAGCAGCATCACCGTCGCCACCGCCGTTCCCGCGCTGACCAAGATCACGCCGCCCACGCCTGCGCCGATGCGCGCCGAGCCCTCCACGACCGCCAGCAAAATGCCCGCGCAAGCCATCGCTGTCGCCGCCCGCCTGGAGCGCACGGCCGGATACAGGGTCGCCGCGACCGCGCTGAACACGAGCACCGCAAGAGCCGACTTCAGCTCGTTGCCGATCCCATAGAAGCGCGCCCCCAAGATCGGGTCGGGGCCCAGCACCGAGCGCACCAGCAATTGCGTCCCCGCGAGCGCGTCGGCCGTCAAAGCGGCCAGGGCGCTCACCGCCGGCACGATCGGCGCCCTTGGCCAGCTCACAAACGCGTCGGTGAGGGCCGCCAGCGCGAAACAGGTTGCCACGATCGCCGCGAATTCCACTGTCCTGGCGGGCTCCAGGGAGGCTGGCAAGAGGATCGCCACCGGCGTCCACATGAGCGCGAGCGCGCCCACCCTCAGCGCCCACGCGCGCCGCGCCCTGGCCCGGACGGTGCGCTCGCGTGGGCGCCGCGTCGTCGCGGTCGGCTCGCTGCTCGTCGCCTGCGCCGGACGGCCGGGAGCACCGCCAAGGGGGATGCTCACAGCGGCCAGCAGCAGCGCCCAGGCCGCCATGAGCCAGGCGATAGCCGGCAGGCGGCGTCCCCCGATCACTTCCAGGCGCGTCTTCAGAGAGCGCATTCGCGCGTCCTCGAAGCGACCGTCTGTCCGGATCGGCTTGCCGCGCATGTCAGGTGGTGTGGCCAGCCCGAGATGCTTGAGGATCGTGGGGGCGATGTCGATCGAAGCCACCAGGCCTCGCTCGTTCGTGGTCTGCGAGGTTAGAGTCTGCCCACCTTTGCCGAGCCCGGCTGCGGCAACCCAAAGGAGCGCATGGTCTTGACCGCCCGGCGCTCGCTGGATTGCGACGAGCAGCTCACCCTGGGGACGTGTCGAGACGAGTGCTCTCAGCGCCGCGTTGCCGGCTTCTCCGTCAGGTAGGTCGGCGACCACCATCCGATGGGTGCGCTCAAGGCGCGAGACACGAGCAAGCAAGGTCGTGGGTGCGCCCCGCGAGACGGCGGCAAGATGACCGCTGCGTGTCGCTGCGACCGCGCTATCGGCACCGCCCATGCCGGCGTAGGCGACACCGCCCGGAATTTGGCTGGCGAGCAGACCCGGCTCGAGGAGCTGCGGTGCCGTTTCCGCTCGTCTCAAAACGGCGGCCCAAGGTTCGATCCGACCGCTTCCGGAAGCATTTTGGTGGGTGACCAGCGTAAGTGCTGGCGGTCCAGATTGACGGTAAGAGGAGCTTGAGATGCGTGTTCCTTGGGTGATGTCCAGAGCCAGCTGAGCGGCTGTGTAGGTACCTTGGCTGGCGCTCATAATGCCGGTCGAGAGCCCTCCGACGGAAGACAGCTCGCGCTCGGTAGCGTCGCTCTGCGATTCTCCAGCGGCTGGATTGGCCGAGACGAACACGACCAGGGCCGAAGGCCTTGACGGCGAAGTGGCGGCGGCGAGCGCCCCCGCCGGCGAGGCAAACGATGCCGCGATGCACACGAGGGCCGCAAGCAGTCCTCCGCGCACTCTCTTCAGCTCTCGGTCCCCCCGGATGTGCCGGCCGGCACGGCTTTCTCCTCGGCGGCGAAGGCCGCGAGCTCGGCTTCGTCGGCGGGGCTGAGGTGCGTGGCGCTGCCCTCGATATTCAGGCGCGGCAGGCTCCTGTCCAGCCATCCAGGGATCTTCCAGGTCATGTCCCCAAGGATGTTCAGTACGGCCGGCAGCAACAGGCAGCGCACGATCACCGCATCCAGGAACACGGCTGAGGCAAGGCTCAGCCCGAACTCCTTGATGACCCTGCTTTCACCGAGCATGAACGACAGGAACACACAGATCATGATTGCCGCGGCCGCCGTCACCACCCGTCCGGTGAGGGCCAAGCCTTCGCCGACGGCCTTGCGGCTGTCGCCATGGCGCGACCACTGCTCGTGGATGCGCGAAACCAGGAAGACCTCATAGTCCATCGATAGGCCAAACACGATGGCGAACAGCATCACAGGGATAAACGACTCGATCGGACCGCCTTTGACACCCATCAGCCCGTCGATCCAGCCCCACTGGAAAACGACCACGATCACTCCAAGCGAGGCACCGATGCTGAGCAGGTTCATGAATGCGGCCTGCAGCGGGATCACCAGCGAGCGGAACACCACCATCAGCAGCAGCGCCGAGAGCAGCACCACAACGCCGATGAACAAGGGCAGCTTTTTCGCGAGCACCGCCGCGAAGTCGACCGAGCCGGCCGTGATACCGCCCACGTAGACGTGCATGCCGGCGCGCGTGGCTACAGGCGGTATGACCTGACCACGCAAGTGCGTCACCAGTTGGGTCGTCCTGTACTCCTGGGGCGAGGAGGTCGGATAGACCGAGATCGTGGCCACGCTGCCGCCCGGGTTGAACTTGGCGGGCGCCACCGCCGCCACATAGGGCGCTCCGGCCATCGCCGCGCGCAGCTCTTCGATCGCCGCCTTGCCGCTGGCCGACGGTGGCGTGGTCGGCTGCGTCCCCTGTGAAACCGCTTGCTTGCGCGGGTTGGGCACCGTCGCGACGATCAGCAAAGGTCCGTTGAACCCCTTGCCGAAGCCCTCGGCCAGCAGCTGGTAGGCCTTGTATGTGGTGGTATGGACCGGGTCGTTGCTGGCGTCGCTGGAGCCCAGTCGAAGCGCTGTCGCGGGCGCCGCGATCACCAGCATCACGAGCACCGAGGCTGTCGCGGTACTCCACGAGTGCCGCTGTACGAAGGCGCTCCAGCGCAGCCACCTGCCGCCGCGCCGCGCGTCGGTCGCCTGCGCGCCGCGCTTGCGCGCGCGCCGGCCGGGACGCACCAGGCGCCCGCCGGCGAACGTCAACAGGGCCGGCAGCAGGGTCAGCGAGCCGAGCATCACGAGCAGCACGCCGATCGACGCCGAGATCGCGACGCCGTAGAGGAAGTCCACGCCCAGCAGCATCATCCCGAGCAGGGCGATCACGACGGTGCAGCCGGCGAACAGCACGGCGCGCCCGGCGGTATCCATCGCCTGGACGACCGATTCGCGCACGTCGCCGAATGTGGGTCCGGGCGTGGAGTAGGCCTCGCGGAAGCGGGTCACGATGAACAGGGAGTAGTCGATCCCCACGCCCAGCCCGATCATCGCGGCGAGCTCGGAGGAGAAGTTGGGCGTGTCCACCACGTGCGTGAACAGGGCGATCAGGCCGAGCCCGGTGCCGAGCCCGAACAGCGCCGTCACGATCGGCAGGCCCATCGCGATCAGCGAGCCGAAAGTGATCAAGAGCACCACGATCGCCGCCAGCAGCCCCACGGCGGTGGTGATGCCGAAGCCTTCCTGCTCGGTCTGCTCGATCGCCTGCCCGCCCAGCTCGATCTGGATGTCCGGCGTGCGCGCCGCTGCGGCCGCCTTGACCACGTTTTCGCCGGCGCTCTTGGGCAGTTCGTTGGCCTTCTCGTCGAATACCACCGTCGCGAACGCGATCTGTCCGTTGGCCGAGATCGCCTTGCCCGCTTGGCTGGCGGCGTACGGGCTGATCACACCGGAGACGTGGGGCAACGTGTCGACCTTGGCGAACAGGGCGCTCATGTGGGCCTCCACCGCCGGGTCGCGCACCGTGCCGTGCGCGACTTTGAACACGATCGTGTCGCGGTCGCCGGCCTGTGCCGGGAAGCTGCGCGCAAGCAGATCCGAGGCGCGCTGGGCGTCGGAGTTGGGCAGCGTGAAGTTGTTCGAGTAGGAGGCGCCGCCGCCCGCCTGGGCGAGCACGTTGACGCCGATCAGCAGGACCACCCAGCCGATCGCGATGTATAGGCGGTGAGTTGTCGTCCAGCGAGCGAGCTTGAGCATCGTTGAGAACCTATAGGAGGGGTTGGCAGGACGGCCGCGGATGAGCGCGGGGGAGGGAACGAGTCTCGCCCAGCTTACGACGCTTGGCGGGCGGCCCCGATTATCTCACCGAGAAAGCTCTATATCCTCAATTGGTAACCGATCTGAAAGGTGGACAGCTATGGCCAAGACACCACGTGTGGGCGAGCAGGCGCCGGACTTCGAACTGAGAGGGACCAAGGGTCCATTCAAGCTTTCAGACCATCGCGGCGAGCGCGTCGTGTTGCTGTTCTATCCGGGCGACAACACGATGGTCTGCACCAAGCAGTTCTGCTCCTATCGCGACCGCGCCGAGGACTTCGCCTCATTGAACGCCACGGTTGTGGGGATCTCCTCGCAGGACCTCTCCTCGCACGAGCAGTTCACCGCCAAGCACGGCCTCAACGTGCCTTTGCTGGCCGACGTCGACAAGTCGGTGGCCAAGTCCTATTCGGCCGTGACTCCCGGTATCGGCTCCACCGCGCGTGCGGTCGTCGTGATCGACGAGCAGGGCGTGGTGCGCCACCGCCATGACCATCGCCTCGGGCTCGACTATCAGACGGTGGACGAGTTGCGCGAGGCGCTCGATCGGATTCCCGCTGCCGCTGGTTAGGCCGCTCTTGAGGAGGCTCAAACAGGCCTGACCCGCGCCTGCGTGCCCAGACCGTCGAGCAGTCGCGCGATGTCGTGTGGGTCGCTGGTGAGGACCGTGTCGCCCTCCTTCGCGAGCGTCGCCACCGCGGCGTCCACCACGTCACAGGTTTCCGTGCGCGCCATCAGCGCGCCGCCGCGCCGTGCGTCGGTGGCATCGAGAGGACGCTCCAAGAATCCTGCCAGGCTACGCGCGAGCCTGACCTGACGGGCGGGTTCGCGCGTAGCCTGAGCCACGCATGCCGAGGAGGTGACGGCCTCGATACCGTCGTGTGCCGCCGCGGCGAGCAAGGCCCCGACGGCACGATCGCCCCGCTCCAGGGCGATCAGCGCGCCGCTGTCGAAGACGAGGGCAGCCATTGGCGGGCCTCTGCGAGCTTCCTGGTCTGTATAGGGCCCACCCGTGTCGTGCGCGATCTCCTCGGCCACGGCAAGCAGGGCATCCGCTCGCAGGCGGGCGGATGCGGCTGCCGCAAGCCATCCGGACACGCCTTCGGAGCCGGATGCCTCGCGCACGCGCGCATAGAGATCGTCTTCGAGACTCACGCTGATCTTTGCCATGTCAGCCATAGTAGCACCTGGGGTACTACTTGGGGTGGGGGTCAATTGGGTGGGCATGGCGCGATTATGCGGATTGCACCCGACGGTATTTGGCGCGAGCGGCGTTGCCCGGCCAAAATCGTCCCCTTGCCAAGGCCAACGTGTCGTGAATTTTTGCTGGGCCACGCGCGCCCGACCAGTCCACTACTCGGCGCCCGCCGACTCAGCGAGCGGTCGCCCCGGGAAGGCGTCTCCAGCTTGGCTGGCATGGCCTCGGTGGCGCGGCTGGCTCAGCGAGCGACTACTCGGGAAGGCGTCTCCAGCTTGGCTGGCATGGCCTCGGTGGCGCGGCTGGCTCAGCGAACGACTACGCGGGAAGGCGTCTCCAACTCGGCTGGCCGCGCTTCGGCGGTGCGGCGGGCGTGCAGCTCCATCAGCTCGAGCTGCATGTTGCGCTTGTGCTCGCCCGGCTTCGGCGCCCGCCGCCCCCAGGCCCCGTCGCCGTGCAGCTCCCATGAACTTTGGTTGTCGGCGAAGGCGCGTTCCAAGGTGTCCATCAGCTCGTCCTTCAACTCCGGGGTCTCGATCGGCGCGGCCAGCTCCACGCGGTGGTCCAGGTTGCGCGGCATCAGGTCGGCCGAGGCGATGTACACGGTGCGCTCGCCCTCGCGCTCGAACGTGTACACGCGCGAGTGCTCGAGCAGGCGGCCCACCACCGAGACGACTTTGACGTTCTCCGAGACGCCGGGCAAGCCGGGGCGAAGGCAGCAGATCCCGCGCACGTTCAGGTCAACCTGGACGCCCGCCGTCGAGGCCCTGTAGAGGGCCCTGATGCAGTGGCCGTCCACGAGCGCGTTCATCTTCATCGCGATCCGGCCCGGCGACTCGGGCGAATGGGCGGCGATCGTGGCGTCGATCTCGGCGATCAGGCCCTCGCGCAGGTGGGCGGGCGCGATCAGGACCTTGCGGTAGTGCAGGGGCCGCCCGTAGCCGGTGAGGTTGTTGAACATGTCGGCCACGTCCGCCCCGATCTGCTCGTCGGTGGTGAACAGCCCAAAATCCGTGTACAGGCGCGCTGTGGCCGAGTGGTAGTTGCCGGTCCCCACATGTACGTAGTTGCGCACCCCGTCGCCCTCCCTGCGCACCACCAGCACGCACTTGGCATGCGTCTTCAGGGCCGGCTGGCCATAGACGACGTGCACGCCGGCCTCCTCCAAAGCCTTGGCCCAATGGATGTTCATGCGCTCGTCGAAGCGCGCCGTCAACTCGACGAGCGCGACCGCCTGCTTGCCGCGCTCGGAGGCCGCGATCAGGTCCGGCACCAGCGGCGAATCGTCGCTCGTGCGATACACCGTTTGCTTGATCGCCAGCACGTTGGGGTCGGCCACGGCCTGTTCCACGAAACGCTCCACCGAAGTCGCAAACGAGTCGTAGGGGTGGTGCACAAGCACGTCGCCCTCTCTCATCGCGGCGAACACGTCGGCACGCTCGCCCTCGTGGCGCATCAGGCGGGGATGGGTGACCGACGCGTAGGGCGCGTTGCGCAACTCGGGCATCCCCGGCAGCTTCACGATCTGCCACAGAGCGCCCATGTCCAGGAGCCCGTCAACCGGATAGACCTCGTCCTCGCGCACGCCCAACAGCCCGACCAGCTCCTCGCGCAAACGCTCCGAGCAGCTCGTACCGACCTCCACTCTCACTATCTCCCCGAAGCGTCGGCGGCGCAGCTCGTCCTCGACCGCCTGCAACAGGTCGGCGGCGTCGTCGGAGACCTCCAGGTCGGCGTCTCTGGTGACCCTGAAGAAATCGTAGTCGACGATCTCCATGCCCGGGAACAGGGCGTCGAGGTGGTGGGCGATCACATCCTCCAAGGGCACGAGCGTGACGTTGCTCGCGCCGGCGCCGGCGCCGCTTGTGCTCTCGCCGGCGGAGCGCACTGTGACGAAGCGCGGCAAGATCTCGGTCGGGACCTTCACGCGCGCGAACACCGTCTCGCCCCCGGCCGGGTCGCGCACGAGCACGGCCAGGCTGAGCGACAGGTTGGAGATGTAGGGGAACGGTCTCCCGGGAGCTACCGCCAAAGGGGTCAGCGCCGGGAAGATGACACGGCGGAAGTGCTGGGCGAGATAGGCCCGCTGCTCCCCGTCGAGCTGCTCGAAGCCGACCACCCTGATGCCGTGCTCGGCCAGGGAGGGGCGCAGGCTCTCCTCGAAACAGTCGCTCAGGCGGTCGCCCAGCTTGAGCACGCGTTCGCGGATCGCCGCGATCGTCTCGGTGGGGGTGAGCCCGTCCTGGCTGGGGTTCTCCACGCCCGCGTCGATCTGGTCGTGCAGGCCGGCCACGCGCACCATGTAGTACTCGTCGAGGTTGGTGGTGTAGATCGCCGCGAACTTGACGCGCTCCAGCAGCGGAGTGGCCTCGTCCTCGCCGAGCTGCAGGACCCGCTCGTTGAAGTCCAACCAAGACAGCTCTCGGTTGATGTAAAGCGAGGGGTCGTGCAGCCGGTGGTGTGTGTGCTTTGCCTCGTGCTCGTTGGTCATCTCGCAGTCCAAGTCTTCTATGCTCGCAGAACCTCATGGCTATGGCCCGCCAGCTCTGGTTGCTGCGTCACGCCGACGCAGAGCCCCACGGCACTCGTCCAGACGCGGAGCGTAAGCTCACCGAGCGCGGCCATCGGCAAGCGGATGTCGCGGGCATCGCCATTGCTCGTATGGGAGTCAAGTTCGGGGCGATCCTGGCCAGTCCCAAGGCGCGAGCACGCGAAACGGCCGAATTGGCGCTTGCGCGGATGGAGAACTCTCAGCGTGAGCTGCTCGAGCTGCATCCGCTGCTGGCGGGCGGGGTGCAGGCGCGCGAGGCGCTGGACCTGCTGGACGGTGTCGGAGCCGGCGGTCCCTCGTTGCTCGTCGGTCACGAGCCTGACCTGTCGGGCATCGCGGGCGAACTCACGGGCGCGCGTGTGGACTTGAAGAAGGGAGGCCTTGCGCTGGTGCGGCTAGGCGCCGGCGGCGCTCAACTCGTATTGCTCCTGCGTCCGGTCGAGCTTGCCCTGATCGCCGGTCTCGCCCTCGAAGCGATCTGACTTGACGGTGGGCGCGGACTTCGCGCCCGACTCGCCCGCGAGCGGCGCCGCGTCGAGCGGCTCGGCGTTCGACGGTTCCGCCGCAAAGCGGTAGCCGATGCCGAAGTGGGTGTGGATGTAGCGCCACCCCGGCGAGGCCTTCTCCAGCTTCTGGCGCAGCTTGCGCACGAACACGTCCACCGAGCGGTCGCCGCGCACCATCGCGTAGCCCCACAGGCGCGAATAGATCTCCTCGCGCTCGAGCACCCTGCCTTCGCCCCCGGCCAGCAGCTCGATCAGCTCGAACTCGCGCCGGGTCAACTCGAGACTCTGTCCGGCCACGAAAGCCTGGAAGCGATCGGAGCGGATTTCCACCTCGCCCGCCAGGCACGGCTTGGCGGTCCCGCGACCGGTGGTGCGCCGGCGACGCCTGACGAGCCCTTGCAGGCGGGCGATGATTTCCTCGGGATGACAGGGCTTGGTCACCCAGTCGTCGGCCCCCAAGCGCAACCCGCGGACCCGCTGGGCGACCGTGGAGGGACCTGTGCAGACGACGATGCCCAGCTCCGGCAGAGCTCCACACAGGCGCTCCAGCCACTCCCAAGCCTGGGGTCCGAGCACCGCCAAGTCCACCACGAGCGCGCTCAAGCGCATCGAGGCGACCGCGTCGGCCTGGACGGGACTGGCCAGCACCCGGTGCTCCCAGCCGAGACGATCCATGCGCTTGCCCAAAACCTGGATGAAGCCGCTGTCGCGGTCGAGCACCGCGACGCGCAGCGATGCCGTAGCCCCTGCGCCCGATGCGACCCCGTCATCCGTGGAGAGGATCCCCGCCGTCATCTTCGCGCAGTGTATAGGGGACTAAGTCGCGAAAGACAAGAAGCGCAGACGATAGTCACAGGATCTTCACAGGCCAATTCCCCCATTTGCGGGGCCTGGCGACCTCCCGCGGGCTGGGTCGATCAGCTGGCGAACGGGTTGGACTGGTCTGAGAACTCTCTGAACAGGCCGGTCACGACGAAGGCGACCTGCTCGCCCACGTCGACCGCGTTGTCGCCGATCCGCTCCAGGGCGCGGGCCACCAGGATCATGTGCATAGCCCACTCCCTGGTGTCCGGATCGTCGCCGATCTCAAGCGCAGTCCGGAAGATCTGGCGGTTGAGGCGATTGATCTCGCGGTCCTGGCGCGCCAGGTCTTCGGCCAAGCCCACGTCGCGGCCCGAGAAGGCGGCCTTGCACTGGACGATCTCCGAGCGCGCATGGGCGCCCATCTTGAGGATCATCTCCAGCACCTCGGGGCGCACCGGCGGCTCGTAGCCGGAGAGGGGGATCAGCTTGGCGATGTTCACGCACTGGTCGCCCATCCGCTCCACGTGCACGATCACGTGCAGCAATGCCGCCACCAGCCGCAAATCGCCCGCCACGGGTGCCTGTGTGGCGAGCAGGGAGAGTATCCCCTGGTGGACCTCCAGGTAGCGTCCGTCGACCCGGTCGTCGTCGGCGATCACCATCTGGGCCAGCTCCACGTCCTGGTGGGCCAATGCCTCCAAGGTGCGGTCGAGTTGCTCCAGCACCACATCGAGACCTCCGAGCGCCCTGCTCTCCAGCTCCTGCAGCTGCTGCTGGAAGTGCTGGCGGCCCTGCGAGCCGGTCAGCTGAGACGCTTGGCCCGCATTGGAGGCCTGCTCCGCGTTCGCCTCAGGACTCATGCAGGCCGGCCTCAGCCGAACTTGCCGGTGACATATTCCTCGGTCCTGGAGTCGCTCGGGTTGGTGAAGATCTGCTGCGTTGCGCCGACCTCGACCAGCTCGCCGCTGAGCATGAAGGCGGTGCGATCGGCCACGCGGGCGGCCTGCTGCATGTTGTGGGTCACGATCACGATCGTGACCTTGCTCTTGAGCTGGTCGATCAGCTCCTCGATCTTCAAGGTGGCGATCGGGTCCAGCGCCGAGCAGGGCTCGTCCATCAGGATCACCTCGGGCTCGACCGCCAAGGAGCGCGCTATGCACAACCGCTGCTGCTGGCCTCCGGAGAGCCCGGCGCCGGGCTCTGACAGGCGGTCCTTGACCTCGTCCCACAGGCCGGCCCCGCGCAAGGCGCTCTCCACCTTGTGCTGCATGTCCCCTCGTCCGCGCGAGGCGAGCCGCAGGCCGGAGGCGACGTTGTCGAACACCGACATCGTGGGGAACGGGTTGGGCTTCTGAAAGACCATGCCGATCGCCCTTCTCACGGCAACCACGTCGACGCCCGGATCGTAGATGTCGAAGTCGTCGAGCAGCACCTTGCCCTCTGCGCGAGCGCCGGGCAGCTCCTCGTGCATGCGGTTGATGCAGCGCACCATCGTCGACTTGCCACAGCCCGAGGGCCCGATGATCGCGGTGACCTCGTTGGCGTGGAAGTCGAGGTCGATGCCCTTGACCTGGGCCACCTCGCCGTAGTAGGCGCGCAGCTTCTCGAGCCTAACGGCCAGTCCGTCTCGCACATTGGCGCGCGCCTGGGCATCGCTGCCGGGGGCGGTCTGTGGGCCAGTGGATTGTTGGCTTCGGCTTGGATCGAGCATCTGCGTCGGCGCCTCTTCGCCGGGCTTGGCGCGTCTGATCGTAGGCTCCTCGGCGCTCATGCTAGGTCCTTCCGTGCTCATAGTCTGACTGGTGGCGATCGTGGGCTCGTCCCGGCTCATCCCAAGCTGCTCCTGCGTGCAAGCAGCCGAGCGAGCAGGTTGAGCACGAGGATCATGACGACGAGCGTCAGGGCCGCTCCCCACGCACGGTTTACCACGGATGTGGTCGGAGATGTGACATCTGTGTATATCTGGATCGGCAGGGAGTTCATGAAGCCGCCCAGTCCGAACTCGGTCTTCATCGTCGCGCCCGCGGTGAACAGGAGCGGCGCGGTCTCGCCGGCGGCGCGCGCGATCGCCAGAAGCACGCCGGTGACCAGACCGGGCAACGCTGTGGGCAGGACGATCTTGAAGATCACCCGCCAGCGCGGCGCGCCGAGCGCCAGGGCCGACTCGCGCAGCGATCCGGGCACCAGCAGCAGGACCACCTCGGCCGAGCGCGTCACCACCGGCAGCATCAACAGCGCCAGGGCGAAAGCGCCCTTGTAGGCGGCATAGGAGCTGCCGGTGCCCACGATCAGGGCGATGTAGATGAACAGCCCGAACATGATCGAGGGCACGCCTGTGAGCACGTCCACGAAGAAGCGCACGGTGTGAGCGAAGCGGCTCGAGCGCCCATACTCAACCAGCCAGATCGCCACGCCCAGGCCGACCGGCACCGCGAGTACCGAGGCGACCGCCACGATCTCGATCGTGCCGAGGATCGCGCTCTTGATGCCGCCGATCGAAGAGGACGCGAAGAAGGTGTTGCCGGTTGGGTCGGTCGTGAAGAAGTCGACGCTCCAAGAGCCGAGGCCCTTGCTCAGCAGGTAGTACACGATCAACACCAGCGGCACCAGGGCAATCGCGGTGGCGGCCACGACCGACCCGCGCGCGATGCGGTCTTTGCGCCGGCGACGAGCGCTCACACCGAAGCGGTCGAGCGTGTGGGCCGAGGCGCTCATGCGCGACTCGGCTCCATTCCCGCCGCTCGGCGGGGGGTTTGGGCGGGGCTTGTGGGGGAGCGCCTCATGCTCCCATCCCCGCGCCCAAGGGCGCGTTCGTCTCGGCGAAGTCGGCGGCGGTGCGCTTTGGCTTGGTCGAGCGCTCCGCCCGCATCACGAGCAGGCGGGCGGCGATGTTGACCAACAAGGTCAGCACGAATAGCACCAGGCCGGCCGCGAACAGGGCCGAGCGGTGCAGTTCCTGGGCCTCGCCGAACTCGTTGGCGATCGCCGCGGCCAGGCTGTAGCCCTGTCCGAACAGGTGTTTGCCGAGCACGGGCGCGTCGCCGACGAGGATCGTCACGGCGATCGTCTCGCCGATCGCCCGTCCCAGCCCGAGCATCGCTGCCCCGGAGATGCCGCTGCGGCAATAGGGGAGCACGGCCATGCGGATCATCTCCCAGCGCGTCGCCCCGAGTCCGAGCGCGGCCTCCTTGTGGTCGGTGGGCACCGTGCTCATCACCTCGCGTGAGATCGCGCTGACGATCGGCAGGATCATGATCGCCAAGACCAGGCCGGTGATGAAGTAGTTGGGGATCGTGACGGTCCCCCCGCCGATGAAGGGAACGAAATGGAATGTGTCGGCGACCCACTGCTCGGCCGGCTGCAGCTTGGGCGCCAAGAAGAAGATGCCCCACAGGCCGTATACGACCGAAGGCACGGCGGCGAGCAGCTCGATCAGAATCGTGACCGGGCCTCGGATGCGCAGGGGACACAGCTCGGTCACGTACAGGGCCGTCGCCACGGCGACGGGTACGCCGATGATCAAGGCCAAGCCGGAGGTGATCAGGGTGCCGACCAGGAGCGGCAGCGCCCCGAATTGGTTGGCGCTCACGTTCCAGTTGTTGTCGAAGGTGAAGCCGAGCACCCCGAACTTGGCGAACGCCGGACGAGCTTCGCCGACGAGCTTGACGAAGAAGTAGACGATGAGGAGGAGGATCGAGGCGGCCAGAGCCGTCAGGACCCAGCGCAACGCCCGATCGGGAAAGCGGGCGAGCGGGGAGCGCTTGAGTACCGAACGCTCCCCGCCGCCTACCGATGCTGCCTCCATACGATCAGCCGCCGACCCTCTGGCCACGCGGGGCGTGACCGGAGGGCTCCATGCCCATCGCGTCGCTCACGATGGCCTGGACTCTATGTGGCCGGCGGCTCGGCGTCATCTCAGCCTTTGATCGTGGCCCCGTTGCACTGCAATTCGCCCACGGCTGCCTTCGACTTTTCGAGGATCGCGCTCGGCAGGGCCGCGTAGTCGGCCTGGCTGAGCACGCTCTGGCCGGAGCCGAGGCCATAGTCGAGGAACTGGACGACGCCCTTGGCGGCCGATTCGCCGCCGGGCACGCCGGCCTTGCACATGTCCTTGTAGACGACCACGAACGTCTGCGAGGTGATCGGGTAAGCAGCCGGGGAGGAGGGGTTTTTGATCTTGATGCCCAGGTTGGCGGGCACTTCGACCCCTTCGGCGGCCGCGCTTGTGGAAGCGAGCGTCGGTTCGACGAACTTGCCGGCCTTGTTCTTGACGCTGGCGGTCGTGAATTTGTGCTGCAGGGCGTAGGCCTGCTCGACGTATCCGACGGCGCCGGTCGTCTGCTGGACCGCGCCGGCCACGCCCGCGTTGCCCTTGGCGCCCGTGCCCGTCGGCCACTGCACGTCCTTGCCTTCGCCGACCTTGTTCTTCCATTCGGGGCTGACGGCGGTCAGGAAGCCGGTGAAGCCGGCGGTGGTGCCCGAGGAGTCCGAGCGGTGGATCACGGTGATCGCGGTGCTGGGCAGCGTCACGCCCGGGTTGAGCGCCTTGATCTTGGAGTCGTTCCAGGTCTTGATCTTGCCGAGGAAGATTTCGGCGATCGTGGGGCCGTCGAGCTTGAGACCGGTCTGCACGCCCGGCAGGTTGTAGGAGACGGTGATCGCACCCAAGAACATCGGGATCTGCTGGACTGGACCGACCTTTTCAAGCGTTTCGAAGTCGGCCGGCTTCAGGGGAGGGTCGCTGGCGCCGAAGTCGACGGTCTTGCCCTCCAGGGCGGTGATACCGGCGCCCGAGCCGACCGGGTTGTAGTTGACGGTCAGGCCCGAGATGCCCGAACCCCACTGCTGGTAGACCGGGGCGGCGAATGTGGAGCCGGCGCCGGAGATGGTCGCAGATGTCGAACTGGTGCTGCCTGACGTCGTGGAGCTTGATTTGCCACACGCGCCGATGGTCAGCGCGAGCAGCGCGCAACTCGCGAGCGCGCCGATCTTGTTCTTGTTCACAACTTCTCCTCTGACTGGGTTTTTAGCGGCGAGCAGGGTCCTAGCCCCCGCGCCGGCTCAGTGCAAGCCCAGTCTCATCAATCGAGAGGGTGCCCGTTGTGAACATCTCGTGAAAGCATCGATGGCGCTCCGAGCGGCTGTGGCTGGAAGCGATAGCCGAATCCGGGGTGGGTGTGGATGAAGCGCCGGTCCGGCATCGCCTCCTCCAGCTTGCCGCGCAGCTTGCTCACATACACGTCGACCGAGCGGTCGCCGTGACGCAGTTCGCCGCCCCAGACGGCACCGTAGAGCTCCTCGCGAGTAACGATAGCCCCGGCCCGGCGGGCCAAGGCGACGAGCAGCTCGAACTCGCGCACCGACAGGGTCAGGGCACGGCCAGTAGCCAAGACCAAGCCCTCGCCGAGCCTGATCTCGAGCTCCCCTGCATACAGGATGCTGTCGCTGTCTTGGTGCACGGCCACCGTCTCATAGGGTGCTGGGAGCGGTGTGTGAAGGGGTTGCAAACTCGTGATCTACTCGTGAAGAACTCGTGAAGGCGCGCGACATGCTCCGCGTCGTCCACATACGCTGCGCGGATGGCTTTTTTGCGCCGCACGCCCGACCCTGTCCTGGTGACGCTCGTGGAGAGCGCGGGCAGCAATATCCTGCGCTCGGGTTTGCTCCTGCGCGAACTCCTGGCCGAGTTGCCCGAGCGCTCGGGCCTTGCCGACGAGCTGAAGGCCTTCGAGCAGGAGGGCGATCGCATCACCCACGACATCATCCACCGTCTTTCAGGAGCCCGCCCACCCGGCCGGCGCCTGCGCGTGCCCTTCGACGCGGGCGACGGCTACGCCCTGGCGACAGCGCTCGACGACGTGCTCGACCACACCGAGCAGACCGCGGCCCTGCTCTACCTGTACGGGGTGGAGGCGCCGATGGAGCAGGCGGTCGAAATGGCCGATGTCCTGGTCGGCGCCGACGAGCAGATCGTCAAGGCCCTGGAGCGGCTCGGCGCCGGAGCGGAGCCTGGTCCCTGCCTGGTCGAGATCCACCGCCTGGAGAACGAGGGGGATCGCCTGTTGCGCGACGGGGTGGCGTCGCTGTTCGAGGGTGGCGCAGCCGACCCGATGGTGGTGATTCGCTGGAAGGACATCTTCGAGTCCCTGGAGGCCGCGGTGGACGCGTGTGAGACGGTCGCCCACGTGATCGAGGGGATCATGCTCAAACGGGGCAAACGCAACTGAGGTCATCGCGCGGAGCGGGGGAATGCTCGTCGGCTGCCCCACGCGCGCGGGCCAGCGCCCCTCAGAACGTCGTGGCCGGAGCGCTCACTTCGATCTGGGCGCCTCGCGGGTTGCCCACGAAATAGATTTGGAAGGGAACGCTCGCGCCCGCCGCGACTTCGGGCAGGACCGCACGTCCCGCCGCCACCGTCTTCCCGGCGCGTCGTGCGATCGCGTAAACCACAAGGTTTGCCTGGAGGACCGCCGAGCGATTCGCCACGCTGCCCGACTCGCTCCCTTCGGCGCCCGTGGTGCTCGACTGGGCGCTCGTCACCTCGATCTTCGGCGCCGTCGAGGTGGTCTTGGCTTCGCCCACGAGCGCGCTCGCCGTGGCCGGCGTCCCCGCGACCTGGACCTGGTCGTCGACCCATACCTCGGTCTTGCCGGGCTCCAGCAGCGGGACCTCGGTCAGGGAGAGTTGCAAGCCCGGCGTGTTGTTTTGGTAGAGCACGCTCCCCTTGGCGTCGCGCACGGTCAGCTCGATCGGGGCGTCGGCCAGCGTGTGTCCGGAGGTGTTGCGCAACGCGACCGCCACGGCCGTTCCTTCGCTCGAGTGCACCAAGGTGCTGCCCAGGACCCGCACGCTCGGGTTCTCTCTGCTGACAGACACGCCTCGTTGGGCGAGCTTGGTGTGCTTGGCCTGGCGTTCCAGGGTCGCGCTCTTTTCCTGCGTCGTCTCACAGCCGCAGAACGTGACAGCCACGAGTCCTGCGAGCAGCGGCGTGAGCGCAGACCCGTACGACCCTTTCCTCCCCCCAAAAGAAACCCTCGATTCGACGCGGGTGCGGAATCGTTCGAGACTGGCCCGTATCATCGGCGGGCACGCCCCTGCGCGCTCACCCGAACGCCCCGCTCACATACTCCCTGGTGCGCTCCTGGCGTGGGCTGTCGAACACCTGCCGGCTCGTCCCGTACTCGACCAGCTCGCCAAGGTGCATGAAGGCGACGTGATCGGCCACCCGCATCGCCTGCTGCAGGTTGTGGGTCACGATCACGATCGCCACGCTCTCGCGCAACCCCACGATCAGCTCCTCGATCGTCGCGGTGGAGATCGGGTCGAGCGCCGAGCACGGCTCGTCCAGCAGCAGCACCTCGGGCCCGGCAGCCAGAGCGCGGGCGATGCACAGGCGCTGCTGCTGACCGCCGGAGAGCCGCAGCGCCGAGCGCTGCAGGTCGTCGGCCACCTCCTCATGGAGGCCGGCCCTGCGCAGGGCGTCGCGCACCGCACGATCGATCTCCTCGCTGTGGCGCCTGCGCCTGCGCCCGGGACGCTCGGCCAGCGCGTAGGCCACGTTGTCGAAGATGCTCATCGGGAACGGATTGGGCTGCTGGAAGACCATCGACACGCGTCGGCGCAGATCGTTGACCTCCAGCTCGTGGATGTCCACCCCGTCGAGCGTTATCTGCCCGGCCCTGGCCGCGCCCGCGGTGATCTCGGTCAGACGGTTGAGCGAGCGCAACAGCGTCGTCTTGCCCGAGCCCGACGCGCCGATCAGGGCCAGCACCTCGCCCCTGCGCACCGGCAGGCTCACGTCGCGCACCACCCAGTTCTCGCCATAGGCCAGCCACACCGATTCCACGCGCATCCGCTCCAGCACCTCCATGCTCGCCGGGCGCGGCATCGGCGCGAGCGCCGCCGCTGCGCCGCTCCCTCCGGTGGATGCTCCGTTGTTTGCCTTCGATCCGGGGCCGAGCACGCGCGGCTCGCGGTCGAGCGCGATCCGCTTGATCGGCGGGGGCATCAGTGGGTCCATTTTGCGTCTCGGGTGAGAGTTGTGTTGTACACGGTGGGGGTGCCCGCGCGGGCGTGTGTGCGCGCGCGTGTGCGTGCCCGCGCGGGCGCGTGTGCGTGTGTGTGCCCGCGCGCAGGCGTGTGCGCGTCGTAGGCGTGCGTGTGCGCGCGCGTGTGTGAGGCCATCGTTCGCGGGACGCAGTGCCTCATGGTTGCGGCACGCTCCGAGCCCACACCCGAGAAAGTCGTGGTCCGAGTGGGCGCCCCGAGCTGATCCGCGTCACGATCGCGTTCAGCCCGAGCACGATCAACAACAGCACGAACGCCGCAGCATAGGCCTTTTCGTGGGAGTTGCCCTCGCCGGCGGGGGACTGGTAGAAGACGTAGCTGGTCAGCGTCGAGCCGGTGCCCCTCAGCGTGGACAGGATCGGCGGACCGCCCGCCGCTTCGGTGTTGGTGCCGCCGCCGAGCAGGATCGTGATGATCGCAGTGTCGCCGATGATCCTGCCCATGCCGAGCACCACCCCGGTCGCTATGGCCGGACGGATCGACGGCATCAGCACGTGGCGGATCGTCGTCGCCCGCGTCTTGCCCAGCGCGTGGGATGCCTCGCGTAGGCGGTTGGGCAGCAGCGCCAGCGCCTCGGATTTGGCGGCCACGACCAGGGGCAACGCGAGCACGCCCATCGTGATCCCCGCCGTCAGGAACGAGGTCCCGGTCACCGCTCCGTTTTCGGCGTGCTGGCTGAGGAAGCCCAAGAAGCTCTGTGAGAAGACGAGCAGGCCGAACAGCGCCAAGACCACGCTCGGCACCCCGGCCAACATCTCCAGGGTCGACTCGACCGCGCGCGCCAGCCAGGCCGGGCGCCTGTACTCCGACAGCCACACCGCGATCCCCAGGCCCGCCGGCGCTGCCAGCACGATGCCGATCGCGGTGATGATCAAGGTGCCCACGATCGGGTCGCTGAAGCCGCCGCTCTGTTTCTGCAGCAGCGACGGTTTGGGCGAGCTGAAGAGCATCGAAGGGCGCAGATAGGCGACGCCCTTCACCAGCATGTACAACACGATCGCCGCCGCGATCAAGCACAGCCCGATGCCGCTGGCCCAGCACAGCCAGTAGCAGACCCGGTCGAGCAGCGGCCACGATTTGATGCTCTCTTTGGCCGGGCGTACGACCGGCGTCGCCGGTCTCGGGGCGGCCACCGCGCCGGCCGTCATGCCTGCGGAGGCGCCGGCCGCCATGCCCACGGAAGAGCCGGACATCAGATGCGCACCCCGTAGCGCTTCATCGACTGCTTGGCCGCCCACCCCGCCAACGAGAGCATGGTGGCTGAGACGAGCAGGACCGCTCCGATCGCATACAAGGTGTGCGACAGCGGGCCGATGTTCAGCCCCCCCGATTCCTGGAAGATCGTGGCAGCCAGGGGCCTCACCGGCTCGAACAGAAAGGTGATCCCGTCCAGCGGGTTGGCCGCGAACGGTCGGCTGCCCGACACCAGGTCGAGCATCACCGCCTCTCCCAGCGCGCGCGCCGTCGCCAGGATCGTGGCGGCCGCGATCGCCGGGCGGGCGGTGCGCAGCGACACGCGCCAGATCGTGCGCCAGCGGTTGACTCCAAGGGCGGCCGAGCCCTCCTTCCATGCGGGGGGCACGGACGCGATCGCGTTGGTGCTGATCGCCACCATGATCGGCAAGATCATGATCGCCAGGATGATCGTGCCGGTTGTCAGGTTGTTGCCGTTGAGCTGCACGACCTGGATCACCGACTGCTTGCGCCCGTTGGAGATCAGGTGTTCGTTGATCCAGGGCGCCAGCGCCAAGATGCCGATCAGGCCGTAGATGATCGAGGGCACGCCCGCCAGCAGCCTGATCACCGGTTCGAGCGTGCGCCGCACCGGCGTGGGCGCGAACTCGCACACGAAGATCGAGGCCAAGGTCGAGATCGTGAGCGCGATCAAGACGGCCGGCACCGTCGTAATGAGCGTCCCCCAGATCAGGGGCCAAGCTTTGAAGTAGTAGATCGAGTGGCCCGGCAGCGGCGTGTTTTCACGCATCGCTTTCAACTGTGCTTCGACTTCACCGCCGCTGCCGAACCATCCCAGGCCGTTGTGTGAGAACGAAGGCCACGCCTTGACGATCACCGTCACCACCATCGCGGCGATCAGCGCAAGCACCACGAACGCAAGCGCGCCGAGCGTACGCTCGGCGCGCCTGTCCGTCCTCACGGCCGCCGAGGGGTGCGGCCCTTGTGCGGACTCCGACTGCACCCTCGCTCAGTGGACCGCGATCCAGCTGGAGTTGATGATGCTCTTCGTGATCGCGTTGCCGCTGGTCACCCACTTGATGTACTTGGCGACTTCGCCCTTCGGTTCGCCTTTGGTGACCATCCAAAAGTTACGCACGCCCGTGTACTGGCCTGAGCGGGCGTTGCGCAGGTTGCAGGCCACGCCCTGATAGCCGACCGCGTTCACACCCGAGGTGTAGGCGAAGGACACGAACCCGATCGCCTGCTTGTCGGCGCTGACCGCGTTCTGCTCCAGGCCGTTTGAGGTCTTGGCCGTGGCGCTCGGTGAGACCTTCAAGTATTCGCCGAGGAAGATGTGCTGGAAGGCGTCCTGGGTGCCGGAAGCTCCGTCACGGTCGAACAGGTCGATCGGGCCGCTGATTTTCGCGCCCTGCACTTCGCTCCAGTCGCGGATGCGCCCGGTGAAGATGCCTTCCACGCTTTCCTGGGTCAGGTTGGTGACGGGGTTGGCCTTGTTGGTAATGATGCACACGCCGTCTCTCGCGATCTTGGTGAAGGTGAGCCCTTTGGGGTCGACGCCCACGATCGGGTCGCGCGAGGAGTCGCCGATGTCAAAGCGACCGGTCGCCGCCCCGTTGATGCCGATATCACTCTCGCCACCCAGAACCTCGGGCGCCGGGACTTTGGGAAACGCTTTGTGGTAGGCGGCCGCCAGCTTTTGGGCGAGCGGCAGGACCGATGTCGAGCCGCCCTCGATGATGCGCTTGGCGGCCAATGCGCTTGCCGGCGCAGCGAGCGCCAATACGAGGATAGAGATGATCAGGGCGCGGTTCGCGCGCATGGTTGCTGGCTCCTTTGCTCTAAGCGATGTACAAGTGTTTGCGTGAACGCGAACACGGCTCGGCTTTGATTCGATGCGGTGCGCGAGTGCTGTGCGCGCAAGCACACGCCCCACTGCACCCAGCAAGAATCGCGGCCCCACTGCGCCACAGGATGCAAGCGTGCCGTGCTCACGCGACTCCGATGTGTCGTTTTTGTGAACGCGGCTTCTCATAACCAACCCCTAATACGCAATCCCCCAATCTTTTTGTGAATTTTTTGTGAATAAGGGTGTGGCGCGATCACGGACCGTCCGGCGCACTCCGTGTGAAGTTCTTGTGAAAAGGACCGGCCGGGCCGTCGCTGATGTGTCGTTTTTGTGAACGACGATTGCTTTTGCCGGGGAGAGGTGTGAAGCTGACGGCCTCGGAGGGGTTATGTGACCGACGTCTCGGCTCGGAAGCAGCGCCTCACCTAGTTTTACCGCCCAGCAGTCGTCCCAAGCCGGCGCTTTCCGCGTCAAGCGGGAGGCCGGGGGATGGTCACCGACTCTCGCACAAACTCCCAGGACGATCCCCAGCCATGACCGACGAGCACGACCCTTCCAACTTGCCCTTCGACGCTGAGCCCGACGGCGAGGAGCACGCCTCCAGCGACGGACTCTCGCGCCCCGGCGCGGTCCAGCCCGCCACGGCCAAAGTCCGCTCGGGCCTCGCCCACAAACGCAACCCGGCCCTGGTGTTCCTCGGAGACGTGGCCCAGGGCACGCGCCGGATGCTCCTGCGCGATCCGCTCAACACGTTTCTACTCGTCGCCTCGATCGGCCTGGCGCTCACATTCGCCCTCCTGCTCGGCTCGATCAAACCGTCCAGCACCGGCACCCAGGTCCCGATCAGCACGATCCAAACCTTGGCCAAGCGCCACCAGCTGGCGGCCGCGGTCCTGCTCGACCACGACAGCCGCGTCGAGGCCACGACGACCCCCAGGGCGCCCGCCATCGGCGCCGCCGGCGGCATCTCGGTGCCCAGCAACAACAAGAACAACAACGCCGAACTGGAAGCGCCTTCGGGGCAGATGCAGAGATTGTGGGCCGCCTATCCCAGCTCGGGCGCCTTGACCCAACAGCTCCTGCGCGAATTGACCTCGAGCGGCGCGACCGTCGCGGTCAACCAGCAGTCGGGCAAGCCGACCGAGGCGATCGTCGTCCAGTTCCTGATCCCGATTCTCCTGCTCGTGTGCCTGTTCTCCCTGTTCACTCGCCTCGGCACCGAAGGCGCCGGCGGGGGCATCGCCGCCTTCTCCCAGTTCACGGGCAAGGGCAAGCGCAAAGGCAAGGGCACCGCGCACACGATCACCTTCGCCGACGTGGCCGGCGCCGGCGAGGCTGTGGCCGAGCTGCGCGAGATACGCGACTACCTGGCCGAACCGGGCAAGTACCTCGACGTCGGCGCCGCCGCCCCCAAGGGAGTGCTCCTGGTCGGTCCTCCCGGCACCGGCAAGACTCTGCTCGCCAAGGCGGTCGCGGGCGAGGCCGACGCCGCCTTCTTCTCCCTGTCGGGCTCCGATTTCGTGGAGTCCCTGGTCGGCGTCGGCGCCGCCCGCGTGCGCGACCTGTTCCGCAAGGCGCGCAAGGCGGCCCCCGCGATCATCTTCATCGACGAGCTCGACGCCGCCGGGCGCAAGCGCGGCGCGGGCATCGGCCAGGGCAACGACGAGCGCGAGCAAACGCTCAATCAGATCCTCGTGGAGATGGACGGCTTCGCCGGCGACGGCGGCCTGGTCGTGATGGGCGCCACGAACCGTCCCGACATCCTCGACCCGGCCCTGCTGCGCCCCGGGCGCTTCGACCGCCAGGTCGTGATCGACAACCCCGACGTGCACGGGCGCCTGGAGATCCTGCGCCTGCACGGCGGCAAGCGCCCCCTCACGCCCGACGCCTCCCTGGAAGAGGTGGCGCGCCAGACCCCCGGCTTCAGCGGCGCGGAGCTGGCCAACGTGATCAACGAGGCCGCTCTCTTGAGCGTGCGTGACGGCCGTGCCCAGATCGACATGGCCACCCTGGAGGAGGCGATCGACCGCGTCGTCGCCGGGCCGGCCAAGCGCCACATCCTGACCGAGCAGGAGCGCTGGCTGATCTCGATCCACGAGTCCTCCCACGCGGTCGTCACCGACGCCCTGGGCCACACCTCCTCCACGCGCAAGCTCTCGATCGTCGCGCGCGGGCGCCAGCTCGGCACCGCCGCGCACATGCTCTCCGACCGCGACCAGGTGATCATGAGCAAGCCCGACATGCAGAGCCAGCTGATCGTGATCCTGGCGGGAGTCGCCGGCGAGCGGATCGCCTTCGGCCACGTCTCCACCAGCGCCAACGACGACCTGCATGCCGCCACCGCGCTGGCCCGCTCGATGGTCACCTCCTACGGCATGTCCGAGGCGCTCGGTCTGGTCACGATCGGCGAGAAGGGCGGCGAGGTGTTCCTCGGCGCCTCGCTGCAGGACCTCGGCTCGGTCGGCCCCCAGACGCTCGACCTGATCGACAACGAGGTCGAGCGTCTCGTCGGCGACGCCGCGGCCAGGGCCGAGGCGATCCTCGACCGCAACTGGAGCACCGTCGAGGAGACCGCGACCGCGCTGCTCGAGCACGAGACATTGTCCGGCGTGGCTCTGGACGCGGTCCTCTCGACCGTGCAGGAGACGACGCTCGAGGACCTGCGCGACGTGCGACGCAACGCCGTGCGCGACCCCGAGCAGGACAAGTGAGCCGTCGCCCGCGCCTGCCTTCGCCGGCGATGGCGGTGGCGCTGCTCGCGCTCCTGCTCTCCACGACCGGCCTCGCCGACGCCGCCCGTCGCGCGGTCGTGAGCGCATTCGCCGGCCCCGTCAGCGCCAATCCCCACGCCGGCGGAATCCTGCTGCTGGGGCGCAACCGCAAGTTCCCGGCCTCGGCGATCCCGACGGTAGCCAACGCCAAGCGGGTCGGCGGCAAGACTGTGGCCCAACTGGAAGGCACCTGCCCGCCCGACACGGTCGGCATCGGCAGCTGGTGTCTGGAAAGTGCGCCCTTCCCGCTCACCAAGGAAGACCTCGGCAAGAACAACTTCATATGGGCCTCCAAGAAGTGCGAGGAAGAAGGCGGCTGGCTGCCCTCGGCCTCCCAGCTTTTGGGCGGCGTGGAAAGGGTCAAGCTCGAGTCCACGATCCACGATTCTCAGCTCACCGCCACGGTCAACCTCGACCCCACGCGCGGGCTCAAAGACGAACGCGAGATGAGCTCCACGCTCGTGACCACAGAAGCGGGCTCATTTGCCGCCGGCTTCGAGGGGGTCAGCGAAGGCGCGACCGGCGACCCGCGCCAAGGCCAGGCCAATCCGGTTCCCCTACCCGCCGACCCGTTGCCCGAATCGCTGCAGTACGTAACCGTCTACGACAACGACAACCACGGCGGCTTCGCGGGCTCAGAGCCCGTGATCGACGCCGAGAACTTCCGCTGTGCCTACAACCTGACGCCGGGCGCGATCAACAAGGGCAGTTCCTGAGCCTGTCCTGGAGCGCCTTGGGAGCATGGAGAACCAGCCCAGCATCCGTCCCCGGAGGCGCCGATGGCGAGACACCGCGCTCGGCTTTGGCCGGCCCGGCGCATACGTCCCCCTCGCGGCGGGCGTCCTCGCAGCGGGCGTCCTGGCGCTGGCGTTCGCGGTGTCCGCCATCCGGACCGCACCGGCGGGCGCCGTGATCCTGCCTGCCCAGACGATCGACGGGCCCAGCGAGGACATCGTCGGCTTCGGTGGGGTGGCCATGGCCGAAGACGGCACCGGCGGGCTCGTGTATCTGAAGCGGGTCGACGGGGTCGCGCACGTGTTCGTATCGCGGTATGCCGGGGGGCAGTGGTTGGCGCCGGTGCGGGTGGATACCGAAGAGCCGTTCGCGGGCGCCTGGCCTCGGATCGCAGCGGCCAACGGCGGCGAGCTGCTGATCGTATGGGCCACACCGTTTGCCACCGAGAAAGAAAAACCGGTGTACGAGCTGCTGGCGGCGTTGCTCGGCCCCGGCGGCGTTCGCTTCGGCCAGGCGATCATCGTCGACGGCGACATCGAAGAAGCCTCCGGCACGAACCCCGATCTGGCGATGAGCTCGAGCGGGCAGGCCGACGTCGTCTACCGGGTCGTCAAGACCGCCTCGGCCTCCACTGTGCCTCTCTTGCGCCCCGGCGACGTGGTCGAGCAGGTGCGAGTCGCGCATTTCGACGGGGAGCGCTGGTCGAACCTGGGCACGATCAACCGCAACCCGGGCGCCTCGATGCGTCCACCTGCCCAGTCCAACGCTCCGCAGATCGCGATCGGACCGACCGGCAACGGCGTGGTCGTCTGGCAGGAGCCCGACGTCGAAGGGGTGGCGCGCATCTGGGCGCGGCGCATCTTCGGCGCTTCGCTCGACTACGTGATGCCCGTTAGCGCGACGAGCTTCCACGGGGCGCCCATATCCGATGACGCCGACGCGCCCAGCGTCGCGCTTTCGCAGCTCGGTCAAGCCGAGGTCGCCTACCGGCAGCCGGCCGGCCCCGGATCGCCGCTGCCGGGCCCGCGCATCTTCCTGAACATATTGCCCGACGGCGAATCCGTTGGCGGCTCGGAGTTTCAAGGCGCGAGCATGCTCGACGAATCGTCCGTTGCCGGCGGCGATGGCGCAACAGTTGGGCCTCCCTCCATCGACATCGACGAACAGCGCTCGATGCGCCTGCTCTACGACAGCGACGGGACGCCGCGCGTGATCGAAGGCAACGATCGCGGTCTGTCGGGCGCGCTCTCGCTGGGGCCGCCCTTCGCCGGCTCCGAACCGTTCGCGGCGGTCGTGATGAACCCAGAAGGCGGCGGTGTCTCGGCCTGGCCGAGCGCCGAAGCCCAGGGTCATCCGGCGGTTGCGGTGCGCGAGGACTTCCCCAGCGGAGCTGTGCAGACGGCGCTGGTGAGTGGCGGCGCAGGGGGGGAAGTAGGCGAACTGTCGGTCGGGCGCTCGGGGCTGGGCGACGGCCTGATCGCCTTCCGCCAAGGTCCGTTCGGCAACGCCGCGATCGTCGCCGCGCAGGCGACCGCGCCGCCCCAGCCCTCGCTCCTGAGCGCGCCGAAAGGATGGATCAAGCCGGCTCAGGCGCTCCTCTCCTGGCAGCCCGCCACCAGCGCCGACGGCCCGCTCAGCTATCGCGTCGTGCTCGACGGCCACGTCCTGCCGACGCCGGCCGGTGTCCTGAAGATGCGAGTCTCCCAACGCGGTCTCGGCTCGGGCCGCCACCGCGTGCAGGTCCTGGCGACCGACATCGACGGCCAGTCCACCCTGTCGGCGCCCGTCTCCCTGCTGATCACCGGCGTTCCGCCGACCGTGAAGCTCACCCGCGTCGCCCACGGCCTCGCATTGTCGGTGCGCGTCGTCGATCCCTACGCCGGCGTCGACGCACACGCAACCAAGATCGACTTCGGCGACGGCCACTCCGCACGCGGGCGCGTCCGCTACGTGCATCGCTATGCCCGTCCCGGCGTCTACCGACTCACGGTTTCGGTGCGCGATGAGATCGGCAACCAGGGCGTCGTCAACCAGTGGGTGAACGTGCGATGAGGCCACGCGTCCTCCTCGTAATCGTGTGGGCGCTCGCCGCGCCGCTGCTGGCAGCCTCTCCCGCAAGCGCCGACATCTTCGGCCCGATCTCGCTCGTCTCCGAGGGTGCGCTCGGGGCGGGCGAACCACAGCAGGCCGAATACGCCCACGACACGGCGATCTCCGAAGACGGGCGCTACGTCGTCTTCGACGGATCGATCGGCGGCGTCACCGGCGTGTGGCGACGCGACCTGCAGACCGGCGCCCTGCAGCAGGTTGCGGGCGGGGACGCCGAGCTGCCCTCGGTCAGCGAAGACGGGCGCTACGTCAGCTTCACCAGCAACGAAGGGGCGAGCCTGTCCGCGATCACCTTCGGGCTTAGCGGGGAACGGCCCGCCCAGGCGACGGGGAGCAAGGAAGTCGTCAACGTCTACGTGCGCGATATGTCTCGCCAACCGGGCGAAGCCGGCTCGTTCATCCTCGTCTCGGCTGCCAACGGCCCCGGGGAACCGATAGCGCCGCTGATCTACCAGACGTCCGAACCGCAAAAGTACGGCGCGGCGGCCACCGGACGCTCGGCCATCAGCGCTGACGGCAGCGAGGTGGCGTTCGTGACGACGGCTGTCTCGGACCTTGCGGGCCCCAACACGCCGGCCCTACAGGTAGCCGTCCGCTACCTCGACACGAACGAAACAAAGCTCGTCAGCCGCTGTCTGAAGTGCGAAACTGGTGTCGAACCGGCCGTCGGCTCCAGCGAAGACGGTGAGGCCTATGGTGCCGTCTACCCTGGCCTCACCGACGCGTTCGCGTCGCCCCCGCCCTACGGCGAATACAGCGCCTCGCCGCCCCCCGGAGCTTCTATCAGCGCCGACGGCTCAACCGTCGCCTGGATCGGCGAGGACGTGGGTCTGCAGGCGCCGATGCTCAGCGCCGAACACCACAGCGCCCACTACACCGAGCCGCTGTGGCGGCGCGTCGAGCCCGGCTCGGAAACGCCGACCGAGCGCGTGACGGGTGGGTCGGATCCCGCCAACCCGGCTTGCATCGCCAGCGGTGAGACATCGCTCCCCGGCAATCCGCCGCCGTCGGATCCCTGTCAGGGTCCTTTCTATGTCGAAGAACAGTCCACCGTCACCGGCATTCTCACGTCCTCCGGGGGTCAATTCGGCGATTTCGTCCCCCGACTGAGCCGCGACGGATACACGGTTGCCTTCATATCGGAGGCGCCGCTGGTATCGCGCGGCGAAAACTACGGACGCATGCGCAGCGGCCAGCCAAGCGACCTGTACATGGCCGATATGCGCCCCGGTCTGACGCGCGAGGAGGCGCTCACCCCGCTCACCGAGCTGGCTGGCGGCGAAGGCGCCAACATCGCGGCGACCGCTCCCATCTTCGACTTCGACATCTCGGCCGATGGCGAGCATCTGGCGTTCTCGACCAGGCGCACCCGGTTCATCCTCGGCTCCCCGGCCCTGGTCAGCCCGCCGGCGGGCGAACCGGGCCTCAACGAACTGTTCGACATCGACCTCGAGGACTCCACCCTCACACGTGTCACGCACGGCTACGGCGGCCTGGAGGAACCCGCCGAGCACCCGCACAGACCCAGAGCCGCCGGCGAAGAGCCCTATGAAGACGCCGGCGACGGCGCCCTGTCGCCCGCGCTCTCGGCTGACGGTTCGATCCTCGCCTTCTCCTCGACCGCCTCCAACCTTGCCTACGGAGACGCCAACGCTCCCCCCGCCGAACAGGCCGGGCCGCTCGACGGCAGCGACGCGTTCGTGGTCGAACACGTCTCGTTCGCGCCGCTGCAGACGCCCCAATACGTCTCCCCGGCGCCCCAGGTCGCGCTGGAACCGACCTGGCGGTTGGGAGTGACGGCGCTGATCGCGTTCGGACGGCAGCGTCGTGCTGTACGTGACCACGCCCGCCCCCGGCGCGCTGAGAGCTTCGGCCGAGAGCGAGATGCCCGAGCGCGCTGCCGCGGGCGGGCGCTCACACAAAGCGCTCCGCACCGTGCGTTTGCGGGAACGTACGGTCGCCTCCGCAGGCAAGGACGTACGCGACGCCCAGGCTCCGGTCATGCTTGTGCTGAGACTCGCCAAACGCTATGCCGCGCTCGCCGCCAAGAGAGGTGGTCTGTCAGCGACCGTGCGCCTGCTCTTCAAGGCGCACGGCAAGCCGGTGTTGAGCCAGAGCGTGACCGTTTCCTTCGAGCGCAAGCCGTCCTCCAAGCGGCGCTCCGGCAAGAGCGCCGCACGTCCAGGAAAGGCGCTCGCGCGATGAGAGCGAGGCCGAGCCTACGTCGCGGCACAGCGCGCCCGCGGAGCGGCGCTCGGGCCGCGATTCTCCCGCTCCTGCTGTTGTGGATCCTGCTGGCGGCGCTTCGCCCGACCGGCTCGCGGCAGCCGCCGAAGCGGCCACCTGGCGCCTCGCCCCGGTCAAAGCCCCCAAAGCCAACCCGGGTACGCCCGAATCGACGACGCCGGTAGACCTCGGCCGGATCGGGGACATCGAGTTCTGGGCGCCCAACCGCGGACTGCTGATCACCGCCGGCGACCCCCCGACCGTGCCGGCGGGCGTGTGGGCCTACAACGGGGTGCAGTGGCACGAGCTCGCCGAAGTCTGCGGCGGCGGCGAACGAGAAGGCGAAGGCGGGCGCATCGCGTGGGCGGGCCCCGACGAATTCTTCACGGTCTCCGTCGGTCGCCCTGGTCAGGCCAGCCAGTCCAGCGAATTCCTCGAACCGCCTCCGCTGGTCGACAACACGCTGTGCCGCTTCGCGGGCGGTCAGGTCGTCGCCTCCTACGCGCACCCCGCCTTCGAAGCAGACTCCTACCAGACGATGCAGGCCGCGGCGTGCTTTGAACCAGACGACTGCTGGTTCGGCGGCGACGATTTGCCCGAACCGCAGATCGGCGCGTTCCAGCTGCACTGGAACGGCGGCTCCGCTGGAAGCCGAACCGTACGCCAAGGAAGGGCACGCGATCGAGGACATGCTCCCGCTTCGAAGGGCGTCCTTACGAGAGCGTGCGGATCGCCGCGGCGATCCGCGTGGCGGTCGAAGAAGTCCGCGAACCGCCGGTCCTACACCGCATCAACCCGGCGGGTGTCCAGCCCACCTTCGAGGCCGAAGCCGAGAGTCCCCCTGTACGGCGCGGAAGAGCTCGCCGAAGCGCTCGACTTCCTGCACCTGTCCGCGGCCGACGGCGCCCTGTGGGCGGCTGCCGGCCCCAAGCAGGCCGAAGCGGGCGAACCGGGCAGGTGACGGT
Source organism: uncultured Solirubrobacterales bacterium (assembly GCA_963809705.1). Taxonomy (GTDB): domain Bacteria; phylum Actinomycetota; class Thermoleophilia; order Solirubrobacterales; family Solirubrobacteraceae; genus Palsa-744. Next base: position 1,063,881 of record CAWEKF010000002.1, on the reverse strand, counting down.
CGTGCGGCGCGTCGAAGGCGTTCTGGAGCCAGCTGATTGGACCCGAACATCCGCTCGGCACCGATCCTGTCCACGTCCACGCGAAGAAGAAGCCGCTGCTCGGCAAGAGCGAAGGCGCCGGCGAGGTGCGCGCCCGCGAGGCCGTTGTCAGCGCGATCGCGGCCGAGCCCGGCACCGAAAGCGCCTGGATTGCGCTTGCAGGCGTCCGGCGAGCGCGACGGCGCACGGCACGCGCGCTGTTCGTGCACGTCTCCGCCGAAGGCAAGGTCTTGGAAAGCCAGATGCTTCCCTCCGATGCCGAAGAGGCCGAAGGCGTCGGTCCCAAGGGCGCGGCCGAGAAGCTCAGCTGTCCCGCCACCAACGACTGCTGGCTTGCCACCACGCAGGGCTGGCTGTTTCATCTGGCGCCCGAAAACGAACGGACCCTGCCGCTCGACGAAGACCCGAACTTCGACGGTGCTCATCACCTACCGGCCCGAAGATCAGGGCCTGCCGCAGATCCCGCCCGATGCGCCGCCGCCCGACACATCCGGGCCTGATCGAAGAACCGCCCGACTACGGCGGCGCTTTCGCGGAAACGAAGCGGCCTCCGACCGAAGCGAAGGTGCCCGTTCCGCTGCTCTCCGCGGTTCACAGTCGTCTGATCGGCGGCACGACACTCCAGCTCAGCTTCCACCTCGCCGTCAAGGCCCGCGTGCGCCTGCTCGCCAAGCGCCGCAGGGCACTGGTCGCCTCGACGCCGACGAAGCACGCTCAGGGCGGGCAACCGCAGCTTGACGCTGCGTCTGAATCCCAAGCGCTGGCCGACCAAGCTTGCGCTGCAGACGCACGCGCTCGCGCCGCTGCCCACCCGGGGTTCGCGCAGCCCCAACGTCAGCGCGATCTCGACCGGCTACTTCACGCTTCCACGCAATTATCTGCTCGACGGGTCGGGACTGCTGCCGTGAAGCTCGGGCGTTCCCTCAAGCGCGCGGCGCCCTCGCGTCGCGCCAAGGTCGCTACGCGGCTCGCCTGCCTCGCCGCGCTGCTACTCGCGGGCTTGCTCGCGCTGACGGGCCTGCTGTCCGGCGGCGCGAGCGTGACGCCCGCCGCCGGTCAACCCTCATGGCCGACGCCCGTCGCCGCAGACCGACGCCTCGGTGCCCGCGAGCGGCGTCACGATGATCGGCGCGACCCCGCTCGAAGCGCCGGGCACGAACGAGGCCTGGGGCGTGGGCGAAGCGGGCTCCTCGATTGTGGTCGTGCGCTACACCAAGGAAGGCGGGGAAGGCGCCTGGACGATCGACCAGACGCTGCCGGCCGGCCTGAAGCTTGCGCGAGGCCCCCTGGCCGGGCAGATGACGCCGAGTGGCGCGGGGGCTCTGGTCGGCACCGAAGGCTCCGGGGAAGAACAGCGCCATCTGCTGTTCGTGCGCAAGCCGCACGGCGCCTTCGAACCCGCCACGCAGATCCCAACCGAAGCGCAAGCGCTCGCCAAAGGCGAAGAACCGCTGCTCAAGCAGGGCGAAGAGCTGTTCGCGTCCTCGCGCGCACCTCTGTTCGAGCCGCTGGACGAAGGCGGTGAAGCCGGCGCGCTGATCGTCCCGGTGAACGTCGCCGCCAACACGGCCGTGGAGCATCAGGTGCTCCACTGGGACGGCGCCAAGTGGACATCTGAGCCGATCGAAATACCGACAAAGAGCGATTCCGATTTCCGCGTGCTTGCGATCGGCGCAAGCGAACCGGGCAACGCATGGCTGCTCGGTCAACTGTCGCCCAAATCGTCCTACCCCGCCGGCGCCGTGGCGTTGTTCCGGCGGGTGCGCGAAGGCGAAGGGACGAGCGCGAAGTGGAGCTGGAAGCCGGTCACCGCGCCCGGCGGCAAAAGCGAAGAAGCGGAACCCCTCACCGTCCCGGTCCTACCGGCGGGCATCGTCGAGCCGTTCGTCGTGCCGGGCTCCGGCGAGCAGCCCACCGTGACCGCGCAGGTGCTGACCGTCACCAGCGAAGGCGTCTGGATCGACGGGCGCCGAGGCGACGTCAGCACGCTGGAACCGGCCACGACCACGCTGTTCTTCAAGCCCGAAGGTCCGACTGTGGGCACGGTCATGGCGAGTTGGTGCCTGTTGCCCGCAGGCGTCCCCGCGGGAACGCCCGCCTGCGACCACGAACTGCCCGAACCGCTGCCAAGCGGGCCTTCGCGCAGCATCGCCTGGACGAACGGCAGCGAATTGGGCGAACGCGTGATCACGGGCTTTGCCGAAGGGGTGAGCCTCAGCCTGCGCGGGGAATCCTTTGAACGGGTGCTCGCGCTCGGCTCCGGAGCGGGCGCCGAAGAAGACCCGGGCGCGGCCCATGGCGCTGCTTTCACGACTCCCAGCGAGGGGTGGCTGGGGACCGGCTTGATGCCCGTACATTTGACGACAGAACCGGCCCCCAGCCGCCTGACGCCGTGGCCCACCTCGTTTCGTCACCCGCTGCTGGCCGTCGCGTCGCAGCCCGGAGCGCCGGCCGGCTCGCTCTCGAGCGAAGCACTCGCGGTGGGCGACATGGGCGCCGTGGCCCGCTTCAAGCCAGGTGTCGGCTGGCAGCCGGAAAGTCTGTTCGGCGTCGGTCAGCGCGTGGAGCAGCCGCGGCTGCGCGCGATCGCCTGGCCGACCCCAGGTCGCGCCTATGCCGTTGGCGACTACTCCAGCGAATACGCGAACATGTGGCTGTACCGAGGTGAGATGGGTCTGTGGGAACCGGACCCGGCGACGCCGCTAAATTTTCGCGGAAACCTGCTGGGCATCGCCTTCGATCCAAACAACCCCTCGCGCGGGTACGCGGTCGGGTCGAGCATCACGGCAGGAGCCGAAGGCGTGTTGTTGCGCTACGGCAAGACGTGGACCCAGGAAAGCGGCTTGCCGCCCCAGGTTCGGGGAGCGAGCTTCGTCTCGGTCGCGTTCGCCGGCTCTGAGGCGCTCGTCGCCTATCGCCAGCGACTCAGCACAGGCGTGGAGCACGCAAGCGGGGGGTTGCTCGTCAACGAAGGCTCGGGCTGGCACGTAGACGAACAGGCTGGCGCGATGATCGGCGAAGCCGTGCCGGCGACGGTCGCGGGACTGCCCGATGGAGGAGCCGCGTTCACGACCGTCGGCGGCTCCGCCGGGCCGCGAGTGTATGAGCGCGAATCGGCAGGCGCCCCGTGGCAGGTCACGCCCACACCACTGCCCGGCCTGGGAGCCGGCTCGCTGACGCTGTTTCGCGAAGGCGGCGCCCTGCGGGCGATCGTCTCGGCGGGCGGTGTCGCCAACGAAGGCGAACCCGCCGCGCCGCCGCCTGGCTCGCCGCCCAACTTCCTGGCGCCCTTCCCTCCGGTCGGCGGGGGTCCCCAGAGCGGTGGAATTCTGCGCCAGACCGCAAGTGGATGGCGTGACGAGGGTCACGAACTGAATCCCGCGCGCGAACAGCCCGGGGGGTATGCCTACCACGATCTTCCCTACCGCCCCGACCCGATTCTCGCGGTCCTGGTCAATCCCAGCGGCTCGGAAGGCTGGGCGGTGGGCGGCAACATCTCGAGCAACCAGGCCGGGCGCCTGGAGACCGCGGACGTCGAGCGCTACCCGGCCGACGGCGTGGCTCCGCTCGGGTCCGGCGTGTCTCCGATACCGGCCGAACGACCCGCACACGAAACCGAAAAGGACGTCACCTTCGCGATCGGCGGTGGCGCCGATTGCGCGGCTCCCTGCGCGGACAGAGCGCTTGCGGGCATAGGACCGGACGTGTGGCTGAGGACGGCCCTCGAACACGCGCGTCAGGTCGCGGGCGTGAGGGCGTTCCTCTATACGGGCCCCTACGTGACCGCCGCGAAGGTCAACGGTCCGCGCTCGCTGCCGGTCCCCTTCGCGAAAGAGCTCGCGGAGTACAAGTCGATCCTCGGCGCGGCCGGTCCGCTTCCGGTCTATCCGGCGATCTCGCCCCAGGAACTGAATGCGCGCCCCGAACGCGAAGGCGCCGAGCAGAGCTTCTTCGAAGCCGGGCTCTCGCCGCTGGAGCCGCTCGCCGGAGAAGCCGCGGTCCCGGGAGAACTGCGTCAATCGTGCGTCGACAGCGTGGGTTGCGAGGCCGACTACTACGCCTTCGACTCAACCGGGGCCGCCGGAACGGTGCGCGTGATCGTGCTCGACGACAGCTCCGACGTGGAACAGGGCCAGCTCGAATGGCTCGAAGGGGAGCTCGAAGGGGCCAAGCGCAGCGCCGAAACGACCAAGCAGCCGCTGCCGGCGATAGTCATCGGCAACGCCGACCTGAGCGCGCAGGTGGCGGCCGGCGATCAGCAGGCGGCGCGAGTCGTCGCGGCGCTCGTTGGCGGCACCAGCAAGTGTCGAGAAAACCGCGAACCCTGCGGCGCCTCGGCCTATTTCTTCGATTCACCGGAAGAAAACATCAAGAAGCCGCTGCGCTCCGCCGGCGAATCGATCGAGGAGATCGGGTCGGGGACGCTTGGCTATGTGAACGCCGAAGGCGAGCGATACAGCACCTTCCACGGGGCGGGCGGCTTCCTGCTGGGGCAGGTGGAAATGGCCGAATACGAAGAAAGCACCAACCGCGCCCCGGTCACGCCCCGGTTGATTCCCGACATCAGCGAACTTGCCCTCGAAGCGCACGGCGGGACGCTCCTGCGCCGCAGCGAGCCGGCGCTGTTCGCGGGGCTTGCCCGGCGTCCACGCGCTGGTGGCCGCGCCGGACAGCACAGCGAAGAAACCGAAGTCGACCCCTACATTCCGATCCCCCAGTACTGCGTCGGCGCAGGTTGTGCGACGAGCTACCTGCTGCCCGAATATTCCTTCTCCTCGTCCAATCCGGACATCGGAGCTTTCGTCAAGCCCAACCTCGCGACCCCGGCCAACCACGAAGCGGTACTGCTCAACTCAAAAGGGGAACCGGAACGCGAAGTCAACGAAGACGGCGTCGAAGAATCGACCTCGGGTCTGTTCTGCTCGTTCAACGCCGGCACGACGACGGTCACGATCAGCGCGGGGGGCTTGTCCGCGTCGCTGCCGGTGAAGGTCGAGGCGGGAAGTGTGCGCGAGCCGTGCGGAACCGTCCGCCTCAAACAACTGCCCGCGGCCCAGCAACGGGCATCGGCTCCGGCTCCACCTCCGCCGGCCGCCGCCCCGGCCGGCGCCCAGCCGGCTCCGGCGGGAGCCACGCCACCGATACCGCTGCCGCCTCCGCCCGCATTGCCGGCGGCTCGGCCAAACCCGCCACGACCGACGTTGCCGCCGTTCGTGCCACTGGCCACGGTGTCGGCGCCCCTGCTTGCCTTCGTGCCACCACCCGTTCCCACGCCCGCTCGGCCCTCGCCGCCGACCGGCACCTCCGCGGTCACCTCACCGATCGAGGTCGCCGAACGCGAAGAGGAGGAGGAGAGCGCGACCGAGCAGGCCTCCAATCTGGCCGTGGCTTACAGCCCCGGGAAGACGAGCCGCCGTCCGTCTACCTTCTCGGCGTTCTCCTGCTGGCCGCGCTCGCAGGCGCGTCGATTCGCCGCCCGCGTCGAGGTGGGCGTGCGGCTCGCGCCGCACACGCGACCGTCGGGAGCGCACGGGCGCAAAAGCGATTGACAGGCCGCTCCAGGCGTGCGCGGTGAGGGCGTTATGACGGGTTACAAGCATTCCGGTAACCGTTGTTCACCGTTTGGCAACAAAGTGGCCCTGTCTAGCAGCGAGGATGCCCAAGGTCGCGCATGATGAGCCTCAAGAGCACACAGGTCCCACACCGCTTGACGCTGCTCGCGCTCGTGTCGACTCTCGCGACGCTTTGCGTCCTCGCATTTGCGACCGGTGCAAGCGCCGCGACGTCCTGGGGAGAATTGGGGCAGGCATTCCTGCCGACCGGTGCAGGCGCGGGCAAGATCGACCTCACCGAGCGGACAGCGTTCGCGGTCGACCCCACCGACGGCAGCTTCTATGTCGCGCACGAGCTGGAAGTCGGTCTCAAACCCAAGTTCGAAATTCAGCGGTTCAACGCCAAAGGCGAATCTGAAGCTTCGATCTCATTCGTGCCGCCCGAAGCTAAAAAAGCCAGTACCGGAGGCGCCGGTGAAGAAATACAGCTGACCGTCGATCCGGCCCGCAATCGCGTGTACGCGCTGATCGTCTACAGGCGACGCGAAGTCAACGAAGCCGAAGAAGAAAAACTCAAAAACGAAGAAAATAAACTCGAAAAAGAAGGCAAGAAATGCGGGCCGGGAACGTGCTACGAACGATTCCCGCAGGATGCCGAGGAACTTGCGGCAGGGGGAGCTCTATGGCTTCTCCTACAAGAACGGCGTACTGACCTCGGCGCGCACCAGCGCGGGCGAAGCCATACCGATCGCCAACGAAGGCACGCTCAACGCCCAGGGCGAATCCCCAAAGGAAGCGCTGCTCAATCCGCGCGGCATCGCCGTCGAACCTGCGACCGGCGACATTGCGATCCCCGGCGATGAGGACGAACAGCCGGACCTCAACGCCGAGTTGGGAGAAAGCCAGAAGTGCCGCGCGATAACCCAGCTGGTCTCGGTCCAGGAAAACAAAACCACCGGCGAACTCACCGGCCACCTGGGCGCACGCTACGTGGACAACCACGAAGCTCTCGAGGAACTGAGCTGCGAAAAAGAAGAAAACGAAAACCTGCCCTTCTCGCCGGTGGTCACCCAGGGCGGCAAGGTGTTCGCCGAGATGTACCGGTCCACCTGTCCGGGACTGGAGGAATGCCACGAAGGAGAAATCTGGGAACTGGGCGAGTCCACCGACCAGATCGGCGAAACGGCGGGCGTCAAGGAATATGCGATGGCGCCGCGCTTCGTCTATGACCTGGTCGAACCGCAGGAACTGCTGCAATTCCATCCCGAAGGCGTGGTTGGCGTCGGCCAGGGAGTCGTCGGCCCGACGATGGACTTCGTGCCCGACGGCGAAGGCTCCAAGACGGGCAAGATCTACCTCAGCGCCGAAATGAGCGAAGTGGTCGGAGGACACAAGTCCGGGGAAACCAATGGCGCCATCCTCGTGCTCGGATACGACGAATCGGGCGCAGAGCCCGAAGTGAAAGAGCTCGGCTGGACAGGCGGGGCCCGGGAACTCGGCGGCAGCGGGTGCCTGATCCCGCGTCCGAGCGGCCAAGCCTTCTTTGTCGGCGGCTTCAAGGAAGCCGGCGGCAGTGGCAAAGAAGGCGTGGTCGCCTTCGACGCTTTCTCGCACAACACGGAAAAGATCGCCGAGGCGGTGCAGTTCGGTCCAGGTGGCAGCGCCTCCGGGTGTCCGCGCGTGACGCTGACCCCGCCTAGCGTGACTGCGAAAGGCGTCGCCGTCAGCCGACTGGTGCCGGGAGAATCAGCGACATTCTCCTCGACGCTTCAAGCGGCGAACGCCAAGAGCGTCGAATGGCGGTTCGAAAACACCACGACGCACAAAACGGAAACGCTGTCCGGTGGTTACGAGTACGAAACAACCAGCTTGACTCACGCTTTCAGCGAAGAAGGCAAGTACAAGGTGACCGAGATCGTCCAAAGCGACAACCTTGCGACGCCGGAACTCGAAGCCACGCTCGAAGGTGGCCGAGAGCTGAACGTCAAAATCGTCGGCCCCGAAGTCGAAATCAGCTCGAAGGCCTCCTATGCAAAGGGCGAACAGGCGACGTTCGACGCTACCGTGGTGGACGAAAACAAGCACGTCAACCCACTCAAATACGTGTGGAAGTTCGGCGACGGCACCGAGGAAGAAGGAACAACAGAAGCCAGCGTGATCACCGCCAACCACACCTACACGGCTCTCTGCGCCTCTTGCGTCGTGACGCTGGAAGTGACCGATCAGGAAGGCGTCAAGGGCGTCGCGACTGTGACGATCGCCGTTCACAAGACCAAGGCCGAAGAAGAAGCGGAAAAACCACCTGTGGTGGTCAAACCACCGGTAGAAGTGATCAAACCGCCGGTCGAAGGGCCAAAACCGGGAGCGACGAAAGTCTTGCCCGAAGCCAAGCTGGTCTCGACCGCGCTTGTCGTAGCGTCAAGCGGTGCGCTCACGTTGAAGGTGAGCTGTCCGAGCGGTGAGAGCAGCTGTGCCGGGACGGTGACGCTCAAGACCGTGAGCGCGGTCAGCGCCTCGGTGCACCACAGGGGCAAGAAGGCCATTCTCACGCTCGCCAGTGGCTCCTTCGTGGTCGCCGGGGGGCAGGTCAAGGCCGTCAGTCTTCATCTTTCTGCCAAGGCACGGGCGCTTCTGGCTCACGTGCACGTGCTGCGTGCGAGCGCCACGCTGATCGCACACGACAGCAATGGAGCGACGCATACGACGACGGCGATCGTGACTTTGCGGGCCGCGTCGGCGCACAAGAAAAAACACTGATCTGAAGCGCAGCCGCAGGCCGGTCGCACAACACACTTACACGTTCTACGCGACGAGACTTTCGCGGCGGAATGCCGCGGTCACCGACTATGACGACACCGTGGTGTGATCAATTGGTGAACACGTGTAACGATACCGTAAAGTGTCGTGCGGGCACAGGATAGTAACCGTCACATCGATTTGCTGTGCGATTGTGTGGGTCGAGAGAAGGACATTCTCGCTTGCGCGACGTTTGGTCGTGCTCTCATTGGAATAACAACAGGAGGTAGTCACGTAATGACGTTTCTCTCCGGGCGCCGCTTGGCCTCAGCGTGTGTAGTGTCGGCCGCTCTTGCGGTCGCCGCGATCGCGCCGGGCACAGCAAGCGCTACGCTGAAACCGGACCTTCTCAAACAGTGTGAAGGGTCGGCTACCAAGGGCCACGGCTCGACGTTCCAGGCCCCGATCCTCGAAAAGTGGGTTGTGGACTTCAACAAAGGCAGCAACATCGAGGCATGCTCGGGCACGCAGGGCTCGGGCGGAACGCCGAAAGTCGAATACCTGACCTCGGCGACCTCAGACAAAGGCAGTGGAGCTTGTCTGAAAGGCTGGGGCGCGGAAGTGCCGGAAGCCGAACCGGCCGACTTCGGTGAATTCGGATTCTGCGGCACCGACGAAGCTCCCAACCCGACCCAGAGGGGCGAAATCGAAAAACGTAAGACGGGCGGAGAAGGCGAATCGATCGAGACTGTTCCTGTGGCTCAGGGCGCGGTGGCGATCATCGTCCACCTGCCGGAAGGTTGCAAAGCCGAAAGCTTGATCGAACCGACCGCCGGCAAACCGGTCAAGCTGGGGCGCCTTGTGCTCGAAGACACGGTGATCGAGGAAGTCTACCGTGGCGCGATCAAAAACTGGAAGCAGCTGCTTGAAAAGCAGGCGACCGGTAGTGACAAACTCACCTGCACAGGTGGGATTGCGGAAGAGGAAACCACGATCAAGCCCGTGGTGCGCCTCGATCACTCGGGCACGACGCACATCTTCAAGGCCTTCTTGGAGCAGGTGAATCCCTCGGAAGAACTCACGATGGAGGCGTACCCCGAAGAAATCCCCGGCAGCGGCAAAAAGACCGGCTGTGGCAAAGCGTTCCCCGAAGAAAAAGAGCTGTGGAGCGCGACGGCCGAAGCGTGCCAGAACCAGCGTTGGCCGACGGCGGCCAAAGTCGTGCGTCCGACGGCCACCGGCAACCCCGGCGTCGTCAAATACGTCGGCGAAAACGCCAGCAGCATCGGCTACGCGGACCTCGCGGTCGTGCGGGAAGAGAAGTACTTCTCGGGCAACTGCAAAGTCACGACGCCCTGCGGCGGCGAAAACAAAAAAGGCAGCGCGACCAAAGTGGGCGAACAGAACACGAAGTTCTGGGCCGAGGTTCAGGACAAAGCGGTGCCGTCGATCTCCGGGTATGCAGATCCCGGCAACAAAGGCGACATCGAAGCGGCCGCGCAGTCGAACTGCAAAAACACGGTTTACTCCAACGTGTCGGGCAAAAAATTCCCGCCCGCGAGCACCCGTGAATTCTGGAACGAAGCAAAGGCCGAACTCGAACAGGTCAGAGACGTACGCGATCTGCGGGTTGACGTACGACCTGGCGCTGCGCCAGTACAAGTTCTACCCCGGCACCTCGAAGGCAGAGGCGACCACCGTGGAGAACTTCCTGCGGTGGGCGGTGAACAGCAAAGCCGAAGGTGGCGCGTCGTTCATCAAGAACAGCGATTACGAAAAGATCTCGGGCACGATCGCCAAAGAGGCCGAAAAAGGCATCGAGGAAATCGGATTCGAAACGCCGTAGTCACGCGGCAGCCGTGCAGGCCGCTTGACGGCCGGTACGAGCTAAGAGTCTGAGCGCGCGGGCCGCCCCAGGATGGGGCGGCCCGTTCGTGTTGTCGGACCAAGCTCTTGGCCTGCTCGTCCCGAGCGCCGGTTACGAGCGGGATTGTGAATGTGCCCTTGCGCCGGCGCGCTTACCCAGGCTGCGGTCACCGAATCTCAACGTCTGCGCGGTGCTTCGATGGCATCGTGTGGCGCGTACAGTCGTGACCACGAGCAAGGAGGCCGCAGGACGCTATGAGCGTTGAGATGCGAAGCGGAATCGAGGCGCCCGCTTCGCTGGAATCTTCGCTGACGACGTCACGGGGCACGCCTGAGACGCGGTCGCCAGCACAGGCGACAGACTCGCTCGCGGAGGTGCGCGGACCGGCCGTGAGTATGCGCCGCGACGCTTTGTTTCGCAGGACCTTGGTCGCCGCGGACCTGGTTGCGCTGGTCGGAGCCTTCGCGATCGCGACGGCCTTGTCCTCCAAGTCGCCGCGCTTCATGGCCACGGTCGTTGTGGTCTTGCCGATTCTGTTGCTGGGAGCGAAGGTGACCGGCCTGTACGACCGTGACGAGACACTGCTGCACAAGACGACGCTTGACGAGGCGCCCCGGCTCTTCCAGCTGGCGACCCTGTGCGCGCTGGTGGCGTGGCTCGCCGGAGCGTCCGTCGTGAGTGAGCCGGTCGGCCGGGCGAACGCGCTGTGGCTGTGGCTTGGGCTGACGTGTCTCCTGGTACTGGCCCGCGCCGCCGCTCGTGCGTTTGCCCTGCGGGTGAGCACCGCGGAGCGATGTCTGTTCATAGGCGACGAAAACTCTGCGCAGGCGGTCCGCGCGAAGCTGAGCGGACACGGCGGGGTGAAGGCGACGATGGTGGCGCGGGTCGATCTCGAGCGGGCCGAGCCGTGGTCGACCGACACGTTCTCGGCGCTGCGGCTCGCCGAGATCGGGGACCTGGCGCAGTCGCTTGACGTGCACCGGGTCATCATCGCTCCGCGCAGCGCGGACGCGGGTGAGATGCTCAACCTCGTGCGCACCTTGAAGGCTGTGGGTGTGCGTGTGAGCGTGTTGCCGCGACTCCTGGAGGTGGTGGGCTCCTCGATCGAGTTCGACGACCTGCATGGAGTGATGATTATGGGTGTGCGGCGCTTCGACCTCACCCGCTCCTCGGCCAAGCTCAAGCGCGTCTTCGACTTGCTCGGCGCTTCGCTCGGCCTGCTCGCGGTCTCGCCTCTGATGATCGCGATCGCGGTGGCCATCAAGCTCGACAGCCGCGGGCCGGTCTTCTTTCGCCAGATTCGGGTCGGTCGCGACGGCCAACGCTTTCACATGATCAAGTTCCGCACGATGGTCATGGGCGCCGATTCGATGAAGGAGGCCCTGCGCGAGCGCAACGAGGCGCAGGAGGGCCTGTTCAAGATCGCCGACGATCCACGCGTGACGCGCGTGGGGCGGGTCCTGCGCAAGAGCTCCCTCGACGAGCTGCCCCAGCTTTTCAACATCGTCGCCGGTGAGATGAGCCTCGTCGGGCCGCGTCCCTTGGTGATCGACGAGGACCGTCGCGTGGAGGGTTGGCATCGCCGCCGCCTGGAGCTGATGCCGGGCATGACCGGGCACTGGCAGATCCTCGGCCCCGCGCGCGTGCCACTGCGAGAGATGGTGGCGATCGATTACCTTTACGTGGCCAATTGGTCGCTATGGACAGATGTGAAGATTCTCCTACGGACCGTGCCCCACGTGCTCGGGCGAAGGGGGCTGTAGTGGAGATGGCAAGCGCGACCCAGTATCAGGATCTCCAGGAGCGGATCGACGCCTTCGCTCGCTGGCATTACCGCTTCGAGTTCGACGAAGGCGTCACCACGCCCGTGCCAGACTGGAGCCGGGTGAACCGCCACGAGCAGCGACGGCGCTACTTCTTCGATGCGCTGGTCGCGGTCATGGGGGGCTCGCTGCGAGGACGCCGCGTCCTGGACCTCGGTTGCAACGCCGGCTTTTGGTCCTTGCTTGCAATCGAAGCCGGCGCCGACTTCGTGCTGGGCATCGATTCCCAGCAGACCTATATAGATCAGGCCAACCTCGTGTTCGAGACGAAGGGAATCGATCAGGCCAGTCACCGTTTCGAGCGAGCCAACGCGCTCAAGTGCGAGTTCGACGAAGACTTCGACGTCGTGCTGTGCCTGGGCCTGATGGAACACGTGGCTCGCCCCTTCGAGTTGTTCGAGCGGATTACGAGCGTGGGCGCCGACGTCGTCGTGATAGACACCGCGCTCTCCCGCGCCTCCTCCAGCTTCTTCGAAGTGTCCACGCTCGCCCAGCCGCAGGATGGTGTTGACGGCAAGCTTGTACTGGTTCCCACCCGGCAGGCCGTGATCGAGCTGGCCGCCCGGTTCGGCCTGCAGGCGGTGCCGCTGGCCCGGAACATGAGCGACTGGTCGGGTATGGAGGACTACCGCAGCCTGCGCCGGCTCGCCTTCATCTGCTCGCGCGAGGCGCCGCCGCCGACGCTCCCGGTCGAGCAAGCGTCGACGATCGCGGCCCGTTGGGCGACGATGGTCGACTACGTACGTCACAGGTAGAGGATGTCCGACGCGCTTCACACACTCAACGGCCGCCAGGCCGGTCCAGCGCTGACCGCGCCAACGGGTCAGATCGGACCGCCTCGAGGAGGCCCCGAGGATCAGGTCGAGGCTCGCGAGCAGGCTTTCTGGGACGAGCATGTGCCGCCGCTCGACTTGGTCGTGCGCCGCTTCGAGAAGGGACCCGACCCCAACACGAAGGCGATGATCGACGCGGTCGAGCCGGTGCGCGATATGCGCGTGCTCGACTTCGCTTGCGGAGCAGGCCTCACAGCCGCCTTCCTTGCCCAGCGCGGAGCCCTCGTCACGGCCATCGACATCAGCCCAGCCTCGATCGAGCGCGCACGCCAGCTATCGCAGGCGGTGAATCTCCCAGTCGAGCCGGTCGCCGGCGAATTGTCGGCCGGGACCTTCCCGCCGAACAGCTTCGACGCCGTCGTTGGACGCTTTGCCCTGCATCACGTCGACCTGACGAAGATCGCCCCGGTGCTCCACGAGATCCTCGTGCCCGGCGGTCGAGCCGGCTTTCTGGAGACGATGGGACTAAACCCGATGCTGAACCTTGCACGACACAGGTTGGCCGGCCGTGGGCGGGTGGCAAGCTATGGCTCCGAGGACGAGCGGCCGCTGGGGCGTTCAGATCTGCATCTGCTCAGAGACACGATCGGGCAGCTCGAGTGCACCGTTGGCAGGATGCAGTTTCTGAGGATCCTCGACCGCAACGTGCTTCATTTCCGACACCGTCGTGCCTCGGCGATCCTCGGCGCCGCCGACGACCTGCTGCTACGGCTGGGCCTGGACTTCCTCAGCTACCACCAGGTGCTCGAGCTGAGCAAGCCGGGCCTTGCCGCCGGACAGACGGGCCCGATGCCCCACGCCTGAGGAGCGCCGCCGGGCGGCTGTGACTTCGTCTTCGAAGATTGGCTCGGCCGGCGCGAGTGCAAGCGCGCCGTTCGGGCGCGCGCAGAGTTCACGCTTGCGTTCCTCGGCCTGGCTCACGAGCGCCGAAAGCCGGCTCTGAAAGGCGCCGACCGAGAAGCGCGTGGCATTCAGGCGGGCGCGCACGGGCTCGAAGTGGAGCCCGTCGATCGTCTCGATCGCCTGCTTGAACGACTCGACGTCGTCGAGTGTGGCCAGCCGTCCGGTGCGTCCGTCGAGCACTGTCTCGAGCGCCCCGCCGGCGGCGGCTGCGATCACCGGCCGGCCGGCCGCCTGGGCCTCGACGATCGTGATGCCGAACTCCTCCATACTCGGGACAACAACTGCCCTGGCCGCCGCGTAGAGATCGACGAGATCCTTGTCGTCGAGGCGACCGAGGAACTCGACCTCCGGATAGGCTGCTCTGAGCGCCTCGAAGTCGGGACCGCTGCCGACGACGCGGATCGGCGCGCCCGCCCGTCGCGCCGCCTCCAAGGCGATGTCGACGCGCTTGTGGCGGACGAGCTCGGAGACGACGAGCAGCTTGTCCTCGGGTCGCTCGGGTCCGAAGCGGTGCGTCTCGACGGGTGGATGGACCACGGGAGCGTCGCGGCCGTAGTAGCGCTTGATCCGTTCGCGGCTCAGCTCGGATATCGCGATGTAGGCGTGGACGCGTCGGCTGGCCGCTAGGTCCCAGTCGCGCATCCGGCGCAACTGACGGCGCAGCAACGGGCGCAGCGGCGCGGCGGTCTCGCTCAGCGCGCGGTCCTGCTCGTACCACGCATAGCGAAAGGGGGTGTAGCAGTAACAAACGTGGACCGCACCGTCGGGTACGCGAACGCCGTGGGCGAAGGCGCTGCTGCTGGAGAGCACGACGTCCGACTGGGGTACCCGCAGCCGTTCGATCGCGACCGGGTACAGAGGAAAAAGCCGCCTGAACTTCGATTGCCCCACACCAAGGCGTTGGAGTTGCGAAGTGAAGATCGAACGTCCCGCGAAACGTTCGCTGGTGCCGTCCTCGTCATAGAGAAGGGTACAGATCGGCGCCTCGGGAAAGACTTCTGTCATCGCGGCGAACGTCCGCTCGGCGCCCCGCATCACCAGCAGATAGTCGTGAGCCAAGGTTATGCGCTCGGCAGCGGATGCGCCGGGCGCCTCGCTCGTGGCGGGCTGGTTCATGGCTGGCTGGTTCATCGCTGGCGCACGGTGATCGACAGGCCAAAACAGAGCGAACCCAAGAGGGACCGCCAAGGTTTTCCGAGAAACTTGGTGAGGGAGCGCCGCTGGTCAACGGCGGGTGATCTGTTGGCGCCAGACTATGTCGTCATCTCTCCGCGATTGTGACATTTTGGTAGTCATTGAGAGCGATGCCGGCGGGCGCGTGCGAAAGTCCCGGTATGTCCTATCGCCATCGCTTGGGTAATCTCTGGCACCCGGTCTCGGGGGGCCCATGAACCTCCGCCAATGGGCGATCGGTACAAGTCGGGTACAAACTGATTACAAACTGTGAACATGTCATGCGCATACTGATAACCCTGCCCTGGGCTCGGCGCCTCGGGGGCGCCGAGGCGATGATCCAGACCGTGTTCGACGGGGCAAAGGAGACCGACCACGAGCTGGACCTGGTGTTCTTCGAGCGAGGCCCTTGGTCTGAGGAGCTGGAGCAGGCCGGCTTCAATGTGAACGTGATCGAGGCCGGGCGCCTGCGCGAGCCCCATCGCTGGCTCCGCTGTGTTCTCGCTCTCGCACGTCTCATGCGCCGCCGCCGTCCTGATGTGATCCTTAACTGGGCGCCCAAGACCCACCTGTACGGCGGGCCGGCGGCCATACTCGCGGGCATGAGCGATCGGGTGGTGTGGTGGCAGCATGGCATTCCCACGCGCGGCTGGATCGATCGCTGTGCGAGCGTGCTCCCCGCGGTCGCCGTCGGCTGCTCCTCGCATGCCTCCGCACGCGCTCAAATGGGTGTGTCCCGGAGGCGCGCGACGTTCGTGGTGGCTCCCGGTACCAGCCCGCCAAAAGCTGCGCGGAAACAGGTCGGTCCAGGGTTGGCCGAGCTTCCCGAGCGAAGCGACGAGACGCCGATCGTCGGCATGGTTGCCCGCCTTGAGCCGTGGAAGGGCCACGATCGGCTGCTGACCGCCCAGGCGCTTCTGCGCGAGCGTGGCCGCGGCATGCACCTGCTCATGGTCGGCGGCGACGCGTATGACATCTCGCCCGACTATGCGCGTTCGTTGCCCGAGTTGGTCCAGCGGCTCGACCTCTCCGACTGCGTCACGATGACCGGCCAGGTGCCCGACAGCGGACCGTACATCGAGCGCATGGACATTCTCGTAAACGCCTCCGACCGCGAGCCGTTCGGCATCGTTCTGCTCGAAGCGATGGCCAGAGGCGTGGCGGTCGTTGCGGTCGACGCCGGCGGGCCCGCGGAGTTCATCGAGCACGATCGGACCGGCATGCTCGCCCGCTCTGACGATCCTCGCTCGCTCGCGGACGCACTCGAGCCGCTGCTTGCCTCCTCGGCGCGTCGCCAACAACTCGGTCTTGCCGGGCAAGAGCGCTTTGCGCGCGACTTCACCGACGCGGCGATGCGCGAACGGTTCTTTGCGCAGCTCGAAGCTTTCGCGAAACCCAAGTTGGCGTCCTGAGCTACGACTGCCGGTATGAGGCCTGCGCCGAGCATCATTGCGGATGGGAGCCGAGTGACCGAGAAGGCCGGGCCGCTCGAAACGGTGACGATCGTCGCTCACGACGTCGGCGCGGTGGGGGGCATGGAGCGCCAGCTCGCCGAGCTCGCGCTCGGACTGCGGCGCGAGGGCCGTCCGGTGAAGGTGATCGCACGGACCTGCGTCTTGCCCGACGATGCGGGCGTCGTTTTCCACAGGGTCCCCGGACCGAAAAGGCCATTCCTGCTGGCCTATCCCTGGTTCCTGCTGGTCGGGTCGCTGGTGGTGTGGCGGCGACGACGGGGGGTTGTGCAGGCAACCGGGGCGATCGTGCTCAACCGGGTGGACGTGGTGGCCGTCCACTGCTGTCATCAGGCATATCGTGCGAGGCCGGGCCGCCCGAGCGCGCCGTACCGCTGGTACGGGGCTGTCGTGGGCCTGCTCAAGCGAGTCTGCGAGCGTGTGTGCCTGCGGGTGAATCGTCCGGCCGGCGTGGTCTGCGTCTCCGAGGGGGTCGCCGAGGAGGTCCGGGCGTATTACCCGAAAATGTCTCAGAGCGTGCTCACGATTCACAATGGTGTCGACACGCGCGCTTTCGGCCCTGGTGTAAGGGTCGCCGAGGCGCTCGAGTTGCGCGCCAAGCTGGACATTGCCGTGGAGCGGCTCACGGTGGCATTCGTGGGTGGCGATTGGGAGCACAAGCGCTTGCGGCTTGCAATCGAAGCGCTGGCCCAAGCTCCCAGTTGGGATTTGATAGTTGCCGGGCGCGGGCACGTTCCTCCTTACCAGGAGCTGGCGGATTCGCTGGGCGTGTCCGGCGCCGTTCACTGGCTCGGAGTCGTGCGTGACATTCAGGTTGTCTACGAGCTGGCGGACGCGTTCTTGCTGCCCTCGAGTTATGAGACATTCTCGCTTGTCACATTCGAGGCCGCGGCAAGCTCCCTACCAGTTCTGGCGTCCCCGGTGAACGGCGTGCGCGAGCTCATCCGCGATGGAGAGAACGGGTTTCTGATTGAGCCGAACCCCGACTTCATCGCCCAGCGGCTGGAGCTGCTGGGCACCGACCCGCAACTTGCGCAGCGACTTGGTAGTGCGGCACGCGAAGCGGCGCTCGAGTTTCGCTGGGAGGAGATGGTCAGTCGCCACGACGAGCTGTACGAGCAGATCGGCGGTTACCGGTCTGGCGCGACATGGGCTGGATGAACTTTCCGGTGCGCGCCTGAAGGGCCGGCGCCGCGTTCGACGGCGCCGGCCCTCAGCGAGCTTTGGAACCCTGGCTATTCGAAGCTCAGGTTGCCTCCCGGCAGTTCCTCTTCAAAGGAGCCTTTATAGCTCCCGGATTTGCCTTCTTCTTTGGAAGCTCCTTCTTCGAAGCCGCCTTCGCCCAAGCACTGGCCTTCTTCATAGCGCCATTCCATGCCTTTGAATTCATTGGCGATGACGAGCTTCTTCTGAAAGCCGCTCGGGAATTTTTTCAACTGCGTCGATTCCACGGGCACTTCCTTGCCCGCGTAGGTGGCCGCCGAATATGCCCCGCTGGGCGCTGTCCCGGCCTTGACCGGGACAGTTTGTCGCGGCCATTCGATCTTGCAGACCTTGCCACCGATCGAGATCGACGCCGAGCCCGATCCCACTTCCACTTCAGAAGGCGCCGGACCGCTGCCCAGTGTCGCGAAGCCGTTGACGTGGTAGACGAACTTGATCGGTTCCGATTTATTGAAGCTGGTCGGTGTACCGGCAACAAAGCCAATATAGGTGGCCTTGGTCAAACACTTGCTGAACTTCACCTCGGTCGCAAAGATTTCCGAGGCGGCCCAGGAAACAGCCCCTTCGTCGATCGTTTTGGTCGACGTTTTGGCCGCGCACACGATGCGAAACGCGCCAAATTTGAATTCCTGGTTGCGTTCTTCCCCGCCTAGTTCAGAGGTACCTGTGCCTCCGCCTTTCGTCTTGCCGGGTTCGGCTTCCGAGAGTGGCTTGGGCAGGCGACTCGCCGTAAATTGGCCGGCGACAGCAGGCGTCGCAGACATCGCCAGCGCACCGACTATCGCTGCCGATCCTGCCGCCATCTTGATGATTTTCATACGTGGGGCTCCGTTTCCGCGCTTTGAAGTTATTCACTATTGCTTCACATGAGCTTCACACTTATCGTGCCGCTGACATTCGCACGACGCGGTTGAGGAGCATAGTCGATCGGCAAGCGGAATATTGATAACGAAGTGTTCACATTTCGCAGGAAGTCTCAGGCTTTGCGCCCAATGCACCGATAAGCAGATGTTCGAGCGAGTCTGTTGCGCGCGGCACCGAGAACAGCCGCTCGACAGCCGCCCGGCCGTTGGCGGCCAATTCCCTGCGCAGCCCTGGAAGCTCGCGCAGCGTATTCAGGCGTGTCGCCAGCGCCTCGCGGTCGCCCTCGGCAAAGACAAGGCCGCCGCCGGTCAGCCCGATCAGCCACGGGATCTCACCGGAGTCCGAGCCCACCACCGGCACACCACACCACAGCGCCTCGACGATCACGCGTCCAAACTGCTCCTTCCAGGTCGGTGTCGTGCGGGAAGGGAGCACAAGCACGTCGATCTGGGCGTAGCCTGCCGCCATACCATCGTGCGAGAGGTCGCTGAGCACACGCACACGCGAACCCGGGATCGGCTGGGAGTCCATCTGAAGACGCAGCTCACCGTCGCCGATCAGCAGAAGCTCCACCGGCGCATCCAGCCGGCGCACCGCGGCAAGCAGGTCGATCAATCCCTTGCTCTCCACCAGTCGGCCCGCGTAGCCGATCGTAAAAGGCCGCCGATGGTCTTCGTCGCGGGATGCGTCTGGCGCATCCTCGCGACGTTCCGGCGCCCAGGAAGGAACCGCCGGCGGGGCAAACCCAACCTCACCCTGTGCCCCCCAAGATCGCACCAAGCGCCCCGCGCTGTCGGAGCGTGCGGCCACGAACGCCGCCTGGCGCAGGACTCTGGATCGCAGCAGGCGCACGGGCGCCGGCAGCGAGCGGTCTATGTTCTCGTAGCACTGCACGCCGAAGGGCACGCGCAGTCGCCGCAGTGAAAAGGCCCACTGTGCGGCGGCAAGCGAGTAAGCCTCGGCCTCGAGGAAGGCGACATCGGGCGCCACTCGGGAGCAGAGTGCGCCGCAGCGCGTCAGGTAGACGTGTCGCTGAGGACGTCCCCGCAGGGCAACCCGCGTTGGTCGCAGCGCCTGCTCCATGCCTGCCAAGGACTGGGGCATCATCGTCCGTCCCGAATACTCCGAGCGCCAGCGCGAGGGCAGCACGATCGTCACGCTCCAACCACGGCGGCGGAGCTCGCGATAGACCTCCTGATTGACGTCGACTACCGCAGGGTGGCTCACGACAAGAAGTCGGCCCGGCGCGCCCTCGCCGCTCGGATCGACGTTCTCGCTCGGCGGGAGGGCGTGAAGCGATTGCGAAGGTGCGTCGATCCGTGCCTGCACGCGCGCATCGTGACACACGTTCGGGGTCACGATGTTACGAGTGGGCGGCCTTCCGCTGGCTTTCCCGCCTATGACGGATCTCGGCCGGAAGCTATACAAACTTTACACGAGCTTCACATTCCTGGGCTCAAGATGTTTGATTCTATGCCGCCCGGACGTTGGCGTGGCGGCATTTTGGGCCTGAAGAATGTCAGCGCCATCACGCTCCATCGAAACGTACATGGACGGTAATCGATGAACGAGACAACCGACATCGCCACGATGCTCGCGCCCGTGTGGAGGCGCAAGTGGCTGATACTCGCGGTCGCGGTGGTGGTCGCAGCCGTTACATATGTTTACTACCACCGCCAGACACACGTCTATTCGGCAACGACCCAGCTCGACCTGAGCAACGGTTCCGAAGCCCAGCAGCTGGCGGGCGGTCCTCAAGCCAAGACCAATCTCAACACCCGAGCCCTCGCCGACGCCGCGACGCTGATCACATCCAGCAGCGTCACCGAAGCCGTCCGCGCGCACTTGGCCAGCGAACACATCCGCTCCAAGAGCATCGGCAAAGTACGCGCCAAGGCCGGCTCGGAAAGCTACATCGTCACGATCACCGCCGAAGCGCACAGCCCGAAGGCGGCCGCACGACTGGCCAACTATTACGCGCTCGCCTACATCGCACGTCAGCACGCCAGGTACAAGAGCGAGGTCGAAGCGGCGATCGCCAACACGCGCAGGCAGCTGCGCCGGATCGAAGCCGGCCAAGCCGCGTCGCTGAATGCGGTGAGGCAGTCGAGTTCGGGCAAGGGCAAGGGCAAGAGCTCCAGTCCCTCCAGGGCGGCGACGCTCGGTGGCTCGGCCGTGATCGAGACCGCGAGCCTCGCGAGCAAGGTCAACCAGCTCGAGTCCGAGCTTCTCGATCTCGAGCGTCGAGCAGGTCAACCCCGCAAAGCCGAGCAGTGCTCAGCTCGTCGCGCCGACGCCCAGCAAGAACGCGCTGTTCGGGTTCGTGTTGGGGCTGCTCGCGGCGGGGATCGCGGTCTTCGCGCTCAGTCGCCTCGACCGCCGGATCGGTTCGCTGGCACAGGTCGAAGCGATCTTCAAAGCTCGGATCCTCACGCTTCTGCCGAGGGAGAGCACGCCGATACTCATCGAGGACGGGCGGCCGAGGCCCGCCGATTCGCTGCTGGAGCCTCTGCGGAGATTGCATACCGCAATTCACATGGGCGACATGCTCGAGCCCGCCGGGACGACCTCCCCCCGGTTGATCCTCTTCTTGAGCGCCGACAGCGGAGACGGCAAGTCGACGCTGGTGGCCGACCTGGCCCTGACCCAGCGCGACGCGGGCGCTCGGGTGGCCGTGATCGAGGCGGATCTGCGCAGACCGGTCCAGGCCGGGCTGCTCGGCGTCAGCGATTCGCTCGGGCTCGCCGAGGTGCTCGGAGGCGCCGCGCCGTTCGATCGCGCTGTGCAGAGCGTCGGCGCGGCCTCACGCGCTCATGTCGAGCTCTCCCGTGAGGGAGCCGGGGTCTCGACTCTGGTGCAGGCGCCGGCCACCGGCTCGCTGTCGGTGCTCGTGAGCGGCGGACCTGTCGCCAATCCGCCGGCGTTGCTGGCCGGCGAGGGCATGCGCGAGCTACTGAGCAACGCCACATCCGACTACGATTACGTCCTCGTCGACGCGCCTCCGCCCCAGCAGGTGAGCGACGCCATGCCGCTCCTGCATTGGGTCGACGGGATCGTGATCGTCACTCGCATGGGCCACACTCACCAAGCCTCCGCCGCGCAGTTCGCGCGACTGCTGGCCGTGTCCTCCACCGCGCCCGTGCTGGGGGTCGTCGTCAACGCCGTTCCAAATGGCGAGATCAAGCGCAGCGGCCTGGCCTCGACCTACGGCGAGCGGCCTCAGTCTCACGGCAGGTAACGGTCGGCTCAGATGCGCCCAGCCAGCCCGATAGGTGGCCTGCCGGTGCTTGCCCCGAGCCGTCCCACCCGCGAGGTCGTGCTGTCGGGGGCGATGGTCTCGCTGGCGGCGCTCGTCGCGCTCTATGTGGCGCTGAGGGTCCCAGATCCGAACCCGCTGCTGGCGCTCGTGCTGGTCCTCGGCGCGCTTGGCGTGGTCGCGTTGATGGTGATCCCTCGCCTTGAGGTTACGGTCACCGTGCTGGCGCTCTACCTTGGCCTGCTTGATGGCCCGGTCAAGCTGCTCAGTGCCAGCCAGGCGGCATCGAGCGTTCGCGACGTCCTGATCTCGGCGGTCAGCATCGGCGCGCTGGTCCGTTTGATGGCAAGGCGCGAGCCGGTGCGGATGCCGCCTCTGTTCGGCTGGGTCCTGGTCTTCGTGCTGCTTGTTCTCGCCGAGGCATTCAACCCGAGCACCCATGGCACTCTGAAGATCGTCGGCGGATTTCGACAGCAGCTGGAGTGGGTCCCGTTCTTCTTCTTCGGCTACGCGCTGATGCGTTCGAAGGAGCGGCTACGCAAGATGTTCGTGATCCTCGGGGTGATCGCTTTGGCCAACGGCGTCGTCAGCGCCTACCAGACCAGGCTCACCCCGGCCCAGCTGGCAAGCTGGGGACCGGGCTATGCCGAACGCGTGAATGGCACCGAAACGCTGACCGCGCGCCGTTACATCGGCGGTGGCGGCGAAGCGCTCGTACGCCCGCTGGGCCTGGGCTCGGACAGCGGCTTCGGCGGCGGCGTCGGCGTGATCGCTCTTCCCGGAATCCTGGCGTTGCTGGCGACCGGTACCGGCAGACGAAGATGGTTCGCGATCCTCTTGCTGCTGGGAGCAATGTTGGCTGTGGCCACTGGGCTGGGGCGCCTGCAGGTGGTTGGTTCCGTTATCGCCATCGCCGTGTTCGCGCTGCTTTCTCTGAGTGCCGGGGCGCGCGCGAGGCGTCCCATAGCGGCGCTCTGTGTGCTGCTGGTTCTGGCCGTTCCCTTTGGTGTCGTGCTCGTCGCGGCCGAGGGTAGCGGCGTCTTCTCGCGCTACACGAGCATCGCTCCCTCGAGTGTGGTAAGCACATCCGCCAGTTACAAGGAACAAAGTCTTGGCCTGATCCCGCACTACCTGGCACACGCTCCGTTCGGGTTCGGTTTGGCGACAGCCGGACCCGCGACGACCTTTGGCGGCAAGGTCAAGGGCGAGCTCGAAGGGCACGGCGTGACCGCCGAGACGCAATACAACTACGTTGTCGACGAACTCGGCCTGCCAGGCTTGCTGCTGTTTGTCGGCCTGTTGTTGACGCTGGGCGTATTGGTGGTGATGCGTTTGCCCCGCGTGCCCGACCCTGACATTCGCATCGACCTGGCCGCGGTTTACGCGCCTATCTTCGCTCTGGCGCTGATGGGTCTGCGTGGCGCGTTCACCGACACCGCCGCCGGCGGGCCCTACCTGTGGTTCGCGGTCGGGATCGCTGCCTACTGGCTCGCGGGGCCGCTACGGGCGGCCGGCGCCGCAAGAATTGGGATGGGTGGGGATGAGACGCCTGCGCCTGCCCTTTCCTAAGCGCGCGCCCTCGAGGACGCGCGCACGGTTGTTGTTGCTACTCGGCGAGCGCCGTGGCCTGGTATCGGCACTCGCGTTCACCTCGATCTGCGCGGGCTTCACCGAAGCGGTCACCCTCGGCCTGATCGCGCAGGTGGCGGCCGCGCTCGTCAACGGGACAAAACGGATGCACCTCGATGCCGGTCCGATTCACGTGGTCGCCGGGGTGGGAGCCCTGATAGTGGTCGCCTTCGGCTTCACCCTGCTGCGCTTGGCCCTGCAGTTCCCGATCTCGATCCTGCCGGCGAGAATCGCCGCCGACGTGCAGTCGCATCTGCGCCAGCGGCTATTTCATGCCTTCACTCGCGCCTCCTGGGCGGTGCAATCGCAGGACCGTGAGGGACAGCTCCAGGAGACCATGACGAGCCAGGTGATGCAGGCGACCTCGGGCTCACTGCAGGTCACCGCGCTCATAACCTCGCTCTTCGCCTTTCTCGTATTGATGATCGCCGCGCTCGCGCTCAACGCCGAGGCGGCAGGGATCGTGCTGTCCGTATCGCTGTTGCTGATCGGGTTGCTGCGACCGCTGAGAGCGATTGGCGTGAGGCGCGCGCGCGCCCTCTCCAAGGCTCAGATGCGCTACGCGGGCGGCATCAGCGAGGCGATCCGCCTTGCCGAGGAGACACAGGTGTTCGGCGTGGCCGGTGCTCAGCGCGCGCAGATCGACGGCTTCGTCGAGGACTCGCGACGATTGTTCCTGCTCACGCAGGTGCTCGTAAAACTGATCCCAAATCTCTTTCAGAGCTTGATCTACGTCCTGTTCGTCGTGGGCATGTTCGGGATCTACATCGCCGGCGCGGGCCACGCCGGCGCGCTCGGCGCTGTTTTCCTGCTGCTCGTGCGAGCTGCCCAGTACGGCCAGCAGTCACAGGCGAGCTACCAGGGGCTCTCGCAGTCGCTGCCCTTCATCGAACGCACCGAGGACACAGCGCTTCGCTACATCCGAAGCGCCCCTGCCGAGGGCCGCATCAGGCTTGAGCAGGTGTGCACGCTCGTGTTCGACGACGTCGGTTACGCCTACAGGCCAGAGCGTGCCGTCCTGTCGGATGTCAGCTTTCAGGTGGGTAGGGGCGAGGCGATCGGCATCGTCGGCCCCTCCGGGGCGGGCAAGTCCACGCTCGTGCAGATCCTGCTCCGCCTGCGCGCTCCGGGAAGCGGGCGCTATCTCGTCAACGGCCTCTCGGCGGAGTTGCTCGCTCGCGAGGACTGGCAGCGGATGGTCGCCTATGTTCCGCAGGAGCCGCGCCTGATCCATGCATCGGTGGCGGACAACATCCGTTATTTTCGCGGCCTCGACGACGCGGCTGTCGAACGGGCCGCGCGGTTGGCCCGCATCCACGACGACGTCGTCGGCTGGACAGACGGCTACAACACGATCGTCGGGCCGCGCGCGGATGCCGTCTCGGGCGGCCAGCAACAGCGGATCTGCCTTGCTCGAGCGCTCGCGGCGCGGCCGGAGGTGCTCGTGCTCGACGAGCCGACCAGCGCGCTCGATCCCCATTCGGAGATGTTCATCCAGGAATCGCTGCGTGCACTGAAGCACGAACTGACGTTGTTCATCGTGGCGCACCGCATGTCCACGCTCGACATGTGCGATCGCGTGATGGTCATCCTCGACGGTCGCCTGGCGGCGTTTGACACGCGGGCGATGTTGCAGGCAGAGAATGCCTACTACCACTCGGCCACAATGCTCGCCGCCGGGGCCGCCGGGGCCGCCGGGGCCGCCGGGGCCGCCGGGGCCGCCGGGGCCGCCGCCGGGGTCGGGGTCGGGGTCGGGGTCGGGGACGTGCGGCTATGACGCCTGTGCGCGACAGCGAAGCTTCGCGGGCCGGGCTGGGCGAGCGCGCGTCGACGGGGCGGCTGCCCGACTTCTTCATCGTCGGTCAGCTCAAGAGCGGCACGACGGCCCTGTATGAGATGCTCGGCCAGCATCCCCAGATCTTCATGCCGGATCGCAAGGAGCCGCGCTTCTTCGCCGAGGAGATGTATCACCGCGACCCGCCGCGGCCGGGCGGGACACCGCAGACGCTCGAGGAGTACCTCCAGTGGTTTGCGGCGGCGCGCGCCGACCAGCTGATCGCCGACGCCTCGCCCAGCTACCTGTGGTCTCGCACAGCCGCCGAGCGCATCGCCGAGCTCCGGCCAAGCGCCCGCATCGTCGCCGTCGTGCGCGAGCCGGCGAGCATGGTGCGCTCGCTTCACCTCGAGCTGGTCCAGCTCTATGTGGAGACCGAGACCGACCTGCGCCGGGCGATTGCCCTGGAAGGGCCAAGGCGCGAAGGGCGACACGTGTCGCGCCACACCTACTGGCCAAAGATGCTCCAGTACGCCGAGTTCACGCGCTACGTCGAACAGCTGCGGCGCTACTACGAGGCATTTCCGGCCGAGCAGATCCTGGTGCTCGTCTACGACGACTTCAGGCGCGACAACCAGGCGACGCTACGCCAGGTGCTGCGCTTCCTCGACTTGGACGACAGCGTCGCGCTGGCCCAGACCGAGGCCAACCCGACTGTGCGTGTGCGCTCGCCGCGCATGCACGAGCTCCTCCACGCCGTGTCGGTTGGCCACGGGCCCGCATCGCGGACCGTGAAGAGGACGATCAAGGCGTTCACGCCCCAGCCGTTGCGACAGCGGGCTCTCTATGCGACCCAAAAACGCATCGTCTTCGATCAGCCCGAGCCGCCTGATGAGGAGTTGATGGGGGAGCTGCGGCGCAGATTCAAGCCCGAGGTGGTCGCGCTCGGCGAATACCTGGGTCGCGATCTGGTGTCGCTGTGGGGCTATGGCGAGCTTGGTTGACATATCGCCGGCGACGAGTGCATTGGGAGCGCGAGTGCCCGACTTCTTCATCGTCGGTCATTTCAAGTGCGGGACGACGGCGCTCTACGAAATGCTCAAGGGCCACCCGCAGATCTTCATGCCCGAGACCAAGGAGCTGTGGTTCTTCTCGCCCGAGCTGCGCTCGCGCGATCGCCAGCCGAGCAGCCTGCGCCCGGAGACGCTCGAGGAGTACCTGGCGCTGTTCGCCGAGGCCGCGCCCGAGCAGCGCGCCGGCGAGGCCTCGCCCTCATACCTCATGTCTCACACCGCCGCCGAGCGTATTGCCGAGGTCCAGCCCGCCGCGCGCATCATCGCCATCCTGCGCGAGCCGGCCGGCTTCCTGCGCTCCTTTCACCTGCAATGCGTGCGCAACCACGTCGAGACCGAGACCGATCTGGGCAAGGCGCTCTCGCTTGAGGACGCCAGACGCGAAGGACGCGAGATTCCACGCTTCTGCGCTCGTCCGCACGAGCTCCTCTACTCCGATCACGTTCGCTATGTGGAGCAGTTGGAGCGCTATCGCGCCGTGTTTGCCGAGAAGCAGATCCTGGTGCTCATATACGAGGACTTTCGCTGCGAAAACGAGGCGACGGTGCGCAGGGTGCAGCGTTTTCTGGAGGTGGTCGACCGTATCCCGCTCGGAGCGCTGGAGGCGAATCGTTCGGTGCGAGTGCGCTCACAGCGGCTGCACGAGTTGACGCAGAGCGTCTCGCTCGGGCGCGGGCCGCTCTCGCGGACCGCCAAGGCGGCGATCAAGACGCTCACCTCCAGACGACTGCGCCGCCGCGCACTCACCGCCACTCGAGAGCGCGTGGTCTACGCCGACACGCGCCCACCTGACGCCGCTGTGATGCTCGAGTTGCGGCGTCGCTTCAAGCCTGAAGCGCAGGCGCTGAGCGAGTATCTGGGACGCGACCTCGTGAGCCTGTGGGGCTATGACAAGCTCGGCTGAGCTGCCGGTGGGGCTCCTCCCGAGGGTCGAGCAGGAGGGACGTGAGCAAGGGGCGAAACGCCCCCGAGGGCGGGCGCCCGACTTCTTCATCGTCGGCCACCCCAAGAGCGGCACCACGGCGCTGTATGAGATGTTGCGGCGCCACCCCCAGATCTACATGCCCGATCTGAAGGAGCCGGCGTATCTTGCCTCCGATCAGCCGCGGCGCTACCGCAGAGGTGCCAGCGGCGCTCTGCCGGGGACGCTGGAGGAATACTTGGCTCTGTTCGCCGCGGCGCGCGCCGACCAGCGCGCCGGCGAGGCGTCCTCGGGATATCTCATGTCAGCGGCGGCTCCGCGGCGGATCGCCGAGCTGCAGCCCCACGCGCGGGCGATCGCGATCCTGCGAGAGCCGGCGAGCCTGCTGCGCTCACTGCACCTGCAACTGATCCAAGACCACGTCGAGAACGAGAAGAATCTGGCCAAGGCGATTTCGCTCGAGCGAGCGCGAGGCGAAGGGCGCCACATTCCGCCGGACTGTCCCCGACCGGAGTCCCTGCGCTACTCCGAGCGGGTGCGCTACGTGGAACAGTTGCAGCGCTACCGCACGGCGCTGGCGCCCGAGCGGATGCTGGTGCTGATCTACGACGACTTCCGCACCGACAACGAGGCCACGGTGCGCCAGGTCCTGCGCTTCCTCGAAGTGGAGGACTCGGTTGCGGTCGAGGCGACCGACGCCAATCCCACCGTTGCCCTGCGCTCACAGCGGCTCGACGATCTCGTGCACTCGATAAGCGTCGGTGGTGGGCCCCTCTTGAGCACGGCAAAGCGCGCCGTCAAGACGGTTGCGCCGGGGCGTGTGCGGCGCGCGGCGCTTGGGGTGGTGCGTAGGCGTGTTTTGTATGGCGAGCCGGATGCGCCGGATGAGCGGTTGATGGGTGAGTTGCGTGCTCGTTTCAAGCCGGAGGTGGTCGCGTTGAGTGAGTATTTGGGTCGCGATCTGGTGTCGCTGTGGGGCTATGAGCGGCTTGGTTGAGTCTCCCGGGCTTGCTGCCTCCGATGGTGTGGGCGCCGATGGCGTGTGCGCCGGTGTCGGTGTGGGTGTCGGGGGAGGTGGGGGTGCGCCGGGGCGGGTCCCGGATTTTTTCATCGTGGGCAATCCCAAGAGCGGCACCACGGCGCTGTATGAGATGTTGCGGCGCCACCCCCAGATCTACATGCCCGAGCTCAAGGAGCCTCACTTTCTGGCGAGCTCTCCCGGTCGAGTCTTGACGGCCGGCGCGGGCCAGCAGTCGGCTTCGGACCCACTGCCACGAACGCTCGATGCCTATCTGGCGCTGTTCGAAGGAGCGCTGCCCGAGCAACGCGCGGGCGAGGCGTCGGCCTCCTATCTGCGCTCGCCTGAGGTTCCCGCTCGCATATGCGAGATGGCTCCCGAAGCGCGCATCGTGGCGATACTGCGCGAGCCGGCCAGCTTCCTGCGCTCGCTGCACCTTCAGCATCTGCAGGATCACGTCGAGCGCGAGCGCGACTTTCGCGTGGCCCTGGAGCGCGAGGAGATCGTGCGCGACGGGCGCACCGTCCGTCGCTATTCCGACCGGGTGCGCTACGTCGAGCACCTGCGCCGCTACCACCAGTTCTTCGCGGGCGAGCGCGTGCTGGTACTGATCTACGACGACTTCCAGCGCGAGAACGAGGCGACGGTGCGGCGCGTGCTGCGCTTTTTGGAGGTGGACGACGACGTGGCGGTGGAGCCGGTACGGGCCAACCCGACGGTGCGCATGCGCTCGGTCCGGCTTGCCAAGCTCCTCCACGCGGCTCGAACCGGCCAGGGCACGTTCGGTCGCGCGGTCAACGGGCCCTTGGAGGCGCTCACGCCGAGGCGTGTGCGGCGTGCGGCGCTTGGGGTGGTGCGTAGGCGTGTTTTGTATGGCGAGCCGGATGCGCCGGATGAGCGGTTGATGGGTGAGTTGCGTGCTCGTTTCAAGCCGGAGGTGGTTGCGCTGAGTGAGTATTTGGGTCGCGATCTGGTGTCGCTGTGGGGCTATGAGCGGCTTGGTTGAGTCTCCTGGGCGGGCGGAGGCCGGCTCGGCTGTTGGCGGTGTTGTGCGGGGTAGGGTCCCGGACTTTTTCATTGTCGGTAATCCCAAGAGTGGCACCACGGCGCTGTATGAGATGTTGCGGCGCCACCCCCAGATCTACATGCCCGAGCTCAAGGAACCGATCTTCTTCGCGGGTGAGCTGCCCCGCCGGGCGCACCGCTATCGGGCGCCCAAGAGTTTGGAGGAGTACCTGGCGCTGTTCGCGGCGGCCCGTCCCGAGCAGCGCACCGGCGAGGCCTCAGCGTCCTACCTGTGGTCGCGAACCGCCGCCGAGAGGATCGCCGCTCTGGTGCCCGAGGCGCGCATGATCGCGATCCTGCGCGAGCCGGCCGCCTTTCTGCGCTCGCTGCACCTGCAATGCCTGCAATCGCGCTATGAGACCGAGCGCGACCTGCGCACCGCACTGTCGCTGGAGCAGGACAGGAGAGCCGGGCGCAAGCTTCCGCGGCGCTCGCGCTGGCCTCAGGTGCTGCTCTACTCCGAGCACCTCCGCTATGTCGAGCAGCTGCGCCGCTATCGCGCGCACTTTCCCGACGAGCGCCTGCTCGTCCTCATATACGAGGACTTCCGCTCCGACAACGAGACGACGGTGCGCCAGGTGCTGCGATTCCTGGAGGTGGACGATACCCTGGCGATCGACTCACTCGAGGCCAACCCCTCGGTTGATGTGCGCTCGCCGCGACTCGACGATCTCGTCCATGCGGTCTCGATCGGGCAGGGCCCGATCGCTGGCGCCGCCAAGGCCGCGGTGAAGACGCTCACGCCGCAAGCTCTGCGCCACGGCGCGCTCAGGGCGGTGAGGCGACGAGTGATCTACAGCGAACCGCCGCCGCCGCAGGAGCAGCTGATGCGCGAGCTGCGTGCCCGATTCAAGCCCGAGGTCCAGGCACTCAGCGAGTACCTGGGTCGAGATCTCGTCTCCCTGTGGGGCTATGACGGCATTGACTGAGCCCGCCAGTGGCCCCGCGCTCGACGCCGCCTGGCGAGCCGAGCGCGAGCGCGCTCAGGAGCTGGCGCTGCCCGACGGACGAGTTGTCGTGTCCTGCTCGGCGCCGCTCGGCAACGGCGGTCTCGGCCGTCACCTGCGAGAGATCGTGGGAGCGCTGGAGCGGCGCGGCTCGCATACGACGTGCATCTGCGGCTCGGATGCGCCCGCTCGGTGCGACCTGGGCCTGCGCGCGAAAGCGGCCGATGGCCTTGCGGCGGCCCTGGCGCCGGCGACACGCCTCTCGCCGCCGTGGCATACGTGGATGGACAACGTCGCGTTTGACTTGCGGGCCGCCTCGCGGGCGCCGGCGGCTGAGCACCTGATCGCCTTCAACGGTCAGGCGCTCGCCCAGCTGCGGAGGGCCGGGCGCGAGCAGATGGACTCGGCGCTGCTGATGTCGGCCAACTCGCATCTGCGACGCGTCGTGCGCCTGCACGGCGAGGCGCTGGCGCGCCATCCGCTGGAGCGCTCCTGGGCGACGCGCCTGCTCGGGCGGAACCTTGCCGAGTACGATCGCGCCGACCGCATCTACCTGGCCTCCGCGCATGCTCTGGAATCGTTCGTCGAGGAGGGCGTGCCCGAGGAGAAGCTGTCGCTGTTCCCGTTGACGCCCGACCCGCGCTTCACGCCTGAGCAGGGAACGCGAACGGGTGGCGTCTTCGATGTCGTCTACGTCGGCAGCCTGTCTGTGGTCAAGGGCGTGCCGCTGTTGATCGACGCCGTGCGCCGCCTGGCCCATCCCGATCTGAGGCTCGTGCTCGTCGGCGGTTGGGGGACGAGGGGAATGCGTCGCTTCGTCCAGGACGCGTGCGCGTCCGACGCTCGCATTCGTATCTGTCGTGGCGATCCATTGCCCCATCTGCGCCGCGCGGCTCTGTGCGTCCATCCCAGCTGGGAAGACGGCTTCGGCTACGCGCCGGTTGAGGCTCTCTGCTGTGGAGTGCCTGCGATCGTCAGCGAGAACACCGGCATGAAGGAGCTGATCGTGTCGGGGAGCAATGGGATGGTCCTGCCGACGGGCGACCTCGACGCCCTGGCCGAGGCGATTGACAGTGCCTACCGCGGTGAGCTCCTGAGTGGCTGAGGGCGCCCCGGCACCCACTCGGCTCGATCCGAGCCGCCGGCGGGAAGGCTGCGCCGAGGAGGAGCAGGCCGCCGCGCCGCGCCCATTGGCGACACTCCAAGCGGCCGTGGTGGGCATGTCTGTGAGCCCGACCTGCGGCGTGCGCGCGCACGCGGGGCTGCTCGCTCAGGCGCTTGCCCGCGAGGATGTCTCCTGCTCGCTGCACTGGCTTAGTCGCTCCGAGAGTTCGTTGGGAGTCGGACGGCGAGAAGTTCGCGCCTGGACTGAGGGTCTGGTCGCCGACCTGCAGCGGGAACGCCCCGACGCGGTCCTGCTGCACTACTCGATCTTCGCCTACGCCCACCGCGGCATCCCGATCTTCGTCCGTCCCACGCTCTCGGCGCTGCGGCGCACAGGGATCCCGGTCGTGGCCTTCATGCACGAGCTTGCCTTTCCCTGGCGGCTCAGGGGATGGCGCGGCGACGTGTGGGCGCTCACCCACAGGGCGCTACTGATCGAATCGATGCGCTGCTCGAGCGCCGCGATCGTGACAACCGAGGCGCGCGCCGAGTGGCTTGCCTCGCGGCGGTGGTTGGCCCGGCGACCTGTGGGAGTCGCCCCGGTCTTCTCGAACCTACCCGCCCCCGCGGTGGCCTCCCGTCCCGATCGCGACCGCCCGCGCATCGGGCTGTTCGGCTACTCCTATGACGAGCAAACGATCTCGCTGGTGCTGGAGGCGATCGGGCTTGTCGTGCGCGGTGGCCTCGACGTCGAGCTGGCGCTGCTTGGCGCCCCCGGCCGAAGCTCGGCGCTGGCCGATACATGGTTGCGGCTGGCCGCGAGGGACGAGTCGGCGATGTCGCTGTCGTTCGCCGGGCCGCTCGACGCCCAGGACCTCTCCGATGAGCTTGCGGCCTGCGACCTGTTGTTGTTCGCCGATCGACCGGGCCCCTCCTCGCGCAAGGGCACACTCGCCGGGTCGCTTGCATCGGCGCGTCCGGTGATCGCGGCCGATGGCCCCCAGGGCTGGAGCGAGCTGGCCGAGGCGGGCGCGGTGCGCGTCGTGCCCGCAGATCCGCATGCTCTTGCCGCCGCCGTCGCCGAGCTGCTCGTCGATGAGAACAAGCGCGAGGAGCTGGGCGCGCGCGGTGGCGAGTTCGCCAAGCGGCGGATGGGGACGGCTCGCAGCGCAGCCGTGGCGGGCGGCTTTCTGCGCGACGCGGTCAGGCGGACGGGATCGGCGCCCTCGCCGCGTTAGCGGCGGCTCGCCCTAGCTCCCAGGCCGAGCGCGCCGAGCCGTAGGCCCGCACCAGAGCCTCCACGTGGCGCTCGGGCGAGAAGCGCGCCTCCACAAGCTGCTTGCCGGCAAGCCCCATCGAGTGTTGCCTGGCGGGGTCGCCGAGCAGTTCCCCGAGCGCTCGCGCGAGCGCCTTCGGGTCCCCCGGCCTGACCGACATGCCGGTGCGGCCCTCATGCAGCCACTCGCCGATCCCCCCCGTCGCGCTGGCGATGACCGGCCGGCCGGCCGCCAGAGCCTCGATGCCGACCAGTCCAAACGGCTCGGGCCACAGAGATGGCACAGCTACGACCGATGCGTCGGCCAGCTCCTGCGCGAGCTCTTGCTCGTCGAGCCAGCCCCTGAAGTGAACCCGCCGCTCGACGCCAAGGCGTTGCGCCAGCTCGCGCATGGCCTGCGCCTGAAAGCCCTCTCCGCAGATCACGAATTCTCCCTCCACGTGACGAGCCGCGCGGATGAGCACGCCGAGCCCCTTCGGCTTGACTATCCGGCCGGCGAACACGACCCGACGTCTGCTCTCGTGTCCATGTCCTTGGCTTGGAGTCATCGTCGAAAACAGCGGGACCGTGGCTCTGCGCACGACGCCGTTGGCGGCCAGGTGGCGCTCCACGACGTCCGAGTAGGCCACCGCCAGGTCGGCCGCTCGCAGCGCCTGCAGGCCGCGGCCGGCCCGCCGGTAGGCGCCGGGCAGCGGGCGCGGGTTGCGCACATGCGCACAGCCGCGCAACGCCATGTTCGCCAAACAAGCCGGCCCGTGGGAGCGAGCGCATTCGTGACCTGGACGGAAGTAATGCAGGCCCGACGCACAGGCGGTGTATGCATGGGCGCTCACGAGCACCGGGGCGTGGGCTCGCAGCGCCACCACCAGCTCGGGATGGTCGAGCTGATGAAGATGGATCACCTCCGGAGAAGCCGACAACGCCCCACCGAGACGCTCCTCCGGTGAAGCGTCCCGGTCGAAGAGCTTGGAGGCTCGAGTACACGCTCACCCCGGGCACGCGCACGCCCGCGTCCACTCGCTCGGCGAGTACCGCCACACGCAGACCCCTCTCGGCGAGCAACCGCGCGCTTGCCAGCACATGCGCTGCCACCCCGCCGTTGCGACCCCACAGCGGCGTGCCAAGCAGCACCGAACTCGGGGGAGCCCACATCGCCGTCGATGATACTCCGCGCGGGGCCGGCGAGCCGTGAATGTGTCCGGATTGTGAAAACGCGGCCGTGCTCTGCCTGCGAGAATCTCGGCTCGATGGCTGGGACGGCGACATCGGGGTCTGGGCATCCTCGGGAGGCGGCTCGCCCCAAGTTGATCTACGTGATGGGGTCGGGTCGCAGCGGCAGCACGATTCTCGGTGTGGCGCTCGGTAACTGCGAGGGCGTCTTCTATGCCGGGGGAGCTCGACAACTGGCTGGCCCGCGCAGGCGTCCCGTTGCACGGTGGCATCGAGCGCAGGCGCTTTTGGAGCGAGGTGCGCCGCGAGATGGCGGGTGCGGAGAACCTCTTCGGCCACGACTCTCAGCGTCTGCTGGAACGCTCGTTTTCCCCTTTTCGCATCCACAGGTGGCGCGTCCGGCGCCGCCTGCGCGGCGACTACCGGCGTGTGAGCGAAAAGCTGTACCGCACGATCGCGCGGATCGCCGGAGCCACGTATGTGATCGACACGGCGCATTTTCCGATGCGCGGGCGAGAACTACAAGCGCTCGACGGCATCGATCTGTATCTGATCTTCCTGATTCGCGATCCTCAGAGCGTGGTGGCCTCATTCAACCTCTCCCTGAATCGCAACGACGCCGCCGAGCGGTGGTTGCGCGTGCTCAGCACCAACGCGAACCTGTGGCTGACGCATGTGCTTTCCACGCTCGTATTTCTGCGCCACCCACGGGCGCGACGCATGTTGCTGAAGCACGAGGACTTGCTGGCCGATCCGGAAGGCATGTTGCGCACCATCCTCGATTGGAGCGGCTCCTCGGCGCCGCTGCCGGACCTAACGTCGCTGAAAACGGGCTTTCCGATCAACGGCAACCGGCTGTTGCAGGCGGAGGTTGTCTCACTCGAGCGTCGAGCATCGCCACCGCGCCGTGACTCTCGCATCACGGCGTTGCTCCAACTTCCATGGCGTCCGGTCTTCTCTCGACTGCGCCCGCTCGCAAAGGTAGCGCCGGCGCGCGAGTCCGCTGTGCGGATCGCCGCGTCAGGCGACTATGCGCCGGCGCAACGGTGACGCCGGCCTTGCCTCGGCCGCTCGGCGTTTGAGAACAATCTCCAGATGGCCATCCTCTTGGATAGCTTTCCGCGCGATGTGTATCGCCGCCTTCGCAACCGTCGCGAGGTGCGCGAAGAGCGCTCGTTTCGCACTCTTCTAGGAGTGGACGCAAACGCTCCCGAGCTGGTGCTCTCGCCACACTGGGACGATGCGGTCCTCGACTGCTGGGGACTGCTCTCCAGCGATCGGGCGCTCAGCGTGGTCAACGTCTTTGCGGGCGTTCCCACGCCCGGTGGGATCAGGGGGGCGTGGGATGCCATCACAGGCGCGAGGGACTCGGCCGAGCGGGCTCGCGAGCGGATCGCCGAGGATGCGGGCGCGCTGGCTCGCGCCGGTCGGACGGCCACGGCTCTTGACTTCCTCGACGCTCAATACCGCCCGCCTCCGCGGGCGCCTCGCTTGGAGGACCTCGACCGTGCCCTGGCGGGGTCGGTACAGCGTGCCGCGCGCGTATATGTGCCGGCCGGCTTGGGGGGGCACCCCGACCACATGCTCGTGCGGCGGTACGGGCGCATGCTCTCTCGCGCAGGCATGCCAGTCACGCTCTATGCTGACCTGCCCTATTGCGCCATTCACGGCTGGCCGCATTGGGTGGATGGGACCGAGCCCGACCCGCACCGAAACATCGACGCGTTCTGGATGTCTTTTCTGGAGAAGGTTCCAGAGATGCGGGAGCTGCGCTCGGCTCGGGTCGAGCGCTTGGACGATCAAGCCGCGGCGGCGAAGCTTGAGGCCATGCGTTGCTATGTGACACAGCTTCCGGCTCTGGACTATGGCGCCAGGGGAGTCTTGGTCGACCCCGCCATACATCGTTTCGAGGTCAGCTGGGAGCTCGCGGGCAGCTGACCGGCTGAGCTGTGGCGGGCGTTGCTGTCGTGGCCATCCTGGATGGTTTCCATGCGCGCATCTTAGGTAGCGGCCGCTACGCCTGTGCGCGCAGATGTTAAGGATTTGTGTAGTTGATTGTGAGGATGCGGGGGTAGTCGGTGGCTGCGATTTCGATGGTTGCGGTGTCGCCGTTTTGGTTGGTGAGGTGTGCTGGGGTGTTCTTGTTTTGGATGGGGTCGTAGGCGGTGATGGTTGGTGGTGTGTTTGTTTGGGGGAGGTTGGTGAGGGTGATTTGGAATGTCTCGTTGGGTAGGTCGAAGCGTGTGGGGTCGTTGGTTGGGGCGTTTGGTTTGTAGAGGGTGAGCAGGTCGCGGGTCATTACGTAGACGGGGATCTCGAAGCGTGTGGGGGAGGATTGGAAGGGGAGCACGGTGAGCACTTCGCGGTCGTAGAGGTTGGGGTGTGCGGTGGTGCCGTCGCCGTTGAATTGGGCGTGTTCGCCGTCTTGGGCGATGGAGGTGAGCTTGAGGTCTCTGAGGTCTTGGCCTGGTCCGGGGCCTTGGAATTGGGCGAGCATGTTTTTGAAGGCGTTCATCGTTTCGCCGCCGAGCGCGGCGCCTGGATAGGTTCCGGGGTGGCTTTCCAGGGCGGAGAAGAAGCTCGGGTCGATCATTCCCAGTTCGCCTCCTGTGGCTGCGTAGAAGTACTCGCGGGTCATGCCCTTGTTGACCATCGCGACGAGGCTGCGCAGGAGTGCCTTGGCGTGGAAGTGGGCCTTGTCTTGAGGTGTGAGCGTCGTTTGGACGGGGGTGCTCGTCATCGGGCGCGACTATTGTGGCGCCGCGGGTTGAGAGGTTGTACTCGGTCATCCACTTCTGTGGTGGTGTGCCGCCGGGGGGCCCGACTTCGCGGCCGTGGGGGTCTCCGTAGACAGTGGTCGTGATCGGCGCGAGGTCTCTGACCGCGGTCTCTGTGGACAGCGCCGAGAGGTAGTACTCGGGGAACAGTGATTGGAAGTGGGGGATGAACAGTGGTGTGAAGCTTTTCGGGAGGGTGTCTCTGGCGCCGAGCGCGTTCAGCGGACGGATCGTTCTTTCGTGGTAGTCGGCGGGGTAGTCCTTGGCGCCGGCGTAGAGGTGCTTGCTGAGCGCCGTCAGGCCGGCGGGCGCCTGCGCTCCGGAGGTGAACGGTGTCTGGTCGGCGAACCCGTCGGTGATACCCACACCTGTTGAGACACCATTCGCGGGATCGCGCACAAACCCCACCGTTTCACCCAACAACACACGCGCAACTTCCTGGGTCTGCTTGCCCAGGCCCTTGGCGCCGGCGGGGCTAGAGTAGTAAGCGGAGTTGAGGAACTGCGAGCCGAAGCTCAGCTCGTTCCACACCTCCAGGTCAAAGCCTTCGGGGCCGAAGATCGAGCGGGCGTACTTGCAGACGGTGTCCACGTAGCCGAGCCAGCCCTCCAGGGTTGCGTGGAAGGTCGGATTGGGCTTGCCGCTCGGCAGTCGGGGAGGGGCGAACGGCGCGTACAGCAGAGTCGAACCGCGGTATTCCCCGCTCGCCAGCGCTGTCGGCAGCGGACGCGAGAGCGTGGCCACACCACCGGGGCCGACCTTCGTGATCAGGATCGCGGGGTTGCCCTGCCGAACCAAAGCCGTCAGCCCAGCCTGCCCCTGCGCTCGTCGTGCCGCTCGCCGTTCTTCGCGGCGCGCGCGTCTCTGTTCCGGTGTGAGTGGCGCGCTCGCCGTCTGGGCGGCGCCCGCCGGGTGTTTGTGCCGGTGCTTGTGCCGGCCGGCGTTGAAGGCGGCCGGGCTGAAGCCGGTCCTGCCGGGGACGACCGCGGCGACGCTGGCGGGACTCAAAGTAACCGTGTCCGCCCCCGCCGGGGCAGGCGCGGACAGTTGCAGCGCGATTGTCTTGGCGGGGGTCGGGGCACCGCTGTTGGCGTCCAGCAGGATCAACGGACGCAGCCCGTTCTCGCGTAGCGCCAGCAGGCGCGTGCGCACGTTCGCTTCGTCGGCGAACCTGCTCGGATCCTGATAGGAGAGCGAGCTCCAGTTGATCTCGATGCGCGCGAGCTTGAAGCCGCTTTCGTGCAGCAGGCGCGAGGTGGCCTGCGCGGCGGCGGGCTTAACGTTGAAGTTGATCCCCACGGAATCGAGCAGTCGCGAGGCCGGCCAGGTGTCGAGATATGCCCGCCACGGCTGGATCCAGAAGGAACTGCGTCCGAATGGGACCTCGGTCAGGAACCGGGGGTCGATCGGATCGTCGAGCACGCCGTCCTTCGAGGCCGCGGGCAGTGGCGAGTGGGGACGCGCGGCCAGTTGTTCGGAGCGCCGGTGTTTGGAGCGAAGCAGTGGTGGAGCGGTCCAGATCGCCACCGCGGCTATCAGCACGACGGCGGCCGCGATCAGGTAGCCCGCGGGTGTCCTGCGCAAAACTCCCTGCAAACGCGCTGAATGCGCCGAACCGAGGGTCTGTCGCGATCCTGAGCTGTGGCGGGCGTTGCTGTCGTGGCCATCCTGGATGGTTTCCATGCGCGCATCTTCAGGTAGCGGCCGCTACGCCTGTGCGCGCAGATGTTAAGGATTTGTGTAGTTGATTGTGAGGATGCGGGGGTAGTCGGTGGCTGCGATTTCGATGGTTGCGGTGTCGCCGT
This sequence comes from uncultured Solirubrobacterales bacterium, assembly GCA_963809705.1. Taxonomy (GTDB): domain Bacteria; phylum Actinomycetota; class Thermoleophilia; order Solirubrobacterales; family Solirubrobacteraceae; genus Palsa-744. Next base: position 1,025,579 of record CAWEKF010000002.1, on the reverse strand, counting down.
TTTGGTTGGTGAGGTGTGCTGGGGTGTTCTTGTTTTGGATGGGGTCGTAGGCGGTGATGGTTGGTGGTGTGTTTGTTTGGGGGAGGTTGGTGAGGGTGATTTGGAATGTCTCGTTGGGTAGGTCGAAGCGTGTGGGGTCGTTGGTTGGGGCGTTTGGTTTGTAGAGGGTGAGCAGGTCGCGGGTCATTACGTAGACGGGGATCTCGAAGCGTGTGGGGGAGGATTGGAAGGGGAGCACGGTGAGCACTTCGCGGTCGTAGAGGTTGGGGTGTGCGGTGGTGCCGTCGCCGTTGAATTGGGCGTGTTCGCCGTCTTGGGCGATGGAGGTGAGCTTGAGGTCTCTGAGGTCTTGGCCTGGTCCGGGGCCTTGGAATTGGGCGAGCATGTTTTTGAAGGCGTTCATCGTTTCGCCGCCGAGTTGTGCGCCGGGGTAGGTTTCGGGGTGGGTTTCCAGGGCGGAGAAGAAGCTCGGGTCGATCATTCCCAGTTCGCCTCCGGTGGCTGCGTAGAAGTACTCGCGGGTCATGCCCTTGTTGACCATCGCGACGAGGCTGCGCAGGAGCGCCTTGGCGTGGAAGTGTGCCTTGTCGGCTGGTGTGAGCGTCGTCTGCACGGGTGTGCTCTCGTCGGGTGCGACGGGTGTGGCGCCGTGGGTCGAGAGGTTGTACTCGGTCATCCACTTCTGCGCGGTGCGGTGGCGCCTGGTTGGCCGACTTCGCGGCCGTGGGGGTCGCCGTAGACGGTGGTTGTGATCGGCGCGAGGTCTCGCACCGCGGTCTCTGTGGAGAGCGCCGAGAGGTAGTACTCGGGGAACAGTGATTGGAAGTGGGGAATGAACAAGGGTGTGAAGCTTTTCGGGAGGGTGTCTCTGGCGCCGAGTGCGTTCAGCGGACGGATCGCTCTTTCGTGGTAGTCGGCGGGATAGTCCTTGGCGCCGGCGTAGAGGTGCTTGCTGAGCGCCGTCAGGCCGACGGGCGCCTGTGCGCCGGAGGTGAACGGTGTCTGGTCTGCGAACCCATCGGTGATACCGACACCCGCAGAGATCCCATTCGCCGGATCGCGCACAAACCCCACCGTTTCACCCAACAACACACGCGCAACTTCTTTAGTCGTCTGGGCCTTGCTCTGACCCGGTGAGCCCTCTTCGCCTTCGGAGCTCGCTTCGTTTTCGAGTTCTTCGAGTTCTTCTCCGTTGGCTTCGTCTTCTGCGCCTTCTTCTGTAGCCGAGGCTTCCGGCGAGGACGAGTAGTAGTGCTCGGAGTTGAGGAACTGCGAGTCGAAGCTCAGCTCGTTCCATACCTCCAGGTCAAAGCCTTCGGGACCGAACACGCTCGCGGCCTCCTTGCAGACCGTCTCCACGTAGCTGAGCCAGCCCGTCCAGGGTTGCGTGGAAGGTCGGATTCGGCTCTCCATCTGCCAGGGTCGGCGGGCCGAACGGCGCATACAGCAGCGTCGCGCCCTTGTGTTCGCCCGCCGGTAGGGCGTCGAGCAGCGGCCGTGACAGCTTTGCGACGTTTCCCGGTCCCACCGAGGTTATGAGGACGTCTGGGCTGCCCCCGAACGTGAGATCGTCGAAGCCGGTCTTGCCGGGCACCACTTCGGCCGCGCTGGCGGCGCTCAGAGCGACCGCTTGGGCGCCTGCCTGGGCGGCTGAGAGGGTCGTCGAGACGATTTTCTTGGCCGGCGCCGGGCCAGTGCTGTCGGCGTTGAGCAGGATCAGCGGACGGATGCCGTGTCTCTGCAGCGCCCTCCAGCGCACGAGCATGTTGGCTTCGTCGACGAATTTCGAAGGGTCTTCGTAGGAAAGCGAGTTCCAGCCCACGCCGATCCGAGCCAACTTGAAGCCGCTTTCCTGAAGCAGCTGCGCGGTCGCTTCGGCTTCGGGAGCGCGTACGTTGAAGTTGATCCCGAGCGAGTCGAGCAGTCGCGAGGCCGGCCAGGTGTCGAGATATGCCCGCCACGGCTGAATCCAGAAGGACGAGGTGCCGAACGGCGCCGCGGTCAGGAACTTCGGGTCGATCGAATCTTCAGTCACGCCATTTGTGGATATCCCGCTCAGTTCCGGTTCCCATTCCGGGCCGGCGCCCAAAGAGGACGGAGGCGAAGGCGTCGACGCGGGCGGCCCGCCGGTCGCGAGCGAGCCGCTCGGGATCGGCGCAGGCGCGCCAGAGGAGCCTGCATTCGCGCCTGGGGCTGCGACGCCGGCTGGGATCGGCTCGGGCGTGGCCGTGAGGACGCTCCTCAGGCCGCCCGACGAGCGGCCGGCGTGCGTGCTCCTGTGTGACTTGGACTTCGAGACACGTCGCTTGGCACACGTCCGTGAGCCGGCTCTGTGGTCTGCACGCCGAGGGGCGCACCGCGTATCCATTACAAGCCGGTGGGCATCGGTCTCGTGGCGACGCTGAGAGGCCTCCGCCCCGGGCGAGACGCAGCCGGCGGCGAGGATGGCGACGCCGAGCGCCAGGATGCGCCGGCCAGGCGCCTGAAAATAGTGGGATCGTGTGGACATGGCGAGTTCTGGAGGTCGAGGGCTCTCCGGGGAGAGCGCCTCGCCAACCCATCGGTCGCCTCGCAGGGGTGCTTGACCGCGCATATGCCGCGTCGGACGTACGTGCCCAGCCACATCTGGACCGCCTCGAGCAGCTGTGGTCGTCCCGGCGGCGCCGGAGCGCCGAGACCGGGCGCTGAGACTGGAACGCCGAAACCGGAAACGCCAAGACCGGCGCGCCCGCGGGACGGCGGCGGACGCTCAGCCGCGCCGCGAGCTTTTGCGCCGGCCGTGTCCGGCCACGCGCTCGTAGAGCTCTTCCAACCGCGCGGCGGCCACATCGGGGTGATAGCGCGCAGCCGCCTCTCGGGCGCCGACTCCAAGATCTTCGCGCTGCGCCGGGTCCTCTTGCAAGGCCAGCATCGCGGCCGCGAGCGCGTCGACGTCTCGACTCTTGAACAGACGTCCGGTCTGCCGGTCGACGATCATCGCGGCGGGACCGCCCTCGTCGGGCGCGATCACGGGCAGGCCTGCGGCCATCCCCTCCAGCACGACCTGGCCGAAGGGCTCAGGCGTGCGCGAGGCGTGCACCAGCACGTCGAAGCCAGCGAGCTCCCGCCACACATCCTCGCGAAAGCCGCGAAACTCGACGCGCTCGCCGATCCCCAGGCTGGCCGCCAGCATGGGCAGATCCAGCTGGTAGGCCTCCTCGCCGAACATCGCGGTGCCCACGACGACCGCGCGCGCCCCCGCGTCGGGGAAGGCGGCGGCAAACGCGCGCAGGAAGAGATCCTGGCCCTTCCAGGGGGCGATTCGTCCCACCATCCCGAAGGTGGTCTGCACGGATTTGGGCCCCGGCGGCAGGGGGGAGGCAAGCACCGTGTCGGGGATCACCTCGCGCCAAGAGCTCGTGCCGGCGGGGCCGAGGGTGGCGAGCGTCGCGTCGGAGTTGACGATCACGCCGTTCGGGAGCCGGCGGATCAGGCGGCGCAGGAGGCGAGCCGCCTGCGGCGGCAGATAATCGTCGCTGATGCGATCACGCACATGCCAAATCGCGGGCACCCCGGCCGCTCTGGCGGCGAGGGTGCCGTAGACGCCCGCCTTCAGCGAATTGGTGTGCACCACGTCGGGTCGCAGCGCGCGCAGGCGCAACGCCAGGCGGGCGACGTGGGCGAGCGTGCCCGGCACCCCGGCGAGCCCGGCGGCGCCAGAGACGCACTGAGTCCTTGCGCAGATCGCGCGCGCCTGCGTCGATGGGGAGCACCTCGACCGAGATCCCGGCCTGCTGCAGGCGGCTTGCGAATGGCCCGTCCTCGCCGAGAATGACGTGCGCGTTCACGCCGCGCAGGTGGGGGAGCAGGCGCAGCAGCGCGATCTCGCCGCCCGAAAGCCGCGCCACGTGATCGAGGAATACGACCCGGGGCCGTTCGTCTCGCTTGCCTGCGGCAAGCCGAGCGTAGAGGCTCGCGGTGGCGCGCGGCGACTTTCGGCCAGTCGAATCGCTCGGCGTGACGCCGAGCCGCTGTGCGGCTCGGCAGGGCTCCCCCTGTTGCTGCCTGGATGCGGCGAGCAAGCGCGTCGGTGTCGCCGGCGGGCACGACCAGCGAGGTATCCAGCGAGCTCGCCACCTCCGGGAGGCCGCCCACGTCGCTCACGATGCTCGGTGTTCCGCAAGCCGCCGCCTCCAGCACGACCAGACCGAATCCCTCGAAGGCCAGGCTCGGCACGATCGCGACATCGCCACAGCGGTAGGCGTCGATCAGCTCTTCGTCTGACACCTTGCCCATCACCCGAACGCGACCGGCAAGCGGCGGGCGGCTCGCGCGCTCGGTCAGCTGTCCGCGCAATGGACCGTCGCCGAGGAGCAGCAGCGTCGAGCCGTCTGGCAGTCCCTCCAGGCGCTCCCATGCGTCGAGCAGATTGTCGATACCCATGCGCGGCACGAGCCGTCGCACGCAAATCGCCACAAACGCCGAAGGGTCCACACCCAGTCGCGAGCGAGCACTCGCTTGGTCGCCGGGTGTAAACGCGTCGAGATTCACGCCCGGCGGGCACACATGGATACCCCAAGGAGACACTCGATAGCGCTCGACCAGCAGCCTGCGAAACGCGCCGGACAGCACGACATGCGCGTCGGCGCGGCGCAGCGCGGCACGCTCGAGCGTCTGTCGCGCAAGGAAGCCTGCGTGCGATCTCCGCCCGGCGGCGCGGCTCTCCTGCGCCCAGGGTCCGTGAAAGTGGAACACCGCCGGCAGCGAGCGCAGCCTGCCCAACAGCAGGGGTGCGAGCGCATAGAGGGCGAAGTGCGCGTCCACGATCTCGGCGTCCCGCCCGGCGCGCTGCGCTGCGCGCCAGAAGCCGGCCAGGCGAAGCGCCAGCGGCAGGCCGCCGTGTCCGACGACATCGATCTTGGCAGGCGCATCCGCGGCTGGCCCGATCGCTATCCCACGCCCCTCAGGGAGCTGTTCGAACAGGGAGCGGTAGTAGCGATCGAGGCCGCCCAAGGTCGCCGGAAACCAGCCCATGCCGAGCATCAGCACCGTGGGTCGATCGTCGGTCTTCCCGACCGGCTGAGTGGCGTGCCGCATGAGTTGGCCTGCTCGATATCCGTCGTCGGTTTGCGAGATTGCCGCCTCGGCGCTCGCCTGCCGCCCCGGTCTCAGGCTCGTGAAGACCTTCGGGGGCTAGCGGTGTTTGCGACGAGCCGGCGCGGAGTGAACGAGCACGCCGCGACTGGCGCCGGACGCATGACTGTTATCGGTCACCTTGACGAAGGCTCTGTAGAGGCCCCCGCGATTATGGGGTATGAAGAGCACGGTGGCAAAGCTTGAGACGGTGGCGCTGTCCTTCTTGATTATCGTGCCACCGGCCGTGAAAGGCCCGCGACCCGCTCTGAGCAGCTGGAACGCAACCTGAGCGCCGGCGACGGCCGGAGTGACGCTCCCGTACAGCCGCACGTACCCCTTGCGAGCTGTCTTGCGGGCGTGCAACGTGACTCGCACTCCCACGCGTACCGTCACCACAGAGCTGCGTATCGGCCGCGGGTCGAGCGTCGTCACACGCAGCTGAGTGTTCTGCGAAAGCCCGGCGACCTGGAAGGCGAACTGGCCGGCAGAATTTGTGGTTTGGGGCGCGCCGATGTCGGCGAAGCCGCCCACGAAGGGAAACTGGCTGGCCTGCAGGACGACCTCATGGCCGGCCGCGGCGGTCCCGGTCAAGCTTCCCGCGATCGATAGCGGGCTGCCGAACACCGTCAGCCTGGGGGTGCGCGGGAGTTCGAATTTGAGCGGCACGCTCTTAGTCGTGAAGGCACGGTCGCGACCGACCACAGGGCCGGCCGAACTGCTGGCCACGACGCGGTAGTGGTAAGCGGCGCCCGTGGTCAAGCCCGAGATCGTCTGGCTCACGGGCACGCCCACCGTGCCGCTGCCGACCGCGGTCGTGGCCGTCTGGGCGCCGTAGGCGTTCGTGGGACCGTATTGAAAGTAATAGGTGGTTTCGCTGCCACGGGGGTTGATCGTCGCGTTGAGCGTGGCCGAGGAGTAACTCAGCTGAGCGGTCCCGCCGGTGGAGGCGCTTGGCGGCTTGGGCACGGGGGTGGCTTTGGTCGCCTGCGAGGCGATCGGCGTAGCCAGGGACGCAGTTGTCAGGATGGTCAAGCCCAGGAACGTGCCTATGTACAGTCTCAGTCGCCTCATCGTCTATCCCTCGCTGTCCTTTTCGTTCCGCCGAGTGTCTCGTCCATGCGCACCCATCTTTACTCTGAAACAAACCCTTGCCGCGCCGAACGATGCGGAGCGCGGAGGGCGATCGTGTCGCCGGCCGAGAGTTGAGTCAACGCGATGGGCCAGGCTAGCGGAGCCGCTCACGAGCACGCGTCAACCTACTGTGACTATCTTGATAACAAATCGTGAATTCGCCGCTCGCCCATTCACCGGCCGGCTACGATTGGCGACCTCCAGCTGGTTACGATCTGCCTCCGGTGGCCCGGAGCCGATTCGGCTTCGATGGGTGGGGGCCGGCGAAGGACAAGCAAGTGCAGGTAAACCCTCGTTCACAAAATCGTTACGAGTGAGGAGGAGATGAGGGTGGAGTATCCCAGCGTGACCGAGCCTGCCGGCGCAGCTGAGTCATCCTCGGCTGTGACCCAGCCGATACCGCCCGTGACGGGTGAGCGGTGCGCCCAATGCTCCGCTCCGCTGGCGCGTGACCAGCGCTACTGCCTGCAGTGCGGCGAGCCCCGACCGCACCTGGCTGGTCCACCCGGCGCCGTTAAGCCCTCAGGCGAGGCGACCCCCTCGCCGCCCCGCACCCCTCCGGGCGTCACACCCGTCTCGGCTACGACGCGCAACAACAGCCTCGCGCTGCTGGCCGGCATCGGCGTTCTGTTGCTGGCGCTGGGCGTCGGCGTCTTGATCGGTCGCGCCGGCGCCGGAACCGCCAAGGTGCCCCCGGCTCAGGTGATCTCGCTCGGCGCAGGGGCGGGCGCGGCGACGAGCACCCCGACCGCGACGACGCCGGCAACCGAAACGCCGGCCGCCGCCGCGAAAACCAAAGAAGCCAAAGCCGCCGAAAGCAAAGCCAAAGAAGCGAAGGGCAGCGGCAACTCGATCTCCAAACCGGCGCCCCCCACGGTCCTGAAAAGCGCGAACAGCCACGAAAGTCGCCAGAGCTTCGAGCAGAAATCGAAGAATCTGCCGAACGTGGTCTCGACCGGATGAGCGGCTCCCCAAGCGATCCGGCGTCCGGATCGGAGCTGCGCCGCACGCGCGACCGCCTCGCCGAGGAGGTGGCCAAGCTGCAGTGGGATCTCGGAGGGCTCGCCTACGAGATGGCGATTCGCGATCACTTCCGCCCCGACGTGCTGATGCGCCGAGCCGCGACCCTGCAGGAGCGCGACGCCGAGCTGGCCGAGGTGGAGCGTCTGCTGCACGCCCACGAGACTTCGGTCGCAGGCAGCTGTGCGAGCTGCGGCGCGGTGCGCAGCCGCGGCGCGGTCTTCTGCTGGCAGTGCGGCGCCCAGCTGATGGAACGGGTGGAGGCCGAGACCGGGGAGAGCGAGTTGGGTCGGCCCGTCCTAGCGGGTCTGTGAGCTTGGACCCGTTGCGCCGCTGGGAGCAGCGCTTCGGAGCGCTGGCTCTGCCCTCGCCCCTGGTGTGGGCGGCGCTTGCCGCGGCCTTCCTCGGGTTCGGAGTGCTGTTGGGGCACATCACCGGATCAGATTCGGCCGCCTCACTGGCGGCAAGTCGCAGACCCCTGAAGCTGCTCGTGGCAAGAGCGCCCCTCACCGCCCCAGCGCAGGGCCCCACCGCGACACCGCCACCCGCAGCCGAAACGCCGACGCCCGAAACCTCGCCGCCCGAAACAGGCAGCGGCGCGTCCCCGCCCGAAACCTCGCCCGGCTCCAAAGGCTCCTCTGGCGGCAAGGGCTCGGGTGGCAACAGCACCTCGGGCGGCAACCCCAAAACCGGGGGCTCCAAAGGCGCCGCGCCCCCCGCGAAAGCGGGACTGCCCGCGATCAAGCACGTGTTCGTGATCGTGCTCGACGACCAGTCCTACGCGAGCATCTTCGGCGACGGCTCGCCCGCCCACTACCTGACAGGCACGCTTCGAGCCTCAAGGAGAGCTGTTGGTTCGCTATTACGCCGTCGCCCACGAGGCCTTGGCCAACGAGATCGCCCTGCTCAGCGGCCAAGGACCCACCGAAGCGACCGCCGCCGACTGCCCCACCTACAGCGAAATCTCACCCACCGGCGCCGGCGCCGACGGGCAGATGCTCGGCCAGGGCTGCGTCTATCCCTCCCCGACACAGACCTTGATCGGCCAGCTCACCGCCAAGAGCCTGCCTTGGCGCGCCTATATAGAAGGCATCGACGAAGGCGCATCGACCCCGCCCGCCTGCTCACATCCAGCGACGGGGGCCGCCGATCCGAGCGCTTCGCTCACGCCTGGCGCAAGCGCTCCCTCATACCAGACCTGGCGCAACCCCTTCGTCTACTTCGCCTCGATCGCCGGCTCCTTCTCCTGCGACGCGCACGACGTGGGCATCGGCGAACTGCATGGCGACCTCGCGAGCGAACCGCGCACCGCGAGCCTCTCCTACATCGCGCCGGGTCCCTGCGACGACGGCAACCCAGTCCCGTGCGGGCCCGGCAAGGCCTCCGGCGCGCTGGCGGCAGATACTTTCTTGAAGAAGTACGTACCTCAAATCCTCTCCTCCCCCGCCTACAAGAAAGACGGCCTGTTGGCGATCACCAGCGACCAGGCTCCCTCCAGCGGCGAAAACGCGGATTCGAGCTCTTGTTGCGGTCAGCCCACCTACCCCAACCTGCCGGCCCCCACAACCGCCGGACACGGCGGGGGCCAGGTCGGGCTCTTGCTGCTCTCGCCCTTTCTGAAGAAAGGCGGCGGCTTCGCCCAAGAACCGTACAACCACTACTCGCTGCTGGCCACGATCGAGCAGATCTTCGGCCTGGGCAAGCTCGGCTATGCGGGGCTGCCCGAAGTGAAGCCGTTCAGCGCTGCATTGTTCTAGATTCGGGCGTGCCGGTGGTCCCGGGGCGTGCCGATGGTCCGGGCGTGGGGGCGTGGGGCGTGTCGGTGGTCTGGGGACTCAGGCGCTCGCCGTCACAGTCGGCGAGGAGCCCAACAGATGCCCTTCCGCGTCGAGCGCCTGCACCGCGAAATGCGTGGCCGTGCTCGGCACCGACACCGAGCTCTCAAAGCCCGACTTGGCGAAGGTCACAATCGGGGACATGCTTTTGGCATTGGCTCCCGCCAGCACGCGCCATTGAGAGACCGCCGTCGCCCCGTTCCAGCTCGCATACACAGTGTCCGCGCCGGCGCCGGCGCGTTTTACGACGATCGCGGGAGGATCGCTGGGAGTGGCGCTCCACGGAAACTTGTAGGCCCGGTAGGACTGGGCCGGGTAAGGCATGCGCCCCTCGAAGACGACTTGGCCCGAGGGCGAGAACTCGGTGAAGTAGGGCACTTCGCCCCAACCCACGAACGAGTCCCCGTTGGGCAGGACTTGGTCGTTGCCCTGGCTGCCGGTCAGTAGAGGCGGCGTGCGCACGTCGCGATCGACCAGATGAACGGTCAGATGCACCCAATCGATCGCCAGGCGGATCGCCCGCGACTGTGAGTGCTTCTTGGGGACGGCCCCGTCGTCGAACACGGTGATCGTGTGGTCCGGCTGCCAGCGAGCGTCGTGCTGGTAGGCCATCCCGGTGCCCCCATCCATCTTGAAGGTGGGATGCTTGCCGCCGATCCGCCACAGGACGCGGCCGCTGGCCAAGCTCACGTCATACAGCGCCGACGTGTTGCGCGATGAGATCAGCAGGTCGTCGTCGGGGCCCGGGCTGATCGAGTTCAGGTGAAACCAGTCCCACGGTTCGCCGGAGGAGCCGTGTGGGGGAGAGTAGGACTCCGACAGGGCCACATGGCCATAGGAGTGCCACTCGAACATGACCAAACCTGTCTTGATGTCGATCTCCTGCGCCAGCGAGTCGACCAGAACCCCTTCGTGCGGCCCGCCGCCTGAGGCGAGATTGGTGTGGACGAGCGTATTGGCGGTGATGAAAGCGGATCCATGCGGTGTGATCTGGGCGTCGTGCAGGTCGGCCTCGTAGCCGTTGCCGGCTTTGATCTGGGTGAGGGGCCTGTAATTCGACCCGTATATCTCGTCCGTGCCGAAGCCGATGCCCAGACTGGGGATATAGCCCTGCCACCACACGAGCGCCGGTCTGCCCTCGTAGCGCTCGACCTGGAAGTTGGTGGCGGTCATGTCCTTGGGAACGGGCTTGAACCAGACGAGCCGGCCCGAGCCGTCCACGATCATCGGCCCTGACTGCCCGGCGCCGTGGGCGAAGGTCAAGAAGACGTCGCCCGGCGCCGCCTGTGGGGAGTCGTAGTCGACCGAGACCGCCGGCGGCTGGAGCGTTGGCGCTGTCACGAAGCTTTGTCCTGGAGCGGGCGCGGGCGCGGTCTGCGCCGCCGAGGCCGAGGCCGAGGACCTGTAGTCGTAGTTGTCTGGGTGGGCGACCGTGAACTCGGTTCCAACCGCGGTGCGGCCCACCGTCGCTCTGACCGCGACCTGCTCCCCCGCGAGGAAGGGTCGGGAGGGCAGGAAGCTGGCTCCGACGCTGCTCGCGTAGCTCTCCAGGCGACCGGTGTGCGTGCCGCTGTGCGAGCCCACGACGGAGACGTTGTGGATCTGGCCGGCCGCGGCGCCCAAAAAGCTGATCTGGGTTTGCGGCGAGGCGTCGGGCGTGCCTGGGAGCGGAGAGATCGTGACCTGGGTTGCGTGCGCCGCGGCCGCCGCCGCGAGCACTGCGACCGCGACACCCAGGGCTACAAGCAACGCCTCGGGGCAGACTCCGAGCGCCGCGAGGCCGTGCGCTCGGCGCGCTCCCATATGGGCTGCACAGCCTTTCGCCGAGACCCCCACCCTCACCAGCGCTCCCCTCTTGAATCTTCCCAACCGCTCAACGACCCCCCAACCGCCAGACGAGCATAGAGCTCTCCCACTCCGGTGTCAGCGAAGCGTGATCTTCGGAAACTCTTCGAGCAGCAGAGAACACATGTTCGCTACTGCCGTCCGGTCTCGCGAGTAGTTTGGTCGGCGTCTACGAAAGGGCGGCAACGACGGCCGGTGGAGGCGGAGTCGGGGCCACGGCGCCAAAGGAGGGCCGAACGATGAGCGGACGCGGTAGCTGCGTCATTGCGGAGCAGGGCAAGCAGGCGGAGGGAGCGATACTCGGTCTGCTGTTGAACTTCGAAGCGGGGAGCCTGTGGTCGGTGGAGGAGTTGGTGCGCCAGCTCAGCGCTCCGCGCTTGGACGTGATGGATGGTTTGGCGAGCCTGCAAGCGGCGGGCTTGATCCATCGGGTTGACGACTTCGTGTTCGCCACCAGGGCCGCCTCCAGTTTCGACCGGCTTGAACTCTGAGGACGCTCACGCGCCTCAACCCAGGCGGGTCGGCGGCTGCTGGCGCGCCAGCGAGGATCTCAGCGATGCCTCGGTCGGTGGAGCCAGATGGGCTCAGCTGATCCCGTCGAGCAGCTCGGCGGGCGAGGCGAGCTCCAGGCCCCGCGAGAGGATCACGATCGTCTCGAGCCGTGGCGAGCGCTTGCAACGCTCCAGCAGGCTGATCTCCGTGCGGTGCAGATCGCACACGTCCGCGAGCGCCTCCTGGGAGAGGCCTATACGCGTTCGATGGCGGCGCAGGTTGGCGGCGAACTGCTCTCGGACAAGCTCCATACCCCACACTGTCGCTGTCCGCAGACGGAAGGTCTACAGACGATCGTATGCACTCGATTTGGACTGTTGAGAGGCGGTCCCGAAGTTCAGGCTGCTGCGGAAGCCAGTTCGTCGTGCGACGGGACCACTGCCGTCACGGGCAGGCCCATGCCGGAGATCTTGCTCGGGAGGTCCAGCCTCAACCAGCGAGCCAGGCGGGGGCTCGGAGTCGAGATGATGATCTCGTCAAACCCACGCAGGTTGATCGCGTCTGCGATCGCCGCCACCGGGTCGGGGTCTCCGACGATGCCCTCGACCGGCGCGCCGGCGGCCTCGCGAATCGCCGGCAGTGTGCGGTCGAGCTCGCTGCGGGCCTCTCCGAGTTCCTGGTCGTGTGGGTCGACGACCTTGTGCAGGCCGTGGGTGGTTCTCGGCACGAGCAGCGTGAACACACAGGGACCGCGCCCTGCCCGCTCGCGAATCGCGCCCAACAGCTGTGGCGTGGCCGAGGTCTTGTGCTCCACGACGAGCACTTTGGCCGGGTTGGAGGACTCCATGACTGGAACTCCCTTCTGGCTGCGCTTTGCTTTATGACCCCCCCCCGCGGAGGGTCTGCTCCTACTCCTACTTATTCATTACCCTTCCCGCGGTGCGCGTGCACCTATCCGAGGAAAGGATCGAAATCCGCCTGTCCCGCCTGGAGAAGGCGCTCGGGCTGATGGGCTCGATCGGCGTCCCGCTTTCCGATGTCAGCGACGTGAGGGTTCTCGACGACCCTCTGCACGAGGTGATGCGGGCCGGCCTGAAGGTCGGCTTGCGGCTTCCCTGGCTCTACTACGTGTGCCGTTCGATCCGCCTCGACCAGGCTTGGGCGGTGCGCCGTGGCGTGCCGGCGGTCTCGTTTGCGGTCCGCAACGCAGGCGCCTTGCAGAGGGTCACGGTCAGCGCGCCCGACGCCCCTGCGCTTGCGAAGCGCCTAAAAGGCTGAGCTTCGCGAAGTGGTGGGGGCAGGATTCGAACCTGCGTAGGCAGAGCCAATCGGTTTACAGCCGATCTCCTTTAACCACTCGGACACCCCACCAGGCGTCCCTGGCGATGGGCCACGGGAAGAGCTTGATTGTAGTGCCTGGGCGATCTGTGCGGCTGACTCCGAGGCCGCTTGCCGCGGAGTCAAACGCCGCTCAGCTGGCCTCGCGTAGCTCCTGGGCCTCGGGCGCCGTCTGCAGCTTCTTGAGCGTGCGGCTCTCGATCTGGCGGACCCGCTCGCGCGTGATGTTGAAGGCTCGACCGACCTCGTCGAGGGTGCGGACGCGGTCGCCGGTGATCCCGTAGCGCATCTCCAAGACCTCGCGCTCGCGGCGCGGCAGCGAGGCGAGCACTCGCTCGACGCTCTGGCGGCGCAAGGCTTTGGAAGCGACCTCGAACGGGGATTCAGCCGTATCGTCCTCGACGAAATCCGCGAGCGCGGATTCGTCCTCGTCGCCGACCGGCTTCTCCAGGGAGACCGGGAGCTGGGCCATGCGCAGCATCTCGCGCACCTCGTGCGCCGAGCATTCCAGCTCGGCGGCAATCTCCGCGGGCGAAGGGTCGCGCCCCAGCTGTTGGATCAAGGCGCGCTCGGCGTAGACGACCTTGTTGAGCCGATCGAACATGTGCACCGGGATCCTGATCGTGCGGCCCTTGTCGGCGATCGCGCGCGTCACCGACTGGCGGATCCACCAGGTGGCGTAGGTCGAGAACTTGTAGCCGCGGCGGTAGTCGAACTTCTCCACCGCTCTGATCAAGCCCAGGGAGCCCTCCTGGATCAGGTCGAGCAGATTCATGCCGCGACCCATATAGCCCTTGGCGATCGAGACCACGAGCCGCAGGTTGGCCTCGATCATGTGCTGCTTGGCCCTGACGTCGCCCTTTTCGATGCGCTTGGCCAAGGCCACCTCCTCCTCGGCGCTGAGCAGGGGAACGCGCCCGATCGAGCGCAGATACAGACGCAGCGAGTCTACGCTCGGCTCGGCGCTCAGGTCGAGCTCGGCCCGGTGAATCTCCTCCAGGCGGGAGCGCAAGGCGACGTGGTCGAACTCGACCTCTCCCTCCTCCATCTCGGCCGTCCCTGTGTCGACGACCATCAAGAGCCCCTCAGTATTCGCACTCATGTCGGACCCCCCCAGGATCCATCCTGCTCCCCGCCGGAGCGACCGGCTCCGACCTCCCTGAACTGACTACGTGCCTCCTATGCGATTCCGGTTGGCTTGGCAGTCCTCCTGCGCATTCCGGGCCCAACCCCGATCTGACCTCCCTGGCCCCTTGACTATATGTGCGGAGTGATACCAGAAACGGGGGTCGCCACGCGCCGATTGCCTCGGCTGCGAGCGTTGGCGGCGCACGAGTCGCGGAAGCGGGTAAGCACGTCGGGCAGGCCACGCGCCGGAAAGCCAGCGAGTTGGTGTACTACGCTAGCCGCGAGATGGCGACCGGAACGCGCGCCCAGCTTGATTCTTCTTTGTCGGTACCTCAGCTCGAGGATGTGCAGGCGCGCGCCCCGGCGGTCTCGGTGGGCCTCTCGCGCGTGGGCGTGACCGGTGTGGAGAAGGTGATTCGCATCCGCGAGGAGCTGTTCTTCGCTCGCCTGGAGTGCTACGTGGACCTGGACTCGGCCCAGAAGGGCGCCCACATGTCGCGCTTCGAGGAGGTCGTCAACGAGGCCATCGGCGAGGTCGTATTGGGCGAATCGCCCTTCAGGGCCGAGACATTGGCCCAACAGATCGCCGAGCTGGTGCGTGAGCGCCAGGAGGCGGAGCGCGCCGAGGTGAGGATCGAGGCGCGCTATCCCGAGCACAAGCCGGCGCCGGTCTCGGGTATTCAGACCCAGGAGATCTACACCTTGTATGGGCGGGCTGTGGCTCTGCCGAGCGGCACGCGCCGCATGGTGGGGGTGTCGGCGACCGGCATGACCGCGTGTCCGTGCGCCCAAGAACTGGTGGGCGCACGGGCGGCCGAGCGCCTGCGCGGCGACGGGTTCAGCGAGGAGCAGATCCAGCGGGTATTCGAGCACGTGCCGGTCGCTACCCACAATCAGCGAGGTCTTGGCACTTTGCACATCGGCTGCAGGGAGAGCTGCGAGGCCCAGATCGAGGCCTCGGCGTTGCTTGAGATCGTCGAGAGCTCGATGTCCTCGGAGATCTATGAGCTGATGAAGCGCTCGGACGAGGTGGAGGTGGTGGAGAAGGCGCACCGCCGGCCCCGATTCGTGGAGGACTGTGTGCGCGAGATGATCGCCGGTGTGGTCGCCCGTTTCGGTGAGCTCGACGGTGGGAGCTTCGTCTCAGCCCGTCAGGAGAACTTGGAGACGATCCACCAGCACAACGTGGTGGCCGAGCGCCACGGGCTCATGTCCGAGTTGCGCTCCGAGGTTGAGTTGGGGTTGCCGACGACGCATCAGACGACGCTGGACGAGTGGCTCGACGGAAGTAGTCGAGGCCGGACAGAACCGTGACCAAGACCATCAGGTAGACGAGTACGGACACCCACACGGGGGATGGGGGGTGGACAGCGATCACGGCCAGGATCGCGGCGATCTGGATGCAGGTCTTGACCTTGCCGAACATCGAGGCTTCGATCACGATGCCCGACTGGCCCGCGTTCGCGCGCAGCATCGTGACCGCCAGCTCGCGCGCGATGATCACCATCGCCACCCAGGCTTCGAGGCGGTTCAGGGAGACCAGACAAAGCAAAGCGCCGACGATCAGGAGCTTGTCGGCGAGCGGGTCCATCAGCTTGCCGAAGGTTGTGACCGAGCCTCGCGTGCGAGCCAAATAGCCGTCCACGAAGTCGGTCAGCGACGCCAGCGCGAACACCACGGCTGCAAGCACATCCCCGGCGGGAGTGTTGCCGAGCAGAGCCACCACCAAGACCGGCACCAGCATGATGCGCAGAACTGTGAGCACGTTGGGGAGGTTCAAAGGCACCCCAGCAGGATAGGGCCATATCCCCTTCTCACGGCCGGCCGGCCGCTGCCGGGCGTCCCCACGCTAGGGTGTGCCCGTGGACCCCAACATGCAGCTGATACCGATGGTCGTGGAGCGCACCGCGCGCGGCGAGCGCGAGTTCGACATCTTCTCGCGTCTGCTGAACGAGCGGATCATCTTCTTGGGGACCCCGATCGAAGATCAGGTCGCCAATCTGGTGGTCGCGCAGCTCTTGCACCTGGAGTCCCAAGACCCGGACAAGGACATCTCGATCTACATCAACTCTCCGGGCGGGAGCGTGTACTCGGGCCTTGCGATCTACGACACGATGAAGTTCGTCAAGCCCGACATCGCCACGATGTGCGTGGGGGTTGCGATGTCGATGGGCTCCCTGCTCTTGGCCGGCGGCACGAAGGGCAAGCGGGCCGCCCTGCCGAACTCGCGCATCCTGATCCACCAGCCCTCGGCCGGCTTCGAAGGCCAGTCGACCGACATTGAGATCCATGCGCGCGAGATCCTCAACGTCCGGGGACGCCTGGATGAGATCTATGCCGAAAACACGGGCCTCTCCAAGGAGCAGGTGCGCGAGGACATGGAGCGCGACCGCTTCTTCACCGCCGAGCAGGCCTTGGAGTACGGCCTGATCGATCGGGTTCTCGACAGCCACTGAGTCTCACACGGGCCTCGGCGCCCGCATGGTTTTAGGTTGGGGGATAGGTGGGCGTGCCCTCCGTTCTGGCATAGCCGCCTCAGCGACTATTCTCGCCAGGCCCCATGGCCCGGTTCACCGCGCTAGAGCGCATCACGCTGCCCCTGATCGCCCTGTTGACGGTGCTCGCCGGGGTGGCCAACTATCAGGTGTGGGCGCCGGTTCCGCGCTTTGCCATCGCCACGCTGGCATTGGCCGGCTTGGCGTGGGTGGTCTCGTTCGCGACCGAGCAGCTCGGCGAGCGCTTTGGGCCGGCCGTCACCGGCATGATGCAGTCCACGCTCGGCAATCTGCCGGAGCTGTTCGTCGTCATCTTCGCTTTGCAGAAGGGCGAGCTGGTGGTCGCCCAAACCGCGATCGTCGGCTCGATCTTCGCCAACGCGATGCTTGTCCTGGGCCTGGTGATCGTGGTCGGCGCCTACCGCGCGCAGGACGGCATGATGCGCTTCTCCCATCGTCTCCCGCGCGACACCACGACCTTGTTGTTGGTCGCTGTGTTCATCATCGTCCTGCTCGGGCTCTCCTTGGCCTCGCACGACC
This sequence comes from uncultured Solirubrobacterales bacterium, assembly GCA_963809705.1. Lineage (GTDB taxonomy): Bacteria > Actinomycetota > Thermoleophilia > Solirubrobacterales > Solirubrobacteraceae > Palsa-744. Next base: position 1,008,640 of record CAWEKF010000002.1, on the reverse strand, counting down.
CGGCCAGCCACCACGTGGACACGATCTCGGCGGTGGGAGCCGTCAGTCTGTTGATCGTATATCTCGCCTGGGTGGTTCCCTATCTACGAGCGGACACCACGCCTGGGGAGGCGGGGACACGGAGCGAGCCGCGGCTCTCGCTGGCGCTCACACTCGGTCTGCTGCTGACCGCGGGCGTCGCCTCGGCGTTTGTCTCCGACTGGTTCGTGAACGCGCTCTCGCCCGCGATCGCGCAACTCAAAATCTCCCAGGCCTTCGCGGGGCTTGTGATCGTGGCGATAGCCGGCAATGCGGTCGAGAACACGGCCGGGCTGGTGCTCGCCTGGAAGGGACGCTCGGATTTGGCGATCTCGGTCGTCAAGAACTCGGTCGCCCAGATCGCGGCCTTCCTGTTCCCGCTGTTGGTCTTGATCTCGTTTCTGCTCGCGACCACGCTCACGTTTGCCCTGGCGCCTGTCTACATCGGCGCGTTCTTGGTGATGGCGCTCGCCCTGTGGCAGATCACTGGGGATGGTGAGGCGGCCGCCTTCGAGGGCTGGGCCTTGGTGGCCTTGTATGTGATCTTGGCCACGCTCACTTTGTACGAGTAGGGCTTTGCGGCAATGCCTCGACAGGCTCGCCGTGGTCGCGCTCAGTAGGCTTGCGCGCGATGCGCCTGGCCACGTTCCTCCCTCCCGACAGCTCTGCCCCGCGCGCAGGCATCGTGCGCGAGGATCGGGTTGTGGCGGTCGCCGACGAGGGTCTAACGGTATTGGATCTCCTCGGCAAGCCCGGCCCGGCGCGGGCCGAAGGGCCGTCGTTCGCCTTGGCCGACGTGACTCTGCTCGCCCCGGTGCCCAGGCCGCGGGCGATCTTCGGGATCGGCATGAACTACGCAGATCACGTCGCCGAGCTTGGCGCCACCGCACCGAAGGAACCGCTCGTGTTCCTGAAGCTACCCTCTTCGGCAGCCTCACCCGGTGCGCTGATCCCGTGTCCGGGGGTCGTCAAAAGGCTCGACTACGAGGGCGAGCTGGCGGTCGCGATGGGCCCCGGTGGGCAAGTCGCTGGATACGCGGTTGCCAACGACCTCACCGCTCGCGATCTGCAGGGGCGCGAGCCACAGTGGACCAGGGCCAAGGGCGCCGACGCGTTTTGTCCCTACGGCCCTTGGATCACGACGGTGGACGAGATCCCCGACCCGAATGAGCTTCGTTTGCGCACATGGGTGAACGGCGAGCTGCGCCAAGACGCCCCAACCTCGAACCTGATCTTCAAGATCCCCGAGCTGATCGCCTTCATTTCGCAGACCTGCACCTTGGAGCCGGGCGATCTGATCCTCACCGGCACTCCGGGCGGTGTGGGCATGGGGCTCGATCCGCCGCGTTTCCTGGGCTCGGGCGACGCCGTGCGAATCGAGATCGAGCGGCTGGGCGCGATCGAGCACCAGATCGCCTGAACGCCGGCTGACGCGGCTACGCGACTGCGGCTACGCCGAAGGTCCGGCCGCGCTAGACTTCCCAGTTCGCGCCTGGGCATCGCCCGGCGCCCGTGTCGACAACCACGCAGGGATAACTATGGCTCGCGGAGACGTTCGAATCGCTATCACCCTCGCCTGCGAGGAGTGCAAGCATCGCAACTACCAGACAAACAAGTCCAAGCGCAACAACCCCGACCGGGTGAGTCTGCGCAAGTACTGTCGCTGGTGCCGTCGGCACACCGGCCATCGGGAGACTCGCTAGCGCGGGAGCGCTGCTGTGGCCCGTGATCGCAAGCGTGCAAGGCAACGCCGGCCAAGGCCCGTACGCGAGGCCGCGTCGACTCCAGCCCAGAATCGCCCTGTGCGAGCCGACCTGCCCGGCGCGCTCTCACACTCCGGCGATGTCGATGAGTTCGACGCTGCTCTCATCCGCGGCGCCGGCGGGGTACCGGTCGAGCAGGAGGCAGAGCCTCAGAACGGCGACGGCGCGCTCGAGGCGCCGCCGGCCGAGCTCGTTCCGGCTGGTGGGCGAGGCGGTCGCGGGGGTCGCCGAGGCGGCTCGCAAACTGCCGAGGACGCTTTCGGAGACGACGCGGCGGCCGAGGAGGCGCCGGTTGTTCACAAGCCTTCTCAGCCAATCCACAGGCGTGCAATTGCTTTCCTGCGGGCCAGCTGGGCCGAGCTGCAACGAGTACAGTGGCCGGACCGGCGCCATGTCACGCAGGCCACTACCGTCGTCATCGGCTTCGTGGCCGTCGCGGGCGTATATCTCGGTCTTGCCGACTGGGCTGCCCAGAAGATCGTCAACTTCATCCTCTGACTCTGACGTACGATGACCTGCCTGACGCCCGATGACCGGCGCACATCTGCGTCCTCGTTCGCTCGTGTACCGATTGAAGCTCAATGGGAGCTCCAATCGGCCAGCACACTTCGCTCACTGCGTCCTGGATCTGCTTGGTCCTCGAACGTCAGGAGGCTGGTGTGATCTACGTTTTGTCGCGTCCTTGACCTGCTTGGTCATCGGGCGTCAGAGCGCTGGAGGCGATACCGTCCCGCTCCGTCCTGTCCACACTGTCTTGCCCTGTCTTGTCCACCCCTTGAAGCTGTCAGGAACTTGAATGTTTCGTTGGTATGTCGTCAACACCTACTCCGGTCACGAGAACAAGGTCAAGCACAATCTCGAGCATCGGGTTGTGTCCTTGGGCCAGCAGCGCGCCGTGCGCCAGGTGGTCGTCCCGACCGAGTCCGTCTCGGAGATGAAGGACAACCAGAAGATCACTGTCGAGAAGCGCACTATGCCGGGCTACGTGTTGGTCAACATGGAGCTCAACGAGGACTCTTGGGGGGTCGTGAAGGGCACGCCCGGCGTCACCGGCTTTGTGGGATCCTCCCAAGAGCCTGTAGCGCTGACCCAGGTCGAGGTGGACCGGCTGCTCCACAAGGAGGTCGCCAGCGCTCCCAGGACCCGCGCCCAGTTCGCGATCGGAGAGACCGTCAAGGTGGTCTCCGGGCCCTTGTCCGACTTCTCCGGGGAGATATCCGAGATCAACGACGACGCCGCCAAGCTCAAGGTCCTGGTATCAATCTTTGGTCGCGAGACTCCCGTTGAGGTGGGTTTCGACCAGGTAAAGAAGCTCTAGGCGCGGGATAGACATGGCCAAGAAGGTATTGACAACGATCAAGCTGCAAGCGCGCGGCGGACAGGCGAGTCCGGCTCCGCCGGTCGGTCCTGCCCTGGGTCAGCACGGCATCAACATCATGGAGTTCTGCAAGGCCTTCAACGCGCAGACGCTCAGCGACACCGGCACGATCATCCCGGTCGTGATCACGGTCTATGAGGATCGCTCGTTCACGTTCGTGACGAAGACCCCACCGGCGGCCGTTCTGATCAAGCAGGCGCTGAAATTGGAAAAGGGCTCGGGTGAGCCCAACCGCAACAAGGTCGGCACGATCACCGATGCCCAGCTCCGTGAGATCGCCGAGCGCAAGCTTGCCGACCTGAACGCCCACGATGTGGACGAAGCGGTCAAGATCATCGCGGGCACGGCTCGCTCGATGGGCGTGGACGTGGCGGCATGAGCGCGCACGGACGACGTCACCGGGAAGCGCTCGAAGAAGGTCGACCGCGACCGTGAGCACACGCCCGCCGAAGCGGTGGCCTTGGTCAAGAGCCTGGCTTCCTCCAAATTCGACGAGTCGGTCGAGCTGCATGTACGCACCGGCTTGAACGTGCGCCACGCGGACGAGCAGCTGCGCGGCACGATCGCTCTGCCCAACGGGCTCGGCAAGGACGTCAAGGTCGCCGTGTTCGCCCAGGGGGCGAAGGCCACCGAAGCCGAACAGGCGGGCGCCGACGTGGTCGGCGCCGAGGACTTGGCCAAGCGCATCGAGGAGGGTTTCGACGACTTTGACGTGGCGATCGCCACACCGGACCTGATGTCGGTGGTGGGTCGCTTGGGTCGGATCCTTGGGCCGTCGGGCAAGATGCCCAACCCGAAGGTGGGGACCGTCACGATGGATGTGGCCAAAGCTGTCGAGGACTCCAAGTCGGGCAAGGTCGAGTACCGCACCGATCGCACCGCGATCGTGCACATGGTGATCGGCAAGGCTTCCTTCGAAGGGCGGAGCCTGCTCGAGAATTACGCGGCTGTGGTCGAAGAGCTGGTCCGGGCCAAGCCCTCGGCCGCGAAGGGGCGCTACCTGCAAACAATCACAATGACTTCCACCATGGGTCCCGGGATCAAAGTCGATCCCACCAGGACCCGCGACATCCTCGAAGAGGCAGCGGCGGCCTGATTTAATCCAAAGCTCACCGCCCGAGACCCCCGGCGCCGCCCGATCTGAGATCGGCGGCAGAAGACCGGGGCAGGTGGAGCGAGCGAAGGCGGTTCATCTCCGCTCTCGACGCCCCCTGCACTTGGGCGCCCGAGTTTTCCAAGAGAGCAAGGAACGAGATGAACCGAGAGCAAAAGGCAGCGACGATAGAGGCGCTTGCGGCTGAGATCGACCGTGCCGAGGCCGTGTTCGCGGTGGACTACCGCGGCCTATCGGTAGCCCAAGCAGCCGAGTTGCGGGCCAAGTTGCGCGAGGCCGACGCCAGTTTCCAAGTGGTCAAGAACTCTTTGACCGAACGCGCTGCCGACCAGGTCGGCGCCGAGTCGCTCAAGGCCCTGCTGTCTGGTCCCACGGCCTTGACGTTCGTGCGCGGCGACGCTGCGCTTGCGGCCAAGGCCGTCGCCGATCAGGCGCGCGCGACCCAGCTCCTGCCGTTCAAGGGAGGTCTCATGGACGGCGATGTTCTCGACGCCGACCAAATCCGTGCGATCTCGCGCCTGCCTTCGCGCGAAGTGCTCTACGGCCAGCTCGTCGGCATCGTCGCCTCACCGATCTCAGGCCTGGTCCGGACTTTGAACGCGCTCGTCGGCGGCCTCGCCGTCGCGCTCGGTCAGGTTCAGGCCAAGAAGGAGTCCGGTGATATCCCGGCCGCAGAAGCGCCGGCCGCAGAGGCGGCGCCGGCAGAGCCCGAGGCTGCTGCGAGCGGGGAGGAGACCGCGAACGTCGAGTCTGCGGCCGAGAAGCCTGCGGCCGAGGATGCCTCCACCGAGCAGGAGCCGACGGATGAGGCGCCGGTCGAGGAGACGCCCGCATCCGAGGAGTCCGGCGAGCAGCCGGCCGCCGAGGAGCCAAAGGCCGCCGAGGAGCCAAAGGTTGAGGACGAGCCAAAGGCCGAGGGCGAGCCAAAGGCCGAGGGCGAGCCTCCCGCGCCGGAGGCAGCGAGCGCGCCAGACCAAGCTGAGTCGGCCGAAGAGCCGGCACAAGACGACAACCAGACGGACGCTTCGGCGCAGGCCCAAGAGGGCACAGGCGAGACCGAGAGCGCCGAAGCGACCAAGGAGGACTGACCGATGGCAACAAGCACACAGGACTGGATCGAGGAGCTCAAGGGCATTTCCGTGCTCGAGCTGGCGGAGCGCATCAAGGCCTTGGAGGAGGAGTTCGGTGTCTCCGCGGCGGCCGTGGCCGCACCTGCGGCGCCAGCAGCCGGCGGTGGTGGCGGCGACGCGGGCTCCGAGGATGAGGGTCCCTCCACTGTCGACGTGATCCTGGCCGCGGCCGGCGACAAGAAGATCCAGGTGATCAAGGTCGTGCGCTCGGCAACCGGACTCGGCCTGAAGGAGGCCAAGGCGCTCGTCGACGAGGCGCCCAAGCCGGTTAAGGAGGGCATCGAGCGCGAGGAGGCCGACAAGCTCAAGGCCGAACTCGAGGAGGCCGGGGGCACCGTCGAGTTGAAGTAGCTGCCGAGCGGTCTGACCGGCGCGTGGCCAAGAGGAGGCTGAGCGCCGGCCAAAGTCACCGACAGAGTCGTGGCTGTATGGATCGGGTGTCGTGCGCCGGTCGGCTGTCGTGTGTTGTATGGAAAATCGGGGTGCCCCGCGCGCGTGCGCGGCCTTCTTAAGAGATCTAGATCCAGATACCAAGCCGCACACGCGCGCGGGGCACCCGCCAGCGGAGCACTCAACACTCGGAGCACGGCTTGAGCCTCGGCCGGCCGCTTCCGCTTTCTCCCAAAATCGGCTTCTTTCCGGTACAATCCCAGTCGCTGGCCGATAGTCGTAGCCACCCGATCGATGTCGACGCCGCGCCACATACGCGGTCGTCAGGGGTGGGGTCCGTGAGCGCTGGCTGCCCCACTTGAGGGCGACGATGATCTGTGCTATCTTCGGTGGTCGCGCATTTGCGCCCGCCTTTGCCCGTCTCTCGCCCTCCGAAGGAGTCATTCTTGGCTGCTGTTGATGCTCTCCGGACGCGCCGGACTTTCGCGCGTCTGAACAAGTCTGTCGACGTACCCAACCTCATCGATATCCAGCGCCGCTCGTTCTTGTGGCTCACCGACCCGGAGAAGGGCGGTCTGCGCGAGACTATCGACGACATCTCTCCAATCGAGGACTACACCGGCAACCTTGCCGTGCAGTTCGGGGAGTTCGTGTTCGACGAGCCGGTCGCCTCGTTGGACCAGTGCCGCGAGAAGGACCTCACCTACGCCCGCCCGCTGACCGTCACGGTCGCGTTCATCAATCGCGAGACGGGCGAGATCCGCGAGCAGTCGGTCTTCATGGGCGACTTCCCGTGGATGACCGAGCGCGGCACATTCGTGATCAACGGCACCGAGCGAGTGGTCGTCACCCAGCTCGTGCGCTCGCCTGGCGCCTACCTGATGGAGCCCAAGGATCGCGAGAAGCAGGTCTTCATCGCCAACCTGATGCCCGCGCGTGGCTCCTGGCTGGAGCTTGAGATCGACAAGAAGGGCAAGGTCTTCGTCCGCATCGATCGCAAGCGCAAGCTGCCGGTGACGGTGCTGCTGCGCGCGATGGGCTACGCGAAGGACGAGGAGATCCTGAGTCTGTTCGACAACTCGCTCTACATCCGCAACACGATCGAAGCCGACACCGAGCAGACCAGGACCGAAGAGGGCGCCTTGATCGAGCTGTTCAAGAAGCAGCGCCCCGGCGAGCCGCCGAGTGTCGAGAACGCCAAGGCCCTGCTCAACCAGCTGTTCTTCGATCCCAAGCGCTACGACCTCACGCGTGTCGGGCGCTACAAGCTCAACTCGCGACTCGGGCTCGAAATCGACATCGACACGCGCACCCTCACTCACGACGACATCCTCGCGCTCGTCAAGGAGCTTGTCTCGCTGCCCAAGACCTTGGGCATGCCCGAGGAGCCCGAGTTCGAGATCAAGGACTACGCGGCCGAGGCGATGAGCATGCCGCGCGAGCCCGTCGACGAGCACCTCGACGAGTACGAGCACTTCGGCAACCGCCGCCTGCGCACCGTCGGCGAGCTGATCCAGGAGGCGTTCCGGATCGGCCTGTATCGGATGGAGCGCGTTGTGCGCGAGCGCCTGACGACCGAGGACGCCGACACGATCACTCCGCAGACAATCATCAACATCCGGCCCGTGGTCGCTGCGCTGAAGGAGTTCTTCGGCTCCTCGCAGCTGTCACAGTTCATGGACCAGACCAACTCGCTGTCGGGTCTCACACACCGCAGGCGCCTTTCGGCGCTCGGCGCCGGCGGACTTACGCGCGAGCGCGCCCCGATCGAGGTGCGCGACGTGCACCCGACGCACTACGGGCGCATGTGCCCGATCGAGACCCCCGAGGGTCCGAACATCGGACTGATCGGCTCGCTGTCCTCGTTCGCGGAGGTGTCCGAGTACGGCTTCGTGACAACCCCCTACCGGGTCGTCAAGGATGGCGTGGCCACCGAGAAGGTCGTGCGTCTGGACGCCACCCAGGAGGAGGAGCAGCTGATCGCCCAGGCCAATACGCCGATCGATCCCAAGACCGGCAAGCTCCTGGAGAAAGAGATTCTGTGCCGCACCCAGGCGGGCCAATACGTCACCGTCGGCCCCAAGGACGTCGACCTGATCGATGTCTCCCCCGAACAGATCTGGTCGGTGGCCACGGCCATGATCCCGTTCCTCGAGCACGACGACGCCAACCGCGCGCTGATGGGCTCGAACATGCAGCGCCAGGCGGTGCCGCTCCTGAAGACCGACGCTCCGCTGGTCGGCACCGGGATGGAGCGCCGCGCGGCGCTCGACACGGGCGACGTGCTGCTGGCCCGCAATGCCGGCACGGTCGAGTACATCGACGCCAACCGGATCGTCGTCGAGACGTCGACTGGGGGGGATCATGATGAATACGACCTGCAGAAGTTCATGCGCTCCAACCAGGGCACCCTGATCCACCACAAGCCACTGGTCAGCTCCGGTCAGAAGGTCAAGGCCGGCGACGTGCTCGCCGACGGCTCCTCGACCGACAAGGGCGAAATGGCGCTCGGCAAGAATTTGATGGTGGCGTTCATGTCCTGGGAGGGCTACAACTTCGAGGACGCGATCATCCTGTCCAAGCGCCTCGTGCAGGACGACGAGCTCACCTCGATCCACATCGAGGAGTACGAGATCGACGCCCGCACGACCAAGCTCGGCGACGAGGAGATCACGCGCGACATCCCCAACCGCTCGGAGGAGTCGCTGCGCAACCTCGACGATCGCGGCATCGTCCGTGTCGGCGCCGAGGTCGCCTCAGGCGACCTGCTGGTCGGCAAGGTAACGCCCAAGGGCGAGACCGAGCTGACCGCCGAGGAGAAGCTGATCCGCGCGATCTTCAAGGAGAAGGCGCGCGAGGTGCGCGATACGTCGCTGAAGGTGCCCCACGGCGAGGGCGGCGTCGTGATCGACGTGATGACTTTCAGCCGCGACGAGGGCGACGACCTGCCGCCCGGCGTCAACGACCTGGTGCGTGTGTTCGTGGCCAAGAAGCGCAAGATCTCCGAGGGCGACAAGCTCGCGGGCCGTCACGGCAACAAGGGCGTGATCTCCAAGATCGTCGACCAGCAGGACATGCCGTTCCTGGAGGACGGCACGCCCGTCGACGTGATCCTCAACCCGCTCGGCGTGCCGAGCCGCATGAACGTCGGGCAGATCCTCGAGACGCACCTCGGCTGGGCCGCGGCGCAGGGCTGGTACGACGATGGCACCGAGGCCTACAAGGAAGCCCACACCAACGGCGGCAACAAGCGCATATACGTGGCCACGCCCGTGTTTGACGGCGCCACCGTCGAAGACGTGGATACGGCCTTGGTCAAGTGGCAGGACGCACACGTTGGACGCATCCGCATGGACATCGACAAGTCCCGTCGTGTCGGCGAGCAGGCCTCGGGCAAGATGACCCTGTTCAACGGTCGCACCGGAGAGCCTTTCGAGGAGCAGGTGACGGTCGGCTACATGTACATCCTCAAGCTCCTGCACCTCGTCGACGACAAGATCCACGCGCGTTCGACCGGGCCCTACTCGCTGGTCACCCAGCAGCCGTTGGGCGGCAAGGCGCAGTTCGGCGGCCAGCGCTTCGGCGAGATGGAGGTGTGGGCCCTGGAGGCGTTCGGCGCGGCCTACACCCTGCAGGAGATGCTCACGATCAAGTCCGACGACACCGTCGGGCGCGTCAAGGCCTACGAGGCGATTGTCAAGGGCGAGAACATCGCCGAGCCGTCGATCCCCGAGTCCTTCAAGGTTCTGCTCAAGGAGATGCAGTCTTTGGCGCTTGACGTGGGCGTCGTCTCGGAGGAGGGTCAGCACACCGAGCTGCGCGACGAAGACGACGACCTGCTGCGCGCGGCGGAGGAGCTGGGCATCGACCTCTCCGGGGTGCGCGCACCGACCGGAGAGGTCTCAGAGACCGAGCCCCAGGACGATGCTGCGGCAGTCGAGTCGGACAACGGAGATGGAAAGGCGGACGAGGACGGCGAGCCCGACATGGCGCTCGACATAGAGGGGCTCATCGAGGACGGCATCGGTCTCGAGGAGCTGGACGACGCCGGCGCCCCTGCGGGCGAGCCGGCCGAAGGGAGCGACCTATGATTGACATTAATAATTTCGACGCGATCGAGATCAGCCTCGCTTCCTCCAAGCAGATCCGCTCCTGGAGCTCGGGCGAGGTGACCAAGCCTGAGACGATCAACTACCGCACGCTCAAGCCGGAGAAGGACGGCCTCTTCTGCGAGCGCATCTTCGGTCCCACCAAGGACTGGGAGTGCTACTGCGGCAAGTACAAGCGCGTGCGCTACAAGGGCATTGTGTGCGAGCGCTGCGGCGTTGAGGTCACACGCTCGAAGGTCCGTCGCGAGCGCATGGGCCACGTCGATCTGGCCGCTCCGGTCAGCCACATCTGGTTCTTCAAGGGCGTGCCCAGCCGGATCGGCTATCTGCTCGACATGGCGCCCAAGGAGCTGGAGAAGGTCCTCTACTTCGCCGCATCGATCGTCACCTGGGTGGATGACGAGGCCCGCTCCAAGGACCTCGACACGCTGGAGAAGGAGGTCAACAAGGTCCTCGACTCCTACGCCGCGGAGCTTGAGGAGCGCGTGCTCGAACTGCGCGAGTCCCTGGGCCGTCGCGAGAAGTACCTCACGAACGGCAAGCAGACTTCGTTCAACGACGAAGACCACCTGTGGGCCGACTCGCTCGATCTCAACCTCTCGAAGATCTCCGACGAGGAACGCGAGAAGCTGATCAAGGAGCTGAACAAGACCTTTGAGGCCGATATCGCCGACACCGAAGCCTATATCGAGGACGGCGCCGAGCGGATGCGCAACGTTTGGGAGCTGTTCAAGACGATGGAGCCCAAGCAGATCGAGCATGACGAGACGACCTTCCGCGAGCTCAAGGAGCGCTTCGGCTCCTCCTACGGCTTCGGCGAATACTTCCGTGGCGGCATGGGCGCCGAGGCGATCCGCGACCTGCTCCAGCAGGTCGACCTGGAGGCCGAACGCACAGAACTTGAGGAGCAGGTGAAGACCGGCAAGGGCCAGAAGCAGGCGCGCGCGGTCAAGCGCCTGAAGGTGGTCAGCGCATTCATCCAGTCCGGCAACAAGCCCGAGATGATGGTGCTGGACGCCGTGCCGGTAATTCCGCCGGAGCTGCGCCCGATGGTGCAGCTCGACGGTGGGCGCTTCGCGACCTCCGATCTCAACGACCTCTACCGCCGCGTGATCAACCGCAACAACCGCCTCAAGCGGCTGCTCGACCTTGGCGCGCCCGAGATCATCGTCAACAACGAGAAGCGCATGCTTCAGGAGGCCGTCGACGCGCTGTTCGACAACGGCCGCCGTGGGCGTCCCGTCACCGGCCCGGGCAACCGACCGCTGAAGTCGCTGAGCGACATGCTCAAGGGCAAGCAGGGACGCTTCCGTCAGAACCTGCTCGGCAAGCGCGTTGACTACTCCGGGCGCTCGGTGATCGTGGCCGGTCCGTACCTGAAGCTGCACCAGTGCGGGCTGCCCAAGATTATGGCCTTGGAGTTGTTCAAGCCGTTCATCATGGCCCGCTTGGTCGAGCGCAAGTCCGCGCAGAACATCAAGGCGGCCAAGAAGATGGTCGACTCGATGATTGGCGAGGTGTGGGACGTGCTCGAGGAGGTTATCCACGAGCACCCGGTGCTGCTCAACCGCGCACCGACGCTTCACCGTCTCGGTATCCAGGCGTTCGAACCGCTGTTGGTCGAGGGCAAGGCGATCCAGGTTCACCCCTTGGTCTGCCACGCCTTCAACGCCGACTTCGACGGCGACCAGATGGCCGTGCACCTGCCGCTCTCGGCAGAGGCCCAGGCGGAGGCCAGGATCCTGATGCTCTCCTCCAACAACATCCTGAGCCCGGCTCACGGCGCGCCGTTGGCGACCCCGACCCAGGACATGATCCTTGGCGCCTACTACCTAACCTATGGGCCCGAGGCCGAGGAGCTGGGAGAGAAGCGCGAGGAGCTCACCAGCGGCAAGTGGCCTGCCGGCGAGGCGCGCCCGCACGTATTCCGCACAGCCCAGGAGGCTGAGCTGTCCTATGAGGCCGGCGTGGTCAAGCTGCACGAGACGGCAGAGTTCAGGCCCTTCAAGCGCGAGGGCGGTCACATCCTGACCACGGTCGGGCGCATCATCTACAACGATCGCATCGAGCGGGCTCTGGCGGAGGCGCTTGGAGACGACTTCGACGCCTCCAAGTACGTGTTCGTAAACCAGTCGATGAAGAAGCGCGACACGACTCGTTTGATCGACGCTTTGGTGCAGACCTACGGCGCCACCACGATCTCGTTGGTCCTCGACGCCTTCAAGGACCTTGGCTTCAAGTACGCCACCCAGGCCGGCATCACGATCTCCAAGAACGACGTCGTGATCCCGCCCGAGAAGCAGTCGATCCTCGACAAGTACGACAAGCTGGTCGGCGACATCACCGACCAGTACGACATGGGCTTGATCACCCAGGAGGAGCGCCACGAGGCGGTCGTGGAGAAGTGGAACGCGGCCACCGACGAGGTCGCCGAGGCGATGATCAAGAACCTCGACACGCTCAACCCGATCTTCATGATGGCCAACTCCGGCGCCCGCGGCTCCTTCAAGCAGATCCGCCAGCTGGCCGGAATGCGTGGCCTGATGGCCAACCCGAAGGGTGAGATCATCGAGCGACCGATCAAGTCCAACTTCATGGAGGGCCTGTCGGTCTTGGAGTACTTCATCTCCACCCACGGGGCGCGCAAGGGCTTGGCCGATACGGCCTTGAGGACGGCCGATTCGGGCTACCTGACCCGCCGCCTGGTGGATGTCGCCCAGGACGTGATCATCCGCGAGGTCGATTGCGGCACCGACGAATACATCGAGATGGCTGTCTGGAACGACGGCGGCGAGCCCAACGAAAACCTGGTGGGACGTACCGCGGCCCAGCCGATCACGACCAAGCGCGGGCGTATGCTCGCCGAGGGTGGCGAGGAGATCGGGCGTCAGGAGCTTGCCGACATCGCCGAGGCGTTCGCCGACGATCACGCCAAGGGCACGACGGTGACGGTGCCGGTGCGCTCGGTGCTCAAGTGCAGGGCCCCCTCCGGGGTTTGTCAGGCTTGCTACGCGCGTGCGATGGCCACCGGCCAGACCGCTCAGATCGGAGATGCCGTGGGTATCGTTGCGGCCCAGTCGATCGGCGAGCCCGGGACCCAGCTGACGATGCGCACGTTCCACACCGGCGGCGTCGCCGGCGCGGACATCACGCACGGACTACCGCGCGTGGTGGAGCTGTTCGAGGCGCGCAAGCCCAAGGGCTTGGCCAAGATCGCCGAGCAGGACGGGATCGTCTCGATCGAAGAATCCGAGAAGGCCTTGACGGTAGTCATCACCGACGAGGCCGGCGAGGAGCATCGTCACGCTTTCCCGCGGCGCACGCGCCTGTATGTGAGCGAGGGCGAGAAGATCCAGGCCGGCAAGCAGCTCAACGAGGGTTCGCTCTACCCGCACGAGCTCCTGGCGATCCGCGGACGTACCGAGACCGAGCAGTACTTGGTCAAGGAGGTCCAGGAGGTCTACAAGTCCCAGGGCGTGGACATCAACGACAAGCACATCGAGTTGATCGTGCGCCAGATGCTCAAGAAGGTGAGGGTCGACCAGAAGGGCGACACCGATTATCTGCCCGGGCAGTTCGTGGACCGCTACGAATTCGCGACCGCCAACGAGGCGGTGAAGGCTAGTGGCGGGGAGACCGCCCAGTATGAGGACATCATCCTGGGTATCACCAAGGCCTCCTTGAATACCGACTCGTTCCTCTCGGCGGCCTCCTTCCAGGAGACCACCAAGGTGCTCACCGATGCGTCCCTGGAGGGCAAGATCGACCGGCTGAACGGTCTCAAGGAGAACGTGATCATCGGCAAGCTGATCCCAGCCGCGACCGGCCTGAAGCGCTACCGGAGGATCGAGATCGAACCCTCCGAGCCGCTTCCCCGCGCGATCGACGACGTCGGTCTGCTCGACCAGGAGGAGATCGCCGCCGAGCTCGGTCTCGCCGACGGGGAGGCCTTGGGCGCTGGCTACGGCAGCGAGTTCGACGCGGACCTCGCCTCCTTGGAGAAGATCGGCGCGGGCAGCACCGATCCTGGCTTCGTGGAGGGCCTCGGCGAGCTCGACGTGCCCGAGGAGTCCGGCGAGTAGGCGTCCCGGAAGGTCTTCAGACCTTTTTCCTCCCCTATTTCGACAGCGGCGCATGCGCCGCTGTCCCGGCCGGTACATGTACCGGCCGGCCGGGGCGCACATGTGCGCCCCGGTTCCGTCAGGGAGTTGTTACACGGCGAAGTTCATGCCGCGCGTAGGAGCTGGTTGAGAGCATTCTTATGCGCCGGCGCCGTGCTTGTGCATGGATTGTCGTGTTACTGGCAAACATGTGCTCAGTGGGCTCCGGTGGGATCACACGCCGATCTCTGATCGCGGCCACGGCCGGCGCAGCGGGCGCCCTGCGCTCGCCGGCGGCATGGGCTGACCTCGTGGCGGATCGGTCCTCGATGGCGGGTCTGCCGCTCGTCAGCTCGGGGCTGCAGGCGGGGCCGGGTCAGCCGCCGATCGTCGCGCGCCACGCCTGGGCACAGGACGGCGCTCATCCCAAGGTCGCGCCCGAGTACGGGACGGTGCAGCTCGCCTTCGTGCACCACACCGAGAACCCCGACGGCTACTCCGCTGCCGAAGTGCCTGCGATGTTGCGCTCAATCTACGAGTTCCACCGCTACGGTCGCGGCTGGAACGACATCGGCTACAACTTCGTGATCGACCGCTTCGGGCGCATCTTCGAGGCGCGCGCCGGCGGGATCGACGAGCCGGTCGTGGGCGCCCAGGCAGGTGGCTACAACATCTACTCGACCGGCATCGCGATCCTCGGCACCTATAGCGCCCAAGAGATCTCGCCTGCCGCCCGTGCCGCGCTGGAACATCTCCTGGCATGGAAGCTGTCCCTGCACGGGGCCCCACTTGAGGGCCGCGTGACGGTGCGCGTAACCGCCGACGGAGCTGTCTACAGCCGCTTTCCCGCTCACGCCCCAGTCTCCCTGCCGCGGGTGGCGGGCCATCGCGACGCCGACTCCACCGATTGTCCCGGCGACGCCCTCTACGGCGAGCTGCAATCCGTGAGAGCCTCAAGCGTGCGCATGGTCGGACTCAGCGGCCGCGCCACTCTGCGCCTGCAGGAGGACGAGGCGGCCGCCGGGTCGGCCTCGCTTGCGGGCAGCCTCCGGCTTGCCGACGGCACGCCCCTTGCCGGCGCGCCGTTGAAGATCCAGCTGCGACAGGTCTCCCGTAGGGGCGAAGCGGTCAGCGAGCTGACCCTCGCCGAACTCCTCACCGACCCCTCCGGCCAATGGTCCGCGCCGGTCGCCATCTCACCGGCGAGGACCGAAACGAGTCTTCGCGCCACATGCCCGGGTGGTCCGGGATTGCCGGCGGTCGTCTCGGCGCCATTGACCCTCGGCGGCTACGTCTCCTTCACCCCGCCTTCGCCGGCCCCGCCTCAAACGCCTGCTCCGGGTGTTCAAGCTCCTGCGCCCACCGCTCCAGAATCGCCGTCTCCCGCTGCGTGAGGCCTTCCGCGGGTGTCGTCTGAACCAGCAGGGTCGGCTCCGCGCGCACACCGGCCCACTCGTGGCAGGCCTCGTTGAAAGCGTCGTCGATCCAGGCCAAAGGCCTCTCGCCCGCATAGGCTTCGATCGCGTCGAGCTTCCAGTGGGCGTTGGTGCGCCCGACCCTGCCTTCGAAGCTCAAGTGGGGCAGCTTCGGCAGTCCAAGCAGGTGGGGCAAATATTCGTTGGCCTTCTCCTCCCAGCCACTGGCCCAGGCCAGCTCGAACGTGGCCGTGAGCGTGAGCAGGTGCTCGGCCGCCTTGGCAGAAAGAAAGTGGGGTATGCCATCGATCGAGTGGAACGATCCCGTCGGCGGGGGTCCGCCTGCGAACGCGAACAAAGAGATCACGCCGTCGATGTCCACCAACAGCAGAGGACGCTCCGGTTTGCTCTCTGTTAGGGGTAGATCGTCTTTAGCTTGCACAGAGGTGGCGGGCTGTAATCTGCCCGGGTCGCATCGGCGCAGTAAAGCATCGCGCGGTCCTTGCCGATGGATCACCACTCCATCCGGCTCCCCTTCATGACTCTAGATCTAGGCATACTCCTCGCACTCGCTTGCGCCTTCGTGGCCAACCTCGGCTTCTTCTACAAGTACCGGGGCGCCAACTCCGTCGGCAAGGTCGATGTGCGCCATCCCCTGCGCTCGGGACGTGACCTGTTCTCCTCCAAGTGGTTCGCCATCGGGATGCTCGTGGCGGCCGCGTCCTGGGCTTTGCATGTGGCCGCCCTCGCTTTGGCGCCGATGTCGGTAGTCCAGGTCGCCTTGGCCGCCGGCGTGGTCCTGATCGCCGTGATGGCCGATCGCATGTTCGGCTTCAAGGTCGGTCGTCGTCAGTGGCTCGGCCTGTGGCTGACGGCGGGAGGCTTGGTCATGCTGGGCCTCACCTTGCCGGCCATGCACGGCGCCCACTCCCACTTCTCCGATCCCGCCATGATCTCCTTCGAGGCAGGCCTGTTCGGACTTGGCGGCCTGCTCATCATGGGCCCCCGCATGGGTGGACCGGTGGAGCACCACGGCATGATGCTCGGCGCCGCCTCTGGCGTCCTCTTCGGCGTCTCGGACACTGCGATCAAGGCGCTCACCGGCATCGTCGGGGCGCACGGGGCCTTGGCCCTATTGCTCAGCCCCTGGCTTCTGGTCGCCGCCCTCGCCTCTGTATTCGCCTTCTACGCATCGGCACGCGGTCTGCAGGACGGGGACGCGGTGCCGGTCATCGCGGTCACCGGC
The DNA here is from genome assembly GCA_963809705.1 of uncultured Solirubrobacterales bacterium. Taxonomy (GTDB): domain Bacteria; phylum Actinomycetota; class Thermoleophilia; order Solirubrobacterales; family Solirubrobacteraceae; genus Palsa-744. The sequence continues at coordinate 991,977 of CAWEKF010000002.1, read as the reverse complement.
ACCGCCGCCAACATAGCGGGCGTCGCGGGCGGGATCCTCGTGTTCGGCGACCCCATGCCCGGCAGCGCCCTCGGCATTGTCCTGCAGTGCCTCGCTTTCGTGATGGTCCTGGTCGCCGCGGCCTTGATGCCGGCGCCTGTGCGCTCCGCCGGTTTGCGCGCCGGCGCCTGACTGCCCAAGTTGGGTCTGCTCTGGTGTTGTTGTTGTGTTCGTTTGGGGTGCCCCGCGCGTGTGCGCGCCCGCGCGCGGGGTCTTCCAGTTGAGTCGTTGACGCCCCTCCCCTGAGCGCCGCGGATCGGCGCGAAGCTGACGCTGCTAGGATTCCCGACCGAATGCCCACCACCTCGCAACTAGTGCGCAAGGGGCGCATCGCCCCCAAGAAAAAGCTCGCCACTCCCGGCCTCAAGTCGGGCAAGGGACGCAAGAAGAAGGTCGCCGCTCCACAGCGACGCGGCGTGTGCACGCGCGTGTACACGACGACCCCGAAGAAGCCGAACTCCGCCCTGCGCAAGGTGGCGCGTGTGCGCATCGCCGGCTCGATCGAGGTCACGGCATACATCCCGGGCGAGGGTCACAACCTGCAGGAGCACTCGGTGGTGCTCGTACGCGGCGGCCGCGTCAAGGACCTGCCGGGCGTGCGCTACAAGGTCGTTCGCGGCACTTTGGACGCCGCCGGCGTCAGCGACCGCAAGCAAGGTCGCTCCCAGTACGGCGTCAAGAAGAAGTAGCTGCATGCCCCGTCGCGCAGCCGCCCAGGTGCGTCCGCTCGAAGCGGACCCCATCCACCGCTCCAAGCTGGTCCAGCAGATCATCAACAAGGTCATGCTCGACGGCAAGAAGTCGACCGCCGAGCGCATCGTCTACGACGCTTTGGCTTTGCTCGGCGAGCGCTCCGACAAGGACCCGATCGAGCAGCTGGAGGCTTCGATCAGAGCTTTGACCCCGGCTTTGGAGGTTCGCTCCAGGCGAGTCGGTGGAGCCACATACCAGGTGCCCGTGGAGGTTCCCTCCACGCGCGCCCGTACTCTGGCGGTGCGCTGGCTGGTCGAGTTCGCCCGCAACCGGCGCGAGAAGACGATGGCCCAGCGCTTGGCCAACGAGTTGCTAGATGCCCAGTCCCAGCAAGGCGGCGCCTACAAGCGCAAGGACGATATTTACCGCATGGCCCAGGCCAATAAGGCGTTTGCCCATTATCGTTGGTAGGCGCGGCGCCGAACCGGCGCCTGTGTGACCTGGTTCACACTCTCGGGCCTTGAAGCAAGAAGATTTGGTACCTAAACTTTCGGTACCTCATGTCTTCGCGCCCCGTCATCCAACAGACCGACCCTCACGCCTCGACCCACATCGAGCGCCACGTCTGGGTGGTCTGCGGAGTGGTCATCCTCGGGATGATCATGTCGATCCTCGATACGACGATCGTCAACGTCGCGCTCCACACCCTCTCGCACGACCTTCACAGCCCGCTCTCCCAAGTCCAGTGGGTAATCACCGGCTACCTGCTCGCGCTTGCCGCCGTGATCCCTGTCACCGGCTGGGCGGCCAGGCGCTTTGGCGCCAAGCAGGTCTACATGACCTCTCTGGTGCTCTTCACCGCCGGCTCGGCTTTGTGCGGGCTTGCCAACTCGGCCACTTCCCTGGTCGTCTTTCGCGTCCTGCAAGGCGCCGGCGGCGGCATGATCATGCCCGTCGCGATGATGATCATGGCTCAGGTCGCCGGGCCACAGCGCATGGGCAGGGTGATGGGCTACGTCTCGATGCCCGCCATGCTCGCGCCGATCCTCGGCCCCGTCGTGGGCGGGCTGATCCTCGAGAACCTGCACTGGTCTTGGATCTTCTTCGTCAACGTCCCGATCGGCATCGTCGCCTTCGTGCTCGGCTGGCGCATGCTGCCCCACACCGATTCCGGCGAGGCGGGGCGCCTTGACGTCCTGGGTTTGGCGCTCCTCCCGGCTGGCTTCGCGTCCCTGATCTACGGCATCAGCGAGCTGGGCGCGGGCTCGGCCCTGGGCTCGGGCAAGGTGATCGTGCCGAGCATCCTCGGAGTCGTCTTGATCGTGCTCTTCTGCCTGCACGCTCTACGCATCGAGCGCCCCCTACTCGACATCCGCATGTACGCCAATCGCGTGTTCGCCGGCGCCGCCTTCACCAACTTCGGCTTGGGCGCCGCGCTGTTCGGAGCGATGATCTTGGTGCCGCTCTACTACCAGGAAGTGCGTGGCCAGAGCGTCGTCAACACCGGCTTGCTTACCGGTCCCCAAGGCTTGGGCGCCTTGATGGCCATGCCCTTGGCCAGCCGCCTCACCCAGCGCTTCGGCGGTGGTCGCGTGGCGCTTTGCGGCGTGTCCCTGTTGTGTGTGAGCACGATCCCGTTCACCTTCATCGGAGCCCACACCTCGATCGTGGCGATCTCCTTGGTGCTGGTGGTACGAGGACTGTCCATCGGCCTGTGCTTCATGCCGGCGATGAGTGCCGCTTTCTCGGCCATGCGCCCAGATCAGATCTCTGACGCCACGCCTCAGATCAACGCCTTGCAGCGCACAGGTGGGGCGATCGGCACAGCGATTCTGGCGGTGGTCTTGCAGCGCGCCGCAGCCGGCGCTCACACGCCCGAGCAGCTTGCCGGCGCGTTCGGCACCGCCTACTGGTGGGCCTTCGGCATCGCTGCCCTGTCCTTGATCCCTTGCATCATGCTCCTGCGGGCCGAGCGACCTCAAGCTGAGGCGGAGTCGCTCGGGGCGCCCCCCGAGGCTATCGCCGAGGCCGTCGGGGCCTGACTCGGCCCACACTGTCATGCCGCCCGCCGCCGAGCTGCCCTCCACGACCGTTGCCCAAGGCGCTGAGGGTCCCCCCAGCGAGAGGACCGGCGAGTGGCAGGCTGAGCTACTCGATCTCGGCAAGGCGTTCCGCCGCGTGTTTCGCAGCCTCAGGCGCCTGCGCGGGCGCGACACGCATCTGATCGGCTCGGAGGTCAGCCATGCCCAGATGGAACTCCTGATCGAGCTGAGCGAGCAAGGTCCGCTCTCAGCCGGTGAGCTCGCCCTCGCTGCCCAGCTCACGCCGGCCACCGTCACACAGATGCTCGAGCACCTGGCAGCCAGCGGTCACGTCGAGCGCACCCGCTCCGAGGTAGACCGGCGCGTGGTTGTGACCCGCTTGACCCCCCAAGGAGAGCGCAAGGTGCAGGCCAAGCGTGCGCTCTGGCAGGCACGTTGGGAGAGCATCCTGGCCGATGTCGATGCGGAGGACCTGCGCACCACAACACGGGTCTTGGAGCGCCTCAACGCCGTCTTCGCGGATGCCCCGGACAAGTTCGATTGCAAGGGTGACCAGTAGCTTCCCAGCAAGGCGGGAGACTGTGCGCCGGCCGTAGATCGCGCTCCATAGCTCTGCTATAGTCGCCCCCCGCGGGCGATGTGACGTGGCCGTGGGCCAAGCCCGTCGCCAAGCGAGAACACCATGGAGACTCTGACGAGATAGACAAGCGATTCGCCCGACGACCGGTAGCGCATGGGCCCGAGGGGCCTCTTTTTTTGCCCTGACCCCGCGCCTCACCGCTAGCCCGTTGCGTATCAATTCACCCCCTTGGAAACGATCCCTCACACCATCTGAAATGCCCCGCAAGTTCCCACTGGAGAAGACCCGCAACATCGGGATCATGGCCCACATCGACGCGGGCAAGACGACCACGACCGAGCGCATCCTCTACTACACAGGACGCACCTACAAGATCGGTGAGGTCCACGAGGGCGCCGCGGTAATGGACTGGATGGAACAGGAGCAGGAGCGCGGCATCACGATCACCTCCGCCGCCACCACCGCCGAGTGGGACGGCCACCGCATCAACATCATCGACACGCCCGGCCACGTCGACTTCACCGTCGAGGTCGAGCGCTCCCTGCGCGTGCTCGACGGCGCGATCGCCCTGTTCGACTCCGTCGCCGGGGTGGAGCCCCAGTCCGAGACGGTGTGGCGCCAGGCCGACAAGTACCACGTCCCGCGCATCGCCTACATCAACAAGATGGACCGCACCGGCGCCGACTTCGAGCAGGGCGTGCAAACGATGATCGACCGGCTCGGCGCGCACCCCGTCCCGATCCAGCTGCCGATCGGCGCGGAGGGGGACTTCGTGGGTGTCGTCGATCTCGTGAGGATGAAGGCGATCGTCTACAAAGACGAGCTCGGCACAGAGCAGGAAATCGTCGCGATTCCCGACTCTCTCGTGGAAGCTGCCACTGCCGCCCGCGAGCACCTGCTCGAGGAGGTATCCCACTATGACGACGCTTTGCTCGAGCTGATGCTGGAGGAGGCCGAGATCCCAGAGGAGGTCCTCAAGCAGGCGATTCGCACGGCCACCCTTTCGACCAAGCTGACACCCGTCCTATGCGGATCCTCCTTTAAGAACAAGGGCGTCCAGCCACTCCTCGACGCGGTCGTCGACTATCTGCCTTCTCCGCTTGACGTGCCCGCGGTCAGCGGTGCCGAACCCGTCAAGGGCGACGGCGAGGAGCCCCAGATCGAGCGCCACGCCGACGACTCCGAGCCATTCGCGGCGCTCGCCTTCAAGATCATGGCCGATCCCTACGTCGGCAAGCTCACCTACTTCAGGGTCTATTCGGGGAAACTGGAGGCCGGCTCGCGCGTGCTCAACGTCAACAGCGGCCGCGCCGAGCGGATCGGGCGCATCCTGATGATGCACGCCAACGAGCGCGAGGAGCTCGAGGAGGTCTACGCCGGCGACATCGCTGCAGCGGTGGGCATCAAGCAGGTCATCACCGGCGACACCCTGGCCGCTCCCGACGCGCCGATCAAGCTCGAGAACATCACCTTCCCCGAGCCGGTCATCAAGGTCGCGGTCGAGCCCAAGACGAAGATCGACCAGGAGAAGATGTCGGTTGCCCTGGGACGTCTGGCCGAGGAGGACCCCACTTTTCAAGTGCGCACCAACGAAGAAACCGGCCAGACCGAGATCTCCGGCATGGGCGAGCTTCACCTCGAAGTGCTCGTCGATCGCATGAAGCGCGAGTTCGGGGTCGAGGCGAACGTGGGGCGCCCGCAGGTCTCCTACCGCGAGACGATCCGCGGCACGGTCGAGAAGATCGAAGGCAAGTTCGTGCGCCAGACCGGCGGCTCGGGTCAGTTCGGTGTGGTCTACATCGACATGGAGCCCGCCCCTGGCGAGGGCTTTGACTTCATCAACAAGATCAAGGGTGGCGCGATCCCCTCGGAGTTCATCCCCGCTGTCGAGAAGGGGGTCGAGGAGGCTCTGGAGAACGGCGTCAAGGCGGGCTATCCGATGGTTGACGTGCGCGTGACTTTGGTCGACGGCAAGTACCACGACGTCGATTCCTCGGAGATAGCTTTCAAGGTGGCCGGGTCGATCGCCCTCAAGGAGGCGGCCCGACGCGCCAAGCCGGTCCTCTTGGAGCCCGTGTTCGCCGTCGAGGTCGTCACCCCCGAGGACTTCATGGGCGAAGTGATGGGCGACCTTTCGCGCCGTCGTGGTCATCTTCAGGGCTCCGAGCAACGGGGCAATGCCTTGGCGATCCACGCCAAGGTTCCCCTCAGCGAGATGTTCGGGTACGCGACCGACCTGCGCTCCAACACGCAGGGCCGGGCCAACTACACGATGCAGTTCGAGGGCTACGAGGAGGTGCCCCCGAACATCGCCGAGAAGATCATCGAGCAACGCACCGGCGAACCGGTGCCTGCGTAGGCACAAGTCAAGAAAATCCCTATTTAGATAGATTTCCCAGGTTCGCCCTCTAAAGCGGCGAGCGTCAAAGTCGATAACAGGAGCTAACGCAAAGTGGCGAAGGAGAAGTTCGAGCGCGACAAGCCGCACGTCAACGTCGGCACCATCGGTCACATCGACCATGGCAAGACGACCTTGACCGCTGCCATCACGACCGTCTTGGCAGAGAAGATGGGCGGCGAAGCACGTAGCTTCGAGGAGATCGACAACGCTCCGGAGGAGAAGGAGCGCGGGATCACCATCGCCACATCGCACGTCGAGTACCAGACCGAGAACCGTCATTACGCGCATGTCGATTGCCCCGGGCACGCCGACTACGTGAAGAACATGATCACCGGCGCCGCTCAGATGGACGGCGCGATCCTGGTGGTCTCCGCGGCCGACGGCCCAATGCCCCAGACGCGCGAGCACATTCTGCTCGCCCGCCAGGTTGGCGTCCCCTACATCGTCGTGTTCCTCAACAAGGCCGACATGGTCGACGACGAGGAGCTGATGGAACTGGTCGAGGTAGAGGTGCGCGAGCTGCTCTCCGAATACGACTTCCCCGGTGACGACATCCCGTTCATTACCGGCTCGGCTCTGAAGGCGCTGGAAGGCGACGAGGAGTACAAGAGCAAGATCATCGAGCTGGCCGAGGCGCTCGATAGCTACATCCCCCAGCCCGTTCGCGAGCTCGACAAGCCGTTCCTGATGCCCGTCGAGGACGTCTTCACGATCACTGGTCGCGGCACGGTCGCCACCGGCCGCGTGGAGCAAGGCATCGTCAACACCGGCGATACAGTCGAGATCGTGGGGGTACACGACACCACCACCACCGTGGTGACGGGTGTCGAGATGTTCCGCAAGATCCTCGACCAGGGCCAGGCCGGCGACAATGTCGGCTGCCTCTTGCGGGGAACCAAGCGCGAGGAGATCGAGCGCGGCCAGGTGCTCTGCAAGCCCGGCTCGATCACGCCGCACACCAAGTTCAAAGCTGAGGTCTACATCCTCAAGAAGGAGGAGGGTGGTCGTCACACTCCGTTCTTCACGGGCTACAGGCCGCAGTTCTATTTCCGCACGACCGATGTCACCGGCGTGGCGAAGCTGCCCGAGGGCGTCGAGATGGTCATGCCCGGCGACAACGTCCAGATGGAGATCGAGCTGATCCAGCCGATCGCCATGGACCAAGGCCTGCGCTTCGCCATCCGAGAGGGTGGGCGCACGGTCGGCTCAGGTGTGGTCACCGAGATCATCGAGTAGCACAAAGGCGCCTCGCATTTGCGAGGCGCCTTTTCATTGGTAGTCAGATACGACGAATTTCAGCTCCACTGTGGGGAGCGATGGAAAACGGGTCTTCCCCTGGGAAGTTCGTTTTTGTCCCTCCGTTCCCTTGCGCACGGAGTGAGTTGGGTGGACACGGCCCAAAAGCAAAGAAGCGCCAAATCAAACAAGCAAGAAAGAACCGCTGAGAATCCAGATGGCAGCCGCGACACAAAACAAGATCCGCATCCGACTGAAGGCGTATGACACGTCCGCCATCGAGTCGGCTGCCAAGGAGATCGTGGAGACGGCCGCGCGCACCGGAGCAACGGTTTCCGGGCCCGTGCCGCTGCCGACTGAGAAGAACGTCTATTGCGTGATTCGCTCGCCTTTCAAGGACAAGGACTCGCGCGAGCACTTCGAGATCCGCACCCACAAGCGCCTGATCGATATCCACCAGCCGACCCCCAAGACGGTCGACTCCCTGCAGCGCCTGGACAATCTCCCGGCCGGTGTCGACATCGAGATCCGTCTGGCCACTTAGAGAGACGATCGATGTCAGCGATTCTCGCCAAGAAGCTGGGGATGACCCAGGTCTTCCAAGAACGACGGCAGCGTCGCCCGCGTCACGGTGCTCGAGGCCGGCCCGTGCCCGGTCACGGCAGTGCGCACAACCGAGCGCGACGGCTACGACGCCGTGCAACTGGCTTTCGGGCAGACCAAGGAGAAGCACCTTTCAAAGCCGGAGCTCGGCCACCTGAAGAAGGCCGACGCCGCTCCGATGCGTCACCTCGTGGAGTTTCGGGGCGAGGCCGGGGACTTGCAGCTGGGGCAGTCGGTGACGGTCGAGTCCTTTGCCGTCGGGGCGCGCGTGAAGATCGCAGGCATCTCCAAGGGCAAGGGCTTCCAAGGCACCGTCAAACGCCACAACTTCAAACGCGGCCCTGTATCTCACGGCTCGCACAACGTGCGCGCGCCTGGCTCGATCGGCGCTTCGGCCGACCCCGCACGCGTCTTCAAGGGAATTCGCGGACCGGGCCAGATGGGCAACAAGCGGGTCACTCAGCCAGGCTTGGAGATCGTGGCCGTCGATCACCAAAAGAACCTGATCCTCGTGCGAGGCTCGGTCCCCGGTCCCAGGGGCGGGGTTGTGGAGGTGCGCGAGGATGCCTGACGCCCCAGTGCTCAACGCCGGCGGTCCGTCCGCCAAGAAGGTCAAGCTCGACCAGTCCGCTTTCGAGGCGAAGTTCAACGGACCGATCGTGCACCAGAGCGTGCGCGCCGAGCAGGCTGCTCGCCGGCGCGGAACCGCGGCCACCAAGACACGAGGCAAGGTCTCCGGCGGCGGCGCCAAGCCCTGGCGCCAGAAGGGCACCGGGCGCGCGCGTGCCGGCTCATCTCGCTCGCCGCTGTGGACCGGCGGCGGCACCGTGTTCGGGCCCCAGCCCCGTTCCTACACCTTCAAGGTCAACCGCAAGGAGCAGCGTGCCGCCTTGCGCAGCGCCCTGTCTCTTCACGCCGAGCGAGGCTCGGTCGCGATCCTCGACGCGGCGGCCTTCAAGGCGCCCAAAACCAGTGACGCCTTCGACCTGCTCGAGGACTGGAACCAACCCCAGCCGACATTGGTCGTCTTGGACGCCAACGAGTCTACGGCGGCGTTGTCGTTCCGCAACCTGGAGCGGGTGGCGGTCCTCCAACCCGAGAGCGTTGGCGTTGCCGACCTGCTCGGCGCGGCCTCGCTGCTCGTCTCCGAGAAGGCCTTGCAGGGGTTGACCGCGCGCGCCGCGGCTCCCAAGCGGGAGAAGGCGTGATGGAGGCGACCCAAGTGATCATCAAGCCGGTCCTCTCCGAGAAGAGCTATGTGCTCTCGGCAGCCGGCAAGTACAGCTTCCGCGTGCACCCCGATGCACACCGCACCCAGATCCGCCAGGCGGTCGAAACGCTGTTCGACGTGCACGTGGTCGAGGTGCGCACGCTCAGCGTCAAATCCAAGCCCAAGCGACGCGGCATCACGCGCGGCTCCACTCGCGCCTGGAAGAAGGCCATCGTCCAAGTTCGCTCCGGCGAGTCCATCCCGATCTTCCAGGGCCTCGAGGGCCTGAACGAGTAGGAGTCCCTCAGCCATGCCGATCCGCAAGCCCAAGCCCACCAGCCCCGGAAGGCGCTTCGCCTCCTATCCGGATTTCGCCGAGGTCACCAAGACCGAGCCCGAGCGCACCCTGGTCGAAGGCATCAAGAAGAGCGGCGGGCGCAACGCCCAAGGCCGCAAGAACGGCCCGTCACCGCGGTGGCGGGGCCAAGCGCCTGTATCGGCGCATCGACTTCAAGCGGCGCAAGGATGGCGTTCCCGCCAAGGTCGCCGCGATCGAGTACGACCCCAACCGCTCCTCCTATATTGCCCTGCTGCACTACGCCGACGGCGAGAAGCGCTACATCCTCGCGCCCCAGCGGCTGACCGTCGGGATGAGCGTCGCATCCGGCGAGGACGCCGAGATCGCGGTCGGCAACTGCATTCCGCTCTCGCGGATGCCTGTGGGCACGGTCATCCACAACGTCGAGCTGCAGCCCGGTCGCGGCGGTCAGATGGCGCGCTCGGCCGGCGCCTCGGTGCAGCTGATGGCCAAGGACGGGGATATGGCCACCCTGCGCCTACCCTCCGGCGAGATGCGCATGGTGCGCGCCGAGTGTCGTGCCACGGTGGGCGTCATCGGCAACGCCGAGCACCAGAACGTCAAGGTCGGCAAGGCCGGTCGCAAGCGCCACATGGGTGTGCGCCCGCAGACCCGGGGTGTGGCCATGAACCCGGTCGACCACCCCCACGGCGGTGGCGAGGGCTCGACCACCGCTGGGCGCCATCCCGTGACGCCATGGGGGGTGCCTACCTTGGGCTACCGCACGCGCAAGAAGAACAAGGGCTCTGACAAGTACATCGTGCGCGGCCGTCGTCGAGGGAAGGGTAAGCAACGATGAGTAGATCCAGCAAGAAGGGGCCGTGGGTGGAAGAACGCTTGATGACGCGCATCGAAGCCATGAACGCGGCCAACACCAAGAAGATGCTCAGGACCTGGTCGCGCGCGTCCACGATCTTCCCCGACATGGTCGGCCATACCTTGGCTGTTCACGACGGCAAGAAGCACGTGCCCGTGTTCATCAGCGAGTCGATGGTCGGCCACAAGCTCGGCGAGTTCGCCCCGACGCGTATGTTCCGCGGGCACGCGGGCTCCGGGAAGGTTCGATGAGCGCTGACGAGCCGATAGAGGAGCAGCCCGCGGAGGGCGAGGAGGAGCAGGCCAAGCCCGCCGCCAAGGCTAAGCCGGACTCCGCGAAGAAGCCTGCCGCGAAGAAGCCTGCCGCTGAGAAGCCTGCCGCTGAGAAGCCGGCTGCCGAGAAGGCGGCCGTTGAGAAGGCGGGCGCCGAGAAGCCGGCCGCGAAGAAGCCCACGGCCAAGGCTGTCGCCGACGACGAGTCCGCCGGTGCAGAGCAGAAGTCTGCCGCGAAGAAGCCCGCCGCCAAGAAGTCCGCGGCCACGAAGAAGCCTGCCGCCGAGACAGATACGCCTGAGGCGGCGAAGGCTGAGAAGCTTGCCGCTGAGAAGGCCGCCGCCGAGAAGAAGCCGGCCGGCGCGAAGGCCGAGAAGGCTGCTGGCGCACCCGAGGCCGAGAAGCCGGCGAGCAGCGCTCGCCGCGAGCCCGCGGCGGCTCCCCCGCGCGCCAGCCGCAAGGTGGTGCGCGCGCATGCTCGCTACGTGCGCACCTCGGCACGCAAGGCGCGCATGGTGTGTGGTCACCTGCGGGGCAAGTCCGTGGACGAGGCACGCGCTATCCTCGCCTTCACCCCACGTGAGGTGGCCCGCGACTGGAGCAAGCTGCTTGAGTCGGCCGTGGCCAACGCCGAGAACAACCACGAATTGATCGAGGACGATCTGCTCGTGCGCGAGGCGTATGCCGACGAGGGGCCCACCATCAAGCGCTTCCGGCCGCGCGCTCAGGGACGAGCCACCCCGATTCGCAAGCGCACCAGCCATTTGACGATCACGCTCACGCCCAAGCCTTAGGCACGGGCACAAGGACACGAGACAGGACTTCGATACAGACATGGGTCAAAAGGTTCATCCAGAGGCAATGCGCGTGGGCTATATCCACGACTGGAAGTCCAACTGGTTCAACGAGCGTCATTTCGCCGAGTACTTGCACGAGGACATCAAGATTCGCAAGCACATCGAGGACAAGCTCGCCCACGCCGGTCTCGCGGACATCACGATTCGCAAGGACTCAAATGACCTCGAGGTCAACATCCACACCGCCCGTCCCGGCATCGTGATCGGCAAGTCAGGCGCCGAAGTGGATGCGCTGCGGCGCGATCTGCACAAGATGACCTCCAAGCAGATCAAGGTCAACATCCTCGAGATCAAGCGCCCCGAGCTCGACGCCAAGCTCGTGGCCCAGTCGATCGCCGAGCAACTGCAGAACAGGGTCGCATTCCGCCGCGCCATGAAGCGTGCGCTCACCAGCGCCATGCGCTCAGGCGCCAAGGGCGTCAAGGTTCAGGTGTCCGGTCGCCTCGGTGGAGCGGAGATGGCGCGCACCGAGAGCTACTCCGACGGGCGCGTGCCTCTGCACACGATGCGCGCCGACATCGATTACGGCTTCTACGAGGCGCGCACCACCTTCGGGCGTATCGGCGTGAAGTGCTGGGTCAACAAGGGCGAGATCATGCCCGAGGGTTATACCGGCGCCGATCTCACCGACATGAGCGCGCCGGCTCCCCCCAGCGGCGACCGCGACGGTCGCGGCGGGCGCGATGGGCGCGACGGTCGCGGTAGGGGTCGCGGCGGACCAGGTGGCGGCGGTCGTGGGCCAGGCGGTCCAGGCGGCGGTCGCGGCGGTCCAGGCGGCGGTCGTGGCCAGGGCGGCGGTCGTGGGCCCGGTGGGGCGGGTGGGTCCGGATCCGGTCGCGGCGGTCCAGGCGGCGGCGGTCGTGGCCCCGGCGGTCCAGGTGGGCCTGGCTCCGGTGGCGGCGGTCGTGCCGGTGGCGGCGATCGAGGTGGGATGCGCTGATGCTGTCCCCCAAGCGTGTCAAGCACCGCAAGCAGCACCGTGGCCGGCGCCGCGGGCTCTCGCGCGGTCAGGTCAAGGTCCAGTTCGGCGAGTACGGTCTTAAGTCGCTCGAGCAGGGCTGGCTCACCAACCGCCAGATCGAGGCTGCTCGTATCGCCATGACTCGCAAGATCAAGCGCGGCGGAAAGGTCTGGATCAACGTGTTCCCGGACAAGCCCGTCACCAAGAAGCCGGCCGAGACCCGCATGGGCTCAGGCAAGGGCAACCCCGAAGGCTGGGTTGCCGTGGTCAAGCCTGGACGCGTCATGTTCGAGCTCGCGGGCGTTCCCGAGCCCTTGGCGCGCGAAGCGATTCGCTTGGCCGCCCACAAGCTTCCCGTCAGATCCAAGTTTGTTTTGCGCGAGGACTGAGAGCGAGCGATGAAGGCCAAGGAGATGAGGGATATGCTCCCCGAAGAACTCGCCGAGCAGATAACGACCTTGCGCAAGGACCTGTTCGGTAAGCGCTTCGCAAACGCCACGGGCGAGCTCGAGGACACCGCCGGTGTCAGCCGCGCGCGCCGCGAGCTTGCGCGTGCGCTCACCGTGTCCCGTGAGCGTGGCGTGACGGCGAAGCCGGCCCGTCCCACCGAGAACTGACAAGCTGAGACGAGAGACCGAAACGGATACAAATGGTAGACGAGACAGACAACGAGCAGCCCCAGGACGCCGAGGCAGAGGCGCAGGCGAGCGAGGACGCGCAGGCCAGCGAGGCGGCCCAGCCTGAGCAGGTTGTAGCCGAGGCGCCGGCGGCCCACACGGCGCCCGCCGCGAAGTCGGCTGAGCCGGCCGAGCAGCTTCCGTCCAAGGAGCGTCGACGTCGCGAGCGCTCGACCCACAGCGGCGAGGCGCGCACGGCACGCACGCCAGAGGAGCGCCACGCCGAGCGTGTGGCCAAGCGTCGCGCCAAGGCTGTCAGTCGACGTGCCCGCCGTCTGCAAGAACGCGCCAAGGCCACCGAGCGTCGCGCCACGGGTGGGGGGGCTCCTGTACAGGAGCCCCTGCCGCCGGTGCATGCGCCGGTCGAGGGCTCGCGCAAGGTGCGCCAAGGCGTGGTCGTCTCCGATAAGGCCGACAAGACGATCACTGTGCGCATCGACGTGGCTCGCCGGCACCGTCGCTACGAGAAGATCGTGCGCTCTTCGGGCACCTTGCACGCCCACGACGAGAACAACGAGGCCCACGAGGGCGACGTCGTGCGCGTCATCGAGAGCCGCCCCCTCTCGCGCACCAAGCGCTGGAAGCTTGTCGACGTGCTGGAGAGGGCCCGATGATCCAAAACGAGACCAGGCTGCGAGTGGCCGACAACACCGGCGCGCGCGAGATCTTGTGCATCCGCGTCAAGGGTGGGTCCAAGCGTCGCTACGCCTTCGTTGGCGACGTCATCACAGCGACCGTCAAGCAGGCCAACCCACATGGGGCCGTCAAAAAGGGCGATGTTGTCACCGCGGTCGTGGTGCGCACCAAGAAGCCGTTCGGCCGCGACGACGGCACCTACATCTCCTTCGACGACAACGCGGCCGTGATCATCGACGACCAGAACAACCCGCGCGGCACCCGCGTGTTCGGGCCTGTGGCGCGCGAATTGCGCGACCGCAACTTCATGAAGATCGTGTCCTTGGCGCCGGAGGTGCTCTAGCAATGGCAAGCACCAAGACGGCGAAGGAGCCAAGGCGCGCGCTCAAGGTTCGCTCGGGAGACCGAGTGCAGGTGATGGCCGGCAAGGACCGCGGCAAGCAAGGGCGCATCCTGCGTGTGGAGCCCGCCAACGACCGTGTCTACGTTGAGGGTCTGAACATGGTCAAGCGCCACATGCGCCCCCAGCAGGTAGCCGACACTCGGCAGGGACAGACGGTGGGCGGGGTGATCGAGCGCGAGGGGCCGATCCACGTCTCCAACGTGATGCTGCTCGACCCCAAGGACAGCAAGCCCACCAAGGTCGCGGTCGAGCGCGAGAACGGCAAGCGCTACCGCGTAGCCAAGCGCTCCGGGACAAGGCTCGACTGACGGAGACCATGATGAGCGCCGCCACCACAGCCCGCCTGAAGAGCCGCTACCTGGAGGAGATCCGCCCCGCGCTTATCGAGCGCTTCGGCTACTCCTCGCCGATGCAGGCGCCCAAGTTGCAGAAGATCACGCTCAACATGGGCGTGGGCGACGCCAAGCAGGACTCCAAAGTGCTCAAGGCCGCCCAAGAACAGCTCGCCACGATCGCCGGCCAGCAGCCGAGCGTGAGGCGCGCGCGCAAGTCGATCGCCGCTTTCAAGTTGCGCGAGGGGATGCCCGTCGGCGTGGCCGTCACGCTCAGGGCCGAGCGCTCATACGAGTTCTTGGACCGTCTCACCTCGATTGCGATACCCCGCATCCGCGACTTCCGCGGACTTAACCCACGGTCTTTCGACGGACACGGCAACTACACGATGGGCGTGCGCGAGCAGATCATCTTCCCCGAGATCGACTACGACTCGATCGACCAGGTCAGGGGCATCGACATCACGATCACGACGACCGCCAAAGGCGACGTCGAAGCGTTCGCTCTGCTCCAAGCTTTGGGCTTGCCGTTTGCCACCCAAGGCCGCCCTGCCGGCTTCGACCAAGCGCCCGCGACCGAGACCGCCGGCAACACATCCGAAAATGGGAGCACCGACTGATGGCAAAGACCTCCTTGCGCGTCAAGCAGGCGCGCCCGCCCAAGTTCAAGACACGTGCCTATACTCGCTGCAACCGCTGCGGACGCCCGCATTCGGTGTACCGCAAGTTCGGGCTCTGTCGCATCTGCTTGCGCGAGCTTGCCCACAATGGCCAGATACCGGGGATGACCAAGTCTTCCTGGTAAGGGCTTGGTGTGTGAGCCGTTTTTTTGGATTCCTTGTGCTTTAGAACTATTTCGCGCGTAACCAACTTTTTCAGAACACACCAACACAGAGCCCGCCTCACACCCTGCCGCCCCAATACAAACCCCTCCCAAACACAGAGCCTTCAAATGTCAATGACCGATCCCATAGCCGACTTCCTCACGCGCATTCGCAACGCGATCCACGCGGCGCACGAGACCGTTGACATCCCAGCCTCCAAATTGAAGACCGAGCTTGCGCGCATCCTCGCCGAGCAGGGCTATATCGACTCATGGTCGGTCGTGCCGGCGCGGGAGGGCGGCGCCGGTCAGCTGATCGAGATTCGCCTCAAGTACACCGACGACCGCCGCTCAGCGATCTCCGGCCTGCGCCGCGTCTCGCGTCCCGGTCGGCGCACCTATGTCGAGGCGACGCGCATTCCCAAGGTCCTGGGCGGAATGGGAACTTCGATCGTGTCCACCTCGCGCGGCGTGATGACAGGTCACGACGCGCGCGCCGCCGGTGTCGGCGGCGAGGTTCTGGCCCAGGTCTGGTAGATCCGCTCATGTCGAGGATCGGAAGACAACCAATTCCCGTGCCTTCAGGCGTGACCGTGGCGATTGAGCCCGAGTCGGTCAGCGTCAAGGGCCCCAAGGGTGAGCTCTCCAGAGCGCATTCCGCGCGATATCGAAGTCGCCCAGGACGGCGAGAGCTTGATCGTCTCGCGCCCCACCGACCGCGGCGAGCACCGTGCCCTGCACGGCCTGACGCGCTCCCTGGTGGCCAACATGGTCCAAGGCGTCACCGCCGGTTATGAGAAGCGCCTGGAGATCCAGGGCGTCGGCTATCGCGCCCAGATGAAGGGCAAGAACCTGGAGCTGGCGGTCGGCTACTCCCACCCGGTTCCCATCGAGGCCCCCACGGGTATCGAATTCGAAGTGCCCCAGCCCACCAGGGTGGTCGTCAAGGGCATCTCCAAGCAGCAGGTCGGCGAGATCGCCGCGATCATCCGCAAGCAACGCCCGCCCGAGCCCTACAAGGGCAAGGGCATCCGCTACGAGGGCGAGTACGTCGCCCGAAAGGTGGGCAAGCGCGCATGAGCACGCTCACCAAGGAGACCCGCCGTCTCAAACGCAGGCGCCGGGTGCGTGCCAAGGTGTCGGGTAGCGCCACGCGCCCGCGCGTCTCGGTATTCCGCTCCAACCGCGGTCTCTCGGCCCAGCTCGTGGACGACCAGTCGGCGCGCACGCTGGCGGCCGTCCACTGGTACGAGCCCGACCTGCGCAGCTTGAAGGGCTTCGACCGCACCAAGCGCGCGGGCGAGCTGCTCGCCGAGCGCACCAAAGCCGCCGGCGTCTCGGAGGTCGTGTTCGACCGCGGCGGCTACCGCTATCACGGCCATGTGCGCGCGTTCGCCGAGGCGATTCGCGAGGCCGGTATCACCGTCTAAGGCTCGCTTCCCGCTACCCTCTCTCACTCTCTTATGCAATCGGACAGATCAGTCAACGCAGGCAGCCTGGACCTCCAGGAGCGCGTGGTGGAGATAAACCGCGTCGCCAAGGTGGTCAAGGGCGGTCGGCGCTTCTCCTTCACCGCGCTCGTAGTCGTCGGCGACGAACGCGAAGTCGTGGGCGTCGGCTATGGCAAGGCCAACGAGGTTCCGTTGGCGATCCAGAAGGGCGTCGAGCGCGCCAAGAAGGACCTGTTCAGGGTGCCCAAGCATGGCAGCACGATCACCCACCAGACGACCGGCGTGTTCGGGGCGGGCCGGGTGTTCTTGAAGCCAGCCGCCCCCGGTACCGGTGTGATCGCCGGTGGCGGCGTTCGCGCCGTGCTGGAGCTCGCGGGCATCCACGACATCCTCTCCAAGAGCCTCGGCACCCAGAACCCGATCAACCTCGTCAAGGCGACCGTAGCCGGCTTGCGCGAGCTGCGCACGCCCTCCGAGGTGGCCGACCTGCGCGGTCTCTCGATCGCCAAAGTGCTCGGCCTTACCGAGCGGCCCGCCAACGGGGCCGCCGAGCCCGCCGAGGAGACTGAGTCCGCCGGGGAGACTAAGTCCGCCGACGAGGCCGAGACCGGCGACGAGGCCGAGACCGGCGACGACGAGCAGGGCGCTACGCCCGAGGAGACCCCGACCGCTCAGGCAAGCGCCGATGCACAGGAAGGCGCCGGCGGAGACGCTGCTGGCGAGCCCGTCGCTACCGAGACTGCCGACCCCACGGAGACACCGGCCTGATGGCGACCTTGCAAGTCACCCAGCGGCGCTCCAGCGTGGGCTCCAACAAGCGACAGCTCGACACCTTGCGCTCGCTTGGCCTGCGTCGCATCGGCCACACCGTCGAAGTCAAGGACTGTGAGCAGGCTCGCGGCATGGTGCACGCCGTGCGTCATCTCGTAGAGGTGCACGACGGAGCGACCAAGGCCGGCGCCGGCGGGAGTGCGGGCAAGCGGGAGCAGACTTCATGAGCCCTGCCGCCAAGAGCAAGGTCGAGGAGGAGCAGGAGCAGCCGATCGGCTTGCACTCGCTCAAACCGGCCCCCGGCAGCCGCCGTCCGCGCAAGCGCGTCGGCCGCGGCGAAGGCTCGGGCACCGGCAAGACCTCCGGCAGGGGCCAGAAGGGCGCCGGCTCGCGCTCGGGCGCCAAGAGCAGGCCTCGTTTCGAGGGCGGTCAGATGCCGATCCACATGCGGATGCGCAAGCTGCGCGGCCCCCACATGAAGAAGTCGATGCCCTTCGAGATGTTTCGCACCCACACTCAGCCGGTCAATGTCTCCGACCTGGAGGCTCGCTTTGAGGCCGGCGCCGAGGTCACGATCGAGCTGATGAAGGCCAACGGCCTGGCCACCCGCAAGGGTGTGCCGGTCAAGGTCTTGGCCAAGGGAGAGTTGAGCAAGGCCTTGACGGTTCACGCCCACGCCTTCAGCAAGGCGGCCCGCGAACGCATCGAGGGCGCCGGCGGCAGCTGTGAGATAGTCATCGGGACGCCATCCAGCCGTCCCTCCTGAGATCGAAGGTAGCCCTCCCGGCTTCCTTGACCGGAGTCCCTTCTGGATTCCTTTAGAGCTAGAATCGCAGGACCGGCGGGTGCGGGCGGTACCCCGCGCGACCGGCTCCAACCATGCTCTCGACGATCCTAAACGCCTTCCAGGTTGCGGACATCCGCAAGAAGCTCCTGTTCACGGGCGCCATGCTGCTCATCTACAGGCTCGGCTCGCACCTGCCCGTCCCGGGTGTGAACCTGACCGCGGTCAACAATCTGCAAAAGCAGTTCGGCGGCTCGGGCATCCTTGGCTACTTGAACCTGTTCTCCGGTGGCAGCCTCTCCCGGATAGCCCTGTTCGCGCTGGGCATCATGCCCTACATCACAGCCTCGATCATCCTGCAGCTCCTGCAGGTGGTCGTGCCGTCCCTGGAGAAGCTCTCCAAGGAAGGCGAAGTCGGCCAGGCGCGCATCACCCAGTACACGCGCTACCTGACCGTCGGCCTCGCCTTCGCCCAGTCGATCGGCTACGTGTTCCTGTTCCACTCGCTCTCGGCCTCGGCCAACGAAGCGGTCGTGTCCAAGTTCGACGCGCCCCACATCTTCCTGATCGTGATCTGCCTGACCGCCGGCTGCGTCCTCTTGATGTGGATCGGCGAGCTGATCACCCAGCGCGGCATCGGCAACGGCATCTCGCTGTTGATCTTCGCCTCGATCGTCTCGCGCCTGCCGGCGGGCATCGAAGTGTGGTGGACCAGCCAAGACCAGGTCTTCAAGGTGATGATGCCTTTCCTCGTGCTCGCCGTGGTGGCGGGGATCGTGTTCGTCCAGGAGGGCCAGCGCCGCATCCCCGTCCAGTACGCCAAGCGGGTCATCGGACGGCGCATGACCGAAGGCGGCCAGACCTACCTGCCCCTGCGTCTGAACATGGCCGGCGTGATCCCCGTCATCTTCGCCGCCTCGATCATGGCCTTTCCGCCCACCGTCGGGCAGCTGATCAAAACGACTTGGGCCAAAGACGTGTCCAACTTCTTCACCCCCAATGGCTGGCACTACATCCTGGGCGAGTCGATCTTCATCATCATCTTCGCCTACTTCTATACGGCCGTCACCTTTAACCCGGTCGACCAGGCCGACAACCTCAAGAAGTACGGCGGCTTCATCCCCGGCGTGCGCCCTGGACGCCCCACCGCCGAATTCCTCGACCGCATCCTCGCGCGCCTGACTTTCCCCGGCGCGCTCTTTCTGGCGGCCGTGGCGGCCCTGCCCGCGATCCTGATCGCGCGTACCCACCAGAACTTCTTCTTCGGCGGCACTTCGATTCTGATCGTGATTGGAGTGGCCTTGGAAACGATGAAGCAGCTGGAGGCCCAGCTGATGATGCGCAGCTACGAGGGCTTCTTGAAGTAGGCCTTCGCGCCGTCACCTCGACGGGTCCTGTCCATCGAGGTGAGCGTGATCGCGCGACCTGCACGCAGCCCATCCATATCTCCCCTTGCCCACTCCAGCGGGTAGTCTCCATCAGTCGATGATCGAGACGAATCTCATCCTGTTGGGTCCGCCCGGCGCCGGCAAGGGAACTCAAGCGGAGCGCCTGCAGGCAGACTTCGGCTTGGCCCACATCTCCACCGGCGACATGCTGCGCGCCCAGGTCGCCCAGGGCACGGCTTTGGGTCAAGAGGCGCAGAAGTACATGAACGCGGGCGAGCTGGTCCCCGACGAGGTGATCCTTGGCATGATCGGCCAGCGCATCGGCGAGCAGGACGCGCGCGAAGGCTTCCTGCTCGACGGCTTCCCCCGCAACACCGTCCAAGCCGACGCCTTGGGCAAGACCATGGCCGAATCGGATCGGCGCCTCACCGCGGTGCTGTTGATCGACGTGCCCGATGACGAGGTGGTCAGGCGGCTGAGCGGGCGGCGCGTGTGCCTGAAGGCAGGTCACGTCTATCACGTCGAGTTCGACCCGCCCAAGCGCGAGGGGATCTGCGATCAGGATGGCTCGCGCCTGATCCAACGAGACGACGACAGGGAGGAGACGATCCGCCGGCGCCTGGAGGTCTATGTGCGCCAGACCGCGCCCTTGATCGACTATTACGATGAGGCGGGCCTGTTGCGTCGCTTCGACGGCCAGCGCCACCCCGACGAGGTCCACGACCACATCAGGGCCACCATCGCGACCTTGCGCTTGGAGGACGAGCTCTAGCACCGTCCCTGCAGCCGGCGGGTTGTCCGAATGCGCCGGGCGGCGGTGCGGTCGTCATTCCAGTCCCGCCGCCCCAAGGCGTTATCCGGGCGCTCGGACGACGGCGCCTGCTGGATAAGCTGCTTGGGTGATCATCAAGAAGTCGCGCGAGGAGATCGACAAGATGGCCGCTGCCGGTCTGATCCAGGCGGCCGCCTTGGACCTGATCGCCGCCAAGATTCGTCCCGGCGTGTCCACCTCAGAGCTGGACGCGGCCGCTGAGCGTTTCATCCGCTCCCAGGGAGCCACCCCCACGTTCAAGGGCTACCGCGGCTTCCCCGGCTCGATCTGCGCCTCGCCCAACTCGATGATCGTGCACGGCATCCCCGGTCGCTATCGCTTGGAGCGCGGGGGCATCCTGTCGGTCGATATCGGCGTCACTTTCGACGGATGGGTAGCCGACGCGGCCCGCACGTTCGCGGTCGGCGAGATCTCGCCGCTGGCCCAGAATCTGCTGAGCGCCACCGAGCGGGCCCTCTTCGCGGGCGTCGAGCAGTGCCGGCCCGGCAACCGCGTCGGCGACGTCTCTCACGCGATCCAGCAGGTCTCGGAGCGCGCCGGGCTGGCGGTGGTGCGCTCCCTGGTGGGTCACGGCGTCGGTAAAAACATGCACGAGGATCCCCAAGTGCCCAACTACGGTCGCGCTGGCAAGGGTCCCCTGCTCGAGCAGGGCATGGTCTTGGCGATCGAGCCGATGACAACCGCCGGGCGGCCATCCGTGCGCGTAGCCGGGGATGGCTGGGCGATCTTCTCCCAAGACGATTCCCTGGCGGCCCACTTCGAGTTCACTGTGGCGATCACGCCCGTCGGGCCCCGCATCCTGACCCCTTGGCACCTGCCCGCCCACGAGCGCTCCTCCGGCCAGGACAGGCAAGCCGCGACTCCGGCTTAGGGTTGCTAACATCCGCTGTCCTGCTCTCAGGCCCGCACGCGTGGGCGCCTGAAGCGAGACCACGACGCGGTAGCGGCGGCCGTACCGGCAGCCAGAGCCGCCTCGCCGGGACACCAGCCGAAAGGGATCATGAAGGTAAGACCGTCGGTCAAGCCGATGTGCGAGAAGTGCAGGATCATCCGCCGCCACAAAGCGGTTCTCGTCATCTGCCAGAACAAGCGTCATAAGCAACGGCAGGGCTGATCTGCGATGGCACGTATCGCGGGGGTCAACCTGCCTTTGAACAAGCGCACCGAGATCGGGCTCACCTACATCTACGGCATCGGTCGCTCCACCTCCAACAAGGTCTTGGCTGAGGTCAAGGTGAGCCCCGACACCTACATCCGCGACCTCACCGAGGACGAGATCTCCCGTCTCAGGGACGAGATCGACCGCTCCCTGACCGTCGAGGGCGATCTGCGCAGGGAGCGCTCCCAGGACATCAAGCGCCTGCAGGAGATCGCCTGCTACCGCGGCCTGCGCCACCGTCGCGGCCTGCCCGTGCGCGGCCAGAAGACGAAGACCAACGCCCGCACGCGCAAGGGTCCCAAGCGCCTGCAGGTCGCCGGTAAGAAGAAGTTGAAGAAGTAATGGCGGCCCCCAAGCGTCCAGCGCGCGGCCGTCGCCGCCAGAAGAAGAACGTGCCGATCGGCCAGGCTCACATCAAGACCTCGTTCAACAACACGATCGTCTCGCTCACCGACACCCAGGGCAACGTGCTCGCCTGGGAGTCCGCCGGCGGCGCTGGCTTCAAGGGCTCGCGCAAGTCCACCCCCTTTGCCGCTCAGGTCACGGCTGACGCGGCCGCCCGCAAGGGCATGGAGCAAGGCCTCCAGAAGGTCGAGGTCTACGTCAAGGGCCCCGGCTCGGGGCGCGAGACCGCGATCCGCTCGTTGCAGGCCGCGGGTCTCGAGGTGACCGGAGTCAAGGACGTCACCCCGCAAGCTCACAACGGATGTCGACCGCGCAAGCGCCGACGCGTCTAAAGCAACTTGATCGCAGAGAGCTAGGTTCATGGCAAGAGACACAAGTCCCCAGTGCAAGCAGTGCCGTAGGGAGGGACAGAAGCTGTTCCTGAAGGGCGAGCGCTGCCTGACCGACAAGTGCGGCGTCGAGCGTCGCTCCTACCCGCCCGGCGAGCACGGACGCGGTCGCCAGAAGCAGAGCGAGTACAGGCTGCAGCTGCGCGAGAAGCAGAAGGCGCGTCGCTACTACGGCGTCCTGGAGAAACAGTTCCACGGCTACTACGAGAAGGCCTCGCGCCAGCCCGGGATCACCGGCGAGAACCTGCTCGCCCTGTTGGAGTGCCGCCTCGACAACGTCATGGTCCGCCTCGGCTTCGCGGCCTCGCGCAGGCAGGCGCGCCAGCTGATCCGCCACGGCCACTGGACCGTCAACGGCCGTCGGGTAGACATCCCCAGCTATCAGGTGCGGCCCGGCGACGTGATCGCGATCAAAGCCGACACGCCGGCGATGCAGGTGGTACGGGACGCCACCGAGCTGACCGGACAGATTCCCGCATGGCTACAGGCCGACCACGAGTCGCTCACGGCCAAGGTCTTGCGCAAGCCGGAGCGGCGCGAGGTGGCCGCCCCGGTGCAGGAGCAGCTCATCATCGAGCTGTACTCGAAGTAAGCGCTTTCCCGCGCCTCCGTCCCTAAAGGGAGCGGCGGCGCAAAGAGCCGGCTCCCGTCAGGAGGCCGGTTTCACATCAACACGAGGTTAGGACCCCGATGCTCGACTTCCAAATCCCCCGGATCACCAGCGAGTCCGTGGAGCAGAATCGTGGCACGTTCACGATCGAGCCGCTCGACCGCGGCTTCGGCTACACGTTCGGCAACTCCCTGCGGCGCGTATTGCTCTCCTCACTCGCCGGCGCCGCCGTCACGAGCGTGCGCATCGAGGGCGTGGCGCACGAGTTCTCCACAGTGCAAGGCGTCAAGGAGGACGTGACCGACATCGTGCTCAACCTGAAGGGCATTGTGTGCCGCATGCACTCCGACGCCTCCGAGGTCGAGGCGCCCTTGGTCGTGACCGGGCCAGGAGAGATCACCGCCAAGGACATCGACCTGCCCGCCGGTGTGGAGATCCTCAACCCGGGCGTCCACATCGCCACCTTGGAGAAGAAGACCAAGCTGGAGCTGTACATGACGATTGGCCGCGGGCGCGGCTACAGGCCCGCCGAGGAGAACAAGTCGGCCGACCAGCCGATCGGCGTGATCCCGATCGACTCGATCTTCTCGCCGGTGCGCCGCGTCGCCTATGCGGTCGAGCAGGCTCGTGTGGGACAGAAGACCGACTTCGACAAGCTCACCTTGGACATCGAGACCGACGGCTCGATCGAGCCCCAGGCGGCCTTGCGCGAGGCCGCCGAGCTGCTCATCTCCCAGCTTGCGATCTTCACCGACGCCGACCGCATCCAGGAGCTGCGCGCGACCCCGGGAGGCCAGCTCGACGGTCACGGCCTGGCGGTTGGCGCGGGAGGCGCTCCGGCCGCGCTGCAGGGCGAGGAGTGGAGCATCCTGATCGAGGAGCTGGAGCTGGGAGTGCGCTCCTACAACTGCCTCAAGCGCGCCGGCATCCAGACGGTGGGCGACCTCATCTCCAAGTCCGAGGGCGAGCTCAACGCGATCCCCAACTTCGGCAAGAAGTCGATCGACGAGGTCATCGAAACGCTCGAAGCCAGGGGCTTGCACCTGCGCCAGGATTAGGCAGCCCTCGCGCGCGCGGCCGGCGCTCTAGACTGACCGGTCGCGAGCGCATCTGCTCAGAGACAATGCCATGAGACACCAAAAGACCAGAAACAAGCTCAGCCGCGACACGGCGCACCGCAAGTCCTTGCTCATGAACCTCACCAAGGAGGTCTTGGAGCATGAGCGCATCAAGACGAGCGAGGCCAAGGCAAAGGCCGTCAAGCCGGAGATCGAGAAATTGATCACCTTGGCCAAGCGAGGCGACTTGCATGCTCGCCGTCAAGCGTTGTCGGCTCTGTCGCAGGACAAGTTCGCCGTGCACAAGCTGTTCACCGAGGTGGCTCCCCGCTACGCCGACAGGCCGGGCGGATATACGCGCATCCTCAAGCTCGGTCCGCGTCGCTCCGACGCGACCGAGATGGTCTACCTCGAGCTGGTCTGAGGGTGCGATAGCCGGCCTCTGGCTGCGTCCTCGCTCGCTCACGTACCCAGTACGCCACGCTCGCTGCGTCCTTGCCAGACTTGGCTCTCGCACCCTCAGACAGGCGCACCGAAGGACAAGCACGTATATGTCGATGGTGACCAAGCTCACGATCGAATACGACGGGACTCGGTTTTTCGGCTGGGCCCGCCAGCCGGGCGAGCGCACGGTCCAAGGAGAGATGGAGCGCGCCCTACGCACCGTTCTCGGCGAGCACGGCCGCGATGGGGAGCCGCTCGCGCTGACCGTGGCCGGACGTACCGACCGTGGCGTCCACGCTTGGGGCCAGGTGGCCAGCTATCGCCACGAGGCGCTCGATCCGCTGCGGCTGAACGCGCTTCTGCCGGAGGACATTGGGGTTTTGGCCTGCGAACCCGCGGCTGAGGACTTCGACGCGAGACGCAGCGCCACGAGCCGCACCTACTGTTACCGCGTCGTGGCGCGCCGCACCAGGGACGTGTTCGAGCGAGGCACGGCCCTCTGGTGGCCGCGCTCGTTGGATCGCTCTGTTCTCGAGGACTGCGCGAGGCTGCTGGTGGGGACACACGACTTCACCGCGTTTACGCCCACCGAGACCGAGCACAAGCGCTTCGAGCGGACCGTGATCGGAGCCGAGTGGCGAGCCGCCGGGCGAGCCGCGGACGTTCCGTGCGTCCCGGGCGGAGACTTGCTCGAGTTCTGGATCGAGGCGGACACTTTCCTGCGCCACATGAACCGGATACTTGTCGGCACGATGCTCGAAGTCGCCGCCGCGCGCCGCGAGATCTCCCAGTTCGCCGACCTGCTTGAAGGCAGGCCCCGCGCGCACGCCGGGCCGACGGCGCCCGCGCATGGGCTTGCTTTGGCGTCGGTGGCCTATCCCACCGGCTGACCCCCGCGCCGAACCCTATGCTGGAGGAGCAAATGCTCAACGTGCTGCTCACCAACGATGACGGGATCGAGGCCGAGGGCCTGCAGGCCCTGCGCAGGGCCCTGCTCGAGGTCGACGGTGTGCGTCTGGTGACGATCGCCCCTGACGGCAACCGCTCGGCGATGGCGCGTTCGATCACGACGCGCAGGCCTCTGTGGGTTGAGGAGATCGCCTTCTCGGACGGCACGGTCGGCTACGCCACCGACGGCACGCCGGTGGACTGCGTCAGGCTTGCGCGACTCGGCCTGGTCGCCGACTTCGAGGCTGACCTGGTGGTGTCCGGCATCAACCACGGAGCCAATCTTGGCGACGACATCACCTACTCGGGTACGGTGGCGGCCGCCTTGGAGGGCGTCGTGCTCGGCCTGCCCGCGATCGCCGCCTCCCAGCAGGCGCGCGGCAGGGCGCTCGACTTTCGCTACGGCGGCGGCTTCGATTTCGAGGTGGCCGCCGGTTTCGTTGCGCGCCTGGTGGAGCGCATCGAGGAGGTACCCGTTCCTGAAGGGACTTTGCTCAACGTGAACGTACCTGCGGGCGAGCCCGAAGGCGTCGAGGTGACGAAGCTGGGCAAGCGCATCTATCGCGACGAGTTGAAGCTCGCGTCCGGCGAGGACGGCTCGGAGACGCGCCGGCGCTACTGGATCTATGGGGCGGATCCCGGTTTCCACGACGAGCCCGGCACCGACCTGGCGACCGTCGCCGGAGGGAGGATCGCGGTGACCCCGATCCACTTCGACCTGACCCATCGCGGTGGCTTGGAGGTCCTGCGCGAGTTCGACCTGCAGGCCTTGCTGGTCCCCGCCCTCGACGGCGGGAGCGCGTGAGCGGGGCCGCCAAACAGCGAGCGCCCTCGGAGTCCGGGCCGGGCGTGCAAACAGGAGCTCAGGCCAATGCGGCGAGTGGGCAGGCGGCGCATGGGGGAGAGCCGCCCGCTGAGGCGATCGCGCGGGCGGCCGAGCTGCGCAAGCAGCTCGAGCACCATGGCCGCCGCTACTACGTGCTCGACGACCCCGAGATATCAGACGAAGCCTATGACGCGCTCTTGGACGAGCTGAGGGGTCTGGAGGCCGAGCACCCCGGATTGCAGACGCCCGACTCGCCCACCCAGAGGGTCGGCGGCGAGCCGGTCGGCAAGCTGGAGAAGGTCCAGCACCTGGAGCCGATGCTGTCGCTCTCGAACGTGCGCTCCGAGCAGGAGCTGAAGGCTTGGGTGGAGCGCATGAAGGCCCATCTCGGACGCGAAGGCATCGTGAGGACCAGGTTCGAGTACGTGGTCGAGCCGAAGGTGGACGGCCTGGCCGTGAGCCTGCTTTACCGCGATGGGATGCTCGAGCGCGCCGCCACCAGGGGCAACGGGGAGGTGGGGGAGGACGTGACACACAACCTGCGCACGATCGGCTCGATTCCCCTGCACGTCGAGGACGCTCCGCCGCTGTTGGAGGTCAGGGGCGAGGTGTACATGTCGCTCGACGATTTCGCGGCCGTCAACGAGCGGCGCGCCGAAAACGAACTATCCACGTTCATGAACCCGCGCAACTCGGCCGCCGGAGCGGTGCGTCAGCTCGATCCCTCCCTGATGGCTGAGCGGCCGCTGTCGATGTGGGCCTACCAGATCGGTGTCGCCCCCGACCTGTCCTTCGAGACCCATTGGCAGGCTTTGGGATGGATCACAGAGCACGGATTCAGGGTCAACAGGGACATCAAGCGTCTCAGCAGCGAGGAGGAGGTGATCGCCCAGTGCCTGCTCTGGCAGGAGCGCAGGGGGGATCTCGACTTCGAGATCGACGGCGTCGTGATCAAGGTGTCCGACCTGGCGCTGCAGCGCAGACTCGGCTCGGTTGGGCGCGACCCGCGCTGGGCGGTGGCCTGGAAGTTTCCGCCGACGACGGCGGTCACGAGGTTGCGCAGGGTGATGTGGAATGTCGGCAAGTTCGGCGACCTGCGTCCCTATGCGGTCCTGGAGCCGGTGGCGGCAGGCGGCGTGACGATCAAGCTGGCGACCTTGCACAACGAGGAGGACATCGTGCGCAAGGACATCAGGGCCGGCGAGGACGTGATCGTGTTGCGCGCCGGCGACGTGATTCCCCAGGTCGTCTCTCCGGCCCCGCACGTGGTCGAGCGCAAGCGGCGCCCGCCCGTGACCCGCCCGCCGGAGCGCTGCCCGTTCTGCGACACCCCCACGATCAAGCCCAAGGACTCTGTTTTCACGGTGTGCCCCAACCGGGATTGTCCTGAGCGGGCTTGGCAGTTGCTCAAGCACTTCGTGGGGCGCGCCGCGATGGACATCGAGGGGCTCGGCGAGAAGCAGGTGGCTCTGTTGCAAGAGCAAGGCTTGGTCAAAACCGCCGCCGACTACTACCGCCTGGGCGAGCACCGCGAGGAGCTGCTCGGCCTGGAGGGTTTCGGCGAGCTGTCGGTCGCCAACCTGCTGGGCGCGATCGAAGCCTCCAAGCAGCGACCGTTCGCGCGCGTCCTGTTTGCCTTGGGGATCGAGGAGGTGGGCGAGGTCACCGGGCGCAACCTGGCGATGCGGTTCCGCAACATCGTTGCTTTGCTGGACGCCACTCCCGAGGAGATCGCACAGACGCCGGGGATCGGCGAGAAGATGAGCGCCTCGATCCAAGCCCAGTTGCACGATGAGCGCATGCTGGCCCTGATCTCGGATCTGCGCGAGATCGGCCTGCGCTTCGCCGAAGCGGGCCCGGCGCCCACCAGCGGGGCCTTGGCGGGCAAGACCGTGGTCCTGACGGGCACTTTGCCGACGCTCTCGCGCGAGCAGGCCACCGAGCGCATCCAGGAGGCGGGCGGTCGTGTGACGAGCTCGGTCTCAAAGAAGACTCACTACGTGGTCGCAGGCGAAGGCCCGGGCTCAAAGCTCGAAAAGGCCGAGCGCCTGCGCATCCGCGTCATCGACGAGCGCGGGTTGCTCGATCTGTTGGGGGACGCCTAGCGAGGGGTGGGGGATTGGGATTGCTGTTCGTACCGGTCGCGTGTCCGCGCTCGCGCAAGTCCCCGGACCTCAGTAGCGGGCCAAGGTGATCGCCATGTTGTCTTGGATCGCGTGCGCCTCATACGTTTCGATGCCGTCGTCGAAGAACGCGAACGCGAGGATGTCACCGCCCTCGCTTTCGCAGTAGCCGGCCAGGTTGGACACGCCGTTCAAAGTCCCCGTCTTCGCCTGGCAGCGTCCTGTGGCGGGCGTATGGCGCATTCGTTCAGAGAGCGTGCCCGTCTCACCCGCGACGGCCAGGTCTTTGCGCAATGTCGTGCCCAGGGGGCTGTGGGCAAGTGCGGTGAGCAGCTCGACCACCTGCCTGGGCGTCGTGTGGTCTGAGTGCGACAGGCCCGAGCCGTCGATCAGGTAGGGGCGCAGGCCGAAGTCCTTGGCGATCGTCGCACGCACCACCCCTGCGCCCGCGGCGGTCGTGCCGGCGCCGCCGAAGCGCGCGCCGATGTCCTTGATCAAAGTCTCCGCGAAATAGTTGTCTGAGGGCGGCAAGGTCAATCCCAGCAAGGTCGCCAGGTTCGGCGAGGCCTCGCTTGCGATCGTGCTCGCGCCGGGTGGGGCAGTGGCGGCGGTACCGCTGTGCACTTTGATTCCATCGGCTCTGAGCGCCCCCCTCAATTGCAATGCCGCATAGGCGGCTGGCGCATGCGCGCCACTCTGCGAGCCTGTCTGGCCGCGGTTGAACGAGAGTCCGCTCAGCTCCCCTTCCAGTTCGGGGTCGGGCGCGTAGCCGCTGTAGGGGTCTCCGCGCAGAGAATCGAACCAGGATTCGTCGCCGTCCACGTTGCCCGTGACTTCTCTGATCCCGGCCGCCTTGACGAGCGCGGCCAGCTTGGTCACGGTTGCGCCCTGGCCGTCGTAGCGGGCCGCCACGTAGGAGGCGCTGCCGAAGGTGGGATCGCCGCCCCCCTTCAGGTACAAGCTGCCTTCCCAGCGCCCGCCTGCGCCCAGGTGACCTGCGCCGAGCACGGAGGTGGCGAGCGTCGCTTCGGGTCCCATCAGCTCCAGGGCGGTCGTGGCGGTGTACAGCTTCTCCACCGAGGCGGGCGGATGGGGGACTTCGGCGCGCTCGCTGAACAGGGTCGTGGACTTCGTCAGGTCGTACACGTAGGCGCCCGACCCCGCTCCGGCGATTCTCATCTCGCGGGCGAGCGGAGCTTCGAGCGAGTTTTGCGCGAGGGCGGTGGGCGCGGTTGCGGCTGCGCACGCGAGTGTCGCCGCGAGCGCGACCAAGGTCGCGCCCCGCACCGCCTGGCGCGAGTGTCGTCCCGTCAAGATCGCGTCCCGCAAAGTGCGGTTTCTGGACAAGTGGAAGATGTGGTGGAGGCTCATCGTCAGTAGGGTGGTCAGATTCGGTCCCCGATTCCTCGGGGAATCACGTAACAGTACGTACAATCAGTATTAATGGGCGAGGTTGTCAACTTGAAAGCGGTCGCCAAGGCCGCCTCGGGCTCCAGAACACGCAGGGCGCCCAAGCGGAGCGCTCCCGCCCGAACTTCCAAGCGCAGCGGACCTCGCAGGGACAAGACGGCCTTGGTCTTGGGCGGTGGGGGCTTCACCGGCGGGGTCTATGAGATCGGCGCCTTGCGCGCCTTGGACCTGCTGGCCGCCAATCGCACGATCAATCAGTTCGACGTCTACGTGGGCACCTCCGCCGGGGCTTTCGTGGCTTCCCTGTGCGCCAACGGGGTCACGCCCGAGGAGATGATGCGGGTCGTCACCCACCAGGGCCCCCAGGCCTTCAGGGACATCGATCTGGGCGATCTGCTGCGCTTGAACATCCCCGAGCTGGCCCGCACCGGCGTGCGCCTGCCCTTAAGCTGGCTTCGCTCGCGCGCCAGCTGTTGCCCCAACTGGGCCAGGTGTCCCTGATCGACATTCTGCTCGGCTTGGCCGAGGTCCTACCGACGGGCGCCTACACGGGCGAGGGGATCGAGCGCTACCTGCACAAGGTGCTCGCCGAGGACGGGCGCTCGGACGATTTCAGGGCGCTCGCCCGCGAGCTCTACCTGGTCGCCACCGACCTGGACTCTTGCGAGCGGATCGTGTTCGGCGCCGACGGTTTCGACGACGTGCCGATCTCAACCGCGGTGCGCGCCTCGGGCGCCCTGCCGATGGTCTATGCGCCTGTCAAGGTCGGCGAGCGCGAGCTGATCGACGGCGGCATCGTCTCGACCACCAACCTCGACATCGCGGTCGAGGCGGGCGCGGACCTGGTGATCGTGATCAACCCGATTGTTCCCTTCGTCAATGAGGCAGATGGCGAGGGCCCGCCCGCTCGCCGGATCTCCGATATGGGCTTCTCCAAGATCGGCTACCAGGCCTTCAAGCTGCTCGGCCACCGCCGCCTGCACGAGATGGCCTCCATGTGGGAGGAGCGCTATCCGGGCGTCGACATCGTCCTGATCGAGCCAGAGCCGAGGGACTCGCTGATGTTCGAGACCTCGATCATGAGCTTCTCATCGCGCATCGAGATCGCCCGCCACGGCTTCCAATCGGTTACCTACCACCTGCTCGACGAATACGAGCGCTACAGCGAGATCTGGGCGCGCCACGGCATCGAGATCTCCGAGCGCCGGGTGCGTCGCGTGGTAGACCACTTTGAGGCCGAGGAGGAGCAGGTCGGCGCTTGGCGCAAAATCCTGGAAGGCACCACGGGCGCGTTGCTACGTCAATCCGCCTCCGGCTAGGTCCCTGGGCCGGCGCCGGACCGACAGAGGGTACGAACAGCGATCCCAATCACTCGCTTCGTCTCGAAAGCGCCTTTCGGACTAAACGAAGGCCCTGTCGAGCGCGCTCAACAGGCGCGTGGAGGCGGCCTCGTCGTGGACCGCGATGCGCACGTGCCTCGGCTCGCCGAGCGGCGCGCCGGCTGCGACCACGATCCCGGCGCGGGCCAGGCGGCCCGCCAACTCGCCCCCGTCGAGCATGGGGTGAGCCACCCACACGAAGTTGGCCTGGCTGTCGGTCACTTCGAAGTGGCGCTGGCGCAGGGCGGTCGTCAGGCGCGCGCGCTCATTGGCGATGCGCCTGACCCGCTTCTCGAGCAGCTCCGAGCAACTGCGCAAAGACTCCAAAGCTCCCGCCTGCGATATCTCGCTGACGCCGAGGTCGGGCTCCAGCTCGGCCAGCAGCTCCTCCGAGCCGGGGCTGCCGATCGCATAGCCGCAGCGCAGGCCGGCCAAGCCCCAGGCCTTGGAGAAGCTGCGGAACACGAGCAGCCTCGGATGCGTCTCCAGCAGGGCAAGCGAGGCATCGATCGGCTGGGCGTCTGAAAACTCCACGAGCGACTCGTCGAGCAACACGCCGACCGTGTCGGGCAGGCCGCTCAACAGCCGCTCCAGCTCGCCGGTGGGCAGTAGCTCGCCGGTCGGATCGTTGGGGCTGGCCAAGGCAACCACTCGTGTGCTCTCTCCGACCGCCTCAAGCAGGGCGTCCACGCCTCCCTGCACCGGCACCGCCCGCCCGTGCGCCCGCCGCGCCATAATCGGGAACAGGGGGTAGGACGGCCACGAGGTGATCAGCTCCTGGCCCGGCTCGATCAGAGCTCTGGTGGCCGCGCTCAACAGCTCGGCGGCGCCGTTGCCCACGATTACCCGCGCCGGCACCACGCCGTGGCGCTGGGCCAGGCGCGCTCGCAAGTGCGAGCCGCGCGTGTGTGGGTAGCGCTGCATCCCGCGCCGCGCCACGAACGTGATCGCGCTGACCACGTCGGGGTGGGGCAGCTCGTGCCAAGTCGTCTGCGAGAGGTCGAGCGTCTGAACCGTGGTCAAGGCCTTGCGCTTGCGCTCGGCGGCCTCCTCGCGCAGGCCCTCGTTGACCTCCTCCTCGCTCATCCCTTCGAACTGCTTGTAATAGTCGAGCAGGCCCACGGCTCAGGCGCCCCCGCCGTTTTCGCTTCTTGGGGACTTCACGCCGCGGCGGCGCGCAAGGCGCAGGTCGGCGGCCCGGGGCTCACGGCTTGTTCCCGGGCATCGAGCTCGAGCCGGGCCCGTGTATCACCACGAACCAGAACGAGAACACGGCCGCGCAGACGGCCGCGGTGATCCCGAAGATGCGTGGCAACGCGCCCGTGCGCTGGTCGTGGCCGGCGGCCCTGCGCACCAGGATCCAAGCGTCGTCGAGCCTGCGCAGGAGCATCAATGTTCCGAACAGGAGCACGAACAGGGCCACAAGCGCGATCAGGACCCCGAAGCTGACGCTGCCCGTCAGGTAGTTGGCTTGCGCGCTGATCCACAGGCAGGCGAGCGGGATCGGCCCCCAGCACAGCAGACTGCCCACGACCATCCCTACCAGCAGCAGCCGGGCGAGGTTGTTGTCGATGCGCTGGCGCGCGCTGCTGCCGCGCTGGGGCAGCGCCCTGAAGCGCGTCGGCGCGGTGCCCGGTCTGCGGCCAACGAACAGGCCGCCTGTCTCGCTGGGATCGCTACGCATACTCGCCCCCTATGTTCGCAGCTATTGGGCGTCAGCCCGCGTAGAGCGCGTCGAGGACATCGGCATACTTCTCGGCCACCACGCCCCGCTTGACCTTCAGGGTGGGCGTCAGCTCGCCCGTCTCCTGGGTCAGGTCGTGGGGCAGGATCGCAAAGCGCTTGACCTGCTCGACCGGCGCGTAGCCCTTGTTGGCGCGCTCGATCTGCTCGGCGATCATTTCGCGAACGGCCGACTCCTCGCACAGCGTGGCGGTGTCCTCGGGCAGGTTGTGCTCACGCGCATAGCCCGCGATCTCTTCCTCGTCGAGGGTCACCAGCACGACCGGATAGGGACGCTGGTCCCCATGCATCACCGCTTGGGAGATCCAGCGGCACTGCTTGAGGTCGTTCTCCATGTTGGCCGGTGTGATGTTCTTGCCGCCTGCGGTGATGATGATGTCCTTCTTGCGTCCCGTGATCGACAGGAAGCCGTCCTCGTCGACGCTGCCGAGATCGCCTGTGTGCAGCCAGCCGTCCTCGATCGAGCCGAACGAGGCTTCGGCGTTGTTGTGGTAGCCCTGGAAGATGTTCGGACCCTTGATCAGGACCTCGCCGTCATCTGCGATCTTGACCTCGACGCCGGGGAACGGTTTGCCGACCGTGCCGAACTTGTGATCCTCGACCGTGCACACCGTCGCAGCCGTGGCAGTCTCGGTCATGCCGTAGCCCTCGAGCACCGGTATGCCGGCGGCCCAGAAGAATTCGAGGATCTCCTTCGCGATCGGGGCGGCGCCGCTGACGGCGTGTCTGACATTGCCGCCGAAGATGGCCCGCACGTTGGAGAACAGCTTCTCGTCGGCCTCTTCGAAGGGCCCCCGCAGCTCCTTGGGGACCTCTTCGCCTTTGGCTTCCAGCTCGCGCACCTTCATGCCCAGGGCGATGGCCTGCCTTGCCTGCTCCTGCTCTTCGGCGGGCTTGGCTTCCAGAGCGGCGTTTGCGAGCGTGTAGATCTTCTCGAAGACCCTCGGCACCGAAGGAAGGTAGGTCGGTTTGACCTCCATCAGCTCGCCCACGATCTGCTTGGTGTCTCCGCCGAAGTAGGCGATCGTCGCGCCCAGGTCGAAGGCGGCCAGCTGGATCAGGAGCGCGAAGGCGTGGGCAAGGGGGAGATACAGATAGATGACCTCGTCGTCCTCGATCTGGCCGACGTTTTTGAGCATCTCCATCATCGCGGCATAGTTGCCATGGCTCAACACGCAGCCCTTCGGCGGGCCGGTTGTGCCCGAGGTGTAGATGAACGTGAACGAGTCCTCCGGCTTGACCGCTTCGCGGCGCGCCTTCAGCTCGGAGGCGTCGCGGCTGCGGCCGCGCTCGCGCACCTCGTCGAGCGAGATCGACGGCAGCGGGCCCGCGCCGGGCGGCGGGTCCATCGCGATCACGGTCTTAAGCTTCGGCAGCCGGTCCTGGATCTCGGCCAGCTTGGCCAGTTGGGACTTGTCCTCGGCCACGATCGCTGTGGCGCCCGAGTCGGAGATGACCCACAGGCACTCCTCCGGGGAGTTGGTCTGGTAGATCGGCACGACCACCGCGCCGACCGAGGTGATCGCCATGTCCGCGTAGGACCACTCGGGGCGGGTGTTGGCGAGGATGCACACCCTTTCGCCGTGTTTCACGCCCAGGTCGATCAAACCGAGGCCGATCTCCTCGACGATGTCCGCCACCTGCTGATAGGTGACGTCCTTCCATTCCCCGTCCCGCTTGTGACGGACGGCGGCATGCTCGGGGCGCTGCGCGGCCGAGCGTGAGATCAGATCGGCGATCGTGCCCGATCCCGTGGACGTCTCTACGGCGCTGGCCTCCATATTGCGACTCTCCTCCTCGGTGACCCCTAGTGGACCCTTAGGATCTTAGGGACTTTGGGTGGCGAGAGCCACGGACACCTGGCTGCCGAGCCAGGCGCTCAGATCATGTCTTGGCGTGGGCCGCGCCTGGCCGCGATCCAGCTTGGCGGATGCTGGCCATGAACAGGCTCTTGTCGATGCGCCCCTTGAAGATCGGGACCCCGTTCTCGACGCACTTGGAGAGCACTTCTTTGCGTCCCAATCCGGCTGCGCGCGCGAGTTCGGTCGGGGTGAGGTGGTTGGCCATCGTGGAGTCCTCCTGTCGATGTCGTTCGCCTGCCGCTACATATACCCCTTTGGGCGGACAGGCACAACTGGGATTGCTCCACTTTGGGGGATCGACTTGGGGGATCAGGAGGACCGGATGAACAAACCTGCTCAGTTCTACATCTAGACGGGGTTGGGGACGTCGATGAACGTGTGCTCCAGGCCGAAGCGCGCCGCCAGGTCCTCGCCGAGGCGCCGCACCCCGAAGGTCTCGGTCGCATAGTGGCCGGCCGCTATGAAGTGGGTACCGGTCTCCTGGGCTTCGGCCATGATCCGCTCGGCCGGTTCGCCCGTCAGGAATGCGTCTGCTTTTGCTGCCACGGCGTCGGGGAAGTAGCCGGCGCCGCCGCCCGAGACGATCGCGAGGCTGCGGACCCGGTCGGGACCGGAGTCGAAGACGAGAGGGGGGCGCGCGGTCAGCTCGGCAACCTGCGCGAACAGGGCTTGCGCGTGGATGCTGTCGCTGGGGAAGTGGGCAAGCTGGCCGATCGGCTCGCCTTCGTGTGGGGCGAAAGGGGTGAGGGTCTCCGCGCCGAGGGCCTTGCCGATCAAGGCGTTGTTGCCCACCTCCGGGTGAGCGTCCAGCGGCAGATGGTAGGCGGCCAGGGCCATGTCGGCATCGAACAGGAGCTTCAGGCGCCGCTTCATGGCGGCATCGATAGAGGTGGGCTTCGAGCCCCAGAAGAGGCCGTGGTGGACGATGAGCAGGTCGGCCTCGGCAGCGATGGCCTGCTCGAACAGCTCGGCGCTTGCGGTCACGCCCGTGGCGAGCCTGGCGACGATGGCTTTGCCGGGAACCTGCAGGCCGTTGGGACAGTAGTCCTTGAAGCGGGCCGGGTCGAGGAGGCGGTTGAGCTCAGCGATGGCTTCGGTCAGGCTGCAGGGCATGGGGCGACATTAGCGAGGCCGTGGCGTCGCGGTTGGCTGCGTGTGGGTGTGAGCGCTGGTGTTGTAGTACGCCCGGAAGGGTGCCCCGCGCGCGTGCGCGTAGAAAGGCTTCCTTAAGCGCGCCCGCGAGCGCGCCCGCGCGTCCGCCCGCGAGTGGCAAGGGCCGTCGGGAGGTCTGAAGGGCCGTCGGGAGGTCTGAAGGGCCGTCGGGAGGTCTGACGGCCGGGCTGGCAAGGCGTGACGGCGCGCGGCAATGCGCGGCTCGCCGGGGCCGACGGCGCGCTTGTGGGATACTGGGGTCTGCGTCGGGGCGTGGCGCAGCCTGGTAGCGCGCGCCGTTCGGGTCGGCGAGGTCCCCGGTTCGAATCCGGGCGCCCCGATATAAGGGTCCTCCTTTAAAGGTCCATTTGGAGAGGCTAGCGGTACAGGCTTGGCTCAATTTTCTTGGTAGGCCGGGGAGCCATAGTGCTTGCGTAGCCACGCCTCGACGTCCGAGATGCGGTAGCGATTCATCCCACCTGTGCGCAGGTAGGGGAGACCGCGAGGCTGCTGCAGCTCGATCCAGCGACGCGTCACGCTCAGGTGGTCGGCTAGCTGCTGCTTGGTCACCCAGGGCTCGGGAGGGGGCTCGGCGGCACCTGATGGGTCGAGCGGGTTCATGTGCATGCGGCGACGGATCTGTACTTACGCAGGCGCTACACGCTCTCGCATGGTGCCGGCCCCTGAGATTCGGTCCCTGGGGGGGCGCTCCGGGTCGCTCGCGCGCGTAGCCGCCGCCGATCAGAGCAGACCCGTGCTCGTGACTTCAAGGCCCGGATAGGGCCTCTCGTCCGCCCACATTATCGCTCGCGCCAGCAGGGCAGTCTCCATCAAGGTATACAGCTAGGTGGTCGATATCATCACCATCATGTATACTGACCGCGTGAGCGCTATAGGTGCCGTACCACACGCGCCACATTTCCACTTGCAACGAGACCAGCTCGCCCAGGTCTTCTGCCAGGTGCGTTTTTCGCCGATCCTACGTCTGCGCGAACGCGATGCGGTTATCCCGTTCCAGGAGACGATCCGCGACCGCTACCCCCTCTACTCAGAGCAGCAGGCGGTCAACCTCCTCGTCACGCCGGGGGGGATGACCCAACAACCTGCTCCAGAGGTCCAGTACCGGTTCTCAAGCACCGACCGTAATCATTCTGTCTTCCTCTCATCGGACTTCGTTGCCCTGGAGAGCCGCGACTACCAAGATATCGACGACTTCGTTGGCCGCCTTGTCCCGCTTGTCGCGACCGTCTGCGAGACATACCAGCCCGGTGCGATGACGCGGCTCGGCCTCCGCTTTATCAACGAGATCCGTCTCGCGAGCAGTGATCCCACCGGGACCATGATCCAGGCTCTGACCCCCACGCTGCTTGGTGCCGCCGGCGACGCGAACCTCACCGAGGTCCTCCACTCCGTTCAGCAGCTGCTGCACCTGCGTGCCGACGCGGACACAATGGTCGTGCGCCACGGGCTACATCGCGAAGGCGGTACCACCGTCGACCCACCGCCGAACGGCCCCCCCGCCGAGCCATCACCCCAACCGTTCTATCTTCTTGACTTGGATGCGTTTAATGAAGAGGCAGTGCCGTTCACCGCCGATGGTGTCGAGGCGCGCGTCCGTGCATTCAACGAGCAAATCCGCTCGTTCTTCGCGTGGGCCGTTAGAGAAGACTACCGCCGAGATGTGATGGGTCAGGAGGACTGAGCAATGGCAACCGACCAGTGCGAGCAACTATTTTCGGCAGCGCCCATAGTTCAGCCGAGCTGCGGCGACATCAAGAACCGCACCGACGCCTTGTTTCGCGAGTTCGGTAACTTCGGCACAACGGCCGCCGGCCAGATGTACGTCCTGCCGTTCACCCACTCCGGCAGCCCGTACGTCGACTACCAACACCTCGGTGAGGAGATCGCCGGCACTGTCACGGTCTACGTCGCCTCGCGATGGGATCCAGCGGCCTACGTCGAGGCGATCTGTCCCCGGCAGCGGCCTTGGAACCGTCAGACGATCATGCTCGACTTCGGCACGCGTGCCATCGGCCGTGTCGATCTCACCGCCGCCAGCAACGAAACCTCGATCAGACGGCTCGTCATCGACACCAACACTGTGCTCCGGAGGCTCAAGACGAGGACACGCATGAGCAGGATCCTCGAACTCGCACCGCTGTCGCTGCGGCTGTGGGCCGAGGTCTTTGGCGTCACCCACGGCGCAATCAGGAAGTGGAGGACGACCGATCCGGACCGGCCCGAACTGACCATCGTGCTCGACATGCTCGAGCAGGCCTCGCTCGCGCACGGCGAACTCGCCCAGTGGCTACAGCGGCCGGTCGCAAGCACAGAGGTGACGCCGCTCAACCTGCTCAAGCAAGCGCGATGGCGCGCTTTTCTCGGGGCGATTAGGACCGCCTCGGCACCCGTCCCCGACCTAGGTCGCGAGGCGCTCGAGCGCCTGCGCCGCGAGCGTTTGCCGTGGGCGAGCACGGATGCACCCGGCATCCCGGTAGAAGCGTGAGGACGTGGCGGACACACCCGTCAGCATCGACGAGGCTCTGCGAACATCGGGGTGGGAACAGGGAAGTCTGCTACCCGCGCCGGTCTGCCTACCCATCCACGCATGGGCGCATCACGATCGCCAGGCTGCGCCCGCTGTCCGCAAGCAAGTAGCGAACATCGAAAGGAAGGAGTCGGTTTCAGAGCCGACCCTCGTCATCGCGAGAGCCCCAAAACCGGGCAATCGCCTTGCCGTGATCTCCCAGACCTGTGATCTGATCAAGGTGCCCGAGCAGATGCCGACGGTTGAGGTGGCGGTCGTGTTTTCAACGGAGAACAACGAGATGGTCGCCGAGGCGAGCAACTTCGCTTCGGCGCGCTTCTACCGACTCACTCCGCCCGGGGTAAACCCGGCCCTCGTGCTCGACTTCGGCTGGCGCGATCACATTGACAAGGGCTTCCTGCTCGAGCATAGGCCCGACAACACGCTGCTCATACAGTGGGATCGCGCCCGGCGCGAGACGTTCGCACGCTGGCTCGGTCGTCGCTCCAGTCGCCCTGTTCTGGAGGACGATGATGTCGCCACAATTCTCGACCCGTTGCGCCGAGCGTGGGAGGCGTTCATCCAGGCCGAGCCCGAGCTGGCTCGACGCTGCACGGAGTCCTACTCGGAGTTCCGTTTTCGCCGTGACGGCGACACGCTGTGGCTGTACGCAATCTCGATCGACACCACG
This sequence comes from uncultured Solirubrobacterales bacterium, assembly GCA_963809705.1. Taxonomy (GTDB): domain Bacteria; phylum Actinomycetota; class Thermoleophilia; order Solirubrobacterales; family Solirubrobacteraceae; genus Palsa-744. The sequence goes on along the minus strand of CAWEKF010000002.1, from coordinate 953,085 downwards.
CCCGACGCGACCCTCGGCCTTGAAATCACCGAGATCTTCGCCTCTGCGCTCGATCCTCACCATGCACAGGTGAAGACCGATCTGCGCACCTACGGGAGCATCACGATGGCCGAGTATGTCGCGACCGAGCAGATTGACTTCGAGTGGGCCAGTCACACCGAGGGGGAGGCGATCGGTGCTGTTGTGGAGTAGGGGATGCCTCCTGGGAAGGAGCGAGTAGGTCGAGCATTAACGTGTCGCACCGAGCCCTTCGGAGCGGCATACGTGTGTGCGGGATGGCATACGCCGGGTCTCGCTCGTGGGGGGAGCTTGGTAGGGACGCGCTATTCGGACCGCAGATAGGACCGCAAGAGCCTCTAAAACAGCTTAGGAAAGCCAACTCTAACCGTTCGCCCCGATTTGTAGCTGGTTGGAATCAGGAAGGTGCTTGGGGACTCCCTAGCTTCGGGATTTGGCTCTGGGGCACGGATTCAGGGGCATTCGGGTCGATGCTGTAGGGCCGCCTGGAATGGCGGCTCGGAAGCCAACAGCACACGGACCGCACACGAGGCGATGGATGGACCGCACACGACTCGGCCGGGCCGTCGCAGACCGAGATGACAGGTTTCGGTCCCGGGCGCCTAACCATTTTCTTGAAGGTGAAGGCCCCGGCCTCTGGCCAACGGACGGGGCATTGACATACGGGACTCTGCCGAGAGATCCACGGCTGGTCGGTCCGCAAGACTGGCGACGCGCCGTCGTGGCGATCCTTCGGCGAGAGGAAAGTGGTCTTTGGTGGGAGCTACGAGTGTTCGCGGGCCTTACGGACGAGCGCGTCGATGGACGCAAGACCGGTCTTATCGCGGAGCGTGCCGAGCCTCCATGTCGCTACGAACCTTAAAGTCAACGCCGTACTCACGCTCGATGTTCCCGACAAGCGTGTCCGCGCGCTTCTGGCGCAGCCGCCCATTCTCATCGCGTGTCCGGTTTGTGTTCATGCCGGTCGCTGGCTGATGCTTCTCGCCCATCATTCCTCCTTTTGGCAATGACAAAGGTACGTTCATATTCTTGCGTTCACAGTTAGCCGGTGTAGATCGGTCCGGGCCCGGGGCCGGGTGTGACGTGGTTGGCTACGCGTACAAGCGTCCTAGCGCCGGTGAGCGTGACTTCAGTGTCACCCGCCTGCTGGAAGCCCTGTGGCGGTGAGACCTCGTGGACCACGAGCACGCCGCGCGGGACAGGCGGCGAGATTGCCCTGCCAGTCGAGTCGGTTGTAAATGGGGCACCGACTGGCTGGCCGGCCTGCAGAAGTTGGAAGCTGATGCTTCCGAGCTCTGAGAGGACGGGCTGCCCGTTTTCGCCAAGCAGTTCCTTTTGCACCACGACGCGGCCGATAGTGCACGGGTCCGGCGGTGGCGGGTCGAAGATTGATGCGCCGATAAAGCGTGGGTCCAATGGTGGAGAGAAGAAGAAACCGGCCTTCTCGATCGTGACGAGCGACGAGCCGATTAGTGCGTCGATGCCCGCACCCGCTTCGGGGAAGCTCGCGTTCTCCATCCAGCGGGTGAAGATGACGGCGAACTCCTCCAGGGAGCGCTGGTAGCTGACGAACTGCAGTCCTGCGTCCTGCGTCCCGTCCTTTGGCCGGTTTGGCGGGTTGGAGGTCATTAGGTGATGTGAGCGGACGAAACCCGAACGCGAAATCTCCTGCGGTGGCCACGCGTCAGTCGGTGCCTGAGCGCTATGTCGGGCGGGCCGAGTTGGCCGCAATCATGGCCGTGAGCCTGGCGACGATCGATCGCATGGTGGCCGAGGGGATGCCGTCGGTGACGTGGGGGAGGCGTACACGTCGTTTCCGGCCATCTGCGGCTATTTCCTGGGCCTCGGAGAGGGAGAGGGCGGCATGAGCGTCGGCAAGCTCCCATCTGGTCGCTGGCGAGCGCAGGTCTACGATCCGGCGACCGGCAAGAACCTCAGCGTCTCTGCTGTTCTCGGCGGTCCCGGCACATTCGCGACTAAGACCGAAGCCAAGCAGGCGCGAGAGCGAGCACGCGAACGCTTGGGCGCCGTCCGCGCGAGGGACGTAACTGTGCGGGCCTTCTGGGAGCGCTGGACAACCGATCCGCTGTTCGCGCGACCAAAGGAGTCGAGCGATATTCGCCGCTGCGAGCTGACCAAGAGCTTCGTCGAGCCTACGGCGACATCCCGATCCGCCATGTTGGCGATGAGGTCGTCTCGGACTGGCTCGCGGGCGGTGGGCGCGTCGGGTCGGTGCAGGGCGCTGTGCTCGATGTTCAACGATGCGGCGTCTGTCAAGGCCGGGAGGTTGATCGACCGCAACCCGTTCCAGAAGCTCGGGATCTCGCGTGGCAAGGGCCGACGCGACCAGCAACCCCCGACCGAGCAGCAGGTATGGGAGATGATCGACCACGCGCGCGAATTGGCGTGCCCGTCGTTCGCGGCGTGGTTGCAAGTCGCGGCGTTCACAGGACTGCGCCCCGGCGAGCTTGACGCGCTGCGCTGGGAGCGGATCGACTTCGACCGCGCGCGCATTGTCGTGGCTGAGCAGTTCAGCGCCGCGACCCGAGCATTCGACACGCCGAAGAACCATCTGCGGCGCGAGGCACCGCTGACGGCACACGCCCGCGATGCGCTCCTGGGCCTGGCGCGCGAGGGCGAGTTCTGTTTCGTCTCGCTACGCGGCGAGCACTGGACGCCAAGCTCCCGCGCCTACCACTGGAAGGCTGTCAGAGCCGCCGCAGGATGGGAGGGCAGCCTCTACCTCGCCACCCGCCACTTCGCCGGCTGGTACATGGTCAACGAGCTTGAGATGTCCTCCGAGGACGTCGCGATCGCACTCGGCCACCAGGACGGAGGGAACCTCGTCCGCCGCCTCTACGGCCACCGCGACAAGGGCCGCGCGCTCGACCGGATCGTTGGCGCATACGCCACACGCGCCGAGAATCGTCCCAAGCGTCGGGGATCATCAACGCGAACGCCTACGCAGGAGAGCTTGTTTTGAAGTTCTCGATCTTTGATTATGTCTGACACAATTGCTAAACTGGATGGTCCCAAGGTGCGGTTCGCGCGATCCGCGACCCGTCACCGCATCTCAAAGGACCGCATCCGCCATGTCATCGCCCACTATCGAGTCCGCTTCGAGGAGCCGCCGCCAGACACGGAGGGGGCTAGTGCACGCTCGACGCGTGTCGTCTATCTCGGAGACGACGATCATGGACATGCACTGGAGGTCATGGCGGTCGCGGGCAAACACGACGAGCTGCTGGTGATCCATGCGATGGAGCTGCGCGACAAGTACCGAAAGCGTTACGAGGACCGGAGATGACCAAGTTCACGACAGCTAGCGGTGAGGTTCTCACCGACGAAGACATCGAGGCTCTGGCCGACGAGGCTGAGCGCGGCTACGACCTGGACAAGGCGATCAGGGTTACGGTCGGACGGCCGTCCCTCGGCACCAAGGGCGCCTCTCCGCGCGTGCAGGTTCGCGTCGACCCCGCTCTTGCCAAGGCCCTGCGCGCCCGCGCCCGCAAGGAGCACCGCTCCGTCAGCGAGATCGCCCGCACCGCGCTACGTGAGTACGTCGATCGAGCGGCCTGACGTTCGCGGACAGAGCGCTACAATCCGCCCTACTCACCCGGCCCCGTCCCGGGCCGGGTCTTTTTTCAGTGATGGCGCGCTAGGTCTGGATGTCTGGTCGCTCCAGACCGCTCACAAAACCGCCCACGCGCCCGAGAATCCCCAGCACCCAAGCCAAGCACCGCCAATCGCCCCGATATGACAGTTGTCTGCGTATATGGAGCGAACTGGTGCGAATCAGAGCGAACAGGCGCGAAAAGTGCGACGCTAAACGGAGGTGCCGGAGCGGGCTACCGTTCGCCGTCACCTGAGGCGACACGAGGCGGAGGATCAGTTGCCGTCGGCGCGTGCGCGGGATTGCTCTCGTAGCCAAGCCTCTACTTCGGAGATGCGGTAGCGGTTGATTCCGCCTACACGCATGGGGCAGGCCGCGATGCTGTCGCAGCTCGATCCAGCGGGTGGAGACGACAAGGTGGGCGGCGAGCAGTTGCTTGGTCACCCACGGTGATCCTCCTTCAGGTGCCAGACGCCTGACCTACGCGTCTGGGCTCTCGGGGCTTGGTCTTATTTTAGGTGCGGACCTTCTCCGCGAATCGCTCGCGGGCTGCCTGGCGAGAGACGCCGAGCGCAATCCCGATCTCGCCCCATGACCGACCATTAGCGCGTGCGCGGGCAACCAACTCGCGAACGCGAGCTTCGCCAGTGCGTACGCTATCGACGGTCTCCGCGAGCGTTCGCAGGTCGGTTGTGTCGTCCATGGGGACGCCAGACGGGTCGAAATCCTCGGCGAGCTTCGCGGCTCGCTGGATCTCCTCTTCGGTGTGCATGATCTTCGCTCCGGTCATCGGTGGGGTCGGTATTGGGGGCGAGTTCGCATTGCGTGGACAATCACAGGGTCGTCAGTGTCGATGCCGAGCACGCCGACCTCCAACAGGTCGCCATCGCGGGCGGGACCGACGCGCATCGTGAAGTTGTCATCGAGTCGCCACTGTGCGATGGGATTGCGAACGGCGTGAAGCATGTCCTCGTCAGCGATGCCGTGCTTTCGAGCTGTCTGCGCGACCCGCATCAGTGACAAGATATCCTGTCAGCCGTAGTTTGTCAAGGAATCTTGTCGGGTGGTCGGGCGTCGTCGTACTGGCCGGCGGACCGCGGGCTCCAACACTCGCGGCAGCGACCGGTCCCGCCGATCGGCGTCCGTCCGCACCTCCGCCCCGGTCCTCGTCCGTCGCGTAATTGTCGCGGGACAGTCGGCGTCCCTGCTTTGGTGTCGGAGGGGGCGTGAGGCGCCCTGGGTTAACTTGTTCATGAGCAAGTTATGAATGTCGAGCTTCTCAATGTTGGTTGGTTGACTGCGCCCGCCTGGATCTTGCGCCGGGGCGAGCCTCGTGGGCCGTCGATCCGGTTCCCCGTCCCAGCGTACATCGTCGAGACGGGGCAGCAACGGATCCTGATCGACACCGGACTACATCCGGCTGCGGTGGCCGACGCGGCGGCGTTCTACGGGCGCTCGGATACGTTGGGCTTCTTCGCGCACGAGCAGGAGCTGATGCTCGGCGAGCAGGTCGATCTCGACACCGTGACGATGGTCGTCCTCACCCATCTGCACTGGGACCACGCAGGCGGCCTGCCACTGCTCCCGGCGTCGGTCCCGCTGGTGATCCAGCGCCGTGAGTGGGCCGCCGGGCATGATCGCACCATGGTGAAGCGCAATGCCTACTTCCCGCGCGACTATGCGGAGGAAGACCGCGAGGTCGTCCTCGTCGACGGTGATCACGACCTGCTCGGGGACGGCTCGGTCGAGCTGCTGCTGACCCCGGGCCACACGCCTGGGCATCAGTCCGTCCGCGTTGGCGGCAACCTCGTCCTTGGAGCGGACGTTGCGTACTTCGCCGGTGGCCTCGACGACCAGCGCTTCCCGGTCTACGGCGACGACCTCGCCGAGCAGGGACGATCGGCTGAGCGCCTGCGCGGGCTCCGCGACGCCGGCGCGCGCGTGCTCCCAGGCCACGACCCCGATGCCCTGTGCCCGGGGCCGGTGCTCGCATGACGACGTGCTGCTGCTCCGGACATACGACGTGCGCTCCGACGCCCTGACTGATGCCGAACTTGCCGCTGACAATCGCGACGCACGCCTTGCACGCAGACACCATCGCCCTGCTGCGCCAGCGCTGCGAGGTGGATGTCTGTGAGCGACCACCGTCGCCGGAGGTGCTGGCGGCGCGAGCGGCTGGTGCCAGCGCCCTGCTTGTGTTCATGCCGGACCGAGTCGACGTGTCGCTGCTCGACGCTTGCCCCGAGCTGCGGATCGTGGCCGGGGCGTTCAAGGGGGCGGACAACGTAGACGTCGAGGCGTGCACCGTGCGAGGCGTGTGGGCGACCGTCGTGCCCGACCTGCTGTCGGCGTCCACCGCGGAGCTAGCCGTGGGTCTGATCATCGCCGTTGCGCGCCGGATCCGCGAGGGCGACGCTGCGGTCCGTGGCGGGCAGTTCGCCGGTTGGCGCCCGGCCTTGTATGGCACGGGCATCGAGGGGACAACGGTGGGCATCGTCGGAATGGGCTCGCTCGGCCGTGCGATCGCCCGCCGCCTCTCGGGCTTCGGCTGTCGCCTGTCATACGCGGACCCGGGAGTGTCAGAGGCCGAGGGCCTCGTCCCCCGGTCACTTGAGGAGCTGCTGCGCGAGAGCCGCGTTGTGGTGCTGGCGGTCCCGCTTACCTCCGCGACGTACGAGCTGATCGACGCCGAGCAGTTGGCCCTGATGCTGCCTGGTGCGGTGCTCGTGAATGTTGGACGCGGCTCGACGGTCGACGAGCAGGCCCTCGCCGCGGCGCTCGACTCCGGACGCCTCGCCGGTTATGGCGCCGATGTCTTTGCGATGGAGGACCGCTCGCGTGAGCAGGCACCCGTAGTGATAGCGCCTGCGCTTCTCGATCATCCCCGCAGTGTCTTTACGCCTCACCTCGGGTCCGCTGTAGCAGAGGTTCGACGGGACATCGAGATGCGAGCCGCCGAGAGTATCCTCCAGGCGCTCGACGGTGAGCAGCCCGAGGGCGCAATCAACTCTCTCTCGATCGACGCTCGGTGAGAGTCGGGCCGGCGTGGCTATGAAAGAGACTGCCTATGCGGGTTGCAATTGTTTCTGATGTCCATGGCAACCTGACCGCCTTCGACGCGGTGCTGGCCGACATTCAGCGGCGGGCGCCGGATCTTGTGCTGCATGGTGGTGATCTCGCTCTGATGGGTGCGCAGCCCGCCGACGTCATCGACCGTGTGCGCGAGCTGGGCTGGCCGGGCGTGGTGGGCAACACCGATGAGGTTCTCTGGCGTCCGCGGGAGCAGCTACGCCAGGAAGAGCTTGCTCCCAAGCTGGCGGATCTATTGAGCTTGATCTTTCAGGAGTACGCGCCGGCGACCCTGGAGTTGCTGGGCGAGGAGCGAGTCGCCTGGCTGCGGGGGCTTCCCGCCCAGCAGCGCCTTGAGGATCTGGTGCTGGTGCATGCGGCCCCGGACGACTTGTGGCGGGCGCCCTTGCCCGACGCCGACGACGACGAGCTATCGGTCGTCTATGCGCCGCTCGATGCGGCGACAGTGGTCTACGGTCACATCCATCGTCCATACACCCGCGCGCTGAGCGGTCTGACGGTTGCGAACAGCGGCAGCGTGGGCATGCCCTGGGACGGCGATCCGCGCGCTTGCTATCTGCTCATCGAGGACGGTCAGCCCCAACTGGTGCGCGTCGAATATGACGTCGAGCGAGAGGCCGCCCTGCTGCTGGGCAGTGGCTACCCAGATGCGTCACGCCTGGTCGAGATGCGCTGCCGGGGGGTGTTTGTCAAGCCCGGCGCAGCGCGCAGCACCGCAAAGTGATCGGCTGAGCCAACACGCATGGTGATCCAGTCGTCCAGTCTCGACGCGGACGCCTCGGAGCGAACAGGTCTGCTCATGTCACCTCCCCGAACCTCCGATTTTCGGTAAGCGTGAGGTCGGTATCGTATCCGCACGGCTGAACAGGCCACTGACATCTGTGGGTCGCTTCACGCGGGCGTCAGATCACAGAAGACAAAGCCCTCGCGCTCGACGACCTCGCCGGTCTCGCACATGATCGGCTCGGTGAAGATCGGTCCGGCGTGGACGAAGGTGTGGAACTCTCCGTTCTCACCGCAGGGGTCCACGCTCGCGGGCAGATCGGCGAGCAGCTGCGCGTCATATGCTCGGCCTGCAAACGACGGGTCCAGCGCGCGCGGGTCCAGGCATACGATGGTCGCTTGGAAGCCGGCCGCGATGAACTCCCGCGCAAGGACGCCCGTGTCGCGTCCCCACAGCGGGAACAGACCGTCCTTGCCGGCCGCTGTGAGTCGCGTCTGGCGGTAGGCGCGTACGTCCTCTAGAAAGAGGTCGCCGAAGGCGACCGCCTGGACATCGGACAGGGGTGGGGAGGCGAACGCCTGCGCCATGCGTGCTTCGTAGACGTCGTTGACGCACGCAGGTGGGATGCGAATTTCCACGAGCGGTACGCCGGCCGTGTCGGCCTGTCTCGAGAGCAGCTCGCGGCGAACGCCGTGCATGCTGATCCGGTCATACGCGTCGGTGACGGTCGTGATCAGCGCCTCGGGCTCGATCCCTTCCCCGCGTAGGGTCCAGAGCGTCAGCGCTGAGTCCTTGCCACCACTCCAGGAGAGCGCTTGTCTCACGCGCTGGATCATAGTGTCGGTCTGGGGCAGCCCGCCGCCCCGGACCTGACAGAAGCCATAGCCGCCGCTGGTGAGGTGATCTCAGCGCGGCCGCGTCTGGATCGCCAGGGCTTCACTGTCGATGATCACGCGTACGGTGTAGGTGCCGTGCCGGATGGATCGCGTTACGCGCAAGGCGCCGAGAGGGCCGCGTGCGTATATGTGACCTTGGAGGGACGCGCTTCGACGGACCACCGTGTTCGTCAAAGCGCACCCACTCCAGACGACCCCACCGCTACCATCTGATCCATGACGGCGAAGGAGAAGCTGCGCGCGAGAGTTGAGGATTTGACCGAGGGGGAAGCCGAGGCGACCCTTGAGTTCATCGCTGCGCGCGGCCAGAGCTTCGGCGACTGGCTGGACTCGCGTCCCGAGGACGACGAGCCGCTGAGCCCCGAGGAGCACGCAGCGCTCGCCGCCAGCGACGCGGACATCGCCGCCGGTCGTACCGTCTCCTACGCGCAGGTGAAGCAAGGCCTCGGAGCCGAGTGAGCGGCGGGCGAGCGCTGCGCTTCACGCGCACCGCCGAGAAGGAGTTGCGGCGCCTCGACCCGCCGATCCGCGCGCGGGTCTTGGGAGCGTTGGATCGTCTCAGCGCCGACGATCGCTCGCTCGATGTCCGGCGGCTCACGGGCAGCGAGCACTTCCGGCTGCGGGTCGGCGACTGACGAGTGATCTTCGACTACGATCGCACCACACAGACCGTACTCGTCCGGCACGTCCTTCCGCGGGGCAGGGCATACGAGCGATAGCGGGTGTGGATCGCTATACGCACGTTCAGGATGGCATACACCCGGCCTCGACGGGTCGAAGCCCGGCATGAGGGTGGTCTGGAGGGCTGCAAACGGGATGCGGAAGCCCCGAATCCCCTGTATTCAAGCCAACTCTAACCGTTCGCCCCGATAAAAAATCCCTGTAAATCAGCCGTTTTTCATGACGGGTCAGTCCTTCGCGATTGGGCAGTGAATGGGCAGTAAGGGTGGTCCACTGCCAAAACGCTCATCCTGGGCGTGCTGAATTGGCATGGTTGCTTGGGTTTTCGGCGTATGGCTCCCAGAAAGCTCCGATGAGGTGCCGAGTACCGTTTGCCGCCGTCTTTTCGGTGCCTGAGAATCATCGTCCCTGCCGAGCACGGTGCGTGGGTTAGATTTCAAGCCCCCACGGGAGCTCCTTGGGTCTACGCTTCCGCATCGCTTCCGTTTTTCGCTACAATGACGTCCATGAGCTTGGCGTACGCGGACGAGGCGATCAGGATCAGGCGGCTTGCGCCGCTGACCGAGCGCGACATCGCGCGGGCGACGGGCGCGGGGGTTTCGACGGTCAGCGCTTGGCTGCACCGCACACGCGCGCCCAGCGGCCGGCGCGCCGAGCGACTGGTCGAGCTCTCAGCGATCATCGAGCGGCTAGCCACCGTGCTCGACCAGGAGTATGTGCCGGTATGGCTCAACCGTCCACTGGTCGCGCTTGACCATCGCAAGCCGATCGACGTCCTCGCCTCCGGCGGTTACGAGGAGCTCTCGCGGATCGTCGCGGGGCTTGAGGCGCCGACGTTCTCGTAAGGCGCGGGCGGTGCCGGATCTGACTGTGGCAAGCGTGCCCGTGTCGGGCACGTGGCTGAAGGCGCGCGTAGAGGTGCTCGCCGGCGGCTGGTCCTCGGGCTGGTCACTGTGGGCTGGGGCGGCGGCGGCAGCAGCAGAAGCTCGTCAATCGCGGCGCTATCGAAGCCTCAGTTCCTCGCGCAGCAACCCCGCGTTCCTGGCAAGCGGCGCCGGTTTCACTGAATTCGCGCACCTCGCGCACCCCTACGGCCTAACGGCCTGCGCCCCCAGCAGCTAGGACCTTGCGGCTGGGGAGCGCCGTTTGAGTCCGTGCTCGTAGGCGTAGATCACTGCTTGGACGCGGTCGCGGCGCCGTGCAATCCCTATCGCGGTCGTCGACCCGACGGTTCGGTCTTGAACGCAGCGCCCTGCTGGAGTAGCTTCAAGTACATGCCTGGGTGACGTTGACCGCTCCCGTATGCGATTTATCCTCGTCCGCCGCCCTGCCGGTGTATTACCTCATGCCTGTAATGCACGTTCGAGGATGACAAGATCATCGAGCTGAAGGAGTGCGCTGACCGCGCCGCCGCCGTCACCTACGCACAGACCGGTGGAGTCGCCCCGTCTAGCCGGCGCGGGTGATGATGGCGTCCGGGTATTCGTCCTTGCGGAAGCTGCGTGGCTCCTCGGGCTGCGGCTTGGGCGTGCGGTCGAGCAGGAAGTTGAAGTATGGCGCGACGAATGGATCGGGCGCCCTGACCGTGTAGGTGTGGTAGACGCTTCCGTTCTCGCGCGCGAAGGCGATCCAGGCGGGGGCCTCGCGCAGTCCGTCCTTCAGCTCGCCCCCGATCTGGTGGGACCACTCCACTAGCCAATCGGGCGGATCCTCGACCATCTTCTTGATCTCGGGGATCTGCTGCGCCTGCTCCTCTCTCAGCGCAAGCCCGAAGTCGAACGGGAATTCGGTGTTGTAGGTCGACACGTAGGGAAACTCCCAGCCCATCCGCTCCTTGTAGGTCGTGAGCCGCTCAATCGGCGCCCGCGAGAAGCAGATCAGGGTCACGTCGCGGTGGTTCAGGTGGATGAGCGACCCGTCGAGGCCGTCGCCGAGGCTTGTGCACCCGGGACACGCGCCGCCCGAGTAGTCGGGGCCGAACATGATGTTGTAGGCAAGCAGCTGGGAGCGGCCGTCGAAGAGCTCGGCCAGCGTCTTCTTTCCGTCTTCAGTGTCGAACTCGTATTCCTTCTCCACCCGGACCCATGGCAGCGCCAGCCGCTTCTCCTTGATCGTTCTTGTTTCGCTCTGCCTGCTCGACCTCGAGCTTCGCGAGCTCGTCCCGGGCCGCCTGCCATTCCTCGCGCGTTCCGATCGTGTGCTCAGCCACTTGTTCCCCTTATCTGTTTTGTTCTAGTACTCGTCGTGTCGGCGGATCCACAACGGCTCCGAGGCGCTCTCGTCGCGACCCTTCGGCGTCCGGTCGAGCAGGCCGTAGTAGGCCATCGCGGGCTCCAGTCCGCGGCCGGTGCTCACGTAGGTCCGGTAGACGATCCCGTCCGAGAGCGCGTACACGCTCAGGCCTGGGCCCTCGGACACGTATCCCAGTGCGTCTGTCCCGCACATGCGCGCGTTCTGCTCGACCGTGGGCGGGATCTCGCCTTCCAGGAACGGCTTCAGCTCTTCCTCCGTGTGCAGGAAGCCGAGGTCGTGGTTGAAGTCGCTGCCGCCGCTCGAGACCCAGTCGATGCGCCAGCCCATCCGCTCCCGAAAGGCGAGAAGCTTCTGTAGCGGCGCGCGGGAGACGAGCAGCAGCGTGGCGTCCCGGGCCTTCAGGTGAACTACCTGCGGATCGAGCGTATCCGCGATCGAAGAGCAGACCGGGCAGCCAGCCTCGTACGGCGGCCCGAACATGAAGTGGTAGACGAGCAGTTGGGAGCGGCCGTCGAAGAGATCGGCGAGGGTCTTCGTGCCGTCCTCGGTCTCGAAGCTGTACTCCTGCTCGACCGGAACCCACGGCAGCTCGCGCCTCTTCCTGGCCAGCTCGTCGCTGCACCGCGTCAGCTCCTTCTCCTCCCTCAGCAGCTCGTCCCGCTGCGACGTCGTACTCCTCGCGCGTCCCGATTCTGTGTTCGGCCATGACTCCCACGATGTCTCGTTTCTGCCTGAGAAAGCTATACCCGGCCCGACCATACCTCAGACGCGCAGCTCGTCATAAGCGGCTTCACTTCCCATTCATCGGCGCCATTCCACGGCTCGACATGGCTCCGCCGACGGGGTGCATCCCCGACATCGTGTGCATTGCCGCTTTGGCTTGCGAGGAGTCGGGCAGCGTAAGGCCCGGGACGTGCTGTGGCACGAGCGACACCCCCAACGCGAGCGCGAGGAGCGTAACGGCAACCAAGCGATTGGCGAGCTCCTTCGAGGGCAGCAGCTTCTCGATCGCAATCAAGCCGGCAATCGCGAGCATCCACGTCAGGCTCATCACCCCGAGGGCGAACAGCGCGGCCATCAACCCCCAGCAACAGCCGATGCACCACGCTCCGTGCACGACACCCAGCCGCAGCGCTCCCGACGGGCCCGTCACGCCAGCGGGCGAGCACGAAGTCAAGCGGCGAACGGCAACGGCGCAGGCAGGCATCCTTTGTCGGCGTGAGCTGATAGATCGCGGCCGCGAGCAGCACCCCGCCTGCGAGATAGGGCCCGCCGCGATGCCACGACAGCGCTGGGATCGAGAGCGAGCGCACGCCCACGTAGAGACCGTATGCCAGGAGCCCGAACACTATCCATGTCAGGAGATATCCGCTGAGGACCATCCACAAGGAGACGGCGCGATTCACCGAGCCGCGATCTTCCCTGCGGCGCTGGACTACCTCGAACGCGACCGCCAGCGGCACGATCGAGGGAAACATCATCGCGCCCATCATCACGACCCACGACACCACGTAGAAGCCAAGACCCCCGAGGTCGGTCCCGGGACCGGCATCCATGCCGACCATCCGTTCGCGCGTCAAAAGCCAGGCGAGCGCGGCAAGCCCCAGCAACGACGCGGGGACGCCAGCCCCAGACCGCACGGGCCGCACCGGACGCTGTCGCGCACTAGACGCCATTGCGCCTCGACCGTAACGCAACAGCGCTCCCCTCGCCCCGCCAACTTGTGCACGCCACCCGCCACGGCGGCGAGCAGCACGTCATTGACCGTGGTTCCGTGGACGCGCTTGACCTTGCGCAGATCGTCAAGCGGACGGTGCGCCCAAGCCAAACGCCGCGACGGCGACAGCGGCGTGTTGAGCGGGCTCGCGAGCGCGGGACGCAACGAGTGCGCAAGCGCCTGCGTCACACGCGGGATCGCGCTCGTGAGCTCGCACGCAACGCGCGACGGGGAGGTGACGGCGCGTAGCGGCCAGCGCAGCAGATCGAGCTGCTCGCCCACGTCGAGCTCGTCCTCGCTGAAGTGACCAACATGCTCGCCGGCGACGAATGCCGTGGAGATGTAGGAGAAACGGCGCAGGCCGCCACGACGCTGGCAGCGCTCGGCGAACTTCAGCATCCGCCGAGTACCCTCGACGTTGACCGCGCGCGCATCCTGCCCGAGCTGAAAAGACACCGACGCCGCGCCGTGCACGATCTCGCTCACCCGCTCGGCGAGCTCATCGCCACCACGGCGAATCCCGAGACCGGGACGCCCAATGTCACCGCGGACCGCAACCACGCGCTCCTCATGGGGATGATCGGCGCCGACCAGCGACAGCGGCAAACGCCCCAAGCGCCGTGACCTCGCGATCATCCTTGCCCCGCACAAACGCGTATACGCGACGGTTGGTGACGAGCGCAACAAATAGCTGTTCCTTGCTGCTTCCAACGGGCTAGGGTCCGAAGCGTCACCGAGAGACGCGTCGGCCCCCAAGCCACGGATGCCCCGATCGACATCTACCGACGTAATTGTAAAGCCGAGACTCGTTCTCTGCTCGGACGACCAAGCGTGTACCGGCGGCCCCTCGACGTGCCCTTTGGACGAGGATCGCCTCTGGGATGCCGCGAGATGAATAGTCCCGCTTCGCTTGGCGCAAGCGCAACGTTCTCAGCGGGCTGCATCGGGCACGCATGACTGGCCGTCAATCGGGTATCCGGCGGGTAGTGTCGCCCGGATAGGTGTAGAAGTGAACGCTCGCGGAGCCAACGAGAAAGGCCGACGATGGAAGCGCGAATCGACATCATCACGCTCGCCGTAGCCGATCTGGAGCGGGCACTGTGCTTCTACCGGGATGGTCTCGGGTTGGAGTCGCGTGGGGTGTTCGGCACTGAGTTCGCCGGGGACGATGTCGAGCCGGCCGGTGCTATCGCTTTGTTCGAGCTCCAGGGCGGGATGATCCTGTGTCTCTACCCTCGCACTGAGCTCGCGAAGGATGCCAAGGTTCCGCTCGGTCTGCCGAAGAGCGGCGAGTTCAGCATCGGTCACGCCGTGACGAGCAAGGCGGAGGTCGATGCAGTGCTCACCCAGGCCCAAGCTGCTGGAGCTACGCTTACCGATCGACCGCATGATCGTCCATGGGGGATCTATTCCGGCTACTTTCGCGATCCCGACGGACACCTCTGGGAGATCCTCTACAACCCACGGCTCGTCCGCTCGCAGGAGTAGTCGCATCGTCAAGAATCAACGACAAGTTGAGGAGGTAGATGTTCGTGGTGAGATTCCTGACCATCGGATATGGAGATCGCGCCGGTTACGACCGGACTGACCCCGCGATCCGCGACGCGGCCCATCAACACGACGATCGCCTACGCGCAGAAGGAGCCTTGATGGGAATCGCCGGCCAGCCCGTGCAAGTGCGCAATCCCGACGGGTCGGGCGTGGACAGGAGCGAGGGGCCGTTCCTGCGCTCCGACCTTCCGATCGCGGGGTTCATGGTCATCGAGGCCGCCGACCTCGAAGAGGCGGTCAGCCTCGTCTCTAAGACTCCTTGTGCTGTCGCGCACGGTGTCGTCGAGGTGTGGCCACTGGACTCGACGCCGTAGGGGCTGGTGCTCGACAGCCCAATACGAGCCGTCTCTGTCCGAGCGCGAAGGCCCTACTAAGACGTTGTCTCAAAATGATGTGAGTTTGAGGTAGCAGAGTTGGCAGGCCCGGAGCTTGAGGAACGCGAGCCGCATGCGGTCGCTGCGCTCGTAGCATTGGCGTAGCCGTCTGGGCTGGTGTAGGTGGGAGATGGTGCGCTCGACGACCCAGCGCTCCTTGCCCAGGCCGGAACCGTTCTCGGTGGCGCGCCGAGCGATCACCGGCTGGATGTTGCGTGAGCGCAGCAGGCGCCGGTACTTGTCGTAGTCATAGCCGCGGTCGGCCAGCACACGCCTAAACCGCCGGCGTGGCCGGCCGGCCTTGCCACGCACGCTCGGCACCGCGTCCACGAGCGGGATCAGCTGCGTGACGTCGTGACGGTTAGCGCCGGTGACCGACACTGCCATCGGCACACCGCGACCATCGGTCAGCGCGTGGTCCTTGACGCCTTTCTTCGCGCGATCTGTGGGGTTCGGGCCGGTGAAGGCCCCCCAAAAACCGCGCGGGCGGTGCTCGAGTCGACCACACCCGTGCTCCAGTCGATCTCGCCCGAAGCGTTGAGCTCGGCCAGAAGCGACTCGTGCAACCGGTCCCATACACCGGAGCGGTCCCACTCGTCCATCCGCCGCCACGCCGTCTTGCCACTACAACCAGTCTCGCTCACCGGCACCATCGCCCACTGGCACCCCGTCTTGAGCACGTACATGATCGCCTCCAAACAGCAGCGATCATCCACACGCTTACGGCCGGGATGCCTGAAACGACGCGGCACCTTCGGGATCACCCGCTCCACCCGAGCCCAGAACTCGTCGCTAACCAGCCGCTCCGCCATGCGCCGCACATCCTTTCGGATCAAGTTGACGCACAACTAATTCCAGCCGCAACCAGACAACACCTTCATTTTGAGACAATGTCTAAGAACGTGTTTCATAATGACTTGAGGCGTCGCCAGCAGATGATTGCGGCGGCGAGGTGGAGGAACGCGAGGTGTTGTTCGGGGTCGCGCTCCCAGCGGATCCTGAGTCGTCGGAACTGGTGTAGCCAGGTGAAGGTTCTCTCGACGACCCAACGGTGGCGGCCGAGCCCGGAGCCGTGATCGGTGTTGCGTTTGGCGATCACGGGCTTGATGCCGCGCGCGCTGACCTCGCGACGGTACTTGTCGTAGTCATAGCCACGATCTGCGAACAACGCGTCAGGACGCTTGCGTGGACGGCCGATCTTCCCCGCGACGGGCTTCACGCCGTCCAACAGCACCAACAACTGTGTGACGTCGTGACGGTTGCCGCCGGTAAGCGCGAGTGCCAGCGGCAGACCGCCGGCGTCGGTCAGGAGGTGATGCTTTGAGCCCGTGCGGGCACGGTCGACCGGCGAGGGGCCGGTGAGGAGCCCCCCAAAAGCGCACGAATATGGCTCGCGTCAGCAGCAGCCCGTGACCAGTCGATCTCGCCGGCCGCGTTCAACCGCTCCAGCACCACCTGGTGCAAACGCTCCCAAACCCCGGCTTGCTGCCATTCCCGTAGTCGTCGCCAGCACGTCACACCGGACCCATAGCCGAACTCGGTTGGGAGATCTCGCCACGCGATCCCGGTGTGCAGTACGAAAAGGATCCCGTTCAGCGCAGCTCTATCGTCCAAGCGCTTGCGCCCCGGATATCGCCGGCGACGCTCGACCACCGGCAACAACGGCTGAACCTCAGCCCACAAGCCGTCATCTACCTCAAACCGTGATGGCACCTCCAACACCCCCGATAGTCGACCACACCTACCGGAAGACTTCGCCGCCTACCCAGACACCCCTTCATTCTGAAACAGGTTCTTAGAACGGGTTTCATAATGACTGGAGGCGTCGCCAACATATGATCGCGGCGGCGGGGTGGAGGAACGCGAGGTGTTGTTTCGGGGTCGCGCTCCCAGCGGATCCTGAGTCGTCGGAACTGGTGTAGCCATGTGAAGGTTCTCTCGACGACCCAGCGGTGGCGGCCGAGCCCTGAGCCGTGATCGGTGCTGCTAGTGGCTTGATGCTGCGGGCGCGGACCTCGCGCCGGTACTTGTCGTAGTCATAGCCACGGTCGGCGAAACAGGACGCTGGGCCGCTTGCGTGGACGCCCCACTTTGCCTGCGACTGGCTTGACGCCGTCCAGCAACACGAGCAGCTGTGTGACGTCGTGCCGGTTGCCGCCGGTCAACGTGAGCGCTAGCGGTAGACCCGCCGGCGTCGGTCAGGAGATGATGCTTTGAGCCCGTGCGCGCACGGTCGACCGGCGAGGGCCCGGTGAGGAGCCCCCCAAAAGCGCACGAATATGACTCGCGTCCGCGGCAGCACGAGACCAGTCGATCTCTCCCGCCGCGTTCAACCGTTTGAGCACTACCTGGTGCAGGCGCTCCCACACCCCAGCTTGCTGCCATTCCCGCAGTCGTCGCCAGCACGTCACGCCGGACCCGTAACCGAACTCGGTGCGGGTCGTGAGCCACTCGGGCGGCTCGCAATCGCGCGCGCGCAGCGCTATCAGCGATCCGGCAACCCCGGCGCCGTAGACGCCTGTCACGATCGCGTAGGAACCCAGCGGACGCTCCTGGCCGGGAGCGTAATGAGAGGCGAGCGCGGACAGCTTGGCCGAAGTGCCATTTGCGATGTGTGGGTCGCGCTCTCAGACATAAGTAACTAACTGCTCTTTTTGCCGCCCTTGCGTCCGGCGGCGGCCTTTCTGCGCCTTGGTGCCCCCCTGGGACGTAGCGTTTCGTTTGGTGCCCGAGCCCGAACTCTTGCCTCCTCGCTTGGAGGACCCCAGGCTATTGGCGATCTTCGCGGCGCGTTCCTTACTCATGCCCTTTTCGCGCAGCCCTTCGTACTGTTTGTCATTCTTGACACTGGGCCCGTGATCTTTGGCCATCGTCAATCCTCCCGTTGTTGTGCGAACGTCTTGAACGTCGCGGTCATCTGCTCGTCGACATCGGGCTCCCCGCCTGCGCCATCGCCTTCAGCATCGTCTTCTGGCGCCTCAGGCTGAGTATCTGAATTGGCCTGTAGGACAACGCTCTCAAGGAAGTGGCGCAACTCTGGCTCTCCGCCTTGCTGCACGCCGACAACCTTGACGGTGCTTTTGTGGAGGCGAACCTCGCCCCAGGTGGTGTGTGGGGTGTCGAGTAGAGCGAGCACATTCGCGAACCGCGCCTTCCAAGCCTTCGAGCCCTTGCCTGTGAGCTCGACGGTGAGCGTCCCGTCTTCTATCTGCGCCGAGGCCCAGTCAATATGTCGCGGCTCGGGATCGGCCATGGACTACACCTACCCACTCGCGGCGGGGCCCAACACTCCAATAGCTAACGAGCGCCAGAGGGCGTAACGGGCGCCGGAGAACGCGCCGAGCGCAATACTGGCGCGATGGCCTTCGCTCCCCCCGCCCGCCACCTGTTGCGCGCAAGGGACCTCGCGGACGCTCGCTATGCCGAGCCGTTGGGGGTCGAGGAGATGGCCGCCGCGGCAGGGCTCTCAAAGGCCCACTTCAGCCGCGAGTTCCGGCGGGAGTTCGGGGAATCGCCCTACGCCTACCTGCTGACCCGGCGCCTGGAGCGAGCCGCCGCGCTACTGCGGAGCACGGACCGCTCGATCTCCGATATCTGCCTGTCCGTCGGCCTGACGAGTCTCGGCTCGTTCACGACGAGCTTCACGCGCACGTTTGGGCTGTCTCCGGCGGCCTACCGCCAGCGCTACCCAGCGGCCGCCGATATGGCGCTGGTTCCAGGCTGCATCGTGCGGGCCTACGGCCGTCCGCAGAAGCGCACTTTTCGAGAAGACAGGAGGAAGCAGCCGGTCTAGCTTGACTGCATCGTCCACTGTTGAAAAGGAGAACCCGATGTTCAAAATCACAAACGCCCAACTGTGGGTCCAGGACCAGGAGGAGGCGTTGGCCTTCTACACAGAGAAGGTCGGCATGGAGATAGCCGCCGACGTCACGCTGCCCGAGCTGGGGAACTTCCGCTGGCTGACGGTCTCACCCCCTGGCCAGCCGGATGTGTCGATCGTGCTGATGGCGGTCCCCGGTCCGCCGATCATGGACCAGGAGACCACCGAGCAAGTCGAGAGCCTGATGGCCAAGGGCTTCGCGGGAACGGTGTTCCTCACGACCGACGACTGCCAGAAGACCTACGAAGAACTGAAGGCCCGCGGCGTCGAGTTCCACGAACCTCCGGAGGAGCGTCCGTACGGGATCGACTCCGGCTTCCGCGACCCCTCCGGCAACAGCATCCGGCTGGGCCAGATCCGCGACCTCGCCGAGCTGGAAACGGTCGCCTCGAGCGGCTGAGATGGGGCATCGCTGAGATGGGCGGGCGTATGAGGCCAGGCCGCAGGAAGTCGGCGACGGCCTCTACGCCTATCTCCAGCCAGACGGGGCTCTCTGTCATGCCTACCCGAGGGACAGTCGCCTGGTCGGCGATGGAGCGCAAGGCGACTGACCATTTCAAGGTTCCTTTAGGTCAGTAGCTGGCAGGGGACGCCAAAGCGGTGGCGGGAGCACGCTGGGTCGTCTACGCGCAAACGTTGCAGGTGCCAGGCTTTCGGCCTGCGCTCACTGCTGCCAGCGTCCTGGGATCAGGTGGGTGTGACGACGACGACGGGGATCGCCCGGGTCGTTTGCTTCTGGTAGGCGCTGTAGCGATCCCGGTTGTTTTCGTTTACCAGGCTCCACAGGTGGTCGTAGTCGGGATCCGTCTGCTCGACGACCTTGGCGGTGCCTTTCCGGCGTTCGCGGGCGATCTGAATCTCGACGTCCGGGTTCGCGCGGAGGTTATGGAGCCATGCTGGAGGACGATCGGCGCCGCCGTTGGACGGGACAACGAGGTACTCGCCGCCGTCGCGGGCGTAGACGAGGCTGTTCGTCCGGATCGCGCCCGAGCGACGACCTGTGGTTCTGAGCAGCAGGGTCGGGACGCCGATCATGCGATGCCCAATGCGCCCGTCGGTTCGCTTATAGAGTTGCTCGTGGATCTTGAGGACCTGGCCCGTTATGCCCATGCAGCACAGCCTATTGGGAGACCGGCCCACAGCGCAACGCGCCGTGACGTGCGACCTTCCTACTTCGCTGCGCCTTGGGCGATCGGCGGGCGTGCTGAGACACGCGATCTTGTGATTCAGCGGACTGTTAGCGTTGCTTTGCGTGAACCGTGACGAGCTTGGCGACTGGCTGGTGGCATACGGGCGAGCGTGGCGCACGCCCGGCACAGAAGCGCTGGCCGAGCTTTTCGCGCCCGACGCGACCTACAAGACCGCTCCGTATGATCGGCCCTGCGACGGCTTGACACAAATCTCGGGCCTCTGGGAGACAGAGCGCGAGGGCCACGATGAGGTCTTCACGATGGAGAGCGAGATCGTTGCCGTCGAGGGCGACACAGGCGTTGTCCGGGTGCAAGTGAGGTATGGCGATCCGGTCGAGGACGAGTACCGCGACTTGTGGATCGTCCGATTCGATGAAGCGGGGCGTTGTGCTGCGTTCGAAGAGTGGCCGTTCCGAGCGGGTCGCGCGGGAGCCCCACTGCGCTTCCTCGATCACCTGGCATTCGATGTCGCTGACCTCGCGGCCAGTCGGCGCTTCTACAGGGCAGCGCTTGCTCCCTGGGGCATGCACGAGGTCACGGTCGGCGGCGCCTTCGGCTACGGGCCCGAGGGCAACGAGGATCTGTGGATCGCGCAGGGCGAGCCCGGCCCGCCGCTACATATCGCGCTTGCGGCCCCAAACCGATCGACCGTCGACGCGTTCCATGCCGCCGCGCTAATCGCGGGTGGACGCGACAATGGCGCTCCGGGCCTTCGCCCGCGATACCACCCCGCCTACTACGCCGCGTACGCACTCGACCCCGACGGCAACAACATCGAGGCCGTTTTCCACGGGGGGCATCCGCAGGGATTCTGATTGTGTCGCTTTGGTGGGAACTCATCACGGAGCGGCGGAATGCCGCTCCGAGCCAAAAGCGAACGTACGCGCCGGACAAGCACAGACGCCCGCAACGAGAAGCACAGTGGCTTAAGTACTCCTGCTACTCGCCCTGTGACATCACGCCCCGTACCCCCGCTGCTAACCCGCCTCCCGGCCGGGCTCCAACATCAAGATCCCCACCGGCAGTTGATGGCAAGGTTGAGGAGGTATGTGTTCGTGGCGAGGTTCGTGACCATCGGATATGGAGACCGCGCAGGGTACGACCGGACTGCGCCCGCTACCAGCTCCATTGGGCCGGGCTTGTCTGTTCTCCGGGCCTGAGATTGACGAATGCCTCACGATGCGCGGGCTCGATGCACTGTTCGCCTGACATGCACTGTCGCGCGGCGTCCCGCGGATGATGACAGCGCCTCGCTATGTTGGCTCTACGACGACTGAGGCAACAACTCGCGTAGGAGACACCGAGCCTTGAGGCGATCAAAGGCACTGCTGTCGATCGTCACGCTTGGAGTGCTGCTGGCCTTGGCGTGCGTTGCCACGGCCGCCACGTCAACGTCTTCGAGCACCAAGGCGCGCTCCGGTGGCCTGACGATCACCCTGACGGCTGCGCCGGCCCGCGTCACGCGCGGTTCGACGATATGGCTGCGGCTCACCGCCCGTGAGCGCAGCGCACGGGGAGCGTTCGGCGACCGGCTCTCCTATGGAGACGGGACCGCTAGCCCGCCGACGGCCGTACCGCAGTTCTGTATCGCGGGCACCCCGCCGCCGGCAAGCCGGACGTGGCACTTCTCCCACCGTTACCACACAGCGGGCACTTACCACGTCACAGCGACGGTCTTCGTCAACTGCACCAGCGACCACGCAACAACCCTCGTCACAGTGCGCGTGAAGTAGAAGGCGGCACCGTCGCTCTATCCAATCAAGCGATCCGGCGTGGATCGAGGCAAGGCGGGTGCCCGCGTAGCTCCGCGCCCGGTCTGCCGATCAAGCCGGATCGGCCCCTAACCCTTCCTCTCGTTAGAGCGGAAAGAGGCCTCTACTACACTTGAGTATCTATGCAACAACACCGAACCCTCCCGATGAGCGCCGATGCGACCTTAGCCGCAGAGAGCGCCGACGGGGGCGCATCGTTGGCCCGCGCGGACAACGACGCGAGACCTCTCCGCTTCGCGGGAGCCCAGCGGACAGTGCTGTTGAGCGCGACGACCCTCCTCGCAATCAACATCTGGACCGGCGCTCCGCTCGCGGCGTTGTGGGTCGGCTCACGAGTGGTCGGCCAGCAACTGTTGAGCATGACGGCCGTGTTCGCCGTCATCGTCACGCTCGCGGTGCTCGTAAGCTCGATGACGTTCGCTCTCATCCGGCTCAGCGCCCGCTATGACAAGCTCATCGGCCGGCCGACCGGCAAACCCACCCCTCTGCCGTGGCTACGCAGTATGAGAGCAGAGGACACCGATCTCCTCCGCGCCGAACGGGGAAACACCGCTGTAGAGATGATCGTGGTCGCAAGCGCCGTCATCGCGATCGTCTCGTTCGAGGTCTGGTTCCTCTTCTTCGCCGGATCGCCACTCCCCGGCGCTTAGAGAAGGACCACGCAAGCGCACGCCGCGGCTAAGCTTCGAGCGAGCCGGAGCACCGGTCGATAGAGGCTGGCCTCCGACAGCGCGCCTCGCCTCATTCAACCTGAGCCCGACAGTTGTCATCTCCCTCCCTCCCATCCAACACGACCACCAGGAGATCATGTAATGAAGCGACTGACCCTGCTCCTCACCGTGACCGCAAGCGCTCTGCTCGCGGCCGGCACGATCGCCGTGGGTTCCGCCGCGGCGGCGTCCTCGACCCTTCCCACCCTTTCGCTCACGATCACCAATTCCTCGATCACGGTCACGGGTGCCGCGCAGTC
The DNA here is from genome assembly GCA_963809705.1 of uncultured Solirubrobacterales bacterium. Lineage (GTDB taxonomy): Bacteria > Actinomycetota > Thermoleophilia > Solirubrobacterales > Solirubrobacteraceae > Palsa-744. The sequence goes on along the minus strand of CAWEKF010000002.1, from coordinate 930,356 downwards.
CGGTGCGGTCAACGTCGTCTCGACCGCCACGGGTGTCAAGGAAGCAGGCGCGATCCTGTTCCTGTTGAAGCCCGGCGCCACCTTCGAAGAGGTCGAAGCCGCCATACAGAAGGCCCACGGCGAAATCAACGTGACGAGTAAGTACGGCTCGCTCGTGTTCGACGCCGAAGTGACTCCCGGTCACTCAAGCGAAGCCCAGACGTACCTGCAACCTGGTCAGTACGTTGCCGTGGTCCCAGGAGAAGAAGGCAAGGGGTCCAAGGCGCACGCGCTGTTCACGGTGACCGCCGCCGCGTCCCCTGTCGCGCTGCCGGCGCCCGAAGCCACGATCCGCTCGATCGAGTTCGGCTTCCGCGGGCCGAGCACGCTGCACGACGGCGAGCTGGTGCGCTTTGAAAACGAAGGCTTCCTCGTGCACATGGACGTTGCGGCGCCCGTCAAGAACATGCAGGCCGCCAAGCAGGCCGTCAAGGACCTGCTCGCCGGCAAGGAAAAGGCGTTTGGAAAGCTGATCTCAGGGCCTCCGGCGGGTTTTGCCGGGCCGGTTTCACACGAAGCTTTTCAGCAGGAGACGATCACCGCCAAGCCCGGCATCTACGTCGAGGTGTGCTTCATGGACACCCAGGACGGGCGCGGCCACAACCTGCTTGGCATGGAGCGGATCATTCACATCGTGAAGTAGCGCGCGAGCAAGCAAGAGCGGGTTGGTCCGGTCGAGGTCAAGCGCGGCCAGGCCAACCCACTCTATGTGCCGGCAGGTCGTAGCCGCGGCGGTGGCGGCTTGCGACTACCAACGCCGCGCTTTCGCTCGACATGCTCAGGGACTTGCGCCACGCTCGCACGAATGGCAAGGCGCGCTGCCCTAAATACGGCTACATGGCTGTAGTCAGGCCGCCCGCCGGAGTATCGGACACCGCTAGCCCACGTCGTCATGGGGGACATCGGCCGAAAGACGCTCGAAGTCCTCCAGGGAGGCGGGCTTTTGTCCCCCGCCGGGCGTTCAGGTGCGCAGCGGGAGTGATCGGCGGCTCGAGCGTCACGCCGCCCTCGAGATCCGGGACGACCTCATAGCGGCGCCCGGCGATTTCCCCGTCAAGTCGAGCCTATTCACCGTAGTCGCCATATACCAATCCTAGCCCGGCTAACCAGCGAACACGAGTGCCTCTGCCCGGAGGTAGCCGAACGCGGCGCCCGAGCCCGCTGCTATAAGGAGAGACTGCGAGGTCCGACGGTCGCGGCACCCAGTCCGAGGGTTTGGGCAGTGACGGCCCTCCCACTGCCCAAATCCATTCATATCGAAGGCAATATCGAACCAGCTGGAGTCAACATGCGTAGCCAGAATCCCGCCTTTACAGGTGTTTTGTGGAAACCAGGCTACCTGGACTAGCGATTCGGGTCGGCGAGGTCCCCGGTTCGAATCCGGGCGCCCCGATAATTTAGACTTCGTAGAGAGCCCTCAACCCTCGCGATTTGCGAGGGTTGTTCTGGTTACGGCGGGCTGGGATGTTCGGTCATGCTTCTCTATTGGGCTGGCGTGTCTTTTTGCCTTCTGTGTTTCTTTGTGCTGAGTCCGGTTTCGCGGCATCGCCTGCATTCTCCGGCTTCGATACGCCGTGGGGTGCGGCGCTGGCCGGCCAGCGCGGTTACGACCCGGTCCCACACCGCCCACAGTCTGCGGTCGCCGCCTGGTAGGCGCTGGAGTGTGGGTGCTCGCTCCCATATGGCTGCGCACTCGCCGCCTTGGTGGGCGGCCTGGTAGCGGATGCCTTCGAGGTAGCTGTACTGCTCGTAGATGCGCCGTCCCCATCGTTGGGTACGTCTGCGTGGCTCATAGCCCCATTGCAGGGTGCCCGTCGCTCCGATCGCAAGCGCGCCCTCGCCGGAGAGATCGAGCAGTGCCACTGGCGCTGGCGGGCATACCCAGGCTGCGCGTGTGTGCGGGCAGATCGATACCTCGGGCCACTGTCCTGGATAGGACTCGGCAAGCGCGGTGGCAAGGTCGGCGGCGAGATACCGCACGCCGCGCCCCTGCGGATCCTCGCGCGGGCGCTGATGAGCGTCGCGCACGTGCGGGTCAAAGCGCGCCAGAGGACCGAACGTGCGCGACGCTATGCCGTCGTGTCCGGGCTGCTCGTGATAGACGCGCACCATCGGCTTCGATGATCTCCACCGCCACGTTGGAGGGTCCGCTGGCAGTGTGGCCGGCGGATCGCCGAGCTTGGCTACCACGCGCTCGGCGTGAGCGCTTCGGCGGCCTCGAGTACTCGTGTGACGCCGCCGCGGCGGGCCAAGGCCTGTGCTGGCGTGGCGCCGTCGAGGTCCGGCGAGGGGGAGGTGGCCCACACCGTCAGCGACAGCGCGCCGCCGGGGTAGGCGGCGATCAGCTGCTTCAGGCCGGGCAGCTCCCGATCTTCGTAGAACTGCCAGGCCGGCAGGCGATTGACGCGTCCACGCCGCAGCGCAACCAAGCCGCCGGAAGCGATGCGCTTGGACACCGCCTGCGGTGTGACGCCAAGCCTCTGCGCCGCCTGCTCGCGCGTCAGGGCAGCAGACAACGCCTCGCGCATCGCGTCCTGAAGCGCTGGATAGGTGACATGCCGAGCCTGCGTGAGCTCCTCGTCGGTAGGCGCCCGTCCCCACAGGGCCTCGTCGAGGCTGTCGGTCTCACCCGCGGCGGCGGTCCGCGACAGAGCGGCGTCAAACGCTCCGATCAGCGCCGGCGGCGCGTCCTGCCCGGCGAGCTCGACGGCGAGCTTCCTGGGCGATAGTGGACGCTCACCCAAGCGCTTGACGAGCTCGTCCGCTAGGCGCTCAGCCTCTGGGCTAACTGTCGATGACATGACCACACGGTAGCACAATGGCGCAACCTACGCAACTTACGCAAACGCCGGCGGTCTCTGCAGATGCCACGCACATGCGCGAGAAAGGGTCTTGCCTGCCAGACGGCGAGGACTCGACCCTTGCGGGCGCCAGCATGTCGCCGGTCATCGATCGACCAGCTAAGACCTTCGGGCAGCCGGCTCGGATCCACGTCTCTGCAGGATGGGGACTACAACGTCACTGCACCACAGCTTCCCGAGACATCGCTCGCCGACGATCTTGCGCGGGTGCGGGCCGTCCTGGCCCGCCAGGCCGGCCCGACGATCGTGGTTGGTCACTCCTACGGTGGGCAGGTCATCACTGCGCTTGGCGCCGATGCACCGAACGTCGTCGGGCTCGTCTACATCGCGGCGTTCGGGCTCGAGCAGGGCGAGTCGCTCGGGGCTCTCCTGGGTGGTGGGCCACCGACCCCGGCGCTCGCGCACCTGGTCGTGGACGATCAGAGCTTCGCCTGGCTGCCCGAGGAGGACTTCGTAAATCACTTCGCCTCGGATGTCGACCCTGTGAAGGCGCGGGTGCTGTACGCGGTTCAACAGGGCCTGTCAATGAGCACCTTCGAGGACGTCATGGGCGAGCCCGCCTGGAAGCGTCATCCTTCGTGGTACCCGGTCGCCACCAACGACGAGGCAATCCCGGCGGACGCCGAGCGCATGTTCGCCCAGTGCATGGGAGCACACACGGTCGAGGTCCCCTCCAGCCACCTCGCGATGGTCTCCCACCCGGACGAGGTTGTAAAGCTGATCGAAATGGCAGCGAACGCAACCGCTAATGCGTCAGCTCGTCCTGCCTCCGAGGCGCCAATCGCCCCCGCCCTACTGAGAAGGAATGCCGTCACACGTATAAACCGATGAGCAGCGACGTGATCATCGGCTACGACGGAAAGCCGCGCTGCGCCTGGGCCGGAGCGTGTACGCGTTCATACAAAACGTCGGCGTGGTCAACGACCATGTACACGGGTGCTTCCGCGCGATCGACTACCGCACCACGGCAAGGAGCCGCTGAAGATCGAAGTCGGCGATATGAGCACCGCATAGTCCAGCTACGCTTGCCTCTAGGTGACTTCCCACGCTGATGATCAGACGGCGGTTCCGCCTGCGAGAGTGCTTTCGAGCACTCAGCTTGAGCTGCTTGCCGAACACGGCGAGGAGCACGTAGCCGGGATGGGCGAGAAGCTGTATGAGATCGGCGACGCGACCTATCCGTTCATCGCGATCATTGACGGTGAGGCGGCAATCTTGGATGGCGCAGGGAACGAAATCGTGCGCCACGGCGCGTCGGGATTTCTCGGCGAGGTCAACCTTCTCAGTGGGCAGGCGGTGTTCGTCACCGCGGTCGTCACCCAGCCGATGCGCTACATCGCCCTCCCACGCGAGAAGCTGCGAGCCCTGCTGTTCGATGACCCCTCGCTCTCAGATCTGATCCTGGGCGCCTTGGTGGAGCGCCGCGAGCTGCTTCAGCAGCGCCAAGGCATCGGACCAGAGATCGTCGGCCAGCGCGACTCGCCCGACACCCGCCGGCTGCTCGAGTTCGCGCGAGCTCAGCGGCTCCCCCACACCTGGATCGATCCCACCGAGACGACCGATGGTGCTGACCCGGCGACGGAACCCTCCTTGTCCGCTATGCCACTGGTGCGACTGCCTGGCGGCGTGGAGCTTCTAAACCCGAGTAACGGTGAGCTCTCACGGACACTCGGCATAGGTCTGGAGCTCGTGCCGCGCGAGGAGGTCGATCTTCTGATTGTCGGCGGAGGCCCTGCGGGACTCGGTGCAGCCGTGTACGGCGCCTCCGAGGGATTGGACACGCTGATCCTGGAGAGCAGCGGCATCGGCGGCCAGGCAGGCACCTCGCGCAGGATCGAGAACTACCTGGGCTTTCCCGCAGGGATCAGCGGCAGCGAACTGATCAGTCGCGCCGCCACCCAGGCACGCAAGTTTGGCGCCCGCATGGCCTCGCCCTACCGCGCCCAGGAACTACGGCCCGGTATCGAACGCCACATCGTGAAGCTCGAGGACGGCAACGATATTGCCGCACGCGCGGTGCTGCTCGCCGTGGGCGCCGAATACCGGCGTCTGCCCGTTGCGGGACTCGAAGCGTACGAGGGGCTGAGCGTGTTCTATGCTGCTGGGCCGTCAGAGGGTCAGCTCTGCACAGCTCAGCGTGTGGCGGTCGTCGGCGGGGGCAACTCGGCGGGTCAGGCCGCCGTCTGGTTGGCGCGCGGGGGCGCGCTCGTCACACTCCTGCACCGCCGCGGCGACCTCGGCGAGACGATGTCGCAGTATCTGATCGACGAGCTCGACCGCTACGGGGTCGCCGTGCGCGATCGCTCTGAAATCACCAGCCTCCAAGGTGAGCACGGGCGATTGCGAGCGGTCACGCTCGCCGACGGAGAGCAGCTTCCGTTCTCTTTTGTGTTCCTGTTCCTGGGCGCTACACCGTGCACCGAGTGGCTCGGTGAGGTGCTGGCGCGTGACGCCGACGGTTTCATCCTGACCGGCACGGACGCTGGCGCAGAGGGCCTTCTCGAGACAAGCGTGCCCGGTGTCTACGCAGCTGGCGACGTGCGCGCAGGCTCGATCAAGCGCTGCGCGACCGCGGTTGGCGAGGGCGCCGCCGTGGTTCAGTTCGCACACGAGCGACTGGCCCGGCTCGCCGCACGCCTGTAGCCTGGTCGGCGTTGGAATTGACGTCCCGACAATTGCCGGTGCAGGCGCTTGCCCACATCACACGCTCTTGTGAGATGTAAAGGTCAGGACACCCGCGCCCGGACAGGCTGCGGGGGTGGCGCATGACGGCGAGCGTCCTTCCGGAGGACCTGCAGGTTCCCGAGGAGCTGAGTCGTCGAAAGGTGCGCAAGCAGCTGCTGTTCTTGACGGGGGTCGTTCTCGCCGTCGTTGCGGTCGTGACGCTGTTGCCTGGGCTCGACGGGTTGCGCGCTCGGCTCTCGCACGCCAACCCGGTGTGGCTCGTGCTTGGCGCGGGGCTGAAGGTGCTTTCGGGCTTGGGGTATGTGGCGATCTTTCGGATGGTGTTCTGCAGGCGCATGAGCTGGCGCGTCAGCTACCAGATCGGGATGTCCGAGTTGGGCGCGAACGCGCTTCTACCGACCGGCGGCGCTGGTGGCCTGGCGCTTGGAGCCTGGGCACTCAAACGGGGCGGGATGCCGACGGCCGAGATCGCGCGGCGCACCGCCGCCTTCTTCATGCTGACCAGCGTCGCGAACGTGGCCGGCGTGGTCCTCATCGGAGTCGGTCTCGCCGTGCGGGTGCTGCCGGGGGAGACGAACCTGGCGCTGACGCTCCTGCCCGCCGCGATAGCCGCAGCCGCGATCGTTTGCTCGCTGCTCGCGGGACGCTCCTCCACGGGCTTGCATCGGCGACTGGATCACAACGAAGCAAGTGGGTCCTCACGCCGCTCCACATTGGCGTTGAAGACCCTGGTGGCCGTCGCTGATGGCGCAGGCGAGGCGGTTGCGCTGCTGCGCGAACGAAACGCTTGGCTGATCGGCGGGATGTTCGCCTATCTCGTCTTCGACGTGATGATCCTGTGGGCGACGTTTCGCGCCTTCGGCGCCGCACCGCCGCTGGCGATCCTGGGAATGGCCTACCTGATCGGCGAGCTGGGTGGCCTGATTCCGGTGCCTGGGGGGATCGGCGGCGTTGACGCGGGCCTGGTGGGAACGTTCGTGCTGTACAACGTGCCGAGCACCGCCGCGGCTTCGGCGGTGCTCGCGTATCGAGCGATCGCGCTGTGGGTCCCCGCGATCCTCGGCTCCGCCGCATTTGTCTCGCTGCGGCGAACGCTGCGCCACGAGTCCGCCGCGATCGCCGTCTGCGCCCCCCAGACAGAGATCGAGGTCATCGGGCTCGGACGCGTCGTGATCGGACCCGCGCCGACGGCCCCACAGCTTTAGCTAAAGCGGACGTCGGGCCAGCTGGTGCTCGTCGTCGAACGAAGCAGGGCCTCACGGCTGAGCTGCCAAGAACGCGCTCGGAGTAGGCCCGCGGGCGGTACCCCTGACACGCCTCTAGGTTGGCGGGGGCCTTCAGCCGCCCGTGGGCTCTGCCGCTTGCTACAGCGCCGGCATGCCCAGGCTCGTGCGCGTTTCGTTCGTGCTGTTGGTGGCGGGGAATGCCTCGTCCGGGACGGCCACGCCCAGCCGCTCGCAGATCGGCTCCCAGCCGTCAGACACCGTCCACTCGAGCAGGCGGTCTGCGGGGACGCCCGCGCGTACCTCAGCGTTGTGGCGCTCGAACGCTTCCATCATCTTGGTCGGGTTTTCCAGATCATCGGAGAAGCGCTCCTCGAACATCTTGTGGAGCGTCGTCCCGAACCACTGCTCAAGCCCAGGCGGAGCACCGGCAAAAGGCTGGAAGATCGTGTTGGACGCACTGCGATACCAGGCGTCCGGATCGCGGGTGGAAAGCAAAACGAGCGCCTCGGGATTAGCCGCGGAGATCTCACGCCAGAAGGAGGCTCCCGGCCAGTCGACCTGTGCAACGTAGCCGCTCAACAGCTCCTGCCAATCAACATCACGGCCATCGACCGCATCGGTCCACCCGGACGCCTGAGCGGGATCGCCGAAGATCTCAACCATATGGTGGCAACGACCTCCGAGCAGTTGCTCGAGCGCGAACTTTAGTGAGTGGGTGCCCGTCCGACCCACGCCGGCTCCGACTACCTTAAGCGGCATCTGACCCCCTCTTTGTTTGCCCACCAAGAATCCAGCTGGAGGCGAAGCCTACCGCTTCACGCCAGGAGCGAACGCGCGCAGAGCGCGACGTCAGACGGCCGCTCCGGACGAGCCACGCAAGCCCCGGGTCGGCCCGCGGTTGGCCGCTCCTTTCTACCGGGAGCATTGGTGCGCCTGGTCCGCGCGGTAAGATATGCATCGAGCGTGCATCGTGGACTTTTGTGCGGGCGCTCGGCGTGCACCGGCTGCAAAACGGCTGCGAACCTGTCGCCCCGCGTTGGCGCCCTTCGGTCGTGTCCAAGTCAACCGCCTCATCACGAGAGAAGCTGTCGATTGGTCGGTCGTGGAACTCGCGGATAAACGGTCGTAGCCCATCGCGCAACCGCCGCACCGACGAATCGCGGCGCCCCGTGGCCTTCTCTGGCACGCCTCACCATCCGGCCACGTCATCGTGATCCGGCCGTTCTTGTGGATTGTGGCGCCCGCAAACTCGATGACGGTTGGCGCGGTGAGGCGCCGTTTGGACGTGAAGGAAGCAGCCAGCGAGCAGGCGACCCTAGCCGCAGACACAGCTACGGTAGGCCCTGGCATCGAAGGTAGGAGCTTCGGTGCTAACAGGCCGCACGGGTACGCCAACATCGTCCGGCCGCTCGTTTTTCAATTGGCGCGGATGGGTAGCGACGCCCCCGGACAGACCGTTTTGCGCCAAGTCGGCCGCGAACTACGCGCTTCTGCGAAGCGCCTGCTTGCTCGGGGCCTAGAGCGTTTGGAGGGGCACGCCGATGATGTTCAGGCGGCGGGTGAGGCCGTCGAGCGCGAAGCTGCGTAGCTCATCGGTGGACGCGCCGAGTACGGATGCGTCGGCGCCTTCGGGCGGGGTCAGTGCCTCGGCGACTGCCGGCAGCAACTCGCGCAAGGTCTGACGGACAACATCGCCCATCGGTGGCGTCTCGGCGACAGCTTGGCGCAGAAACCATGTGCCGTAGGCGATGTGGCGGTGCTCGTCGTGGTGAATCTTGCTGTAGCCGGCGACGAACCCTGGCAGCAGCCCCTCGCGGTTGAGGTAGCGGGTGGCGAACTCGAACGTGGTCAGGCCAAGGGTCGCCTCAAGGATTTGGTGGTAGATCGTCACGAACGCAACCTTGGCAGCCAGGTCGCCGGGATCAGCGCGCAGGCGATCGTGCGCCGCAACGAGCTTGTCGTCAAAGATCGTCTGAAACGCGGGGGAGACGTGCTCGCGGGCACGCTTGACGTGCTCGGCGATCACCGCGGGCTCTGAGACAACCTCGTCTTGGTAGCGGGCGTAGAACTGCATGTGCCTGGCCTCGTCTACCTGCTGGGTCGCCAGAAACGTCACCTCCTCCTCGCTGCCGTTGGCGCCGACGAGCCCGGAAAACTTCGTCGTGATCCGCTCCTCGGCAACCATCAGTGATCCGAGCACGAACACCACGAGCGAGTGATCCTCCATCGCCTCCCATTGGTCGCGGTCGGCAGACAGGTCGAACTCCCACGGGCTCCACTGGCTGTCCTCCCACTGGCGGTAGAGCGCCTGCGGGTCAAACAAGTGCTCCGCGCCGGTCACGCTGCCTGAGCTGGCTTGCGGGCGCGGACGATCGCTGAGGCTGCCTGAGCGTGGACCCGGTGAGTCTCGCGTATCTCAACGTCGGCGAGCCCGGCATCTGTGAGCGCTTGTGTGAACTCCCGGTGTGTGAGTGCTCCTGCGATGCAGCCGGTGTATGCCTGCATGTCGGCGCGCGTTGCGTCGTCCATGTCCTCGTCCGCAATCACGTCGGATACGGCGAAGCGTCCGCCTGGCCGCAGGACTCGCGCGACCTCGCGCAGCACCTTCGGCTTGTCGCCTGAGAGGTTGATTACGCAGTTCGAGATAACCACGTCCACGCTTGCGTCGGGGAGCGGTATTTCCTCGATATAGCCCTTGTGGAACTCGACGTTCTCGACGCCGGCCTTCTGCGCGTTCTCACGGGCGAGAGCAAGCATCTCGTCGGTCATATCGAGGCCGTGTGCTTTGCCGGTCGGGCCGACGCGCTTGGCGGAGAGCAGCACGTCGATCCCGCCACCTGAGCCGAGGTCGAGGACCGTCTCGCCCTCGTGCAGTTCGGCGACGGCGGTGGGGTTGCCGCAACCGAGAGATGCGAGGGCTGCGGTGTCGGGAATCTGCTCACGATCACCCATTGCATAGAGGGCGGCGCCGAATACCTCGCTGCCGCCGTCGAACGTCTCGCTCGGTGCGCAGCAGCCGGCGCCGGGATCGGTCGTCGTGACCTGCACGGCGGCGGCGGCGTAGCGCTCGCGCACCTGCTCGCGCACGTCGCCGGCTTTTGTGGTGGTGTCGGCGGCGCAGCCGCAGCCCTCGCCGTGGCTGGGGTCGCAGCACTCGGCCTTGGCGCTCGGCTCACAGCACGTCGCCTGCGCCTCGGGTGCGCAACAGGAGGTCGCGGTCGTCTCGGCGGGGGTGGTCAGCTCAGCCATGCGGATAGCTCCTTGAGTGCGTCGGGGATCACGTAGTAGTAGGCCCATAGGCCCTTGCGCTCGGAGTCCACGATCCCGGCGGCGCGCAGCTTGCCGAGATGGTGGGAGAGCGTGGGCTGAGAGATGTCAAACAGCGGCACCAGCTCGCAGACGCAGACCTTGCCGGCGTGCTTGCGCAGCACGTCCACGAGTTGCAAGCGGATCGGATCGCCGAGCGCCTTGGCTACCTCCGCCATGCGGATCGCCTGCTCGCGTTCCACGTCGGGATAGACGACCGGCTCGCAGCAGCGCTCCCCGGCGGGGCGCTTGGTCTTCGGGGCAAGCTCCAAATCGACGCTCATCAATCTACATATACCTATTGAAGCGATGAATGTCAATGCAATATGATCGCGGGCATGAGCACCGAGCAACCCGCCGACGAGAAACCGATCCGCTACGTGCTGTTCGTCTGCAACCACAACGCGGGCCGCTCGCAGATGGCGCAAGCGTTCTTTGAGCGCTACGGCCCCGAGGACGTGCGTGCCGAGTCCGCGGGCAACGAGCCGGCAGCGGAGATATGGCCCACGGTCATCGAGGCGATGGGCGAGATTGGGATTGACCTCACCGGACGCAAGCCGAAGAAACTCACGGTCGAGATGCAGCTACACGCCGATTGGGCGATCACGATGGGCTGCGGAGACTCCTGCCCATACGTGCCGGCCACCGTCGAAGATTGGGACATACCCGACCCCGCTCGCCGGCCGATCGCGGAGGTCCGAGCGATCCGCGACGGCATCCAGGCGCATGTGCGCGAGTTGATCGCCACGCGACTCAGCGAGATACGCACCGACCCGACCGCGCACGATCAGCGTCTCGGGATACTCGTAACGATGCTCGATGGCGAGTTCGGCAGCGTCAAGCCCCCCGACGAAATACGTGCCTGCGCGGAGGCTGTGCTTGCCACTTTCAGCGGCGCGCGAATCCGCTCCCACGTTCTCGCGCTCGCCTACCGCCAAGCCCGCGACTGCCTACGCCGCGAGACGTGCGACCTGATCGCCACCGGGGAGACACCGTGAGCGCCGGCCGGGACTCCGTTGCGGTCATCACCGACATTCACGGCAACCTGCCGGCCCTACAAGCGGCGCTCGCAAGGATCGAGGAACTAGGGATCGAGAGCGTGTTCTGCGGTGGCGACCTCGTTGGCTACGGGCCGCATCCAAACGAGGTCTGCGCGCTGATCGCCGAGCGCGACATACCGACGATCTACGGAAACTACGACTACGCCATCGCCCGCGACCTCGAGGACTGTGGCTGCGCCTACGTCACACAGCACGACCGCGAGCTTGGGCAGCGCTCGGTGGACTGGACGCTCGCGCACACGAGTCGGGAGTCCAAGGACTTCATGCTCGGCCTGCCGTTCGATCTGCACTTCCCGGTCGGCAGCGTTGACGTTCATCTCGTCCACGGCTCGCCGCGGAAGGTCAACGAGTATCTGTTCGAGGACAAGCCCGCGAGCTTGTACGAACGGCTCGCGGCGGCCGAGAGTGATCCAGTGCTCGTGTTCGGGCACACGCACAAGCCCTGGGTCCATGAGTACGGCGGAGTGCTGTTCGTCAACTGCGGCTCGGTCGGAAAGCCCAAGGACGGCGACCCGCGCGGCGCGTTCGCCGTCCTCACACCAAGCGCGCAGAGCGTGGACGTGAGTATCGAGCGGATCGCCTACGACGCCGACGCGGTAGCCGCCGAGGTCCGCGAGGCGGGCCTGCCCGGCGAGTTCGCAGACAAGCTCCTGGTGGCCGCATGACCGACACACTGCCACTCGCCCGCCGCCTGTTCGCCGAGCTATTGGGCTCGGCGTTCCTCGCCGCGCTCGTGATCGGCTCAGGCATCGCCGCGCAGACCCTCTCGCCCGGCGACGTTGGTCTTGAGCTGTTCGAGAACGCCGCTGCGACCGCGATGGGCCTCGCGGCGATCATCCTCATGTTCGGCCCCGTCTCGGGCGCGCACTTCAACCCGGTCGTCTCGATCGCCGACGCGACGTTCGGCGGCATCCGCTGGCGAGACGCGCTCGCCTACATACCAGCCCAAATCGCCGGCTGCGTGCTCGGCGCGATCGTCGCCAACGGCATGTTCGCGCTGGCTGCCGTCAGCATCTCCACCCACCACCGCGCCTCCCCGGCGCACCTTTTCAGCGAGGTCATCGCCACTGCCGGCCTGCTGCTCGTCATCTTCTCGCTCGCCCGCACTAAGCGGCTGAACGTCGCCCCGGCAGCGGTCGGTGCGTACATCGGCGCCGCGTACTTCTTTACGAGCTCCGCTAGCTTCGCCAACCCGGCAATCAGCGTCGGACGCATGTTCTCCGACACGTTCGCCGGGATCGCGCCGGCTTCGGTTCCAGGCTACGTCGTCGCGCAGCTCGTCGGCTGCGGCTGCGCGATCCTCGTCGTCAGGCTGCTCTACCCGGACGTGACCCCGGCTGAGGCGGCCGAGGTAGTCCTGCCCCATCACGAGCGGCAGGCGAGTACAGACGGCGCGATCGGTCAGCCAGTAGGAAGCTAGGTAGTCCTCTCTCTCTGACAGTCCGTTTGCGCCGAATCGGCGACCGGACTTAGCCGGTGAGGTTGGCGAACGGCCGGGCTCCACCGTGTAGGTCGGCGAAGTGCGCGAGCAGTCGCTTCTCGTAGTCACGCGCCGGCTCAGTCCACGAGACTGCGTGCCACGCGACCAGGAGTTGATCGGAGTCAAGGAGTTGCCATATGTAGCGGCCGCCCCAATGTCCAATCTTCTCGCCGGCCCCGAAGCGAGCAAACTGGTTCAGCCGCCGATCCGCGACGTTCGCCTTGCCGATGTAAACGACCTGCGAACTCGGCACCCAGTTCGCCGACAGCACCTCGATCGGCACTGTCGGGTCTTGCTCCTTGAACCGCCCACCTGGATTCGTGTCGAGGAAGATCGGGGCTCCGTCCTTGGGACGGAACACCACGTACACCGCGGGGGCGCTCGGGACCTCGCGCAGGTCGCTACTGCGCAGCTCATCCCACTTGCGCCATCCGACGAACCCCGCGGCCTCAAGGTCGGGGCGATCGAACGATGTTGGTAGCGGCGCTACTGCTCCCACCAGCGGGAGCCAAGCCGCGGCGGAACGCCCACATCTGCCGCAACCTCATCCAATAGCCGTTGCGCGCGAGCGAAGTCCTCGACTGGCTGCCCCGACTGCGGTGCAAGGCTCTCGTCCGTCCACGGCTGTTGCGGGCGCGTATTGAGCAGATGGCGCATTACTAGGATAGCCAGTACGAGTGCTGATCGCGTCTTGGCGCTCAGCTTGACGGAATCACAATCAAAAAGTGCCCCGGCGCAGCTCTAACTGCCCGGGGCGTGGCAAGGAAAGGAAGGACCTTCCCGCAACGAGGCACGCTTGGCCGCTACCGTGCGTGGCTGGAGGTCCGAGCACAGTCTGACGGCGCGGCGTCGAAAGTGAGAGGATGGCGCACATGAAGGCGGCGGTGATCTACGAGAACGGCGGACCGGAGGCGCTTCGCTACGAGGACGTGGCCGACCCGGACTGTCCCGACGGCTGCGTGGTCGTCGACGCCGAGGCGATCAGCATCGAGGGGGGCGATCTGCTCGCCCGTGCGGCCGGGGATCTGTCCGCAGCCCCACACGTCGTCGGCTATCTGAGCGCCGGCGCCGTCAGCGAGGTCGCCGCGGGCGTGCAGGGACGAGCGGTCGGCGACCGGGTGGTCGCCTTGAATGCGGCAGGGTCGCACGCCGCCAGGCGAGCGGTCCCCGCGGCGATGACTTGGCCGATCCCCGCCGGGCTGGATGCGCCGCGCGCGGCGTGCGTGCCGGTTGCGTTCGGAACCGCGTACGAGTGCCTGTTCACCGCCGGCAACCTCGCCGAGGGCCAGACCGTTCTGATCCACGCTGGAGCCGGCGGCGTCGGCATGGCTGCAATCCAGCTCGCCAAGCGAGCGGGCGCGACCGTCATCGCGACCGCCTCGAGCGACGAGAAGCTGAAGCGGCTGAAGGCGCTCGGACTCGACCACCCGATCAACTACGCGACCGAGAGCTTCGTCGAGCGCGCCAACCAGCTGACCGACTCGCGCGGCGCCGACGTCGTGCTCGACTCGATCGGCGGTCAAAACCTCATCGACAGCGTCGGCGTGCTCGCGTACCGAGGCCGGCTCGTCAGCGTCGGGGTGGCCGCCCGTGCGGGCTCGGCGATCGAGGCGCGGTCGCTGTGGACGCGCAACAACTCGCTGCACGGCGTCTTTCTTGGGGGCGCGATCCTGTCGGAGTATGCCCGCGTCCACCCCATGATCGGCGACATGCTGGAGCGGGTGGCAAGCGGCGATCTGCAAGTGGAGATCGATCGCTCGTTCCCGCTCTCGGATGCAGGCGCGGCGCACGAATACGCCGAGAGCCGCAGGGCATTCGGCCGCGTCATCATTACGCCCTAGCCGGGGTCAAACGGTCGAGTCACCCGACGATCCGGTATATGGCGCCGGTCATCCAGTCGCCGGCGAGTAGTGAGCGGTGAAGGAGCGCTTCAGCGATGAGCAGCTCGTCGAGATCACCGCATTGCTCACGCTGGTCAACCTCGACCGCTTCAACGCCGCCTTCGGGATCGGCTCGGCCGGGTTCAGCGAGGGTATGGTCTGCGTCCCGCCCGACCGTCCCGTCTCCGCGCCCGAGTCGATGCGCGGCTCAACCGCACAGGGGCCGGAAAACGGTGGGCGTGTCGTCGCTGGGGTTGCTTCTCCCTGATTGGCTCCACCTGGCACATGTGCCAGGTGGCCGACCCGTACATGTACGGGTCGGAAGGCAGGGCCGCATGCGGCCCTGCCCGGGGCGCACATGTGCGCCCCGCTACGACGCACATGTGCGTCGTAGCCGGTTGGCGCATGCGCCAACCGGAAATACACGAAATCCAGGCTCCGATCTGCCACGATCGGGGTTGTCCCCGTCCGTAAAGGAGAAACCCATGCCCGATTATGCGCCCGGAACCCCCTCTTGGATCGAACTCGCCTCGCCAGACACCGACGCCTCCGCGCAGTTCTACGGCCAGCTGCTGGGCTGGAGCGCGACAGAGCCGGGATCTGAGGAAACCGGCGGGTATCGCATGTTCCAGCAGGACGGCAAGAACATCGCGGGCCTGATGGGCCACATGCAGGAGGGTCAGCCGACCGTGTGGGCCACCTACGTGAGCGTCGCCGACGCCGAGCAGGCTGCCGTCAAGGTCAAGGCGGCCGGCGGCGCCGTGTTGGTCGAGCCGATGGACGTGATGGACATCGGACGGATGGCCCTCTTCGCCGATCCCACCGGCGCCGTGTTCGGCGTATGGCAGCCCAAGAGCTTCACCGGCGCCGACCTCGTCAACGAGCCCAACTCGCTGTGCTGGAACGAGCTGCTCACCCGTGACGCCGACGCCGGCAAGGCGTTCTACCCGGCGGTCTTCGGCTGGCAGGGGCGTCCCCCCGCCTTCGAGGGCGCGCCGACCACATACACGGTCTGGGAGCTCGACGGCAAACAGGTTGGCGGCATGATGCAGATGACCGACGAGTACTTCCCGGCCGAGATCCCGCCGCACTGGGGCGTGGTCTTCGCGGTCGCCGACTGCGACGCCACCGTGGCCAAGGCCCGCACGCTCGGGGCAACCGTCACGAATGAGCCGATGGACATGCCGATCGGGCGCTTCGCCGGCCTGATCGATCCCCAGGGAGCCTCCTTCACGGTGATGCAAGCGGCCGCTTGATCCGATGATGGGATCCCCCGGCGCATGCTGGCCGATCGGCGATCCCGCTGCGTGCCCCGAATGGGGTCTTGATCGACGATCGGTGGGCCGACCCGTACATGCACGGGCGGGGCAGGGCCACATGCGGCCCTGCCCCGGCGCACATGCGCGCAGTCACGATCGGCGCATGCGCCGATCGAACAAACGTCTATCGCAGCGGTTACGAGATCGACACACGATCGCCACAACTCGGCAACGTCGGTGCGAAGGGGCCCGGGTAGTCCTGGATACAACTGCTCACCCCTTCGACAGAGGAGAGATTTCATGCTGGGACGAATACACCGCGGCGCAGGCGTTGCGCTTGCCGTCGGGGTAATCGCGATCGGAGCTCCCGCGGCGGTGGTCTTCGCAGACCCCTCCGGAGGCCATGCAGGACAGTCCGAAGACCATCAAGCATGGTTTGGGGACCATGGGCGAGGGATCGGGGATCATGGACGAGGACCCGGAGATCATGGACACCACCACCCCGAAAACGCCATCTCCCACGTGCTGCTGATCTCGGTCGACGGCCTGCACCAGTCGGACCTCGAATGGTATGTCAGCAATCATCCCGGCTCCGAGCTTGCGAAGCTGGTCGGCGGGGGCGCCGAGTACACACAAGCACAGACGCCGATCCCCTCCGACTCGTTCCCCGGCATGACCGCCCAGGTCACCGGCGGCAACCCACGCACGACCGGCATCTACTACGACGACGAGTACAGCCACGCCGTCCTGCCCGCGGGAACGACTTCGTGCCACGGTCAGCCGACCGGCGGGGAAGTCATCTATGACTCGCCGGACGACATCAACGCGAACGCGCTGGACGCCGGCGAGGGTCTCACCGGCCTGCCCGAAAGCATTCTCGAAATGACCGCCCAGCCGGGGTCGCTGCTCAATCCGGCGGCTTTGCCGGTCAACCCGGCTACCTGCAAGCCGATCTACCCCCACGAATACCTCGAGGTCAACACGATCTTCGAAGTGATCCACGATCACGGCCTGCGGACCGCCTGGTCTGACAAGCACCCAGCCTACGAAGCCCTCGAGGGCCCATCGGGCAACAGCATCGACGACCTGTTCACACCCGAGATCGACTCGATCGCGCTTGAACCGAACGGCAAACCGTATCCGGGTGAAATCAGCTGGACCGAAGACAACGCCGCGACGATGCAATACGACTCCTACAAGGTCCAAGCGGTGCTCAACGAGATCGACGGCTACGACCACAGCCGCAAAACCAAGGTCGGCGTGCCGGCGATCTTCGGCATGAACTTCCAGACCGTCTCGACCGCGGAGAAGCTGCACACATCGGATGGCCTCACCGGCGGGTATCTGCCGGGCACCAACACGCCGGGGCCTCTGCTCCAGCGGGCGCTCGACTACATCAACGCCAAGCTCCAAGCGATGGATGAAGAGATCCAGGTGCAGGGCCTCGCGGACTCGACGGCGATCATCGTCTCGGCCAAGCACGGGCAGTCGCCTCAGGACCCGGATTCGCTGGTCAAAATCAAGGACGGTCCGATCATCGAAGCGATCGACGCCGCCTGGGAAGCAGCTCACCCCGGATCCGGCGCCCTGATCGTCGCGGGCACCGACGACGACGCGTGGCAGAGCTACCTGTCCAACACTTCCCAGGAAGCTGCCAATTTCGTCAAGGAATACCTGTGGAATCACACGGCGACCGGTGTCGCCTACGACGGCTCCACGCGCACCTTGGCGCACTCGGGCCTGGCCGAAATATTCGCCGGCAAGGAAGCGGCGAAATACTTCGGCGTGCCGCTCAGCGATCCGCGCCACCCCGACGTATGGGGTGTGGTGCAGGTCGGCGTGGTGTACACCGGCGGCACCAAGATCGCCGAGCACGGCGGCGCCAACCCGGCCGACCGTGACGTGCCGATCGTCGTCTACGCACCGGGAGCGGTGCAGCCCGGCACGTACCGCCCGTGGGTCGAGACGACCCAGATCGCGCCCACGATCCTCGACCTGCTCGGCTTGGACCCCGACGCGCTCCAAGCGGTCCAGATCGAAGGCACCCCGGTGCTGCCGGGCATCGATCGCCACTGATTGGACAGCGCTTGACCCCTCGGTCGCCCCCAGAGTGGGGCGCCTGAGGGGTTAGGGCTCGCCCAGCGACAATCTGCGCATGAGCGAGGCCAGCGCACGATCTTGGTGGGGGCCAGGATGGGCGAGTCGCTCGACGATCCGCTCGCGTACCGGGCGCGGCATACCCTGGGACAACTTGGCCTTCGCTTCCACGCGGTCGGCGCGAAGCCTGAAGGCGACGGTCTGCGGGGCGATCCTCCGACACAGCTCGAGACCCCCGCCCTGCAGTCGCCATCGATCCTCGCCGAGCGCCGTCTCGTGACGCTCCAGCGTTCGGCGCAGCACGTCGAACCGCTCCTCGCCGTCGAGCGGTTGAGGCGTCCCGTGGAGATGGACCGAGAGGTGGTTCATCGTGCTCGGAACATCGGTCAGCTCGGGTCGATACCAGGACGCTGAGACGAATCCATGCGGACCCTCGAAGATCAACAAGGCTGGAATGCGCGCTTCGATGTCCGCGCATTGCGGGTCCGCGCGCGCAAAGTGCCCCGCCACGACAATCTCATCTCCGGGTCCGTCCTCGAGCAGGAAGAACCCATATGTGGCACGCAGACCGTCTCCGTCGGTAACCACGCGCGCCCACCCGTGCTCGGCGATGACGCGTCGAGCCTCAGCGGAGGTCATCGCGTACTTGGACTGAACGTGCACAGCACAAGCCTAGCCGCCGTCTGGGCGACGAATATCGGCAGAGCTCTGAGAGTCCAGAAGGTGGGCGCCCGCGTCCGCCCGCACCTCGCGGGCGCCCTCAGACGCATGGGCGCCTGGCGCGAGCAGCCCAAGTACGTGCCCTCCGAAGCCGCCTCCCACGATCCTCGCGCCGGCGGCGCCCGCCTGGAGCAGCCGCTCCACGGTCGCCTCGACGGCCGGTGTGGATATTTCGTAGCGGTCGCGCAGGCTCGCATGGGAAGCGCTCAGCAGACGTCCGACCGCGGGCAGGTCGCCCGCTTGCAACGCGGCCACCGTGTGCTTCACCCGCACGTTCTCGCTGAGCACGTGGAGCGCGCGTCGTCGCAGTCGCTCAGGCAGTCCTTCGAGCGCGCTCCAGCCTGCCTGCCTCAGCGAATCGACGCCCAGCAGCTCGCACGCCTCAAAGCATTCGGCCCTGCGCTCGTTATAGGCGGAGCCGGCATTCGCACGGCGCTCGCCGGAGTCGAGCGTCACCAATCGCCAGCCGTCATCCAAGCGCAGCGGGACGGGCTCGACCTCGAATGTTCGGAAGTCGATGCACAGCGCCATTCCAGGCGCGCCATACAAAGAGGCGAGCTGATCGAGCATCCCAGTGTGTGCGCCCACCCAGTCGCTCTCCACGCGCGAGCACAACTGGGCGAGTGCGACACGGTCGGTCCCGGTCTCACCTGCCAGGGCGAGCAAGGCCAGGCACAGAGCGACCTCGAGCGCCGCCGAGGAGGACAGACCGGCGCCTTGCCGGAGATTGCCGCCGATCTCCAGATCGGCACCGACCAGAGCGTGCCCGGCCCGGCGCAGCTCGGCGACCACGCCACGCACGTACGCGCGCCAGCCCGTCGCGCGTGTGGGCTCGGACAGCGCGAACTCGTCCTGCTCGTCCCAGTCGAGAGCGCGCGCGAGGATGCGCTCTTCGCCGGTCGCCTTCGCATGAACCGTGACTCCCTCGGCAATCGCGAATGGCAGGGCGAGCCCTTGGTTGTAGTCGGTGTGCTCGCCGATCAGGTTCACGCGACCAGGGGCAAAAGCGCCAACGCTCTCACACGACACTGGCGATCGCCTCGCGCAGCGCCTCGGCAGAGCTTCTCGGGCAGCGTGTCGCCGACAAACGTGCCCCCGCCCTGCTCGGAGCCGGCGGGATACTTGAGCTTGGTCGCCGTGCGCAACGGCGGATAAAACTCTACGTGCAAGTGCCCGCCGGAATGTCCGTCGGTGGGCGCTTGGTGAACGACCATCACATACGGGAAGGGTCTGGCAAACAGGGCGTCATAGCCGCGGGTGAGGCTCTGCAAGCACTCCGCGAGCATACGCAGCTCCTTTGGCTCGCAGTCGAGCAGGCTCGGCCGATGCTCTCGGATGACGACATGCGTCTCATATGGCCAGCGTGCCGCATAGGGAATGTAGGCGGCGACATGCTCGTTTTCGTGCACGATCCGCCGTCCGTCCTCCAGCTCGCGGCGCAGCAGCTCACAGGACACACAGCTCCCCAAGCGCGCGTCCGCCGCCAGCTCGAGCTCTGGCACCGGCGGCAGGAACGGGTAACCGTAGATTTGCCCATGCGGGTGGTGCAGGGTAGCGCCGACCTCGACCCCCCGGTTCTCGAAGATGAGCACGTACTTCACGTCCTCTCTGGCTCCAAGCTCCTGGTAGCGGTGGCGCCAAACCCACATCAGCGTCTCTGCGCGCTCGGGCGCCAGCGTGCCGAAGGAGCCGTGGTGGCTGTCGGTATACACAATCACCTCAGATGCTCCTTGCGGCGCCCGAAAGGCGGGGTACAGGTTGTCGAAGACGGCGATCTCGAAGGCGGGCCAAGGGATCTCCGTCTCCGTGAAGTCCTCAGGCTGGGGGTCGGACGGTCGAGAGTGCGTTTGGGCGGGCCGGGCCGGCGTGGGACACAGAGGGCAGCGATCCTCCGAGGGAAGGAAGGTGCGCTCCTGACGGTGGATCGCGTACACGACCTCCTCTCCGCGCAGCTCGTTGAAGCGCTGCTCGCTCATCGGTCTTGGCTCCCTCGGCGGGCATAGAGGATGAGCACCCTGCCGTCCCGCTTGAGATGCCGCTCGACACTCAACGGCCCACAGGCCTCGTATGGCTCCTGTGCGTGCTCCTCTCGCTCTTGCTCGCCGCGACGTGGGGCCTGCGTCTCCTGCCCTCCGTGGGCGGCCTCTTCGTGGCGACCGGAGGGGGGCTGCGGGCTGGCGGATGCCGGAGCCATGCCCTGACGATAGCCCGCTCAACCTGAAGTCTTTGCATACGAACGGATTCAGGGGGTAAATGTATTGATGGGCGCTGCGTCGCCCGGCGCAGCCTCCGAACAGGAGGAGATACAGATGTCAAAGACAGATCAGGTCGACGAGCTCGTCGAGCGTCTGGAGCGCCTCGAGTCGCCGGAGATCGGCCAGCGAGGCTTGGACCGTCGTGCGTTCCTGCGCCGCACAGCGCTCACCGGCATAGCGGCCGGCTCGGCGAGCAGCATACTGGCCGCCTGCGGCAAAAGCAGTAGCTCGAGCTCCGCCTCCGGTAGCGGCAGCGCGGCCGTGTTCGGCTCACATCCCACCTACAAATTCGTGGCCGTCAACCACGTCACGACTAACCCATTTTTCGTGCCGACCCAGTATGGGCTGGCCGATGCGTGCAAGCTGTTGGGATGCTCGTACGAGTGGACCGGCTCGGAAAGCAGCAACGTCAACCAGATGGTCAACGCGGTCAACACCGCCATCACAAGCGGCGCCGATGGAATCGCGGTCTCGTTGATCGACCTGCACGCATTCAACGCTCCGGTCGAATCGGCGCTGAAGGCGGGCATCCCCGTTGTTGCCTACAACGCCGACGCGCCCGGCAACGCGCGTCTGTCCTACATCGGGCAGGACCTCAAACTGGCCGGCGAAAAGATGGGTGAGCGGATCGTCGAAGCAGTCGGCTCGGGTGACGTTGCGCTGTTCATCGCAACGCCCGGATCGGCCAATCTGCAACCACGCATCGAAGGGGCCGAGAAGGCGATCAAGGCCTCGGGCAAGCCGATCACGGTGCACACGGTCGCCACCGGCGCGGCCGTCCCGGGCGAGCTGTCCACGATCGACGCCTATTGGATTGGCCACCAGAGCACGAAGGGTATGTACGCCGTGGACGGAGGCAGCACCGAAAGCCTTGCGCGAGTCATGCAGAAGTACGGGTTGCCCGCCAAGGGCATCAAGGCCGGCGGCTTCGATTTGACCGAAGGCACGCAGAAGCTACTGCAGGAAGGCAACATCGAATTCACGATCGACCAGCAACCCTACCTGCAGGGCTTCCTCCCGGTCCTGCAGTTGTTCATGTGGCGCGTGTCGGGCTCGCTCACAGGCCCTGCCGAAACGGACACGGGACTGAAGTTCCTCAACAAGGAAACGGTTGCGCCATACGTCGAATCCAAGACTCGCTTCGAGGGAACGTCAACCGAAGTCAAGGTGGTCCCGATCAAGGCCGGCACACCCGCCTAGTGCTCGCAACAGACATTCGCGCCCAGTGGAGGAGCTCGTGACGGTTATGCGTGCCAAGTGGAGGAGCTCGTAGGTGTCCAGCGTGACAGGGGGACCGCCTGCCTCTGAGAGCCAGGCGGGCGGTGAGGGTCCGGAACCGCGGGCGCGCTCCATTGACACGCACGGTCCGCTGGCGCGCGTACTGTCGCTACGCGAGGGCAGCATCATCGTCGTGGCAATCGTCACGGCGGTGTACTTCTCGCTTGAGACCAACAACTTCCTGACGGGCGCCAATTTCAAGACGCTACTGCCATACTTCGCGCCGCTTACGATTCTCGCGGCGGGCGAGGTGTTCGTGATGATCCTCGGGGAGATCGACCTGTCGATCGGCGCGATGTACCTGTTCTCTCCGATCCTGTTCTACAAGCTGTCCACCGCCGGGATCGCGCTGGTGCCAAGTGTCGTGATCGCGCTCCTGTGCTGTATGGCGGTAGGCGCCGTCAACGGTTTTTTCACCGCGGTCGTCGGAATCAGCTCATTCGTGGCGACGCTCGGAATGCTGTTCACCTTCGAGGGAATCAGTCTGATCATCTCGCACGGCGCGCCGGTCAACACGCCCGGAGCGCAGGTTCACCAGACGACCGTGAAGGTGGCACACGTGGTCAACGGCCACCACATCCTCCTCACCGAAACGGTCAATCGTGTCGGCACGTTTGCAAAAATCTTTGGCGCCGGCACATACTCGGAGTTCATCTGGGCGCTCGTGATCGTGTTCCTGCTGCAAACCACGCTCACGTTCACCCGCTGGGGGTTGCACACCGTGGCGATCGGCTCCAACAAGCTCGGCGCCGCCGAGGCGGGTGTCGCGGTCAAGCTCATAACGATCCGCAACTTCGTGCTCTGCAGTCTCACCGCCGGGCTCGTCGGGATTCTCGAGGCCGTGCGCGCCGGGTCGGTTCAGCCCGACCCGTCCGGGGCAAACGAAATCCTGTTCTTCGCGATCGCCTCGGCGGTGATCGGCGGGACACTGCTGGCCGGCGGTTCCGGCACCGTGATCGGCGCGCTGATCGGCGCATTGTTCCTCGGGATCCTCCAAGACGGTCTGGTCCTCCAAGGGGTAAACGCCAACTACAAGCTGTTCTACCTCGGACTGGCGATCATCGTGGCGATGACCGTCAACGTCTACGTCCAACACGCTCGCAGAGGATACCGCAGTGGCTGAGATGCAACCGATCGAGACTGTCGTCCCGCCAACCTCGGCGCCCGACGACGTGCTCAGAGTCGAGCACATCTCCAAGCGCTTTGGCCCTGTGACCGCGCTGCGCGACGTCAACCTGCACCTGCGTAAGGGCGAGGTGCTCGGTCTGCTCGGCGACAACGGCTCGGGCAAGTCCACCCTGATCAAGACCATCAGCGGCTTCCAAAAGCAGGACTCGGGCGAGATGTTCCTGCACGGAGAGCCCTACCGGCCCCGTGGCGTCGACGACGCGCGCAGCCAGGGAATCGACACCGTCTTTCAGGACCTCGCGCTGATCGACGAACTATCTGTCTACCACAACATGTTTCTGTGCCGCGAGCACGTGCACCATCCGATCCCACTGCTCGCCAACCGGCGGATGAAGCACGAGACCCGCGCGGCGCTCGATGAGATCGGGATCAACATCCCCCGGATCGACGTCGCGGTCGCGCGCCTGTCGGGCGGGCAACGACAAGCGATCGCGGTCGCACGCACGGTCAACTCCGACGCCGACATCCTGTTGCTCGACGAGCCGCTCGCGGCGATGGGCGCCAAGGAGGGCTCGATGATCCTCGACCTCGTGGCGCGGCTGAAGGCAGAGGGCCGAGTGTCGATCATCATGATCCTCCACAACTACGTCCACGTGCTGCAGGCGTGCGACCGCGTGAGCATGATCCAGAGACGGGGTGATCACACTGGATAAGCCAACGAACGAGACCTCCGTCGAGGAGCTCACGGAGATAGTGGTAAACGAGTACCGGCGTGCACGAGAGCAGGAGCGCAGCGAAAGGCAAGCTCCGGGATAGCTCGGCCGGATGCGCACGATCCTGATCACCGGCTCCAAAGGGATCATCGGCTCGGTGCTGCGGCGGGGGCTGGTTGGGAAGTACCAGATCAGGAGTGTGGATCTGCCTGATGACATATCCCACTACGAGATCCTGTGGGCGCAAATGCCGGGAGTTGACACGGTTATTCACCTCGCCCGCAGGTTTTCGCCGGCTGACCCCATCGAGCGGCGTATGCGCATCTATCCGGAGAACGTGCAGATAGACGTAAACGTCTTCACGGCGGTAGTCAAAGCTCAGGTGAAGCGTCTCATCATGGCCAGTTCGGTGCATGCCGACAACCACCGCGATCCCGCCGCGGCAGAGCCGTTTGCCATACCGGGCAGCTACCATCCCGCGACTCCCTACGGCGTGTACAAGCTCGTCGAGGAGGAGGTGGGCAGGGCACTCTCAAAGCAGTTCGGCTTCGAGTTCGTCGGTGTGCGGTTTGGCGGCGTGACGCCAGACAACTCCGTCAAGAGGGGACAGGGCCAGACAGCGACCTGGCTGAGCCACAACGACCTTCTGGGCGCTGTCGATGCGTGCCTGAGCGTCGAGCCGCTGCCAGGACGCTCGAGTGTCTTCTACGCGGTTTCCGACAACGCCGACAGAATCCACGACACGACCAATCCGTTTGGTTGGAGGCCGCGGGACAACTCGGCGGATTTCGTGTAGGAGGCACGCGACTCGCGCGCGGCGAACTGGACTTCGTATGGCGGCGCCGCCGGGTGGGGAGGTAGAGCACACGGGTCGAATGTGCGGCCCGGCGGCGCCCAATGCCATACCCACAGTATGCCTGGTGTGAATGCTTATATATATGGGGTGCAAGCCCCATGTGCGGGGCTCAGGGCTCGACCAGTCCGCGCCGGATCGCGTAGCGCGTCAGCTCCACGCGGTCGCGCATGCCCAGCTTTTCAAGCATGTTGGCGCGGTGGCGCTCGACCGTCTTCTCGCTGATCGTGAGGGCCTTGGCGATCTGGCGATTGTTGTGTCCCTCGGCAATCAGCTTGATCACCTGCAGCTCGCGTGGGGTCAGAGGATCTGGGTGATCCTCGTCCGGTTTGGTGAGGTAGTGGCGGATCACATCGGTGATAGCGCCGGGGTAGAGGAACGGCTCGCCACGCATGGCGGCGCGGCAGGCGCGCACGACGTCGCGGTCGGCGAGCGACTTGAGCACGTAGCCGCTCGCGCCGGCCTTGAGGGCTTCGTAGAGGAACTGCTCGTTGTCGTGCATCGAGAGCATCAAGAGCTTCAAAGAGGGGCGCTGACGGTGAATCTCGCGGGCGGCGTCGAGCCCGGTCATGCGCGGCATCGAGATGTCAAGGATGGCGAGGTCGAGCTCGTGGTGGACGAGCGCCATCTGGACGGCCTCGAGCCCATCTCCGGCCTCGGCACAGACGACCAAGTCGGGCTCGTTCTCAAGCACGAGTCGCAAACCTTGACGCACGACGGCGTGATCGTCGGCGAGCAGAATATTTGTCTTCAGTGCAGTTATCCGATCTCTCCTGCGAGCGGGATCGTCAAGCACACTTCGGTTCCGGCGCGCGGTGCGCTTATGACTTTCAGCGTGCCGCCGACGAGACTGGCGCGCTCGCGCATGCCGCGGATCCCTCCGCTCTCCATGCTCCCCACGCGCAGGCCCCGCCCGTCGTCGCGCACGCTCAACGTCAGGCAATCGCCGCTCGCGCGCAGAGTGATGCCGATACTGGCGGCATGCGCGTGCCTGACCGCGTTGGTCACGGCCTCCTGGGCAACGCGGTAGACCACAAGCTCGCGCTCGGGCGCTTGGGGCGCCAAGTCTTCGGGAATGCGGCAGTGGATACGCAGGTCCGAGCGCTCGCGCAGTCGCCGCGAAAGGGCCTGCAAGGCGCCGGCGAGACCCAGATCCTCCAGCGGCTCCGGCCGCAGGCGTTGGGCAATGCGGCGCACGTCGTCGATGCTGGCGCGTGTGGTCTCGAGCAACTGCTCGAGCTGGGGCGCCAGCTCGGCGGGCGCCGTCCGCAAGGCGCGCGAGAGCCCCAGCAGGATGCCGGTCAGCGTCTGGCCCACTTCGTCGTGCAGCTCCTGAGCGACCCTGAGCCGCTCGCTCTCCTGGGCAGAAAGCGCTCGCCGGGTACTTTGCAGGCGCTCTCGCTCGAGCTCGTCGAGCATGTCGTTGTAGGCCTGCGCGAGCTCGGCGGCCTCAGACGGGGTGCTCGGGACCTGAAGTCGCTTGCCCGATTGCAAGGGATCGACGCCTCGCAGCAGCGCCGGGAGATGGGTCAACGGAGCGAGGGCATTTCGCAATAGCAACGCATTGGCGATCAGTGTGATCGCCAGTGTGAACGCGAGCACGGCGGCGTCGTCGGAGGCGATATGCGCGAAAGGGGGCGGCAGCACGATCGCGATCGCAATAGCCATCGTCGTCACGACGGCTGCGTTCAGGGCCAGTACGCGCCAAAAGAGCGGCACGTAACGGGCATAGGCCGGCGGCGCCCTCACCGCGCTGGCGCCGTGAGGGATTGGGCTTGGCGCGGGAGTCTCCAAGCTGGGGGTCGCCACATCGTCGCGACCGTCGACGATCGGCTCGGTGATGTCGGCCTGTTCACTTGCTACGTGCATTCTCAGCAACGCTAGCGCCCCCTTGGCTCGATCCAGCGAAGATGGGGTCTGGACCTCATAGTGACAGTGCTCGTCAGGGCCGAACATGTCAACGTGACTGGACATGGCTACGACCGGCCGGCGACAGGCAACTCCCATAGCGCCGGCCGGGAGCCACGCGGTGACTCTCCTCTCTCCACCACTGGGTGGGCGCCGCGTCAGGTACGAGCCAGTCCCGCGGCGCAGGCATTTGGGACGGATTCCAGTCTGCGCCGCGCATTTCATTCTTCGGACGACGCCGTGGACGGCGCGTCGCGATCGAGCGCGCGCTCGATCTGACACATAGGAGGCAGAGGCGATGGCGATGGCCGCACCGAATATCGATGAGGCGAAGCTCGAAGCGTTCATGGGACAGGCTCTGGCAGACATGGGCGCGATCATCAGCGCGCCCCTGTTCATAATCGGCGAGAAACTGGGCCTCTACAAGGCGATGGCCGGCGCGGGACCACTCAGCTCCGAGGAGGTCGCCGAGCGCGCGGGGGCGCCGGAGCGAAACGTGCGCGAGTGGCTCGGCAATCAGGCCGCCGGCGGCTATGTGACGTATGACCCGCAGAGCGACCGCTACACGCTGCCCGACGAGCAGGCCTTGGCTTTGGCCGACGAGGACAGCCCCTTCTACATCCTCGGTATGTACGACTCGATTGCCTCGATCTATGCCGACGAGGACAGAATCCTCGAGGCCTTTCGCAGCGGCGAAGGGATGGGTTGGCACGAACATGACCACCGCTTGTTTCGTGGGACCGAGCGCTTCTTCAGGCCCGGCTACCGTGCCCATCTTGTGTCTGAGTGGATACCGTCGCTCTATGGCGCCACCGACAAGCTCGACCGCGGCGCAAAGGTCGCCGATATCGGTTGTGGCCACGGGGCGTCGACGATCATCATGGCCGAAGCATTCCCCAATTCGAGCTTCTCCGGCTTTGACTACCACATGCCTTCGATCGAACGCGCGCGCCACGCGGCCCGAGAGGCCGGTGTGTCCGACCGGGTTGTATTCGAGGCTGCCGCGGCAAAGGAGTATCCGGGCCACGATTACGACCTGGTATGCGCCTTCGACTGTCTGCACGACATGGGCGACCCGGTTGGCGCCTCTGCGCACGTACGCGACACGCTGGCCCCAGATGGAGCGTGGATGATCGTCGAGCCGTACGCCAACGACCGCGTCGAGCAGAACCTGACCCCGGTCGGCCGGGTCTTCTACGGCGCATCGACGGTGATCTGCACGCCCGCTTCCCTGTCTCAGGAGGTCGGACTGGCGCTCGGCGCCCAAGCGGGCGAGGCGCGCCTGCGCGAGGTGCTCGCCGAGGGTGGCTTCGGTCGAGTCAGGCGCGCTGCGGAGACGCCTTTCAACATGATCCTCGAAGCACGGCTGTAGCCTCCCGCGAGGCGACTGGCGCCGCCCAAGCCCCAGTCGGGAATGCTGCTCGTACGGTCGTGGCGCTCGCACGGTCGCTGCGCACATCTGTCTTGGTCCTCGCGGCAGCGGGGGCGAGCTCACTTGCGTGAGCGGGGGATACAGCTCTGCGCGCGACAGGTCAGTCGCTGAGACGCTCGCTGTCGGCCTCGCCGTAGACCGACTCCGAGGACTCCTCGTCGAGTCCGTTCGCGTCTTGCATGATGCGGGCAGGGCGGTGCTCGTCGCCGTGGGAGGCGTGTTCGATCAGCTCCTGCTCGGCCAACTCGAAGCCCTCCGCCTCGCCGCCTCCCGCTTCTTCGACCGAGCGGCGCTCCTCGCGCCGACGCTCGCCGCGATTCATAAGCGGCTCGGCGCGTGTCTCGTCAGCCTGCGTGGGAGTGTCCTCGTCCATGAGTCGACACTTTACTGGGGAGAGGTCACGCGCGGAACATTCTTCAGCTCCGCGCGCGACCGTCTCCATGGCGTCCAGGTAGGGAGTGCTGGACGTCTGCCTGTCCCGGTGGATGATGCGCCATCCTCACCGCCCTCGGGTCGGGGGGCGATGCTGAGACCACGATGGCGCGGTCGGGGCAGCTGTATACGGTCACGAGCCTTGCGCTCCCTGTCGCTTGCCACGCATATTCACTTCTGTGCCACGCGCATTCATCCGCACCCACCACCCGCGTTCATCCGCACCCACCACGCGCCTCACTCGGGGATTTACCGCAAGCTGCGAATCGCCATGTGCGTGCTTCAGGCCATGTGCGTGCCTCAGGTCATGTGCGTGCCTCGGGTCATGTCCGTGCCTCAGGTCATGTACGGAGCTTGGGGAATCAGCACCGCCGCGCCGGTGAAGCGCCCACTGCGCAGATCCTCAAGTGCCCTGCCCGCCTCCTCCAAAGGGTATGTGGTCACACGTGTGCGTACAGGAACTTCGGGCGCAAGCGCCAGGAACTGCTCGGCGTCGGCACGGGTAAGTTGGCGACCGAGCGCAGCGTCCGCTCGCCCCACAGGATCTCGTAAGGGAACGAGGGTATGTCGCTCATGTGGATGCCGCCGCACACGACCGTCCCTCCTGCGGCCACCGCACGCAGGGCAATCGGAACGAGCACACCGTCCGGAGCGAACACGATCGCCGCGCATCTGATCGGGCATACCCATCAAGATAGACGGGCCGCGTGGACCCTCGGATGAGGGCGCGAAGTGAGACCGGCAGGGCCAGGTCGGCCGCTGCTGGGCGCTATGAGTCTTTGATCAGCCCCCGTTTGAGCGCATAGCCGACCAGCTCCGCGCGCGAGGACAGGTTGAGCTTCTGCTGGATGTGCGCCCTGTGAGTCTCCACCGTGCGCACCGACAGAAACAGTTGCTCGGCGATCTCGGCATTGGTGTGCCCCAAGGCGATCAGGCGCAAGACGTCGACCTCGCGCTCGCTCAGGTCGTCCGGCGGACTGGGCGCCGGCTCCGAGGCCAGGCGCGCGCCGAGACGCGGGTTGAGGTAGCTCTCTCCCTGGGCGGCTCTCCGCACCGCCTCGACCAGCTCGTCGTCAGCGGCCTCCTTGAGCACATATCCGATCGCTCCCGCGCTGAGCGCGTGACGCGCGAACGCCGGCTCCTGCTGCATCGTGAGCACCACGATCTGGGTCTCGGGGCTGTTCGCGCGGATCGCGGGGATCGCCTCCAGGCTCGAGCCGCCCGGCATGTTCAGGTCGAGTACGAGCACCGCCGGATGGTGCCCGCGCACGTAGCGCTCCGCGCTCTCGACGTCGCCCGCCTCGGCCACCACCTCGAAGTCGCTCTCGCTCTCCAGCAGCAGTCGCAGCCCGCTGCGCACGACCGCATGATCGTCGGCCAGGACGATACGGATCGTCTCCTGCGAGCTCAAGGCACGAATACTAGATCCCTATATGCCTTCCCCAGGCAAAAACTCGTTGGTGAAAGGTGGCAGGGCTGCCCCGTTGGGATTGGATTTGATGAGCTTGCGCGCATACATCCAGCTCGAGAACGCGGCCCACGTGGAGGGGTCCTGCCAGCCATAGGGCTTTTCGTGGTTGGTGGGCGTCATCGCCGGCAGCGCGGCTTCGATCGAGGCCAGCTGCAGCTTGCTCTGGGCCGAGGGGTTGGCCTTCACGATCAGCGCCGCAGCCGCGGCCGGGTTGGCGCGCACCTGCTTCTGTCCCTGGGTGAGCGCCTGCAGAAACGCTCTCAGTTCCTGCCCACGCTTGCCCGCCTCGTCTTCGCGCACGACCAGGATCAGCTCGTCGTAGGTGGGCACGCCCGCTCGGTCGATCGGGATCACGACCGGTTTCTTGCCCATCTGCGCCAATTGGATCGCCTCGTAGTTCCAGTAGCCGCCAAGCGTGGCCGCGACCTTGCCCGAGAGCATCGAGCCGACGAGGTTGAAGCCCACGTCGCTTTCGGTGACCGAGCCGGGGTTGACGCCCGCGGCCTGCAGGGCGGTGTGCAGCTCGGCGGCCTGGTAGGGAATGCCGGCTGTGCCCACCCGCTTGCCCGCCAGGTCTGAGACCTTGCTCACGTGGGCGCCCGGCAGGGCGATGATTGAGGTCAGCGGACGCTGCACCAACGCGCCGATCGACACCACTTTCAGGCCTTGGTCGCGCGCGAGCAACAGCTCGGGCTCGTAGGAGATCGCCATGTCCACCTTGCCGGCCGCCAGCAGCTTCAGCGGTTCGGCCGTTTCGCTGGGCACGACCGGCTTGACGTCGAGGCCGGCCTTGGCGAAGTCGCCGTCGGCGATCGCCGTGTACAGCGGCGCGTGGTCGGCGTTGGGAAACCAGTCGAGCATCACCGAGAAGGGCGTCGTGCTCGGCGCCGAGACGACATCCTGCTTGGAGCCGCACGCCGAGAGCGCCGCCAGGCAGGCGAAAGCGAGCGCGAGCGCGACCGCACGGCGGATGCGCACGCCGCCGCGGCGCGGTTGCGGGTGGCGCGCGGCAGAGGATGCTGGGCTCGGCTTCGACGCTGCTCTCAACGGATCTCTCCTCTTGGCTTTTGCGCCCACGGCGCGAGCACGCGCTCGGCCAGGGCCAGGGTGTAGAAGCAGGCGATCGCGAACACGAACAGCACGATCGCCGCCGCGTAGGCCCTGGGGGTCTGCAGGGCGTTGATGTCAGCGTTGATCTGATGGCCGAGACCGGCGTAGGGACCGGTGGTGGCGGTTGAGGTCTCGGCGATGTAGGCGCCGATCACGCCGACCGCCAAAGCGATGCGGGCGCCGCTGAGGGCCGCCGGTATGGCCGCCGGCAGCTCGCCGAAGCGGAGTGCCTGCCAGCGCGAGGCGCCCAGCGTGCGCAGTAGCTTCAACTGGTCGGGGTCGACCGAGGCAAGCCCGTCCACGGTCGTGACCACGACCGGGAAGAAGCAGATCAACACGATCACGAACAGCTTGGGCAGGACCCCGAAACCCCACCAGAACACGAGCAGCACGCCGATCAGAGCGATCGGAACCGCCTGCGAGCCGACCGCCAGGGGATAGACGGCGCGGCGCAACAGGGGGGAGAGGTGGATCAGCACGCCCAGCACGAAGCCCAGCGCGAGCGCCAACAGCACCCCCAGGCCGACCTCCTGGGCGGTCAGTTCCAGGTTGGCCGCCAACAGGCCCGCGTTGTTCCAGGCTGCGGCGGCGACTTCGTGCGGGGCTGGCAACACGATCGAGCTGACCGAGCCAAGGTCCGCGTACAGCTCCCAGGCGCCCAGGAGAGCCAGTGCCAGCAGTGCCGCGGGAAGGCCGCGGGCGATGCGGTCGACTGTAGCGCCGCGAGGCGCCCTACGCGCGCGGGGGGGGATGGTCTGCGCGGGACTCATCGCTGATTGCCTTCGGATGCGCCCAGATGGAGGGCCTGGAAGGCCCGCTCGCGCAGAGCCACCACCGCGGGATCCGTGCGAGTGCGGGGACGGGGCAGATCGACCTGCAGCTCGGCGACGACCCGGCCGGGGCGAGCCGACAGCACCGCGACCCTGTCGGCCAGCACGATCGCCTCCTCGACGTCGTGGGTCACGAGCACCACTGTCCGCGGCTCGCGCACGAGCGCTCCCGTCAGCCATTCCTGCATCTCCTGTCTGGTGATCGCGTCGAGCGCCCCGAACGGCTCGTCCAGGCAAAGCACCGGCTTGCCGGACAGCAGCGTACGCACGAACGCCACCCTTTGGCGCATCCCGCCCGACAGTTCGTGCGGGCGAGCGCGCTCGAAGCCGCGCAGACCAAGCTCCTCGAAAAGCGCTGCTCCGCGCGCGCGTGTGTGCGCGCGCGAGTCACCCGCTATGCGCAATGCAAGCGCCGCGTTGTCCACCGCGCTGAGCCAAGGCAGCAACAGGTCGCGTTGGGGCATCAGCACCGCCGGCTCGCCCACGATCGTGCCCGTGTCGGGCCTTTGCAGCCCGCAGATCAGCTCCAGCAGGGTCGTCTCTGCCACAGCCACTCGGGCCCACCACAGCCAGCACCGAGCCGCGCGGGGCACACAGGCCCACGTCTGACAGCGCTTGCACCGCCTCGCCGCGATGGTCGGTGTAGGCCCGGCTAACGCCCGTCAGGCTGATTCCGCTTGCCCCCGGCAATGGGGGGTCGCTCACACCGTGCGGCTGCTGTGTGTGGCCTTCACGGGACTTCAGTTGCGTCTGCACTGCGCTCCCTCCGCGGGCATTACCCCACAGGTTCGAAGGGTCGGCATTGGGCGGGGTGTGGACCCCAATCAAACGCCATCTCAGCCGGTTTCGCACCAGCTCCCCTGTTGTCAGCTCAGATATTAGCGCCGAGCTTGGCCCGAGCACCGCGGGCATCAGGCGGAAATTGGGGGGAATGTGTGGTTGGGGGAGTGTGTGGTGTTGCTTTCCTGGCAAATTCACAATCGTATATATGTTTTGTATATACTTTCGTGAATTCCATAAAAATTGATACACACTCTCCGCTCGATACACACTCTGGGCTCTACGCACTCCGCGCTCCGCGGAACCCTACGCGCTGAGGACCGGGCGGGTGAGCGCCTTGACGAAGTCCTCCAGCTGAGCGGTCGTCCAGCACTCGAACGCGGTGCAGTGCTCCTCGTAGGCGGCGATCACCGAGTCGCCGTAGTTCCAGTAAAGGCGTGGCTCCGGGTTCAGCCAGAAGGTGCGTCCGGCGCGCGCGGCCACCTGGCCGAACAGGTCGGCCCTGGGGTCGCGGCCGTTGGTGCGGGCGTCGCCGAGCACGATCACGGTTGCGCGAGGATTCATGTCGTCCTGGATCAGCTGCAGGAGCTCCATCCACACGCGCCCGTAGTCGGTGTAGCCGGAGATGTCGGCCACGCCCGCGTCACTTGAGATGCGCTCGGAGATCGCTTTGAAGTCGCGCTCGTGCTCGAACACGTCGGTCACCTCGCTGATTCGCTCGATGAACACGAAAGAGCGCATCTTGCGAAACGAGTCGTGCAGGGCGTGTAGCACCGATAGAAAGAAGACCGAGGCCGAGGTCACGCTGGTGGAGACGTCGCACAGCACATAGATCTCCGGGCGCTTGGGCCGGCGCGGGCGGAAGCGCAGCTCGACCGGCACGCCGCCCGTCTGCAGCGAGGCCCGCATCGTGCGCCTGACGTCCACGTGGGCATGGCGGCGATGGCCCCGGTTCTGCTTGCCCTGCGTGGCCAGGCGCCGGCGCAATTGGGCGACCACCCTATGCACGGCCGCCAGGTCGGCCAGCGGCCCGGACGGCAAGGCCCGGTCCAGCTCGCCCAGGGGCCGCGCGGCCGGCAGGCGTCCGGAGCGCTGTACTTGGGTGCGTTCCAGCTCGCGCCGCATCAAGGCCTCGAAGCGGCGCAGGGCGTCGCGGGGGACGCCGTCGCGGCGCGGGTCGTCCTCGGGCAGGTCCGGCTGGGGCTCGGCCCGCAAGCCGAGGGTGCGCCTGATGCGCTGCACGTCCACACCAATCACGCCACTGCCCTGCTCTGCCTGGCCGAAAGTGGCGATTGCCATGCGCGCCAGGTCGCGCATCGCGCCCTCCGCGCCGTCGCGCAAAGCCTCGGCGATCTGCCGGCGCAGGGCGTCCAATTCGTTTTCGGACAGATCGCTCAGGTCGAATGCCGACTGCCCCGTTTCCTGCACGCCCTGGCGCACCGACTCGATCTCGACGGCACGGAAGAAAAAGCGATCGAAAACCAACTCGTACGTACGTCTATCCTCTTGACTCTTGGCCAAAGTGGCCGCGAGCGCCTCCCGGAACTCGCCCTGCGAAGTCCACGGGATCTCGCGCAACACGGCGAACGCGTCGAGCAGCTCCGAGGTGCCGACGGCCACGCCCTCGGCGCGCAATTGCTCGCCCAGTTCGAGCAGGCGCGCCGCCATTCCTGCGGGTGGCACGAGGCTGGGGGGCGCCGCGCCTTCCACTGCCTCACGGACGCTGGCGCGGGCGGGTGTGGCGGTCGGATCGGGTGGTTCAGGCGGCGGCATCCTCACCTTCGGCGCCTAACCCAACCTAGACGCAACCTCTTCGGTTGCGCCCCTTTCCGAGAGCTTCAGGCCCACCCGCTCGGCGACGATGTCCATGTCGGTGCGGTGCTTGACGATCACCGACATCGTCTGGTTGAACGTGGTCGCGTCGATGTCCTTGGCGCCCAGCAGCAGCAGGGCGCGCGCCCAGTCGATCGACTCGGCGATCGAGGGCGGCTTCTTCAGGTCCAGCTCCCTGACCATGCCCACGACCTCGACCAGCCTGCGGGCGACCGCCTCGGACAGGTCGGGCGCGTGCAGCTTGACGATCGCCAGCTCGTGCTCCAAGCAGGGGTAGTCGAGCCACAGGTACAGGCACCTGCGCTTCAGGGCCTCGGTCAGCTCGCGCGAGTTGTTGGACGTGAGCAGCACGACCGGGTGGGTCTTGGAGCTGACCCTGCCCAGCTCGGGGATCGAGATCTGGAAATCCGAGAGGACCTCGAGCAGCATCGCCTCGAACTCC
Source organism: uncultured Solirubrobacterales bacterium (assembly GCA_963809705.1). Taxonomy (GTDB): domain Bacteria; phylum Actinomycetota; class Thermoleophilia; order Solirubrobacterales; family Solirubrobacteraceae; genus Palsa-744. The sequence goes on along the minus strand of CAWEKF010000002.1, from coordinate 895,277 downwards.
TGGTCGGTCTTGTCGATCTCGTCGATCAACAGCACGACCGGCTGCTCGGAGGCGATCGCGCTCATCAGGGGTCGCGCCAGCAGGAACTCCTCGCCGAAGATGTCCTCCTGCACGGCCTCCCAGCCGGTGCCGCTGGCCTCGGCCTGGATGCGCAGGAGCTGCTTGCGATAGTTCCACTCATACAGCGCCTTGGCCTCGTCCAAGCCCTCGTAGCACTGGAGACGGATCAGCTCGCGCCCCAGGTAGCGGGCGAGCGCCTTGGCCAGCTCGGTCTTGCCGACGCCCGCCGGTCCCTCCACGAGCACGGGCTTACCCAGCTTCGTCGCCAGGTAGGCCACGAGCGCGGCCGACTCGCTCGGCAGGTAGCCGACCTCGCTCAGGCCTTGCGCGACCTCGGCCGATGACGTGGGTCCCTCAGGGGGCATCGTCGGGGGAATGATAGGGGGCGCCGAACATGGGGCGCCGAACATGATTTTCGCTCGATCACGGCGAGCGTGCGATGAACAGGGTCAGGTCCGCCCAGTCCGATTGCTCGGGCCGTGCGGAAAGCTCCCGTGAGATGACATCCAGGATCGCGCCGAACTCGCCGTGGGCGATCCCGACGACGATGCCAAGGCCCGCGTGCTCTCTGCCTGCCTCAGCCCAGCGCCTGGCGATAAGCGCGAAGTCCTTGACATCGAACGTGATCATCGCTCTCGTCTCAGCTGCGGCCAGCTCGAGCAGCTGCTCGTCAGCCAGACCGTCAAGCTGGCGCTCCTCATCGGCAGAGCGCACATCGTGGCCCCGGTCGCGCAGCGGCGCCGCCACGCGTCGTGCCGAGATGTGAGCGTCGAGAAATAGTCGCACTTGTCGCTAGCAGCGGCCCTCGCCGCGGCGTTTGCTCAGGAGCGACTGACCGCTATGGACGGGAATTCCTGTTCCAGTTGCTCGAGTGGACGGCGATTCTCAGCTATCGCTTCGTCTATCTCCTCGGGGAATCGCTTGTGGTACTCGAGGGCCAGCCGGATCTGGCGCGCGTCGGCCGAGCCGTCTTCGGCCATGAGCTCCACCGAGCCGATGTCTTGGTAGGCCTCGACGAGCTGCCAAACGTCAAACGCGGTCCCCATCACCCACGCGCGCCGATCCCAATCGACGCCACGAAAGGCGATTCCGGGAAACATGCGCATGCGCAGAGCCTCGTCGGCGAGTGCCTCCACGATGGCGCCCTTGCTGCGCCCCGTACGTCGGGCCTCGCGCTCGACGAGCGCCTCCATGTCCTTTGAGATGCGCATGCTGAAAGGAGCCGACTTGGTGGCCATCGTCCTATCGTAGCACCAAGATTACGTTGTAATCTTCAGGCGGCTCTACTGATCCGGCGGCTGGTCCTCGAAGGAAAGCTGCTCGGAGGGCTTGGGCGGGAAGCGAGGGCGCTTGGGCGCGCTCGAGCCTCTCGACCCGGCCCGCGGCGCCCGCGCCGGCGTGGTGGTTGAAGGCGTGGCTTCAGGGGAGGGGTGAGGATCGGGCGCGCGTACCGGCGCTTGGGCGCCGGACGTGGGCACGGGCCCGGTGTCGTGCCGAGGCTGGCCGGGTCGTGCGGGAACGGGCGCCGCGCGCTCTTGGCGCCGGGGTGCGGGGACGACGACCGTTACGTCCTCTCCGAGGACGGTCGTGTCTTCTCTGTGGAGCGTCATGTCCTCTCCAGGGTCTTCTCTGCGGGTTGTTATGTCCTCTCCAAGGGCTGCCCTGCGCGCGCGTGCGCGCGCGCGCGTAACGGGAGGTTCGGGCGCGCTTGTGGCGCGCATCCGCCAACCCGCATACGTGAGCGCTCCGGAGGCGACGAAGGCGAGAAAGAAGCCCCACTGGATGCCCACCGGGTAGCCGTGGCCCGCGGGGCGGCTGAAGACGCGGTAGAAGATCAGGAGCGTGGCCCAGCCGCCGGCCGCCATCACGACGGCCCCGTCGGAGCCCGGCATGTGGAAGTCCTTGCGCTCGGCTCTTGCGAACAGGAGCGCGATCACGCCGGCGGCGACCAGGAACACGGCGGCCTCGACGAACGACACGTCGCCGAAGGCGCTGATCGAGCTGGAGTTGATCGCTCCCGTCTTGCGGTCCGGCGACTGCAGCTCATACCACGGCAGGAACATGGTCACGAGCAGCGCGATGGCCGCCACCGCGGCGATGCGCTGCTCGGGCGCAAGGGCGTTCCAGGCGCGCGCTATGCGCGTCATGCGCGGCCATTTGGAGCTTTGCGAAGCATGGATCGATTGTATGGCGCGCCCCAGCGCGAGCCGCCGGGAGGGACCGGCCACTTCCCGTCGCCCGCCTCTTGGGCAATGCCAGGCGTTGCGGGATTCAGGCGTGCGTCTTGGCGGCCGCGCCCATACGCTTGACCAGGAGTTTCGCGTCCTTCTCGGAGACCGTGCGCAGCTGACCCTGGAAGGCCAGCTTCCAGTGCTCGGCCGGCCACTTCTTGATGTGCTCCAGCTTCCTCGCCAACTTTTCGGCGGGGATCCACTCGTCTTGCTCCAGCACGATCTCCGCTTCGGTCGGAAAGCGCCAAGGGTAGGCGTCGGCTTTGCCCGGCTTGCCCGGCCACATCTTCGCGCGGTCCTCATACATCTCGCCGCACACCTTGATCGAGCCCGCGAAGGCCATCACCTTCGTGAGGTACAGCACGATCCGATCGCCCGGCTCGATCTGCAAGGCCCGCGGGCGATTGCGCTCCTTGATGCCGATCACCTCGAAGCCATGCGCCCTGGTGGCCTCGTGGTTTTCGGGGGAGGCGGTCAGGATCCAGGTTTGGGGGGCATCCGGCACCGAGGCGATTGTAACCCGTAATAAGCCTCACCCTTATTTAGGTTTGTATACTAAGCCAAAATAAGGAGAGGCCATGTCTAGGGTTATCCGCCGTCGCTGGATCGCCGACTTCTCGGCGCCGTCTCGCCGGGATCGTCGCTCGTGCGAGTACCAAGCGTACGTGCCGGATCCGCTCGTCTCGCGTGTGATCACGCTCGACGGTGACGTCGTCGCCGATATCGTCGACGCTGAGACCGCGATTGCCCGCCTCAATGTGGAGGCGTCGAGTCTTGTGGATACCGAGGTTCTTGCCCGCATCTTGCTGCGGGCGGAGTCGGTCGCTTCGTCGAAGATCGAGGGACTTCAGGTTGGAGCCAGGCGACTGCTGCGAGCAGAAGCTGCCCGGGAGCTTGCAGAACCCTCTTCCGATGTCACTGCTACCGAGGTCCTGGCCAACATCGAGGCGATGGTCTACACCATCAAGAATGCCCCCGTCGGCGCGCCAGTTACGGTCGATCTCCTGCTCGACATCCATCGACGTCTGCTCGCCGGATCTCGCATCGAGGATCACGGTGGACGCTTGCGTGAGGCTCAGAACTGGATCGGCGGCAGCGACCACCATCCCTGCGAAGCCGCGTTCGTCCCACCTCCGCCTGAGTTCGTTGGAGAGCTCGTCGAGGATCTGGTGGCTTTCTGCAACGACGACTCGCTGCCTGCTGTTGCTCAAGCGGCGATCGCGCACGCCCAATTCGAGACGATCCACCCATTCGTCGACGGCAATGGACGAACGGGACGAGCGCTCGTGCATATCGTTCTCCGCAGACGAGGACTGGCGCCTCGAGTGCTCCCCCCGGTATCGCTTGTTCTCGCCACCTGGGCAAAGGACTACATAGGTGGCCTCGTCGCCACGCGCTACACAGGGTCGGTGGACTCTCCAGCGGCAATGCAGGGGATGAACTTGTGGATCGGTCGTTTTGCCGGAGCCTGCCGGCGAGCGGTCGAGGACGCCTGGTCGTTCGAGCAGCGCGTGTTGGCGATTCAGGCAGGATGGCGAGAGCGCCTTGGCGGCATTCGCGCGCAATCGTCGGCCGACCTGCTCCTAAGAGCGCTGCCCGGCGCACCGATTCTCACGGTCAACAGCGCCTCCCGGCTGATCGGTAGAAGCTTCCCCCAGACCAACGAGGCGATCACACGTCTGGTTGGGGCGCGTATCCTCAAACAGGTCACAATGGGGAGGCGCAACCGCGCGTTCGAAGCGCCTGAGATCATCAAGGCGTTCACCGATTTGGAGAGGCAGCTCGCCAGTCCCGAAGGGGACACCCGTGTCTCCCCGCCAGCGCGCCGAGTCCCGCCGCGGACTTGACCAACAGCTAAAAAACAGGCTGCCGCCGCGCCGGCGGTGAGATTCGCGCGCTGGTCTCGACACCGGCGGCCCGGGCGCCCTTGGCTTTGCCTTTCGAGGCCGGCTGTACCGCGATCGCGCCGTCCGCGACTTCTTCGTTGCCAGCCAGGTCGGTCGCTTTCAAGACGACCGTGTACAGGCCCGCTTTGGAGGGGGTCACCCAAAGCAGCCTGGGCTTGCCGCCTTCCACGGTTGCGCTGTTCGTCCAAACCGTCTTTTCGCCGAGCTTGACGCTCATGCTCACGCTCGAGACCTTCGACAGCTTGATCTGCACGCCCGCGCGTTCGTTCGTCCCCAGGTTCTTGGTGAGCAGTTCGATCACCGGCGGCGTCTTCTCGTCTGCGCGGAATTCCTGGGCCGTCGTGCAGTAGATCTCGTCGCCCGGGATCTGCCCCGTGGTGGGAGTCAGCGGCTCGCCCTTGCCCGTCTTTTCGCACAGGTGTTCCAAGAATTCGGCGAGCAGTTCGTGGTAGTTGAGGTCCGATTCGGAGCTCTGGTCGTACATCGACCAGGCGCCCGTGTTGTAGTGGGGCACCTCCGCCCGCGCCTCCGCGTCGCCGGCCTCGAACAGTTCCTGGCCGACCGGGTCGCCGGTCAGCTTCGTGTATTCGTACAGGCCCACCAGGCTCTGGATGAAGCCGTTCAGGATGCGCTCGCTCGGCGCGTAGGTGTACTCCAGGTAATGGGCCCCCGCCGCCGTCTTCACGCGCACGCCGGTCTGCGGGCCTACCTTGAAGATCCCAAGCGCCTGTTGCGCCGCGGTCAGGTACTGCGGTTCGTGCGTCTTCGACCATGCTCGCGCCAGCACCTGCAGCGCCGTTCCCTGTGACAGTCCGCTGGTCCACGGCGGCGAGCCGCCGTCGAACTGGAACATGTACTCCCACGCGATTCCGCCCGCCCGCTGGGTGGCCAGCGGGATCGCTTCGGCCAACACTTCCTTCAGCGCCGTCGCGTCTTTGTCCAAGAAGTACCCGTTGGCCTCGCCGAACGTGGCCAGCCACTGGATCTCGATGCCCTGCCCCGAGTAGTACTCCCAAACGAGCCTGCTGCCCGTGAAGCTCACGCGCTGATCGGCGCCCAGCAGCCGTTCGGTCGTCCACCACTGCTTGTTGCGTTCGAGCGTCGTGAACACGACCGGCAGCCGCGAGGCGATCAGCTGGCCTTTGCTCGCCATCGCTTCCACGTTCGCGATGACCGCGCCCAGTTCGGCGGCCCGCGTACCCGACAGTTTGCGCAGCGAGCTCTTGGCCGCGCTGTAGGCGCCCTGATATTGCCTATAGGCGGCTTCCGTGATCGCCCCGCTCCGCTCAAGCGCCTGCAGGGCGGCGGTCACGGTCACACTGCGGGCCGCCTTCGCCTGCAGGGAGCGCCTGGCGGCGCCCGCGCCGCGAGCCCCCCATGCCGGAAGACAGGCGCCCGCCAGCAGCATGGCCGCGACGATTCCCACCAGCGTCAGCGTTCTCCATGTAGAGAGGCGGGCGCGGAGGCGGGCGCGAGACGGATTGGCGGGCATCGGGCTGATGCTAGGCTGGTTTTTCCGAGGCTCCGCAGCAAACCTTGCAGGGCCTTCGGGGGGTCGAAGCGTTGAGGGCACTCTTGAAGAACACCACCACCCGTGCCACGGTTGCGCTGCTTGCGCTCATTGCGGGCGTTTGCCTGCTGTCGGCCTGCGGGGGAGCTTCGGGCAGCGCCGAGTCGCTCTTGAGCGAAACCTTCTCCGGCCACACGCCGATCCAAAGCGGCGACGTCAAGCTCTCGTTCGCGCTCTCGGCCAGCGGCCACAGCGCCGGCGCCCAACCGCTCGCGGTAACGCTCAACGGCCCCTTCGAAAGCACCACCCCAGGCAAGATCCCGCGCTTTGCCTTGCAGCTACAGCTCACGGCAGCCGGTCAACCGCTGTCGGCTGGGGCAACCTCGACCGGCTCGGCCCTATATGTGCAGTTGGCCGGCACCTGGTTCTCGATCCCCTCAAGCACATACAAGGAGATCGAAGAAGGCTTCGCCAAGGCGACCAGCACGGCCACCTCCGCGAAAGTCCGCTCCACCTTCTCGGCCCTGGGGATCGAACCGGGGCACTGGCTGAGCGACCCCACCCAGGCCGGTACCACCACGATCGCCGGCGTCCCGGTCGCGCATCTGACCGCGGCTGTGGACATCCCCGCCTTCCTCGCGGACGTCTCCAAACTCTCACAGGCCGGCGGCTCGCTCGGTCTGGGCTCGACCGGCTCGACGGGATCGCTCTCGCCGGCGCTGGTCGGCGAACTGGCCAAGTCGATCAAGTCCGCCCACGTGGATGTCTACACCGGCCAGTCCGACCATCTCCTGCGTCGCCTGGAAGTCACGGCCAACGTGACCGGCACGTCCCAGACCCAGGCTTTGCTCGGCGGTCTCAGCTCCGCCAACCTGAAGGTGCTCCTGGAATTCTCGGATCTCAACGAGCCCCAGACCATTTCAGCGCCGGCCAATCCACAGCCGGCCTCGCAACTGCTGCCCGCCTTGCAGCAACTCGTCGGAGCACTCCAGGGCGCCAACGGCGCCGCGAGCGGCGGGGCTTTGGAAGCGCTCAAAGGCTGAGTTCGGCGGCTGGCCGCTACGGCGCCGGTCCGGTGCCTGCACTCGGGCGCATCCGACCAACCCGAGGGCCTCGCCCATTGGGGGTTCAGAGGTTCTCTGGATCCAGTTCGGTCAAAGTCCGCTGCACCTCCGACTCCACGTCCATCGGCTCTTCCCCGCTGCGCATCCTGCGTTCGTTGCGAGCGATCACGAGCTGGCGCACCTCTTCGGTCAGGGCCGCATCGTGTTTGCCGTGCGAGGCGTCTTCGCCGGGAGCGTCGAGCAGGGCCATCTCTGCGTCGATGTCGAGCGCCGCGCCGCCTTTGCGAACCTGCCTATCGCTGCGCGCCTGCAGCATCTGGCGGATCTCCAGCTCGCGCTCGGCCCTGGCCAGCACCGAGTTCCCAGGCGGAGGCGCGCTTGGCGAGCCCATCGTAAGGCCGCCCTCGCCGATCTTGTCGTACAAGCTGCCGCCGGCCAAGAACGAGCCGACTCCGACGAGCACGAACAGCACCACCGCGCCGACCACTACGACCGTGAACGGTTCCATTGTCTGATTGTGGCCTACTTCGATACTCTCTGGGTTGACTGACCAGTCAATCTATTCCCCGCGCCCGCCTTAGGAGAACACCAGACCATGGTCGATTTCACGCTCACCGACGAGCAGAAGAACCTTCGCGAAATGGCCCACGACTTCGCCGAGAAAGAGATCCGGCCGGTCGCCTGGGAGTACGACAAGGACGGCACCTGGCCGCAGGACATCATCGAGAAGGCATGGGATGTGGGTCTGATGAACACCCACATCGACGAGGAGTACGGCGGTCCCGGCGCCGGCTACCTCGACGGCTGCCTGATCGAGGAGGAGCTCTCCTGGGGCTGCTCCGGCATCCAGACCTCGCTCGGCTGCAACGGCCTCGCCACCGCGCCGGTCGCGCTCGGTGGCTCTGAGGAGACCAAGAAGAAGTACCTGGGCATGCTCACCGAAGCCCCCAAGCTGGCCTCCTTCTGCCTGACCGAGCCCGACGCCGGCTCCGACGTGTCGGGCATGCGCACGACCGCCGTCAAGAAAGGCGACAAGTACGTCATCAACGGCTCCAAGTGCTTCATCACCAACGGCGGCTACGCCGACTACTACACGGTCTATGCCAAGACCGACAAGGAGGCCGGCCACCGCGGCATCTCCGCCTTCGTCGTCGAGCGCGACTGGGGCGTTGTGGTCGACAAGAAGGAGGACAAGCTCGGCCAGCGCGCCTCCAACACCGCCACGATCTCCTTCAACGACGTCGAGGTCCCCGCCGAGAACCTGCTCGGCGAGGAAAACGCCGGCTTCAAGCTCGCGATGATGACGCTCGACCGCACCCGTCCCGGCGTGGCGGCGATGGCGACCGGCATCGCGCGCGCCGCGTTCGAGTTCGCCACCGACTACTCGCGCGAACGCGTCCAGTTCGGCGTGCCGATCGCGATGCACCAGGCGATCCAGTTCATGATCGCCGACATGGCCACCGAAATCGAGGCGGCGCGTCTGCTCACGTGGAAGTCGGCAGTGCTGCTCGACCAGGGACAGCGCAACACGCTCGTCTCCTCGCACGCCAAGCGCTTTGCCGCCGACGCCGCGATGAAGATCGCCACCGACGCCGTGCAGGTCTACGGCGGCTATGGCTTCATCAAGGAGTACCCAGTCGAGAAGCTGTTCCGCGACGCCAAGATCATGCAGCTGTACGAGGGCACCTCGCAGATCCAGCGTCTCGTGATCGCACGCGAAACATTGTTGCCGCGCCGCGTCGAGGAGCCGGCGGCCGTTTGATGTTCGTGTTCAAGGCCGCCGTCGTCGGGGCGGGCACCATGGGCGGGCAGATCGCTCAGACGATCGCCACCGCCGGCTTCCCGGTCGTGCTCAAGGACATCAACCAGGACCTCGTCCAGGCCGGTCTCGACGAGGCGCGCAAAGTCACCGAGGGCCAGGTCGGCAAGCTGGTGAAGAAGGAGCGCATCAGCGCCGAGCAGGGCGCCGCCCAGATCGAGGAGATCCTGGGTCGGATCGAGGGCACAACCTCATATGAGCACTTCGGTGACGTGGACTTCGTGATCGAGGCGGTCCCCGAGCGCATGGAGATCAAGCAGGCCGTGTTCGCCGAGCTGGACGCGGTCACGCCGGGCCACGCGATCCTCGCCTCCAACACCTCCTCGCTGTCGATCGGCGAGATCGGCGAGGCCACGATGCGCCCGGACAAGGTCGTCGGCTTCCACTACTTCTATCCCGCCTCGGTGATGCCCTTGGTGGAGATCGTCGAGGGCGAGGAGACCTCCCCGGAGACGGTGACAGCCGCGCTCACCTTCGCCCAGGCGATTCGCAAGCAGCCGATCGCCTGCCTGGAGGTCCCCGGCTTCGTCGTCAACCGCATCCTGATGGCCGGCATGTCCGAGCTGTGGCGCGAGCAGGAGGAGAAGAAGCTCTCGATCAAGGCGATCGACGAGGGCGTCGGCTCAGCCGGCGTGGTCCCGATGGGCCCGTACTTCCTCGTCAACCTGCTCGGCCTCGACACGGTGCTGCACGTGGCCGAACACGTCGCCGACGCCTACGGCGATGAGCGCTTCTATGTGCCCAAGGGCATGCAGAAGCTCGTCTCCGAAGGCAAGCTCGGCGCGAAGACCGGCGGCGACGGCGTCTACAGCCCCAGCGGCGAGGCCAACCTCAAAGGCGACGCCGACCCCGATGTGGCCGAGATCGTGGAGCTGCTCACGCTGAAGACGTTCACTGAGGCCGCCTTGGTCCTGCAGGAGGGCGTCGCCACCCATCGCGACATCGACTTCGGGATGATGGCCGGCGCCGGCCTCGACCCCCGTCGTGGCCTGATGCCGCCATTCATGAAGGCCGACGCCGAGGGTCTCGACAGCGTCTTGGAGCGCCTGGAGAGCGCCGCCGAGCGCCACGGCGAGCGCTTCGCGCCGCCCGCGATCCTGCGCCGCCTGGTCGCCCAGGGCCGGCTCGGCCAGAAGAGCGGCCAGGGCTTCTACGCCTACCCCCAGCCCGACGCCGAGCAGCCCGCCGAGGTCGTCAAGCTGGAGATAGGCCAGGCTTCGTCGGCCGCCGGCGGCGAGGGAGCGAGGTGTCCCGAGGGCGTCGCGATCGCCTGGCTTGCCAACGGCCAGATGAACTCGATCTCTCCGCAGGCGATCGAAGACCTCGGCAAGGTCTGGCAGCAGGTCAAGGACGGCGCTGGCCAGGACGGCGCGGCGCCCGTGCGCGCGCTCGTGATCGCCTCCTCCAACCCTTTCCTGTTCAGCGCGGGCGCCGACATCAAGGCGTTCACCTCGATGGATGAGGGCGCCGAGCAGCTGATCCACGACGCCCACGCGCTCTTGCGCGAATTCGGCACACACGGCATCGCGACCATCGCCGCCGTCAACGGCTTGGCGTTCGGCGGCGGCTGTGAGCTGGCGATGGCCTGCGACGTGCGCATCGCCGCGCGCTCGGCCACTTTCGGTCAGCCCGAGATCAAGCTGGGGATCATCCCCGGCTTCGGCGGCACCCAGCGCCTGCCGCGCCTCGTCGGCGAGAACAAGGCCTTGGAGATGAACTTGGTCGGAGACCCGATCATGGCCGAAGAGGCCTTCGAACTCGGTCTCGTCAACCGCATGGTCGAGGACCACGAACTGCTCGATACCGCCTTGGCCTGGGCACGCAGGCTTGCCGGCCAAGCGCCGATTGCCTTGGAGCAGATCAAGCGCGTTTCCGGCGCCGGGGACTTGGACGAGGGCATCGAGGCCGAGAAGCGAGGCTTCGCCACCGCGTTCTCCTCAGAGGACGCCAAGGAGGGCATCGTCGCCTTCCTCGGCAAGCGCGCGCCGCGCTTCCAAGGTCGCTGACTCGTCGTTGCATCCAAAGTTGCTGGGATCGCTCAAGCCGATCGCTGTGTTTGCCGACATCTCGACCATGTCGGTTCCAAATAATGGGTTGAGCGAGCAGATCGAGGATATATCGCCGGGCGCCAGGATGGAGCTGGAACGTCATCTGCGCAGTCTCGGCGAGGCCCTCAACGAGCGCACGCACGACGTGGTCGGCGGCATCCGCCGACGCAACGAGGAATCGGGCGTCGTGCTCGAGCCTATAGTCGAAGAGAGCTTCGTCAAGGTTGGAACCGTCTCGACCGAGGCGGTCGCCCGCTGGATGGCCGGCGAGGGCGCCGAGGTGGCGCGCGAGGTCGGCCAGGAGTCCTGGAGCATCTTCGGCCAGCTGGCCGCCCAGCGCGCCGCGCCGCTCAACGAGGTCACCAAGCGCTGCCTGCGCTGGCGCGACGCCGCCGAGGACATCATCGGCGAGATCGTCGCCGAGCTGACGCTCGGAGAGACCGTGCTCGAGCGAGCCCTCTCGATGCTCCAGCGCAGCCTCGACGTGACCCTGGTGCGCATGTGCCAGTCCTACGAGGTCGAGCGCCAGCGCGCCCACGAGGAGCTGTCCCGCCGCCAAGAGGAGCTGGCCTTCATGGCCACCCACGATGCGCTCACCGGCCTGCCCAACCGCACCCTGATCCTCGACCGCGTCGAGCAAATGCTGGTGCGCGCGCGGCGCAGCCAGACCCCGGTGGCGGCCCTGTTCGTGGACCTGGACAATTTCAAGAGCATCAACGACACGCTCGGACACGGCGTCGGCGACCAGCTCCTGCGCGCGGTCGGCGCCCGCCTGGAGGGAGTCGTGCGCGACATCGACGCGCTCGGGCGCCTCGGTGGCGACGAGTTCGTGGTCGTCGCCGAAGGTATGTCCTTGGCGGCCGGCCCCGAGCTGATTGCCGAGCGCCTGCTGGCCGCTCTCAAGCAGCCGTTCAAGCTGAAGGGCGCCGAGAGCAAGCGTCTGACCGTCACCGCCAGCGTTGGGGTCGCGATGGGTGATCGCTCGACCGCCGAAGAGCTCCTGCGCGACGCCGACATCGCCATGTACCGCGCCAAGTGGGAGGGCAAGAACGGCTACATCGTGTTCGAGTCGGGCATGCAGGACGACGTCCAGAGCAAGATGGAGCTCGAGATGGACCTGCGCGATGCTTTCGAGAAGGAAGAGTTCTTCGTCGTCTACCAGCCCACGTTCAACCTGCGCGACATGATCCCCACCGGGATGGAGGCCTTGATCCGCTGGCGTCATCCCCGCCGCGGCGTCGTCCAGCCCGATGACTTTGTCCCCTTGTTGGAGGAGACCGGCCTGATCGTGGATGTTGGCAGGTGGGTTCTGCGCGAGGCCTGTCTTCAAGGCGCCCGGTGGCGTGAGAATGGCCGCGAGGTCGGCGTCGCGGTCAATGTCGCCGCACGCCAGCTCGACAGGGACGAGCTCGTCGGCGAAGTCGCCGACACCCTCAGCGCAACGGGACTCGAGCCCAACGCGCTCACGATCGAGATCACCGAGACCACGATCATGGCCAACGCTGAGGAGACCGCCGTGCGCTTGGCGGCCATCAAGGAGCTCGGCGTTCGTGTGGCGATCGACGACTTCGGCACCGGCTACTCCTCGCTTGCCTACCTCCAACGCTTCCCGGTCGACGCGCTCAAGATCGACCGCTCGTTCATCTCCAAAATGCGCGAGGGCTCCGAGGGCGAGACTTTGATCAGGACGCTCGTCCAGCTCGGCAAGTCGCTCTCGATCGAGACTTTGGCCGAGGGCATCGAGCAGGCCCACGAGCTGTCCTTGCTGCGGGCAGAGAGTTGCGATACCGGGCAGGGTTTTCTGTTCGCGCGGCCGCTCGACACGGCCGAATGCGAGGTGTTCCTGGAGAAGTGGGCCGGGTCTGTCGCGTCCACCGCGGCGCCCCAGGGGCCGTCGCTCACCGCCTGAGGGCCTATCCCCACAGGTTCGGGACCGTCACCGGTCTGGATCGCCACTGGTCTGGACCGGGTCTGGATCGTCCCCTGGATCTGACCGTCACTGGGTGTGGACCGTCACTGGTCTGGACCGTCCCCTGGATCTGAACCGTCACTGGGTCTTGATTGTCAGCGGGTCTTAACGAGATCGCGCTGCGGCTCGATCTTCCAGCGTGCCGCAAGCGTGTCGAGCTCGTCGTTCAAAGTCCAGCGGTCGGCCAGCGGTTCGCCCTCGTATTCGGCGCTCGCGCCCTTCAGCGCCATCGAGCCGCGGTTGTCGCCGATCGCGCGCAGCTCGGTTACCTCAGTCTGGCTCAGCCGGACCTCGGCCGGCAGCGCGGCCAGCTCGGCGCGCTTGTCCTCTATTGGGCGGGGGATCGAGTTCCCGCCCACCCCGCTCTCTTGGATCAAGGTGGGGGCCACGCACCCGACCGCCTCGTGGGCGAGGTTCCATTGGCAGGCGAGCTGCAGCGTCGTCAGCCCGTGTCGCACGGCATAGGGGCGCATCAGCTCCAACTTCTCCACTCCCGCCTCGACCCATCCGGCCGGCCTGAACTTGCGGTGGTCGTACTCCGCGAATGCGTGTCCTGCGCGCACGTCGTCATGGAACACGCCGCCATAGTCCACGACCCGCGTGATCAGCTTCACGTCGTTGGCCGCGGCTGCGTCGAGCACCAGCTCGCCAGGCCAAGGCTCCATCGGGCTGAGAATGATCATCGCCCAGTCGAGCAGCTCTCCGAAGCGCTCGACGCAATCGATCAAGTCGAGTGTGAAGCCGTTGGCTGGTCCTGGCGCCACGCCCAGCAGGCGCGTGAGTCCCTCCTGGCGCAATGCCCGCATCCCTTCCCAAACGGCCTCGCTCGTGTAGCCGGTCCGGTCCGGGTTGTGCAACAGCAGCAGGTCGAACGCGTCGGCGCCGAGGCGCTCCAAGCTGCGCTCGGCGGCCATGCGGATATACGCGCCGTACTCCTCTTCGGGGCGCAGGCGAGGATCGGTGAAGCGAGGAAAGCCCTTGGCGCCTTCGCGCTCGCCCTCATAGAAGTCGTGGCCGATCGCGCCGATCAAGCAGAACGCCGCGCGATCCACTCCCTCGATCGCGCGGCCGAGCAGCGCGTCCGCCTCGCCCGCGCCGTAAGCGTCGGCGCTCATGACCGTGTCGATGCCTTCGCCGGGGCGCAGCAGCTCCAGCAAGCGCTCCTCGGAAAGTGGCTCGCCGAAATGCATGAAGCGCCCGCCGCTCCAGGTGCCGATCGCCGTTCTGGTCGGGTCCATGCTCATCGCACTGTAAAGCCGGCCGCGGTACGGGCGCGCAGCGCCGCCTCCAGGCGCTCCAGCGCGTGGCGAACGACTTGCTCCTCGGGCATCCTCGGCGCACCCGAAGCATGTCTCGCCTGTGCGCGCGGGTCAGGCGCTACTGGCTGGGCGCGCGTCGCGTCCGGCGTCATTGCGGCCTTGGGCAGGGCAGCGTGGGCAGCAGCCTCGACTTCGCTCTTCAGTTCCGCCAGCTCCTCGATCCGCTCTCTCAGGTCGGTGCGCCGCTCGGCTCCCAGCTCGACGAGCGCCGCAGCGTAGGCGCGGTCCAGCTCGATCGCCGCAAGCGCTAGGCGGCCCGCGTCGAGATCCACTCGCGCCCGCAACACCAGCTCCTCGCACAGCAGGACCTCGCCCCGGCTGGACAAGCAGCAGGGCCAAGCGCTCTTGCGGTCGCAAGGCGGTCGCACGTCTTCCCGAGCGCTTGCGCGAGAGGATCAGCTCGCGCGCGTCGCTCCACAGGCCGTCCGCGACCTGCTCGCCCTCGCCGTAGCCGGCCCGCACGACAAGCGCCTGGGCGGGGGAGATCTCGTGCACATAAGCCTCGGCGCCGGCGATACGGTGAGCCCACAGCACCCGGTTGAGCACCGTTGTGGCGGCCTGCGCCTCGCGCTCGGGGTCCAGTTGCTCGAGCCACTTGCGTGCCTGGGTATCCAACGACAGGGGCACCGGATCGACCACGGTCGCGCGCGTGACCGGCACCAGCGCGGGCGCCGGATCGGTGCGACGTGTGCGCGAGCGCCCACCCAGCAGGCCCCTGCGCTCGGCGCCGACGGTCGAGAGCACGACCACGTGTTGGGGCTCGTTGCCCTCCGGCCCGATCGGCTTGCGCAGCAGATAGCGCCCGTCGGCCGGGCCCAGCTCCCAGGGAAGCTCCATCTGCACGAAGGTGAACAGGCGCACGGACACACCAGCACGGTACCCTTCAGCCGATGTCCGACGGCGCCAGCCACACCGCCAAGCTGCGCGAGCGCTTGACCACCGGCACCGAGGACAAGCTTGGTCGGGCGCTGGCCGACCTGCTCGATAACCCACTCGTCACCGGCACGATCGGTCGGGCCTTCGACGCGCGCGAGCGCGCCGCTCAAGCTCAGGAGCTTGCCTTGAGCGCACTCAACATCCCGACCGCCGCCGACATCGAACGGCTCACGCGGCGCCTGCGCTCGGTCTCCCAGCGCCTGGAGGGCATCGAGGACGGCGTGCACCGCCTCAACCGGGCATTGACCGAGGGCTCGGTCGAACGGCGGCTGGCGGCGATGGAGGAGCAGCTGAAGGTGTTGAGCAGCAAGTTGTCGGGGGTGGCTGGGCTCATTCCGCGGAGAGTGCCCGCCCCCCGCGCGCGTAGGGCGCCGTCTGCAGCAAAGACCTCATCGTCGGTAAAGAAGCCTGCCGCGAAGCGAGCGCCCAAATCGTCGGTTCGGCCAAGAAAGTAGATAAAGGGGCTGGTGGGACTAATACTTTTCGTAATTGCTAAGCGTATACACATTTTGTATAGACCTTGGCTGCAAAAACGCCCCATACAGTAACGTCCTGCTTGGCCATGCGTCAAGCCGAGCGCTCGCAGCGCCACGCTGCCCATCGCCTCGCCGCGGCACGAGAGCCTCGTCGTCGATGCGCGTGCGGGCGCCCGGCCCGTCGAACGTGTCGGTGACGACCAGGACGCACGCGACCTGTGATGCCCGCCGCCGCGCCGACCGCGTACAGAGCCGAGGCCTCCATCTCCACGGCGATCGCCCCTTCCTCGCGCCAGGCGACGTTGCGCTCGGAGTCGCTCTCGTAGAAGAGGTCGGTGCTGACGATGCGCCCCTCGCGATAAGTGCGCTCGCCGGCTCGCAGGAGCGCTCCGCCTCCGTCGACCAAGGCATCGGCCAACGTCTCCTCAGCGTGCGTCAAGCGATCCGCTCCCAGCGCCGCGCTGGTCCCGTCCGCGGCGATCGCCTCGCGCGCCACGACCAGGTCGCCAAGGCCCAATGTCGCGGTCAAGCGTCCCGCACGTGCCGACCCTGATCGCGCGCGTGACCCCGAGAGCGATCAGCTCGTGCAGCACGATCGCCGCGCTCGGCCCGCCCATGCCGGTGCTCTGGATCGTCAACGGCTCGCCGTCGGCGGCCGTGCCCGTATAGCCCCACAGGCCGCGATTGTGGTTGAACATCAGCGGCTGCTCGCACAAGAACTGGGCCAGCATCAACGCCCGGCCCGGGTCTCCCGGCAGCAGCGCTCGCTCGGCCAGCGCCGCCGTCGGGCGCAGGTGGATCGGCTGCTCTCCGCAGGTCGGTCTCGCCGCCGCGGTGGCGTCGCGTCGGCGGGACGAGCGCGCGATCGGCTCGTTTTCGGCTCTGTCGGACTGTCTCGCTGTGCTTCACGCCCGGCGACTTTAGACTGCCCTCGATGGCGGCGTCCCCCACAAGCGAGTCTGCCGAGTTCGCGCCCGAAGAGCCCACCTTGGCCGAAGTGGCCGCACGCGCGGGCGTCTCCGCGGCGACAGTCAGGCGCTGGGTCAAGGAGGGCTTGGTGCCCCAGTACGAAGGCGCCTGGACGCCCCAGGCGGTCGCCCAGGTCGGGATCGTCGGCAGGCTGCGCGAGCGCGGGCACACGCTCGCCGACATCCGCCGCGCCTACCAGAGCGGCCAGCTGGCCGGCTACGTGCAGGGAATGTTCGCTCCGCCCGAGGGTCGCTACACCCTGGCCCAGGTGGCCCGCGAGGCCGAGATCGACGAAGAGTTGATCGAGCGCATCTACATGAGCCTCGGCCTGAGCGCGCTCTCGCTCGACTCGATCGGCGAGGAAGACATGGAGATGGTGCGCTACATCGCCGCCATGCTCTCCGCCGGCATGCCCGAGACGGTGCTCCTGCAGCTGGCGCGAGTCTACGGTCAGACCCTGGCCCAGATCGCCGACGCCGAGGTGCGCCTGATCCACCTGCACGTGCACGAGCCGATGATGCGCGAGGGGATGCCCGGCGCGCAGATGGCCGAGGCGATGGAGGGCTTGGCGGCCGAGCTGCTGCCCTTCGCGGCGCCCTTCATGCGCTACCTGCACGGTCGCTTCCTCGGCCACTTCATCGAGCAGGACGTGATCGGCCACATGGAGGCCGACCTGGCCGGCGGGATCCCCGACGAGGGGCGCCTGCGGGTCGTGATCGCCTTCGCCGACCTCGCCGGCTACACGAAGCTGACCGAGGAGCGCGGCGACGAGGAGGCCGTCGGCGTGGTCGAACGCTTCGTCGAGGCGGTCCAGCACTCGCCTGCCGATCGACGCCCGCGTGATCAAGACGCTCGGCGACGAGGTCATGGTGGTCGGCGCCGACGTGGTCGCCCTCACCCGCTGGGCCGTCGACTTCCAGCGCGAAGTCGAGCCCGAGGACCCCGCGCCGCGCATCGGCATCCACTACGGCGAGGCGCTCTACCGCGACGGCGACTATTACGGGCGCGACGTCAACCAGGCCGCGCGCGTCGTCGCCCGGGCCGCCGGCGGTGAGGTCTTGGTCACGCGCCCGGTCGTGGACAGCGTCGGTCGGCGTGGACGGTGTGCGCTTCGACTTGATCGGCGAAATCGGCCTGAAGGGCTTCACCGAGCCGATCGAGCTGTTCAACGCCCTGCCGGCCGCGAGAGTAGGCCTGACCTCGTACGGCCCGCTGCTCGCGATCGCGGCTGTGGCGATGCCGACGTTTGCGAGCTTCCAGCGAGTGATATCGCTTCGCCGCACGAATCGATGATTTCGATAAACGTCGCCGAGGCTCTGCGCGCGACCGTGCACATGAGCGCCGCCGAGATTCGGGACTGCGTGCGAGCGGATGGCGCCTCCGAAGGGTGTGCGGTCGTGGCGATGCTCTCCGGCGGGCGCGACTCCGTCTGCCTGCTCGACATCGCCGTGGCCCTGTGCGGTGCTGACCGTGTACGTGCCTTGCACGTCAACTACGGGCTGCGGGCCGACTCGGACGACGACGAGGCCTCACTGTCGCGAGCTGTGCGGTCAACTCGATGTGGAGATCGAGGTGGTGCGCGCCGAGCGCGACACTGACGCCAAGGGGAACCTGCACGCCTGGGCGCGCGAGTTGCGCTACCGGGCCGCTTTCGAGGTGGCGGAGCGCGGGAGGAGCCGGGGGGCCGGTGGGGAGTGAGTATTGCTCGAGGGGGTGCCTCGCGCGCGAGGGCGCCCGAGCGCGAGACAGCTCTGGTGGCGACCGGCCACACCGCCACCGACCAGGTCGAGACGATCCTCTACCGTCTCGCCGCCTCGCCCGGACGTCGTGCTTTGCTCGGCATGCCGCGCGCGAGGGCAGGTTGGTGCGGCCGCTGCTGGGGCTGACGCGTATGCGAGACCGCCGCCTACTGCCGGGAGCGAGGGCTCGCCTGGCGCGAAGACGAAAGCAACGACAGCCCCGCCTACGCGCGCGCGCGCGTGCGCCACGGTCTTGCTGCCGGCCCTGGAGGCCGTCCATCCGGCGGCCGCCGCCAACGTCCTGCGTACGGCCGAGCTGTTGCGCGAGGAGACCGACCTGCTCGACGCGCTCGTCGACGCCGAGCTGGCCGGCGCCGATCGCATCGCCGTCGAGCGACTCGGCGTCTTGGCGCCCGCCCTGCAGCGGCTGATCGTGATCCGCCTGGCCGAGGACGCCGCCTCCACGTTCGTGCCCCAGGCCGGCGAGCGCGTGGCCGAGATCCTTGCCCTCGCGCAGCCCGCCGGCCGAGCCGAGCTGCATGTCGGCGGCCTGGTCTCCGCCGTGATCGAGGGCGGGGAGTTGCGCATGATCGCCGATCCAGCCGCGTCGACAGCGCGAGCCGCGCGAATAGCTGGAGCGGCTAACAGCTGGCGCGGCAGATGCGAGACCGGGCGAAGAGCTGGAGGCGGGAAGATCGGGCAGGACGGGCTCGGTTCGCGAGCTTGGCCGCACGGTCAATACACTGCGCCGGGTGGCACCCCAACCCGAGCGTCTCGCTCCCGCGCCTGGCGCCGACTCCGAAGTGGGGGAGGTCCTGGTCGGCGCCGAGGAGCTGTCCCAGCGCGTGCGTGAGCTGGGCGAAGCGATCTCGCGCGACTACGCCGGGCGGCCCCTCCTGCTCGTCGGGGTGCTCAAGGGCGCCGTCTTCTTCCTCTCCGACCTGATGCGCCACGTCGACATCCCGGTCGAGGTCGACTTCATGGCGGTCGCCTCCTACGGCTCGGCCACCGACTCCTCCGGGGTCGTGCGCATCCTCAAGGACCTCGACGTCGCGATCGAGGGTCGCGACGTGCTGATCGTCGAGGACATCGTCGACTCCGGGCTCACCCTCCAATACCTACTGCGCAACCTTGGCTCGCGCAACCCCGCCTCCCTGGAGGTGTGCGCGCTGTTGACCAAGCCCGACCGGCGCAAGGTCGACCTGCCCACGCGCTACGTCGGCTTCGAGATCCCCGACCGCTTCGTGATCGGCTACGGCCTGGACTACGCCGAGCGTCACCGCAACCTGCCGTTCGTGGCTGTTTTGGAGCGTTCATGAGGAAGGTACGAACGTCGATCCCCACCCCTATGAGCCTCCGTGCACGACCTCGCCCGTGGCTTCAAATGGCCGGTAATTCCGGCTTCCCATGGTACGCTGAGGGCTTGGCGGAGACCGACCTACCGGGCCGTCCACCACCAGCGTTTCAAGCCCATGAGCCGATTCTTCAAGAGCGCCGCCTTCCCGATCCTGATCGTGGTCGTGCTCGCCTTCTTCCTGTCCAAGCTGGTCGTGCCGAGCAACCAGAAAGGGCCGGTGCACAGCTACAAGACGCTCGTCACCGAAGACATCCCCCAGCACCGCGTCAAGTCGGCCGTGCTGAAGGTCAAAGACAACTCGGTCGCGGTCACGCTCAACACCAACAAAGAAGAAAAATACGAAGTCGGCTACGTCGACCAGGCCTCGCCCCAGCTGATCGCCGCCCTGGAAAAGTCGGGCGCCCCCTTCAACATCGAATCGAACAAAACGTCGATCTGGCCGTCGCTGTTGACGTTCGCGCTGCCTCTGGTCCTGATCCTCGGCTTCTGGTTCTTCCTGATCAACCAGGTCCAGGGTGGAGGCTCGCGCGTGATGTCGCTTCGGCAAGTCGCGCGCCAAGCGCATGTCGGCGGACTCTCCGAAGATCACCTTCCGCGACGTCGCCGGGGTCGACGAGGCCGTCGAGGAGCTGCACGAGATCAAGGAATTCCTCGAGAACCCGAAGAAGTTCCAGGCGCTCGGCGCTCGGATTCCGACCGGCGTCCTGCTCTACGGCCCGCCCGGCACCGGTAAGACGCTGCTCGCGCGCGCAGTCGCCGGCGAGGCCGGCGTGCCCTTCTTCTCGATCTCGGGCTCCGACTTCGTCGAGATGTTCGTCGGTGTCGGCGCCTCGCGTGTGCGCGACCTGTTCGAGCAGGCCAAGCAGAACTCCCCCTGCATCATCTTCATGGACGAGATCGACGCCGTCGGTCGCCACCGCGGCGCCGGGCTCGGTGGCGGCCACGACGAGCGCGAGCAGACCCTCAACCAGCTGCTCGGTCGAGATGGACGGCTTCGAGGCCAAGGACAACATCATCATGATCGCGGCCACCAACCGGCCCGACATCCTCGACCCGGCCCTGCTTGCGCCCCGGTCGCTTCGATCGCCAGATCGCCGTCGATCGTCCCGACCGCAAGGGCCGCGCCAAGATCCTCGAGGTCCACACGCGCGGCAAGCCTCTCGCCAAGGTGATCGACATCGATGCCCTCGCGGGCCAGACCCCCGGCTTCACCGGCGCCGACCTCTCCAACCTGATCAACGAGGCCGCCCTGCTCTCCGCACGTATCGGCAAGCGCGAGATCGGCCAGGACGAGCTCGAGGAGGGGATCATGCGCGTGATCGCCGGCCCCGAGAAGAAGACGCGCGTCATGTCCTCCAAAGAGCGCCTAATCACCGCCTACCACGAGATGGGCCACGCGATCGTCGGCCACTTCCTGGAGCACTCAGACCCCGTCCACAAGGTCTCGGTCATCTCGCGCGGCCAGGCCTTGGGCTACACGATCTCGATGCCCCAAGAGGATCGCTTCCTGACCACACGCGCCGAGCTCAACGACACGATGGCCATGACCCTGGGTGGGCGCGCCGCCGAGGAGATCGTCTTCAACGAGATCACCACCGGCGCCTCCAACGACCTGGAGAAGGTCACCGCCACCGCCAAGCAGATGGTCATGCGCTTCGGCATGTCCGACAAGCTGGGCCCGCGCGTGTTCGGCCACGAGCACGGTCAGCCTTTCCTCGGTCGCGAGTTCTCCACCGAGCCCGACTATTCCGACGAGATCGCGCGCGAGATCGACGACGAGGTGCGCCGCATCGTCGAGGCCGCCCACCACCGTGCCCGCACGATCCTCACCGAGCACCAGCACGATCTGACCAAGATCTCCGAGATCCTCGTCAAGCGCGAGACGATCGAGAAGGAGGAGTTCCAAGCCCTGCTCGACGGCAAGGACGAGCTGGAAGTCTTCGGCGCCGAGGAGCCGCCCGCGCCCGAGCTGCCCGTCCCGCCCGCCTCCGCCGACCGCGCCGGCCGCGAAGCACCGCGACCTCTGCCGCGTCCCGGCTTGGCCGGCGGCACGGCTGACATGACCGGCTGCGGATCCCTGCGGGCCGTCGCTGACCTGAGCCTCGCGTAGGTCCTCGCCAGTCGGCTGAGACGCTTGGCGCATAGGCTGTCGGTCGTGGCCGACTACCGTCTCATGGGGGTCGTCAACGTGACGCCCGACTCGTTCTCGGACGGTGGTCTGTTCCTGGACGCGCAACGCCGCTGTCTCAGCACGGCCTGGAGTTGGTCGAGCAAGGTGCCGACATCCTCGACATCGGCGGCGAATCGACGCGGCCTGGCGCCGAGCCCGTCGAGGAGGAGGAGGAGAAGCGTCGCGTCATACCCGTCATCGAAGCGCTGGCGGCAGCGACCCGCTCGCTGTCCGAGCCGCCTCAGCTTTCGATCGACACCTCCAAGGCGGCCGTGGCCCGCGCCGCTCTCGCCGCCGGAGCCACTCTGGTGAACGACGTAAGCGCCCTGCGCGCCGATCCGGAGATGGCCTCTGTGGTGGCCGGCAGCGACGCCGACTGCTGCTTGATGCACATGCTCGGCGAGCCGCGCACGATGCAACGAGACCTGCGCTATACGGGATGTGGTGGATGACGTTCGTGCGTTCCTGGAAGAGCGGCTCTCCTTCGCGGTCGGGGAGGGGATCTCCGAGCATCGCGTCGTGCTGGATCCCGGCATCGGCTTCGGCAAGACCGTCGCCCACAATCTGGAGCTTCTGCGTCGGCTCGGGGAGATCGTGGTTGTGGGGCGGCCGGTGCTGGTGGGGACTTCGCGCAAGAGCTTCCTCGGGGTTGTCGCATCCGCAAAAACGGGTGTCCACGCGCGCGCGCGTGGGGGCGTCTGTGGCCGAGCCGCTGCCTGTGGCCGAGCGCCTGCCCGGCACGATCGCCACGAACGTGATGGCCTTGCGAGCGAGGAGCTTCGGTGTTTCCGCGTCCACGACGTGGCGCCCGTGGCGGATGCCCTGGCCGTGGCGGCTGCTACGTTGAGCGGCAAATGGAAGGCGAGCCCGACGACGACCTGAGCGACGAGGAGCCGCTCGAGGGCGAGCAGGACGAGGAGGATGGCTTCGAGACCGTCACGATCGAGATCTCCGGCCTCTCGCTCTACACGCACCACGGCGTCAGCGAGGCCGAGCGCGAGATCGGCCAGCGCCTGCTCCTCGATCTGCGCCTGGACGTGGGCGAGACCGACGCCACCGTCACCGACCGCGTCGAGGACACGATCGACTACGCCGAGGTCTGCCAGCTGGTCGCCCTGGTGGCCCAGCAGCGCTCCTACAAGACCTTGGAGCGGTTGTGCTCCGCGATAGCCGACCGTTTGCTGTCCGACTTCGAGCTTGAAGGGGTCTGGGTCAAGGCCTCCAAGCCCGAGCCGCCCATACCGCTCCCCGTGGAGGACGTCTCTGTAGAGGTTTGGCGGGAGGCGGGGGAGTAGCGATGGTTCGGTCGAGGCTTGGCGAGAGGCGATAAGTGAGTTGTTGCGCAAAGGGCGCCCACGCGCGCGCACGCGCGCGGGGCGGCCCAAGTGAGGCAATGGAGTCGCTTGACAAGTTAGTTAGCAGTCACTAATCTGAGCTGAGTGATTTCCAAGCTCGCCGATCTGGCGGTCACGCGCTCGCGGCGCATCCTGATCGTGTCGGGGATCGTGTTCCTGGTGGCCACGGCCGTCGGCGCCCCGGTGGTGTCGATCCTCAAGAGCGAAAACTCCGACTTCCAGGACCCCGCCGCCCAGAACCAGCAGGTCCTGAAGGCGATCGAACACGCCACCGGTCAGACCGCCACATATGGCGTGGTTGCCTTGGTGCCGAGCTCCGGCACCGATCGGCGATCGATACCCCATTCGGGGCACGCGGCGGGATCGCCGATCGGCCAGCACACCGACGTGGCCGCTCAGCGCGAGAGCGCCCGGGTGGCGTCTCTGCTGTCCGTACAGCCCGGCTTTCAGCGCGTGCTCGACTATCCGGCCACGCGCCTGCCCGAGCTGGTCTCGAGCGACGGGCGTCTCTCGCTCGTCCTGGCTGCGTTCGCCAACCGCGAAGACTCGACCCATGCGGTCGATCGGGTGCGCGCCCAGGTGGCCGGCAGCGGGGTGCGCTTCGGCGGCAACGACGTGGCCTTCGACGAGATCAACAAGACGACCTCCACCGATCTGCAGCGAGCGGAGATGTTCGCCTTCCCGATCCTCCTGCTCCTGTCTTTCTGGGTGTTCCGCGGGCTCGTGGCCGCAGCCCTGCCGCTGTTGGTGGGCGGCTTCGCGATCGTGCTCACGTTCATCCTCTTGCGCCTGATCGATCAATTCGCGGGGATCTCGGTGTTCGCCGTGAACTTGGTCACCGGCATGGGCTTGGGCCTGGGGATCGACTACAGCCTGTTCGTGCTCTCCCGCTACCGCGAGGAGCTGGCTGGCGGCGCCACCGATCGACGATCGACGGGATCGTCAATCGACCAACGCGCGGCCATCGCGCGCACCCTGCAGACGGCGGGCCGCACCGTGCTCTACAGCTCCCTGACCGTGGCCGGGGCCTTGGCCTCGATGCTCGTCTTCCCGATCCGCTTCCTCTACTCGATGGGGATCGGCGGGGCGATCGTCGCCCTATCCGCGGGGGCGGTTTCGCTGCTCGTCTTGCCGGCCGTCCTGGTGGCCTTGGGCCCGCGCATCGACGCGCTCTCGCCCGCTCGCCTGCAGCGTTCGGCCGCGCGTACCGCCCAAGCGTCTGAGCGGGGCGCATGGTACCGGTTCGCGCGCGGCGTCATGCGCCGCCCCGGGCTGGTCGCCTTGGCAACTGCCGTCCTGCTCCTGCTGGCCGCCGTGCCGGTCTTGCGCCTCGAGCTGACGCCCGCCGACGCCCACGTCCTGCCCGCCTCCTCCGAAGCGCGCCAGGTGGCAGAAACCTTGACCCACGACTTCCCCGTGGACGCCTCCCAGACGATCACGATCGTCGTGCGCTCCTCCGCGCCTGCGCGAGCCGGGATGGCGACCGCGCCTGTGGTCGCGGTCGCCGCCCGCGCGGGACAGATCGCCGGCGCCCAAGCCTCGGTCGGCCCGCCGCGCTATCTGGGACGAAGCGTGTGGGAGATCGAACTGCAACCGCGCGGCACGGATGGCGCGCCGGCCAACCAGGCCTTGGTCAAGAACCTGCGCACGATCGGGGCGGGTGGGACTTCATCGGCATTGCTGGTGGGGGGCGCGACCGCTTGGTTCGTCGATCAGAAGGCGGCCATCTCCGCGCATCTGCCTTTGGCTTTGGCGATTCTGGCCGCGGTGACCGGTGGCTTCCTGTTCCTGATGACCGGTTCGCTCATCCTGCCAGTGATGGCTTTGCTTATGAACCTGCTCACCGTCGCGGTGGGCGCCGGCCTACTCGTCCTGATCTTCCAGGACGGACACCTCGACAGCTTGTTCGGCTTCACGCCGATCGGGGGCCTGGAGGAGTCGAACCTGGTTTTGCTGTTCATCCTTGCCTTCGCTTTGTCCACCGACTACGGCGTGTTCCTATTTGGGCGCATCAAGGAGGCCCACGACTCAGGTCTGGCCACGCGCGACGCGGTCGCCTATGGCTTGGAGCGCACGGGTCGCCTGGTCACGGCGGCCGCGCTCTTGTTCTGTGTGGCCCTGGGCGCCTTCACGACCTCGCACATCTTCTTCGTAAAGCAGCTCGGGGTTGGAGTGCCTTTGGCCGTCGCGATCGACGCCACGTTCGTGCGAGCCTTGCTGGTGCCGGCCTTGATGGGACGCCTGGGCGACCTGACGTGGTGGGCGCCGCGGCCTTTGCGGCGCTTGCATCGGCGCTTCGGGTTGAGCGAGGGAGCCTTGCCCGAGGCCAGCGGGGCGTAGCTCATCCCTATAGCGTTCGTTCGCGATGTCCCACCGCAGCGGCCTGCTCGGCCTTGGATCCAACGTCGGCGATCGCCGCGCCCATCTTCAGACCGCCGTCGACGCGCTCCCGTCGATTGGCGTGCGTGTCACCGCCGCATCCTCTGTGTACGACACAGATCCGGTCGGCGAGGTGCTCGACCAGCCGAGCTTCCTGAACGCGTGCGTGCTCGTCGAGACGGCGCTCGAGCCCCTGGACCTGCTCGACGCCGTCAAGCGTCTGGAGGGCGATCTGGGACGAACCGAGGGCGGCGTGCGCCACGGCCCCCGCGCGATCGACATCGACATCCTCCTGCTCGGCGAGATCCAGCTCTCACACGAGCGCATGACCTTGCCCCACGAGCAGGTCCTCTCGCGCCGCTTCGTCCTGGTGCCGGCCCTGGAGCTGGATTTCCAGCTGGCGACACCCGAAGGTAAGCGACTGTCCGACGCCTTGGCGGTCCTGCCCGTGAGCGAGGGTGTGCGCTGGGCCGGGCCGCCCCTGTCGTTTTTAGCTCTAGAACGTTGTCTCAAAATGATGTGAGTTTGAGGTAGCAGAGTTGGCAGGCCCGGAGCTTGAGGAACGCGAGCCGCATGCGGTCGCTGCGCTCGTAGCATTGGCGTAGCCGTCTGGGCTGGTGTAGGTGGGAGATGGTGCGCTCGACGACCCAGCGCTCCTTGCCCAGGCCGGAACCGTTCTCGGTGGCGCGCCGAGCGATCACCGGCTGGATGTTGCGTGAGCGCAGCAGGCGCCGGTACTTGTCGTAGTCATAGCCGCGGTCGGCCAGCACACGCCTAAACCGCCGGCGTGGCCGGCCGGCCTTGCCACGCACGCTCGGCACCGCGTCCACGAGCGGGATCAGCTGCGTGACGTCGTGACGGTTAGCGCCGGTGACCGACACTGCCATCGGCACACCGCGACCATCGGTCAGCGCGTGGTCCTTGACGCCTTTCTTCGCGCGATCTGTGGGGTTCGGGCCGGTGAAGGCCCCCCAAAAACCGCGGGGGCGGTGCTCGAGTCGACCACACCCGTGCTCCAGTCGATCTCGCCCGAAGCGTTGAGCTCGGCCAGAAGCGACTCGTGCAACCGGTCCCATACACCGGAGCGGTCCCACTCGTCCATCCGCCGCCACGCCGTCTTGCCACTACAACCAGTCTCGCTCACCGGCACCATCGCCCACTGGCACCCCGTCTTGAGCACGTACATGATCGCCTCCAAACAGCAGCGATCATCCACACGCTTACGGCCGGGATGCCTGAAACGACGCGGCACCTTCGGGATCACCCGCTCCACCCGAGCCCAGAACTCGTCGCTAACCAGCCGCTCCGCCATGCGCCGCACATCCTTTCGGATCAAGTTGACGCACAACTAATTCCAGCCGCAACCAGACAACACCTTCATTTTGAGACAATGTCTAAGAGCGCCTAACAGAATGCGGGTGCGGCTGGGACGGTCGAGGATCGAGTGGAGCAAGGACGCAGGGGCGAAGGCTTGGTGGTACCAAGTCGAGCCCCGAGGACGCAGCTCCGCGAAGGTCATCGGCCGTATCCAGACGTGCACGCATTCTGTTAGGCGCTCTAAGGAAGGATTGAGTCCTCGCGGCGTCTTATCTGCTAGCCGTCTTGCGGGTCGCCGACCAGTACGTGTTCTACCCGAGCGACGCCGAGATGGACAACTCCTGAGGCCAAGAAGGGCCCGGGGCGGGCGGGTCGTCGATGGGGGAGGCTGGCTCCCCGGGCGACCCGTCCTGGCTTGTTCAGGCTTCGCAAGCTTCGACCAAACGGTCAAAGCGCTCCCTGCGGGGATCGTCGGCTCCAACGATTCGGTCGAGCCACGTGCGGATCTCCTCGGCCTCGAGCTCCTCTACGCATACGATCATCTGCTCGATGTCGAGCCAGTCCTTGGGGCGGTTGAAGATCGTCTTGCATACGAGTAGGTGCTCCGGTGCGAGGATTGGGATCCGCGCTTCGCCAAAAGGCTCGCTCCGGACAGCGCGGCGCATCGCGTCGTGGAAGGCGTCGTATGCGAAGAACAGGTCTATCGGCGTATCGCCCCAATGCAAGCGGCACTGGCCATCGCGCTCCACTATCTCTGGCTTGGCGCCGTCGCCGACTCCGATCTGCGCCAGCTCGCGCTCGACCTCAGGATAGGAACTCGGACTCACGAACAGGTTCAGGTCCACGTCGATAGTTGCGCGCGGCTCTGCATAGTAGGCAAGCGCCAGGGCGCCACCGAACGCGTGTGGGATGTCTGCGCGCGTCAACTGCTCATGGAGGGCGAGGACCTTCTCAGGAAGGCTCGCCTCGCTCATGCAGGGGACGAGGCGATCCGTGGGAAGCGGGCGCGCTCGCGCATTGCGCGTCGCGGCAACTGATCGACCAGTAGCAGTAGATCGCGCAACGTCTCTCCGCGTCGCTCGGGCGATGCGACGATCCACGCGGCAGCAGCTTGCGCGTTGTCCGTCGGCTGATGCTCGTCGTTAGCGAGGGCCTGTACGAGCAAGCGCGCGAGCAGCGGTCGTGGCCGTCTGCCGGCGGCCAGCTCCGCCAGCAGCTTGCCGGCGGTGGAGTCAGACTCGGGAGTCGCGACAGGCGCTCCGGCTCGCCGCGCCGCCTTGCGTAGCTCGTCTTCGTTCAGATCCTTCGATGAGCGTGTGCGTGCGCGCTCGATCACTGCCGGCGTCAACATCCGGAAGCTGGCCAGCGTGCGACTGCGGGGGCCGGCATCGGTGCTGTGGGACTCTCGTATCTCCCAGGCGCCGGTCTTGCGAGCGACGATATAGGCCATAGTGGGTTAATCATACCACTATTGCCGTTGGCGTTGCGAAAAGCGCTCAGTGCACCACGATCGAGCCCTTCATCCCTTCGGCCGCGTGGATCGTGCAGCGATAGTTGAACGTGCCCGCTCTGGTGAAGCGCACGCTGAAGGAGCCTTTGGTCATCGTCCTCGATTTGAAGCCGCTGCCGGTCACGTTGTGTTCGATGCCTTTGTCCTCCCACAACCAGGTCACGGTGTCGCCGCGTTTGATGCTCAACGTGCCTGGATGGAACCTGATGTTCTTCAGCGTCACCGAGTGCGTCGCGGCGCGATGAGCGCCAGTTGAGGCCAGCGCCGGAATTGTGGTGCCGCCCGCCACGGTTAGCGTGGCCAGCGTACCGGCTAGTGCTCGTCCTCTCATCGTCTTCGGCTCCTTTCCGCGGATTTTCCCCGCGCTGTCGCTACCAGCCAAGACGCTGCGCTTGAGCTCGACCTTCCCGAAGTCCTTGCATATGGCAAAAAAGCATCGGTCAGGTTGGCGATTTGGTCGAGTCGGCCGCCAGCCAGGCGAACTGCTGCGGTCAGGCCGCGTGCGACTTCTCGCTGCCCCAGCTCGCAAGGTTCACGAGCGTGCGGGCGCTCACGCCGCGTCCGGCCATCACGCATAGGTGGCCGCCCCGCTGCCAGGTCACGACTGTCGCCCCGGCGTGCTCGAGCAGGCGATAAGACACTCCCCAGCGGCGTACCACCCTTCCGCCCGCGATCGCCGGGGCACGTCCCGAGGCGATCGCGTATCCCACACGTTGGCCTGCACTATTCGCATAGAACACGGTCCTAACGGTTCTGCCCGCCACCACGTCGCTGCGCGTGCCGATGCCGCGCCAGCCAAAGCGCTCCTTCCAATAAGGGAATGCCACTCCATCCACGGCCACCTGCAGTTGTGAGCGATCGCGTTCGTTCTCTGAGGGCGCCGGGCCAGTCGCGACGCTCAACGTGAGCGATGCGGTCTGTTGTACGTTCAAGCTCGAAGAAGATCCCGAATGGTTTTTCCCGCCAGATAGCCCGACCACGGCAAGGACTGCGATCACCGCCAAGGCTCCCACTCCAGCAAGCACTACTCGTAGACCGCTCAAGCCAGGCAGCCAGGAACTGGGCAGAGAGCGAGTATCCCCCAACGAGACGCCAACCGGCGCGGCGCCCGATCGTGGCCCGTTCCTTGCGCGCCTGGCGTGAGCATCGCCTCGATCCGGCGGTGTAGAGACTCCGGAGCGTCCACTTTTGCGTTCGCGGCCGCGGTCAGCTTGACTACGCGTTGCTGCTCGGCCAGTTCGCTCTGCAGATCACGCGAGTCGCGCACACGTCTGAGCGCCTCCTCGCGCCGCTTGCCCGTCAGCGAACCGTCGGCCAAGGCTGCCAGCTCGATCTCGGTATCTCCATGTAGATCGCTCATAGATGTCCCTGCTCTGCAAGACGCTCGCGTGGCGTACTCCCTTCCCGCCCCGGCGAGAACACGCTTCGTGTCCCCGCGGAATCGGCTTCTGTCGTGGCGGGCTTGGGCGCTTCGGTGCGCGTCTCGCTGGCAGGCGCCTCTCCGTCAAGGATGCGCGCGACTTGGCGCCTGGCCCTAAACAGGCGCGTTGTGATCGTTGCCTCGCGTGCTTTCAATGCATTGGCCGCTTCACGGTAGGAGAGCCCCAAGATGTCCACGGCGACCAGCGCAAGCCGGAAATCCTCCGGCAGTTGAGCAACGGCCGCATAGAGCTCCTGCACGTCCAGCGCCTGCTCCGGCTGGTGCGTTGGCTGTGGGTCGGCCGCCACGACATCCTCCAGCGAAGTGCCCGTCTTCGGTCGCCGCGAAGCCGTGCGCCGCGAGCTAAAGAACGTGTTGTGCAGAACCTTCATCAGGTAGGCCGCCTCGTCCTCACCACGCAACATCCGCGGCTTGGCCAGTACCTTCGCGAACGTGTCCTGAACGAGATCCTCGGCGTCCTCCCTGGAGCCGCACAGCGCCCAGGCCGCGCGATACAGGCGGTCGATGTGTCGTGTGAGCGACTGCGGGTCCAGGGCGCGCATGTTTGATCCGATGTTCGGCTGCGCTAGCCGACGGTCGGCATCCGCAGTCGAGCCGTCTTGCGACTGTAGCGCCCTGGACGCCCACCGTGTGGCGAATCGGACCGGTGGCTTCAGGCCGCGCTCGGCGGCGCGTGCCCGGCAGCCACTCCGCCGGGAGCGTCCCCGGAGGCGTTTCGCCGGCCTGTGGCTCAAACCAGCGCGTCAGGCTCAAGGCGGGGTGCGCTTCGATCAACGGTCGCACGTCGGCGATGCGTCATCAACAGCCTGATCGAGCTGCCGATCTGCAGGTCGGCAGCGTTGGGCTGCTCGCCGCCGAGCACCCCGTCGGCGATCCAAGCGTCGATGTGCTCAAGCTGCGCCGGTAGCGCCACCAGGTCGGCCTTGGCTTTGGCGTCGTCGGCCTTGTTGCGCTTGGCCATCAGCTTTGCCGTCAGCGGCATCGCCGGGCGCATCAGCGGCGCCGGCATCGGCATTTTCGCGTCGCCCACATAGCTCTCCATGCACCTCGGGTTGCGCAAGAAGGCAGCGTCGAGCAGGCGTCGCGGCACCGATTGCAACACCTCGTCGCCCCACCGCTCGGCCTCCAACACACGCGCGCGCGCGACCGCGTCGTTCAGCGGCGGCAGCAGCGGCGGCTCCGGCGCAAGCGTGTCCAGCCGGCGCATGATCGTGCGCGATCCCGCCAAGCGCTCGCCGTCGATGCGCAGCCCCGGCACGGTGTTCCCGCCGTACAGCAGCGGTCCGATCGCGAGCTGGCTGAGCGGCACCAGGTCCACCCGCTTGTACTCGATCCCCTTCAACCGCAGCGCCACCTCGACGGCGGCGCACGGGTGCGATCCCGGCAGTGAATACAGCTTCACGTTCACGCTCCGCAGCATAGGCCTATCGCTCGCCTCCGTGCGTCCTGGCTGGCTCGCCGACCAGGACTCACGGCGACGGCCGGCGAGAGTCCTCCCGGCAGTGGCGGGATCGGGCTGCGATGGTCGCGGAGGGTGGGCGCGCCGATGGTCACAGAGGTGGAAGGCGCGCCGGCGGCAGTGCACCGCGGGCGCCTGGGGCCCATAATCCCGCCCCATGCTCCTCGTAGTCGACGTCGGCAACACCCAGACCCACTTCGGCACCTTCCGAGGCGAGGAGCTCTTGGAGCACTGGCGCTTTGCCACCGTGCGCGAGTCCACCGCCGACCAGCTCGGGGCGGCCCTACGCAACCTTCTGGAGCTGCGCGGCGTCGCCTTCGAGGATCTATCGAGCTCGATCCTGTCCTCGACCGTGCCCCACCTCGAGCCCGAATGGACGGCCATGGCCGAGCGCTACCTGGGCCACGAGATGCTCGTCGTCGGGCCCGGCCTGAAGACCGGCATGGCGATCCGCTACGACAACCCGCGCGAGATCGGCGCCGACCGCCTCGTCAACGCCCTGGCACTGCGCGACCGCTTCGGCGGTCCCGCCGTGTGCGTCGACTTCGGCACCGCCACCACTTTCGACGTGGTCTCCGCCGAGGGCGAGTACATCGGCGGCTCTCTGATGACCGGCATCGAGGTCTCCCTGGATGCCTTGACCGAGCGCGGCGCGCGCCTGCCCAAGGTCGAGCTCGCGCCCCCCCGCTCAGTGATCGCCAAGAACACGATCGACGCGATCCGCTCCGGCGTCGTCTACGGCTACGCCGGGGCGATCGACGCGATCCTGCGCCGCCTCTACGACGAGCTCGGCGTACGCGCTTCGACGATCGCCACCGGCGGCCTCTCCAGCCTGGTCGTCCCCTTCACCGAGGAGATCTCCGAGGTCGACGACCTGCTCACGCTCACCGGCCTGCGCCTGATCCACGAGCTGAACGTCGTCGTAGGGCCGAGTCGGGCCGGTCGTCAGCCGACGGCGTCTCTGAGCACGAAGGGCGCGAACGACGATCCCCATAATGGGCGCATGGCAACCGCTCACCTGACTGACTCCTGGCAGCTGGGACCGCTGACGGTCCCCAACCGGGTGATGCTCGCGCCCCTGGCCGGCATCGGCAACTGGTTCGTGCGCCTGCAGGCCAAGCGCCACGGTGCCGGCCTGGCGGTCTCGGAGATGGTCTCCTCCCACGCGATCTTCCACGGCAACGAGCGCACCTGCGTGGAGATGCTGCGGATCGACGAGCGCGAGCGCGATCCAGGCCCGCCCGCCCCCGGGGGGCCGGTCTCGATCCAGCTGTTCGGCCAGGACGCCGAGATCATGCGTGTCGCCGCCCGCGTCGTCGCGGACGCAGGCGCCGACGCGATCGACCTCAACATGGGCTGCCCCGTGCCCAAGGTCTGCAAGACCGGCGCCGGCGCCGCCCTGCTCGACGACCCCGACGTCGCGGTCGCCGTCGCCCGGGCCGCCCGTCTCGGCTCCGGGCTGCCGGTCACGGTCAAGCTGCGCTCCGGCCGGCGCCCCGGCGACACGAGCGGCTTCGACCTGGCCCATCGTCTGGTCGAGGAGGCCGGCGTCGCCGCGATCGCATTCCACCCGCGCTCGGCCGCTGTCCACCACAAAGGTGTTCCCGACTACGCCTTGGCCGCGCGCCTAGTCGAGACCTTGCAAGCTCCGGTGATCCTCACGGGCGGCCTGCACGACGTGGACAGCACCACCGCCGCCTACGAGCAGACCGGGGCCGCCGCGGTCATGCTCGCGCGCGGCTCTTTGGGCAACCCCTGGCTGTTCGAGCAGCTCCTGGGCACTGCGCGAGGATGCCCCCAAGCGCTCAGAGGTTCTCGCCGAGCTGGATTGGACGATCGACCGCGCCGTCGAGCACTCTGGGGGCGGATCGGGCCACCCGCTACCTGCGCAAGTTCTACCCCTGGTACGTCGCCCGCCTGGGCCTTGACAGGCCCGACGCGAAAGCTTTGGCGGAGTCCCTGCAACGGGTCGCCAGCCTGGATGACGCTCGCTATACTGCTGCGCTCGCCGCGCACCCGTCGGCGTTCGTCCCCGCCTGAAACGGCGGGGATTTTGATCGTCTCAACCAACTATCGCGGAGAGGTTCCCGCCACCAACATGCCCAAGGACGTCATCCTCACTCCCGAAGGGCTCTCCAAGCTCCAGGACGAGCTGGACCTGCTCTCCACTGCCAAGCGTCGTGAGGTAGCCGAACGCATCAAGGAGGCTCGCGAATTCGGCGACATCGCCGAGAACGCCGAGTACGACGACGCCAAGAACGAGCAGGCCATGCTCGAGAGCCGCATCGCCACTTTGCAGGAGAAGCTGCGCATGGCGAGCGTGATCGACTCCAAGGAGATCTCCACCGACGTGGTCGGGGTCGGGTCCGTCGTGCACGTCAAGGACGAGAAGACCGGCAAGTCGGTCAAGTACACGATCGTCGGCTCCGCCGAGGCCGACCCCGAGCAGGCCAAGCTCTCCAACGAGTCGCCCGTCGGGCGTGCCTTGATCGGGCACAAGCGCAACGACGTCGTCGCCGTCCAGGTCCCGCGCGGTCCCGCCCGCAAGCTCAAGATCACAAAGATCGACATCGGGCTCACGTAGGCTCTTCGCTCGTGAGCGAGAGCGAGGACGAGCCAGGTGGCGGGGCTCACGGCCTACCTGAGCTGATCGCCGAGCGGCGGGCCAAGGCCGCCCGTCTGCGCGAAGAAGGCGCCGAGATTCCGCCCTATGCCTATCCCGGGGTGGAGCCGATCGCCGAGGTCCGCTCCGCCTACGAGCATCTGCGAGGTGGGAGAGGAGACCGACGAGCCCCACCGCGTGGCCGGGCGCGTCGCCGCGCGTCGCGGCGCCGGCAAGGCGGCCTTCCTCGACCTGGTCGACCGGGGCGGCAAGATCCAGCTGCACGCTCGCGCCGACGTGCTCGGCCCCGAGGCCTTCAAGCGCCTGCTCTCGCTCGACCTGGGAGACCTGTTGGGCGTGGACGGGGCGCCCCTGCGCTCGCGCCACGGCGAGCTGACGTTGCGCGTCGACGACTTCCAGATCCTGGGCAAGGCGCTGCGTCCGCCGCCGGACAAGCACGCCGGCCTGACCGACGTGGAGACGCGCCAGCGCCGCCGCGAGCTGGACCTGATCTGCAAACGAGGAGGCCCGCAAGCTGTTCGCCGACCGCGCCCGCATCGTCTCGGCCGTGCGCGCCTACCTCGACGGTCAGGGCTTCCTGGAGGTCGAGACGCCGGTCCTGCAGCCGCTCTACGGGGGCGCCATGGCACGGCCATTCACCACTCACCACAACGCCTTGGACCGCGAGCTCTACCTGCGCATCGCCACCGAGCTGTACCTCAAGCGTCTGATCGTGGGTGGCCTTGAGCGCGTGTACGAGCTGGGCAAGAACTTCCGCAACGAGGGCCTATCGACCAAGCACAACCCCGAGTTCACCGTGGTCGAGTGGTACGAGGCCTACGCCGACTACGCCGACGAGGCGGCGCGCATGGAGCAGATGGTCGCAAGCGCCGCCTCCGCCGTCGGCTACCAGGGCGAGCTGGACTTCACGCCGCCCTGGTCCCGCGTCAGCTTCGTGGCTGCCGTACGCAAGGCCACCGGCATCGACTTGGAGGCGCTGCGTGACGCGCCCTCGCTGGCCTTGGCGATCTCCGAGACGGGAGCTCTCCATGGCCACCGAGGGCTTGACCTGGCCCCAGCTGGCCGACGATCTGCTTGTCGAAGTTCGTCGAGCCCAACCTGATCCAGCCCACGTTCGTCAGTCGACTATCCGATCGAGCTGTCTCCGTTCGCGCGCGCCCACCGCAGCGAGCCGGGCCTGGCCGAGCGCTGGGAGGCGTTTGCGGGAGGCATGGAGATCGCCAACGCCTTCTCCGAGCTGACCGACCCCGACGAGCAGCGCTGCGCGCTTTCGAGGCCCAGGTCCGTTTGGGCCTTGGCGGGCGACGAGGAGACCCAGCCCCACGACGAGCTGTTCCTGGAGGCCTTGGAGCAGGGCATGCCGCCGACGGGGGGCGTCGGTGTGGGGATCGACCGGCTCGTGATGCTCCTGACTGGACGCTCCTCGAT
This sequence comes from uncultured Solirubrobacterales bacterium, assembly GCA_963809705.1. GTDB lineage: Bacteria > Actinomycetota > Thermoleophilia > Solirubrobacterales > Solirubrobacteraceae > Palsa-744. Next base: position 860,191 of record CAWEKF010000002.1, on the reverse strand, counting down.
CCGCGAGGTGGTCCTGTTTCCCGCGATGCGCGACTGAGTCGCCCTCGATGCTGTTCCGCACCGGCACACGGCGGTCGGCCGGACGGTGCATCACCGTCCGAGACAGCGCGCATCGGCGCCGTCTTCCCAGGACACGGTGAGCAGACCGAGGCAGCCGGCCGATTGGTAGACTGCCTAAAAGGCGCCGACAGGGACCGCCAGGCGTGCGGCACCCGCGGAGAGGCTCCGCCCTCACAGGAAGGAAGCACCCATGTTCGAGCGATTTACAGAACGGGCCCGGCAGGTGGTCGTTCTCGCGCAGGAGGAGGCGCGCACGCTCAAGCACAACTACATCGGCACGGAGCACATCCTGCTCGGGCTCGTTGCGCGAGGAGGAGGGTCTTGCCGCGCGCGTCTTGGAGTGCTTGGACATCACCGTCGAGCGTGTGCGTGCTCAGGTCGTGCGCATCGTGGGCTCCGGCGAGGAGGTCACCTCCGGGCAGATCCCCTTCACGCCGCGCGCCAAGAAGGTCTTGGAGCTGGCCTTGCGCGAGGCCCTGAGCCTTGGGCCACAACTACATCGGCACCGAGCACATCCTGCTCGGCCTGGTGCGCGAGAACGAGGGCGTGGCTGCCCGCATCCTGCTCGACTTCGACGCCGACTCCGAGAAGATCCGCAACGAGGTGATCCGCATGCTCTCCGGCCCCGGCGGTCGTCGCCAGGGTGCCGGCGCGGGAGCGGGCTCCGGCTCGGGCCCGGGCGAGGGCGGCAAGAAGTCCTCAAAGCTGCTCGACCAGTTCGGGCGCAACCTCACCAAGCTGGCGGCCGACGGCAAGCTCGACCCGGTCGTCGGGCGCGAGACCGAGATCGAGCGGATCATGCAGATCCTCTCGCGACGCACCAAGAACAACCCGGTCCTGATCGGCGAGCCCGGCGTCGGCAAGACCGCCGTGGTCGAGGGCTTGGCTCAGCGCATCATCAACTCCGACGTGCCTGAGCTGCTCAAGAACAAGCAGATCTACACGCTCGACCTGGCCGCCCTGGTGGCCGGCTCGAAGTATCGCGGCGAGTTCGAGGAGCGCCTGAAGAAGGTGATGAAGGAGATCACCCAGCGCGGCGACATCATCCTGTTCATCGACGAGCTCCACAACCTCGTCGGCGCCGGCGCCGCCGAGGGCGCGATCGACGCCGCCTCGATCCTCAAGCCGGCCCTGGCGCGCGGCGAGCTGCAGACGATCGGCGCGACCACCTTGGACGAGTACCGCAAGTACCTGGAGCGCGATTCGGCCCTGGAGCGCCGCTTCCAGCAGATCCGCGTGGAGGAGCCCACGATCGAGCAGACCGTGGAGATCTTGCGCGGCCTGCGCGACCGCTACGAGCAGCACCACAAGGTGCAGATCACCGACGAGGCACTGCAGGCCGCCGCAGACCTGGCCTACCGCTACATCTCAGACCGCTTCCTGCCCGACAAGGCGATCGACCTGATCGACGAGGGCGCCTCGCGCATGCGCATGAAGTCGCTCACCTCCCCGCCCGCCAACCGCGAGTTCGAAGAGGAGATCGAATCGACGCGGCGCGAAAAGGAGCAGGCGATCGAGAACCAGGAATTCGAGAAGGCCGCCGCCCTGCGCGACCAGGAGCGCAAGCTGGCCGGCAAGAAGCGCGAGCTCGAGGAAGAGTGGGAGGCCGGCGACTCGGTCGAGCGTCCCTCGATCGGCGAGGAGGAGATCGCCGACATCGTCTCGATGTGGACCGGCATCCCCGTCTTCAAGCTGACCGAGGCCGAGACCCAGAAGCTGATGCGCATGGAGGAGGAACTGCACAAGCGCGTGATCGGCCAGCACCCGGCGATCGAGGTCATCTCCAAGGCGATCCGCCGCTCGCGCGCGGGCCTGAAGGACCCCAAGCGCCCGACCGGCTCGTTCATCTTCCTCGGGCCCGAGCGGCGTGGGCAAGACCGAGCTGGCGCGCACGCTCGCCGAGTTCCTGTTCGGCGACGACGAAGCGATGATCCGCATCGACATGAGCGAGTACATGGAGAAGCACGCCGTCTCGCGCCTGGTCGGCTCGCCTCCCGGCTACATCGGCTACGACGAGGGCGGCCAGCTGACCGAGGCCGTGCGGCGCAAGCCCTACTCCGTGCTGCTGCTCGACGAGATCGAGAAGGCCCACCCCGACGTGTTCAACATCCTGCTGCAGATCCTCGAGGACGGCCGCCTCACCGACGCCCAGGGCCGCACCGTGGACTTCAGGCACGCGATCGTGATCATGACCTCGAACATCGGGGCCGCGGAGATCGCGCGCAACACGCCGCTTGGCTTTGCCGTGTCCGACGATGAGACCGGGATCACCTACGACGACATGAAGAACAGGATCATGGGCGAGCTCAAGAAGGTGTTCCGCCCGGAGTTCCTCAACAGGATCGACGACGTGATCGTCTTCCACAAGCTGCAGAAGGAGGAGATCCGCCAGATCGTCGAGCTTCTGCTGGTGCGCATCCGCGAGTCGATGGCCGAACGCGAGCTGCAGCTGGAGCTGACCGATCCCGCCAAGGATCTGCTCGTCGACAAGGGCTGGGATCCCGCGATGGGCGCCAGGCCGCTGCGCCGCGCGATCCAGCGCTACATCGAGGACCCGCTTGCCGACTTCGTCTTGCGCGAGCAACTGATGCCGGGTGCCACCGTCGTGGTCGACCCCGCCCCGGAGGGGCAGGAGGGCGAGGTCAGCCTGAGGATCGTCAAGCCCAAGAAGCAGAAGACCCCCGTCGGGGTCGGCGCGGGCGGCGGCGACGATCCCGAGGTGGGCGCCGAGCTGCCGGCTGGCGAGGACGAGCATCACGACAGCGACGAGTCTCCGGCCGAGTCATAGGCCGGGCCAGCTGAGCGCTTCCGCCTCGCACAGCCGACAGCGCTCCTGAGCGCATCGAGGTTGCGCCGATGACGGCCGCGGACTGGCCGGCGGTGGCACGCATCTTCGCTCAGGGCATCGCCACCGGCAACGCCACCTTCGAGCACGAAGTTCCGAGCTGGGAGCAGTGGTCGGCGGCGCGCGCTCCCGAGCCTCGCCTGGTGGCGCGCGAGGCGGGCGGCGTGATCGGCTGGGCTGCCTTGAGCCCGACCTCCTCGCGAGCGGTGTATCGCGGTGTCGGGGCGGTCAGCATCTACGTCGATACGGCCCATGTCGGTCGCGGTGTCGGTCGCGCGCTGCTGGCCGAGCTGGTGGTCGCGTCCGAGCGCGCCGGATTCTGGACTTTGCAGGCAGGCATCTTTCCGGAGAACAAGGCCTCGATCGCTCTGCACGAGCGCTGCGGCTTTCACCGCCTGTGCGCGCACCTGCGGATCGGGCAGATGCCCGACGGGCGCTGGCGTGATGTGGTCACTTACGAGCGCCGCAGCGAGGTCGTCGGGCCCGGTTGATCGTGGGCGTGGTCTGTTGGGGGAGTGGGTTCGCGCGTCTTTCGTCTCGCCCGGCTTTGGCGCTTCGCGACGGGTGGGCCTTGGTGTTGGTGTTTGCTCGAGAGGGTGCCCCGCGCGCGCGTGCGGCCAGGTATAGAGGTCTAGTTCTCTTAAGAAGGCCACGCACGCGCGCGGGGTACCGTCGGGAGCGAAGCGTACTCTGGCTGCGTGGCTCGCCCCCAGACCATTCACATCTGCTCCCAGTGCGGCCTGCAATCGGCCCAATGGCACGGGCAGTGTCCCGGCTGCGCTGCCTGGAACACGCTCGTCGAGGAGCGCTTGGCCGAGCGCGATGGCGGGGCCAATGGAGTGTCGGCAACTCGTACGCCAGGAAGTGCCAAAGGGGTGGCGCTCGTGCCGCTCTCCCAGGTGGCCGCGGCCCCGCTCGCGCGCCTGAAGACCGGTATCGGCGAGTTCGACCGGGTGCTCGGCGGCGGGCTCGTGCCCGGCTCGCTGGTGCTGCTGGGGGGCTCGCCGGGGATCGGCAAGTCGACGCTCACGAACATGGCGCTCGGCAACATCGCCGGCGCCGGGCAGAAGACCCTGTACGTGAGCGGCGAGGAGTCGGCCGAGCAGGTCAGGCTGCGCGCCGAGCGGCTCTCCCCCAATGCGCTGGAGGTGCCCGTCCTGGCCGAGACGGACCTCGACGGCGTGCTCGACGCGATCGCCTCGCACGAGCCGAAGGTGTGCGTGATCGACTCGGTCCAAACCCTGCGCTGCGCCGAGCTCTCCGGAGCGCCCGGCTCGGTGGGTCAGGTGAGAGAGGTGGCCGCGCGCATCATGGATGTGGCCAAGGCCCGGTCGATCGCGGTCGTGCTCGTCGGCCACGTCACCAAGGACGGCGCCTTGGCCGGCCCGCGCGTGCTGGAGCACCTGGTCGACTGCGTGTTGCAGTTCGAGGGCGAGCGCGAGCGTCCCTATCGCGAGCTGAGGGCCTTGAAGAATCGCTTCGGCTCGACCAACGAGGCCGGCCTGTTCGAGATGCGCCAAGGCGGGCTCGTGGAGGTCCTGGATGCCTCCGCGCGCTTCGTGGCCGAGGCGACGCGGGCGCCCGGCAGCGTGGTCCTGGCCGCGATGGAGGGCTCGCGGCCGCTGCTGGTCGAGGTGCAGGCGCTGGTCGCGCCCTCCGAGCTCGAGCAGCCGCGCAGGGTAGTGTCCGGCCTTGACCGCAACCGCCTGGCGCTGGTGCTCGCGATCCTCGGACGCCACGGGGGCATCGGCGTAGGCGGCCACGACGTGTTCGTGAACGTCGTCGGCGGCGTGCGCGTGGACGAGCCCGGCGTGGACTTGGCGATTGCGCTGGCGGTCGCCTCGGCGGCGCGGGGCGTGCGCCTTGAACGGCTCTCCGTGCGGATGCTTCGGTGAGCTGGGCCTCACCGGGGAGCTGCGCTGGGTGGGTCATCCCGAGCGTCGCCTGGCCGAGGCCGCAAGGCACGGACTCGCGGGCGTGCTTGCGCCCCGTCCGGCAGTGGGCGAGGGAGGCTCCCGCGAGGCGCCCACGTTGCGCCATGCGCTCGGACTTGGCGCTTCCGCCAGGTAGAACTCGCCCGACCTCGGTCGCCGCATAGGGAGGGGCGCGATAAAAAAAGCCTAAATGCCGTAGAATGACCAGTCGTGGCCTCACGATCCGGCGAAGAATTCGACACGGACGCGCGACCCGAGCCCGGCTTGGTCAGGGCCCTCGAGATGGTTGCTCCCGGCACCGCGTTGCGGGAGGGAATCGAGAGCATTCTTCACGCTCGCACGGGCGGGTTGATCGTGATCGGCGATCCCGAAGAGCTCGGCTTTCTGTTCTCGGGCGGGATCAAGCTCGAAATCGACTACACGCCCGCCTTCCTCTACCAGGTGGCCAAGATGGACGGGGCGATCATCCTCAACACCAACGCGACCAAGATCGCGATGGCCAACGTCCAGCTGATGCCCGACCCCACGATCCTCTCGCACGAGACGGGCACACGGCACAGGACCGCCGAGCGCGTCTCCAAGCAGACCGACGCGCTCGTGATCGCCATCTCCCAGCGTCGTGAGGTCGTGTCCCTGTATGTGGACGGCGTCAAGTACATCCTCGAAGACATCACGGTCGTGCTGTCCAAGGCCAACCAGGCCCTGGCCACGCTGGACAAGTACCGCCAGCGCCTCGACCAGGTCTCCACGCGCTTGACGGCCTTGGAGTTCGAGGGTGGCGTGACCTTGCACGACGTGCTCACCGTGTTGCAGCGCTCGGAGCTGGTGACGAGGATGGCGGTCGAGATCGAGCGCTACATCGTCGAGCTGGGCAGCGAGGGACGCCTGATCGAGATGCAGCTGGAGGAGACGATCCTCGGCACGACCGCCGAGAAGGCGGCCTTGGTGCAGGACTACCTGGCCGACTACTCCGACGAGGCGTTCGCCTCCGCGTTGGACCAGATCGGGCGCCTGGCCCACCAGGACCTGCTCGACTTCGGTCGCTCTGGCGGAGCTGCTCGGCTACGACCGCAAGCTCAACACGCTCGACTATCCCGTGTCGCCCCGCGGGCATCGCATCCTGGGGCGCATCCCGCGGCTGCCCAAGCTGGTCGTGACCCAGATCGTTAATGAATTTGGCGGCCTGGACGAGCTTCTGGCTGCGACCGACGCGGAGCTCGAGGGAGTCGAGGGAGTGGGGGAGATCAGGGCGAAGGACATCCGCGAGGGTCTTCGCCGCCTGCAGGAGATCAACCTCGTGGATCGCTACCTACAGACTTGACCTGAGACACAGCCGGTCCGTGCCGGCGCCACATGCCGGCCCCATTTGCCGGCGCGACGAAGGAGGACACCATCCCCGCAACAATCGAAGAGGCAACATCGTTCATCGAGGAGCTCGAGGCCACCCGCGAGGTGGAGTGCATCGAGTTCGAGCTCGGAGACCACGTCGTGTATCCCCATCACGGCGCCGGCAAGGTGCTCAGCAAGGAGGACATGGAGGTGCTCGGCACCACCCGCGAGTACCTCACGATCAAGATCCTCCACAACGACATGACGGTCAAGGTCCCGACCGAGAACGCCGCCCTCGCGGGCCTGCGCCGCGTGATCGACGAGGAGACCGTGCAGAAGGTCCTGGCGGTGCTCCAGGCGGAGGTGTCGGAGATGCCGAAGAACTGGAACCGGCGTTTCAAGCACAACCGCGACAAGATCAAGACGGGCGACATCTACGAGCTCGCCGAGGTCGTCCGCAACCTGTCCCTGCGCGAGTCCGAGAAGGGCCTGTCCACGGGCGAGAAGCAGATGTTCACGCGCGCCAAGAAGATCCTCGCCTCCGAGCTCATGTACGCGCTCGACAAGGACGAGGAAGAGGCCGAGAGCTACCTCGACGAGCTGCTCGCCAGCTCGGCCTCGAGCCAGCTCGCAGGCGCAGCCAAGTAGCACCGCTTGGCCGTCGCGTTGATCGTTGCCGCCGGACTCGGCGAGCGTCTTGGAGCAGCACGTCCCAAGGCGCTCGTCGAACTCGCGGGGCGGCCGCTGGTGCAGTGGAGTGTGGACGTCTCTGGCTGCGGTGGGCGCAATCGAGCGGATCGTGGTGGCTTTGCCGGAGGGCGTAGACGCTCCCGCCGGGACCGTCGGGGTTCGGGGCGGCGCGGTGCGCTCGGAGTCGGTGCGCCTCGCCTTGGCGGCGGCCGGCCCCGGGGATCCGGTGCTCGTACACGACGCCGCGCGACCATTGCTCTCCGCGGAGCTGGTGCACGCCACGCTGTCGGCCGTTGCGGCGGAAGGCGTCGACGGCGCGATTGCGGCCACGCCCGTGACCGACACCGTCAAGCAAACCGATGAAGCTCTCTCGGTGACGCGGACGCTCGATCGGTCGGGTCTGTGGGCGGTGCAGACCCCGCAAGTGTTTCGCCGTGGCGCCTTGGAGCGGGCACTCGACGTGGGCGAGGCGGTGCTGGCCCAGGCCACCGACGACGCCTGGCTGGTGGAGCGTGCGGGGGGCCGCGTCATCGTCGTGGCGGCGCCACCCGAGAACCTGAAGGTCACCACTCCGCTCGACCTCGAGCTGGCGGGGCTGCTGCTCGCGCGGCGTCAGCGGATAGCAGAAGATGCTCACCGACTACCACCTCCACCTGCGCCCCGACGAGCTCGACGCTACAGCCTGCCGAGTACTTCACCCCGGCCAACGTGGAGCGCTACCGCGAGGCTGCAGAGCAGCGAGGCATCGCCGAGCTGGGTGTCTCAGAGCACGTGTACCGCTTCACGCAGGCGCTCAGCGTGTGGCAGCATCCGCTGTGGCGTGAATTCGCGCACGACGACCTCGACGAGTACTGCGGCTTCGTGCGCGAGCAGACCGATCTGCGCCTGGGGATCGAGGCCGACTTCATACCGGGCGCGGAGGATCGCATCGCCAATCTGCTCGAGGCCCGCGACTTCGACTATGTGGTCGGCTCGGTGCACTTTCTGCGCGACCATGCGCTGGACATGGACGACTACAGCGTGTGGGGCTCCGGAGCGCAGCGCCGAGGAGATCTGGCGCGCTTATTTCCTTACGCTCGGCGAGGCTGCCCGCAGTGGCCTGTTCGACATCCTCGCCCACCCAGATCTGGTGAAGGTGTGGGGTCCCGCCCGCCGGGACAGACCCGTCCCCGAAGGCGACCTGCGCCGCTACTACGAGCTGGCGATGGACGGGATCGCCGAGTCGGGCATCGCGATCGAGGTCTCCACGGCCGGCTTGCGCAAGCGCGCCCAGGAGATCTATCCGGCGCCGGCGTTCCTGGAGATGTGCCTCGAAGCGGGGGCGCCCGTGGCCCTGTCGAGCGACGCCCACCGGCCCGAGGATGTGGGCGCCGACTACGACCAGGCTCTGGAGCTGCTGGACGAGGCGGGCGTCGGCGAGCTGTGCGTGTTCGAGCGCCGTGAGCGGCGCTTGGAGCCGATTGGGGCCGGTGTGGCGTGACTGCGCTCACCGGCATTGGCTATGACTCCCACCGGCTGGTAGCGGGACGCAAGCTGATCCTGGGAGGCGTCGAGATCCCCAACGAGATCGGTCTGGACGGGCACTCCGACGCTGACGTGCTCACCCATGCAGTGATCGACGCGTTGCTGGGCGCCGCCGGCTTGGGCGACATCGGCGAGCAATTTCCGGACAGCGATGAGCGCTATCGCGACGCCGACTCGCTGGGGTTGTTGGCGAGCGTCTTGCCGCTTGTGTTTGCGCAGGGGCTGGAGCTCGTGAACGTTGACACCACCGTTGTCATGGAGCGACCCAAGCTGAGCCCACATCGCGAGGTGATACGCGAGTCGTTGGCATCCGCGCTGGGGCTCGCGATTCAGCGTGTCAACGTGAAGGCCAGCACCGGTGAGGGGATCGGCTTCGTCGGCCGCGGCGAGGGGGTGGCGGCGTTGGCGGTCGTGAGCTTGCGGATCGCCGACTGAGCTCCAGCCCGAGGGCGCTACGGTTGGCCGGCCATGCGAGACATCCGACTGCACGACACCCGCTCGGGGGAGCTTCTCCACCTGAAGCCTCGCGACCCAGGTCGTGTCGGCATCTACGCGTGCGGCCCCACCGTCTATAGCCGCATCCACATCGGCAACGCTCGTCCGTTCGTGGTCTTCAGCCTGCTCAAGCGCTTCCTCGAGCACGAGGGATACGAGACCGCGCTCGTAGTGAATGTCACCGACGTCAACGACAAGATCTACGACGCGGCGCGGGCTGACCCGGATAGCCCCGATCCCGCGCGGCGGGCCGGTCGCCCCAGCTCAAAGCTTGCGGCTGAGATGACGGCTAGCTATGTCTCTGACACGGATGCGCTCGGTCTCGGTCGCCCCGACCACGAGCCACTGGCCTCCGAGACGATGGATGGGATCGTGGCCTACATCCAGGATCTGATCGACTCCGGTCACGCCTATGAGAGCGGGGGCGACGTGTTCTTCCGCGTGCGCTCTGACCCCGACTACGGGTCCCTGTCGCATCGGCGCGTGGACGACATGGACCAGGGCGAGGGCGTGGAGGGATCCGATCGCAAGCAGGACCCGCTCGACTTTGCGCTGTGGAAGGCCCGCAAGCAGAGACGAGGACGAATCTTGGTCCTCGTCTTGGGGTCGAGGTCGTCCCGGCTGGCATATCGAGTGCTCGGCGATGGCCGAGTCCTTGCTGGGCGTTGGCTTCGATATCCACGGCGGTGGCTCTGACTTGGTGTTCCCCCACCACGAGAACGAGGCTGCCCAGACGCGCGCGGCGCGAGGCGCGGAGCTGGCCCGGATCTGGATGCACAACGGCATGATCCAGTTCACCGGCGAGAAGATGGCCAAGTCGGTCGGCAACATAGCGCTCTTGCATGAGGTGGTCGAGCAGTACGGGCGGGATGCCGTTGTGATGTATTTGCTCGGCGGCCACTATCGCCAGCCGCTGGCCTTCTCTCCCGCGGAGCTGCAAGACGCCGAACGTCGCGTCCAGCGCATCCGCGATGCCTTGCGCCGGCTGGAGCCCGGCATGCCCAGTCCACCCGACATGCGACCACAGGCGGAGGCGTTCTTTGAGGCGCTCGCCGATGACTTCAACACGCCGAAGGCGCTCGCCTGCTTGTTCGAGTGGGTGCGGGAGGCCAACCGTCGCGGCGAGGCTGTCGGCGAGGGCGACCTGCGTGAGATGCTGGCCACATTCGGTCTTGAGAATCTGCAGCCGCTCGCCGCCGGTGGAGACGTGCAGATGATCGACCCGGAGGCCGTCGCGCTGCTGGCCTCGCGCGAGGCGGCCCGGCGCGAGCGCGACTTCGAGCAGGCCGACCGGCTACGCGACGAGATCGCTGCGCGCGGCTGGGAGATACGCGACAGCGCCGCCGGTCCCGAGCTGATCCCGCTGTCGCGGTGATCCTCTACGGGCGCAACCCGGTGCGCGAGGCCTTGCGGGGCCGTCGTGCTCGGGGTGTCACCCAGGTGTGGGCGACCGCCAGCACCGCGCACGAGCCCTGGTTGGCCGGCGTCAAGACGAAGGTGTGTGGCGCTGAGGAGCTGGAGCAGCTCTGTGGCTCCTCCGCTCACCAGGGCGTCTGCGCGGAGGCGGGCGGCTATCCGTATGTCGGCGCCCACGAGCTCTTGGGAGTCGACTCCCCTTTGATCGTGGCGCTCGACCAGGTTCAAGACCCGCAGAACCTCGGTTCGATCTGCCGCACGGCCGAGTGCGCGGGAGCGACGGGTGTGGTCATTGCCGAGCGTCGCGCGGCCGAGGTCACCCCGGCCGCATGCAAGGCCTCGGCGGGCGCGGTCGAGCACATGCGGATTGCGCGCGTGCGCAACATCGCCGACTTTTTGGGCGAGGCACGCGAGGCCGGCTGCTGGTCATACGGTGCGAGCGCCGGTGGGGATACGGTCCCGTACACCGCCCCCGACTACAGCGGCGGGGTCGTACTGGTGCTGGGCAGCGAGGGCAGCGGGTTGCGCCCGCGTGTAGCCGGCGCATGCGACCAGCTGGTGTCTCTGCCACTGCGCGGGCGAATGGAGTCGCTCGGGGTGGCCGCGGCGGCGGCGGCGCTCTTGTACGGAATCTTGCAGGGCCGCGAGGCCGGCCTTGACAAGGCTCCATAACTGTGCGAAGCTGCCGCGCATAACGCTCAACCTAAGGTTGACTTCATAGCTTTGGCGCCAGGGGAGGAGTGCGCCACTGAGCATGTTTTGGCCTGCATGGCCGAGAAAGGATCTGCTCGTGGCACGTACCTTCCATAACACTCAATCTGAAGTTAAGGTTGATGATGGCTTCTTGATCGCTCTGGCGAAGCAAGGAGACCGCACCGCCTATGACCGCCTGGTGCGCCGCTATCACGGCTTCGTGCGCCTCAAGGCCTCCTCCTACTTCCTGGCCGGGGGCGACTCCGAAGACCTGATCCAGGAGGGACTGGTGGGTCTGTACAAGGCGATCAGGGACTACCGCACCGACAGGGAGTCTTCGTTCAGGAACTTCGCCGAGTTGTGCATCACGCGCCAGATCATCACGGCCGTGAAGACGGCCACGCGCAACAAGCACACTCCGCTCAACCAATACGTCTCGTTCTCCTCGACGCCCGCGGCGGCCGGGGACGACGTGCCGACGCTCGACCAGACGATCGCCGGTCCTTCGGTCAACGACCCCGTCAACCGGGTGATCTCCTCCGAGGAGCTGCGCTCGCTCGTGGGCTGTCTCTCGACGGCGCTTTCAGAGCTGGAGAGCAGAGTGCTTTCGCTCTACCTGGACGGTTGCTCGTACGAGCAGGTCGGCGAGCGCTTGGGGTGCGACACCAAGACAGTCGACAACGCGCTGCAGCGGGTCAAGCGCAAGGTGGGCGCCCACCTGCGCACGCGCCTGGTCGCCTCCTAGCTCGGCCTGTATGGGCCGGGCTTCTTGCGAGGCTTGCCGCCGGGCAAGGCCAGGCGCAGGATCGTGCGGTGGACGCTGCCCAACTGCTTGCGCAAAGGACCCGTGTTGTAAGGCAGGCCATAGCGCTGGCAGATGTCCCGCACGCGTGGGGCGATCTCGGCGTAGCGGCTCGAAGGCATGTCCGGGTAGAGGTGATGCTCGACCTGGAAGCTCAGGTTGCCGGCCATGAAGTGAAACAAAGGGCCGCCTTCGATATTGGCCGAGCCGAGCAGTTGGCGCACATACCAGCCGCCGCGCGTCTCGCCGTCGACCTCTTTCTGGCTGAACGTATAGGTCTGATCGGGGAAGTGGCCGCAGAAGATGATCGAGTAAGCCCACACGTTGCGCACGATGTTGGCCGTGAAGTCGGCCGCCAGCGTCGCCTTGTATGTGCCTGTCGCGTCCAGGCCTGCGCCCCGTGTTGTACTCAGGCTGGCAGCGCCTGTCTTGCCTGCGGCGCCTGTTTTGCGTGCGGCGCCTGCCTCCTCTGCGGCGCCTTCCCTGCCTGTTGCTTTTCCGAAGAGCGCGCGAATCGCGCCTGCGCAGGCCGCCGAGAGTAGGGGAAAGGCGACATAATCCTTGACCGCTTGGCGGCGCGCCTTGAGGCCGATCGCCTGCAGCTCCTCGACCAGTTGTTGCTTGGACTTCTCCCCGGATTTGATGGCATCGAAGTTGAGGTCGTGCAAAGCCACGCCCCACTCGAAGAAGCCCATCAGGAGCAGGTTGTAGAGAGGTTGGAAGAGATATATAGGGTGCCAGCGCTGGTGGGGGTCGATCCGCATGATCTCGTAGCCCAAGTCGCGGTCCTTGCCCCGGATGTTGGTGAAGGTGTGGTGCTCGTAGTTGTGGGAGTGGCGCCAGGCGTCGGCCGGCGAAGCGGTGTCCCAGTCCCAGTTCTTGGAGTTGATGTCCGGGTCGTTCATCCAGTCCCACTGCCCGTGCATCACGTTGTGGCCGATCTCCATGTTCTCGAGGATCTTGGCCACCGACAGGGCCGCGGTTCCGCTCAGCCACAGAGACCGTCTGCGCGAGCCGAGCAGCATCGCTCGTGCGCCCAGGACGAGGTAGCGGTGCAGCTTGATCGTGTTCCTTATGTATTTGGCGTCCCTCTCGCCCAGGTCGGCATAGACCTCGTCGTGGATCGTGTCGAGCTCGCGGCCCAGCTGTTCGATCTGCTCTGGGGTGAGGTGGGCAAGGGGGCTATCGGGCCCCCAGTCGCCGGCTGACGCAGGCGCCGCGCCCGAGGATCTGTGCCCACTGTGCATATCGGGCTCGATCTCGCGATGGGGGGATGAGGGGGAGGGGAGGGGCGTCGTACGGGTTGGCGTCACCTGGCTCGCGGCAGGGCTGGCGGACATCTGGACTCCTTCGCTCTCAGGGTTTAAAGATCGACTTCGATTGCGCCCTCGGGCGCGTTTACGCACATGCGCACCATCTCCCCTGGTGCTCCGTGCACCCGGCCGGTGCGCAGGTCGCGCACCTGGCCGGCCCTCAATCGCCCCACGCAGGTGTGGCAGATCCCCATGCGACATCCGTAAGGCAGGTTTGCGCCCGCCTGCTCACCGGCGGCGAGGATCGGTTGCTCGCCGTCGCTGTGGCCAAGGACCGCGCTCGAGCAGAAAGCGGATCTCACCGCCGGCGCCTCGCTCGCCGTCGCCGACGTGCCCGTCGGGCTGGAAGCGCTCGACGTGCAGCCTTTGCTCGCAGCCATGATCCCGCCAGTGCTCGCCCAACGCGTCCAGCAGTCCGGCCGGGCCACACACGAAAGCCTCGCGGGTGTCCCAGTCGGGGCAATTGTCCTCGATGTCGTCGGGGGTCATGCGGCCGTGGGACCCGGTCAGGCGCAGTTGCAGGCGATAGCCGGGGTACCGGCCGTCGAAGGCGCGCATCTCCGTCCGCGAAAATCACGTCCTCGGCGGCATGGGCGCAGTGCAGGTGCGACCACGTCCTCGATCTGCCCGTGTGCGACGAGGTCGCGCAACATGCTCATGATCGGCGTGACTCCGCTGCCCGCGCTCACGAACAGGAGCTTGCGCGGCAAGGGGTCGGGCAGCACGAACGTGCCTTCCACGCCGCCCAGCCTCACGATCGTGCCCGGGCGCACTCGACCGTTCAGGAAGGGTGAGACCTTGCCGCCCTCGACCAGCTTGGGTGTGATCGAGATGCATCCGTCCTCGCGGCCGGGCGCCGAGGTCAAGGAGTAGGCGCGCCAATGGTGGATCCCGTCGACCGCGATCCCCAAGCGCACGTACTGGCCGGGACGGTGGCCCCGGCCATTCCCAGCCCGGCTTGATCGTCACGGTCACGGCTCGGTGCGTCTCGCGCTCCACGTGCACGACCTTGCCCCGCAGCTCGCGGGTGGACCAGAGCGGGTTGACCAGCTCCAGGTAGTCGTCGGGCAGCAGGGGCGAGGTGAACGACCTGACCAAGGCCATGGCCCGACGACGGGTCTCGGGCACCTTGGGGATGGCGCCGCGCTCAGCCATGGGCTTCAAACCGGTTTGCCGAGAGCGCATCGCCGCACGGGTGTCCCGGCGATGCGCATTGCGGCCGTCCCGGGCGTCGCTGCGCAAGCGGGGCGGGGCAGCTGGAGAGGGGGATCGGCTGAACTTCATGAGGTGGTGGTCATCTGGAAAGGTGGATCGACTGACCTTCATGAGAGGAAGATCATCTGACCTAGATCAATGATACCTCAAATGAGGTTACATAGGTAATGGTATCCTAGAATCGAGAGTGTCTACGTCGCAAACCGATACCGCCGCTCCTCCCGAGGGACGGCCTCACGATCGAGCAGCTTGCCGCCGAGGTGGGGATGTCGGTGCGCAACATCCGCAACCACCAATCCCGCGGTCTGCTGCCCGCGCCGGAGGTGAGGGCGCGGGTCGGCTACTACGACGCCGAGCACGTCGCGCGCCTGCGCCTGATCCTCGACTTGCAGGCCGACGGCTTCAACCTGGCCGCGATCGAGCGCCTGATGAGCTCCTCCGGCGGCGTGGCGGGTCGCTTGCTGGGCTTGCGTAACGCTATGACCACGCCCTATGCGAGCGAGTCGCCCGAGGTCGTCACCGCCGAGGACTCTGGAACGTCGCTTCGGCGAAGTCGACGCCAAGAGCGTCGAGCGCATCCGCAAGCTTAAGCTGTTGATCCCGCTCGGGTGACGATCGCTTTGAAGTACCCAGTCCCGCGCTAATGAAAGCAGCCGAAGAAGTCACCGCCTTGGGAATCCCCTTGCCGGCCGCCTTGGCCTTGGTCGAACGGGTCAGCCGCGACTGCGAGTCGATCTCCAAGGCCTTCGTCAGGCTGTTCCTCAAAGAGCTGTGGGAGCCCTTCGAGCAGGCCGGCCAGCCCGACGAGCGCTGGGAGGAGATGATCGACGCGACCGAGGCCCTGCGTCCGATCGCCTCCGAGGCCCTGCTGGCGATCTTCAAGCAGCGCATGACCACCCAGGTCGAGCGCGCCTTCGGCAAGGTGCTCGAGCGGCAGACCAAGCGCTCTGGATAAAGCGCGCATCAAATGCGATGGCTCGGTGTTCTTAGGAGCGAAAGTCCACCACGCAGCCATCGCAAGGGAGGCGACGATGCGTTCACGCACGACCATTCCGGCCATCTTGGCCGTCATATCGCTGCTCACTATCGCTCCGGCGAGCGCCTTGGCCCACAAGCATCCCTCGCCCAGCGGTCGCTGCGGGATCAGCCTCCAGGCGCCGACCCGCATCGCGGCCGGCGAAGAAGTGCTCATTTTCGGGCGTCTGCGTTGCGTCGATCCCGGCTAATGCCGCCCACCAGGAAGTCAAGCTGTTCCACCACGTCTGGGGCCTGTCCGGGTTCACCTATGTACAGAGCGTCAGGACCGACGCGGCCGGCTTCTATGCGATCTCGCGGGCCGACGGCGTCGTCGAAACCAATCGCCTCTGGTATGTGCGCGCGCGAGGTGCCCGCAGCGCCACCAAGCGGATCCGCGTTTCAGCCCAAGTCACGCTCAGCGGCCCGCCCGAAGGCCAGCTCTCCACCGGTTTTCCCAACCGCGTCACCTTCACCGGCACGGTCTCGCCCGCGGACGTCGGCGCGCGAGTGATCCTGCAGCGCCAGAACTCGCTGACGGGCAACGAATGGCACCGCATCGACTCGGGCGTCGTCGAGCCTGGGATATCGCCGGCTCCGGCATCTTCACGATCGTCCACACCTTCATCGTTCCCGGCGACGCCAACATCAGGGTCTTGGTGCGTTCCCAAGCGGCGCAACGTCCCCAGCGAATCGAACGTCCTGGCCTACTCGATCTCCCAAGCCCAGAACCCGGCGCTCACGATCCAGTCCTCGGCCGACCCGATCGCGAGCGGAGAAGCGGTCACGATCAGCGGCAAGGTGACCGCCGGCGGAGAACAGCCCGTCACCCTGCTTGCGCGCACGGTCCATCAACCAGGCTTTGAGCCCGTTGTCCAGGTCACGACGAACGCAGCCGGCGAATACGCTTTCCCGGCGCAAACCCTTCTCAACAGCACCTTCTACCGGGTGCGAGCAGGGGGCGGTGCCGGCTGCTGTCCAGCCGGCGCATTCTGTCTTCGAAGCGCGCCGATGTGTCCCGCGACGATCGCCCGTCGTCTGTCCTCGGCCGTGCTTGTACGAGGGTGTCAAGGACGTGCTCACCGCTGTCCGCGTCGCCGACCACCGTCCAGGCCGGACAGACGGTCACCTTCTCCGGGACCGTCTCGCCCGATCACACGGGCCACGTCATCTACCTGGAACGCCAGAACGCCCACGTCCCCGGCTTCCACGTGATCCAGGTGTGGTTCGTCGGGCCTGGCTCCGCATATGCGATCCCGCATCGCTTCTATGAGCCCGGCGCCAAGGTCGTGCGCGTCTACATCCCGGGTGGTCCCGAGAATCAGGGAGCTGCCAGCGCTCCGTTCAGCATCGCTGTCACCCCGGCTCCCGCGTCGACCTTGACCCCCGAATCGTCGGGCAACTCAACGCTACCCGCCGAAGGCGAATCTCACTCCGAAGGCGAATCCTAGAGTCTCCGAAAGCGAATCCTGGACCTGGGTTGCCCCGGGTCCAGGAGCCCAGCCGGCCAGGGCGGCTCAGGGTCTGCCGCTCAAACGGCCGAGTCCCGACTGGGGCCCGTATCCGGGTCGAGGCAACTCGCCGGCTTGGCGCAGCGGCGAGGATCCACCAAGCGAAGATCTCCCAAAATCGCCGGACTCGACGCGATCCCCTGCATCGACGCCGGTCATCGGCGCATTGCAGTTTGGGCAGCAGTCGCCAGCCGCCCAAACGAGCAGGGCGTCGGTCCAATGACGGCACTCCTTGCAGCGCACTCGCTGACGCATCAACGGCCAATCTTCATTACGTCTTGGAGCATTCCCGAATGATCCCTGCTCCAAACCGTCCACACTCCCCGCAGAGCGCGTCGAAGGCGAATTCGACAAGGGCTACCACCCACGCCCGTCCGCGGGACTCGCATCGCCGGCGATCTCTTACACCGTCAAGACCCCGGCCCACGCCATGGCGCGTGGGGTCCTGGACGCGCGTGGGTTTTGGATCGGCCCTTGGGTCTTGGGTCAGTCCTTGGGTTTTGGGTCAGTCCTTGGGTTTGGGTCAGTCCTTGGGTTTTGGGTCAGTCCTTGGGTCTTGGATCAACCCTTGGCCTTGTAGCCCAGCTGCTTGGACATCTCCTTGGCGCTCGCCACGACCAAAGGCACGAGCTGCTCGAGCACCTGTGAGCGCCTGAAGGCCGAGTTGGCGGCTGCGACGTCGACCGCGCCGACGACCTCCCTGGAGCGCGACCTGAGCGGGGCGGCCACGCACCGTTGTCCCTCCACATGCACTTGGTCGGCCAGGGACCATCCCTGCTCGCGGATGCGCTCCAGCTCGGCCGTCAACTCCTCGCGCTCGTCGAATGCCTCGGGGTCGGCGTCGAGTGCTGCGGCCAGCTCCTGCTCGGGCAGATGCGCCAACAGCACCCTGCCCATGGCGGTCTCGGCCGCCGCCAGGCGCGAGCCGCGCCCCAGTCGCGCCGTGACTTCGACCTGTCCTTGAGCCGAGCTTCGCGCCCTGTCCACGTACACGATGTCCGTGCCGTCCAGCAGGGCCACGCTGGCGGTGCAGGCGCTACGGTTGCGCAGGTCGGAGATGTGCTCGTGGGAGAGCTTGGCCAAAGTTGTCGAGCCGATCGCCGAGCGACCCGGGTCGCCCGCGCGCATTCCCAGCCTGTACTTGCGCATCGGGCCTTGCTCCAAGTAGTTGAGCGCCACCAGGGTGGACGCATAGCGGTGGGTGGTGGGCCGGCTCATTTCAAGGGCTTCGGCGATCTCGGCGATGCCCAGCCAAGGCCGCTCCGGCGTGAAGGTCCTGAGAATCGCCAAGCCGCGCTCTAGCGACTGCGAGTAGCGACCCTCGTGAGATGTTGGGAGATGCAAGATGCCTCCGCGTATAGGGGACATGGTCGTCATCTTTGGGCTTCCTTCCCTGCGCCTCGCAACATTCGATTTCGTCGCGTCCAAGCGATAGCGACAATGGTGCTCATCGACGCCTCCGAGGGCTAGTCAGTGCTGAATGATTCAGCGCTGAATCGCAGCTTGGCGGGGCGCCGGCGCCGCATCGCGGTCGATCGGGACTGCCCGGCCGGTGGCATCCAAGTCAGATCCAGATGCCCTCTGCCGGTTGGCCGAGTCGACCCTGCGATGCCGGCGCGCCGAGTCGGGGTCGAGCTCGATTTTGGCCTGCGAACGACCGGGGTCCGCATCGGCGCCGCTGGACGCCTGCTCGCTGGGGAGGCCTTCGAGCATCTCTCTGACCCCCTGCAGCCATTCGATGCGAGCGTGCCAAAAGGCAAGCTCAGCGTCTCTTGAGATGACTCTGACCATGCGGTCCCACTCCGAGCCTTCGATTGCATCCGCTTCGGAAGCGCGCTTGAGGTCCTGCACCCGTCCCAGGCAAACCAGCTCCTGGCCTTGGATCAGCTCGATCATGCGCGGCGCGTCGCGAGGCCTGCACAGGGCGATCCTGAAGTGCAGGTCGTCGCGCAGTGGAGGCTCGGCCGTGGTCGAGAGCAGCCAGTCTTCGAATGAGGCGACCCCTAAAGCGGTCGCCTCATAGATCGCTCGCCGCCCTTGCGTCCCATTGCGCAAAGGCCGGCCCTCCTCGTCGACCCTCCTCACGAGTCCTTCGGTCTCGAGCTTCTCGAGCGCCCAATACGGGTAGGAGTCGGCCAAGTCGGCGAAGCGCAGCTGCCTGCGCACGCCGGATGCGATCCGGTATGCGTAGCTGGGCTGCTCGATCACCAGCCCCAATACGGCGTGCTTAGCGGACACCCGTTCCCGGCTCGCCTTCTAACCAATGGACTTCGTACAAGTACGTGACAATAGTCGAAGGCCGTCTCCACTTGGCGTTTTTTGGGGATTGTCGGGTCCGCTGGCTTTGCGCGGACGGTTTTCTGCCGTATCGCTGGCCGGGCCATTGCCCGATTTGTCCGTTCATTGCAAAGGATGTGGATTGTAGGCAGGGTCATGGAATGTTTCTGACTGGGTCGGGGAGTCGGAAACAAAATGGGTATAGCTCCGCCATTTTGCGCGTCCAGTCTTCAAGATGTCACGCGGCTCAGCCTCGTTTGTGGTCATCGGACAAGACTTCCCGCTCAACTGCACCTGATCTCCGCGGCGCTCTCGATCCAGCGGCTCGAGTGGGCTTTGGCCAAGGGTCGCTCAATCAGGTCACGGCGGCGCCGGCCCACAATTTGTCAGCGGTTCGCTGGCTTCCACGTTGACGAGAACTGGCGCCTGCATGAATGGTTCGCTACGCGCCAAGTCGAAGGTTCCGAGCAATGGTTTGCCGGCGGGGCCGTAGTTACCGGTCCCGCAGCCCACTTCGCTCGGAAAGTGCTACACAAGAGTGCTACCATATTGGGGGATGGCTGCTCGTCACCCACGCTTGGGAGTAGAACGAGACTCCGAGATGGAGCGCGCGCTCGCGCTCACCGAGCCCCTCATGGATCCAGCCGAGACACGCTCAGCGGCAGCCCAGATCCGTGCGCTGACGCTGCGCGGCGCCCAAGCCGTGCTCGCCGACGCTGGCTCCGAGTCCCAACTGCAGGCCCAGTTGGCTGAACGCTACGGCGCAAGGCCCGCTAAGGGCAACCTGTCTGAGCTCGATCCTCCGCCCGGCATACCCGACCCGGCGGGCGCTGCGCCGGCGTCCGATGCGCTGCGGTGGATCCGCGGCGAGTGAACGCCGCCTACATCGACGCCTCCGCGCTGGTCAAGCTGTTCAAGGCAGAGCGCGAGACCGACGCCTTCCGGGCAGCGCTCGGCGACTGGCCTGTGCAGGTCGCGAGCGAGCTGATTCGTGTTGAGGCAACCTGCACGGCCAGACGCTTGGGTGGCGAGGATGTGCTTCGGCGTGCAAACGAAGCCATCGAGCGGATCAATCTCATCCCGATCTCGCCAGAGATCATCGGATTGGCCACAGGCGCCCACACTCCGCCGCTACGCGCGATGGACGCGATACATCTCGCCACGGCGCTCACGATGCGCGAGGACCTTGGCGCTTTCTTCGCTTACGACAGCGACCTGTCTACAGCTGCGAGAGCCCGCCAGCTCAACTCGCTCGCGCCGGCGTGAACACAGCCGCCGCATTTGGCAACATTGCGAAGCCGGAGACGGGATTCGAACCCGTGACCCCCTGTTTACAAGACAGGTGCTCTGGCCAGCTGAGCTACTCCGGCGA
This sequence comes from uncultured Solirubrobacterales bacterium, assembly GCA_963809705.1. Classification (GTDB taxonomy): domain Bacteria; phylum Actinomycetota; class Thermoleophilia; order Solirubrobacterales; family Solirubrobacteraceae; genus Palsa-744. The sequence goes on along the minus strand of CAWEKF010000002.1, from coordinate 839,701 downwards.
GAGCCCGCATCTTATCTATCCATCGCCATAGCCGGGCTCCGAGGTATGTGGCGGTCCAAGCGCTGTAACGCGGCCCAGCACCCGGGTATCCCAATGTATGCCGGCCTTGAACGCTTTGCGCGAACGCACCCTCAAGCGCGGAGTCAACCCTTTGATCTACTGGCTCGTCAGGGCCGTGCTGATGCCGTTCTTCCTGGTCTACTTCCGCCTCGAGCGCATCGGTCGCGAGCACATACCCAGCTCGGGGCCGGTGATCCTGGCCGCCAACCATCGCAGCTTTCTGGATCCTTTCGTGATCGGAGCGCTCACACGCCGGCCGGTCTACTACATGGCCAAGCGCGAGCTTTTCGAGCGGTCTTGGCAAGCCTGGATCCTCGCCAGCTTGGGCGCCTTTCCAATCGATCGAGGCAAGGGCGACGAGCACGCCATGTCCACCGCCCGGGCGATCCTCGCAAGAGGCGATTGCGTGGTGATCTTCCCGGAGGGCACGCGCGTCAGGACAGGACCGTTGGGGCATCCCCATCGAGGAGTCGGGCGTCTTGCCCTGCAGACCGGAGCCCGGGTGGTTCCGGTGGCGGTGATGGGCAGCGAGAATGTGCGTCGTGGCTGGCGCATCCGCCCGCGCAAGGTCACTCTGCGCTGCGGTCGCCCGCTCGGATTTCCGCGCGCCGAGCGTCCCTTCCCCTCGATCGCCCTGGGAGTCACCGAGCGAATCTGGGCCTGCGTCAGCCTGCAGTGGCAGTGGCTCGGGGGAGTCACCACGCCGTCGAGCTTCCCTGCAGCGACAGCGAGCGCCCCGCGCGCGCCGCTTGAGGCTTGAGCGAGAGCGCATGGAGGATAGGGTGCGATGAGTGGCCCCCCAAACCCAGAAGTCCAAGGCGCAACTGGACGGCGAGTTCTCCGAGCTGTATCGGGCCCATCTGAGAGACGTCTACAGCTATGCCTACTACCGGGTCGGCAACCACCACGACGCCGAGGACCTGACCGAGCAGACCTTCCTACAGGCCTACCGTCACTTCGAGCGCGCCCAACGCGAGTCCCACGGCAGACCTCTGCGCCCTTGGCTGATCCGCATCGCCCACAATCTCGCCGCCAACCTGTATCGCGATCGCTCGCGTCGACCGGCGTCTTCTTTGGAAGACACCTCCGAGCTGGTCGCTTCGCACACGACCGAGGATTTGGTGGAGGGCCGCGAGGAGCTCTCGCGTGTGCTCGAAGGGGTGCGTCAGCTGCCAGAGGACAGGCGCGAGGCTTTGATCATGCGCTTCGCCCTGGGCATGGACAACCGCGAGATAGCGCGCGCGATGGGGCGCACCGACGGAGCGACCAAGGTCTTGATCCATCGTGCGATCAAGCAGCTCGAGGAGATCGTCGCCGTCCCGGACGGAGGAGAGGGCGATGAGTGAGGCAGCCAACTTCGAGGGGCTCCTGCACGAGGCCCTCTCGCCGATCGAGCCGCCCGAGGACTTGGGCAGACGCTTGGAGAGCGCGTTCGCGAGCCTGGCCGAGAGCGCGGTCGAGGAGCTCGAGGCGTGGGAGCTCTCGGCGATGCGCGACCCCCGCAACTGGGCTCGTCCGGCCGCCGCCGTCGTCGTCGGGGGAACCGCCGGCGTGGCGCTCGTCCTGTTGCGGGCCCGCCACCGGCGTCCGTCGCGGGCCAGCGCCCTGCACGGTGCTCAGCGGGCCGCCGAGCGTGCTCTGGGCGATCTCGGTGAGCAGACTCGCCGCTTGCTCGGCGACCGTTAGAGCCTGCCGCTTGCAATTTTGTGACGTAGGCTTCACAGTATCGTCGGAACGATTCCGATTGTCAGGCATATGGCACATATCGATCACAGGGAGCCGATCGTTACTTCGGGGCGGGCCGCTCCCCTCCCGGCCGCTCGCATGGCCATCGGGCTCTCCGTCGTCGGCGCGCGCGAACCGCTCGCGGCAATCGCCGACCGCTTAACCGACCAGGCCCTGATGGCGCTCGTCGTCATTGGCGACCCACACGCTTTTGCCCTGCTCTATCGCCGCCACGTTCGCGTTGCGGTGGCGCTCGCCACGCACATGTGCTCGCGCCCGGCGATCGCCGAGGAGGTCGTCCAAGAGGCATTCCTCTCGGTCTGGCGCTCTCGCCACCACTTCGACGCGCGCCGAGGCAGCGTGCGAGCATGGTTGCTCGGCATAGTGCGCAACCGCGCCATCGACGTTCTGCGCCAAAGCGTCGCCCACGAGCTTGCCGACAGCCACGACCGGCCCGCCGAGGACCTGCTCGAGGCGCCCGAGCACACCGCCGGCGAAGTCGACCGGCGCGAGCTGGCTCGCGAACTGCTCTCCGCAATCAGACGGACTTCCTCCAGAGCAGAGCAGGGTGATCGCGCTCGCCTACTACGGTGGCTATACCCATGCCCAAATCGCCACCATGCTCGACACGCCGATCGGAACCGTCAAGGGCAGGATGCGGCTCGGGCTGCGCAAGATGGCCGGCAGCATTCCCGCCACGATCTGACCTTGGGCCGCCCGGCGACATCTGCGTCGCCGCCGTCCGACAACGCCACGCCGCGGATGACGCAGTCACCCGAAGGGCTCGCTGCTAGCGTCTGCGCCGCCCATGGCCACGTGCTACCGCCATCCTTCGCGCGAGACGGGCGTCTCGTGCTCGTCCTGCGGACGTCCCATATGTCCGGACTGCATGACGCCGACCTCGGTGGGCATGCGCTGCCCGGAGTGCGCCAAACAGGGGACCAAGGTGGTGACCATGCGCAACCTGGCGACCAGGCCGCGCGTGACCTTTGCCCTGATCGCCCTCAACGTGCTGGCCTATCTGGGAGAGGAGGGCCAGCTCACGCTGAGCGGCACCTCGATCCATGGCCCCCTGATCGAAGAAGGCGTCCTCTATCGCTATGGCGTCGGGGTCGAACACCAGTACTGGCGCCTGCTCAGCAGCGCCTTCCTGCACGAGAACCTGTTGCACATCGGCTTCAACATGTACTTGCTCTATCTGCTGGGCATGATGCTCGAGCCGGCCTTGGGCTCGCTCAAGTTCGCCACGATCTATTTCACCTCTCTGTTCGCGGGCTCCTTCGGCGCCCTGCTCGCCACCAGCGCGCCCAGCCTTGGGGCGTCCGGCGCCATCTTCGGGTTGATGGGCGCCGCCGTAATCGAGCTGAGGGCGCGTCGCATGAGCGTCATGGAGTCCGGCATCGGGGCGCTCATCGTCATCAACCTGATCTTCTCCTTCACATTCGCCAACATCTCCGTCGGGGCCCACGTCGGCGGCTTGATCGGAGGCGCCCTGGCCGGCCTTGCGATCAGGACAGCCGACGATCGTCGCCAGTCCTGGCTCGGTTTGGCGGCGTGCTTGGTTCTCTCGCTCGCCTGCATCGCCGGGGCTATCGCGGTGGCCGGCTCCTCTGCGAGCGGCATCGCCTGAGCGGGGCTCCGGGGCGCCTGCCGGGTATCCTCGACCGGGTGACCCTCCTCTCTGGTCAGGAGATCGACGAAAAGCTGGCGACGAGCAGCTGGCATCGCCAAGGCCAGTCGATCGTGCGCGAGTGGAAGCTCGAGGACTTCACCCAGGCGCTCGCCTTCGTCAACCGCGTGGCCGAGGCCGCCGAGGCCGCCAACCATCACCCCGACATCCTGTTGCACGGCTGGAACAAGGTGCGCCTGGAGCTCTCGACCCATTCGCAGGGCGGCTTGACCGAGGCCGACTTCGACATGGCCGCTCGTATCGACCGGCTCGGCTGAAAGCCGACCAGCCCTCCTGCTACGGTTTGCCGGGTCGGCCACAGATGAAAGAAGACGACCAACCTCCCCGAAGTAGCTTGGCCAGTCCGATGGCCAGTCCGGCGTGAATGGGCTGAAGCTCATCATCGCACTCGTCTTGGTGGCGATCAACGCGTTCTTCGTCGCCGCCGAGTACGCCTTGGTGCGCTCCCGGCGCGCGCGCCTTGAAGTCATGCAAGAGGAAGGCTCGCGCGGGGCGGCGCTTGCCTTGCACCAGCTCGACCGCATCAACGAATACATCTCGGCTGTCCAGATCGGCGTGACCATGACCTCGATCGCGATCGGGGCGCTCGCCACGCCCGCGCTGGCCGACATTCTCAAGGGGGCTTTGGGCAGCACGCCCAGTCACGACGCCGCGATCGTGATCTCGGTGGCACTCGCCTTCGTCGCGATCGCCGCCACCCAGCTGATCGCGGGCGAGATGGTGCCCAAGCTGTATGCGATCGATCGCTCCGAGTCGATCGCTCGGCGCATCGCTCGTCCTTTGCAGGCCTTCAGCGTGCTGTTTCATCCGGTCATCGTTGGCCTCACGGCCGTGTCCGGTCACATCCTGCGCCTGCTCGGCGTGGACATGAGCGCCCAGCGGGAAGGCGGCTCGCCCGACGAGCTCAAGCGCCTGATCGCCGAGTCCTATGCCGGCGGCCACCTCGACCCAGGCGAGGCGGGGATGCTCACAGGCGTCTTTCACCTGCACGAGCAGGAGGCCCGCCAGGTGATGACCCCGATCCCAGCGGTCGTCACGGTCGACGTGTCCCAGGACGTGCAGAGCGCTTTGGAGCTGTGCATCTCAAGCGGCCACACCCGGCTCGTGGTGATCGAGGAGGAGGATCGCGACAGGGTGCGCGGGCTCGTCCACGCCTCCTCCTTGGCCAGGCGATTGATGCACGACGGTCCGCGAGCCCCGATCGAGCCGATCATGCACGACGCGCCGATCGTGCCCGAGACCAAGCCTTTGGACGACCTCCTGGCCGATCTGCAACGCCAGCGCACCTCGATGGCCGTCGTGGTCGACGAGTACGGCCGCGTCGTGGGCATCGTCACGATCGAGGACATCATCGAGGAGGTCGTGGGCGAGATCGCCGATGAGACCGACCCCGCCGCGGGCGAGGTGCGCAGGTTGGCGGACGGCGACCTGTTCGTGCGCGGACACGTCTCGATCGCCGACCTGCTCGACCACGGGGTGGAGCTGCCGGTCGACAGCGACGCCTATAACTCGGTCGGCGGCTTCGTGTTCGCCGAGCTCGGGCGCTTGCCCCGGCGCGGCGACACGATCAGCTCAGGCGAGTTCTCGATCAGGGTCGAGTCGGTCCACCACAATCGCATCGAGGCCGTTCGCATCCGCCGCCGCCGACCGGTCCGCGCGCGCGAGGAAGAGTCCCCCGAGGCGCCTCCGAGCGCTGGTTCCAAACCATTGGTGTCATAAGCGTTCATGGACCCAGCTGGGCGTCGCGGGGCGTCGCAGCGCCAGAGACTGCCGATCGTCCGGGATCGGCCAGCACGTGCGGTCGATCTTCGATCGGTCGTCACGTGGTGTCCAGCGCCGCGTCCATGAGACACGTCCGGCCCGCTGGGGGGCGGGCCGGAGCGTGTGCACTGGGAGGAGGCGGGTGTGCGTTTGCGACTGTGTCGCCCTTCAAGTATCTCCGCCTCGATGAAGCTCACCTAAAAGTGTGGTGAGGCGCCTCTCAATAGGAGAGGAAGCCCCGCTTGGTCTTGCGTCCGAGCGCGCCTTCGCCAATCAGCGTCTCCACCTTCGGCGGGATCGTCTCGCCGATCGTCTCGCCGATCGCCTTGGATACGTCCAAGCCGACCAGGTCGAGCAAGGCGAACGGGCCCATCGGGTGGCCCGCGCCCAGCTTCATGCAGGTGTCGATGTTCTGCGGCTCCATGCCCGTCTCTTCGAGCAAGCGGACCGCATTGAACAGATAGGGGAACAGCAGCCGGTTGACCACGAACCCGGGCACGTCGGGCACCTCGACGGCGGTCTTCTCGAACGCCTCGCACAGGGCGCGCGCGCGCGTCCGCGTCTGCGCCGAAGCCGCCTGCGGAAACACCAGCTCGACGAGCTTCATCTTGGTGACGGGATTGAAAACGTGCAGGCCAAGGAACCGCTCGGGACGCCCCGAAGCCTCGGCCAGTCGCTCCACCGAGAGCGAAGAGGTGGTCGAGGCGAGGATCGCCTCTGCGTCGAGGATGCCGTTCAGTTCCGCCAGGAGCCCGGCCTTGACATCGTGCTCCTCGACGACGGCCTCCACCGCGAAGGACACGTGCGCGAGCGCGTCGAGGTCGCACACGATCTGGACGTGCTCCGGGTCGATCTCGGCCTCGAGGCGGCTCAACGTCTTTTCGACGGTGGCCTTGGCACGGTCGGCGGATGCTTGCGAGCGGGCCAGCAGCAGCACCGGCCCGTGGTGAGCGGCGGTTGCAGCCAGGCCGCAAGCGATCGTTCCGCTGCCGACTATTCCGATACGTTCATTCAAGGTCTTGCTCCTCTGGCGGGTCTTAGGCCGATCCCGGCCCTCGGGGGGTGTTGGTTGACTGACCAGTCAATCTAGGGGTGCTGAGCGGTACAGTAGAGGGAGCGAGCACCTCACGCGTTCCTGAGGCACGCTGAGGGTGGCTCGACAGCAAGCCAGGCGAGATGCCCCGGCAGATCCTGCAACAGACGAGCAAAAGGACTTCCATCATGAGGCAAGCAGACGGCCGTGAGGTCGTGATCGTCGAGGCGGTTCGCACACCGATCGGTCGCGGCCACCTGGAGAAGGGCTACTACAAGGACACCCATCCCAACGCCTTGCTTGCCAAGGTCTACACCGAGGTCATCGACCGCGCGGGCATCGAGCCGGCCGTGGTCGAGGACGTGGTGGCGGGCTGCGTCCAGCAGTTCGGCGAGCAGGGCTTCAACATCGCCCGCAACGCCTGGCTACAGGCGGGCCTGCCGATCGAGACACCCGGCACGACGGTCGACCGCCAGTGCGGATCGGCCCAGCAGGCCGTCAACTTCTCGGCTGCCCTGATCGCGGCCGGAGTGCACGACACGATGATCGGCGGGGGCGTCGAGCACATGGGCCATTTCCCATTTGCCGCGGGCATGAAGACCCAGCAGGAGTTCGGCTTCGCCTTCACCCCCGAGCTGATGGCCAAGCACAACATCGTCGGCCAAGGCCTCGGCGCCGAGATGATCGCCGACGAGTGGGAGATCCCCCGCTCCGAGCTCGACGAGCTGGCGGTGCGCTCCCACAAACTGGCCCACCAAGCCACCGAGGAGGGCCGCTTCGAGCGCGAGATCGTGCCGTTCGCGGTCAACGGCGACACTTATGTCACCGATCAGGGCATTCGTCCCGACACCAACCTCGAGGCCCTGTCCCAGCTCAAACCGGCGTTCAAGCCAGACGGCAAGATCACGGCCGGCAACAGCTCCCAGATCTCAGACGGCGCCGCCGCGGTCCTGTTGATGAGCGCCGAGAAGGCCAAAGACCTGGGCCTGACCCCCCGCGCGCGCATCGTCGATCAGACCACGGTCGGATGCGACCCGGTCAAGATGCTCGAAGGGCCGATCCCCGCCACGCGCAAGATCCTGGAGCGCAACTCGATGAAGATCGACGACATCGACCTGATCGAGATCAACGAGGCTTTCGCGCCCGGTCGTGGCCGCTTGGAAGCGTGAGCTGAAGCCCGACATGGATCGCGTCAACGTCAACGGCGGCGCCATGGCTTTGGGCCATCCGCTGGGCTCGACCGGCGCGCGCCTGATCACCACCTTGCTGCACGAGCTGGAGCGCTCCGACAAGGAGATCGGCTTCGTCACGATGTGCTGCGGCGGGGGCCTCGGGACCGGGACCCTTATCCAACGCGTCTGATCAACCCTTTGGTCCTGCGCCGGTCCAGTTGACTGCGACCGGCGCCAGGGCCAACAGGGCCTGCCACGTGACCGCTTCTGTGTGGCCGCTGGCGGCTATGCCGTGCGCAGTCTGGAACTGCTCGAGGTTTTCCTTGGTCGTGGCGTCGAAGATGCCGGTCGTCGCCTGAGTGGGAATCGCGGCGGCCAGAGTGCTCCTGCATCCACAGGACCGGGTCGCCTTTGCTGCCTTCGCCCAGTTCAGACCAAGCTTGGTTGGGCGTAACGGTCGTGAGCGTCCCAAGCGGCGTCGCCAAAGCCGTCCACAGGCTGCCCGGCGTTTCCTGGAAGTCCCAAAAAGAGATGCCGCCGGCCCCATAGAGGGGGGCCTCCTCGCGGAAGCGCACCACTTCTTCGGTCGATGGTTTGGAGTAGGTCTGCCCCAGCGGGAAGATCGGCCGGCCGTAGACCCTGTTTGAGATGAACGTGTTCGCGTAAGTCGTGTCCACCGAGTCGCCGATGTCCTTCCAGTACATCTGGGGGGCATTGAACTGGGCGCCTTCGGGCCCGAGGAAGACCGAGTAGGGGAACGACGTGTGGTAGTAGACGTAGGGGAAGGAGGCCAAGCCAAGCGGATAGGCGGCGCCGATCTTGGCCCTCAGGTCCGCGATATAGGTTTGGGCGGCCCCATACTTGCCTTCGTACTCGGCCTCGGCGTCGATCACCAGGCAGTCGGCGCCATTTGCCGCCGCCTCCGCTCCCAGGTTGGCCTCTCCGGCGGGATTGGTCCCGTACACGTACTGCCACGCGCACACCTTCAAGCCGTTGGCGTGCAGCGTTTGCACCAGTTCGGGGCTGAACTGGCTCCAGTAGTTGGAGGAGCCGTCCGAGCTCTTGACGTAGAGCGTGGTCACGCCGGCAGTGTGGGCTTGGGCCACGATCGAGGCGAGATCGCCGCCGTCGGACTGGCTGACGTACCAGATCCACATGCCTTGGCCGTCGAACGCGGTGCCCGAGGGCGCTGCCGCCACGGTCGAAGGAGCAGCCGGCGGAGCGGGGGGGCGCAGGGCGTAGTTGACCACATGGATCGGCCCATACGAGTTGGAGTGCAGTCCATGGCTGAGCAGGACCATGAGCCGCCCCGAATGGGCTTTGCTCGGGACGTGCACGATCAGTCCCAGGGTCGAGTTGGCGAGGTGCGCGGTGGGCGAGTTGCGGGCGATGCGGGCCCCGATGCTGTGGGGGAAGGCCACCACCATCCCTCGCTTCAGGCCCTTGCCTTTGACGAGCAGCAGCCCGCGCACGGAAACCCGGCGGGGGTCGGTCGAGCAGTGGACCGACGGCACGCAGGCCATGCTCGTGATCGTGATTTTGCCCGCCGGCGCGGTCCCGTGCGGGGGGACGCTCGGAGCTGTCGCCCGCGGCGCCGTCGCTCCCGGCGCCGCGGCGCCGCCCGCGCCTTTGGTGGTGGAGGCAGCGGGGGAGGCCGTCGCCAGGCCCAGTGTCCAGGCGGCGTTGAGCGCCATACAGAGCGCGGCCAGCGCCACCCTGAGGGACCGCGAGTTCGATTGCTTGGGGACTGCTGCTCCCACCACGACCACCCATTCTTAGCGACTATGGCCTCCAAACCGCTGCAGGACACAGAAGTTGCGTCCTGCCGTCTGTCTTGCGCGCGTAGATGGCGCAGCGAGGCTCTGGCGCAGCGAGGCTCGACCTTCGTCTGCGCAGCGAGGCTCGACTTTCGTCTCTGCCTCGCCCGGCCCCGGCTGCCTGGATCTCGCCAAGAGGCCCGACTTTCGCTCCTGCCTTGTCTGACCAACCGCCTCGGTCCCGGTTAGCCGACTATCGATGAAGAAATCCAAAGATTTGTCGAATGCTTGATAAGGAACGCGCTCTTCCGCTTGACATGCACAGGTCTTTCCTATAGAACCCGAGATCGCGGCGTGTTCCGATTGCAACAACGGACCGCATCCTTAGATTGGTAAGAAGGAGACGGATCGCAGTCGGTGGGTCAGACGGCGTTGGTCGAGTCGGGCCGGCCCGGACGGCGCTTTGATGTATCAACCAAACCAGGAGGATTAGGATGATTAGAATGGGCAAACCCCATAAGGGGAGGGGAGCGCGGCGCATTGCTCCGCTTCTCGCGGTGGCTGCCGTCTCACTCGGCGTTCTCGGATTCGCTTCACCCGCGCTCGCGTTGAAACCGACGGGCGAATGGGCTCAATTCGGCGATTGTCCGTTGAGCAACCCGGCTGTCGCTCTGTGTGTCTTCGCGCAGACGACCAGCGGCGAATTCAAGATCGGCGAAACCTCGGTCTTACTCACCAAAGTAACCACGCTGCAAGGCGGCTTGGAAATCGTCGAAGAAGGAACCAAAGAGGTCTTTGTCAACGCCGCCGACGGAAACACGCTGTCCAAAACACCACAAACGGTGCCCGGTGGCCTGCTGAAAATCCTTGCCCCCGAATTCCTGCCGGAACCGCTCAAGAAAATCTTCAACGAATTCATCAACAAAGGTCCGACCGGCGTGACCGCCACAACGGAACTGGTGGGCCCCGTCGGAATTAGTCTCGCCAAAATCGAGGAACAGAGCGGCGTTGGCCTGACCCTCCCGGTCAGGGTACATCTCGAAAACGAAATCCTCGGGCCGAGCTGCTACATCGGCTCCAAAGCTCACCCGATCACGGTCGAATTCACGACCGGCACCACCAGCCCGCCGTTACCGAATGAACCGATCAGCGGTAGCGCCGGCGAACCGGAAGAAAAAGGCGGGGGCACCATCCTCGTGCTCAAGAAAAACTCGCTTGTGAACAACTCGTTTGCGGCGCCTGGATCTGAAGGCTGCGGCTCGCAAATTCTGTTCGGCCTGTTCACGGGCATCATCGACAGTGCAGTCAACTCGCAGCTGGGCCTTCCGTCGGCCGCGGGTCACAACACCGCGATTCTCAACGGCACACAGGAACTGGCTCTAGCCGAAGCGGTCAAGGCGAGCGAGAAATAAGCGCTCCTCGTACGTAGCAAGCAGTGAGACGGACAAGTGGCTTTGGGCTCCCACCGGACAGTCCGGTGGGAGCCCATCGCTCTCTGTGGAGAGCGATGGGCTGGGGCGCTTGGCCCTGGTAGCCCGAGCGCGGCTCATAGCCTGAGCGCGGCTCGCGCAAACCCCAGGGCTCGCGCAAACGCCACGCCTCAGGCAGCGCCCCAACGGAACCCGAGCGCGGACACTGAAGGGTCGAGCGGGCTATGCGGCAACCCGCTTGGAGGCTCTGGCAAGTTGTAGCCGGTGGGGGCCACATCGTTGGGCGCGTCCCCATGGAACAGCGAGGCCAGGTATTGAATCTGGCCGCGGCCCACGCCCAGCTCGAACTGGCCGCCGCCATAATTGCCGATCCCATGCGCGGCGCAGTAGTCGAAAGCGTCGAGCAGGCTCTTCAGGCCGCCCAGGCGCGAGGGCTTGATGTTCACCATCTTCGGTGGATAGGGCAAGCCTTCGATGTCCGCCACCGAGTGGATCGGGGCGTCCCAGGAGAAGCGCCTTCGGTGCGCCTCGAGCGCCGCGTCGGTCGCGGGCGTGAGCGCCGGATCCTCGATCCAGGCCTCCGGAAACGCTTCCGCGACGCGCCTGTACAGCACCGGGTCGGGAGCTTGGTCGACGATCGAGCCCGAGTAGTAGCCCTTGAAGTCGACCGACTCCACCGCGCCCGTCTCCACCAATTCGGCGATCAGGGGCTCGCTCCAAGAGCTCGTCGGGTCCAGCTTGAAGCGCAGGCCCGGATAAGCGTCCAGGCGCTTGCGGATCGGCTCCATGCTCGGAGGCTCGCCCAAGCGCAACGAGACCACGAAGCGCACCGGCTTCGGTGTGCGGCCGAGCGCCTCATGCAGCGTGGCGCCCGCCTGGCGCAGCGCCAAGTCGAGCGCCGCCGCCTCGTAGGCCCACACGCGATAACGCCTCGACACCTCCCGCTTGGGCTCCTCCGGGAACAGGTCCAGTTGGCCCAAGCGCTCTGAGAGCGACCCGATCGTCCAGCTCCCCCGCAACGGCAGATTCGGTCCGGCGGCTTGCAGGATCTCGTGGTCGACGGCGTCGTAGGTCACGTCCTCGCCCACGCCCTCGTGGCCGGCCCCGGTCAGCTGGATGACTGTGCTCTTGCGCTCGAACTCGCTCGACACCAGCGCTTGCAGCGGCTCCAGGGCATAGGAGTCGATCTGGAGGGGCAGATCGACGAGACGCTCCCACGTATTCGCGGACTCAGGCACGGTCGCCAGATTAGACTGTCTGGTGTGGCAAGCCACACCAGAGGTCCCCGCGGTCGGTCGCGCAAGCCGCGTCCCGCTGCCCCGCCCGCGGACAGCGTCGCGGCGGCGGACAGCGCCCCGCCCGCGGACACTGTCGCGGCGGGGCAAGCGCTCAAGCAACGACAGGGCTCAGCCTCGTCGCGGCCCAAGGCCGGCGCGACTGCAGGGAAAACGTCCAAGCGCCGGACGCGCCCGCGAAGCCCGCGTGGCGCAAGCAGAGCGCCCGTCTCTCCGCAGAGAACCTACGGCGAGCGCCCACCTTCGCCCTGGCACCCGCTACCGCTCTCGGAGCTGTTGATCCTGGCAGGGGGAGTCGCCTTCGTGATCGCGGTCTCGCGCCTGCGCCACGGTCCCTCCTCCGGCGGGCCGCTCCTGCTCGCCGCGATCGCGGCGGTCGCGCTCGGCACGATCGAGGTCACCTGGCGCGAGCACTCCAGCGGCTATCGCTCGCACACGATCCTGCTCGCCCTGCTGCCCGTGATCGTCCTGCACTCGGTGGTGGTGCTCGGCTACAGCTTGCTCGCAAAACCGTCCGAGGCCTTGAACGTCGGCATGTTCGCCGTCGACATCGCCCTCTTCGTGGTCTTGTTCAGGCTCCTGCGGGCGCGCTTCCTTGACGCTCGCGCTCGTGCCGCTGGCCGAGGCTGAGCGAAGGCATCGGCTGCTCGCCCTCGTTGGGCCCCGCGCCGCGCGTCTCGCCGTCCAGGCCCAAGCGCTCCAAGCGCGCGATCTCACGCTCGCCTTCCACCCGGGCCGGGTGACCCTTGGGCAAGCCGGCGATCAGTTTTGCGATGCGATTGCGCAGCTGCAGAGCGAAGTGGGGGGTGGATGCGCCCATCAATTCGCGCACGTCCTCCACGCTGACCTCGCCGACCTGCTCTTTGCGGATGCGGTTGGGGCTCTCTGCTTGACTCACGATCTGCTCACGGTCCCGTCGTCGTCGGTTCGCCGGCTCCAGCCGCCGGCGCCTGTTCGCCTGCCTGAGTGGTCTGTCCCGTTTCGCCGGTCTGGCCTTTCGCCGATGACAGCGGCGGTTCGGGCGCGGAACGCGGCGATATCTCCAGGCGCCCATCCAAGCCAGCCTGGGTCGCGGCCGAGATCGCGCTCGTATCGCCGATCACCCAGCCGTGATTGTAAACCCCGTGGACCGGCCCCGATGGCGGAGAGCCCGGCTGCAGGTCGCTGAGGTAGGCGCCGAGCGGCGCCGGGATCGTGTCGGGGTTTTCCAGCAACAGCAAAGGTCCATAGTCGCCGGTCGCCGACAGCGGCGCGGCCGCTGGGCCGTCGAGCGGTCTGGCCGAGCTTGCAAACACCAACCCATGACCCGGTTCGAGCACCCCCCAGCCGAAGCTCCCATCGGTGAAGCGAGCCACCGCGATCGCGTTGCTCGCCGGCGTGGTCCCTGCGATGCGAGTCACTTTGCCGAAGCGTGCGAGCTGCTTGGCCACGCCTTCGCTGACCAAGCTGCTCGGCCCGACGACGTAGATCGAGGTCCTGCCCAGGCGCCTCAGCTCCGCGGCGGTCGCGCCCGGAATCAAGGAGCGCTCGACGAACAGGATCGGCGCGCCCGTCTGCGCGGCCAAGCCGGCGGCCGGCATCGTCATCGCGGGGGCTCCTTCGGCGGCTGTCACGATCAGCTCGCGGGGCGCCCTTTTGCGCACGACGCTCGCGACCTGCTCGACCGCGACCGCCAGCGCTGCCGCGTCCCTGCCCGAGATGGAGCGCGTCGCATAACCCGCCGGGGTCGCGGTCGCGCCTACCTGGATCACCTGTGTCGGGGTGGCCGGAGCGCCGCCGCTCGCTCCGAAGACGCCGGCGCCGATCGGTTTCATCGTGGCGAGAGCCACCGCGCTCGCCTGCGGCAAGGAGAGGCCTTCGCTGTAGAGCAGCGGCGCGTGCAAGGGGCTGCCGGCAAGCGTGGAGGCGGCCAAAGCCGCCGGCCAGTTGCGCAGATCGACCAGCGCCACCACCCGTGGCCTCGTCGCCCGCGTGAGGCCCGGATACACAGCCTCTGACACCGCGGCCGCATCGGTCACGCTGTCCGCGCCGCCGAGACGGGTCGTGTTCTTCGTCGACAGTCCCCCAGCTCCCTGGCCGCTCACGGCAGCCACCGGTCCCTGACTTGGCGCGGTCGGTTGGCCGGACAAGCTCTTGCCGCAGCCGCCGACCGAGCAAGCGACCGCGAGCATTGCGGCCAGACGGATGGCGTGGAGGCGCAGGGAGTGGGGATGGGGGCGCGAGGTGTGGGCCTGGAGGCGCAGGGAGTGGGCGTGAGGGCGCAGGAAGTGGGATAGAGAAGAGGTGGGTCGCATCCCTGAGCACGCTACCCGCCTTGTCCGACGGCTGTCCCGCCACGCAACCCGCCGCGTCCCCGAAACGTCGTCCCACCGAGACGGCCGCCCCAAAAAGCAGGGAGATTCGCGGGGAAGCTCGAATGTCCTTGTACGAACTTCCGCAAAACCCCGATTTTGCGCGGAAATGAGGCCTCGGAGGAGCCTGCCGCGTGCAACCGTCATTGCACTCTGATAGCTTGCCGCCGATAACGCCGAGTCCTTGGCCAGAAGCCAAGGAACGGGGGACCCAAGTTGTTGGGGCGAATCCCGCGGTCAAACCGTGAGAAGCGCAGGCTCTTTCAGCGCTAGCCCGTCAGCTAACCCCGCAGGCCGACGAAAGAGGTTGCTGTGCGCTTGCGAGCCCTGGGCTCAACGCTTTTCTGCATGCTGATAGGGGTGGCCTCGCCTGCCACCGCGCTCGCCACCACCGGCGGCGTCGCAGTCGGTGGAGCCTCTGCCACGATCGCCCCCGGCATCGCCGGCGGGGCGGCCCCGACCCATCCTGTGGCGCCCAAGCGCCACACGGCGCCCGTCACGTCCAAGTCCACGAGCTTGGTCTACAAAGGCCCCATCTACGAGAAGACGGCGACCGGCCAGGTCATCCCCTACGTGGCGCCCGAGACGCCCACCGAAATGACCTCCTCGACCGGCGGCAGCGTGGTCGGAGTCGCGGCCGACACCAAGCCGGAGCTGTTGGTCCCCGGCGCCACCGCCCGCGTCGTCAACGGTCTCGCGGCGGCCCCCATATCGGCGCCGGCGGCGGTCCAGGAAATCATCTGGACCGGCAACCAGATCATCGGTCTGCCCTACATCTACGGCGGTGGCCACGCCTCCTTCGTCTCGCCCGGCTACGACTGCTCGGGCACCGTCTCCTACGCCCTGCACGGCGCCAACCTGATCGCCACGCCGATGGATTCCTCCGAATTCATGGGCTGGGACTCCAGCGGTGTCGGCACTTGGGTCACGATCTTCGCCAACGGCGGTCACGCTTACATGACGGTGGCCGGCCTGCGCCTGGACACGAGCGCCGCCGACGACCCCTCCAACCAGCAAGGTCCTCGTTGGCGTCCCTTGCGGCCGGCCAACGCCGGCTACGCGGTGCGTCACCCGACCGCCCTTTAGGATTTAGGCGCGACGCCGCGCCTGCGCGACAGGCCAAGTCCGTCCTACTCCTACAAATGGGTCTGCCCTACGCGCGCGCGGGCCATGCCTTTGCGGACAACGCAACACCCAGGTTCGGCTACGCTTGTACTTCACGTCCCCGCCCCACAGGAGGATCAGATGGCCGGCTTGACCGGGCGCATGTCAACCGTCGTGAAGGCCAAGGTCTCCAAGCTCTTGGATCGCGCCGAAGACCCCGCCGAGACGCTCGACTACAGCTACCAGAAGCAGGTCGAACAGCTGCAGAACGTCAAGAAGGGCATCGCCGACGTGGTGACCGCCAAGAAGCGTCTCCAACTGCAGGAGACATCGCTCCAACAGCAGGTCGTCAAGCTCGACACACAAGCCCGTCAGGCGGTTTCCGCCGGCAAGGAGGATCTTGCGCGGACGGCTCTCGAACGCAAGAACATCGCCCAGACCGAGCTGCAATCGCTCGACACCCAGGTGGCCGAACTCGAAACTCAGCAGGAGAAGCTGACCGAATCGGAGCAGAAGCTGACGGGCCAAGATCGAATCCTTCAGGACCAAGAAGGAGGTCATCAAGGCGCAATACTCGGCGGCCGAAGCCCAGGTCAAGATCTCCGAAGCGGCCACCGGCGTGGGCGAGCAGATGGCCGATGTCGGCCTGGCCATGCAGCGCGCCGTGGACAAGACCGAAAACATGAAGGCCCGCGCCGACGCGGTGCAGGAGCTCGAAGCGGCCGGCACTTTCGACGACGTCACAGCGCTCGGCCCCGGCGAAGACGACATCGACCGTCAGCTCAAATCGCTCTCCTCCAAGTCGGCCGTCGACGACGACCTCGAGAAGATGAAGGCCGAAATCGGCGCTCCCGCGGGTGGCGCCGGCGAGCTTGGTTCAGGCAGCCCGGCCGAGCCCGCCGCCTCAGAGGAGACCTCGGCATGATCGTGCGCATCTCCGGTGAGGACCAGTACCGGCTCGACAAGGACCTCGACGCACGTCTCAACGAGCTCGACGCCGCCGTCGTGGGCGCGGTGGACGCGGGCGACGAAGCCGCTTTCAAGTCCTCCTTCACCCAGTTGCTCGACTTCGTTCGCTCCAACGGCTCGGTCGTGGGCGACGAGGAGATCGAGACCTCCGACCTGATCCTGCCCCCGGACGACATCACGCTCACCGAAGCCGCCGCCGAATTCACGGGTGAGGGCCTGATCCCGGACTAAATCGGGATGCCCCAGAGGGGGAACCATCGCTCCAATTCCGGCTCGATCGGCAGCTCGGAGGCCATCTGGGCCTTGAGCTGTAGCTCGCGCTCGGTTGAGCGTTCGTTGCCGGATGCGGGCACGAACGGGTACCAGTAGCCGCGCTTGTAGTTGTAGATGAAGTACAGCTCGCGTCCTTTGGCGTCCTTGAACGCGAATACGGCGCACAACAGTCGCTCGCCGTGTCCGGCCGTCTCGATCGAGCCGCTCACCGCGTTGATGCCCACCGCGAGGTCTTCGATCGAGCCGTCCTTCAAGACCATCCAGCGGTAGCCGAACTTGTCGTCCTCGGTGTGCACCTGGGTGTCGTTCTCGCCGCCGGTGGCCACCACCACTTCTTCCATCTCCTTGATCACGCCTTCGAACTCGCTCGTCTGCAGTGCCTGGAACACGATCGCGGCGGCCCCTGCCGGCTCGATGTCGTGTTCGGTCTGCAGCGCGATGTAGGCCGTCGAGATCGCGAACAGGCGGTCGGGCGCGGGGCCTTTGACCTCGTGGCGGCCCGTGAGGATGTCTTTGAGGCCCATCGGCTAGCGCGTGCGATGCCCTCGGAGCAATGGCTTTGCCGGCGGCACAGGCTAGGCCGCGCTCTGCAGCTGGGACTCCAGCCGGCTGAGCGCCTCCAGGCGCTTCTCGAGCGAAGGATGGTCGGAGAAGATGTTCATCAAGGACTTCTTGGTCCGCGCGGGAATGATGAAGAAGGCGCTCATGCCTTCGGCCTTGCGCAGGTCTTGGCTGGGAATCCGCTCCATCGTGCCGCTGATCTTCAGCAAGCGCCGAGGCAAGCGCGCTCGGGCGACCCGTGAGCACCGCCGAGCCGCGGTCGGCGGCGAACTCGCGGTAGCGCGAGAGCGCCTGCAGGAGCAGGAAGGAGATCGCATACACGAGCACCGAGACCACCGAGTACGAGCATGACGCCCTCCTCCTCTTCGCGGCTGCGCCCGTATCCGCCGCCGAAGCCGCCGCCGAAGAAGAGCGCGAACTGGGCGATCAAGGCCGCCAGCGTCGCGAAGAAGCTGGCCAGCGTCATCACCATCACGTCGCGGTTGATCACGTGGGTCAGCTCGTGTGCCATCACGCCTTCGAGCTCGGCCGTGTCGAGCATCCTGCAGGATGCCGGTCGTGGCGCACACGGTGGCCTTCTTCTGCGAGCGGCCCATCGCGAAGGCATTGGGCATCGGAGTGTCCATCACGCACACCCTCGGCTTGGGCAGATCGGCCTGCACGCACAGCCTTTCGATGATGCCGTGCAGCTCGGGCTCTTCCTCGGGCGTGACCTCTTTGGCGCCGAGCGTGGAGAGCGCGATCTTGTCGGACGCGAAGAACTGCAGGGCCAGCATGAACACCGCGATCACGACGATGACGCCGGCGGCGGCGCCGGCCGCGAACAAGGCGCCCACGAACACCACGTAGACGAGTCCCAACAGGAACATCGTCAAGAGCATCCGCGCCTGCAGGCCGCCGTCTTTGCCGAACTGTGAGCGTCGCTTGGCCATCGACGTGATTGTCGCAGAAGCGTCCCCCGATTCCGCCGTCGGCATTGCGGACGCTGATGCGCTTTGCCGTCTGCTGGACGGCGCCCGGCGCGGTGCGGCGGATGGAGCGGGTCATTGCGTAGAGTCCGCGTATGGAACGCGCGAGCGGACGACTCGACCGATGAAGCCCGAAGTCATCGTCTTCGGCATCTCGATCAAGACGTTCGGGGTCACTTTCGCGCTCGGCTTCCTCGCCTGCGGCTTCGTGATCGCCAGGCGCCTGCGCGAGCTGGAGAAGCCCGTCGATTGGGCTTACGAGATCGTGTTCGCGGCGCTCGTCGGCGGCCTGGTGGGGGCGAGGGGCTACTTCGTGATCCAGAACTACAACGAAGTCAAGCACGACCTGATCGGGCACATCTTCTCCGGCTCGGGCCTCGTTTGGTACGGCGGCGCGATCGGCGGGCGCGATCGGGGTGATCCTGTGGATGCGCTGGCGCGACATGCTCAACCTGGTCACGTTCGACATGTGCGTCACCGTGCTCGCGCTCGGCTATGGGATCGGGCGGATCGGCTGCCAAGTGTCCGGCGACGGCGACTACGGGATCGCCTCCAAACTGCCTTGGGCGATGGGCTATCCGCACGGCACGGTGCCCACGCCGCCGGGCGTCACGGTCCAGCCGACGCCGATCTACGAGACCGTCGCGATGTGCTTGCTGGCCTACTTCTTGTGGCAGCTGCGCGACCGTGTGCGACCGGGGGTGATCTTGGGTCTGTATCTGGTCTTCAGCGGCTTGGAGCGTCTCTTGGTGGAGTTCGTCAGGCGCAACAAAGAGATCTTGTGGGGCTTGACGGCGCCGCAGCTGGAGAGCATCGTGTTGATGGTGATTGGAGTGGTGCTCTTGGCCGTGATGGCGCGGCAGGGGGGTTGGACCCTGCCGGGTGGCGGTGTCTCCAGAGAGGGGTGCCCCGCGTGCGCGCGCGTCCACTGCATGAAGTACGCCTTTAAACAGAAAGCACCTGCGCGCGGGGCACCCCTTCTGCGCAATACACAGCCACCACGCAGCGGATGTCGATCGCAGGACCTGAAGCGACGTAGAGGTCCTAGCCCGTATGGACGGCTTCTCGGTGGATGGCGGCTCCGCGCAAAGTTCCGTCCCAGGTGAAGCGCCATAATCTCGACATGGCCACTGGGACGAGCCTTTCGCACGTGTTCCCCTTGGGGAGCCGCCTCAACGAGCGCGGTCACGTCGAGGTGGGCGGGTGCGACACGATCGAGTTGGCCCGCGAGTTCGGCACGCCGGCCTATGTGGTGGCCGAGGATGACCTGCGCGCTCGCGCCCGAGCCTTCGTGCAGGCCGGTCGTGACGCCGGCCAGGAGGACTTCGGCGTGGTATTTGCCTCCAAGGCGTTTCCCTGCACCGCGGTGCTGTCTCTGTTTGCCGAAGAGGGCCTGTGGTGCGACGTGGCCTCCGGCGGAGAGCTGCACTTGGCCCTGAACGCAGGCTTTGCTGCCCGAGCGCATCCTGATGCACGGCAACGCCAAGTCTGAGGCCGAGCTGACTTATCGCCCTGGAGCAGGGGATCGGCCTGATCGTGATCGACAACTTCGACGAGATCGACCGCCTGGGGGACCTCCTCGATGTTGTTCAGTCGGCGCATGCGCCGACTGTCCGACCGGCGCATGCGCCGGTCGGCCGGACCGTGCATGCACGGTCCGGGGCCGGGCCGCATGCGGCCCGGCCTTCCCCGGAGAGGGGAAAAGATCGTCAGCCCGTCCTCATCCGCGCCACCCCCGACGTGCGCGGCGACACTCACGAGAAGATCTCGACCGGTCAGGCCGACTCCAAGTTCGGGTTCTCGATGGCCGACATTCCGGCCGCGATCGCGCGTGTGCGCGAAGTGCCCGGCCTCGAGCTCAGGGCATCCACGCCCACATCGGCTCCCAGCTGTTGGAGTTGGAGCCGTTTCGGCGTGAGGTCTCCGCTTTGGCCCAGATCGGCGATGGGGTGGGCGGGTTTTCGACCTATGACCTCGGCGGCGGTCTCGGCGTCGCCTACACCGAGGCCCAGCATCCGCCCGAGATCGAGGCTTGGGTCGGGGCTGCTCATCGGCGCCGCCCGCGACGCCGGCATCGACCCGAGCGCGCGCATCCTGGTCGAGCCGGGGCGCGCCTTGACGGCCAACGCGGGCGTCACGCTCTACACGGTCGAGTCGGTCAAGCGCAACGTCTCCACCTGGGTCGCGGTGGACGGCGGCATGTCCGACAACCTGCGTCCCATGCTCTACGGCGCCGCCTACGAAGCCCACCTGGCCGATCGGTTGGGCTGCGCGGGCGACGCGACCGACTCGGTCGGCCAGCCCTGCGTGCTCGCGGGCAAGCACTGCGAGTCGGGCGATGTGATCGCGCGCGAAGTCTTCCTCGATGACCCCAAGCCCGGCGACATCGTCCTCACGCCCGCCACCGGTGCCTACGGCTTTGCGATGGCCAGCAACTACAACGGCGTTCCCCGCCCGCCGGTCGTCTTCTGCAAGGACGGCGACGCGCGCGTCGTCGTCCGTCGCGAGACCTTCGACGACCTGACCGCGCGCGATGTCTGCCTCCACGGCGTGTTCAAGGTAGGCGGCTCGCTCGCGCTAGGCCGGCACCGTTGGCGCGGCCTGCTTGGCTACGCACCTGGCTCGCTGGAGCTCGAGCGCGCCGCCCACGTCGAGCGGCTCACCGGGCGCTTGCCGGTCCTGGGCGAGCCGCTCACGACGAGCAAAGGCAGCTTCCCCGAGATCCTTGGAGAGCGCGGACGCGATCGTAGAGCTGATCGGGGGCGATCGAACCGGCGCGCGAGTACGTGTTGGCCGCGCTCTCCGCCGGCAAGCACGTCATCACCGCCAACAAGCAGCTGCTCTCCCAACACGGCGAGGCTTTGTTCGAGGCCGCCCGCGCCGCCGGCGTTCAATTGCGCTTCGAGGCCGCCATCGCCGGCGTGGTGCCGGTCGTGCGCGTGCTCTGCGAGTCCCTGGCCGGCGCCCACGTCGAGCGCGTCCACGGCATCGTCAACGGCACCACCAACTTCATCCTCAGCGAGATGACCCGCGGCTCCACCTATGCCGAGGCATTGGCCGAGGCCCAGCGTCAAGGCTTCGCCGAGGCCGATCCCTCCGACGACGTCACCGGCCGCGACGCCGCCGCCAAGATGGCGATCCTCGCCCGCCTCGCCTTCGACACCCCTGTCCACCTCGATCAGGTGCCCTACGAGGGCATCGAGCACCTCCAGACCGACGACATCCAGTACGCCCGCGAGCTTGGCCTCGGCTTGAAGCTGATCGGCACCGCCGAGCGCCGCGACGGCGGGCTCTCGGTGCGCGTACACCCCGCCTTCCTCTACTCCGGGCACCCCCTGGCGTCGGTCAACGGCCCCTTCAACGCGGTCACGGTCGAGTCCGAGGCGATCACCGAGATCACCATGTCCGGTCCCGGCGCCGGCGGGCCCCAGACGGCAAGCGCGGTGCTCGGGGACTTGGTCAGCGCCATGCTCCCGCCCGCCGCTCCCTCGCCGCTCGCGGACCCCTTGCCGTTGGTGAGCGACGTGGAGAGCGGCTTTTACATCCACATGGAGATGGCCGACCGCCCCGGCGCCCTGGCGGCTGTGGCCGGTGTGCTGGGCGAGCAGGGAGCGTCGATCAAGTCGGTTGTCCAGCACGGCCTCGGCGAGCACGCCCGCCTGGTCATGGTCGTCCATCCCCTGGCCGAGACGCGCCTGCGCGAGGCTTTGAAGCGGATCGGGGACCTCGACTTCCTGCGCTCGACCCCGCGAGCGATACGCGTAATAGAAGAGGAGTATCTGTGAACAACGCCATTTCCATGTCCAAGAGCCACGTCCCCTTGATCGAGCGCTACCGCGATCGGTTGCCTTTCGAGGAGGGCGATCCGATCGTCAGCCTCCAGGAGGGCTCGACGCCCCTGTTGCGCGCGCCCGTGCTCTCGGAGATGGTGGGCGCGTCGGTGCGCCTCAAGCTGGAGGGAGCCAACCCGACCGGCTCTTTCAAGGATCGCGGCATGACCTGCGCGGTGTCCGCCGCGGTGCGCGACGGCGCCAAGGCCGTCATCTGCGCCTCGACCGGCAACACGGCCGGCAGTGCCGCCGCCTATGCCGCGCGCGCGGGCATCACCTGCGCAGTGATCGTGCCCCACGGCAAGATCGCCGAAGGCAAGATGGCCCAGACCTTGATCCACGGCGCCCGCGTGATCTCGCTCGACGGCAACTTCGACCAGGCACTGAGACTGGTCCGCGAACTGGTCGAGCGCAATCCGATCGTGCTCGTCAACTCGGTCAACGAATTCCGCATCGAAGGTCAGAAGACCGCCGCCTTCGAGATCCACGAGGACCTGGAGGGAGAGCTCGAGTTCGCTCTGCATCCCCGTGGGCAACGCCGGCAACATCACCTCCTACTGGCGTGGCTTCCGCGAGATGGGCGCCTCCCCGAAGATGTTCGGCTTCCAAGCCGAGGGCGCCTCGCCCCTGGTCTCCGGCCACCCGGTCGAGAACCCCGAAACGGTCGCCTCCGCGATCCGCATCGGCCACCCGGTGCGCGGCGAGGACGCGCTCGCCGCCGCGGCCGAGTCCGGTGGGGCTATCCGCGCCGTCAGCGACACCGAGATCCTCGCGGCCTACCGTCTGTTGGCGTCCAAGGAAGGCATGTTCTGCGAGCCCGCCTCGGCCGCCTCGGTCGCCGGCCTGCTCAAGTACGGCGCCGGCGGCGCCTCCCAGGTCGTGTGTGTCCTGACCGGCCGCGGCATCAAGGACCCCCAGACCGCGATCCTCCACAACGGCGGCAAAGTCATCGACTGCCAGGCCGACATCGGCGCGATCGAAGAGGCGGTCCTGGGCGAAGAAGGCGGCACTGGGTGATCCGTAGGCGGGTCGTGCGCGCTCCCGCCTCCTCGGCGAACCTCGGTCCCGGCTTCGACTGTTTCGCGGCGGCGCTCGGCCTGCACCTCGAGCTGGAGGTGGTCGAGACGGGCCGGTTCGCCGTCGAAACCGACTCTGGACGTGCCCTCCGGGCGCGAGAATCTGTGCGTCAAAGCGTTCGAGAGCCTGCGCTCCGCCGACGACTTCACGTTCCGCATTGCCTCGAACATCCCGCTCACCGGAGGGCTCGGCTCGAGCGCCGCCGCGATCGTCGCCGGCCTGCTCGCCGCCGATCATCTGTTCGAGCTGGACGTCGACCTCCTGCGCGTGCGCCACCGCGATCGAGGGTCATCCCGACAACGTCGCCGCCTGCCTGCATGGTGGCTTCGTCGTCTGCGCCGACGGGGATGCCGTCCGCTTCGACCCGCCCACCGGCTTGGAGGCCTTGGCGGTCGTGCCCCACGAGGCGGTCCGCACCAGCGAGGCTCGCAGCGCCCTGCCCGCGCAGGTGCCGTTGGAGCAGGCGGTCTTCAACGTCGCCCACGGCGCCCTGCTCACCCTGGGTCTGGCCCGCGGCGACTGGGACTTGGTCGCGCGCGGCCTGCACGACAGCCTGCACGAGCAGCGCCGCTCGCACCTGTTCCCGCGCTCCTATGCCTTGGCCCGCCGAGCCGCCGAGCTGGGCGCCTTGGGCGCAACCATCTCCGGCGCCGGTCCCACCGTGCTCGTCTGGTGCTTTTACGAGCAAACCGGCGCCGTCGTCGAGGCGTTGCAAGGCGAGATCGAGGGCTGGGCGACTTTGACGCGCGCTCCCTTTG
The DNA here is from genome assembly GCA_963809705.1 of uncultured Solirubrobacterales bacterium. Classification (GTDB taxonomy): domain Bacteria; phylum Actinomycetota; class Thermoleophilia; order Solirubrobacterales; family Solirubrobacteraceae; genus Palsa-744. The sequence goes on along the minus strand of CAWEKF010000002.1, from coordinate 815,887 downwards.
AGATCCAGGGCGCCTATGTGGGAGAGTTGTAGGTCAATGGACGACGGCTATTTCCCGCGCGGAACATCGATATTGCGAGCGGTCCACGAAGAGAAGGCCGTTGGGCTCATGTACGGCCAGCGCGCGCTCTGCGTCGGCGCCGTCAAGCCGCTCAACTACGTCGGCACGAGCGTGCACACCCGCAACAAGCGCACACCCTTCCGGCGGATCACCCACACGGGCGGCATGTTCGAGGCCGTCTTCTTCGGCACACGCGCCGAGGCCGACCGCGTCCTGGCCGCGGTCGACGGCATGCACGAGCGCGTCGTCGGGGCTCTGCCCGAGGACGCGGGGCCCCACTATCCCCAGGGCACGCCCTACTCGGCGTTCGATCCCGACCTGATGCTGTGGACCGTCGCCGTGATCGCCGACTCGGCCGAATGGTTCTACGACCGGCTGGTCCGCCGTCTCAGCGAGCAAGAGCGCGAAGCCCTGTGGCAGGACTACCTGCGCTTCGCCGAGCTCTTCAAGATGCCCCGCTCAGGGGCGCCTGCGACCCATCGCGAGTACCGCGCCTGGTATGAGCGCCAGCTCGCCGGTCCGGACCTGCACCTGACCGACGAGGCCCGTTTCATGGGTCACGCATCGGCTTTTGAGATCCCGATGCCCTCCAGTCGCCAGCTCGGCAAGCGCCTGCACGATCTCGTCATGCTCGGCTCCCTGCCGGCCCGCGTGCGCGAGCTCTACGGCCTGCCCTACACCAGCGCTCAGCGTGCCGCCTGCGCCGCCGTGCTCGCCTCCGGTCGTGTCGCGCGTCTCCTCGCCCCCGCCTCGCTCAAGCGCGGCTCCTGCATACCCGAGTTCGAAATGGTCGCCTGCGACCGAGCGTCGCCGCATCGAACGAGGCGAGCCCACGCCCCAGCTCGCCGGCTGACGCGATGTCGGCCGGGGCGGCGCGGTGTTGGTTGTTGTGCGGAGGGGCGCCCCGCGTGCCTGCGCGCGCGTGTGGTGTGTGTCCGCGCAGGCGCGCAGGGCGCCCCTCCGCGGCGCTGCCTCAACTTAGCCCGGCCAGGCGCGTGCGGGCCTCCCTCATGTCGGGCAACCGCTCGAGCAGCTCGCCGGCAAGGGCCACGTAATCGGCACCCAGATCGGGACGGTGGTCGAGGATCGACACGGCCCGCTCCGCGGATTCGGCATACGCGATCGAGGAGCGCACTGTCGTCTCGAACACCTTCTCGCCGAAGCGCTCCTGCAGCGAAGCCCGGGCCTCGCGCGAATGCACCGTCCTCATGTCCGCCAGGTTCAGCAGCACCCCCACCAGCTCCAGCTCGTCGTTGAGGCTGTCTCTGGCGACTTCGATCACCTCCAGCGCCTGCTCCACGCCTTGCAGCGCGAAGTATTGGGCCTCGGCCGTGACAAGCGCATAGTCGGCCGCGACCAGCGCGTTCACGGTCAGCAGCCCCAGCGACGGCGGGCAATCCACGAGCACGACTTCGTATTCGTCCTTCACGTCCTTCAAGGCCCGTCGTAGGGTCATCTCCCGCCCGATCTTGCCGCCCAGCATCAGCTCCGCCTCGGCCAGGTTCAAGCTCGCCGGGATCACGTCTCCATGGATGGCCTCGCCCGCGGCGCTGGCGCCGCCGAGCACGTCCGCGATTGTCGGTTCACTGTCCGGCGACACATCGAAGTAGTCCGACAGGTTGCCTTGCGGGTCGAGATCCACCGCCAGCGTCTTCACGTCGATCCTGCGAAGGACGTCCGTCAGTGTTCGCACTGTCGTTGTCTTTCCAGTGCCCCCCTTCTGGGAGAGCACGGCGATCGTCTGGGCCATGGTGGCCGATGGTACGGGGAATGCGCTCCGCCGGCGCGCCGGCCCGCGGTGGTTGCCGCCGGCGTGCGCCCCGTGTGTCGGCGAGGGCTGTGTATGCCGCGCTGAGGTCGCCCCGCGCGCACGCGGGTTGTCTGTTGTGCGTGTCGCGTTTTGACGGTCCCCACGTGCGCATACGCGGGGCCTGGGAGTTGTTCATATCGCGCCGAGGGGTGCCCCGCGCGCGTGGGGGGCCTTCAGCCGAGCGTGTGGACTCGTCCGGGGTCCTCTTGCGCGATTGCCCGCGCCGGCACGCTCACGAACGTCAGGCGGTAGCGGCCGACGAGGATCTCGTCGCCGTCGTGGAGCGCTCTCCACTCGACGCGCTCGCCGTTCACGAACACGCCGTTGAGGCTGCGGTCGTCGAGCACGCGCACGCCGTCGGCCTGACGTACGACAAGCGCATGTCTGCGCGACACGGTCGGATCGTCGAAGCGAACATCGGCGGCCAGACTGCGCCCGATGCGAGTCCACTCGCGAGTGAGGGCCACCGCCTTGGTCTCGTCCCCGTCCTCGTAGAGCACGTACTCCCCGGGCTCGCGCAACCCCTCACGGGCTCGCACGACCCACTCCTCGGGCTCATGCGCCTGGGCGCGCGGCGACACCTCGCCGACCGTCGAGGCTACATTGAACAGCGACGCCCGCACGAAGTCATGGCTGCCGCAATCGGGACAATCGCGCAGCGCATCCAGCGAGGTGAGCGTCAGGACATATCCACATCTCTGGCACTTGAACGACCCGGTGCCTGCCATCGTCCCCGAAGTGTGCGACTCCATGCTGCGTCTCCCCTTCCTCGTATTCCCGGGCGGTCGGGAACTTTCTGCAGGGTGGAATCTGGTGGCAATCATAACCAGCCTGTCAAGTGAGCCTCGACCGACGCCCACGTGCGCTCTCGCTGGGCGCTTTCAGTTGCATAGTCCGAGCCTACCCCGGCCATTCCCCAACCAAACCGCGCCTGCCGAAAGATCGGTGAAGACCACGCTAAGGCGTGCATAAAGATCCTGAGCCAAGTTGCCTCGCCGCGTCTGCAGGTGGGTCAAAGGGGTGGCGCCGGTTCTCGGCAGGAGCCGCCCCCAGTACGGCGAACCCTTCTGCATGGCTTCTCCTCACGACGACGTCGAGCAACTCGAGCGCTACCTCTTGCAGCGTGGCGTCGGCACGCTCACGGCCGATCGCCATCGCTGCGTCGACTGCGAGCGCACCCCGCTTGTGGGCGAGCGCGTCCACGTCTACGAGCGCTCCTCGGGGATCGTGTGCGAGCTGTGCCGTCAGCTGCGTCGCACCGCGCCTCTGCTCAGCGAGATCGTGCGCCACAGCGAGCTGGGCCATACCGTGCGGCTGACCGCGCGCGCGGCCTGATCCGTCTCTTCCTGGCGCCGAGTCCGCTGTCCCTTGGCTGAGGAGCGCGCGCAGCTTAGCCGCTGTGCCTGGGCCGCCGGTCCCTGGACTGAGCAGGCCGCGATCGACGCACGCGCCGCTTGGGCAGTCAATAAACTGCCGCCCCGTGCACCCCGTCACGGTCTCGGTCCTCATCAGCGCCCCGCGCGAGCAGGTCTTCGACTATCTGCAGGACATCGCCAACCATCCCGAGTTCACAGACCACTATCTCGTGGACTGGCACCTGCTCAGGGAGGACTCGATCGGTCGCGGCGCCGGCGCCCGCTTCCGCGTGAAGGCCCCCGGCAACCGCTTCAGTTGGGCTGACTCCACCTTCACCGAGGTCGCCCGTCCGCACGAATCGTCGAGGTGGGCCGCACCGGCAAGACCAACCGCATCCGCACCCTCGGCGTCTACGAGCTGGCGCCCGCTCCGGGAGGCGCCACCCGCGTTCAGTTCACCTTGGAGACCGAGACCTCGGTCCTGTCCGATCGCATGATGGAGGCCTTGGGGGGCCGCGCCTGGCTGAAGCGCAAGAACGAGAAGGCCATGCGCCGCCTGCGCTCGATCCTCGAGACCGGCGTTGGCCGTGGAGAGCGCGTCACCGTCGCCGCCGGATAAACTCCCGCCGCATGAACCGCCCATCCCGCATCCCCCGCGCTCTGGCTGCTTGCGATCGCTGCTCGTCCCGGTGCTCGCCCTGAGCGCCTGCTCGGACGACTCGCACACCCGCGTCACGACCGGCACCTACGCCGGCGAGTCGGGACAGAACGCGCCCTACCTGAACGTCGGGCCCCTCATCTACGAGGTCCAGCTCTCGCGCGAGCTGAATCCCTACGACACCGAGGACGCCGCCTACCTGAAAGGCCTGACCCCGGCCCAGCGCCTGCTGCGCCCCGGGGAAGAGTGGTTCGCGGTCTTCATGCAGGTCTACAACGAAACCTCCAAGCCCCACCCGGTGTCCACCAACCTGACGATCAGCGACACCCAAGAAAACGTCTACACCCCGATCGTCCCCGACGCGACCAACGAATTCGCCTACCGCGGCGGACTCTTGGGGCCAAAAGCGCGCCTTCCGGCCTTGAACACGGTCGCCGCCAACGGACCCACCCAAGGCGCGCTGCTGCTCTACAAGATCAAAATCGTCTCGCTCGACAACCGGCCCTTGGAGCTGAAGATCGTCGATCCTCTGAACCCGTCCCAGACGGCCTCGGCCGAGCTCGACGTTTAGCTGCCCCGCCGCCAGGCGGCCTGGGCCGAGCTGACATCAGCGCAGCCCGCCTCCAGGACCTGCCGCGCGACCGGAGCCGCCGTTTCGCCTCCGGCGCCGTCTTTCACGAGCAGCACGCCCACCGCGATCTTCGGATGCAATAGCCGGCGCGAACGCCGCAAACCAAGCGTCCGTGTTCTGCGGGTCTTTGCTGGCCGAGCAGCTTTCTTCGCCCTTCCCGCCTTCCGACTCTTCGCCGGAGCTGCCGGCTTCGGAGCTCGTTTTCGCCTCGAGCGCGAGCAGCTCGGCGCTCCCAGTTCGGCGGTGCCCGTCTTGCCCGCCACCACGACTCCGGGGATGGCCGCCGACGTGCCCGTGCCTTCGCGCACCACGCCGATCATCAGGCGCCTGACCGTGCGGGCTGTGGCGGCGCTGATCGCACGCGGACGGAGACCTGGGAGAGCGACGCGCTTCGAACGTCGGCTGGGGACGCCGTCCGCCATCGGCGATCGTGCTGGCCACGGTGGCCATCTCCAAGAGCCGAGGCCTGCACCTCGCCCTGTCCGATCGCGGTCGAGCCGACATCCAGTTCGCCCTGTATCTGGTGAAGCCGCAGGAAGGGTGCTTTCCACCGCGCCGTCCACGCCCGGCGGGTGGTTGAAGCCGAAATCTTCAGCGGTCCGCACCAAGCGCGCCGCGCCGACCTTGACGCCGAGCGGGGCGAACACCGAGTTGCACGAGACCGCGAAGGCGAGCGCCAAGCTGCCTCCGCACGACTCGCCGTCTGCGTTTTCGAGCTTGACGCCGTCGAGCGTCGCGTACGTCGCGTATTGGAACACGGCTCTTCTGGCTGGCCACTTTCGCTTCCAAGAGCCGCGCTCAGCGTGACCATCTTGAAGGTCGATCCCGGCGGCTGCAGGTCGTCGATGCCGATGCCCGCGACCGCCAAAATCTCTCCATTCGCCGGGTCAAGCGCGACCACTCCGCCGAGCTGGCCGCCGAGCGCTTCGCTCGCCACCCGCTGCAGCCCCGGGGAGATGGTTGTGCGGACCGGCGGACTGGCCTTGGCCACGGCGCTCGCCAGCACACGATCTCCCGCCAGCAGCTGGCCGCCGGGTCTTCCCCGCAAGCGGTCGTCCAGCGCCAACTCCAAGCCGCTGGTTCCCACGATCGCCTGCGCCGGCACTCCCTGCGCCTCCAGTTCGCCCTTGCGCTCCTGAGGAGCCGGCCCCACTTCGCCCACCACCGCGGCGGCGGCCGCTCCGAGCGGATGACTCGCGCACGCCGGCCCCGGTCGGCTGGCCCTCGGCCAGGATGGCGCCGTCGCGAGCCAAGAGCGCCGCGCGCGGCGGCAAGGTCATGTTCCTGCTCAACGACTCTCCCGCGCTCCAGGCCCGGGAAGACGAGCGCGTGCGACCACAGCACGCGCGCGCCTTCCGGGGTGCTGGCGACTCTCAAGCGCAGATTCTCCCGAGAGGGCGCCCCACAGACGCGTCTGCACCCGCATCGGTACCACGAACACTCCGCTTTCGCCGCGGGTGCGGCCGACTACCTTCAGGCTCGCTCTCCGTGGCCGTACGCGCGGCCTGCCTGTAGGCGGCTTCGAAACGACCGGCCGAAATGCGCTCGGCGCTCGGCGGGATCGATATCGTCGTACATCGTCGCGTAGTCGCCCTTGGTCCAGGCCGAGGCGAACTGTTCGCTCAGGCTCTGTCCCGCCGAGCTTCCGTGACCCGAGCCCACGATCGCCCCGACGAGGAATGCGATCGCCGCAAGCGCCATCACCGGCGCGGCGCGCCGTAAGCGCCGATGCTGGTCACTGGAGGTGTTCACAGCTCGGGACGGTAGAACATGATCAGTGACCCGGCTCGATTGGATCATTGTCGCCTTCGCTGCCCTGCTCGCCTTGTTCGGGTTCCGCCGGGGCTTCATCGTCGCGGTGCTCTCCTTCTGCGGCTTCGCCCTTGGTTCATTCATCGGAACTCGCGCTGGGTCCTCTACTCGTCCCGCGCGGCTCTGCCTCCCCGTACGCCCCGGCGTTCGGTTTGATCGGCGCGCTCCTGGCCGGGGCGATCCTCGCCACCGGCTTTGAGGGCGTCGGTCTGCGTCTGCGTCGCGTACTCGTTCTGCCCGGGCTTCGGCCTGCTCGACGGAGCATTGGGCGCCTTGCTGAGCGCGGCCCTGGGTCTGGCGATCGCATGGATCCTCGCCGCCGTTGTTCTGCAAAGCGACGTCCACGCCGCAGCTGCGAGCCGATATCCAGCGCTCGGCGATCCTCAGCGAGCTCAACCAGCTGTTGCCGCCCACCGGCCCGATCCTGCACGTCTTGGCGAGCCTCGATCCGCTCCCTTCGATCTCGGGTCCGTTGCCCGGCGTCTCGGCGCCGCCGCCGCGATAGCTCACGACCCCGGCGTCTTGGCGGCCTCGCGAAGCGTGGTGCGCGTGCTGGGGACCGCCTGCGGCCTGGCGATCGAGGGCTCCGGCTGGGTGGCCGCGCCAGGCGTCGTCGTCACCAACGCCCATGTGGTCGCCGGAGAGCACGACACCACCGTGGAGGTCGGCGGCCACGAACCGGAGATGAGCGCCTACGCGATCGCCTTCGACCCGACCGACGACATCGCGATCCTGAGGGTGCCCGGCCTCAGCCTGCCTTCGCTCAGGTTGGCGGCCTCGCCTGCCATCCGGTCGCGCGGGCGCCATCCTGGGATACCCCGAGAACGGTCCCGTTCGACGTCCGACCCGGGCGCATCGGCACGACCCAGAAGATCGTCACCGACGATGCCTACGGACGCGGCCCCGTGTCGCGCCTGCTCACGCCCCTGCGAGGCCTGGTGCGTCCCGGCAACTCCGGTGGGCCTCTGGTCGACCGAGACGGTCGCGTGCTCACGACCGTCTTCGCCTCCACCACGGGCGGCGGGCCTCGCGGTGGCTACGGTGTCGCCAACGCCACCGTCGCCCAGGTGCTGGCGGGGGCCGGTCGCATGGTCGGCACCGGCGAATGCTCGCCGGGGTGAGATCAGGCGGTTGAGGGCCTCGTCCGCGGGCGGGCGCGCGCCGCTTTATTGGTCGTCCCCGGCCTGCCCTGTCTCTCCGCGGTCCCGGTCGTCGTCCTCTCCTTGGGCATCGGCGCGCTGGGTGACCCTGCGCGCGCGTGTGGCTGCGGCTCGCGGCTCGTCCTGCGGGGCTTCGAGCGGCGGCTCGGCCGCGGCCAGTCGGCGCACCAGCTCGCCGCGGACGCGTTCCAGGTCCTCGACGCTCAGCAGGCGCGGCCCCGCGTGCCTGTGTGGCTTTGGCGGGCGTCGGGATCAAGCCCGGATGGTGCGCCTGTATCTCTGAGAGCGTTTGCTCCAGAGCGGCGATCTGAGCGCGAAGTTGCTTGCGGCGCTCGGCCGACTGCCGCCGGTGATCCCTGTGGCGTGTCCTTCGAGGGAGGTCTCCCCCTCAGCCGGCGGCTCGGCGGCCACGTACAGCGCCGCCGCCACCTCGCGCGGGTCGACTCCCGTCCTGCGCGCCTCCTGTGCGGCGTCGGCCGCGATCTGGCCGACCGCGGAGGGCTCTTGTGCGATCCGCGCCACGAACGTGCCGGTGCCCTGACGGCTGTCGATCAAGCCCTCCTGCTCCAAGCGCTGGTACACGGCGCGGGCCGTATTCGCGTTTATGCCGAGCATCTCGGCCAGTTCGCGCAGGCCCGGCAGCCTCTGTCCCGGGTGCAAGTCTTCTGTCGCCGATCCTCGCCCGCAGCGCCCACGCGAGTTGCACCCCAATCGGGATCTCGCCGTCGCGATCGATCTTCAAGTCGTCAGGTCGATGCGTGTCTGCGTTCCCCGATCTGGGACGCGCGCGCCCGGGGGCGTCCGAGAGGGCGCCTCTGACGGACTTGCGTCGCGATGGTCGCCTCTTGCCATGACCCAACTTTAGTCGCTCCCTCCAAGAAACATAAAGTGCTAGTGAACTAGTACACTATTTCTATGGATGGGCGGGTCATTGCAGCGCGGGGAGATCCGTCAGCCGGGCCTCTGCTGCCGGCCAGGAACATGCTCGAAGAGGTGGGGGACATGATGATCCTCGCCGGTCGCACGATCTCTGGCGACCGTGATGCCACCCTATCCCTACGGCGGCGAGTTCGTGTGGCAGTTCCTGTTCGCCCTGCGAGTCTGCTGGCTGCCGCTGCTGCTCTCGACCTTCGCGATCTCCTACGGCGCGCCCGGGTTGCAGGCCGCCAACTTCCTCACCGTTCTCGGCTCGCTCGACCGGCTCGGCGGCTTCTTCGTGTTGATCGTGGTCCGCGAAATCGGTCCTTTGATCACCGCGACGATGCTGGCGGGAGCCGCCGGCACCGCGATCACCGCGGACCTGGGCGCGCGCAAGATCCGCGAGGAGCTCGACGCCCTGCAGGTGCTGGGCGTCGACCCCGTCAAGAACCTGGTCGTCCCACGCTTCCTGGCCCTGATGCTGGTGACCGGCCTGTTCAACATCTACGCGATCCTGTTCGGCATCTTCGGCGGCATCCTCGCCGCACTCGTCCACCACCAGCCCCTGGGTCCCTTCTGGGCGACATTCTTCAACAACACCTCCACAACCGACCTGTGGGGATCGACTTTGAAGACGATCGTCTTCGGGGCGATCATCGCGATCATCTGCTGCTACAAGGGCATGACCGCCTCCGGCGGCGCTGAGGGCGTCGGACGTGCCGTCAACCAGGCTGTCGTGGCCTCATTCATCGTGTTCGGCTCGTTCAACTACGCCTTCACCCAGATCCTGCTCGCCACCCACCCCAACATCATCACGGTGATCGGTGAGGAGCCGCGTCTCAAGCGCCACGCGAATGGCTTGCCTCCACCGGCGAGATAGCCCAGTTCACCGGGCGCATCGTGCGCGACGTATGGAGTCTGCGCGTGCTGCGCTTCTTCGGTGAGGCGATCCGCCAGTCGGGGCTCCTGATCGTCTCCTCGACCGCCGTCCTATGGATCATGGTGTTCATCATCGGACTCGGCCCGTGCGGGATCCAGGGCGCCTACTTCGCCGAGGCCCAGGGCGCGCCGAGCGTCGCCGGCGCGTTTGCCGCCTGGTGCGATCTGCGCGAGGCGATCCCCTACGCCTTCGGCTACATGATGGCCGCCAAGGTCGGCACCGGGATCGTGGCCGAGCTGGGCGCGATGCGCATCAACGACGAGATCGACGCCCTCGAAGTGATGGGAGTCGACTCGATGTTGTTTCTCTGCGCGACGCGCCTGCTCGCCGGCTGGCTGGTCTTGCCGTTCATGTACATAGCGGGCATCGGCATCGGCTTTCTGGCCTCCTACATCGCCGTGGTCAAGCAGGTCGGATACGTCACCTCGGGCGGCTACCTCCTGGTCTTCTGGCAGTACCAGAACCCTCTGGACTACCTCTACAGCGTGATCAAGGCGATGTCGATGGCTACCGCCGTGGTCCTGGTGGCGTGTTACTACGGCTACACCGCTTCCGGCGGTCCCGTGGGAGTGGGCAGGGCCACCGCCAAGTCGATGGTGCTCAACCTCGTCCTGGTCACGATGATCGGGATGCTCGGAACCCAGGTCTTCTGGGGCACCAACCCAAGGACCCCGATCGGCGGTTGATTGCCCGGACGCCAGCCTCGCGCCGCTGCGCGAATCGGCGCTGGTGGCGGCGCCCGCCACCCGGATCGGGCGAGGGTCGCGGGATGTCGATTGACCCACCCGCTACGCTGGCGCCATGTCGAAGACGCTCGTGATCGCGGAGAAGCCCTCGGTGGGGCGCGACTTGGCGCGGGTCCTGCCCGGTCCCTTCGCCAAGCAGGAAGGCTGGCTGGAGGGCCCCGACCACGTGATCACCTGGGCCGTCGGCCACCTCGTGCAGCTGGCCGAGCCCGACGAATACGAGGCCAAGTACAAGCGCTGGCGGATGCCCGACCTGCCGATCGTGCCGTCCAAGTTCAAGCTGGTCGTGCGCGACGAGCGTTCGCGCAAGCAGATGTCCGTCGTCACCTCCCAGCTCGGTCGCGAAGACGTCGAGACGGTCATCAACGCCTGCGACGCCGGGCGCGAGGGCGAGCTGATCTTCGCCTACCTGTACGAGAAGGCCAAAGCCTCCAAGCCCGTGCAGCGGCTGTGGCTGAACTCGATGACCACGGCCGCCATGAAGAGCGCCTTCGAGTCCCTGCGACCCGCCGAGGACTTTGCCTTCCTGGAGCAGGCCGCCCGGTCTCGCTCCGAGGCGGACTGGATCGTCGGCATGAACGCCACTCGGGCCGCCTCGATCCGTCTGAAATCCTCCTTCGACGGCGCCGTCTCGCTCGGCCGCGTGCAGACGCCGACGTTGGCGATCGTGGCGCGTCGCGAGGAAGAGATCAAGGCTTTCGTGCCCGAGCCCTACTGGCTCGTGGACGCCACCTTCGACGCCGCTGCGCTCGACGGAGAGCCGCGCGTCTACGAAGGCCGCTTCCACATTGGCGCCAAGCCGCGTCTCGCCACCGAGGCGGAGGCCTTGGCGATCGTCGAGGCCTGCCAGGGCAAGCCTGGCACGATCACCAAGCTCGACAAGAAGGAGCAGCGCGAGCGCGCGCCCATGCTCTACGACCTCACGAGCCTGCAGCGCGAGGCCAACACGCGCTACGGCTTCTCCGCGCGACGGACGTTGGCCGCCGCGCAGAGACTGTACGAGGAGCACAAGGCGCTCACCTACCCGCGAACGAATTCGCGCTACCTCACGACCGACATGGTCGAGGAGATCAAGCCCACCGCCGAGCTGCTCGGCGGCCAGAAGGAGTACGCCAAGGCAGCCGCCTATGTGACCGGCCTGGACGTGCTTCCGCTCGCGCGGGTCGTCAACGACGAGAAGGTCACCGACCACCACGCGATCATCCCGACCAAGGCCGAGCACGCCGTCGATCGCATGGGCGACGACGACAAGCGCGTCTACGACATGGTCGTGCGCCGCTTCCTGGCCGTCTTCCACCCCGAGGCCGTGTTCGAGAACACGCGCGTGGAGACCACCGTTCTGCCCGCGGGTGAGGACGCCGGCGGGTCGGTGTTCCGCACGCGCGGCAAGCTCCTGCTCGTGGCCGGTTGGCGCGGCGTCTACGGGCAGATGCCCTCCGAGGCGAAGTCCGCGGCCGAAGAAGACGAGGGCGCCGATCAGCAGTTGCCCAAGTTGGATCACGGCGAGCAGGTCCAAACGGTGGAGATCGCAAGCGAACGCAAGGAAACCAAACCGCCCCGGCGCTACAGCGACGCGTCGCTCCTGGGCGCCATGGAGACCGCCGGCAAGCTGGTCGACGACGAGGAGACGCGCGAGGCGATGAAGGACTCCGGCATCGGCACTCCCGCCACGCGCGCCGCGATCATCGAGCGCCTGATCCAGGTGGGCTACATCGAACGCGAGGCGCGCTCCCTGGTGGCCACCGACAAGGGCCTCAACGTGATCAGACTGCTCGGAGAGCACGCGCTCACCTCGCCGGACATGACCGGCCAGTGGGAGCACCGGCTCGACAAGATCGAGCGCGGGGAGGACTCGCGCGAGAAGTTCATGAGCGACATCGCCGGCTTCGCCGAGATGACGGTCAAAGAGCTCGACGAGAAACTCAAGGATGTCCGCATCCCGCGAGCCAATCTCGGCCCCTGCCCGATCTGCGGGCACGACATCAAAGAGAACCGCAAGGGCTACTCCTGCTGGGCGCGCGACGATCCAGGTTGCGGCTTCGTGATCTGGAAGGGCAAGTCGGGCAAGCAGCTGTCGATCGCGATCGCCAAGGAGCTGATCGCCTCCGGCTACACCTCCAGGGCCGTAACCGGCTTCAAGGCGCGCTCCGGACGCTCTTTCCGCGCGCACCTGGCGCTCTCCCAGGACGAGGAGGGCAAGTGGCGCGTCGAGTTCAACGAGGCCTGGGCCCGCGAGGGCGCCAAGCCGCCTGACGCCGAGGCGCAGGCCGAGGGCGCCGCCGGCGAGGAGAAGGTGGCCGCGAGCGAGGACAAGGTGGCCGCGAGCGAGGACAAGGTGGCCGCCAGCGCGGCGTAGTTCAGCGTTGGCGCCGCCCGCGGCGATTGTCGCCGCTGTGACCGCGGTTGCGCGCCGGGGGCCAGCGTCGGGACGGTGCGCCAGGATGGGAGTGTGCCCATCGCGCTAGTCACCGGACCCGCCAACGCGGGCAAGGCGCGCCTCGTGCTGGAGGCGGTCAGGGCCCACGCGGCGCACGGCGAGCACCCGCTCCTGGTCGTGCCCACCGAGGCCGACCAGGCGCGCTACCGGCGCGAGCTGGCCGAGGGAGGATTGGCTCTCGGCGTGCGCGTCGAGCGCTTCGAGGGGCTCTTGCGCGAGGTGCTCCTGCGCGCCGGTGAGACCTCCGCGCCGCTGAGTCCGCTCGCGCGAGAGCGCCTGCTCGGGCGGATCGCCGGCGTGGGCGCCGGCGCCGCGGCCGAGCTGGCCAAGCTGGTGGCGGACCTGGAGACCCAGCGCGTCGCGCCCGCGCGCCTGCGCGGCGCCCTGCGCGCCTGGGGGACTGGCCGGCGAGCGGCTCACGTGGGTGTGCGACGCGTTCGAGCGCTACCAGGCGGCGCTTGCCTCGATGGGTCGAGCCGATCGCGAGCTGCGCGCTGACGAGTGCCCTGGACGCTTTGCGTCGCAACCCTGCTTTGTGGGGCGCCACGCCGGTGGCCCTGTACGGCTTCGACGACTTCACCCCGTTGCAGCTCGACGCAATCGAGACCTTGGGCGGGGTCGTGGACGCGCGCGTCACGCTCTCGCTTCCCTACGAGCCGGGCAGGGTCGTCTTCGCCGGTCGCGCCGCCACCTTCCAGCGCCTCGCCCCGCTGGCCGACGCCCACACCGAGCTGTCGGCCCGGGCCGACTACTACGAGTCGAAGTCCCGCCAGGCGCTGCACCACCTGGAGCGCTCGCTGCTCGCCGGCGCCATCGAGCGCGTCGATCCCGGCCCTGCCGTCAGGCTGCTCGAGGGAGGCAGCCCGCGCGCCGAGCTCGAGCTCGTCGCGGGCGAGATCCGGGCGCTTCTGGACGAAGGGGTCGCAACCCGAGGAGATCGCGATCGTCCACCGCGCCCCCGAGGCGATTGCCGCCCTCCTCGGCGAGGTGCTCGCCGATTTCGGACGTGCCCCACCGTCTGCGCGCCCGCACCCGCTTTTCCCATACGGCGCTCGGTCGCGGCTCGCTTGGCATCCTGCGCTGCGCGCTTGGCGCGGGGAGAGCTGGGCGACCTCTTGGCGTGGCTGCGCACCCCCGGTGTGCTCGAGCAGCCCGGCTTGGCCGACGGTCTGGAGATGAGCGCACGCACACGAGGCATTTCCGACGCGGCGGGCGCCAGGATGCTGTGGGAGGACCAGCAGTGGCCTCTGGATCGCCTCGAGCGCCTCTCGGTCGCGGCCGCGCATGGTCTCCCGGCGCTCGTCGAAGCCTTCGTGGCAGAGCTGAATCGGCTGTTCGCCGCACCGCGACGCGGGCTCCGCGTCTGTGCTCGGCGAACCCGAGCTCGCCGAGGCGCGCGCCCTGGTGGCCTGCAGGCGCGTCCTGGAGGAGTTGCGCGAGCTGGCTCGCCTCGCGCCCGCGTTGGCGGCGACGCCCGTCGAAGTGCTTGAAATCTTGGAGCGGCTGGAGCTGCCGATCTCCGGCCGGACAGGACCGACGGGGGAGGCAGCAGTGGCGCTCGTCGACCCCCTCTCGATAAGGGCGCGCCGTGTACGCATGGTGTTCGCCTGCGGTCTCCAAGAAGACGTGTTCCCGGCGCCCGCCGTGCCCCATCCCCTGCTCGGAGAGGACCAGCGCCGTGGGCTCGCAGCCGCCTCGGGCCTGGCCTTGCGCGGCGTCCCCGATCCGCTTGCCGCCGAGCGCTATCTGCTCTACGCGCTCGCTTCGCGTCCCCGCGAGCGCCTCACGCTCAGCTGGCACAGCGCCGACGAAGACGGCGCCCCGCTCGCTCGCTCCCTGTTCGTGGACGACATCTGCGACCTGTTCTCCCCGGCGCTAGGCGAGCGCCTGGTCCATCGCTACGCAGGCGCCTCGGCCTGGCCCGGGCCAGGCAGGCCAAGCGGCGCGTTTGTCGAGCGTGCGGTCTCGGTGGGCGTGGGTCCGGAGGGTCTGAGGCCCCCTCCGATCCAGCCGCTCGGGGACGAGCGTGTGCTCGGTGACCTGCGCGCTCGCCCGCTCTGGTCGGCCTCCTCCCTGGAGGCTTGGACAAGCTGTCCCGTCAAGTGGTTCGTGGAGCGCTACGTGCGGGCCGGCGAGATCGATCCGCGCCCGGAGCCGATCGCGCGCGGCGGGTTGGCCCACGCCGCCTTGAAGAGCGCGCTCGAGCGTTTGCGCGAGCGAACCGGCTCCGCGCGCCTCACCCCGGCCAGTCTCGGCCTGGCCAAGCGGCTACTGGCGGAGGCTTTGGCCGAGCACGAGCCGCTCCATCCGCTTTCGGTCGCTCCCGAGCGTCTGCCGGGCGCGCGCAGGCGCCTGACGGTCGACCTGGAGCGCTACCTGCAATACGCGGCCGAGCAGGCCAGCCCCTTCGAGCCGACGCACCTCGAGCTCGAGTTCGGCTTCGACGAGGACGGCCTTCCTGCGCTCGACCTCGGCGAAGGAGTCCGCTTGCGCGGGCGCATAGACCGCGTCGACATCGGCGCCGAGCAGGCGGTCGTCTACGACTACAAGGGCAGCTCCGCGCCCCCTGCCGCCCGTTGGATCGCCGACGGCGCCCTCCAGGTGGCGCTCTACATGCGCGCCGCCCATCAGCTGCTGGGTCGAGAGCCGGTCGGCGGCTTCTACCAGCCTCTCGCCGGACGTGAGATCAGGGCGCGCGGCGTCCTGGACGCCGACAGCGGCCTGGAGCTCGACTGCGTGCGCACCGACCGGCTCGCCCACGAGGAGATGCAGGAGCTGATCGAGCGATGCGTCGATGTTGCGCGCCAAGCCGCGATCGAGGCCCGCGCCGGCGCGCTGCACCCGCGTCCGGACACCTGCGCCTACAGCGGCGGATGCGCATACCCCACGATCTGTCGCTGCGAGCGGTGAGCGATCCCGGCCAACAGCTCGACTTTCGAGTACGCGCCGTCGCGTGCGTCCACCGACGAGCAGGAGCAGGCGATCGCGCGCCGTCGCGGCTCGCTCCTGCTGGCTGCCGGTGCCGGTAGCGGCAAGACATCGGTCTTGGTCGAGCGCTTCGTGCGGGCTGTGCGCGAGGACGGGATAGCGCCGGGACGGATCCTCGCGATCACGTTCACCGAGCGGGCCGCCGGCGAGTTGCGCGAGCGGGTCAGGGCCCGTCTTCTGGACTTCGGCGAGCGCGACTTCGCGCGCGATGCGGAGGCTGCCAACGTGTCCACCTTTCACGCCTTCTGTGCGCGTTTGTTGCGCATCCATCCGCTCCAGGCCGGGGTCGAGCCCGGCTTTCGGATCCTCGAAGAGGGCTTCGCCGAGCGCTCTGCGCGTGCTTGCCTTCAGGGAGGCCCTGGCCGGGTTTCCTCGAAGGTGATCGTCCGGAGGCGGTCGATCTGATCGCCGCCTACGGACCCGACCATATGCGTGGCATGGTCTTCGGCGCCTACGCCCAGCTGCGCAGTCTCGGCCAGGTCGAGCCGCGCCTGCCGGTGGTGGCGACTGCCGGTGGCCGAGGAGCGGAACGGTGAAGACGGGAACGGCGAAGGGGGGAACGGTGCCGACGCGGATGAGACCGAGAGGGATGAGCGTGCACCAGCAGCGTGAAGGGCGTGCCGCTCGCGCCCTGAGCTGATCGGGGACTTGATGGAGCGCTTCGACCTTGCCTACGCGCGGCGCAAGCAGGCAAGCGCAGCGCTCGATTTCGACGATCTCGAGCTCAAGGCCCGTGCGCTCTTGGACGGCACACGCCGATATCCGCGAAGCATGGGCCGAGCGCTTCGACCTGCTGATGGTGGACGAGTTCCAGGACTCCAACCCGCGCCAGCTCCAGATGCTGGCGGCCTTGGATCGCGACAACCTGTTCACGGTCGGCGACGAGCTGCAGTCGATCTACGGTTTCCGTCACGCCGACGTCGGTCTCTTTCGCGAGCGCCGCGCTCTGCTGGCCCAGAGAGGGGCCAGCCTCGCCCTGACGCGCAACTTCCGCAGCCGTCCCGTGATCCTCGCGGCTGTCGAGCGGATCTTCGCGACCCGCATGGGCTCTCGCTTCGCCGCCTTGAGCGCCGCCCGGGAGGAAGACTCGAGCGAGGAGCCGATCGTCGAGCTTTTGCTGACCGACAAGCGCGGCTGGGACCCCAGGGCAGGCTACGACGATCTGCGTGGCATGTCCGACGCGACTCCCTGGCGTCAGGCCGAAGCCCGCCTGCTCGCCGAGCGCATCGCCGGATTGGTCGCCAGCGCCCAGGCGCAGCCGGGAGAGGTCGTCGTTCTGCTGCGGGCGCTGGGCGACGCCCCCATCTACGAGAGCGCCCTGCGCCGCCACGGTCTGCCCACCTTGGCGGGGGTGGGTGGCTTCTGGGGACATCAACAAGTCGGCGATCTGCTCGCCTGGTTGCGCACGCTGGCCAACCCTCTGGACGAGATAGCTCTCTACTCCACCTTGGCCTCGCCTCTGGTCGGTGTCTCCAGCGACGCGCTTGCCACGATCTCCCGCGTCGCGCGTGAGCGGGGACGAGGCGTATGGCGCGCACTCGACGAGGGCGCATCCGCACTAGAGCCGCTGCTGCCAGCGGCAGATCGCATGCGTATAGCGTGCTTCCGTGAGCTGCTCGCGAGAGAGCGCGCCACCGCGGCGCTGCATCCTCTCTGCCGAGCTCTTGCGACGTGCGATTGCTGCGACCGGCTACGAAGCTCACGTTCTGTCCTTGACCTGGGGCGAGCGACGGCTCGCAAACGTCCACAAGCTGATACGCCTCGCGCGGCGCTTCGAGGCTCAAGAGGGGCGCGACCTGCGCGGTTTCCTCGACCACATCGCCCACCTCGAGCGGGCCGCTGGGGCGCGCGAGGCCGACGCGCCGGTGGGCGATCCCCGATCGCGCCCTGAGGGGCACAAGCGGGGGCCAGGCAGCGAGACCGAGGCGGTGCGCTTGATGAGCATCCACGCCGCCAAGGGCCTCGAGTTTCCCGTCGTCTGCGTCGCCGATCTGGGCCGTGACCCGAACCTCAGATACCCCGACCTGCTCCTGGACGGTGAGGGCGCCCGCGTGGGCCTGCGCCTGCTGGAGCTGTCTGCGACCCCGAGCCGACTCCGGCGCTCGACTACGAGGACCTGCGCGATCGCAGGCGCGTCGCCCAAGAAGAGGAGGAGGACCGCATCCTCTACGTCGCCTGCACGCGTGCCCGGGATCGGCTTCTCCTGAGCGGCTCGGTCGCATTCGAGCGCTGGCCCGCGCCTCGTGCCGGCGTCGCGCCGATCGCTTGGCTGGCGCCCGCGCTCGTCCCAGACGCCCCGTCTCTGGCGGCTTCCGAGCAGCGCCCGGTCGGGGCCTTCACGGTGGACTTGGGTGGTCTGCGGGTACGCTGCGTCTTCAACTCACCCTCCGATGCCAAGTCGCTGAGCGATCTTCGCGAGGTGAGCACGGCGAGCCGTGACCGCGTTGGCGAGCCGTCCGCGTCCGCGCCGTCCGCGTCCGCGCCGTCCGCGCCTGTGCCGTGCGCGCCCGCACCCGTTGCCGTCGAGCCGCCCGCAAAACGGCCGCGAGAGGGCGCCCACGATGGGCGGCGGCAGCGTCACATCGCCCTTGCTCGACCCTGACGCCACGATGAGCTACACCTCGCTCGCCGAGCTGGAGCGCTGTGGCTACCGCTACTACCTCGAACGGGTTTTGCGCCTGCCCGAGAATCGGGCTGCCGCCAGAGGCCTCGACGACGGCGGCATCGAGGCCCGCACGCGCGGCACGATCGTCCACATGCTGCTCGAATCGATCGACTTCGCGCGGCCCAAAGCGCCCACCGAGCGCGACGTGGAGGCTCTCGCCGCACGCCTCGGCGTTCGCGTCGCTCCCGCCGAGCGCGAGGAGATCGCGACGCTGCTCTCGCTCGCTCTCGCGGCTGAGCCGGCACAGCGCCTCGCGCGCGCTCGCCGCGCTCGTCGCGAGCATCCGTTCGCCTTTGCCCTGGCTTCGGCCGAGCCCGTGGTCACGGGGGTGCTCGACCTGATCGTCGAGGAGGAGGATGGCGCCAGCCTGATCGTGGACTACAAGAGCGACAGGCTTGCCGAGAGCGTCGAGTCGACCGGTCTGGAGGACCTCAAGCGGCTCGTCCAGCGCGACTACTCGATTCAACGGCTGCTCTATGCCCTCGCGGCGATCGAAGACGGGATCGAGCGCGTCGAGGTGGCCCACTGGTTCCTGGAACGTCCTCATGCCTGGGTATCCGCACGCTTCGTGGCAAGCGAACGCTCTCATTTGCGCGAACAGTTGCGATCTCGCATCGCTGCCGCGAGAAGCAAAAGCTTCGACGTGACGAAAAACCCGAACCGTGCTCTGTGCCTGACCTGTCCTGGTCGGGGAAGCCTCTGCTCGTGGGGGGAGGAGCGGACCATGGTCGAGCAATCGCCACCCGAAACCCCGCACGATCACTGAGCATCGCGCGAGAGACGACGCTCGGCATCGCGCGCGGCCGGGACAGCCGTCGGCTGAAGGTTTGGCTGGGGGAAACCCGCAACTTCAGTGAGCGGTCCGCCACATTGGAATCTCCTCGCGGAAGGGATACCCTCACTGGAATCGCTTGTTTCGCGATCGGGCGAAACATTCGAGGTCAGGAGGAGCGTCGCAGTGGAACTGGTGCCATCGCCAAGATCAACGGCTACGGTCACTCAGATGCCGTCGCTCGTGCCCGATCTCGAGCTGTTTGCTCGTATGCGCATAGACGGCGATCCCGCCGCGCGCGAGGTGCTCGTGGAGCGCTATCTACCGCTGGCCCGACGGTTGGCGCGACGCTATCAACACACAGACGAGCCGATCGAAGATCTCGTGCAGGTCGCTTCGATCGGATTGCTCAAGGCAGTCGATCGATTCGACTGCTCGCGCGATGTCATGTTCTCCAGCTACGCGGTTCCCACCATCCTCGGCGAGCTCAAGCGCCACTTCCGTGATCGCACCTGGTCGGTAAGGGTCCCGCGCGACCTGCAGGAGCTGGCCCTGCGGGTGGATCAGACGGTCACGCGCCTGTCCCTTGGGCGCCGCCGCTCGCCCTCGGTCGCCGAGATCGCCAAGGCCGTCGAAGTCTCCAGCGAGCAGGTGCTGGAGGCGATGGAGGCGATGGGCGCCTACCGCACGACTTCACTGGACTCCCCGCGCTCCACGCGCGACGAGGAGACCGAGAGCGTAGCCGAGGGTCTCGGGGCCCCCGACCAGGGTTTCGACAGGGCCGAGGAGCGAGCCACCCTGGAGCCCTTGATGAGCCGCATCTCGGCGCGCGAGCGCACGGTTCTGCGTCTCCGTTTCGGTCAGGACCTCACCCAGGCCGAGATCGGCGAGCGGATCGGCGTCTCCCAGATGCAGGTCTCGCGCCTGATCAGGCAGGCCTTGACCCGCCTGCGCGCCGGTGTCGACACCGGCGCTTCGCCGTCTTGACCGCCCTGCGCGCCGGTGTCGATACCGGTCTTCCGCCAGCTTGAGCGGGCAGGGCACGTGCCGCAGCCACGCAGCTTTTCGGCCCGCTCCCACGGGGCGACCGCGGCGCCGTCTTGATGATAAGGCTTGACAATGTCCCCAGTAGAAGTCAACATGTTTCTTGATGCAAAGAGCCATGTGGATGGGGACCCTGAGCTTCGGCTTGGTAAGCGTGCCGGTGAAGCTCTACAGCGCGGTCACACGCCGCACTGTCCACTTCCATCAGATCCACTCGTTGGACAGTGGGCGTATCCACCAAAAGCACGTCTGCTCGCTCGACGGCGAAGAGATCCCCTTGGAGGAGATCGTCAAGGGCTATGAGATCGCCCCCGACCGCTACATCCCGGTCGAGGCGCGCGAGCTGCAGGCGCTGGAACCCCTGTTCACGCGCACGATCCAAGTCGAGGACTTCGTCGAGCTGGAGGAAATCGACCCGATCTATTTCGATCACCCCTACCACCTCGTGCCCGGCATCGCCGGCGCGCACCCCTATCGGTTGCTGCTGCGAGCCATGCAGGACACGGGCAAGGTGGCGATCGGGCGCATAGTCATGCGCTCCAAAGAACGCCTGGTCGCGATCCGGCCACGCGGCGAGGCTCTGCTGATGCTCACGATGAGCTATGGCGAAGAGGTCAATGCCACGACCGGCCTGCGCGAGCTGGAAGGGGTCGAAGGGGAGATCGACGAGCAGGAGCTGGACGTGGCCCGTCGCCTGGTGGCGTCGGTCGCGGAGCCCTTCGACATCGACAAGTACCAGGACACCTATCGCGAGGCCGTGCTCGACCTGATCGACCGCAAGGCCGCCGGCGAGCCGATTCCCTTGGGCGCCACGCCCGAGCCTCCGCCAGACTCGCCCGACGTGATGAAGGCTTTGGAAACCAGCCTGGAGAGGGTTGGCGGCTAGCGTCTTCGTGCGCAGGGGGTTGATCGACAATGCCTCCGAGTGGCGGGGCAAGCGGGGTGGCGGCTCGTCAGTCCGCGCTGAGCACGAGCACGAGCTGAGATCCGCCGTCCGGCTCGGCCAGCACAGACACGTTCTCGGCGATGCCCTCGAGCACGTTGCCGACCACGGGCAGCGTCGCGTCTCGCAGGAGATCGGCCGCTCCTCCGTGGCGCAACTCGCCCACGCGCAGCTCGGCTTCGCGCTCGTCGGCCCTCACGCTCAAGGTCAACCGTCCCGCCTGGGCGTGTCCGGGCGCGTGGGCGCTCAGCGCGTCGCAGACCAGCATGGCGTCGTCGAGCCCGTCCAGCCGCCAATCGGCCCGCGCGAGCACGATCGAGACCATCCGCCGCAGGACAGGTCCCACGAGTGGGCCGATGGCGACCCGAACGCTCACCGCCCCGTCGGTCACGGACAGCTCCCGCCTGTCTCCCTCTCCGCCGTGCACGGCCGCCTCGGCCGTCTGGGTGTCGCTCGTGGCTTCGCTCATGCGCCCGGTCCAGTCGTGCCTGTCAGAGCGTTCGCGCTCACGGGGTCGCTCAGCGCGAAGGTCATCTGGACCTCGGTGCGCTGCTCCTCGCCATGGCCCAACTGCACCGACTCGGCCAGCGCCGCGATCAGCGACAAGCCAAGACCCAGGCCGGGGCTGTCCGGACGCGGCCTGATTCCGCACCCCCAGTCGCGCACCAGCACGGTCAGGGTCTCGTCCGCCATGGTTGCGACCACCTCCATCGGTCCTGCTTGACCGTCCGGATAGGCGTGTACCACCACGTTCGCGCACGCCTCGGTGACCGCCAAGCGGATGTCCGAGAGCTTCTCCTCGGGCACCTCGTAAGCCTCGCCGAGACCGCCGAGGACGTGCCGAACTATCGCGATGTTCTCAGCTCGCGCCGCGAGCGCGAGCTCCATGTCCGGCGTCATTGCCTCTCCTGGCCGGTCTGCCGTAGGGATACTGCCTGTTGTCCTCGCACATAGTGATGCCCGGCCAGGACGGATTTCACACCTCGCGAGCGCGTTCGCGAGCGATCTCGATGCTACCCTTTCAGGCTCCGCCTCAGGTGCCGACCCCCCATGCCACGAAGGTGGCGCCGTCCTCCTGGATGCGTCGCCCGAGGGCAGCACTCACATGACTTCGCACACATTGCCATCACAGGCCGCTGGACTCTACGACCCCCGCTACGAGCACGATGCGTGTGGCGTGGGGATGGTCGCCCGCCTGGACAACACGCCCACGCACGAGGTCGTCACACGTGCGCTTGCCGCCCTGGAGAACCTCGAGCACCGCGGCGCTTCGGGCGCGGACCCCTTGACCGGAGACGGCGCGGGCATTCTGTTGCAGATGCCCGACGAGCTGTTGCGCGCGGTGGCGGGCTTCGAGCTGCCGCCCAGCGGCTCCTACGGAGTGTTGATGTGCTTCCTCCCGACCGACGATTCCTCGCGCGCGCGTGTAGAGGACCTGTTGGAGCGGACCGTCGCCGCGGAGGGCCAGTGCGTGCTCGGCTGGCGCGACGTGCCCGTCTGTCCCGAGCACACCGGCGCCACCGCCGCGGCCTGTCGCCCGATAATTCGCCAGCTTTTTGTAGGCGCAGGCTCTCCCCCGACGCCGGGGTCGGCGGGGGAGGCAGAGGGGGACCTGAGCACAGGCTTTCCATTGACGTCGGAGGCGGCGGGCGAGGCAAAGAGGGGCGTGAGCGCCGACGGGCTCGAGCAGGACGCTTTCGAGCGCAAGCTGTACGTGATCCGGCGAGTCTGCGAGCAGGCTGTCGCCGCCTGGCCGCAGGACGAGCGCAAGGGCTTTTATGTCACCTCGTCCTCTTCGCGCACGCTCAACTACAAGGGCATGCTCATCTCCTACCAGCTCGGCGCCTTCTATCCCGACCTGCGCGATCGCACGCTGCAAGAGCGCCCTGGGCTTGGTCCACTCGCGCTTCTCCACCAACACGTTTCCCTCGTGGGAGCTGGCCCATCCCTATCGCGTGATCTGCCACAACGGCGAGATCAACACGGTCAATGGGCAACGTCAACTGGATGCGTGCGCGCGAGTCCGAGCTGGCCTGTGAGCTGTTCGGAGAGGACTTGGAGAAGATCCTGCCGGTCGTCACCCAGGGCAACTCCGACTCGGCCACGTTCGACAATGTCTTGGAGCTGTTGATGCTCGCGGGCCGCTCGCTGCCGCACGCGGTGATGATGATGATCCCCGAGGCCTACCGCTCGCGCGAGGACCTGCCGGAGGAGCTGAAGGGCTTCTACGCCTTCCACTCTTGTCTGATGGAGCCCTGGGACGGACCGGCCGCGGTGGCCTTCACCGACGGGCGTGTCGTCGGGGCCACGCTCGACCGCAACGGCCTGCGGCCCGGCCGCTGGATGATCACCAAGGACGGTCACGTCGTGCTCGGATCGGAGGCCGGCCTGCTCGACGTGCCCGCCGGGGAGATCGTTCGTCTTGGGCGCCTGCAGCCCGGCAAGCTGTTCCTGGTCGACTTGGAGCAGGGCTGCGTGGTCGACGACGGCGAGGTCAAGCGGCGCATCTCCTCCCAGCAGCCCTACGGCGAGTGGTATGCGCGCAACGCCGTGCGCTTCGCCGAGTTGCCGCCCTCCGAGCAGGTCACGCTCTCAGGCCAGCCTTTGCGTCGCCGCCAGCAGGCGTTCGGCTACTCCCAGGAGGATCTGCGCGTCCTGCTGGAGCCGATGGCCCGCGAGGCGGCCGAGCCGATCGGCTCGATGGGCAACGACCTCTCCCTGGCGGTGCTCTCAGATCAAGCGCCGCCGCTGTTCTCCTACTTCAAGCAGCTGTTCGCCCAGGTCACCAACCCGCCGATCGACCCGATCCGCGAGGAAATCGTGATGAGCCTGTCCACGAGCCTCGGCACCGAGCGCAACCTGTTCGACGAGACGCCCGAGCACGCCCACAAGCTGGAGCTGGAGCAGCCGATCCTGCTCAACCGGGAGCTGGAGACCCTGCGCCACATATCGAGCGATGTCTTCTCCTCGCGCACGCTCGACATAACCTGGCCGGTCGCCGACGGTCCCGAGGGACTTGGGCCCGCCTTGGAGCGCGTGTGCGCCCAGGCGCACGAGGCGATCGCCGAGGGAGTCAACATCATCATCCTCTCCGACCGTCTGCTCGGTCCCCGTCGCGCGGCGATCCCCTCGCTGTTGGCCGTCTCCTCGGTCCATCATCACCTCGTGCGAGAGGGCACGCGCCTGCGCGCCGGCATCGTGCTTGAGTCCGGCGAGCCGCGCGAGGTCCACCACTTCGCCACCCTGATCGGCTACGGAGCCTCGGCGATCAATCCCTACGTGATGCTCGAGACCCTGGACGAGCTGGTCGCCCAGGGATGCATCGTGCGCGCCGAGAACGGCGCCACCGTCGCGCTGACTCCCGAGCAAGCCGCCCAGAACACGGTCAAGGCGATCGGCAAGGGCCTGCTCAAGACCATCTCCAAGATGGGGATATCCACGATCCAGTCCTACCGCGGCGCCCAGATCTTCGAGGCCGTGGGGCTGGAGCGAGGCTTGATCGACCGCCATTTCACGGGCACCGCCTCGCGCATCGGCGGGGTGGGCTTGGAGGTATTGGCGATCGAGGCCTTGCAGCGCCACGCGCGGGCCGGCTGGGCCGAGACCTCTCGCAAGCCCGATGGCCTGCTCCCGGTCGGCGGCGTCTATGCGTGGCGGCGCGACGGCGAGCACCACATGTGGAACCCGGAGACGATCGCGCTCGTGCAACACGCGGTCCGCTCCGCCAACGGCAATGTCGCTGCCGCGCTGCAGGGCGATGCCACCGCTCATGAAGAGGTGCGCGAGTCGCCGGCCTTCCAGAAGTACCGCGAGTACGCTGCGGCAGTCAACGAGGACGCCGCCCGCAAGGCGACCTTGCGGGGGCTTTTGCGGATCGGGCCCGGGCCGAGTGGCGCCGGCGGGGTGGAGGGCGATGGAGCCGCTGGCGGGCAGGCGATCCCGCTTTCAGAGGTGGAGCCCGCCAAGGAGATCGTGCGCCGCTTCTGCACCGGCGCGATGAGTCTCGGCTCCATCTCGCGCGAGGCCCATGAGACCTTGGCGATCGCGATGAACAGGCTCGGTGGGCGCTCCAACACGGGCGAGGGCGGCGAGGACCCAACGCGCTTCCAACCCGACCCGAACGGCGACAGGCGTCGCTCGGCGATCAAGCAGGTCGCCTCGGGTCGCTTCGGGGTCACGATCCACTATCTGGTCAACGCGGACGAGCTGCAGATCAAGATGGCCCAGGGCGCCAAGCCGGGAGAGGGCGGTCAGCTGCCGGGGCACAAGGTCGATTCCTACATCGGCTCGATCAGGCACACGACCCCCGGTGTGGGCTTGATCTCCCCGCCACCCCACCACGACATCTATTCGATCGAGGATCTCAAGCAGCTGATTTACGACCTGCGCTGCTCCAACCCCGAGGCTCAGGTGTCGGTCAAGCTTGTCTCCGAGGTCGGCGTCGGCACTGTCGCCGCCGGTGTCTCCAAGGCAAACGCGGATCGCGTGCTGATCGCGGGCCACGACGGTGGCACCGGCGCCTCGCCACTGTCCTCGATCCAGGCCGCCGGGGTGCCTTGGGAGATCGGCCTGGCCGAGACCCAGCAGACACTTGCTGCTCAACGACCTCCGCTCGCGGATCGTGGTGCAGACCGACGGGCAGCTGAAGACCGGGCGCGACGTGGTTATCGCCGCGATGCTCGGAGCCGATGAGATGGGCTTCTCCACTGCGCCCCTGATCGCGACCGGCTGCATCATGATGCGGGCCTGCCATCTGAACACCTGCCCGGTCGGGATCGCCACACAGGATCCTGAGCTGCGCGCGCGCTTCAAGGGACGCCCCGAGCACGTCGTCAACTTCTTCTTCTTCGTGGCCGAGGAAGTCCGCGAGATCCTCGCATCGCTCGGCCTTAGGACCTTGGATGAGGCGATCGGCCGTGTCGACCTGCTCGGGGCGCAGGATGCGATCGATCACTGGAAGGCGCGCGGTGTCGACCTCACCCATGTGCTGGCCCACATCGACCTCGATGAAGATCCCAATCGCCCCTCGGCGCGCCACCGTGTCGAGCCGCCCCCGCCGGTGCTCGAGGACGCCTTGGATTGGGAGCTTGTGGAGCGCGCACGGGCGGTCATCGAGGGAGGCGGAGACGATCTCGGAGGGGGAGCCGATCTCGACGGCGAGCCGATCGGGCATGAGTTCGAAGGCGCCCGGGAGCGCATCGTGCCGGCGGGAGCGCAGGCCGATGGTGTTGCGCGAAGCGGCGCCCCCCGCGCGCGCGCAAGTCACTCCGTGGAGATGGACCTCCCCATCCGCAACGTCAACCGCTGTGTGGGCGGCATCCTCTCCAGCCACATCGCCCGCGCCCGGGGCGCCGAGGGCCTGCCGCCCGACTCGATCGTGGTCCGCTTCAAGGGCTCGGCCGGCCAGAGCTTCGGCGGCTGGCTGGCGCCCGGGGTGACGTTCGAGCTGGAGGGCGACACCAACGACTACACCGGCAAGGGACTCTCCGGTGGCGTCGTGTCGGTGCGCCCGCCGCGCGACGTCGACGAGCGCTTCGTGGCGCAGGAGAACGTGATCGTGGGCAACACGGTCCTCTACGGCGCCACCTCCGGGCGGGCCTTCTTCAGGGGACTGGCGGGAGAGCGCTTTGCCGTGCGCAACTCGGGCGCCTGGGCGGTCGTGGAGGGCGTGGGGGATCACGGTTGCGAGTACATGACCGGCGGGCGCGTGGTCGTGCTCGGCCCCACCGGACGCAACTTCGCAGCCGGCATGAGCGGCGGGATCGCCTACGTCCTGGACGAGGAGGGCGCGTTCCCGGCTCGCTGCAACATGGGCATGGTCGGCTTCGACGAAATCTCCTCCGCCGACGCGATCGAGCTGAAGGCGACGATCGCGGAGCACGAGGTCCACACCGATTCGTCGGTCGCGCGCGACGTGCTCGCCCGCTTCGAGCAACTGCTGGCCGAGGGCGCATTCGTGAAGGTCATGCCCCACGACTACAAGCGCGTGCTGCGCGAACTGGCCGAAACGCAAGAGGGTCGTCCAGAGGAGGTCGTGGCGTGAGGACGGTTCCTCAGATGGGGGGAGGGGCGTGCGTTACGGCATGCCCGCGCGTGTGGGCGCATTGGTCGTGCGCCATCGGAGCGCCGGAGCGTCGTGCTGATGGGCAAGCTCGGCGGCTTCCTGCAGATCGAGCGCCACGGGATCCCTTATCGCGATCCCCGCGAGCGTGCGCACGACTACCAAGAGTTCCTCGTCGAGCGCCCCGTCGGAGAGCTGCGCGACCAAGGCGCTCGCTGCATGGAATGTGGGGTGCCCTTCTGTCACAACGGCTGTCCGCTCGGAAACCTGATCCCCGACTGGAACGACCTCGTCTACCGCGATCGCTGGCCTGAGGCAATCGCCCAGCTGCACGCCACCAACAACTTCCCCGACTTCACCGGTCGCCTATGCCCGGCGCCGTGTGAGGCCGCCTGTGTCTTGGAGATCAGGGAGGGCGACTCGGTCACGATCAAGCAGATCGAGCTGGCGATCGTCGATCGTGCCTTCAGGGAAGGGTGGATCGGCCCCGAGCCGCCCAAGCGCGAGATCGGCCAATCGGTCGCGGTGATCGGCTCCGGTCCGGCCGGCATGGCGGCCGCCCAGCAGTTGCGCCGCATCGGCTATGCGGTCACGTTGTTCGAGCGCGACGAGGCGGCGGGCGGCTTGGTGCGCTTCGGCGTGCCCGACTTCAAGATCGAAAAGCGGGTCGTGCAGCGGCGTGTGGAGCAACTCCTCGCCGAGGGCGTCGAGCTGCGCTGTGGTGTGGACGTCGGCAGCGATGTGAGCGTGGAGGAGTTGCGCGAGCGCTTCGACGCCGTCGTGCTCGCGACCGGTTCGCGCGTGCCCCGCGACCTGGGTGTTCCCGGGCGCGAGCTGAGAGGCATCCATTTCGCGATGGACTATCTCTACCAGCGCAACCGCTTCGTGGCCGGCGAGTACGGTCCTGAGCCGACTGTGGCCCAGCCTGCGACCGGCGAGCCGATCAGCGCGGCCGGCAAGCACGTGGTCGTGATCGGCGGTGGCGACACGGGGGCCGATTGCGTCGGCAACTCCTTGAGGGAGGGCGCCGCCTCGATCGTGCAGCTGGAGCTTCTGCCCGAGCCGCCCGACCACCGTCCCGACGCGCGCACACCCTGGCCGGAGTGGCCCTTGAAGTACAGACTCTCCTACGCTATGGAGGAGGTTCGCACCGCCGGCGTGGGGGAGCAGGACTATTCGGTCACGACCACCCACTTCTCCGGCGGCGCTGATGGCAACGTGGCCGCCCTGCATGTCGCTCAAGCAGAGCCCGCGCCTCCGTTCGCGCAGGTGGAGGGCTCAGAGCGCGAATTGCCGGCGCAGCTAGTGTTGCTGGCAATGGGCTTCCTGTATCCCGAGCAGCCTCTGCTCGACCAGCTCGGCGTCGAGAAGGACCCACGCGGCAACGTCAAGGCGGTCAAGCCCTACACGACCTCGGTCGACGGCGTGTTCGCCGCCGGCGACGCGCGCCGCGGGCAGTCTTTGATCGTGTGGGCGATCAACGAGGGGCGTCAGTGCGCGCGTATGGTCGATCGCTATCTGGCCGGGTTGCGTGTCGATCCGGCGTCGGCGGGCGCGGTCAACGGGTCGGGTGTGGGTGGCCCTCAAGACAACGGGCTGGCCGGCCACGCCGACGCCGATGAAGGCCCCGAGGGACCGCCGCAACATGTCGGGCCGGGGGTTCCGGCGGAATAGATTACGAGCATGGAGGGGGCTGATCCGGGGGCAGGTGACGCGGCTTATGTCGATCGGGCGATAGCTGTGCTCGACACGCTGCAGGCATTCTTCATCGACATGCCGAGAGGATCTTCGTTCTGCGAGCGAAGTGACTTTCAGCGTGGTTACGACACGGTCCGCAAAGCAACGCGCGACGGTTCGCAGTTGACAGGCCGCACATTGTTGGCTGCAATCGCCGAGGAGCCTCGCGCGTGGCTGGTCATACGCTGCATTGTCGGGGTTTCACCTGGTGAGGCTGCGTACATAGCCGCAGAGCAGGCCTCAGGTGCAGGGTATCGACTCATTGTCACTCAGGAGGAGATACGTGACATCGATGCGCGCGCCAAGCGCGGTGAGCGACTGTTGTTCGACAAGCCGCCGCGCGGGCGCAAGCAACTGCGATACGACCAACTGCTGCGCGAGCTTGTGCCATGGTTGGCCGAGGCGATACGATATCCCGCGCCGGAGCTGCCCGCCGACCGCGTTCACAGGTTCGACAAGATTGACACCACCGGAGGGAGAGTTACGATCGCCAGAGCGTTTGCGGCCGACAGCGTCCCCTACTCGGAGTTGCTCTATGAGCGTCTGCTCGGCCGTCCTTACGTCTCGCACAGGGACTCGGTCTCAAGAATCGTGGGCCGCCTCGTGGAGCAAGCCGTTGAGCAACTACTCGAGCGTCACCACATCGAGGGGCGAGCCACGCGCTCGCGCGAGAAGATCCAAGGTTTTCCCCAAGCGCCGGACTTTCTCGTGCCCTCGGATGCGCCGAAGACGAAGGTGATCATCGAGGCGAAGCTAACCGAAGACGACGGAACCGCGCGCGACAAGGTGGCACGGGTGCAAACGCTGCGTCAGTACGAGAACGAACGACCGGTCGCCAAGCGCCGCACGATTATCGCCGTGATCGACGGTCGTGGATTTGGGCACCGGCTCGCCGACCTCAACCGGCTGCTGGACGCATGCGAAGGTCACGTCTACACACTCGAAGAGTTGGACGAGCTGGTTGCCGACAATGGACCATTGCGCCCCTACGTAGGCACGAGCGCTTCCTAGTGTTGGGACGCGGCTGACGCAGCCAGCTCGGCGCTACCTGCACCGTCGTTGCAGACATCCTCATCCAGTTCTCTAAGCGTCTGATGCGCGAGTGTCATACGCTCGTCGATTGGCGCGTCGGTGTCCCATTGATAGGCAAGTAGTCGAATCGCCTCCTCGGCAAGCAGTCCATGGCGGATGCAACGCCGGTCGCCGTTGGTGACTGTCAGCTTTGCATCGATGAGATTCTGAACATGCTCGATCAGGCGCTGATTGACCGGGATGTTGATATCGCCACCTGCGGAGACTGGCGGCTTGCGCAGTACGAAAATGGTGTCCACACGGCTGGAGTCGGCATGCTTGATGTGGATGGAGCCACGCATCTCGGACGGACACACTAGTGTTGTCATCGGGAGTAGGCCTGAGTCGAGCACCGCCACGATCAAAGCCGCGTACGAACTCAAATCGTTGTGGTGGTAGGTAAAGACAAATGGTCTTCCCGGCCTTAGGGCGACGGTGGCGGTCGAAAAAACGGCCGAAAGCCGTTCTGCGAATATGTTGATGCCGCGTCCTCCGGTGAGGTTCCCTACCGCCTCTTCTGGCGACTGGGATGTGCTCTGGCAGAAAAAGGGGACGTCGGTAGCAAGCCGGCGCAGCCACGCATAGCAAAAATCCATAAGTTCCGAGTACTGCACATTTGCAAAGTACGGTGGGTCCGTGAGGACGAGATCGACGCTGTTTTCTGGGAGTGGTTGTGAGGTGATACTTGCGCATCGCAGCAGTGCTCTTCGCTGTCCGGCGAGCTGGTCTGGATTGTCGACGAACGTCGCAACAATCTGCTCCCCCTCGGTGCTTATACGCTGTTTGCGACTATCACAGCGCACTGTCTCAAACGGCGCGTCGCAGTAGCGCTTGGCGGCAGCGTACTTGGCGATGAAATGCCTGTAACCGCCGGAGCCGACTTTGGGTATGCCGATCAGCGACGCCTCACATTGAACGCGATGTACCGGAAAGCCGTGGATGGAGAAAACGTCAAGCACCTTGAGGGCGGCGGTGTCGTAACGACAAATCATGTTCTGGTAGCGGACGAAGTCTGAAAAAACGGTGGCAAGTGCCGGTCGCAGCTCTGGCGGGGCGTCAACGATGCGCTCTGCGAGCGTAGCTAGGCCGAGTAGCTGGCGCTCGTTGTGCAAGTCGGAGAAACGCTTGTAGCCCCACCGTAAGAGCCGGTTCGTCTCGTCGCCGAGAGGGATGGCATCCACGGGCCAAAAGGGGGAGTCGAGCTTGGAGTAGCGCTTTCGAGCCCGTGCAAATCGCGCATGATCGTCTGGGCTGGCCCCCTTGAAGAAGCGCCCGTGCCGGCCGTGGCGCTTCTTACAGGGGTGACAGTGGTACTCAAGCGCGAACATCGCGTGCTGTGGCGGGTCGCCCTGCTGCGCGCGACCGACGACATAGGGGCGCCCGCAAACGCAAACGCCCTTGGTTGGCTTGGCCGTTTGCTCGTAGGGCGTGACGCATGTGGGGCAGCAGGCTGGCATCTCTTCCGGGAGAAATTGCTCGACGGCAAGGCAGGCGCCACACACGAGCACGTCGTGGGTGTGGCGTTTCATCTTGCGTCCGGCCACGAGCGGGCCGGGGAAGAGCATGATCCTCTGACCACATGCGCACAGGTGCGTCTTGACCCACAGGAATGACTTCACTGGGGCGTCCTCGCCGCACTCTTCGCAGGCGGTCGTGTAAAGACCTTGCAGCTCGCGCTCGACGTCGGCTGCCACGCTCTCGCCCTCCAGTTCGAAAGCCTCGACGTCTATTTGCTCCAGCTCGCGCTCGACCAACCAGCGGGAAACTGGGTTCGTGTCGTAGCCAACAACCGATAGGCCCATGCGATTGGCCTCGAAGAGTGAGGTGCCTCCACCCATGAATGGATCGAGGATGACCCCATCGAGGTCATGACTGTCGAAGTAGTGCTCGCCGAGCGGCCGATCGACCAACTCTGCCAAGGTAAGACCACGAAACAGGGAGCCTGGACGGCGAGCGAACCACTTGTGCACACCGATGATGGGTCGGTAGCTCTGCTGCACCTGCTTCTCGGCCGCGGCGAGGCCGGCCAGCAGGGTCTCGTCGAAGTTCGTCTCCATCGGCCGCGCTTCACGATACGCGGTTCGACGGACTGTAAGCAATGTGGTCTGCACAGCACGAACATTCGCATAGAGCGCAGACAGAAGTCTTCAGCATGGTTGCGAGCGGTGGCGTAGGGCCGGTCGATACTGTCGAATATACGAATATTCGTATATAATTGCTATTCATGATCTTCTCGACTCCTGGGCTTGGACCTGACCTTGCCGAGCGCTTGGTGACGCTGGACGAGCTGCGCCGGCGGCTCGGCGAGCGCGCTGGCGGCGTGCCGATGCCCTGGCTCGGACAGTTGCGCCGTCACGTCAAGGCCGCCGCCGCCCGCAGCTCCGTGTCGATCGAGGGCTACGAGGTATCCGAAGCGCAATCCGTTGCGCTCGTCAGCGGCGAACAGGGCGAGGATGGCGAGGAAGCGCAACTTGCCTTGGCTTTCTACGCGCGGGCGATGGATCATGTCGGGGTGATGGCCGAAGATCCGGCGTTTGGCTGGTCTGAGCGGGCGATCCTCGACCTGCACTTCGACGCCTGTCTATTCCAACGCGACAAGAGGCCCGGGCGCTGGCGCGATGGAGCGATCAGCGTGACATCTCCCGACGGCGGGCCGCCGGAGTACGTCGGGCCGCCCGCCGAGCAGGTGCCCGGCCTGATGCGGGAGGTGGTCGATTGGCTGGAGCACAGAGATCTCGACGCGCATGTCGTCGTACGAGCCGCGATGGCTCACCTGAATGTCATCTCGGTGCACCCGTTCGCGGATGGCAACGGTCGCGTCTCGCGCATCGTGCAGTCGCTGGCGCTCGCGCGGGCCGGCTTGCTCACACCGGAGCTTGGGTCGATCGAGGAATACCTCGGCCACAACACGGCCTCCTACTACCGAGCCCTGCGCGAGACGCAGGGGGGCAGCTACCAGCCCGAGCGGGACGCAAGCGGTTGGGTCGCGTTCTGCTTGGACGCTCATATCGTGCAGGCGGAGAAGCGCCTCGAGCAGATCGAGCAGGCGGCGGTGCGCTGGGGCTCGCTGGAGGCGTTGGTCGAAGAGCGCGGCTGGCCCGATCGCATGGTCATCGCGTTGGAGCAAAGTCTGTTCGAGGGCGCCTCCAGGCTCGCTTACGGCGCCGAGGCCGGCATCTCATTGGTGACTGCCGGCGGCGACTTCCGGCGGCTGCTGGACGCCGGTTTGGTCGCGCGCCGGGGTCGCACCCGCAACACGCGCTATGTGGCGAGCGACGCGCTCAGGTGGGAGGTCGAGCGCGCGCTGTCAGGTCGCGCGCTCGACCGCTAGACTGGCCACGTGGCCAATCGCTCTGAGAACGGACACGTTGCGGCGGGCGCCCCGAGCGTGGTCACGGGCCACTCCAGCGCGGTGCCGAGCAACGGGGGCTTGGGCACCGCAAACGCCGCCACGGGCGTTCTGCCTCGCACCTGCATCATCGGCGCGGGCTCCTCGGGTATCGCGGCTGCCAAGGCGCTGCTGGACCGGGGGGTGCCCTTCGACTGCCTCGAGAAGTCAGACCAGGTCGGCGGCAACTGGGTGTTCGGCAACCGCAACGGGATGTCGGCCGCCTACAGGGACCTGTTCATCAACGTCTCGCGCGAGCGGATGGCCTACGCGGACTATCCGATGCCCACCTCATATCCCGACTTCCCCCATCACACGCACATCAAGGAGTACTTCAACGACTACGTCGACCACTTCGGCCTGCGCGAGCACATCGCCTTCGAGACGGGCGTCGAGCACGCCACTCGACGCGCGGACGGCGTGTGGGAGGTGACGATCGAGCGCGGGGACGGTGAGCGCGACGTACGCGAGTACGACGCCCTGCTCGTGGCCAACGGCCACCACTGGGACGCGCGCTGGCCCGAACCGGTCTTTCCCGGTGCCGATACGTTCCAGGGGACCCAGCTGCACGCCCACTCCTATGTGGACAACTCGATCTTCGCCGGCAAGGACGTCGTGGTTCTGGGTATGGGCAACTCGGCGATGGACATCGCTGTTGAGTCCTCATACGTCGCGGCCAACACCTACCTGGCGGCACGCAAAGGCGCGTGGATCATCCCCAAGTACGTGTTCGGCAAGCCGGTCGATCAGTTGCCCAACAACCCGCGGGTGCCGTTCGCGATCCGGCAACGCATGATCCATCAGACGATCAAGACGATCACCGGCCCGCCCGAGCGCTACGGCCTGCCCAAGCCCGACCACAAGTTCGGCGAGTCCCACCCCACGGTCTCGGGGCGGATCCTCGACCGGATCGCGCACGGCACGATCGCGCCGAAGCCGAACATCGCCTCCCTGGAGGGCGATCGGGTCGCGCTTCATCGACGGCAGCGAGGTGCACGCCGACGTGGTCGTGTACTGCACCGGCTACAAGATCACCTTCCCGTTCTTCGACGAGGACTTCCTGGTCGCGCCCGACAATCACATCGAGCTATTCCGTCGCGTCTTTCATCCCGAGATCGGCGGGCTCTTCTTCATCGGACTGCTGCAGCCCCTCGGTGCGATCATGCCCTTGGCCGAGGCCCAGTCGGCCTGGGTGGGGGACTACCTGCGCGGCGAGTACGCCCTGCCCTCGCCGGCCGAGGTCCATCGCGACATCGCCGCAGACCAGTCCGCGATGCGCAAGCGCTACGTGGCCTCCAAGCGCCACACGATCCAAGTCGACTTCGACGACTACCTGTACGCGCTTGGAAGCCGAGCGGCGCGCGGGGGCCGAGCGGGCGCGGACGCGGGGGTTTGCGTTGCCCGTTCGGGCGCACGCAGGCGCCTCGATGGTATGACTCTGCCATGGTGACCACCGTCGATTCTGCCGGACGGATCCTCGTCCCGAAGCGGCTGTGCGAAGAGCTTGGCTTCAAGCCAGGCAGGAGCTCGAGCTGAACGCAGTAGACGGACGCCTTGAGATCGAGCACCAATCCACTCCGATGCGTCTGGAGCGGCGTGGGCAGAGGCTGGTGGCGGTCACGGATCGCGAGATGCCGAAGCTCACCGCCGAGATGGTGCGTGAGACGCTGGAGCAGGTTCGCCGTTGATGCCGGACAGCAGCGTTGTGACGCTGCGTTCGCAAGCTGGAACGAGAAGCACGCGGCGCCCCTCGCGCCAGCCCATGCGGGGACGGCCGATCCCCTGCGCCAGCTCGACATGCGACTCACATACCGCACGATGCGTGTGCTGCTGGCCGTCGCCGCCACCCCGGTGGCTCCAACCGTCAGGTAGCCGACGAGCTCCGGCATCACTGACCAGGGTCAAATCTCAAAGCTGCTCGCGCGTCTGCACGGACTCCGCCTGATCGAGAACGCGGCGCCTTCCGGCCACGCGCGGCAGCGCCCAACTCGTGGATGTTGACCGAATCGAGGCTGGGAAGTACAGGCCGCATTGGCGCGCAACACGACCTGACGAATCTCAGAGGGGTTGTTGGATGTGTATCTCGCGCTAGCGTGTACGTGTGACACAGACGTTCTGCCGCCACAACCGCTTCATCCAACGCTGCCCGATCTGCCGCGAGACCGTGCCCGGCCTGGAAGCGCCGCGTCAGGCCCCCAAGCGCGGGAGCGCGTCGTCAAGGACGGGCACATCCTCGGGCACGCGGGGCGGCGTCGGCACGAGCGGGCGAGCCGGGACCGGCGCAACCTCGCGGGCCGACGGCGGCGCCGTCCGGCCGACCGGCCGCACATACACGCGACGCACCCAAGAAGTGCGCGTCCAACGCGAGGCTGCGCTCCGAAGACGACGGCTACCGCTGCGACCTGGTTCCGGGCTTGCACTCCTCCGAGGACGCCAAGCGGCTCGTGCGCGAGATCGGTTTCTCCTCGGGGCGCCTGCTCACCCTGACGGCGGCGCCGCCCAGCCTGTACGCCGAGGCGCGCGACTGCGACGACATCGAGCAGGCGACCTGGATGTGCTTCCTGGCCGCCTACCTCTCGCCCCTGCAGGGCGAGCAGCCCTTCGCGGGCGTGCGCGCCGCCCTGCTCTCCAGCTGGGCCTCCGGCACCGTGTCCGAGCTGGACGAAACCCCGCTGGGTCCGCGCTCTTCGCACGATCCCGCTCGCGGCGGGGAGACACTTCTCGCCTACCGGCGCTTTGCCGAGCACGCCGGCTCGCAACAGGCCGCCTTCACGGGCGAGGCGTCCTGGACCCCTCAGCGGCGTTTCGAGCGTGTCTTCGAGCGACTCGCCCTGCCCGGCTTCGGCCGAATGGGACGCTACGACCTTTTGATCACGCTCGGGCGTCTGGGTCTGTACGAGCTTCGTGCCGATTCTCTGCACCTCGGCACGCGCACATCTTTGATCACCTCCGATCCCGCGCCGCCGGCCGCCAAGCGCGTCTTCGGGATCGGCGATCCGATCCACATCGAGCGGCGCGCCGCCGCTTTGGCGCAGGCCCTGGACACGCCGATCGAAGCGCTTGAGCTGGCCTTGGCGAACTGGTCCTCCGAGGAGCGTGTCACGCTCGGCTTTCCCCCGGACACGAACGACCCGCACGCGGTCGAACGGGCCATCGCTGCGCTCGAAGTCTGACCCCGCGCGCCGCTGCGACTCTCGGGTTCAACCTCGCCGCCGGCTGGGCATTTGGGCGATTGAGGGCGCCCTGCGCGTGCGCGCGCACGCACGCGCCAGGCGCTTGCTTTGCCGTCCACACCGGTCCCTATGGTTTCACTGGTCATGTTCTCCTTTCCGCAAGACCGAGGAGCCGCCATGCCGCTCTGCTTCATCGAGCCTCACGACGCGATCCGGGTGATCGCAGACTCCGTCGGCCGCGAGGCCCGCCGGCAACTGCTCGGCGAGGTCGTGCGCGCGTGGGTCGACGACCTGCCCGATCAGGAGCTCACATTCCACTACGAGCGCGCTCTCGCCGGCCTCGACCAGGATGACCTGCACCTGCTCGCCGCGTGGCACGCCTCCTTGGAGGTCGGCCAGCCGGTGCCCAACACCGCTTTCCTGGTGGGGGTCTTCCCGAGCCTCGGCGAGAACCGTCGCGAGGCCCTGAAGATCGCCGCCGGCTTCAAGGGCGAGGAGGCCTTCGACGCCGGCGTGGCCGAGGACCAGGCGCTCGACACGGTGCTGCCCCATCTCTCCCGCGAGCGCGCGATCGAGCTGGCCTCCGAGTGCATCCAGCTGTACCAGTGGGACAGGCTCGGCTCGTACAACTAGACTGAAGTCATGGAAGAGACGACAGTCACCGTCGATGACGTGATGGACGCACTCTCGAACGTCATCGATCCGGAGTTGGGCCTCGACTTTGTCGAGCTTGGCTTGATCTACGGCGTCGAGGTCTCAGGCGGGGACGTGCAGGTTACCTTCACGTTGACCACGCCGGGTTGCCCGATCGGGCCTCAGGTGACGGAGCAGATCGAAGAGTTCGTCGGCGAGCTCGAAGGCGTCGCCTCGGTCGAGTCGGAGATGGTGTTCACGCCTCCGTGGTCGCCTGAGAAGATGTCCGAGGACGCGAAGTTCGCCCTCGGCTACTGACGTCGCTGAGCGGCGCGCTGCTGCGTCCTACCGATCGGAGATCGATGGGATCTCCGATCGGCCAGCACATGTGCAAAGCACACTTCGCTCGGTGCGTACTGGCATCGCTTGCCCAGCGACGCCAGTAGCAGCGTGTCGTCGACTACGAGCTAATGGGAGTGGCGCGCTTGCGCTTCGGCTTGACTGCGCCGGCGGCCTTGCGCTTGGAGCGACTCGCTCCCGTCACCGCCTTCTGAGCTTCGCCAGCCTGCTTTTCCCTGGCCAGAGCGACCAGTTCGGTCAGCTCCGCTCTGATGCTCTCGCCGATCGAGTCGATGTCCGGCAGGGCGTCGAAGTCGCCGAGCAGGCCGAAGTTCATCTCACCCGCGTAGGACATGATCGCCACCGCGAGCGCGTGGTTTTCGGGCAGGAACGCGACCGGGAACACCCGCTCCATGCGCCGTCCCAGCACATACAGTGGGAACTGGGGTCCTGGCACATTCGTCACGATCAGGTTGAACAGGCGCGTCGAGAAGTTCAGGCGCGAGGCCTGCGCCAAGATCGTGGGCGGCGCGAAGTTCTGGGCGCCCGCGATCACCTCGGCGCCGAGCGCCTGCTTGGACTCCTTCAGACCGTCCATCGCGTGGCTCACGAAGCGCAGGCGATGGAGCGGGTCGGAGATGTAGACCGGCAAGGGCCCCCGCATCACCACGATCCGGTTGCCGCCCTCGTGGCGCTCGCCCACCGTGCGTACCGAGACCGGCACGAGCGCCCTCATCTCCATGCCCTCAGTGCGCACGCCCCGCGCGATCAAGAACGAGCGCAAAGCGCCGGTCACGACCGCCAAAACCACGTCGTTGACGGTTCCCCCGAAAGCGTTCTTGACAAGCTTGAAATCGTCCAACTGCGCTGCGATGCCCACGAAGCGCCGGTGCGGACCGATCTCCACGTTCAAAGGCGTCTCCGGCGCCGGGTTGAGACCCGCCCACACGATCTCGCCGATGCCCTCCGCCGCCTCGCGCGCCCGCTCCAGCGTGCGCTCCGGGTGCGTCAGCGCGTGCACAGCGCCGCTCACCATCTCCACGCCCGCCCGCACCGCGCCCCGCACGCCGACCGCCACCAGTTCGGTCGTGTCCGGCTCGGGCTTCGGTTTCCAAGGCCGGCCCGAATGGCGCAGCGGCTCCGGTTCGGGCGAGAGGTCGAACAGGACCGTCGCCAGATCGACGCCCGCGATCCCGTCGATCAGGGAGTGGTGGGTCTTCGAGATCAACGCGAACCGCTCGTGGGGAGGCCGGCGTCCCCTGCCGGGGACGCCCCGCGCACCATTTCGGGGTTGAGGCCCTCGATCAGCCACATCTCCCACAACGGCTTCGACCGGTCGAGCGCCTGGGAGAAGATGCGCGCCGTCAGGTTGCGCAGCTGTTCCCAGCTGCCGGGCAGCGGGCAGGGCCGTGTGGCGCACGTGGTACTCCAGGTTGAAGCCCGGGTCGTCCACCCACACGGGTCTGCCGCTGTCGAGCGCCGTGTAGGCCAGCTTATGGCGGTAGCGCGGCACCAGGTGCAAGCGCTTGCGGATCTGCTCCAAGAACTCCTCCATCGAAGGAGGAGGCCCTTCGACGATCGTCAAGCCGCCCACGTGCATGTGCGAGGTGGGCCCCTCCTGATGCAGGAAGGAGGCGTCCACGGCGGTGAGCCTGTCGAGGTGTCGCTGTGCCATCAGCCAAGGGTACTGAGCCCGCGCCTGTGCGCATTTCCCGGGCGCCTGTATGCATCGGGCTCAGAGTCGCGGGTGAGGCCTTTGCTGAGAGCGGCTCTACAATGAGACACAGTGCCCACGGATACGGCGCCTGTGCCCAACACCGTCGAAAAGCTGTTGCTCGCCGCGCCGCGCGGATACTGCGCGGGCGTGGATCGCGCCGTGCAGACGGTCGAACGGGCGCTCGACCTGCACGGACCGCCCGTGTATGTGCGCAAGCAGATCGTCCACAACAAGCACGTCGTCGAGCAGCTCTCCGAGCGCGGCGCCATATTCGTCGAGGACATCAATGAAGTGCCGGAGGGAGCCCTGACAGTGTTCTCCGCACACGGCGTCTCGCCCAAGGTGCGTTCTGAGGCCAAGGCGCGCAACCTGGACACGATCGACGCGACCTGTCCCCTGGTCACGAAGGTTCATCGCGAGGCGGTCAAGTTCGCCGAGGACGGCTACACGATCGTGCTTGTCGGTCACGCCGGCCATGAGGAGGTCCAAGGCACGATGGGGGAGGCCCCCGAGCGCATCGTCCTGGTCGAGAACGAGCAGGACGTCGACGACCTGGTCGTGGAGGACCCCGAGCGCGTGGCTTATGTCACCCAGACAACCCTCTCGGTCGACGAAACGACTTCGATCGTGGCCCGCTTGCACGAGCGTTTCCCCTCGATCGCCGGTCCCCGTACCGACGACATCTGCTACGCCACCACCAACCGTCAGGCCGCCGTGAAGCAGATGGCCGGCGACTGCGACCTGATGCTCGTAATCGGCTCGCGCAACTCCTCCAACTCGGTCAGGCTCGTCGAGGTCGCCCATGACTGCGGCACCGAGGCCTACCTGATCGACCATGCCGGCGAGGTGCGCGAGGAGTGGCTGCTTGGCAAGCGCGTGGTCGGCATCAGCTCCGGCGCCTCTGCCCCCGACGACCTCGTACAGGACCTGCTCGCGTTTTTCAGCGCGCGCGGTGTCACCGAGATCTCCGAGTTTCACGTGATCCGCGAGGACGTCAGGTTCATGCTGCCCAAGCCGATTCGAGAGGCAACAGCGGCAGCCTCTTGACGCGCACGCTGGTCGTCTCGGATCTGCACCTCGGCGCCGGCTCGGGCACTGACGTGTTGCGCCCGCCCGGGGCGCGCGCGGCCTTGATCGAGGCTTTGGCGGATGTCGAGCGCCTCGTCCTGCTGGGCGACGTCTTGGAGTTGCGCCACGGCCCGCGCCGCGACGCTCTGGCTGCGGCGCGACCGTTCTTTGAGGAGCTGGGGCGCGCCTTCGCCGGGCGGGAGATCGTGGTCGTCGCCGGCAACCACGATCATGCTTTGGCCGAGTCATGGCTGCGCCGGCGCGACGAAGATCCCGCGTATAAGCCACTCGGCCTGGAGCAACGCTTCGCTGCCGAGGAAGCATCCGAGATGGTCGCGGCGCTCGCCTCATGGGCTCAACCGGCCAAGCTCAGCGCCGCCTTTCCCGGGCTGTGGCTGCGCCCCGACGTGTACGCCACGCATGGCCACTACCTCGACTGTCATCTGACGATCCCCACGATGGAGCGCCTCGGGATCGGCATGACCGCCCGCGCTCTGCGCCGTCCCAGCGAGGAGTTCGCAAAGGTGGGTGACTACGAGGCGGTCACCGCTCCCGTGTTCGCGTGGATCGACGCGGTGGCGCGCCAGGCTCCGACTGGATCGACGCTCAACGGGCAGACCACGGTGCGTGCTTGGAAGGCTCTGGCGGGCGAACGCAGCCGCAACGGCGACGCCAAGGGCTGGGGGGATCTGCGCTTGCGCGCGCTCGCGGGCGCTTTTCCGTTCGCGATCGCCGCGCTCAACAGGGCCGGTCTCGGCTCGTTCAACGCCGACATCTCCACCGACGAGCTGCGCCGCGCGGGTTTGCGCGCGATGGGCGAGGTGGCCGCGCGGCTCGGCCTGGAGGATGCCCACGTGATCTTCGGCCATACCCATCGTGCCGGACCGCGACTGTCCGATGTCGCGGCCGAGTGGCGCGGGCCGGCCGGAGCGCGGCTCATCAATGCCGGGTGCTGGACTTACGACTCCTACTTCGTGACCGTCAACCCCGGCGAGAGTCCCTATTGGCCGGGCGGTGCGGTGCTCGTAGACGACGACGGCCCACCGACGTTGCTGCGCCTGCTCGATGAGCTGGACAGGGAGGCCTTGGTAGCTGGGCGTGTCCAGAGGAGCGTTGGCTAAAGGAGCTGGTATCTATGCACTTTTTGGCAAATTCACAATAGTATTAGCATTATATATATACTATGAGCAATTCGACAAAAAGTATGTATATACCTCAGCCCTCATCGGCGGACTCATGCGAGACGCCCGGGGTGAAGCACGTCGCGAAGCACTCGACGCCAGGGCCCAGGTCGACTTCGAGCATCGCTCTTGTGTGGCATGCGTGCTCGACCAGCCGGTAGGCGCCTGGGTGCTCGACGGCCAGCGTCGTCTGCTTGTTGACCGTCACGGCGCCCTTACCCGCGAAGACGGCCCATACGCCGCCCGCTTCGTAAGGGCCTGACCAGGCTCCCTGCCGATCCTCGCTTTGGCGCGACAGGCACGCGTCGGGTGCATCCTCGGGCCTCAGCGGCCTCAGCGGCTCGCTCTCGACGTCGAGCAGCTCCTGGATCGCAAGCTCCGTTTCGAGGTAGGCGCCCTCCCCATAGTGGTAGTCGAACAGGCGCGCGTGGCCGTCGAACAGGTAGCGCGCGGGCCAGCCCCGGTTCTCGTACTCCTGCCACACCTCGAACTCCGTGTCGATCAGGACGGGGTGGGCGATCTCCAGGCGGGCCACCGCGTCACGTACGGCCTGCTCGTCGCGGCCGGGCTCGAAGCCGGGGCAGTGCACTCCGATCACTCTCAAACCGTCCCCGGCGTAGCGCGCGTGCCACTCCTTCAGATAGGGCAACGTCCTGATCGAGTTGGGCCTGCAGAAGTCCCAGAACTCGACCAGCATCGGCTGCCCCCGCTTGAGGATGCTCGCCTGCGCTCCGTTCGTGTTAACCCACGACAGCTTCGTGGGGAACAGCGGCGCCGCAATCGTGTCTACAGGGGCTCGCAAAAGCGTGCCCTAGCCAATCGAGCCGACCATCTCCAGTTGAATCAGCCGGTTCAGCTCGACCGCGTACTCCATCGGCAGCTCCTTCGTCACAGGCTCGATGAAGCCGTTGACGATCATCGCGGCGGCCTCGTCCTCGGTGAAGCCGCGCGAGCCCATGTAGAACAGCTGGTCGTCTGAGATGCGCCCGACCGTGGCCTCGTGGGCGACGGCCACGTTGGGGTTCTGGATCTGGATGTCAGGCCAGGTGTCGGACCGCGATTCGCCGTCCATCATCAAGCCGTCGCACTGGACTCTGGCCTTGGAGCCGGCCGAGTTGGCGCCCATCTTGACCAGGCCGCGGTAGCCCATGATGCCGCCGTCCTTGGAGATCGACTTGGCGAGGATGTTCGAGGTAGTGTTGGGGGCCAGGTGGACGACCTTGGCGCCCGTGTCCTTGTGCACGCCCTTGCCGGCCACGCCCACGTTGAGGTGGTCGGCGCGCGCGCCCTCGCCCATCAAGAACGAGCCGGGGTAGAGCATCACGTACTTGGCGCC
This sequence comes from uncultured Solirubrobacterales bacterium, assembly GCA_963809705.1. GTDB lineage: Bacteria > Actinomycetota > Thermoleophilia > Solirubrobacterales > Solirubrobacteraceae > Palsa-744. The sequence goes on along the minus strand of CAWEKF010000002.1, from coordinate 773,244 downwards.
CATCGAGCCGCCGACCCACTCGACGGTGCCATCGGCGTCGACGACGGCGCGCTTGGTGTTGAGGTTGTAGACGTCCTTCGACCAATTCTGGACCGTCGTGTAGCGCGCCTTGGCGCCCTCGTGCACGAAGATCTCGACGACGGCTGAGTGCATCGAGTTGACCGAGTACGTCTGGGCGGTGCAGCCCTCGATGTAGTTCACGTCCGAGCCCTCGTCGGCGATGATGAGCGTGTGCTCGAAGGTGCCCTCGCCGGCGCCCTCCATCCTGAAGTAGGCCTGCAAGGGCAGGTCCACCTTGACGCCCTTGGGCACGTACAGGAACGATCCGCCCGACCACACGGCGCCATGCAGAGCGCGGAACTTGTTGTCCTGGGGCGGCACGCACTTGTTCATGAAGTACTTCTGCACCAAGTCCGGGTACTCGGTGATGGCGGTGTCCATCGAGCAGAACAGGATGCCCAGCTTTGCGTACTCTTCCTTCAGGCCCTCGTACACCGGCTCTTGGCGCCAAACGCCGACGACGCCGGCAAGGTGCTCACGCTCGGCCTGGGGGATGCCAAGGTCCTCATAGGTCTGCTTCATCTCCTCGGGCACGTCGTCCCAGCTTTTGAAGCGCCCGGCGGTGGGGGGGGAGTAGAGCACCAGCTCGTCCAGGTTCAGACCGCTCAGGTCAGGGCCCCAGGTGGGAACGGGCTTGCGTTCGTAGATTTCCAGCGACTTGACGCGCTTCTCAGCCATCCAGTCGGGCTCGCCCTTGACCTTGGACAGCTCGCGGACCACCTCGCGCGAGATGCCTTTGCGCGCCAGCAACTGTCCCTGCTCGTCCTCGACGATCGGGCTGGGCTTTGCGATCTTCGTGCGGTCCATCGTGGCCATGGGGCTTTCCTCTCAGAATCCTGTGCTGTGGACTAGGAATTGTATCGCGGTCATGTGGGGCGGCTGTGTGCAATGAATGGTTTGCGGGTGGGCCGGCGATCGATCGGACTCAGGTCGGCCAGCTGTTGTCGCCTGTAACTGCCCCCTTGACGACCTTGAGCCCAAGCAACGCACACTTGCGACGAGTAGCCGAGACGGGGATGCCGAGCAGGTCTATTGCCCAGTCGGCGTCGAGCTTGCCGACCTCCTCCAGTGGCATGCCCACCAGCTCCTCCGAGGAGATCGAGGCCGACGCTTGAGAGATCGCGCAGCCGTGGCCGTGGAAGCGCAGATCCTCGATCTTGCCGTCCCTGACCTTGATGTGCACGCCCAGCTCGTCCCCGCACAGAGGGTTGTGCTCGAGTCCCTCCATGTCATGTGGGTCGAGCTCGCCGAAGTTGCGCGGGCGCTTGTAGTGATCGAGGATGTAATCGCGGTACAGATCGTCCATTTAGCTGTTTCGTTCGGGGTTTTGGTGGGGGTTGGGTCGTGCGGGTTGGTGGGTGTTGGCTTGTCGTCGGGACGGGATGCGGTCGTGAGCCCGCGCCGCGTGCCGGTCTTTATCTAGAGCTCGAACACGCGTCTGCCGTTGAGCAACGACTCGACCAAGGCGTCGATGTCGTGCCTCTCGTTGTACACGCCCACGCTGGCCCTCGCGGTGGCCGACACCCCGAGGCAACGCATCAGCGGCTGCGCGCAGTGGTGGCCGGCCCTCACGCACACGCCCTCGCGTGAGGCCAGCTCGGCGATGTCGTGCGCGTGCATGCCCTCGATCGTGAACGACACCAGCCCGCCCCGGTTCTCGGCCTCGGGCGGGCCGACGAAGTGCAGGCCCGGCACCTCCTGCAGGCGGGCAAGCATGTAGGCGGTCAGCTCGCGCTCGTGCTCGCGCACGTGCTCCATGCCGAGTGCCTCCAGGTAGTCGACTGCCGCGCCAAGTCCGACCGCCTCGGCGATCGGCGGCGTGCCGGCCTCGAACTTGTAGGGCAGCTCGTTCCACGTGGCGCCTTCGAAGTCGACCGAGGCGATCATGTCGCCGCCGGTGAGGAAGGGCTCCATCTGCTGCAGGATCTCGGCGCGGCCGTGCAGCGCGCCGATGCCGGTCGGGCCGAGCGCCTTGTGGCCGGTCCAGGCGTAGAAGTCGGCCCCGATCGCGTCGGCGTTGACAGGCATGTGCGGCACCGCCTGCGCGCCGTCGACCAGCGAGAGCGCGCCGGCCGCCCTCGCGCGGGCGGCCATCTCCGCGACGGGCAGGATCGTGCCGAGCACGTTGGAGACGTGCGTGAAGGCCACCAGCTTCACGTCGCCTGTGGCCAGCTCGCGGTCGAGCTGATCCAAGGAGATTTCGCCGCGCTCGTCCACCTCCAGGTAGCGCAATTGCGCGCCCCGGGTCTTGCACAGCTGCTGCCAGGGCACGATGTTGGCGTGGTGCTCCATCTGCGTCGTCACGATCGCGTCGCCCGGTCCCACGTTGGCGCGTCCCCAGGCGTAGGCGACCAGGTTGATCGCCTCGGTCACGTTCTTGGTGAAGATCGTCGTTTTCGGATCCCAGCCCACGAACCGGGCGACCTTCGCGCGCGCCTCGTCGTAGGCCGCGTCGGCCTCTTGGGCGAGGGGGTAGACGCCACGGTGCACGTTGGCGTTGCGCTTGCGGTAGTAGGCGTCCATCGCCTCGATCACAGCCTGCGGCTTCTGCGAGGTCGCGCCCGAGTCGAGGTACACAAGCGGCTTGCCCTCGATTTCGCGGGAGAGGATCGGAAAGTCGCCGCGCACGTCCAAAGAGAGCGAGGCAGGATAAGAGCCCGAGTGCTCAGGATCGGAGCCCGCGTGCTTGGCGGCCACTTGGATCGTCTCACTCGCCGCGAGGTTGCCGGCCTGTTCGGTCGTGGACGTGCTCATCGCTGCGCCCCGTTCCTCATCGCGCCGTCGCGTAGGCCTCGATGTCGTCCTTGGCGCGAGCCAGCTTGGCGGCGATCTTGCCGCGCACCAGCTCTTCCAAGGGCTCGTCTTCGAGCTGGCAGAGCACCGGCTCGAAGAATCCCTCCACGAGCAGCCTCACCGCCGTGGGGCGGTCCAGGCCGCGACTGGCCATGTAGAAGATCGAGGCCTCGTCCAGCTCGCCCACCGTCCCGCCGTGCGAGGCCGACACGTCGTCGGCGGACACGAGCACCGATGGGATCGCGTCCAGGCGAGCCTTCGGCGAGAGCATCATCGTGTGGATCTGCAGGTAGGTGTGCGTTTGCTGAGAGCCCGGGTCGATCTGGATCAGGCCCTCGAAGCTGGCCCTGCTCTGGCCGGTGGCCGCGCCGCGCCAGTGCACGTCGCCGCCGGAGGGGCCGGTCTCGTGCAGGTCGACGGCGAACGTGTCCAGGTGCTCTTGGGCCTCGGTGAAGAACAGCCCCCTGAAGGCCATGTCGCCGCCCGGCTCGCTCACCGCCAGCTCCAGGTGGTGGCGCACCAGGTGGCCGCCCAACAGGGCCGGCAGCCAGTGGCAGTAGGCGTCCCTACCGACGCCCACGAAGCGAGTGCTTGCGTCGAACACATCGCCGCTACCCCAATCCTGGACCTGGGCAAGGCGGCAGCGGGCGTTGTCCTGCAGGTACAGCTCGAAGGCCCCCGCATGCAGGGATTGGCCGTCAGAGAAGCTCTCGGCCAGGTCGTGCTCGTGCAGCTTGAAGTCGCTGCCCTTGCCGCCAACCGCCAGCGTGCGCCCGTACTGGGCCACGCCCGGCCCAGAGATCGCATAGACGATCTCGAACGGATCCTCGACCCGCAGGCCATCGGGCACATACAGGAACGCACCGCCGCTCCAGAAGGCGGCGTTGGCGGCCTCCAGCTTGTGCCGGTCGATCGTCAGGCGCTTGGAGTACCACTGCGCGAACAGCTCCGTGTGCTCGGTGGCGGCCTCTACCAGCGAGCACAGGATCACGCCTCGCCGAGCCAGCTCGGGGTCAAGCTCGACGTGTACGGCCGACTCGTCGACTTGCACGATCCGTCCCGCCCTGCGACGGTCGGGGATGGCGTTGGCGACAAAATCGGGGACACCCTGCGCGCGTGGGGGGGATGTGTTCGCGACGGTCGTTGCGCCACGGTCGAGCAACCTCTCGTCAAGCTCGGCGAAGCTCGTCGTCCAAAAGCCCGAGCGGCGCCACACGGGCAGCTCGCTCGCGCTCATAGGTCTCCTTTGCTGCCGCGCGCAGCTCGGCAAGCGTGCGGCCGTCGCCGGCACCGGCGACGGCCAGCGCGTGGTAGAGCGAGGCCTCGCGATGGCGCCCCGGCTTGACTGCGACCTCAGGCAAGGTCATCACCAGCCTCAGCACGCCCCCCGATGTTCGAGAGCCAAGCCAGACAAGGACGCACCGAGCGAAGTGTGCCGATTGTAGGTCGGAGAGACCTCCAATCGGCCAGCACACGAGGGAGGGAGGACCCAGTATGGCGCCGGCTATCGAACACCGGCGCCCACCTCCTGGCGGATCTGGTCGTAGCCCTCGCGCTCCAGGCGCTCCACCAGCTCCACGCCGCCCTCCAGCACGATGCGCCCGTCCATCAAGATGTGCACGAACTGAGGCTTCACGTAGTGCAATATGCGCTGATAGTGGGTGATGATCAGCGCCCCGAGTCCCTGCTCGTCATGTAGCTTCTGCACGCCCTCGGCGACCGTCCTCAAGGCGTCGATGTCCAGCCCGGAGTCGGTCTCGTCGAGGATCGCCACGTCGGGCGCACAGCATCGCCATCTGCAGGATCTCCGCCCGCTTCTTCTCGCCGCCGGAGAAGCCCTCGTTGAGGTGCCTGGAGGTGAAGGCCCTGTCCACGTCGAGCAACTCGATCGCGTGCTGCAACTGCTGGCCGAATTCCTTGACCCTGATCGGCTCTCTGGCCGCTCCCTCCTCAGAGGGGGCGGTGCGCTTGGCGTTGATCGCCATGCGCAAAAAGTTGGCAACGGATACGCCCGGAATCGACACGGGGTACTGGAAGGCCAGGAACAGCCCCGCCTTTGAGCGCTCGTGCGGCTCGGCCTCGGTGATGTCCTCACCCTTGAACACGATCGTGCCCTCGGTCACCTCGTAGGAGGGGTGGCCGAGCATCGTGTTGGCGAGCGTCGACTTGCCCGACCCATTGGGGCCCATCAGGGCATGGATCTCGCCCTTGTCGATGCTCAAATCGACACCCTTCAGAATCTCGCGATCCTCGGTGCGCACGTGCAGGTTCTTGATTTCGAGGTCAGCCATGGTTCCTTTGCTCTATGCGGGGATTGGACTAAGTCGCAGCGGACAAAGCGGGGGCGGGTTGAAGTGGGGCGGAGACGGAAGCGGTGGGAGCCGTGCCGCGGCGGGTGACGAGCAAGTCGGCGAGTGTCGTCTCCTGCAGGGTTTGCACGATCGAGCCGCGCACCCTCGTCCACAGCAGCTTTGTCGGACATACGTGATTCGGGTCTGACTCGCGCGAGCACACGATGTTGCCGTCGGCGCTCTGGGAAATGCACTCGATCGGCGCGATCGAGCCCTCCAACGCCTCGACCACCTCGGCCATCGTGATCTCCGCGGCCGGGCGCGCCAACATGTAGCCGCCACGTGAGCCCCTTCGACTGTCGATCAGGGCCGCCTTGCGCAAACGCGCGACCAGATGCTCCAGGTAGGCGAGCGGCATCCCGTCGTGCTCGGCGATCTCCGCGAGCGGGACCACCGACTCGCCGCCGTCGGTGCATTCCCCGGCCCTACGGGCCAGCTCCACCATCACCCTCACGCCGTACTCGGCCTTTGTCGAGAACATCATCTTCAAATACCTACCTGCTGGCTAGGGTATCAGCAGCGGAGATTCGCCCGGTGGGGCGGCCAGTGGCTGGGAGCGGTCGGCAGGGAGGGCACGAGCTGGGCAGCGATTGGCAGGCCGGACAGTTGTTGGCAGCGGTCGATGGGGAGGGGCAATTGCTGGGCAGCGATTGGCGGGGCCGGGCCTTGGCTCAGGGGCGGTCGGCATCAGGTCGCTTCGAGCAGCCTGGCGTCGTGGCTCAGGCCTTCCGGCGTGATCTGTTCGATCCCGAACGCCACCCGCTCGAAGCCTCGCCCGTCGATCAACATCACCGTCATCGCTGCTTCCGCCTTCGAATTAATCGAGGCGGGCAAGTCAATCCGATACGCACGCCACACCCTCCCCACCCCAACCCCGTCTCCCGTCAGGTACTCGGCCCTGGTGGACAGCGACGTCTGTGCCAACAGTCGACTTGCGCTCGCGCGTGCGGGTAGCGCGCCGCTCACGAAGATCGCCTGCGCATTCGCTTTGGATCCCAGTTCGTCGAGCGCCCCGCGCACCTGCTGGGCCACCAGCACGCAAGTCCGACAGGTCGACGCCCAGTCCTGACGGCGCGCCTGCCGGCAGAAACACGAGTATCACCACCCGTCCGCGATAGGAGTCCAGCGAAACGGACCGTCCATGCTTGGTCGCTCAGCGTGAAGTCCGGTGCCTTCACGTCTCCGGGAATCGCGGCCCCATCGAATGCGCCTGCTTGGCCGGCGGTCGAATGATCTCCTTTGGAAGCTCCCAGTAGCAGCACGAGCACCAACGCGACCGCCAGCAGAGCTGAGACGGTCGGCAGCACGTAGCGGTTTCGGGGTAGCACGCGAGGAGCCTATGAGACCCATTCAAAACCGGCGCCCGCCTCGCTACACTTTATGAAGTCCCATGAATCCCGACCGCAATTCAGGAGTTTTCTCATGAGCCCGTCAAGCGCGGACCTGTTGCGCCAGGTGAAGAGCGAAATCGACGAGATCGACCCGTCCCAGGTCAACGAGCTCCTGCAAGAGGGAGTCACGATCATCGACGTGCGTGAGGCCGAGGAGCTTTCCTCCGGGTTGCTGCCCGGCGCCAAGCACGTGCCGCGCTCCTACTTGGAGACGCGCATCGAGGGAATCGTGCCTGACCGCTCCGCCCACGTCATCCTCTACTGCGCCTCCGGCAATCGCTCCGCCTACGGCGCTCGCACTCTGCGCGACGACCTCGGCTACGAGCAGGTCGAGTCGATGACCGGCGGCATCGCTCTGTGGAAGGACCGCGGCTACGAGGTCGACGTGCCGCGCACCCTCACGCCCGAACAGCGCGACCGCTACTCGCGTCACCTCCTGATCCCCGAGATCGGCACCGACGGCCAGCAGAAGCTGCTCGACGCCAAGGTCCTCCTGCTCGGCGCCGGTGGCCTCGGCTCGCCGACCGCCCTCTACCTCGCCGCGGCCGGCGTCGGCACGCTCGGGATCGTCGACGACGACGTCGTCGACCTCTCCAACCTGCAGCGCCAAGTGATCCACTCCACCCAGCGCGTCGGCATCCCCAAGGTCGACTCCGCCGAGGAGTCGATCCACGCGCTCAACCCCGACGTCCGTGTCGTCAAGTACCCCGTGCGCCTGGACGCCTCCAACATCATGGAGATCATCGACGGCTACGACGTGATCGTCGACGGGGTCGACAACTTCCCCACCCGCTACCTGCTCAACGACGCCACCGTGCGCCTGCAGATCCCCGTCGTGTCCGCCTCGATCCTCGGCTTCGACGGCCAACTGTCCGTGTTCAAGCCGTACGAGGGCCCCTGCTACCGCTGCCTGTTCCGCGAGCCGCCGCCCGCCGAGCTGGCCCCGTCCTGCGGGGCCAACGGCGTGCTCGGCGTCCTGCCCGGCACGATGGGCCTCTTGCAGGCGACCGAGGTCGTCAAGCTGATCCTCGGCGTCGGCGACCCCGCGATCGGGCGCCTCTTGCTCTACGACGCCCTGGCCGCCACCTTGACCGAGGTCAAGGTCCACCGCGACCCCGACTGCCCGATCTGCTCGCGCCCGCCGGATGAGATCTCCGACGAGGAGATGGGCGTGTTCCCGGACTACGAGGCGTTCTGCGCCGCCGCGGGTTAGCGGTTCGCTGGCCGGTGCCAGGCTGCGTCCTCATTCGCTCATGCGCTGGCCGATTGTCGATCCCGTCGATCGGCAATCGGCACACTTCGCGAGCTGCCTGTGCCCTTCAGGGTGCGTCCTTGCCTGGCTTGACCGGCGAACCGCTAAGCCGCCCCACTTCGATACCTGGTAATCATTCCGCAATGGCCAAGATCAAGATCCCACCGGTGCTGCGCCCTTCCGTGGGCGGCGAGCGCGAGGTCTCGGCTTCCGGCGACAACGTCGGCGAGATCCTGCGCGACCTGGCCGACTCGCATCCCGCGACGGCCGAGCAACTGTTCGCCGAGGACGGCGAGCTCAATCGCTACGTCAACGTCTACCTCAACGACGAGGATGTCCGGGTCTTGGACGGCTTGGACACGGCCGTCGGCGACAGCGACACCGTGGTGATCCTTCCGGCCATGGCTGGCGGCTGCCAGATCGGATCAATCCGGCAACAACGTGAAATGCGAGCAATGGCGCGGGCGTACCACTGAGAAGTGCCGGCGGTCGAGCGTGGCCAGAGTGGTCTGCTCCAGGCGCTCGCAAATGGCGACGATCGACGCGTCGACGAATCCGAGGTCGAGGTCGCTGTATCCGGCCTCGAGTTCGGCAGAGCGGGTCAGGTCCGCGTCGGTCGGGTGGACGATCCGATAAGAGCCGCTGGTGATGTCGGCGACGAAGTCTCCCCAGACCTTTGCGCCGGCGAGCTTGACGAGCCAGTAATCGACCTCGATGAGAACGGGGCCTGGGATCAGGAGGTCATCCTCCTCGGCAAGTATTGCCGCGCAGCGCTCGTGATCGGGGTCCTGGCGGTTGAGGGCGGCGACGATCGGGCCGGTGTCGAGGGCCAGCGTCACGCTGTACGAAACGGGCGCATCGCGGGATTCTCATGCTCGGTGAGCCGCGCAATGCTTGCGTCTGCGCTGAAGGTCGCAAGGCGTGGGCGGCGCTCGTGGCGAAGCTCCTCGGCTCGGTCCGCCACGACCTCGCCGAGCATTCTTCCGAGCGACAGGCCACGCGCTCGCGCCTCGTGAGTGAGGATGGCAAGATCTTGCTCGCGAGCCACCACGGTTGTTCTTCTATCCGCCATGTGCAGATGCTACATCTGATGCATTTATGTTTCAAGGGTCTGTCCGCGCCTCGCTGCGCGGGTCCTTGTCGTTGACGCGAACCAGCTTGCTGCTGAACGTTCGCTGTCTCGCCCGCCGCCACCGCTGAACGTCCAACTTCTCGCCCACCGCTAAATATTCCGACCGGGCGAACGACTATGTTCTCGTGCCGATGAGAACCGGTCAGATCGCTATCCGCGAGGCGCCATGTCATCGCTGTATTCGTGTCGGCTTTGCGCTGGCGGCCTTGCTGGCCTCGGCCGTTCTCGGCGGCGCCGGCCTCAGCCAACAAATCCGCGCCCGAATACTCCCTGTCGGTCGTCGAGGGCGCAGACACGCAGCCCGAAGACTCGATCGAGCACGTCAGCGCCGGCGTCAACTCCGCAAGCGGAAGTCACCGTCTCGATTACCCACAATGGCCTTGTGGTGGACAAGCAGAGCACAAAGGCGGCACGTGGCTCTCGCAGGTGCCGCAGGTGGGGGACGTCGTCACATTTGAATCGCAGGGCTTCACCACGGCGGTCACCTACGACGGTCTGCCCTCGCTGGAACCCACGGTATGCGCAGGCTCGACCAACTTCTCAGGTCAGCGCACGCTCGGCTACACCGTCGAAGGCGGCTACTACACCGTCGTGGCTCACCCCAGATACTTCGCCAGCGCAATTGGTCTGGCCCAGGTACAGGTGCTCTCCGGGTCCGCTTCGGCGGCGACTTCCTCTCCCCGCTCGTCAGCGGTGAGACCGTCAACGCCGTCGAGTCGCTGACATCGCCCTTGGCGGGTGGCGCAACCTTCACCTACACCAGCGAGTACGATCGCCCGGTCGGTGGCTGTCCGCCGCCACCGCCTCCTCCGCCGCCGCCGACCCCGCTCGCACTCGTCGGAGCGTTCTCGAAATTCACGAAGATCTCGATCGCCAAACTGCTTCGCTCCGGATGGTCGACGCACGTGACGATCAATCAGCCAGGGAAGATCGTCGAGGACCTCTACCAGCACAACGGCGTCCTGCCCGCATTCGCGGCGACAAGCAAAACACAAGCCCACCGCACAAGAGCGCAAAGCACTGCTGCTCGCGCGCGGCACGTCGACCGCCAACGCGGCAGGCACGGTGACGGTCACGATCCATCTCACGTCCGTCGGTCGACGCCTGCTCAAGCACGCACACAGCGCCAAAGTGGTGCTCGTCACGACGCTTACCGCCAAGTCGGGCGCCAAGCTCGCGCTGGCGCGCCATTCTCTCACCCTGCACCGCTAACGCCCCGTCCCGGTCGCGCAACGCGAACACGGCCAACAGCGAACACGGCCGTGCCCCGATTCTGCCGAGACAGCCTCGCGCTGATTCGCCGTCTCGCGGTCATCGCCGCTCGCTAGCTCAGCCATCGCCTGGTTACAACCTCCCGCGGTGCTGCCCCTGCCGTCGCGCACCGGCGTCGACGGGCCGCCGCGGCCGTTCGGCGCCGAGCCGCCGGCGGGGCGACCCGCGAATACCCCGCATCTTCGTGCGGGACCAGAACCACGCCCTGCTGTATGGCCCGTTCCCGCAAGGAGGGCTCCTGCGAGGGGTCTCCGACGGCGTGCCCATGCTGAGCGAAGACCCCAGCGTGCGCACGTTCACGATGAGCAGGATCAAAGCGCTCGGGGGCGCCATCGCACGAATTCCCGTCGACTGGCGCGACACGGTCGAAGCCGCGCCGCCTCCCGGCTTTCAGGCAAGCGACCCGGCGAGTCCCGCCTACCGCTTCGCCCGACTCGACGCGGCCGTACGCAGCGCCGCGGCCTCCGGCCTCCAACCGCTCCTGGTCGTCTCGCACGCCCCTCCTTCGCCGAAGCGCCGCACCCGTGGCCCTACGCCTATCGCGGTAGCTGGGCGCCCAGTCCGGTTGCCTTCGAACAATTTGCGATGGCTCTGGCTCACCGCTACGACGGCACCTTCCCCGACTCGCTCGAACCCGGCGCTGCGCTGCCGCGCGTACGTCTGCTGCAGGCCTGGAACGAGCCCAACCTGGCGCGCTATCTGGAGCCCCAATGGGTGGCGAACGGCAGGCACTGGAGTGCCTTCTCGCCCTTGCTCTACCGTCAGCTTCTGAACTGTTTCTACGCTGGCGTCAAGGCGGTCGAGCCCAGCGACACCGTGATCGCCGCCGGCATCGCTCCCGAGGGCGAACCTGCGGGTGTGGGGGCGATGGCGCCGGTCACGTTCCTGGAAGACCTGCTCTGTCTCGGCGCGGGCGGGGGCTCAGGCCGGCAAGCTGTCTTGAAAAGCCCCACCTGGACGTGCTCGCCTTCCATCCCCTGTCCGTGTTCGACCCCGACGTCCCCGCCGTCTCCGCGCTCGACGCCGCGGTGTCCGACATCGGCAAGATCACCGGCCTGTTGCGCCGCGCCGAGCGTCTGCGCACGGTCCTGCCGGCCGGACGCCGGCCGCTGTGGGTCACCGAGCTGAACTGGGAGAGTGCCCCGCAGAGTGCCACCGGCGTGCCCGAAGCCCTGCAGGCGGCGTGGGTCTCGCGCGCCCTGCACCGCCTCTGGGTGGCCGGCGTGAGCGTCGTGGACTGGCAGTTCCTGGTCGATCCTTTCGGCGGGACTCTGCTGTCCGCGCCCGACGGCAGTCTCAGCCCCTATCCGCGACCTGCGGGCCTGTACTCGCCAGGTCCTGGCGGCGATCCCGCGCTGGCCCGTCCCAAGCCGTTCCTGCAGGGTTTCAGCCTGCCGTTCGACCCGCTACGCGTCAACCGGCGTCTGGTGCGTGTCTGGGCTTTGTTGAGCGCTCCCGGCGAGCCAGCCGCCCTGCAGCGCCAGGGTCGTGGTGGGCATTGGCGCACGATCGCTCGCCTGCGTGCCGGCCGCGCCGGTGTGCTCAACGTCCCGATCGGCTTGCAGGGCTCCATGCGCCTCAGGCTCAGCGCCGCGGGTCAAAGCTCGGCTGCGCAACACGTGCCCCTGAGGCAAAGTCGCCTCTAACGGGCACAGACCGGTCCTCAGGCCACAACGCAGTGGAGGTGGACCAGAGTCGTCAGGCCGCGACGGGCTGCGAGGTGGACTCTGTGCTCGCCATGCCCGCCGGCGGCACATGGCTCATCGCGTGCTCGGCCAGCGCCGTGATCGTCAGGCTCGGGTTGACGCCCACATTGGCCGGGATCGCCGCGCCGTCGCACACGAGCAGGTTCTCGTAACCGAACACATGCTGGTGGGCGTCCACCACGCCGTGCTCGGCGTCCGCGCCGATCACCGCTCCACCAAGGATGTGGGCGGTCGTCGGGATGTTCAAAGCCGCCTCGGTGAACGAGCTTTGAGCGATCCCGCCGGTGCGCTCCGCGAACCATTCCGCCGCCTGGTTGGCGACCGGGATGAACGTCGGGATCGGACGCTCAGGGTCCTGCTCGGTGCTCAGCCACAGTGTTTTGAACGGTCCCCGTTTGGGGCGCAGCGCGATCGCGTTGTCGAGCGTCTGCATCACCAGGATGATGATCGTCCTACGCGACCAGTTCTTGGGGCGCACCACCTGCGCGAAGCGCTTGGGGTGGCGCACGATCTGGCCAAGCAGCTTCAGCGGCCGCGTCACGCGCGTCCCGTCGCCCGTCAGCAGCGTGTTCAAGCGGCTCATCGAGTCGCCGTCGTTGCCGTAGGTCACGGTCTCGATGTGCGTGTGCGGGTCGGGATAGATGCTGGAGGTGATCGCCACCCTTTTGATCAGGTTCTCCGGATAGTCCTCCGGCACGGTCACCGCGAGGATCGCCTCGCTGTTGGTCCTCACCAGCTCGCCCAGGCGTGGGGAGATGCGCGGCAGCGAGCCGCCCAGCCGGCAGCGTTGCAACAGCGTGTTGGTGCCGAGCGGGCCGGCTGAGACGACCACCCCGCGCGCCCGCTGCACGCGGCGCTCGCGCCGCAGCCAAGCCCCCGAGCGCACGCTTTCGACCTCATAGCCCTCGCTGCCGTCGCCCCGGCCGAGCGGCCTGATGTCGATCACGGTGCGTTCCGGGCTGACCTTCGCGCCGCGCTTCTCGGCCAAATACAGGTAGTTCTTGACAAGCGTGTTCTTCGAGCCGTGCGGGCAACCCACCATGCAGCGCCCACACAGCGCGCAACCGGTTCGATCCGGTCCCTCGCCGCCGAAGAACGGGTCGGGCACCGTCTTGCCGGCCTCGCCCTCGCCGCCGAAGAACACTCCCACGGGAGTCTTTTTGTAGGTGTCGGAGACACCCAGCTCCTCGCCCAGCTCGCGCAGCAGCTGGTCGGCCGGGTCGTCATACGGGTTCATCGTCACGCCCAACATCCGCTGCGCCTCCTCGTAGTGGGGCGCCAGCTCGGACTCCCACGCAGCGATCTGCGACCACTGGGGGTCCTCGAAGAACTGCGTCGGCGGCACGTACAGCGTGTTGGCATACCCCAGGCTGCCGCCGCCCACGCCGCAGCCGCTCACGACCGACACGTCTTTGAAGGTGGTCAGCCGGAAGATGCCCTTCCAACCGATCTTCGGTCTCCAGAAATAGCGCTTGTAGTCGCTTGTCGACTCGGGAAACTCGTGGTCGGCGAAGCGCCGTCCGCACTCCAGCACGGCAATGCTGTAGCCCTTCTCCGACAGCCGCAGCGCCGACACGCTCCCGCCGAAGCCCGAGCCGATCACCAGCCAGTCGAAGTCGAAGTCCTCGCTGCATTCCTCTCCAGCATATTGGTTGCGCAGCCAGTCGAGCAACCGAGTGGGCGCGCGCGTCGTCCGTTTCACTCATCCCCACAATTTCGTCGAGCGTTTCAATGGCGCTATATTCCGTGAAGTAATGGCTGCGGAGCGGGTCCAGAACAAGCCCTGCGGGGGTCGCTACGGCGACATCATCCAGTCGATCGGCAACACGCCGCTCGTGGAGCTTCCGCGGCTCTCGCCCAAGCCGGGCGTGCGCATCTGGGCCAAGCTCGAGTCGCGCAACCCCACCGGCTCGGTCAAGGACCGCGTGGCGCGCGCCCTGATCGAGGACGCCGAGGCCCAGGGCGCGATCATGCCCGGCCAGACGATCCTCGAGCCCACCTCCGGCAACACCGGCATCTCGCTCGGCATGATCTGTTCGCGCAAGGGCTATCGCCTGAAGGTGGTCATGCCCGAGAACGTCACCCCCGAGCGCACCCAGCTGTTGAAGATGTACGGCGCCGAGATCGTCTACTCCGAGGGCTCCAAGGGCTCCAACGGCGCAGTCGAGAAGGCATTGGACATGGCCGAGAAGGACTCCTCCTACTACATGCCCTACCAGTACGGCAACATCGCCAACCCCAACGCCCACTACAACGGCACCGCCCTTGAGATCCTCGAGGAGCTGGACGAGGTCTCCGCTTTCGTCGCCGGCCTGGGCACGGGCGGGACCTTGATGGGCAACGGCCGGCGCCTGAAGGAGACCTTCGGCGACGCCTGCAAGATCGTCGCCGCCGAGCCGATGCAGGGCGAGCCCGTGCAGGGCCTACGCTCCCTCGACGACGGCTTCATCCCGCCGATCATCGACCTGTCGCTGTTGGACCGCAAGATCTTCGTCACCAACACCGACGCGATCCTGTGGACGCGCAAGCTGCTGGACGAGGAGAGCGTCTTCGCCGGCGTCTCCTCCGGCGCGATCGCTCGCGTCGCCGTGCGCATCGCCAGCGAGCTGGACGAGGGCAACGTCGTCTTCGTCGTCGCCGACGACGGTTGGAAGTACCTGTCGAGCGGCATCTACACCCTGCCAGTCGAGGAGATCGAGAACCTCGAGTCCACCGTCTGGTGGTGAGCGTGAAGGGTTCCGCTCCAATGCTGGCGCGGCGGGTTGTGTGGTCTTCGCAAACGGGCGCCCCCCCCGCGCGCGCGCATACGTGCGCAGGGCGCCTCTGAGAGAGACATGGACATCTCCCCAGAAATGCTTGAAGAGATGCTCGCGCACGCGCGCGAAGAGGCCCCCAACGAGTGCTGCGGCGTGGTTGGGGTGGTCCCCGCCGCCGGTGGCCGGCCGGCCCAGGCGATGCGCGTGCGGCGTGCCCGCAACGTCCACGCGAGCCCCAAGCGCTTCGAGATCGACGGACGCGACGTGATTCGGGCGATGAGCGAGTTCGACCAGGACGGCTGGGAGATCGGCGCGATCTACCACTCCCATACCCACACTGCCCCCTACCCGTCGCAGACGGACATCAACTTCGCCGCCCACTGGCCCGGCGTCGAGTGGATCATCGTCGGGCTCGCCGATGCGACGGCGCCGGAGATCTGCTCCTATTTGATCGAGGAAGGCGCGGTCCGTGAGGTGGAGATCGCACAAATCGCGCTCTGACCGCGAGCGTGTGCACCTCGTCAAGGTCGCCTATGCGCGCAACCTGGCCGAGGCCGAACTGATCCAGGGACTGCTGCGACAGGAGCAGATCCCCAGCATGCTCAAGCGCAACGGCGGCTTCGACGTGCCCGACTTCCTCTCGGCGGGAGCGCGCGACGTGCTCGTGCCCGTCTCCCAAGCCGACCGGGCGCGGGAGCTTCTCGCCTAGACCAGAACGGGCTGGCCGAGTGGCTGTCCGGCCTCGCGCGTGATCGCCTCGATCTCTTCGGCGGCGCGCTCGAACTCGCCGTCGGAGAGCACCGGCGTGCCCTCGAAGGGCAGTTCGCGCTGCAGTTCCAGCCACGAGCTGCAGACCCCGTACTCGTCCTTGACCTTGACGGTCACCGGACGGGGGATCCTGTACGTGCGCAGCAACAGCACGTGCAGCGGATGGCGCCGCTTCCATTCGAGACGCTTCTCGGCGTAGTCGGGCGTCCACACGTAGAACGGCGACAGCGCGTCCACGCAGCGCGGGTCGGAGATCGTGAAGTGCCCGGCCACTTCGGCCCAAGCCCTGATCCTCACGCGCTCCGGCTGCTGGATGCCGCCTTCCACGCTGAAGGCCTGCACCGAGGGCTCGCCGTCGTTCCACACGCCTTCCTCCAGCGCCCGGCGCAGCTCAGGCTGGTGCGACTCGCGCACGAGGTCGTTGCGCTGGTGGTCGAACGTCGGGTACAGGAAAAAGCGGTCATGATCGAGCTTGAAGTGCTTTTCGGGCTCGCGAATACCGCCCTTGCGCAGGGTGATCAGCTGCTCGCCTTCAGCGAGGGCGCGGACGGTGACCGCCCATTCCTTGAGAGCAATTGGCATCTTGAAAGACCTGCCTACGAGAGATCGTCTGAGAACCATGCGACCCCATCCGCGCCGCCCATAAGGCTTTGGCACGGGGTGCCGCTGCCCTTAAAGATACGAAATCCGAGCGAAAATCCCAAATCCCCTGCAAATGGAGGGTTTTTTGTAAGCTTTCAGTTGTCTGGCCGGCGAGGATTGGTTGGGTGGGTGGCGAATCTTGGGGTTGTGGAGCGCTGTGAGGCGGAGGCGATCTTTGACAGTGGCGGGGATCGTTGTGCGGGGTTCGCCCGATTGCCGCCGCGGTGGCGCAGAGCGGAACCTAGCGCTTCCAGGAATGCGTTACGAGCCGGCTCTGGGTAAAGGCGCTTTTCGCGAGGTCCCTCAACAGCCGAATGCGCGATCCGCGTGCGGTAGTCGCGGTCGATTCGACTCCCTTCAAGGTGCGTGCCGGAATGCCCACGAGCCGCGTCTTGGCAAGGCGCTGCGCGGGGTACACGGCGATGCGCTCGAAGCCCACGCTGCGCAGCATGCCCACCACCGCGGCGCGGTTGGGTCCCCACCAGTTCGAGTGGTCGCCGCTCATCGCCCACGGATAGAACGCCGCCGCCGGAGTGCGCAGATAGGGCAGGTCCACCAGCGTCTCCATCACGAGCAGTTCCTTGGTGACGGAGGTGACCTGTTCCAGCGCCAGCAGCGGATGACGCATGTGGTAGAGGACGCCGAGGAAGAACACGACGTCGAATTCGCCCACCGTTTCGGGCGAGAGGTCGAGCACCTCGATGTCGACGTCCTCCACGCTCGAGCCCAGCGCGTGGCGGGCATACTCGAAACCGGCCTTTCCATGAGGTGGGCGCCACGCCCATGAGGCGGAGTCGGCCGCGAGCACCCGCGAAGCGCCCAGCCGCTCGGCGGCGAAGGAGAAGTATCCGTTGTTGGCGCCCACGTCGAGCACGGTCTTCCCGCGCAGGTCGGGTAGATGCAACGCGGCGAGCTTGGCGGCAGAACGGTCCGGCCCGGGCGTGACATAACCTCCGGGCAGCTCGATCTGATGCCACCAGTCGATCTCCGCCGGCGGGAGCGGAGGCGTTAGCGTGTCGGTCGTTTCGACCATCGCCGCATCGTAGGCACCGGCGCCAAAAGTGTCAATTAGTCGGAAACAGATGATTCAATGACATCCGCTTGACGAGCCGGCGAATGTGTGTTCACAGGCAGCGCCCGGCGAGACCCTCGGCGGCCTCGATCAGGGAGGCGTAGTCGTCGGGCCCATGGCCCCTGCCGACCGTAGCGGCGAGCAGGTCGCGCGCGTGCGCGGCGGCGGGGAAGGGGACGCCGGTGGCCTGCGCTTCCTCGAGGCACAGGCGCACGTCCTTGAGCAGGTGCTCGGTCTTGAACAGCGTCGTGTAGTCGTGCGCCCGCATCGCTCCCGACTTCATCTGCAGTTGCGCCGAGGCGCCCGAGCCGCTCATCGTCACCTGCACAAGCGCGTCGAGGTCCACGCCGGTGGCGTCGGCCAGCAGCAGCGCCTCCGCCACGGCGGCCGCGTTGGCGGCGCCCAGCGAGTTGTTGATCAGCTTCAGCATCTCGCCCTGGCCCAGCTCGCCGACGTGCACGACCAGCTCGCCCATGCTCTCCAGCAGCGGCCGCGCGCGCTCGAAGTCCTGCGGCTCGCCGCCGGCCATGATCGTCAGCGTGCCCGCCTCGGCGCGCGGCGAGGAGCCGGTCACCGGCGCATCGATCATGCGGATCCCGGCGGCGGCCAGGCGCCCCGCGATGCGGCGCGTGTCCGTCGGCGCGATCGTGGACATGTCCACGCACAGCAGGCCCGCGTGCGCGCCGCGCGCGACCCCGTCCTCGCCGCACAGCGTCTGCTCGACCTGCGCGCCGTCCACGACCATGCTCACAACCACGTCGCTGGCGGCCGCCACCTCGGCAGGCGTCGCCTTTGCGGTCGCCTTGTGCTCGGAGGCCCACCTCTCGGCCTTGCCCTCCGTGTGCGTCCACACGCTCAGCTCATAGCCAGCCCTGGCCACGTTGGCGGCCATGCGCGAGCCCATGATGCCCAGACCGAGGAAGCCGATGCGCTCAGACACGTGCGCGCCCTTCGCTTGACTGATGTCGCCGCTCTCGAGTTGCCATCGGGGCCGTTGGGCTACTCGGACGGTGCGCCATAGCCGCCTCCTCCCGGGGTTTCGATGCGAAGTCGCTCACCTGCCCGCAGCCTACCCGTCGCCTTCGCCGGCAATCTTCTCGGGGGCTCGCCTGCGCCCTTGAGGGTGTCGGGGCTCGGCGGCGTGCTCGGCCCGAGCAGCCAATCGCGACCGGTCGCTCCCGGCCCGCCGCCGTGCGCGCCCGGGGGAGCGTGGCGGCGGCGCTCGGCAATCAGCGAGAAGGTCATGTCCCGCAGCGCTTCGACCTCGCGCACCACGCCCTCGCCGCCTCTGTGCGCGCCCGCGCCGCCCGAGCCGCGACGCAGCGCGTACTCGGTCACACGCAGCGGCAGTTCGCGCTCCAGCGCCTCGATCGGCGTGTTCAGCGTGTTGCTCATCGCCACGTGCACCGCGCTCGGTCCGTCCGCGTCCGCGCAGGCGCCCTGGCCGCCCCCCAGCGTCTCGTAATAGGCGAAGTCCTCGTTGCCCAGCGTCAGATTGTTCATCGTGCCCTGGCCCAGCGCGCGTCCGAACGCCCTCAGGACGAGGTCGGCCACGCGCGAGGAGGTCTCCACGTTGCCGGCTGCGACCGCCGCGCCCGGCATGGCGTTGAGCAGCGACCCCGCCGGCACGACCACCTCGACCGGCCGGTATGCGCCGGCCGAAGGCGGGATGTCCGGATCGGTCAGCACCCGCACCGCGAACCAGCAGGCCGAGCGCGTCACCGCCAGCGGACAGTTCAGGTTGCCCTCGTGCTGGGCGGCCGAGCCGGTGAAGTCGAGCACCAGCCGCTCCCCTCGCACCGTGGCCCTCAGGCGCAGCGCCAGGTCGCCCTCTGGCGCCTCCAGCACGTCTTCGGCTTCGCGCACCCCGTCGTCCAACGCCGCGATGCAAGCGCGCGTGCGTCGCTCCGCGTAGTCGAGCACCTCGTCCATCGCCGCTTCGAGGCGCTCGACGCTCGTACGTTGCGCCAGCTCCGCGAGTCGCCGCGCGCCAATCCGGTTGGCCGCCAGCTGCGCCTTCAAGTCGGCCTTGCGCTCCTCCGGTTGGCGCATCTGCGCGACCAGCTGCTCGATCGCCTCGCCCGTCAGCTCGCGCGGGTGGATCACCACGCCCTCCTCGGCCAGGGTCCGGCTGTCCGCTGGCATCGACCCCGGGACCTTGCCGCCCACGTCGGCATGGTGGGCGCGGCTGGCCGCGAAGCCGATCAGGGTTCGAGAGGGCCCGGTCGGAGCCGGTGGGGTGTTGTCCACAAAGGGGCGCCCAGCGCGTGAGCGCGCGCCCGCGCGCGGGGCGCCTTCTGGCGTATGAGCGAACACCGGTGTCACCACCGTGATGTCGGGCAGGTGGGTGCCGCCTTCGAACGGGTCGTTCAGCACCCACGAGACCCTCGGTCGATGCTCGCGCGCGAGCACCGCCGCGACCGCGGCCGGCATCGAGCCGAGATGCACCGGGATGTGCTCGGCCTGCATCGCCATCTGCCCGTCCCGGTCGAACAGCGCGGTCGAGGCGTCCCGGCGCTCCTTGATGTTGACCGAGTGCGCCGAGCGCACCAGCGCCGCCCCCATCTCCTCGCAGGCGGCTCGCAGCGCGCCCACGATCACCTGCAGCTCGATCGGGTCCAGCGCGCTCACGTGTCCACCCCGCGCGCAAACCCTGGAGCCGTTCGCTCGGTATGTGTCAGCTCCAGCACGATTGTTCCCCGCTCGTCGACCTCTCCGCTCCATCCCGGCGGCACGAGCAGCGTGGACTCGGGCATCGCGCACAGCGCCGGACCCCGCACGCGCGCGCCCGTGGGCAGCGCGCCGCGCCACAGCTCGGCCTCGACGTATTTGCCGTCGAATACCACCCGCGTGCACGTCCGTTCAGGCGGCTCGCTCGCGGTGCCGTCCAGCGTCAACGCCGGTCGCGCTCCCAGCGCCGACACGCGAATGTTCACCAGCTCCACCTCGGCGTCTTCGTCGCGGTAGCCGTAGCGCGCTTCGTGAGCGTCCTCGAATGACCTGCGCAAACGCCTCGAATCGAATGGCACGCGCGGACTCTCGGGGAGAGTGCCGCCACTGGAGGGTACGAACAACAATCCCAAATCCTCATCCCTGAAGATCTCGTCGGCGACCGTCAGCTCAAACGACTGGCCTGTGTAGCGCAGCTCGTAGCGCACGCCGACGCGGCTCGCCGGCCCGTCCAGCTCGTCGACGGCTCGCTCGATCAGCGCGTCCAGCTCGCGCTGCACGCGCTCGTCGGCGAAGGCCGCGCCGCTCAGCATCACCGTCCGCGCGGCGTCGCGCCGCGGCGCCGCGGCCGCCAGTCCCAGCGCCGAGAGCACGCCGCAAGCGCGCGGGCACAGCACCTTCCCGATCCCCAGCTCAGCCGCCATCGACGCCGCGTGCAGCGGCCCCGCGCCGCCAAACGGCATCAGCGCGAAGCGGCGCGGGTCGATCCCGCGCTGCACCGTCATCACCGCCAGCGCCCGCCGCATCTCGGTCTCGGCGACCCTCACGATTCCCTCCGCGCAAGCGACTCTCTGCAGCCCCAGCTCGTCCGCCAGCGCCCCCACGGCCCGCTCGGCCGCGTCCAGGTCGAGCCGCACGCCGCCGGCCAGAGGCGTGTCGGCGAGCAGCCTGCCGAGCACCAGGTTCGCGTCGGTCACGGTCGCCCGCTGCCCGCCTCGGCCGTAGCAGGCCGGCCCCGGGTTGGCTCCGGCCGACTGCGGTCCGACGCGCAGCGCCCCGCCCGCGTCGCGCCAGGCGATCGAGCCGCCGCCCGCGCCGACCGTGTGGATGTCCAGCGCCGGCAACGCCAGCGGCCGTCCCGCCACCTCTCGCTGCGCGGTCTCCGCGACCGCGCCGCCGTCGATCACGCAAACGTCGCAGGAGGTCCCGCCCATGTCGAAGCACAGCACATCCTCTTCGCCCGCTTCCTCGCTCAGCAGCAGCGCCCCGCCGACGCCTCCCGCGGGACCCGACAGCACCGTCAGCGCGGCGTGGGCGCTCGCGCGCCCCGAGTCGGTGAGTCCGCCCGAGGATTGCATCACCTGGACCGCAGGCAAGCCCTCCGCCGCGGCCTGCGCGCCGAGACGCTCCAGGTAGCTCCGCAGCAGCGGGGACAGGGCCGCATCGACCTCGGTCGTCGCGCTCCTTTCGTACTCCCTGAAGGTGCCCACCAGCTCGTGCGACAGCGACACATGCGCCTGCGGGACACGCTGCACGAGCAACTCGCCGATGCGCCGCTCATGGGCCGGATGGGCGTAGGAGTGCAGCAGCGAAACGGCCACGGCCTCCGGTTCGGCGTCCGCCAGGCGCTCCAGCAGCGCCGCGGTAGCCGCTTCGTCGAGCGGCTCGAGCGGGCCGTCCGGCCCCGTCCGCTCGGGCGCCCCGAAGCGAAGCTCGACTGGGACGAGCGGCTTCGGCCCCGCCTCACACAGCCTGTAAAGGCTCGGTCGCGCCTGGCGTCCCAGCTCGACGATGTCGGTGAAGCCGTCGGTCGCGATCAGCGCGGTCTTCGCGGGTGGGTGGGCCTCCGCTTCCAGCAGCGCGTTCGTGGCGACGGTCATCCCGTGCGCGAACCTCCCGATTTCCCGCGCCCCCGCGCCGGCCTGCGCGAGCACCGCTGCGACCGCGGCCAGCACGCCCTCGTGCTGCTGGCCGGGCGTGCTCGGCGCCTTGGCGCTGTAGCTCCTCCCGTCGCTCGCCACCAGCACAGCGTCCGTAAAGGTCCCTCCGACATCCACCCCGAGCAGCATCGCCTGGGGAGCCTAATTCCTGTGGGCTCCTGACGTTTGACGGCGTTTGCGTGCGTGCTGGTGGCAGGTGCGCAAACGGCGGCGAGCGTCAGGCCGCGGCCAGGCGCTCCTGGTGCTCGGTGTCGGCCAGGTGCTGGTGCGAAGGGCAATAGCCGTTGTGGGGCAGCGGCACCCGCTGGCAGGTCGAGCCCTTGCGCGTGGTCGCGCGGCAGGTGGGCGGCTCGTCGGTCACGGCCGCGTGCGCCTCGACCGGATGCTCCATCAAGAAGCGTTGCGCCAGGCCCACGTAGCAGCACACGGTCTGCAACACGCGCTCCTGCGCGCTCATCGGGAAATACGTCCTGATGTCGCAGAACAGGGTGCGCGCCGGCTTTGCGAAGTAGTGGCGATCGGTCGCCAACCGCTCCATCGCCGACTCGCAAGCTTCGAGCACGTGCCTGTGGTTGACGTCGCCCGCGTCGGGTCGCGACTCCGTTATATACGGAGCCAGCTCCCTGTAGATGGCTCGACTGAATTGGTACATGGGCTACACCTGCCTGAACACCCCGTCCGGTCTAAAGGACCGGTTTTGCCAAGTATCAAAGCCATTCCTAAGCGGCACAGAAGGAATTCATTAAGCCCAGGTTAGGTTTGTCGCCGGTCCTCCCAACCGAGGCCCTAGCGCCAGTCGCTCCAAACCAGGCGCTCGTCCTCCTCCACAACCACGTGCCTGCCGTCGAGCCGCGCGTCGCGCTCGGGGCGGTCGCTGCGGGTGTGCGTTCCGCGCGTCTCCTCACGCTCGAGCGCCGCGCGCGCGATCAGGCGCGCCAGCGGGTGCGGGTCCGCCAACAGCGCCCGCAAGCCCGCGGCCGAGCGCACGATCCCCGCGTGCTCCCACAGCGCCGTCCTGGTGGCTTGCTCAACCTCGATTGGAGCTGGAGCGTGGGTCGCAACGCCCGTCGTGTCCACCGCGGGGGCCGGCTCCTCCAGCGCCGCCAGAGCGGCCCGGCGGCCGAACACAAAACACTCGCTCAGTGAGTTCGAGGCGAGCCTGTTGGCTCCGTGCAGGCCCGTGCACGCCGTCTCGCCGACCGCGTACAGCCCGGCCACGCCCGAGCGTCCATGCAGGTCGCACACGACGCCGCCGATCGTGTAGTGGGCGGCCGGCGCGACCGGCACCGTCGCGCGCGTCGGGTCGAGTCCCGCCTCGCGCAGCGCCCCCACCACGTTGGGAAACAGGCCCGGGTCGATCGAGCGCATGTCGAGCTGCACCGCCTGGCCGCTCTGCTCGCGCAGCTTGGCCTCGATCGCGCGCGAGACCTCGTCGCGCGGCGCCAGCTCGTCCACGAAGCGCTCGCCGTCTGCGCCATGCAGCGTGGCGCCCTCGCCGCGGATCGCCTCGGTGATCAGGAACCCTTCGCGTCCCTCCACGCCGATCACGGCCGTGGGATGGAACTGCACGAACTCCAGGTCCGCCAGCGTCGCGCCGGCGGCGTGGGCGAGCAGCAGGCCCTGGCCGATCGACCCCGGCGGGTTGGTCGTGCGCGCCCACAGCGCCGCCGCTCCACCGGTGCTCAACACCACCGCGCGCCCCCGCACGGCGCGTTCGCGGGGATCGGCGCCGGCGGCGTCGCTGCGCGACTGGCACACCACTCCTTCGCAGCGCCCCTCGCGGCACAGCAGGCCGCTCACACGAGCGCCCTCCAGCACCTCCACGCGCTCGTTCGCCACCACCAGCGCCGACAGCTCGCGCAGCAGTCGCCGGCCGGTGGCGCTGCCGCCGGCGTGCACGATGCGCCGCACCGAGTGTCCGCCCTCCAGGCCGAGCGCCAGGCGTCCGCGGCGGTCGGCGTCGAAGTGAAAGCCGAGACGCTCGAGGTCCTCCACGCAGGCCGGCGCCTCTTGCACGAGCACCTCCGCGGCCGAGCGTCGCACGGCTCCGCGTCCCGCGCGCTCGGTGTCCCTGAGGTGCAGATCCAGGCTGTCGTCGGTCGCGAGCACCGCCGCCAGGCCGCCCTGAGCCCAGTAGCTGGCGGTTTGCGCCAGCGCCATCGCCGATAGCAGCGCGACCCTGCCGCCCGCGCGCGCCGCGCACAGCGCCGCGTACAACCCGGCCGCGCCGGCTCCGACCACGACCACGTCGAAATCCGCGCGTCTTCGCCCCGACGCTCGGGCCGCCTTCATCGGTCGCTCATCCGGCGAGCTGCACCAGGGCCGCGGCCAGCACGCCCAGCGACACCATCACGATCGCGACGAAGGCGATCGCCAGCGCCTTCCATTTCGGCTGCGCCGCCAGACGCGTCCGCGCGGCCGCCCCGCAGCGCAGGCACCAACTCTGCTCGGGGCGCAACTCCGAGCCGCACAACGGGCACGCTTCCGTGGCGGGCGTCGTGGCCGCGCTCATCGATCCGTCGGCGTCGGGCGGATGATCTGCGTCGGCTCATCCTCCTTCGCGGGCTGCGGTCTCGGCTCGTCCTGCTTCGTGGATTCCGGAGCACGGACGGGCGTCGCCGTTGGGGTCGCGGAAGTTCGCACAGGCTGAGGCGCGGGCCTGGATGTGGGCGCGGGCGCCGGTGGCGACGCCGGGGCAGCGTCGCCCGCGGGCGTGGTTGCCGGTGTCGCGGAGACAGCCGCCGCCGCGGGCCGGCGCCGGTGGTTGACGGGCGCCGTGGCGATCGGACGGTCGGCCCTGGCGTCGAAAGCGAGGCCGCAGCTCGGGCAGAAGCGGTCGTCGCTGCCGTGGATCGCGGCACAGCGCGGGCACGCGGCGATCCCCACTTCGCGGAGCACCGTCACCGGCCTGCGTTCGCTCAGCGCCGCTTCCAGTTCGCGCAGCTCGCTGTCGACCTGGCGCAGCGTCGCCAGCTTGGCGAGCACCAGCGGGTCGTTGCGCTGGCCGAAGCGGTGCAGGTCAAACACGAGCCCGCCGAGGTCGCGGTAGGCCAGCTCGCGCGCCTTGCGCAGAAAGCGCGCCCTGCGACGCATGCGCCCGCGCTCGCCGAAGCCGGGAGCCTGGGGGATCTGCTCGCCCGCTGGCGGCTGTTGCCCGCTCTCCGGCTGCGTTCCGTCCGCCGTCTGCGGCGTCTCCCCGGCTTCGTCTGCTGTGTGCCCTTTGGGTGCGCCCGCCACGGCTTCCATGCTATCCGGCCTCTGCGACGAGCGAGCGCCACGCGCCCGCCACCCGCTCGGCCATCCGCGTCGCCGAGAACGCCTCCGCGCGCTGCCGGCCCTCGACGCGCGGGTCGGGCTGCGCCACGATCGCTGCGAGCGACGCTCGCCAGCGCTCCAGGTCGAATGGCTCGCACAGCGTCCCCGCGAGCCCTGCCAGCGCCTGCGCATGGACGCCCACGGGCGTCGCCAGCACGGGCACGTCGCAGGCCAGGGCCTCGAGCACCGCCAGGCCGAAGCCCTCCCGCTCCGACGGCACGAGCACGGCGTGGGCGGCGTTCACGTACAGCGGCACCCGCTCGGGCGCCACGCCGCCGAGCGTGAGCAGCCTGGCCCCGACGGCCTCGGCGAGCGCCTGGGCGCGGTCGAAGCGCTTCTCGGTCCGACTCGGGTCGGCGGGGAATAGGAGGCAGGGGGGCTGTGGCGCCGGAGGGCCGGGTTGAGGCGCTGGAGGGTTGGGGTCCTGGTAGGGGGGTTGTGGTTCTCCAAAAAGGGCGCCCCCCGCGCGCGCGCGGGGTATGGCTTTGAAGCGCTCCATGTCCACGCCGCAGGGCAGCACCTCGGCGCGCGCGCGCGCGCGCCTGCCGGGCAGTTCGCGCACGAGCGCCTCCGACACGGCGGCGAGTAGCCCCACCGTGGGCAGCGCCGCGCGCGTGGCCAGGCGCGTGCGAGGATGGCGCACGTCGGTGCCGTGCACGGTCAGCGCCCGCCCGCGCGCTTTCACCGCCAGGGCCGGCCAGGCGGTCAACCCGAAGTGGGCGTGCACGACGTCGAAGCGCTCGCCCCTGTAGCGCGTGTGCAGGTCTCGTGCGGCGCGTGCCAGGGCGCGTCCGCCCGGGCGGAACTCGTACAGCTCGACGCTCAGCTCGTCGAGCGTGCGCAGCGCGTCCACCTGGTCGCGCACGAAGCGCCCGCGCTCGGGGTGAGCCGCATCGGCGAGCATGTTGGACAGCACGAGCGCGCGCACAGCCGCTGACCGTAGCGCCCCGGCTGGCTTGGGGTCGGGTCGACTTGTTCCCGGTTGCTACTTGACATCTAGTACACTGTGCGCTATAAAGTCCATGTCCTGTCATTCCAGTCGGGGTGAGGGGCTTAAACATAAGGTCGGGTTTGGGTCGGTCTTCGTGGTCGGCCACCAACTGTTTTGACGGGGACCTTGGGAGAGGGACCGGGTCGCAACTGAGAGGGAAGTGTTTTTCGCGTGGTTTCATTGGGGAATAGCGTGCTTGAGAGTCCGTGTGCTGCTGGCGGGTCCGTTATAGGACGCGTCAGCGTCGCTGACGCGTCTCTCTCTCTCTCTCTCTCTCTCTGGCCGAGCTGGCTCTCAGCTAGCTCAGCGCCGGAACGCAGTTCCCGTCGGTCCACGCGGCCGGCGTGGCCACTCGCGTCGCTGTCGCGGCGCTTCATGTTTTTCTGCCGTCGTGGGCTGTGTGCCCGTGGCGGTCTTGCCTGCCCGTGGGCCATGCGGGTGCTGCCTGTGCGCGGGCGGCTGTCCCGTCGGCTTCCTCGTGGAGGTTGCGGCTTGATGTTTTCAACGACTCCCGAGGAGGGGATGGACTGATGTTCTCGAGACTACGCCGGCATATGAGCTATGCCAACGTCGTGGCGACATTCGCGCTGGTGTTCGCGATGTCTGGCGGCGCGCTCGCCGCCAGTAAATTTTTGATCACCTCGACGAAACAGATCAAGCCGAGCGTGCTTGCTTCGTTGAAAGGGAAGGCGGGGGCAAACGGCGCTCAGGGCGCCGCGGGAGTGCAGGGGCCCGCCGGCCCCGCTGGAGCCAAAGGCGAAAACGGCGCGGCCGGCGCGAACGGCAGCGCCGGGACCAACGGCGCGAGCGTGACGAGCACTCCGTTGGGTGTCGGTAGCGAACACTGCAAGGAAGGCGGCGACGAATTCGTCGCGGCGAGTGGTGCGAGCTATGCGTGTAACGGCAAGGCCGGTAAAGAAGGCGCGAAAGGGGCTACGGGTGAACCTTGGACGCCGAACAACACGCTTCCCTCCGGCGCGACCGAGACCGGGGCTTGGACTCTGGGAGGTAAACTGGGGGTTGGGATCAAGGAAGTGTCGCTGTCCTTCCCGATTCAGTTGAAAGAACGGCTGAACAATTTTAGCCAGAACCATTTTATTTACTTCGGAGAAGAAGCGCCAGCGGGATGCAAGGGCGGCACCTCTGAAAACCCGATAGCTGAACCGGGGAATCTGTGCGTGTATGCCAATCGGGAAGCCTCGGAATTCGGGGAACTTGGTTTGACGTTCGAAAGGTTTCTTTATCCATCGAACTTTGGTGGAGAAGGGGCTGGTACGACGGGGGTGATCCTGGGCTTCGAATCGAGTACTGGAACTGAAGGAAGAAAAAATGTGGGCGGGACGTGGGCAGTGACCGAAAAGTGAGGACCGTGGGGTGAGCCTGCCCGCCGTGAAATGCGATACGCCTGGACGGGCTGTATGTCCGTCCAGGCGGCCGTGTCGCTGGGTGGGCCACGCGAACACGTACCAACTCCCCATGTATTCCCATTGTGAAAGGTATCGGCATGAGAATGATTGATTCAGGGCGTCTGTCGGGCGCGTGGTGTACGTGGGTTTTGGGCTGCGTGTTTGTTCTCGTCGTACTGGCGTTGGGTTTTGTTTCGTCGGCGTCGGCAAAACTGGTGTACATTCCGGGTGTCTCGTTCGGTAGCGAAGGTTCGGGTAACGGTCAGTTCAAGGAACCCGTCGGGGTGGCCGTGGACGATTCGACCGAACCGCTCGTGCAGCCCGCCGCGGGCGACGTGTACGTCGTCGATAAGGGCAACAATCGCGTGGAGCGGTTCAGTTCGACCGGCGTGTATTTGGGCCAGTTCAATGGCAGCGGTACCTATGAAGTGGTCGAAGGCGGCGTCGCGAAAGTCGAACACGGCACGGCTGCGCCAACGGGTGCGTTCTCCTCGCCTGAAGAGGTCGCGGTGGACAATTCGAACAATCCGCTGGATCCTTCCGCCGGGGACGTGTACGTCCTTGATAACGGTCACGACGTGGTGGACAAGTTCAGTGCTACCGGCGCGTATTTGGGCCAGTTGACCGGGGGTAGGATACCGCCCGCGAGTTTTGTCGATGTTACGGTCGATCCGTCCGGGGACGTGTGGGCTTTGGACACAGCAAAAAATGTTGAGGAGTGTGCCGTCAGCACCGGTGTTTGCGAAAAGAAGTTTACAACAGGGCTGACCCTTGGGGCACGTGGTTTGGCGGTCGACTCAAAGCAGAACATTTACGTCAACTGGGGAGAACTGTCAGAATCCGAAAAAGGCCACCTTACGGCTGGCGTCATAAAGCTCAACTCTGCGACGGGGGAAAACCTGGGGAGCGTGGATGGATTCGACAAGGGTGGGACGACGTTTGCGGTCAATCCGTCCACGAACAATATCGTCGTCGACAAGGGCAGCAGCATCGCGTTGTACGGGCCTTTCGGTGAACCGTATAAGACTCCGCCGCTTGAAACGTTTGCCACCGAAGGATTCTCGGAATCGTATGGTATCGGGGTGGGTGGCGCGGGTACGGTGTACGCGAGCGAGCGCGGCGCGAACACGGTCAAGACGTACGATGACCTGCCGTTGCCGACCGTGGTCACAGAAACACCGTCGAACGTGTCGGAAACCGCGATGACGCTGCAGGGGACGGTCAACCCCGAAGGCGAACCTGTCAGCGAATGCTATTTCGAATACGGCACCGAACCCGGAAAGTACACGAACAAGGTCGCCTGCGAACAGGAACCCAAAGCGCTGGTGGGGACTGCGGCGCTGCCGGTCAGCAGGACGCTCACGGGTCTCCCGGCGGCGAGCGTGCGCAGCGTACGGTTGGTGGCGGCGAACGCCAACGGCACCGAGCGCGCGGCGGGTGTGACGATCAGTCATCCGACGACGACGGGTGAAACATTCTCGAATGTCAGTGTGATCGCGGCGACGCTCAGCGCGACGATCAACCCGGAGGGTCTGGCGACGAAATATCATGTGGAATACGGTACGAGCACGTCCTATGGTGCGAGTACGCCCGAAGAAAACATTGGCAGCGCTTACCAGGGTGTTGCCGTGCGCGTGAGCTTGACCGGTTTGCAGCCCGGTACGCAGTATCACTTGCGGGTTATCGCGACGAACGCGCTTGGCACGATAGACGGTCCGGATGTGACGTTCGCGACGTATATGTCGGTGGCGGGGTTGCCGGATGGTCGTGTGTATGAACCGGTCAGTCCGGTGGGGTCTGATCAGGATATGAACATTTACATCCCAAATTCGAATGGTGAACTCACTGGTTTCAACGAACATGGCATCACCGCTAGTTCGCGGTTGCCGTTTCAGGCTGCGGCTGATGGTGAAGCGGTGGTGTATGCGGGCGATCCGCCGCCGGTGGGTGGTACGAGCGCGGAGGGGGAGAGCCTTGGCAACGAGTATCTGGCGCGGCGTTCGCCGGGGGGTGGTTGGACGCAGACGGCGCTCGAAATCAGTGGACCCTCAGCTTATGGGAATGGATCGCACGCTGAATATCGGGCGTTTACGGGCGATCTCTCGGTGGGCATCCTTGAAGGCCGCGCTCTTCCCGCGACGGGCGCTTCATTGGAATATTCTGGTCTTTACGCGCACGCGATGGAGGATGGGGTGGGCGGCGGATACGAACCGTTGTTCACCACGGTCCCTGACCGCACCGAAAAAGAACTAGGGACTGCGGTGTTTGACGAGTATGTGTTGTACGCTGGCGCGAATGCTGGTGGGGGTGCGGTTCGTGCTTACAGTCACCTGTTGTTTGAAAGCAATGCTGATTTTCTGGAAGGCGAAGGTCAGCTCGAACGGGAAGTCCGCGAGGACGTCAAGCAGGAAGTCGAAGCGGGCAAGAACGGCGTATTTTCGCATTACCTGTACGATAATGTCGGTGGGAAATTGTATCTTGTCGATGTTCTGCCGAATGGCAGTGTGGCTCCGGGCGGCGCGTTCGGCTCGGTCGAGGCGGCCGTTACGGTTAATGGTGAGCCTGGTGGTGGTCCTGATTTCACGCATGTGATCTCGGCTGATGGGTCGCGTGTGTTCTGGACCTATGCACCGGAAGCGTCCACGGCAGTGAAAGGCGGCAGCGGCCCTGTTTTTCATCGGTCGCGGGCGTTGTATGTGCGGGAGAACGATACCCAGCCGCAGAGTCCTGTCGGTCCCGAAGAAGAATGCTTGGTCGCGGTGGACGCGTGTACGGTGCAGGTCGACGCGGCGGTCGGTGGTGGTGGCATCCTCCAGGACGCGAGCACGGATGGGTCGAAGGTCTTCTTCACAAAGGGCGACCTCTACGAGTACAACCTGGAAACGGGTCAGACTACAGACCTGTCTCCCGGGGTTGAAGTACAGGGTGTGGCCGGTATCAGCGAAAACGGGGAATACGTTTACTACGTCGATGCTAAAAACGACGTTGTCCTGTGGCATGCTGGTGTCACCACGCTGGTAGCGGGCGGTGCCGCGGTTTCCAGCGATTATTCAGTAGATGGGGTTGCTACCGATTACGTGGGAGAAATGGGTTCTCGTACGGCGGAGGTGACCCCCGACGGTCACAGTCTAGTGTTCCTGTCCGGAGCGGACGTCGAGCTTTATGAAGCGCAGTCGGAGAAGCTGACGTGCGTATCGTGCGATCCGACGGGTGAAGCGCCAGTGCGCACCAACGCATCCACGGAATTCACGAGTTCTGTGGGGGCTGCGCTTCCCAACAGTCTCGAGCCGACGTATCAGCCGCAGTGGATCAGCGAAGACGGTAGTCGTGTGTTTTTTGAGAGCGCTCAACCATTGGCTCCACAGGCCACGAATGGATGGCTGGATGTGTACGAGTGGGAGCGTAACGGTATCGGCAGTTGCCAGCAGACCCAGGGTTGCATCTTCCTGCTCTCGAGCGGCAGCGATCCGGAAAATTCGTATCTGCTGGATGCCTCGGCGAACGGCAACGACGTGTTCATCATCACTCGCGCAGAGTTGGTAGCGCAGGATCGTAACGATCTCGACGATGTGTATGACGTGCGGGTGGACGGGGTGCGTCCTGTGGTCCCGCCTGAGTGTTCTGGTACCGGTTGTCAGGGTGTGCCGCCGGCGCCGCCGATCTTCGCGACACCAGCGAGCGTCACGTTCGAAGGGATCGGGAACTTCGCTGCGCCGCCGCTCACAAACCATTCGGGGGGCGTCAAGGCGAAGTCGGCGAAGTGCAAGAAGGGCTTCGTGAAGAAGAACGGCAAGTGCGTGAAGAAGCGCAGAGCAAAACGGGCTAAGGGGTCGGCGAGGAAGGCTGGTAGGTCTAGTGGGCGCTCGAGGGGGAGGGTTTAGCATGTTCAAGCGGTCTATCGTTCCGGTTCTCGCCGTGTTGTATGCGTTTGGTTGTTTTAGCGCTCCTGCGCAGGCTGCCAGCGAAGGCACCGGTTGGCACCCGTTCTCTTTTGTCGAACCTACGACCCTGGCGCCGGGCGGTCATGGCAGGATCAAAGTGGCGTTCGTCAACACCGGTGCGAAGCCGAGCCAGGGTTCTATCACGCTGATGGATACGCTACCTGCGGGTGTGACCGCCACGAAGGCCGGCGGCATGGCTTTTGTAGGAAGTTTTGAACCGTTGAGCCCGCAGGAAGAAGAATCGGGGAAGTTCAGTCTCAATGGAGAGGATCCTGAAATTCATGGTGCGCGTTGGGTGTGTACGGGTAATGGGTCTGGCGAACGCGGTGTTAGTGGTGCGACTACGATCACGTGTACGAGTAACCCGGTGTTCCTGGAACCGCTCCCGAGTGGTGCGGGCAAAGGGGCGAGGGTGACTGAAGAAGTCGGGATCGCTGTGAATGTGGAAAATGGTGTGGTGCCGGGCACGTACTCTAATGGTGTTGTGATGAGCGGTGGCGGTGCGTCTGCTGCGAATACGGTGTCTGATCCTGTGAGTGTTGGTTTGGGGATTCCTGGGTTTGGTGTCGCGGCGTGGGAAGTGTGGTTTTCCAATGCGGACGGTACTACGGATACGCAGGCTGGTTCGCATCCGTACGCTGCGACGTTCGCGGTGAACTTCAACCAGTTGGAAGCTCTCGACTCGAAAGTCCCGGGTGCAGGCGGCGGGATCGCGGGTGGGTTTGCGAGGAACCTCGAAGCTGTTTTGCCACCGGGTTTCTTTGGCGATCCCGGTGCGGTGCCGAAGTGTACACGCGCGCAACTGGACGCTCAGAGTTGTCCAGCGGCTTCGCAGATCGGCACGGACGAGATCTTTAATGGCGCTCTTGTCTATAGGCAGGGTGTGTTCAATATGGTGCCGCCGCCGGGAGTTCCCGATGAATTCGCGATCTCGATCGGTGGTTTCAAAGCGTCCTTCGACGCTGGTGTGCGCAGCGGTAGCGGGTACGGGATCGTCGAGCACATCACCGTCCCGTACGTGAGTATCGTGGGGATCCTGGGGGACGTCCTGACGCTGTGGGGTGTTCCCGCGGAAACCAGCCACAATAATGAACGCAGGACCGAGAATCCTCGACTGTGCGAAGAAAACCACGGTTGTCCGGGGGCGAACACCGCGACACCGTTTTTGACGTTGCCGACGTCGTGTAATGGTCCGCAAGTGTTCTCGATCCGCGAGTTGAGCACATGGAACGCTGAAGAAGACCCGGACGCACCGTTCACGGAAGCCATCACGCACGACGATACGGGCGCACCGACGGGTTTTACCGGTTGTGAACATTTGACGATCGAACCGTCGATCTCGGCGATCCCCGAAACGGGTTTCGCCGACACACCCGCGGGGTTGGGCGTCGAAGTAAAGGTCCCCCAGGAAAACCTGTTGAACCCCGAAGGCGACGTCGCAGCAACGTTGAAGAACACCTCGGTGACATTGCCCGAAGGTTTGGTGATCAATCCCGGTCAGGCCGCTGGTCTCGCGGCGTGTGGGGAAATAGAAGCGAACATTCACGGCGAAGGCCCACAATCATGTCCATCGGCGTCGA
The DNA here is from genome assembly GCA_963809705.1 of uncultured Solirubrobacterales bacterium. Classification (GTDB taxonomy): domain Bacteria; phylum Actinomycetota; class Thermoleophilia; order Solirubrobacterales; family Solirubrobacteraceae; genus Palsa-744. Next base: position 740,206 of record CAWEKF010000002.1, on the reverse strand, counting down.
AGGTCGGGACGGTCAAAATACAGACACCGTTGTTGGAAGGCGAGCTCGAAGGCGAACTCGAAGGCAACGTTTACGTGTTGCAAGCCAATCCGCCCGAACTGAAACTGTTGATCGCTGCCTCGGGCGACGGGATCTATCTGAAGCTCCCCGCGACGGTGCATTTGAACGAAGCGACAGGACAGCTGACGACGACGGTCGAGGAAACGCCAGCGTTGCCGTTCACCGACTTCAAACTAGCGTTCTCCGGTGGCGCGCAGGCAGCGTTGGCGACACCCGTCGACTGCGGCACCTATACCACGAACGCCGACTTCACGCCGTGGACGACCCCGTTCGGGGTGGACGTACCGTTCACGAACAGCTTCCCGATCACAGCAGGCCCCAACGGGTCCGGTTGTGTCCCCTCTCTGTTGCCGTTCCACCCGTCGCTGACCGCTGGCGCCACGACCGATCAGGCGGGAGGGTTCACGAACTTCTCGCTGCTGTTGACGCGCGGCGACGGCCAACAACGCATCGAACGCCTCCAGTTCAAGGTACCGCAAGGCCTGTCGGGGATGCTCTCCTCAATCACGCTGTGCCCCGAACCACAAGCATCCAAAGGCGAATGCTTGGAAGCGTCGAAGATCGGACACGCCGCCGTCGCATCCGGTCCCGGCCCCTACCCGTTGGTGATTCCGCAACCGGGGAACCCCGAATCACAGATCTACATTACGGGTCCCTACGATGGCGCACCATTCGGCTTGTCGATAGTGACGCATGTGATCGCGGGCCCGTTCAACCTCGGGACGATCGTGACCAGAGCGAAGATCGATGTCGACCCGAACACGGCGCAGATCACGGTCACGACCGATCCGTTCCCGCAGATCGTGAAGGGTGTCCCCACAGATCTGCGTCTGATCGATTCGGTGATCGATCGTCCCGGGTTCATGTTCAACCCGACGAACTGTGATCCGATGAGCTTCTCCGGGACGGCGTGGGGCACGCCACCGCCGGGAGCGGGCGGTGCCGGTGCGAGCGCGCCGATCTCGAGTCATTTCCAGGTCGGGTCGTGTCGCAGCCTGCAATTCAAGCCGTCGTTCAAGGTCTCCACGTCGGGGAAAACGTCCCGGACCGCTGGTGCGAGCTTGTCCGTGAAGCTCGCCTATCCCAAAGCGCCGCAGGGGTCCCAAGCGAATATCGCGAAGGTCAAGGTCGACCTGCCCAAGCAACTGCCGTCGCGCCTGACGACGTTGCAGAAGGCGTGCACCGAACAGGTCTTCGCGGCGAACCCCGCGTCGTGTCCGTCAGCGTCGATTGTGGGGCACGCGAGAGCGATCACGCCGTTGTTGCCTGTCCCGTTGGAAGGACCGGCGTATTTCGTGAGTCATGGTGGCGCGAAGTTCCCCGAACTGATCATCGTCCTGCAGGGGTATGGCGTGACGTTGGATCTGCATGGCGAAACGTTCATCAATAAAGAAGGGGTCACGAGCAGCACGTTTGCGACGGTGCCTGACGCGCCGGTGGGAACGTTCGAATTGACGTTGCCGCAAGGCAAGTATTCGGCGTTGGCGGCGAACGGGAACCTCTGCAAGAGCAAGCTCGTGATGCCTACCGCGTTCACGGCGCAGAACGGCGCTGTCATCCATGAGTCCACCCCGATCGGTGTTACAGGCTGCGCGAAGCCTAAGGCGAAGAAGTCGAAGAAGGCTAAGGCGAAGAAGGTTGGGATGCGTTCGGGGAAGAGGCGTTGAGATGTCCTCGTTGCGTAGTGGTGGGGGTAGTGTTGGTTCGGTAGATGTGGTTGTGCGTGAGGGTGCGCATGTTGTGGAGATGCAGCGTCGGCGTTTGTTGGGCGCGCTTGTGGATCTGGTGTTTGAGCGTGGTGCGCGTGCGTTGACTGTCGCGATGATCTGTGAGCGCGCGGGTTTGTCGCGGCGCACGTTCTACGAGCTGTTCGAGGATCGCGAGGCGTGCTTGTTGGTGGCGTTCGAGGACCAGGTCGAGCACGCCACACGCATCGTCGAGCAGGCAGTGGGAGATGAGTCTCGCTGGAGGGAGCGCGTCAGGACGGGGTTGGCAGCGCTGCTTTCGTTCCTTGAGGACGATCCTGGGGCGGCGCGCCTGTTGGTAGTAGATGCCCTGACCTGTGGTGAGCAGACGCTGAACGCGCGCCGGCGTGTGTTGGCCCATCTCGTCGTGATCGTCGATGAAGGCCGCGGCGAGGCCAAACAGGGTTATGAGCCGCCACCGTTGACAGCGGAGGGCATCGTCGGCGCTGTCTCAAGCGTGATCCACGCTCGCATACTCGACCGTGACGAGGGGTCCCTCACAGAGGCTCGCGGGAGCGTTGATGGCGATGATAGTCCAACCATATCTCGGGCCCGCCGCAGCGCAACGCGAACTGGACAGACCAGTCACGATCAAACACCGTCCAGTCTCCCCGAGATTCCACTCGGACCCCTTCAGTGGCATCCCGCTGCGGTTGACCTACAGGACTGTCCGCGTGCTCTGCTCCATCGCAGACACCCCAGGCGCATCCAACAAACAAGTCGCCCGCGCCGCCGGGATCGCAGACGAAGGACAAACATCGAAGCTGCTCACGCGACTGCGCAAGTACGAGCTGATCGAAGACACCGGGATCGGACCGGTCAAGGGCATGCCACGAGCATGGTCGCTCACCCAACGCGGAGAAGGAGTACTACACGCAGTCGGCCAAGGCTGACAACCCCCAAAGCGTTCTGCGAATGAGGAGCGCTTGAGCTTGACAACCCGGGCCCGTACTGCCATTGTAAGTACGTGGCGACCGTCAAGGGCGAACGACTGCAGATCCGGGTGGAGCCGGGCGAGAAGGCTGTGCTGGAGCGGGCTGCCGCCGCTGCGCATCTGAATGTATCTGCGTTCGTGTTGCAGGCCGCGGCGTTCAGGGCCGAGGAGGTGCTTGCCGAGCGTCACAGCATCCGGCTGACCCCTCGCGCGGCCACGGTGTTCAGCGAGGCGCTGGAGAGCCCCGCGAACGTCAACCAGCGACTCGCCGACGCACTGCGCCGCCCTCGGAAGTTCTCCTGGCTTGACTGAGCTGCATCGCCCGGCGCTGCTCGAGCTTGCGCGGCATGACCGCGCGGCGTTCGAATCGGGCGAGGCTGTCCTCGACGAGTGGCTGCGCCGGTATGCAGGGCAGAACCGGCGTCGTGACACCGCTGCCACCTGGGTCATCGCCGATGTCGACGATGCGGTTGTGGCCTACGCGACTGTCGCAATGACCGCGATCGACCGCTCGACGGCGCCGCCGAGCGTCGCGCGCCAGGCGCCCAACCCGGTTCCAGCACTACTGATCGGTCGTCTCGCGGTCGATCGACGCCACAAAGGCCTCGGTGTCGGCACTGCGCTCGTAGCCCATGTGCTCGCCACCGCCGTGGCGCTCAACGCGAAGGCCGCGTGTCGCGCAGTCGTCGTCAGCGCTCTGCACCCGGCGGCCCGCGAGTGGTGGGAGCGCCTTGGCTTCCACCCATTTGAGCCGGCGAACAGGCAATCACAGGACCTCTACCTCCTCACCGCCGACATCCACGCCACGCTGCAGCGGTTGCGCTGATCGGGATGGAGTGGGTAGTCCTGCTTCGATCTTCGCTCGGCTACTTGACATCTAGTACACGACGCGCTATAAAGTCCATGTCCTGTCATCCCAGTCGGGATGGGGGGCTTAAACATAAGGTCGGGTTTGGGTCGGTCTTCGTGGTCGGCCACCAACTGTTTTGACGGGGACCTTGGGAGAGGGACCGGGTCGCAACTGAGAGGGAAGTGTTTTTCGCGTGGTTTCTTTGGGGAATAGCGTGTTTGGGAGTCCGTGTGCTGCTGGCGGGTCCGTTATAGGACGCGTCAGCGTCGCTGACGCGTCTCTCTCTCTCTCTCTCTCTCTGGCCGGGCTGGCTCTCAGCTAGCCCAGCGCCGGAACGCAGTTCCCCGCCGGTCCACGCGGCCGGCGTGGCTACTCGCGTCGTTGTCGCGGCGTTTCATGTTTTTCTGCCGTCGTGGGTTGTGTGCCCGCGGCGGTTTTGTCTGCCCGCAGGTTCTGTGGGTGTTGCCCGTGCGCGGGTGTGTTCGCTGGCGGCTTCTTGGTGGAGGTTGCGGCTTGATGTTTTCAACGACTCCCGAGGAGGGATGGACTCATGTTCCTAAGACTACGCCGGCATATGAGCTATGCCAACGTCGTGGCGACATTCGCGCTCGTGTTCGCGATGAGCGGCGGCGCGCTTGCCGCGAGCAAATTTTTGATCACTTCGACGAAACAGATCAAGCCGAGCGTGGTCGCGTCGTTGAAAGGGAAGGCCGGTCCCGCTGGCGCTCAGGGGCTCGCAGGACCGCAGGGTCCCGCTGGGCCCGCGGGCGCGAAAGGCGAAAACGGCGCCGCAGGAGCTAATGGCGCGGCCGGTTCGAACGGCGCGAGTGTGACGAGCACGCCTTTGGGTGTCGGTAACGAACATTGCAAGGAAGGCGGCAGCGAATTCGTCTCGGCCAGCGGTCCGGGTTATGCGTGCAACGGGAAGCAGGGCAAGGAAGGCAAAGAAGGCTCACCGTGGACCGCGGGCGGGACGCTGCCCTCGGGGAAGACCGAGACCGGCAGTTGGGGGATTGGCATTACGCCACTCGGTGTCACTTTTGCCTACAAGCAGTTCATTTCGCTCTCGTTCCCGATCGAGTTGAAAGCGTCTCTGGAAGCTGCCCACGTCCATTTCATCGAAGAAGCAGGGAATGAAGTTGGGACGGGCACGCCGCCGACCGAATGCGGTACTCCTGCCGGTACCGTCGCGGAACCAAAGGCCAGCCCCGGTAATCTGTGCGTATACGAGACACACGACACGGCCGTGGAGTATGAAGGGATCATTCAGGCGGCCAGTTCCAAACAAGAAGAAGGCGCATCCACTACTGGGGCTCTCCTGAAGATGAGACCTGAAGAAGAAGAGGCATTTGCCTGGGGCACCTGGGCGGTGAGCGAAAAATAAAGGATTGTGCGCGACGTGAAACACGCACCAGCTCCCGTGTGTTCCCATTTGAAAGGTATCGGTATGTTTGATTGTGAGCGTCTGTCGGACGTACGGTGTACGTGGGCATTGGGCTGTGTGGTAGTTCTCATTGCCGCGATGTTGGGTTTTGCTCCGTTGGCGTCGGCGAAGCTGGTGTACGTTCCGGGTGTCTCGTTCGGTAGCGAAGGCTCGGGGCCTGGCCAGTTCAAGGAACCTGTTGGGGTGGCCGTGGACGATTCGAGCGAACCGCTCGTGCAGCCCGCCGCTGGCGACGTGTACGTCGTGGACAAGGGCAATGATCGGGTGGAGCGGTTCAGCTCGACCGGCTCCTATCTTGGCCAGTTTGACGGTAGCGGCACGTTCGAAGTCGAAGGGAAAGTGGAAACGGGCGCGGCGGCGCCGACGGGCGCCTTCTCTTCGCCTGAAGAGGTCGCGGTGGACGATTCGAACAATCCGCTGGATCCTTCCGCGGGGGACGTGTACGTCCTTGACAACGGCCACGACGTGGTCGATAAGTTCAGCGCTACCGGCGCGTATTTGGGCCAGTTGACGGGGGGAACGGTACCGCCCGCCAGTTTCGCCGATGTTACGGTCGATCCGTCCGGGAATGTATGGACTTTGGACACACGGGCAGATGTCGAGGAGTGCGACAGAACTGGTGTTTGCGAAAAGAAGTTTCAGCCCAACTTGGGTAGTGTGGGTCGGGGCTTCGTGGTCGATTCGCAGCAGAATGTTTACGTCAACTGGGGAGAACTAGAAAAATCGGCTGGCATCGTAAAGTTCAGGTCGCCGAGTCCAGTGCAATTGGGGTTCGTGGGTAAATTCGAAGAAGGTGGGACGACGTTTGCGATGAATCCCTCCACGAACAATATCGTTGTCGACAGGGGCAGCGGTATCGTTGTGTTCGGGCCTTTTGGTGAACCGTACAACATGCCGTCGCTTGAAACGCTCCCCACAGGAGGTTTCTCGGAATCGTATGGGCTGGGAGTGAGTGGCGAAGGTACGGTATACGCGAGCGAGCGCGCCGCGGACACGATCGAGACGTTCGATGACGTGCCGTTGCCGACCGTGGTCACGGAAACACCGTCGGGCGTGTCGGAAACAGCGATGACGTTGCAGGGGACGGTCAACCCCGAAGGCGAACCTGTCAGCGAATGTTATTTCGAATACGGTACCGAACCTGGCAAGTACACGGACAAGGTTGCCTGCGAACAGGAACCCAAAACACTGGTGGGGACAGGGGCGCTGCCGGTCAGCAGGATACTGACGGGTCTACCGGCGGCGGGTGTGCGCAGTGTGCGTTTGGTCGCCGCGAGCGCCAACGGCGCCAATCATGCGGCGGACGTGACGATCAGTCATCCGACGACGACGGGTGAAACGTTCTCGAATGTGAGCGTGATCGCGGCGACGCTCGACGCGACGATCGACCCGGAGGGTCTGGCGACGAAATACCGTGTGGAATACGGTACGAGCACGTCCTACGGTGCGAGCACGCCCGAAGAAGACATCGGCAGCGCAAACCAGGGAGTCGGTGTGCGTGTGGATTTGACCGGGTTGCAGCCCGGTACGCAGTATCACTTGCGGGTTGTCGCGACGAACGCGCTTGGCACGATAGACGGTCCGGATGTCGCGTTCGCGACGTATATGTCGGTTGCTGGGTTGCCGGATGGTCGTGTGTATGAACCGGTCAGTCCGGTGGGGTCTGATCAGGATGTGAATATTTACATTCCAAATTCGAATTACCTATTGAGTGGTTTTAACGAACATGGGATAACTGCGGGACGCCGTTTGCCGTTTCAGGCCGCGGCCGATGGTGAAATGGTGGTGTATGCGGGTGATCCGCCGCTGGCGGGTGGTACGAGCGCGGAGGGGGAGGGTTTTGGCAACGAGTATCTTTCGACGCGTTTGCCGGGTGGTGGTTGGACGCAGGTGGCGCTCGAAATCAGTGGACCCTCAGCGGATGGGGCCGGTTCGCACGCTGAATATCGTGCGTTCACGAACGATCTCTCGGTGGGTATCCTTGAAAGCCGTGCTCTTCCCGCGACGGGCGCTTCATTGGATTATTCTGGTCTTTACGCACACGCGATGGCGGATGGGGTGGGCGGCGGATACGAACCGTTGTTCACCGCGGTCCCTGACCGCACCGAAAAAGAACTATATACCGCGGTGGACGAAGAGTACGTGTTGTATGCCGGCGCGAATGCCGGTGGGGGTGCGGTTCGTGCTTACAGTCATCTGTTGTTTGAAAGCAATGCTGATTTTCTGGAAGGCGAAGGTCAGCTCGAACGGGAAGTCCGCGAAGACGTCAAGCAGGAAGTCGAAGCGGGCAAGCACGGCATATTTTCGCATTACCTGTATGATAATGTCGGCGGGAAATTGTATCTTGTCGATGTGTTGCCGAATAGTAGTGTGGCTCCGGGCGGTGCGTTCGGTTCGGTCGAGGCGGCCGTTACGGTTAATGGTGAGCCTGGTGGTGGTCCTGATTTCACGCATGTGATCTCGGCTGACGGGTCGCGTGTTTTCTGGACCTATGCTCCGGAAGCTTCCACGGCAGTGAAAGGAGACACCGGTCCTGTCTTTCATCGGTCGCGGGCGTTGTATGTGCGGGAGAACGATACGCAGCCGCAGAGTCCTGTCGGTCCCGAAGAAGAATGCTTGGTCGCAGTGGACGCGTGCACGGTGCAGGTCGACGCGGCGGTTGGTGGTGGTGGGATCTTCCAGGACGCGAGCACGGATGGGTCGAAGGTGTTCTTCACAAAGGGCGACCTTTACGAGTACAACCTGGAAAACGGTCAGACTACAGATCTGTCTCCTGGGGTGGAAGTAGAGGGAGTGGCTGGTATCAGCGAAAACGGCGAATACGTGTACTACGTCGATGCTAAAAATGACGTTGTCCTGTGGCATGCTGGTGTCACTACGCTGGTCGCGAGTGGTGCCGCGGTTTCCAGCGATTATTCAGTAGATGGGGTTGCTACAGATTACGTGGGAGAAATGGGTTCTCGTACGGCGGAGGTGACGCCCGACGGTCACAGTCTGGTGTTCATGTCGAACACGGATGTGGAACAGGTGTGGCTTTATGAAGCTCTGTCGGGGAAGCTGGCGTGCGTGTCGTGCGATCCGACCGGTGAAGCGCCCGTGCACACCAGCGCATCCACGGAATTCACGAAATCTGTGGGGGCCGCGCTTCCCAACAGTCTCGAGCCGACGTATCAGCCGCAGTGGATCAGCGAAGACGGCAGTCGTGTGTTCTTCGAGAGCGCTCAACCGTTGGCTCCACAGGCCACGAATGGATGGTTGGATGTGTACGAGTGGGAGCGTAATGGTACCGGTAGTTGTCATCAGACCCAGGGTTGCATCTTTTTGCTCTCGAGCGGCAGCGATCCCGAAAACTCGTATCTACTGGACGCCTCGGCGAACGGCAACGATGTGTTCATCATTACGCGTGCGCAACTGGTAGCGCAGGATCGTAACGATCTCGACGATGTGTACGACGTGCGCGTGGACGGGGTGCGTCCTGTCGTCCCGCCTGAGTGTGCTGGTACCGGCTGTCAGGGTGTGCCGCCGGCGCCGCCGATCTTCGCGACGCCAGCGAGCGTCACGTTCGAAGGGATCGGCAACTTCGCTGCGCCGCCGCCCGCAAGCCATTCAGGGGGCGTCAAGACGAAGTCGGCGAAGTGCAAGAAGGGCTTCGTGAAGAAGAACGGCAAGTGCGTGAAGAAGCGCAGAGCAAAACGGGCTGGGAGAGCGGCGAGGAAGACTGGTAGGTCCAGTGGGCGCTCGAGGGGGAGGATTTAGCATGTTCAAGCGGTCTATCATTCCGGTTCTCGCCGTGTTCTGTACGCTTGGTTGTTTTAGCGCTCCTGCGCAGGCTGTTAGTGAAGGCACCGGTTGGCACGCGTTCTCTTTTGTCGAACCTACGACTTTGGCGCCGGGCGGTCATGGCAAGATCAAGGTGGGGTTTGTCAACACGGGTGCGAAGCCGAGCCAGGGTCCTATCACGGTGACGGACACGCTACCGGTGGGTGTGACCGCCACGAAGGCCGGCGGCATGACTTTTCAGGAAAGTTTTGAACCGTTGAGCCCGCAGGAAGAAGAATCAGGGAAGTTTAGCCTCAATGGCGAGGATCCTGGTGTTCGTGGTGCGCGTTGGGTTTGTACGGGTAATGGGACCGGTGAACGTGATGTCATTGGTGCGACCACGATCACGTGTACGAGTAACCCGGCGTTCCTGGAGCCGCTCCCGAGTGGCGCGGGTAAAGATGCGAGGGTGACTGAAGAAGTCGGTATCGCTGTGAGCGTGGAAAACGGTATGATACCGGGCACGTACTCTAATGGTGTCGTGATGAGCGGTGGTGGTGCGACGGCTGCGGATACGGTGTCTGATCCTGTGAGTGTTGGTTTGGGGATTCCGGGGTTTGGCGTCGCGGCGTGGGAAGTGTGGTTCTCCAATGCGGATGGTACTACGGATACGCAGGCTGGTTCGCATCCGTACGATGCGACGTTCGCGGTGAACTTCAACCAGTTGGAAGCTCCCGACCCGAAAGTCCCGGGCGAAGGCGGCGGGATCGCGGGTGGGTTTGTGAGGAACCTTGAAGCTGTTTTGCCGCCTGGTTTCTTCGGTGATCCTGGTGCGGTGCCTAAGACGTTGTCTCAAAATGATGTGAGTTTGAGGTAGCAGAGTTGGCAGGCCCGGAGCTTGAGGAACGCGAGCCGCATGCGGTCGCTGCGCTCGTAGCATTGGCGTAGCCGTCTGGGCTGGTGTAGGTGGGAGATGGTGCGCTCGACGACCCAGCGCTCCTTGCCCAGGCCGGAACCGTTCTCGGTGGCGCGCCGAGCGATCACCGGCTGGATGTTGCGTGAGCGCAGCAGGCGCCGGTACTTGTCGTAGTCATAGCCGCGGTCGGCCAGCACACGCCTAAACCGCCGGCGTGGCCGGCCGGCCTTGCCACGCACGCTCGGCACCGCGTCCACGAGCGGGATCAGCTGCGTGACGTCGTGACGGTTAGCGCCGGTGACCGACACTGCCATCGGCACACCGCGACCATCGGTCAGCGCGTGGTCCTTGACGCCTTTCTTCGCGCGATCTGTGGGGTTCGGGCCGGTGAAGGCCCCCCAAAAACCGCGCGGGCGGTGCTCGAGTCGACCACACCCGTGCTCCAGTCGATCTCGCCCGAAGCGTTGAGCTCGGCCAGAAGCGACTCGTGCAACCGGTCCCATACACCGGAGCGGTCCCACTCGTCCATCCGCCGCCACGCCGTCTTGCCACTACAACCAGTCTCGCTCACCGGCACCATCGCCCACTGGCACCCCGTCTTGAGCACGTACATGATCGCCTCCAAACAGCAGCGATCATCCACACGCTTACGGCCGGGATGCCTGAAACGACGCGGCACCTTCGGGATCACCCGCTCCACCCGAGCCCAGAACTCGTCGCTAACCAGCCGCTCCGCCATGCGCCGCACATCCTTTCGGATCAAGTTGACGCACAACTAATTCCAGCCGCAACCAGACAACACCTTCATTTTGAGACAATGTCTAAGAGCGTCTAACAAAAGTGGTTGAGGTGTTTGAGGCAGATGTTGGCGCAGGCGAGTGTGAGCATGGCTTCGTGGATGTCGGCTCGGCGTGCGTGGCGGCGGGCGAGGTAGCGGTTGGCGTGCAGCCAGGAGATCGTGCGCTCGACCACCCAGCGGTGGCGTCCGAGGCCAGAGCCGTGGCCTGTGTTGCGTTTGGGGATGTGCGGAGTGATCTGGCGTTCGCGCAGTTCTGCTCGATGGCGCGCCGAGTCATAGGCACGGTCGGCGTAGAGGCTGAGGGGACGGAACTTGCCGTGGCGACCGACGGGCGGTACGCGGTCCACGAGCTCAACGAGCTGGGTGACGTCGTTGCGGTTGGCGGCGGTCAGCGTGACCGCGAGCGGGATACCTTTCGCCTCGACGATTACGTGATGCTTGCTGCCAGGACGGGAGCGATCGACTGGCGAGGGGCCTGTCTGTTCGCCCCCCCTTTTGCTCGCACGTGCGAGCTGTCTACAACAGCGCGAGACCAGTCGATTTGTCCGGTGTTCTGCAACTCGTCCAAGAGCACGTGGTGCAAGCGCTGCCATACCCCGGCTTCGCTCCATTCCTGTAAGCGCCGCCAGCACGTCATTCCCGAGCCGCAACCCATCTCTTGGGGCAGATGCTCCCACGGGATCCCCGTCTTCAAAACGAAGAGGATCCCTGTCAACGCGGCCCTGTCCGGCACCCGAGGACGCCCCGTGACCTGCGGCGCACGGACCGGCAAAACAGGCTCGATACGAGCCCACAACTCGTCGCTCAACAAAGGTTTAGCCATGACGCAGGACTTCGACAGCCCCACAACGAATCCTACCTTTTGTTAGGCGCTCTAAGTGCACGCGCGCGCAACTGGACGCGCAGAGCTGTCCAGCGGCTTCGCAGATCGGCACGGATGAGATCTATAGTGGCGATCTTTACTATCGGCAGGGTGTGTTCAATATGGTGCCGCCGCCGGGTGTCCCGGATGAATTCGCGATCTCGCTCGGTGGTTTCAAAGCGTCCTTCGACGCGGGTGTGCGCAGCGGCAACGGTTACGGGATCGTCGAGCACGTCAGCATCCCGTACGTAGAAATTGTGGGGATCCTGGGGAACGTCCTGACGCTGTGGGGTGTTCCCGCGGAAACCAGCCACGACAATGAACGCAGGACCGAGAATCCTCGGCTATGCGAAGAAAACCACGGTTGTCCGGGGGCGAACACCGCGACACCGTTTCTGACGTTGCCGACGTCCTGTACTGGTCCGCAAGCGTTCTCGATCCGCGAGTTGAGCACATGGAACGCCGAAGAAGATCCAGACGCGCCGTTCACCGAAGCGGTCACGCACGACGATACAGGCGCACCGACGGGCTTTACTGGTTGTGAACACTTGACGATCGAACTGTCGATCTCGGCGATCCCCGAAACTGGTTTCGCCGACACACCCGCGGGGTTGGGCGTCGAAGTAAAGGTCCCCCAGGAAAACCTGTTGAACCCCGAAGGCGACGTCGCGGCAACCCTGAAGAACACGTCGGTGACATTGCCCGAAGGTTTGGTGATCAATCCCGGTCAGGCCGCAGGCCTGCAAGCGTGCGGCGAAGCCGAAGCGAACATTCACGGCGAAGGCCCACAATCATGTCCGTCGGCGTCGAAGGTCGGGACCGTCAAAATACAGACGCCGCTCTTGGAAGGGGAGCTGGAAGGCGAACTCGAAGGCAACGTGTACGTCCTGCAGGCGAACCCGCCCGAACTGAAACTGTTGATCGCGGCCTCCGGCGACGGCATCTTCTTGAAGCTCCCGGCGACGGTGCATTTGAACGAAGCGACAGGACAGTTGACCACGACGGTCGATGAAACGCCCGCGCTACCGTTCACGGACTTCAAACTAACGTTTAGCGGTGGCGCACAAGCAGCACTGGCGACACCCGTCCAGTGCGGCACGTACACGACGAACGCTGATTTCACGCCATGGACGACACCATTCGGTGTGGATGTCCCGTTCACGAACAGTTTCCCGATCACCGCTGGCCCCAACGGATCCGGCTGTGTCCCGACGCCACTACCGTTCCAACCGTCGCTGACTGCCGGTGCGACGACCGACCAGGCCGGAGGCTTCACGGACTTCTCGCTGCTGTTGACGCGTGGCGATGGGCAGCAGCGCATCGAACGCCTGCAGTTCAAGGTGCCGCAGGGCCTGTCGGGGATGCTCTCCTCGGTCGTACTGTGCCCCGAACCGCAAGCATCCAGGGGCGAATGTTCTGAAGCGTCGAAGATCGGCCACGCCGCCGTCGCCTCGGGTCCGGGCCCGTATCCGTTGGTGATTCCGCAACCGGGGAACCCCGAATCGCAGATCTACATCACCGGACCATACGACGGCGCACCGTTTGGTCTGTCGATCGTGACGCACGTGATCGCCGGCCCCTTCAACTTGGGGACTATCGTCACAAGGGCGAAGATCGATGTCGACCCGAACACGGCGCAGATCACGGTCACGACCGATCCGTTCCCGCAGATCGTGAAGGGTGTCCCCACAGATCTGCGTCTGATCGATTCGGTGATCGATCGTCCCGGGTTCATGTTCAACCCGACGAACTGTGATCCGATGAGCTTCTCCGGGACGGCGTGGGGCACGCCACCGCCGGGAGCGGGCGGTGCCGGTGCGAGCGCGCCGATCTCGAGTCATTTCCAGGTCGGGTCGTGTCGCAGCCTGCAATTCAAGCCGTCGTTCAAGGTCTCCACGTCGGGGAAAACGTCCCGGACCGCTGGTGCGAGCTTGTCCGTGAAGCTCGCCTATCCCAAAGCGCCGCAGGGGTCCCAAGCGAATATCGCGAAGGTCAAGGTCGACCTGCCCAAGCAACTGCCGTCGCGCCTGACGACGTTGCAGAAGGCGTGCACCGAACAGGTCTTCGCGGCGAACCCCGCGTCGTGTCCGTCAGCGTCGATTGTGGGGCACGCGAGAGCGATCACGCCGTTGTTGCCTGTCCCGTTGGAAGGACCGGCGTATTTCGTGAGTCATGGTGGCGCGAAGTTCCCCGAACTGATCATCGTCCTGCAGGGGTATGGCGTGACGTTGGATCTGCATGGCGAAACGTTCATCAATAAAGAAGGGGTCACGAGCAGCACGTTTGCGACGGTGCCTGACGCGCCGGTGGGAACGTTCGAATTGACGTTGCCGCAAGGCAAGTATTCGGCGCTAGCGGCGAACGGGAACCTCTGCAAGAGCAAACTCATAATGCCGACGGCGTTCACGGCGCAGAACGGCGCTGTCATCCATGAGTCCACCCCGATCGGCGTTACAGGCTGCGCGAAGCCTAAGGCGAAGAAGTCGAAGAAGGCTAAGGCGAAGAAGGTTGGGATGCGTTCGGGGAAGAGGCGTTGAGATGTCCTCGTTGCGTAGTGGTGGGGGTAGTGTTGGTTCGGTAGATGTGGTTGTGCGTGAGGGTGCGCATGTTGTGGAGATGCAGCGTCGGCGTTTGTTGGGCGCGCTTGTGGATCTGGTGTTTGAGCGTGGTGCGCGTGCGTTGACTGTCGCGATGATCTGTGAGCGCGCGGGTTTGTCGCGGCGCACGTTCTACGAGCTGTTCGAGGATCGCGAGGCGTGCTTGTTGGTGGCGTTCGAGGACCAGGTCGAGCACGCCACACGCATCGTCGAGCAGGCAGTGGGAGATGAGTCTCGCTGGAGGGAGCGCGTCAGGACGGGGTTGGCAGCGCTGCTTTCGTTCCTTGAGGACGATCCTGGGGCGGCGCGCCTGTTGGTAGTAGATGCCCTGACCTGTGCTGAGCAGACGCTGAACGCGCGCCGGCGTGTGCTGGGCCAGCTCGTCGCGATCGTCGACGAAGGCCGCGGCGAGGCCAAACAGGGTCATGAGCCGCCACCGTTGACAGCGGAGGGCATCGTCGGCGCTGTCTCAAGCGTGATCCACGCTCGCATACTCGACCGTGACGAGGGGTCCCTCACAGAGGCTCGCGGGAGCGCTGATGGCGATGATAGTCCAACCATATCTCGGGCCCGCCGCAGCGCAACGCGAACTGGACAGACCAGTCACGATCAAACACCGTCCAGTCTCCCCGAGATTCCACTCGGACCCCTTCAGTGGCATCCCGCTGCGGTTGACCTACAGGACTGTCCGCGTGCTCTGCTCCATCGCGGACACCCCAGGCGCATCAAACAAACAAGTCGCCCGCGCCGCCGGGATCGCAGACGAAGGACAAACATCGAAGCTGCTCACACGACTGCACAAGTACGAGCTGATCGAAGACACCGGGATCGGACCGGTCAAGGGCATGCCACGAGCATGGTCGCTCACCCAACGCGGAGAAGGAGTACTACACGCAGTCGGCCAAGGATAACCACCCCCAAGCGGCCGCTCCCGAGCGCTGACAGCAGCGCTCTGGAATGATGGCCTGCGTGTCGAGCCCCCAGTCCAGCGACCCCCGCGCCCGTCCGATCGGCGTGTTCGACTCCGGCGTGGGCGGGCTCACCGTCCTGCACGAGCTGTTGGTGCGGCTTCCCCGCGAGGACTTCCTCTACCTGGGTGACACCGCCCGCTTTCCCTACGGCGAGCGCTCCCCGGAGGAGCTGGCGCGGTTCGCCTCGGAGATCGCCGAGGAGCTGTTGCGCCGGCGCGCGAAGCTGCTCGTGATCGCCTGCAATTCGGCCACGGCGGCAGCCCTGCCGATCTTGGAGCGGCGCATGATGGAGACCACGCTCGGCGTCGACGTGCTCGGCGTCGTGCGCCCTGAGGCTCTGCGTGCGGTCGCGGCCACGCGCAACGGCAGGATCGGCCTGCTCGCCACGCCCACGACCGTCGCCAGCGGCAGCTATGAGCGCGCCGTGGGGGCGGTCGACCCGCACGTCACGCTGCACGCGGTGGCCTGTCCCACGCTCGCTGCGGTGATCCAGGAGGACCGCCAGTTCGACGAGCGCGCGGTCGAGACCGTGCGCGAGGCGTGCGCGCCGCTGCGAGCGGCGGGCGTGGACACGGTGGTCCTTGGCTGCACCCACTATCCCCTGATCAGTCCCATGTTGCAGCGGATGCTCGGCCCCGCAGTGACGCTCGTGAGCTCAGGGGGAGCGCTCGCGCGCCAGGTCGAGCACGCCCTGTCCACGCGCGGCCTGCAGAACCCGCGCCGGCAGGGAGAGGGCGACTATCGCTTTTTGTGCACCGGCGACGTCGACGCCTTCAAGGAGCCGGGCACGCGCTTCCTGCAGATGCCGCTCGGCCAGGTCGAGCACATCGACCTGCGAAGTGTGGGGGCGTTGGCATGAGCGGCGAGGGGGCGCCCCCGGTCGAGGGGACTCCGCCCGGTTCGGGCGGGGTTTCCGACGCCGGCGAGACAGGCGTGAAGCGCGGCGTGCGCAAACGCAGCTACGGTCGCTCCACCGGCGAGCTGCGCCCGGTCGAGATCGAGTCGGGTTTCGTGCGCACCGCCACCGGCTCGGCTCTGATCTCGATGGGCGAGACGCGCGTGATCTGCACCGCCTCCGCGCAGGAGGGGGTGCCGCGCTGGATGACCGGCAAGGGTAAGGGCTGGCTGACCGCCGAGTACGGGATGCTGCCGGCCTCGACCGGCGATCGCAAGGCGCGCGACATCTCCAAGGGGCGCCTGGACGGGCGCTCGGTGGAGATCCAGCGCTTGATCGGCCGCTCGCTGCGCGTCGCGATCGACCTGAAGGCGCTTGGCGAACGCACCGTCTACCTGGATTGCGATGTGCTGCAGGCCGACGGCGGCACGCGCTGCGCGTCGATCACCGGCGCGTATGTCGCCCTGGCGCTCGCCTGTGCGCGATTGCGCCGCGAAGAGAAGCTCGAGCGCTCGCCCTTGACCGGCTCGGTCGCGGCCGTCTCGTGTGGGATCGTGGGCGAGGCGGCGATGCTCGACCTCGACTACGGCGAGGACTCTGGCGCCGAGGTCGACGCCAACGTGGTGATGACCGGTGAGGGCGGGCTGGTGGAGGTGCAGGCCACGGCCGAGCGCACCCCGCTCTCGCGTGCCTCGCTGGACGAGCTGCTGGCGCTCGCCGCGGTCGGGATCGAGCAGCTGCGGGCCGTTCAGGAGCGGGTTCTGGCCGACGCGTAGCCGGATAGATGGGGCGTCAGCATTTGACGCGATCGCTCTTCACGCCTCGTAGCACGGGTGCTACATTGAATTTATGGTGCGTGTCATCAATCAGCGGCAACTGCGCAACGATAGTGGCCAGATCATGCGGGAACTGGATAGCGGCGAGTCCTTTATCGTGACTCGCAACGGCACTCCCGTGGGCGAGCTCAGGCCGACCCAGAACCGGCGCTTCGTGCCCAAGGGCTCGGTCCTCGCCGCGTTCGCCGGCGCGGGCCATGTCGACTTCGACCGATTCCGGGGCGATGTCGACAGGTTCGTCGATCAGCGCGCCGAGCCACGTGCCTGAAGGGGCTCGCGTCGCTCGGGGGCTGCTCGACACCTCCGTTGTGGTGTGCCTCGGCGAGATTGACTCGCGCGCGTTGCCGGACGAACCTGCCATCTGCTCGTTGACGCTCGCGGAGCTTCGCCGCCGGACCGCACGCCGCGCTCGATCCCGGCGAGCGCGCTCGCCGCCAGGAGCGCCTGCAGCGGATCGAGGCGGTCTTCGACTCGCTGCCGTTCGACGCCGACGCTGCCCGCGCCTACGGACGTGTCTACGCCGCGATCGCGGCGGTCGGTCGTAAGGCCAGGGGCCGCCGTGCGGTTGACATGCTGATCGCCGCCACCGCGCTCGCGCACGGGCTTGCGCTCTACACGTGCAACCCCGACGACTTCGCCGGGCTCACGGATATCCTCGAAGTCGTCCCGGTGGCGCCGGCGTCCGCACCTTCCTCGCGGCTGCTGCTCGCCACCCGCAACGAGCACAAGCGCCGCGAGTTCGCGCGGCTGTTGCCGGGCGTCCAGGTGGACGCGCTGCCCGAGGAGGTGGTCCTGCCGCCCGAGGACGGAGACACGTTCGCGGCCAACGCGCTCGGCAAGGCGCGCGCCGCGGCGGCCGCCACCGGCCGGGTCAGCATCGGCGACGATTCGGGGATCGAAGCGGCCGCGCTCGACGGCGCGCCCGGCGTGCGCTCGGCGCGCTACGCCGGCGAGGACGCCAGCGACGAGCAGAACCTGGCCAAGCTGCTGGCCGAAGCGCCTGCGGGGAGCGCGCTGGCCTATGTGTGCGCGCTCGCCTACGTCGATCCTGTCAGCGGCGAGGAGCGCCTGTTCGAAGGTCGTTGGACCGGCAGCCTGGCGCAGTCGCCGCGTGGAGAGCGCGGCTTCGGCTACGACCCGGCCTTCCTGCCCGACGAGCGCCCGGACAGCACAGCGGCCGAGCTGCGCGACGAGCGCAAGGACGAGCTCAGCCACCGCGGGCGCGCGGCGCGAGCCCTGCGGGAGTGGCTCACAGCAGGTTGATGTGTACACCTAAGGGTGTAGAATGGTGTTCATGGCCAGGACGAACATCGAGATCGATGAGGACTTGGTGGGTCGCGCGATGCGGGTCTATCGGTTGCGCAGCAAGCGCGAGGCCGTCGACCTGGCGCTGCGAAGGCTGGTCGGCGAACCGATGGACCGCCGTGAGGCGCTTGCGATGGAGGGCCAGGGATGGACTGGCGATCTCGCCGAGATCCGCTCCCCGGATGAGATCTCGTAGCTGTGATCCTCGTCGATACCTCGGCGTGGGTGGAGTTTCTACGCGCCACCGGCAGTCCGGCTCACCTTCGTGTGCGAGCGGTGCTCGCGGAAGACGTCGAGTTGGCGAGCACCGACGTCGTGGTAATGGAGGTTCTCGCTGGCGCTCGCAACGACGGCGATCGCGACAAGCTGAGACGTCTGCTCCACAGATGCGCCCTGCTGCCGGTCGAGGGGCCTGCGGACTATGAGCAGGCCGCGGAGATCTATCGCGGGTGTCGGCGTCACGGAGAGACCCCGCGCAAGCTCACAGATTGCCTGATCGCGGCGGTCGCGATTCGCCACGATACGGATGTGCTCCACGCCGACGCCGACTTTCTCGCGATAGCGCGTCACTGGCCGCTGCGATTGGCGAGCCCATAGCCGGCTCGGTCAAGACAGGGAGTCCCTACAGCAGGTTGATCGCGGCCGAGCACGCCACCGCCACGCTGAGGGCGGCGTAGCCGGTGTAGTCGGACAGGAGCAGCAACAGCGCGGTGAGGAGAGCCACGAGCGCGGTCGCGATCCAGCTGAAACGGGTTAGCGGCGTCATGCAGGCGTATTCTCCCTGATGGTGGCCCAACCTTCTCCCGCGCCCATCTCAGTCGCCGCCTTCGGGGACCTGCTCGCCGTCCGCGTGGCCGAGCGCGAGTCTCAGATCGTGCTTGGGCTTGACCCCGATCCGCTGGCCCTGTGGCCCGGCGCGCCCGCTCCGGCGGGAGGCTCGCCGGCCGAGCGGGCCGCGACGGCCGTGCTCGCGCACTGCCGCGCGCTGATCGACGCCGCCGGCCCGGCCTGCGTCGCGGTCAAGCCGCAGCTGGCGCGCTTCGAGCAGCTGGGAGCGCCGGGGTGGGCGGCCTTGGAAAGCGCCGTCGAATACGCCCACGAGGCGGGCTTGCTCGCGATCGCGGACGGCAAGCGGGGCGACATCGACGTGACCGCGCGCGCCTACGCGCGGGCGCTGCAGGGCTCCACCGACAGTCCCTTCGACGCGGTGACAGGGCTCGGCGCGGACATGGTCACGGTCAATCCCCTGATGGGGGCCGACGCGGTCGAGCCGTTCGTGGCGACCGCGCGCGAAGCCGGCGCGCGCGGCGGGCGCCCAGCCGGAGTGCTCGTGCTCGTGCGCACGTCCAACCCGGGCGCGGCCGACATCGAGGATCTGGAGCTGGCCGGGGGCGGGCGCGTGTGGGAGCGGATCGCGACGCTCGTGGATCGGCTCGGAGCAGGCGGCGTGGGGGAGAGCGGCCTCAGCGACGTGGGGGGCGTGGTCGGGACGACCGCGCCCGAGCACCTGGAGCGCGCCCGCGAGTTGATGCCGCGCGCTGTCTTCCTGCTGCCGGGCGTGGGCGCCCAGGGGGGGCGTGTCGAGGACCTGGGAGCCGCTTTCGCGCCTGGTCGCGCGGGCGGCCTGATCGCCGCGTCGCGCTCGATCGCCGGCGCCCATCTCGCCGGAGGCCAGGATCCGGCGCGGGCAGCGCGCGTGGAGGCCGAGCGTTTGCGAGAGCTGGCTTGGGAGATGTCCGGCCAGGTCTCTCGCGGCCAACAGCCTGCACGCCAGTCTTGACACACCAGTCTTTGATTTACCCAGTTTTTCTGAATCGAGGTCTCCGGTCCGATAGCCTCTGTGGAGCCTCAGCGGCGCCAGTGCGGCTCCGGTCACGCAGAAGACGGAGGTGATGGACAGATGATCATCACGGTTACGCTCAACGCGGCGATCGACAAGTCGCTCTCGGTGCCCAACTTCCGCCTTGGACGGCGTCACAGGACCGTCGAGCAGCGCACGATGGCGGGCGGCAAGGGCGTCAACATCGCCCGCGCCCTGAAGGCGCTGGGACAGCCTGTGATCGCGACCGGCCTGGCGGGCGGGGCGACCGGCACGCACATCGTGGAGCAGCTCACCGAGGAGGCGATCCTCAACGACTTCGTGCGCATCCGCGACGAGTCGCGCACCAACACGTCGGTGCTCGACCCCACCAACGGCGAGCAGACCGAGGTCAACGAACGCGGTCCGTCGGTCTCCGAGCAGGAGGTCGAGCTGTTCCGCGACAAGCTGCTCTACCTGGCGCGCGGCGCGGCGATAGTGGTGCTGGCCGGCTCGCTGCCGCGGGGCGTCGAGCCGGACCTGTATGCGACCCTGATCCGCGAGCTGCAGAAGGCGGGCGTGACCACGGTGATCGACACCGACGGCGATCCCCTCACACACGCTGTCAGGGCCGAGCCGGACGTCGTCTCGCCCAACATCCTGGAGGCCGAGGAGCTGGTCGGTCACGAGTTCGCGGCCGAGGAGGAACGCCTCTTGGCGGTGCGCGAGATCGTCGAACTGGGGCCGCGCGAGGCGATCATGACGATGAGCGACGGCTGTGTCGCCGACGTCCTGATCGACGGCAAATCGTGTCTGCGCCGCGCGCGCACCGCTCCGCGCGACCCGATCGCCAAGCGCGGCTCGGGTGACGCGTTCCTGGCCGGCTACGTGGCCGCGCGCTACGAGGGGCGCCCGCCCGACCAGTGCCTGCGCTTCGGCGTGGCCTGCGGGGCCGAGTCCACCGGGCGGCTGGGGGCCGGGCTGATCGACCCCAAGGAGGCGCGGCGGCTGCTGGGCGAGGTCGAGGTGGGCGCCGTGGAGCTGCCGGCCGAGGTGAGTTAGCCGCCGGCGACGTCGCGGCGCAGGAAAACCAGGTACGCCGCGAACAGGGACGGCGCCGCATACAGCGCGGACACCCAAATCGAGTGCAGCACGGGCGTCCAGTCGGTGGGGGTGCGCAGTAGGCCGTGCCAGTTCTCGAACTGTTCGGTGAGCAGGTAGGGCTTGATGCCTTCCAGGCCGGGTATGCCGGCGATTATGTAGAGCAGGATCACGATGCCGATGGCGCCGACGACCGAGGCGGTGCTGTTGCGGGTGCTGGTGGACAGGAGCACCGCGATCGACGCCACCGCGAACAGGGGAATCAGATAGCAGGCGTTGGCGGCGATCACGAGCAGCAGGCCTTCGGAAGCCGAGACGGTGCTGCCGGAGAACGTTTTGATCGAATGGAAGCCCCATGAGGCGATTCCGCCGACGGTCGCGACCGCGGCCGACAGGAACACGGCGCTCATGGCGTAGGTGAGCGCCGTGAGCGTCTTGGCGGCGAACACCTGGCCGCGGTCCACGGAGCGCGTGAGGATCGTCTTGAGCGTGCCGTTGCCATCCTCGGCCGCGACGACGTCGCCGGCCACCAGAGAGGCGATCAAGGGCAGGAAGAAGACGGACTCGAACAGCAGCATCAGGACCGGCGTCGCCAGGCCCGACTGGGTGATCTGGCCCGCGAAGATGCTGTCGCCGCCACCGTGGCGCGTGTGGACGTTTTGCACGATCACGAAGATCAGGGGCAGGACGACGGCCAGGCCCAGGCCCATGTAGGTGCGCTTCTGGGCACGCAGCTTGCGCAGCTCCCAGCGGTAGACGGTGAGCGTGGAGGGCCGCCGCGCGCGGGTTGCCGTCGCAGGCGCGGGCAGGGTCGGGGAAGCGGCGACGCTGCTCACGTCCCCACCAGGGAGTCTGCGGGCGCGGACGGGCTCGTGTCCGTCGCGGAGGTGACGGGCTCGGCTCCGTTGCTCTCGGTCAGGCGGAAGAACAGGTCCTCGAGCGTGGCCAGCTCGGGCGTGAGCGCGAGGATGCCGATGCCGGCCTGGCCCAAGGCGAGCGAGAGCGGGCCGACGTCGCTCTCCTGGGCTTGGAAGGCGATTCCATGGGCTCCGGCGGACGCATGCTCGACGCCGCGCTGGGCGCTGACCACTCCCAGGGCGCGAGAGTCGTCGGTGGTGCGCAGGCGGTAGCCGGCCCCGCCCTGGCGGCGCAGGTCGGCCAGAGCGCCCTCGTAGACGACTTTGCCGCGGTCGACGATCGCGACGCGGTCGCACAGTTCCTGGACCTCGGGCAGCTGGTGGCTGGACAGCAGGACAGTGATGCCTTCGTCGGCCAGGCGCCTGATCAAAGCTCGCATGTCGCGCATGCCCGCCGGGTCGAGGCCCGTGGCGGGCTCGTCGAGGATCAACAGGCGCGGGCGGCGCAGGAGGGCGGCTGCGATACCCAGACGCTGGCGCATGCCGTGGGAGTAGCCGCCAACCCGGTGCTTGGCGCGCGGGGCCAGCTCGACGACCTCCAACACCTCCTCGATGCGGGCAGACGCGCCGTCCCCGTCCAGGGCGGCCAGCAGCTCCAGGTTCTTGCGCCCGGTCATGTAGGGGTAGAAGCGCGGCGCCTCCACGAACCCGGCGACGCCCTGCAGGGCGCGCGCGCCCTCGCGCATGGGGTCGCGCCCGAACAGCTCGACGACCCCTTCGGAGGGTGCGATCAAGCCCAGGGCCATGCGCAGGGTCGTGGTCTTGCCCGCGCCGTTGGGACCGAGGAAGCCGTACACGTCCCCGACCTGGACGTTGAGGTCGATGCGGTCGACCGCCAGGACCTCCTTGTAGCGCTTCACCAAGCCTCGCGCCCGTACAGGCTGGGCTTCGCTCTCCGTCACGCTAGAGGCCCCGCGCGAACGCCTCGATCGACGCCGGGGTGACCGAGCCGGCCAGCACGTAGCGCACGCCGGCGCGCTCGAACGTCAGAAGCGTGCCGAGCGGGGTGGGCAGCTCCGAGGCGCTGGTGCCGTCGATCGTGACCTTGGGCAGGTTTTCAAGCTCGGAGGTGGGTTCTTCCTTGGAGCCCGCCTTGACCGGGCTTTCCAGCAGGACGATCGAGCCGAGGCCTTCGCCGTGGGTGCTCAGCTTCGGCTTTTCGCCGCTTCCCGCAGCGGGTGCACCCGAGCCGTGCTTGGCGGGAAGCGTCACTTCCTCGATCTTGGCGTTGGCGGGCGGTGTGAAGTCGAGCGTCGAGGCGGCGACGGGCCCGTAGGAGACTTCGGTGGCCGCCAGTTCGATCGTGGGCGAGGAGTTCGTGGTCGAGTAGAGCGCGGCTCTGAGCGGGATGCCGTGCACGGCGTCCCAGGACAGCTCGGCGCCGGCGATCAGGCCGCCGTTTTCGCGCGGCGAGACCTTCACGGTGTAGGCGGCCTGTCCCGGCCACATCGGTGGGTGTGGCGGGGGAGATATTGGCGTGCTTGGCCTGCGTGCGAGAGGCTTTCTTCGATTTCCGCGACCGTCGGTGTTCCATGGGGGCTCGTGCCCGTCGTGGAAGACGGGCTCGCTCCGCGGTGGAGCCCGCCCGAGCCGTCTCGACCGGGTGCCGCCGGCCTCTCGACGGGCGGGACGTAGCGGTAGAGCGTGTTGGTCGAGGCGTCGTACAGGGAGGCCGTCTTGCCGTCCCACAGGACCTGGGTGTCGCCCTTTTCAGACTGCAGTTCCAGGCGGGCGTGGCCTTCGGCGCCGATCCACAGGCGACCGGAGGCGCCCGAGACGAGCGGGCTGGAGCTGAGCTGGCCGGCTTCGCCGCTGCCGCTCGCCAGGTTGGCGCCTTCGAGCAGGTGGTTGGTGAACTGGATGCGCGCGCTGATGCCCTCGACCTTGGGTGCCGTCAGCGCTTCGTGGAGGGCGTCGGCGAGCGGCTTGGGAGGCGGCGTCGGACCCGTGCCGACCGCCAGCGCCAAGGCGGTGGCGCCGATGCCGACGGCCACGACCACGCCGCACAGGAGCAACAGGCGGGAGAGCGGCAGGCGGCGCAGGAGGTTCACGTGAGCAGGTCCTTTGTTCTCGATGAGATCGAGCCACAATCAGCGTAGCGCTGTATCTACGGCTTGCCTAAAGACAGCTGAAGAGATCTCTCATCCCAGAGCCGTACGCGCGCGCGGCGCCCCTCAGCGCGAATACACACTCCAGCATCGCTTCGCTGGCGGCTATGCGCGCGCCCCCTCCGAGCCGGGACCTGATGTATCCTGCCGACCCGATGGTGGTCTTCGGCGTAATCCTGCTCTGGGTCGTGCTCGGCCTTGGCGTGTTCTTCGTCGCGATGCGCGGCGGGCCTCGCGGCGCCCGTGGGGCCCTGCACACCGAATCGAAGCTGGGCCAGCGGGTCGTGATGGTCGTGGTCGTGCTCGTGTTCGCGTTCGGCTTGGTCGTTCCGGTGCTGGTGCTCACCGCCAACGGGGACAACAAGGCGAGCGCCGCCGTCGGCGGTGTCCACCTGGGCGCCGAGGAGCAGCACGGTCGCGTGCTCTTCTCGCAGTCCTGCGCGGTCTGCCACACCCTGGCGGCCGCCAACGCCGAGGGTCACGTCGGACCTAACCTCGACATCAGGCTTGGCTCGGAGATCTCCACCGAAGCGGGACGCAAGGCGCTGGTTCTGAACGCGATCGCCGAAGGCCGGGCTCGCGGTCTCGGACAGATGCCGGCTGGCCTCTACCAGGGTCGCGACGCCGAATCGATCGCCGATTTCCTCGCCGCGACCGCCGGTCACTGAACGCTCCCGCAGCCGTCCGGCGAGGCGCTGCCTATCCACTACGCTGCGCGCGAGATGCCCGCCAGCGAGCAACCGAAGAGCGCCCAGGACGTCAAGGACCTGGTGGCCGAGCGCGACATTCGCTTCATCCGCTTCTGGTTCACCGACATCCTCGGTCAGCTGAAGTCGTTCTCCGTCAACTCGCAGGAACTCGACGACGCGTTCGAGGCGGGCATGGGCTTCGACGGTTCGTCGATCACCGGCTTCAACGCGATCGAGGAGTCAGACATGATCGCGATGCCCGACCCGAGCACGTTCGCGGTGTTGCCGTGGCGCCCCGAAGAGCAGGGCGTGGGCCGGATGTTCTGCGACGTGATCACGCCTGAGCGCACGCCGTATGAGGGCGATCCGCGGCACGTCCTGCGTCGCGCGATCGAACGGGCCCACGCGATGGGCTTCGACACATTCAACGTGGGGCCCGAGCTGGAGTACTTCCTGTTCAGGACTCCAAGTCCACCGAGGTGCTCGACGAAGGCGGCTACTTCGACCTGACCACGCTCGACGCCGGCACCGACGTGCGCCGCGAGACGGTGCTCGCGCTCGAACAGCTAGGCATCCACGTCGAGTACACCCACCACGAGGTCGGACCCTCCCAGCACGAGATCGACATGCGCTACGCCGACGCGCTGAAGATGGCCGACGACTGCATGACCTATCGCATCACCGTCAAGGAGTACGCGGTCAAGTACGGCTGGCACGCGACCTTCATGCCTAAGCCGCTGTTCGGCGAGAACGGCTCCGGGATGCACACGCACCAGTCGCTGTTCGCGGGCGGCAAGAACGCTTTCTACGACCCCGACGACCAGTATTTCCTCTCCGACGTCGGCAAGGCGTTCATCGCCGGCCAGCTCAAGCACGCGCGCGAGATCTGCTCGATCTTCGCCCAGTGGGTCAACTCCTACAAGCGCCTTGTGCCCGGCTACGAGGCGCCCGTGTACGCCGCCTGGTCGCGGCGCAACCGCTCGGCGCTTGTGCGGGTGCCTCTGTACCACCCCGGCAAGGAGCAGGCCACGCGCATGGAGTTGCGCTGCCCGGACCCAGCCTGCAACCCGTATCTGACGTTCGCCGTGCTGCTGCAAGCGGGCTTGAGGGGATCGAGAAGGGCTATGAGCTGCCCGACCCGATGGAGAAGAACCTCTACCACCTGACCGCCGAGGAGCGCCGGCGCCTGGGCATCGACCAGCTGCCCGAGTCCCTGGGCGAAGCGATCGAGATCACGGCCGAGTCCGAGCTGGTGTTGCGGACCCTGGGCGAGCACATGTTCAACCGCTACATCGAGATCAAGCGCCAGGAGTGGGAGGACTACAGGGTGCAGGTCACGCAGTGGGAGCTGGACCGCTACCTGGCGATCCTCTGAGGAGCTGCCAATGGGCGCGTCGACGCGTCCAATTGCGGACGGGCGCTGAGCGTCTGAGCGTGTCCGTCTCGACGGGTAGTATGCCGGCCGTGCGCTTGCGACCTGCCCTCATCGCTGTCTGCGCGCTGGCCTTGGTGCTCGCGGCCCTCTCCGGCTGCGGCAAATCGGGCTCTTCGGGCAACGGCATCGCCTCCAAGAGCGCCGAAGAGATCGTCCAGGAAAGCAAGGCCGCGGCCGACGCGGCGAGCGCTGTGCACGTGGCGGGGTCGCTCAAGAGCGGTGGCGCGCCGGTCACGCTCGACCTGAGCCTCGTCGCCGACAAGGGCGCTCGGGGCGAAATCTCCCAGAACGGGGCCAGCTTCAAGCTGATCCTGGTCGGCAACACCGCCTACATCAGCGGCAGCCCTGCCTTCTACCGTAGTCTCGGCGGCTCCGCGGCGGCACAGCTGTTCAAAGGTAAGTGGCTGAAGGCCTCGGCCACGAGCGGCGAATTCGCCTCCTTCAAGCAGCTGGCGGACATGCGCCAATTGATCGACAGCACGCTCGCCGCCCACGGAACGCTGGTCAAGGGCAAGACCACGACGGTCAACGGTCAGCCGGCCATCGCGATCACAGACGGCGCCAAGGACGGCACCCTGTACGTGGCCACCACCGGCAAGCCCTACCCGCTGCAGATCGCCAAGGGCGGCTCGGAAAGCGGCACGATCACGTTCTCCAAGCTGGAACCAGCCGGTCACGATCACAGGCTCCCCCCAACGCCGTCGATCTGTCAGAACTGAAGGCGCTCGCCGGCCACTAGTTCGCTGTGTCGCGCGATGGCAGCGCGCAGGCGATCGGGCGCATTGGGGCCAGACTCCAGTGCATCGCCTGCAATAGATGGCCGAACGCTGGCGGGGTGCCTGACGGCGATCGGGTGCAGAAGCTCGATCACGCTCGCGCCGTGCCGCTCGTAGCGCTGCTCGCCCGTCAGCTGGGCCAGGCGCAACAGGCCCATCGCGGCGCTCGAGCCGCCCGCCGGGATCGGCGAGTCCTCCAGCTCCTTGCGTCTCGCGATCAACTGTTCGCCGTCGGCCGCGGTCGAAAAGAAACCGCCGTTCTCGGTGTCCGCGAAACGCTCGATCAACTCCTCCGCGAGGACCGTGGCGTCGGGTCAGCCAGCGCTCCTCGCAATTGGCTTCGAACAGGACCACGAAGGCCTCCAGCAGAAAGGCATAGTCCTCGAGGTAGGCGTCCAGCTTGGCTTCGCCTGAGCTGTAGGTGCGCAGCAAGCGTCCCTCCGGGGTCCGCAGGTCGCGCAGCACGAACTCGGCGCACGTCACGGCCGCATCCAGGTAGGCGCCGCCAGCCTCCGCCAACGCCGAGATCATCAAGGCATTCCAGCTCGTCAGGCGCTTATCGTCCAGGCCCGGTCGTGCCCGCTGGGCTCGTGCCTCCAGCAGTCGCTCGCCGATGCGCTTGCGGGTCTCCGGATCCGGGCGCGGTCCGCGATCCTCGAGCACATTCAGGCCCGGCGTCGGGAGATGAGGATCGCACCCTCCCCGACAAAGTTGCCCTCCTCGGTCGCGCCCAGCCACGGATCGCCACGTCGGCGTCCTCGCCGAGCGCCTCCTCCAGCTCGATCGTGGTCCACACGTAGAAGCGACCCTCGACGCCCTCCGAATCGGCGTCCAAGGCGCTGTAGAAGCCGCCCTCGGGGCCCCTCATCTCGCGCAAAGCCCAATCCAAGCGTGTCTTCGCACACACTCCAGCAGAGCCGGGTCGCCAGAGAGCTGATAGCCGTGCAGATAGGCCCGCGCGAGCAGGGCGTTGTCGTAGAGCATCTTCTCGAAGTGGGGCACCGTCCAAGTCGCGTCGACCGCGTAGCGATGAAAGCCGCCGCCGACCTGATCGTGGATGCCACCACCAGCCATCGCCTTCAGCGTGTACAACGCCATCTGGGCTGCGCTCGAATCGGTGCCCACATGTCCCGGCGAGTCAGTTTCGGCACGCACATCAAAAACTCCAAGACCGACGCCTGTGGAAACTTTGGCGCTCCGCCAAACCCACCCTGCACCGAGTCATAAGACAGCCCCAAGCGCTCGACTGCGGCATCGAGCGAAGCCCTCTCAAAAGGCGCGTCAGAGCGCTTCAGCAATGCTCCACCGGACAAACGCTCTCGCAACTGCTCCCCGCTTGCCCTGATCTCCTCGCCGCGCTCGCCCCACGCTTCGCTCACGGCAAGCAGGACCTGCCTGAACGACGGCATTCCGGGGCGGTCCTCCGGCGGGAAGTACGTGCCGCCGTAGAACGGCAGGCCTTCGGGCGTCAGGAACACGTTCAATGGCCAGCCGCCATGACCGGTCATGCCCTGGACCGCCTCCATGTACAGCGCGTCCACGTCAGGGCGCTCCTCCCGGTCCACCTTCACGCACACGAACGCCTCGTTCATCAGCCTGGCGGTGTCCGGGTCCTCGAAGGACTCGCGCTCCATCACATGACACCAGTGGCAGGCCGAATACCCGATCGAGACGAGCAGCGGCACGTCGCGCTCTCGGGCGAGCTCGAAGCGCGTCCTGGCCCCAGGGCAGCCAGTCGACCGGGTTCTCGGCGTGCTGGCGCAGATACGGCGAGCTCTCGGCGGCAAGCGCGTTGGGCATGGTCTCAGCGTAGACGCGCGAGTGCGGGCGCCGGGAAGCCCAGGTTGAGAGGGAGATCGCCTGTCGTGGCGGTGGCCGCAGCGCGGGCGCGCGCCAGCTTCACTTTCGCGAGGCTCACGTCGAAGTGACGGCCGCCCAAGGTGCCGCTCACACTTCATGCTCGCGCCGACCCTGACCGTGCCGGTCGCGGCACGCGAGCCTTCCACCCGTAGGTCGGCGGGGCGCAAGTGACCTTTCACGACCGGGAACGAGCCCGTGATCTGCACCCCGTTCACGAACGACATGCGGTGCAATCGCAACGCCGAGGAGCTGATCTGGGCGTAGCCCCCGCGCAACCCGCCGAAGCTGGAGCCGCTGGGCAGTTCCTGGTCGGCCTGCAGCGTCGCTCCCGACGACCTGCCGTTCGAGATCGAGGATCGTGTCGAGCACCACCGCCAAGGTGCTACCCGGGACGCCACTCAAGCCGCCCACCGGTTTGACCTCCGCCAGCTTGGAGGGCGTGATCGGCGTCGGCGCGAACGGATTGTGGATCGTGCCGCACTGCCCGGCCGTCTCGCTGGAGAAGAAGTCCTTCAGAGCGGTCTGTGCGCAGCCGCTGAAGTCGGTCCCGAGCACGGAGTGGCCCGTATAGGGCACGACCACCAGCTGCGCCCCCGGGATGCGAGCCGCGACCGCTTCTGCGCCCGCGGTAGGCGTCCGCAGATCCTGGGCGCCGCTCAAGATCAAGGTCGGCACGCTCGGCAACGTGCCCACGGGCGGAGACGGTGGCGCCGCGTTAGGCCACTGCACGCAGCCCGGCAGCACGCTGTCCGCCCAAGCGGTGCTCGCGTCGAACGGATAGAAGTCGCTAGCCGGCAGCGCCCGCAGAGCGGCGAGGCCTTCGGTGAGCCTGGTCTTCGGCGCCGCTCCCGCGCTGCCAAGGGAGCGCCGACTCTTCGCAGGTGGTGTCCACGAACAGCGCTTCGTCGATCCCGTCCGAGCTGGCAAACGGCGTGCCCGGCAAATTCGGGATCAAGCCCTCCGACAGTAGATTCAGGCGCAGCAACGGAGCCGGATCGTCGCGCAGGGCCGACTGGACCGAGGCCGGCAGTAGCGCCCTCAGGGCTGGGTTCAGGTCGCCGGCGCCGATCAGGTTCAACAGATCCACGTTGGAGACCGTCGCGCGGTGGCGGTGTCCCGTACCGTCGTACACCCAGCCGCTCAAAGCATGTGTGTGCAAGCGAGCCGCCAAGCGAGCCATGTCGCCGAGCGGGTTCGAGGTGATCCCGTCGCAGGCCCCGCCCGAGCACAAGCTCTTCGAAGACTGGCTTCATCGCTTTGAACATCCCCACCGAGAACGGGTCGGCGCGTTCGGGCGGCACGACCGAATCGAGCACCAGCGCTTCCACGTTCTGCGGATAGCGTTCGGCGTACTCCAGTGCCACCTTGGTCCCGTAGGACACGCCGAACAGCACCAGCTTTTCGTAGCCAGCCGCTTGGCGCAGCGCCTCGATGTCGGCGACCGATTCCTGGGTCGTATAAGCCCCTCGCCGCGATCCGATCTGTTGCGCGCAGCGTTCGAAAGCCTGGCCGATCGAGCCCAGCGCTTCGGTCGCCTTCCAAAGCCGGGCAGCTCAACGCGCCGGAGTTGCCCGTGCCGCGCTGGTCGAACACGAGCAGGTCTCTCGTCGTGAGTGCCGGGGCGATCGTCTTGGCCATGCCTGCGGCCAGCGGCACGCCGCCTGACCCGGTCCGCCGGCGAGCGCGACCACGGCTGCTTTGCTGGGCGCGTGGGTCGCTCTGATCAGGCGCTCCACGTCCAGATTCAGCTGCCTCCCTCCGCGCCGCTCCGCTCGAGGGGTACGCTCAATGTCGCGCACGAAAAGTCGTTCGCCGACGCACTCGTGCAGGGCGTCGAAGGTCATCGCGCCGCCGGGGTTGCCGCGGCGAGCCAAGGACGCCCCACAGCAGCGGCGCGCCAACCATCGTTGTCGAATCCGCCGCGCCACCGGACAGACGTTAGCGCCAGATCCGTAAGGGTCCGTCAAGGCTTCAGCCGACCATGTAGCGCAACAGCGCGCTCTCGCTGCCCGCCCTGAGCGCTTCCAGGCGTTTCGGGTCGACCAGCAGCCCGCTCAGGCGCGCCTGCAGCTCCGCGCTTGCCTGCTCCTGTAGCTCCAAGGATGATTCACCTGCTTGCAGACCGCTCGCTTTAGGGGCTGTCACACGCACCCGCTGGCCCGCCAGCGTGCCCGTCAGAGTGCCGCGCGCGTCGATCTCGATCGTGCCGTGCACCGCCTTCGAGCCGCCGATGCGAAGCTTTGCGCCCGCGGCCGTGACCATGCCTGAGACGGTCACCCCGGGTACGTAGGAGTAGCTGTGCAACGCGAGTCCGCCGCGATCGGTCCCGCCCCAGCCGGCGCGCAAGCCGCCCGCCCGCACAGGGCGCCCGAGCGGGCTTGCGCCGAGGTGTTCGAGCAGCGCCAGCGCGATCTGGCGGTCGAAGTCGGCCAGCGTCAGCACGATGGCCCCGGCCGTGTGACCTGCCGCGCCGTGGTCGCCGCGCGCGAGCGGGCTTTCGGCCAGGCTGAGCGGCGGCAGCGGCGTCGGCAGCAGCAGCTGCGGCGGCCTGCCCTGCGCGCACTTGCGCACCGGCCTGTCCGCGAACAGGGCCTGCAGGGCATCCTCAGAGCAAGCGGTGGGGTCCGAGCCGAGCACCGAATGGCCCGTGTTGGGCACCACCAGCAACTGGGCGTCCGGGATTTGCGCCGCCACCTGCCTGGCGTTGGCGGTCGGCGTGCGCAGGTCGTCCGCGCCGCTCAGGATCAGCGTCGGCACGTTCGGCATCGCCCCCGTGCCCGCTTCCGGGGCGCCCGGCGTGAATGGCCATTGGGCGCAGGCCGGCACGTCGCTCAAGTCGAGCGTATTGGCCGCGGTGAAGGGGGCGAACGCCTGCGCCGGTTGTTTGCGCAGCGCGGCCACCGCTTCGCGCATTCGCGTCTTCGGGCTGGCCGAGCGATTCCAGGGGAAATTCGTCTCGTCGCAGATCGTCGCGAAATAAAGCGGCGAGTCGAAGCCCTCGCTCAGGCTTTCTTCGCTTTCTTCTGGCGCTTCGGCTCTGCTCATCAGGCGAGCCAGGGCAGCCGTGTCGCCGCGCACCGCCGAGCGCACCGCCGCGGGGAATTCCGAGCGCAGCAGCGGGTCCAGATCGCCGTCGATCAGGGTCCCGATCAGGTCGTCGGTGGAGATGCCCAGCTCGTGCGCTTTGCCTTCGCCGTCGATCGTCCGGCCGCCGATGCGCCCACCGCCGATGCGTTTGACCAAGCGCGCGAGATCGCTCACGGGCGATTTGGTGATGTGCGCGCAAGCGCCGGCCCCGCACAGCTGCCTCAATACGCGTTCGACCGCTGCGAAGGTCGTCAGGTCGAACGGTTCGGGGCCCGACGGCGGCACGACCGAGTCGAGCACGAGCGCCTCCACATGGCTCGGGTAGGTCTGCGCATAGCGCTCGGCGACCTTGGTCCCGTACGAGGTCCCGTACAGCACCAGCTTTTCATAGCCGCCCGCCTGGCGGATCGCCTCGATGTCGGCGACGGTGTCGGCCGTCGTATAGAGACCGCGTGTGGGCCCGATCTGACCCGCGCAGATCGCCACCGCCTCCGGCGAGCCGCCGCCGGTCAGGTGTTCGAAGGCCGGGCACGACAGCGGATGCGACAGCCCCGTGCCGCGCTGGTCGAAAGCGATCACGTCGCGTGTGTCCGCGATCTTGCCGAGGATCTGGGCAAATTGGCCGAGGAATGGGATCGCAGACTGTCCCGGCCCGCCGGCCAGCGCGATCACAGCGTCCTTGGCTTCGCCGACCGGGGCGCGATGGCGGCGCATCGCCAGCGCGATCGTCCCCGGCATCGCCCCGCTCGGGTCGATCGGCACGGTCAGATGCCCGCAGGCCACGCTGTTCGAGTCCCCGCAGGGGGTCCACACGATCTGGGCGTGCGCGGCGGTCGCCGGCAACACCGCGCAGGCAGCGGCCATCAGGAAAGCGCCCGTCAGTGTCCTGGCCCCCCATCGCATCAATCGGAATCTAACTGGACTCGGTAGGCTCGTGCTTCAGTGGCTCAACGCGAGACGATCGACGCGCCCGGCGCCCCTGCGGCGATCGGCCCCTACTCCCACGCGGTCCGCAGCGGCTCGCTGCTGTTCTGCTCTGGGCAGATCCCGCTGCATCCGGTCACCGGGGAGATCGTGGGGGAGAGCGCGGCCGAACAGGCGCGTCAGTGCCTGGTAAACCTCACCGCCGTCTGCGACGCCGCCGGCGCTTCGCTGGCCGACGCGGTCCGTCTCACCGTCTACATGACGGACCTCGCCGCGTTCGCCGAGGTGGGGGAGGTCTACGCCGCCTTCTTCGGTGGGGACCCGCCCGCCCGCGTCGCGGTCGGGGTGGCCGCCCTGCCACGCGGCGCCCAGGTCGAGATCGACGCGATCGTGGTCGTCTAGCCCCGCGCGCTCCGCGCCGGCATATGCGCCGCGTTCACGCATCGCGGGCTTGACAACGCCGTCCACGACCTGTCCGTTAATGGGCTTGACAAACGGTTGCCTGTTGTGTACATTACTTTATGTTCCTTCATCCGGTTTGGGTGGAGGTGGAAATAGAGGTCGGGTCTTGGGTTGGTCCTTGTGGTCGACACCAACTTGTTTTGACGGGGATCCTTGGGAGAGGAGCCTGGTCGTTTTTTTGAGAGAGGGTTGTTTTTCGCGTGGTTTCTTTGGGGATTAGCGTGTTTGAGAGTTCGTGTGCTTCTGGCGGGTCCGTTATAGGACGCGTCAGCGTCGCTGACGCGTCTCTCTCTCTCTCTCTCTCTCTCTCTGCGACGCCTGTCTTCTAGGCGCTAGCTCTCGCCGCCGCGGTTTTAGCGCGCGGCAAGCCGGACGGATAGTCCGGCTTGGTCTCTCGCGTGCGCAGGGGCGCGCGCTGTGTGTCGGGACGCCGGTTCTGCCGGTGGGGTCGGTATGACTGTCGTTGCGGAGCAGCGCTCGTTGTCTGTAGTCACGGGCGGCTTGGACGATGTGCAGCTGATTCGGATTCAGCGTGCGCGGATCGTCGCGGCGATGCTCGATGTCGCGTTGGAGTTGGGCGCAGCGAGCGCGAGCGTGGCCGATGTGGTGGCGCGCTCGGGTGTGTCTCGGCGCACGTTCTATGAGATTTTCACCGATCGCGAGGATTGTTTTCTCGCGGCGTTCGAGGACGCGCTCGAGCGTCTCGCCGCGGTCGCGCTCCCCGCGTATCGCGGCGAAGCTTCTGGAGCCGATGTCGCTCGCCCGGTGCGTGAGTGGCATGAGCGGATCAGGATGGTCCTGACGGAGATCCTGTGTTTTCTGGAGGAGAACCCCGGCGCCGGGCGCCTGTTGTTCGTGGAGTCGCTCGCGGCGGGGCCGCGGGTGCTTGAGCGGCGCAACATGGTGCTCGCGCGACTGGCGGGTGCCGTCGAAGAGGGTCGTGAGGAGAGCGGTGGCCCGGAGGGGTTGCCGGCGCTCACCGGCGAGGGTGTCGTGGGTGGCGTGTGCGCGATCCTCTATTCGCGCCTGCTCGCCGCTTCAAGCGCCTCGACGAATGCCTCCCACGCCGGCGATCGAAAAGAGGCCTTCGTGGATCTCACAAGCCCGCTGAGCGCAATGATCGTGCTTCCCTATCTCGGCAAGGCGGCCGCGCGTCGAGAGCTTGAGCGGCCGATCCCGGCGCACCGGGCGAGTTCTCCTCGCGACGGTGGGGGCTATCCCTTTCGTGAGCTGGGCATGAGGCTCACCTATCGCACGCTGCGCACGCTCGAGGCGATCGCAAGCAACCCCGAGGCGTCCAACCGCACGCTCGGTGAGGTGTCTGGGATCAACGATCAGGGTCAGATATCGAAGTTGCTTTCGCGTTTGCAGCCGTTGGGATTGGTCGAGAACGTGATCGGCTCGCCCGGTCAGGGTGGGCCGAATGCGTGGTGTCTCACCGAGAAGGGTCGCACGATCCATAACACGATTCAGGCGTCAAAAGGAAGGTAGATCCGATGTTTCAAGCAATGCGTAAACGCCTCACCTACAGTAACGTCGCCGCGACGCTCGCGCTCGTGTTCGCTCTGACAGGCGGTGCGTTCGCCGCGACCAACCACAATGGCGGCAGTAACAGTGTCGCACTGACGGCCGCGACCGGGCACGCTTCCATTCCCGCGACAGCGAGATCGGCAAAGAGCAAAGCCAAGACCGGTCCCCGCGGCCCCGCCGGCCCGAAGGGCGCAACCGGAGCCGCGGGACCTTCGGGCCCAGGTGGTCCCGCGGGCCCGGCGGGCGCCACGGGCCCGGGTGGTCCGCAGGGCCCCGCGGGCAGTAACGGCGAAAAGGGCTCGCAGGGTGAAAAGGGCGAAAACGGCAAAAACGGCACGAGCATTGCAAGCACCGAATTCTCGGGGGAAAAGGGGACGTGCAAGGAAGGCGGCAGCGAACTGAAGAGCGGTCTGGGTGTCAGCAGCTATGTATGTAACGGCAAGCCGTGGACCGACGGCGGGACGCTTCCGGAAGGCAAGACCGAGACCGGTGCGTGGAGCGATGACCTAGGCCCCGCAGGCGAAGGGACAGCGTGGGTGCCGATTTCCCTTCCGATTCCGTTGAAAGCGGCGCTTGAAGCGACCCAGGTTCACTTCTTCGGGGAAGAAGAAGAAGGCCCGGCCGGCTCTGGATGCGCCGGCGGCACCGCGGAAAAACCGACGGCTGAACCGGGGAATCTTTGCGTGTATAGCGGTAAAATTGAGGATAGAGAAGGTGCGGGTTTCATTGGCATTTACAACGCTGGCCCTGGGACCAAGGAAGGCGCGGCAACCGCCGGCGCCTTCCTACGTTTCGGGGAGTTTATCGCCGGTCATGGCACCTGGGCGGTGACTGAAAAGGAATAGCTGAAGCCTGGTTTCACCGCACTGGCTGTTGCAGCCTCGGACGGCGTTACGGTCGTCCGGGCGGCGCCGTGACGCAATACCACATCTATACGAACTGAAACATGCACCATTCCCCTGAGAAAGGCACGCCAACAATGAGCAAGTCCGGCGACACCCCTAGGTTCATACATCACCGTATCGGTGTCGCCGGGCTCGCTCGCTCGCGCGTGTGTCGAGGGACCGGCGCGCCCTCGCGTGGCGCCACTGCCCTTATGTTCCTCGTCATGGTTGTTGCCGTGATGGCTTTTTCGTCTGCTTCGGCCCTGGCCGTCAAGATCTACGTTCCCGGTGTCTCTTTCGGCAGCGAAGGCTCGGGTCCCGATCAGTTCAAGGAACCTGTGGGGGTGGCTGTGAACGAGGCTAGTCCGCTGGTCGAACCGGTGTCCGGGGGAGATGTTTACGTGGTCGACAAGGGCAACGATCGTGTCGAGCGGTTCGGCGCGAGCGGTGAATACAAGGGTCAGTTCGACGGCAGCGGCGAATACGAAGTAG
This sequence comes from uncultured Solirubrobacterales bacterium, assembly GCA_963809705.1. Lineage (GTDB taxonomy): Bacteria > Actinomycetota > Thermoleophilia > Solirubrobacterales > Solirubrobacteraceae > Palsa-744. The sequence continues at coordinate 704,170 of CAWEKF010000002.1, read as the reverse complement.
AAGGGAAGAAAGTAACGGGGGCTGCCGCGCCGACAGGGGTGTTTTCGTCCCCGGAGCAGGTCGCGGTGAACAGCGATGAAAGCAGTCCTTCGTTCGGTGAGGTGTATGTCCTCGATGTGGGCCATGAGGTGATCGACGAGTTCAGCTCGATCGGCGAATACAAGGGCCAGCTCACCGCGGCTGATACGTGTAACCCAACCATCTGCAAGTTCAAGGAAGAACTGGGCGCCGGCGCTGTGCGCAGCGAAAAATTGACCACCGTGACGGTCGATCCTTCGGGCAACATCTGGACAGACGACGACATCCGAGAAGAACTACCCAACAAAGGAGTAAATAAAAACGGCATAAGCGTTCAAGAGGAAATCTACGTCAGCGAGTGCAGCGATACCGGTACCTGTACGATAAAATTTCAAGATTTGCGTGCCCACATCGTGGGAATGGCGCTCGACACCAGCGGCAACGTCGATGTGCTGTCAGAAGGCAGCATCCAAAAGCTCGGTCCGTCGGGTGAAATAAAGGGGGAGATTGCGGAGCAATCTTACAATCGCGCTTTGTTTCCGTTGGCGTTTGCGATCGATCCCCTGGCGAGCGACACGTTCTTTGACGAAGGCGACGAAGTCGCGCGGTTCGGGCCGATAGCAGAAGGAACAGTTGGGTCTGGCCAGAGCCCGGTCGAAACGTTCGCCAGCGGAGACCTCTCAGAATCGCACGGCATCGCGGTCAACAGCGCGAGCGCTGATGGGACAGTATACGCGAGCGAGGGTGGGGCGGACAGGGTCGAGACCTTCAATTATCTTCCCCTGCCGAGCGTTGCCACGCAGGCGCCTTCTGGCGTGAGCGAAACGGCGCTGATGTTGCACGGGACGGTTGACCCTGAAGGCGAACCTGTCAGCGAATGCTACTTCGAATACGGCAGCGAAGCGGGTGTCTACACGAACAAGGTTCCCTGCTCCCCGGCGCCCCCATTCTCCGGGACAGCACCCGCTGTGCCGGTGAGCGCCGCTTCTCCGGGCTTCCGCCGTCCAGCCTGCGCAGCTTCCGTCTCATCGCCGCCAACGCCAACGGTGTCGCACGCACGCAGGGCGCCACGATCAGCCGTCCTGTGCCGAGCGGCGAATCCTTCTCAAATGTCGGTGTGATCGGCGCGACGCTAAGCGCTCAGATCGATCCGGGAGGCCTGCCCACGAGCTACCGTATCGAATACGGCACGAGCACCTCCTACGGCACGAGCACGCCCGAAGAAAACATTGGTGAAGGTAACATTAGCGTGCCGGTGCGCGTGGATCTGAGCGGTCTGCAGCCCGCCACGCGGTATCACTTCAGGATCGTCGCGATTAACGCGCTCGGCACAACGGATGGTCCCGACGTCACCTTCGGGACGTACGTGTCCGTTGCCGGACTGCCTGACGGTCGCGTTTATGAACCGGTCACTCCGGTAGGATCGATTCAGGACGAGAATATTTATGCTCCGAATGCATATTTTCCGTTTACGCCTTTTGGTGAACACGGTATCTTCGCGGGAAACACTTTGCCTTTCCAGGCGGCGGTCGATGGCGAAGCGGTGGTCTATGCGGGGGAGCCGCCGGTGACCGGCGGAACGAGCGCGGTAGGCGCGAGCTTTGGCAACGAGTATCTCTCGACGCGTTTGCCGGGTGGTGGCTGGACGCAGGTTCCACTGGAATCAGAAGCAAACGGTAAACATGATCAGTATGTTGCGTTTACGACCGATTTGTCGGTGGGTCTCTCCGATGGCCACAATATTCCGGACACCGATGCTCTACACGGGTACGAAAGTCTTTACACGCACACCATGGCCGGTGGTGTGGGAGGCGAATACGATCCGTTGTTCACAGCGGCCCCGGATCGCCCCGGCAGTGAACTAGTTGCTGACGGTAGCCTCAATGGCCTGGTGTACGCGGGCGCAAACACTGGTGCGGGCGCGGTTCCCGCATCCAGCCATCTGTTGTTCGAGAGCAACGCCGGTTTGTTGGAAGGCGAAGGCGACCTGGAAAAGGAACTCGGCGAAGACGTCCGCAGGGAAGTCGAGGAAGGCAAGCATAGCAGCCTCGTTCACTACCTATATGACTCTGTCGATGGGCGGCCGTATCTCGTCGATGTGCTGCCCAACGGCCGTGTCGCGCCGGGCGCTTCGTTTGGAGCGGTCGAAGCCGGTCTGGGACCCAACGGCGTACCGGGCGCCGGTCCCGGTTTCACGCGCGTGATCTCGGCTGACGGTTCGCGTGTCTTCTGGACCGCGGCCCCGGAAGCCTTCGTGAACACGCACACCAGCTCGGAGCTGGCGCCGATCGAAAAGCGCTCGCAGGCGTTGTATGTGCGGGAGAACGATACACAACCGCAAAGCCCCGTCGGTCCCGAAGAAGAATGCATGATCGCGACGGACGCCTGCACAGTCCAGGTCGACGCGGCGGTTGGCGGTGGCGGCATCTTCCAGGGCGCAAGCGCAGATGGGTCGAAGGTCTTCTTCACCAAGGGCAATCTCTACGAGTACAACCTGGGAACGGCGGAAACGACAAACCTGTCCCCCGGTGTGGAAGTTAAGGGCGTGGCGGGTATCAGTGAAAATGGCGAATACGTGTATTACGTCGACGCCAGTGATAATATCGATCTCTGGCACGGTGGTGTGACGACACGCGTGGCGACCAACGGTGCGAAGAATTCCGGCGACTATCCGACGGGGAACGTGGCTCTTACGAGTGATTACGAGGAAGAAATCGGTAGTCGCACAGCGGAGGTGACGCCGGATGGCCAGAGCCTCGTGTTCATGTCGAACGCGAGCTTGACTGGATACGACAATCGTGGTTTCAGGAAAGATTCAGGCTTGGGTACGATGGTTGAAGAAGCGATCGAAGAGGTGTTCCTCTACGAAGCGCCATCGGGCAAGCTCAGGTGCGTATCGTGCGATCCCACCGGCGAAGCGCCGGTGCTCACGAACGCCAGCGCCGTCGCAACGGCCGGCGCCATCGCGAAGGGTGAAACGTCGCTAGTGGGGGCTGAGCTTCCCGTCAGCCTCGAGCCTACCTATCAGCCGCAATGGATCTCAGAAGACGGCAGTCGCGTGTTCTTCGATAGCGCTCAGCCGTTGGTTCCGCAGGCCACGAGCGGTTGGTTGGACGTGTATGAGTGGGAGCGTGACGGTAGCGGCAGCTGCCAGCAAGGCGAAGGGTGCATCTATCTGCTCTCCAGCGGCAGCGACCCTGAAAACACGTATCTGTTGGACGCGTCGGCGAGCGGTAACGATGTGTTCCTGATCACGCGTGCGCAGCTGGTCGCGCAGGATCGCAACGACGTTCTCGATGTGTATGACGCGCGTGTGGGTGGTGTGCATCCGACGACGCCGCCTGAGTGTTCGGGTACGGGCTGTCAGGGTGTGCCGCCAGCGCCGCCGATCTTCGCAACACCGGCGAGCGTGACGTTCGAAGGCACCGGAAACTTCCCGCCACCAGCACCGGCAGCGCCAAAGAAGAAGACGGCTGCGAAGAGCAGGTGCGCCAAGCCCAAGAAGCTCAGCCACGGCAAATGCGTGAAGACGAAGGCCAAAGGCGCCGTGGGTAAGCACAGAGCAAAAGCCAAGAAGAGCGCCCGACCATTGAAGAGCGACAGGAGGAGTAAATGACGAGCGCTGCCCAACATACTCGGCCGGTGCGGGTCGCGGCGATCGCGCTTTTGCTTGCGGGGGCTGTGGCTTTGCTGGGGGTGTCTTCCGCTGCCGCTGTCACGGAAGGCACCGGCTGGCATGCGTTCTCCTCTGTAGCCCCGACGAACCTTGCGCCAGGTGGCGATGGCACAATCCAGGTGGCGATCATGAATACGGGCGCTAAGCCGAGCGACGGCCCTATCACGGTGATCGATACGCTTCCGGCCGGTGTCATCGCGACGAAGGCCGGGGGCATGCAGGGTGGCGCTAGCAGTGCTGAAACTAAAATCCTCACTCCGGCCGAAGAAGAAGCACATGAAGGGGTGGGTGTACTTCCTCATAGTGCGCGCTGGGTTTGTATGGGCAATGGCTCCGGTGAACGGGGCATCGACGGCGCGAGCACGATCACGTGTAGAAGCAATCCCGCTGATCTACCGTCGGTGCCGTCTGGTGCCGGCAACAGCACCCTGGCGCTCGAACGTATCGGAATCGCCGTTAGGGTGGAAGGTAGTGCTGTGTCAGGTACGTTCTCGAATGGTGTGGAGGTGGGGGGCGGTGGCGCGCTGGGGGCGACGAGCGTGTCCGATCCGGTGACGGTCGGGTCGTGGTCGCCTGGGTTTGGGTTCGAGGATTGGGACGTGTGGTTCTCCAATGCGGACGGCACTATCGATACGCAGGCGGGGTCGCATCCTTATACGGCGTCGTTCGCGTTTACCCTCAACCAGGTGAACGGCGAACAGGACGACTCGTTCGCGAAACTTGCGGGTGGGGAAGCGAGAACACTCGAAAGTGTTCTGCCGCCTGGTTTCTTTGGCGATCCGGGTGCAGTGCCGCAGTGCACCCGCGCACAGCTCGATGGGGAGGAGTGCCCCGCGGCGTCGCAGATCGGCGTCGATGAGGTCGGATTTGAGGATGGAGAACCAGGGGCAGGGAGTACGACTACGTTTATACGGGAGCCTGTGTTCAGTATCGTGCCGCCGCCTGGTGTCCCGGATGAGTTTGCGTTCTCTGTCGCTGGTTTTCACGCGATCTTCAACGCGGGGGTGCGCAGCGGGAATGGTTATGGGATCGTGGAGCACATCGAAAACATCCCGCCGGTTAACTTTGGTCAGAACATTTTGACGATCTGGGGTGTGCCCGCGGAAGCGAGCCACAATCCCGAACGCAAGACCCAGAACCCGTTCATCTGCGAGCGTGAAGGGTGTCCGGGCGACAGCATAGCGCAGCCGTTTTTGACGTTGCCGACGTCGTGCGCGGGCCCGCAAACGTTCTCGATCCGCGGGCTGAGCACATGGGAGCAGCGGGAACTGACGCCTGTGGAAGCGAGCGCTGTCACACGCGACAACACAGGCGCGCCGGTTGGTTTCACCGGTTGTGAACATTTGACGATCGAACCGTCGATCTCGGCGATCCCCGAAACGGGTTTCGCCGATACACCGGCGGGGTTGGGTGTCGAAGTGAAGGTCCCCCAGGAAAACCTCCTGAACCCCGAGGGGCTGGTCGCGTCGACCCTGAAGAACACGTCGGTGACGTTGCCCGAAGGCCTGGTGATCAACCCCGGTCAGGCCGCCGGCCTGCAGTCATGCGGTGAAACCGAAGCGAACATTCACGGCGAAGGCCCACAAAGCTGTCCATCAGCATCGAAGGTCGGGACCGTCAAAATCAGGACTCCGTTGTTGGAAGGCGCGCTCGAAAGCGAACTTGAAGGCGACGTGTACGTCCTTCAGTCAAACCCCCCCGAACTACGGCTGTTGATCGCAGCCTCAGGCGACGGGGTCTACTTGAAGCTCCCGGCGACGGTGCATTTGAACGAGGCGACGGGACAGTTGACTACAACAGTCGAGGAAACACCCGCGCTGCCGTTCACGAGCTTCAAACTGGTGTTCTCCGGTGGCGCACAGGCAGCGCTGGCGACACCCGTCCAGTGCGGGACCTATACGACGGATGCTGATTTCACGCCGTGGACGACCCCGTTCGGTGTGGATGTCCCGTTCTCGAACAGTTTCCCCATCAGCTCCGGCCCCAATGGGTCCGGTTGTGTGCCCTCGCCGTTGCCGTTCAGCCCGTCCTTGACCGCTGGCTCCACGACCGATCAGGCGGGAGGCTTCACGAGCTTCTCGCTGCTGTTGACGCGCGGCGATGGGCAGCAGCGCATCGAACGGCTGCAATTCAAGATCCCGCAGGGATTGTCCGGGATGATCAGCCAGGTCTCACTGTGCCCCGAATCCCAGGCGGCTAGGGGCGAATGCTCTGAAGCGTCGAAGGTCGGACACGCCGCCGTCGCCTCCGGTCCGGGTCCGTATCCGTTGGTGATCCCACAACCCGGGAACCCAGAATCGCAGATCTATCTGACCGGCCCGTATAAGGGCGCGCCGTTCGGCCTGTCGATCGTGACGCACGTGATCGCCGGCCCGTTCAACCTCGGGACGATCGTCACGAGAGCGAAGATCGAAGTCGACCCTACGACCGCGCAGATCACCGTCACGACAGACCCGTTGCCGCAGATCGTCGCGGGCGTACCCACAGACCTGCGGCTCGTCGATGCGGTGATCGACAGGCCAGGGTTCATGTTCAACCCCACCAACTGCAACCCCGGCTCGTTCTCCGGGACTGCGTGGGGCACTCCTCCCCCCGGTGTGGGCGGTCCTGGTGCGAGCGCACCGATAGCGAGCCATTTCCAGGTCGGGTCGTGTCGCAGCCTCGAATTCAAGCCAGGCTTCAAAGTAACCACGTCCGCGAAGACCTCTAGGGCTAACGGTGCGAGCCTACACGTCGCCCTGACCTACCCTCAGGGCTCGTTCGGTAAGGACGCGAACATCGCGAAAGTCAAGGTCGATCTCCCCAAGCAACTGCCCTCGCGCCTGACGACGTTGCAGAAGGCGTGCACCGAACAGGTCTTCGCGGCGAATCCCGCGTCGTGCCCGTCAGCGTCGATCGTGGGACACGCAAGAGCGATCACGCCACTGCTGCCGGTCCCGTTGGAAGGCCCCGCCTACTTCGTCAGTCATGGCGGCGCGAAGTTCCCCGAACTGGTCATCGTCCTGCAGGGCTACGGCGTCACGCTCGACCTGCACGGCGAAACGTTCATCAACAAAGCAGGCATCACCAGCAGTACATTCGCGACAGTACCCGACGCGCCGGTGGGCACGTTCGAACTGACGTTGCCGCAGGGCAAGTATTCGGCGTTGGCGGCGAACGGGAATCTCTGCAAGAGCAAACTCATAATGCCAACAGCGTTCACCGCGCAGAACGGCGCGGTGATCCACGAGAACACGCCGATCGGTGTCACGGGCTGCCCCAAGCATGTGCGCCATGAGCGCAAGAAGAAGACCGCCAAGAAGAGGAGGAAGTGAATGGGGTCTTTTTGTTGCGGTGCTGTGTAGGAGATGGAGGTAGGTCCTCTGTGGTCGCTTTGCAGGAGGGGGCCACAAACCACCGTATGGTGCGGCGGTCAAGAGCCGTTTGTGCTGAGCGATACGGAAAAGATGTGCCTGTGAGCATGTCAGGTATGACCCGATGAAGGCGAACGAGAGTGAACCGCAGGTGACGTGTCGAAAGGCAATAGGTGACATCGAAAGCGGGCCTGGTGCTTGGCTTCGTGATGAGTCTGGCGGGTGCCTGTTTATTGGCCAGATGGTGTCCGGCATGTATGCGGCGCGAGCGTGGGTCAGGCTTCTATACGGAACATGGGAACCTGTCGTTCTGCGGGATCGTCCACCAGTGGCTTTGAGCCTGCGGTGGGTTGGTCGCGGGAGAACTCCAAGCGGCGGGAACCGTGAGGGGCTGAGTACCGTTGCGGGGCACAGGGGCGGACCGTCTGGTAGTAGCGTTGAAGGTCTTGTAATGGGATTGGAGCGAAGCGGACGGACCATTCAGGCGAGATCAGTGGTCAACCACGTGTGTGTGGGAGGAGCCAATGGTTGAGTCAAAGTCGCAAGCGAAGTCGTTTGTGATCTCGAAGAAGGTTGTGTTGGAAGCCTGGGAGTCTGTGAAGACGAACCAGGGTGCTGCTGGTGTTGATGGGGTATCGATAAAGGATTTTGAGAGGGACCTTCAGGGGAACCTTTATAAGGTCTGGAATCGGTTGTCCTCGGGGTCCTATATGCCGCCGGCTGTGTTGGCGGTGGAGATACCGAAGCAACATGGGCAAGGGGTCAGGACTCTTGGTGTGCCCACTGTCGCTGATAGGGTTGCGCAGACGGTCGTTAGACGGTATTTGGAGCCTAGTGCGGAGCCGTTCTTCCACTCGGATTCATACGGTTATCGGCCTGGCCGCTCGGCTCTTGATGCGGTGAGGGTGTGCCGGGAGCGGTGTTGGCGCAACGACTGGGTTATCGACTTGGATATACAGTCGTTCTTCGACTCCCTCGACCACGAGCTCCTGTTGCGTGCGGTAGCCGCTCGTACTGACGAGCGGTGGATCCTTCTCTATGTGGAACGGTGGCTGGAAGCGCCGATCCAGCAGGAGGACGGCACTGTTTCAGCAAGGGATCGCGGGACTCCCCAGGGTTCTGCGATCTCGCCAGTGCTGGCTAACATCTTCTTGCACTACGCGTTTGACTTGTGGATGAGCCGGGAGTTCCCGACCGTCCCGTTTGAGCGCTACGCGGACGATATTGTCGTGCACTGCCAGAGGGAGCAACAAGCGCACGTCGTTCTCGATGCGGTCAAGCAGCGACTGGTGTCGCTGGGTCTGGAGGTCAATCCAGGCAAGACTCGCATCGTGTACTGCAAGGACTCCAAACGCAAACGCTCCTACGAGCACGTGCGGTTCGATTTCTTGGGTTACACGTTTCGTCTCCGCACAGCTCGCGACCGACGGGGAGAGTTGTTCACCAACTTCACCCCGGCGATCAGTGAGGACGCGGCGAAGACGATGCGACAGACGATCAGGCGCTGGAGGCTACACCTATGGAACAGCACACCCCTCACGGAGATCGCGCGAGAGATCAACACGATCGTGCACGGATGGGTCAACTACTACGGGCGTTTCTACCCAAGCAGACTGGCCCTATCGCTCAGGAGCATCGAGAAGTACCTGGTGCGCTGGGCGATGAGAACGTACAAGCGACTCAAGCACAACCGCATGAGAGCATGGAAATTCCTGGACGACGTCGCAAGGCGCCAACCAGACCTCTTTGCTCACTGGCGAGTGGTGCGCGCCCACGACCGAATGGTGGGAGCCGTATGACGGGAGACTGTCACGTCCGGTTCTATGAGAGCCAGGGGCTGCAACGCCCCTGGCCACTCACCAAGAGCAAGGGTGCGAAGCATGAGTCGAAGGCCAAGAGGGTCAAAACGAAGGGCAAGGCCAAGAAAGGCAGGTAGAGCGACTGCCGCGCTCGCCCTCAGCGCTCGGATCGCAGCGCGGCTCGCCTGATCTTGCCGCTGGCGGTCTTCGGCAGCTCCTCGGCGAAGTCGACGATGCGCGGGTACTTGTACGGGGCGGTCTCGCGCTTGACGTGCTCCTGTAGCTCTCCGGCCAGCTCGGGGGAGGCCTCGTAGCCCTCGCGCAACACGACGATCGCGCGCACGACAGCGCCGCGCTCCTCGTCGGGCGCGGACACGGCGGCCGCCTCCGCCACCGCCGGGTGGGCCACCAGGGCAGACTCGACCTCGAACGGTCCGATCCTGTAGCCGGCAGAGACGATCACGTCGTCAGCGCGGCCCTCGAAGCGCAGGTAGCCGTCGGCGTCTTCGCCGACCCGGTCGCCCGTGCGCCACTCCCCGTCTTCGCGGCGGTCCTCGATCTTCCAGCTGCTGTGGTCACCGCCGTCCGTACCTCGGCAACGCACGACCCCCTCGCCAAGGTAGCCCAGGAAGAACGTCCCCACGCTCCTCGGGTCCGCCACCAGCTCCCCATCCCTCACGCTCAACCGGACTCCTGGCAAGGCCCGGCCCATCGATCCGGCACGAGCAGCTATCCCTATCCCCATGCCCGTCATCTGGCCGGTCTCGGTCTGCCCGTAGCCGTCCCTTATCTCAAGCCCCGTGGCGTCGCGCCAAACCTTCAGCACCTCCGGGTTCAGCGCCTCGCCCGCCGCCACCATGCCCTTCAGGCTCGGCAGCGGCCGCAGCCGCGCGCGCTTGGCGATCACCCTGTACTCGGTCGGCGCCATGCACAGGACGTTGACCTGCTCTCGTTCGATCAAGTCCAGTCGCTCCTCCGGGTCGAAGCGCGCGTCGTGCAGCAGCGCCGTCGCTCCCCGCAGCCAGGGCGCGATCCAGGCGTTGCGGGCCGACTTGCTCCAGCCGCTGGCGGCTGTGCACCACACCAGGTCGCCCGCCTGCGCGCCCAGCCAGTGCTCGGCCTGGACGCGCTGGCCATACAGGTAGCGCTGCCCGTGTACCACCGCCTTCGGCTCGCCCGCCGTGCCGCTCGTGAAGGTGATCAGAGCCGGGTCGTTCTCCTCCAGATCCGCCGGTGGGGGAGGGGGTGTGTGTATGTCTGTTGGGGGTGCCCCACGCGCGTGCGCGTGCCCCCGCGCGGGGCACCCCTTTTGCGGACCGCCAACCCACAGCACCTCGCAGCGCGGCTGCGCCGCTTCGAGCTCCACGGCGTTGCGCTCATCCGCCACGATCAGCTCCGGGCGTGCCACCTCCAAGCGCAGGCGCAGGTCCTTGGCGCGCAGCTGCTCGGTGCAAGGCAGCACGACCGCGCCGATCCGAAAGCAGGCCAACATTGTCAGCACCCACTCCGCCCGGTTGCCGATCAGCGTCATCACCACGTCTCCGCGTCCCACGCCCCCGCCCACACCCACGCCTCCGCCCGCGAGTGCGCCCGCGCCCGCGAGTACGCCCGCCATCGCCGCGCTGCCCGTGTTCACCTGCGCGAATGTCCACTCCCGCCGTGAGCCGTCGCGCGCCAGCTCTACGAGCGCCAGGCGCTCGGGCGGCTGGGCTTGCAGGACGTCGCGGGCGAAGTTCACGGGGGCGAGTCTCCCAGAGAGTCGACGGTCAGGTCTCCCACAGGCCGCATAGCGGGACCGCCGCCATACGATCCCCGAAAAGGAACGTTCGCTCGCCGGCGTACAGCACCACGCCGAACTTGAATCTGTCGCCCAGCTTGTCGCGAAGGTAGCGAAGGCCGGCGAAGTCCTTGGCGCGGATTGTTGCCGCCGTCTTGACCTCCACGCCGGCCACAGCGCCCCCACGTAGTTCCAGGACCACGTCGATCTCGCGCTGCTGCGTATCGCGATAGTGAAACAGGCGTGGAGAGCCGCCGGACCACTCGCTCTGACGCAGCAGCTCCATCGCCACGAAACTCTCGAAGATTGGGCCCGCGGCCGCGGGTTCGCGCGCGATCCGCCGCACGTCCAGGTTGAGCAGATGGCCGAGCAGTCCGCTGTCGGTGAGGTGCAGCTTCGGCGTCTTTATATGACGGCTGCCCAGGTTGCTCAGCCAAGGTGGCAGACAACGGACCAGAAAGAGGTCTTCGAGGATTCCCAGATAGTTGGATGCGGTCTTGCGGTCCACCTCCAGGTCCGCTCCGAGGGCGCGGGCGCTGAGAAGCGTCGCCGAGCGAGCGGCGACGAGTCCGAGCAGTCGTTCGACGTCGTTCGTCCGACGGACACGAGCGACATCCTGCAGGTCGCGCGCGAGAACCGTAGTCACGTACGCATCGAAGAAACGCGCCCGACTGCGCGCGTCGCGGTTGTACGCGCGTGGGAAGCCGCCCGCGACGACTCGCTTGGCGTAGCCTTCTCGCCCGATCTCGGCGGCGTTGATCCTCGGCGGATCGGCGGCGAACAGACGATCGATGAACGTCTCCCTACGCTTCTCGATCTCTCCCTGCGAAAACGGCCACAACCTGACGTAGTCCACACGTCCTGGAAGCAGGTCGGCGATCGTCGGCAGCGTGAAGAGGTCGGCGGACCCGGTAAGCAGGAATTGTCCCGGACTGTCGTTCAAGTCGACGCGGGCCTTGATCGTGAGCAGCAGCTCGGGAGCACGCTGGATCTCGTCGATGACGACCGGCCCGTCTATCGTCGCTATGAGCCCGGTCGGGTCCCTCAGCGCGATGCCACGGGTCGCATCGTCGTCCAGCGTGAGATATTCCGCGGGATGCTCGCCTGCCGCTATCTGCTTGACCAGGGTGCTCTTGCCCGTCTGGCGTGCGCCCAGCAGGCAGACCACGCGAGCATCGGAGAGCGCTTCCAGGACGATCGGTCTGACGTGGCGTTCTACAAAGGCTGCGGGCACACCTATCCTGTCCGATTGGGAATATTACCGCTGCATGATTGGGAGTATAGTGCCTGCACAATTGGGAATGCGGTGCCTGCAAAATAGGGAGTGAACAGCTTGATAGATGGGGAATAGGATCGCCGAATCGGGGGCGTTGGGCGAGGCTCGCCAGGCGCCTTTGGCCCGCTCGGTATCCTGCGCTCACTACAGATTCGACACTGGAGCAAGAAGAGATATGGCCGTAGCCGCCCCCTACACCGAGAAGACCGACGAGCAGAAGGCCATCACCGAGATGGTGCGCCAGTTCGCCGACGAGCAGATCCTCCCCAACGCCGAGCACTACGACCACGAGGATCTGTTCCCCGAGCCGATCGTCGAGCAGATGAAGGAGTTGGGCCTGTTCGGGGTCACGATCCCCGAGGAGTACGGCGGCATGGGCCTCGACCTGACGACCTACGCGATGATCGTCGAGGAGCTCTCGCGCGGTTGGATCTCGATCTCGGGCGTGATCAACACCCACTTCATCGGCTCCTACCTGTTGATCAAGTTCGGCTCCGAGGAGCAGAAGCAGAAGTACCTGCCGCGCATGGCCACCGGAGAGATTCGCGCCGCCTTCTCGCTGTCCGAGCCCGAGCTGGGTTCCGACGTGCAGGCGATCAAGACCGCCGCCAAGAAGGGCGAGGACGGCAAGTACGAGATCAACGGCCAGAAGATGTGGGTCACCAACGGCCTGATGTCCGACCTCGTGTTCGTGCTCGTCAAGACCGACCCCGACGCCTCCCCGCGTCACAAGGGCTTCACCTGCTTCATCGCCGAGAAGCAGGGGGGAGTCTCTGAGAACACCGGCGCCTACGCCGGCCTCACCGTCCCGCCGAAGCTCAAAAAGATGGGCTACAAGGGCGTCGAGTCGACCGAGCTCGTGTTCGACGGCTACCAGTGCCCCGCCGAGAACGTGCTCGGCGGCGAGCAGGCTGGGCTCAACAAGGGCTTCGTGCAGATGATGGACGCCCTGGAGGTCGGTCGCGTCAACGTCGCCGCGCGTGGCGTCGGCATCGCCCAGCGCGCCCTTGAGCTGGCGTTGCGCTACTCCCAGGAGCGCAAGACCTTCGGCAAGCCGATCGCCGAGCACCAGGCGATCCAGTTCAAGCTCGCCGACATGGCCACCCAGGTCGACGCCGCGCGGCTGCTCACGCTGCGCGCCGCGCGCCTGAAGGACGCCGGCGTGCGCTCCGACCTGGAGGCCGGCATGGCCAAGCTGTTCGCCTCCGAGGCCGGCCGCTTCTGCGTCGAGGAGTGCTTCCGCATCCACGGCGGCTACGGCTACTCCAAGGAGTACGAGATCGAGCGCCTGTACCGCGACGCGCCGCTGCTCCTGATCGGCGAGGGAACCTCGGAGATCCAGCGCATGGTGATCGGCAAGAAGCTCTTGCAGAGGCACAAGATCTGATGGCGTGCGGGCGCACGCCATCAAGGTTGGACGGGGCTGATCGACTGATGCCGTGGCGCGCATCTCGCATCGAGGAGGAAGCTGATGGCCGGTGACGCCAAGGACCTGATCGAGACCGCCGCGCGGCGCTTCGTCGAGGAAGTCCCCGCCCTGGCGCCGATGAAGCTCGTCGTCGGCGTCGAACTGCAGGGCAAAGGCGACGTCCAGTTCTTCCGCCTGGAGATGCCCGACTTCAAGGTCACCAAGGGTCCCGCCGACGACGCCCGCATCAAGGTCGAGATGCGCCGCGAGTTCTTCAACGTCATGGCCGCCGAGGGCAAGGTCCCCGACTGGATCGAGGCCTTCACCTACGGCAAGGCCAAGGCCACCGGCCCCTCCCAGTTCCTCAAGCTGATCGCCACGGTCGTGGACAAGCAGCAGGAACGGGAACGCTTGAAGACGGCCCGCAAGCACGCCTGAGAGGCCTTTTGGGTTCAGTGGTAGGCGAGGATCTGCTGCGCGAAGAATGCCAGCGAGGCGAGCATGAACACGCACATCACGATCAGTGAGAAGTTTTCGCTCACGGTCTCTATAGCTTAGCGGCGCGGGCGGTCTTTGTGGGGCTCAACCGACGTGCTTCGCAGGCGAAGCGCCGAGCACGTTGCCGTTGGCGTCCAGCGCCCTGGTCTCGATGTAAGAAGCGCTTGTGCTGACGGTCGCCGTCGTCTGAAAGCCGCTTCTCGGCACGGTCGTCACCGGCGCCAGCAGGGTCGGCGAGGAGCCGTCGAACACCTGCCACGAGGCGACGCCCGTCGCGCCGTTCCAACTGGTGCTCACCGTCACGCTCGATCCGCTGCGCTTGGCGACCACGGCCGGCTCCGTTTCCGGCTGGCCGCTCCACGGCGCCAGGTAGGTCCTGAAGTCCTGCACGTTGTGTCCCAAGCGTCCCGTCGAGCAGCACGTGTCCCGCCGAGTCGTACTCGGTGAAGTTGGGCAGGTTGCCATAACCCATGAGCCAGTCGCCGCCCGGCAGCGACAGAGTGTTGCCCTGCGCGGGCGCCAGCAGCGTCTTCGTCGGGTTCGTGAACGCCTTCGCCAGGGCGACCGTCTTGGCGCCATAGTCGGGCTTCAGCAGCACGCCCCGGGACTGCTTCTCCTTGGGCGGGGTCGAGCCGTTGTCGAACACCGAGATCAGGCCGCCCGGCTGCCATTCGGCGTCGTGCTGCCAATACGTTTTCGCGCCCGGCCCCAGCTTGAAGGTCGAGTGCTTGCCGCCCATCTGCCAGTTGAACGTCCCCGTCTTCAGATCGATGTCATACAGCGCCCACGAGTTGCGCGCCGAGATCAACAGGTCGTTGGAGGTCCCCGGGTCGGCCGAGTTGACGTGGATGTAGTCCCACGGATTGCCGTTGTGCGGGATCGGGTTATAGGAGTCGCTCAGCGGGATGTGTCCCAGTGCATGCCACTCCCACATCACAAGTCCCGGTCTTGACGTCGATCTCCTGGATCACCGAGTCGGTCAGCACGCCGCCCGCCCCCCGCAGCGAGGCCGTTTTCATCTCGATCGGGTCGAACTCGTCGATCCAAGCGGTGCCTTCCGGGGTCAGCCTGATCTCGTGCAGGTCGGCCCTGTAGCCGTTGCCGGCCCTGACGCTGCCGATGCGTTTGTAGGAGGTGTTGTAGATCACGTCTTCGCCCTGCCCGAAGCCCACCTTCAGGATGCGCCCCTGCCACCAGGTCAGCACCGGCTTGCCGTCGAACTGCTGGACCTGGAAGTTGGTCGACTCATAGCCTTTGGGCAGCGGGTGAAACCAGACGAGCGCCCCGTCTTGTTCGGCGATCATCGGTCCGGGCGTGCCCTCGCCCTGGTAGGGAGCCAAGAACAGGTCGCCCGGCGCCGCGCCCGCCTGTGCTTTGGTCGTGATCGTGACCGTCGAGGGCGTCAGGCTCGGCGCCGAGGCGTAGTGCTGGATCGCGTGCGGGTCGCCCGGGTTGTTGGGGAACTCGACCTGGCTCACGTTCGCCTGGTGGGCGACCGTGAAGATCGTCGTCACCGGCTTTTCCGGCGTCGCCCCGCCCGTGCCCACGAGCGCGTGCACGGCCACCTGCTCGCCCGCCTGAAACGGCGTGTTGGGCACGAAGCTCTCGCCCGTCCCGGTCGAGTAGCGCTTCAGTTTGCCCGGGTGGTTGCCGCTGCGAGAGCCCACCACGCTCACGTTCGACACTGTCGTGCCCGCTTCTCCCAAGAAGCTGATCTGCGTGTCCGGCGAGGCGTCCTCGGTGCCCGGCATCGGCGATACGGCGACCGAGTTGGCCTGTGCCTCGGCGCGATCGGCAGTTGGCGTGAGTCCTTTCGTCGACGCGCTGCTGGCCGCGCTCTCGCCGCACGCGCACAGCGCCACACCGCACAGCGCTCGCGGCGGCCACTGGCAGCACTGAATCCCCCTGCAGTCGTCATCGCAGCCGTCGAGCCTGGAACGCCCGGGAGCAGCCCGAGACTGCCGCGAGCCGATCCGCGATCCATCGCCTGCAGCTCGAAGCGCCGATAGCTGCGCGGCAGTCGGGATCTCGGTCTCAAACCCGGACTTGGCGACGTTCGTCACGACCCTCAGCCTACCGGCGTCGGTCCCGCGAGCACCCGCCAGGAAGCGAGTTGCGTGGCGCCGTTCCAGCTCGCGTACACCGTCGTCCTGCCGCCTGTTTGGCGAGCCGCGCCGGCCGGCTTGGTGAGCGGCAGACCGACCCACTGCTCGATCGTCGAGCGGTAGCTCAGGTCCGGGCCCGGGAAATGGCCTTGCAGCAGCTGCTTGCCCGTACGGCTGTACTCCGAAAGATACGGTTCCGAGCCCCAGCCGACGAACGTGTTGCCGTTGGGCAGCGGCTGCGTGTCGCCCATGTATTCGGTTTCGAACTGATCGCCGCCCGGGTATTGGGCCGCGAGCGTCGCCGTCTTCGCGTTTTCGTCCAGCTTCAGCACGAGTCCGCGCGAGGCCCGCGTAGCCGGGACCGAGGTGCCGCCGCCGGTCAGCTGGCAGCAGTGATCGTCGAACATGCGTCACCGTCGAGCCCGGCCCGAACGCCACGTCGTGCTGCCACTGGAAGTCGGCGCCTTTGCCGAACGTGAAGCTCGAGCGCTTGCCGCCCAGCGTCCATTCGATCCGGCCGCTCGGCGACGTCGACCAGGTAGGCGGCCCACGTGTTGCGCATCGACACCAGGAACTGGCCGTTGTCGGTCAGCGAGATCGAGTTGACGTGGTAGGCGTCCCACGGGAACCCGTTCGTCGGCACGCTGGCGTAGGAGTCCTCCAGCGGAATGTGATCGAGCGCGTCCCAGCTGCTGCAACAGCTTGCCCGTCTTCAGGTTGTACTCCTGCACCGCCGAGTCGATCAGCGCCCCGTTGTAGGCGCCGCCGTACTTCGACAGGTCCTTGGCGATGTTCTTGTTGGCCGTCACCCACGCGTCTTCGCCTCTGATCACGATCTCGTGCAGCGTCAAGACCCAGCCGTCCCTGCCTTTCAGGCGGGCGACAGGTTGATAGTGCTGGTTGGCGATCACGTATTCGCCGCTCTCGGTCTGGCCCGTGTTCGTGACGACCCCCTGCCACCAGGCGAGCGCCGGCTTGCCGCCGTAGGTTTGCAGGCTCAGATTGGAGGCCACCGCCTTTTCGGGCACCGGCTCGAACCACACCGGCTGCAGGTCGTGGTCGAGGATCAACGGGCCGCTCTGGCCGACCAGCGGGGGATAATTGAGGTTGTAGAAGTTGGCGGTGAAGATGAATCCCGGCGCCAGCGCCGTGGTTTGGCGTTCTACCTTCCGTCTGCAGCTTGGGCGGATGCAGAGTTGGCTCGGTCACGAAGCTGTAGGCGCCTTTGGTCGTATAGGCCCCGACCGGCGCCCCATGCGAGCCCGCGAAGGCCAGATCGACCGCCACGAAGACCACGAGCACCGCCGCGATCGCAAGCGCCAGCGGGCGAGCCGAGCCGGCCTTATCGGGCTTGGCCATCGCCGTGAACGTGACCAGCGCCGCCGCCACCGCCAGCCCCGCGCCGATCAGGTAGGCCAGCCTGAAGCCGTCGGTCAGCGCCTGCGGCACAAGCGCGCCGGCGCCGATCAGCTGGCTGGAGTGCTGGGTTGCCAGCGTCACCAGCACCGCCAGGCCGAGCCCGCCGCCGATCTGACGCGAGGTGTTGACCAGGCCCGAGGCCAGTCCCGCCTGTCCCTCCTTGGCGCCCTGCGTGGCGGCGATCGTCGAGGGCACGATCGACAGCGCGATGCCGGCTGCAGTCAGCAGACCCGGGATCATGATGTACACGATCGGGCTGCCGCTGGCGCCGATCCGCGCCAGCAGCAACATCCCGCCGGTCAGCAGGATCAGCCCGCCACCGAGCACCGCCTTCACGCCGAATTGGCCTACGAGCTTGCCGGCGCGCGAGGCCACCGCCATGATCATCAAGGTCATCGGCAGGAAGATCAGACCGGTGTGCAGCGGCGAGAGCCCCAAGACCTGTTGCAGATAGAGAGAGCTCACGAACCACATCGGAAACAGCGAGGCGCTGAACAACAGCACGATGTTGTTGGCCACCCGCAATGGCTTGGTCAGCTCCTTGAAGGGAATCAATGGTTCTGAGGCGATCCACGTCTCGATCGCCACGAACACGCCGAGCAGGGCGATGCCGCCGATGATCGGGCCAAGCGCCGCCGTCGTGTCCCAGCCGGCCAAGCCCGCTTCGACCACGCCGAAGACCAGGACCATCTGGCCGATCGTGAGCGTCAGTGCGCCCGCCAGATCGAAGGTCCGCCCCGGGGCTCTGCGGCGCTCGCTCACCACGGCGTAGGCAATCACAGCCGCCACGATCGCGATCGGGGGGTTGATCAACAGCACCCAACGCCAGTTCAGCTCCTGGGTGATGAGTCCCCCGAACAACATCCCCGCCGCGCCACCCAGCCCGTTCATGGCCGCCCAAGCGCCGATTGCCCTGTTGAGCTTCGGCCCGGGGGCGAACGAGGAGGTGATCACCGCCAGCGAACAGGCGGCCATCAGGGCGCCGCCGAGACCTTGCGCGGCGCGGGCGGCGATCAGGGTGGTGCGATCGTTGGCGATGCCGCCGGCCAGAGAGGCCAACCCGAACAGGAGCAAAGCCAACACGAACATCTTGCGCTGACCGAAGTGGTCGGCCGCCCTGCCACCCAGCATCAAAAAGCCCGCGAACGTGATCGCGTAGGCGTCGACGATCCACTGCAGTTCCGGCGCCGTGAAGTTGAGGCTCAGCTGGATCGAGGGGAGCGCCACGTTGACGATGCTCAGGTCGAGGATGACCATGAACTGGGCCACGCAGCACACGCCCAAGAGCCAAGCCTCGCGTGAGCCCAGCTTGCGTTTGGGCGGCTGCGGCTCGGTGGTCTGCGGGTTCGTTGGCGTGACGGTGCTCATGCCCGGCGCTCCCGGGCGGAGGGGGGGAGTGGTTGTGTTCCAAAAAGGGGTGCCCTACGCGCGCGCGGGGGGTGTGAGTGAGGGTTTGCTTCGGAAAGGGGCGCCCCTCGCGCGCGCGAGGGGCCTCCTCGACGGCTGGTAGGGTGGGCCTCGAAATGCGCGAGCGACAACGAGAGGCCGGCCGATGAGACGAACGTCACTGGCCGCCATGCTAACGCTACTGGCCGTCCTCGCGGCCACCTTGGCGGTAGCGGGGTGCGGCGGTAAAACAACGAGCACTTCGACGTCGACGTCGACGAGCGGCTCCACGACCACCACGGGCACCGCGCCCCACAAGCACTCCACCAAGCCGGCGTACTGAGCACCGGCTTCACCCTGCTTTCTGGGTAGATGGCAGGGCGGCGGCGTACGAGGTGACCGCGACGGGCTTTGAGGCGCCAAGTACGCGACCGGCCGAGTCGAGTGCCTGGACGGCGGTGTAGGCGTACTTCTTGGGCAGGGTGGTTGAGCTTTCAAAGCCGCTCGCCGGGATCTCGGTCTGAGCCTTGAGTGAATTGGGGCGCTGTCCCGCAAGGACCTTCCAAGAGGCCACTTCGGTGGTCCCGTTCCAGCTCATGTGCACGATCGTCTCTTCGTTTGTGTCGTTCAGGTTGGCGAGCGCGGCCGGTGGGCTTGCGGGGCGTCCGCTCCAGGGGAAGCGGTAAGCCCTGTAGAAGGACATGTCGTAGGGCAGGTGGGCGTCAAATAGCAACGAGCCATTGGTGGCGAACTCGCTGATGGCAGGCAAGCCGCCATAGCCCACAACCGCATTGCCGTCGGGCAAAGTCTGCATATTGCCTTGGCTGGGAGCCAGCAGAGGCGGGTCAGGGTGCGTGTAGTTGGAGACGAGACGCGCTGTGTGGGCCTTGAAGTCCAGAGCGATACGCAAGCCACGCGACTGTGAATGGATCGGTGGGTTCGAGCCATCGTCGAAGAACGTGACGAGCCCGTTGGAAAGAATGCGCCCGTCGTGCTGCCAGGCCGTTTCGACGCCGGGACCCAACTTGAACGAGCTCTTCAAGCCGCCCAAGCGCCACAGGATGTTGCCGCTGCCCGCCTTCGATCTGGTAACCGGCCCAGGTACTGCGTGCCGAGATGAAAATGTTCCCACCAGGCTGCACGTCGATCGAGTTGACGTGAAACCAGTCCCACGGAGTTGGCTTGGTCGGCGTCGTCGTCTCGGACTCCGAAGCGGCCACGTGGTCGAGGCTGTGCCATTCCCAGCGCACCAGACCCGTTTTCATGTCGATCTCCTGGACGGAGGTGTCGAGGATCACCCCGTCGCGCACCCCTTCGACCGAGGAGAGGTCGCAACGGATCGGATTGAAGGCGGTCGTGTAGGACACATCCGCCCGGGGCGATCTGGAAGTCGTGCAGGTCGGCCTGCAGGCCATTGCCGCCCGGGACTTTGGCGATCGTCTGATAAGCGGAGTTCAGTACGACGTCTTCTCCTTGGCCGAAGCCCAAAGAGAGCACCTTGCCGCGCCAGAAAGTCAAGGCGGGATGGTCTTCGTAGCGCTGCACGCTCAGGTTCTCTGCGGTCTGACCTTGGGGCAAACGGTCGAACCACACGAGCTTGCCATGCGGCGTGTAGATCAGCGGCCCGTACTGACCCGGGCCCGGTCCGTTGGTCGTGAGGATCGTCACCGGCTCCTGGGTCGCGATCGGTCGGTCGTGACGCTGAGAATCGGGACCTGGGCGCCCGGCAGCGTGTCGAAGCTCTCGTAGTCCGCGGGCGCGGCTCGCGGGTTGGGAAAGGGCGGAACGCTCGCCGTCGAATAGGGCGTGTCCACGCGAAATCCGAAGGCGACCGTCTTCCCGGCGCGCGTGCCCGCCGATGCTCCCGCGGCGAGGATCGTGGCGCGCACACTCACCTGCTCCCCGGGCTCGAACGGCCGTGTCGGGCAGGAAGCTGGCCCCGTCGCCTTGCGAATAGGCCTGCAGCCGGCCAGGGTGAAGGCCGCTGTGCGTACCCGTGACCGACACTTCGCGGATCCGGGTGGCAGGTACGCCCAGGAAACTGATCTGGGTGTGGGGGTTGGCTGTGCCCGTTTGCGGTGCCGGCGACACGTCGATGGAGGTGCCGGCGAGCCGGGCGTCGTGGTTCAGCGTGCTTGGCAGGCAGACAGGGGTTGACGCTTGGGCCGTTCCTCCTTTACCGGAGCCCGACAGGACGCCCGTTGCGAGCAAGACGGCGACGAGCGATCGCGACCGCGGCGAGCACCAGCGCGAGGAGAAGACGCGATCTGCTCATCCCGGATGGACTCCGGCGTCTGGACTCGGCGCCTGCCGCACTAAGCCGTCGCGGACTTCAGCGCTTCAGACTCCTCGGCGCGCCAAGCTTGCAGCGCGCCCAAAGCGCCGTCGATCACGCGACCGAGGAACGTCTCGCGGTCGTTGACGTGGGGCAGCGGCTCATGCTGGCGTCGGGACCTCCAGGAACTCGCACAAAGGACCCCAGCCTTCGCTCACGTTCCACACGAGCAACCGCTCGCTCGGCACGGTCGCTTCGACGGCCGCGTTGTGGCGCTTGAATCCTTCGATCAGCTGCTCGGGGCGCTCGTGCCCGGCGGCGAACGGGGCCTGCTCGATCCAGAACATGCGCTCGACCAGCTTCAGGTAGCGCGCCCACCTGGGATCGACCTGGGCGCGGGCGCTGGAGAGCAGTCGGATCAAGGACTCGCCGTAACACATGTTCCAGATCGTCTCCCTGAAGCTGGGCTCCCACTTCTCGCGGGTCGCGCACGCTCAGCAGCACCTTGGCGTCCGGATAGCGGTCCATCAGCTCGTGCCAGAAGTACCCGCCGGGCCAGTCCACCGTGGCCTGGGCGTCGCCGAACACCTCATCCCAAGGGGCCTCGCCGTCGAGTGCCCGCTTCCAGACCCCGACCTGGTCGAGGTCGGCGATCACGTTGACCCAGTGGTAGCAGGGCTCAAAGCCCAGCGTCTCGAGCGCCACCTTCTGCGTCAGCGTGCCCGTGCGCGGCATTCCGGCCCCGATCAATCTCATCTACTTCCCTCCAGGCTCCATGGCTGTTGTGAGTCCTTGCAGGCTATTCATGGACGCCTGTCGAAGGGTTTGTGAAGAAACATGTCGATAGGATGAAGAGTCTATGAAGAAAAGCCGACGAGGAGCCGCTCTTTCACGGTTGCCGACGGGTTGCTCACGTATCCTCGTTTTCCCCCTCTGGTCCGCCCACCAGTCCGCCCTATGAACCCCCAGACAGTCCAAGGGATCCATCTTGAAGGCTATAGCCGACCTCCCCGGTTTGCAGGCCCAGCCGCTGCCCTTCTGGGACGCAGCGAGCCCCAGGCTCCCGTACATCAGCCGGGTCGCGCTGGCCGGACCCGAGACCTCGTTCACCCAGAACGACGTGCTCGGCCTGCTCGGGCTCTCAGAGGACGAGTTCGCCCAGCGCATCTTCAGCCGCTGCGGCGTACAGCGCCGTCGCCTGACCTTGACCGACGAGTTCCTGGCGACCACCGTGCAGGGTCGCACCCACGCGATCGAGCAGCACCTACTCGACTACGCCGTACGGGCGATCGACGAGCTCCAGATCGACCCCGCCGAGATCGGCGTGGTCGTGAGCGCCACGCTCTACTCGCTCGGCGGGCCCGACGATCGCCCATCGGCTCGTGGACCACTACGAGATGGACCCCTCCACCGACAAGTACCACGTCGTGGGCGTCGGCTGCGCGAGCGCGGTGCCGCTCGTCCGCCTGGCCTCCCAGGCCTGGCGGGCGCGGGCGGCGTGGACCGAAAAAGGCGCTGGTGGTCGCCGCGGAGAGCATGACCGGCATCCTGATGGGGGCGGCCGAGGACGACGAGCGCAGCAAGACCGTCGGCTCCTCGATCTTCGGCGACGGCTGCGCCGCTGCTCTGATCGAGTTCGACGTGGGACGCCGCCGCGCCGGTGCCGCTCCGGCCTGGTCCGGTGGTGCTCGCCTCCAAGGTCCACCAGGTCGCCGGCACGCTGGGCGCCGTGCGGATGGAGCTGACGCCCGAGGACAGCTATCTGCACCTGATCCGCGAGCTGCCGGACGTCGCCAGCGAAGGCCTGCTCGACCTGGTCGATGACTTCCTCGCCGCGAACGGTCTGGAGCGTGAGGCGATCGACCACTGGCTCGTGCACCCGGGCGGGCGACGCATCATCGAGAGCGTCCAAGAAGCGCTCGACCTCTCGCGCGAGGACGTGGCGGCCAGCTACGACGTGCTCGCCGAGCACGGCAACATGGGCACGCCCTCGATCTTCTACGTGATGAACCGCGCGGTCGAGCTGCGCCGCCCGCAAGCCGGAGAGCTGGGCCTGATGGTGACCGTCGGCCCCGGGGTCACCGTCGGCCTGATGCTGCTGCGCTGGTAGTCGTCGCCGCGGCGTCCTGCGGCTGCGATCGCTGTAGGCCGGTGTGAGGACCGCGTCGTTGTCGTAGAGCTTGATCACCGTAGAGGTCCCGCCTCACCCGGTCCCGCCCACCCGCCGCGGCCAGGCACAGTCCGCACAGAACGCACTCGTCGAGGTTCTTCTCGACGATGCTCACACCGCTGTCGGCCTGGGCGAAGATGTCGACCGGGCAGGCGTCGCTCAACCTGAGCGCCAGCTCGGCGTCGCCGGCGACCGCGTCGTCGACTTCGACGGCGATGAAGATCCCATCGGCCCTCATCGGCTCGCTCCTTTCTGGCCTGCCCCGCTCCCACGGAGGGAACGAACGACGACGGCCGGAACGGCCGTCCATCCAAACCTCATACCGGGCTCCCTTGCTCGATCTTGGTGCGGATCATCTCGGGGATGTCCTCGATGCGCTCGGCCACCGTGATCCCGGCCTGGGCGAGGCGCGCGATCTTCTCCGAGGCGGTGTCCTCCTTGCCTTCGACGATCGTGCCGGCGTGGCCGAAGCTCATGCCCGGCATCTCGTCCATGAAGCGCCCCGCCATGAAGGCCACGATCGGCAGGCGCGATTTGTTCTCGGTCACCCAGCGCGCCAGCTCGGCCTCCATGCGTCCGCCCGGCTCGGTGTAGATGACGATGCCCTGCGTCTGCTCGTCGGCCTCGAACAGCGGCATCAGCTCGGCGTAGGAGGAGCCGATGATCGCGTCGCCGCCGATCGACACGGCCGTGGACTGGCCGAGGCCGGCCGCGCTGACAGCGTCGAGGACATCTCGGTCGTCATGCCGCCCGAGCGCGAGATCACGCCGATCGGGCCGGGGGTGTAGGCCTGCGCCGCGTTGCGCGCGGGGCCGCCGATGCCGCCCATCTTGATCACGTCGGGGACGATGATCCCGAGGCAGTTGGGGCCGATGATGCGAGCGCCCCTGAGCGTCGCCAGCTCGACCATCTCGGCCACGTCGCGGCGCGGGATGCGCTCGGTGACGATCACGATCAGCTTGACCCCGTTCTCGATCGCCTCGAACACGGCGTCCTTGGTGAAGGCGGGGGGGACCGTCACGACCGAGCCGTAGATCGGCGCGCCGTGGTGGGCGACGGCCTGGGCGACCGTGTCGAACACGGGTACCCCATGCACGTCGCGGCCCAGGCGCCCCGGCGTGACGCCGCCGACGACCTTCGCGCCGGCGCCGTAGTCCAGGCACTCGCGCGTGAGGTTGACGGCCTCGCGGCCGGTGATGCCCTGGACGATGAAGGTTGTGTCTGCGTCGATCAGGATGCTCACTGGTGCCGCTCCGTTCGAATCGCGTTCGTCATGCCGCGACGTTCGTCATGCCGCGACGGGTGGGCGGGGTTCAATCTTCTCGACCGCTCTGCGCGCGGCCTCGTTGAGCGAGACGGAGCGGTCGGCGTAGTCGACGCCGTACTTCTCGAGGATCTTGAAGCCCTCCTCCTCCCACGCGCCGGGGATGCGGAAGATCGCGATCTTCTCGGCCGGGTCCATGCCCAGCTCCAGGCAGGCCTTGATCACGCCGCGCGCGACGATGTCCACGCGCGTGTTGGACACGATCGACATCATCACCGCGATCTTGCTCCACGCCGGGCTTCTGCAGCACCAGCTTGGCCAAGCCGCAGGCCTTGGCGACCGAGGGATTGCCGCCGATCTCGCAGTAGTTGGCCGGCTGGCCGCCGTGCGCCCTGACCGCGTCGAACAGCGTCAGCGAGCCGCCGCCGGCGCCGATCACGAGACCGAGGTTGCCGTCGAACTCGGTCACGTTGCCGGCCACGCCGCGGTGGTCCGGGCGTCGACCTCCTCGCCGGCCAGCTCGAACGGGGTCGCCTCGCGCGCTTGGCGGGTCTCCTCGTCGCCCACGCCGAGGTCCTTGAGCAGCTTCTTGTGGCGGCCGCGGGCCTCGTTCTCGATGTCCATGTGCGCGTCGAGCGCCACGAACGAGCCGTCCTTGAGTTGCCCGAGCGGGTTGATCTCCGCCAGGGTCATGTCGTTCTCCACGAACAGCTTGGCCAGCCGCGTCACGATCGGCACGAGCTTGTTGAGCGCCGAGCCGGTCACGCCGGTCGAGGCGATCACCTCCTTGGCCTCGAAGTCGCTCAACGGCAGGATGTTCGAGAAGTGCCGGCGCCCGACCTTGTCGGGCTGCTCCTCGGCGACCTGCTCGATGTCGATGCCGCCCACGGGCGAGAAGATCATCACCGGCTGCTTGCGCGTGCCGTCCCACACGACGCCCGCGTAGTACTCCTGCGCGACCTCGGCCTTCGGGTCCACCAGCACGCCGCGCGGCATGTGACCGTTGATCTCCAGGGCCAGGATCTCGCGTGCGTACTGCTCGGCCTGCTCGGGCGTGTCGGCGAACTTGACTCCGCCCGCCTTCATGCGCCCGCCGGTCAGCACCTGTGACTTGATCACGGTGGGACCGCCGATGCGCTCGGCGATCTGCCTGGCCTCGGCCGGGTCGGTGGTGAAGCCGTAGTCGGTGACAGGTATGCCGGCGCGCTTGACTACCTCGCGCGCCTCAAACTCGAAGAATCTCACATCGTGCCCTTTGGGTATCGCGTCCTGGGGTCGTTGCTGGGAACGGCGTCGAAACCCTACCGGGACGGCCGCCCGCGTGTGTGCGGCGACCGTCCCAACCCCAGGAGCACGGTCCTACATCTCGATCGGGATTGCCTCGTAGACGTCGACTTTTCCGCCGTTTGCGAAGACCGGGCAGCCCTTCACGAGCTCGGCCGCGGCGTCAAGGCTGTCGGCCTTCAGGATCGAGTAGCCGGTCAGCCCGGTCTCGGCGGCGCCGTTGCTCCGCCGCTGCGCTCGCCGACGCGGACGGTCCGAACGGGTTGCCGGCATCCACGATCGCCGAGCCGAGCGTGCCAAACCACTGTCCCCAGGCCGCCATTGCCGCCTCGCGCTCCGCGTCGGTCTGTGCCATTCCACCGCCGGTGTACGCGAACAGGTAATTTGCCATCTGCTTTCTCCTTCGTTGTCGTGTCTCGTTGGATTGTGTGTCTTGGATTGGGATGGCCTCGCGGCCGTCTGTCTGGCGTTCGGGTCGGTGCCGGCCGCTCACACGTCCACCGTTCACACGTCGGTCGCCCACCTCACGCGGCGTGCGCGAAGCCCCTTTCGCCAAAGATGTCCATGCAGGCCGCCCAGCCTTGGGCGTGGCGGTCGCGCGAATCTGCATCCGGCAAGCCGGTGTGCTCGAGCACGACGGTCGTGCGCTGTCCCTCGGCGCGGAACTCCACGCTCACGGTGCTGGCCGGGCCGAGGCCGCCCGCGTCGAGCTCCCACTGCCAGCTGTAGACCAGGCGATGGGGACGGTCGACCTCGCTGTACTCGCCCTGAACCGTGTGGCGCTCGCCGTCGGGACCCTCCATCGACAGGCGGTAGCGCCCGCCGACCCTCAGGTCCACCTCGGCCACCGGGGTCTTACCGTCCGGGTGCACAGCCCACCAGCGCTTGAGCACCTCTGGGCTGGTCCAGGCGTCGAACACCTCCTCCCGGGAAGCGTCGTAGCTGCGCTCGATGCGAAGGCTGGTGTCGCTTGTCATCACGGCGCCGGGCGTGTCGGTCGCGTTGCTCATCTCGACTCCTTGGGTCGTCGGTTCTTGTGCTCTTGCTCTTGGTTTTCCTGTAGCTGTTTGCTTTCCCGCTGTGCGCGCAGGTACTCCTCGACGGTGTCGAGCTTGCGCTCCCACAGCTCGCGCTGGCTGGTCATCCAGGCGTAGGCGTCGTCCAACGACTCCGTACGGAGACGCAGACGGTGCGTGCGCCCGTCGATCACGCGCACGATCGCGCCCGCCTCCTCGAGCACCTTCAGGTGCTTTGAGATCGCCGGCTTGGACACACCGAAGTCCCTGGTCGCTTCGCCGACGGTCATCTCGCGCTCGCTCAATCGCTCGACGATGCCGCGGCGGATCGGATGCGAGCAGGCGGCGAAAGAGCGGTCGAGGGCTGGGTCGAGGAGAGCACTGTTAGCCATATGGTTAACAATAGCAGGGAGGCTCTGGCGCGGGGGCGGCCTGGTTTCAGGCGGGCTCCAGCTTCCGGCTCTGCGCTCGCACGAGCTCGAGCAGCTCGGCGGGCACGCCGGGCGTTTCACTCGCGGCGCGCTCGACGGCGGCTGGGAGCCGGTCGAGCAGGTCGGCGACGGTGGCCGCGGCACTCGCCCTCGGCATGCCCCAGGCGGCGGCCTCATTAAGCAGGCGATCGAGCGTCACACGGTCGGCGCGCTGCACGCTGTCGATGTACATCGCCAGCCGCTTGTCGCCGTAGATGAACGTCGAGAGCAGGTCGTAGAGGGGTGCGAGGCGCAGCGCGCCCGAGCGGTTGTGCAGCAACGAGAAGTTCTTGGCGTGGGCGTCGCCGTTGCCGATCGCGAGGTTGAGGGTGACGGCGCTCAGCAGCGTAGGCAGCGCGCCTCGCTCGACTGTCGCAAGCAGCGTGGCGAGTCTGCGCAGCGAGGGGCCGCCGTCTTCCTCGTACTTGTCTTTCGGGGGGGTCCCGGTCGCTTGACAGAGGTCCTCTTGATGGATGCGCTCCACCGTGCCCTCGGCGCTGGTGACGCGGTCATAGCGGGAGACGACGATCAGCTTCCTGTCGGCGATGACGGTCGTCGCGACGTCCGCGACGGGGAGGCCGAGTTGCTTGGCCAGCCTCATGCAGAATGCCTCGTTCTCGACCGTGTAGGGATAGCCGCGTATCTCCGGCTTGAGGATGTGTGTCGATGGCGTCCCGTCCACAGGCCTTCCCCAGGCACCGTCGGGTAGGCGAGTAAGCAGCAGCTTTTCCTGCATCCCCGCCAGTGAGATGCGCACACGGTCGTCGACGCCGAGGGGTGTATCGCGAAGATTCGCCACCAACTGGGACAGGGCATCGTCATCCAGTCGGTCGGCCCTTGAAGTCACTGGGGGAGGCGGTTCCGGGTCGCTGTCGGGTTGGATGACAAGCGCTCCCGCGCAGTCACGTCCAAGCTCGCGGGCCAAGCCGAACGTGTCGTCCGCGTTCAGCCCCAGCTCGGCGGCGATCACCAGGCGCATCTGACCCTCGGGCAGCAGGCCGTCGAGCATGCTGCGGACGACCCCATTTGGGAAGGGCTGGTCGCTGAGTGGGATCCTCACCGACAGCAATGGCGTCCCCGCAGCGAATGCATCGAAAGCTGCGGGCGTATAGCGCAGTCGCATACGGCGTCGTTCCCGCTCGACCACCGCGACCTTCGCTCCGTACAGCCAGATGGCGAGTCGATCGTCGCTCACCAGTCTGCTCGCTCCAGGCTTACTTTGACGCCGAGCTCGCGCATTATCGCGAGGAGCCGGTGCAGGTGTTGGGTTTCGCTGCCGTTCTCGAGCCTAGACAGGTAGACGCGGTCGAGGCCAACCCGCTGGGACAGCTCCGCCTGGGTGAGGCCGGCCTGTATGCGGTAATGGCGTATCGCTTGCCCGAAAGAGGCGGGCGTGTAGATGCGAAATGGCCGTTCCTCGTCTCGAGGAGATGTACTCATATGCGCACATTAGCACATTTACGTCAAATGTGCGGATTTTATTACTTAGCGTGGTAATGTGCCAATGTGCGCATATTCGCACGTACGCCTCGGAACTATCCCGATAGGCGCGTGCGGTTGGGCCTACCGGGATAGGTTCTTACCGACGAGATGGGACAGAGCCCCGGCACGGAATGAGCGCCTACGCCCCCGCCGGCACGAACCCGTAAGCCTCGGCCAGCTCCGGGTCCTTGCGCGCGAGCATCTCGGCGAGTTTGACCATCACCTGACACTGCTTCCAGGTGGCGTCGTCCTGCATCTTGCCGTCGATCATGTGCACGCCGCGCCCGTCGGGGATCGCCTCGATCACCTTCTTGGCGAAGATGACCTCCTCGGGGTCGGGCGAGAAGACCTGCTTGGCGATCCCGATCTGGACCGGGTGCAAAGACCAGGCGCCCACACAGCCCAATAGGAAAGCCGCCCTGAACTGGGTTTCGCAGCCAAGCGTGTCCTTGATGTCGCCGTAAGGGCCATAGAAGGGCAGCGCCCCAACGGCTGTGCAGGCGTCCACCATGCGCGCGATCGAGTAGTGCCAGGGGTCCTGCTGGTAGCTCGGACGGGGCAGATCCTCGTTGTCCGGGTCGGGGTCCGCGATCGTGCGGTAGCCCGGGTGCCCGCCGCCCACGCGGGTGGTCTTCATCCGTCGCGACGCGGCCAGGTCGGCCGGCCCGAAGCTCATTCCCTGGATGCGCGGCGAGGCCGTCGCGATCTCCTCTAGGTTGGCCACGCCCAGCGCCGTCTCGAGGATCGCGTGCACCAAGATCGGCCGCTCGATGCCGGCCTTCGCCTCCAGCTGCGCCAGCAGCCGGTCCACGTAGTGGATGTCCTGCGCCCCCTCGACCTTTGGGATCATCACCACCTCGATGCGGTCCCCGATCTCGCCCACGATCTGGGTCAGGTCGTCGAGCACCCACGGCGACTCCAGCGAGTTGACGCGCGTCCACAGCGCGGTGTCGCCGAGCCTCCATTTCGCGCCCCACCTTGATCAACCCGGCGCGCGCCGCCTCCTTGCGGTCCACGGGGACTGCGTCCTCGAGGTTGCCGAGCAGGATGTCCACGGTCGGCGCAATGTCCGGCACCTTGGCCACCATCTTCTCGTTGGAGAAGTCGAGGAAGTGGATCATCCGCGACGGCTTGAAGGGAATCTCGCGCGCCGGCTCGGGCGCGCCGATCGCGAGGGGCTTATCGAATGCTCTGGGGTTGCGCAAGGCTTTTCTCCTGGGTCTGATGGCGCTCTCTAGGGCTCCACAATAGAGTTCCAGTCGCTTCAACGCCCACCACGCACATCACAGGAGACACCCCCCACCCATGAGCGATACCCATCCCGTCGAGACAGAGCAGGCCGCGCGCGAGGCCAGCGGCGCCCATCCCTACGGCCGCTACCTGGAGGAGTTCGAGGTCGGCGCCACCTATAAGCATTGGCCCGCCAAGACGGTCACCGAGTCGGACGACCACCTCTTCTGCCTGATCACGATGAACCACCATCCGCTGCACCTCAACGACGTGTACGCCGCCAAATCGCAGCAAAAACGCAACGTCGTGGTGGGACCGCTCGTCTACTCGCTCGCGCTGGGCATGTCCGTCTCCGACGTGTCCGGCAAGGCGATCGCGAATCTCGCCACCGAAGAGCTCAAGCACCCTGCGCCCGTGTTCCACGGAGACACGCTGTTCTGCGAGTCCGAGGTTTTGGAGAAGCGCGAGTCCCAGTCCAAGCCAGACCGCGGCACGGTCAAGGTGCATACGCGCGTCTACAACCAGGATGGGGTCCTGGTCGCCGAGTTCAAGCGGCTCGTCTTGGTCCCGCGCCGGGAGCCAGGCGGGCCGGGCGCCGAGGGGAACGTCGAGTAGGGACTTGGGTTGGGGCGGGACAGCCCGCTGGGCTGGGGCCGTCCGGGTGACATAAAGGCGGTGGTCCGCGAAGTCGGATCGTCCGGTGGATGTTCCGCAAAGGGGTGCCCTGCGCGCGCGCATAGGGCGCCCCTTTTGGACGAAACGTCTCCGCGTGGTGCGATAGGCTGCAAGTACGCGCCCCCCAAGGGCGTTTTTTCCGTTCCCAGGCTGGAATCAAATCCCACCCACCCGGCCGCCGCGCCACGGGCGCGGCCACCGCGACACCGAGGAGCCGCTCGCACGTCATGGAGACCACCGCCACCGCCGCCCCCAACACGAACCACAAGCGCCTGTTGACGTGGGTCGAGGAGATCGCCGCCCTCACCGAGCCGGACGCGATCCACTGGTGCGACGGGTCCGCCGAGGAGTACGACCGCCTCTGCCAACTGCTCGTCGACGCGGGCACCTTCCAGCGCCTCTCCGACGCCAAGCGTCCCAACTCCTACCTCGGTCTGTCCGATCCGGGCGACGTGGCGCGCGTGGAGGACCGCACCTTCATCTGCTCTCCCACCGAGGAGGAAGCCGGGCCGACCAATAATTGGCGCGATCCCGAAGAGATGAAGGAAGCGCTCAAACAGCTCTTCACCGGCTGTATGCAGGGCCGCACGATGTACGTCGTCCCCTTCTCGATGGGCCCGATTGGCTCGGACAAGAGCCAGATCGGCGTGCAGCTGACCGACTCGCCCTACGTGGCGGTCTCAATGCGGATCATGACCCGCATGGGCGCTGGCGCCCTGGAGGCGCTGGGCGAGGGCGGCGAGTACATCCCCTGCCTGCATTCGGTCGGGATGCCGCTTAATCCCGATGATCCCACCCACCCCGAGGACGTGTCGTGGCCTTGCAACGCCGAGAACAAGTACATCGTCCACTTCCCGGCCACCCGCGAGATCACCTCCTATGGCTCCGGCTACGGCGGCAATGCCCTGCTCGGCAAGAAGTGCCTCGCTCTGCGCATCGCCTCGGTGATGGCGCGCGACGAGGGTTGGATGGCCGAGCACATGCTGATCCTCAAGCTGACCTCGCCCGAGAAGGAGGTCAAGTACATCGCCGCCGCCTTCCCCTCGGCTTGCGGGAAGACCAACCTGGCGATGCTGATCCCCACGCTTGCAGGTTGGGACGTGCAAACCGTCGGCGACGACATCGCCTGGATGAAGTTCGGCGAGGACGGGCGCCTGTATGCGATCAACCCCGAGGCCGGCTTCTTCGGCGTGGCCC
Source organism: uncultured Solirubrobacterales bacterium (assembly GCA_963809705.1). Lineage (GTDB taxonomy): Bacteria > Actinomycetota > Thermoleophilia > Solirubrobacterales > Solirubrobacteraceae > Palsa-744. Next base: position 672,392 of record CAWEKF010000002.1, on the reverse strand, counting down.
CCGGCACCGGCGAGGACACCAACCCCAACGCGGTTCGCACGGTGCAGAGCAACACGATCTTCACCAACTGCGCGCTCACCGACGACGGCGACGTGTGGTGGGAGGGACTCACCAAGGATGCGCCCACGCACCTGACCGACTGGCGCGGCAAAGAGTGGACGCCCTCCTCAGAGACGCCGGCGGCGCATCCCAACGCGCGCTTCACGGCGCCGGCCGCTCAGGATCCCGCGATCGCGCCCGAGTGGGAGGACTCGGCCGGCGTGCCGATCAGCGCGATGCTGTTCGGCGGGCGCCGCTCCACGGTCGTGCCGCTCGTGACCGAAGCGCTCGACTGGGAGCACGGCGTCTTCCTCGGCTCGGTGATGGGCTCCGAGAAGACCGCCGCCGCCGCCGGCACCGTCGGCCAGCTGCGCTTCGACCCGTTCGCGATGCTGCCCTTCTGCGGCTACAACATGGCCGACTACTTCGCCCACTGGCTGGAGATCGGCAAGCAGGCCGACCCCGCCAAGCTGCCGAGGATCTTTTACGTCAACTGGTTCCGCAAGGACGAGAACGGTCGCTTCCTGTGGCCCGGCTACGGCGAGAACTCGCGCGTGCTCGCCTGGGTGTTCGCCCGCTGCGCCGGGCACGGCGCGGCCGTGGAGACGCCGATCGGGGCGATGCCGCCCGTCGGCCCGGAAGGGCTGGACACCAGCGGGCTGGACATCTCCGACGAGGACATCGCCGAGCTGTTGCGCGTGGACGTGGCCGAGTGGAAGGCCCAGCTGCCCCATTTTCACGAGCATCTCGGCAAGTTCGACCGCCTGCCCAAGGAGCTGCACGAGCAGCTCTTGGCGCTGGAGCAGCGGCTGTCGGCCTAAGAGCGCCTAACAGAATGCGTGCACGTCTGGATACGGCCGATGACCTTCGCGGAGCTGCGTCCTCGGGGCTCGACTTGGTACCACCAAGCCTTCGCCCCTGCGTCCTTGCTCCACTCGATCCTCGACCGTCCCAGCCGCACCCGCATTCTGTTAGGCGCTCTAAGGAGTGGCTGGCCCCGGCGCTTCCACGTCAGGCCAGCGGTCCAGCGCTCCCCATTGGGTGGGCCGGTCGGATCTTGAGCGCTACAGCGGCTCGGTCGCGGGCTCGCGGCGACGCCAGGTGACGGTCAGCGCCACCGCCTGGATGGCCAACGCGCAGCTTGTGGCGAGCAGGAAACTCTCGGCGATGCTCAGCGATTCCAGCGATACCGTCAAGGCGAAACAAAACAGGGCGTAGGCGACCAGTCCCACGACGAAGCCGCGCATGATGCGCAGCAGATCGTCCGCGCCGTGTTGGGCGTGCGTGAACACGGCCAACACGCTGGCGATCACAGGGAACGGCGCCAGCAGGCCGCTCAATTTCGCGCCGAGCTGACCCGCGAGCGCCGTCAGCGCGAGCACCAGGGCCAGCGCGCTCAGGCCACGCAGCGGCAGATCCCACGCCGGCAGGCTCGCCGCGCCCAGATGCTCGCCCTGCGCTCTCGGCAACACGAGGAGCGTCAACACGATCGCGCCGAGCACAACCGCAAGCGAGGTATCGGCTCTCACCGTGACCGTGCTGAGCGCGCCCGTCATCGCAAAGAACGCGCCCCAGCCCAAGACCAGGCTCAGCGCCCAACTCGCTCTGCCCGCCAGGCGCGAGTAGGCGATGATGAACGCCAGCAGCGACACGATCCCGAGCAGCGTCCCCGCGGCTGCCTCGGCCGCGAAGGCGCGCCCGTGACTGAGCGCGAACACGAGCAGGATCGGCCCCGCCACAACGGGCAGGCCGCCCACCAACCCGCCGATCCTCGCGCCATAGCGCCTAGCCGCAAGCGACGCCGCCATCACGAAAGTCGGCGCCAGCAGGATCTTCGCCGCAAGCACGCTCACCGCTCAGATGGTGAAGCTAATCGTGTTCGTGCGGTTCGCCGGCCGATGCCGGCGGGCGGGACTCCTCGGCCAGTGAGGTGATCGTGAGCGCACCCCTGGCGGCCGACTCGAGCACTTCGGTTGCCTCCTCAAGCGAGCGCGCGTACAGCTCGACGAGCAGGTGCACCACGATTTGGTCCTCCTCGTGCTTGTGGAAGCGCACGTGGGTAAAGAACTCTCTGACCCCGTACTCGCCGAAGGCGGCGTAGGAGAGAGCGTCTCCCGCCTCGGGACCGGAGCAGATCTCAACGTCGTCTGCCTCGACGGTGACCGTGCAGGACGCTACCCAAGGCGTGCCCGCGATCATCCTTTCCCAACGATCCTCGATCGGCTCGACGCGGCCGCCGGAGAAGCCGAGGTGCGGCTGGTCGTGCATGCAGTCCAGGCACTGGACCACTGCCTCCTGCAGCTCGTCCACCACTTCCGAGCGCTCGCCCGTGTCGGGGTCGATCTTGTGGATGCCCTCGTAGTGGACCTGCACCTCGAGGTTCTGCGACCAGCAGCGGTAGCACCGCAGCCACGCTCGCGCGGTGGTCTCGGGTGCGGGGCCTCCCTCCATGGGGGTCATTGTATGCCCACTCGGGGACCGGTCCGCTATCCAAATGTGAAGGTCCTCTATCCAAACGTGAAGGCATAGCCCGACACGCCCGGCGCGAAGCGCAAGCTGAGCCGGTGTTCTTGGTCTCTGGGCAAGGACACCAGCGAGTACAGGCGCTGGCCGGTGATCGTGACCGCGCCTTCGCGCACGTCGGCGCCGGCGTCCTTCGCGGAGATCGGCTTGCCGTCGAGCAGGACCTGTACCTGGCGCGGGCTTTCGTCGGCCGAGCTGAGCACCAAGTACACGTTCTTGGCCTCGAACTGCATGTCGATGCCCGCATCCGAGACCGCGGTGGCGGGCTGTTCGGCAATGTTCCAAGTGCCGCTGTAGACGAATTCGTTGAGCCCCAGCTGGGCCGGCAGGCTCGTGCCGTAGTCGTGGACCCCTTCCTTGGGCGCCACGCGCCAGCCCTGGGCGCGCGCGGTCCCCAGATAGGTCTCGGGCGTGGCCACTTCGCTGGGCACGATCACATCGGTGGGGTGGCTCTTGCCGCCGACCGAGGCGCCCGCTTCGGCAAGCAGCGCCCTGATCGCCGTTTCGGTCTGGTCGTAGTCGCCCTCGCCCGCCGCGGCGTAGCGCACGTCGCCTTTGGCGTCGATCAGAGTAATCGGCGGGCCAGTACTCGTTGCCGTAGGCGTTCCAAGTTCCCATTTCGTTGTCCTGCGCAACCGGGTAGCGCAAGCCGAACTGGTCGATCGCGTCCTTGACGTTGGATGCCTCCTTCTCGAAGGCGAACTCCGGCGTCTCCACACCGACGATCGTGAGGCCGTCCTTGCGGTAGGTCGCGTCCCACGCCTTCAGATAGGGAAGCGTCCTGATGCAGTTGATGCAGGTGTAGGTCCAGAAGTCCACCAGCACCACGTGCCCACGCAGGCCGGTGAGACTCAGCGGACGGTTGCCAGGCGTGTTGAACCAATCCTCGGTGTTCTCGAATTCAGGGGCCGGCCCGAGATTCTTCAGGCCTTGCGCGTCGGCGAGCAGGACCGCGTCGCTGGCGTTGCGGGGCGCCGTCGGTGTTTTCGCGCCGGTCGCGAACTTCGCGCCATGACCCGTCAGCTCGGGCAGGCGACTCTCGACCGCTTTGGATTTCTCCAGGCCGGCCGTCAGGTTGACGTTGGGGATGTGTTCGGCCACGTACTGGTCGAAGCGCACGTCCACGCCCACGACGATCGCCAAGGCCGTCGCCAGCATGATCGCGCCGAGCGTGCGCTGCAGGGCGAGACCGCGCCCGGCGGCGCGGATCCGGTCGAACAGCTTGCGCCCGCCGAGCGTCAGGGCGAACAGCACGGCCGCGCTGCCGAGCGAATAGGCGATGGCCACCGCCACCGTGCGGCCACTGGCCGCGCTCACCGAGATGACCGCGGCCAGGATGGGTCCCGGCACAAGGCGTGTACACGAAACCGAGCGCCGCCCCTACCACCAAGCCCGAGCGGAAGCCGTCGCCCCTGTTCGATGCTCCGCTCGCCCCGAAAGCGGCGATCCGCGACAATCTCGCCTCCAGGCGGTCGGCCAGGCCGGGCACGATCAGGGCAAGACCGGAGGCGATCAGGACTGCCACGGCCACGTCTCGCAACGGGTCCGAGCCCAGACCCACGCCATCCACGACGTCGGCGACGCCCACGATCGTGACCGTGAAGGTGACGGTCAGTCCGATCACCACGCCCAACGGTCTGCGCTTGCCGCCGACGCCGCCGGAGGCCAGGAGCGCCGGCAAGACTGGCAGCACGCACGGCGACAGGGCGGTACCAGCGCCGGCGAGAACCGCAAACCCGATCAAGATCAACATTGCGAGCTAAAGCTTATGGTGGCCGGCGCCGCTTGGCGCAGGTGATCAGTTGGCGACTGACGGTCGCGGGCCAAGCGAGACAAGGACGCACCGACCGAAGTGTGCTAGGCACACGAGCGAGGGAGGACGCAGTATTGCGCCGGCCATCGGCCGTCAGCGCTTGAGCAATACGTAAACGGTGCCAATCGCGAATGCGATCTGGCCGAACGCGAGCGCGGTGCCCAGGTTGACCGCGCCGAGGGCTCCAGCGAGGGCGCTTGCGAGCACGAATGCGCCGAACATGATCCCCAGGTCGCGTGCCACCTCAGCCCTCGCTCTCGCGCGGCTTGCTCGAGGGCTTGGACGAGTGCTTGCGAATCGAGGCCGGGCGCCTGGGCATCGAGCAGGCGCTCAGCGGCGCGGCGCCCTCCGAGCGCGCGCAGGCCGCGCTCGCCGTGCTCGCTTGCGAAGTCGAGCAACGCTCCGGCGCGACGGGCGCGCAGGCGACGTGCGGCTGATGTCCGCCGAGGGCGATGCTCGTCGAGAGCCTCCACCAGATCCTCGATCCCCTGCGCCGGGGAGAGCGAGGAGACCGCCAGAACGCGTGTCTTGACGCCGTCGTCTCTGGTTCCCAGCGAGCGAAGGGCGGCGCTCAGGTCGCGTCTGGTGGCCAGAGCGATCTGACCGAGGTCGGCCTTGGTGACGACGAGCACATCGGGAGTCTCCATGATCCCGGACTTCAGGAACTGCAATACGTCGCCGCTCCCCGGTTGCACGACCACGAGCGACCGTGTCGGCGACGTCGGCGACCTCGGTCTCGGCCTGGCCCACGCCGACCGTCTCGATCACGACCACGTCGAATGCCGCCGCCAGCGCTTGGGCCGCGCTCGGGTAGCCGCAGCCAGGCCGCCAAGGCGCTCGCCGGCCGCGGTCGAGCGAATCAGAACACCCCTGTCGGCGGGGTCGAACTCGATACGCGCCCTGTCGCCCAGCAGGGAGCCGCCCGAGCGCTTGGAGCTGGGGTCCACGGCGAGCATCGCCACGGTCCGGCTCTCGCCCTGCGGGGGCTCGCGCCAAGCAGTGCAAAAGCGCCGAGAGCAGCGTCGACTTGCCGGCCCCGGGTGGGCCGGTCACGCCGACGATGTGTCCTTGGGCCTCGCCGCCGAGCGCGACGGGGGAGACCTCGCGCAGCAAGGCCTTCGCCTGTTCGCGATCGGCCGGCGCGGTGCTCTCCAGCAGGTTCAAGGCCGCCGGCGCCGCGCTCAGGTCGCGCTCGCGCAGGCGCTTGCCCAGCTGTGCGCCCGTCCTCTGTGCGCCCGGCCTGTCCTGCCGGCGGCCCTCTTCAGCGCGAAGCGGTTGGGAGGCGGGCCGCTCGCCCGGTCCGGAGGGCGCCGGTCCAGCGGGCGTGCCGGCGCTCACGCGGGCGCGGGAACGCCGTTGCGCTCGCCGACGAGCTCCACGATGTCGCGCACGATGCGCGTGATCTCGAAGTCCTTCGGCGTGTACACGGCCGCCACGCCCGCCTGCTTGAGCGGCGCCACGTCCTGGTCGGGGATGATGCCGCCGACCACCACGGGCACGTCGACACCCGCTTCGTGCAAAGCGTCGATCACGGCCGGGATCAGCTCGCGGTGCGAACCGGAGAGGATCGACAGGCCGATCACGTGCACGCCCTCCTGCAGGGCCGAGGCGGCGATCTGGGCGGGGGTCAGCCGGATGCCTTCGTAGACCACGTCCATGCCCGCGTCGCGCGCCCTCACGGCGATCTGCTCGGCGCCGTTTGAGTGGCCGTCCAAGGCCGGGCTTGCCGACGAGGATCTTGGGGCGGCGACCGAGCCGCTCGGTGAGCGCGGCGACCTCCTCGCGCAAGTCCTCCAGCTCCTCGTCGGCCGGCGCTCCGGTTGCCTCGCCGACTCCGGTGGGGGCGCGGTAGCTGCCGAACACTTCGCGCAAGGTCTTGGCCCACTCGCCCGTGGTCGCGCCCGCGCGGGCCGCGGCGATCGTGGGCGCCATCAGGTTCTCATCGGTGCTCTCGCTTGCCGCCACGCGGGCCAGTTCGGCCAATGCGGCGTCGACGGCCTGCTGGTCGCGCTCGGCGCGCCAGCGACGGACCGACTCGATTTGCTCGGCCTCGACGGCCGGGTCCACCACGAGAATTCCGCCCTCGGCGTCGTCGGTGAGGGGGGAGACCTCGGTCTCGGTGAATCTGTTCTGTCCGACCACGACCTGCTCGCCCGACTCGATTCGCTCGATGCGGGCGCGATGGGAGTCCACGAGCGCCGCCTTCATGTAGGGGACGGCTTGGACGGCGCCGCCGTGCTCGGCCACGACTGCCATCTCCGAGCGGGCGCCCTCCAGCAGCTCGGCCACGAGCCCGTCCATCACCTTGGAGCCCTCGAAGATGTCGGGGTACTCGAGCAGGTCCGTTTCATAGGCGAGCACTTGTTGGATGCGCAAGGACCACTGCTGATCCCAGGCGCGGGGCAACCCCAAGGCCTCGTTCCAAGCCGGCAACTGGATCGCGCGAGCACGGGCGTCGCGGCCCAAGGTCACCGCGAGCGCCTCCAAAACTATGCGCTGCACGTTGTTCTCGGGCTGGGCCTCGGTCAGGCCGAGCGAGTTGACCTGCACGCCGTAGCGGAACCTCAGTCGGCGCTCGTCGGTGACGCCATAGCGCTCGCGCCCAAGCTCCTCCCACAGGATCCCCATCGCGCGCAGCTTGGCGTGCTCCTCGACGAAGCGCACGCCGGCGTTGACGAAGAAGGAGATGCGTCCGAACACGTCGCCCATCAACTCGTGGCTGCTGCCGCGGTCCCGGTCGCCGAGGCGCTCGTGGGTTGCGTCGAGCACCGCGATCGCGTTGCTCATCGCATAGGCGATCTCCTGGACCGGCGTAGCGCCCGCCTCCTGCAGGTGATACGAGCAGATGTTGATCGGGTTCCACTTGGGCACGTGCTCGACCGTGTAGGCGATCATGTCGGCGATCAACCGCATCGAGGGGGCCGGCGGGAAGGCGTAGGTGCCGCGCGCCAGGAACTCCTTGATGATGTCGTTCTGGGTCGTCCCTTGCAGCTGCTCTTGCGGCGACTCCTTGGTCCTCGGCGGCGACGATGTACAAGGCCAGGAGCCAGGCGGCTGTGGCGTTGATCGTCATCGACGTGTTCATCTCGCCGAGCGGAATCCCCTCCATCAAGGCGGCCATGTCTCCCTTGTGGACGACCGGCACGCCAACCTTGCCGACCTCGCCGCGGGCAAGCTCGTCGTCGGGGTCATAACCGGTCTGGGTGGGCAGGTCGAAGGCCACGGACAGGCCTGTTTGGCCCTTGGCGATGTTGCGCAAGTACAGCTCGTTGGAGGCCTTCGCGGTCGAGTGACCCGCGTAGGTGCGCATCATCCAAGGACGGTCAGGCTCGGGCAGGCGGGGGGAGTGCTCGTCGCTCACGGGTCAATTGTATGTCGGCGGTCTATCCTGGCGCGGTATGAGCGAGACGATCGAGCTGCCGCGCACCGGCGGCCCCGGTACCGGCACGGGTGGTTCGTGGCGCGTGATCGTGCGCAACGACGACCACAACACCTTCGATCATGTGGCCCGCACGCTGGCGCGTTTCATCCCGGGAGTGAGCTTGGAGCGAGGACATGAGATCGCTTCGATCATCCACAACTCGGGTCAGGCGATCGTCTTCGCCGGGCACAAGGAGCCGGCCGAGCACTACTGGGAGCTACTCAAGGGCGCCGGCTTGACGATGGCCCCACTGGAGCAGTGCTGAAAGAAGGCCGGTTGTGAGGGCAGAAGGTCCGCCGAGGGGCCGCACCGAGATATAGCCTTCGCCAAGTGACACGCACGCGACCGTCGATTCGCAAGATCCTGCTGTGGGGCGTGCTCGTGCTGGCTGTGGTCGTGGTGGTACTCAACTGGACGTACGGGCGCTTGCCGACCACGCCCCATCCCACCGGTAGATTCCTGCAGCTGGCGGGCTTGAAGCTGCGCTACTTGGAACGACCAGGGCCCGAACCGGCGGTGCTCTTGATCCATGGGTTGCCCGGGACAGCCGAAGACTTCGAAGACGTGACGCCCTTGATCGGGCACAGGACGATCGCGATCGACCGGCCCGGATACGGCTTCTCGACCGGTGGCTACTTTCCGTTCAGCCGCCAAGTGCAAGCTGTGCACGAAGTGATCGAACGTCTGCACCTCGGTCACCCGATCCTCGTTGGCCACTCCTATGGGGGCTCGATCTCGCTTGCCTATGCCGAGCTCGATCCCACCGAAGTGAAGGGTCTCGTGTTGGTTGACGCCGCGGCCGGTCACTGCCCTCGCCACGACGACGCTTTTACGCGAGCGCAGGCACACTTCATCAAATTCATGGAGTTGCCCGTCATCGCCCAACTCTCCGACGTCACCTTCTCTCAGCTGCTGCGCACCGCCTCCTCTGAACCGGAGGAGAGCGAAGCGTTCTCCCCGGCCCCGGTCAATCCGCGCCATCGCCACCGTGTGCTTGCGATCAACCTCAAGCACGGCAACCTGGAGGCTTACGCGGGCGAGATATTGGCGGCCAACAAAGAAATCGAAACCGTCACTCGCGGTCTCGGTCGCATCCGCGTACCCACGATCGTGATTCAAGGCGCTCAGGACAAGTTGGTGAAGCCCGAATGCGGGCGCAGCATCGCGGCAAGCGTCAAGGGCGCTCAGCTGAGGATTGTGCCCGGCGGGCACATGGCGCCTTACACGCACCCAGCCGCCGTGGCCGCGGCCGTGCAGATGCTTGCACGCGTCCGGAGCCCCTGACGGGCGTCCGGCTCTTTTAGGTCTTCAGCCAGGTCCACTCGGACGGGCCATGGGAGCGTGGGTGCTTTTCACTACCACTCGTCAATGTCGCGATCAGGCGACGCCTTTGCGGCCACTGATATATAAATCCATTAGCCAGAACATGTTGCTCTTTATGGATTTCGAGCGTCGATCGACGATCTGAAAGGTGGTCACTCGCGATGAGCCGGTTGGTCGAGGTGCCCCTCGCCGCGGGGGGATCGATCACGGTTGAGGTCGAGGACGGGCAGCGCGTGATGCGCGGCGGCGATCGTGGCGCGGACTTGGTCGAGCGCGGCGGGCGCACCCTCGAGGAAAGCCTTGGCTCGATTGCACCGGCCTTGCAAGAGGTGCTCGGCAAGTTGCGCGGAGTATCGAGCGAGCTGAGTCAGATAGAGGTTGAGCTCGGTCTCAAGCTCACCGCCGAAGCGGGGATGGTCGTAGCGAAGGCCGGCGCCGAAGCTAATTTCCGTGTGTTGGTGCGCTGGCAGCGCCCACCCGAGGACGGATGAGGATGATCGACTACCTGACCGTGAGTGTCCGAATCGAGGCGCTGTACGCAGACAACTACAAAGCGATCGTGAGCGGGCCCGGCGGAGGGGTCGGCCACGCCGAGTTCGAGATGCCGTTCGACGAACGCGAGCTGGAGGCTCTGGCTAAGATCGTAAGCCGTCCCAGGTCCGTCGCGACGGCGGATCGAAAGCGACGAGTCGGCGCAGGCACGCGAGTTCGGCGAACGGCTGTTCGAACAGATTTTCAAGGGGAAGGCGCACGAAGTGCTGAGCGACGCGCAGTCGCGGATGCGCCAAACCGGTCAAGGCATGCGGATGCGCTTCCAGCTGGAGAACGCTCGATCGCTACGCAACGTGCCGTGGGAGTTGCTGTGCGATTCCACAAGGTTCGTGTCCATCTCCGCCTACAGCCCGGTTCTGCGCCACGTCGACGTGGCCGGTCAACGAGCTCCCCTCAGCATGCAGGCGCCACTGCGCATCCTGGGGATGGTCTCTAGCCCAGGAGACATGCCCGAACTCAACGCCGAGCGTGAGCGCGAGCGACTGACAGGAGCGTGTCACTCTCTGGTCGAGCGTGGCCTACTCGAGATCAAGTGGGTGCCAGAGGCGTCGCTCGACGGCCTACTCGAATGCCTGAACGAAGGCGATTACCACATATTCCATTTCATTGGCCACGGCGACTTCGACGAGCAGGCCGAGGACGGCGTGCTGCTGCTCGAGGGACGCGCCGGGCGCAGCCAGCGCGTGACGGGGAAAGATCTCGGCGTGATCCTGGGTGACCAGCACACGCTCCGCCTGGCCGTGATCAACGCCTGCGAGGGCGCCCGCGTAGCGCCAGATTCAAACGGTGTCGCTAGCAGCCTCATGCGCTACGGCCTGCCGGCCGTGATCGCCATGCAATTTGAGATCAGCGACGAAGCCGCGGTCGTGTTCGCCGAGTGCTTCTACAAGTCGGTCGCTCGCGGAAATCCCATCGACCACGCCCTGGTGGACGCGCGCAAGGGCATGTTCGCCAAGAACCAGGGGTTGGAGTGGGCCACCCCCGTGCTGCTCACGAGCCTCGACGATGGGCGCCTGTTTGACATCGGATGGGACCGACTTGGACCGCCGCCAGACAAACCGCCGCCAGACAAACCGCCGCCAGACAAACAAAGCAAGGATCGTCGCGGCACCGGGAACGGTCAGCCACGAGGTGGACAACCCGAACAGGGCGAGAAACACGACCGATCTGAGGTCGCGCAGCCGGTAACCGGGGGATCTGGCCAAGACAAGACGCGCAAGCGGCTGAAAGTAGCGCGACCAGCGCCCTGGGTCATGGCGGCCTCAGCGACAGCACTGGTAGTGCTTGTCGCGCTTGTGCTGGTCCTGTCCGGAGCTTTCTCTGGTGAGTCCGGACCTCGTGTGGGGCACCCGATCACGGTCTGGCAGGCGCCGGTCGGGATCGTTGCCAAAGAAGGTCAGGTGTGGGTCACAAACCGGGGACGGGACACGGTCAGTCGGATCGATCTAGGAACGTTAGCGGTCGCCGATTTAGTCGAAGTCGCCGGCAGGCCCAACTCGATCGCGATGGATCCGAGCGGACATGTATGGGTCGTGAGCATCGAAAGCGGCAAGGTCACAGTCTTCGATCCACCAGTCGGCGACCGCGTTCTGAACACGTACACGGTCGGTCGCGAACCGAACACGATCGCGATCGGCTACGGCTCTGCCTGGGTGGGGAACTCGGCCAGCGAAACAGTGAGCCGCATCCCGTTGCGCTCGGCACTCGATCACAGTTCCGGGGCGCTGCCCCAGATCGCCAAAGTCGGTCACACGAGCGGCATAGCCGTTGGGCTCGGTGCGGTCTGGGTGGCTGACTCGCGGGGAGTGGTCCTACGGATCGACCCGACCGGCCGGCAGAGCGTCACGCAAATCCCGATCGGCCACGAGATCGCCGGGGTCGCGGTCGGCTCTGGTTCGGTGTGGGTGACCAGTCCCTACCAGAACCTCGTCAGCCGCATCGAGCAGCGCGCGGAAAAGGGAGAAGTGGTCGCGAAAGTCGTCGCGACAATACCGGTGGGCGAAGAACCAAGGGGAATAGCCGCCGCCGCCAACGGGATCTGGGTGGCGAACAAGAGAAGCGGCTCGGTCAGCTGGATCACGCCTGGCGCCGATGAGCGCAAACCCCGGGAAATCCTGCTCGAGAAGGAAAGCGAACCGAACGCCATCGCCATCGATCCGCACCTCGGCCGGCCGGTGTGGGTTACCAGGCTCGACGACAACACGGTCACCCCGATCGAGCCTTGAGATGGGCGCCATGTGGTCGTTAGTTGTGTCTAGGCGCTCTCGCTCGCCACGGTCCGAGCGCCGTTGGCGTGGCCATTAGCCATCAGCGCCGCATGGGCCTCCTCGATCGAGCCGCCCGCGGTGTGGTCCCACCAGCCGTAAAGCACGGGGACCTGGTACCAGCTGGAGTGGCGCACCCGGAAGTCGACCATCTCGGGCCCTTCCCAGAAGCGTTCCCAATCGGCGTGGCTGTCGAAGTGGGCGAGCTGCTGAAAGCGGTAACGGTCGTCGCGGTAGCGATAGACGTCGTATGAGGTGGCGCCGTAGCGCAAGGCCACAGAGGCGACCTCGTTCAGTGCTTCCTCGAAATCTGTCGGCCCTGAAGCCGGTCGCGTACCAGGGAACGATCACCGTGCCTGCCATGAATACCTCCACTCTTGTTGCATCGTCGAGCGTCTGCGGCATCAGCCGCCTACCTCGGCGTGGATTGCGCCTGGTCCGTCCGCGGTCTTGCCTTCCTCTTCGGACTCAGCGCCGACGAGGATCGAGATCTTGCCGAGATGCTTGTTTTCGAGCATCAGCTGGTGTGCTTCGGCGACGCCCTCGAAGCCCAAGGTGCGCCACAGGACAGGCCTGATCTGGCCCGACTCGATCAGCTCGTTGGCCTTCATGCACTCGTACGCGTTGGCGAAGTGGGAGCCGAGGATCTCCTTCTGCTTCATCCACAGGTAGCGCACGTCGAAGTCGAGGTTGAAGCCGGTCGTGCCGGCGCAGATCACGACCTTGCCGAACGGCTTGACCGTGAACACCGAGGTCGGGAAGGTCGCCTGGCCGACGTGCTCGAAGACGATGTCGGGAGCGTCGCCGAGGATCTGCTTGACGCGCTTTGAGAACTCGCGCGAGGCGCAGGAAGCGCGCCTTCTCCTCTTCTGGGCTCTCGCCGCCCTTGCGCATCATGCCGGCGAACTCGGCCCGGTCGATGTAGTCGACGGCGCCGAGGCGCTTGACCAGCTCGCCCTTCTCGGCCGAGGAGACGACGCCGACGCAGTGGGCGCCCGCCGCGGCGCACAGCTGCGTCGCGAACACGCCGAGACCGCCCGCGGCGCCCCAGATCAGGACCCTCTGGCCGGCCTGCAGTTTGCAGCGCGTGATCAGCATGCGGTAGGCGGTGAAGTAGACGAGGCCGTAGGAGGCCGACTCCGACCAGCTCAGGGCCTGTGGCTTGGGCAGGAGCTGCTGGGCCTGGACCTTGGTGAACTGGGCGAACGAGCCCCAGGTCGTCTCATAGCCCCAGATCTTCTGCGAGGGCGCCGCCATCGGGTCGAGGCCGTGCACCTCGGGATCCTCATAGGAAGCCTGATTACAGTGCACCACGACCTCGTCGCCCGGCCTCCAGCGCGTGACGCCGGCTCCGACCTTCCAGACGATCCCGGAGGCGTCCGAGCCGCCGATGTGGTGGCCGTACTGGGGATGATCGCCGTACTTCATCACCGACACGGGCTTGCCCAAGGCGGCCCACACGTTGTTGTAGTTGACCCCGGCGGCCATCACCCGCACGATCACCTCGAACGCGGCGGGCTCGGGAACCTCGATCTCCTCAAGCTGGAAAGCGTCCTTGGGTTCGCCCTGGCGCTCCTCCCGGATGACCCATGCGGCCATCGTGGCCGGCAACTCGCCGGGCTCGGCGTCGACTTGGGAGACTCGCTGCAGATCGATTGCCACGGTGCGCTTGAACCTCGCGTGTAGGGGGACAGGACCGTCCAATCCTATCCGGCGCGGCGCTGGATCGGGTCCCAACCCGCTCGTCGAGCCGCGGCGTGAGGCTGGGCTATGCGAAGGCCCCTACGCGAAGGGCAGCTCGAGCACGCTGGCGGTGGCGCTGCTCTCGCCGACCGTGAGGATGACGCCGGGCTCGGCCTCACGACGCACCAAAGCCAGGCCGATCGGGCCGAAGGCGGGGGAGAGGACCGCGCTGCCCAGGTGCCCGACGGGGCGCTCGCCGAAGCGCAGCTCGGCGCCGGGCTCGATCGGTTCTGAGAGGCGTCAGGCCACGCAAATGGCGGTTGGGTTTGCCCTTGTAGTGGAGTCTCGCGACCGTCTCTTGGCCGACGTAGCAACCCTTCGTGAAGCTGACCGCGCGCTCGTTGAGGCCCGCCTCCTGGGGGATCGTGGTCTCGTCGAGGTCGGGTCCATAGCGGGGGCGCCCACGCTCGACGCGCACGATCTCGGCCGCGCCCTCACTGACCTCGATCGCGCCGGCATCCACGAGGGCTGCGCGGACCGAGTCGGTCGCTTCGACCTCGAACAGGAGGTCGAAGCCCAGGTCGGTGCCGATCAAGCGCACCGGCGTGTCGCCGAAACGCAGGAGCACATGGTCGTGCTCTGCCTCGGGCATACCCCCGCGCGCGCGTGGGGGCGTCCTGCGGCGGATACACCAACCCCCGCGCTGGACGGCTCGAACGAACCCGCGCTCGGGGTCCGGAACGACATCGGGCTGGACGGTTCGGGCGAGAAGGCGCGAGTGGCCACCTGCGCAGCGGTCGGGCCGATCAGCGAAAGCAGCGAGCACTCCAAAGTGCGCTTGTGCAGCTCGACGTCATAGCCCACCTTGAAGCGCCTGATCATGTCGAACAGGGCCTGCAGGGCCACCCGCTCGGTGTCGAGCAGCAGTTCGCTCGGCTCCGCTTCTGGATCGTCGCCAACCGCAAGGATGCGCAGGTCGCCGAGCATCTTGCCCTTGTGCGTGAGGAACGCCGCGTAGCGCCCCTCGCCCGGCTTCAGGCCGACCAGCTCGTTGGTGACCTGACCGTTGAGGAACTCCACCGCTCCGGCGCCTGTCAGCGCCAGCTTGCCGCGCTCGGAACGGTCCACGACGCCGCAACGCTCGGTCAAGATCGCGTAGTCCTCCGCGAGCGCCGCTGTATCCGCTGTCGCCACGGTTTCGAGGATAGCCCGCCCCGGCGCGCGCAAACGGACCTGCGCACATCGGGCCGCGACTACGAGCGCCGGGTGGCAGCGTGGGCCGCTAGGCTTGTTCGCTCATGGCCCTTGCAGACACCTTCCAGCGGATCGTGGACTCGCTGCCCGACGATTGGACTGACCTCGAGCTGGACCTGCGGATAGCGGACGAGTCGAGGTACATCGACGCGAGCGTGTACTTGGTGACGTGCAACGCCAGGCCTTACTCCCATCACGACTGGCACTGGCGCCTGCTGGTGGCCCATCGCTTCGGCCACGCAGCTTCAGCGCCGACCACGCACGGCACTCTGCGCCTGCTCGACGAAGCCGGCATCGAGGGCGAGCTGGCCTTGCGCGAGCAGCGCGCCGGGCGCGTCGAGGTCACGCAGATGTGGGGCCGGCCGCAGTCGGTGCGCGAGGAGTTCGCGCGCCTGCGCGCGCAATAGCCGCCGCCTGGCTGGCGTGGAGGAGATCGATGGCTCACGTTCTCGCGTTCATCCCGGATCTGTTGTTCGGCTCGCAAGTGCAGGGGGGTCTGTGCGCAGCCGGTCACACGGTCGATTTGGTGGGGGATGAGGATGGCGTGCGTAGCGGTTTGCGGCCGGCAGACGTGCTCATCCTCGATCTCACCGACGATCCGACGCGTCGTGCCGGTCTGCTTCAATCGCTCCCTCTCGACGCGCGCGCCAGCGTGCGCACGCTGGCCTTCTACTCGCACGTGGACGGGGACGTACGCCATACGGCGGAGGCGGCCGGCTGCGATCTGGTCGTGCCCCGCTCGCGCATGGCGCGCGAAGGACCCGCGCTCGTTGCGCGTCTGGCGAGCATGCCGCGTCAGTGAATGGGACGCGACATGCGCTTGTCCCCGTCGTCGTCTTTCCTTATCGCCGCGGCGATCCGAGCTACGGGTATGCCAGTGGTTGGCAAGCAGATGCGAAAAGCTACGAGGCCAGCCAGCCACACGCCGACGCCGTGGTTTCAGCTGGGCGGCAAAGCCTCCCCGCCGCCCACGTCGGCGTGTTCGGCCTCGACGGGGTCGAGTGGGACGAGCGCGGCGTTGGGGACGCGCTCGGCGAGCGCGACCCTGTGGCCCGCGCGCTGGTAGAGCGCGATGCGGATCACCACCCCGTGGCAGACCACGAGGGCCGGAAGCGCGCTCTGCTCCACGTCGGCGAGGGCGGCCGCGACCCGCGCGCCCTGCTGAGCGAACGACTCGCCGCCCGGGAACTGCGAAGTCGGGGCGCCCTTCGATGAAGCCCGCGAAACCGTCAGGGTCTTCCGCCAGCACGTCGGAGAACAGCCGGTCTGTCCAGTCGCCCGCGTCGGTCTCCATCAGCCGCGGCTCCTCGCGTGGCTCCAGGCGCAGGCGGGCGGCCACGATGTCCGCGGTTTCCCTGGCCCTCAGCAGCGGGCTGCACCACAGGACCGCGAACGGCGTGCCGGCCGCGCCGGCGCTGGCACGCTCGGCCAGGTCCGCCGCTTGGGCCCTGCCTGTGTCGTCGAGCGGGACAGGCAGATGTCCTTGGAAGCGACGCTCGAGGTTGTAAGCGGTCTGACCGTGCCTGGCCAGGTACACGCTCGCCGCGCTCATCCCCGCCGTCGTTCCGAATCGACGACCCGGAACACTAGGCAGCCGCGGGCTCGACTCCGGGCTTGCGCAGGTACAGGAACGCATACAGCCCCGCGGCGACAGTGGCGCCGAGCAGCGGCCCCGCGTACCAGACCCAGCCGTTGGCCCAATGGTCGCCCACGAGCTGGGGCCCGAAAGCCCGCGACGGGTTCATCGCAGCGCCCGTGAACGGCCCGCCGAACAGCACGTCGATCGTGATCGTCAAGCCGATCGCCAGTCCGGCCACGACGCTGAACTGGTTGCGCGCGTCCACGGCTGCGCCGAAGATCACGAACACCAGGAAGAACGTCAAGATCGCCTCCAACAAAAAGCCCGAGCCGGCATTCACCCCATGCCCAAGCGCCGGCACGCCCAGCTTGACCGCTTCGGTGGTCGCCCGCGGCAGCAGTTGCCGCACAAGCAGGGCCGCCAACGCCGCGCCGCCGAACTGCGCGACCCAATAGACGCCCGCGAGGCGAGGCTTGATCTTCTTTGTGATCAGGAAGCCGAACGTCACGGCCGGGTTGAAGTGCCCACCGGAGATGTGACCCAGGGCGCAGACCATCACGCCGATCGCCAAGCCGTTGGCGACCGCCACCCCGATCAGGGTCGGGTCGGAGACGACGCCGGAGGCCGCCGCGGCGCCGGCGCCGATGAAGGTGAGGGTGAAGGCGCCGACCATCTCGGCCACGGCGCGACGCAAAGTATCTTCGGACATTGGCGCAATGTAGGGATGGCGCCGGACGGCACATGTGCCTATTGAGCCCCGCCGATCTTCGATCGGCGGCGGAGCGGCGCATGCGCCGCTCCGACCAGGGCCGCATGCGGCCCTGGTCGGGTCGCACATGTGCGACCCGAACGACGCCGCACATGTGCGGCGTCGCCGACGGCACAGGTGCCGTCGGCCATCCGGCGCATGCGCCGGATGGAACAGCAAGAAGCGTCATAGACTGCCTACATGCGCCGCCGCGTCACTTTCTCGCGCAACCTGACTCTCTCGCTGTCTCGCACTTGCCAGTGCTACTGCAAGTACTGTGCCTTTGCGACGCACAAGGCACACCTGTACACGCCGGAGGAAGTCTTGGAGATCCTCGACGGGGCGGCCAAGCGGCAGGTGAAGGAGCTGCTGGTACTGACCGGCGAGCACCCGGAGGTCAACCCGCAGGTGCGTGAGCGCCTGAGCGAGTACGGCCACGAGGACTTCACCGCATATGTCGTGTGGACGTGTGAGCGGGCGCTGGAGCGTGGGCTACTCCCGCACACCAACCTTGGCGTGCTCTCGCGTGAGGACCTGGCCCGCCTGCGCGAGGTCACCGCCTCCCAGGGCCTGATGCTCGAGTCGGTCTCCGAGCGTCTCATGCAGACCGTACACGCCGGCTCCCCGACCAAGCGACCCGCCCGGCGCCTGGAGACGATCCGCGCCGCCGGCGAGCTCCACATCCCCTTCACGAGCGGCATCCTCGTCGGCATCGGCGAGACCCCTGAGGAGCGGATCGCCTCCCTGGAGGCCATCGCTGCTCTGCATGCCGAACTACGGCCACATCCAAGAGGTGATCCTCCAGAACTTCGTGCCCCACCAGTCCTACTACGGCCGGGAGCCGGCCCAGATAGCCGAGGCGGCCGCGCGCGCCTACTGGCGAACGGGCGTGAGCTCCAGAGACGCCAATTTGCGGCAGACCGGCGTCCGTTCCTCCGAGGGGGAAGCCGCGGGGCACGCGACACGTACGAACGACGATCCTCACCCCTCAGCGCTTCACCCCCATCTGCCTCTGCCCGCCTGGGCCAGCCCCGTCTCGATCGAGGACATGCAGCTCCTGATCGGCGAAGCGCGGCGTCTGATGCCCGACGTCGGCATCCAGGTCCCGCCCAACCTGGCCGACTGGTGGAGCGAGCTGGTCGCATGCGGCGCGACGGATCTCGGCGGATTGTCGGCCAACGGCGACCACATCTCGCCCGAGCACCCCTTCCCCTCGCCCCACCAGGTGCGCAAGCGCCTGCAGGCCGATGGCTACGCCTTGACCGAGCGCCTGTGCGTCTACCCCCAGTACATCGACCCTGCCTGGGTCGCGCCCGCTGTCCTTGACACGATCAAGCTCAAGTACTGGAGCTTCATTCCCCGCAGTGGATCGGGAGGCCCGCCCACCCGCACCGACCCGCCCGTCCCGATTCGCCCCGACCTGGTTGGCGGCGCGATCCAGAAGGGCCGCGACGGGCTACCTCTGAGCGCCGAGGAGCTGACCGCCATGTTCGCCGAGACGCGTCCCGAGGCGATCGAGGAGATCCGGCTGGCCGCCGACGAGTTGCGCGCCGAGCTGGCGGGCGACCTCGTCACGTTCGTCGTCAACCGCAACATCAACATCTCCAACGTCTGCACCGTCGGCTGCGCCTTCTGCGGCTTCGGCCAGTCCAAGCGCTCGCCCGACGCCTACCAGCACGACGCACGCGAGTGCGGCGGCGGGTACTTGAGGCGATCGAGTACGGCGCGACCGAGCTGTGCATCCAGTCGGGCATCCATCCCGACTGGGCTCTGGAGGACTACCTGGGCTGGCTGCGTCTCGCCAAGGCCACGGCGCGCGAGGCCGGTAGCGACCTGCACCTGCACGCCTACTCGCCGATGGAGATCGCCCACATGTGCGACATCTCCGGCCTGCCTCCCGCCGAGGTATTCGCACCAGCTGCGCGAAGCCGGACTCGGCTCCACCCCCGGCACCGCCGCCGAGGTGCTCCACGACGGTGTGCGCGCTCGCATCTCCCCCAACAAGCTGCCCGTCTCCCGCTGGGTGGAGATCATCGAAGCCTCCCATTCGGCCGGTCTGCGCTCCACCTCCACGGTCATGTTCGGCCACATCGAGGAGCCCTGGGAGCTGGCCGAGCACATGCGCGTCATCCGCTGCCCTGCAGGAGCGCACCGGCGGCATCACCGAGTTCGTACCGCTCTCCTTCATCCCCTTCCAGACCTTGCTCGGGCGCACACACGGGGTGCAGGAGATCTCGCGCGCCGAGAACCTCAAGCACACCGCCGTGTTCCGTCTGGCTCTCGGCCGCACGATCCCCAGCCTGCAGGCCTCGTGGGTGAAGATGGGCCTCGACGCCGCCACCGAGTCGCTGGCCTGGGGCGTCAACGATCTCGGCGGCACTTTGATGGAGGAGTCGATCTCGCGCCTGGCGGGCTCCTACCACGGCACCAAGCTCGATCCCGCTCAGCTCGTCGCGGCGGCCCATGCCGCTGGACGCCCGGCGGCGGAGCGCACGACGCTCTACGAAATCAAGCGCCGCTACCCGCTCGACGGCTCGGTGGTAGTCCCCGCCCTGGCCGCGAGCGCCTGAGCTTCGCGCTCGCCCGCGGCGGCGAAGCGCTCGAAGATGGCGATCATCTGCCGGTGGTATTCGATGCCGCCGAGCACGGTCGTTTCCGGCCCTCTCCACTCGTCCTCACGCCGTCCCTCGACGCCCTCTTTCAAGTTCGCCAGATAGCCCTCCAGCTCGGCCAGCTGGGCGCGGTGCCACTCGATCCTGCCCGCGAACGCAGCTTCGGGATCGGCGCCCGCGAACACCTTCAACATCGCCTCGTCGCGGTATTGCGAAGGCGGTGACCCCGGCGCGTCGGTCCACGCCTTCAGGGCCTCCTTGCCAAGCTCGGTCAGGGCGTAGCGCTTGCGCCTACGGCCGCGCTGCTCCTGGATCTCCGACAGATACCCGGCCTTCGCCAATCGTGTCGGCTCGTCGTAGAAGGTGGTGTGGGGGATCGGCCAGAAGTGCTCGATCGAGTTCACCAGCATCTGCTTGAGCTCGTACGGCGTCGCCTCTCCCGCGAGGTCGAGCAGGCACAGCACGGCATATGAAGTTGTGGTCAAACGGATCGGCTTGCGTTCCATGGTTCGTCCTCGTATAGTTCGCCTCGAACTATAGAGAGTGCGTCCCCTCCCCAAGAGTGCGCGACCGCGCGAGGAGCATTCCACCATGGCCGATCAACCGCATGCCCACGACATCCTCCCTGAAGTCTCGGACCAGCACGAGCCTGCCTCCCAGCTGACTCCATCGCAATCTGGCGCCGCTGTGAAGGACTACGACGTGGCGATCGTCGGCGCCAGCCTCGCCGGCTGTGCCACGGCGATCATGCTCGCTCGCACAGGCGCACGCGTCGCGCTGGTCGAGAAGAGCCCCGACCCGAAGGCGTTCAAGCGGATATGCACGCACTACATCCAGTCCTCGGCCGTCCCCACCCTTGAAAGGCTGGAGCTGCTCGAGCCGATGATGCGCGCCGGGGCGCTGCGCGCACATGCCCGCATCTGGACCCGCTGGGGTTGGATCGCGCCGCCCGCCAACACCACCTCCTCTGCCGGGGTGAACCTCCGCCGCGAGAAGCTCGACCCGTTGATACGCGAGCTGGCCGCGCAAACGCCGGGCGTCGAGTTGATGCTCGGCCACACCGTCCAAGAGCTCCTCCGCGAGCGGTGAGCGGTTCACAGGCGTGCAAGCACAGCGATTCCCACCAACACGCCGTCGAGCTGCGCGCGCGCCTCGTCGTCGGCGCGGACGGTCGCGACTCGAAGATAGCCAAGCTCGCGGGCGTCCCCACCAAAACCGCCCCCCACGGGCGCATCGCCTACGGCGGCTACTACGAAGGTCCGGCGCCCGTCACCGCTCCCGACGCCGCGCTATGGCTGCTCGACCCCGACATGGCGGCCGCCTTCCCAACAGATGGCGGTCTCATCTTCTACGCGACAATGCCCACCAAGGCGCGGCTGCCCGAATTCCGCGCCGATCCTCAGGGGGCGCTCGAGAAATTGGTGGCGAACATCCCCGAGGCGCCGCCCATCGCGCAGTCGCGCCTGGTCGGACAGGTGCAGGGCAAGGTCGACATGACCAACGTCCTGCACACGCCCCACCGCTCCCGGCCTCGCGCTCGTTGGAGACGCCGCCGGCGCGGTCGACCCGCTGTTCGGTGTGGGCTGCGGTTTTGCGCTGCAAACCTCCGAATGGCTTGCCGACTCCGTCGCGCCGGCCTTGCGGGGCGCGGAGTCGCTGGAGAAGGGCCTCAAGCGCTACCGGCGCCGTCACGCTCGCGGCCTCGGTGGCCATACCCGCGTGATCCTCGACTACGCCACCGGGCGCAAGCTGAACGGCGGGGAAAAGATGCTCTTCGCGGCGGCCGCCAACGACGAGCGCACCGCCAGGGTCTTCGAGGCTTTCGGTTCGCGCAACATCGGGCCGCTGAGGATGTTCGCCACAGGCATTCCGCTCGCGATGCTCGCCACCGCACGCCGCTCGCTTGCGGGGCGAGCACGACCTGGCTCAGCGAAAGAGGTCCTCGTCCAAGGGCCGTAGCAGCGCGCCCGCGCCCGGCCCGTCGTCGGCGCTGACGAAGCGCTCCAAGCCTCCCACGATCACCACCGGCTCGCGCGAGTCCTTGGCTCGCGCGAGGTCCGCGAGCGCCGCGATCGCGTCCGCCACAGCGATCCAGGTCGCGCGCAACTCCATGCCCGCGCTGTCTGTCCGTCCGCGCCAGTCCTCAAGCGGCGCGATGCCCGCGCAGCCGATCGCAACGTCGCACTGGCCGTGGCGCCAGGCCCGGCCGAAGCTGTCTGCTGATGAGGACACCCACGCTCGCCCCAGTCAGGTCCCACAGGCGCGCGCGGCCGCGTCGGGCGGCCGCGTCGGGGTCGCGTGGGAGCGTTATCAGCGTGTCGCTGCCGCTCGAGTTGGACGCGTCCACACCCGCGTTCGCGCACACGAAGCCGTGCTTTGTACGGCAGATCAACACCCCATTCGCCTCGCGCAAGATCTCCTCCGATTGGTCGATCACGACCTGTACGACTCTCGGGTCCTTGTGTTGTCTCTCGGCGATGCCCCGCGCGCGCGTGCGGGGGGCCACTGTGCGCAGATCCACCACCGCACCCTCCGCCTTCGAGACGGCCTTGTGCGCGATTGCCACTATCTGGCCGTCTCGCAGCGGCCTGGGCGGGTCCTCGGCGGCGAGTGCTGCGTACGATCAGCTCGGCCAGGTCTGTGCCCGCGGCGATCTCCGGCAGGCCGCTCAGGCCGCGGGCGCTCAGCTCGCCCACAGGCTCAGGCGGCCTCTGAGGTGTGGCCAGGGCCCTCGTGGCCCGCGCTCGTCCCGTCCGGAGCGACTCGCGTGAGCACCGCGCGCGTCCGGGGCGCCCTTGCCCGCTCGCCCGCAAGGCGTTCGCGCAACACCGCCAAGTCCTCGCCCGTGTCGACGTCCAGCAGCAGCGACGCGGGCTGCGCGACCCGCCAGGCGACGCCCCCCTCGTGCGCAAGCCGTTCGTGACGGGCACGGCTGTCCGGCCCGAAGCTGGGGTCGATCGTGTTTGGGGGTGTGAGCAGCAGCCCGTTGGTGCCCATGCCGTGGCGGTCGGGCACGATCACGACTTCCGCTTTGGCGGCGCCCTGCGCGCGCGCGGGGGGTGTGTCGCTGCGCGCCTCTTCGCCTCCGCCGGGCGCCCAGGGAGCGAGCAGGGCCGTCAGCTCGGCCGGATCGAGCGTCGGGCAGTCGCCCGGCACGCACAGGGCTCTTCCGAACCCCTCCTCCAGCGCCTTCGCGAGGCCGAGCGAGGCGGCTGCGCTCTGGCCTGCCTCAGCCGTGTCCTCGACGACGATCGCGTCGATGTGGCGGGCCGCAAGCGCGACCGAGGACTCGCAGGTCACGACGATCGTCGCCTCGATTGCCTGGCATTCCCGCAGCGCGCTCAGCACGTCGCCCACCATCGCCTTCGCCAGCTCCCTTCGCAGCGAATCCGCGACGCTCTCGCCCAGCCTCTGCTTGGCCAGCGGGAAGCGCTTCACGGGAAGGATCGCAGCGGTGCGCATCGGCCCCTGACAGGCTACCCGGCAAGCGTTTCCGCGAACTTCAGCGTTTGCGCGGCCACACGCATGCGCGCGGCCGCATCGACCATGGCTGTGTCGGTTTGGAGCGTCGGAAGGTCCGCCAGCGTCTCATCGGCGACGATCCCGTCGAGCAGGCCGGGCGCGATCCGCTCGTAGAAGCCGACCACCCCGGCGGCGCTGACGGGCTTCTCGTAGGCCTCCAGGAACGCCGCGGTCGGTCCCTTGAGGATCTCGCCACCGACGACCGGGCTGATGCACACCACCGGCGCGCTTGTCTCCGCGAGCGCCTCACCCAGCACGTGCACAATCGGCCAGATCGAGATGACCGGATTGCTGGGACCCACGATCACCGCGCGAGCGCCGGCAAGCGCCGCGAGCGCCTCGGGTGTGGATGGCGGCCCAGGGTCGGTGAGGGCGTGCGTCGGGCTCATACCCGGCGGTATGCCTTCTGACCGGAGTTGCGTTTGGGCGGACCCCGCAAAGCCCTCTGACTGGGGTTGCGTTTGGGCGGGTTTCGCAAAGCCCTCTGACTGGGGTTGCGTTTGGGCGGGTTTCGCGAAGCCCTCTGGCTGGGATTGCGTTTGGGCGGGTCCCGCAAAGCCCTCTGGCTGGGATTGCGTTTGGCTGGGCCTCGCGAAAGCCACCTCACGAACGGCGCCTTCGGCCCGGTCGCGGATCATGAACTGCTGGAAGTCGCGCCAGCCGGCATCCGTGCGTATCCACGTGTGCAACGGCTGGTCGCACATCGGCAGAACCTTCGCGCGCACGCCGATCGCCTCGTTGAGGCGGGCGAGCGCCTCGGTTGGACGCAGACCTTCGTCGATCATGTGCTTGCGCTCCAGGCACCAGGCGAGGTCGCGGTCGCCCAGGTTGAACCACACGTCCCTGCCCAGCGCGCGCAAGCCGTCCATCACCGCAAACGTGTCGTCGCGAAGGCCCCAGCCGCGCTCGTCGATCTCATCCGCGAGCCAGAACGACACGAGATCGGGGTCGGGAGAAACGTGCGAGCCGTAGATCTCGATGTCGTCGCCCGTGTTGGCGATCACCACCAGATCCTCCGCGCCGACCACGTCCAACATGCCGCGCGCCAGCTTCGCTCCGCCGGTGCCGCCCGCCAGCACCACGACCGGTCCGTCCGGCGGAGCTCACTTCCAGTCGTCGTCGGGCAGACCGGTGATCCTGACGCCCGCGTGCGTTTTGTGCTTGGCGTTGATCGAGATCATCAGCGCCGTCATCGACTCGGCGATGCGGGCCATCTCCAGGCGTCCGCAGTCCACGCAGCGCAAGCCCTCGATCCGCTGAAGCAGAAGCGCCGCCTCGGTCTTGTCCTCGCGCGAATCGCCGCACACGAGCACGTCCTGGGCGAGGTCGTAATCGAGGTCGGTCAGCGACGTGGCGCTCACCGTGTGCAGAGCCGAGACGATTCTCACGCCGTCGGGCGCCATCTCCTGCGCGGCCTGCGCGGCCGAGCCTTGCCAGACGCCCAACATGCGCGTGGCGCGCCCGCTCACCGCGGCGGCAAGCGGCACGGTGGCGTCGATCAGCAACTGGCCGGGGCGGAGTGAGCCCTTCAGGTTTTTGAGCGTCTCGGACTGGCTACGAAAGGGGACGCTCAAGATCACGGTCTCGACCGTCTCCACGGCCTTCGAGTTCTCTGCGCCGGTGAACCCGCCCTCGGGCACAGCCGCGCGAGCCCTGGCCGCCGCCTCGACCGCGCGTCCCTCCTCGCGCGAGCCGATCACGATCGGCACGCCGGCGCGTCCAAGGCGAACCGCCAAGCCGAAGCCGAGCGCTCCCGACGCTCCGACGATTGCGACAGGGTCGATGGGGGAGGCGGCCACGGCGGCGGAGTATAGGACGACCGTATGCCCCCACTCTCGGACGACCAAATACTCCCACTCCCCGAGCCGGTCCGCCCGGGCGTCCCACATCCCCGAGCGCGTCGCCCGGGGATTGGCAGAGGCGCGCGTCGTCGCGCGCCTCTGCTGGTTACGCTCCACACATGCGATTCGAGGGCACCACCGCGCTCGTCACCGGCGGAGCGTCCGGGATCGGCGCCGCCACAGCCCGCCTGCTCGCCGCCGAAGGAGCCCAGGTGGCGATCGGCGACCTCAACGAGGACGGCGCCCTCGAGCTGGCCGGCGAGCTGGACGGCTTCGGTTGCAAGCTCGATGTGGCCGACACCGCTTCGGTGCGCGCGGCGGTCGCTTCGATCGAGCAGAAGCTCGGTCCGGTCGGCGTGCTCGTCAACAACGCCGGCACCGACCTGTTCTCCTATTTCGTCAACTCCGACGAGGGCCTGTGGGACTTCGTGCTGGGGGTCAACCTGCGTGGAGTCTTGGCCGTCACACACGCGGTGCTTCCGGGCATGCAGGAGCGTCGCTCGGGCGCGATCGTCAACGTCGCCTCCGAGGCGGGTCGCGTCGGCTCACAGGGCTCCTCGGTCTACTCGGCCGCCAAGGCCGGCGTGATCGGCTTCACCAAGGCGATCGCACGAGAGTCCGCGCGCTATCGGGTGCGCTCCAACGCGGTCGCGCCCGGCCCGATCGAGACGCCGCTCTTGAACGCCGCGCCGCAACTGCTCGGCGAGCTGGGCGAGCGCCTGAAGCAGGGCATGGTCAACCAGACAGTGATGGGCCGCTCGGGTGAGCCGGAGGAGGTGGCGGCGGCGATCGCCTTCCTCGCATCCGACGATGCTTCGTATGTGACGGGCCAGACGCTGAACGTCAGCGGCGGCCTATCCATGTGGTGACCGTCCAGCTTCCCTGGATGTGTGTAGCTAAGGTGTAAGCTCTACACATGGCACGCACCAATGTTGAGGTTGACGAGCGGCTTGTGGGGCGTGTGATGAGCCGTTATGGGCTAAAGACCAAGCGAGCGGCGATCGATCTGGCGCTGCGACGTCTCGACATGGAGCCGATGAGCACGCGGGAAGCGCTCGACATGCGTGGCAGCGGATGGGAGGGCGACCTCTATAAGCAGCGCTCTGGATGGCTGCCCCACACGCCTTGATCCTGGTCGACAGCTCGGCTTGGATCGAGTATCTGCGAGCGACCGAGGGTCCAGTCGACCTGTGCCTGCGAGGATTGCTGAAGGACAAGCAGCCGCTTGCCACCACGGGTGTCGTCATGCTCGAGGTGCTTGCGGGCGCGCGTGACGAGGCCCATGCCCGCATGCTCTCGCGCCTGCTCGGGCGCTGCAAGCTACTCGTCTGCGAAGAGCCGTCCGACCACGAGGCCGCGGCAGGGCTCTATCGTGCCTGCCGTCGCGAAGGCGCCACGATCCGCCGGCCTCCCGACCTGCTGATCGCCACAGTCGCGATTCGCACCGATACGCCACTGCTGCACCTTGACGCTGACTTCGACGCTATAGCCAGTCACGCTCCGCTCCGCGTTGTTGAGCCATGAATCGGAGTTTGTGGCAGTCTGAACTCATGGTTGACCTGCCCCGGTCGGTCCACATCCGCGAGGTCGGCCCGCGCGACGGCTTCCAGAACGAGCCGGAGATCATCCCCACAGAGCGCAAGGTCGAGCTGATCGACCTGCTCGCCCGCACGGGCCTGCGCCGCTTGGAGGTCACGAGCTTCGTGCGCCCCGATGTGATTCCCCAGCTGGCCGACGCGGAGGAGGTCCTGGCCCAGATCGATGTGCCCGAGGAGGTCTCGCTCAGCGTTCTGGTTCCCAACGAGCGCGGCCTGGAGCGCGCTCTGCAGGTGCGCGAGACGCTCGCCGCGCGACGGTCGGCGGGATCTTCGGCGGAGCGGCGCCCACGGCCCGCGTTCGACGAGACGCGGCCCGCATTCGATGAGATCAACGTCTTCCTGTCCGCCTCCGAGACCCACAACCGCAAGAACGTCAATCGCTCGGTTGAGGAGTCGTTGACATCTCTTGAGAAAGTGCTGCCCCGCGCGCGCGCGCGGGGTCTGCGCTGCGAGGCGGTCATCTCCACCTCCTTCGGCTGTCCCTACGAGGGCCGGGTGGCGCCCGAGCGGGTTTTGGAGATCGCACAGCGTCTACGAGACGCCGGCGCTCAGGAGATCGGGTTTGGCGATACCACTGGCATGGCCAATCCGATTCAGGTGGCAGCGTTCTTCGGGCAAGCTTTCGAACGACTGGAGGGGGCGGAAAATGCGGCTTTGAGTGTCGCCGGCTCGGGCATCTCCGGCTCGGGCATCTCCGGCTCGGGCATCTCCGGCTCGAGCTTCGAGGGCACCGGTGACCGGCTCGTCGAGGAAGGCCTGCAGCTCACCGCGCACTTCCACAACACCCGTGGCCAGGGCCTCGCCAACGTGCTTGCCGCGCTTCAGGCGGGGGTATCCAGCTTCGAGTCGAGCTTCGGCGAGTTGGGCGGCTGCCCGGTGCCCGCCGGCGCCACCGGCAACATCGCCAGCGAGGACCTCCTCTCGATGCT
This sequence comes from uncultured Solirubrobacterales bacterium, assembly GCA_963809705.1. Classification (GTDB taxonomy): domain Bacteria; phylum Actinomycetota; class Thermoleophilia; order Solirubrobacterales; family Solirubrobacteraceae; genus Palsa-744. The sequence goes on along the minus strand of CAWEKF010000002.1, from coordinate 644,691 downwards.
GCACGAGATGGGCGTCTCCACCGGCGTCGACTTGGACGCCCTGCTCGGTTGCGCGCGCCGCGTCCAGGAAGCGCTCGGTCGCCCGCTCGGCTCGCACACGCTCGTGGCTGGGCCCGTGGACTGGCATTAGCTCAGCTGGGCGGCGCCGCTGGCTCGGCCTGGCGTGCCTGCTCCCGCATCGCCGCCACGCAGTACTCCTGCACCGCCACCTCCATCTCCAAGGTCTGGGCGAGCGCGGGTCGCGCCGAGGCGTCGATCACGCGCTTGGCCCGGCCCACGGCCACGTGCGAGTTCGCCAACAGCTCGTCCACCAGGTCCTGCGTAGCCTGCTCCAGCTCGTCTGACGCCACGACCCGGTTGACCAGGCCGATGCGCTCGGCCTCGGCGGCGTCGATCGTGCGGCCGGTCATGATCAGCTCCTTGGCCCTGCCCAAGCCGACTACGGCCGGCAGGCGAGTCGAGCCGCCCACGTCGGGGATGATGCCGAACTTCACCTCCGGCAATCCCAGCTGAGCGTCGTCGGAGGCGATCCGCAAGTCGCACCCGAGCGCCACCTCCAAGGCCCCGCCCACGCAAGTCTTGTGGATCTGGCAGATAACCGGCTTTGGCATCGCTTCGGCCAGGTTCGGGCATTCCAAGAAGGTGTTCCTGAACGGGCGCAGCCTGCCCGGCTGGTTGGCTGAAGCGGCCAGCTCCGGCAGGTCCACGCCGGCCGAGAACACGGGTCCTTCGCCGCGCAGGACGACGCAGTGGACGGAGTCGTCAACTGAAGCCTCGCGCAAGGCGTTTGCCAGCGCCTTCAGCAGCTCCTGGCTCATTGCGTTTCGCTTCTCAGGGCGGTTCAGGGCGATGTGGCGTGCTGCTTCGCGGTCTTCGGTGGTGACGATGCTCATCGGCTCGCTTCCTTCGTGTCGGGTGTGAGCGGGTCGGATTGTCGGGGTGAGGATTGGATTGTCGGGGGGTGTGAGTGGGTCGGATGCCATGCGAGGTCTTGTGGTGGTGTGACTTGCGCAAAGGGCCGCCCTGCGCGCGCGGGTATAAGCGCGTGCGTGCTCGCGGGTCGTGCGAGTGCGTGCTCGCGGGTCGTGCGTGCTCGCACGTGTGGGCCTGCGCACATGCTCGGGCATGGGCTCAGCTCAGATCGAGCACCTGCGTCGGCGCTTCGATCTTGCCGTCGTGGCCCTCGCTGGGCACGATCGCGGTGCCGACCGCAAAGAACTCGATCGTGTGGCTGCCCCAGCCGTGGCTCTTCTCCTGCAGGTCCACGCCCACGATGCCCTCTGCGCTGAGGTCCTGGGCCTCGCTCTGCATCCGCTCCATCGCCAGCTCTCTCGCGTCGTACAGGGCTTGGGTGAAGTTGGCCAGCTCCACGTTGCGTCCGGTCTGCGCCATCGACTTGAGCATCCCCCGGTGGGCCACGTGATAGACGCAACTGCCCATCACCATGCCCACCGGCCTGTGTCCAGTGCGCAATAGGGTCCAGAAGTCCTGGCCCGACAGGTCGCTGGTGAACGGCCTGCCGTTGGGGGCCCTGTGCAACACCCCTTCGCGGTGCTTGACGGCGGTGCCGATCGCGATGAACTCGGCCATGTCCTGGCCCCATTCGTAGCGGCCGATATCGAGCCGCACGCCGACCACGCCATCGGCGCCGAGCTGGTCGGCCTCCTCCTCCATGCGCGTCATCGCGAGCTGCCTCGCCCCGTACATGGCCTCGCTCAACACGGTCATCTCCTGGCTCTTCTTCCAGCCCGCCACCTGGATGCCGATGTGGTAGATCGAGCTGCCCACCACGAGCCCCACGGGATCGAAGCCGGCCTGCTTGATCAGCAGGAACTCGTTCACGCTCAGGTCGGAGGTGAACAGGCCCGCCCTGTTCTGCTGTAGGCGCGCCCTGCCGGCCTCTGGAACCCCCTCCAAGGAGGTGGGGTCGTAGGCGCTCTCGCTCTCGCTCATCGTCGCGCTCCTCGTCTGCGGCTCATTGTGGCTCCTCTGCTCCGGCTCATGTTCGGGGGTCGGGTCTCTCTCAGCTCGTCAAGTCGATGATCGTCTCGGGCGCAGACGGGATGGTGGTGCGGTCCTCCTTGATGGCTGTGCCGATCGCATGGAAGGTCACCATCAGCCCGCCCCTCGAGTAGGTGCCCGCGCCCACCGTCGTTCGTTGGATGCCGTGCGCGATCCGCACTCCGATCACGCCACTCGCTCCAAGCCCGGCCGCTTGTTCGGTCAGGCGCGCGACCACTGTCTCTCGTGCGCTGTAGACGCCCTGGGTGAATTCGGGCAGCTCTTGATTTTCGGTGAAGCCCAGGTTGCCGAAGCCGCTCATCGTCTGCGTCGCGTAGGACGCGCCCACGAAGAAGACCGAGCTCCACGCCACCACCCCGAGCGGCTCCACGCCGGCGCTGAGCAGCTTGGCGTAGTCGGCCACCGACAGCTCCGTCAAGACCGGGCCGGCTCGCCGGCCATCGGTGTCGTGGCGAACGGCCGTGCCGATCACCACGTACTCGATCGCGTTTTCGGCCCAGTCGTGCTCGCCGGTGCGCAGCTCGACGCCGACGATGGCGTCCGCGTCCACGTGACTGGCCTCCTGGGCCAGGCGGCCCAGGGCGAGCCCGCGCACCTCGTTCCAAGCTTGCGAGAGGGCTTCCATCTCGAACATGAAGCCGCCGCCCATCGCCGAAGGCCAGGGCGTCGCCTGATAGCCCACCTGGTAGATCGCGCTGCCCATCACCTGCGATACAGGTTTCAGGCCCAACTGGTGGCAAAGCGCGAAATCGCCCACCGACAGATCAGAGGTGAACGCGCCGCCGTGCTCGCCCAGCTCCCGCAAGCGTCGCTCGGCAGCCAACGGGATGCCGCCGGCTTCGACGCGCGCCAGCGACTGCTCCTGCTCCTGCTCGTCTGCCTGTGCCCTATTGGGCGCGCCCTCCTGGGTGTCCTCGACGGGACGTTCGCTCATGGCAACGTCGTTGTGGGCCGCAGGGCGGGGGCGGGGCTCATCCGACCAGCTTCTCCAGGGCGGCCCGCGCCTCTGCGCTGCGCTGCGCCTCCTCGCGCAGCTGGGCGGCGAGCTCGCTGACCCACTGACTCGGGTCGAGCTGCTCGCGCTTGATCGCGATGCCGCCGACCTTGCGCTCGCGGCTGCCCTGCACACGGTCGCCGTCCACGGTCAATTCGTATGAAGTCTCGCCGAGGCTCACCTCCACACGACGCACCCGCTTCTCTCCGCGTCCCAACAATCCGCCACCGCGGCGCTCCACGCGTGTGCGGGCGGGCAGCGAGCTTTCCAGCTTGCTGGCCAACACCGTTACCGAGATGCGCAGGTCGGAGCCATCCGCGCGCAACCCGGCCGCGGAGAGGTCAAAGTCATCCTCGGCGGACATGTCCTTGGAGGCTACTCCGACGCCTGCCGTCGGCGCGGCGTCAGATGGTCTGCGGCTGCGCTGCGGCTTTGCTGCGGCTTTCTCCAAGGAACAAAATCGTTCGCCAAAGAACGACATTCGCTCGGCGCGGGCCAGCTTGATCTACATTTTGGATATGTCCGATCCTGGTCAGATACGTGTATCCGACGCTGAGCGCGAACGGCTTGTCGAGGAGCTGCACGAGCACACCGTCGCCGGTCGGCTGACCGCCGAGGAGCTGGACGAACGTCTCGGGCGCGGTCTACGCGGCCCGCACGCGGGCGGACCTCGACGCTCTGCGCACCGATCTGCCCGTCAGCACCGTGGCGGCACGGGCCGCTTTGGTGGAGCGCAAGTCGCACCTGCGCCGTCGCCTGGTCCAAGAGGCAGGTGTCTCGGCCACGGCATCGCTTGTGTGCGTCGCCGATCTGGCTCGCCAGCGGAGCGAGTGGGGCCTTTTGGCCCATTTGGGTGATCATCTTCACGTTGCTGCCCTTCCTGCGCGACGGCTGGCGCCTGCTCGGGCCCGGGTCGGACATAGACGTCGTAGAGGCCCGCTTGCAGGCCCGTCACGAGCGCCGACTCGCTCGGGACCATCGCCGCTCGCGGTACAGGCGCTTGTTGCCGTGATCGCGGTCGATGCCGGACCGATATGCACGACCTTCCCGAAGCGCATCTGGGCGTTCTCAGCTCGAAGCTATCCCGCCTCTGAGGACATCGGGTGGGCCAGCCGCAGCTGGCCCACCCGAGACCGTCAGTGCAGCAAGTCCAGCGTGTTTTCAGCGTCGTTGACGAAGTAGACGCCCTGGCGGTAGGGCGCCACGGCGAGTCCGAACAGCCCGCCTTCACCTGCGCCCGTGTCGAAGGGCTGGAACTCAGCGCCGATCGGCGTCGTCTCGACGATGTTCCCGTCATTTGCGTTGGCCGTCAGGATGTCGCCGTTGGGGGTGAGGGTCAGCCCAAGCGGGTTGTTGAGGTAGCCGCCCAGGGCGATCGTCGTGCCCCCACCTTCGAGCGGCGTTTGCCGGTAGAGGGCATTTGGCACGGCCGCAATGCGATTGCCCTGCGTGTCCGCGACATACAGCGTGCCTTCATAGCCGAGCGCTACACCCGTGGGGCCGACCACCAGCGCGGCCGGGTCGGTGCGCTCGGGGAAGCCATTCGCGATCACTTCCATCGCGGTAGGCGCCGGCGGATGATGTTTGCCCTCGATATTCAGACGAATCCGGACTACCGTGCCGCCGTCGGTCGGTGTTTCACCCGACGCGACGGTGCCGTTCAGGACGTTGGTGACGAACAGGGTGGCGCCCCAGTCCTCATCGACAGAGGTCATGTCCCAAGGGCCGTTGATCGGTGGACCGGAGATCGTCTCGACCACGTTGCCGTTCTTGTCGAGCACGATCAGGCATCCTGCCTGTGCGGTGGCGGCGTTTCCGTTGGAGGTGGGCAGGCTTCCGACCACGACATAGCCGTGCGGCAGGATCGCAAGCGCCGTCGTCAGACCGACTCCGCCCGGGCAGGCGCCGGGTAGCTTGGCGGGGTTGATTTCGGCGAACAGCGACAGGCTGCCGGTCGGGGTCATCTGCACGATCGTGGTGCCCGTTCCCTGCAGATTTTCGGCGTTGTTGAAGTTGCTGATCAGGATATTTCCCTGCACCAGCGAGCCCGTGCTCCTGGGCACGATCGCGATTCCGTAGGGGTTCACGTCTCCGTTCCCCGGCACGGTGCTGCCCACTGATGAGACTGTCGAGAATTGACCGATGAACGGATGGTCGAACGCCAAGGCCGCTCCTGGCCAGAGTGCAAGACAGGCAAGCAGCGCCGCGAGCAGCGCCGGCAGAGCAACCTGAGCGGTGCGAGGGCGAGCTAATAGGTAACTGCGGGCCCGAGTGATCGGCCGTTGTGGAGATCCTGCGGCATGCTTGAACATGAGATTGCCTCCTTCGTTGGGAGATGGCTCTTTGCACGGCTAGATTCCGACGGCTGGACTTCGGATCTTGCGGGTATTGTCTAGCGTTCCCGATTCGGGCGGCACGTAATAGGCTCCCGGCGTGTCCGATCTGCGCAAGGCGACCGACCGAGCCCTTGCGGGCGGGCCCGAGCGCCACCACGAGAAGGCGCGCGAGCAGGGCAAGCTGGCGGTGCGCGAGCGTGTGAGCCTGCTGTTGGACGAGGACTCCTTCTCCGAGGAGGCTTTGCTTGCCAACTGGAACGAGGACGGTCTCGGCGCCGACGGTGTCGTCACGGGCGTGGGCACGATCGAAGGTCGTCCGGTCGCCCTGATGGCCAACGATCCAACGGTCAAGGCCGGCTCTTGGGGACCGAAGACGGTCGAGAAGATCCTGCGTATCCAGGAGCGCGCGTCGAGTCTGCGTATCCCAATGGTCTACCTGGTCGACTCGGCCGGTGCCCGCATCACCGAGCAGGTCCAGATGTTCCCGGGACGACGTGGCGCGGGGCGGATCTTCTTCAACGAGGTGCGCATGTCAGGCGTCGTGCCTCAGGTCTGCGTCCTGTTCGGCCCGAGCGCCGCCGGCGGCGCCTACATCCCGGCCTTTTGCGACATCGTGATCATGCGCGACGGCAATGCTTCGATGTACCTGGGTTCGCCGCGCATGGCCCAGATGGTGATCGGCGAGGACGTGAGCTTGGAGGAGATGGGCGGCGCTCGGATGCACACCGGCGTATCCGGCTGTGCCCATCAACTGGTCAAGAGCGACGAGGAGGGGATCGCTCTCGCCCGACGCTACCTCTCGTATTTCCCGAATAATTGGGAATCCCACCCACCCGTCTCACCCGCCACCTCCTCGCCGATCGACGCGGCCCCAGCTGCGGACGGGGGCGACATCGCTGCCCTGATCCCGGCTGATGAGAACAAGCCTTTCGACATGCTTGCCCTGATCGACGCGCTCGTCGACGACGGCTCGCTGCTGCAGGTCCATTCCCGCTGGGCCAAGGAGCTGATCGTCGGCTACGCGCGCCTGGACGGCCGCGCGATCGGGATCGTCGCCAACCAGCCCAAGCACAAGGGCGGGGTCCTGTTCTCCGACTCCGCCGACAAGGCCGCCCGCTTCATCTGGACTTGCAATGCCTTCAACATTCCGCTGCTGTTCCTGGCCGACGTGCCCGGCTTCATGATCGGCACCCAGGTCGAGCGTGCCGGCATCATCAGGCACGGGGCTAAGATGATCAGCGCCGTCTCGGAAGCCACGGTTCCGAAGATCTCGGTGATCGTGCGCAAGGCCTACGGCGCCGGCTTGTACGCGATGGCCGGGCCCGCCTTCGACCCCGATTGCTGCATTGCCCTGCCGAGCGCTTCGATCGCCGTCATGGGACCGCAGGCGGCCATCAACGCCGTCTACTACAACCAGCTGCAGGCGATCCCGGATGGCGCGGAGCGAGCGGCCAAGACCGAGCAGCTGAGGCGCGAGTACGCCGAGGACATCGACCTCCTGCATTTGGCGTCAGAACTGGTCATCGACGCCGTGGTCGAGCCCGAGCGCCTGCGCGAGGACCTGATTGGGCGCTTTGCTCACGCGTCGGCCAAGCGTCGCGAATGGCCCGCCAAGCGCAACCCGGTCACACCCGTTTAGCATTCGCTCGATGGACGCCACCGATCTAGCGTTCGCGGGGATTGCCCGCCAGGCCGAGGCGATCGCCGCGGGCGAGGTCTCCTCACGCGAGCTGGTCGAGCTGTGCCTGGGGCGGATCGAGCGCTACAACCCGCGGCTGAACGCGTTCCGGGTCGTCTTCGCGGAGCGTGCTCTGCTGGAGGCCGACCAAGCCGACGCGCGTCGTGGGGCCGGCGGGCAACGGCCCTTGCTGGGAGTGCCGATCGCCGTCAAGGACGAATTCGACGTGGCCGGCGAGCTGACCACGTTCGGCACCAACGCGTACGGCGAGCCCGCGCGCGAGGACTCGGAGATCGTGCGCCGGGCGCGGGCGGCGGGGGCCGTCGTCATCGGCAAGACGCATATGCCCGAGCTGGGCGCTTTCCCGTGGACCGAGTCACCCACGTGGGGAGCGACGCGCAACCCATGGCGGCTGGAGCACAGCCCTGGGGGCTCCAGCGGCGGCAGCGCGGCGGCGGTGGCCGCCGGTCTGGTGGGCGCCGCGCTGGCGGGCGACGGCGGCGGATCGATTCGCTTTCCGGCAGCCTATTGCGGCCTGTTCGGGTTGAAGACCCAGCGCGGACGGGTGCCGCTGGCCCCGCACCTGGGCGCCTGGCACGGCCTGGTCGTCAACGGCGTGCTAGCGCGCTCGGTGCGCGACACCGCGCTGTTCTACGACGCGATCGCCGACGGGCCGAGCGACCCTGGCGCCGCGCCGGTCCCGCCGAGCTCGTTCCAGCAAGCGCTTGGGCAGACTGGGGCCCAGGGTGACGGAGGGCCATCGTCGTCCTCCCCGGACGGCGGCCGGACGAGAGGTCCGCTGAGGATCGCGGTGGCGAGCAAGCTGCCGCCTTCGCCGCTGACAAAGCTGCATCCCGAGAACCGTGCCGCGCTGGATGAGACGGTGGCGTTGTTGCGCAGGCTCGGCCACGAGGTGGACGAGCGAGAGATCGACCACGGCCCGCTGGTGCCCCCGCCCGAGTTCACCGCGATCTACCTGCGCAGCATCCACGAGGAGGCCGCCACGTTCGCTCATCCGGAGCGCCTGGAACGGCGCATCCGCACGCTCGCCCGCCTCGGGGGCATGCTTCCGTCGGGAGCCGTCGATTGGGCGCTCGCCCGCCAGGCCGACTACGCCGCGCGCCTGAACGAGCCGCTGGCCGACCACGACGTATTGCTGATGCCCGTGACACCCGCCCCCCCGCCAAGGATCGGCGCGCGCGAGGGCTTGGGCTGGCTGCGGACGACGGTCGCGGCGTCCGCGACCGTTCCATACGCGGCGCCCTGGAACTTCACCGGTCAGCCCGCCTGCTCCGTGCCCGCGGGGTTCGCCGCGGATGGCCTGCCGCGCGCGGTGCAGTTCGTCGGCAAGCCAAACGACGAGGCCACACTGCTGTCGCTCTCCGCCCAGATCGAGGCGGAGCGGCGTTGGACGCAGGACCGCCCGCCGGCGTTTTCGTGAACCAAGAGCAGCTGCTCGAGCTCGCCGTGGCGTTGGCGCGGGAGTCGGGCGGCCTCCTGCTGGAGCGCTTCGACGCGGGCCGCGAGCATGCGCTCGCCAGCAAGAGCACACCCACCGACCTCGTCTCCGAGGCCGACCTCGCCTCCGAGCGGCTGATTCGCGAGCGGCTGGCGCAGATACGACCGGCGGACGGCATCCTTGGCGAGGAGGGGGAGGGAGCGAGGGCACGAGTGGGCTGACATGGATCGTGGATCCGCTCGATGGCACCGTCAACTTCCTGTTCGCGATTCCCCAGTGGTGCGTGAGCGTGGCCGTCGCCGACGACGCAGGCTCGCTTGTGGGCGCGATCCATGACCCCTGCCGCGACGAGCTGTTCACCGCAACGCGCGACGGCGAGCCGCGCTTGAACGGCGCTTCGATCGTGGCATCCGATCGCGCGCCGCGCGTGGGCGCTGACTTGGCTGGAGCGATGGTCGCCACCGGCTTTGCCTACGACTCCTCGGTGCGTGCCGCCCAGGCCGAGGTGTTGGCAGGACTGATTCCGCGTGTGCGCGACATCCGTCGCTTCGGCTCAGCGGCCCTCGACTTGGCCTGGACTGCGTGCGGACGATACGACGCGTACTTCGAGCGCACGACCAAGCCTTGGGACATCGCCGCCGGCACGCTCGTCTGCGAAAGGGCTGGGCTCACGGTGATGGAGTTGCCCGAGCGCAAGCGCTTGCCGCTCGGCGTGCTCGCGGCTGCGCCCGGGATCGCCGAGGAGCTGTTTGACCTGGTGGGCTGAGCACGCCCGAAATGCCGGCGCTGCGTTTGCGTATCTCGTCCTCAGACAGGAGGGCCGCTCAGTCAGGACAGGTCTGGCTGTCGGCGTCATAACGCGCCAAACCTGGACAAACGTCATCTGGTAGGGTCCCTGCCCGTTTCAGGGATTGAAGATCCACGCTGTGGAATCGTCAACGGATACGCGCGTCGTTCGCAGACGGCGCCTGACGGCAGTGCTGGTGGCGATCGCGATCGCCACCGTCCTGTCTGCGCTGCCTGCGCCTGTGCAAGCAGCCACCGACTTCACGTGGAGCGGTGAAGGGACAACTGCGCAAACAGAATGGTCGAACTCGGCGAACTGGGCTTCGCACACGACCCCGCCGGCGTCCTCCTCGATAAGCGTGCTCGACTTCCCTGTGCTCACGAGTCCCGAGTGCGCCCAAGAAACCCAGAGCGGAGCCTGCTACTCGTCGAGAAATGATGTTCCCGGACTGAAGGTCGGCGAACTCAAGCTGGCGAGCGGGTACTTCATCGAAGAAGGCGAAGCGCTGACGCTTGAACACGGGCTCACAGAGACACCGGGAGGCGTCGCCATCGACATGCCGATCGTGCTGTCCGCTGCGCAGACATGGCACATCGAAGGTCCCAAAGGCGCGTTGGAAGCGAGCGGCGGGATATTCCTGGCCGGCGGACTCACGGGCGAAAAACAGGCGCTGCGCGTCGAAACGAGCAACACCGCCGGGATCTTCCTGGCCAGCAAGATCGGTGTCGGGCCGCTCACGATCGCGGGCGTGAACCCAGAACTCACGGGGGCGGAAGCGAAGCTCAACGGCGGATTGCAGGTCGCACCCGAAGGTTCGCTGAACGCGGGCGGCGAGGCGACCACGATCTCCCATGACGGGTTTGCCGGCGACGGGACGACCGGGCCGATCCATAGCATCGGCTCGGAGATCGGCGTCGGATGCCAGCTCGGGATCGAATGCGGTCCCGTGGTGGGGTCGCTGAAAGCCGCGAGCGTCGAACTCGACGCGCAAAGCAACCTTGCGTTCTCGATCGGCGGGACCGGCACGCTCGCCGGCACCGACTATTCGCAGCTGCGCTCGACCGGCCCGGTCTCGCTCGGCGAGTCAACGCTCAGCGTCGCGCTCTCCTCGAGCTCGATCGAAAAATGTTCGCTCGCTCTCACGCCCGGCACCACCTACACACTCATCTCAACCACCGGGGCTCTCTCCGGCACGTTCTCAAACGCCGCGACGCAGGGCAGCGAAATCCCGCTCGAAGAGCCCGCTCTGTGCGCGCCCTCGACACAGACGCTGCGGATCGAATATCACCAGGAAGTTCCCCCTGAAACGCCCAGGACGGTCACGGCGACCGTGGTTGGAGGCGCGGCGCCCGTGGACACGGCGCCTCCTTCGATCTCGGGAACGCCTGCACAAGGTCAGACGCTCACGGAGATCCCGGGCTCGTGGACGAACACACCGAGCTCGCTCTCCTACCAGTGGTTGCGCTGTGATTCCTCCGGGGCTGATTGCGTCGGCATCGAAGGCGCCACATTCCAGACCTATCAGGTGAGCTCAGCAGATGTCGGGTCGAGCATCCGCGTAGCTGAAACCGCTTCGAACCCGATCGGTGCGGGAACGCCCGCTCTGTCCGCCGCAAGCGCGAGCGTGCCAGCCCCGCCACCTCCGGCAAACACAAGCGCTCCGAGCATCGTCGTCTTCGGCGGCGGGAATCTGCTCCAGGCGGGAAACGGCACCTGGGCAAACGAACCGACCGGCTACTCCTTCCAGTGGGAGCGCTGCGATACTGCGGGCGCCAACTGCGCGAGCATTCCCGGCGAACAATCCTCCGTCTACGGTCTGGCGCAAGCGGATGTCGGCTCCACCCTCAGAGTCCTGGTGGACGCTCAGAACGCGGGCGGTTCGGGGACAGCGGTCCTCTCCGCGCAGAGCGCGATCATCCAGGCCGCCCCGACGAACACGAAACCGCCGAGCATCTCGGGGACGACCACCCAGGGCGAAACGCTCACCGAGAGTCACGGCGAATGGACGGGCTCGCCGACGAGCTTCGTCTACCTGTGGGAGCGTTGCGATGCTTCAGGCGGAGCATGCCAGCTCGCCCAAGAAGGCGGTCAGACCTACAAGCTCACCAATCTCGACGTCGGCGGAACCGTCAGGGTCCAGGAGATAGCGAGCAACGCGACCAGGGAAGGCCCTCCCTCCGTCTCGGCGGCGAGCGCCGTCGTGAAAGCCGCCGCCGGCGTCCCCACCAACACCGTCCTCCCGAGCATGACGGGCAGCGCTCAGGAAGGCCAGACCCTGAGCGCAACGGAAGGCTCATGGACGGGAGCACCTGCGAGCTTTGCCTACCAGTGGGAGCGCTGCAACAGCGCAGGGTCCGGATGCGTCCCGATCTCAGGCGCGAACAAGCAGACCTACCCGGTGTCCAACCTCGACGCAGGCGCGACACTCCGCGTCGGCGTCAGCGCCGCCAACGCTGCCGGCGCGAGTGTCCCCGCGTACTCGAAAGTCACGAGTGCGGTCCCGGCGGTTCCGATCGATATCGCGCTCCCGGCCATCTCAGGAATTCCCTGGGAAGGCCAGACGCTGACGGAGACGCACGGCGAATGGACAGGCTCGCCGACGAGCTTTGCCTACCAGTGGGAGCGCTGCGATGCCACGGGCTCCCACTGCGTCAACGTCCCGGGCGCCAACGCTCAGACCTACAAGCTCGGCGCCGGCGATCTCGGCTCCAGGATCAGGGTCAAGGAGACGGCGACCAATACCGTCGGCCCGAGCACTCCCGCGAGCCTCGAACGCCTCGTTCGTCGTCACGATTCCGCCGCCTGCGAACACGGCACCGCCCACACTCTCGGGCACCGTCCAGCAGGCTCAAATCCTCGTCGAGGCCCACGGCACGTGGGAAGGCAACCCGTCCTCCTTCTCCTATCGGTGGGAGCGCTGCAACACCTCGGGCGGCGAATGCGCGCCGATCTCGCTCGCCACAGAACAGACCTACGTTCTCAGCGGCGACGATGTCGGTCACACCGTGCGAGTCGCAGAGACCGCCACCAACACGACAGGTCCGAGCGCTCCCACGATCTCAGCCGCGAGCGCCGTCGTCATACCGCTCCCACCCGTGAACACATCCCCGCCCACGATCTCAGGGGTCGTCCAGCAGGGCCACACACTCACAGAGCATCACGGGGCTTGGGAAAACAACCCGAGCGCCTTTTCCTACCAGTGGTATCAGTGCGATGGTCTCGGGTCCGGTTGTCTTCCGATCTCGGGCGCCGACGAACAGACCTACGTGCCGGCCAGCGGCGATGTCGGGCACACGCTACGGGTCGACGAGACGGCGAAGAACGCCGGCGGCGAAAGCGCTCCCGCGGCTTCGCTTACGACCGCGCTCGTGCTTCCAGCGCCACCCGTCAACACGGCCCTCCCGACCCTCGCCGGGACCGACGAAAAGGGGCAAACGCTCGTCGAGGCCCACGGCTCGTGGACCAACGAACCCACCGGCTTTGCCTACCAGTGGGAGCGCTGCAACGGTGCAGGCGCCGAATGCGGGCCGATCGCGGGCGCTGTCAACCAGACATACCTGGCCAGCTCCAGCGACGTCGGGCACACGCTCATAGTTCAGGAGAGCGCGAGTAACGCGGGCGGCTCCGGCGCTCCGGCCAACTCGAACCCGACGGGCATCATCAAGGCGGTCCCGTTGCACGCGCTCGCCGGCGAAGCCCTGAACGCGACCGTGGGCACAGGCGTCACCTTCGACGCCAGCGCAAGCACTCCGGCCGCGGAAATCGAAAAGTACCGTTGGGAATTCGGGGACGGCTCAAACGGCGAAGGTGAGAGCGTGAGCCATGCTTACAGCGCGCCCGGCAGCTACAAAGCCACACTGACAATCTCCCGCGGGACCGAAACGAGCAGCCAATCGCTGACCGTCACGGTCGCTCCGGCGATGGCGCACGAGGTGAGCGTCACGACGCTTGACAGCGGCGCACACCCGATCGCCGGAGCGGAGATCCTCTATATCGCATCGAGCGGCACGCGAACCGAAGCGCAGACGGCCCCCAACGGCACCGCCGTGCTTTCACTACCCGACGGAGCCGACACGGTGTACGCCTACAGGAGCGGATTCCTGCCCGCGGTAGGTCACGTCAGCGTCAGCGGCGGCGAAGGCGCGACAACGATCACGCTCGCCAGCGGGGAAATCGCCGCCAGCACTCTGAAGTCCCACGAAATGAACTTGAAAGAAATCGAAGCGGCCGGGATCGATACGCATGACCCCGCCAACCAGAACGTGTACGAATTCGAAGTTAGGCTGGCGTTCATCGAAGGCCCACCCGTCCAGTTCCATGGCTATATCAACGGGGCCGGCCAGTTCGTGGGGGGCGGCGGATTCGTCGGAGGGGGCGGAGCAGGAGGCGGAGGATGCTCCCCGATGGAGTGTCAGGGCGACGGCGTCGTGATCGTGCCAGCGATCGTCGAAGGCCACCCGCTGATTCAGTGGCTCATCCTGCGCGGCAAGGCGAGCGTCCTCAAGCAATTCTTCGAAGTGAGCATGGTCGTGCAGAACCTCTCACCGGAACCGTTCAAGCTCACCGCAGGGAGCGCAACGCTCTCGTTGCCCTCAGGGATGAGCATGGCGCCCACCTCCAGTCCGCAGTCGGCGACACAGTCCGTCGCAGACATTCCCGGTGGCGGGAGCGCGACGACGAACTGGATCGTACGCGGTGACGTGCCAGGCGAATACCACCTGTCCGCCAACTACCAGGGGAAGCTCCAACCGTTCAACCTTCCTGTCACCTTGCAGGCAGAGCTCGCTACGCCGCTTCGCGTATGGGGCTCGAACGCGCTGAAGCTGAAAGTGCAAGCAGACGAAGGCTTCCTCGCCGCGGGCATCCCTTACCACGTCCGTGTCGGAGTCACGAATGTCGCCAATATCCCGCTCTATAACGTGGCGGTCGAAATCGACGCGAACACGCACGAACATTTCATCTTCCAACCCCAGCAACAGTACAGCGCTACCGTCGGCGAACTCGCTCCCGGCCAGACCGCCTACGCACCGCAGGACATCCTCGTGCCCGACGGGCCGAGCGAATCGAAGTTCAACCCCGGTCTGTCGAGCGCGACTTTCGCCGGCGAAACCATCAAACCAGGCGAAGGCATAGAACCCGTCGCGCGGCCGGTGCTCTATGAAATGACAGGCCCCGCGGATACACCCCACATGGTGCACCTGCACTGGCAGTCTTCGCCCGGCGCCGAAGGCTATGAGGTATTCCCCACCAAGACGCTCGACACCCCGTTCGCTGGCGAACCCACCCCTGTGTTCGCCAGCCCGACCGCTGCGAGTCCGGTCGCGACGCTACCCGCCGGCGCGACCGACGCGTATATCCCCGGCGAACCGGGAGAACCGCCCAAGTACTATGCGCTCAGCAGCGTTATCGGCGGGCACCTGCGGGTCGAGCATCCGGTGATCGTGGCCGTGCCGGGTTCCGCGCCGCCGACCGTGACAAAGCTCGAACCGAACAATGGGCCGGCGACAGGTGGGACAACCGTGAAGATCAGCGGCACGTTCTTCACGGGCACAACCATGGTCAGGTTCGGGGCCGCGCCGGCAAAGAGCTTCACAGTCAATTCCCCGACATCCATAACGGCGGTATCGCCGGCCGGCAGCGCGACCGTGCACGTGACCGTGACCAACACCGAGGGAACGAGCAAGCCGACAGAAGCCGATTCGTTCCACTACGAGCCGACCCATATCTTTCTGGCGCCGTTCGATATCACCGCAAAGGTATTGCGTGCGTTCAGCGGGTCCGTTGGGTTCTTCACCTATCCGCACAGCCTCAAAGGCACGCCAGCGCAGTTCGCGGCGAAGGTGCAGTGGGGCGACGGCAAGTCCTCTGACGGGCAGATAACGCAAGTCAGCGGAGGTCTGGCGGGTGCGCTGTCGGTGCTCGGCCTCGACGAGTTCGATATCCACGCAACACATGTCTATAGGACCGTTGCCCCAACTCAAACGACGATCACCGTCAGCAAGCCTGCGGAAGTGCCGGCGATCGCGAACGGAACAGTCAAAGTGGACGGCCTGAACCCGACAGCTTTCTTCTACTTCAACCCCGGTAACCCGAGCGCCGAAAACGTCGCAATGGTTGTGCCCCAGCCGGCCGCCGCCGTCCAGCGCCCGATCAAGGCTTGGGTATGGCAATTCTCAGACGGCGCGCCCGTGCTCGACACTCCGCAAATGCGCCCAGTCTACATGCAGCTTCTCCGGCTCCTGGACCAGGATCCAGGCAACTCCGAGCTGCAGGCGCAAGCGTTTGCGTTGGGAATCATGCCGTTCGGCGTCACAGACAGCAAAGTTGTGCGACAGATGGCGGAGGTCTGGCTGCAGTACTTCCCCGAGCACGACGTGCCCCACATTTATCCGAATCAGGGGACAGTGGCTGTCAATTTGACGATTACCGACAGCGCCCACAAGTCCTCGACTGTAACCAAGACCGTAAACGTGACCGAACACTGCAACGAGTGGGGCGGCCCGCTCAGCGGGCTGTTCGGGCACCTGACGACATGCGACACGGTCAAGGGGTTCAAAGTAGTCGCGGCAGGGCCCAAACGGCGTCCGGACTATTACGCGTTTGACCTTTCGGGAGGGTCGGGGTTCGTGTCCGCCGGCGCGACTGTGACGATAGTGCATGGCGGGAACGTCTTTCTCGCGCTGCACGGCGCGCTCGGACCGTCCATCGGCGCAGGTGGCGGCGTCAAATTCACGATCGCCGGGTCCGAGGGCTTCGTGGGACCGCCAGAAGGACAGCCACCGAGCGACAGGGCGATCGAAGAATTCGTGATTGGAGAGACGTTGCCGGTTCAAGCAGCCGTCGGCCCGTTCAACCTGACATTGATCCTGAACCCGTCCGGGGGCGGGGGAGGAGCCGGCGAGGAGTACGGTTTTAACTCCGGCTGGTTGAACGCCAGCCTGACGATTGGCGCAAGCTGCTCGATCAACGTTGGACATGTCCCAGGTCTGAGCAGCCTGGCTCCGTCGGATAACGGACCGTGGCCTCATAACGGCGGCAAGATCCCCACCGTCTCGGCTTCCGCCCAGACCACGACCATGAGCCTGCTGGCACAAACGCCGCAGCGCTCGACGGGTGCCTTTAGCGCCCTCGGGTGATGGGCGCAGAACCTATCCCGACCCTCTGGCGCGTATGCGGCGTAGGGGACAACGTCGGGAACCCGGATAGCTTGCTCGAAGGATCTCATGGAGCCGGTTGCGCGGCTAGCGCGGGAACGGGCCTTGGCTGCGATCTGGCGCGCTAGAACACAAGGACGGAGCGGTGCGAGTCGGCGTGGTCGTAAAGCAGCTCGCTCATCCGGGCTGCTGGGAAAATGGACCGCCAGGCGAGGGCTGAGTCGTTCTTTGGCGCCGATCTTGTCGGCTAGCTCCGACGTCTCGTGCTCGTGTCTCAGATAATGTCGTGCGTTGGTGCCGCGAGTTCTCCGCCCGGCCGCTCAGGAGGCGGCGTTTGCTCGCACGGCAAAGTCAATCAGCCACTTCAACTTGGACCGATCTTTGTCGACGACGTAGGCCTTCAGCGTGTCCGCCATGACCGGGAGATTGGTTATCGGGACCACATAATCGAACACTCTCGGCAGAATCTTCGAGAGTCGCACGCGTCCAGTCGCCATCGGTTACCAGGACCCCGAGTAGATCGGGATGCTTCCCCTTCCAGTTGATCGCTGAGAACATCTTGTCCTTCGCGTATAGCGATGCGTGGCGCGACGACGACTTTCGGACCTCGATAAATGCCAGCGGCTTCTTGGCGGAAGGCAGCACGAAGTCCGCCCGTATGTCGTAGACGACGCCCGCGAGCGACTTGTACTCCGCCTCTCGTTGGAACTCGAGTCCGCGCGACTTCAGTGCGTTCTCGACCAAGCTCTCGAGCAGGAGTTTCCCCACGAGGTCTCGCACAATCCCCTCGAGCGTGCTCTCCAACCCTCGCAGCACCTCGCCTTGCGTCAGCGCGCTCACCCCGGTCACTCGATCGTGAACGAGGCCAGCGAGCTTCGCCGCGGCTGGAGCCGATATTCGTTGGTCAGTTGCCGAGCCGATCAGTCGTTTCAGCTCCGCCTTACTGAAGACGCCGGCGATCCGCATGAATAGGGGCAGCCACGCGGGATGCGCCTGGATGTACACCGCGTCTAGCTTCGTGAACTCGTCGGTTTCGCGTGAAAGCGTGTCCAGCCACCCTTCCGCCTTCTCCCGCAGCACCATATACACGCCGGTCGTTATCGCCCGCTCGATGTCGAAGGGCACAGCACATCTTCGTCGCACCTCCTCCGCCACGAAGGCCGCCGACACCCCACTCGCATCATCCTGCGCCCCAAATCCAGCGAGCAATATTCGTCGCTCATGGACCGTCTCGATCGACCCAGCTTCGACCGTTGCCAAGCCATCCGATGCTTCCGCGAGCTTCAGGTATCTATCTACGAGTCTCTGCATCTCCTCGCGGGCGACGTCGTAGAGGGTGTTCTCGGGCTCCGCTATGCCCCCAGCGCTCGTCATCTGGTCGCCGAAACCCAATACTCACCGAGTTTTCCCGGCGGGCCCCTGCGCTTTGCAAGAACCCAGCGCTCGCCGCGCTCGCGCAGGTGGTGAATGGTCACTTCCCTAAACCCGAAGCCTGCCAGAATCAGTGCCACTAGATCGTGCAGCCTGACATGGACCCCATACAGGGCCGAATCTGCGACTACGACATGCACAGGGGCGTCCTTCTGGAGGGCCTCATATACCCGTCCAAAGATCTCGCTGAGACCGCTGGTGTATGGATACACCAGCCGGTCATAGGGCTTACTACGTCCACCGCATACTGCTGATAGCTCGGAGTAAAGCCGCTCCGCGAAGGCGAAGACGTCGCTATCAACCACCGCCCGGAATGTTGTCTCGTCGCATCGTAGATAGGACGGCGCTGTAGTCGTGTTTACGAGCAACTGCGAGCGCACGGTTTCCGTGATCTCGCGCCAGCTCTCCGCAAATCGCCAGAAATACAGCTCCATTCGAGTCATCTCTGCGAAGTCAAAATTGTTGAGGTAGGGCGGGGATGTGACGCACAACGATGCGTCGCCAGCGATGCCGTCGCCCGCGGGCCGCTCTATGAGCGTCGCCATCGTCCGATCTCCTGCAACGACTAGATCGTGGCGTAGTTCCGAGCACACGGTTGCGAGCACTCCGCGCGGCTCGAGAGACCGCTTGCTGCTCGTTGGGGCCTTGTAGACGCCGTCTGTCTTCGATCCGGAGGTCCCCTCCAGTGTTCGCGAGACGATTAGTCTGAAGATGGGGTGCAGCCGCTCCGGCAGAGACTCCACCAGGTCCGGACTGGCTGCCAACTGTGTGAGGGCAGGCTCGGGGATGAGCTTTCGGAGGAACGTAAGCGGCGTGTTCGCCCAGACCGCGCTTGGGTCCGCTCGTGACGAGAATGAGTCGGCCACCAGCGCCTCCACCATGCTCACGTCGTCGATGGTCAGCTCGCGGTCAAGCTTTGCCCGCGCCATTTCTGCGAAGAACGGATGCGGCTCATACCCGATGGCCGGCAATCCTGCGAGCTGTGCCTCTACGAGGGTAGTCCCGGCTCCGGCAAATGGATCGAGTACATAGCCATCGCGCACCCCCTCAGCCTGGTCAATGCAGGACGCTACGAACTCCGGCGAGAATCCCGCGACGAAGTTGAACCAGCGATGAATCACGTGATGGCGACTAGTGAGGCTAGTAGGAAGCTTTGCGGCATCCGCCGAGGCTCAGGAGGGCAAGCTGCACCACTGGACCCTATTCGGTTGCGCCGACGCCACGGCCCGGTCACGCGCGGGTTGATAGGTGCGTGCCTGCTCGACGATCACTTGGTCTTTGAGGATGCGGCGGGTGGGACTCGAACCCACACGCCCTTACGGACAATGCCTTTTGAGAGCATCGCGTCTACCGTTCCGCCACCGCCGCAAACGAACCCAATATACGCGTAGTCGAACTTGGGCGCGGCCAGGGCGCACTCGAGGGGTCGAGATGGAGCGAGGCTAGACCGGGCGCGCCAGGGCGTCGTGCTCGGCTGCAGGGTCGAGCTGCTCGAGCTCGATGTTCCAGCCCTGGGAGAAGCCGCGCATGGCGAAGGCGATCAAGAGGATCTGGACGGGAATGATCACAAGCGTGAGCGCGCCGAGCAGGCCGGCGGGGAGCGCGGGTTCGGCGAAGCCGGACTTGTCGCGCGCGAACCAGCTGGGGGCGGCGACCAATGCGAACACGAGCAGGATCAAAGCCAAAGCGGCCGCCATCGGCAGCACGCCGCGACTCCAGCGCCAGGCGAAGAAGGCCATCAAGAGATACACGAGCGCCCAAGCCAAGAGGATCGGGATGTCGCCCTCCAAGGTGCTCCAGCCTCCGATCGTCACGATCAGGACCAGCGCAGTAGAGGCGATCAGGAGCAGAACAACCGTTGCGCGCGTGGCTATTACCACGGGCTTGTCGCGGTTGGGGTGCGTCACGATCACGCCATCTGGCGCATTTTTCCCCGAAGTCGAAGACATCTCACCGTTGACCTTACAATCTGGAGCGGTCCTCATGCAACCCGAGCGGGCGTGGTGGAACTGGTAGACACGCTGGCCTTAGGAGCCAGTGGGCTTATGCCCTTGGGGGTTCGAGTCCCTCCGCCCGCATCCTCGCCAGCTGTTCGCGCAGCGCTTTCGCCTGGTCGGGTTGGGCTGGGCGCGTTGCTCAAAGGCCTTCCAATGCGGAGGCCGCATGGGTCTCAGCTTGTGAGAAGCGCGGCAGGCTGGGCCAAGGCGTCTTCGGCGACACGGACCGAGTCGACGAAGATCTCCACGCCACTGAGCAGCAGTTTGCGGGTGATCGTGAGCGGGGGCAGGAAGCGGGCGACGTTGCCGAAATGGCCGCCCACCTCGATGATGACGCCCCGACGGAAGCACTCGGTGCGGACTTGGGCGGCCATCTCGGGCCATGGCTCCTTGGTGTCGCGATCGCGGACCAGCTCGATGCCGATCATGAGGCCGCGTCCCCGCACATCTCCGACGCAAGGGAGCGTGGCTTGGGCCTCGCGCAAAAGCTCCAAAGTCAGCTCGCCCAGCGCTGCGGCGTGCGCGGGCAGGTCGACTTCGAGCATGAACTCGATCGCGGCCAGGCCGGCGGCCATCGCGACCTGGTGGCCCCTGAAGGTGCCGATGTGGGCTCCCTGCGTCCAGGTGTCCAGCTTGGAGTCATAGGCGATGCAGGAGAGGGGGTAGCCGATCCCGCCGAGCGCCTTGGACAGGGTCATGACGTCGGGCTGGACGCCGTCGTGTTCGCAGGCGAACATCTTGCCGGTGCGCGCGAAGCCGGTCTGGATCTCGTCGCAGATCAGGGGCACGTCGTGCTTGGAGGCGATCCGGCGCACCTCGCCGAGGTAGCCGGCGGGCGGGACGATCGTGCCGCCCTCGCCCTGGATCGGCTCGATCAGGATCGCGGCGGGCTTGGGAATGCCGCTGTGGGGATCCTCCAAGGAGGTGTCGAGCAGCTTCGCGCAGGCCGTGTCGCACGAGTCGGGCTCCAGGCCGAGCGGGCAGCGATAGCAGTAGGG
Source organism: uncultured Solirubrobacterales bacterium (assembly GCA_963809705.1). Classification (GTDB taxonomy): domain Bacteria; phylum Actinomycetota; class Thermoleophilia; order Solirubrobacterales; family Solirubrobacteraceae; genus Palsa-744. The sequence continues at coordinate 623,835 of CAWEKF010000002.1, read as the reverse complement.
GTAGGGCATGAAGTGCACGGGGGAGGAGGCGGGGCCGCCGAAGCCGACGTCACTGGTCACCGACAGGGCGCCGGTGGTCATGCCGTGGTAGGAGCCTTGGAAGGCGATCACCGCGTCGCGGCCGGTGTGGGCGCGCGTGAGCTTCAGGGCGGACTCGATCGCGTCCGAGCCGGTGGGGCCGCCGAAGTGGAACTTGGCGTGCTCGCGCAGAGCGCCAGGCAGCAGCCCCTTGAGGCGACTCATCAAGCGCAGCTTCGGCTTGGTCGGGAAATCCAAGGCGTGCACCAGCTTGCGCTCCTGCTCCGCCGCCGCGGCCAGGACGGCGGGATGGCCGTGGCCCACGTTGAGCACGCCGGCGCCGCCGAAGAAGTCGACGAAGGTGTTGCCGTCCGCGTCCTTCATCGTCGCGCCCCGGCCCTCTTCTATCGCGACGGGCACGCTGCGGGGGTAGGAGCGGGCGTTGGACTCCAAAGCGTCCTGTTCGGCGAACATCTCGCGCGAGCGCGGTCCGGGCACCTCGCCGGCGAGCGCCGGGGCGGGCTCGAAGTGCAGCTCCTCGAAGTTGTGCTCCCCTTGGCTCATTGCTCAGGTCTCAGGCGACTATAGCTTTCGCGGGGCTCGCGCCTGTTTCCACTGGGTCGCGCCTAGCCCGCAAGCTCGGATGAGACGGGCGCGGGATCGAGGGGAGGATCGTCGGTCGTGCCCTCTGCGCCACGAAGCTCTCGCATGACCGGGAACGGGACCACCTCGCGGAGGGTGTCGTGCCCTGTGAGGATCATGAGCAGCCGGTCGACCCCCATGCCGCCGCTGGCGGAGGGCGCGAGGCCGTACTCGAGCGCCCGCACGTACTCCTCGTCGTGGGGGTGGGGGGCGTCGTCGTCGTCGGCTCGGCGCTGCTTGCGCTGGGTGACGAAGCGCTCGTACTGCTCGACCGGGTCGTTGACCTCGGAGTCGCCGCTGACCAGCTCGATGCCGCCGATGACCGCGTCGAAGTGCTCGGCCAGGCGGGGGTCGTCGGCGTGGGCCTTGGTGATCGGGAACGAGTCCAAGGGGAAGTCGTAGACGTGGGTGGGCTGGTTCAGGGTGGGCTCGACCAGCTTGGAGTAGACGGCCTGCACCACCTGGGCCCAGGTGGCGTCCGGGTGGATCTTGCCCTGCAGGAGCGCTGCCAGCTCGTCGCGGTCGGCGACCAGGAAGTCGATGCCGCACGCGCGCTGTATCTCGGCCTGCATGGTCGTGTTGCGCCATGGCTTGGCCAGGTCGATCTGCTCGCCGCCTCGCTCGATCACGGTCGTGCCGAGCACGCGCTGGGCGACGTAGGCGACCATGTCTTCGGTGAACTTGGCCACGTCGGTGTGGTCGGAGTAGCTCATCAGCCACTCGAGCATCGTGAACTCGGGGCTGTGCCGGTAGGAGATGCCCTCGTTGCGGAAGCACTTGCCCAGGTCGTACACGTTCTCCAGGCCGCCGATCAGGCAGCGGTTGAGATACAGCTCGACGGAGATCCGCAGCGACATCTCCTGGTCGAGGGCATTGTGGTGAGTGAGAAATGGTCTTGCCGAAGCCCCGCCCGCCAAGGCCTGCAGGACCGGCGTTTCGACCTCGATGAAGCCCCGCTCGGCCATGAAGGCCCGCAGGGCGTCGATCGTCTTGGCCCGGGTCACGAACAGGGCGCGGGTGGTCTCGTTGGCGAGCAGGTCCAGCTCGCGGTAGCGGTAGCGCGTGCCCGTGTCGCCGAGTCCGTGGCGCTTGTCGGGCGGCGGTCGCAGGGCCTTGGTGAGCAGGGCGCACCTGTGCACGCCGAGCGCGAGCTGGCCGCGCTGGGTCACATAGATGGGCCCTTCGGCTTCGACGATGTCGCCCACGTCGAGGTCCACGGCGCGCTCGTAGGACTCCTCGCCCAAGGCGTCGTGACGCACGGCGAGCTGGATCTCGCCGGAGTAGTCGCGCAGGTCTATGAAGGTGGTCTTGCCGTGGCCGCGCCTGGAGGTGACGCGACCGGCGAGACGGTAGGAGAAGGCGGGGTGCTCGCCGGGCTTCAGCTCGGATGGATCGTGGGCTGCGTGCAGCTTGGCGATCTCGGTACGCTCGGCCCGGGGGATGTGAGGGAAGGGCTCGATGCCCCGCTGCGCGCAGACGCTCGGCCTTGGCCAGGCGCTCGTGCGTAACGGCGTCGTCGAGGGCGTTATCGAGCACGGGAGATCACTCGCAGAAGGTACCAGCGCCACGCGCGCCGGCCCGGTCCGCTCCGACCCCTGCTTCTGTGCGCTCCGACCCTTGCCTATGCCTGCTTCGACCCCTGCTTCTGTGCGCTCGGCCCAGCGTTTCTGCGCGCTCCGACCGCACAGTCCTCGTCCAGGCAGGCGCCTCCGGAATCTTGCTTGTGTTTTCACAGTGGTGTTTCTGTAGGCGAGCGTCGATGATGCGCTCGTGAGGCACACGAGCGACCGTGAGATCGATGCGCAAGTGGGGGCGTTCGGCGAGAATATGCGAGCGGCGCGCCACGAGGCGGGTCTCTCGCAGGTGGCGCTCTCGGAGGCGACCAAGCTCGACCGTGCGGCGATCAGCTTCTTGGAGCGGGCCGAGCGCGCGCCCGACCTGTCGACCTTGGTGCGTGTGGCCCGGGCGCTCGGCACGACCCCGGCCAAGCTGCTGGACGGCGTGGGTTTGCCGCCCAGACGCGGCGGCGCTGGGTCGGCCGGCGCGCGAAAGTCCGGCGGTCCAGGCCAGCGCTTCGGGGAGAACCTGCGCGCCGCGCGCACCGGCGCCGGTCTCTCCCAGGAGACGCTCGCCTACGAGGCCGTGGTCGACAGGGCCGCGATCAGCGTGTATGAGCGCGGCCGTCGCGAACCCAACCTGCGTACCATCCTGAAGCTGGCACGAGCTTTGGGGCTGAGCCCGGTGGCTCTGTTGGACGGCGTCGGGTAGGAGAGGCAGGCCGCAAGCGCCTGTTGGACGGGTCGAGTAAGGAGGGGCAGACCGCAAGCACCTGTTGGACGGGTCCAGTAGAGCCGGCGGCCGGCGAGCCGCGAGATCCAGCGGGAGCAGCAGGGCGGATCCAACTGGAGCAGCAGGGCGAGATCCAGCGGGGCAAGCAGGCGAGGGCCGGCTGTAGGTTCAGAAGCTGAGCTCATTGGCGCGGATCGCCGCGCGCGTGGGGCGATAGCGGTCGTCTCGGCTTCTGGGCCAGGTCGTCGTTCAAGAGGACCTCCAAGGCCGCTTCGACTTCGTCCAAGTCGGCCGGGTCGCTCGGATCGCGCTCGCAAGCCTTGGCGATCTGGACGGCCGTGAAGCCGCTCGCGGGCTTCGCCCACGAGGACGTGCAGGACCACGGCCGCCAACGGATCGGGGTCCTGCGGAGACCGCACTTGCTGTGGTAGTTTTCGCCACATGTTGAAATTACACTACGGATCGGTTGGATGCGGCGCGGTCACGTCGGGCCGTTGCGCAAGGGTGAGCATCCAGGTTGAGCGGCGGTTCGAGGTGGGCTGTAGGTCACGGGCTTTGCCTGATATCTGCCGAACGGCCGCAAAGCGTCGCGGTGCTCCTCAGCATTGAGCCCCGCTGGAGCCAGCTGTGCACTGTTGCCACCTTTGACGGCTGTAGGCCCCCGCGCCAGAGCCACCGACGGTCAGGGCTTCGTTTTCTTCGCTGAATATGAAGGAGCCGGCCGTGAGATGAATCTTGTTGCCGACGATCGCACCCGTGAGCGTTCCGCTGCCGCTCAAGACGACTTCGGCTTCAGGTGCATATATGCTCGCATTGAGGCTGCCACTGTTTTCGATGGCAACCGGGCCAGGGCCGGCCACCTCGATCAACAGCGACGCCGGGCCATTCGGGTTTTCGAGGTGGGCGTTGCCTTCGATTTTAAATACACCTGAACCGGAAGACGGGCAGCTTGGATTGTTTGCGTGGGTGTCGATAAAGATTTCGGCTTTTGTTCCCGGAGCAATTTTGACTATGCCGTCGTTCGTGGCGAGGAACTTGCAAAAATAGTATTTAGACCCCTTGAGTGTCAGGTTGACTTTCGCCCCAACTTCTAGTCCGAAGGTAGCTGCAGTATATTGAAGGTGGGCCGCTTCCCCTGTGTTCGGGTCTTCTCCGGAGCCGATGCGGGTGTCTTCGTTTTCCGCAGCGTTCGCGTGCACTATCGGGATTTTAGCTATGATCGGGCATTCGGACGCGCTGCGCGTTTTTTCGTATTCCGGCGCCGTTTTTTCTCCCCCCACGCCGTGGACGGTTACACCGCTTTTGTTGCGTTCTTTACCGGCCGCGGGTTCGAATTTGCCTTCGGGACATATTTCAAAACCCTTTTCAAATGCTGCGCTCCCTTCACCCTTTATCTTCTTGTTGCTGGTGACCACTGCAGTAGCTTTTACGCTCCCGCTCACCAAAACTTCTTCCAAGCCCAGGATGCCGCGGACGGAGAACAGCGATTCCCCAACAGCCGATTCTATGCGGGCCTTCAGGCGAGTATAGGGTTCGACGCCGTTTACCTTCCCTTCGGAGGTCACGCAGCGTTGGGTGATGCCGGTTTTGGCCACAATGGTTTGGCCCGCGCATTTTTCGCCGGCGCTGAGCGCCTTTGTAGTCTGGTAGCGAAAGTTGGCGCCGTTACCGAGGGATTCCCAGCTGCTTTCACAGGGTTCTTCCTTGTCTTCGCTGCTGTTAATACACTGGTTTTCTTTGGGTTTGAGCTGATTGACGCGATAGGTCGCAACCTGCAGGCCGGATTCGGCGGCTGCGAGGGCGGCCTTGACGTTGTTGTCGCGTGTGGTGGATGTGGAAGACTGCATGGCCACAGTGATCGCTGTCCCGGCGAGCAACGTCACGATGAACACGACGATCACCACCGTCGGCAAGATAAACCCGGCCTCAGTAGTCGTCTTTTCTGGTTGGCGCATATCGTTCATTCCGGGTTCGCGATGAGGGTGGAGACACGTATAGGGGAGGGTTCATGGTTGCCGTTCGGCACTTTGGCGGTAACGACAACCGTAATTCGCCTCGGGCAAAGGGATTCTTCTTTGCATAGTTTGGAAGGTTCTGAATAGGAGGTCACGAAATCGTAGACGCTGCCGCTGACATTGCCGTCTTTCCATTCACAGGCCCCCACGTGTTCTGAGCAGCCCCTGCCAGTGGGCGAGCTCGCGACCGCGCCTTTGGTGGATGACACCACCAACTTCTCGGCTTCCGAGCTGCCCGCGCCATACTGGTATTCGGGTGTCGCGCCTTCTTTGACATAGTAGTCGGGGTTAGTTGACACGCTCGAGTGGGTCGGGGTCGAGGACATTGCCAGTTCGGTGTAGGAAGTCGCCTGCAGTCGCTCGATCTCAAGCTGCGCGCGATGGGCCATCGAAGTCCGGCGTTCGGAGAGCAGATCGAGCTTGTGCGCACTGTCGAATGCCCCGATCATCCCGAGGGCGCCGACCACCAGCACGAACGTGGCGACCATCACCTCTATCAGCGTAAAGCCGCTCTCGAGGTCCAGCCCGGGCAGTCCATGGGTAGGCCGCTGGGTATTCATCTCAGCCTGTCAGGTCCAAGTTGCGCATGAATGCCGCGTCTTCGAGCACAACGTTGTGGCTGTAGCCGCTGCTTCCGGCCTGTTTGAGCGTTCCCTTAGCTGGCACTTCGACCTTCAGCGTCACAATGTTTGGAGAAACGCTCGTCGGCGAGTATGAGAAGACGGCTGTCCCGTTGGTGACATCGCGTACGATCGGCGTGCCGGTGGTGGGAAGGCTTGTCCCTTCTTCGGCTGCGAAGCGGACGCACTCGTCGTAAGTTGTGCCAGACTGCGCGACGCTGCATTCGTACTTGATCTGCCACGGCTTGGTCTTGCCGCTGACCGCCGCCATAAAGAGGATTGTGCTGGCTTCCGCTTTTTCGACTTTAGAAGCCTGGCGTATTTCGCGCGCCATGCGTGCAAGGCCGGCTCGTCCTTCCTGCAGCGTGAGCGCCCATTCGGTGTCGCGCGCCTGTACCCGCTGGCTGTTCTCGAGGGCGGCGAGTACGGCGCCGAGCAAGACCACCGCCAAGACCGATGCGATGAGCATCTCTATCAACGTGAAGCCCGCCTCGGATTGGGCGCCAAGGCGGGTCCACAAAGGATTTGTGCGATATGTCACGAGCATAGTTTGTTTACCGTCTCGGCTCAATGTCGGCATGCCTTCGCCGATGCTTGAGGCTCGAGAGCATCACCGCAACGGATCTCGCCGTCGCGTTGATCGCGGCCTACTACCGAGTAGGTGTCCTACTGATTCAGGGCGAGCGCTTCGAGCAACGTGTTCCAGTCGCTCTGGCCGTGCTCGAATTCGAGTTCGCCGTAGTGGGTGGCCAGGTGCGCCGCGCGCGCGGCCAGGCTCCTGTCCGAGGTCTGCTCGTAGGGAGCAAACAGCCGTTGCGACGGTTCCTTGACTTCGATCACTTCCACATGACGGTCGAACCGCTCGGTGCTCGCCGGCGCGCCCTTGAAGCCCCCGGCGCTCCAGGCGCGCACGTCCTGGCAGAGGTTGGGGACTTGCAGCGCGATCATTTCTCGAAGGCCCTGCGTGTAGTGGCGCACTCCCCGGGCGATCGCCGGGTTGCTCCAGCGCAACGAGCCGACCGCTTTGGCGAACCGCTGGATCGCTTTGGCGTTGGCGTCATAGACGGTGGCCCACAGTGCCCCAACCACCTCGGTGCTCAGCTTCTGCGCTTCTTCGTTCTGGGGAGACCCGGCTCCCGCAGACGGGCATTCGCCGCGGATCTGCTGGTCGAGGGCCCTGATCTTCGCCTCGTCGGCGGGCCATCCGCTCACCACCGAGTGGAGCACCGCATAGTTGGCCTCCAGGTAGGCATGGGTCGAAGCCACGTCCTGAGAGCTCGTGGCGGCGCTCGCGGGCACGAGACCGGCTCCCGCGGAAACAAGTCCGCAGGCACCAACCACAAGAGCTGTCGCCAACCTCCCCAACATCCCACTCCAAGGGTACCCCCGACGGTCATGCCATGTCTCACACCCATCCGTTTGCGAAGTCGGGGATCGCCCCAAGGACTCGCCCGGGCGCGCTGTGCGAACTCGGGCAGGCGCATTGTGCGGGCTTGGGCGGGCGCATGTGTGGACTCGGGCAGGCGCATCGTGCGAACTCGGGCGGGGGCACGTGCGGACTCAGACGGACGCGCTGTGCGAACTCGGGCGGCGAAGCGGCGCGATGACCGGCCCGCCAGGACTCGCCTAAGATTGACCGTGCGATCGCCTTCCCCGGTGCGTCGCGCGACCAAACGGCCCGCAAACCCGGGCCTTTTGGGGGACTGGTGTAACGGTAACATGGGGGTCTCCAAAACCCTTGCTCGAGGTTCGATTCCTCGGTCCCCCGCTTGCCGCCTTTGCGCGTCACCGAGGATTTGGCGATCCCCCTCGCCGAGATCACGGTGCGCGCCAGTCGCTCCTCCGGCCCGGGAGGACAGCACGCAAACGTCACGGCCTCCCGCGTGGAGGCAAGCTTCGACGTGCTCGCTTCGACCGCGCTCGACGAAGCCCAGCGCGAGCGCCTGTTGGCGCGCTTCGGGCCCAGAGTGGTGGCCGTTGCCCAAGACGACCGCTCCCAGGCGCGCAACCGCGACTTGGCTCTGGCGCGCTTGGCCGACCGCTTGGCGCGAGGGCTGGCCACCCCAACGCGTCGTCGTCCCACCCGGCCCACCGCAGCCTCGCGCGAGCGGCGCCTCCATGCCAAGCGCCAGGCCGCCGAGCGCAAGCGCGAGCGTCGGCCGCCCGATGAGTAGGCGCCCGTGCGCCCGGCATGGACGCCGACGGAGGTGGAGGGCTGGGGAGGCCCGGCAAGAGGCGCCGGTTCGGGTCGGGCGCGTGAAAACTACGGATGGACGGTGTGGCACTCACGCGATGGCGCCAAGCCTTGTCCCCGTCAAGCTGTGCGCTAGTTTCTCACTCGACAGCTGGCGCTCTGCGCTCCCGGCCGTATAGCCGGGCGAAGGGCTTCTTGTCCCTCGATCGATAAGGACGGTCCCGATGGTTCTTGCCGCAAGCTATCCGTTTCTCGAAGTGTTCTGGACGATGTTGGTCTTCTTTGCGTTCGTCGTATGGATCTGGATCTTGTTTGTGGTGCTGGGCGACATCTTCCGCCGTCACGACACATCAGGTTTCGCCAAGGTCCTGTGGATCATCTTCATCATCATCCTGCCCTACCTCGGCGTCTTCATCTACCTGATCGTCGAGCAGCGAGGCATGGCTGAGCGAGCCCAAAAGCGCCAGAAGGAGGCCCAAACCCACCTCGAAGACTACGTCCAGTCCGTGGCGCCCAAGTCCGACCCCGCCGAGCAGATCAACAAAGCCAAGGCCCTGCTCGACAGCGGCTCGATCACCCAAGAGGAGTTCGAGCGCCTCAAGCAGAGCGCTCTCGCCAACGCCTGATCGTCAACGGATTCGGTGGCTTGCCGGCGTTGGGGTTTCATTTCGCCTGGCGCCGGCAGGGTTTTGCCGAAGGCTTCAATTGGTCGAAGCTCATCGCTTCAAGCGGCTCTGGCGAGGGGATCGTCTCCTCGCCGGGGCTCAGCTCGACGCCAGGACTCGGCTCGGTCGTAAGCTTCGCCTCGGTCTCGCCGCGTAGCCGCCTGTAAGGCCACACCACATTGCAATAGGCGATCACCTTGCGCCTGTCCTCCTCCGAGCTGGCCACGATCTCGGCGCCGATGCGCCACTCCTCAGCCGAGGCCTTGCAAGAGCGCACCTCGATATCCAAGCGGACCGGTGTCGCTTCGCCCGAGGGTCCTTGGAGCTGCACATTCAGACTCGCCCCGGCCCCGAGCGGCAGAGGCCGCGAAAGCTCGAAGCCCACACCGCTGGTCGTGATGTCGCACATGCGTCCCAACAGCGACGGTTCCGCCTCCTCGGCAAGTCCCTCCTCAAGCACGATCACGGCCGCGGCCGTCAGCTCGGTCCGGTACTCCCCCCGCAACTGCCTCCGCGTGGCCACGAACGCCAAAGTACGACTCACCCGTCGCAACTCCACCAAACCCAACAGCGGCACGAACCAAGCGGCAAACCCCTTCATCGCAGGCAGCACGGCCACGCCCGCGTCGGTCGCCACCCGCAACAAGACCCCCGCGCCGAGCAGAATCCCGAGCGCCAACAGAACGCGGAACTGGCGCACAGCTTCCCAACCACCACGATCGATCCCCTCCTTAGGAGTCACCTTGAACTTGGTACGTCCGGGACGCGCCACACAGCGCAGAGCCTTGGTAAATATCTCGGCCGTGCAGAGTTCGTAGTGGATCGCCTCGCCACTGCCTTGCTGGCCTCTGCAAAGGGCCGATCCGGCCAGCACCATCAACACAGTGGCCGGAGCCCACAGGCCCGCCAGCGCCAGCGGTGAGATCAACAAGGGAAGCGCCCCAGTCCAAAGCACGACAGCCAAGATCGACAGCATCAGCAGCCGCATCGGCCCGGCCAGATAAGAGGCCAGGCTCGCCAAGTAGCTCAGCCTCTGGCGAGCGCTCAGTCCGTTCGCGCGCAGCGGGCTCTCCGGCGTCGTGAACACCGCCAGGTTGCCCCTCGCCCAACGATCGCGCTGAAGCAGATAAGCGGCCAGGTCGTGCGGGGCCTTGCCCTGCGCGATGATGCGCTCGTCGTAGTGGGTCCTCCAGCCACGCCTGTGCAGCTTGATAGTGGTGTGAAAGTCCTCCGCGATCGTCTCCGTGGCCACGCCGCCGATCGACAGCAGCGCCGAGCGTCTGATCAAGGCGCCCGAGCCGCACCAGAACGAGCCGTTGTGGCGATCCTTGCCGACGCAGATCGCCGAGAAGAAGACCGATTGCTCGTGACGACCCATGTCGTAATGCTGGATCGAATCGTGGTTGGAGAAGTCGTGCGGAGTCTGCACCAGCGCCACCTCCGGGTCCTCGAAGTAACCGACCAAGGTGTCCAAAGCGTCGGGCAAAGGCACATGATCGGCGTCCAGCACCAGCACGAACTCCCCGCGCGTGAGCGGCAGCGCATGGTTGATGTTGCCCGCCTTCGCGTGCTCTTTGCCGGTGCGAGTCATGTACTGCGCGCCCCACTGCTCGGCCAGCTCTTCGACCTCCGGACGAGCCCCGTCGTCGAGCAGCCAGGTTATGTGCGGGTAGCGGATCGACTCGCACCCCGCAAGCGTGGCCTCCAGCACCGAGGCCGGCTCGTCATACGTGCACACATACACGTCCACTGCGCGACCCTCTCTGCTGGCCGGGCGCGCCGCCGGCTTCACATCCCAGGTCAGCCAAGCCAGCGTTCCCAAGTTCCAAAGCCCATACAGCTCGGCGACCAGCAGCCCCGCCCACAACACCGGATTGGAGTCCCTCCAGCTCCAGCCCGCGCGCCAGGCCAGATAGGCCGCCGACCAGCAAATCGTCACGATCGCAAGCGCCTTCAACGACCTCGGATGGCGAGCCCACCAAGCCCCCCAGCCCCGCGCCACGCTCGCGCCCCCTTCCGTCCGAACCGTGTCCGTGGGAGCTTTGGCCAGGCCCAACACAGCCCAGCCCAGCGCCGCCCGGATGCGGATGGCCACACGGTGCCCAGCATGTCTCTCATCGGCTCGCATGTGCTGCTCATCGGCCCTCTCCGGCCCCCGGTTGAGCCCCGAAAGTCGCAATGACACGCGATTTGCGAGCCTTAGCGGCGTGTACCACCTAGAGCTGCGTCAGTTCCCCCATAACTTCTGCCACTTCAATCTCACCGTCCAAGCGCTCCGCGAGACCGTCCTGGACGCCTGGGCGCGAGGCGAATGGGTCGAGGTGGGGGAACGTCGTTGGAACTCCCAGCAGGCCACCTTGACAGTAATCGAGGGCCCCGAGCTGCCCCTCGAGCAACTCTCGATGGGCCGCGGCTGGCGCAACGCCCTGCGTCTGGGAACCGATGTAACCGCCGAGCTCCTGGCCGATGCCCGGACCCGCTTGAGCGCCACGGAGACCGGTGCGATCGACGCATCCGGGCACGGCAAAGGGCCTGCGCCGGGTACTGCCAGGTCCGCTTGGGCGGCCATCACGGGACCCTCGTCCACGCCCGCCGCCGCGCCGCCGCCGGGCGGCCAACCCGCCGCCGAAGAGGCCCTGGCCCGACAGCTGCTCTCCTTGCTGGGCGAGAACCCTGGTCCCCTTCTGCGAGCATGGCAGCTCGCTTTGGAGCAGCATCCCGACCGCACGCCCAGCCAGTGCTTGGCCGCGGCCGAAGACTTCCTACGCCGCTGACACGCCGCTACACTCCCGCTACGGCTTGGTGGGCGTAGCTCAGTTGGTAGAGCTCCGGGTTGTGGTCTCGGCGGTCGCGGGTTCGAATCCCGTCGCTCACCTCTCAAGAAGGACCTGCGAATCAACGTTACGTGCGAGGTTCGACTTGCTGGCGGTCGGCACTGGATGTAAGATGTTATCTTACGAGTATGCGCACCACCATTTCCACGAAGGGCCAGATCGTTCTCCCCGCGGAGCTTCGTACTGCCGATGGCATCGAGGCGGGGGAGGAGTTCGAGGTCGACCGAGTTGGCCCTGATGAGTACCGGCTTACACGGCTGACGCCGCCGCCGAACCGTGGCTTGGTCGAATGGCTGCGGTCGTGCCCGGATGACGACTGGTTCGTCGAGATCGAGTCGGAGTCAACGGACTCCCTTTAGCTGGTCCCCTTGGCGCGCTACCTGGTTGACGCGAACGTCCTCTCGGAGGCGACCAAGCCTGCTCCCGACCAGCGTGTTGTCGATTGGCTTGGGCGAAATGAGCCCAAGCTTGCCGTCGACCCGGTGATCCTGGGTGAGATCCGTTTTGGCATCCTGCTGCTCCCGCGCGGTCGCCGCCGAAGCCGGCTCGAGCGCTGGTTTGAGGAAGGAGTACAGAAGTTTCAGTGCATCCCGTGGGAGGCCTCGACGGGACTGCGCTGGGCCGAGCTGCTCGCGAGACTTCGTGCGGAGGGGCGCGCGATGCCAATTAAGGACAGCTTCATCGCGGCGACCGCGCTGGCGCACGATCTGGCGGTCGTGACCCTCAACCGACGCGATTTCGACGGTGCAGGCGTGGTAGTGGTCGATCCGGTGTTAGGGCGTGGCCACTGATATTCGATCAATCTGGGAGCCAGCCGCAGAGCCACCCAATGCGACTTCGAGGTGTCGTGTCGCTCGGCGACCTATCGACGACGGGAACGTTGCGCGGGTTCGAATCTCGTCGCTCACCATTCTTTGCGTCGGTGACATCGAACCCCTATGTCACCGCGATCCGGAACATCGGATCCAGGGCGTTCGTCGTCTCCAACTCACCCGCTCAGCCCCACCAGGCCCTTCGCGATCAGGTACAGGCCCGCGCCCACACACGCGAGCATCGTCAGGCGACGACCGTTCTGGATGAACCATGCATTGATCTGCTCAAGCGTCTTCCCCGCGCGCTCGGGCACGATCAGCAGCAACAGCATCGGCAGCTCGACCAACCACAGCATCACCGCCAGCGTCACCGCCAACGCCAGCAACTGACTGCCGGTAGAGAGTTGCGCGTCGGCGATCGTCTTGACCGCCCCCACATAGATCGGCGACGGCAGCGCATACAAGGTCAAGCCGAGCACGAACGCCAGCCGACGACTCTGCAGGCGACGCTCCAGCTTTGATTCGCCACTCGGCTTGGATCGAGGCGCCCGCGGGTGGTTCAGACGTACCGCAAGACCCAACAGCAGCACTCCAAGAGCAAGGTCGACCGCCGCGCTCGGCGTGTAGTGCAGACCGGTCGCGCCCACATCCTTCAGCACGAACAGAACCAGCACACCGCTCCCGTAGGTCATGACGATGGCCGCCGTCACGAAGGCCAACACACGCGAGCGCACCTGCGAGCCGCGACCAAGAGCGATCACCGCGGCCACCGCCGGCGGGTAGATCGAGGCGGCGAACGCCAGAGCAATAGTTTGAGGTGGCATCTCGATGGCCGATTCCCGTGCCCGCAAACGCGCATCCGGATCCAGGCGCGGCACAGCCTATGGGTGGAGGAGGACACGCCGGTCAGAGACATTCTGTGTGACCAGAAAGCCCACAGTTATGCGCTTTGTGCCCTCGTCGAGCGGGTCGGGTTGCGAGCAGGCGCGCCGATCGTCAGATTCGCGGGTTGACCTGAGCGGGCGATCGGCGGTGCGACTGCGTAGGGAAGGTTTGGTGGTCATCGGAAAGCGAGTAGGAGACACGGCTCGACTTGAGCGGTCGAACCCGTGAACCTCTATAAGACGCGCGGCCGGGGCACGAGCTGTCCCAGCTCCAGCGCGTGCGGCCGGGCTCTGTGCCCATCGGCCGCGGAAATCGTGTCAACGTAGAAACAGCACCCGACCAAGCAGGGAAACAATGGCTTCCATCAATCAGACGCGCTCCAAAGCGCCAGCGTTGCTGGCCGGACATGACGGAGTGCCGCGCGGTCATGTCACCGAGATACAGCGCGCGCGCATGCTCAGCGCAGCGGTCGATGCGATCGAGGAAAACGGTTACGCGCGACTCACGGTTGCGCAGGTGATCGGCCGCGCGAAAGTGTCGCGCAAGACGTTCTATGACCTCTTCGTCGATCGCGAGGACTGTTTCTTGGCAGTCTTCGAACGCACGCTCGAGCAGATCCGCGCAAGAGTAGTAGAGGCATACGAGCAGGAGACCACTTGGCGGGAGAAGGTCCGCGCAGGCCTGGCCTCGTTCCTGGTGTTCATCGACGAGGAGCCCGAGCTGGCACGCCTATGCGTCGTGGATGCCCTTGGCGGTGGAGCGCGCGTGCTCGAGGAGCGCGCCCGCATCCTTGAGCAATTGCGCCAAGTGATCGACCAAGGCCGCACCGCCGCCACCGTCAGGCGCGAGCCTCCCAGCGTGACGGCCGAAGGGGTGATCGGCGCCGCTTTCGCCGTGATCCACACGCGCCTGCTCGAACGCAGCCCCAAGCCTTACATCGGCCTGCACGGCTCCCTGATGAGCATGATCGTGCTTCCCTATCTCGGAGTAAGAGCCGCAAGCAGAGAACTCTCCCGTCCCGCGCCCGACGTGCGCCGGCGCGGCAAGAGCGAGGCCGGTGTCGGCCAGGACCCGATGGCCGGGCTGGAGATGCGCCTCACCTACCGCACCGTGCGCGTGCTCACGGCGATCAGGGAGCATCCGGGAGCCAGCAACCGCCAGGTGGCCGATGGAGCCGGCATCTCCGACCAGGGCCAGATCTCCAAGCTGCTATCTCGCTTGGAGCGCTTGGACCTGATCGAAAACGTAGACCGCGCCCAATCAAAGGGCGCTCCCAACGAATGGTGTCTTACCGAGCGAGGCGAGCGAGTGGAGCGAGCCACCCGGCCGATGTGACTCCGCCACCGCTACGCTGGTGTCCACAAGCTCTGGAAGTGGGGTCCGCCGGTGCTGTTGCAGGGGTGGAGCAGGCGTCATAAAGTCGACGAGGCGAGGGAGCTCCTGGCCGCGGCCGGGGGCGCCTTCGACCGCTCGCTCGATCCCCTCCAAACGATGCGCACGATCGCGGAGGTCGCGGTGCCTCGCCTCGCGCCGATGTGTGCCATCGACCTGCTCGGAGAGGACGCCGCGGTGCTGGACACCGTCGCGGTATCCGAGCGCCCCGACCTGATCGAGTCGTTCGAGCGGCTGCGTGCCAGCGATCCCCTGGATCTAGCAGGCGATAACGCGGTTGCCCGCGCGATCCGCTCGCGTGAGGTGGTCGTGTCCGATTTGAGTGAAGCCGATCCATTTGGACTGGATGCGCCCGCGGCGAGCGACTTCGTCGCGCTCAGCGGTTATCGCTTGCTTGTCGCGATCCCCTTGATCGCTCGCGGCCGCGTTCTTGGCGCGCTCAGCTTCCTGTATCCGCATACCGCCCGTAGCCACGAGCCCGAGCACACCGCGCTCATGCGCGACTACGCCGACCGCGCGGCCACTGCGCTCTACAACGCCAACATGTACGTCGCGCGCACCCAACTGGCACGCACCCTGCAGCGAAGCCTGCTGCCCGAGACCTTGCCGGTCCTGGAGCAGTTGGCGCTCGCCTCGGCTTACCATCCGGTCGGTGAGGGCAACGAGGTCGGCGGCGACTTCTACGACGTGTTCACCACCCCTTTGGGCTGCTGGCTGGTGGTCGGCGACGTGTGCGGCAAGGGCCCCGAGGCGGCAGCCGTCACGGCCTTGGTACGTCACAGCATCAGGGCCTTCGCCTTTGTGCGCGCAAGCCCCGCCCAGGTACTGGGGGCCGTCAACGAGGTGATGCTCGGGCACTCCCTCGCCCAGCGCTTCGCCACGGTTGTCCTGGCGCGGCTCGACCTGGCTTCCAGCCCCGTCAAGGCCGTTGTCGCGGGCGCGGGACATCCGCCCCCGATCCTGTTGGGATCCGGTGGCGCCGCCGAGTGCCCCGCCACACCGGGAACGATGCTCGGGGTTCGTCCCGGCTCGAACGTACGCGACCTCGCCTTCGAACTTCAGCCCGGCTCCACGCTCGTGCTCTACACAGACGGTCTGCTCGACGCGGGAGCGCCCAGGCGCGAACTGACGCCTTTGCAGCTATGCCACATGCTGGCAGCGCACGCCGGAGCCGCTCCCCACGCCGTCGTCCAGCAGCTCGAGCGCCTGGCCTTGTCGAGCGGGGCTGGCCGCCTGCGCGACGACGTGGCGATCGTGGCCGCTCGGGTCGCCGGCTGAGCGCTCCCGCGCAACGGCCGTCCCGTCACGCTCTGGCGGTCGGATGAGTATGGGTGGCGCTATGCGCGATCCCCCCGCACATCCCCTCCGCGATCGTCACGGTCGCAGAAGTCGTGCTCTGCCTGTGCGCGTCGTGCGCTTTGGCGATCGCCGCGCTCCGTCTACGCGCGCGGCGGCATAGGCGCTACACGCGCCTGCGTGTGGTCCCCTACCGTGGCGACGATCCGCCAGCCGCCGCGGTGGTGAGCATGTACGAGGCCCTTCACAAGCGGCTCCTGCGCCGCTGGTGGCGCCGCCTGCTCGCCGGACAGCCGTCGATAAGCCTTGAGCTCCATTGCGACCGCGAGGCCTGGCTGTCGCTCACCTGCACTGCCGGCGCCGAGTCCATCGTCGAGGCCGCGCTGCGCAGCGCCTACCCCAACTGTCGCTTGACCAGCGCACCCTGCGCGCCGGGTGTCCCGCCGTACGTGTTGCGGCTCAAGAAGCACAGCCCTTTCACCAAGCGCGCAAAGCGAGTGGATCGCTTCGAACACGAGCGTGCTCCCACCGCCAACAGGTTGATCACCACGATCGCCGCCTGCCACGCGCCCGCGTTCGTGCAACTGGCCCTGACGCCCACGCCAGCCCTGTTCGAGGGCCATTCCAAGCGCTCCTACAAGCG
Organism: uncultured Solirubrobacterales bacterium; assembly: GCA_963809705.1. Taxonomy (GTDB): domain Bacteria; phylum Actinomycetota; class Thermoleophilia; order Solirubrobacterales; family Solirubrobacteraceae; genus Palsa-744. The sequence goes on along the minus strand of CAWEKF010000002.1, from coordinate 607,530 downwards.
TCACGAGCACCACCTCTCGCGTGAGCGCAAGCTGCGCTTCCCACCGCTCGACCCCTCCAAGGTCGAGAACGAGGAGTTGATCGGAGGCTTGGACATCCAGCATCGCCCCCTGTTCTTCGCCGACATTCGAGTCATCGGCCCGACCAGAGCCGTGTGCGAGCGGATCGCCTCCGAGCTGCGTGCCTGCACCGCGGAGAATCGCCTGGTCGAGCGCGGCACCGGTTTGCGTCACGGCCGGCTCGGCCTATACACCGGACGCATCCAGCGCGGAGAGGGCAATCCTCTGCCCTCTCCGCGCAAGGGTGTGTTCGCCTCGACCGAGCTCGCCAGCCTCTGGCACCTGCCCTCGCCCGCCTACGCCACAGTCCCCCTCGCACGCGATCCTCTGCCTCTGGCGCCGGCGCCGCCTGCGATCCTGCGCCCAGGCGGGGGTTCCGGCAGCCTGCGCGACGCCCTCGGACCCGTCTCAATCCATCCGCAGATGCGCCGCCAAAACACGGCAGTCCCCGGTACCGTCGAGCAAGGCAAGTCGAGCTATCTGGTGGCCACCGTGGCCGAGGACCTGTTGCGTGAGCGCTGCGCAGTGATCGTCTTCGACCCCAAGGGCGACGCCGCGGAGGCAGCCGTCAGCCTGGTACCGCGCGAGCGCATCTGCACCTTGCTCGACTTCGCCCATCCCACCTGCGGCTTCAACCCGCTCGACGTCGACGCTCCGGCCGACACGATCGCGGACTACGTCGTGGCGTCGCTCAAGCAGCTCTTCAGCGAGGGGGACATCAAGGCAAGCTCGGACCGCTACCTGCGCAACGCGATCATCGCGGTGCTCGCCTACGACCGATCGAGCACCCTGTGGGACGCCGCGCGCCTTCTCTCCGTCGGGGAGGAGGGTTATGCCTACCGCGCTCGCGTGGCTGCAAGCCTGCGCTCCCAGCCCGAGTTCAAGGAGATCTCCGAGTTTTTCACGGGCCGTCGGTTGCATCGTCAATCGATCCGAGGAGGAGCCTCATGATCTCAACGAGCGCTGACATCATTTTGGATGGATACATCAGGGTTTCCCAGACACGAGGACGCGAAGGCGACTCTTTCATCAGCCCGAAGGTCCAGCGTGATCGCATTCAGGCGTGGGCTGACATGCGCGGTGTCACGATCGGCGCCTGGCATGAGGATCTGGACCAGTCCGGGGGCAAGCTGCACCGACCGGGATTGGACGCGATGCTCGCGCGCATCCGCACGGGGCAGACCGGGGGGCTCGCGGTCGCGCACCTGGATCGCCTCTCGCGCGCCGGCGTCGCCGATGCGCTGCGGCTGGTGGAGAGCGTGCATGAGGCGGGCGCAAAGATCGCGGTCGTCGATCTCGGGATCGACCCGACGACGCCGGTGGGTGAGTTCTCGATGACGCTGTTCCTCGCGCTTGGTCGGATGCAGCGCAGGCAGTTTCAAGAGCGCTGGGAGGAGGCCCAGTCGCGCGCAATCGGACGGGGCATCCACTTCCGTGCGCCGTTCGGCTACAGCAAGCCCGGCAAGGCCACGCCGATCGTTCCCAATCCCGCGACTGCGCCGCTGGTCAGGCGCGCATTTGAGCTGCGCGCGGCGGGGGAGCCTTGGCCACGGATCGCCGCGTTTCTCAACGAGCGCCACGCGCCCAGCAAAGCTCCGGCATGGACACGCTCGACCGTCAACCACTTGATCCGCAATCCCGCTTATCTCGGCCAAGCCACGTGCGGCAAGCACGTTCAACTTGACGCCCACCCGGCGCTCGTGAGCCGCGAGCTGTGGGAGAGCGCCAATGCTGTCAAGGCGCAGGCGCCGAGTCGCGGCGAAGGCGAAGGCACACTGCTTGCCGGGCTTATCCGCTGCGCGGGCTGCCGGTATGTGATGAGTAGGGGGGCCACACAGGGACGCCGGCGACGAGAGCGGCTGGTGGTCTATTCCTGCCGGCGCCACCACAGCGCGGGACGATGCGAGGCATCGTGCTCGATTAAGCTGGAGCTCGTCGAGGAACACGTCGAGGACGCGTTCCTTGCGCGCTATGGCGAGGTCAGCGTTGCGGGCGTGGTTGACAGCAGCGATCTAGACGGCGCTCGCCAGGAGCTTGCCGACGCGGAGGCGGAGCTGCACGCGTTTCGCGACAACGAGCGCATCCGTTCGGCGCTCTTCTCCGTCGGCGACGGCTCGTTTGAGGACGGCATCGCCTCGCGCGCCGCGAGGGTGGTTGCCGCGCGCGAACGGCTCACCGCCATGCGCTCCGCCGCCGTTGGCTTTGATGTTCCGGATGCGCTCAGCTATCGGGAGATGACGCTCTCCGAGCGACGCACGCTACTACGCGCCGGGATCGGCGCTGTGTTCGTACGGCGCTCGCTCGTGCGCGGCGGGCGCGGTCGGGTGCCTGACCCCAGCGCTCGCGTTCATATCTGCTGGACCGGGGAGGAGCCTGACAATCTTCCCGGCAGGCACAACAAGACCGTCGGTGCCCCTCGGCCGTTCGATTGGTAGCCAGGTCGTTCCGGGGTGGCGCTCGGCCACGATGCGAGCGAAAGCAGCGGCGACCGCGTTCCTCGCGGCGTCGTCGCTGCTCTTGGCGTGTCGCGGTTGGGTGGTAGGTGGGCTTAGCTTCGTAATCGTGTTGGGCGCGTCGTCCTGAGTGCCGATGCAAGTCGAAAAATGATCCAAGCAGGGATCTTGAGTTGTGAGAAGAGTGGCCATAGACTCTAATCCGACGCGGAGTGCAAATGGGGACATTCGGGTGCGCATGGTATTGCCACACCCCCAACGATTCAAGTCGGTCCAAGCGCTCAAAGTGTCGGTGCGTTCACGGTTTTCGCTCTTTTTGATCTAAAAACCAAAAAAGGTCTCGCTTGATATGGACCTTTTTTGGTGTGAGTAACTTCTGTCTGTTTGTGGTTGTCGGCGGCTGCGGATTAGCTGGCGGGTGCTGGTAGGAGGCTGGTTGTTTCGGTGTTTCTGAGTTTGTCGATGCGTAGCTCGGTGGGTGGGTGTGTGTGTTGGGTGAGCCAGATGTATGGGATGGGGTGGTCGTGTATGAGTGCGTGGTTTTCGAGGAAGTCGGCGAGGTCGTCTGCTTGTCCGAGGCTGGCTGCGTATCTGTCGGCCTTGTACTCTCTTCCGCGCCAGTAGGCACCAAATAGTGGTCCTACGAGCCGTAGGCCAAGCCCGCCGTTTACGAGTTTGAGTGTTTTCTTGACGAGCCAAACGAGTAGGCGTATGCCGAGGATCGTGAGCAGGATCCGCTCGTTGAGGAATGTGGCCTGGACTTGGGGTGCAGTGTCCTTTTGGGCGTTGCCGGCTTGTGGTTGTCGGAATGGTCGCGGCGCGAACAGGACGAGTCGGTTGATCGCGGCGGTGAGTCTGCCGTCGGGGGTGGCGAGGTGTCCGAGCTCGTGCGCGAGCACAGCGGGAAGGTGGTCGCTTTCCAAGAGGCCTCTGGAGAGCATCAGCGTTTCGCCACAGACTGCTGCGTCTGGTGTCGGTGTGTCGATCACAAACCAGCTTGCCGGGCGCGGCAGCGGTTTGCGTGTATGGGCCTGCAGGAGATTTGTCGCGTCGTGGTAGGCGAGCTTCTCGCGCTCGGAAGGCTTGCGTCCGCCTGTGCGTTGCTTCCACCACCAGCTCGTCCCGAATGGGCTCGCAAGCGCGATGATCGACCAGAATGTCGGTATGAGCGCGACTTCAAGCCAGACGGTCGTGTGAGCCGTCGATTGACCATGAAGCATGAGCCAGATCGAAGCCGGTATGAGAACGAGCGTCGCTCGGGCAAGGATCACAGGTAGTTCACTGACGAGCGCCAGCGCGTACACCCCCAGCGCGTCGAGCGAGAACCGCGCGACGATCCTCCTGAGAATCATGACGGTTCGCGTGAGCGGTCTTTCCAGTTGCATGTGATTCGCCTCCTTGCGGTGTTAGAAGGGCAGTGCTGCCACCTCCTTCTCCGACAATGCGCTCCCGACCGGGACACCTGACACGCAAACCCGAGACGTGCCCGTTGACGACGGGAGCTGGTCATCGCTCGCTGCCGGTGCCGCACCCGCCGACTCGACGGGGGTTGGCAGGGGTGCGTGTAGGTCTGGCGCTGTGAGGATGTTCGCGCGCATCGCGCGCCCACGACTGATCAGGTACGCCTCGCCGGGCTTCAGCGATCTGACGGTGTTCGGCTCGACCTTGAACTGGTGTTGGATGCGTACCGACCCTTCGCCGTTTGCGCCTTCCTGGTCGTAGTGCATCGAATACTCGGGGCGTTGGCGCGTGCCAGCGAGCGCGGCGATACGCTCGGGCGTGTTCACGCGATGGCAGATCACGGTCTCGACCGAGCCGAGGATCCGCTCGGCCTGCTGCTCATCGCCCATGCCGGCGACGACTTGCGGCGCGAGTATCAGGCTCGTGTGAAACCCCCTGGCTTGCTCGACCCTGCCGGCCATGCTCGTGCCCGAAGCCAGAGATGAGAACTCATCGACGATCAGCACGCAGAACTGGTCGTGTGGCTTGCGCGTGGTGAAGTAGTGCGCGAAGTCCTCGAACAGGAACCTCGAAAGACCCTCCGCCTCTTCGCGTAGCGTGAGCGTATCGAGCAGCAGGTAGGCGGCCGCGGCGTCCTCCCATGCCCACGATCCGTCCAGCATCCCACGGGCCTGAGCGAAGAACGCCTGATAGCGCAACCTGACCTGGCGCACCTGATCCTTACTCAACGCCGCAAACGCACTGGATCCCTCGTGCGCCGACCGTAGAGCCTCAAGATCCATTCGCGCTAGCGCCTGGATGCTTGACCGCGGTGGCCCGTCGGGATGCTCGCACACAAGGCCAAGCACGGTCTTGGCGATATCGCGATACCACGACGCCGGACCATCGCTTGCGTAGTCGACGATCTCCATCAGCCGCCCATGGATCTCGTGCGCCTCTCCACGCCACCCATCGAACGGTTCATTCGGGAACACGCGACACTCCCGGTCCGCGTCAGCCATAAGTCCGCAGAATCGTTGCGCTGTCTTGCGATCACCCTTCCCGTCCAGGTAGAACACGGGCGTCGTTGACGTCTCTGGCTATCGTCCACGCCAGTCGCAGCAACGTCTCGGTCTTGCCAGACCCGGTCGCGCCACATACGAGCATGTGCCGGCACAGGCGCTCCGGCGAGAGCGCCACAAATCCTTCGCTCGTCGGCAGCGCACGCTCCCCACCGAGACGCTTGGCCAGCACGAACCCCTGATCACCCTCGGCACGGGTGATCAGAGGACCACTCATCGCTCAGCGTTTTGGTCGCGGACTGGTAGCTGGCGTATGCCGAGCGATGGCCAAGCTCCGTCCGCAGCAAGCTCCGAGATCAGCCGAAGGGGGCCTGGGGCACAGTAGTAGAGGACCGCGTCATAACGTCCGCTCAGCTCATCGATGATTGCGCGCACGCGCCGCTTGCTCTTGACCGTCAACTCCACCTCGATCGCGATCCGCCGACCGTCGAGCAGCACGAGCCCGTCGGCGAGATGCTCTTGTGGGGTCTGCTTCTCGCGCGCCAATACGCGCTCGCACACCCACTCGTTATCGCTGGCGCGCGACTGGATGTGCAACCTGACCTCGGTGACGGCCGCCACATGCTCAAGCGATCCCAGTCGTGGTCGCCACGCACCGAACTGCAAACCACAAGCGCGCAAACCCTTGACCGTCGGCACCACCCACGCCGGCTCGCCTACCAACAACCGGCGGACATCGGCCAGGCGCTGCTCGCGCAGACGAGCGAGGAGGCGCTGCACCGTCCTCGGGTTGCAACCCAGCCACGCCACGAGCTGGTCGGCACGCACCGCATACTGCTCACCGATCCAGCGCAACGCATACAGATCACGACGACTCACAACCACGCTCTCAACGCCAGTGCCAGCCATCCTCACGGCTTCAAACCGGTTCTCTCGAACAGATAAGTAAACAGCCCATCTCGCATACTCCGACGGCAAGCGAGAAACGGGACATCACCAATCAGCTCTGATCGACGCTTCGACGCCCTCGCCGTGCTACGCGTGCCCTCAAGGAGCGGGACCTCGTCTCAAGGCTTCGCAGAACAGGAACCTCACATAGAAACGAGCCGTCGCAGACACAACAAGCCTCGCCACGAGACGGTCGTCCTCGCAGATCGCGGTCGCGCTGCAGCGCTTTCTACTGCTGCAGTTTTTTACGGCTTCGGGAGGAACTGGGGCGCCAGCGACACACGGACGGACAGCCACAGCGTCGCGGTCGTCGGGCCACGGGTACCCGCAAGGGAGGACCCGTGGCCCGACGACCCGATCCGTCCGCTATGAAGCGCAGGGAACAAAAACAAACAACAACAACCTCAACACACCACCGGACATCCAACCACTTCCCATCCCGGTCCCACACCCACTAACCATCACACACACTTGCCCTTGCCAGCCAACCACCACAAACCCCACACAGGTGCTTGACCACCCACACTCGAAGTTGGGGGTGGGTGGTCAAGCACCGACCCACACCAGCCCCACCACACAGTTGGCTGGCACAAACCAAGCAACCAAACCAAACCCAACCATGTGGGACCGGGCCACAAGCCAACGAAACACGACACACATCGCGACAGCATCGCGACAAGCACACGACACCCCACCCACGCAGTCGCCCCCTGAGCGCGGGGCCGACTACAACCGCCGCAAAACCCCGGCGCCGTGAACACCGACAAGTACGGTGCGGCGCGACGTGTGCGCGGTGACCGGCGACGCGGGCCCACCGAGCTTGCCATCTTCGCGATTGCCAACCCGCCCGTCTCCGGTGCAGAGTCTCCGGCGTATGGGGAGGCCAAGATCGCATTCGACGAGAACGCGTCATGGAACTCGCACCGGACGACGCCTATCTGGGTCGGAAAGCAGGCTGCGAAGGCCCTCGCGGCCGCGTGAGCCCTCGGTGCCGGTGTCGGCCGCGCTCCCGCGTCCCGCGCTGCGCGGTGTCACGCTCGTCCCGCGCGGCGGTGCGCGGGTGCGGGTGCTTGGTAGGCGCGGCAGGCGGTGTTCGTGGGCGCGGTCTGGAGAGGGCCGGTACGGTCGAGCTGCTGGCGCGGTCAGCAGCGGGCTGGGTGGGGCGCCCCAACCTGTTGCGCGCCGGCATTTTGCAAACCCTGTCAGCCGTCCGTGGGCCGTGCTACCCTCAGACAATGAGGGTCACCGAGACAGCTGCTGGCACGCCGATCATTGAGCGGACCCCGGAGGAGCAAGCCGCGTACCTGGAGCGCGAGGTTCAGCGCGAAATGGGCATGTCGGTCGCGGAGTTCACGCGGGCCCTGTGCGCTGGCGAGTTGGACCTCGGGGACATGGATGTCTTCTACGTCGCGGGACTGCTGCGCGTCGGCCAGAACGGACAGAGCGCTGCCGCGTAGTGTCGCGCAGGGCCTCGCCGATCGTCTCAATGGGGTCCTGAATCGGACCGTGAGCGACTCGCGCCTGTCGGTGGCGGCTATCGCCGGCTGTCCCGACGTCTTCGAGTTGACGAGGGTCGTCAACGAAGACAAAGCGCCGCTTGATCTAGACGGCGTCTCACTGTGCCTGTTCGTAAAACATGTCGTTGCGATCGAGGATGGTCGCTGCAGAACAGATTCTTATTCCTATCGCCTTCAGCCCGATGGGTCGCCCAAATCGTGGCTGATCCGGTGGGAGTACGTGCGTGACCCGCGGGGGGACTACGCCTATCCGCGTGCGCACTCACACGTCAACGCGACGTTTGCCGACGGGACGTCGGTCGGGCACCTGCACGTTCCGACGGGCCGAGTTTCGCTGGAGCTGGTGCTACGCCATCTGATCACCGACTGGAATGTCAAGCCACGAACTGAGGACTGGGAAGACATCCTCGAGCAGACAGCCGCGGGCGTCGACGGATAGCGTCAGGCGAAGGGGATCGCCGGCGAGCGTTGTGCCGGCTAGCGTCGTGTCGGCGGCGGGAGTCCGTCCGAATGGTCCACTAATGTATGCGCTAACGACGGTTCCTATTGGCGGCAGGTGGTGTGTGCGGAGAGGAGTCGCTCGATCCGTCGTTCGCCGTCCTGGGATTGGGTGCCGAGGCTGAGCTTGCGGTAGATGACGGCGCTCCGTAGGGAGCGCTCGGCGTGGTTGTTGGTCGGCTGCACACCGTTGTGGGCGGCGAAGGTCCATAGCGCGGGCCATGCCTTTATGAGGTTGCGCGCCATCCCGCGGCAGTACTTGTTGCGCGCTCGTTTTGATGCGTAGGTGCTGATGATCGGCTTGAACTGGCGCTGACACAGACGGATCGCTCGCTTCAGCTCGGCCCGATCGCTTGTATGCTGGAAGATCTCCCAGGCCCAGAAGACGCGCTTGCAGAGATTCAGACCGTGCTCGCCGAACTCTTTCTCGGCCGCCAAGCCTTCGGCGTGCGCGGCGAAATCGCGCTTCAGGTGTGCCCAACAGAGCTGACGGCGTGCGAGCGGCAGGTGGGCGTAGGCCCACCAGCGATCGGCGGTCACGATCGCCTTGGTGTCGCCGAGTAGTTCTCTGGCGTGATCCTCGTGACGGTCAGGAGCGACCCGCAGATAGGCGTGATGGGAATCGAAGACGCCCCACAGGGCGCGGCGCTGCCCTGCGGTCCGCCAGCCGGTCTCGTCCATGTTCACTGCGCCCGACCCGCGAAGCGCTCCCAACAGGTCGGCGTGTGGCTCAGCCAACGCCTGTGCGGCCCGATCCAGGATCGCGTCCACCGTGCCCGTACTGATCCTCGATGAGAACAATTGCTCGCAACACTCAACGACGTCGCGGCGAGAGATGCGGTTGCGCACCGAGAGCGTCGCGACAACCGCCTGAAAACGGGGACCAAACGCGCTCTGGGCAACCTCGCTGGGAAATTCAGCTCGCCGGCGCTTGCCACACCCCGGACAGCACACCCGATGACACCGATGCTCGGTGACCCGCACCGAGATCACGGGTAGCTCCTCCACCTGCCAGCGCACCGGCTCGCCCACCTCGACGTGCTCGTCCACAGCGAAGACGTGCCCGCAACCACAGCGATCGGGCCAATAGTCGATCACCTGGTCCACCGCCCACGTCGGAAGTAGCGGTCGGCCCCTGCCTTCATGACCGGGCTGGGCGCCCTGTTTGCGCCCCGATGGATCCTTGCCACGCTTCGGTGTGCCAGCGGGAGGATCAGCGCTCGGGGGAATAGAGGAGTTACGCGAGCTGCGGTTCAGTCGGCGCTCAAGCTGAGCAATACGCTCATCCTGGCGGGCGACCCGCGCGGTCAACACCTGGATCTGAGCGTCCATCCGCAACAAGACCTCCACGACCGCCTCACGCCCAGCGTCATAGATCGCTTCCGCCTCAACCCGCTCCACACGACACGTTTCGACACGACCGAACTAACTCCCCCAACCAAGGCAGAACACGCAGAGATGCTGGTCGCCGAGTTTGACCGCCATGCGGAGAAGCAGACCGACCAGTCCGGCCGGTCTGCTCGCTGCCTGACGGGTCTACGTGGCCGGCTCGCCGGTTTTCCTCGTCGTTCGAGATCCGTGCGACGCCGTGCGCACGGATGCCATACCGCCTGATCCCCAATCAAACCCACTAGTGCCGCGAGTTAGCCCCGGCGACAGCTGTGAACTGCCCCGGGGCCGTGGCACAGGAAAGGAGAGACCTTCCCCATGCCAGACCAGCGTAATGAAGATGAGAAGACTACCGTCCACTCCAGGCAACTGGACACCGAAAAAGCAGTGATCGAGCTGTTGCTCGGCGAGAGCCTGCCGTGGATTATCGAGGAGGTCGTGCGCGAAGTCAGCAGCGGCCGTTTGGACGCGATCGACGCTATCAATGGGCTCGTCGCGGCGGGACTCCTGCACCGCCACGACGACTTCGTCTTTCCCACCCGTGCCGCACGCCGCGCGGACGAGGTCGCCATTGCGTGAGACGGATAAAGACAAGCAAAGACGAGCTTGTGCTCCTCGGGCGCGCACTCGCCAGGACACGCATCGAAAAGCAGTTGACCCAAGCCGAGGTCGGACGCAGAGCAGGAATCCATCCCTCCAGCGTCGCGCGGATCGAGCACGGACGTGGCAATCCGCGAGTCTCAACACTGTTCAGCCTCGCCGATGCCCTGGAGGTCGGGCTAGGGGTGCTGATCGGACGAATTGAGTAGGAGCCAGTGTGGGTCTGGGTGCTATCCAGGCCCACACACCGTTCGCCTGTCCCGCTGGCGAAGGCCACCAACGACAGGAAGACCTATAGAATCCCACTGTCGGGAGCATTCGGAGACAGCCCACCCTGAGCGGCAATCTCGACGGACACGCTGCCGCTGTCAAAGGCATACCGGAATGGGACGATTGGAAGTAACGATCTGTGGCCTCTTGTACGCGTCTGTCCGGGAGGTGTGCTTGAATACACAGCGATCCGCAGTTCAGGCGAGCTACGAGAGGGGTAGGGGCAACATGGGCGGGACGCGACTCGGCGGGAGACGACCAGACGTTAGTTCAGGCGGGGAAGGTGGTCCTCTGTGGGTTCGTGGCACGGTGAGAGTGCCGGTCAATCCTATGCAGCTGGTGGTAGATCTCCTAGAGGTAAGTCGGACGGGAGGTCACGCGCGCTTTGTCCGTTTGTTGGCTCTGTTTTGCGGTGTTGCTGCGTTCTTGCTTGTTGGGGTCGCGTCGGCTTCCGCGTGGGAACCTATCTCTAAAGCCGAAGAAGAAAAATATCGGGAAGTTGGGATACTTATCGTCCGGCATAGTACATCGTTCCAAAGTGGACCGGAAGCGCTCAGATGGTGTAATGGTTCAGAATGTCATTATGAACCCGAAATCACACTCCCCGCAGGCGAATACGATTACGTTTATACTGAAGGTAACATCCCGATGGCCGATAATCATGAATGTGAAATAACAGAAGAAGGAAGGGGGAAAGAAACCTGCAAAGGGTCCCCCGTTGTGTTGCCTGGCTTTACTTTTGTGAGTTATAAACTTCACGATTCTTACGAGCTCGGTAGTGTGATTCATAGGGAAATCGGTTGGGCGTACCGTCCTTTTGCAGGGGCGAAAGAAAGAGAAGGCGAACAATTTGGCGAAGAAAACGGAGGTGAGCCGACACGTAAAGGATGCCTTCTTGGTAAACCCGTCAACTGCGCCACGGGCAACGAGGTGCAGTCGCAGACCGATCTGTCGGTCGGCGGCCGGGGACCAACGCTGCGGCTGACACTGACGTACAACTCGCTTCTCGCGGTCAAACAGGCCACGGCGGGCCCGTTTGGGTTCGGGTGGACAGGGTCATACAGCGCATACTTGGAACTCAAAAGCGAAGGCAAAGAAGCGATCGTCCACCAGGACAACGGGAGCACGGTCACGTTCACACGCTCAGGAGAAGCCTGGAGCGCTCCTTCTGGGCTGGTTGAGGCGACACTTGCTAGTGAAGGCAGCGGGTACGTCTACACACTGCCGAACCAGACGACGCTGCATTTCAACAGCACCGGCGGGCTGACGAGCGAGGTAGACCGCAATGGCAATACGCTGACGATGAGCTACGAATCTAAAGGGCGACTTGAATCGATCAGTGATGCTGCTGGGCGCAAACTCACGCTTGCCTATAACTCCGAAGGAGAGGTTGAAAGCGCGAAAGACCCTATGGGTCACATCGTCAAATACACTTATGAATCTGGGAATCTGGCGAGCGTCACGTTGCCGGGTGAAGAAAAAGCTAACTGGAAATATAAATATAATTCTGAACACGAGCTTACGTCCGAAACGGACGGGCGTGAACATACGACTGCCACCGAATACAACGAAAACCACCAGGTCGTCTCCCAAACAGATGCCATGTCGCGCAAACGCACGTGGAAATATGCTACGGCCGAACCGGGCACCGAAACGACGATCACCGAACCCAACGGCGCTAGTACGGTCGAGCGGTTCAACGAACAAGGTTCACCGACAAGTGTCACGCACGCAGCAGGAACGTCGATCGCGGCGACTACGACCTACGAATACAACAGCGCCGACGAGTTGATGTCCGTCAGCGATCCAAATAAACACAAGACCGAATACGCCTACGAACCCGCCGGTAATCGCACGAGCCAAAAGGATGCTAATGGCGACGAAACGAAATGGACGTACGACTCTACGCACGACGTGGAAACGGTGACTACGCCGAAGGGCGAGACGACAACGATCAAACGCGACGTTCACGGAAACGCGGAATCGGTTTCACGTCCGGCGCCGAAAGAAACGACGCAGACCACGAAATACACGTATGACTCCCATGGCGATGTGGAAAGCATGACCGATCCTCTCGGTCGTACATGGAAATACGAATACGACACTAAGGGCGATCGCATCGCTGAAATCGACCCCCTAAGTGACAAGCGCACCTGGGAATACAATGAAGATTCGCAGGAGACCGCGACGGTCAGTCCAAGAGGCAACGTCACGGGCGGCAAACCCGCGGAATACACGACGAAAATCGAACGCGATTCACAGGGCCGGCCGCTGAAGATCACGGACCCGCTAGGTCACACGACCAAATACACCTATGACGACGATGGCAACGTAGAAACGATGATCGATGGCAACTTACACACGACAACGTACACCTACAATGCCGACAATCAGCCGATTAAGGTCATCGAGCCCAATGGGACCGCGACGGAAACTGGCTATGATGGTGCCGGTCACGTCATCAATCAGACGGACGGCAACAAACACGAAACGAAATATGCGCGCAATATACTCGGCGAGGTCACCGAAATTACCGATCCTCTCGGACGCAAGACAACAGAGGAATACGATAGCAGGGGAAACCCGAAGGCCGTGACCGACGCTGCTTCCCGCACAACAACTTACACTTACGATGCTGCCAACCGGCTCACCGAAATCGGCTACTCAGACGGTAAAACACACACCGTCAAATACGAATACGACGCCGACGGAGACCGGACCAAAATGACCGATGGTACCGGCACTACGACCTACGGCTACGATCAGCTTGACCGGTTGACCGAAACCAAAGACGGTCACGGCGACACCGCAAGCTACGAATATGATCTGGCCAACGAGCAGACCAAGATAACCTACCCCAATGGTAAAACGGTGACCCGCGCCTACGACAAAGCGCGACGCCTGGAAAAAGTCACCGACTGGCTCGAACACACGACGACATTCGCCTACGATCCAGACTCGAACCTGACCACGATTACGTTCCCCACCGGCACAAGCAACGTGGACAAATACGCTTACAACGATTCTGACCAGATGAGCGAAGCGAAGACTACGAAGGGAACAGAAACCCTCTCGTCACTCGTCTATACCCGCGACAACGACGGACAGGTCAAAACGATCACGTCAAAAGGGCTGCCCGGCGAAGAAAAACCAGGCTACGAATACGACACTAACAATCGTCTCACCACAGCCGGGACCAGCGCGTACGAATACGACTCGGCTGATAACCCGACCAAAATACCCGGCTCGACTAACACCTACGATAACGCCGACGAGCTGAAAACCGGCACGAACCTGACCTACGCCTACGACGAATTGGGAGAGCGCACCAAACGCACTCCGACAAGCGGAGCAGCCACCACTTACGGTTATGACCAGGCTGGCAATCTGATCTCGATTGAACGGCCCGAAGAAGGCGTCACCCCCGCGATCGAAGATACCTACACCTATAACGGAGAAGGTCTGCGGGCGTCCAGAAAAACCAAATCAGCCACCACCTACGTCAGCTGGGATGAAACAGAAGGCCTGCCGCTGCTACTATTCGACGGCGCAAGCTTCTACATTTACGGTCCCGAGGGCATCCCCGTCGAGCAACTCAAGACAGAAGGCGAACCCTACTATCTGCACCACGATCAACAGGGCTCCACACGAATGCTGACAACCCACACCGGTGCGATAGCAGCCGCATTCACTTACGATGCCTACGGGAACCTCACCGGCTCAACAGGAACCGGCACAACTTCACTCGGTTATGACGCCCAATTCACCAGCAGCGACACCGGACTGATCTATCTACGAGCACGGGTCTACGACCCGGCCACCGCGCAGTTCTTGACGGTTGACCCGGTCGAGCCGATCACCCGAGCGCCCTACAACTACGCAACCGACAACCCGCTGAACTACAGCGACCCGAGCGGGTTGATCTTCGGGATACCCGGCACTCCGTCGGGCACTGAAATTGCTCAAGGTATTTCTCATCTCGCGGGCGGGGTGGCGCTCGGCGCGTCAGTCGCTGCAGTCGGCTGTGCCGCAGGCGCGGCGCCGACAGTTATAGGCGAGGTGGTGTGCGGGGGAGTCGGATCTGTTGCCCTAGCCGCTGGAGGAGTAGCTACCGCTGCGGATGGATACTTGGCCGCGACGGGTGCGCAGTCGCCTTTGCCGGCGGTCTTCGACACGCTCGGGCTCGGCACCGGAATCGGGAGTGGCATTCTTGATGGTGCTCTCGGCGAGGCGGAGCTGGGAGCATACGCCAAGATCTACGGTTCGCTTTTGTCGGCCATCGCATATGGCGGGGCCTATGCTGAATCAGCCTTTGGCTGTGGCTAATGAGTGACGTCAATACTGGCCAGGAACCCGTAGGGCAAACCACTCAGCCGCTAGTGGTACGTCCGCGCCAGAGTCTACCTAGGAGCCGGGGCCAGATCGTCGGTGCGGCTGGCTGGGTACTGGCCAGCTTGCTTTACTCCCTTCGATTTCACGGCCTGACTCGCTTGGCTGTCGTCGGTGTGGCTGTCGCGATAGCAATAGGAATATTCGTTTGGATGCACGTGTCTCGGCGACGGATGCAGCTAACCCTGCGTGATAGGCAACTCATTGTCTCTGGCCCTCTTCGCGATCGTGTAGTACTGACAGAAGGTCGCCAGGGACGTGTCGTCCATGTTGAACTCACATGGCGACACGCACCTGCCAGGCGGTCACGACTATGGTTGCTTTTGAACGGGTCGGGGAGCACGGAAGTCGGCTTGAATCGCGACGCTTGGGATGATCGGCAACTGGAACACCTACGGGAGAGCCTGGGCCTTCCGATCGAGGTCATCGAGATACCTAAGCGACCCGCCGAGTTGAGACATGACTATCCTCGCAGCGTTCCGTGGTGGGCAGTACATCCGGCCGCTGTGACCTCACTAGCAATCGTGGCAATCGCAACGTTGGTGGTTGCGCTTCAACATCTGGGTCCGTAGAGGGTCCGAAGACGGGCTAAAGCTTCATCCATGGTCCGGACGAAAATGAGTGTCGAGCAAATCAACAACACCACAGAAAAAGTCCAGTACCTGCACCACGACCAAGCCGGCTCGACCCGCCTAATCACAGCTTCGGTGGGCGCCATTCTGTCGGGCTGCGCGTCGGTGGACCCGACTGATCCAAGCCACTTCACGAACGTGCTTGTGCGCAACGATACGGCCTCGGATATTAAATTCATTCAGTGCGACACGTCTTGTGCCACGTTGCATGAAGGAAGAACCGTCACAGCCGGTGGGAGCACCGTCGTCAACGTCTCAAACGTAGGGATCAAGGTCGGCTACATCGTCGCACGCCCGGATGGACGGAAGCTCGGGTGCGTCTATATGCAATATGAACACGTCAAACACGAGCCGACCGTGCTCGTATCCTCGATGACCCGATGTGAATAGGGGGCGGCGTCTTATGCTGCGAGCCGTTTGGCCTAGTGGCTGAGGAGGAAGCCGTCGATGAATCGTTTGACGAGTTCTCTGTCCTCGTCTGTGAGGCGTGCGGTGGTCTCTGGTTGCGCAGCTCCTCGTCTGACTCGGCGTCAAAAACGAGCGTATCTGAGCTGACGGACAAAGCGATCGCGAGCTTGCACAGCACGTCGAGGGTGGGTGAGGAGCTGCAGGCCTCATAGCGGCGGAGCTGCGAGACATGGATGCCGACGAGTATGCGTGGTTCGTGCAACTGAAGTCGCGCTGGGATGTCCCGTTCGGGCCGGCTGGGCGGATTAAGCGTCTGTACGGATTTCTAATGGCATGGAGGTCGTTATGCAGACGCGCAGAGACGCAGAGATAGTCGATTGGATCGGAAGGATTGGTGCGGCGAGTGCCGAGCACGTGATGCGTCGGTTTGGGATGAGTCGCAGCACGGCGTATGAGCGGCTGAACTCGCTCACCAAAGACGGACTGCTGGAACATCATGGCGTCCTGTTCGCTCGTCCCGGCATGTATACCGCGACGAGCGCTGGGTTGCGCTGGCAGGGCCTCGGTCATCTCGGGCTCGGCAGGGACTCGCTGACTGGCCACGGCCCATCCGGACGCGGCACCCGCAGACGCGGCTATGACCACACGATCCACCCGTCTCGAATTCAGCAGCTCGGGACAGGCCAAGCGGTGGTTATCACGCCAGGGGAGCGGCAGCGAGCCGTGATCGCACAAATGAATCATCCAGCAGAGGCATACCGATGAGCCCGAGCAGCCCCGACGCACAAACACCACGGTGGCTCGACAGGCCGCTAATACGCCCCGAGCATGCAGCCGAACTACTCGCCGTCAAGCCCAGCTGGGTCTATGAGGCCGTTCGTACGGGACGTTTGCCGTGCCTTCGCATCGGCCGCCACATCCGTTTCACGCAAGCGATGCTTGAGGAGTGGGTAGCCCAGCGCTGAGGTTCTGCCGTGATCGGAGTCGAGCTGCGAAGCGTAATGCCTACGACTCCAGTCCGGTGTCAAGTCCACCTTTCCCGCAGCCTCCGCCTTCGGCTCCGTTGCGGGAAAGGTGCGGACTTGACACCTCCCCTACGTCTCCGGCATGGGGCACCTGTGTTTTGCGTGCCGCAAAACCAGCCACATCATCGGTCCTCTGTGAGGACCCTCGCCGGGACAGACACACAAAGCCCAACACCATCAACATCGAGGAAGGACCAGCAAATGACCAACCACTCCACCGATAGACCGGCCACCGACACCGGCCACCCCAAGCGGAACCCCCAAGAGTGCATAGTCGTCTATCACGGTCAGCCGGATGGCAGCGTTCGAAGACGAGTCCGTACGATCCGAAGCCTCACCACTGAAGATGACGGGAGCCATCGACCCACCGGGCCGCAGGGCGTCGTCGGCGATGAGAACGCGCCCCTCGCAAGCGATCCCGAGGAGTATCGACAGGAGGTCCACGTATACGTCAAGGAGGGGGAGACAGAGGGACGCCTCTACGGTGGGCACCTCCAGCTCATTCGTATCACGCTGTCCGACGGCGGTAGCTACGAACGTCAGAGACGGCAGCATCGTCAACCCGCCGGACGTAATCTGCACTATGCGTCCGGACGATGCACGCCGTCTCATCGAGCGGTTGCAAGACGCCATCGACCAAGCCGACTGCCTGTCTGCCTGACCTTCACGAGGGCATCAGAGCAAGTGTCCAATTCTACGAGCCGCACGCCGGAGTGGGCGAATGTGAATGACGTCGGGCTACTCTCGTTTGAGGTGAGCCTGTGCTCGTGCTAACAATGCTCATGTGCGACGGTGGCTAAGCGACCGGGCGAACGCTCAACTCGATGTCTTGCTCACGATTTGCGTCGCTTGGTGCGCGACCCGCGTTTGACGGGGTCCCCATGAAGTGAGCCAGGCTGGGTGCGTGGTCGTGTTTCCTGTGATGGGATGGAAGGATGGACACGATCATGAAGCGACGCAGGCATACCCCGGAGCAGGCTGTCAGGAAGATCAGGGAGGGAGAGCGCCTTCTGAACGAGGGGCAGGATCTCGTTGAGGTGTTGCGCCATCTCGAAGTCTCAGAGGCGACGTTCAACCGGTGGCGAGCCGTCTATGGCGGGATGAAGGCCGACGAGGCTAAGCGCCTGAAGACGCTTGAGGCCGAGAACCAGCGGTTGAAGAAGCTGGTCGCCGAGCAGGCGCTGGATATCGACATGCTCAAGGAGCTGGCTGAGGGGAAATTCTGACCCCGGAGCGCCGTCGCAGGGCCGTTGTGGTTCTGCAGGAGCGTTTCGGGGTTTCACAGCGCCGGGCGTGCCGCGTGGTCGGCCAGAACCGCTCGACGCAACGCAAGCCGCGACGGTCGCCAGCACCGAGGAGCAGCGTCTGGTTGCTCGCCTGCGCAAGATCGCCGGCGATCACCCGCGCTGGGGTTGGAAGACCGCGCATCAGATCCTGCTGCGCGAAGGTTGGACGATCAATCGCAAGCGCACACGCCGGATCTGGCGCCAGGAGGGCCTACGGCGCCCCGTGAGGACACGCAAGCGCCGAAGGGTAGGTCCAGGTCAGAAGCAACGGTTGCGCGCCACGCACGCCGGTCACGTGTGGGCGATCGACTTCGTGTTCGACGAGACCTCCGACCGGCGCAGGCTCAAGCTCTGCAACATCGTCGACGAGTACACCCGCGAGGCGCTGGCGATCAGGGTCGACCGGACCTGCACCGCCGAGGACATCGTCTCCGTCATCGAGGATCTCGTGCTCACCCGCGGCGCACCGAAATACCTCCGGGCCGATAACGGTCCCGAGCTGATCGCGTGGGTGCTACGCGACTACTGTCGCCTCGCCGGCACGAACACCGCCTACATCGAGCCCGGCAGCCCGTGGGAGAACCCGTTCGTCGAGTCCTTCAACGGCCGGTTGCGAGACGAGCTGCTGAACATCGAGGAGTTCGGATCGCTCACCGAGGCGAAGCTCATCATCGGAGGACTGGCGAATCGAGTACAACACCTACCGGCCACACTCAGCACTAGACGGACTCACACCCACCGAATACGCAGACACAGTTACCGACAATCAACAACCAGACCACGCATAAACCCTGGAACACCTACAGGGACCCCGTCACGTTTTCGCGCCCGTACCGTTGGCTGTCGCGGCGCTCGTTATGGCGCTTGTGGTTCTCTGTACTTCCAAGAAAAAAAACCCCACAGAATCGCAAGTTGTGATAGAACCGACGGGGCAATGAGTTCAATAGCTTGAATTGCGCTGCTCAGTGCGGTCTGGGATCTGAGGTCGCAAAAACGCTCCAGGCAAGACCTCAGCAGCGTCGTTTGGGTCTTGGTTCGCTCGAAATCACAGTTCGAGTTCGCCACCGATCCATCCGCACGGTCGGCTATTGTATGTACTAACGACGGCTCGTATTCACGGGCGAGCTCGCGGTCCAACTGGCTGACGCGCGCGGCACGACCACAGCCAAGCTCGACGCGCCCGTCAACAAGTTGGCGCGACTGCTCAACTCGCCTTCGATCAAGCGCGTCCTGCTCAACGACTCCCTCAAAGTGGATTTCGATGAGGTGATCTCCGGCGGGCAGGTCTTGATCGTCAAGGGGGCTCTCGGCGCGATGGGCTCGGGCAACACAAGCGTGCTCATGCAACTGCTCGTGGGGATGCTGGACGCGGCCTTGGCCCGTCGCCAGGACGGGATCCCCGCCGCCGAGCGCACCGCCGTGGCCCTGAAGATCGACGAGGCGCCGCTGGTCGTCAATCGCGGTTTCGCCGAGACCTTGGCGCTCAAGCGCTCCGCGGGCTTGGAGACCGTCGCCTGCTGGCAGACCGACTGCCCAATGGATCGATCGTGACGTGCGCGCCCAGCTCGATGCCCTGTTTGCCCATCGCGTCTACTTCGCCACGGCCTCCGTCGAGGATGCGCGCAAGGCCGCCAGCCTGATGATGGCCGAGTTCTCCGACACGGTCCGTCCTGGGATTCGCAATCTGTCCGATCTGGGCAGGCCCGACGTGCGTCTGCACCTGCCCAGGCACAGCGCGCTCGCGAGTTGGGTGACGCCGGAGGGACGCCAAGCGCCTTTCGTCGTTCACACGCTGCCGCTGCCCTGCGACGAGCAGCGCCTGGCCTTTCATGCCGCCAGACAGGCACAGCGCGGCGGGCGCTTCCTCGAGGATCTCTCCCAGCCGCACTGGCTCAGGGAAAGGCCGCCGAGAGATGTCCGCGTCGTTCGAGCCGGCGAGGCAAGCCGCCGATTTCGCCGAGCCCACCGAGCTGGAGCCCACCGAGCCCGGGGACGCTGTCGAGCTCGGGATGCTGCCGAATCCGGTCGAAGTCCGCCAGGCCGGGTCAAGTCTTCCGCAGCTGGCAAGTCTTCCGAGTCAGCCGAGTCAGCCGAGTCAGCCGAGTCAGCCAAGCCCGCCAAGCCCGCCAAGCCTGCCAAGCCCGCCGCCGACGCTCAGCCAACCGAGAGCTACAGCGAGCTGGTGGATCTGGACGCTGCCCACACCATCCGCTGGGCCAAGCCTGCCACCGCCCTGCTCGTCATCGAACCCGAGCTTTTGGACATCGAAATCCTCACGCTGATCGGTTCGATGAGGCACGTCCTGAGCAGTCAGATCCACCGTCGCTTCAATCCCGCGCGCGCCGCGACCACCACCCAGCGGCGACTCAAGCGCTTGGCCGACGCGGGCTTGGTCGCGCGCTTCCAGTTTCACCGGCGCGATGGGGGAGGAGTGCCCATGTGCTATACGATCACGCCCGCCGGCCTGCAGCTGGTGCGCGAGCAAGACGCTTCGCGCGGGCGCGAAAGCGTTGAGGGGAACGGCCTTGGCGGCGCCACGAGCGAGTCTCGCCCCACGACGAGCGCTTGCTCCGCCAGGCACGCCACGATGTCCACGTTGTCGCCTGGATCCTCGCTTTGCAACGAGCTCTCTCCGAGCCGTCCGTTGGAGCTGCGAGGCCCCGACGAATCGGCGATAATGCCGCCTTCGCGCTCCCGGCACAGCGAGCGAACGATTCTCTCGCTGGCAGAGTTGTCACTACCTGGAGGGCGAACCCCGCACGACTTCCTGCGAACCCTCGATTCGGGTGTCCGGGTCGAGGTCGAGCGTTTCCAAACAATCCGTCCCGATGCTACCCTGCGCACCAGCGACGGCCACGAGCTGCTTGTCGAGGCGGACGATCGCCTTCCCGAAGGCTCTGGCGCCGCGAAGCTGGAGCGCTACGACCACTTCCTCGCCGGCTGGTCGGTCCACCTCGCGCGCTACACACGATCGGCGGTCAAGCCCCCGACGGTGGTGTTCGTGTGTCGTGACGGCGCCCGAGCGCGCGAGTGCGCGCGCCGCGCCGATCGCATCCTGACCGCCTGTCGTGCCTACCCCGGGGAATATCCCGCCGACTGGGACTATCCCGGGCGAGAGCTGCATCTCTCTACGCGGCCGAGCGCGACATCCACCATGGCTCGCTGTCGGCCTGGGGTCTGCCGCGGCTTCCTCCCGAGGTGCGTGTCGCCGGCGCTGGTGGCGATCCACGTGCGCGAGATCCCGTCACTCGAGCGGCGAGAGCTGAGACTCTAATTCTGTTTACCGCATAGAGGATTATTTATTTGACTTACGGGTCTCGGATGTTGGGAACAAATTGTGATTATTTCGTGCTCCTCTTGACAGCTCCATCGGTGTCACAAACAATGCTCACCGGACCCCGACGCAGGTCGACACGACAGAAGCCACGGCCTCTCTGACCAAGTACGGGTGTCGTGGCTACTGGGCCAACCACCCTGGAGGGCCGGCTGGCGAGGTCACAAGACCGGTGAAAGCCTCCCGGCTTGTCCGTCGCTCCAGTCGGTCCTCTTCTTCGAGCTCGTCCCGTCTACTGACATCAGCGCATGTCCTGGAAGGTTCCTCGAGATCCGAATGGCGCTTTGTGCAGCTCAGGTTGTCTGGCGCTCGCGGCCGGACCCTGCTTGTTCTGTGTCCGTGGCTGAGGGCCTTGCTTGTCCGTCCCAAGAATCCGCCCAGAGTCAGGAACAAAAGAGCGGAATTTTCCCGAGAGATTTGACAACCCTGAAGGCATTGCCGATGATGGTGAAGTCGTCAGCGCGCAGGCGGCATGGCTCGGCCCGGGATGTCTTGCGGACTAACGTCCCTGTGGCCGGCCAGCCCTCACAGAGGGTCGGCTGGGGCGCGACCGCAAGAGCCGGAGGAGGCCTCCCGGCCGCTGTCGCCGACCCAGTCGGCCCTCGTGCAGGCGCTCGCCTCGTGCAGGCACTCGGATTCGTAGGTAGGCACTGGATTTCGTGCAGTCATCGGCTGGTGGACGCGCTGGCGGCCCTCTGGTATCGGCCTTGACAGGTCGCTGCCTAGTGTGCAACTATCACTTTTGATCCGAGATCCGGAACGGTATCGGGTTGGCATATGGTTTGGTCAGGTAGAAGCAACCGTATGTCTCGTCGAATCGCATCGAGGGTGGAGGAGCAAAGACTTCCCAGGAACCGAATGGGCGGACAAGGGAAGAGGGTTCGGATCGTGGTCACCCCCCGCCGCGAGACCGAACGAGCTACGGCGTGGCGCTTGTATGCCTAGCGCCGGAGCACAGGGCCCGTGCGGCGTGCGTGGTATGACCTGACGCTACGCGCGCTGTGCGGAGCCCCCTATCGCGATCTTCGTGCGCTCGGGCCTCGTCGATCGCTTCTCTGCGCCAGCTGCCGCTTTTGCTCGCGGCGAGCCGTCACTCGATACCGGTAAGCAAGGTCGCCGGTGGCACCTCGAGCTTCCACGCCAGCTTCAACACGGTGCGCAGGTTCGGTTCGCGACCGCCGTTCTCATAAACGCTGATCGCCGCTCGATCGACTTTTGCGTCGAGTGCCAACCGCTCCTGGGAGATGTCGATGCGGCGGCGTGCCCACTTCAAGTTCGCGCCGAATTGGGCCGCTCTGCCGACATCGCTCGCCCTGTCGGTCGCGTGCCGCGGGTTGGGCGTCGCTTCGGCCCAATCCCACGCACAAGCGTCGTCGGCCGTGTCTCCAGCGCGGCGCACAATCGCATCAGCGTGGGCATGTCCGGGGCCCGCTCGCCGCACTCCAACCGACTGATCGCCGCCCGATCGAGCGGTGTCGCGCGGGACAAGCTGGACCTGCGTCAAGCCTGCGTCCAAACGAGCTCGGCGCAGATTCTCTCCGAACGCACGAATTTGCTCGACGATCTCCTGATGATCTGCCTCGGCCACAGTGTCATCATTCACAGTTGATTACAAAAGAGCCACGGAACAAACACCACAATCCGCTGCCCGTGCTCGCCATTGCGGCTGGCCCGCGACTGGGGGTACTCGGCCTACGCTCACGCCTGCGAAGGCCTCAGCGTACGCTCGCGCCGACGAACGGTCGCAGCGCGATCTCCTCGGCGAACGAGGCCAGGCCGGGCAGCTCACGAGTCCGCTCACGTGCCACATATACGAAGCAAAGCTCTAACAGCGCACCCGCCGTCGCCTCCACCGCCACGCTCGCGGGCCGGTTGCCGTTGAGGTTGGACTCCAGTCCCGGCTCGAGCATGCCCATATAGGACCTCATCCCGTCATGCGCGATCGCCGCGGACTTCGCGCTGGCTGTCAAGGGCGTCGATCAAGGCCAAGTGCGCGTAAGCCGGCTCGGACGCCAAGAAAGCAAGCAGCGCCTCGATGCCGGCACGGACCGCCGCGGGCCAGTCCCCCTGGGATTCGTAGGCTCGCTCGACGATCGCCAACACCTTGCGATGCCCCAGCTCGTAGGCGACCAGGAAGGCGTCCTCCTTACCCGAGAAGTGCTCATAGAACGCCTGCACCGACACCGCCGCCTCCTGCACGATCTCCGGGATCGTGCAGGTGCCGTATCCCTTGGCGGACGCCAGGTTCGCCAGCGCATCGAGAATTCGCTCTCGTTGGTTGTGCACCACGAAGCTGCGCGACACATTGCCTTCGCCGCGAGGCAGGCCTCTGCGCTCGATCGCCCGTGAGCTGAGCGACAGGGTCCCCGGCGCACGACCGCCAACGGGTGGTTCAGCGATCTGTTGCTCGACCCTGATCCGCCACGGGCCCGAGCCAGAATCCGACCTGTAAGAGGATGCCCAGGCTGCCACCTCCGGGGCCAGCTCCAACAACTCGCCACGTCGCGGACGGCGCACCCGCTCGCCTCGTCTCGCGCGTGCATACAGGATCCGCAGGATCGCGCCGACGATCACACGTGCGACCAACTCGCCGTCCTCAGAACTGTCGCCGAGCGTTTCACGGAGCGGCTGCGCGAGTCGCACGAGCGTTCGCTCGCGGCGCTCGATTCCCGCCGGTCCCGCGGCGGTCAACTCCACCGCGATGACCCTCAGGGCCGGGGGGCTCTTGAGCGTCAGGGCGAACAATGCGTGCACATAAGCGTCGATCCCATTCCGCCAGTCGACTTCGCTGTCGCATACGTCAGCCACCTGCTCGACCCACTCCTCGACGATTTCGTCGCTCATCGCAAAGAAGCACGCCTGCTTGTCCTCGAAGTGTTCGTAGAACGTCTTGCGAGAGGCCACCGCCTTCGCGATCACGTCCGCCACGACGGTCGTCGCGTAGCCCTGCTCGCCTACGCTGGCGAGCATCGCCTCGAGCATCCTGGCGCGAGGATCGACCGCCTTCCGCGCACCCTTACGCCCCTTGCGGGGCCGTGCTCGGAGTGGCTTTGCGGGCTCCGCTGTGCGTCGGTCGGTCTTGTCCACTAATCGACATTGTGACTACCTACGGCGATTCATGCGAACTGCTCACTCCTGCGTCTAGCTCTTGTCAGACTCCCCTGCCCCTCTTGGCGCCGAAACGCTCGCGAATATGCCCTGCTGAGGCTGCAGGCGCGCCCAAGCGCGGTGCAGTCGCCGCCCCGCCAACCGAGCTTCGGTGCAGTTGCCCGACAGTCAAAAGCCACCCGACTGCAGGTTCGATTTCAGGGATTCCCCAGATCTATGGGCTCTACGATACGCAGGCGCCCTCAGGCGCTCGAGCGTCTACGTTGCCGAGGCATCTTCAGTTGGTCCCTCTGCTCCTGCGCGGCTAGGCTGCGAAGCCCCTTTCTCTCCCATCCCAGTGCAGTTCGACCGTACCTGTCGGCCACATTCGCCTCCGCGAAAGTCAGAGACATCCGCCGCGTCGAGTTGGCCGCAAGTGCTGGCTTTGCCCGGCTCGCCCTATGCGTGGCTGCGCCGCGATCGAGCGCCCAAAGATCACCGCGCACGCTTCAGCCTTCCGCGCACCGTCTACCTGCGCCCGCCGCCGATAGCGAATCTCGGCCAACTTTGATTGTCCCAGTCCCAACGTCCGATCGAATTTCCGAGACCCCCTAAGGGGGCTCGGATTCCCAACGCGACCTTCCCCGTACTTCCTCGCCCGCTTGACGACGATGCGCCGCGGGCCTACAAGGCGCTCCACCGACCACTTCGGCCACGCCCCCAGGCGCGGTCTTGACCGTCAGGAGTCCTCCATGTCTCGATCCGCCTCCTCCGCACCCTCGTGTCCTCTGCCCAAGGCCAAAACGCGGCGTGACCCCCGCCACCGCTCGCTCTCCGATGTCGCCGCTCCCCGCAGGGGACTATTGCCTCCGTCAAGCGGCTGGCAGGCTATCTCGACGCCGACGGTCGTCCCCGCGAGCTGCTCGCTGCTCCCGGCCACGGCTGGCAGCGTGCTGGTCCTCGATCGTGACGCCACCACGCTCGGCGATCGGCGGCTCCTCGCCCATCTCGCGCCCGACGAGCCGCCCGAGAACGCTGCGCTGGTCTGTCGTCTCTACCTGGAGGACACCTGCTGGGCGTTGGTGCCGGCGGGTGGAGCCGAGCGACCTGGAGCGAACGCCCTTCGCGCTCGCCGAGCGGGACGCCCAATCCGATCCGGCTGCGTTCGACGTGCGAGTTCAAGCCCGCGGCTTCGTCTATCGCCTGGGAGCGGTTCTCGGCGAACGCACGACCGCCCAGCTGCGCTGGAGCAGAAGCCCAGGCCACGGCGACAGGCGCGACTGGGAGCAGGTCAAGCTGCGCGACGTGGTCGGCGCCCTCGAAAGCTATGAGCCCGTTCGCACGCTCACCGAGCAGGCGCTTGCGCGCCATCGCGAGGATCCACGCGGTGCTCTCGACGCGTCTCCGCGACGAATTCGAACGGCTCTGCACCAGTCCGATCGTGCTCAACCGCGGCCTGCGCGAAGCGGTGCTCGACGCGGTCGAGCGGCGCGGCATGACGATGAGCGAGATCGCCTTGCGTTGCGGGATCGTCAAGCGCGATCGTCACGGCAACCCGAGCGGAGAGACCAGCTGGCTCGCGCGTCGAGTAGGCCTCATGCCCGAAGGAGGGGCCCGGTCGACGAACTCCTTGGATCCACAGCGACGTGCTTGCCGCAATCGCGCGTCTGGACTCGGTATCAGCCCTCGTGAGGTCGAACTTCAGTGAGCGCCCGCCCGTCGGACCCCGCGCTTGCGCCCGGACTTGGTGGCCCGGGACAGACCACGATCCTCTGTGTCGAGGCGAACGCCGATTTCGGTGGCGAGCTGGTGGAGCAGTTGCGCGCGGACGGCTATGGCACCGCCACGCCCGCACCGCCGAGCACGCACGAGTGCTCGCCCGAGCCGGTCCGCATACAAGCGGTCCTGCTTGGGTCTCTCGAGGGCCCCCGCGCGATGCTTGACCTACTCGAGGAGATACGCGCGCCGACCTTCCTGTCGGCCGAAGCGATTTGGGACGAGAACCTGCCTCGTGATTGTCCTCAGTCCCGGCGCCACCCAACTGGACCTGTTGCGGGCCTTCGAGGCGGGCGCCGACGACTTCATCGCCACCGAACATCACCCTTACCTGGAGCTGCGTGCCCGCTTGAAGGCTCTGCTTCGACGCGCTCAGCGGTCCCGTCTCGCCTGTATTCAGCGTTGGAGCCCTGCGTGTCGACACGAGCGCTCACACGGTCCACGTCGCCGGGATGCCGGTCGAGCTGGGTCGCCTCGAGTATGAGCTGCTCGTGCACCTGGCGCGTGATCCCGACCGCCGTCTGTTCCAAGCAGGAACTGCTGCGCGCGATCTGGCGCCAGCGCTGCCCGTCGGAGACTCGCACCGTCGACAGTCACGCCAGTCGTCTGCGCCGCAAGCTCCATGCGGCAGGCGCTCTCGGATTCGTAGTGAACGTCTGGGGCGTGGGCTACCGCCTGCTCTGAGGCTCCTCTGCCTGCTCGAGGTTCTAACGCTCGACGGTCCTCTCTCTCTCTCTCTCTAGTTCTGTAGCTCGACCCATCTTCACGGGCTCTGCCCACCTCGCACCACCGCGGCGAGCCTCTCGGCTCGCCGCTTCTGGTTAACCCCCAACGACCGGTCTCGACCGGTTCAAGAAAGGAGCGGCTCATGCCGTCGTCTACATCTCCCTACACCACCGAACCGCCTGTCAACCCCTTGGAGCCATTGGCCGATCTGCTCGGCTGGCTCGCCTCAACCACCGCTCACGTCGCGATCGGCCTGCTGGTCGGGGCGCTCGCCGCGCACCTGATGCGTCGTCGTCATCTGCGCTGGACGTGGGCCGGCGCGTTCCTCGTTCCACTGCTGCTCGTCCAGTCCAAGCTCTCGGGCTGGGCTCTTCGTCATGCGACACAGCCGCCGTCTGTGCCGCGGTGCGTGGACGCCGGTGGCATCGCGAAGACCTGCTCGCCGGCGGAGACTTGGCCGAGATAGCGGCTGCCCGCCGGGGTCCCGCTCGTAGCGATGCGCACGCTTGTCGGCGTCCTCAGACGAGCGTGTCGCTCCGGTATCGCTCGCGGCATGCGTGGAGAGAGCATGAGCGTGGGGCGCACAGAGAACTACGAGCAGATCTCGATCCCCTTCGGCGTTTGCGGGGGCGGCAAGCACAGCTTGATCGTCGGTGCGACCGGCTCCGGCAAGACCGTCACCGAGACCTGGATCGCGACTCGGGCCATCGACGCCGGCTTGGCGGCCGTCGTCGTCGACCCCAAGGGCGACGCTCGGATGCGCGAGCAGCTCGCCCTGGCGGCCGAGCGCAGCGAACGACGGTTCCTGGAATGGACGCCGCGCGGACCGTCGGTCTACAACCCCTTTGCTCACGGCGCCGCCAGTGGCGTAGCCGACAAGGCCTTGGCCGGCGAGCTGTTCACCGAGCCCCACTATCAGCGCCAGGCTCAGCGCTACCTTGGCCACGCGGTACGGGCGCTTCGCGGCGCCGGCGAGCAGGTGAGCCTGCGGGCGCTCGTCGACTCGCTCGATCCCACAAGCCTCGAAGCGCTTTGCGGCACAGTGCCCGAGCAGCAAGCCAACGCCACACACGACTACCTCGACCTCGCTGACTACGCGGGCGCGTGGCGAGTTGGGCGGCGTGCGCGACCGGCTTGCGATCATGGTCGAGTCCGATGTCGGACCGTGGCTCGACCCCGCCACAGCGGGCGCGCCCGTGTTCGACTTGCTGCAGGCCATCCAGGAACGAGCTGTCGTCTACTTCTCCCTGGAGGTCGACGCCTGGCGGCTCTTGGCCCAGATGCTGGGAGTGGCGATCGTTCAGGATCTGCAAGCCACGATGGCCGCCCTGCAGGCTGAGCCGATCCCCGCGGTAGTGGTGATCGACGAGTTCGCCTCGATCGCCGCCGAGCAGATCGGACACTTGTTCGGTCGTGCTCGCTCGGCCGGGATCAACCTACTGCTGGGCACCCAGGAGCTCTCCGACCTGCGCGTGAAGGATCGCCCTGAACTGTTGGAGCAGGTGCTCGGCAACCTCTCCTGCCTGCTGGCCCATCGTCAGGTCGTGCCCGAGTCGGCAGAGCTGATCGCGCGCCTCGGCGGCAGTCGCGGCGTGTGGCGCACTTCGCGCAGTGAGGACGGGGGGTTGGACGCGTAACCGTTCGAGCAAGCCACGGCTCTCCGTCGAGGAGATCCGCGGCCTGCAGCCGGGCTGGGCGGCCGCGCTCGACCTTGCCGGCGGCGGCGTGCCGCGGATCATGCAGGTCTTCTCATCCCTGGCGCCAGACGCCTCCGAGTCGTTCCCTTCACGTCTGTGCTCGCGTCTGTCGGACCTCATCGCGTCGGCCTGAATTTCACCGACGCCCAGTCTCAGCCCCCATCGAGAGGCCAAGCGGTCGATCGCCGAGGGCTCGTTGCCCTGACGGGCACGCCCATCCATCCCCACAACAAAGGAGATCATCATGCGTCAAGCGCATCTTTCAATCACGCCCGAGCAAACCGACCTTATGCACTGGACGGCGTCCTTGGGAGCCATTACAGCCGAGGCCTTGGCCTTGCGTATGGACATCACGCCAGCTTCGGCCCGCGGCCGTCTTTCGGCGACCGTGCGGCGTGGACTGTTGGCCAGGCGGCGTCTGCTCGTCGACGCTCCCACCTTGTACACGATCACGAGAGCTGGCCTGCGGGCATGCGGCGCCTACGGCATCGATCCCTGTCGTCTCTCGGCCGGTGGCGCCCACCACGCGACTGCTTGCGCTGAGGTGGCCGCCGCGCTGGAGCGCTGCTATCCCGATCACCGACTCGCGGGCGAGCGCGAGCTACGCCGCGACGAACGCGACTCGGACGACCGCTCGCGAGCACCCGTCTGGCGGCGGATCGACGCACTATCCCGACCTTGTCCTGTGGCCCGAACGCTACCGGCGAGCTGCCGGTGGCGGTCGAGGTCGAGCTGACGATCAAGGCGCCGCGACGTTTGGCGAACATCTGTCGCGCGTGGGCGCGCTGCCCCACGGTCTCCGGCGTGCTCTACCTGGCGCCCGATCAGGTCAGACGTGCGCTCGAGCGAGCCATCGAGAAGGCGCACGCTCAGGAACGAATCGTAGTGTTGCCGCTGGAGGCGCTCCCATCGCGGACTCGAGCGTGAGTGGGTGCTGAACCTTCCTTTCGGCCAGCGTAAGCCGTCGCGTCGCTCAGCGCGGGTTGATGGTCCCACACGGTGGGGGAGTTGGGTTGTTGTTCTCACAAAGGGGTGCCTCGCGCGCGCGTAGGGCACCCCTTTTGTTTGACATTCACCTGGAGCGACAGGCAACAGCGTGGGTCGCGTTTGTGGCCGTACGAGAACCGATTTTGCCCGTCAAATCGGGCCAAAGCACCGTTTTGGGGCCTTCGCGCAAAAAACCGTCGCACATCTTGCCTACCTTCCGTTGCGGGGCGAGCCAACAGCAAAGGAGAAGATCACCATGTCCTACTCGAACATCAACCGGGTCGTTCTCGTTGGCCGTCTCACCAGCGATCCCGAGTTGCGGGCCCTGCCGTCCGGTTCGACGGTCTGCAACTTGCGTCTCGCCTGCAACGGCTCTCGCAAGGGCCCCGAAGGCGAGTACACCGAGAAGCCCAACTTCTTCAACGTCAGTGCCTTCGGCGCGCTGGGGGAGTCGGTCCACCGCTACATGAGCCGCGGTCGTCGCATCGCGATCGACGGGCGCTTGAACTGGAGCGAGTGGGAGACCCCCGAGGGCGGCAAACGCCAGGCGGTCGAGATCGTGGCCGAGAGCTGTTCAGTTCCTGGACGGCCGCGGCGAGGTCGGCGCGCCGAAGGGTTCCTCCGACGAGGAGCACGGCGACGCCGACGGCGCCGACGCGGCCGAGGAGCGCGAGCTCGTAGGCGTCGGCTCGGGGATCGAGGACGACCTCGTCTTCTGAGCGCCTGCTCTCTTACAGCCGTATCGACGGCGGGATGTCCAGCGCGACATCCCGCCGTCGGCGCCTCCGGGCGCCTTTTTGCGTTTAAGGGCCGTAAACTGGCCGGCCGCAGTCTTTTGCAAGCAGCGCGTGGGCTCATGCGAGCCCGTCATCCTTCCAGTCCACAAGGAGCCCTCCCGGTGCCAGTCAACACCAAAGCGATCGGAAAGACCTACGAGCCCACCACCTACGCGGTGGGTCGAGAGAAGATCAAGGAGTACGCCCGCGCGGTCGGCGAGACCAACCCGCTCCACCTCGACGAGAAAGCCGCGCGCGAAGCCGGTTACGCCGACGTGGTCGCCCCGCCGATGTTCGCCGTCGTCTACAGCTCTCCGTCGGTAGCTCCCTCGCTGTTCGACCCCGAGGTGGAAATGAACTTCGCGATGATGGTCCACGGAGGTCAGGAGTTCGAGTGGGGGCCGCTTGTCGTGGCCGGCGATGAGATCACCACCACCGCATCGGTCAAGGACATCTCTGAACGCGACGGTCGTGGCTACTACGTGTTCGAGTCCGTCTCTGTAAACCAGCGCGGCGAGCAGGTCTGTCGCGGAACCTGGACCAACATCGTCCGAGGAGTGTGAGCGCAATGGCAGATCTATCGGTAGGCGCCCAGATCCCCGAGGTGCGAGTCACGCCCGACAAGTACCTCACCGCTCGCTACGCCGGCGCGTCCGGTGACTTCAACCCGATTCACATCGACGAGGAGTTCGCGCGCGCCGTCGGGCTACCCGGTCGCATCCTGCACGGACTGTGGTCGATGGCCCAGGTCGCGCGCGCTCAGACCGAGGCCGCGGGTGGGCCCGGCGGCCCTGAAGCGACTGTCCGTCCAGTTCCGGGGCATGGGTGTGCCCGAGCAGGAGGTTCTCGTCACCGGCACGGTGCGCGAGGCAGGCGACGGTCGTGTGATCGTGGACACAGTCGCCGAGCAGGCGGGCAACCAGATCATTCGCAACGCCGAGGCCGAACTGCGCGATCTGAGGCCGGCGCGCCGCTCTGGACACCGGGGCGGCGCCTACAATCGCTCATATGCTCACCCCCCGACAGGAGTTGATCCTGCGCAAGGTGGTGGAGGACTACCAACGCAGCGGACAGCCGGTGGCCTCCAAGACGATCGCGGCCGACCCGAGCCTCGACTGCGGACCCTCGACCGTGCGCAACGAGCTTGCCCTGCTCGAGGAGCACGACCTGCTCGCCCACCCGCACACCTCCGCGGGCCGCGTACCGACCGAGGCCGGTCATCGCTATGTCGTGGACAGGATGCTCGGAGCGGGCCGCGAGCTCGTGCCCGAGCAGTCCGCTCGCGCTGTCGTTGACGCGCGCGAGGTCGAGGAGGCGATGCGCGTCACGAGCGTCGCGATCTCCCAGGTCACGAGCTCTGTTGGCGGTCGTCTCGGCGCCCTCGCTGAACGCGGCGACGATCCGCCATATCGAGGTCTTGGCATTGCAACCACAGGTCGTGGTCGTGGTCGTGATCACCTCCAGCGGAGGGGTCTCCAAGCTGCTGACCACCTTCGACGCTCCGGTCGATCAAGGTCTCGTGGCGTGGGCAGGCGAATACCTCAACGAGCGTCTCGTCGGCTTCGGCTTGGGTGCGCGAATGCTCTCCAAGCGCCTGGAAGATCCGAGCATCGGGGCGAGCGAGCGCGCTTTCGTCGACCGGCTCGCACCCGCCTTCGGTGGCCTGGCGAGTGAGACCGAGGACACGCTCTACGTGGACGGCGCCGCCCACCTGCTCTCGAGTCCCGGGCATCGGCGACATCACCCAGATCAACGAGCTGATGAGCCTGCTCGAGCGCCGCGCTGCCCTGTTGAGCGTGTTGCGCGCCGCTCTCGGCGAGTCCGACGTGTACGTGCGCATCGGCAGCGAGAACGAGATCCCCGCGATGCGCTCTTTGGCGCTGGTGGCCGCCGGCTACGGTCTCGCGCGTCGTAAGCTCGGAGCGGTGTCCGTGATCGGTCCAGTCCACATGGACTACGAAGGCGCGATCGCCACCGTGCGCGAGGCCGCCCACGAGCTCTCGCGCTTCGTCGAAGACGCCTACGCTGAGCGCTGATGAGCGCCACGACCCCACGCGACCCCTACGAGGTGCTCGGCGTGCCCCGCGACGCCGCCGAGCAGGACGTCAAGAAGGCCTTTCGCCGTCTTGCCCGCGAACTGCACCCGGATGTCAACGCGCACGACCCGGCCGCCGAGGAGAAGTTCAAGGAGGCCGCGGAGGCCTATGAGATCCTCTCCGACCCTGAGCGACGGGCCACCTATGACCGCTACGGCCACGACGGTTTGCGCTCGGGTGGCTATGCCCCCAATTTCGACGGCATTCGGTTCGATCGGCGACCTGTTCAACGCGTTCTTCGGCTCCGGCAGCCCATTCGCCGGCAGCTCGGGATCGGCGCTCGGCGGCGACATCGCTGTCGCAGTCGAGATGACCTTGCTAGAAGCCGTCGAGCGGGGGCAAGGTCGAAGTCTCCTTCGAGGCGATCGACCGTTGCGAGCACTGTCACGGCAACGGCGCCGAGCCCGGCACGCCGATCGAGCGCTGCGGGCGCTGCGGCGGCGCCGGTCAGGTGCAGAGCGCGGTGCGCACCCCCTTCGGTCAGATGCTGCGCACGAGCATCTGCGACGCCTGCCACGGCGACGGACGCCTGCCCACCAAGCCGTGCGGAGAATGTCGAGGCCGCGGCCAGAAGGCGGTCAAGCGCAGCGAGCAGGTCACCGTTCCGGCTGGAATCGCCGATGGTCAGCGCATCAGAGTCAGCGGTCGCGGGCACGCCGGCGAGCACGGCGCGCCGCCCGGCGACCTGTATGTGCTCGTTCGTGTTCCCGCCGACGAGCGCTTCGTGCGCGAAGGCGACGACCTGATCACGGCGCTTGATGTCGCCGCGCCGATGGCCGCGCTCGGGACCACGCTCGAGGTTCCCACGCTCGAAGGCTCCGCGCCCGTCCAGGTGCCCGCGGGCACCCAACCCGGCACGGTGCTCACCATCCGCGCCCAAGGAATGCCCTCGTTGCGCAGCGGCCGTCGCGGCGACCTGCGTGTCGTCGTCAACGTCGTCATTCCCAGACGACTAAGCGACCAACAACGCGAGCTGCTCGGCCAGCTCAACGACACGCTCACCGAGGACAACCTCCGCTCGGAGGAATCGATGCTCTCCAAGCTGCGCCGCGTCCTGCGTCACCAGGCCGCGTGATCGACCCTCGAGTCGCGCGTTGGCCCCGCATGATTCGCCTGGCTTGCGAGTGAGGCGCGAACAGGCCGAGCTGGTGCTTGCCGAGCTGCTCGAGCTGGCGCCGGACGGCGTCGAGGAGATCGAGTCGGCGCCCGCCGATGGGGGAGACGGTTTCGTCGAATATGCCGTCTACGGCGCCCCCGGAGAGTTGCCCGAGCTGCCCGACCTTCAGGCTGCCGCGGGAGGCGCCTTTGTGGAGGTCTCGACCAGCGAGGTGCCCGACGACTGGTCTGAGCGCTGGAAGCGCTTTCACCGCCCCGTCCTGATCGAGCCGGACCCTGGGGGCGGCCGCATGGCGTCGTCCCCGCTCTGCACGTGCGACCTCCTTGGGAGTCCCCCACCGAGCGCGCGGACGCCCGCGAGATCGTGATCGACCCGGCTCAGGCCTTCGGCACGGGTGCACACGCGACCACACGTCTGTGTCTGGAATTGCTCTGGCGCTCGCCGCGCAGGGCGTGGCAAGCGTGGAGGACGGGCGCGGTGTGGCGGGCGCACCCGGCACCGAGCGCGTGCCCAGCGTGGACGGCGCGCCCAACACAGACAGTGCGCGCGGTGCTGTGCTCGACGTCGGCGCCGGCTCGGGTGTGCTTGCGATCGCGGCGGCCAAGCTCGGCTATGGCCCCGTGCTGGCGCTCGACAACGATCGTGAGAGCGTGCTCGCGATCGCCGACAACGCGGCTCGCAACGCTGTCCGGATCGAGGCTCGCCGCTTCGATCTGCGCCGCGAAGCGCTTCCCCCGGTGGACGGCAAGCCGGCTCCGATCGTGCTCGCCAACCTGCTGAGACCCCTGCTGCTCGACTTGGCCGGCGCGATGGCGAGCACTGCGCGGACCAATCGCTTCCGTCCCCCTCGACCTGATCGCCAGCGGGCTGCTGCGCGAGCAGGCCGACGAGATCGCCCTAGCTTTCGCTATGCGCCTTGGCTTGCGCGAGCGAGCGCGACGGGAGCGGGGGGAGTGGGCTGCCCTGTGGCTGACGTCGGCTCGGTGGCCGCCCTTGCCATCGCCCTGAACAGGAGGTCGATCGCGGGGCGCTGGCCGCCCTCCGCGTCGAGCAGCGTGCGCGCCGCGATCAAGGCGGCTCCGATCGCGTCGAGCGCCTCGCCGCTGTCTCCCGGATCGGGGTCTCTGCACACCGCGATCGCCAGGTCGAGCATTCCCTGGGCCTGTTCGATAGCGCCTGCGAACAGGGCTGGCCCCGCGAGGCTGCCGTAGCCGTAGGCCCGAGCCAGTCGTCCCGGCAAGATCAGCTCGCTGGAGCCGCGCGGTGGGGAGGCGGGTGGCAGTCCCCGACCGTCGACCAAGCCGCCGATCGTGTCGCCCACCACGGCCCGGGTCGCCTGTGCGTCGAGTCCCGCATGGGCCGCCACACGCAGGGCCAAGTACAGGCCGCTGGCCGTGAGCCCGTAGGGGGGGTCGGAAGCGAACACGATCCGCTCGGCCGGCACGCGCGCGAACAGCTCGATCACGTCGATCGGAAAGAAGCAGGAAGTGTCATACAGCACGCCCGGATGGTCGGCCAGGCGCGAGGTGAGAATCCCCTGATCGCAGATCGCGCCGTGCGCCAGGATCAGGACCACGTCGGGGTGGCGTAGGGTGAGGTCGGCCAGGCCGTCGGCGATCGGCGGCATCCCGCGTCCCGCGTGGATCAGGATCGGGACCTGGGCCTCTTCGGCGAGCGTGAAGATCGCGTCCATCTCGGGGCCATCGAACGCGAACGCCTGGGCGCGCGGGATGCAGCTTGATCCCGCGTGCGCCTTTGCCGATGCTGCGTTCGCCCTCGGCGATCGGGCCTTCGGCCGGGTCCAGGCGGCAGAAGGGGATCAGGCGGCCTTCGCTTTCCTCGGCCCATCCCAGGACGCGGTCGTTGGGGAGGCTGTAGGAGGGCTTGCGCTCGGGGTCGTGCAACGGGAAGACGCATGCCCTACGCGCGTGCGCGGCGTCCAACTGCGAGAGCAGCGTCTCCAGGTCGAGCGAGCGGCCATCCTCGTCGAGTCCGAGATGGGTGTGGGCGTCGAAGACCTCGCCCTCGCTCGGCCTCAAGCGGTCGGCTTCCGCCATGAATGGAGCCAAGGCGTTGGCGTAGATGGAGGCGCTCACAGCTCCATTCTGACGATTGCGGAGCCCCGACGACTGCTCCTCTTCGCGAGCAAAAGCGCGGGATCGACACAAAAGTCTCGCCTGCTCGGCGTATCCTGGGTCTGAGCATGGCGATACTCGACGAAGTGAAGCTCGACCTGAACAACGCGATGCGCGCTGGCGAGAAGCAGCGCGTGAGCGCTTTGCGCATGATCCTCTCCGAGCTGCAGAAGGCCTCCAAGGAGGGCTCCGATGACGAGCTGGCGGTGCTGCGCCGCGAGCGCAAGCGACGCCTTGAGGCCGCCAAGGCATTCAGGGACGGCGGTCGCGAGGATCTCGCGGCCGGCGAGGAGACCGAGGCGGAGCTGATCGGCGGCTACCTGCCTGCCGAGCTTTCCGAGCCGGAGCTGCAGGCGATCGTCGAGCAGGCGCTCGGCGACAGCGGCGCGCAGTCGCCGAAGGACATGGGCATGGCGATGAAGAGCGCGATGGCGGCCGTGGACGGGCGCGCCGACGGCAAGCGGGTCTCCGCGCTCGTCAAGGCAGCCCTCGCGGGATGAGGAACCAGATCGAGCTTCCCAACGAGGTGGCCGCCGAGCTGGCGGGCAGCCAGGACAGTGTGTTGCGGGCCTTGGAGGGTCACCTGCAGTGCAAGGTCTTCCTGCGCGGCAATCTGCTCACGCTCGAGGGCTCCGAGCGGGAGGTCAAGACGGGCGAGCGGGTCGTGCACGAGCTCTCCGAGCTGATCGCCCGAGGCCATCAGGTCGCTCCCGGGACGATCGCTGCCGTGACGGGCGCCCTGGACGCGCACGAATCGCCGGCGCGCGTGCTCGAGGATGTCGTGTGGCGCCATCGCAGTCTCCGGGTGGCCCCCAAGACGGTCAACCAGAAGCGCTACGTGGACTGCATCCGCTCGAGCACCATCACTTTCGGCGTGGGTCCGGCCGGCACCGGCAAGACTTTCTTGGCGGTGGCGATGGCGGCCGCCGCGCTCTCGCGCCACGAAGTCAATCGCATCATCCTCACCCGTCCGGCCGTCGAGGCGGGCGAGCGACTCGGCTTCCTGCCGGGGGACCTGATGGCCAAGGTGGATCCCTACCTGCGACCGCTGTTCGACGCCCTGCACGACATGCTCGACCCCGAGAAGGTCTCCCAGCACCTCGAGCGCGGCGTGATCGAGATCGCGCCGCTGGCGTTCATGCGCGGGCGTACGCTCAACGACTCGTTCGTGATCCTCGACGAGGCGCAGAACACGACGCCCGAGCAGATGAAGATGTTCCTCACGCGGCTTGGGTTCGGCTCGAAGATGGTCGTCACCGGCGACATAACCCAGGTCGATCTGCCGCGCGAGCAGCGCTCGGGCCTGGTGGTCGTGGGGGATGTGCTGGAGCGGATCGAAGGCATCGAGTTCGTGCGCTTCGGCGGCGAGGACGTGGTTCGCCACAAGCTTGTCCAGAGAATCGTCGAGGCCTACGACGAGCACGCTCGTCGCGAGGCGCCGGAGCTTCGTCCGGCAGAGCGCCGGGCCTGAGTTTGAGAGTTACTCTCAGGCCGCGAGTATCGCGATGCTCGAAGTAGAGGTGTTCGGCGCCGACCTGCTCGCGGGTCCGCTCCGGCAGTCCGAGGTCGAGCGCCTGTGTGCGCTTGCGCTGGCCTCGGCGGGAGTCGAGGACGGTCATCTCGCCGTCCAGTTCGTGGGGGCGGGACGCATCGCCGAGCTCAACGGCGAGCACCGCCAGAAAACGGGACCTACCGACGTGCTCTCCTTCCCAGTTGACGGCGCTGAGGCGGACGCCCCCGGGGAAGGAGTGCCGCGCGAGCTTGGGGACATCGTGATCTGTCCGGAGCACACCGAGGACGTGAGCGAGGCGATCGTGCATGGCGCTCTGCACCTGGTCGGCATGGATCACGAGACCGACGACGGCGAGATGCTCGCCCTGCAGGCCGAGATCCTGCGTTGGGACGGCGCATGAGCGCCACCAGAAGCGGGTTCGTGGCGCTGGCAGGGCGTCCAAATGTGGGCAAGTCGACGCTCGTCAACGCGATCGTGGGCGGCAAGGTCGCGATCGTTTCCGACCGGCCCCAAACCACGCGACGCGCAATCAGGGGGGTGCGCACCGATGCGAATCGCCAGCTCGTCTTGGTCGACCTCCCGGGGGTGCAGCGGCCTCGCGACGCCCTGACCGAGCGGATGGCAGGGCGCGTGCGCGAGGAGCTGGAGGGCTCGGATGCCGCCCTGCTCGTGCTCAACGGCGAGCAGGGGGTGGGTCCCGGCGACCGCTACATAGCCCAGGCGCTGACCGAGGCGCAAAGCGCCGGTCGCGATCGCTGTCAACAAGGTGGACCGGCTCGACCGGGCCGCCACCGTGGCGATGCTTGCCGCGACGGCGGAGTTGGGGGTGGGGGAGGAGATCTTTCCGATCTCCGCGCGCACCGGCAAGGGTGTGGAGAGCGCTTGTGGAATACCTGGCCGAGCGCATGCCCCCGGGGCCGTTCATGTTTCCGCGGGAGGCCATCTCCGATCAGCCCTTGTCAATCCTGCTGGCGGAGCTGGTGAGGGAGGCCGCGATCAGGCGCACCTTCCAAGAGTTGCCCCATGCGCTGGAGACGATCGTGGAAGAGGTCGAGCGTCCGCGCGAGGGCTTGGTCCGCATCAGAGCTTTGATCTGGGTAGAGAGCGAGTCCCAGAAGGGGATCGTGGTCGGGGCCGGCGGGCGCATGATTAAGGCGATCGGTACCGCCGCGCGCAAGGAGATCGAACGCGAGCTTGGCTGCCAGGTCCACCTCGATTTGTCGGTACGCGTCAGGCGCGACTGGCGCGGGGACGAGGGCTTGCTGGACCGTCTCGGGATCGTGTGACCGCTTACAGCTTGCGCTCCAGGCCCGCCGCGATCTTGCGTACCGCCGCGAGGTCGAGCTCAGGCGCGAACGCGAACGGGATCGTGATCACATTCGGTGGCCGACCGTCGGCGAAGCGTTGGCGGCGCAGACGCGCGATCTGGCTCTGCTGAAGGCGAGCGCGCTCGTAGGTTGTGTGGGCCGCGCGCACGGCATGATCCACGACGTCGGAGTCA
Source organism: uncultured Solirubrobacterales bacterium (assembly GCA_963809705.1). Taxonomy (GTDB): domain Bacteria; phylum Actinomycetota; class Thermoleophilia; order Solirubrobacterales; family Solirubrobacteraceae; genus Palsa-744. Next base: position 568,850 of record CAWEKF010000002.1, on the reverse strand, counting down.
TCGCCCGCAAGGCTCGGCGCGAGCTCGTCGATCCGGAGCATCTCCTCGCGCGTGAAGCGACGCGGCAACACTCCGTTCACGAGGACCGCATCGAGGTCTCGGTCGAGCAGGCGGCGCAGGCCTTCCTCCAACTCGAGCGTCTCGGTGACCGCCATCTCGGCGCCTTGGGCGACGGCGACGTAGGCGCAGCGCTCGCGATCGCCGAGCAGGTCCCGCACACCCTGTGCCTGCTCGGCCAGGGGGCCGGCGCGCACGATTGTCGAAAACGTTTGCGGAGAGTCCAACATCGCGAGGGCGTGGCCAGTCGCCGGCGCGTCGAGCACAACGAGGTCATAGGCGCCTTCGCAGAGCTGGTGCAGCTTGACCATCGTCACCAGCTCCTTGGCTCCAGGGGCTGCAGCGGCGAAATAGTGAAAGGTGCTGCTGGCCCCAAGCATGCGCGCCGACAGTCGCCCGGCGAGCGTGCGCAGCCATTCGAGCAATGCCTCCTCTGGGTCGATCGAAGTGCTCCACAGACCCGCCTCCAGCTCGATCTCCACCCCCACCTCGGGCGCCTCGCCCGCTCCGAAGAGGCCGGCAGGCGGTGCTGGGCGCCGAGCTCGACCACGATTGTGCGCAGCCCTCGGCGGGCGCCGAGCAGGCCAAAGGCACAGGCCATTGTGGTCTTGCCGGTGCCGCCCTTGCCCGTCACCACGATCAGCTTGCGCTCCAGCAATGAGGCCATCGTGTCCTGCAACCTACAATCCGGTGGATGAACGCACCGGCGCAAGCTCCCGTCGAGGACTTGCTCGTCTACGACGAGCGGGGCTTGGTGCCATGCGTAGTTCAAGATTGGGTCACGGGCGAGGTCCTGACGTTGGCCTATATGAACGCGGTTGCGCTGGAGCGCACCCAGGCCACGGGCGAACTGCATCTGTGGAGCCGTGCGCGGCAAGAGCTGTGGCACAAGGGCGCGACCAGCGGCAACACTCAGGCGGTTAAGGCCCTGAGGGTGGACTGTGACGGCGATGCTTTGCTCGCGCTGGTCGAGCCTGGCGGCCCGGCCTGTCACACGGGCGAGCGCACGTGCTTCTATAGGGGCGAGTTCACCGCGCGCGCGCCGCACGAGACGCTGCCCGCCTTGGAGCGCACCTTGCGCGCGCGCGCGCAGGAGCGTCCGGAGGGCTCGTACACGGTTGAGCTGCTCGACGATCCCGGGAGAATCGGCGAGAAGGTGGAGGAGGAGGCCGAGGAGGTGGCTCGGGCCGCCCGCGAGGAGACAGACGAGCGTGTCGCCGAAGAGGCCGCCGACCTGCTGTATCACCTGCTTGTGCTGCTGCACAGCCGAGGCTTGGCTTTGTCCGACGCGGAGGGCGTGCTCGATGAGCGTCGCCGGTAGCGCCGCGGCGCCGCAAGCTCCCGCGGACGCCCACAACCTGATCCCGCTGCAGGAGACGTTCATCGCCGACTGCGAGACGCCGGTCTCCGCGTTTTTGAAGCTGCGCGAGCTGGCGCCCGGCGAGCCGGCCTTTCTGCTGGAGTCCGCCGAGCAAGGCCAGCGCATGGGGCGCTACTCGTTCATCGGTTTTCGGCCGCGCGCGGTCCTGCGCTGGTCTTTGGGCGACCCGGGCGACCCCTACGCTTTGGCGGCCGCGGCCGTTGCCGAGTCGCGCCAGGCGCCGCTCCGGGACGGCTCGGGAGAGCTGCCTTTCATGGGCGGCGCGGTGGGCTTCTTCGGTTATGATCTGGTGCGCACGGTCGAGCCGTTGGGCCCGCCAAACGAGGACCTGCTCGGCCTGCCGGACCTGGCCTTGATGCTGACCGACGCGGTGGTCGCGTTCGATCACCTCAAGCACACGATCACGATCCTCGCGAACGCCGACCTCGGCGCCGAGCCGGATCTCGAGCTGGCCAAGCAGTCCGCGACGCGCACGATCGCCGAAGTGAGGGAGTGTCTTGCCGGTCCGGTTCCCCACCCCCGCTCGCACGATGCAAGCCCGGCGGGGACGGCGGGAAGCCCGACGGGCCCGGCGAAGACTCCGACCGGGACGATGGAGGCCGCGACCGGGCCGGCGGGGGCGGCGCCGAGCGGGCGCGAACTGCCCCGCTTCGAGTCGAACATGTCCAGAGAGCGCTTCGAAGCGATGGTCGAGCGGATCGTCGAGTACGTGTACGCCGGCGATGCCTTCCAAGTCGTTCCCTCCCAGCGCTGGTCGGCGCAGACGCCGGTCGAGGCATTCTCCATATACAGGGGCTTGCGCACCGTCAACCCCAGTCCTTACATGTACTTCCTGGACTTCGGCGACTTCCAGATCGCGGGCGCCAGCCCCGAGCCGCTCCTGACCGTGACCGGCCGGCACGTGTCCACGCGTCCGATCGCGGGCACGCGCCCGCGCGGGTCGAGCCTGGAGGAGGACAGGCGCATCGCCGACGAGCTGCTCGCCGACGAGAAGGAGTGCGCCGAGCACATGATGCTCGTGGACCTGGGTCGCAACGATTTGGGGCGCGTGTGCGCGTATGGCAGCGTGGTCGTGGACGAGTTGATGCGGGTCGAGACCTACAGTCATGTCATACACATCGTGTCCTCCGTGTCGGGCACGTTGAGGGACGACGTCGGCGCGATGGACGCCTTGCGCTCGGTCCTGCCGGCGGGCACGCTCTCGGGTGCGCCGAAGGTGAGGGCAATGCAGATCATCGACGAGCTGGAGGCGACCAAGCGCGGCGGCTACGGCGGGGCGATCGGCTATCTCAGCTACAGCGGCGACCTCGACACCGCGATCCACATTCGCACGGTCGTGATCAAGGACGGTGTGGCCCACGTGCAGGCAGGCGGCGGCACGGTCGCGGACGCCAAGCCCCAGTACGAGTACGAGGAGTCGGTCAACAAGAGCAAGGCGGTCCTGCGTGCTGTGGAGCTGGCATGCGAACAGGCGGATTGGGGATGATGGTGGGGAGGGATACGTCGTGCCGGCCGGTGTGTCCAGGGTTTTTCGCGCACATGCCCACGCGTGCGGGGGTGTCGTGGCTGTGAGGCTCGTACCGGCCACAATCGCGGGGCGCTCCGCGCACATGCCCACGCATGACTCGGAGTCCTCGCCGTGAGGGTCCTCGTGGTCGACAACTACGACTCGTTCACTTACAACCTCGTTCAATACTTGGGTGAGCTGGGCAGCGAGGTGTGTGCGGTCCGCAACGACCGAGCCACGGTCGACGAGCTGCTCGACGCGGGCTACGAGCGCTGCGTGATCTCGCCGGGCCCGTGCACGCCGAACGAGGCGGGCATCTCGCTGGAGGTCGCCCGGCGCTTGCCCGAAGCGGGCATTCCCACGCTGGGCGTGTGCCTTGGGCATCAGTCGATGGCCCAGGCTTTCGGCGGGGTCGTCAAGCTACACGATCCGATCCACGGCAAGGCGACCACGATCGAGCACGACGGGCGCACGATCTTCGCGGGTCTCTCCTCGCCCTTGACGGTCGGGCGCTACCACTCACTGATCGTGGCCGACGAGTTGCCCGACTGCCTGGAAGAGTCCGCTCGCGGCGGTGGCGTGTTGATGGCCCTGCGCCATCGCGAGCTGCCCGCCGAGGGCGTCCAGTTTCACCCAGAGTCGGTGCTCACCGAAGAAGGTAAGGCGCTGTTGGCGAACTTCCTTGCGGATGGCGTTCGGTCGACCGACGAGGCGCGAATTGGTGTATCGAAAGTATGAAAACTACGATCGTATTTATAGATTGTATGGACCATCGTAGTTTTCAAAATGTGTGCAAGCCACCGTGTGTGGTCCGCGCCCCGATCGTGGCCGACTAGATGCCCAATCCTGTGCTCACCAGCGCGATCGACGCGCTCGCCTCGCGCCGGGACCTCTCCGAGCAGGAGACCTCCGAGGTGCTCTCACAGATCATGCACGGCGAGGTGTCCGAGACCCAGATCGCTGGGTTCTTGATCGCCCTGCGCACGAAGGGAGAGACGGTCGACGAGCTGGCCGGCCTGGCCCGCACGATGCGCGAGTTGGCGGCCCACGTGCCGACCGAGCGCCACGACCTGCTCGACACGGCCGGCACGGGCGGGGGCAGGCGTACCTTCAACGTGTCCACCTCCGCGGCTCTGGTCGCCGCCGGCGCCGGCTGCGCGGTGGCCAAGCACGGCAACCGCTCGGCCACCAGCTCCTCCGGCTCGGCCGACCTGTTGGAGGCTTTGGGCGCTCGTATCGACCTCGATCCTGAGGGCGTGGCCGGCTGCATCGAAGAGGCCGGCTTCGGCTTCATGTTCGCCCCCGCCCACCACCAGGCCACGCGCTTCGTGATCCCCGTCAGGCGCGAGTTGGCGGTGCGCACGATCTTCAACCTGCTCGGCCCGCTCACCAACCCGGCGGGCGCCACGCGCCAACTGATCGGAGTGGCCGATCCCTCCTTCATGGAGACGATCGCGGGCGCCCTGGCCCGCTTGGGGGTCGAGCGAGCATTGGTCGTGGCCGGCGAGGACGGCATCGACGAGGTTTCCAGCTCGGCCGCCACCCGGGTGATCGAGGTCAACGGAGAGAGCTCACCCGCTACAGCTTGACCCCCGAGCAGGTGGGCATCGAGCCGGCCGATGTTTCCGATCCGCTGTTGGGCGGCGGCTCGCCCGCCGAGAACGCCGAGGTCACGCGAGCCGTGTTCATGGGCGCGCAGGGCGCCCATGCCGACCTGGTCGCGATCAACGCGGGCGCGGCCATCTACGCGGCCGGCGCGGCTGCCGACATCGCCGCCGGGGTGCAGCTGGCCCGCGAGGCGATCGCGTCCGGCGCGGCCGCGGCAGCCTTGGAGCGCTACGTCCAGGCGAGCAACGCCCACGCGTCTGAGCGAGTCGCGTGATGAGCGTCCGCCCACACAACGGCGAGATGTTCAGGGAAGCGACGCTGTGACGACGGAGACTCGCCCGACCGTGCTCGCTCGCATCCTCGACGAAACGCGCTCGGCCGTGGAGCGGCGCAAGCGCGTGATCCCGCAGGGCGTACTCGAAGCACAGATCGCCGAGCGAGCCCCGGTCTCCGCCGGCGCGGAAATCAGGGATGCTCGTGCGACAGCTGCGAGCGGGCCTTTTTGCGCGGCTCTCGCCCGCCCCGGCATCGGCGTGATCGCCGAGTTCAAGCGCCGCTCCCCCTCGGCCGGCCCCTTGCGCGAAGGCGCGGATGTCGCGGAGATCGCCGCCGCGTACGAGCAGGGCGGAGCGAGCGCCATGTCAGTGCTCACCGAGGAGACCAACTTCGAAGGTTCACTCGCCGACCTGCGTGCCGCCCGCGCGGCCTGCGATCTCCCCCTGCTGCGCAAGGACTTCATCGTCGACCCCTACCAGCTGTACGAGGCCCGGGCCGCAGGCGCCGACGCGGTGCTGTTGATTGTGGCCGCCTTGAGCGCCCAAGAGCTGGCTTCGCTGCACGAGACGGCCATAGGTCTCGGCATGGACGTGCTCGTCGAGGTTCACGACGGCGACGAGCTGGCAGTCGCCGCAAGCACGGGCGCGAGCTTGATCGGCGTCAACAACCGCGATCTGCGCGACTTCTCAGTCGACATCTCACGCACTTCCCAGCTCTTGGCGAAGATGCCGTCCGGCGCGACCGTGGTCTCGGAGTCGGGCATCTCAAGGCCCGAGCAGTTGCGCGAATTGGAGGCCCAGGGCGTCGCCGCGGTACTGGTTGGCGAGACCTTGATGCGCGCCCCCGACCCCGGCAAGGCGCTCAGCGTCCTGCGGGGAGCCAACCCCTCCAGCTAGTAGACTGCTCTCGTTGGCCTGCTGAGCCCACCGGGTCTCTCCTTCCCACGGGCTCCAGTTGCCGACCACCCCAGAGGGCGACTCTCTTTCTCGATGTGTTTCGCCGCTCTGGCCCTTCCTCTCTGTATGTTATAGTTCACGGTTGTCTGTCATTACGTTTCGCTAGAGGCTCTTTATGAAGCCACACGATTCTCTTTAGTCCAGATTGATCGCAAGCCGTCATCCTCAGACTCGATGAAGCGCATGTTCGCCATTCCCTTCGTCTCAGCCCTGATCGGGGGCGGGATCGTCGTCGCCGTGATCGCCGCCGCCGGCGGCCTCAGCTCCTCGCAGAAGACGGTCACGGTCGTCCAGCAGTCGTCCGCCCCGATCGCGCCCTCCAACGCCTCGCAGCAGAGCACCGGCCTGACCCCGCACCAGATCTACGAGAAGGACGCGCCCGGGGTCGCCTACGTGACTTCGACGATCGTGCGCCAGAGCGAATCCCCGTTCGGCTTGGCGGCGGCGAAAGCCAGCAGCAGGGCACCGCCACCGGCTCGGGCTTCGTCATCAACAGCGACGGCACGATCCTCACCAACTACCACGTGGTCGAGAACGCGGTCAAGGTCACCGTCTCCTTCGAACACGGCAAGACGGTCGAAGCCAAAGTGATCGGCAAGGACCCCTCCAACGATCTCGCGGTGCTGCGCATCCCCACCGAAGGCCTCACCATGCACGTGCTCACCCTGGGCGACTCCAGCAAGGCCGAGGTCGGCGATCCGGTGCTCGCGATCGGCAACCCGTTCGGTCTCGACCGCACGCTCACGACCGGCGTCATCTCGGCTTTGCAGCGCGAGATCACCGCGCCCAACGGCTTCACGATCGACAACGTGCTGCAGACCGACGCCCCGATCAACCCCGGCAACTCCGGTGGACCCTTGCTCAACGAGGCCGGCGAAGTGATCGGCATCAACTCCCAGATCGAGACCGGTGGCAGCGGCGACGGCAGCGTCGGCATCGGCTTCGCCGTCCCGATCAACACCGCCAAGTCCGAGCTCTGCCCAGCTGGAGAAAGGCGGCACCGTCCGCGCCGCTTACCTCGGCGTCTCCACGCTCACGATCGACGGCTCCCTGTCCGCCCTCAACCTGCCCGTCAAACAGGGTGCCCTCGTCGAGACCGTCGAAGGGGGCACCCCCGCCGCCAAGGCCGGCATCCGCGGCGGCAACCTCGAAGTCCAGACCTCCGGCGGCAAGGTCGCCGTCGGCGGCGACATCATCGTGGCCGTCGACGGCAAAACGATCGCCAGCGCCGAAGACCTGACGACCGTGATCGGCTCCAAGAAGCCGGGCGACACGATCTCGGTCGAAGTCCTGCGCGCCACCGGCAAAGGCTCCTACGAACACAAGACCTTGAAAGTGACATTGGGCGTCAGGCCCAACTCGATCAAGAACGCCAACACGCCCGAAGGGTAGGCGCCAGAGGTCGGGTGTTGTGGTCTCCGTTTGCGGAGCCCTACGCGCGCGCGCATGGGCAGGCCTTCGAGGGATATCGCAGACCGCTACCGTTGGAGCATGTCCGGCGGTGACACTCAAGTGAAGATCTGCGGCCTCACGCGACTCGCCGACGCCGAGCTGGCCGTCGAGTTGGGGGCGTGGGCGATCGGGATGGTCTTCTACGAGCCGAGCCCGCGCCGCTGCTCGCTTGCCGAAGCTCAGGCGATGGCCGCCGTACTGCGACGCAAGGTGGAGCTGTGCGGAGTGTTCGTCAATGCTCCCATGGAGGAGATCGTCGAGGTCTCCGAGCAGGTTGGCCTGAGCTTGCTCCAGCTGCACGGCGACGAGGGTCCTTCCTTCTGCGCCGAGGCCGCCAGGCGCACCGGAGCGCGGACGATCAAGGCGCTGCAGGTCTCCGGCATGGCCGACATCCAGGACGCGTCCCGCTTCCACACCGATTTCCACCTGCTCGACGCGCGCTCGACCGTGCCCGGGCGTGAGGGCTTGCGGGGAGGCACCGGCGAGACGTTCGACTGGACGCTGCTGGCCGGACGTCGCTCGAAAGTCCCCCTGATTCTCAGTGGGGGCCTCGGCTCCCGAGAACGTGACCGAAGCGGTCCAACGTGTGCGCCCCTACGCGGTGGATACCGCCAGCGGAACCGAGAGCGCGCCCGGACGCAAGGACCCCGACAAGCTGCGCGAGTTCTTCGCGGCTGTGCAGCGTGCCGCGTTCGCCACGGCCGCGGCTCGCGCCGCCCGACGCCGGTGGCACGTTGTCCGACGCCCAAAGTGAGCCGCCTGTAGGCTCGCCGGCGTGAGCGCCGTCCCCTCGCATAGCGCGCCCCGGGGAGGCGTCGAGCACCGCTTCGGACGCTACGGCGGGCAGTACGTCCCCGAGACCTTGATGCCCGCCTTGGCCGAGCTAGAGCTGGCATGGACGCAGGCGCGCGAGGACCCTGCTTACAAGGCCGAGCTGGACGGTCTGCTGCGCGACTTCGCGGGCCGTCCGACCCCGCTCTACCGAGCCCACCGCCTCTCCGAGCGGGCCGGGCGGCCCGTATACCTCAAGCGCGAGGATCTCAACCACACCGGCTCGCACAAGCTCAACAACGCCTCTGGGCCAAGCCCTGCTGGCCAAGCGCATGGGCAAGCGCCGCATCATCGCCGAGACCGGCGCCGGCCAGCATGGCGTGGCGACCGCCACCGTGTGCGCCCTGCTCGACCTGGAGTGCGTGATCTACATGGGCTCCGAGGACACGCGCCGCCAAGCCCCCAACGTGCAGCGCATGGAACTGCTCGGCGCTCGCGTCCAAGCGGTCGACGCGGGCGCGCGCACGCTCAAGGAGGCGACCTCGGCGGCGATCCGCGACTGGGTGACCAACGTCGGCGACACCCACTACGTGATCGGCTCGGTCGTCGGTCCCGCGCCCTACCCGGCTTTGGTGCGCGACCTGCAGCGAGTGATCGGCGACGAGGCGCGCGCCCAGATGTTGGAGCGCGAGGGACGCCTGCCCACGCGCGTGGTCGCGTGCGTCGGCGGCGGGTCCAACGCGCTCGGCATCTTCACCGCCTTCCTCGAGGACCCGGACGTGGAGCTGGTCGGCGTGGAGGCCGGCGGCGAGGGGATCGACACGGGTGGCGGTCCGGGGTCGCTCCGTCACGGCGCTCCCCTGACCGTCGGCGGTCGCGCCGGCGTCCTGCACGGCGCCCTCTCGGCGGTCATGCAGGACGAGGAGGGCCAGATCATCGAGGCCCACTCGATCTCCGCCGGCCTCGACTACCCGGGCACCGGCCCCCAACACGCCTTTCTGCGCGACAGCGGCCGCGCCCGCTACGAGGCGGTCACCGACCGCGAGGCGCTCGCCGCCTTCCGCGAGGTCTCGCGCCTGGAGGGCATCATCCCCGCCTTGGAGACGGCCCACGCTTTGGCCTGGGTCCTGGCCCAATCCGACGGCGACCTGGACTTGGTGTGCCTGTCCGGACGCGGCGACAAGGATCTGGCCGAGGTGCTCGCGCAGTGAGCGCTTGACGCTCAGCCACCTCGGTGACTTGTGAGGCGCACCTCCGTGAGCGCGACCGCCACGACCGGCATCGACCGGATCGCCCAGGCTTTCGCCTCGAGCGGCAAGCGGGCCGCTTTGATGCCTTACCTGATGGCCGGCTACCCCACCATGGCCGAGTCCGTTCGCATTGGGGAGGCCTGCGTCGAGCGCGGGCGCCGACCTCTTGGAGCTCGGCGTGCCCTACTCGGATCCTTTGGCCGACGGTCCGGTGATCCACGAGGCAGGTACTCGTGCCTTGGCCGCCGGGGCCACCTTGACTGGTGTCTTGGAGGTGGCTCGCTCGCTGGCCCCCAGCGTTCCGGTGGTGCTCATGTGCTACGCCAACATGGTCTTCGCCCCGGGGATCGAGCTGTTCGTCGAGCGTCTCGCCCAGACCGGCGCCAGCGGCCTGATCGTGCCCGACCTGCCTTTCGAGGAGGCGCCGGCGGTCTTGGATGCCTGCGACGCCCACGGGATCGCCCTGGTGCCGCTGGTGGCGCCCACCACGCCGCCCGAGCGTCTCGCCCGGATCGGGGGCAGGGCGCGCGGCTTCCTCTACACGGTCTCGGTGGTCGGCACGACCGGCGAGCGTGCCGCCCTGGCCGACAGCTTCGCCGATGTCGTGGCCCACGCCAAGGCAAGCACCGAGGTGCCGGTCGCGCTCGGCTTCGGCATCTCCACGCCCGAGCAGGCGTCTCAGGCGGCGCGAGCCGGCGCCGACGGCGTGATCGTCGGCACGCGGCTCGTGCGCGCCGCCTCCGAATCGGAGGACCCCGCGGCCGCCGTCGGCGAGGTGGTGGCGAATCTGGCCGGCGCCCTGTTATAGGATTGCCGCGCAATGGGATTGGTACTCACCGTCACCGCCGGCCTGATCATCTGGATCGTGCTCTGGGCGCTCGGCGCCAAGGGCTTCGACTCGTTCATGCTCGCCGCGGTGATCATCGCGGTCGGCGCCTCCTTGAAGATCCTCGCCGGCTACCTGCCCGGCCGCCGCGGCGACTAGTCACCAGGTGCGCGTCCGCCGGCTGTGCCTCGTGGCTCGCCGCGCTCGCCTTCGCGCCGGCCCTGGCGGGCTGTGGGGGCGTGGGCACCTCGCCGGCCTCGCAAAGCATCGGCAATCAGCTCACGATCTACTCGAGCCTGCCCCTGCAGGGACCGTCCGCCGCGATCTCGCGCCAGATCGTCGGCGGCGAGAAGCTGGCGCTGGCCGACGCGGGCGGGCACGTCGGTCGCTTCACGATCAGCTACGCCTTGCGCGACGACTCCAGCGCCACCAGCGGCGAGTGGGATCCCGACGTCACCGCCGCCAACGCCAAGGCCGCCGCGCAGGACCCCACCACGATCGCCTATCTGGGCGACTTCAACTCCGGCGCCACGGCCATCTCGCTGCCGCTCACCAACGCCGCCGGCATCCTCCAGGTCAGCCCGGCCAGCCCTTACGTCGGCCTGACTTCCTCTCTGGACGCGGGGCAGGGCGAGCCGGAACGCTTCTATCTGGCCGGCAAGCGCACGTTTGGGCGGGTCGCCCCCGGCGACCCCGTTCAGGCGGCGGCGCAGGTGGCTTCGATGCAGCGTTTGGGGATCCACAGCGTCTACGTGATCGCCGACCAGGACCCCTTCGACGCGCCGCTCGCCCAGATCGTGGCCGGCGACGCACAGAGGGCCGGGATCGCGGTGAAGGGCGAGGACACGATCACGATCCTGCCGGGCTCCAACTTCAGCGGCGAGGTCGCCAAGATCGCCGAAAGCGGGGCCCAAGCGGTGTTCATAAGCGCCACGGCCACCAGCGAAGCCGCCTACCTTGCGCGTCTGCTGCATTCGACGGCGCCCCATCTCTCGCTGCTCGCATCGAGCACGATGCTCAACCCGGTGTTCACCGCCGCATCTCGGCTCCGCCGAAGCTGCCACCTTCGTCGGCTCGCCCGTGCTCGCAACTCGGCTCTATCCGGCCTCGGCTCGGCGCGTGCTCGCCGAATACACGCGTCGTTTCGCCTCGCGCCGGGGAACCGTATGCGCTGTACGGCTATGAGGCGATGAGCGTCGTGCTCGCCTCGATCCGAGCGGCCGGAGCGCACGGCGACGATCGCCAGGCCGTGATCGGACGCTTCTTCGCCACCCACGACCGCCATTCGGTGCTGGGTGTCTATTCGATGCAGCCCAACGGCGAAACCACGCTCTCGACCTACGCGATCGACCGGCTCGTCGACGGCGTGCCGGTGTTCTGGCGCGCTTTCGACACCTCGGGGTGATCTCGGCGCCGACCGTCGGGTCGCTCCTTCGGGGAGTTATGTTTGCGCTGAAGGGTGCCTCGCGCGCGCGTGTATAGGCGCGGAGGTGCGCGAACCCTCAGAGCGCGGCTCGCAGCGCCTCGTCGAGCTGGGGGTGGCGAAACTCGTAGCCCAAGACCAGCGCCTTGGCCGGCAGCACGCGCGCGCCCTCGGTGACGATCTCGGCCATCTCGCCGTACATCAATCGCAAGGCCGCGCCGGGCACCGGCAGCAGTGAGGGTCGGCGCAGGGCGCGTCCAAGCGCCTTTGAGAAGTCGCGGTTGCGCTGGGGCTCGGGGGCGGTGGCGTTGATCGCCCCGCTCCACTGCTCGCCGTCGATCGCGGCGAGCACGATGCCGACGACGTCATCGGTGTGGATCCAAGAGATGTATTGGCGCCCGCTCGCCACCGGGCCACCCACGCCGAGCTTGAACGGCGGCAGCATCTTGCCGAGCGCACCTCCTTCGCTGTCGAGCACCACACCGGTGCGTACCTTCACGACACGGACCCCCAGACGCTCGGCGGCCGCTCGGCCTCGGTCTCCCAGGCGGCGCACGTCTGCGCCAGGAAGTCCTCGCCCGCGGGCTGTCTCCTCGTCGATCGGCTCGTCGCCGTGCGCGCCGTAGTAGCCGATCGCCGAGCCGCTCACGAGCACCTTCGGGCGCTCCGTCTCGGCCAGCGCTTCGATGCCCTGCACGAGATTGCGCGTGCCGAGCACTCGGCTCTCGCGGATCGCCCGCTTGGCCGACGTCGGTCCAGCGCTGCGCCACGTTCTCGCCGGCGAGGTGCACGACCGCGTCGGCGCCCGCCAGCGCGGCCTGCGGCGCCGGTCTCGCCGTTGGGATCCCAGCGCGTTGCCATCGGCGTATCGGCGGTCAGGACGCTCGAGTCGGTCGCTTCAGATCGGCCCTTGCGCGCTCGGGATCGCGCGAGAGAACCGTCACCGCGTCGCCGCGCTGCAGGCAGCGCCGCGACCACCCGTCGGCCGATCAGGCCAGTCGCTCCGGTCACCGTCACCCGCATGGTCGGGCCCTGCCCTTCGGCCGTCAGTTGTTGCTGGGCACGCGATCGCCCATCCCGCTCAGCCTATCGCCCTGCGCGAAGCCGACCTCCTGGCCGGCGAGCGCGTTGCCGCTCGCGCGCGCCTGCTCGGCTACGGCGGCGGCCACGGCCGGGGCCACGTCGCGGTTGAACACCGACGGGACGATGTAGTCGTCGCGCAGCTCGGAGTCGTCGACGATCGCGGCGATCGCTCGTGCCGCCGTCATCTTCATCTCCTCGGTGATGGCTTTGGCCCTCACGTCGAGCGCGCCCCGGAAGATGCCGGGGAAGCACAGCACGTTGTTGATCTGGTTGGGGTAGTCCGAGCGACCGGTCGCCATGATGCGCACGTACGGCGCGGCCTCCTCGGGGATCACCTCGGGGTTGGGGTTGGCCATCGCGAACACCATCGCGTCCTCGTTCATCTTGGCCAGCGCCTCGCACCGGCAAGCGCGCGCGCGCCGGAGAGGCCGACGAGCAGGTCGGCGCCCTCGATCACGTCGGCGGGGGCACCGCTGCGAGCCTCGCGGTTGGTGGACTCGGCATACCAGCGCTTGACCCAAGTCATCGTGCCGTCCAGGTAGTCCTCGCGCTCGGTGCTCAAGGCGCCGCGCGAGTCGGCCCCGATGATGTCGCGCACGCCGGCCTCCAGCAGGATCTTGGTGACCGCCACGCCGGCGGCGCCGAGGCCGATCACGAGCACTTTGAGGTCCTCCAGATTGCGACCGGTGAGCTTGACCGCGTTGAGCAGCGCCGCCATCACGACGACGGCCGTGCCGTGCTGGTCGTCGTGGAACACGGGGATGTCCAGGTCGCGCCTCAGCCGCTCCTCGATCTCGAAGCAGCGCGGCGCCGAGATGTCCTCGAGGTTGATGCCGCCGAAGGCGGGCGCGATCAGGCTCACGGCGCGCACGATCTCATCGGTGTCCTTGGTGTCGAGGCAGATCGGGAAGGCGTCCACGCCGGCGAACTCCTTGAACAGGCACGCCTTGCCCTCCATCACCGGCATCGCCGCCGCCGGACCGATGTCGCCGAGTCCGAGCACCGCCGTGCCGTCGGAGACGACCGCCACCGTGTTGCGCTTGATCGTGTACTGGAAGGCCTTGTCGGGGTCGTCCTTGATCGCCGTGCACACTCTCGCCACGCCCGGGGTGTAGGCCATCGAGAGGTCGTCCCTGGTCTTCAGCGGATGCTTGTTGTGCTGTTCGATCTTGCCGCCCACGTGCAACAGGAAGGTGCGGTCGGTCGTATCGATCACCTCGACGCCCGGGAGCGAGCCGATCGCCGAGAGGATGCGGTTCCAGTGGTCGCGGTTGGAAGCGTCCACGACGATGTCCCTGATGCTGTGCTCGGCTCCGGCCTCGACCAGGTCCACGGCGACGACCATGCCGCCCTGCTCGCCGATCATGTCGGTCACCTGGCCCAGCATGTTCTGACCCTCGTCGATCTTGACGCGGATGGTCAATCGGTATTGCGCGCTGGGTGTGACGTTCACGGAGCTTTCCTCGGTTGTGGGCCACCCGCCTGGGCGGTCCCGAGCTGTTGGGCGGCCCGGCATGTTATTTGCTTGGGGCCGATGGGCCTGCACCCCTAGCTGCGGGCTAATCCCGATAGGCCCTAATAGAGTGCTCGAAGTGGAGCGCCGCCTGTTCCTGATCGATGGTCCCAGCCTCGTCTACCGGGCCTTCTACGCCTTGCCCGAGTCGATCGCCACTTCGACCGGCGAGCCGACCAACGCGATCTTCGGTTTCTCCTCGATGCTCGTCAAGATCGTGACCGATCACGGTGTGCAGCCCACGATCGTGGCCTGGGATGCCGGCACTTCGGGGCGCACCGAGCTGTTCGCCGAGTACAAGGCCGGCCGGCGCTCGCGCCCGGACTTGCTCAAGGCGCAATGGCCGGCAGTGGAACCGTTGGTCGAGGCGTTCGGCTATCGCAACGTGAAGCTGGAGGGCTACGAGGCCGACGACGTGATCGCTTCCCTGGCCGAGCAGGCGCGGGGCGCGGGCGTGCCGGTGACGATCGTGACCGGCGACCGCGACGTGTTCCAGCTGATCGACGAGGCGGGGCTCGTGCAGGTGATGGCCACGGCCAGGGGCATCACGGAGACCAAGCTCTACGACCGCCAGGCGGTGATCGATCGCTATGGCCTGGTGCCCGAGCTGATCCCCGACTTCTACGGCCTGAAGGGCGACACCTCCGACAACATCCCGGGCATTCCCGGCATCGGCGAGAAGACCGCCAGCGAGCTGATCCAGCGCTTCGGCTCCTTGGAGGGGGTGCTCTCGCACGTGCGCGACATCGGCGGTCCCAAGCGCAAGCAGAACCTGATCGACCACGCCGAGGACGCCCGTCTGTCCAAGCGTCTGGCGACCGTCAATCGCGACCTGCCGGTCGATTTCGACCTCAAGAGCGAGGCCTCGCGCGAGCCCGACCGTTCGCGTCTGCGCGAGGTGTTTCGCCGCTGGGAGCTGCGCGACCCTTTGCGCCGCCTGGAAGAGGCGCTCGGCGAGGCTGAGATCGCCAAGACCAGCTCCTCTGAGGAGATCGCGCTCAGTGGGCGTGTGCGCGAGCGGCGCTGTGGCGGACATCGCGAATCTGAAGACGGCGAGCGGCACCGAGCCCGAGGAGCTGTGTGTCGCCGTGAGCGCAGCCGAAGTGGAGGAGGGCGAGCTGTTCGCCGTCGGCTCGCCTTGGCGCTTCGCCGTCACCCCGGACCCGCCCCCCGCGGGGGTGGTACAGGGCAAGAAGGCGGCCGCCAGAGTCTCACGCGCCGGTGTGCTGCTCGGCGACTGCGCCGACCCGGGAGAGGTGGTGCGGGCCTGCGGCGAGCGGGCGGTCGTAGCCCACGACGCGAAGGCTCTCGGCGTCGTGCCCGCCCGGTTGGCGCACGACACGATGTTGGGCGCTTATCTGCTCGAGCCGGCGCGTCGCGGCTACCCATTTGCGGAGCTGTGCGAAGAGCGCGGCTTCGCCGCCGAGGTCGAGGATCCCCTGGCGGGCGAGGTCCTGCTGTTGAGCGCGCTGGCCGCTTGGCAGCGCGAGCAGATCGTCGAGCGCTGTCTGCAAATGGTGATGGAAAGCGTCGAGCTGCCGTTGGTGGCGGTCTTGCGCGAGATGGAGCTGCTCGGCGTGCGCTTGAACCTGGAGCGCTTGCAGGAGATCACGACGCGCGTGCGCGAGGAGATCGCGGGCCTGGAACAGCGCATCTACGAGCTCGCCGGAGGGGAGTTCACAATCGGCTCGCCCCAGCAGCTGGGCGAGATCCTGTTCGTCAAGCTTGGGCTTTCGCGCAAGCGTCGTGGCAAGACCGGCTTCTCCACCGACGCCCGTGTCCTGCAGGCGATCCGCGAGGAGCACGAGATCGTGCCTCACATCGAGCGCTGGCGCGAGCTTTCGACCTTGATCAAGACGTATCTCGACGTTCTGCCCGAGCAGGTGGACGACGGCTCGCGCATCCACACCACGTTTCTGCAGGCCGGCGCGCAGACGGGGCGCTTGGCCTCGACCAACCCGAACATGCAGAACGTTCCGATCCGCACGCCTTTGGGCCGCGAGATCAGGGGCTGCTTCGAGGCCGAGCCGGGAAACCTGTTGATCTCGGCCGACTACTCCCAGATCGAGTTGCGCGTCCTGGCCCACATCGCCGAAGAGCCTGTGCTGGTCGAGATCTTCAAGCGCGGCGAGGACGTGCACACGGCGACCGCCTCGCAGGTGTTCGAGGTCGCCGCCGACCAGATCGATCCGGGAATGCGCTCGAAGGCGAAGATGATCAACTACGGGATCGTCTACGGACTCTCCGACTTCGGGCTCGCAGACCGTCTGAATATCCCCTTGGAGGAGGCCAAAGAGTTCATCGATGCCTACTTGGAGCGCTTCCCGCGCGTGGCCGCTTTCATCGCCGAGACGATCGAGTTGGCCAAGCAGGAGGGTCACGTCAAGACGCTGTGGGGTCGCCGGCGCCAGATCCCAGAGCTGCAGGCCCGCAACTACCAGGTGCGTACGCTCGGCGAGCGTTTGGCGGTCAACACCGTGATCCAAGGCACGGCCGCGGACATCATCAAGTTGGCGATGGTCCGCTGTCACGACGCCCTGCGTGAGGGCGGCTTCTCCACGCGCCTGATCCTCACGATCCACGACGAGCTCCTGTTCGAAGCCCTGCCCGCCGAGCGCGAGGCCGCGTGCGTCCTGATCGAGGAGGAGATGTGTGGAGTGTGGGAGCACTCCCCGCCGCTCGCGGTCGACATCGGCGTGGGCCAGAACTGGCTGGAGGCGAAGTGACGCGCCGGTGTGGACACAGGAGGCGGCAGGATGATCGCGCATGGGGGCTTTGGGTGCGGGCGAAGCGATGACGCGTACGCTCGCCGTCGTTCTCGCGGCGGGGGCCGGCATCCTGGTGGGGATGCAGGCGCCGGTCAACTCGCGCCTGGGACGCAACCTCGGCAGCGTGCAGGCGGCCACCTTCTCGTTCGTCGTCGGCACGATCGCGTTGGTGCTCGTTGCGACCCTGTTCTATGGCGGCCTTGGCAGCTTCGGGCAGGCCGCCAAGGCGCCCGCCTGGGCCTGGATCGGCGGTCTGTTGGGCGCCGTATATGTGACCGTCGCGATCCTCACGGTGCGCACGCTCGGGGTGAGCGGCCTGACGGCTCTGGTCATCGCCGGTCAGCTTGCCGCAGCTGTGATCATCGACCGCTTCGGCCTGCTCGGGATCGCGAGGCAGCCGATCGCCACGACACGCATTGTCGGGCTCGTGCTGCTCGTGGTCGGGGTGTTCCTGGTGGTGCGCAGATAGCGGCTCACATCCTGTCGGTCGTCTCCCGATAGGCCTCGCCCAGCAGCTTCACGCCCTGCTCGATCGCCGGCTCTGAGAGGTTGCCGTAGCCGAGCAGAACGCCCGGCGGGCCGTCGGCGGCGAAGCGGTGCAGCGCGAGCCCCTCGGCGCCCACTCCCCGCTCGTTGGCGGCGCGCAGGAGTCGCGACTCGTCCACCGTCTTGGGTAGCAGCACCAGCTCGAACAGGCCGGCGTGGGCGCCGCTCGACTGTGCGTCCGGCAGCCAATGTTCCAAGAACTTCAGCAGCGCGTCTCGACGGAGCTGGTAGCGCAGACGCATGCGACGCATGTGGCGATCAAGTTCTCCGCGGGCGATGAAGTCCGCCAAAGCGAGTTGTCCCACGATCTCCGAGCCGGCATCCTCGATCGCCTTCGCGGCCGTCAGCTCCCAGGTCAGCCACGACGGCAACAGCATCCAACCGAGCCGCAGGCCCGGGGCAAGGCGCTTGCTGGCCGAGCCGATGTGCGCTACGCGCTCGGGCGCCAGACCCTGAAGGGCGCCCACGGCGACGCGGTCGAAGCGGTACTCGGAGTCGTAGTCGTCCTCCACGATCAGTCGCTCCTCACCGGCCCACTCGATCAAAGCGGCGCGACGCTCGGGGGCGAGCACAGCGCCGGTCGGAAACTGGTGCGCGGGAGTGACGAGCACGGCCGACGCGTCGCTTTCGGCCAGTGCGTCGACCTGGATGCCCGCGGCGTCGACGGGGATTGGTATGACCTGGATGCCTGCCTCTTCGACGATCAGCCGATGGACGTGCCAGCCCGGGTCCTCGACCGCCAATTGCTCTACTCCCCGCTTACGTAGCGCGCGGCAGAGCAGCGAGAGGCCCTGCATGAAGCCTGTGCACACGACGATGCTCTCGGGGTCGGCGTCAGCGCCCCGCACCCGCCCAAGGTGGCTGGCGAGCGCTTCGCGCAGCGCTGGAAGGCCGCGTGGGTCGCCGTAGCCGAGCGAGTCCAGCGGCGAGTTGCGAAGCGCGGCGCGCATCGATCGCAGCCACGCCTCGCGCGGGAAGCCGGCGAGGTCGGGCAGGCCGGGGTGGAAGTTGTAGGCGAAGCTCTGAAGCAGTGAGCGGGCGGCAGGGCGCGACGCCGCGGCGCGTACTGCGCTCGCGACGCGCACGGGCGCGCCCTGGCTCGTCGTCAGATAGCCCTCGGCGCCGAGCTGGCCGTATGCCTCGGTCACCACCCCGCGCGACACCCCGAGCTCTTCGGCCAACCCGCGGGTGGATGGCAGGCGGGTCCCTCCGGCGAGGCGTCCTGAGCGGATCTGCTCGCGCAGCGAGCGCTCAATCTGCTCGTGTAGCGGTAGATCGGCCTCGCGGGCGATTTCCACGAGCAGCGCACTCCCCCCAACTGGTCCTCTCTTGAAGGTCATCACTGGAACTGTAATACAGACCAGTCGCGTCGTAACTTGATGGGCGACAGAAAACAGGCTAACCCTGCCGCCGTCCTTCGAGCGACGGGAACATCTCCGGACCAGGAGGCCCACCATGAGCTCCACGCACCGCAATAGCACTCAAGCCCACGAGATCACGGTCGTCGGCGCCGGCATCGCCGGGTTGGTGGCCGCCATCGCCTGCGCGGAGGAGGGTGCGCGCGTGCGCCTCGTGGAGGCGCACGAGAGCATTGGAGGAAGGGGACGAAGCGCCGACGGGCCTTATAAGGCGAACCTCGGTCCGCACGCGATGTACGACGACGGCGGCTTCTGGAAGTGGATGCGCGAGCGCGATGTCCTGCCGGCCAACGCAAGTCCCCGGCTGACAGGCGTCAGGTTGCGCCTGGGGGGCGCTTTGCGCCGTACCCCCCCGCTTGCCGTCCTGCCGTCGGTGCTTCGCTTGCGCGGCCGCGAAGCGCCTGTTGGCACGGACTTCCGCAGCTGGGTCGCCGGCCACACCGATGACACCACCGCGGAGATGCTGTCGGCTGCCGCCGGCGTTTTCACCTTCTACCACGATCCCGGTCAGCTCTCCGCGGCGTTCGTCTGGCCTCGTATGGTCAGGCTCTTGCTCACCGCCCCTTCGGTAGTGCGATACCCAATCGGAGGATGGAGCACGCTCATCGACTCGCTCGAGCGCCACGTGCGCGAGTTGGGGATCAAGGTCGAAACGGACACCCGTCTGGACACCCTGCCCGACTCTCCCACGATCGTCGCCACCGAGCTTGGCCAGGCCCGCGAGCTGTTGGGCGACGACACGCTGCAATGGCAGAGCGGACACACCGTGTGTCTGGATCTGGGCCTGCGCTATCGTCGCGGCGATCCCACGATCGTCTCCGATATGGACGAGGCCGGCTGGATTGGCCGCTATTCGGCCGCGAACCCCTCGATTGCTCCGGATGGCGAGGAGCTGGTGCAGGCGCAGATGCCGATCCGTCCAGGCGAGAGCGTCGACCAGGCCGCCCTGCGCCTGGAGAGGTTGCTCGACCTTTCCATCGAGGACTGGCGCGAACGTGAGACATGGCGTAGGCGTCAGGTGATGGACGCACGCTCCGGGGCGCTTGACATGCCCGGTATGAGTTGGCGTGAGCGCCCGGCCGTCGATCGCGGCGACGGCGTGTTCCTGGCCGGCGACATGGTGGCCGCCGAGGGGATGCTCGCCGAGGTTTCCTGGGCAAGCGCGGTAGAGGCGTCCCGTCTGGCGCTCCAGGCGCTACAGACGAAGCGCCCGCGGTTGCGGAAGGTAGCCTGAGCGTGGGTGGTGTGACGGCGGCACACCACGATGACTCGCAAGACCGGCAGCGCTCAACCCGAAGTGGCTCGCCCCGGCGCCCGCCCGGTGTTGGGGCGGCGACCGCCCGGAGCGATTGCGAGCGCCCGCTTGGCGGCGCGCACCGCTCCGCCGGGCATGCGCTCGATCGCGGAGGTCCCGCGGACCGGCGCCGTCGGGGAACTGTGCGCCCATAAGCGCACGCTGCTCGTCACCTTCCGTCGCAGTGGAGTGCCGGTGCCCACGCCGGTGTGGGCAGCGGAGGCGGATGGCCGCTTCTACGTGCGCAGCGAGCGCACTGCCGGTAAGATCAAGCGCCTGCGCAACGACGCGCGCGTGCTCGTGGCGCCTTGCACAGTCCGCGGAAAGCCCTTGGGGGCGCCACTGGAGGCGAGCGCAACCGTTGTCTCCGCTGAGCGTGAGCGCATCGCCGAGCAAGCCCTCGTGCGGCGCTACGGACTCGGCCGCGCGCTGTTCGAGTGGGCCTTCGATCGCCTGCGTATCGACATGTGCTACCTGGAGATCGTCCCTGGGAAGTGGGACACGGTCGAGTAGCTCAGACCACCGCCGGCATGGGTGCGCGCTCCGGGGCGTACGCGGACCCCGCTCTCACAAACGAAGGCGGGGCGATCTCCAAATAGCGGTTGAAAGCCCAAGCGCAGAAGCGCTCGCAAGCCATCGTCCGCGCCATGACCGTGACCGCGCGGCTCGGGGTCAGGCGCCCCACGGCGCGCTGGGTGTTGAGCAGCCAGCGGTACTTGCGCTCGTGCGCGTCGGAGAAGGCGCCATAGCGGCTGAGCGCCAGCTCACGGGTGGAATGGCCTGCGAGCACCGGCCGCATCTCGCGTGCGCAGGCCAAGCCGAAATAGATGGCCGTGCGGATTCCCTCCGCGGTCAGCGGTAGGCAGTGACCCGCCGAATCGCCCACGAAGAAGACCCCATCCTCCACAGCCGGGCGCAATTGATGGGGGATCCAGTTGCCCTGATAGCCCTGGGGCGGCAGGCCGAGGTCGCCGGCCAGGCGCACCGTGGGCTCCTTGACGTGATGGGAAGGCCAGAACGAGCCGACGCCCACGCGCAGCTCGTCGCTCGCCGGGAAGCTCCACGCGTATCCCGCCCGCACGTACTTGGGGTCGATCCACAGCTCCAGCTCCTCGCCCGCCCCGCGGGGGTGCACCTCCAGGCCACGCGAGAGAGGAGCGTTCGGCGGCTGGATCGGCGTCCTGTTCGAAAGGACGCGTCGCCAGCCGAGGGCATCGACGATCATCGGCGCGGTCAGATCGCCGCGATCGGTGTGGACGACGTCGCCGTCGCGACCGCTGACCGTGGCTGTCTCGAACTCGGTCTCGCCCGCGTCTGCCCGATCCCACAGGAGGGCGCACAGCTCGCGGTAGTCGAATGTGGAGAAAGTCCAAGGCAGCCGCCAGCGCGCCGTCGTCCAAGGCGTGTGGACGACCAGCTCGTCGAAGGTCTGACGCAGGGAGCGTCCGAGATCGAGCGCCTCCAGCCAACCGGTCGGGATCCCGCACGCCGAGGTTTGGCGCTCGCCGATCTCATAGCGATCGATCACGAGCACGCGCGCTCCCGTATCGGCCAGCTCCCGCGCGACGGCCAGGCCGGCGAACGAAGCCCCGCACACGAGCACATCGCAATCGCGCCGTAGCGGTGTGCGCTCGGACCCGCGCTTCGTGGCTCTGACAGGCATAGGAGGCTCAATGATATGTGTCCGGCCGATACCCGACCGACCCCGCGTCGGGGCACGGGGTCTCCGCCCTGGAGGCGCCCCACAAATCCTCATAGACCCCGCGCCGTCAGGCGCGGGGGTCTCTGCCCCAGGCTGCGTTGCTGCGCTAGGCTTCCGTCGGTGCAAACACTTATCGAGAATCCCCAGGCTCATGTGGTCGAGGGGTCCAACGGGCTTCTGCTTGAAATCGACGGGCAGATAGTCCCCAACTACGACGCCACGATGCAGCCCTTCGAGGAGGGCGAGGTCGTCACCGGCAACGTTGTGCGCATCGACAAGGACGAGGTTCTCGTCGACATCGGCTACAAGTCCGAGGGAGTCATCCCCGCCGGCGAGCTTTCCATCCGCAAGTCGGTGGACCCCCGCGAGGAGGTGTCGCTCGGCGAGGAGGTCGATGCGATGGTCCTCACCAAGGAGGACCAGGACGGCCGTCTGATCATGTCCAAGAAGCGCGCCCGCTTCGAGAAGGCGTGGCGACGCATCGAGGCCGCCGCCGAGTCCGGCGAGCCGGTGATCGGCTCGGTCATCGAGGTGGTCAAGGGCGGCCTGATCATCGACCTCGGGGTGCGCGGCTTCCTGCCGGCCTCGCTCGTCGACATCCGCCGCGTGCCCAATCTCGACGAGTACTTGGGAGGGCAGATCGAGACGAAGGTGATCGAGCTGAACCGCTCGCGCAACAACGTCGTGCTCTCGCGCAGGGCGGTCTTGGAGGAGGAGCGCAAGGAGGTGCGCCAGCAGATCCTCGATCGTCTGCAGCCTGGCCTGGTCGTGGAGGGACAGATCTCCAACATCGTCGACTTCGGCGCCTTCGTGGATCTCGACGGGATCGACGGTCTCATCCATATCTCGGAGCTGTCGTGGTCGCACGTCAACCACCCGAGCGAGATCTTGGGCATCGGCGACACCGTGCAGGTGAAGGTGCTCGACATCGACCGCGACCGTCAGCGCATCTCGCTGGGCCTCAAGCAGACCCAGGAAGACCCGTGGCAGCGGATCGTGGACACCTACAACCCGGGCGACGAGCTTGCGGGCAAGGTCACCAAGGTCGTCACGTTCGGCGCGTTCGTGGAGGTGCTGGACGGCGTTGAGGGCCTCGTGCACATCTCCGAGCTGGCGGGCCATCACGTCGAGAGTCCGCGCGAGATCGTTCATCCGGGGGATGAGATCAGGGTGAAGATCCTCGAGATCGACTCCGAGCGCCAGGCGCCTGTCGCTGTCGGCCAAGCGCGTCGAGGACCAGATTCTTCCGTTGCCTCGACCGGATGCGCCGGCTGAGTCCGCCGGGCCAGGAGGGCGGACGAGCAGGTGGTCCTCGCCACAGCCGAGACGGGAGAGGCCGCCGGCGAGGGGCTTGTTGGCGAGATGGCCGAGCCCGTCGCGGAGGCCGCGGTCGAGGAATCTACCCAGGCCGAGCCCGTCGCGGAGGCCGCGGTCGAGCAGCCCACGCCCCCGAGGCTCGCGCCCCCCGAGGCCTCGGCGGCTGAGGCTCCCGTGACTGAGGCTCCGGCGGTCGAGGCTCCGGTGGCTGAGGACGCGCCTGCCGAGGAGCCGGCGGCCGAGGTCGCCGACGAGCAGCCCTCGGCTGAGCAGTCCGAGCAGGCTGCCGTCGATCAAGCGCAAGACTGACGAGCGGACCGGTGCAGCCGGCGGTGCCGTTCGTCGGGTTGACCGGCGGCATGGGGGCCGGCAAGTCCACCGCCCTGAAAGCGCTCGCGGCGCTGGGCGCACAGGTGCTGTCCACTGACGTGGTCGTCCATGAGCTCTACGGCGACGCTCAGGTTCGGGACGCGGTGATCGAGCGCTGGGGAGCCGAGGTAGCGCCTGGCGGGGTTGTCGATCGCTCCGCGGTGGCTGCCAAGGCGTTTGCGGGCGGGGACGAGGATCGACGCTGGTTGGAGAGCTTGCTGTGGCCGCGCGTGGGGGCGCGTATCGCGGGCTGGCTGGAGCACGTGCGCGCGCTGCGGCCCGTGCCGAAGGCTGCCGTGGTCGAGGTGCCGCTGCTGTTCGAGGCAGGCATGGAGCGCGGCTTCGACGCGACGATCGCCGTCGTCGCAGCCGAGCAGACTCGCGCCGAGCGGGCGGCCGGGCGCGGTCATGCCCTCGCGGACGAGCGTGTCGCGCGCCAGCTCTCCCAGGAGGAGAAGGCCCGCAGAGCCACCTTCGCGGTCCACAACGACGGCAGCGAAGCGGACTTGCGGCGCGAGCTGGCCGGGGTGCTTGTCAAGCTATCCCAATGAGCTGCGCTCGCAAAGGACCATGTCCCCCAAGGGGGACATGGGGTAGGGGAGGGAGATGAGCTATACGCGCTATTCGGCGGCGCCCCGCGCGCGGGGGCGTGCACGGGGGAGCCGTGCGATGAGACCCTCTCCCGGCCGTTCGCGTATGCGGATGGTGGTTGGGCTGGCGCTCACCGTGGCGCTTATCGCTGTGGTCGCCTCGCGTCTTCGGCATGTGGCCGGCAACTCGGGCCTGCCGCTCAGCGACGCGTCCGTGATCCGCGAACAGGCGACCGACAAGCACCTCGACCCGGCGCTGATCGCGGGCGTGATCTATGCGGAGACGAAGTTCGACCCGCGCACCTCATCGGCAGGGGCGCTGGGGCTGATGCAGATCCTGCCCGCAACGGCCCACTACATTGCGCACCTGTCCGGCGGCTTCCGGTTTACGACGAGCGATCTGGCGACACCGAAGATCAACGTGGCTTACGGGAGCTGGTACTTGCGCTACCTGCTCGACCACTACGAAGGCAACGAGATGGAGGCCGTGGCCGCCTACAACGGGGGTTTGGCGAATGTGGACGCGTGGGTGGCCAAAGCACGCGAAGAAGGGCGTCAATTGACCACGGCTGACATTCCCTTTCCCGAGACGCAGGCGTATGTGCGGCGGGTGTTGCACGCCCAGGCGGAGTATCGCTCCGTCTACGCGCGCCAGCTGGGGCTAACGTAGAGGCGATGCCGCCCTTCAAGCTCGACCCGGTCTTCACCCCCACCGCCGACCAGCCCAAAGCGATCGCTTCGCTGTCCGAGGGAGTGCGCGAGGGCGAGCGCTTCCAGACGCTGCTGGGGGCGACCGGAACCGGCAAGACGATGACGATGGCCGGCGTGATCGCGGAGGTTCAGAAGCCGGCCTTGGTGATCGCTCATAACAAGACGTTGGCGGCGCAGCTGTGCAACGAGTTCAGGACGTTCTTCCCGGACAACGCGGTCGAGTACTTCGTGTCCTACTACGACTACTACCAGCCCGAGGCCTATGTTCCGAGCAGGGACCTGTACATCGAGAAGGACTCGGCGATCAACCAGGAGGTGGACCGGCTCAGGCACGCCGCCACCGCCGCGGTGTTCGCCAGGCGCGACGTGATCGTGGTGGCCTCGGTGTCCTGCATCTATGGCCTGGGTTCGCCCGAGACCTATGAGATGAACATGCAGATATTGCGTCGCGGCGAGGAGATCGACCGCGACGCGCTGTTGCGCAAGCTGGTGTCGATCCAGTACACGCGCAACGACAGCGTCTTGGTGCGCGGCACGTTCAGGGTCAAAGGGGAGACGCTGGAGGTGTTCCCCGCCTATGCCGAGACGGCCTTCAGGGCGACCTTGTTCGGCGACGAAGTGGAGCGCCTGCAGCACTTCGACCCGCTGACGGGGGAGTTGCTCGAAGACGACATCGAGCACGTGGCGATCTGGCCCGCCACGCACTACAACGTCAAGGAGGGCACGATCGATGACGGTGTCGCGGAGATCGGCAGGGAGCTGAACGAGCGCTGCGAGCAGCTGGAGGCCGAGGGTAAGCAGCTGGAGTCCCACCGCCTCAGGCAACGCACCCAATACGACATGGAGATGCTGCGCGAGATGGGGTTCTGCTCGGGCATCGAGAACTACTCGCGGATCCTCGACGGGCGCAAGCCGGGCGAGCGGCCTTACTGCTTGATCGACTACTTCCCCGAGGATTTCGTGTGCTTCATCGACGAGTCCCACCAGACCGTGCCCCAGATCGGCGGGATGTTCGAGGGCGACCGCTCGCGCAAGCGCACGCTCGTCGACTATGGCTTCAGGTTGCCGAGCGCGATGGACAACAGGCCGCAGACCTTCGACGAGTTCCTCTCGATCACGCCGCAGCTCGTGTTCGTGTCGGCGACGCCGGGCGAGTACGAGCGCACGCGCTCGCAGCGGATCGTCGAGCAGATCGTCAGGCCGACGGGGATCGTGGACCCGGAGATCGACGTGCGCGAGACCAAGAACCAGATCGACGATCTGATGAACGAAATCCGCAAGCGGGTGGACGTCGACGAGCGCGTGCTCGTGACCACGCTTGACCAAGAAGATGAGCGAGGACCTCTCGCAGTACTTGATCGAGATGGGCTTCAAGGTGCGCTACCTGCACTCGGAGATCGACACGCTGGAGCGCATCCAGATCATCAGGGACCTGCGGCTGGGCGAGTACGACGTGCTGGTGGGCGTGAACCTGCTGCGCGAGGGCTTGGACCTGCCGGAGGTGTCGCTGGTGGCGATCCTCGACGCCGACAAGGAGGGCTTCCTGCGCGGGGAGACCTCGTTGATCCAGACGATCGGGCGGGCGGCTCGCAACGTGAAGGGCACGGTGCTGATGTACGCCGACAAAGAGACCAAGGCGATGAAGGCGGCGATCGAGGAGACCTGACCGCAGGCGCGAGATCCAGGTCGCCTACAACGAGGAGCACGGGATCACGGCGGCCACGATCGTGAAGGGCATCTCCGACATCGCCGAGTTCCTGCAGGCCGAGTCCAAGGTGCCCAAGAGCGGTCGGCGCAAGGGCGCTACGCGGGCCAAGGCCAAGGAGATGCCCAACCACGAGTTGGAGAGGATGATCGTCGAGCTGGAGGAGGAGATGATCGCCGCAGCCGACGATCTGCGCTTCGAGTACGCGGCACAGGTACGTGACGAGATCAGGGAGCTGCAGGCGCGAGCTACGCGATGTCCAAGCGGTCGAGGGTCCGGGCGGCGCGAGCGAGGGTGCGGAGACGCGGGACGACGACGAGGGAGAGCCAGAGCCGGAGATAGTCGAGGCTCCGTCCGGCGAGGTTGCATAGGATGGGGACCGTGGAGCTGGACCGCCAGGTGATCGAGAGGCGCGACTTCCCGATCGTGCGCCGCGGGTACGACCCGGCGAGCGTGGACGCCCACCTACGGGCGCTCGCGGCCGACGTGGAGGAGCTGCGCCACGAAGCGCAGAGTCGCGGAGGAGATTCGTTGGCCGCCGTGGCCGGCACGCAGGTGCAAGGCATCCTGGAGGCGGCTCAGGCGACGGCCGAGACGATCGAGCGCGAGGCCGCCCAGGCCGCCCAGGCCACGCGGGCCGCGGCCGACGCCGACGCGCGGCGTATCCGCGACGAGGCGATCGCGCGCGCTCAGGAGCGTGTGGCGGCGGTCTCGCAGGCGACCGAGGTGCTCTTGGCGCGGGTCGCGACGATGGACG
Source organism: uncultured Solirubrobacterales bacterium (assembly GCA_963809705.1). Taxonomy (GTDB): domain Bacteria; phylum Actinomycetota; class Thermoleophilia; order Solirubrobacterales; family Solirubrobacteraceae; genus Palsa-744. The sequence goes on along the minus strand of CAWEKF010000002.1, from coordinate 541,570 downwards.
GCGAGACCCAGACACTCGTCGAGAGTCTGCGCACCGGGGCGGGTCGACTGGCGGACGACCTGGCGGAGGTCGAGGGCAACATGAGCGTCCTATATGACTCGGCCGCGGGACGCACCGAAGGTGGTGGAAGCGTTCAGAGCGTCGAGCTCGAGGCGGAGCCGGAGCCGGAGGTGCACTACATCGCGACGGACGATACGCCTGTCCTCGCCCCGCCGGCCCAGCTTCATGAAGCTCCGTTCGTGGAGCTGCCCAGTGACTCGCACGAAGGGATGCAGGGCGATCCTTACGAGGAGGCGGTGCAGGGAGGAGCGGTTCAATTGGCGCAGGACGAGCAGGGCATGAGCAGTCGCACCTTGCGAACCGTGGAGCAGACGGCCGCCGCCTCCCCCGAGGATCTCGACGGTGCCCGCCTGGTGGCGCTCAACATGGCGCTCAACGGCGACTCCCGCGAGGAGACTGGCCAATACCTGGCCGAGAACTTCGCGGTGTCCGACCGCGAGCGGCTGCTCGACGAGGTCTACGCGGCGATCGAAGGTTGAGAGCGAACTCGGGGCTTGCTCTCGTCCGCATCGCCGAGTATCATGCAGACAACGGATCTCCACCTGGGCGTGATTGGCGGCTTCCCGAAGGCGACGAGTCAGTGCCTCGAACGCCATGTTCCGGTGTCGGTGATGTACCGTAATGGACGATCGCGGTGGTAGAATGCCCTCTGGCAACTAGAGCGGCGATCGGCTTCCGATCGATCGGCTCGTGGCGCTCGTATGCCCACAGGTAGACGTTGTGTGCGCTTGATGCGCTGTCCGTAGCTTGTAGACAGATACGACAAGTGGGGAACGATCCGACCAGTCCACCGATGCACCGCTCAGAATCGACTGACGACAACATCGTGGAATCGGCGCGCTTCGATGGTCGCTCCGTATGCCAGTTCGTCGAGGGGCTCATCGTCGACAGAAGTAGTACCAGCAGAAGTGGTAGCATGCGACAGGGTTAGACGGCCGAGCCGACATTCTCGACCCAGAAGCTGCCGTGAGCTTCCGCTGGTCGTTCCGCACTCTACCCGAGCCGACTTGCTCTGCTCGCCATGAGCCTCCGCCGGTCGCCATCCACGTACTCTTGCTCACGGTCGAGGTGGCGGTCAGCTCGCATCGTTCGATCGTGGCGCAAAGGCCGCAGATGCGCGTGCGGCGTATGGTCTACGCTGGTCGAAGGCCCGGGAGGGTCGGTCGAGGTTCGCACGGAGCCGGGATCCGGACGGCTATCGCCGCGCGAGATGCTTCGGACGGGCTCGTACGCGGTCCGATTCGGAGCGCAGCGACTGATGGCGACGGCCTTCCGGGGTGACGGAAGGGACGGTGGTCGCGGCTCAGTAGTTGCCGGAGACGAGGTCCCAGGCGCGGCGCAGCTTGTTCGACAGTTTCGAACTGGCGTCGGTCGGATCGTCTGCCAAGACCGCCGGGTTCTCGCTTGGTTGGGGCAAGGCGCTGCAAGCGGCGGCGTCGAGCTTGAGCGTAACCGCCCGCTCATGGATAGCGTCGATGTCGTTGGCGTCGGCGAAGCGGTGGCCGTCTGGGCCATTGTGCTCCGCGATCACTATCCCGTCGAAGACATCCTCCTCGGGCACGCTGAGCACGTGTGCGACCTCAGCCAAGACCTCCTCCCGTCGCTGCTGTAGACGCGCGTGCCGGCCTCGAGCACCTGATACGAGGTGGGTGGGCCGGGATCGGACATGGGGCGGAGCATATCCCTTGGGTAACGTCGGCGCGGGCGCCGTGTCTTATTCCCCAAGCCCGAGCAACGCCATCCACGAGCCCTTGGCCGTCTTGACGTGGGATTCTGAGACGAGCAGGTAGCGCCACGTGTCGGTGACCTTCTCCTCCGCGTTGACGTGTTTTGACCATCGAATCGCGGCCTCACGCTTGCCCTCAACCTCGGCGGAGCCCTTCTGCTTGTCACTCTTGACCTCTACGATCCAGTGGACCTTCTCGTCGTCCACGGCGATGAAGTCGGGGTTGTACTTGTTTCCCGAGCCGTGCCAGAGGATCGGCAAGTCTCCGTTTTGAAGTCGCATCCAGTAGGCGATCTCGTCAGCCGACTCGAGGATATTGGCGACATCGCGCTCCGGGCCGCTGTCGAACCAATCCTGGGTATAGACGGATTTCTTGTACTTGTAGCCGACACCACGCTGGAACTTGCCGAGGCGATCCTGACTGCTCATGGGTCTTGCCATACGAAGGGGCGCGAGCGTCGCGATGTCGACGACGTCTTCGTAGGACGGTCTGGAGACGTAGCGACGCTGCTCCTTGGCGATGAGATCGATGAAACCGGCCGCGACGCGGTCCATGTATGCGCTCAGGACATCGGTCGCCTTGTCTCCGAGGCCCTCCACGAAGGCATCCAGCAACGGGTCGAGCGCTTTGGACTCTTGCTGACGGGCCGGGACTGGCGCGGAGTCCATTACACGCACACGCAACTGGTGGAGAGCATCCTCGAGTGCCAGCAACGAGATTTGCGATACGACTTTGTCGACTGCCTCGGCGGTAACCATCTCTGTATGGCGCAGGCCGTCCGCTCCGGTCACGGTACGCGCGGACAGTCGCACACGGCGCAACTCGCCGACTGGATCTGCACGCAGGCGTTGGCCCAGCTCGCGGAACGGCCTGTCGTCGACTATGTCGGCGAGCGAGAACGGCATTGACACCGTACTCATCTTTAGAAGCGGTACGCGAAGCGGCTGGAAGCTCTTACGTGGATGCAGCTCCTGCTGGAGCTTGAAGTGTTCGGCCGCTTTTGCCGTGTGATCCTCGACGCTGGCTATGACCGGAGCAGCTGCGCCTGACGCGATGACGGTCGTGGTTCCGTCCGTCGATACGACGACAGGTGCACTGACGGCGGTGGTCTCGGTCGTGGGGACCTGTTCGCCTTGAGCGTTCGTTTGGATGGTCGTCTCGATGCGATAGTCGACGAACTGCTCGTTGAGCACACCCGCCCTGGCGAGGAGTTGCTCGTAGCGCTCGTGTCCGAGCACCTCCAGGGTGTCGAGGATCTCGATGTCGGTGTATTCGCCGAACGGGAGGCGCAGCCCCCGCCCGAGAGTCTGCTCGGTGAGGATCGTGGACACCGAAGCACGCATGGAAGCAAGCACGTAGACGTTGCGCACGTCCCAACCCTCCTTCAGCATCCCCACGCTGATCACAATGCGGAAGGGGCTATCCGGGTGCTCGAGATTGGAGAGCGCCTCGAGCGCCGCATCGGGGCTATCGCTCGTAACCGTGAGAACGCGGTCGGCGTAGCGTCCGCCGGCGAAGGACGGCTGGCGGATGAGCCCTTCGAGTTCGTTTGCCTCTTCGATCGTTTGAGCGATCACGAGCATTACGGGGACAACCGGCGGCTTGCCGGTTCGCGAGCAGTATCGTTCGATCACCTCTTCCTTGAGCTCGATCAGCGCGATGCCGTCCAAGAGCTTCGTCAGTGGATCGGCGAGGTCGTCCTTGCGTCCAACGATGACGGGGGTCTTGACGTTGCGGTCGGCGATCGCCTGTGCGAGCGGGTAGCGGTAGATGATCTGTTCTTGCGGTGTCTTCGGATGCGGCGTTGCCGTGAGACCTGCGAGCAGGTATGGATCGAGGTCGCGAACGGCCTTGGAGAACGCAACGCCGTAGTAGGTGTGGTGCTCGTCGGCGAACACGACGAGGTCTTCGGACTCCTCCAGTCGAGCGTAGAACGCCGCGCCAAGGCCCTCCTGGAACTCGTGTGTCCTCTTACCGAGCTTCGTGCTCGGCTTCGTCAAGGCCTGAACCGTGAACACGAACAGCTTCACCCGCTCGGGATCGTCCATTGCCGCGCGCATTGCGGGACTGGTGAAGTTCTCCGAGGTAATCACCACGGGTTCGACGTCCATTCCTCCAAGCAGGCTGCGCTGGCTTCCGGGGGTGAAGTTTTCTACGGTCTTCTTGAGGATCGTGCGCCCCGGCGTGACGATTGCGAAGTTGCGTACTCCCTCCGCGGCAAAGTACTCGAGCGTGCCCGCGAGTACGTAGGTCTTACCCGCGCCGGTGGCGCTGTCGATCACGCACTCATACGGCGCCGGCCTACCCTCGACATCGAAGTGGCGGTGTGTGCACCACGCTATGGCTTCGACCGCTTCGCGGTTGGGCAGGCGCAGATCGAGGGTTGAGGAGATCGCCTCGATGCGATCCTGGTCAACAGCGGTCATCGCGCCTTGATTGGGGCCTGTGGAACTTCATCAGGAGCGGGAACGCTACCGTTCGAGTCGGTCTGTTGGGGCGTTGCTGGCCCGACCCATACCGCCTGGCGGTAGTCGTGCAGGATCGAGGCCGGGATCTTGCGCACCGTCGAACCGCTCCGCAGTTCGCGCAGGACCGTTCGCGCTGCCGGGTCGACGGCTGTGCCGCACACGACCAAGCGCTCGTCGTCGGGGAGGTTCGCCACAAGCAGTCGCACGACATCTTCGTTCACGAGCCCGTCGATCACCGCGAGCCGCGTTCGCCCGCGCCGGCCGGCGAACGGTGGTTCGGGCTCGAACTCATAATGCAGTTGCGCCGCGCACACCTCTGCGAGTCGGCTGCTTGTAGCCCACGGGGAAAGGTATACGGTTCCCCCGTCCTCATCGAACATCGAGGGCGCGACGTCAAGAACGCGGAAACCGCCGCCGCCTGTCCAGCCTGTCTGCTCGGTAATGCCGCCGGGGTCTTCGCCGTCGATGACCTTGGTGAGGCGGGGGATAGTGTAGGTGTCGAAGGTCTCGACGCTTCGCTCGATGCCGATCCACCGGCGGCCCATCTTATGGGCTACGGCAGCCGTTGTGCCTGAGCCGAGGAAGCAGTCAAGGACGATGTCGCCAGGATTGGAGGCTATCTGTGTAATCCGGCTGACGAGGGCCTCGGGCTTTGGGGTTGAAAATGGTTCTTGCTCCGTAAATAGTGCGACGATCTCATTCTTGGCAGTACCGGTTGTTCCGATCTCTGTATGGGGCCAAATGCTGACCGGTACGAGCCCTGGTTGAACCTCTGATAGGAACTTCTTAAGTGCGGGGACTCCCTTGCCGTTGCGTCCGAACCAGACACGGTTATCTGCAATCAACTCATCGAGGCGAGCGCGCGTAAATCTCCAGCAGTTGCCTGGAGGTGGATCGAGGATTCGACCCGATGGTGTAGTCAGAGAATAGAATTGCTCTGCTCTACGGCCCTTCTCCGCCTTCGCGTGTACTGGTACCGCCTTCCACGGACCTCGCGGATCGGCGTCGGGATTTGAATAGCGTCCTATTTGCGCCTCGCTTTGAAGTAGCAGATTGCGAGCCGCCTTCCATACCGAACGATCCATCGCGTATACGAGTATGTAGTCATGCGTGGTCGAGATGTCGGTGCGGTTCTCACGGGTGTAGGACTTCTCCCAAATGATTGTCGCCACGAACGAGTCGCGTCCAAACTCTTCATCCATGACGGCGCGACAGTAGGCCATCTCGCTATCGTCCAGGTGTACCCACACCGATCCGTTGGAAGCGAGCAGCTTTTTAATCTGCACGAGCCTGTCTCGCATCATCGTCAGCCAAACTGAGTGCTCAAGATTGTCGTCATAGTGAAGAAACGACTGCTTGGTGTTAAATGGCGGGTCGAGATAAGCAAGTCGAACCTTCCCAACAAGCTCTTTGGCGAACTCTGGTAGCTCCCCGAGGCTCGTGAGCGCGTTGAGCGCGTCTCCTCGGATAAGCAGGTTGTCCTTGGCTCGATTGCGTTGCGACCGTGTCTTGCCGACGGTGCCGGCGTTTTCGAGCAGTCTGACCTCGGCGACTCGGTAGTCGGACGGAGGCACCCACTGGTAGGAGCCGTCCTCCTCGGCGAGCAGCCGCAGGTGCTTGTTCGTCCAGGAGAGCTCCAGGGTCCCCGTGTAGCGTCCTTGGCGGTCGGCCATCGCGTCGTAGGGTAGTCGTTGTGTCGCTGCGATAGTCCTGTGCGGAGCAGGCGTGGGACGTCGCGTCTCTGTCCGAAGCTTTGGCGGCGCTTGCTCAGTAAGGTGCCGGCAATCCCTCGAACATCGGAAAGTGGCGCACATTGGTGGTGAGCAGGCCAGCGTCGCACACGATGGCGGTTGCGGCGATGCAGGTAGTCCGCGTCGTCGATCCCGTTGTGAGACTTGCGGTGCTTACGGGCCAGGGCGCCGGCCATACGCACGATGTCTTCGTCCACGGCGAGCCACACGAGCGAAGCAAAGAACTGCTCGAGGGCGTCTATCTCGCTGGGGCGGACGCCGGCGAGCAGCTCAAAGCGGACGAGCTCGCTCGCGGCGAGCGTCTCACCCTCTTCGACGATGTCCGTTACAAGCGCGACAGCGGGCGCTGTGCCACGCAGGTGATCGACCGCGATGCTCGTGTCGATGAGCTTCACCGTAGGCCGAGACGTCCGAGGCGCTCGTTCAAGTCGCCGCGGATGGAGTCAACGTACTCCGCACCATTGAAGTTTCGACCCTTCCAGGAGCCCGCGCTCGCTTGTAGGGCTCGTAGACGGTCGGCCTTGGTCTTCAGCCCGTAGGACTCACGGACCGCTCGCCGGATCAGCTCCGAGCGCGACGCGCCGACAGATCGTGCGGCGTTGTCGAGGGCCTCGAGTTCTTCCTCGCCGATATATACCTGGGTGCGCGGCACGACACCACTATACACCACCTGGTGTCCTATCGGCGGAGGGAAAGGGCGAACATCTGTTCGCCCTCAATACAATGAGCTGCGACATGGCCCAAAGCAACAAGATCGTCGTCAGCGGGGCGCGCGAGCACAACCTCAAGGACATCTCCCTGGAGCTGCCCAGAGACGCCCTGGTTGTCATAACCGGCCTATCGGGCTCGGGCAAGTCGAGCCTCGCCTTCGACACCATCTATGCGGAGGGCCAGCGGCGCTACGTGGAGTCGCTGTCCGCCTACGCGAGGCAGTTCCTGGGGCAGATGGACAAGCCCGACGTGGACTCGATCGAGGGATTGTCGCCGGCGATCTCGATCGACCAGAAGACGACTTCGCGCAACCCGCGCTCGACGGTGGGCACGGTCACCGAGATCTACGACTACCTGAGGCTGCTGTGGGCGCGCGTGGGCAAGCCCCACTGCCCGATCTGCGGGCGCCCGATCCAGGGGCAGTCGGCCGAGCAGATCATCGACCAGACGATGGGCTTGGCGGAGGGGACGCGCTTCATGGTCTTGGCGCCGGTCGTGAGGGGTCGCAAGGGCGAGTACGGCAAGCTGCTCGAGGAGCTGCGCGCGGACGGCTTCGCGCGCGTGAAGATCGACGGGCGCATCAGGATGCTCGAGGAGTCGATCGTGTTCGACAAGCGCTACAAGCACGACATCTCGGTCGTGGTCGATCGCCTGGCGATGCGCCACGACATCCGCAAGCGCCTCGCCGATTCGATCGAGACCGCGGTCGGCTTGGCGGACGGCCTCGTCGAGATCGAGATCGTCGGGTCATCGCGCGCGGGTATGGGTGGGGGAGGGGAGGGCGTGCCCTCCTCTGAAGACGGCCAATCTCATTCATCCGGCGCCCTTGGCGTGAAGGCGGCGAATGCCCAGATCGTGCCGGGCGCAAAGCCAGATCCCGGGACCCTGTTCACCTTCTCCGAGAAGTTCGCCTGCCCCGAGCACGGGCCGTCCCTGGTCGAGCTGGAGCCGCGGATCTTCTCCTTCAACTCGCCCCACGGGGCCTGCGAGCGGTGCACGGGCCTCGGCTCGCAGATGGTGATCGACCCCGACCTGGTCGTGCCCGACCCGAGCCTGTCGGTCGGCGAAGGGGCGATCGCGCCTTGGGCCAACAGCGCCTCCAACTACTACGAGCAGGTCACCGAGGCGATCGCCAAGCGCTACAAGGTCGATCTGAGCGTGCCCTGGGAGGAGCTTCCACAGGAGCATCGCGACCTGTTCCTGTCGGGCACGAACGGGGATCCCCTCCAAATCACCTACCGGAACCGCTTCGGGCGCACCCGCTCCTACGGCACGCGCTTTGAGGGCGTCCTGGCAAACCTGCAGCGGCGCTATCGCGAGACCGACTCGGAGTGGACGCGCGAGAAGATCGAGGAGTTCATGTCCCTGCGCGCGTGCCCGGAGTGCGGCGGCGCGCGCTTGCGACCCGAGTCCAGGGCAGTCCTGGTGGCGGGCACGAGGATCGAGGACTTCTGCGCGCTCTCAGCGCGCAGGGCCCTGGCCTGGCTCGAGCAGGTCGAGCTGTCGGAGACCGACCGGCACGTGGCGCGTCTGATCTTGCGCGAGATCTCGGAGCGCCTCCAGTTCCTGGAGAACGTGGGCATCGGCTACCTCTCGATGGATCGTGCCGCCTCCACCCTGTCCGGCGGCGAGGCGCAGAGGATCCGCCTGGCCACCCAGATCGGCTCCTCGCTCGTGGGCGTGCTGTACATCCTCGACGAGCCTTCGATCGGCTTGCACCAGCGCGACAACGCGAAGTTGATCGCCACTTTGGAGCGCCTGCGGGACCTCGGCAACACGGTGATCGTGGTCGAGCACGACGAGCAGACGATGCGCTCCGCCGACCATCTCGTCGATCTGGGCCCGGGCGCGGGCGAGCACGGCGGCTGGATCGTGGCCGAGGGGACCGCCGCCAGGTGCAGAAGGTGAAGGAGTCTCTGACCGGCCAGTTCCTGGCGGGCACGCGCACGATCGAGGTTCCGCCAGAGCGCCGCACGCCGAGCGGCTACGTGGAGATCTTGGGCGCCTCCCAGCACAACCTCAGGGACGTCGACGTGCACGTGCCCTTGGGGACTTTGACGTGCGTGACGGGAGTGTCGGGCTCGGGCAAGTCGACCTTGGTCAACGAAGTGCTGTACAAGGCCGTCGCCAACCGGCTGCACCGCGCGCGCCAGCGCCCGGCGCTCACCGGGCGATCAAGGGCCTCGACCAGCTCGACAAGATCATCGCCGTCGACCAGTCCCCGATCGGGCGCACGCCTCGCTCGAACCCGGCCACCTATACGGGCCTGTTCGACGTGATCAGGGATCTCTTCTCAAAGACCCAAGAGGCGCGCGCGAGGGGCTACAAGCCGGGTCGCTTCTCCTTCAACGTGAAGGGCGGCCGCTGCGAGGTGTGCAGGGGAGACGGGCAGATCAAGATCGAGATGCACTTCCTGCCCGACGTGTACGTGCCTTGCGAGCAGTGCGACGGGCGGCGCTACAACAAGGAGACCTTGGAGGTCAAGTTCAAGGGCAAGAGCATCGCCGAGGTCTCTGGCGATGCCGGTCGAGGAGGCCCTGAAGTTCTTCGAGCACATCCCCAAGATCCGCCGGCGCCTGGAGACCCTGGACGCGGTGGGCCTGGGCTACATCAGGCTCGGCCAGCCGGCGACCACGCTCTCTGGCGGTGAGGCCCAACGCGTGAAGCTCGCCACCGAGCTCTCCAAGGTGGCGACCGGCAGGACCTTGTACATCCTCGACGAGCCCACCACCGGCCTGCACTTCGCCGACGTGCAGCGACTGTTGGAGGTGCTGCAAAGGCTCGTGGATGCCGGCAACAGCGTGGTCGTGATCGAGCACAACCTGGACATCATCAAGTGCGCCGACCGCCTGATCGACATGGGGCCCGAGGGGGGAGAGGAGGGCGGCATGGTGATCGCCGCCGGCACCCCCGAGGAGGTGGCGACCGAGCGAGGCTCGCACACGGGCGAGTTTCTGCGCGAGCTGCTGGTGGCAAAGCCCAAGGCCAAGCCGCGCGCGAGAGCCGCGCAAGACCACGAAGGCGAGCGCGAATGGCGCATCGTCCAATGGCGCCTCGGCCGGGAAGCGGAAGGCCAAGTCGGCGGCGCGCGCGTGAACGAGCTGCCGCCAAGTCGCGGCACGATGGCAGTCAAGCTCGCCCCAGTCCCTACTCCTCATGTTCCATGAGGAACAAGGCTTCCAGGGCGTGGTTGTGGACGCAGAAGTGGCGCTGGTACGAGCGCAACTCGCTGCCCTGGAATCGGATGGCGATCCACCGCGAGTTCATGCGCAGAGAAGCGTTCGCGCGCTGGCCGGTGCACGGCAACGTTCTGGAGGCGCTGCGCGAGGGACGCTTGGAGATCGGCCCCCACACGCTGCTCGAGCCGGGCGTGTGGATCACGCTGCCGGGCAGCGCGCGCGTGCGCATAGGCGAAGGCGCGTTCCTGAACATGGGTGTGATGGTGGCCGCCGAGCAACTGGTCGAGATCGGAGACCACTGCATGCTCGCCAACGGCTGCTTCGTCAGCGACGCCAGCCACCGCTACGACGATCCAAGCAAGCCGATCACCTGGCAGGGATTCGACAGCAAGGGGCCGACCAGGATCGGGGACAACTGCTGGCTGGGAGTCAACGTGGTCGTCACCAGCGGCGTGAGCATCGGCGAGCGCTGCGTGGTCGGCGCGAACAGCGTCGTCACCAAAGACGTCGAGCCGTTCTCGATCGTCGCAGGGGCGCCCGCGAAGCCGATCCGCAAGATCGAGTACGCAGAGGTGAGCACTGCCTGACCCAGGTGCGCCGCCGGTCGCCTTCACCGGCGGCGCGTGGCGCTCAGGTCGAGCAGCTCGTGCAGCTCGGCCAGCTCCTGCGCGTCGATCTTATAGCCGTGCTCGGGGCCCGGATAGCGGCGCGTGCGCACATCCTCGGCGTAGGCGCTGACGCCGGCGTCCATTTCCTGCTGGATGTTGGCGTAGCGCTTGACAAAACGCGGGCCAAGGCCGTCGCGAATGCCGAGCAGGTCGTGGAACACGAGCACCTGGCCGTCGGTGTCGGGTCCCGCGCCGATGCCGATCACGGGCACTTCGAGGTGGGGCATCAGCTCCTTGGTGACGGCGCTCGGGATCGCCTCGAAAACGATCGCAAAGCAGCCGCCGCCCTGCAGCGCCAAGGCCTCCGAGGCGATGCGCGCCGCCGCCGCGGCGGTGCGGCCCTGTGCCTTCCAGCCGCCGAGCGCGGTCGAGCTCTGGGGGGTCAGCCCGACATGTCCCATGACCGGAATGCCGGCGCCGATGATCGCGCGCGCACGACTCGCCGAGGCTGGACCGCCACCCTCGAGCTTGACCGCGTCGCAACCGGCCTCCTTGACCATGCGCACGGCGCTCGCGACGGCCTGCTCGTCGCTGACCTCATACGAGCCGAACGGCAGATCGCCGATCATCAGGGGAGTGTTCAGCCCGCGCCGCACGGCCCGTGCGAGCACCAGCATGTCGTCGAGGTCGACCGGCGTGGTCGAGTTGTAGCCGAGGATCGTCGTGGCGGCCGAGTCGCCGACGAGCACCAGGTCCACGCCGCCCGCCTCCGCGGCGCGAGCGCTCGGGTAGTCATAGGCGGTGACCATCACGAGCGGCTCGCCCAAGCGCTTCTTCTCGGCGAGCAGCGGCAGGGTCATGGGCAGCCGGCCGGGGTCGGACGGGGCCTGCACAGTGGGGTGACTTGACATGGGTATTCCTCTCTGATCGGTTGACGCCCTACGCGAGCAGGGTCGCCACCGCATCGTCGACGGTGATTATGCGATTGGTCTGAGCCTCAACGTGTACGACGCGAGGCTCGTAGTGCTCCATCTCCGCGCGGTCGTACTGTCCGTAGGAGATGACGATCACGGTGTCGCCGCGGTGCACCAGCCTTGCCGCGGCACCGTTGACCTTGATGTCGCCTGAGCCGCGCTGCCCGGCGATCGTGTACGTCTCGAAACGGGCCCCATTGTCGACGTCGACAACGTGAACCTGCTCGTGCTCGAGGATGTCCGCGGCCTCGAGCAAGTCGGGGTCGATCGTGATCGAGCCGACGTAGTGGAGATCGCAGTCGGTCACGGTGGCGCGGTGGATCTTTGACTTGAGCATCACGCGCTGCATGCGATGGTGGCCTCTCTTGGTTGTGGCTTGACGGGTACTGAGGGATCCAAGGTCACGTTGTCGATCAGGCGAGTGGAGCCCACTCGGGCCGCAATCGCCAGCAGCGCCGGCTCCTCCAGCTCAGAGACGGGCTCGAGCGTGTCGGGGCTCACGAGCGCCACATACTCCGGCTCGACGTCGAGGTCGCTCATCGCCACGCGCACGGTCTCCGTCAGCGCCTCGGCCGAGCGCTCCCCTTCCGAGACCGCTGCGCGGGCGGCCGTCAAGGCGTTGGGCAGGGCGCGTGCGCGGCCGCGCTCGGCCGCGCTCAGGTGGGCGTTGCGGCTGGACATCGCCAGGCCGTCCGGCTCGCGCACGGTGGGGCAGGCCTCGATGCGCAGCGTCATGTCGAGATCCGCCACCAGGCGCTTGATCACAACCACCTGTTGGGCATCCTTCTGGCCGAAGTAGGCCACGTCTGGGGCCACCATGTTCAAGAGCTTGGTCACCACGGTCGTCACCCCCCTGAAGTGGGCTGCTCCACGCACGGCTCCCTCCAGGCGGTCGGTCAGGCCGAGCACCTCCACCGAGGTGGAGAAGCCCGCCGGGTAGACCTCCTCCGCCGGCGGGGCGAACAGCAGATCGGCCCCGGCCATCTGCGCGAGCGCGCGGTCGCGCTGCTCGTCGCGGGGATAGCGCTCCAGGTCGGCGGCTTCGTTGAACTGCGCAGGGTTCACGAACAGCGAGACCACGACCACATCGCACTCCTCGCGCGCCCGGCGGATCAGCGAGAGGTGACCTTCGTGCAGGGCGCCCATTGTGGGAACGAGGCCGATCGTGCGGCGCGAGCTTCTGGGCGGCTCCAGAGCCGCGCGCAGCTCATCCACGCGGCGCACGACCGCCAGCGGCGGACTGTTCTCCGCTTGCTCACCGCGAGCATCGTCCGGTGAGAGGATCGATGTGTAAATCGACGGGTTCATCTGGCTCGGTCCAGCTCCCTGCGGGGATACCGGTCGCGACTGGCTCAAGCATACCGTCTCACAGCTCAGATGACTACCATCCGGCGATGGTGTCTTCAGCAGAGGCCAATCAGCGACGTGAGGCGCTCAAGGAAGTTTTCGCGCAGGCAAACGCCTGCGTACGTTGCCAGGAGCTGGCCGCAACACGCAAGAACGTGGTCTTCGGCGCCGGCAATGCCGACGCGGACCTCATGTTCGTGGGGGAGGCCCCCGGCGCGAGCGAGGACGAGCAGGGCCTGCCGTTTGTGGGTCGCGCGGGCAAGCTCTTGGAGACCCTGCTCAAAGAGATCGGCTTGGAGCGCAAGGACGTGTTCATCGCGAATGTGCTCAAGTGCAGACCCCCCGGAAACCGCGATCCCCTGCCGGTCGAGATCGAGAACTGCCACGAGTACCTCTACCGCCAGGTCGAGTTGATCCAGCCGCGCGTGATCTGTTCCCTGGGCAACTTCTCCACGAAGCTGTTGCGAGACGACCCGACCGGGATCACGCGCCTGCACGGTCGCCCGGAGGAGCTGACCTTGGGCGGGCGCACGGTTCGCCTCTACCCGATCTTCCATCCGGCCGCGGCGCTCTACACGCCGCGCATGCTCGAGACTTTGCGCGAGGACTTCTCGCGCCTGCCCGAGCTCTTGGCGATGCCCGAGCCGGTCCAGGACAGGCTCGAGGTTCCGCCGATGGAGGAGCCGCCGGCCGCCGACGCCCCCGGTGGGCGCGAAGGCGGGGGACGTCTGGTGCGGGCATCGAGGGCGCGGCCGCCAATGCGGGCGTCGAGGGCGCCGGGACCGCCAACGCCGGCGACGAGGGCGCGGTGGACCAACTCGATCTGTTCTGAGGCATCCAAAATCGCAGTGCGTCCGTATTAGATCCTGGTGGATTCGTGCGGCCGCTAAAGCGGGCGGAGCGGCTTGTCGATACAGAATTCATCTCCATCCTCCCAAGCACCACGGCCGGCTCGCTCTCCCTCTCCCGCGAGCCGGCCGCATTTTTTGGGTCGCGCGGCAGCCTGAGTTGGGTCGCGCGGGAACCTGAGGCTGACGCACCACTGTCTGAGACCGGTGCCGTTACTGACTAGGCTTAGGGCGTGGCCACACGCGTCGTGGAGACCTCGGATTCGCGTCAAACCGAAGCGCTCGGCGCCGACTTGGCGGCCGGCTTGAGCGAGGGCGATGTCGTGCTGGTGACCGGCGACCTGGGAGCCGGCAAGACCACTTTCGTGCGCGGCGCCGCGCGAGCCCTGGGCGTCGCCGATCCGATCACCAGCCCCACCTTCTCGATCGGCCACCGCTACAGGGGCAGACACGTGACCGTGTCCCACCTCGACCTGTACCGCTTGGCCGGCCTCCAGGCGGAGGAGCCCGATCTCCTCGACGACTACCTCGGTCGCGGCCGGATCGCCTTCGTCGAGTGGCCCGAGCAGACGGCGCCCGAGCTGCGATACGCACGCGTGCAAGTCACCCTCGCCCACCTTGGCGAGGAGCGCAGGCGGGTCGAGCTGCGCGAGCGCCCGGCCGCTCCCCGCGCCACGTCGGTGGACATGGCGGGGGGAGGGCCCCCTGAGGGAGAGCTCACAGACAAGCTCGTTCCCGGAGCTTCGCCCAAACTCGTTCCTGAGGATTCGCCATGAATCGGGTTTCGCGATGATCGTTCTCGGCCTCGATACCGCCACTCCGGCCACCGTCGTCGGTCTGGCTTTGCCCGACGGAACCGTGTTGCAGGCGCGCGACGATCCCCAGTCGGGGGAGCGGCCCGGCCACTCCACACGACTGCTTCCCTTCGCCCACGACCTGTTGGCCGAGGCCGGCCTTGGCTGGGATCGGGTCGAGCGGATCGCCGTGGGAGTGGGACCGGGCACGTTCACGGGCCTGCGCATCGGGATCGCCACGGCGCGAGCTTTGGCGCAGTCCTTGGAGATAGAGCTGGTCGGGATATCAAGCCTGCGCGCACTCGCCTTCGGGACCACCAAGACCCTGGCCGCGATCGATGCTCGTCGTGGTGAGATCTTTGTCGCGGCCTACGACGCAGACCAGCAGCTGCTCGCGCCCCGAGCCGTCCGTCCTGCCGCTTTGGAGGAGCTGTTGCATGGCGCCACGTCCGGCACGAGATCCGAGGAGTGGACCGGCATGAGATCCGAGGGGCTTGGACCGACACGAGCTTTGAGGGGTGGAGCGCGGTGGGCGACGGGGCTTTGCTCTACCGCGACTCGTTCGAGCAGCTCGGTGTGAGTGTCCCGCCAGACGGCTCGGAGCGTCATCGGATCCAAGTGTCTGCGATCTGCGCTTTGGCGGTCG
This sequence comes from uncultured Solirubrobacterales bacterium, assembly GCA_963809705.1. Classification (GTDB taxonomy): domain Bacteria; phylum Actinomycetota; class Thermoleophilia; order Solirubrobacterales; family Solirubrobacteraceae; genus Palsa-744. Next base: position 526,457 of record CAWEKF010000002.1, on the reverse strand, counting down.
ATTCCCCCGAGAGCGAGCGTGGGCAGGCGGTGGTGCCCGACTATCTGCGCCGGCCCGACGCCGAAGTCTCCCTCGAAGGAGTGGCCTGATGGGCTCCTCGATGGTCGAGCTGAGGACCGACGGCTCCTTCTACGTGGACATCAGAGAGCTCACCTACGCCGATCTGCCGCGCGTGATCGCGGTCGAGCGGCGCGCTTTCCCCACGCCGTGGTCGCTTGCGATGTTCGTCCTGGAGCTGTCCAAGTCCTCGGGCGTCTGCTTGGCGGCCATCCACGATGGGCGTCTGGTGGGCTATTTGATCTGCTCGCGCTATGACACCGTATGGCACGTGATGAACGTGGCCGTCGACCTCGGACCACCGCCACCAGGGTGTCGCCTCGGCGCTCTTGGCCGAGCTGTATGAGCGCGTCGACGACGACTCGGCGCGCTTCACCCTGGAGGTGCGCCGCTCCAACCGCGTCGCGATCCACCTGTACGAGCGCGAGGGCTTTCGTGCCGCGGGTCTGCGCCGGCGCTACTACCAGGACAACGGCGAGGACGCGCTCGGTCATGTGGCGCACCCCGGCCACGCTCGCCGGATCGTTCGACGACGTGCCCAACCCGGGGCCAGTATGAAGATCGTCGGCTGGGGATCGGGGACGGCGTGGGTTTGAGACGTGAGCCGGTATGACGATCCTCGCGCTCGAGACAAGCTGCGACGACACGTGCGCCGCGGTGATCGGCGAGGACGCCACGATCCGCTCCAACGTGATCTCCTCCCAGCGAGCCCACGACCGCTTCGGCGGGGTGGTGCCCGAGATCGCCTCCCGCCACCACCTCGAGCTGGTCAACCTCGTCGTCGAGGAGGCTCTCGCCGAGGCCGGCACCGCGCTGGAGGAGATCGACCGGGTCGCGGTCACCCAAGGCCCCGGTCTGATCGGAGCCCTCTTGGTCGGTCTCTCAACGGCCAAGGCTCTGGCGGCGGCCAGAGAGCTCCCTCTGGTCCCGGTCGACCACCTGCAGGGACATGTGGCCGCCAACTTCCTCGTGCCCGACGAGCGACGGCGAGCCTTTCGAGCCGCCCTTCGTCTGCTTGATCGCCAGCGGCGGGCACACTTTGCTCGCGCGGGTGCGCGACCACCAAGCCTTCGAGACGCTCGGGCGCGCTTTGGACGACGCCGCCGGAGAGGCTTTTGACAAGGGCGCGCGCATGCTCGGGCTCGGCTATCCCGGTGGCCCCGCCTTGGAGCGCCTGGCCGCCGAGGGCGACCCCGAAGCGTTCGAGTTCCCCGCCTCGGGTTCGCGCGCGACGCGGTGGGCGTGGCGCCACGCGCCCGTTCGCGCGCAGTCTCGACTTCTCCTTCGCCGGTCTGAAGACCTCGCTGCTGTACAGGTTGCGCAGTCTGGAGGGCGCCGGCGAGCTGGAGCGCGCCAAAGACGGCGCCGGCCTGGAGAGTGTCGACGGCGCTGGCCTGAGGGGCGCCGTTGGCCTGGGGGGTTCCGGTGGCACCGGCCTGGATGGTTCCGGTCGACGGAACCAGAGGCGGCGCTCTGGCGGCCGACCTGGCGGCGTCGTTTCAGGCCGCGATTGTCGAGCACCTCGTCGTGCGCGCCGAAGAAGCCTTGGAGCGAACCGGCCTCGACCGTCTGGCGGTCGGCGGCGGCGTCGCCGCCAACGGCGAGCTGACGACGGCGCCTGGGCGAGTTGGGGGCGAGCGTGCACGTGCCCGCCAAGGTGCTCTGCACCGACAACGCCGCGATGATCGGCGCCGCGGCGTGCTTCGCTTCTGGTCGTTCGCCTATCCCGACTACCTGGGGATCGACGCCTACGCGACCGGCGAGCGCCCCTCTTGAGCGTCCTCACGCTCTATTCCAAGCCCGACTGTCACCTCTGCGTCGAGGCTCGCGCCGCGCTCTTGGGATTGCGCCGCGAGCTGGGCTTCGAGTTGCGCGAGGTTGACATAACCACCGACGAGGCTCTGCACCGGGCGTATTTCGAGCGCATTCCCGTGGTCGCTCTCGGCGAGGAAGAGCTGTTCGAATATTTCGTCGACGAGGCCCTACTGCGCAATCGTTTGGGGTCCATCCTCTAGAGTCACACCAGATGGCCTACCACGAGCTGGCAACTCCGATGAGCGCGATCCACGACGAGGAATCGATCGTCGGGGACAGGCTCTCCCTGGGCGTGGCCGCGCGTCTCTCGCGCTATCTGCAGGTGCTCACCCAGGCCCGCAAGATGGGCAAGGAGACGATCTCCTCGCAGGAGCTCTCCGACTACACCCACGTCAACTCCACCCAGATCCGGCGCGACCTGTCCGGTTTCGGCAAGTTCGGCAAGCGCGGCGTCGGCTACAACGTCGAGTCGCTGGTCTCCCAGATCCGCAAGATCCTCAGGACCGCCGGTCAGCACAACATCGCCCTGCTCGGCGCCGGGCATCTCGGCAAGGCGATCGCCTCCTCGGACATCTTCGCCGACCACGGCTTCAGGGTCGTCGCGATCTTCGACGTGGACGAGGCCAAGGTCGGCAGCGAAGTCGGCGCCCAGATGGTGCGTCACACCAGCGACTTGGCCCAGGTGGTCGAGGAAGAGGACATCGTCGTGGGAGTCCTGGCCGTCCCCACGCGTGCCGCCCAAGGTCTCGCCGACGAGCTGGTGCAGGCGGGCGTGAAGATCATCTTCAACTACTCGGAGTCCCTGCTGGCGGTGCCGCCCGAGGTCACGGTCCACACCTCCAGCCCCGCGGTCGACCTGCTCTACGCGCTGTACTTCTATCTGACCTGAGCCCTACTCCGTCCGGCACGCGCGCCCGGAGATCGTAAGCTGGGAGTCACCGTCGAGCGAGTCGCGCCAAATCGCACGCCCCAATCCTCCCCAAAATGACCAGCTTGGACTTCGACAAGGCAGTTGACGCGTTCGCGCAAGCGACCGACCTCACCGTGGGGATCGAGGAGGAGTTCGCCCTGCTCGACCCGGTCACGCTCGACCTGGTGCCCCGTTTCGAGGAGTTGCGCGACTGCGCCCGCGCCCAGGATCCGCTCCTGGCCGAGGCCATCACGGGCGAGCTGATCTCCTCGGAGATCGAGATCGTCTCCGGTCGCGGCGAGAACCTCGCAGACGCCTTCTCCCGTCAGCGCGAGCGCCGCCGGCGCCTGTTCGCGCTCGCCTCGCGCCAGGGCGCGGCCCTGGCCGCCACCGGCACCCACCCGTGGGCCGACTACCGTCAGCAGCCGATCATCGACACCGAGCACTACCGGCGCGTCGAGCAGGGCCTCAAGTACGTCGCCTGGCGCAACAACACCTTCAGCCTGCACGTGCACGTGGGCGTGCGCGACATCGACCGCGCCGTGCGCGTCTGCGACCGCCTGCGGCCGGTCCTGCCTCTGCTTCTGGCCGTCTCGGCCAACTCGCCCTACCTCGACGGCCGCGATTCGGGCCTGCACACCGCCCGCACCCAGAGCTTCACGCGCAACTTCCCCCGCTGCGGCATTCCCGACGCGTTCGGCGGATGGTCCGCCTACCGCGACTACATCGAGTTCCTGTCTGCGCACGCGCTCGATCGTCGAGTTCACGCAGGTGTGGTGGTCGGTGCGCCCCCACTTCGAGTTCGGCACGGTCGAGGTCCGCATCTGCGACGCCCAGGCCACCGTCCCCGAGTCCGAGGCCCTGGCGGCGCTGATGGTGGCGTGTGTGGCCCAGGCCGCGCGCGACGTCGACGAGGGCGTGCCTTTCGCCGATCCGGCGCCGCGGCTGGTCGAGGAGAACATGTGGCGGGCGATACGCCACGGCCTCGACGGCCACATGATCGACCTGGACCGCGCCGAGGAGTACCCGGCCGCCGCGATCGTCGAGCGGCTGGCCGCGTGGACCGAGCCCGTCCGCGCGGAGCTGGGCATCGAGTACAGCTTTCCCGAGCGCAACGGCGCCCAGCGCCAGCGCCGCCTGATCGAGACCGGCGCCTCCCGCGAGGAGGTGTTCGCCGCCTCGGTGCGCGAGACCCTGCAAACATACTCTGAGGAGGTGACCGTCTGATGGACGAGCCAAACGGCGGAGCGGCGACCGAAGCACAGCCCGGAGCGAGCGCCGGCGAGCAGCCCAGCGAGGCGGATCTGCGGGCTGCCTACGAAGCCGAGCTGAATCGCATCACCAGCTCCGACTTGATCCTGCAGACGACGGTCTCCCTGATCAACATCGGCGGTCGTCGTCTCGGCCTGACCGCGCCCGGAGCGGCCCCCGCCGAGTCCGAGCGCGACCTCGATCAGGTGCGCGACGCGATCGACGGAGCCCGTGCCCTTATGCCGATCCTCGAGCGCCACATGGCCGCACGAGCTCGGCCCCATGCGCGACGCGATCGCCCAGCTGCAGATGGCCTACGCGCGAGAGGTCCAGGCCGCGCCCGCCGCCCCGCAAGCTCCGTCGACGCCCCCGGCTCCGTCGACGCCCCAGGCTATGTCCCCGCCTCGCAAGGACGAGCCCGCGACTCCCGAGGGGGAGGCCGAGAAGGGTCCCGGGCCCGCGCAAGCGAGCGGACGGCTCTGGGTGCCGGGACGTTGAGGTTGGTGGGGCGCGGGTGGCTCGAGAAGTCCGCGGCGTCCCGCTCGGTGTCCTGCGGTGGCCAGGTCGGGTCGTAGAGGTCCAGGTCGGGTCGTAGAGGCAGGTGTTGTGTTGTGCGCTGAGGGGCGCCCCCCGCGCGCGTGGGGCCTTGTTGTTCCGGCTGAAGAACCCTTGACCGCCTTCCGCCCCCGCAAACGATAGACTGCGCCCGCCTTTACGCCGGGTGGTGCGCTCGTAGGGAGCGGCCCGTGCGAGAACTGTGCCCGCGAAGTCCTTCGCGCAGCACGACAACCAGACCGCGGAGGATTTCTGTTGAGTAGCTTTCTGACGAACCATGGGGTCGTCGTTGCCCTTGTGTGCGCCGCCTGTGCTGTGGTGTACGGCCTCGTGACCACCCGCGCCCTGCTCGCCCTGTCACCGGGCAACGAGCGGATGCAGAGCATCTCGCGGGCCGTCCAAGAAGGCGCTCGCGCCTACCTGAATCGCCAGTACCTGACGATCGCAGTCGTCGGTGTCGTGATCTTCGTGGCGTTGATCTTCATCCAGAACATCGCCGTGGCCTGTGGCTTTGCGATCGGCGGGATCCTGTCCGGCTCGGCCGGCTACATCGGCATGAACGTCTCGGTGCGCGCCAACTCCCGCGTCGCCGAGGCCGCCCGCGGCGGCATCTCGCCCGCGCTCAGGGTCGCCTTCCAGGGCGGCGCCATCACCGGCATGCTCGTAGCGGGGCTCGCCCTGCTGGGCCTCGCCGGCTACTACGGCCTGCTCACCGCGGTCTTCAACGAGTCCCAGAAGACGGCTGTGGACGCGCTCATCGGCCTCGGCTTCGGCGGTTCCTTGATCTCCGTGTTCGCAAGGCTGGGTGGCGGCATCTTCACGAAGGCCGCCGACGTCGGCGCCGACATCGTCGGCAAGATCGAGGCCGGCATCCCCGAGGACGACCCCCGCAACCCGGCCGTGATCGCAGACAACGTGGGCGACAACGTCGGCGACTGCGCCGGCATGGCCGCCGACCTGTTCGAGACCTACGCCGTCACCGCCGTCGCCGTGATGCTGCTCGGTGTGCTCACCTTCCACGAGGCCACCAAAGTCGTCATGTACCCGCTCGTCCTCGGCGGCGTGGCGATCATCGCGTCGATCATCGGCACCTTCGCCGTGCGCTCCAAGAGTGGCAACGTCGAGCGCGCCCTCTACCAGGGCCTGATCGTCTCGGGCATCATCGCCGCCGCGGCGTTCGCGCCGATCACATACTGGTTGATGAAAGACCTCACCTTCAGTCAGGTCGGCAACGTCGTCAACCCGCCCTCGTGGGGCAAGTTCTACCTATGCGCCCTGATCGGGATTGGCGTCACGGCGCTGCTGTTCGTGATCACCGAATATTACACCTCGACGCGCTTCTCACCGGTCAAGAAGACCGCCAAGGCGTCGGTCACCGGGCACGCCACGAACATCATCCAGGGCTTCGGCTCGGGTCTGCAGGCGACCGCCCTGCCGGCGATCGTGCTCGTGCTCGGCATCTTCGGCGCCTGGAAGCTCGCGGGCGGCGGCACGACCGGCATCTACGGCATCGGCGTGGCCGTCATGGGCCAGCTGTCCCTGACCGGCCTGATCGTCGCGCTCGACGCGTTCGGCCCGATCACCGACAACGCCGGCGGCATCGCCGAGATGGCCGAGCTGCCCGAGGAGGTCCGCAACGTCACCGATCCCCTCGACGCGGTCGGCAACACGACCAAGGCGGTCACCAAGGGTTACGCGATCGGCTCCGCCGTGATGGCGGCGGTCGTGCTGTTCGCCGGCTTCCGCCAGGAACTGGCCGACCACACCCACAAATCGATCGAAACGCTCGTGTTCAGCATCAACGAACCGCCCGTCTTGATCGGCCTGCTGCTCGGTGGCTTGATGGTGTGCCTGTTCGCCTCGCTCTCGATGGAGGCCGTCGGTCGCGCCGGCGGCGCCGTCGTCGAGGAGGTGCGCCGCCAGTTCCGCGAGCACCCCGGCATCATGGAGGGCACCGAAGAGCCCGACTACGCGACCTGTGTGGACATCGTCACCAGGACCGCCCAGCGCGAGATGATCCTGCCGGCGCTGCTGCCGATCGCCCTGCCGATAATCGTCGGCCTGATCGACACCAAGGCGCTCGGCGGCCTGTTGATCGGCGTGATCGTCGTCGGCTTCTTCTTCGCGGTGCTGATGACCGCCGGCGGCGGCGCCTGGGACAACGCCAAGAAGCTGATCGAGGACGGCGCCTTCGGCGGCAAGGGCTCGGAGGCCCACGCCGCCTCGGTCACGGGCGACACGGTCGGCGATCCTTTCAAGGACACGGCCGGCCCGGCGATCAACCCGATGATCAAGGTCGCCAACATCGTCGCCATCCTGATCATTCCGCTCATAACCTGAGCAGTAGGTCGCCTCGGTGAAATGGGATCGTTCGCGCAGCCGGTGGACGGTCCCATCGACACCCCCAAGCATCGCGCATAGGCCCTAAGCTCAGGGAAGAGATGAGATGAGCGGCAGGCAGGTTCATCGGGCAGGCACCACTGTGCTGTCGTCGGCGATGGTGGCGATCGGCATCGCACTCGTGGTCGAGGCGATCGCCGGCGAAGGCACGTTGTCGGCTCGTCTGCTGCTTGGCGTCCTGTTCATTGCCGGCGGCTCAGGACGCCTCTACATACAGGTCAGGAAGGGCCGCGGCGCATGAGCCAGGGAGAGGAGCCGGCGCATCACCGCGCCGCGGAGCTGAGCGAGCGAGGCCGCACCACCCTGCGCCACAGCCTCGGCTCGCCGATCCTGTTCGCGGTCGTCTACACCTCGCTTGCCTCCGCCGTGTTCTTCTCCCTGGGAGTCGTGGCCGATCATGCGCTGGGTCTCACCCCGGTGGTGTTTCTGATCGCGGCCGTCATGTTCGGCGTCACCGCGATGACCTACATGGAGGGCGCCTCCCTGCACCCCGAGCCGGGCGGGTCGACCGTGTTCGCCCGCTATGCCTTCAACGAGATGGTCAGCTTCGTCGCGGGCTGGGCGATGCTGCTCGACTACGTCATCCTGATCGCGGTCACCGCGTTCGCGGCGACCCAGTACCTGAGCGTGTTCTGGGCGCCGCTCGGCCATTCCGGCGAGGCGCTGCTCCTGTCGATCGGGATCATCGCCCTGGTCGTGTTCGCCAACGTGCGCGGCTTCAACTGGCGTCGCGAATTCCGTATCGGCCTGGTCGTCGTCGGCGCGCTCGTGCTCGAGCTGGTGGCGATCGCGATCGGGCTCGCCCAATCCTTCGACGCCCACAAGCTCGTCTCCCAGGTGCATCTCGGCAGCGCTCCCACGTGGTCCGGCTTGATCTTCGCGCTCACGGTCACCACGATCGCCTTCACAAGCGTGGAGTCGGCCTCGGGCCTGGCCGGCGAGGTGAAGGCCGGTCGCGGCGCGCTGCGCAGGCTGATCGCCAGCGGGACGGTCACGGTGGTGCTCGCCTATGTGGGCATTGCCGTCGTCGCCGTAACGGCGCTTCCACTGCCGAGCGGCAGCGCCTCCGGGCACGATTTCACCGACGCTCCGGTCATCGACGTGCTGCGAGCCTTCCATCCTCACTGGCTCTCCCAGGCGCTCGTCTATTCGATCGGCCTGATCGCCGCCGGCACCCTGATCGCCGCCGCCGACTCGGCCATGCTGGGGCTCTCGCGACTGGCCTATTCGCTGTCCACCAACCGCCAGATCCCCACTGGCCTGGGCCGTTTGCACCCGCAACGCTCGACCCCCTATGTGCTGATCCTCCTCTCCGGTCTGATCGCCTGCGCGCTGGTGATCCCGGAGAGCCTCGACTTCCTGGTCGGGATCTATGCCTTCGGGGCGATGCTCGCCTTCACGATCGCCCACGTGTCGGTCGTGAAGATGCGCTACTCCGAACCGGGCAGCGATCGTCCCTACCGGACGCCTTTCTCGGTCAAACTGCGCGGCGGCGAGCTGCCCCTGCTGGCCGTCTTCGGGGCGATCGTATGCTCGGCCGGCTGGATCGCGACGATGGTCGTGCACGAACCGGCCCGCTATGTCGGCCTCGGTTGGATGCTGGGCGGGATCGTGCTCTACGTGGTCTACCGTCGCGCCGACGAGGCCTCGCTTGTGGCGGCGCGTGACGGTGCCGGCGGAGGCCCTGCGCGCCGAGCACGTGCCCGAGCGCGAGTACGGGTCGATCCTGGTGCCGCTCTGCGGGACGCGCCTGGACGAGGACATAGTGCAGACGGCCGCTCTGCTGGCGGCGGGCAAGCCGACCGACGAAGACGAGATCGACAACTCCACGATCGAGGTGGTCTGGATCTTCGAGATGCCGATGTCCCTGCCGCTCGACGCGCGCCTGCCCGACGCCCAGATCAAGCACGCGCGGACCGCCTTGGCGCGCGCCAAGGCGGTGGGGGAGGAGTACACGGGCGTGCAGGTGGCCACGGCCACGATCAGGGCCAGGCGCGCCGGCCAGGCGATCCTCGAGGAGGCGCGCCGGCGCGGCGTGGAGGCGATCGTGCTCGGCGCCGAGGAGCCTTCGCGCATTCGCGGCGGCTCGCGTCTTGGAGGACGTGGGGGACCGCTTGAGAATTTCGTCGGCGACGTGACCAAGTACGTGGTGCGCAAGGCCCAGTGCCGCGTGATAGTGACCGCGCCCTCGGCTCCCGAGGACGATGCGCAGGCTGACGCCTTGAGGCCGCCCGCGAGTCCGCCCACGCTGGTCCCCGCGGGGTCACAGGCGGCGCCCGCCCCAGGGCTCGCCGGCGCGCCGGCGGGCGAGAGGATCGAGCCCGGCGACGGACGGGCCGGTGGGTCCATCGTCTAATCTCCGCGCCATGTCCCCGTACCCCGATCGGCCCGAGCGGCCGGCCCCATGTTCATCCTGATCGTCGGCGCCGGACGCGTCGGCTCGGCCGTCGCCAAGTCGACCTTGGCCGCCGGGCACGAAGTGTCCGTTCTGGACGAGGATCCCCTCTCGCACGAGCGCTTGGACGCCGGTCAACGCGACAGTTGGGAGGAAGCGGGCGGGCTGTTCACGCTCGGCACGGCTCTGGAGACCGACGCGCTCGTCCAGGCCGGTATCGAGCGCGCGGATGTGTTCATCGCCTCCACCGACGGCGACAACACCAACCTGATCATCGCCCAGATCGCTCAGCGGCGTTTCAGCGTGCCGAAGGTCTTGGTGCGCGTGATGGACCCCGCCCGAGCCGGATGGTACGGGGAACAGGGCCTGCACACGATCTCACCCACCAAGCACGCGATCGAGATGTTCGAGAGCGCGCTCGCCGAGTCGGCATAGCCAAGCGATGCCCGGCCCATCTGCGATCGCCCGCATCTTCTCCATGCGCGAAGTCAAGCCGCGCGCTTCGGCCTCGCCCAAGCTGCTCCACGAAGGAGTCGAGCCGTGTACGTGATCATCGTCGGGGCGGGCAAGGTCGGTCGCAACCTCGCGCGCGAGCTGATCCTCAAGGGCAACGAGGTCACCCTGATCGAGTCCTCCCGGCCGCGCTACCTGGTGATCGAGGAAGAGTACGAGCATGCCGTCCAGTACGGCGACGCGACCGAGCTGTGGGTCCTGGAGCGAGCCGGCATCCAGCGGGCCGATCTCGTGATCGCCGTGACCGGCGACGACGAGGACAACATGCTCGTGTGCCAGGTCGCCAAGGAGAAGTACCTGTGCGAACGGATCATCGCCCGCGTCAACAACCCACGCAACTACGACCACTTCAAGCTGCTCGGCATCCAGCCTGCCGTGTCGGCCACCGACCTGATTCTGCGCCTGATCGAGCACGAGGTGCCCCGCTACGGGCTCGTGCACCTGCTTGCCCTTGAAGAGGAGCGCCTGGAGATCATCGAGCTGGAGGTCTCAGCCGACGCGCCCGTGGTCGGCCAGCGCGTGTCATCGATCGCACTGCCCGAAGGCAGCCTGATCATCTCGGTGTTGCGGGCCGGGGGCGGTTTCGTGCCCAAGCCCGACACCGTGATCGAAGCTGGGGATGAGGTCTTGTTGGTGCTCGATCCCGGGCTCGAGGAGGCGATTACGGCGTTCTTCGCGCCCGGCGGGCGTCGGGCCGAGGCGTAACACGGCGGTTGACTATCCTTGCGTTGTCTTTCCGGGATGGTGTAATTGGCAACACGCGTGCCTCTGGAGCACGAGTTTGGGGTTCGAGTCCCTGTCCCGGAGTTTTTGATGCCTGCCGGTCGTCCTAGCGGGTGCGCTCAGGGCTGATGCGATAGACAGCTCCGGCGGTGTCATCGGTCACGTACAGGGCTCCATCGGGACCCGCGACCGCGTCCGCCGGACGCCCCCAGCGCGTGCCGGAGGATTCCTGGAAGCCGCTGACGAGCGGGATGGCTGGCCCCAGGGTGCGCGCTTTGCTCTCCCATGGCAGCCAGAGCACCGCGGGCGCGCGAGGCGGGGTGCGGTCCCAGGACCCGTGTACGGCCACAACTGCGCCGCCCGACCAAGGGGCGGCCATCTTGGTCTTCTCCAGGAAGTGGAAGCCCAGGGGAGCGCTGTGCGCCGGCAATCCCCGCTCGATCGGGGTCAGGGTGGAGCAGTTGAGCGCGCTTCCGCCGGGGTTTGTCTGGGCGTCGGCGTCGAAGCGAAGGTTGGCGTATTGCATGGCCGTGGAGGGATTGCCCGGTGTGACGTCGGGGTCGGGATCGCAGAACGGCCAGCCCAGGTTGCGTCCCGGGGTCAGCCGGGCGAGCTCGTCGGCGGGGTGTTCGTTCACATAATCCTCGATTACCTTGTCGTAGGCTTCGGTCTGTTCCCCATAAGAGCGGTGAAAGGGGTAGGGGATTTCGTCGCGCTCATTGACCGCCGTCCATAGCGAGCCGTCGGGCGCGAACGACAGTCCCTCGCCGTTGCGCACCCCGCGGGCGAACACGCGCATGTGGGCGCCGTCCCGGCTGTAGGCGAGGATCGTGGCGCGTGAGGGAGATTCGCCGGCTTCGGTGGGGGTTGCGTTTGAGGCGCTGCCGGCCGTCACATAGATCTTGTGGTCCGGGCCGATGACAATGCTCTTGGCACGATGCACGTCGTCGCCGGAGGGATCGGTGTCGGGCAGCCCGTGTACGAGGACGGTGCGGGCGCCGAGCGCTCCGTTTCGCCCCCACAGGTAGCGGTCGATCTGATCGGTCTCGGCGATATAGAGAAACTGAGCGCCTTTGAAGCTCTCAAAGGCCATGCCTTGGGGACCTGAAAGTCCTGCTACGAGCACTCTCTGGCTCGCTGCTCCCGTCTTTCTCCCGGGGATCAGCTCGACGACCTGACCCGATGCGGAGGCACTGACGAGCAGATCGTGCTGCGGGGTCCAGACGGCAAAGCGCGCATCTGGGATTCGAGCCCACACTTCCACGCTCCAGCCGGACGGGACGGTCAGCTTGCGAGGCACGTTGAAGGGCTCGCCGCCGTTGCCTGGCGCGACCTTCAGCGTTGTCGCCGTGAAGCTCTGTGAGCGCGCCGCAAAGGGAGCCCGACGCCTCGCGGTGCCTGCAACCGTGGCGGTGGGCGCATGTGCGCCACCGGCGGCGCTCCTGGTGCCCGATCCCGATGCGCAGGCGGCGAGCAGCAGGCCGGTGAGCGCGACAGGGACCACCAGGCGGGCGAGAGTGAGTGGGGGAGTCCCGCGGTGAGTCTGAGTATCCATGCCGATTGCGGCTCAAGCGGCCGCGTGCAAGGCCCAGTCTCGATAGAGGTCGTAGTACCGCCCCTCGGCCGCGATCAGCTCGTCATGGGTGCCCTGCTCGACGATGTGGCCGTGTTCGAGCACGACGATCCGTCCGGCGCCGCGGATCGTGGACAGGCGGTGGGCGATCACGATCGCGGTGCGTCCCGCCAGCAGGCGGCGCAGGCCGTCCTCGATGCGGGCCTCGGTGTGCAGGTCGACGTTGGAGGTGGCCTCGTCGAGGATCAGGATGCGCGGGTCGGCGATCAGGGCACGCGCGAAGGCGAGCAATTGACGCTGGCCGGCCGACAGCTGGGCGCCGCGCTCGCCGACCTCGGTCCCGTAGCCGGAGGGCAGCTCTGAGATGAAGTCGTCCGCGCCGACGGCCGCGGCCGCGTCACGGACCTGGTCGGCGGTGGCGTCGAGGCGCCCGAAAGCGATGTTCTCGGCGATTGTGCCCGAGAACAGGAAAGCCTCCTGAGGCACGATGCCCATCTGCGAGCGCAGCGAGCTGCTCGCCACCTCGCGCAGGTCGTGACCGTCGACGAGCACGCGCCCTGCGGTGGGGTCATAGAAGCGGGCGACCAGCTTGGCCATCGTTGACTTGCCGGCGCCGGTCGCACCCACCAGGGCGACGGTCTGTCCAGGCGGGATTTGCAGGTCGATGTGCTCGAGCGCCAGGATCTCCTGGGAACCCGGATCGGCCCCGTTTGCGCTCTCGCCATTGGCCTGAGCCTCCGCCGCGGGCGCGGAGCGACGACCGCGGCGCTTGTAGGCGAACGAGACGTCTTCGAAGTCAAGCTCGCCCCGGATGCGCTCCAAAGCGAGCGCTCCGGGCTTGTCGGTCAGTTCAGGCTCGACAGCCAACAGCTGGAAGATCTTCTCCAAGGCAGCCATGCCCGACTGGTAGGTGGTGTACAGCTGGGAGAGTTGCTGGATCGGTTCGATCAGGTATGACAGGGTCGCCACGAAGGCCACCACCGTGCCCGCCGTGATGTTGCCGGAGATGGCCTGATAGCCCCCGTACAGGATGATCAGAGCGACGGCCACGCCCGAGAGCATTTCCACGGCCGGGAAGTAGGCGGCGTTGAGTCGCACCGTGACCATGTTGGCCTCGCGGTTGTCCTCGTTCAAGGCGGCGAACTGGGCCAGGTGGCGAGGCTCCTGGCCGAAGGAGCGCACGACCCGGATGCCCGACAAGGTCTCCTGCAGGTAGGCGGTGATCGAGCCGATCGTCTCCCTCGTGCGGCGGAAGGCGCCGGCTGAAGTCAGACGAAACCAGAAGCTTCCGGCCGCGATCAGGGGCAGGATCAGGAACGTGAGCAAGGCCAGCTTGACGTCCAGGTAGAGCAGGACCGCGACCGCCCCGATCAGGGTGAGGCCGGCCTGGAAGAGCGTCACCACCGAATCGGTCACGAGACTTTCCAGAGCCTCCACGTCGTTGGTGATGCGCGAGATCAGGACTCCCGCGGGGCGGCTCTCGTAGAAGCCGATTGGCTGGCTCTGTAGGTGAGTGAACAGCCTGATGCGCAGATCGGCCAAAACCCTCTGGCCGACCCAGCCGACGAGATAGGTTTGCAGGTAGGTCATCAGCCACACCAACAGCGCGGCTGCCAAGAAGGCGATCACAACCAGGACCAAGGTGTGGACGTCGTGGCGCTCGATGCCTTCGTCGATTGCGGCCCTGGCGAGCAGGGGAGGGGCTAGCGAGGCTGCGGTGCCGAGCAGCAAGGCGCTCAACATGCCGGCCACGCGCAGTCGGTAGGGGTGCAGCAAGGCCAGGAGCTCGCGCAGGTTGCGCCCCCTGCTCTCCTTGCTCGCCCGCTCGCCGTCCCACTGGGCGCCGCCGCGTCCCATGCCGGGGCCGAGGGCGCGCGAACCTCCGCGCGCGCCCATGCCGCCGCGACCGCCGTGGGCGCTCACAGGCCGCTCACCTCCCGCTCACGCGTCTCCCGGGTCATGAAGACCTGCTCGGGCAGGCCTCTTTCGACGATCTCGCGATAGAGATCGGACGCCTCGAGCAATTCCTCGTGGTCGCCTTGGGCGACGATCCGTCCATGATCGAGCACCACGATCTCATCCGCCAGGGCGATCGTGGAGAGTCGGTGGGCGATCACGAACGTGGTGCGGCCCGACATCGCCGCGGCCAAAGCCAGCTTGATCGACTGCTCGGTCGAGGCGTCCACGGAGGAGGTGGCGTCATCGAGGATCAAGACTCTCGGATTCGCCAACAGGGCACGCGCGATCGCCAGGCGCTGTCGCTGCCCGCCGGAAAGGGACAGGCCGCGCTCGCCGATCTGGGTTTCATAGCCCCCGGGCAGTCTGAGCACGAACTCGTGCGCTTGGGCGCGCTGCGCAGCGTCTTCGATCTCCTCGATCGAAGCATCCGGACGGGCATAGGCGATGTTCTCGCCCACGCTCGCCGAGAACAGGAAGGGGTCGTCGCTGACGACTGCCACCGCGGAGCGCAGCGACTGCAAGCCGACCTCGCGTACGTCGGCTCCGTCCAAGAGCACCTCGCCCGCGATGGGGTCGTACAGTCGTGAGATCAATGCCACGAGGCTGGTCTTGCCAGAGCCGGTCGCGCCCACCAAGGCGACCGTGCGCCCGGCTGGTATGTCGAGGTCGATGTCGTGCAAGACCGTCCTTCTGGGCCGCGTCTGTGTGGCTGACGGTCCGGCCAAGGCCTGTGGGGGGTTCCCTTCGCGTGGAGCCGCCCCTTTTTCGCGCGCGCGCGCGTAGGGCACCCCTTTTTTGGATACATCAGCATGCATCTGCTCGCCGGTTTGCCCATTCTTAGAGTCATCAGCCTGCGCATGGTCGCCGGTTTGCCCATTCTGAGAGCCGCTATAGGTACCGACGTTCAACTCGTCGTGCGGATCGTCGTAGCGCAGCGTCACGTCGCGCAGCTGTACGTGACCGTTGCCCACCGGCAGTGGCGGCGCGCCCGGGGGATCGGCGAGCGTCGGCTCGCGGTCGAGGATCTGGAAGATGCGAGCGCCCGAGGCGGTGGCCCGCTGAGCCAGGTTGAGGGTCACGCCGAGCGAGCGCATGGGCCCGATCAGCATGTTCAAGAGCAGATAGAAGGTTGTGAACTGGCCGAGCGTGAGGTGGGCGTGGATGACGGCATTGCCCCCTAGCAGGAGTACCGCGGCGATGCCGAGCTGGGGCAGGAAGCCGATCGCGGGGTTATAGGTGGCTTCAAGGCGGGTGGCGACCATGGCCTGCTCGAATGTGCGTCCGACTGAGCGGCGGAAGCGCTCCAGTTGGCGCGGCTCGCGCGCGAAGGACTTGACGATGCGCACACCCGAGATGTTCTCCTCGGCGTCGGCCGTCAGTTCGGCGATGCGCTGTTGGACCTCCTGGATGGCCGGTCGGGCGCGACGACCGTAGCGGTAGGAGATCACGACCACAAATGGCGCCGGCGCCAAGGAGATCAAGCCGAGCCAAGGGTTGATCACGATCATGACGATGCCCGCGAGCACGATCGTGAGCACGAACTGCAGGATGAACACAAGGCCGTAGCCCAAGAAGAAGCGCACTGCGGGTAGATCGACGGTTGCGCGCGACATCAATTGACCGGTCTGCTGATGGTCGAAGAAGCCGAGCTCCAAGCGCTGCAGCTGACTGTAGAGACGCTTGCGCAGGTCGTACTCGACGCCGAGCGAGACCTGGCCGGCGATCATGCGCCGCCAGTAGGTGAAACCCCAGCGCGCCATCACCACGCCCAGGATCGCGAGGGCGAGCAGCAGCAAGGTGTGGCGGTCGTGCGAGCGCAGGCCCAGCTCGTGCAGCCGATTATGGCCGGCGCCCTTGTTGATCGTTTCCACGGCGCGTCCGGTCAGGACGGGAAGCAGGACGCTCATCGCCATCGCGAAGCTCGCCAGGATCCACGACACGACCACCCCCCGCTTGTAGGGGTTGAGGAAGCCAAGTAGTCGGTAGAACGTACTCATAGTTGCTCAGTCAACTATTATTGCAGGGGAGGGTTGGGCGTGCTGGTCGGTCTACGTTGGGCCGTCGCACGTTCCGTACCCGCGGTGTCCGGTCGTGCGTACCGGTTGGCGTGACTAGGCTCTGCTTCATGTTCCCTCGCGATCCGTCTCGTTTGCGTCCGTCTGCGCCAAACGTGGGACTGTGCGACACGTGCAAGCACCGTCGGCTCGTGCCGAACACGCGCGGCTCGGTCTTCTTGCTGTGCATGCTTTCGCGAACAGATCCCCGGTACCCGCGCTATCCGCGGCTACCGGTCTCCTCGTGCGCCGGCTACGAGCGGCTCGCGTGCTGAGCCGGCTTGCGGGGCGGGCGCGGCCTGGCCTTCCTCGGCGCTCGAGCTGACGAAGTCGCGACTGCGCACCAGGATCAGGGCCAGGATCGCGCCTACAAAGGCGATGCCGGCGGCGATCAAGAGGATCGTGTCGAACGCTTCGGTGAAGCCGACTCGGTAGGAGTGCTTTAGCGCGACTTGGGCGGCGGGGGAGAGGGTGTGGAGAACTTGCTTGACTTCGCCTGACTGGAGCAGCGTATTGAGGTGCCCGTGGGCCGCGGCCTGCACCGCGGGCAGCTGCGCGCCGAGCTTGGTCGTCGTCGTTTGCAGCACCTCGTGTTGGAAGACCGCGCCTAGCCCGGCGATGCCGGTAGCTATGCCCACCTGGCGGAAGGTCGAGTTGATGCCGGAGGCCATGCCGCTGCGGGAGTAGTGCACCACGCCGATCGCCGTCGAGGCCAGTGGCGGGTTGATCATGCCGATGCCCACGCCCGTCACCGCGAAACCGGGGATCAACGTGGTCCAGCCTGAGGTTGAGTCGATCGCGGTCATCGCGAGCAGGCCGGCCCCGACAAGCAAGAGCCCGCCGCCGAGCAGATAGCGCACCGGCATACGCACGCTCAGGCGACCCGCAATCGGGGCCGCCACGAACGAGAGCAGCGTGATCGGCAGGAAACGCAGGCCCGCCTGCAGAGCGGTGTAGCCGAGCACGTCCTGGATGTACAGCGTCAGGTACAAGAACATCGCAAAGATCGAGGCCGATACGCTGAAGGCGACGATGCTGGCGCCGGTGAAGGCCGGCTTGCGGAACAGCGAGAGGTCGAGCATCGGGCGTTCCTGCCTTAGCTCGGCCACCAGGAAGCCGACGAACAAGACGAGCGCCCCGATCAGCAGCGACACGATCTTGGTCGAGCCCCAGCCGTCTTCGTTGCCCTCGATCAGCGCGAACACGAGCATGAAGAGGGCGCCCGAGAAGGTGACCAGCCCGATCCAATCGACGCGGCGCGCGTTCGGGTCGCGCGACTCGACGACGCGCGAGAGCGTGATCGCGACCGCCGCGATCCCGATCGGGACGTTGATGAAGAAGATCCACTCCCAGCCGATACCCGACGTGATGATCCCGCCCACGACCGGGCCGATCGCGACGGCCGCGCCCGTCACTGCGCCGAACACGCCGAAGGCGGTCCCGCGCTCGCGGCCGTGGAAAGCTTGGGCCAAAAGCGCAAGCGAGGTGGAGAACATCATCGCGCCGCCGACCCCCTGCACCGCACGCGCCAGGTTGAGCATCAGTGGTGTGGTCGACAAGCCGCAAATGGCTGAGGAGGCTGTGAACACGATCAGCCCGAGCACGAACACACGACGGCGGCCAATCAGGTCGGCGACGGATCCCGCCGTGAGCAGGAAGGCGGCGAGCGTGAGCGCGTAAGCGTTGACGACCCACTGCAGGTCGGAGAACGAGGACTTCAGGGACCCTTGGATCGAAGGCAAGGCGACGTTGACGACGGTGATGTCGAGCAACAGCATGAAAATCGCCACCGACACAGCGATCAATGTCCACCACTTACGCTCCACGGCTTGCTCCCTTCTGCGCGCTATGACGCTGGACTCACTTCACTGTAGGAAGGCACGCCCGCGGGCCTCAAACGCCTTGGGAATGGGCGACCAAGCGCGGCGACCCGGCTGTCGCGGCCTGCTCGCGCAGCTTGCGGCGCACGCGCTTACGCGTCTGACGCAGCTCCTCGTGCAGCTTGGCCAGCTCGCTCGCGCGGTGCTCGACCAGGTCGAGTTGGCGCTCGATGTGGCCCAAGGCCTCCTGCAGGAGCTCGCGGCGGCGCTCGGGTTGGACATCCTCACGTTGCAGCTCGGCGCGCACGGCCGCCCGGGCCTCCTCGGCGGTGAGCAGGTCCTTCAGCTCATCCAAGGTCACGCCGAGCAGCTCCTTCAGGCGCATGACCTCGCGCAGGCGCTCCACCTCGGCCGGCGTGTAGAGGCGGTGCCCGCCGGCCGGCCGCTCGGGAGCCTCGGGCAGCAGGCCGATCTCCTCGTAGTAGCGGATCGTGCGCGGTGTCGTGCCGGCGAGCTTGGCCACATCGCCGATGCGCAAGTTTGTCGACGCGCTCACGCGCGCGTTGGCGGCTCGTCGGGTCCTCGTGTCGGGGGCTCCTCGGGTCGCCATGCCGGCGCCAGCGCGCGTTGGCGCGCTCATGCTCGGGCTCCCGCTCCGATTGCGCTTCGGGGATCGTCGGAGAGCAGTGTCTCGCGCGCTTCCTGCTCGCGCTCCTGCGTCTGGATCGCAGCCTGACTGGGGCGCAGCATGCACACCACGGCGCCGACCACCGATGTCCCGACGAGGACCCACAGGGCCGCGTGCATGTTGGTGATGAAAGGCGCCAGCGCGTGCGCGGACAGACCCTTGGTGACGCCTGAGAAAACGGCGAACAGGGTCGCCTTGGGCACGGCCGAGGTGACGATCGCCAGGACGAAGGCGATTGAGAGCACCGCGCCCGTGTTCTGCAGCAAGGTGCGCGCTCCGGCGGCGATGCCGCGGCGTTGGGCCGGCACGGTGCCCATCATGGCCGCCGTGTTGGGACTGTTGAACATGCCCGAGCCCACGCCCACGAGCGCCAACCAGATCATGCTCTGCCAGTAGGGGGTGTGCACCTGCAGGGTGGTCATCGCCGCCAGGCCGGCGCCGCTGACGAGCATGCCGATCGCGGCCAGCGCCCTGGAGCCGTGCCTGTCGGCGTAGATGCCGGCCAGGGGCGAGGCCACGAGCATCCCCAAAGCAAGCGGCATCAGCTTGATGCCGGCCTCGATCGGGTCGTTGGCCTGGGCTCCCTGGTAGTAGAACACGAACAGGAACATCAACGCGAAGCGGGCCAGGCCGTTGATGAAGGCCGCCGCCGAGGCGGCCGTGAACAGGCGGTTGGAGAAGATCGAGAGGTCCAGCATCGGCGCCCGCGTGCGCCGCTCGATCAAGACCCACAGCGGCAACAGCACGGCGGCGGCGGCCAGGCCGCCGACCACGACCGGGTTGCCCCAGCCGGACAGCCCGCCCTTGGAGACGCCGAGCACGAGCCCGGTCAGGCCCACCACGAACGTGGCGGTTCCGAGCGTGTCAAAGCCCCGTACCTGGTCGGGCTTGGCCAGCTCGCGCAGGATCAAAGCGCCCCAGGCGGCGCCCGCCAAGGCGATCGGCACGTTGAACCAGAACACCCAGTGCCACGAGATCTCGACCAACACTCCGCCCAACACCGGGCCGAGCACCAGCCCGATCGCGGCGACCATCGTGTTGGCGCCCATCGCCAACCCCAACTGCTGCTTGGGGAAGGCGTCCGTCACAAGGGCGGCGGCGTTGGCGAACAGAAAGGCCGAGCCGATTCCCTGCAACACGCGCCAGCAGATCAGCTCGGTCGCCCCGGTCGAGAAACCGGCGCCGAGCGAGGCCAGGGCGAATACGAGAAAGCCGCCCACATAGGCCTTCTTGCGCCCGAACAGGTCGCTCAATCGCCCGGCCATCAGCACCAGCACGGTGGCCGCGATCAGGTAGGCCAAGATCACCCACACGAGCGCGAGCAGGCTCGTGTGCAACGAGCGCTCCAGGCTAGGCAGGGCGATGATCAAGGTGCCCGAGTTGGTGGCCGCGATCAACATGCCCAAGCTCGTGCACGACAGTGCCCACCACTTGTAGTGGCGGTGGTCGGCCTGCACGCCGAATCTCGATGTAGAAGTTGACGTGAACGTAAGGATCAAGATAGCAGGCGCGACCTTGCTGCGGTGCGACCTCGCTGGAGCGTGATGCTCGGAGCTCGATGACCGGCAGCCCGTGGCCCCGGCTGTCCAGATCCGATCGCCGGATACAGCATGTGGCTCGCCCAAGCAGCCTGCTAGAACGTCTGGTGATGAGCGACTCGAAGCTCGATAAGTCAGACCAGGAGTGGCGCGAGGGGCTCACGCCCGAGCAGTACGAGGTCTTGCGCAGGGCCGGCACCGAGACACCGTTCACCGGTGAGTACGTCTACAACAAGTCCTCTGGCATGTATAAGTGCGCCGGCTGCGGCAGCGACCTGTTCAGCTCCGACACCAAGTTTGAGTCCGGCACCGGCTGGCCCAGCTTCACCGAGCCGGCGATCGCCGAGGCGGTCGAATTGCGCCCCGACAACGGCCTGTTCATGCGCCGCACCGAGGTTCTGTGCCGCCATTGCGGCGGACATCTCGGCCACGTCTTCGACGACGGTCCCGGGCCCAAGGGACAGCGCTACTGCATCAACTCGGCCGCGCTCGGCTTCACGCCGGACGCAGGCGAGCAGGAGGACGGTCAAGGCGTATAGGCCCGCCGGTCAAGGCGTAGGCCCGCGAGTCAAAGCGCTTGCAGGGTCCACTCTTCTGGCCAAGAGCTTTCGTCGTGCGACTCGCACGACGCGTAGACCCACAGATGGATCTGGAACACGCGAGGCCGGCCAGGTCTCGCCCAAGGGCACGAACGACGATCCATAAATTCATCGCGCCTCTGACGCAAACGCCTCACGCATAAACTCCATAGCGCGATGATCATGGTCGATCAATCCAAACGGCTCTCCCAGCCCTTGGGCTGGACGCGCGCCGGGCGCCTGGCCGTGATCGCGGTGGGAGCATCCCTTGTGGCGGCTGTCGTGGCGATCGTCGTGCTGGCCTCCACGAGCGGCTCCTCGGTGCGTCCGGGGTGCATCGAAGTGACGTATGCGAGCAGTCTCGGCGGAGCATTGATGCACCCCTGTGGCAGTCACGCGCGTGAGGCTTGCGCCCGCCCGCGCCAATATCCGGCGGCCGCTGCCCACGGTGCCCTGCGGGAGGCGTGTCGGCGGGCGGGGCTGGCATATGGGTCCTTGGAAGGCACGACGCACTAGCGAGTCTTTGCTCTATCGGCGGCCGTTGCCTCCCGTCTCGACATATGTCCAAACGCGGGGTGCCAACTGTTGGCCAGGTCTCCCTATTGCAGTCGCGGGTCGGTCGGTTTCATGGTGTGCGACTGACGGATGCCGTCGGCCGGGACGGTCGAAGGCACCGTAAAACGCATTCAAAGACAGGAAATGGAGGCTTATGTCCATCTTGGCCACAGCCGAATGGCTGGCGTACCCATCGTGGCTCAACGCAGGCGACAACGCCTGGCAGATGACTGCCGCGACGTTCGTCGGTCTGATGAGCGTGCCGGGTCTCGCCATCCTCTACGGCGGCGTGATGCAGAAGCGCTGGTCGGTGAACAGCATGATGCTCACCTTCGTCGCCTTCGCGCTAGTGCTCGTCGCGTGGTGCCTATGGGCGTTCAAGATGGGCTTCGGGACCCCGATCGGGAAAGGCACGGGGTTCTTCGACACGTTCTGGGGCAAGCCCGGAAGTGTGCTCGGGCATGCCGCGGAGGAGGGTCAGGCGCTGATCCCGTCGATCAGTACGGGGCCACCGTTCCACTTCCCGGAGTCCTCGCTGGTGTATTTCCAGTTCGTGTTCGCGGGCATCACGCCGATCCTGATGCTCGGCTCCGTCCTGGGGCGCATCAACTTCAAGGCGTGGATCCCATTCGTGCTGCTGTGGATCACGTTCGTGTACACGGTCAACGCGTTCCTGCTCTGGGGCGGCGGCTATTTCGCGGCTCACGGCGCACTGGACTACTCCGGTGGCTACGTGATCCACCTGGCGGCCGGTATCTCAGGCTTCGTCGCAGCCGCGGTCATCGGACCACGCTTGCAACGAGACAGAGAGGTCGATGCCCCCAACAACCTGTTGATGGTCGCCGCCGGAGCGGGCCTTCTGTGGCTCGGCTGGAACGGCTTCAACGGCGGTGACTCCTACTACGCGGGCGCCAACGCCTCCGCGGCGGTTCTCAACACGAACCTGTGCACGGCTGTGGCGATGCTCGTGTGGATCGCCTGGGACTACATCTTCCGCGACAAGCCGTCCTTGATCGGCTCGGTCAACGGAATGATCACGGGCCTGGTGGGTATCACCCCGGCGGCCGGCTTCGTAAACGGTTACGGGGCGATAGCGATCGGTGTGGTGGCCTCCACGATCGTGTGGATGGCGATCCGCTTCCTCTCGCGAGCGCCTGTGTTCCGGAGCGTGGACGACACGCTGGGTGTGATCTATACCCACGGGATCGCCGGCCTGGTGGGCGGCCTGATGGTCGGAGTGCTCGCCGATCCGCATATCGTCGAGTACATCGGCATCAACGGTGCGGAAAACCTGCCCGGTTTCTCAGGAGCCATCCATGGAAGCTGGAAACTGTTGCGCTGGCAGGCTGAGGCTGCCGTGTTCGTGATTGTCTTCAGCGGGATCATGACGTTCATCCTGCTGAAGCTGGTCGGCATCTTCGTGCCCCTGCGCCTCTCCGACGAGGAGCTGGAGATCGGCGATCACGCGATCCACGGCAACGAGGTCTATCCCTCGGACGTGCCGACCTTGGGTGGACCCCACGCGCCGGCCTACCAGCCTGCGGCACCGGCGGGCAGTCTCGCATAAGCGGTGGACCCGGCAGGGCGCGTCTCCTCTGTACGCGCCCTGCCGATCCTCTGGTCAATCACGACCCGTGACCCCGCTCCGGCGGGGTCACGTGGTTAAGGCTCAGCCGGTGGCGAGGCCGACGGGACAGGCCACACCTGTGCCACCCAGGCCGCAGTACCCGCCCGGGTTCTTCTCAAGGTACTGCTGGTGGTAGTCCTCGGCGTAGTAGAACGGCCGCGCCGGGTCTGGGGCCAAGATTTCGGTTGTGATCGGGCCGTGACCGCTGGCCTTGGAGCATCCGCTCGTAAGTAGCGCGCGACGATTCGGCGAGGCTCAGCTGGGCAGCGTCGGAGCAAATGATGAGCGAGCGATACTGGGTGCCCCGATCGTTTCCCTGCCTCATGCCCTGAGTCGGGTCGTGGCCCTCCCAGAACAGCTTCAGCATCGTTCTCGAAGTCGGTGGCCCGGGAGTCGAACGCCACAAGCACCACCTCGGCATGGCCGGTGCGTCCGCTACAGACCTCCTCGTAGGTGGGGTTGGGGGTGATCCCGCCCGCGTAGCCCACCGCGGTCGTGTACACGCCGGGGGCTTCCCAGAAAATGCGCTCTGCGCCCCAGAAGCAGCCCATCCCGAAAATCGCCTGCTCGACTCCCTCCGGGAAGGGTGGCCGCAGCGGGTTGCCCAGCACCAAGTGGCGCTCGGCGACCTGGATCGGTTGCGAGCGGCCGGGCAGGGCCTCGGCGGCCTCCACGATGCTCGTCTGACGTGCTTTGAAGAGCTGCACTTCGGTTCAGCCTAGCGAGCTTGGAGCGCGTGACCCGACCGCAAGGTTCGTTGTAGGGCGGCCGCCGCGCTCAAGCGCTGTCTGGCGCAGTCCGAAGAAGTAGCAGGGTGTCAACGAACCCATCTCAGTCGCTCTGGCAGGGGCCGAGTCTGATCGAGTCTCGGCCACGGCTTGCGCAAAGCGGTTTAGCGCTGCTCGGCTCCCTGGGGAGCAGGGTGGTCGCCAGACGCCCACCCATGGCCTGGTCTTTGGCGTTGCTGTTCCTGTTCAAGGGACTCGTCTGCTGGGCGACCGTGGCCTTTCCAATCAGCCCGACCGAGCCAGTCTCCCTGCTTGCCGCCACTGGAGGTTTCGCGATGCTCGCCTCCTCCGCGGTCTGGCTGTTTGCGCGTCGCATTCCCGTACTCGGCTTCGAGTTGTTGGCCGCCGGCGGCACGATCGTCACCAGCACGGTCGTCGCGCACGCCGACACCCACGGCGGCATGATGATCGCGGCCTTCTCCTATCCCTGGATCGCGATCTACGCCGCCCACTTCTTTCCTCGGCGCGTGGTGATCCTGCAGGGCAGCCTGATCTCCGTCGGATTCGGTGTCGGCCTGCTCGCCGGCGGGCTGCCCCATGTCGGTGTCTACTGGGCGATCGTGACGGTCACGATCTGGTCGATCTGCATCGTGCTCGGACATCTCAGCGAGAGCCTGCGCCGCCAGGCTGACACCGATCCCCTGACGGGCCTGCTCAACCGCAACGGCTTCCTCGCGGCGGCCCTGCGCGAGCACGCGATCGCCCTGCGCAGCCACAACCGCCTCACGCTCGCCGTGCTCGACCTGGACGGCTTCAAGCAGATCAACGACCTGCGCGGCCATGTCGTCGGCGACCGTGTGCTGGCCGACCTGGGCCGCGCATGGCGCGAATCCCTGCGCACCGGCGACATCCTCGCGCGCCACGGCGGCGACGAGTTCGTCCTGCTCTTGCCGGCCACCTCACCCAGCGGCGCCGACGCCGTATTGCGGCGACTGCGCGTCGAGGGCCTGCCCGTCACATGGTCGGTGGGAGTGGCCGAGTGGCTGCGCCAGGAGAGCCTCGACGAGTGCATCGCGCGCGCCGACGCCCACCTCTACAGCGTCAAGCACGCCTCGCGCTCCTCCGAGCCGCGCCCGGTCGGCGTTTGACATCGCCCGCTTCAGGTAACACTGAAGGCGAGGGCATCGTTCCTCCCTCATTCCCTCCCCGGATCGACCCGCCGCTGAGCGGGTCGATCTGCGTCGTGGCGGCCATAGGCGGTGATAGGTTCGCTGAACCATGCCCAAGCCGCGAGCCCCCACCCGTAGGCTTCTCATCTGGGCTGCGGCCTTGGCGGTCGTCGTCGCCCTCGCCCTCCTCGGCTTTGCCGGCAGCGGCGGACAGACAGGGCATCTCGCGCCGGCCCTCCCAGTCGAACGGCTCAGCGGCGTGCCCGTGACCGTGGCTTCGCTGCGCGGCCGTCCGGCTTTCGTCAACTTCTGGGCGAGCTGGTGCGGGCCGTGCGAAACGGAGGCCCCTTCGCTCGAGCGCTTCGCTCGAAGCTTGGTAGGGCGAGCCAAGCTGGTCGGAGTCAATTGGGAGGACCTCTCACACGCGGGCGCGCTCGCCTTCATCCGTCGCTACGGCTGGACGTTTCCCAATCTGCGCGACCCCGACGGCACGGTCGGGCGACGATACGGGATCACCACCTTCCTGCCCACCACCTTCGTGCTGGACAGCGCCGGCAGGCTGCGCCTGACCCTGCGCGGCCCCCAAACCGAGCGGAGCTTGAACGAAGCGCTCACGCGTGTAAGCGGGTGAAGTCGGCGCCCTCGCGAGACGGGGAGCCGTGCGCAAGGCGGCAGTGCGCTGTGGGTGGTCAACGCAATGGCTATCAGCGTCGTTTGGCGTGGCCATGATGGCCCGGCCTGCGTTTGGGCTTCGGCTTCGGCGGCGCGATCGTCAACAGCGCGGCGCTGCTCGGGATCGAGCTGGAGCGTCGCCAACCCACCGCGCACGGTCACGATTTCGGGGTGCTTTGGTTCGCGCCACGAGCCGTTGGCCGCCACCGCTGTGCCCGCCAGGCTGACACTGCCGGTGGCGCTGGGCGAAGAGGCCTCCAGGCGCATGAGATCGCCCGCGGCAAAACCGGCGCCCACCGCCAGGCGTATTTCAAGCGGGTTCGCTCCCGGCGGTTCCTGGTCTGAGAGCACCACCTTGATTGTGTGGCCCGGTCCCAAAAACGAAGCCGCCACCAGGTCGGGCGCGCCCTCGGGAGCGCTCGGAGTGGGCGCTTTCTGTTCCCCACCCGCCGGCATTTCCGGTTCGGCGGGAGCCGGCGCGGCCGATCCGATCGTCGTCGGCAGGGGTCGGTAGCCGGTCAAGGACTTGGCCAGCAGCAGCGCATACCACTCCGGCTGAGCCCTCAAATTCCCCGCAGCCGAAGCTTCGGCGGAGGGCGCGCACAGCGGCGTGTACCCGAAGCAGTTGGTGGGATTGCCCTGCAGGTTGACGCCCGCCAAACCGTCGTCCATCGCCTGGGCGAGATAGCCGGTCGCCCACAGGGCCGACGCGAACGTGTTGCTGACGCCCGCCACGCCGCCGCAAGAGACCGAGCCCAGCTCGTCCATGCGGAACGGGATCCCGTTCTCGCTCGCGACCGTCATGTAAGTGGCCAGTGAGCGCGCCGCCGCTCCTCTCGTGGCCGCGCTCAACAGAGCTTCGATCGTGGGCGGCGGCGTCTGGGCGCAGCCGAGCGGATAGTGGTGTCCTGTCAACAGGATCGGAGTTTGCGCCAAAGCCTCCTCGCCGCCCCATTCGCTGAACAGGCCCGAGCCCGACACGTCCGGACCCGCGATCGGGACGCCCGGCGTGAGCGCCTCGATCGCGTCGCGATAGTCGCTCACTTCTTCCTCATAGCCCTGCGCGATCCAAGGCAGCCCGCGAAAGCCATGGACGCCATAAGCGTTCGGCTCGTTGCCGATCTCCACCGCCGCCAGGTACGGGCCGAGCGCACGATGTGCGGCCGCCACCTCGCGCGCCGCCGCCTGCGGTTCGAAGTGGGCCAGGCCGACCGTCAACAACACCTGCCAGCCGCTGCGCCTGGCCAATTCGCCCAAAGCCTTCATCTGCGCCGGTCCGATCGTGCTCGAAGCCCAAGTCGGCGCCGGTGTCTCGGGGTCGCTCCAAGCGACGTTCTCGTCGGCGGTGATCCCGCCGAAGCGCAACACGCCCGGACCGAGCGAGCGCAGCAATGCCACCAGGTCGCCCTTGTCGGCGTCGCCCGCGAGCTGGCCGAGGGCGGCCGCCTCGAAAGACAGGCCCAAGAAGCGCTTTGGCACCGGGCGGCCCGGGGCCCCGGTTTCGATCGCGATGTTTACGGGGGTCGCCGTGGAGGCGAGTGTCGGCTGGGCCGTCGTGGCTGCAGCTGCGAGCGCGGCCAGCGTTGCGACTACGGCCAGCGTTGCCAGCGCCGCCTGCATCCCTCGCGCGCGCGCGTCAAACACGAGTCCTGTCGGCCCCGGGGGCCTGGCTGGGCGCGCGCGCCGATCCGATCGGTGTTGGGAGGGCACGCCGGGAATTAACAAGGCCCGCCCATTATCGTTGCGGCGGCGGTCGTGATCCGGTCTCGCCCGCTAGGCTTGGAGGTCGTCTTGGCGTCGTGGCGGAGTGGCTACGCAGCGGCCTGCAAAGCCGTCTACACCGGTTCGATTCCGGTCGACGCCTTTGGAGCGCCTAACAGAATGCGTGCACGTCTGGATACGGCCGATGACCTTCGCGGAGCTGCGTCCTCGGGGCTCGACTTGGTACCACCAAGCCTTCGCCCCTGCGTCCTTGCTCCACTCGATCCTCGACCGTCCCAGCCGCACCCGCAATTCTGTTAGGCGCTCTTAGCACAACAGCGTGATCTACAGGATCAAGTCAGCGGTAGCCAACAGGAGCCGCGTGACTTGGGATCGGTCCCTCGCGCGTGCGACACTACTAAGGATGGAGCCTGCTCACGTGACGCTCACTGGCGACCTGTCTGGGGACTATGTGGTCGAGGATCGTCGTCCCGACGGCCGCGTTCTCTTGCGACCTGACCTGAGCGTAAAAGCGATGCTCGCTCGTCACGGGGAGCACAAGCTGACCTCCGAGGAGTTCGAGCAGCACTTCGGGCAGCTTCCCACAGACGGCGAGGGCTAATCGGTGACCGACACCCCGGCCGCACCGATCGTGCCGGTGCAGTTCAACGAGGACGCAATCGCCGAGGACCTTACTCACCACCCACCAACAGCTCGCAAGGCACTCGATCTGTTCCGGCACGAAGTCGATCGCGATGGCGGGCTGTCCTTCTCACGTCTCAAGCGCTGCGACGAGGAAGGCCGCGACGGCACCCGCCTCGCTGGCTGCGTGAAGATCTATGTTCCGTGGCCAACCGGGCGCTTTGGTCTCGTCCTACTCCCAGTTGCCCATCCTACGAGACCGCTTGCCTTGCGAGCCTTCGCCTACGGTGTCCGGCATCCCGCGGCGAGCAAGCCGAGCGTCTACGAAATCGCCGATCAACGACACAACGTCGAAAGCACTTGACCACCGCTCCTCGCTAGCGCCGCTCGCTCAGAGCTTGTAATGGGTGCCGTCAGAGCCGTCACCACGCACTCAGGCAGTCCAGCGAACGTGAGGATGGTTTGCTCAGTGCAACAGCTCGCCTGGGTTAGATCCGGCTGGTCGGTAGCCACCCCTGCCCCAAAGCGGGGGCAGAGGAAACCCTGCATCAGGCCGAGACGGCGACTGCACCGGTTCGATTCCGGTCGGCGCCTCTGAGAGCGCGTCGCGTGGCCGCACAAACTTAGGCGTTGTTTCGAGCCCCGTTAGGGAGAGTTTCGAGAGTCGTTAGCGATATTTTCAAACAGCGTTAGGGGATCCACACAAGTGGGCTCGACACTCAAAGCCCAACTTTTGGAGGTTCCCCGTGAAGCGCTATCTGCCGGTTTTCTTGATTACGGCCCTCGCTGGAGCGACGGGGGCCAGTCTGATCTTTCTTGCTCTCGGCGGCTCGGGTGACACTGCGAAGAAATCCTCTGCGCCGGTCCTCTCCACAGCACGGAGCGTTGGAGCAGGGACCAGGCGCGAGGTGTCTACAAGCGCGCCGACGGCTACCCAGATCTACAGGCAAGACTCTGCGGGTGTGGTCTCGATCAAGGCGACTACCGCCCAAGGAGGCGATTCGGGTACTGGGATCGTGCTCAACGAAGAAGGTTTGATCCTCACCAACGATCACGTGATCTCCGAGGGTACGAGCCTTACCGTGAGTCCCGGCAAGTCCTCCAGCCTGACACGCACAGCGACGGTCGTGGGCGCCGATCCCAACCAGGATTTGGCGTTGATCAAGGTGGATCCGTCAGGGCTGGGCTTGAAAGCCTTGAAACTGGTCAGCTCCAGCAGGGTCGAAGTTGGCGATCCGGTCTATGCGATCGGTAACCCCTATGGGTTGAACGAGACGCTGACGCGAGGGATCGTGTCGGCATTGGGACGCGAAATCCAAGCTCCCGACGGCGCCCCGATCAAGAACGCGATCCAGACCGACGCGGCGCTCAACCCGGGCAACTCGGGCGGCCCATTGCTCAACGAACAGGGAGACGTGATCGGCGTCAACTCCCAGATCGCAAGCGACGCGGCCAGCAGCGAAGGCTCTCAACCGGGCAGCACGGGCGTGGGCTTCGCGATCTCCTCGAACACGGTGTCAGAAGCGATCAAGTCGATCGAGTCCGGCGGCGGGAGCAGCGGCAGCGAACAGGCCGAAAGCGGAACGGGCGCCGAAGGCCGGTCGAGCAGCGAATCGCCCTACGGCACACAGTCGCCCTATGGCGTCGAAAGTCCCTATGGGGGCAGCGGCGAAAGGGGCCAGGTGGAAAGTCCGTACGGGGTCGAAGGCGGCCAGGTCGAACGTCCCAGCGGGACCGGTCGCGAAAGTCAGGTCGAAGGCGGCGAAGCGAGCCCTTACGGGTATGAACAGGGTTCAGGACACGAAACCGAAGGCCAGGGCTTGAGCAGCGCGGGGGCCGGCGAAGCCGGTCGCGAAGACCAGGTCATGATCGTGCCCTGACGTCGAGAACTGAGATCCAGATGTCCCGTGGTCGATCCCGGATCTGTCGGCCGCGGGACACTCTGCCCCGTCTCTTGACAAGCAGCCCGGATGCGAGCCCTGGACGGGCAGCCGTTGATAGGCTAAGACCCATCCCAGGGCGATTAGCTCAGCTGGGAGAGCGCCGCCTCGACAAGGCGGAGGTCACTGGTTCGAGCCCAGTATCGCCCATCCCACAAAACCCCTGCTAGCGGGTGGTTTTTGTCGTATCGGGGGCATGATTCGTAGGTCGGTTTCGTCTCGTGGGTACCACTCGTGGGTACCAAATGACCCTGCTAATTGCCGTGTCGCCTCCTTGACCTCGAGGTCACGCGCCTCATAAGCGAGCTTCAAGCGATCCGTTCTACAGGCTCAAGAACGAATGGAGCCTCGCGCCATTGCGAGTGCGCCGCATCGAGCGGGTAAGGCTTCACGCGGACCTCACGATCCTTTCTCAGTTGGCGGTCGCGCTGAATCGGGAGCGGGCGGCGCTGGCGCTGGCGGCGTAGGGGTGGCAAGTACGATCACGTCATGAAAGTTGACCCTCGTGCCCTTGCGGGGATAGAGCGAAAGATCACGCGAGCGCACGAGCACTTCGGATGCCTCCACGACGAAATGACCGCGTGGAATGCACGTCGGCCATGGCGACTTGTACCAGAGGTGCACGACCAGGGACGCAAGCACTTCTTCAGGCTGCGGTTTCTCGAACCGATCCCGATTGATTGGGCCGTCACCCTTGGCGATGCCATCCACGACCTCCAATCCGCCTTGGATCAGTGCGTTTACTGGCTCGGAGTTGATTGGACGCGACGCGAGGTGCCCTTCTGCTCGTTCCCCGTCTTTACGAGCCGCAAGCTGTTCTACGAGCGGATCAAAAGCGGCGCGTGGAGTCGGCGCAGCGGGATGAACAAGATCCGGGGCGTCGGCCCCGGTCCACAAGCATTTATCGAGGCGTTGCAGCCCTACCCACAGCGATACCGACGGTTCTTTTGCGGAGACGTTCGGACCGTTCACAAGCTCTGGAACCAGGACAAGCACCGACTCGTCCACCTTTGGGGCCTGCGGTTCCGCGAGCCTCAGCTTCGCCTCGCCCAATATATCGCCGCAGAAAGCGCCGTCCACTTTGATCGGCGCATATTGAACGAACGCGCAATAGTGTTGAAGATACTCTGCCGTGCTCCGAATCTGGATGTGCAGGTGAAGGGCGACATCGGTGCCGACCTCACGTTCTACAGCGGTAAACGAGTGAGCGGGGGTGCCAACGATTCCATGTGGGACATCGCGAGCACAATCGCGGACATCACCCGCAAGTTGGTCAACGCCATCGGACGCCAAGACCGGCCGATCAGCACGGAAGTCTGGACAGTCAAGACCAACTTGTAGACGGCGGCGGCTCATCGGCCCTCACCGGGCCTACTGTCGCCACCTGCTTTCGGGCCTTTGGGGTCTTGACGGTCGGCTGAGCCCCCCTTGGGGTAGGATCGGCTAGAAGATGGGTATCCGCCTCCGACCGGCTCTCCGATCCCGCATGGATACTAGGCTTGTGGGTTTCGCCAAGCCCTCCTAGGC
Source organism: uncultured Solirubrobacterales bacterium (assembly GCA_963809705.1). Lineage (GTDB taxonomy): Bacteria > Actinomycetota > Thermoleophilia > Solirubrobacterales > Solirubrobacteraceae > Palsa-744. The sequence goes on along the minus strand of CAWEKF010000002.1, from coordinate 495,067 downwards.
GGCGGGTCGGCTGACCGCAACTTGCGCCACTCGTCGCGGATCTCGTTGCAGCTACGCAGGATGCCGACGACTGTGCGCAGAAGTGTGTGAGTGGCTCGGAGTGGTCCAGCAAGGCAGAGGATCACGCTGCTGAAGACCACGGCAACGGTACAGGGCCAAGAAAGCCACCCCGGGGTGGCGAGAGCAAGGAGGAAGGCCATGTGTTCCCTTGCTTCCACGGTCGGCTGGTCGCACACGCTGACTAAGGGCGACGCGTTGGACCCGAGCCTCTCTCCGGGCCGAAACGTATGACTCACGACGGCAGTAGGCGGCAGCCGGCACGCACGGCGTCAGAGGCCCTTTTCGAGGTGGCTCGAATGGGTTCATGTCCCATTCCAGGCTGACCAACATGTGGCCCAGCCAGATTCGACCACGGGCGTCGCGCTTGCCAAGAGGCCGACGAAAACGAATAGCTAGAGGCACGACTCCCAATTGTAGCTGCCACGCAACGGTATACGTGAACGAAACCAATGAACTCCTTGCTTGGTACCTAGGTTCGCTATCGGCGGCATTGGATGATCGAGCACATGAAGATTGAGGCCAAATCTCGCCTCGGTTATGGCAAGCTAGCGCAGCAAGCTTGCCTTGATGATCGAGCTTCGGCCGACCGAGCGGTGCGCTAAACAGTTGGGCGATGAAAACAATGCGCTCATTCACTGCGGAGGTCGAGCGAACTATGACGGCGTTCGTCCACGCCGGTGCCACGACTCGCATCGAGGACGTCGCCGTCGCGCTGTACATGAGCCGCGCCACACTACAGCGGCGCCTCGCGCGCGAGGGCGAAACCTTCACCGAGATTCGCAAGCGCTTGCGGGTCACCACTGCCATCACCGAGCTGACGCAGGGCGCTTCATGCGCTAGAGCGGCAGCTAGGGTGGGGCTCAGCGGCGAGCACCTGTGTCGGCTCGTGAGCGAGCGCACCGGTCTGCGCCCAAAGGAGATCGTGCGGGCGAGCAGCCTCGCCGCCCGAGCGCAGCGATGGCGACGCTCGACGCCACCGCGGTCGGGTAGCCGCCTTTACTGGGAGCGAAGCCGCCGCTGGCGGGCGCTGGAAGCCGAGGTCCAGATGCTGCTCGCACCGGTCCCGGCCACCGGGCACCAGTTGTCAAACTGGGCGCGTCGGACGATCCACATGTGCGCGCGCCCCGACTACCGCACCGGGCGTTATCGCGTGCGGGTGTCCGCCGCACGCAACGCCGAACGCCGCGCGCGCGAAGCCGAGCGCAGGCGACTGGACGCCTGGTTGAGAATGCTCAACCGCAGCGTCGACCAAGACATGTACACGATCGGGATGCTCGGACAGGACATCGCTGAGGCCCTCACCACCAGCGACTCTGTGCGCGAGGACGCACTGGGGAGCGCGTCGGGATGAGCCTTCACGATGAGATCTTCAACTGGGTCAAGCGTCAGCCCGCCTGGAAGCAAGAGTTGTACCTGCGTGCTGCGGGGAAGCCCGAACTCGAGCCTCACGATATCGAGGAGGTCAGCGACATCCTGCTCGGTCGCGGCGAGCACACCTCTGCGCCACGGGAGGTCACGCGCGACGACCTGCCCGGCGCTCGTGATGGTGGTCAAGCCTTCAGCATAGACTCGCTCTCCGAACTGAGCGGCGTCAACCTAATTGCCGATGGGCAGACGCTCGCCTTCGAACCGGCTGGGCTGAACGTGGTGTACGGCAAGAACGGTGCAGGAAAGACCGGTTACTCGCGGATCCTCAAGCATGCCGGGCGCACCTTGCGCCGCGAGACCGTGCTCGCAAACGTAACCGTGGCCGGCAGCCCGCCGCCGCGCGCGACGATCACCGTCTGCGTTGGCGAGGAGAAACGCAGCACCCCCCTGGAGTTGCAGGCGGCGCCGCCCGCTCATCTCGCGCGTATTTGCGTTGCCGATGCGCTCGGGGCCGAGCGCTACCTAACGGAGGACACCGAGGTCGACTACGCCCCGGCTGTGCTGCAAAGTCTCACTCGCCTTGCGTCAGGGCTCAAGGCCATGGGGGCCGAGCTTGTCCGGCGCATCGACGTGGCCAGGCCCGCAGCGCTCGATCTGCGGCCTTACGGACAGCACACCCGCGTGGCAGCTCTGCTCGGTTCGATCGCTGCCACAACCAGCAAGCACGAACTCAACTCGCTTGCGACGCTCAACTCGCCTGAGAAGCAGCAGCTGCGGACATTGCGCGCCAAGCGCGCCGAGGTCGAGGCTATGCAGGCGCCGAAGCTTCGCGCCGACGCAGAAGCCTCCGCTGCGATGGCGGAGCACCTGGAAGTCGAACTTCGGGAACTCTCCCAGAAGCTTGGAACCAAGTGCCTGGAGCAGGCATGGGGGCGCCAGGGCAAGCTTGACGCCGCCCGCAAGACCCAGCGGGTCGCCGCTGCGACCTTCGCCGCCGAGCCTATCGCTGGTGTCGGCAGCGAGACCTGGAAGCGCATGTGGGAGGCCGCGTGCGCATATGCAGAGCACCAAGGCCAGCAGCTCGCGCCCACCCACGACGCCGCACGATGCCCGCTGTGCATGCAAGAACTCTCACCGCAGGCGCAAGCGCGCCTTGTGCGCTTTGAGGAGTTCGTCAAGGCCGACATCAGCCGCCAAGTCACAGAGGCCGAGCACGAGATACAGGGAGCTGCTGCCATGCTGCCCGATGTCGAACGGACCCTGCTCGCCCACGTCCACATCCTCGGTTGCATCGAGCCCGACGATGGCTCCGGCACCCAGCCGATCCGTGCCTGGCTTGCCGAGGCGCAGAACGTCGCCGAGCGTATGCGCGTTGGTGACCTTGAGAAGCTCACGCCGTTGTCCGCACCGCCGCTCGGGCCGATCGAGGAGTGGGTTGCGCGCTGTAGGCGCGAGGCGGCCGAACACGCCGCCCTCACCGATGCCACCGAGCAACAGCGCCTCACCAGGGCTCTGGTCGAGCTAGAAGCGCGCGAAGAACTGTCGAAGCGCCTGCCGGAGGTGTTCGCTCACCTGAATGCGCTACAGGAGCTGGCGAGGCTCGCCGAGGCTAGACGCAAGCTCAACACTTCAGCTCTCAGCAACACGATAACTGCGCTCTCGCGCGAGCTGATCGAGGCCGACCTGCAGGGAGCGCTGCATCGACACCTGAAGGCTCTGAACTTCAACGGCCTAGCGGTACGCGTGAGATCCAAGACCGTGCGAGGGCAGGCCCTCGTCGGCTTGCGCTTCAAGACCGTCGATGGCGTGCCCCTCAACAGCATCCTTAGTCAGGGAGAGCAGCGACGCCTCGCGCTCGCGATGTTCCTCGCCGAGATGGAGGTGCTGGGCGAACCCAACCCTGTCGTCCTCGACGACCCGGCCTCATCGATCGATCAGGAGGGCAGGCGCCACATCGCCCGCACGCTCTGCGAACTCGCCCGTCGCCAACAGGTGATCGTCTTCACCCACGAGCTCTCCTTTGTTCACGAACTCGGGCGTTGCGCCACGGACGCGCTGCCCATTCACTTGCAGCACGTATGTCGTAGCGGAGCGACGGTTGGGCACGTGCGTGAGGGACTGCCGTGGGAGGGTAAGAAGGCTCGCGCGCGGCGCCAAGAGCTGCAAGACCGCCTCGGGAGACTGCGGGAGCTTTACGAGCAGCAAGAAGATGAGCGCTACTTGTCTGCCGCGAGCGAGTTCTGCGTCGCATTGCGTGCGGCGTTCGAGCGCGCCGTGGAAGAGGAGATACTGAGGAAACCGTCACCCGTCGCGATGACACAATCCACACCAAGAACCTGAGCAAGGTCGTGTGTACACAGGAGATCTGTGCGCTCGTCGACCTTGGCGTCGACGACTGCTCGCCGTGGGCGCACGACCGACCGCTCGCCGACGGAGCTGACCCGCCGACCCCCGAAGAGCTCGGGGCTGGGCTGGAGGTCTACGGCAAGCTGCTCGACCTCACGCGAGCCGAGCGAAGTCCCAGACTCACGGGAACGCCGCTTGGCTCGCCCGACCCCTCCCAGGAGATTTACGCCGAGCGCCGCGAGAAGCTGTCGGTTGTGGCCAACCCTGAGCAGCGAGAGCCCTCGCGACGACCGGCGTGATCGAGAACCTCCGGGCAGACTTCCGGAGCGCGTAACAAACATCTTGTTTGACTGCATGGTTGGAAACTCACACACCGGAGGACGAGAATGACAGTTGAGAAGGCGCTCCGAACGGTCGAGTGGACCGCGCGGGAGTCCGTGGAGTGGCCGGCTCCACCTGCAGTGCCGCGGACGTACCGAATGTATGCGCACCGGAAGTACACGCCAATCGACCACCAGGTCGATGCCCTCGTAGAGCTTGAAGCTGCCCTAGCTGCTGACTTCCGCTTCGAGCATATGAAGGAGCGGGAGATCAAAGAGACCGTGGAGGATTTTGCTAACGCCGCTTTTGTTCATAGGGACACGAACCACATCCCAGGGTTTCTGGCAAAGAACGCCAAGGAGCCCCTGAGCCTCGTGTGTTCGTTCCCGATCGAGGGGCTGACTGTCCATCGCGAGATCGGGCTATTCGGCGTAACGTTCACGCCCGCCGAGGAGGCCGAGGTGCCCGAGCACATGTTCGGCCCGGGCCACGGCCCCATAGGAGCCGTTGTCAGTACCACCTGCGAGGGGACGAACGGGAAGGCGATGAAGGAACGAGCGCGCAAGAGGGTCGAGCACGCCCTCCGACAGCTGCGCGCTGGCCTGCGCGAGTACCGCATGATCCCCGATCAGCAGCTCCGGTTCCGGCTCGGCACCTCATATTGGTTCGACGGCGGAGGTGGCGGCTGGTCCACCCGTAGCGATCAGATCATCAACGTTGGGCTTAACGAGGAACTCATCGAGCTAGCCACCTCCACGGAGATCGCCAAGCTACCCGTAGAGGGCGGCACGAGTATCGAGAAGGCAGCGCGCCGGGCGCTCCAGTGGTTCGACGACGCGCTGCTTGCGATCGACCCGCTCAAGGAGATGCTGTACTTGTTCTTTGCGCTCGAGGCAATCTTGGGCGACAAGTCGGACAAGCCCAAGGGCGAAAACCTCGCGCTGCGGCGCGCCCTCCTGTCGCACAAGCTTGAGCAGGGGTTCACCCACCCGGGATCGATCTACGGCCTCTACGACGAGGTGCGCTCCGAGGCCGTCCACGGTGGCGATCCGCTCGAGGTGTCGAAATCAGAGGTATCCAAGTTTCAATGGAACGTGCGACGCGCAATCAACGAGTTCCTCGAGTACGCACACAAGGAAGGCATATCTAAGCGAGGGAAGCTGCTGGCAAAGCTAGACAGCGATCCTGCCCGTGACGAGATCAAGGCCAATTTCTTGCCTGCTTGAGTCGTCGCCTATGGTGTGACATCTATTCGTGATCCCAACAGGTCAGCGCGTGAGCGTACGGCCGGTCAGTACCCCTTCGATGTCCTGGCGGATGTAGAGCCGGCGGCGGCCGATCTTGACGCTGGGCAGGATGTTTCGGCGTGCCCAGTCTTCGACGGTTGAGACGGGGGCGTGTAGGAGCGCGGCTACCTCGCGTCCGGTCATCACGTCGGCTGCGGTGAGGCGTTCTGGGGGCGCTGCCGCCGGCCTGTCCGCCCGCCCGTGACGCCTGTCGTCGTCGGGTCTCATGCGGGGCCTCGATCTTGCCCGAGCCAGTCGAGGGCTTGGGTGGGGTTTACGGGTTGCCGCCAGATCGGGGCGTATGGCCCGTGGGCCTGGAGGTCTTCGAGCAGTGCGAGCGAGATACGGACCTCGGGCGTGCTTTGTAGCCGGGGATCGTTTTGGCAGAGTGCGAGGACGGTCTGCGCGCGTCGCTGGAGGGCGGGTCGGGGCTTGCCTGCGAGGACGCAGATGATGTCGGGGAAGATCGGATAGCGGGCTTGCCACGCGGGCTTACCGGATGGCTGGCCGTGGTTGGATGGTGCGTGGCGGTAGAGGTCGGCGTAGCGTGCGAGCTTGTTGGCGAGCGTGTCGGTGGGGACGGTCGCGCGGTCAAGCTCTAGGAGCCGGTAGTGGAACGTCATCTCTTGGCCGATGGCGAGATATGTGAGCAGCGCGTCTGCGATCAGCAGCTCGCTTCGAGCGTGTCCGGCGGTGGGGGCGTGGTGGGCGATCTCGTGATGCCAGGCGAACGGCCCGAAGTCGTCGCCGCGCGCGCGGGCGGCCTGCATGAATGTGATCCCGGTGTGGTTGACCGCGAGTGTGTGTTGCCAGAGTGGGCCGGCTGCTTGCTCGGGGGTGATGAGCTTGCGCCGTGTCTCGACGCGGGTTGGGACCTGCTCGACGGCGTGTGCTCCGGTAGGGGTGAGGTAGTAGAGGCGTTGTCCGCCCTTGCCGGGCCTTACGAACTCGGTCAGCTCGCGTGTGGCGAGCTGGTGCAGGACGCGCTCGGCCCATCGCCGCGAACGATCTGGCATGTGCATGGTGTGGATCTGTGTGGTGGTGAGCAGACGGTGTTGGTAGATGCTGGTCAGCACCTCGGTGGCGACGGCGGGCAGCGGCGGCGCGGCGGCCTTCAGTCCCATTGCTCGTCTCCCTCCAGCGCGACGGGGGTGGGGATTGTCCGCCCGCGTGAGACGCGCTCGCCTTGGGCTGTCGGTGCTCGGTGGAGCGCTTCGACTGCTTTACGGATGCGCTGGTCGTGGTTCTCGTGTGTGGCGAGTGCTTGTGCGATCGACTCGCGTCGTGTCGTGGTCTGGATCGCCGCTTCTAGGGCTGGGAGCTGCTCGGGGTGGTGGTGCTCGGCGTGTAGCTCGCGGGCGGTGACGCCGTGCACGAGGAATGGCTTTGTGGTCCGCTCGCCGTGCGTGATTGAGGCGAGGTAGGTGTAGCGGGCGAGGCCGGTGATGGTCTTCGCGTCGAGCTGGCCTGTCCACTCGCGGGCGATCATGCCAGCGGCCTTCGCATTCACCGTGGAGCTGAGCAGGTGGGAGCGGTTCGTTGTCACGGCGTTCCATGTCGCTTCGGTGAGCCGCTCGGGGTTTTGGTTGAAAAGGAACGCGCGGCCGCCGTACTTCGCTGACTGCTCCAAGAGTGCGGGGAGGTTCGGCCCGTCGTAGGTCTGTAGCTCGTCGCAGAACAGCCAGAACGTGCGGCGATGCTCGGGTGCGATGCTGGCTCTGGCCTTGGCGGCGTGTAGCACGTCATAGACGAGTAGGTTCGCGACGAGCCGATCACGGGTGGATCCTGAGCCGGGGCAGGCGAGCACGATTAGCCCGTCGCGCATCGCCCGCCGTGCGTCATAGGTGGAGACAGGCGAGCCAAGGAACGCAGCGACGGGACGCGCGGCACGGAGCCGGTCGATCAAATTCGTGACGGCCGTGACCGCCTCTGCGGGCAGTCTGGGGAAACGGTCCTGGAAGAACCCACGCGTGCCGGCGGACAGCGCCGGCATGATCGCCGCGCGCCAGTCGTCGTCGGAGAGCAGCGTGGGTACCTGGAAGATCGTCGGCGCGCACTCTGGTGGGAGGGCGAGCGCGAGCTCGACGAGCGCTTGGGCGGCTTGGGTGGCGAGGTTCAGCGCGCGGGTGTTGCGCTCATCCCACCGCAGGGCGGCGGCGAGCGCGTCCACGAACGCCTCAACCTTGCCGGCGGCCTCGGCCGGGGTGCGCCGCTCCAATGCGAACAGGTTCCACGCGGGCGCCTGGCTGTCGTGTTCGGTGTCGGCGAGGTTGATCTCCACAACCCGCTCGCGTATCCCGGGATCGGTGAGATAGGGCTTGATGTCCTTGAGCGCGTCTGAGTGTGGGTCAAGGAACAGGCCCCCGTGACCGGAGCGGGCGAGCGCGATGAATTGTCCGATCGCGGTCTCGGTCTTGCCGTAGCGCGAACGGCCGGCCATGTAGGCGAAGAACGTGCCCTTGACGGGCACGCCGACGATCCGCTCTCCGCCACGGTCGGTGATCTTCCCGAGCGGGATCAACCCCTTCTGTCCCGAATAGGTCGGCAGTCCCGGCGGGGGTGGCGGGATCGCGCCGCCGGAGCGCGCGACGTTCTCCACATAACAGTGGACGGTCGGCGGCTTGAGCAGCCCCGCGATCTCCGACGCTCCAAGGATGCTCGTCCTGGCCGGGGCGAACCGGCCGCTGCTCAGTCGCCGGTCGAAGTTGCCGCGTCGCCACGGCGCGTCTGCTCCAAGGAACCCGAGGCCACCGAATCGCAGGCCTGCGGCGCGGAGATGGTTCTCCCCGGCGAACACGTCAAAGCACGACAGCAGCGCATGGGTCAGCGCTCGTACGGGAGCCTTCTCGCGGCCACGAATGCAGAGCAGGATCTGGGTTGCGAACAGCGGGTCCGATGCGTCGAGCTTGCGCTGCAACGCGCGCGTCTGAAACAGCCGGTCGACCGCATCCGCCGCCGGCAACCTGCCCGTCCTCGACTGCTGCCCAAGGAGCCCGTCGAGCATTCCGGCGCTCTGGACGCCTGCTCTGCGCGCGGCGTCCTTGAACATCCGCTTGCGAAGCCGCCGGCTCTGACCTGGCGTCTTGGGGAGCAGATCGATCGCCACGACCGCACCCTCGCCTGGACCGTGCAACCGTCCAAGGACCCCGGCGATCCCTTGCAGAGGGTCGGGATCGAGACCGGGATCGCCGAGCGGCTGGGCCGGCTCGTGCGCGAGCCGCAACTCGACCCGCACCGTGTGCCCCTCGCGCGGGAGCACGACCCGGTCGCACTCTCTTACTTCGAGCTGGCTGTAGGCGCTCAGCGCCGCCGCGAGTGCTGTGCGGACACGCTCGGGCACTTCCAGCCGGTAGCGCAGCACGCCGTGGCGGTCAGGCGCCATCAGGATGCGTACTGCGGTCCCTGGACGCTCAAGCCAGCCGACCAAGAATCCCCGGCGCGTGCGCGCGAGCTGAGCCGCGAACCGACGGATCGCATCCAGCGACGGGGCGAACGTATCGGCTGGTAACAGTTCAAACTGCACCCGCGAGCGAAGAGCACGACGGGACAACACAAAGCGCAGGCCCGCCAGAGCGAAAGCGGTGAGGAGGGCGCTACCTGCCAGCGGTAGGAGATCGGCCCGAATCGCGGTCGGGCTGAACACACCGGGTCCAGGGTGCTCCTTGGTCACCACGTGAAATGCGAGCGCAAGCAACATCAGCGCCGCCAGCCCAATGACCGTGGTCCGCTCCGTCGGCGTCGTAGTCCTCACCAGGTCACCTCCGTGATAGAGATGTCGCCAAAACCGAGCGCCGCGCGATCATAGTCCCAGAGCGGGGATTCGCCCGTTCGCGTCCTCACCGGTCGCGAACCAAAGATCGAACCAGGAAACGAACTAGGAAACGAACCAGGAAACGAACCAGGAAACGAACCGTCCGCCGGGCCTCTCACGATGCACCGCCCGCGTAGATCGCGGCTTCGATCACGCGTCGCGCCAACTGTGGCGGGACGGCGTTACCGACCTGTTGGAACTGGCGGCCGCGCGCGCCTTGCCACGGATAGTCGGCAGGGAACCCCTGGAGCACCGCAGCCTGCTCGACGCTCACTCGGACGGCGCCCTCGCTGCGGCCCGGCGCATCGGGACGATTGGCGTTTCGCTTCGCGCCGGGTCGCGCGATCCGCGAGTCGCACGCGACCGTCGTCGCCGGGCGTTGACGGACCCAGCTCTGGTGACCGCGCGCGATGATCGTCGGCGCGGGCTCATCGGGACCGCGCAAACACTCCGGGTGGCGCGGCCGGTTGCGGAAAACCCATCGTCCACCGCGACCGTGAAACGTCCACGACCCAGAAGCCGTGTCGAGCGTATGCGCGGGCGCTCGCAGCGGACGAGTGAGACCGCACGGACGACGACCGCTGTTGGTCTGGTTGTTCGTCTGCACAACCCCGTCTGAACTGCACCCCAGCGCTTGGGCCATACTCACCCACGGCAACAGCCCCAGCTCCCCAGGAGGGGTCTCCCGGCGGCGCGCATCGTAAGACCGGTGGGTCGGCGCGGGAAGGCTCACGGGTCCGTCGAGTGAGGCGATCAGGAACGCGCGCCTGCGGGTCTGCGGCACCCCGTAGCACTCCGCACGGAGAACCCCAGCCGCCGTGTGATAGCCCTGGGAGGCAAGGAGTCCTGCGAACAAAGTCCACAGCTCGAGGACGCCAGGGACCTGCTCAAGCGCGATCCAACGGGGCCGCAATGCGAGCGCGAAACGCAACGGCTCGACCGTCAACAGCGACCGTGGATCTCGACATTCCCGCCGCCGCCGCTCGCGGGTGTCGTTCCCGGCGGTGAGCTCGTGCGCGCAGGCGATCACCAACGGCTTATCGGTCCGGCCCAGCCCCTTGCCAGCCGTCGAATACGCCTGGCACGGCGGGGAGCCGATCAACCCCCACAATGGCGCGAAGTCCTGTGGGTCGAGCATGGAGAGATCGGCCTGTAGGCGTGCGTGCCCGGCAGCTTCAGCGGTCTTGCAGGCCCAGGGTTCAAGCTCGATCCCGAGCGCGTCCAGGCCGAGCGGGCGCAGGCCCTCCTCCCACCCGCCCGCGCCAGCGAACAGGTCGAGGATCTTCCCCGGCTGTCTACTGGCACGGCGGTTGCGGGAGGCCGTTGTCTTCCTTGACTGTGGCATCGAGATTCCTTTCTCGATCAGGACGCAACCCCAAAACACGGGATGCGCCACGTTTGACATGAGCTTGTGTCGCCATCCGACCGATCACGCTTCCGTTCGGTTGGCAGAGGTGGTTGTGCGTACCCGTAGATCGGACCCGGCTCGCCAGCGGCGGCGGCGTGGGCGGGGTCGAACGGGCCGGCACGCGTGACCTTGTTGGCGTAGTTGCCATCGATCGTCGTGATTTCTCCGTTCGCTAGGACGCGCACGACGATCCCGACGTGCAGACTGTTACTGGGTCCGGTGCCGTAGAACACGGCGTCGCCGGGTGAGGGTCTCGCGCTTGGCGGCAGGACCCGACCGTGGTGTTCGGCGACCCAGGTGTACAGCGAGCCGGAGTACGCGTAGAGCGATGTGGGGCCGGGCAATGGGATGCCCGCGTGCTGCCAGACCCATGCTGTGAAGAGGCTGCACCACTCCTCGCACGGTCCGTAGATCGTGCAGTTCGATCCGGCCGGGTGCTCTTTTTGGCCGACCTGGCTTTCGGCGAGCTTGACGGTTCCCGCGTCTCCGCCTGCGCCGGCGACTGGGGCGGCGGCGCATCCGGTTGGGCTCGCGGCTTCGACCGGCTGCGCAAGTTCGCTACTCGTCGGTGCTGGTGAGCCGCTGCCGGTGAACCCGTATTGCACGGCACGGGCCATCACCTCGCTGGCGTAGCTGACGGCGCTGTCGGCGCACGCACCGTAGTAGTGGCAGGCGGCTTGGAAGTATTCGTTGTAGGTGCCGCCGGTTGGTGGGGCACCCATGTCTTCGCGCAGGATCCTCGCGGCGGTATAGATCGCGTCCGCCGGATCGTTCACTGACGCCGTTTGACCTGGGCGCGCGGAGACTTCATAGCGTTCCCACAACGTCGGACCGGCTCCTGGACTGCAGGGGCTTTCACGCTGGTAGGCGATCTGCATCGGGCCGGCGCAACCTGAGCTGTTGGTGCCGGCGCAGGTGCCGTTGTTGCACTCCTGCGCTCCGATCGATGCGAGGAACGTCCAGTCGATATCGAACCGTGCACCCGCCTGCTCATAGAGACGCAACCTTTCCGGCGGAATGTCCCGCACTGCCGCGGCAGACGGCGCGGGACCGTTCGTCGCCGCGGCGGTTCCTGTTGGTGTTGCTGCCTTGCAGGAGAGGCTCGCACCGAGCACGGCCGCGACGAACCCGAGGGTCGTCGTGACCGCGAGTAGCACGCCGGCACCGGCGAACCCCGAGCCGACCCACCACCACAACGCACGCCCAGCGTTCGACGAACTCTTGCTCATCATGCACCGCCTATTCCGGTGACGAGTAGCCGTCCATCGCTACGGCTGACGAGTAGGTCGATCGTGTAGTCGGCGACGCCGCCATCGTCGACGACCGCGCTCACGTCCGCGCCGTCGGGCGCGGTGACGGATGCCAGCGAGACCACGTGCGGATGGCGTGTACGCATGGTCAGTGAGACGTGGGGTGGATGTTTCCCGAGCGAGCGCTTGAGGTTGGCGCTCGCGTCACGAATCCCGGCGACCCCGTTGTGGCCGTAGAGGTAGGCGAGGTAGCCGGTAAGGAACCGGCGCGCGACACGCTCCACAGATTGGGAAACCAAACCAGGCTTGGAAGAACCGTCGTCCGCAATCGACGGCGACGAGAGCGGTGCCTTCTCGACCGACGGCCGTGCAGCGAGCGAGCTTCGGCCGGCGTGCGTCGTCGTGCTGGCGGCGGGTGTGGTGAGCATGAGCAGGCCAACGGCGATCGCGAGCACGACGGCCGATGCGATGAATGCTTGGCGGCGCTCGTGATCGGCTATCGGCCGGTCGCGCAACCTGATCAGCCAGCCACTCATGACGACCCACCTGACTGGCCGGGAGCTGTCGTCTTGGCCGATGTGTTGGCGCCCGTTTTGGTGGGTGTGTTGGGTTTTGGGGTTGGTTGGGGCGCACCGGGCTTTTTGCCGGTGCGCCCCTGTTGTGGTGGGGGAGTAGTGGCGGGACTGTGCCGGCCGGCCGCCATCCCAGTGAGACGGGTAGCGGCATAGAGGACGGGCAGGAGTCCCAGTCGATCGCCATCACCGGCACGAGTGCCGGTCGTTGCGGCGAGGAGGTCCCCGGTGAGCTTGTTGCGATACACAAACGCCGCCCACAAAAACGCGGCCTGTAGGACGAAGCTGAGAAGCCATCCAAGGTTGCTCGTGGCCTCCGCCAATGCACGGCAGAGCGCGAGGACGACCGCGAGGATCAGCGAATAGACGGCCTTGCGGAGGAGGAAGCTTGAGAGGCGGGTGAGCCAGCCCTTGAAGAACTCGTGTCCGCGTCCCGGGAACACACCCACCACCAGCGCGACGGGCGCGAAGGAGAGTAGTAGTAGGAAGAGGATTTGGGAGACGATCACTCCGAGGCAGAGCGCGCCGAGCAACAGCAGCACCCCGTCGGCGCAGAGCATGATCACAAACGACAGGAGCAGCCGTTGGTATTGGCCGCCCTTGCCCATAGCTTCCGCGGCGGGCTCATCGACCGGACCCAGGGGATAGCTGCCGCTTGCCTTCGCTGGATCATTGTTGGGTAGGTCGCTGCTCTTGCCGTGTTCGAGTGCCGCGTGCTCGGCGTTGCGTTCGGGGGACTGGAAGGTGTAGGCGAGGAAGTGCGGCGCGTACTTGTGCAGAGCGTTCACACAAAGCTTGTGTTCCGCACCGACTTCGGTGCCAGTTTCAAGCTCGGCCGCGAGCTTCGCGTCCATGTCTGGGTTGCTGGCGAGGGGCCGGACTGCTACCGACTTTGGTTTGCTCGCGACTGGTGTGGCGACGCAGTGCTCTATCCCGCCGAACTCCAGCACCGTCCAGGGCTGGGCGATCAATAGTTCAAAGAGCTGGCCGCTCGCGGCCTGCTTTGCTTCCTGTTCACCACCGAGCGTGCCTTTGCTGGTGATCGACAGGAACGCTGTCGATATTTGGTTTGTGAGCTGGCTCGCGGGACCGATCGTCGCTTGTGGTTGTGTGACGATCCCGAGCGCTAGCACCAGGTAGACGAGTGAGAGTCCGAGCTTGCCGGCGGTCTCTGTGTAGCGGCGTTGAACGAGTGTCTTCCACATCGCCCAACACCCCGTCAGGAGGATCGCGACTACCAACCATGGTGTGCCGAACGTGTTGGCGTAAATACTGTGGATCGCTTGGGATACGGGCGTGAGCGCACCCGATCTAGGACTCCCGTTCCCGTTGACGAGATCCAGGGAGAACGCGAAGGAGAACAGGGTGATCAACAGGCGCGACATGAACGCGCAGTACAGCCAGAGCACCTGCGCCAGCATGTACGCGATCAAAGGCGGTACACCGGAGACGTCGATGCCGCCGGTGAGGCTCGCTTCGACCCCGTTGAAGTACTCGTCGAGCTCGTAGTTTGAGAGCGGGTAGCGTTCCACTAGCCCACCCGCCGGCAACTGCGGTGCAGGACCGACGTTCCCGTAGACGTCGCTGCCGAACGCGACGGGCGCCGCAACCAACAACAAGACGAGCACAAGGCTGGTGATGAGCAGCGCACGACGGTGACGCCGCGCCCACCCGGCGAAACGCCGAAGGGTGTAGGCGGCGGTTCTCATTTGCCGCTCTCCGTCGTCGCTTGGGCAGGTGTCGTGTCGAACGCTTTGAGCAGATGCTCGTAGACCGGGTCGATCTGCACCTCACCCACACGACCATCCAGGTCGCGCATCAGACAACGGCCCTGGCGAAACCCGCAAATGAGGCTGACGAGACCTTGATCGTCTGGGTCCAAGCCGATCAGCGACAGTGCCCTGGCGGCCTCAGTGTCGGAGTCTTGGCCGAAGATGAAATAGACACCGATCAGCTCCGAGAGTCCGTCGAGGTCGGCGGTGCGCTGCGTGCCAAGCAGAAGGGTCGTGTTGAACGCGCGACCCAAGCGGGTGAGGCGATCGACGATGACCCGTCCTCGTGGGGAGGCCAGCAGGAACCATGCCTCATCCAGCAGCACGACCTTGTGACGCGAGCGATCTTGGGATACGAGTCGCAACACATAGGCAGCGACCAACGTGAGCGTCGCGACCGACACTCGCTCGGTGCGGGTATACGTATCGCGAGCTGCTGCGGGGTCGGGGAGTGAGAGCCCGGGCATCCGGATCGTCACCACCGACCCCCGCGTCTCCACTGTTGTGTCCTTGCCGGTTCCGAACCCGAGGCGTGCCAGACCGAAGTCGCTTATCACCTCAAGTGCTTCACCTGCGTCGCGAGCCGGCTCCTGCTCGCTCTGCTTGAGGTGGTCTACGACGCTCATGAGGCCGCGGGAGCCTTCGCGTACCGCATCCCTTACCGCGCGGCTGATCGCGTTCTCCCACACAGCGGGCGGGTCGCGCAACAACTCCAACAAATATGAGGACGCGATCTCCTCCCGAAGATCAGCCGGTCCAATCGCCAACGGGTCGAGCTTTCCCTGCTGAGAAGGCTCACCAGAGAGCTCGAGCACTTCAAGACGCCCCAGTAGCTCAGGCAGGTTCTCCCACCCATGGTCGGGCTTCGGATCGAAATCAACGATCAACGAGCCCCTGCGCTCGGCGGCGTAGGCGATCGTTTGTGCCGCGACGGTCTTGCCCGACCCCAAGGTCCCCACCAGCAATACCGCCGATGCGCGTGACTCGCGCGAGGCCTGCGTCGGGTCATACCGAACCGGACGCGGCAACCCTGTCGGCGCGTATCCCACATATGGGCCGTGTGGTGAGCCGACGGTACGTGTCGCTGTGGGTACGAGCGCTCCGAACTGCTCGACTGTGATCTGCTGTGAATAGTCGAGCGTGACCCCACCATCGGTGCGCAGAACGTGGTCGAAGAACAGTTGGTGTTGCAGACCCGCGGGACGGTGAAGTTGGATGTCGCCGTAGTGCTCGCGCAGCACACTCACGCGACGCTCAAGCTCATCCGCTGTTGGTGCGCCGAGTGCGAGGCCGATCCAACCCGTCAACATCGGCGGACGCGAACCCGCCTGCAATTGCGCCTCATACTCCCGCGCGAGTGTCCTGTCCTCCTCGGCCTGTAGGCCCGGACCGAACGCTGCGCCCTGTACTTGCTCGGCGTATGCGTGCTCGACGTCGGCGATCCGCTTGCGTACCTGTGCGAGCGCGTCACGATTGCCAAGCCAACGCGCGTGCAGGACCGCGTCGACGGGGAAATCAATGCTCTCCAGTGGTGCGAACAACAGCTCGGAACCGGCGCCGGGGAACTCTGGGGCGTCAGCGAGCGCACCCACCGCCAGCATCGCTTGGAACGACCAGACGCGCTCGCCGTCGACGCGTAGTGTCCGCTCGTGCTCTGTGATCGCAGCGTTCGCGTTGCGCCACAACACCTCACTCAGCGGCTCAAACGCTGCCTCTCCGCCGGGGGCGTGTACCACGAGTGCTTGGGGCTTCCAGTAACGATCGACCCTGGCTTCCGCGACACCACGAGCAGCGACCCGCGCGAGCAACCACTGAATATCGACCGTTCTCGCACGCTCGGACACGACGACGCTTGACAAGCGCTCGAACAGACGCCGCTCGGACGCTCTGAACTCCTCGATCCGGCTGGCTGGGATCGAGGCGGGTTTGCGAGCGCCGACCACACCCTCGACGTGAGCACGCAAACGATCGCCGAAACGGATGAGCCCCGATCCGAACCCGGCTGGTGCGCGTTCGTTGAGGGATACCGCGAGGTATGTCTCGGGGACGTGTGAACGCATCCCCACCAATCGCTCGCTATGCCCAGCAAGAAAGGCCTCCCACGCCTGCTTGTCCTGATGGCGGGGGTCAAGCAGACCGAGCGTATCCCGCACATAACTGCCGGTGGGGTAGGCGCGGTTGACACGCCACAAACTGAAATCGGCGGCAACAGTGTGAGCCAACCGCTCCAAGCGGCGTTGCAAATCCCACTTGCCCGATACCGCACGGAAAGGGTAGGACACCATCCCCAACCGATAAAGCGCCACACACCCGCCGTTCGGACTGAACAAGAGATTGCCGTGGGCGTAGGAGAGGGGGAAACGGGTCATGGTCTGACCTCCACGACCTGGCCCTCATCCAGATCGACACACAAAGCGACCATCTCACCCTCCCGCACACGCCTGCCGGCGGCGGGACGCGCGACCAAACGACCGCGCGCCGGGGTCAACACGACACGCCGTGCGAACACGACCCGCGCCGGACCATGCACCCGACCGTGATGCAGCACCGGATGATGCTCGTCATGGCCGAACCACACCCGTGGAGACCACGTCCACTCCTCGCCGTCCACCGCGACAAACCGGCCGAGGGAGCGGCGGCCCGCGCGCAACCGCACCATGATCCGCGAAAACAAATAACGATGTCCCGAGCGACCGTCCGGTGCCAACTGGCCAGCCGCAGTCGCAACGAACCCAGGCAACACCAGCAGACGCAACGGCCAATCGACCCAACCCAGCAGCACGCCCGATAGCTGCACTGTCGCGGCGATGCAGGTGCTGGCGATGAGTGCGCCGCGCCATCCGCGCTCAGCACCCAGCAAGCCACCAATCCCGGCCGCTACGGCCGTGAACAGCAGCGAGCGGGTACTGAGCACCAGGACCACCAGCAGCGTGCCCGCCGCCCAGCCAAGCCAAGCAAGCGGCACGCCACCGGGGACGGGCAAACGCCGCCCGTCGATCTGGTAGATCCGACGATCCGGCTTGAAGATCCGCTGATAAGAGCGGACAGGTGAAGGAGAATCACTCACCAGCCAACTCCTAACCAAAGACCTGCTTGCCGATAACTTCCGCGGCCTTACCGATCTGATCCGGCGCGAACACCATCCACGCCACCACGATCGCCGCAAACAAAAACACAGCAAGCTCGGTATAACGACGATTCCACAAGAAAACGAGGCTGAAAGCCGCGACTATCCCACCATACACCTCACCCGCATAATGCTTCAACAACCCGCCAACATTCGCACCAACATCATTACCAGCAGCCAGCGCAGCAGACGGAACAACAGCCAACAACAAAACGGCAACGACGACCGTCGAGAACAACCGACGGTAAACCTGCGAGGAACGAGACCAACTTGGATTTTTGGTTAGAGAATTCATCACCCCCCGGTTTTTACGGAGCGCGAAGCCAAAGATCCACAATCACACAAACGTACAAGCGTATGATTGTGAATCGGGCGTGTCTGCTACTGACCCCCAGCGACGATCCTTGGAAGGCGTGAAACGCCATTCACACAGCACTTAACGACGCGGTTTGGCTATGTCCGCAAGCTCGTCGAAATATCCAGCGGTGCTCGCTACCGCGTGCTCCAGCAGTTGGCAGGCTGTGAAGTCGGAAAGGGTGTAGCGCACGCAACGCCCCTCGCGCTGACGCGCGAGGACCCCGGCCTGATAAAGAATCCCGAGATGTTTCGAGACGTTCTGTTGCGTCAACTGCCTACTCTCGACGGACAGGCGATCGGTCAACTCCTGGACCGTGGCCTGCCGACCCTGCAACATCGTCACGATCCGCATCCGTGTCGGCTCCCCGATCGCACGCATACGACGAGCCACAAGATCGAGTAGATCCCCAGATAGAGCCGGTATCTCATCCTTGAGAGCCACGGGTCATCTCCTGACCTCGCGGCCCGCAGCCGGCATTTACAACAAACCTTTGGTCCAAACCGGCCCAGACCGCGTATGTCCTTGCTCTCTTATCCGACAAAGAGCGCGATGCAGGACACATGGACCGCGAAAAAGTTCGCGTGCTGCGGACGATCAGGGGCTTCTTGGCCGACTTTCGCATCGAGCCGCATAAGCGACGAGCGCCGAGAGCCGGATACCGAGCCCCTTCTCAGCCAACACGATGAGTTCCTCATAGTCTGGGTCGACCCTGCCGGCCTCAAGCTCGTGAATCCGCTGAAGCTTGCTGCCGGTCCTGGCAGCAAGCAGGCCAGCGCTCAGGCTACGCTGCTCGCGAAGCTCTCGCACCGACCGACCGAGGATCACCAACTGCGGTTTGGGCTCGCAACTAGGCGCGTCGGGCCTCATAGCGGCTCCCCTGGCAATAGCGGATCTGAGGGCAGGTGCATGAGGTGATCTTCTGCGTCCAGAAGGGCGACCTGGACGACTGCCTCAGAACCAAATGCCTGCAACTCAAACGCTCGTCGCAGCGGATCACGACCTTTGCTCAACCTTGCGGTTCGTGGGGACTCGATCCCGAGATCGAGCTCATCGAGGTCGTTCTGCGCGTCCAGAGCAAGGATTTCGAGGGCTTTGAGTAGCGCCCAACGGTGCTCGTTGAGATCGATCCGGATCGCACCGGAATGATCCCTCTCGCTCCAACCAAGAACTTCGAGCAGCGCAAATACCCGCTCGACTCGTTCCAAGTGCTCCACGTACCACACCGAACACTGCTCTTCGCGCGACCAGTCAGCCGCGCACACGATCCTCTCCGCCACCTGCTTGACCACGCTATGCAGCGCGTCACGCAAGTAGCCCACAATCTGCGGGGGTATGTACAACATCGAGCTCATCGCGGGTTTCCTTTCCCTAATCGGTTTCAACGCCGAGAAATCCATCCCAGGTACGGCGGCCTCAGGAGCGGACGACCGTTGCCAGCAAGAGGCCTCCAACGACCCACTGCGGTAGCGGCGTCAGGCCATGTCGATCCGGCTGTAGCTCAACGCCGCACACGACGGTCTGACCAACTCATCCGAGCCGTCGATCACGCCTGCCCCACGCATGCTGTCCAGCGCGTCAATGATGGCCACCCTGCGATCCTCGCCCAACGCGGCGATCACATCCCGGCGCGAGAACGAAGGGTCGTCCTCGGCCCGATCGAGCATTAGCGCCAAGATGGCGTCTTCGAGGCTACGCTGTGCCTCGCACGGCCCGCGACCCTGGTCGATCTCATCGCAGCGCACGGCGGCGTGGGTGGCGCTTACTAGGTTGCAGCACAGATGGACCAGACCGTCGTCTCGCAGACGCTCCAAGCATTCCGGGACGCTCCCAGGGGAGCTGATCTCTCGCGCGATCTCGGTTTCAGACCACGGCCGATGATCGTCAGGACCAACAAGCAGCATTAGAACGGCGCCGGCAAGGCGGGCTAGCTCATCGGGGTAGTCTGGGGTACGGTGGCGGTGCATGGGAGCTGATACCTCCTGTGTCACGGTCCCGGGCGGGGCTGCAACCCCGCGCCGGGGCCAACTGGATTCGGTCGGCGACGCCGCTTGGCCCCGACCCAAACCGGATCCGGATTACGCGGCAGCGAGACTTATAGGCCGTAGGGCGATCGACGTCAAGGCCTGCTGGAGCGTGCCGGCACGGCGCTTGGGCACGAAATGTACGTGATGACCTTGAGATGCCAGCAGGCACCCACCCGCCGGAGCTGATCGGTTTGGAAGCCGGTAGACGGCCTGCCAGGGTCGCGCACATCAGATGAGCGTGGCCAGGGTCAAGGGACGGCTTTGCTCAGCCGGTCGATCCAACAATCGTCTACTCGATTCACATGCGTCCGTTGTAGCTGATAGAACCCTTCGATCTTTAGGTCTTGGCAATCGGAGGAGGACGAGATGGGGCAGATGCCGTTCTATGGGACGTTGCGGGCTGTTCGTGCTTGGCGGCGGGCCGGCCTCGCTCAAGGACGGCTTGGGTTGAGAAGCTTTGGTGCTCTGACGGCGTTGGTCGTGCTCGTCTTCATGTTGGTCCCGGCTGGTGCGTCGGCGGAACCGCTCTGCACCGACACGTGGACGGGCGCGAGCGAAGGCGAATGGTCGACTGCGGGAGAATGGTCAACTGGGAAAGTGCCCTCCGCTAGCGATGTCGCGTGTATCGGCGCGGGTAAGACGGTCAAAGTTGCAGGCGGGACCAACCAGACGGGGGTTGTCCAGGGCAGTGGTGCTCTTGTGATCTCGAGTGGTTCGCTTGAAGTTTCGAATGCGTTGGAAGCGTCTGTCATGGCGTCGTTGACGTTGAGCGGTGGCACGTTGACGGGAGCGGGTACGTTGGAAGTCTCCAAATCGTTTGCATGGTCTGGGGAAAGCAAAATGAGTGGATCCGGGTCCACGGTGGTACAACCGAGTGCCTCGGGAACGATTGGAACGGGTAATCCGGCACTGGCTGGGCGAACGTTTGGCAATGAAGGCTCGCTAGTGCTGGTGTCGGGTACGACGTTTCATGAGTCCGAAGGCGCGCATGTCAAAAACGCAGGCACGTTTGATGTCCAGGACGAATCATCCCCCTCGATAGCAACTGGTGCGGGTGCCGCGCCGTTGTTCGTAAACACTGGCACGTTTGAGAGAACTAAAGGCTCTGAAGCGACGACGATCTCGGTCAACTTTGAAAATGTTGGGACGGCTAAGGCTCAGGTAGGAAAGTTTGTCTTCCCCTCCGGTATAAATATGACGTTGACTTCGGGTAGTGTACTCGAAGGGACTATTTTCTTCGAAGGCGCGAGCGTTACCGGCAACAGTTTTCAAGCTAAAAATGGAACCGTGACCCTCGCTTCGGGAACGCTCAACATTAGTAGTGGTAGCACAGCAAAAGTTACTAGCTTTTCCCAAAAGGGTGGCACACTGACGGGGGCCGGTACCTTGAATATCACCGAATCTCTTTCATGGTCAGAATCAAGCACGATGTCTGGTTCGGGTTCGACGGTCGTCCAATCTGGGGCTACCGGAACGATCGGCAAAGGGAATCCGGAACTAACGGCTCGCTCGCTGGTAAACGAAGGGTCAATCATTCTGCCGACGGGCACAACGCTACATGAGTCAGAAGGCGCCGTGATCAAAAATCTCGGGACGTTCGATATTCAAGATGAATCTTCTCCGTCCATAACGGTTGGTGGCTCCGTCACCGCGCCGTCGTTTGTTAACACCGGGACGGTTGAACGGACGAAAGGAGCAGGGGCGACAGAGATCGCAGTCAACTTTGAAAACACGGGGACGCTCAAGGCACAGGTAGGTCAGTTTGGTTTTCCGTCGGGTATCGCTGTGACATTGGCAGGCGGCAGCATCCTTGAAGGATCGATTGTGCTTGAAGGCGCGACTGTTACGGGAGGCAGTTTCCAGGCAAAAAACACGGTCACGCTCTCCGCTGGCACACTTAGCATCACAAGTGGAAGTACCGCAAAACTTAGTGGTTACTCCCAGACCGGCGGTACGCTGACGGGCGCTGGAGCGTTGGATGTGTCCGGTTCGTTTTCGTGGTCCGGGGGAGACACGATGTCTGGTTCGGGCTCCACAGTGGTCCAGGCCAGCGCTTCCGGCACTATAGGTGGAGGCAACCCGATACTGACGGAACGCTCGCTGATAAATGAAGGCTCGATTGTCCTGGTAACGGGCACGACGCTGCATGAGTCTGAAGGGGCACAGGTAAGGAACCTTGGCACATTTGATGTGCAGGACGAATCCTCCCCTTCTATCGCGCTGGGCGGCGCGACTATCGCACCTTCGTTTGTGAATCTCGGTCTATTTGAGAAGACCAAAGGTGCAAGCAAAACAAAGATCGAACCCAACTTCGAAAACCTGGGCAGCGTCCTTGAACAGGAAGGGCACTTCGAATTCTCGCATCCTATCGTCAGCGAATCATCGACTCAGTACGGCGATGAAGAAAACCCCGGCCATCCTCATCCGACATGTGGAAAACCGGTTAGCTGTGCGACAGGCAACGAGTCAGAAACGCAGACTGATCTGACCGTTGGTGGACGAGGTGTCGGTCTCGACCTTACGCGGTACTACAATTCTCAGGCTGCGGCCGCTGGCGAACACGGCGTTTTTGGATACGGGTGGACCAGCTCATTCAGCGACCATCTCGTGGTCGAAAAAGCCAGCAAAAAGGCGACGCTAGTCCAGGCCGATGGGAGCACCGTGGTCTTTGCCGAAGGCGGAGGAGGCTCCTTCACCGCTCCCGCATGGACGCAGGACACGCTCAGCGGCACCTCCGAAGCGGGCTACACGTTGACGCTCGCCGATCAGGCCAAGTTCAAGTTTGCCGGTGCCACCGGACGTTTTGAAAGCGTCACGGATCGCAACGGTAACGCTACGACGCTTGCCTACGAAGCCAAAGGCCATATCGAAACGATCAGCGACCCCGCAGGACGGAAGATAACGTTTGTGTATAACGCTGAAGGGCTCGTGGAAAGCTCGAAAGACCCAATGGGCCACACGGCCAAATACACCTATGAAGGCGGCAACCTCGCCTCGGTCACGGAGCCCGGGGAAGTGAGCGCGCGCTGGCAGTTTAAATACGACGGTTCGCACCAGCTCACCGAAATGACCGACGGGCGTGCTGGGAAAACGATCAACGAATACAACGGGTCACATCAGCTAGTTTCGCAGGAGGACCCGATGGAACACCAGCTCACGTTCGAATACGAACCGTTCCACACAAAGATCACGAACCACGCAACGGGTAGCATCACGGACGAGCACTTCACCAGTAACGACGAGCCCTCATCGATCACGAGAGGCTACGGTACGGCCAGCGCAACCACCGAATCATTCACATACAATGCCGGCGGCTACGTTACTAGCCTGACTGACGGGAACGGGCACGTAACTACATACGGTTACGACAGCGAAAACAACCGCACAAGCATGATCGACCCGAATCACAACGAAACCAAATGGACGTATGACTCAAAGCATGACGTCGAAACGATGACGACGCCCAAGGGCGAGACGACGACCATCAAACGCGAAAGCCACGGCAACCCGGAAACGATCTCACGTCCCGCGCCGAAAGAAACGACGCAAACGACAAAATACACCTACGACGCGCACGGCGACCTGGAAACCATGACGGACCCCCTCAGTCGTGTCTGGAAATACGAATACGATACTTACGGTGATCGCACCGCCGAAATTGATCCTGAAACAGACAAGCGTACCTGGGGATACAACGAAGACTCGCAACAGACCTCAATGGTCAGTCCGCGCGGTCACGTCAAAGTCGGAGAAGAAGCGAAATACACCACCAAAATAGAACTAGATAGCCAAGGCCGACCACTGACCGTTACCGATCCTCTCGGGCACACCACCAAATACACGTATGACGGTGATGGTAACATCGAAACGGTAACCGACGGTAATTTGCACAAAACGACCTACACCTATAACGCTGACAACGAGCAAACCAAGGTCAAACTACCCAGCGGTATCACTACCGAAACTGTGTATGACGGCGAAGGCCACGTCATCACGCAGCTGGACGGGAGTAAACACGAAACAAAATACGTTCGTAACGCAGTCGGCGAGGTCACTGAAATCATCGATCCTCTGGGGCGGAAAACGACAAAGGAATACGACAGCGCGGGGAACCTAAAGACGCTCACTGATCCAGCCAAACGCACCACCACCTACACGTACGATCCTGGGAAGCGCCTCACCGAAATTAGCTACTCCGACGGTAAAACCCACACGCTCAAATACGAATACGACGCGGATGGCGATCGCACCAAAATGACGGACGGTACAGGGACAACAACTTACGAATACGACCAGCTTGACCGCCTCACCGAAAGCAAAGACGGACACGGGGATGTCGTCAAGTACGAATACGACCTCGCGAACCAACAGAAAAAGATCACATACCCCGGTGGTAAAAGCGTGACCCGAACCTACGACAAAGCGGGTCGCCTGCAATCCGTGCTGGACTGGCTCGAACACACGACCAAATTTGCATACGATGCCGACTCAGACCTCGTCACTACGACCTTCCCGACCGCTACTAGCAACGTCGATAAAAACGTCTACAACGCGGCAGACCAAACGACGGAAGTCAAGATGACCAAGGGCGCTGAAACACTTGCCTCGCTCGTGTACGCTCGCGAAAACGTCGGTCAGGTCAAAACCATCACAAGCAAAGGTTTGCCAGGCGAAGAAAAACCAGGCTACACCTACGATGAAAACAACCGTCTAACCAAAGGCGGCGCAACGGCTTACGAATACGACACCGCAAACAATACGACCAAGATCGGCACTGGTAGCTACACCTACGACAAAGCATCGGAGCTCGAAACAGGACCGAGCCTCAAATACACCTACGACGAACTAGGTGAGCGAACCAAGACGACGCCCACCGCTGGCCCTGCCACCACCTACGGCTACGATGAGTCCGGTAATCTAATCTCAGTTACACGACCCGAAGAAGGCGCGACACCAAAGATCGAAGACACCTACGCCTACGACGGCGCGGGGCTCCGTGCGTCGCAGACGATCAATGGGACGACCAGCTATCTTACGTGGGAGATGAGCGAAGAACTCCCGTTGCTCCTCAACGACGGAACCAACAGCTACGTCTACGGTCCCGGTGGTCTTCCCATCGAGCAAATCACCGGCGAAAAAGTGCTCTACCTGCACCACGACCAGCAAGGCTCAACCCGGCTGCTCACGGGATCAACTGGAACCATTGAAGGGTCCTACACCTTCGATGCCTATGGCAACCAAACCGGACACACCGGCACCACCGCCAGTCCGCTCGGTTACGACGGCCAATACACCAACAGCGATACCGGACTCGTCTATCTTCGGGCTCGCGTCTACGACCCATCGACTGCACAGTTCCTGACTGTTGATCCGCTTGCGCCTATCACGCGAGCACATTACAATTACGCCGAAGAGAACCCACTAACTTATGATGATCCGGCTGGGCTGCTGTTCGGTCTTGACCTTCCATCCTTGGAAGAAGTGGGTACTCGCGTTGTGGGCTTCGTCGATGGTTTCACAAGTCCAGTGTTTGGCGGCACTGCGGCGCTGAGGTCCGATCTAGGATTGAATGGTGAACTCGACACGTGCTCTATCGAATACCAGGTCGCGAGCAACATAGGTGGCCTTGACGCTAGCCTAGAGGCTGGCGCGGCCGCCGGTGGCTTGGTCGAGGGGGGCATCGATGCACTCGGCGGCATTCGTGTGGGTGCGGTCAAGCTTGGCCCCATCATCGCGCCTTTGGCTGGTGGCGCGGTCGGCGGCGCAGCGCAGACGTATGTGGCAGGCCATCAAGTGACGCCGACCAGTGTCGCCGAGGGCGCGGCGGGGGGCTTTGCGGGAGAGCTGGCAACCGGGTTGGTTCCCGGTACGAGCGCATCTGGTGCTGCGGGGGCAGTAAGCACGGGAGTCAGCTTTGCGTGGTAGCTCCGACCCGGGGAACGAACTTCGTATCGGTCGGAATCGTAAGCTGTTCGGTGTCGCCACCATGTTTTTTGGCCTTTTGCTGGCAGGCGGACTGTCGCGCGAGATAGCTGCGGGCAGTGCCACTGGCGTTATACTTGTACTTGTTCTATTCGGACTACCGTGCCTTTATTATGCGCGGGGCCTGCTAGCCGGTGGTCCGGCGATCATCATTGATGCTGACGGTCTCACAGACGTTCGATCTGGCTACGCAGTACGTTGGGCGACGACTGGCACGATCATTTTGCGTCAAAGGCAGGGCGTGTTCGGCGAATATCACCACCTTGTGTGCACGGCGGCTACAGGTGAAAGCGTTGATCTCTCAATCGATCAACTTTCGCTGAGTTGGAAGTCTGTCGTTTCTGCCGTGGAGGAAAGAACAGGCCGATCTGTTACGACGCTACGCGAGCATGGGCGGACTGGAGGTAAATAGCCAAGGTCGGGCGTGGCGGCCGCTGCTGGTGCATCCTAGCCGAGATCGGCTTCCAATCATCTTTGCCAGTGGCCTCCGAAGGAGCCGGGTTTGAGATTGGCGGGGCCGGCTGGTTGACAGCTAGCTAGCTTGTTGACTCACTCCGAGTTCATGGCTGGACGCGTTGACGGTAAACGCGTCAGTGAACGCCCTGGCCTGCTGGGATGCCGGGCGGGCGTGCAGGTAGCGGCTTGTGGTGGCAAGCGCGCTGTGTCCCATAGCCTTCTGAATCGTTACGACATCCACGCCGCCTACCGCTAGGAGCGAACCGAACGTGTGGCGTAGGTCGTGAAAGCGAAGAGGTCTGATCCCGGCGGCGACCTGGGCGCGCCGGTAGCGTCGACGTAGCGCCGAACCATCGAGTGGCCGCCCGAAGGGGTTGCAGAACACGAAATCGTCGGGTG
The DNA here is from genome assembly GCA_963809705.1 of uncultured Solirubrobacterales bacterium. Classification (GTDB taxonomy): domain Bacteria; phylum Actinomycetota; class Thermoleophilia; order Solirubrobacterales; family Solirubrobacteraceae; genus Palsa-744. The sequence goes on along the minus strand of CAWEKF010000002.1, from coordinate 468,527 downwards.
ACGTGAAATGCTCGCGTTGTCTCATGCGATCCAACGCGACGGCAGCTTGCTCAGCCAACGGCACGCGACGGACGCGGCCGGACTTTGTGGATGACTCCACGCCCGCACTCATCGCGCGAGCTATGGTCAGCGCGGACCCCGCGAAGTCAACATCGCGCCAGCGCAAGGCCAGCAGTTCGCCTCGCCTGAGCCCCGCGTAGGCGGCGACGCGGACAATCTCAGCGTCTCTGGCGATCCTCGGTCTTTCGTGCTGTGTGCTCGTCCTCGTTGACGGCTGGCCGTGATGGGTCGCGGTGGCGCCCGTCTGAGAGTGCGAGCGCGATGGCCTCCACCTCCTTCGGTGTGTAGAAGACAAGCGCGGCAGGGTGGGGCTCGCGCCGTCGATCGGCGGCGTCAGCGGGGTTCGTTGGCAGTGCGAACGTAGACGGCTTGCAGCCATAGCTGAACGCGGCGCGGATAACCTTGCGATACTTGTTCACGGTGCTAGCCGACGCGCCGGTGTCGTTGACTGTCGTCAACACGGCCTCGACTTCGCGTGTCGTGATCTTTGCTGCGGGACGATCGCCCAGCGCGGCCATAACGTGTCCGGCGGTGACTCCGCGGCCGTGCTTATAAGGGATGCCCGGCTCGCCGAGAATGTAGCCGTGATCGCGGAGTGTGGCCGGCTTGGCGCCGGCCACACTGGCGAGCCACCGGAGGTACGCTTCTGCAACCTCGCGGAACGTCACGCCGCGTGTGCGGCACTCGTGTTCGACTCGCTCGAGATTCGTTACTTCAGCGACATGCGAGGCGACAAGCTGTGATGCGGCGATGATTGCGGCGCGTTCGTCGTAAGAGCCGTCAGGCACACGTCCTCGGTGGGGCCGCCAGCTACCAGTGTCGGAGTCGCGTTCGAGCCACGCAGGCCCAATGCGGCGCTTGACCTGTCGGCCGTTGTGCCGGAACTTCGCCTCGTAGAACGGACGGCCGCGATGCTCGCGGATGACGATGGTGGCGTTAGGGCTCGGTGTTGGCATCGAGGCATCTCCGGTGTCCGGCTCCCGGCCGCAGGCATCGCGGTGGGGGCGCTTGTCGTTGATGGCAGCCATTCTAGCGTGGGTACCACGTGGGTACCACGGCTACTATGGGTACCACTTTGGGTACCAAACCAGCCTGATCCCGCAGCAATAAGCCAGCTTTGCGTAGTCGTATCGGCCTAATCTACGCGGCTCGTGGTGGATCTGCCGCCTCGACAAGGCGGAGGTCACTGGTTCGAGCCCAGTATCGCCCACTCAGACGAAACAACGCGAAACAACGCGAACTTCGCACCACGGCAGGGGAAACGCCCAGTTCAGCAACCTTCCGTGGTGCGAAGGGTGCGAAGCGAAACCTCAATAGCCACGGGCCTCGACTACTAGCTGCGTACGCACGACGGTCGCAAGCTCCTCGTCGCGAACGTACGCAACGTACGCAGGCCGTTGCTTCCTGTACGGGCATAGACGGACGGTGGCGTGATGGGTGACGAGATCATTCACGTCGCTGGGCCGACGCTGACGTTCGGGTTGATCACTCGCCAACGGTGCTGTTGGTGCGGGGCGTTGATCCAGGAGCGCGATCTAACGAACATCTCGATGCCGGAAGCAGACCGCGAGCCTGACCGTCAGGGCAAGCCATTGGAGGCTGACGAGCTTGGATGGTGGAGCGGTCTAGTGTCGTGAGTTGCTTCAATCCCTCAGCCGCCGCCAGCACGATCCGCGAACGCTGCGCCAAAGCCTGAGCACTCTTGCCGCGACGTGCCCACGACTCCATCTGCTCGCGCTCCCCCTCACCCAAAACAACCTCAACCGCGAATGGACTTGGCATCCACCAAGTCTAAAACCCACTCCAGACGAACTAACGACTCAGGACACTAGCCGATCTAGGCTTGCCTTCGTGAATCGTGGACTGGCACCTCCATAAAGCGCCGGTGCCGTGGTACTTCAGGTGTATGAGCCGTACGCGGAAAGGGCGCTCAGCTAGGCTCCGATCACGTGGACCTTCCTCCCGACCCGTTTCTGCCGGATGATCCACGTCTGCGCGACGACCAGCTGTTCAAGTACATGGATGAGGCTAAGCAACTCGTGCTTGCCTTCTCTTACTCCAGCCTCATCGAGACGCTGCATCGAGCCGAGCGCCGAGACATCGAGCTTGCCGCGCTGTTCCTCCTGACCTCGCAGATTTGCGAGGCGGTTATGGAGGTATCCAAGATCGAGGGCTAACCCAGGAGGAAGCAGACGCTCGCTGGGTCAAGTGGCTGCTCGATCCCCCGAGCGATAGAACGCTCGACGAGCTGTAGTAGCGGGCTGCTACGCGTCCCGCCTGCCGCGTCTCAGGCAATCTGAGCCTGCCTGGACAGAGCGCTACGGCTGACGAAAGCGCGCCTGCATTTCCTGAGCCGTCGCCGCCCCGGCGTTTGCCCGGCCAGCATTGAGCTTCGCCGACTGCTCAATCTCGCGCCGGCGCTCCTCCGCCTCGGCGTACCTGTCGAGTAGCTGAGTGAGGGCGCGCTTGACCTCGTTCACGTCCGCGTTGGGTGACACGGACACCTTGATCAGGTATTCCACTGAACGTCGCGCTCACGATTGGGCCGGCCGGCGTTCCCAAGCTCGTGAGAGCGTCATTCAGGTTTCCAAGTGGAACGTCAGGCAGGCCGCCGATCGGTATGGAAACTTGAAGGAAGTCGGCCTCCTCAGTGGGTTGCACCGTGACGGTTCCCCAATCAAGCCGAATTGGCATCACGTCAGTCTAGCGCTCAGCTTTGGGGCGCTCGAATCGCGTCCAGCATGTCGGAGCGTGTGAGGGTCAGCCGCCTTCGCCGCGCTCGATCTCGTCCACGTGGGTCGCCGCCCGTAGGCAGAGGCGGCACGTTGGCCGCGCCCAGATTTAGTCCAAAGGGACACTATGCAGCCGCGCGCACGGGCCCTATGGTGTATGTCGATGATGAACCTCAAGACAACGCCTCAGGAATACGCTGTGACGGACCTGTCCGGTGGCATCGTTGCGTGGCACAGGTTGGAGGCCGACGCGAGAGTCGACGCGACCCGCAGGTCTGAGGACACGGGCCTGCGCCATGATGTGTGGCCGCGGCCGCTCGGATCAGCGATTCAGCCGCTCAAGCCTTAGCGCGGCAGGGTAAGTGATCCGGGGGTCCGCTCAGCAGCCGTGGATCACGAGACGCGCAAATGCTCCAACGCTGAGAGCGGGCGGCGCTGCGCCGCTAACACGCGCCTCTCGCGCGACGAGCCGAATCAGGGCGTGCTCATAAGCGCCGACCTCATAATGCTGAGCCCAGTGCGCGCCTCACCGGCCGTCGTTTGGAATATCCCGGACAGGGCCGTTTCCTTGGGCTCTGAGAGAACAGCGAGCAGGGGATCGTGCGGGCGAGCGTCCTTGATGTTCCGGAGAAGCACCGTGTAGAGCTTGGCATCATCGCCGCGCAGCGGGGAGCCGGGCTTCGCAGGATCCAAGTTCTCAAGTAGACCGTCAAGTCCGTCAAGCAGACGCAAAAGATCGGTGCCCGTGCCCGCTGGTCCGGGAGAACCCGCGCCCGGTCCGCCAGACGTCGGAGCCGGGGAGACGGGCGCGGCAGCAATCTCCCCTAGCGTAGCTTCAATGGCGATGCGGATGTTCAGGGCGACTGGGCCGATCGCTGCCCGTATGTTGCCGTCCTTGCGCTCGTTGAACTGCGCCACTGTGACCCCGGCGAGGTCGCTTGGAAGTTCGATTTTCCGATCCCGAGGAGCTACATAGAAAGTCTTACGGCGCCCCAGTGCGCCCATGAAGAGGCCAGCCTCAAACAGGACGTTGTCCCTCGGGGCATTTGCGGTAGCGCCACGCTTGGTCACGAGGTCGTCCGCGGTGAGAACCAAAACGGCAAAGTCGAACGTCTCGACGGCGGCTACAAGGGACTCAAGGTTCCCTTCACTGAGCCCAAAGACTCCCTGCGACCAGATCGTGGCTTCGACGTCACGCTCAAGCTCGGCCTGTAGCGCCTGAGCGACCGGCAGGCCCTCAGCCGACGATCCGATGAACATGGTTGGCCGGTTCGGCACGATCCGAGAGTCTGGCACATCCTTGGCTGTCCCGTTCGAGACCGGCAGCCGTGTCGTAAGCGGCATCTGGACCCTCTAAGACGTTGTCTCAAAATGATGTGAGTTTGAGGTAGCAGAGTTGGCAGGCCCGGAGCTTGAGGAACGCGAGCCGCATGCGGTCGCTGCGCTCGTAGCATTGGCGTAGCCGTCTGGGCTGGTGTAGGTGGGAGATGGTGCGCTCGACGACCCAGCGCTCCTTGCCCAGGCCGGAACCGTTCTCGGTGGCGCGCCGAGCGATCACCGGCTGGATGTTGCGTGAGCGCAGCAGGCGCCGGTACTTGTCGTAGTCATAGCCGCGGTCGGCCAGCACACGCCTAAACCGCCGGCGTGGCCGGCCGGCCTTGCCACGAACGCTCGGCACCGCGTCCACGAGCGGGATCAGCTGCGTGACGTCGTGACGGTTAGCGCCGGTGACCGACACTGCCATCGGCACACCGCGACCATCGGTCAGCGCGTGGTCCTTGACGCCTTTCTTCGCGCGATCTGTGGGGTTCGGGCCGGTGAAGGCCCCCCAAAAACCGCGGGGGCGGTGCTCGAGTCGACCACACCCGTGCTCCAGTCGATCTCGCCCGAAGCGTTGAGCTCGGCCAGAAGCGACTCGTGCAACCGGTCCCATACACCGGAGCGGTCCCACTCGTCCATCCGCCGCCACGCCGTCTTGCCACTACAACCAGTCTCGCTCACCGGCACCATCGCCCACTGGCACCCCGTCTTGAGCACGTACATGATCGCCTCCAAACAGCAGCGATCATCCACACGCTTACGGCCGGGATGCCTGAAACGACGCGGCACCTTCGGGATCACCCGCTCCACCCGAGCCCAGAACTCGTCGCTAACCAGCCGCTCCGCCATGCGCCGAGGCTGCTCAGGCGCTGAAATAAGCGCCAGAGGTGTATCCACAGGTGTACACCTTCTGCTATGCTTGAGGCATGAGTCCGCGTGTAGATGAGGTGCTCCCCACGCGGGAGGCACGGGCAAAGCTGCCCTCTCTCCTCGCCGGCTTTCGTGCGCGTGGTGCTGACGCCGATCCGGTGGTGATCGGCGCACACCGTCGTCCCGAGGCCGTCGTACTTTCCTACGAGCGCTATCTAGCAATGCTGAGCGGTCGCGAGCGGGTAAAGGCGATCCTTGTTGATCGCCGAGCGGCAGGCGCCGGCATGAGCGAGGAAGAGGCGATGCGGGTGGCAGTCCAAGAGCAGCACGCCTCCCGTCGCTGAGTGCCACGGATCGTCCTCGATTGTAATGTCTTTGTGTCGGCGCTGCTCTCGCCGCAGGGCAGTCCGGCGCAGATCCTCGATCAGTGGGCCGACGGCGACTTCGATCTGGTCGTCAGCCCTCTGCTGCTCGCCGAGTTGGAGAAGGTGCTGAGCCGACCCAAGTTCCACGCCTCAATCGACAGAGTCCATATCGATGCGCTTCTGACGGGCTTGGTCGAGGACGCCGTGCTGGTCGACGATCCCGCACCGCGGCCCGGCCTGACTCCCGACCCGGGTGACGACTACCTCGTGGCGCTCGCTCAGAAGTCCGACGCGCAATACATCGTCTCGGGCGATGCCCACCTCATCCAGCTTACCGACCCGAGCCCGCCTGTGCTCACGCCGCGCGAGTTCCTTGAAGCCCGGAAGTGATTGGCGCCCGCCTGGGCGCCGTGGTACTTCCCGTGGTACTTCAGTGAGCGAATCTGAGCTTATCTGAGAGCACCTGAGAGCAGCTAACAAGCCCAATCTGGCCTGAGCAGAGGTCCGGAGGCGACTTCGAGCCCAGTATCGCCCACTGGCGCAAAGCCCCATTCCATGGGCTTTTTCGCTTCTGAAGGAGCCTCAAGGTTCCAATGAGGTTCCGTTTGGGGCGGTCCGCGTGATGGGCGGCGGTCTACGACCACTCGACGGGCGGCGCGCCGGGGTGCCATTTGTCGAGGACGCTGCCGCCTTCCTGGTGCAGGACGTGGCCGTAGTCGGCGAGTTGGGCTTGGAAGGCCAGCTCTTCGCGCGGGTCGCGGCCGGCGTCGTCTATCCATTGGCGCCAGGCGGCGAGTGCGCTCAAGGTCTCAAGGTGGCTGTCGTTCTGCCACCAGCCCTCCTTGAGGGCGGACAGGATCTCTGGGTAGCGGGCGTGCAGGCCGACAATGGCGCCCCACATGAGGCCGCGCCATTCGCGGCTGCCGCCGTATGGCTCAAGCCAGGGAGCGCGTCCGTCCTGTTCGGCGGCGTCGGCGTGTTCGGTTGGTGCGTGTTCGCGCGCCTGTTGGCGGCGATCTGGTTCGTTGCGTGCGGCGTCGGTGATGGCTTCGCGGATCATCTGCGCGGCGACTTTCGCCGGTGGCTCGCCGGCGCGCATCGCGAGCCGGTCGAGTTGCTGTGCCACGGTCGCCGGCAGCGTCACCTTGATGCGCCGGCTCGTCTGTCTTGGTGCGTCGTTGCTGGGGTGTGTATGGGTGGGTCTGATTTGGGTCATGTGGTTATTGACCGTGAGGACGGCAAAACGGCCAAGCAAATTTTGGCCCTGGCTAGGGACCGTTTCGGTCCCATGCATCTGGTCTGTGCAGGCAGTTGGAGCGAAGCACGAGCGTGAGGGAGGCGGGTACTGGCCGGCGCGTTTGGGCGCCGTAGGGCCGAAAGGGTGTCAGTGCGTTTCGGGTCCAGGCGCGCGTGCTCAGGGAGCGAGCCGTGGGAGCCTCGGGAAAGTCAGTGGCCGCTTTTCGTGGGCTGTGGTCATTAGTCGTGATGGCCACCACCAAACCATCACAGGACACCGCAGCGCTGGCTGCCGCTCCTCTTCTTGACGCGACGGAGGCTGGCCGGTTGCTGTCGGTGCCCGCTTCGTGGGTGCTTGCCGAGGCGCGTGCGAATCGGATTCCGCATGTGCTCTCGGACGCTATGTGCGGTTCAGTACAACCGAGTTGGAGGAGTGGTGGCGAGCGCGCATGAGGGGTCCGTGGCGAGCGCGGGGCGCGGCGTCGCGCACGGCACGCTTGCAGCAGGGAGATCGGCGTGCGGGGGTCGGCGAGCGCCTTGGCACCTGAGTCGGCGATCACGACGAACGGCCGGTGTGCGCGCTAGCTTGGGGGCCAATGTTCGCACGGGACGAGGGAGGCAACGACTGATGGCGACGGTGAGAAAGACCACCCGACGTCCTTACGGCGCCGGCTCGCTCTACACGCGCGGGGACGTGTGGTATGCGCGCAGACGGCGGACGGCAGGTCAAGCGGCGTCTCGGCCCGATGCGCGTCGAGGGCTCACGGGATGGCCTGACACGCAGCCAAGCAGAGGCGGAGCTGCGCCGGCTGATAGCGGAGACGAAGCCCGCCCGGATGACCACTGACGACGCGCTGACGATCGTCGAGCTGGGACGCCGTTATCTAGCGGGCTTGGAACGCCAGAGCCTCAAGAAGGCGACCACGACGGCTGTCGAGTCCATCCTGCGCGTGTGCTCGAACCGTTCTTCGCAGAGCGTGATCTGCGCCGGATCACCGCCCAAGACGTTCAGGACTTGATGACGATGATGGAGAAGGGCGAGCGACCCGGACCGAAGGCCAAGGGCGACCGTCGCTACGGGCGTCCTGTCGGTGCAAAGTCGGTCCGCAACTACATCGGGTATCTCTCGGCGCTGCTCGGATTCGCCGAGCGCAAGGGATGGCTACCCGTGAACGTCGCCCGGCATGTTGAGCTGCCCGGCAAGCCTGAGAGCATCGAGATCAGATTCCTTGAGCCGCTTGAGGTCCGCGCGCTCGCTGACGCTGCCGTCGATGGTCCTTACCGCGAGATCGACCGAGCCATGTATCTCACTGCGGCGATGACCGGGCTGCGGCAGGGCGAGCTGGTGGCGCTTCGCTGGCGTGACGTGGACTGGACTGCTGGCCGGATCAGGGTTCGCCAGAACTACGTGCTGGGTGAGTTCGGCACGCCGAAGTCCCGCCGCTCGACGCGCAGCGTTCCGATGGCCGATGAGGTCGCGGGAGAGCTTGATCGGCTCAGCCGCACGGTGGGGGAGAGCAACGGCGATGCTCTCGTGTTCGCCGATCCTCACACAGACGGGCCGCTCGACAAGGCGGCGATTCTGCGCCGCTATCGACGCGCGCTCAAGGCGGCGCAGCTTGAGCAGTCGCACCGCTTCCACGACCTGCGTCACACGTTCGGTATGGCAATGGCTGGCGCCGGCGTTCCAATGCGGACTTTGCAGGAGTGGATGGGGCATCGAGACATCGAGACTACGCAGCGCTACGCGGACTACTCGCCAAGCGCGCATGAGGCGGCGTTCGTGGCGGCGGCCTTTGGGTCGGCTGGTGACAGCCGACCGCTTGCAGCGCAGGCGACGTGATGGCGCTCAAACATGCCTAAGGATCGGACTCGACGCCGCTTCTTGGCGTCCGATGTGCAGCTCGTGGTAGAGCGTTCGAGCGACCACCCCGTCGAGTATGCGATCGTGCTCCTCGTACTTCGGGATGGTCGCTGGCGCACGGTGCGCACGTTCGACAACGCCCACGATCCGAGCGAGCACCACGAGCACACCTACGTCGGCTTGGAGAAGCAGTCTCCCATCGTCACGTATGGGCCAGTGAACGACGCGATGTATGCCGCCGAACTCAAGCTGCTGAGCGACTGGCGCGATATCGTTCACGACTGGGAGCACATGCAATGAGCGGGATCACCGACAAGACCGATGAGCTGTTCATGGCGGCGTCGCGTAGCGACGATGATCTCGGCTACCCGGCGGATGTCGCGTTTGTCCCCGGCGACGAGGAGTGGACCGACGACGTTCTGTGGCGCAACCTGATCGAAGGGCAGGCGACCGTCCTTGTCGGCGAGGACACCGAGCTGCTGCTCGTCCCGTTGCGCCGCGGCGTGATCGACCGACTTAGGGGCCGTGTGCCCGTCAGCGTCGCGCCCCGAACGCATGGCCACGCCTCGTCCTACGCGACGTTGAGTCGTCTAGGGCGTCACCCGGTGCGCCAGATGCGCGACCTCGCGCACGCCTGATCTTCCAGCAACGAAGGAAACTGCGTTCTGCCACAATGGGTAGTGGGTCAGTTTAGTCGGGAAGCGCGAGCACCTCGACCGTCAATCAACCATCGGTGGCTGACAGGCTTCAAGGAAGTCAAAGCCCATCCTGGTGAACGTGATCCCGTTGACGGTTGAGTATCTGTCGTCGATTTGTGTAAGCGATGCTCGGGTCGCGCGCGTGTATCGGAGGAGGCCGAGGCGCGTGAGATTGTCGAGCGAGTGGCGCTCGGCGGGTTCAACTGGCAGAACGCGAGGATAGCCCTCCGCAAGGGCGCCTAGCCTGTCGAGCGTTGCCGCATCTACTGGGTCTAGCTGCCTCAGGATCGCCGGATACGCCACCTTCACGCCATCAGGCTCCGTGACGGTGTTCGCGAGCAAGTTCTCCCATCTCGTGCGCATGTCGTCGTCCTCCATTGAGGCTCCTTCCAATACTTCACGGAGCACCTTGTCCTGAACGGCAACGATTGGGAGTCCAAGCTCGCGAATGCGCTCTGCTGCCTCGTTGACGACCTTTGCAAGCGCAGCCTGACGCCTGTAATGGATGAAGCTGCTCACCCAGTCCGATAGCTCACGAATAGGCCCGAGCGCCCCCGACTCACGGACGAAGACGGTCATTGCCGCTTCGATCGACCCGACCGCTAGCTCGACTTCCTCGCTCATGACCTACATCATGCCGGGTCAGCTTGAGCGACCCTCAGCCGAAATTCTCAGCGGCGTACGACCTCGAAGTTTGGCGGCGTGAGTTCGCTGGACTGTGTCTCTGGTGCAGAGGCCAGGCGGCAAGGATACCCCGCCGGGTCTCGGTCTTCGACGCCTTGCTCCGCTCCCATCCTGACCGTGGTTCCCACCGGGGATCGGGTCATCCCCACATGCCGGTGGACCAATGAACGAAGCCTGGTCAGAGGACACCAACTTCTCCTGAAGGGCGGCGAGAACACGCTGCCCCTCGTCTATTCCGACCGCACCACGGAGCAGATCGAGGAGGGCGTCGCGTGTGGCCGCAGCCGCTTTGCTCGTTGCAGCCAGCGCCGGCATAGCGAGCGAGTTGGAAACATTGTTGGAGTGTCGGCCCGGAGCGCTCATCCAGCGTGAGCAGCGGCCCTGACCCGCAAAAGCGTTTAGGCGTGGCGAAACGGGCCATGGGCCTCGGCTGTTTCGGAGGCTATACGACGCACCGAGGCCGGGCAAACCGTGGCGCCGCATCGCACATGATTCCATAGAATGGGAACATGCCGAAGATGGACGCACCGCTGCGACTTTCGGTTGTGATTCCCGCACGCAACGAGGCCGCGGGGATCGGTGAGACGGTCATGACTCTGGCGAGCACGCTAACCGCCGAGCGCATACCCCACGAGATCCTCGTCGTCGACGACGCAAGCTCCGACGGCACGGCTGCCGTGGTGAACGAGGTATCTGGGCGCAACCCCACGGTCAGATGCATCCGCTCGCACCTTCCTCCAGGCTTCGGTCACGCGGTGCGCGCCGGTCTCGATCACTACACCGGCGATGCGGTCGCGATCTTTATGGCCGACAGCTCGGACTCGCCCGCCGATCTGGTTCGTTACCACCGGGTGCTGACGGACGGCTTCGACTGTGCCTTCGGGTCGCGCTTCGTCAAGGGTGGCAGCGTCAGGAGCTACCCGCTGCCCAAGCTCATCCTCAACCGCGTCGTGAACTTCGCCATCCGCGTGATGTTCCGCCACGGCTACAACGACACCACGAATGCCTTCAAGGCCTATCGCCGCGAGGTGATCGACAACATCCGGCCGCTGCTCTCCAACCACTTCAACCTCACCGTGGAGATGCCCCTAAAGGCCGTGACTCGCGGTTACAGCTTCCAGGTTGTCCCCATCACGTGGACAAACCGGCGGCTGGGAGCTTCGAAGCTGAAACTGCAGGAGATGGGCAGCCGTTACCTGTTCATCGTGCTCTATGTCTTCCTGGAGCACCATCTCAGCCATGGCGACTACCGGCGGCCGGGCTTCGAAACGGCGGGGAGGCTGCGGGTGCACGCGGGTGCGAAGGTCCCTGATCTGCTTGAAGAGTCGCAGGCGCCGCCGTCGCGCGACAGCCACACGGCCCCGACCGCGCGGGCGCCGGGATGAGCAGAGCCGCGCCCGGAGGCATTCGGTGGGCGGCGCTGCGGCAGCTGGTCGGGCCGGTCGTCTCGGTCCTCTCGCTGTCCGCGGTCGTGTGGTGGGCGCTGCGCCAGCAGGCACCGCGTTGGCCCACCGGCACTTCCAGCCTGCTGCTGCTCGCGCTCGCGGTGCTCCTCTACGCGTGTGTGACCGCGGTGCGCGGGATACGCTGGCACGCGATCCTGTGTCGCGCCAAGGTTCCGGCGAGCATGGCCGACGCGCAGGCGCTGATCATCGTCGGCTACATGGGTAACACGGTCCTGCCGGCGCGCGGGGGGGAGCTGCTGCGCTTGTTCTTCATGGGCGAGCGCACGGGCTGCTCGCGGGTGACGATTCTCGGCACGATCGTCGCCGAACGCCTGCTCGACGTCCTGGCGCTGCTCCTGCTGCTGGCGACCGTGACCGCGGCCGGCGGGTTGGACTCCTCCCGGCTTGGCCTCACCGCCGCGATTGTGCTGGTCGTGCTGGCGCTCGTGCTGCTTGCCGGTTGGTGGCTGAGCCGCACCGGGCGTCTGCGCGGCCTGAGCGGCCGTGTGGCTTCACTCACACTGGCGAGCCGCAATCTGCTCAGTGGACAGGGCGTGGCCCTCCTCCTGCTCACTGCTGTGGTTTGGGTGGGCGAGGGGTGTATCTACTGGCTCGTCGGGCGGGCGCTTGACCTCCATCTGGACCTGCTGGGGGGGTGCTTCCTGGTGGCGCTCACGAGTCTCGCGGCCACGATTCCGGCTGCGCCTGGCTATGTCGGAACCTACGATGCCGCGATCCAGTTCGGCCTGGGCGCGCTGCACGTGCACGGAGGGCGGTCCGTCGCCTTTGGACTGCTGGTCCGCCTGGTCATCTTCGTGCCGATCACCGTCGCCGGCCTGATCCTCGTGGCCTTTCGCTACGGCGGCCTGTCCTCGCTGGGGCGGATACGCCGGGCACGCGCCTCGGTGGGATTCGGCCGGCCCGCAGCCGATCCGCATGCCGTGGGCGGGCCGGCCACGGGGCTCGCGCCGGTTGACGGCATCGTGCCGCTGTGCGCCCCCGCGGCGAGCATCGAGAGCGGCCCCGCTCGGGATGCCTAATGAGCGCGCCGGTAGCGATCATCACGGGGTCGGGTGGCCTGATCGGCTCCGAGTCCGTGCGCTATTTCGTCGCGGAGGGCTTCGATGTGGTGGGCATCGACAACGACATGCGCGCGTACTTCTTCGGTCCCAGCGCATCGACGGCGCCCAACACCGAACGTCTGGTTGCGGAGCTCGGCTGCGCGTTTTGCCCACTGCAGCTCGACATCCGCGACCGCGAGGCCGTCGAGCGGGTGCTGGCTCAGCACGCTCCGCGGGTCGAGCTGATTGTCCACACCGCCGCCCAGCCCTCTCACGATTGGGCCGCCTCCGAGCCGCACACGGACTTCACCGTCAACGCCAACGGGACGCTCAACTTGCTGGAGGCTGCGCGCCAGTACGCGCCCGATGCGACGTTCGTATTCACATCCACCAACAAGGTCTACGGCGACACCCCCAACCACCTGCCGTTGGTGGAGCTCCAGACGCGCTTGGAGTTGCCCGAGGGGCACCGTTGGCACAGCGGTATCGACCTCGAGATGTCGCTCGACCTGTGCACGCACAGTCTGTTCGGCGTGAGCAAGGCCGCGGCCGACCTGCTCGTGCAGGAGTATGGGCGCTACTTCCAGATGCCCACGGTGTGCTTTCGCGGAGGCTGCCTGACGGGCCCGCACCACGCGGGCGCCCAGCTACATGGCTTCCTCGCCTACCTCATGAAGTGCACAGTATCTGGCGAGCGCTATACCGTGTTTGGCTACGACGGTAAGCAGGTGCGCGACAACATCCACTCCGGCGACGTCGTGCGCGCCTTCCACGCCTTCCATCGCAACCCGCGGTCGGCAGCGGTCTACAACCTCGGCGGAGGGCGCGAGAGCAACGTATCGATGCTCGAGGCGATCAAGCTCTGCCAGGAAATCGCCGGACGCGACGCTCGATTACTCCTACTCGCCGCAGGCACGAACCGGCGATCACCGCTGGTGGATCAGCGATCTGGCGACTTTCAAGCGCGACCACCCGCAGTGGCAGTTGACCAAGGGCATCCGCGCGGTGCTGCGAGAGATCCACGACTACAACGTCGAGCGCTGGAGCGCTGAGCGCCAGTCGAGCTTGGCCGGTCGTCCCAGCGGTGCTGCGGGAGGACGATGAGCGCTCGCAGTGTTCTGATCACAGGCGGCGCGGGCTTCATCGGTTCGAGCATTGCCCTGAGGTTGGCCGCATCGCACCCCGATTGGGAGGTGGTGGCGCTCGACAACCTGCACCGTCGTGGATCGGAGCTGAACCTACCGCGCCTGCGCGAGGGCAGGGTGCGATTCGTGCACGGCGACGTGCGCGAGCCCGAGGACCTGCGCACCGCCGGGCCGTTCGACGCGCTCGTGGAGTGCTCGGCTGAGCCGTCGGTGATGGCCGGTGTGGACGGCGCCACGGGCTTTCTGATGCGCACCAACCTGCTGGGCGCCTATCACTGCCTGGAGGAGGCCGCGCGCCAGCGCGCACAGGTGGTGTTCCTGTCGACCAGTCGTGTCTACCCGGTTGCCGGCCTGTGCAAGCTGTCCTTTCGTGAGGGTGACACGCGTTTCGAGCTGGATGCCGAGCAGAGCCTCCCTGGTGCGTCTGCACACGGTGTGGCGGAGATCTTTCCGATGGACGGCGCGCGCACGCTGTACGGCGCCAGCAAGCTGTCCGCCGAGTTGCTGGTGGCCGAGTATGCCGAGTGCTTCGGGCTGGCGACGGTGGTCGATCGCTGCGGGGTGGTCGCCGGGCCATGGCAGATGGGCAAGGTGGATCAGGGCGTGTTCACACACTGGATGCTCGCCTACCACTTCAAGCGGCCACTTGCGTATATAGGCTTCGGCGGGGGCGGCAAGCAGGTGCGCGACCTGCTGCACGTAGCTGACCTTGCCGATCTGGTAGACGATCAGCTGGTGCGTCCTGAGCACTGGGCTGGAGCCGTGGTCAATGTCGGCGGAGGCGTCGATGTGAGCCTCTCGCTACGTGAGACTTCGACGCTGTGCGAGCAGATTACCGGCAACAGCGTGCATTTCTCCGAGAACCCCGTCACCCGGACGGGCGACGTGCCCATTTATATCTCTGATTGCCGCGCGTTGGGTCGGATCAGCGACTGGGCCCCGCGGCGCGACGCTCGACAGATCCTCAAGGATATCCACGCATGGATATGCGAGAACGAGGGCGCGGTCGCAGCGACACTGGACTAGAAGCCTGCCCAGTGAATCTGGCGCAGGTACCGGATCTGCTGGAAGGCATACCCGGGGTTTCCCGGGTAAGCCACGCTCAAGCAAGGTGTGCTTGCTGACCGCGCGGTGTGTACACAGTGCTGGTAATCGGCGACGTCCGGCCAGCGTCGACTGAGCACGAAGCCGGCGGGATAGCCGATCAGCACCAGGATGGCCAGGAGCGAAACGGGAATCGCGATCGCATTGCGCAATAGCCGCGGGCGGTCGGATAGAGCGTGCTGGAGGACGACCAGCGTCACGACGATGGTCGCCAGCAAGAATACGAGCGTTGTGGTGATATATCGGCTGGAGATTGCCTGGACAGTGCCCAGCTTGAGCCGTCCTACCGCGGTCAGTGCGGCATTTACCACCGCGAACACCCCTAGAGCGATCCATGGCGCCAGGCGCGGTATGGCTTCGCGATACCGTAGCCCTACGTAGCAACATGAGGTGAGGAAGGCGCCCAACAGAGCGGTGCCGCTGAGCGCGGCCGCGATTTGGGTTATCACGGCGCGGTGGCTGGTCGAGAGTGGATTGCCGAGATACATCAGCACATACCCCACAAAAGCCACTGGATGCTCCAGCGTGTAGGTCGTCGAACCCTGGGCGGGGTTGGTGCCTTGATAGTGGTAGTAGTAAGGGGCTGCGATCAGCACACCGAGGATGGTCCACGCCCACTTCCAAGCCGGCTTCTCACCACGACAAAACAGGACGATCAGGCCGGTGACCCAAGCCAAGACTCCGCCCGCCAAGGAGTAGTCGGCCACGGTGGCCGCGACAGCCGCGATTCCCAGACGCGTCTTTGAGAGCGGCTGTTCCGAGGACAGTGTCGTCACTGTCACGAGCACGCCCAACATGCACAAGAACCACTCGATCTGCCATCCCCAAATCCAGTTTTCGTATTGGTTGGGTGAGAAGACGATCCAGGAGAACCCCACTGCCAGGCACCACCGCGTTACCGCTCGATCCGGGAAGGTCTGCCACACCAATCTCAGGATCAACGTGAAAATTAGGCCAGCCAGGAGCAGGTCGGTCACGATCTCCCACGAGATTGCCCAATGGGAGATATTGGCCATACCCAGCATCAACAGGTCCGGAAAGAAGGGACGGTGCTCGTTGTGCTGTGCCATCACGTCGGCGAATGTCAGCGTACCGGCGTTCATCTGGTGGATGAGCGGCACCAAGTTGAATTCGTCGCTGAATGGTACGAGGATCGCCTGTTGCCACGTGAACCAAATCAAAATAGGTAGCGGCAAGAGCATGGCCGTACCTACCAACCAGCGTTTATGGCGTTCCAGCTGATGTGGCACTTTCACGGTTTCAATCGGTCCTGAGCCCGCTGCGGCGTGCTGCGGCACGTAAAGCCGTGATCTTGGTGGGTCGTGCGCCGCCATGGGCACCGATCCTACTGGATTGATTGATTCCACGACAGGGGACATAATTGGGGACATGACGCCCCCAAGCCCTGGCGCCAAGCCCGAGCTATCCGATGCAGGGCGTTCTGAAATTGTTTCTCACTGGATGGATGCGCCCACGCGCTGGCGGACGCGCCGGGAGGCTAGGGTACCCCCGTGCGGATAGCCACCTGGAACGTGAACTCGGCCAAGCAGCGGATGCCCCGGCTGTTGGGTTGGCTTGACGAACGCAGGCCCGACGTGGCCTGCCTGCAGGAGACCAAGCTCACCGACGAGGCGTTCGAGCAACTGCTCGGCGAGGAGCTCTCACAGCGCGGCTATGAGGTCGCCGTGCACGGGGAGGCGAGTTGGAACGGCGTGGCGATCCTCTCTCGTGTGGGACTGGACGACGTCGTGACCGGTCTTGCGGACGCGCCCGGCTTTCCCCACCAGGAGGCGCGCGCGATCTCCGCGAGCTGCGACGGGATTCGCGTGCACTCGGTCTACGTGCCGAACGGAAGGACCCCGGACTCCGAGCACTACAAGTACAAGCTGGCGTGGCTTGCGGCCCTGCGAGACGTTGTCAAGGAGGGTCCACAGGGTGTGGTGGTGTGCGGGGACATGAACATCGCGCCCACCGACCTCGATGTGTTCGATCCCGAGGCTTACGTCGGCCAGACTCACGTCACCCCGCCCGAGCGGGTGGCCCTGGCCGCGTTGCAGGGGCTGGGGCTGCACGACGTGGTGCGCGATCGCTGGCCGCAGGAGCGCGTCTTCACCTATTGGGACTACCGCGCCGGAATGTTCCACCAGAACCTGGGCATGCGCATCGACCTGGTGCTGGCCGCTCCCATCGTTGCGGACAGGACGAAGGCGGCCTGGGTGGACCGCCAGGCCCGCAAGGGCACCGGGCCGAGCGACCACGCGCCGGTGATTGTCGACCTGGACGAGGCGCCCGACGGAGACATCGGGCCGCTCGTGCCTGCGCCGTCGGCGCCCAAGACCAAGCGAGGCAAGGCCAAAATCCCGCAGGCGCCCTGACCCATCCATCGTTCGAGACTTGCGGGATCCATCGCTCCGGGCTGCGACGCGCGACTTGCGGGTGCGCGACTGCGGCGCCGTGATCTCGTGCTTGTCGAGGAAAGGAGTCTGGTGTCTGTCAGGAAAGGCTTGCTATGAGGACCGGGCGAACAAACGCAGGAACAGCAGGAACACGTTGACCACGTCCAAGAAGATCCCAGCGGCCAAGGGAATGGCTTCCTCGGTTCCGGCACGGCGCAGGCGGTTGAAGTCCACGACCGTGTACAGCCCGAAGATCAAGAGTCCGAGCAGCGCATAGACGGTGTAGAGCGCGGGTATGCGCACGAAGATCAAGACGATCCCGGCCACAATCAGGCCGAGCAAGAGGAAGAACAGGGTGCGATACAGGAACGACAGGTCGCGGCGGATCGCATAACCGCCGGCGCCCAGGCCTCCCACGAACAGGGCGGTCGCTCCGAGCGCTTGGCGCACCGCGGTCGGGTCGGTCGTGGAGTAGTAGTTGACGGTCGTGGAGATGCTCGCGCCCAGCAACAGGCCGAAGGCGAACAGGAGCGTCAACGCGAGGCCGTGCTGGCCGCGCGCGTTGGCCACGTTCAGCCCGACCAGGCAGCCGAGCGCCACCAGCCACGCGATGAACCAGCCCGCGCCGCCCATTTCGCGCGCCACATACACGCCGAGCGTGGCAAACCCGACCGTGACGGCCACGAGTCCCATCACGCGCCCGAACAGGCTCTGCGTTCGCGCCGGAGTCGCCTGCGCCGCATAGCCCTGTGTGCTCATGGGCGTGATGGTAGGGGCTTGCCCGGCCTGCTGGCAAATCAGGCGCTGCGCGGACGGTCCCACTGATGTTGTCCCGGACGGCGCATGCGCCGTCCGGCGGGGCGGTGCATGCACCGCCCCGTAGCAGGGCCGCATGCGGCCCTGCTGGCCGTGGCGCATGCGCCACGGCCCCCCAAAGGGGAAGATTGGATCTGCTTGAGCGAAGCTCAGTCGATCAAGCGCTTGCCGAGCCGCCAGATCGCGATCCGCCACATGAGCACGGCGAACACGACCAACACGGCCGCATTCACCAGGTCGCCCGCGCCGAGCTGGTCGAAGCAGGCGTCGCGCACCAGTTGCACGCAGTGATAGAGCGGGTTGATCTTGGCGATCGTGTGCAGCACGGAGGGCAACTGAGAGACGGGAAAGAAGGTGCCCGCGACCAGGAACATGGGGGTGAGGACCGCGCTGGTGATGTAGTTGAAGTTGTCGATCGTCTTGGCGACCGCGGCGACCGTGACGCCGAAGCCGGCGAAACCGAAGCCAGTGACGAAGCCGATGAAGGGCACCAGCAGCATTCCCCAGGTCGGTTCCAAGCCGAAGGCGAACCCCACGAGCAGGGGCGCCATCCCGTAGACGCCGGCCCTGATCGAGATCCACAGGATCTCGGCGGTGATCAGCTCCTCCACGTCGACGGGCGCTGCGAGCACCGCGTCGTAGGTGCGCTGAAACTGCCAGCGGATGAATGTGTTGAACATGCCCGGGAAGGCCGAGGAGAACAGCACCGCGGTGGCCACCACGCCGGTGGCCACGTACTGCACGTACTTGACGCCCGCCAGGTGGGGGAGCAGCGAGCCGAAACCCAGGCCGAACGCGAGCAGGTAGATCGTGGGCTGCACGATCGAGGAGAAGGTCGTGGCCTTCCAGTAGCGACCGAAGATCGCCACGTCGCGGCTCATCACCCCGGCCAATGCGGCCGGTTCGAGCCGGCGGATGCGCCGCGGCTTACCCGGGAACGTGTCGGCCTGTGGGAGTGTGCTCATGAAGGCCCCCCACGCGCGCGCGCAGGTCCCCCCTTTGGGCGATACACGAGCTCACTCCTTCGATCTCCTCTGCGTGGAGTCTCACTCATTCGATCTCCTCCCCGGTCAGGGCCACGAAAGCGTCCTCCAGGTTGGCCGGTCGCCGCACCCCTTCGGGCGCCTCGCTGTTGAGCGACTCCGCTCGCATGATCGCCACCGCGGGGCCGCTGCGCCTGCTGGTCCATCCTTCGTTGGCGGCCAGATTGCTGACCTCGAGCAGACGCTCGGGCGGGCCGTAGACCTCGACGACCTGCTCGCCGGCGTGGGCCTTGACCAGCTCGGCGGGTGTGCCTTGGGCGATGATCTTGCCCTTGTCCATGACTGCAACAGTGTCGGCAAGTCGCTCGGCCTCCTCGATGTAGTGGGTGCTCATCAAGGCGGTCACGCCTTCGGCGCGCAGCCCGTCGATCAAGGACCACAGCTCTTGGCGCACCTGCGGGTCAAGGCCCACGGTCGGCTCGTCGAGCAGGACCAGGCGCGGTCGGTGGATCAGCCCGCGCGCGACGAGCAGTCGTCGGCGCATTCCCCCGGACAGCTCGCGCACGATCGTATCGGCGCGTGGGACGAGGTTGGCGATCTCCAAGGCCCTTTGCACCGCCGCGGGGCGCTCGCCGCCCGGGACGCGGTAGAGCCGCGCGTAGACAGTCAGGATCTGCCTGCAGGTCAGCTCCACGTCGAGGTTGTCCAGTTGCGGCACGACCCCCATCTCCAGGCGCGACTGCTTGGATTCGCGGGGCAGCTCATAGCCGAGCACTGAGAGCTCGCCCTCGTCGGCGATCGTCTGAGCCGTGAGCATCCGCATCGTCGTCGACTTGCCCGCTCCATTCGGTCCGAGCAGGCCGAAGCAGATGCCGGGCTGGACCTCCAGGTCGAGGCCGTCGACGGCCACTATCGGGCCATAGCGCTTGACCACGCCTCGCAGCGCGATCGCGGCTGTCTGCGCCGAGCTCACTTGGATGCCTCCTCGATTGCGCTGACCGCGCCGGCTGCCGTCACGGTCACATGTGTACCAACTGTGAGCGCCTGCTCGCCTCCCACCCGGGCCAGCAGCAATGACGTTGGGCTCGACGCGTCGCTTGGACGGATGCTGAGGAGGGCGTCGTGCCCGTAGTAGCGACAGCGCTCGACGATGCCCCGCAAACCCTGCTCGTCTTCGTCGCCGGCTCGTACCGTCAGTTGCTCCGGGCGCACAACAACTACGCCTTGCGTGGCGGTCTTGTGCTGTGGCGCTCCTCCTCGCACCTGGAGCGTCCCCAGCGAGGTTTCGGCCCGACCGTCGGCCAAAGTCGCCTCGATCAGGTTGGCCTCGCCGAGGAAGCTCGCCAGGCGCGCATCTTGGGGTGTCGCATAGATGTCTTGGGGAGTGCCCTGCTGGATGATCTGCCCGTCGCGCAGAACCGCCACCGAGTCCGCGAGCGAGAGCGCCTCCTCCTGGTCGTGGGTCACCAGCACAGTGGTCGCTCCCTGCCGGCGCAGCAAGGCGCTCACTTCCTCGCGCACCGCGCCCCGCAAGGTGGCGTCCAGCGAGGAGAAGGGCTCGTCGAGCAGCAACAGGGCCGGCCTGCGCGCCAACGCTCGTGCGAGCGCGGCGCGCTGCTGCTCGCCGCCGGAAAGCTCGTGGGGCATGCGCTTGGCCAGTGCGCTCAGCCCGACCATCTGCAGCAGCTCGCTTACCGTGTTGCCTCTCCGCTCGGCGCGGGACAGGCCGAAGCCCACGTTCGCCTGGACGTCGAGGTGGGGGAACAGGGCGCCCTCCTGCGGGACGTAGCCGATGTCGCGTCGCTCCGGGGCTATGTGGGTGCGCTCGTCGTCGAGCACCCGCCCCGACAGCGACACGCGTCCCTGCTGGGCGCGCTCGAAGCCGGCGATCACGCGCAGGAGCGTCGTCTTGCCGCATCCCGACAGCCCCAGCACGGCGCTCAGCGACCCCTCGGGCACCTCCAGGTCGAGGCCGCGCAACACCTCGTTGCCGGCATACCCCTGCCAAAGTTCGCGCACTTCCAGCGCGCCCGTCCTGTTCACGATGGGATTGTCCTCGAAGGCTTCGCCACGCGGCGGCTGAGCAGATAGGCGGGGATGGCCGAGATGGCCACGATCAATGCGGCATAGGGCGCCGCAGCGCCGTAGGCGAAGTCGCTCGTGTAGACCCAGAACTGGGTGGCGAGCGTATTGATGCCCGTCGGTCGCAACAGCAATGTGGCGGTCAGCTCGGTGCACGACGAGATGAACACAAGCAGGAAAGCGACTCCAAGCCCGGGGGCGATCAGCGGCAGGGTGACGGTCACCCACACCGAGACGGGGCGACGCCCGAGCGAGCGGCCCACCTCCTCGAAGCGCGTGGGCGCGAGCGCCAAGGCCGAGCGCACGCCGACGACCGCGAGCGGCAGGAACAGGATCGCGTAGGCGACGATCAGCTCCAGGGCGCTCTGGTAGAACGGCAGGGCGTAGCGGACCGAGAAGGACACCAGTCCGAGCGCGACGACCAGGCCGGGGAGCGCCTGGGGCAGCAGCGCGAGCCGCTCGATCGTGGTCGACAGGCGGTTGCGATGTCGCATCGCCGCCGCCGTCACCGGGATAGCCATGACCGTCGCGAGCGCGGCGGCAGCAGCGCTCAGCTCGGCGGTGTGCAGCGCATCGCCGGCGATCGAGGCCGAGGGCAACGTCGTCGAGCCGCCCCGGATCGACCAGTAGGCCAAAGCGGCGAGCGGCACGCCGAGCGCCAACGCCGCAAGCGCCAGCAGTCCCACCAGCACGGGTATCGTCAGCCATCCCAGCCCCACCTTCGCGACGTTGCGGCGCGTGCCGCTTCCGATCCGAGCGAGTCGCCCGCTCCCGACGAGCACGAGCTTCTCCCGCGAGCGCCGCGACGCCGAGCGCGACCAGCACCAGCGAGAGCGCGCACGCCGCCGCCGTGTCGAACCCGAGCTTGAACTCGGTGAAGATCGCGACTGTGAACGTTTGGTACTGGAGGATCTCGAACGCCCCGTACTCGGCCAAGAGACCGAGCGTGACCAGCAGGCAACCGCCCAAGACCGCGGGCAGCATCTGGCGCAGGGTCACCTTGAAGAACACCTTCCAAGGGCCCATTCCAAGGCTGCGCGCCACCTCCTCCAAGGCCGGATCGACCCCGGCCAGGCCGGCCATGGCCGGCAGGAACACGAGCGGGTACAGCGACAGCGTCATGATCATCACCGCCGCCAGGTAGCCATGCAGGCTGTGGTCGATCGAGACCCAGCCGAAGCCGACCACGAAGTCGGGGATGCCGAGCGGGAGCACCAGCACGACCGCCCACAGTCGCCTGCCCGGGATCGTGGTCCGCTCCACACACCACGCCGCCGCCACCCCGATCACAAGACAAAGCGAAGCGCTGGCCAGCACCAGGCGCAGCGTGTTCCACAGTAGCACCGCCGTGTTATGGCGAAACAGCAGCCTTTCGACCTGTCCCCAGCCCGATTGCTGGGCCTCGACCACCAGGAAGACGAGCGGCAGGAGCACGAGCGCGCCGACCAGCGCCGCGCCCAATGACGTGGCCACAGGCAGGCTGGCCCGCCCCGCCCACACACGCCGCCAGCGGCCGGTCAGATGTGGGGTGGGGGAGGCAAGCGTGCTCATCCTGGCGTTGTGGCGCTAGAGCAGACCGAGCTTCTGCTCGAGTTCCAGCGGAGCCGAGCCGTCGCCCAGTTCGGACAGTGTGATCGGCGCCGGCTGGATGCTCGCGAAGGGTCGCAGCCCCTTCGCCGGGCTGACACCTGGGCGCAGGGGATACTCGTAGCTATGGCTGTGAGCGATCGCCCGCTGGCCTTCGGCGCTGACCAGGAAAGCTACGAAGGCCTGTGCCGCAGCCTGGTGTGAGCTCGACTTCAGAACGGCTGCTCCGGACACGTTGAGCAGATCCCCCGGGTCGTGTGGGGCGTAATAGGCCAAGGCCGAGTGCAGGCCTTTCTGGCCCACCTCGTCGCGCAGCCTGTACCAGTAGTAGTGGTTGATCAGCCCGACCGCGCTCTCGCCGTTGTTGACCTGGGCGACGACCGTCTCGTTGTCCGGGTAGATCTTGCTGTTCGCCTTCATGCCTGCAAGCCACTTTTCGGCGGCGGCGCTGCCGTCGAACTTGGTGATCGAGGTGATCAGCGGCTGGAAGTCGGTCTCTGAAGGGGCGATGCCGAGCTTGCCCCTCCATTTCGTCTCAGCCAGCGCGAGGATCGAGCTGGGCAAGCTGGACGGCGAGATCTGCTCGGTGTTGTAGACGAGCACGGACACGCGCCCGGAGACGCCCACCCAGTCGCCCTGCGCGGAGCTGTAGCGAGCCGGGACGGCCGCGAGCGTCGACGGGTCGATGGGCGCCAGCAGATCCTGCTCGCGCAGGTGTTCCAAGGCTGGCGTGTTCTCGGTGTAGAACACGTCCGCGGGGGAGTTTGAGCCCTCTTGCAGGATCTGGTTGGCCAGTTCGGCCTCGTCGCCCGAGCGTGTGTTCACTTTCACGCCCGTCTTCCTTTCGAACGCCGCCGCCAGCATCGAGGTCGTCTGTTCGTGCTGGCCGTTGTAAAGCGTGATCGATTGGCCGGAGAGCGATCCCCCGGGAGATGCGGTCGTCGTCGTGGATTTCCCGGCTCCTCCACAGGCCGTCAACAGCAGGGTCGCCGCCAGGACAAGGGATACGGGGAGCGCAGGCTTGATGCGTTGCATTTCGGTGGCGTCCTTCTGGGGCTGTCACTGGATTCGCGAGCTGTGCATCCGCGATATCCGATTGCGTCGGTCGGGATTGAGCCGCAAGCTATCACAACAGTTAGGGTGCCCTAAGACATGATGGGTGGATTGCATGGGAAGCTTCCGTGGAGCCGCGCGTCGGGTCGCCGATCGCGGTCGGTAGCCTCCACCATGGATGTCGATCACGGTCACACTTCCGGACGGAAAGCCGCTCGAGCTGCCGGACGGCGCCACCGGCGCCGACGCCGCCGCGGCGATTGGACCTGGTCTGGCCAAAGCAGCGCTGGCGATCGAGGCTCGATCGTCCCGGGCCTGAGTCCGCCGAAGTTCGTGACCTCGCGCGACCTCTGCCGGATGGGGCTCGGATCGCGATCCTGACCGCCAAGAGCGGCGAGCCCTCGCTGGCGCTGATCCGTCACGACGCGGCGCACGTGCTGGCAAGCGCCGTGATGGAGCTGTGGCCCGCGGTGAAGATCTCGATCGGGCCGGCGATCGAGAACGGCTTCTACTACGACTTCGAGTTCCCCCCGGGCGTTTCCATCTCCGCGGCCGACTTCCCCGCGATCGAAGCGAAGATGGCCGAGCACGTGAAGGCGGCCGAGCGGTTCGTGCGCGAGGACGTCTCGGTCGCGGCTGCCCGCGAGCGGTTCGTGGCCGAGCGCCAGGACTACAAGGTCGAGCTGATCGACGACCTCGTCACGGCCGCGCCGCGCGGAGAGCCGCTGGAGACGGTCTCGCTGTACACCAACGGTCCGTTCACCGACCTGTGCCGAGGGCCGCACGCGCCCACCACCAAGACCGTGGGCGCCTTCAAGCTGCAGTCGGTCGCCGGCGCCTATTGGCGCGGAGACTCGACGCGCACGATGCTCACCCGCGTCTACGGGACCGCGTTTCACACCAAGGCCCAGTTGCAGGAGCACCTGGAGCGCCTCGAGCAGGCCGCGTTGCGCGACCATCGCAAGCTGGGACGTGAGCTGGGACTGTTTCACTTCTCCGACGTATCGCCCGGGGCCGCCTTCTGGACGGGCGCCGGCACAAGCGTCTACAACGCGCTGGTGGCGCTCTCGCGCGAGATGGGCGCCGAGCGCGGATACACCGAGGTCAAGACGCCGCTGATCTACGACGCCGAGCTGTGGAAGACCTCCGGGCACTGGGGCAAGTACAGGCAGAACATGTTCACCGTGCAGGTCGAGGAGCGCGAGATGGGCGTCAAGCCGATGAACTGTCCCGGTCACGCCCACCTGTTCAAGAGCTCGCGCCACTCCTACAGGGATCTGCCCGTGCGCTACTCGGAGCCGGGTCTGCTGCACCGCAACGAGCCCTCGGGCGTCCTGCACGGGCTGTTGCGGGTCAGGCACTTTGCCCAGGACGACGCCCACATCTTCTGCACCGAGGAGCAGGTCCAGGAGGAGGTCGCCGGCTGCCTGGAGTTCGCGTTCGCGACCTATCGCCTGTTCGACTTCGACGTGCGCCTGGAGCTGTCGACGCGTCCCGAGCAGCGAGTCGGAGACAACGAGCTGTGGGATCGCGCCGAGCAGGCGCTCGCAAGCGCGCTCGACGCCCAGGGCCTGGAGTACGAGCTGAACCCGGGCGACGGCGCTTTCTATGGCCCGAAGATCGACATGCACATGACCGACTCGCTCGGTCGCTCCTGGCAGTTGGGCACGGTCCAGCTCGACTACAACATGCCGGCGCGCTTCGAGCTCACATATACAGGCGCCGACAACGCCGAGCATCGTCCGGTGATGATCCACCGGGCGCTGTTCGGCTCGTACGAGCGCTTCATCGGCATCATGATCGAGCACTACGCGGGCGAGCTGCCGGTGTGGCTGGCGCCGGTGCAGGCGATCGTGTTGCCGATCTCCGATCGTGTGAACGAGTACGCCGCAAGCGTGCACGAGCGCGTGCGGGCGGCCGGATTGCGCGTGGAGCTCGACGATCGCAACGAGTCGGTCGGCCGCAAGATCCGCGAGGCCGAGCTGCGCAAGATCCCCAACATGCTGATCGTCGGCGAGCGCGAGGCCGCCGAGGACAGGGTGTCGCTGCGCGAGCACCGCAAGGGCGACGCCGGCAGTCTTTCCGTGGAGCAGTTCATCCCGCTATACTTCGCTGCCTTGAAGGCTCCGAATCCATTCACGGCGCAGCGCGTAGCATCGACTTGACGCGCACCTCCACAAGCTAGTGGCCGTTCCCCGCAGGTTCGACCGCCGGCTCCCCGAGCGGGACCAGACCAGGATCAACGAGCGCATCCGCGTGCCCGAGGTGCGCGTGATCGACGACGAGGGCAACCAGGTCGGCATGATGAAGACCCCCGACGCGCTCAGGTTCGCCCAGGAGCGCGACCTCGATCTGGTCGAGGTCGCGCCCGAGGCCAAACCGCCGGTCTGCCGCGTCCTGGACTACTCCAAGTACAAGTACGAGCAGGCCCAGAAGGTCAAGCAGGCGCGCAAGCACCAGCAGCAGATAACCGTGCGCGAGATCAAGTTCAGGCCGAAGATCGCCGAGCACGACTACGACACCAAGAAGCACCACGTGGAGCGCTTCCTGCGCCACAAGGACAAGGTCAAGATCACGATCATGTTCCGCGGTCGCGAGGTGACCCACCCCGAGCGCGGCGTGATGATCCTCGACCGCCTCGCCGAGGAGCTCTCGGCGCTCGGCGTGGTCGAGCAGCGCCCAACCCAGGACGGGCGCAACATGACGATGATGCTGGCGCCCTCCAAGGCGGTGCTGGCCGGCAAGGCCGATGCCTCAGTGTCGGAGTTTCCAGCCGACAAAGCCGACGGGTCAGTCGAGGCGTCCTCGGACGGTCATGTCGAGGTATCTACGGAAGGGCGGGTGGAGGCGTCCGCGGATGGGCAGGTCGAGGCGTCCGCGGATGGGCCAGCTGAGGCGTCCGCGGATGGGCAGGTCGAGGCGTCCGCGGATGGGCCAGCTGAGGCGTCCGCGGATGGGCAGGTCGAGGCGTCCGCGGATGGGCCAGCTGAGGCGTCCGCGGATGGGCAGGTCGCTACGTCACAGGCCAGCGCCGAGCCGTCGGCGCAGGCCTCTCCGGAGGCCGCGGCGCCCGCGGTCGAGAGCCAGAACGGCGACGGCGACGGCGCCGTGTCATAATCATCGCTTCGAGGGTGGCGCAGGCGACCGCAGGTCGCCGAGCCGGGACCCCTCGATCTTCGATTCTCATGCCCAAGATGAAGACACACAGCGGCGCCAAGAAGCGCTTCAAGGTCACCGGCTCCGGAAAGGTCCGGGCCAGGCACGCCTTCTCGAGCCACATCCTCGAGAAGAAGTCGCCCAAGCGCAAGCGCATCTCTGGCTCATCCCGTGATGCTTTCCGATCACGACATTCCGCGTGTCAAGAAGCTCTTGGGGGTCGGCAAATGACGAGGGTCAAGCGGTCGGTTCACGCACGCAAGAAGCGCAGGGCGACGCTTGAGTTGACGAAGGGCTTCAGGGGCGAAGCCCATTCCAACTACAGGCGCGCCAAGGAGGCCTTGATGAAGGCCGACGCCTATGCCTACAGGGACAGGCGCAACCGCAAGCGCGACTTTCGCAGGCTTTGGATCACGCGCATCAACGCAGCCGCCCGCCAGAACGGGATGAGCTATTCCCAGTTCATGCACGGCCTCTCGCTCGCCGGCGTCGAGCTGGACCGCAAGGTCCTGGCCGACATCGCGGTGCGCGACGCCGACACATTCCGACGTTTTGCCGAAACCGCCCGCGAGGCGTCGGCTGCCTGATCGGACAGTCGACACAAGGAACCTCTCGGGCGCTGCTCCTTCGGGACCGGCGCCCTTTTTTTACCCATGACACCCATCACCCAGCTGACCCTCCCTCACAACAGAACCCCAGAATCAAGGAGCTGCGCAAGTTGCGACGCGCGCGCGATCGTGCG
This sequence comes from uncultured Solirubrobacterales bacterium, assembly GCA_963809705.1. Classification (GTDB taxonomy): domain Bacteria; phylum Actinomycetota; class Thermoleophilia; order Solirubrobacterales; family Solirubrobacteraceae; genus Palsa-744. The sequence goes on along the minus strand of CAWEKF010000002.1, from coordinate 441,128 downwards.
CGCACAGGCCTGTTCCTGGCCGAGGGGGAGGACCTGATCGCGGCCGCTATCGCCGCGGGCAGGCCGACGGTCGAAGGCTTTCGTCGTGGCGGGCACAGCGATCGGTGGCCCCGACTTCGAGGACGTCGAGGCGGACGTGCTGGCCGGTGTCTCCACGCTGGGGTCGGGAACACGCGCGATCGGCGTCTACGAGCAGCGCTTCGGCGAGCCTGTCGGTCCTCTCTGTGTGTACCTGCACGGGGTGGCCGATCCGGGCAACGTGGGCACGGTGCTGCGCTCCGCGCTCGCCTTCGGGGCCTCCTCGGTGGCCTTGGGCCGGGCTGTGCGGATCCCGCACTCGCCCGAAGGCCGTGCGGGCGAGCATGGGCGCGATCTTCGCGGTGGCGCTCGCGCACGTCGAGGACCTTGATGAGCTGCCGGGCGAGCGCTGCGCGCTGATGGCAGGCGCGGGCAAAGCTATCTGGGAGGCGGCAGAGGGGATCGCCGGAGGGAGGGCCCCGCGCGTGCGCGCGCATACGAGGCATCGCCGCGCGAGGACTCTGGGGCATCGCTGACGCTGCTCGTGGGCGCCGAGCGCGACGGGCTACCAGAGCGCGTGGTGAGAGCATGTGAGCACATCGCGCACATACCGATCGCCTCGGAGTCGCTGAACGCGGCGATGGCTGCCACGGTGGCGCTATACGAGATGACACGCCCCTCGAATAGGGTGCCAGCGTCATGATCGATCGGATAGAAGAGCTGCGCGCGCAGGCGCACGGCGAGATCGAGGCGGCGTCCAGCAGCGAGGCGGTCGAGGAGCTGAGGGTGCGCTACCTGGGACGCAAGGCCGAGCTTCCGCAGATGCTGCGCTCGGTCGCCACGCTCGCGCCCGAGGAGCGCGGGGCTGTGGGCAAAGCGGCCAACGAAGCCAGGCGCGCCCTGGAGCAGGCGATCGAGGCGCGCGCGCAGGCGCTCGACGCGAGCGAGCTGGAGCAGCGCTTGAAGGTCGACACGGTCGACGTGACGCTGCCCGGCACTCCGGCCCAGCCGGTGGGCAGGCTGCACGTGCTGAGTGCCACGATGCGCGAGCTCGAAGACATCTTCCTGGGGCTCGGCTTCACCGTGCTGGAAGGTCAGGAGGTGGAGACGGTTCACTACAACTTCGACGCGCTCAACCACTCGCCGACGCATCCGGCGCGGGCGAAGACCGACACGTTCTACCTGCACCGGCCTGGCGCGGCCGCGGGGGAGAGCATCCACGCCGACGGCGGGCGGCGGCTGGGGGCGCCCGAGGACATCGTGCTGCGCACGCACACCTCACCGATGCAGATCCGGGCGATGGAGGCGCATCCGCCACCTCTTTACGTGGTGATCCCCGGGCGCGTGTACAGGCCCGACAGCGACGCCACCCATACGCCCCAGTTCCACCAGGTCGAGGGGCTCGCCGTGGACGAGGACATCACCTTGGCCGACCTGAAGGGGACGCTGCTGGCTTTCGCCAAGACCGTTTTCGGGGAAGAGCGCGACGTGCGCCTGCGTCCCCATTTCTTTCCGTTCACCGAGCCGAGCGTGGAGGTGGACGTGTCCTGCTTTCACTGCTCGGGCAAGGGCTTCATGGGCGACGGATCGCGCTGTCCCCTGTGCAAGGGCGAGGGTTGGCTTGGAGGTGCTGGGCGCAGGCGAGATCGACCCGAACGTGTACTCGTATGTGCCCACGACCGAGCGCAACGCTCCGGGGTATGACCCCGAGAAGGTGCAGGGCTACGCGTGGGGGATGGGTGTGGAGCGGATCGCGATGCTCAAGCACGGCATCCCCGACCTGCGCCTCTATTACGAAAATGACGTGAGGTTCCTGGAGCAGTTCGGATGATCCCCTCCACGGTAAGCCCCTGAACTGGTTGCGGGAATACTGCTCGCCCGACCTGGACACGGCGGCGATCGAGGAGCGCTTGACGATGACCGGGACCAAGGTGGAGACGATCCTCCACCACGGCGTGCCCAGCGCCGAGCATTTCGTGGTGGGGCGCGTGCTCGACGCTCGAGCCCCACCCCGAAGCCGACCGGCTGAAGGTGTGCAAGGTCGACGTGGGCGAGGCCCAGCCGGCCGGGATCGTGTGTGGGGCGCCCAACGTCGCGGCCGGTCAGACCGTCGCGGTCGCGCTGCCGGGCGCGATGATGCCGGACGGAGAGAAGATCAAGGCGGCCAAGCTGCGAGGGGTGCCGTCGCACGGCATGATCTTGGCCGCAGACGAGCTGCAGATCGACAACGACCACGCGGGGATCATGGTGCTCGACGACCTGGTGCTGGATGCGGAGCTGGCTCCCGGGACGCCTCTGGCGGACGTGCTCGCGATCAGCACGGACGTGCTCGAGCTGGAGATCACTCCCAACCGGCCGGACTGCTTGGGGGTGTTCGGTGTGGCGCGGGAGCTGCACGCGGCCACGGGCGCATCGCTCGGTCCGGAGCCGTGGGCAGAGGACCTTGGGGCTGGCGCCGCGCGCGTGGCCGGCGGCGAGCAGGTGGCTGGCGCTGGGCAGGGGGTCGGGCACAGAGTTGGGTGCTCCCCTGGAGGGTGCCCCGCGCGCGCGCGGCTCTGTAGAACAGCCTTAACCAGACCGCGCGCGCGGCGCGAGTCAGCTCATCGTGGACATAACAGTCGACTGCCCGGACCTGTGCAAGCGCTTCACCGCGACGGGTCTTCGAGGACGTCACGATCGCTCCCTCGCCTCCCTGGCTGAAGGCGAGGCTGAGCGCGGCCGGGCAGCGCCCGATCAACAACGTGGTTGACATAACCAACTACGTGATGCTGCTGACGGGTCAGCCGCTGCACGCCTTCGACCTCGACCGCGTCGCCGGGGCCCGCCTGACCGTGCGCCGGGCCCGCGAGGGCGAGCGGGTCGCGACGCTCGACGGTCAGGAGCGGACGCTCGACGGCGAGATGGTCGTGATCGAGGACGCCGAAGGACCGACTTCGATCGCGGGGATCATGGGCGGCGCGCGCTCGGAGGTGGAGCCGGACACGACCAGGGTCCTGATGGAGGTGGCCAACTGGAGCGGTCCCAACATCCACCGGACCTCGTGGGCCTTGGGGCTGCGCAGCGAGGCCTCGGGGCGCTTCGAGAAGGGGTTGGCGCCCGAGCAGTGCATGCACGCCCAGGCAGTCGCGACGCGACTGATGATCGAGCTGTGCGGCGCGGAGCGTCGTGCCGGGTACTGCGGACCTGGCCTGGGAGCCGACGCCGCTGCAGACGGTCAGATTGCGCGAGCGCAAGGTCGAGGCGATCTTGGGGATGCCGGTGGCGAGGGCGCGCCAGGCCGAGATCCTGCGGGCGCTCGACTTCGCGGTGGCTGAGGTCGCGGACGGACTTGACGTGACGGTCCCCGCCGTCCGTCGCAACGACGTGACCAGAGAGGCCGACCTGATCGAGGAGGTCGCGCGGATCAACGGGCTCGGCGAGCTGCCCGCGACCTTGCCGGCGCGCAGAGGCGCCTACGGTCGCCTCTCGGACGGCCCAGCGCCTGCGCCGACGCGCCGCCGACGCGCTCGTGGGCAGAGGCCTGTACGAGACCGTGGGCTGGACGTTTACGGCGCCCGGCCTGCACGACCGTCTGCGCTTGCCGCCACAGGACCCGCGCCGAAGCGCCCCCGCGCGTGGAGAACCCGCTGTCCGAAGACCAGTCGCTGCTGCGCACGACCCTGCTCGGCTCGCTGCTTGACGTGGCCGCCCACAACGTCGCGCGCGGGACTGTCGGACCTGCGCTTGTTTGAGATGGGATCGTTGTTCGTGCTGGCTGGCGAGCCGGACGCCGATGGCACAGGCACGGGTGTGCGTGAGCACGGCGCCCTCGGGGTTCTGCTCAGCGGTCGGACGGCGCCCGTGACCTGGGGCGCGCCCGACCCGCCGAAGGCGGACGTGTTCGCGGTGAAGGGCGTGCTCGAAGCGCTCGGCGCGGCGCTCGCGGTCGACTTGGAGTGCAGGGCCGAGCCCCAACCGTTCCTGCACCCCGGCCGGGCGGCGGCGGTCCTCTGCGAGGGCGAGGAGCTCGGCTGGCTGGGCGAGCTGCATCCGCTCGTGGCGCGCGAGTGGGGGATCGACGGTGCGGCCGCGATGGAGCTGGATCTCGACGCGCTGCTGGCGAAGGCCGGCGGCCGAGACGCATATCGGGACGTGGTGTCCTATCCGGCGCTGCGCCAGGACCTGGCGATCGTGCTGCCCGAGCAGGAGCCGGCGGCGCGTGTGCTCGAGACGGTGCGCGGGGCCGGCCGGCCATTGCTCGACGAAGCCGGCGTTTTCGACGTGTACAGCGGGCCCCAGGTGGGGGAGGGCAGGCGCTCGCTCGCGCTGTCGCTGTCCTTCAGGGCGCCCGACAGGACGCTCACCGACGAGGACGTGGCGCCGGTGCGGGCGGCGATCGTGGCGGCGCTCGGCAGAGCTCGGCGGTGAGCTGCGTGGCTAGGGTCCTGGTCGCCGGCGCCACCGGTTTCGCGGGAGCGCTCGCCGCGCACCTGCTGTGGCGCCATCCTCGCTTCGAGCTGGTGGCCGTGACCGGACGCTCGGAGGTGGGACGGCGCTTGGACGATCTCTATCCGCGCTACCGCGTGCCTTTGCAGCTGGAGGAGCTGAACCTCGACCGTCACGGTGACGTGGACGCGGCGATCGTCGCCTACCCACACGCCGCCTCGGCGCCGGTCGTCGCAGCGCTGCGCGCCCGCGGTGTGCGCGTGGTCGACCTGAGCGCGGACTTCCGGCTCTCAGAGCTCTCCACCTACGTGCAGTGGTACGGCCCCCATCCACACCCGGAGCTGCTCGAAGACGCCTCCTACGGCCTGCCGGAGCTGCACCGCGAGTCGATCGCGGCCGCGGACCTCGTGGCCACGCCCGGCTGCTACCCGACGGCGTCGCTGCTCGGGCTCGCGCCGCTGGCCCGCGCCGGGCTGATCGCCGACCTCGTGATCGACGCCAAGCAGGGCCTCTCCGGCGCCGGACGCTCGGCCACCTGGCAGACGCACTTCTCCAACAGCGGCGAGAACATCCTGCCCTACAACATCGTCCACCACCGCCACACCCCCGAGATCGAGCAGCAGCTGGACGATCTCGACCCCACCCATCCCGGCCTGCGGGTGCAGTTCACGCCGCATCTGGTACCGCTCGACCAGGGCGAGCTCGTCAACTGCTACGTGACGCCCACCCGGCCGCTGGAGCAGGACGAGCTGGATGTCATGTACGAGGATGCCTACGCGGGCGAGCCTTTCGTCGAGCTTGCGCCGGCGCCGGCCGAGGTGCGCGACGTGCGCGAAACGAATATCTGCCGCTTGCACGTCGCAGTCAGCGAGCACACCGGCAAGGTCGTCGTGCTCTCGGCGATCGACAACCTGTGGAAGGGCACCTCCTCGCAGGCGGTCCAGAACCTGAACCTGATGTTCGGCTTCCCCGAGGGCGAAGGCCTGTTGTGAGCCTTCGTCCCGAAAAGCGTGTCGGCCGCGCCACGAAGGCAATGGTGACCGGGACGGACAGGATCGGGCGGGATCGCTGTGAGCGCCGGCAGAGACGTGTGGGGCGATCGGGCCGCCGCGGGCCCGCCGCAGCCGTTCTTTCACTCGCGCTGGGTCGAGCCGCCCGCGCATGTGCGCGAGCTGGGCCCCGAGGCGGGCCTGCCCGCCGGCTTCAGGGCCGCCGGTGTGGCCTGCGGGATCAAGCCCTCGGGCAACCCCGACCTGGGTCTGCTGCTGTGCGACGCCGAGCACCCGGTCAGCGCCGCCCGCTTTGCCGACACCGGCACTCCGGCCGCGCCGGTGATGCTCAGCCGCGAGCGCTGCGCGCTGTCCTCGCTGCGCGCGATCCTGGCCAACTCGGGCTGCGCCAACGCGGCCACCGGCAAACGCGGTCTGGAAGACGCCGCCAAGACCCAGGGCGCGGCGGCGATGGCTGTGGGTGTGCAGCCGCACGAGGTCCTGCTCGGCTCGACCGGCGGGATCAGCGACTACCTGCCGGTGGACAACGTCCTGCGCGGCATCCGCGACGCCCGCCGCCGCTTGGCGCGCGAGGGTGACACCCACTTCCAGCAGGCGATCCAGACGACCGACGCCTTCGAGAAGCGCGCCAACATCGAGGTCGAGCTTCCCGCGGGCACGGTGCGGGTCAGCGCCCAGTGCAAGGGCGCCGGAATGATCTCGCCGCGCTTTGCGACCATGTTCTGCTTCGTCGAGACCGACGCCCAGCTCGCGCCCGAGACCGCCGAGCTGCTCCTATCGGTGTGTTTGAAGCGCTCGTTCGACCGCTGCTCAGTCGACGGCCAACTCTCCACCAACGACACCGCCGCCTTGATCTGCTCGGGCGAGAGCGGGGTGCAGGTCGCGCCCGAGAGCGAGGACGAGCTGCGCCTCGGCGAGGCCTTGGACGCCTTGATGCGCCAGCTCGCGATCCTGATGGTCGCCGACGGCGAGGGCGCCAAGCGGATCGCGCGCGTGCTCGTGCGCGGTGGCGAGTCCGGGCAGGTGGAGACGGCAGCCAGGGCGGTCGCCAACTCGCCTCTGGTGAAGGCGGCCCTGCACGGCGGCGACCCCAACTGGGGTCGGATCGTGCAGGCCGTCGGCGGCGCGCTCGGTGGCCAAGGTCTCGGCGGCAGCCACTTGCCCTTGGACATCTCGATCGAGGGCGTCCAGGTCTGCTCGGCCGGGGCCGCGGTGCTCGGCGAGGACGAGCTCGAGGCGACGCTCAGGCCGGCCCTGGAGCGCGCCGAGGTCGAGTACGAAATCGCGCTGCCAGGCGACGGCGCGGAGACCGAGGTCTTCTTCTCCGACCTTGTCCGATACGTACCGTAACGCTGCTCGCGACATCAACATGCCGAGTACACGACGTGAGGGGAGCCAGCGCCTCGTCAGCGGGGCCCAATCACCGACCGATCGGGGTTTGTTGATGCGCGACGTAGCCACGCTGCTGGAGGCGCTCCCCTACATCAGGGAGTTTCACGGCAAGACGGTCGTCATCAAGTACGGCGGCGCCGCGATGGAGGACGCCGCCCTGCGCGAGGAGTTCGCGCGCGACGTGGTCCTGCTCAAGTACGTGGGCCTCAACCCGATCGTGGTGCACGGCGGCGGCCCCGACATCACCTCCTACATGGAGCGCCTCGGTCTGCCCGTCGAGTTCGTGGGCGGCCTGCGCGTGTCCGACCCGGCGACCGTCGAGATCGCCAAGATGGTCCTGGTCGGCAAGGTCAACAAGGAAATCGTCCTGCGTCTCGGCCGCCACGGTCAGCCCGCGGTCGGCTTGTGCGGAGACGACGGCTCCCTGTTCAGGGTGGCGCGCCGCGAAGGCGCCGGCCGGCGAGGACATCGGCTTCGTCGGGCAGGTCGAGCGCGTCAACGTCGACGTGCTCCACCACGTCGCGCGCGACTACATCCCCGTGATCGCCTCCGTTGGAGCCGACCGCGAGGGCAACTCCTACAACGTCAACGCCGACGAGGCCGCCGGCGCGGTCGCGGGAGCGCTCGGCGCCTACAAGATCGTGTTCCTCACCGATGTCCGCGGCTGGCTCGCCGACGCGGAGGACCCCGATTCTCTGATCGGCCAGGCCAGCGCCGCCGAGGTTCAGGCAGCGCCTGGACGGTCTGGAAGGGGGTATGCGCCCGAAGCTCGCCGCCTGCGTGGAGGCGATCAACGGAGGCGTCAACTCCGCCCACATCGTCGACGGTCGCATTCCCCACTCGCTGCTGCTCGAGCTGTTCACCGACGCCGGGATCGGCACGAAGATCGAAGCCGCCGCATGAACACGCATGGCGGCGCTGGGCGGCGTCCTACCGATCGGAGATCGATGCGATCTCCGATCGTCCAGCACGCGTGCGTAGCACGCCTCGCGGGGTGGGTGGGCTCTTTATCTCTTGCCCAGCTTGCCCTGCGTGTCCATGCGGGGCCGGACGTGGCGCACAGGAGCAGAGTGGAGCCAATCACCCTCACCACCAACCCTTCATGCTGAGCCAGTTGCAGGACATCGAGCGGGCCTCGGTGATCCCCTCCTACGCGCGCCTGCCGGTCGAGTTCGTGCGCGGGCGAGGGCACGCGTCTGTGGGACGACGAGGGGGAGGAGTACCTCGACTTCCTGTGCGGCATTTCGGTGACCAAGTCTCGGTCACTGCCACCCGCGCGTCGTCGAGGCGGTGCGCGAGCAGGTCGGCGTGTTGATGCACGCCAGCAACCTCTTCTACACCGAGCCCGCGATGCGGCTCGCCGCAGCGCCTGTCCGAGTCCAGTCTCGGCGGCAAGGTCTATTTCTGCAACTCCGGCGCCGAGGCCAACGAGGCCGCGATCAAGCTGGCGCGCAAGGCCAAGCCGGGCGGGGACGTAGTCGTCGTGCACGGCGCTTTCCACGGGCGCACCTACGGCGCCCTGTCGGCCACACCCCAGGAGTCAAAGCAGGCCCCCTTCGCGCCGCTCGTGCCCGGCTTCAAGGCGGTCGCCCCAACGCCCGAGGCGCTCGGCGAGCGCGATCGACGAGCGCACCGCGCTCGTCCTGCTCGAGCCGATCCAAGGCGAGACAGGCGTCCATGTCCTCCCCGACGAGCCTGCTGCGGCGCGCGCGCGAGGCCTGCGACGCGTGCGGCGGCGCGCTCGTGTTCGACGAAATCCAGTGCGGCATGGGCCGTACCGGCACCCTGTGGGCCTACGAGCAGACCGGTGTCGTGCCCGACGCCATCACGTCCGCCAAGGCTTTGGGCGGCGGCTTGCCGATCGGCGCGCTGATCACGGGTCCGCGGCTGGCCGACGTGTTCCAGCCGGGCGACCACGGCTCCACGTTCGCGGGCGGACCGGCGGTCGCGGCGGCCGCCTTGGCGGTGCTCGACGTCACATCGGAGCCCGCGCTTCGCCGCCCACGTGCGGGAGGCGGGCGACTCCTTGCGCGGGCGCCTGGCCGAGCTGCCCCACGTCCTTTCCGTCAGGGGCCGAGGCCTGATGCTCGCCTGCGAGGTCGATGTCCCCGCGCCCGATGTCGTCGCGCCGCGCTCTGCTACGCGAGCGCCTGGTCGTCAACGCCACGGGCCCCACCACGATTCGCCTGCTGCCGCCCCTCAACGTATCCGCTGAGGAGCTGCAAGACGGCTCTGCGCGGCTCGGCAAGGCGCTCGCCGGATAAGGTTGCGCGCCGATGCGTCCGCGAAAAGCCGCCCGCCAGATACGACGACACCTTGGAGATTGGCCGCGATGACTGATTCTCCCCGGCACTTCCCCCCGCCAACGGCCTCCTACGAGGCATGTCCCGAGGATGTCCACCGCGTGCTGCTGCTCTACTCCGGCGGCCTCGACACGAGCGTGATGCTCAAGTGGATCCAGGACTCCTACGAAGCCGAGGTCGTCTGCCTGACCGTCAACCTCGGCCAGCCCGGCGAGGACTACGAGGTCATCTCCGATAAGGCTCTGCGCCTCGGCGCGCTGGAATGCCATGTCGTCGACGCCCGCGAGGAGTTCGCCCGCGACTACGTGCTCCCCGCGATCAAGGCCAACGCGCTCTACGGCGGCGGCTATCCCTTGTTCACCGCGCTCGGCCGCCCCTTGATCGCCAAGCTCGCGGTCGACTACGCCCGCCGCTCCGGTTGCGACACGATCGCCCACGGCTGCACCGGCAAGGGCAACGACCAGGTGCGCATCGAGGCGACGGTCGCGACGCTGGCGCCAGAGCTGAAGACGATCGCGCCCGTGCGCTCCTGGCAGATGGGCCGCGAGGAGGAGATCGCCTACGCCCGTGAGCACGGCATACCCGTGAAGGGCGGCACCGAGATAGCGCCCATATTCGATCGACGACAACCTGTGGGGACGCTCCTCGGAGGGACGCTGGATCGAGCAGCTCGACCACGCCCCCGAGGACGACGTCTTCCAACTGGTGACGCGCCCCGAGCTGGCCCCCGACGAGGCCGAGATCGTGGAGGTCGAGTTCGAGCGCGGCGTGCCCGTCGGCCTGAACGGCGAGCGGCTCGGGCTCGTCGAGCTGCTCGAACGCGCCGCTGAGATCGCCGCCCGCCACGGCGTGGGCATCGTCGACCACATCGAGGACCGCATCGTCGGCCTGAAGGTGCGCGACATCTACGAGGCGCCGGCCGCGGCGATCCTGCTGCCCGCCCACCAAGAGCTCGAGAAGCTCGTCTGCACGATCCACCAGAACCAGTTCAAGGCCGGGCTCGACCGCCAATGGGCCTACCTCGTGTATGCGGGCCTGTGGTGGGAGCCTTTGCGCGCCGACCTCGACGCCTACATGGACTCCGTCAACGCGCAGGTGAGCGGCACGATCGGCCTCAAGCTCTACAAGGGCCACGCACGCGTCGTCACGCGCTCTTCGTCTGGCGCCGTGTACGACCAGGCGCTCGCCTCCTTCGGAGAGTCCGGCGGCCTGTTCTCGCAGACCGCCTCGCCCGGCTTCATCGAGCTGTGGTCCTTGCAGTCGCGCATGGCCTGGCGCTTGCGCAACGAGTAGCCGGTCCTTGCGGCGCTCCATGTGCTGTCATGGTGTCTGTGCGGGCGGGGCGGCTTGGGTTGTGTGTCCACATTTCGGGTGCCCCACGCGCGCACGGGGGGAGTTGCTGCGTTGCAAGGATCCGGGTGCCCACGCGCGTGCGGGGCTCCGGAGGCCCATTTCCAATAGTGGAGCCGTCCGAAGCCGTCTCTAGGGTTTGCGGTCGATGATGATTGAGGAGAGCGAGACCCCGGACGTGGGCTCCAAAGCTGACGTGGCCGGGGATGTCTTGGCCGAGCGGCGGGCCCGTCACGCCGATCCGGCGGTTATCCGGCGGGCCGAGGCGGCCGAGGCTGTCGCTCGAAACCTCGAGACCCATCTGGCTGCGCTGGAGCAACGCATCGAAGAGGTCGGTCGCGAGCGCGAGCGCGTCGCCCAACAGCTCTCCGAACGAGAAACGGACGTGCGCAGCGTCAAGCAGCGGGAGTATGCCGAGCAACAGCTGCGCGTCGAGGCCGAGGAGCGCAGCGAGCGCCTTCAGCGCGAGATGCGCGCGCAGATCCAGGAGCTTTCAAAGCGTCTGCAAGAGACCGAGCACCACGTCCAGGAGCTGAAGGTCGAGCTGACCCAATTGCGCGAGCGCGATGCCCGCCTGACGCCGATCGTGCGCGAGCTGATGGATGTCGCCGCGGGCCTGCGGGCAGGCTTCGAGCGTGAGCTGACCACCCTACGCGAGGAGCTTCAGCAGCAGGTCGTGTGGGAGCGCGAGACCTATGTGCGCGAGCTGACCGCGATGGGTGCCCGCATGGAGGACCTCCGCTTCGAGCTGACTCGAACCGCCGCCGACCTGCGCGCCCAGCTGAGCGCCGAGCCGCTCAATGCCGCTTTGCTCGAGCACACAACCGACCCTCAGTCCGAGCGCGAGGCAGCCCATCGCCGGGAGATGGCCGACGCCCTGGTGGCCGCTGTCGAACGTCTACGCGCCAGGGTTGCCGAGGTCAAGGAGGCAGAGGTGGCCGAGACGCCGGAGCCGGCGGCCGTCGAGTCGCCCGAGTCATCGACGCCGGTCGTTGTGGACGAGCCGACGCCGAGTCCTCTCGAGCAATCTGAGTCCTTCGCGGTGGACGAGCCTGCGTCAAGTCATGTCGAGCAGTCTGAGCCCGTTGCGGTGGACGAGCCCGTGGAGATCGAGGCGCCGGAGTCAGCTCCCGTAGCGGTCGAGGAGCCTGAGATTGTCGCTGAGCCTGAGACCGCTGTGGAGGCGCCTGAGGCATCGGAGGAGCCCCCGGCTGCTGAGGAGGAGCCCCAGCTTGTCGCGACCGGCGAGTCCCAGTCGTTGGAGAATCGAGCTCGACACAGCGGTTGAGGAAGTGGCGTCCGAGCCGGTTGCGGTTGAAGGGGCGGCCGAGGCAGGAGAGTCCGCTGCGGTCGAGGAGCCGGAGTCGGCGGCGCTCGAAGTGGACCAAGTCGCGACTGAGGCGCCGGAGCCTGTGGCGTTCGAAGAGGAGGTTGTGACCGATGAGTCTGAGCTGCAGCCTGTAGCGCTCGAGCAGGAGCAGGCCGAGACCGATGAAACCGTCGAGAGCCTCGCCGCGCCGGTGGCCGCCGTCGAGCGACTGGCTCCCGTCGAACTGGGGGTCGAGGGGCTCGGCCCGGGCGCCGCCGTCGGCACGAAAACGGTCACGACCGAGCCGATCGCGTTGCAGTCGCGCCTCTTGTCGGTGCCCGACAAGCGCCTGTCCTGGCTGGCGCCGGCCATTCGCAGGCTGGCCGCCCAGCGCGACGCAAGCTTGCCGCGGAACTCGTGATCGAGTTGATCCCCGCCCAGCGTGAGATCGTCGAGAGTCCGCTCAGCTATGAGATCAAGATCGGCGAGCTGGGCGCCTTCTACGTCACGCTCGAACTCGGACAGGCCACGATCTCCAGGGAACCGCGCGGGGTCGTCGATTTCTCGCTGGAGGGCCCGGTCGCCGCGTTCAGCGAGCTGGCCGCGGGCGGAGCGGGGCGCCGCTATCCGGGTCTTCGTATGCGCAAAGGCAAGCGTCGAGCCCGACGCTTCCTCAAGACGCGCCGTCGTCCGATCGCTTTGGCCGACCTCGCCGGCGCGGGCGTGGACGTGTGGCCCGGACTGCTGCTGCTGGCGATGGCCGAGGCGATCGACCCGACCTGGACGAGCGGGCGACGCTTCGAGCTTGCCTTCGAGATCCAGGACGCGCCCGGTGTGGTCATCTACGTGCGGGCCTGCGACGGCGAGCCGATCAGGGTCAGCCGTACCGCGGTGGGAGTGCCCGGGGCGACGATCTCCTTGAGCGGACACGCCCTCACCTGCCTGTTGGCTGGCGCCCAGCCTCCGGCCGAGGACAGGACGCTGGTAACGGGCGACGTGACCTCGGTGGACATGTTCCTGCAGTGGACGGCGCGCGCTCAGGGTCTCACCGTTCCCGACGCCTGACAAGCTCGCTCGCGGCCTCGCTGACAGGCTCGCCGGCCACCTTCGCGCACGGTTGAGCGCATCGCTCGCTCCGCCGCTCGACCGCATACCATCCATCTCCGGTGACCCCCCAGTCCTGCGCCCATCTGCACGTCCACTCCGAGTACTCCCTACTCGACGGCGCATGCAAGGTCGAGGACCTGGCCAAGCGGGCCGCCGAGTTCGACCAGCCCGCGCTCGGACTCACCGACCACGGCGTCATGAACGGCATGGTGGAGCTCCACAGCGCTTGCGCAAAGCACGGCGTCAAGCCGATCTTCGGCTGCGAGATCTATCTCGTGGACGACCACGCCGCGAGCGGTCCGGGCAAGGCGGAGCGCAACCATCTCACCCTCCTCGCAGCCGACGACACCGGCTATCGAAACCTCGTGGCGCTGTCCTCGGCTGGCTTCCTCGAAGGGTTGCGCCGAGGCAAGCCCACGCTCGACCTGGCCCAGATAGAGCAACGCTCGCAAGGCATCGTCGCGCTCACAGGGTGTCTGGCCTCGCGCTTCTGCCAGCGTCTGCTCGACGACCGTCCCGCGGACGCGCGCGCTCACGCCGACGACCTCGTGCGCATCTTCGGGCAGGACAACGTCTACTTCGAGGTGCAAAAGAACGGGCTCGCCGCCCAGGACAAGTGCAACGAGGGGATCGTCCAGATCGCCCGCGAGATGGGCGGCAAGCTCGTCGGCACGGGCGATGTCCACTACTTGCGCCGCGAGGACTACGACCACCACACAGCCCTGTTGTGCGTGCAGACCAAGAGCACCTTGGCGGCGCCGAAGATGACCTTCGACACCAATGAGTTCTACCTGCGCGACAGCCTCGAAATGGCCAAAGCGTTCGCGGAGTGGCCTGAAGCGATCGCAAACACTTTGGAGATCGCCGAGCGCTGCACGGTCGGCCTCGAGCCTCGACAAGCAGCTGATCCCCAAATACCCGACCCCCGAAGGCGTCTCAGAGCGCGACTATCTGCGTGAGCGGGTGGTCGAGGGCCTGCGCCTGCGCTACGGCGACCCACCGTCCGCCGAGGCGCTCGCGCGCATGGACATGGAGCTCGGGGTGATCGACCGGATGGGCTTCAACGCCTACTTCCTGATCGTGTGGGACTTCGTCAAGTTCGCCAAGGAGAACGGCGTGGCGGTCGGACCGGGTCGTGGCTCGGCGGCCGGCTCGATCGTCTCCTACTGCCTGGCCATCACCGACGTCGACCCGCTGCGCTACGACCTGCTGTTCGAGCGTTTTCTCAACCCCGAGCGCGTATCTATGCCGGACATCGACATCGATTTCTCGGTGCGCGGGCGCGAGCGCGTGATGCGCTATGTGACCGAGAAGTACGGACGCGAGTCGGTCGCCCAGATCGTCACTTTCGGCAAGATGTTCCCGCGCGCCGCAACTCGCGACGCCGCGCGCGTGCTCGGCTACGACTACGGCGCCGGCGACCGCCTGGCGAAGCTGATCCCCGACCCGATCATGGGCCGCTCGCCCTCCTTCGAGAATTGCCTGAAATCGGGCGAACCCCTGCGCAAGGCTTATGACGAGGAGCCCGATGCGCGCCGTATCGTCGACGTGGCGAAGGGCTTGGAGGGGATCGTGCGCAACTCCTCGATCCACGCCGCGGCGGTCGTGATCGCCGATCGCCCGCTCACCGACATCGTGCCCCTGCAGCTGGCCGACGCGGGCATTGGCGAGGACGGAGAGCGCTCCTTCCGCACCGTCACCCAGTTCTCGATGAAGCCGATCGAGCAGATCGGGCTCTTGAAGATGGACTTTCTCGGCCTGCGCAACCTGGACGTGATCGAGGACGCTTTGGACATCATCGAGCGCTCCAGCGGCATGCGTCCGGACATGTCCACGCTCCCGCTCGACGACGCCCGAACGTATGAGATGCTCACCAAGGGCGACTCGATCGGCGTTTTCCAGTTCGAGTCCGAGGGGATGCGCGAGGCGCTCAAGAAGGTGCGCCCCGACGAGTTCAACGACCTGGTGGCGCTCAACGCCCTGTATCGGCCTGGCGCTATGGACCAGATTCCGGTGTACGCCCGGGGCAAGCACAACCCGCAGGCGATCTCCTATCCCGACGAGCGCCTGCGCCCGATCCTGGAGTCATCCATGGGAGTGATTCTCTATCAGGAGCAGGCGATGCAGATAGCCAAGGAGATCGCGGGCTTCTCGGGCGCCAAGGCCGACGATCTGCGCAAGGCGATCGGCAAGAAGAACCGTGATGCGATGGCCAAGCTCAAGCCCGAGTTCGTCGAGGGGTGCCGCGCCTCCGGCACCAAGCAGGACGTGATCGACTTTCTCTGGCAGACCAACGAAAAGTCGGCCGACTACTCCTTCAACAAGTCCCACGCCGCCTGCTACGGCTTGATCGCCTACCGCACGGCTTGGCTGAAGGCCAACCACACTGCCGAGTACATGGCCGCCCTGATCTCCTCGGTCATGTCCACCAAGGACAAGGTCCCCTTCTTCGTGGCCCGCTGCGAGGAGATGGGCATCGAGATCCTGCCGCCCGACGTCAACCTCTCAGACCACGAGTTCACCGTCGTCGAAGGCAACATCCGTTTCGGCCTCGACGCCGTCAAGGGCGTCGGTCACCAGGCCGTCGAGGCGATCAAGCAGGCTCGGGATGGAGGCCCGCCGGCCCGACCGTTCGCCTCCCTGTGGGACTTCTGTGAGCGAGTTGACAGCAGGGCGGTCAACAAGAAGGCGATCGAGGCTCTGATCAAGTGCGGCGCCCTGGGCTCCACCGGCGCCACCCGCAAGGGAATGCTGTCGGTGCTCGAAGCGGCCCAGGCGGCCGGCCAGAAGGCTCAGCAGGACGCGCTCGTGGGGCAGGGCTCGATCTTCGACATCGAACCATCCGCCCCCGCGGGCGGCAACGGCATCGGAGGCATCGAAGGACCCGGTATGGGACTCGACGGGTCGGCGGCTCGCGCGGGTGGGAGCGCGGGCATCTTCAAGTTGAGTCACCCGCCGATTCCGAGTGAGGAGTTCGACCAACCGCAGCTGCTCGCCGTCGAGAAGGAGGCGATCGGCCTATTCATCTCCGCGCACCCGCTCAAGCCGATGCGCGAGGCCCTGCGCGCTCGCGCGGACTGCTCTTTGGCCGCCCTCGCCAATCGCAGAGACAAGGACTGGGTCACGGTCGGAGGGATCATCACCGAGTCAAAGCGGATTCGCACCCGCAACGGCGACCACATGATGTTCGCCACGCTCGACGATCTCGAGGGCGCCGTCGAGATCCTCGTATTCGGCAAGGCTTTGGCCGAGCACGAGGCGGCCCTGGCCGTCGACCAGGTGGTTCTGATTCGGGGCCGGGTCGACCACAAGGAGGCTGGCAGAGACGTGCGTGGTGGTGCAGTCCGTCGAGCAGTTCGCTCCAAGCGAGCAGGAGATCGCACAGGCCAACAGCGCCGCCCAAGCCAACTCTGTCGCCCAGGCCGCCGCCGCTCAGCCCGTGCTCCTGCAGGTCGACGCCGCCCGCTTGCCCGCGAGCGCGATCGAGGACGTCAAGGACATCATCGAGACCCATCGCGGTCCCGCCGAGGTCGTGCTCGAGATGATCACCAGCGCCGGCACGCGCGTCCTGCGTCTCGGCGAGGCCTACCGCGTGCAGCACACGCCGGGTGTGCGCGCCGAGCTCGAAGCCGCGCTCGCCCCGACAGCGGCCTTGGCCGCGACGGGCTGACGGCTTTCTCAACGAGCTCTGAGAGGGTCGCTGGGCAAGCTGGCCGATCGGAGATCCCATAGATCTTCGATCGGTAGGACGCACCGAGCGAAGTGTGCTTGACGAACATGAGTGAGGGAGGACGCAGCATCGCGCCGTCCAGCGACCCTCTCAGTGTTCGCGCTTGCGCAGGCCCCGCTTGCGCAGCTTGCCGGCAAGCTGGATCTCCTCGCGTGTCGGGCCGGAACGGTTCTCTCCAGGGGTCTCCAGGACACAGGGGAGATCTTGCAGCTGGGGCGCCGACAGAAACGCCGCGCAACCGGCCTCGCCCAATTCGCCCGCGCCGATGTTGGCGTGACGATCTCGATTTGAACCCAAGGGCGTCTGCGAATCGTTGAGGTGCAGAGAACCGACGCGCTCCAAGCCGATCTTCCGCTCGACCTCGCGCATCGCGGCGTCCATGCCCGCATAGGCGCGGATGTCATAGCCGGAGGCGAACAGGTGGCAGGAGTCAAGGCACAGACCCAATCGCTCGCTCGCGCCCCCCGCCTCCAGGAGCGAGGCGAGCTCGTCGATCGAACGACCCAAGGTGCCGCCGGCGCCGGCCGTGTTCTCCAAGTGCAGAGGACACCCTTCGCTCTCGGCCAACGCCTCGCGGATCGTCTCGCCGGCCCGGGCGATCGCCTTCGCGGGATCGCCCGTCTTGGCCGAGCCTGGGTGCAAAACGACGCCCGAGGCTCCGATCGCGTGGCCCACACGCAGCGAATGAGTGAGCGACACAAGCGACTTCTCGCGAATGTCGGCGTCCTCGCTGGCGCAGTTCAGCAAGTACACGGCATGGATCAAGACCGCGTCGATTTGACTGGAGGCCATCGCCTCGCGAAACGCTTCGATGTCGTCGTCGCGGTAGACCGTCGGGCGCCACATGCGCGGCGACTGGTTGAAGATCTGGATCGCCCGGCAGTCGCGCTCGACGCCGCGCTCGACCGCCTTGGGCAGGCCGCCCGCCGGCGACACGTGCGCTCCGATCAGCACTTGGGCTCCCACATTTGCGCCCTGCCCGTAAATGCCCCCGCGGGGATAAACCCGGATTTCGCGCTTGGGCTCGGGCCGACTAGCATGCGGCCGAGATCTTATGAGGGTTCGCTTCGCACCATCCCCCACGGGCGCCTTGCACATCGGCGGCGCTCGCACCGCCTTGTTCAACTGGCTGTTGGCCAGGCACAACGGCGGCGCGTTCGTGTTGCGCATCGAGGACACCGACCGCGAGCGCTCCACCCCTGAGAACGTGGAGCAGATCCTCGACGCCTTGCGCTGGCTCAAGCTCGACTGGGACGAGGGCCCCATCTTCCAGAGCGAACGGGCGCCCCGCCACCAGGAAGCGCTGCGAGCGCTCTTGGACAGCGGCCACGCCTACCGCAGCAACGCCACCGCCGACGACGTCGCTACCTACAAGCGCCTTTACGGCGCCGAGCGTGGGTTCCGCGGGGAGGAGTTGGCGGGAGACCAGAACGGGGGCGCGGTACGCCTGCGCGTGCCGGCTGGGGGGGCCACCATCGTGCATGATGCGATCCGGGGCGACACCGTCTTCGAACACGTCCATCTCGACGACCCTGTGATCGCGCGCGCAGATGGCTCGGTGCTCTACAACTTTGCGGTCGCGATCGACGATCTCGACGCCGGCATCACCCATGTGGTTCGGGGCGAGGACCATCTCTCCAATACGCCCAAGCAATTGCTCGTGCTGGCAGCCGCCAGAGCAGCCGGATTCGGCCCCGAGGCGCCGGAGCCGCTCTATGCGCACCTGCCCTTGCTGCACGGGGCGGACGGCAAGAAGCTCTCAAAGCGCCACGGCGCCGCGTCGGTACAGGAGCTGCGCGCCGCCGGGTATCTGCCCGCGGCGGTTCGTAATTATCTGGCTTTGCTCGGCTGGGGCTCGGGCGACGACGCCACCGTGCTGTCCACCGAGGAGCTCGTCGAGCGCTTCGAGTTGAGCCGAGTCAGTCGCAATCCGGCTCGCTTCGACGAGGCCAAGTTGCGCTGGCTCGACGGCATCTACATCCGCAAGCTCGCCGTGCCCGATTTGGCCGAGCGTCTGCTCAAGTTCCTGCGCATCTCCGACCCGCAGGCGGCTCTGGCCGCCGAAGCGGACCCCGCGCTGCTGCAAGGAGCGGCCGAGATCGGCCAGGAGAAGATCCAAACGCTCGCCGACTTCTGGCCGCTCGCCGGGTTCTTCTTCGTCGGCGCCGCCTCCCAAGGCCCGGCCCACGAGCGCTGGCTCGGAGAGACCGGTCTCTCTGTCTTGGCAGAAGCGCGCTCTGAGCTGTCCGCCGCCGCCAGCTTCGACGCGGCGGCTTTGGAGCAGGTCCTGGCGGGCGTGATCGAGCGTCGCTCGCTCAAGCCGCGCGAGGTCTATCAGCCTCTGCGTGTGGCGATCGCCGGCGCCACAGTCTCGCCGGGCATCTTCGAGAGTGTGGCTCTGCTCGGTCGCGAGGAGACCTTGCGCCGCATCGACGCTGCGCTCGCCGGCTGAGCCGGGCGGGTCATCCCAAGCGGCTCGCCCGCTCAACAATCGTGGCGAAGCTGCCGATAGGACCCTGACGAGTACTGGGACGGCTCGGATGCCGCCCACGTCGAAAGGTGTCATGCGCACGCAAGCAACAGTGACAAAGCCCCAAAACGAAGGCACGCCCCGCACGCCGACAGGCGATCGCCACCCTGGTGGGCCCGCCGTGCCGAGCGAGCGCCGCCCGGGCAGGCAGAACGGCTCGGGAGAGCGCCACCAGAACGAGGGTCACGGTCGCCGCCTGATGCTCGCCTTCGAGGCGCTCGACGGCTTTCCCGCGCTGTCGGAGTCGCGCTCTCGCCTGCTTTCGGTCATCTCCAAGGATCACGTCGCCACCGCCGATGTGGTCACGGCGGTCGAGTCCGACGTGGCCTTGATCATCGCCGTGATGCGTCTCGCCAACGAGGCCCAGCCGTCCACCGAGCGGGTCGAGACGGTCGTGGCCGCCGTGGAGCGACTCACTCCCCAGGCCGTTCAGTCGGTAGCCAGCCGCGTGCGCACCTTCGATTTCTTCGAGCGCTCGGGCGGCTGGGACACGGCGCCCGAGCGTTTCCGCCTGCATGCGCTCGCCACCCAGCACACCGCAGACCGGCTCGCGGCCGAGGTCGGCTACGAGCATCGCGACCGCCTCACGGTGACGAGTCTGCTGCACGACGTGGGCAAGCTCGTCTTGATGCACGCCTATCCCGGCTACATCGCCCAGGTCAAGAAGGAGGGCCAAACGCCCGAGAAGCGCATCCACCAGGAAAGGCGAGAGCTGGGCGTCGACCACGCGCTCGTGGGAGGCGTATTGGCGCGCCGCTGGGGCCTGCCCCCCACGATAGCGACCGTGATCGAGCGCCACCACAACCCCGACGCCACCGGCGAGGCGGCGTTCGTGCGTCTGGCTGACATGCTCGCCCACTACGCCCACGGCGCGCCGGTCGCTCCCGGCGAGATGCTGTCCTGCGCACGGGCTTTGGGCTTGGGGCCGGAGGAGCTGAGGCGCGTCATGTACGAGCTGCCGAGCGCCCGCGATCAGCGCCAGCGCATGGTCGATCCCTGTCCGCTCTCCGGGCGCGAGCTGGGTGTCCTGCAGCGCTTGGCCGAGGGCAAGGTCTACAAGCAGATCGCCCACGAGCTGACGCTCTCCACCAGCACGGTGCGCACCCACTTGCACAACATCTATGGCAAGCTCGGTGCGGTCGACCGCGCCCAAGCGGTGTTGATCGCCACAGAGCGCGGCTGGCTCTAGGACGGATTCTGAGCGGCGCTGGCCGATCGGCGGTCCCGTCGACCGTCGATCGGTCTGCGTCCTCCCTCCCTCATGTGCCGAGCACACTACGGTCGGTGCGTCCTTGCCTTGCTTGCTCAGAATCCGTCCTAGACGCTGGATGCGTAGCATCGCTTCTGCGCGATGATCTCGATCACCAGCAAGTCTCCCTATGCGATAGCCGCGCTCGCTGAGCTGGGGCGCTCAGGAGGCGTGGACCCCGTGCCGATCGGCGAGCTGGCTCGCCGGCGCGAGATGCCGGTCCAGTTCTTGGAGCAGCTGTTCGCGGTATTGCGCCGCGCGGGGGTCGTCCGCTCGCAAAGGGGCGTCAAGGGTGGCTACCGCTTCGCCCGCGAGCCCGCCGAGGTCACGGTGTTGGAGGTGGTCGAGTTGCTGGACGGACCCCTCGGTCGCGACGCCGAAGGGGTGTTCGGCGACGCCTCCAAGGCAGCGCGCGACGTCTCTGGAGCAGACCACGATCGCCGACGTGATCGAACGCGAAGCGAGGGAGTCGGGCGCGAGCATGTACCACATCTGAGGCGAAAGTGCCGATTTGCAGGGATTTTTGCGGGATCTGGCCCTTCTCGCGCGAGTTCCGCGCCAAATAGTGCACGCGCAGAGTTCTCTCCGGGCCGTGGCGATATCGACAAGTCGAGCACATGGGGCAGCACACCCGAGGGCGCCGGGTACTCGAAGGCATGTCCGTGACCCCTTTGTCGTACTGGGGGCATAGGCTGTTTGGGTGCACGCCGTCGCGGGATATTCTCGGAGGCAGGTCGCCTTAGCTGGCGACACGTTGAGACATGCAGACAAAGCGACCGACGATGAGTTGTTTGACGCGATCGTAACGATTGACGGCTGGCGCGCGAGTCACGCCCTCCCGCTCGGGCGCGTCAACGCTGGTCTTCGTTATTACGTGCGGAAGGTAGGTGTCGCGAGTCCCGAAGTGACGCAGCGCCTCAAGCGGTTCGCGACGATCGCCGACAAGCTCCAGAGGCAACCTCGTATGGTTCTGTCGAGGATGGAGGATATAGGTGGTGTTCGAGCGATCCTGCCAGAGCAAGAGCAGATCGACACCATAGTCCGAGACATTCGCGGGCAGCCGCGATGGACGGTTCGACGGGTCCGTGAGTACGTCGAGGGCCGTGATCCTGGGCCTAAGGCCGACGGCTACCGTGCTGTCCACGTTGTAGTAGAGCGCGATGGTCGCTTCATCGAGGTGCAGTTGCGGACACCGAGGCAGGATGCATGGGCCCAATCAGTCGAGCAGGACACTCGCCGACTCGGCGCTGGGCTCAAGTTTGGTGTTGGCCCAGCCGATCTGCGAGACTACTACGTGATGATCTCTGAGCTCTTTGCTATGCGGGAACGAGATATGGAGCCAGAGCAGGAGTTCATGCTGGAGCTCGCGAAGAAGTTCGCTGCCGCGCGCGTCTACTTTCCCGAGGCAACTGAGGAGTCTTAGCTGATGACGAGCATCCTTCACTTCCTCGTCGTATACGACATCCGCGCCGCCAAGGCAGACGTGGTCCAGTTCGACACCGACTACGACGCTGCACTTGAGGCATACAACCAGGCCGAGGAGACTCATCGACACGACCCGAACACAGAGGTCGTGCTCCTGGGATCTGATTCTGCCGAGACGCTTGAGCGCACCCACTCAAGCTATTTCGAGCTGTCCGAGAAGCACATCGATCAGGTGGTCGCTCGGGAACTCGCCGAGGCTCGGGCTGCGGTAGCTTCGCCGCAGCATGATCAGGGTCTGATCTACCACATCTGAGCGCCCTCGGGCCTTGGCGACTATTGTCGTGAGGCATATGGGGTCAATCCCGATCAACATTGCCTCCCTTGTCGGGAACACGCCGCTGGTGCGCTTGGGGCGGATGTTCGAGGGCACGCCGGCCGGTGACAGCGGCGTGGAGCTGTACGCCAAGCTCGAGGCCTTCAACCCGGGCGGGAGCGTCAAGGACCGGATTGGCGTCGCGATGATCGAGGCGGCCGAGGCCGAGGGCAGGATCGAGCCGGGCAAGACCACGGTGGTGGAGGCCACCAGCGGCAACACGGGCATCGCTTTGGCGTTCGTGTGCGCCGCCAAGGGCTATGACCTCGTTCTGACCTTGCCCCAGGGGATGAGTCGCGAGCGAGAGATCCTGCTGAAGCTGTACGGCGCCACGGTTCAGATAACCGAGTCGATGGGAGGCATGGGGGAGGCGGTGCAAGCAGCCCGAGCGATGGCGCGAGACCCTGACGTGTTCCTGCCCGACCAGTTCTCCAATCCAGCCAACCCGCGCGCCCACCGCGACACGACCGGCCCCGAGATCGCGAATGCGCTGGGGGCGCCGGTCGACGTGCTGGTGGCAGGCGTGGGCACCGGCGGCACGATCACGGGCGTAGGCGAATACCTCAAGGAAGGCAACCCGGACGTCCAAGTCGTTGCGGTCGAGCCCCAAAGCTCGGCTGTCCTGTCGGGCCGGGGCCCCGGGCCGCACCGCATACAGGGCATCGGCGCCGGGTTCGTTCCGCCTGTGCTCAACCGGGATTTGATCGACGAGGTGATCCCGGTCTCCGACGACTGCGCGATTCAAACGGCCTGGGCCTGCGCCAGGCGCGAAGGGCTGCTCGCGGGAATCTCGTGTGGGGCTGCCCTGTGGGCAAGCCTGCAGGTGGCGGCGCGACCTGAGAGCAAAGGCAAGCGAATCGTCACGATCATGCCCGACTCGGGCGAGCGCTACGTCTCGCAGGCATTCTTTGCGCCGTCCTGAGGGCGCTAGGCTTTCTCCATGCTCGGCATCGGGACTGTCGCACGAGTCGCCAAGGAGCTGCGCCGGGACGTGGCCGTGGCCCGCGACCGCGATCCCGCCGCCTGTGGGGTCGCGCCCGTGGAGATCGTGGCTACCTGGCCTGGGATACAGGCGCTCTTGGCTCATCGCGTAGCCCATGCTCTGCACACGGCCGAGGTTCCGCTGGCCCCCCGCGCGATCGCGCTCGTCTCCAGGGCGTTGACGGGAATCGAGATTCATCCCGCGGCGGAGATCGGCAAGGGCCTGTTCATCGACCACGGCTCGGGCGTCGTGATCGGCGAGACGGCCGAGATCGGCGACGACGTGACCCTGTATCAGGGCGTCACTTTGGGTGGAACCGGATTCGCCACCGGCAAGCGCCATCCCACCGTCCAGGACAACGTCACGATCGGTTCGGGCGCCAAGCTCCTGGGGCCGATCACGATCGGCCACGGCGCGAAGATCGGCGCCAACAGCGTGGTCATCACCGACGTGCCCCCCAACTCCACCGTGGTCGGCAATCCGGGTCACCCCGTCCGCGTCGAAGGTCGTCGCCCGGAGGGCCCCGACGCCGACTGGATTCACCTGCCCGACCCCATCGCCGAGGCGATCCAAGGTCTCGCCAGCCGTATCGGGGCGCTCGAGCGCGCAGTCGCCGAGCTGTCGGGCGAGGAGACGCAGTCTCCGGCCGAGGTTCGGCCGCTGCGCACGGTGAAGGGACCCAACCCCGCGGGCGGGTAGCCGGCACATGGTATGTATTTTCTGCGGAATTCACTAATGTATATACATTTTGTATAGACTAAAGTAAATTCAACAAAAAGAGATGTATATATTGACGTCGTTGGCTGCTGAAACAAAGACTGGAAGTGCCTTTTGTCCTGCGTCGATCGTCGATCAGTAGAAGACCGTCCGGCAGCGGTGGCGCGGGCGGGCCTTGTACGCGGCGGATTGTCCTCGCGTCCACAGCCACGTGTCGATGGCGCGGGCGGGCACGCCCGTACGTTGAGCGATGCAGCTCGCAAGCGTGCACCGCGCAAGCCCTGATCTCGCGCTCGGCGCCGCCCAGAGCCAATCGTTCGCCCGCATCGATGCGGGCCGCCAGGGCCTCGTCGTAGACGAGCACGCCGTCGCAGCGCAGGACGTGGGGTACGAGGTTGTCGGCGAAGATCGTGAGGCGGTCGAGGTCGTCGAACTCGGCCACGCCGGCCAAGGCCAGGTCGTTGGCCACGATCTGGGCGCGCTTGTAGAAGCCGCGGTCGTCGAACATGGCCATGCCCCGCGCCAGCATCTCGGCCAGGCGCTCGGCCGAGCCGCCCGCTTCGGCCACCAGGTCAAGCGCGCGGCGGGGGCTTCGGTCGCGGGCGCATTGGTTGGAGGGAGCGGATTGGCCGGACGGAGCGGATTGGCCGGACGGAACGGATCGGTTGGACGGAACGGATCGGTTGGACGGCGGGAGTTGCGGCGCTGGAGGGACCGTGTCGCACAGAAGCCGTCCCACAGCGCGCAGGGCCTGGGCATACAGACTCATCAGCTCGTTGGCCGGGTCTTGGGCCAGGATGCCGGCGATCTCGAAAGTCTGCACGCTCGACATCCAGGCCGCGGTCGGTGGGCCGTGCGCGCGCACGTGGTCGGCCAAAGCCCATGACACTGTGAAGTAGCCGCTCACCGGCTTGCCGTCGGCGGTGCGCTTGCGCAACGTCGGAAACCAGCCGGAGCCGAAGTTGATCGCGCCGAGTGCGAGCATGTAGTCGGCCACGTCGGCGGCCGAGCCCTCCAGGTAGTGGCGCTCGGGATCCAAGGTCGGCGGCTCAGACGGCTCGACTGCGGCGGCGGCGTCCATATCGATCCGGACGTGGCGCGCGTCACGGACCACGCGCGCGCATGTGGAGCGCACTTCTTCGGTGATGGTCACTGCTCCCACGGTAATGCCTGCCGGGCGCCCGGCTCGTCTGATGGGTGGCTGGCTCGTCTGATGGGTGGCTGGCTCGTCTGATGGGTGGCTGGCTCGTCTGATGGGTGGCTGGCTCGTCTGATGGGTGGCTGGCTCGTCTGATGGGTGGCTGGCTCGTCTGATGGGTGGCTGGCTCGTCTGATGGGTGGCTGGCTCGTCTGATGGGTGGCTGGCTCGATGGACTGACCGGCGGCTGACGGATGGAACGTGGGGACCTCCTCGTTCGAATGACTGCCATTGTGCATAGGGTTCGTCGCAGCGTCGGCGGTATCGCCTACAATGCGCGCTTGCGCGGAGGGCGAGCCGATGTGGACGAGACATGAAACGAGTGCGACCCCTATCTGCGCAACCAGTTGTGCTTGCACCCGTCGATAACGGGGCGGAATCCGGGCTTCGTCCACAGGCTCGCGATGCTCTGTTGCGTCTCCATCGCCGCGTGCGCAACAGAGGGGACGAGTTCGAGGTGTACGCACACGGCGAGCATCTCACCCTCCGCACCGTCCCGGGCGTGGAGCCCACCCCGTTTTCGATGTTCATCGCCAATATCGTCATGCCCAACTCGGGTGACAACTTCGCCATCGACGCGGGTGCGGGTGGGGGCATACTTGCGATCATGCTGGCGCGCCTTGGCGTTCAGAGCGTCGTCGGAGTCGAGTGCAGCGAGCTTGCCTGCGAAGTGTTTCGCGAGAACGTGCGCCGCAACGGTGTCGCCGGTCAGGTGGAGATAGTCCACGGCGATATCGCCGATTACGAGCCTTCGCGGCCGGCTGACCTGGTGGTCGCCAATCCGCCAACTCTGCCAGAGCATGAGGACTTGCCGACGTTTGTGCGCGGAGGGGGAGCTGACGGGATGGCGTTTCTGAGGGTGTTGCTGGCCCACAGCGTGCAATGGCTGTATCCCCACGGGTCCCTGCAGTTCGTGGTGTCCTCAGTGGTAGATCCAAACAAGCTGGATGAGCTGGTGATCGGCCACAGATGGCGTCTGAGCGCGAGGGGCAACGAGCCCGTGCCGCTGCGGAGCTTCTATGGGGCCGCGTACGGAACGCGCAGTGACGGCAGCTTGCTGCTCCCCGGAGAACCGACGGCGGGTCGGCTGTGCAACGACAACCAGGAAGAGATCATCACCGTCTACCACGCCCACCAGCAACATCGCGGAGGAACAACGTGGCCAAAGGCCCATGCGACCGCGAACGTCGAGGAGGGGCGCTTGTTCAGACGGCCGTTGACACCGGGGCGTCGAGGCGGGCGACGGCATGGGGCATGAGCGGCATCGAGCGGGCTGCTCCCACTTCACCGGCGCGATTCACGATGATGACGCCGCCCGTTCCGCGAAACTCGTCTCTGACTCGGTCGAGCAGTAGCGTGGCGGCACGCTGAGGCTGCTCGCCAGCGTTCTCGACGGCCCAGAAGGCAGCGCAGGCGCGAGCGAAGGCCTCGCCATCGCCCGTGCAGGAGCAGGCCGCGAGTCTGTTCGCATAGGTGCCCGCGCCCACGATCGGCGAGTCGCCGACGCGCCCGGGGTGCCGCCCGGCGATGCCGCCGGTGCTTGTGGCGGCGGCGAGACGGCCGTGCGTGTCGAGGGCCACCGCGCCAACAGTGTTGCCGGCGCGGTTGACGCGCAGGTCTGGAGCCGCGCCGTGCGGGGGGGCGATCGTCTCAGCGGAGCCGTCGCGCTCGAAACCGCGCTCAAGCGCGAAGCGGATGGCGCCCTCGCCGACCAGCAGGTGGTAGCGGCCGTCGTCGAGCACGGAGCGGGCAACGTCGATCGGGTGGCGGAAGGGCGGCAGGCTCGCCACTGCCCCCGAGCTGAGCGTGAACCCGTCCATCACACAGGCATCGAGCTCGGTTGTGCGGTCGGAGGTGAGGACGGCGCCTCTGCCCGCGTTGCAGGCCGGAGCGTCCTCGAGCACGCGCACGGCGGCCAGGACCGCCTCGAGCGAGGAGCCTTGCGCCAGCGTCTCGATTCCCGCCTCGGCCGCCTCGACACACGCTCGGGTGGCCTCCTCGGCGCCCTCCGACCAGTCGCCGGCTCCACCGTGAACAACGATGACAGGAGCGCTCTTCATCGCCGTCGATCATCCGTATCGGGAGCTGCGCCGCCGGGCCCGGTTGTGCGAGCGCCACCAACGTGCGGAGCCGCCGATCGGTCGACGGCGGCTCCGCGGTGTCCGAGCTCCTGCTCCAGCGCGCGCGCCGCGCCGAGCACGAGCGAATCGCGCAAGCGAGGCCCGCAAATCTGGAGTCCGATCGGCAAGCCGTCGACGTCGGTCGAGACCGGGATCACAGCCGCCGGGATGCCGGTCAGCGCGGCTGGAACCGAGTAGACGTCCGATAGGTACATCTTCATCGGGTCTTCGACTCGCTCGCCAAGCGGCCATGCGGTGCTGGGGGAGACCGGCGAGAGAATCACATCGCATCGTTCGAACGCTGCGGCGAACTCGGCGCTCAGAAGCGTCCGCACGCGGCAGGCGCGTCCGTAGTACTCGTCCTCGTACCCTGCGGAGGAGGCAAAGCTGCCAAGCATGATGCGGCGCTTTGCCTCGTTGCCGAATCCCGCGGTGCGGGTATTGGTGAGCATCGCTTCCCAGCTACCCTCGTCGTCGCTCCGCAAGCCGTATCTGACCCCGTCGTAGCGCTTGAGATTGCTTGCGGCCTCCACCGAGGCAATCAGGTAGTAGGCCGACAGAGCGTGTTCGGTGAGTGGGAGCGAGATGTCCTCGACGCTCCATCCGAGACGCTCAGCGATCCGCGCCAGGTCGTCCACGGCCTCGCGTATGGCTGGATCGCAGTCGGCTCCAAGGTACTCGTCCGGCACGCCGACCCGCACGCGCTCCGGCGCCGTCAACTCGAACTGGGGGGAATCGAGGGTCGTGGTCGCGTCGCACCGGTCCGGTCCCGCGACTATCGAGAGCAGCGACGCGGCGTCCTCCACGGTGCGGGCGAGCGGACCGATCTGATCCATCGAGGAGGAGTAAGCCACGACCCCGTAGCGCGAGACGCGACCGTAGGAAGGGCGCATGCCGACGGTTCCGCATAGCGCCGCCGGCTGGCGCACAGAGCCGCCGGTGTCGGTGCCCAGAGCCCACGGAACGATGCCCGCGCCGACCGCACAGGCCGAGCCGCCGCTCGTGCCACCGGGAACGCGGTCCGGCGCATGCGGGTTGCGGGTGGCGAAAAAGGCGGAGTTCTCGGTGCTCGAGCCGAAGCCGAACTCGTCCATATTGGTCTTCCCCACGATCAACAGCCCGGCTGTCGAGAGTCGCTCCACGGCCGTGGCGTTGAACGGCGTCGTGTAGCGCTTGAGTATCCGCGAGCCACAGGTGAGCCGCTCCCCGGCGACGGCTATGTTGTCCTTGATCGCGATTGGGACGCCCGCGAACTTGGGCACGGGCTCCCCCCGGACTCGCGCCTCGTCGATGCGCCGCGCGGAATCCGTCAACCGCTCGCGATCCGTCGTCGACACGAAGGCGTGCAGTTCGTGCTCGCGCGCGTCGATCGCCGCGAACGCGGTTTCGAGCACCTCGACGCTGGAGACCTGCTTGGCCTGCAGAGCGTTGCTCATCTGGGTCGCGGTCTTCAGGGCGGGCATGGCCGGACAGCCTATCCGAGGCCCGTTGGGAAGCTCTGTGCCGCCTGTCGCTTTGCCGGCTGCCTCTGTGGTCCCTCTGGGTCCTCTGCGTCGCTGCCTCCTGTCTTGGACTGCCTCTGTGCCGACTGCCCAAAAGTCGGCGACGCACCCAGAGGGTGGCAGTCACCATCAAAATGCGGCGCGGTTGGACGGTTGCGAGGACCCGCGGGCCTCGGATTGGTGGCTCGGCTCTAACGTGAGCGTGGTTTGCTCTGCTTGGGCCATCGCCTCATAAAAACAGTCAAGCCACTCGGCGATTCTCGCTAATTCATCCTCGGTTGCCGCGCCTTTGGCGATTGGCACTCGGCGCGTTGCGGGACTCTCCAGCTGACGCCGGAAGAGCCCTTGAATGACCGGCACGAACACGTCGCTGTCTCCCGAGATGAAGAAGCTGCCGTATCCTTCTCTCAGATAGAAGAACAGGCCGGCGGCGCTGACGCTGTCGACGATCATCGCCTCGTAGTTGCATTCGCGGATCAGGTACAGCTCGTAGCTGTCGTCGGCGAGATACTGCCAGGACCGCTCGATGTGGTCGAGCAGGTGCTCGCGCGGGACGGTGTTGGCCGCGACGATCCTGACCGTGTAGATGTTGGGTCGGGCCAACGTCTGCTCGAAATACTGTAAGAGCGTGTCGTCGTAGGGGAACAGCGTCCACATTGTCTCGACGCGTCGCTTGGCTTTGTCTTGCAATTTGCGGGCCTCAGAGAGGCCTTCCTTCTTGTCGAAGAACGCCTTCGTGCGTTGGATCTCGCGTATGTTGACGAGCATCGTTTCCAGCTCTGAGATCTGACCGGTGAGGGCGGTCATATCACCCCCAAGCCGTCTGAATTCCTGCGGAAGCTGGCGCCGGAGGCGGAGTATCGTGACTTCTCCGGCGACCATGAACACGAGGATGCCGACGACCGCCCCGATGGCCAGTGAGACCAGATCTTGCACTTTGGAGAGGTTGGCCGAGGCGTTGGCAGAGAACCAGTACGCCGCGAATCCGGCCGCAACCGGCAGCAACACCACAACAAGCCCTCGGCCGAAGCCCATCGACGTCAGGCTGAACCGCCTGCTGGAGTCGGGTCGTTCGGCCCGGTCTGAATTTACGGTTTTGTTGAGCGCGACTGTCTTGTTGAGCTCGACTGTTTGGTTGAGCTCGATTGTGTTGTTGTGGTCGTCTGAGTCGGTGGCCATAGGACGATGTCCCCCTTTGAGCGCTGAGATCGGGCGGTTCTCGCCAGCTCCATCGAAAGGCGCGAATTATCGAAAGATGTGAATCATCGAAAGGCGCGCAATAGTACCTGATCTTCAGAACTATGAGAAAGGGCGCTTCATCAGAACGCAGAGACGGAGGCCCTCTCCGTAGCTCCCGGGGCGCTTGACCTGTTGTCCCGAGCGCTCGACCCGGTTCGGCGGAAGTGCTGGCCGGGCGGGCTTCTATGCTCCGAAAATGGCCGACAACACGAGCGTGAGCGATGCCGCAGAGCGGGTTGAGGTTCTCCTGCGAGACCTCAACGAGCCCCAACGCGAGGCGGTGACGCACGGCGAGGGGCCGCTGCTGATCCTGGCGGGCGCGGGCAGCGGCAAGACGAGGGTCCTGACCCATCGCATCGCTTTCCTCATCTTCACCGGCCAGGCCCATCCGCGTGAGATCCTGGCGATCACCTTCACCAACAAGGCGGCCCAGGAGATGCGCGGGCGGGTGGAGCGTCTATTGACGGGCCCCTCCACGAAGGGCATGTGGCTGATGACCTTCCACGCCGCCTGCGCGCGCATCCTCAGGGCCCAGGGGGAGCGCCTGGGCTACACCTCGCGCTTCACCATCTACGACCAGGCCGACACCCGGAGGATGGTCAAGCACTGCATCGAGGAGGTCGGCGCCGACCCCAAGCGGTTCGCGCCGGCAGCCGTCCACAGCCAGATCTCACAGGCCAAGAACAGGCTGCTCTCAGCCTCCGACTACGCCCAGGCGGTCGGCTCGCAGTTCGAGCAGGTCGTGGCCGAGGTGTATGGGCTGTACGAGGGCGAGCTGATGCGCATGAACGCGATGGACTTCGACGACCTCCTGTTCAGGACCGTGAACCTGCTGGAGCTGTTCGAGGAGGTGAGGACGCGCTACGTCCAAACCTTCAAGCACGTGCTGGTGGACGAGTACCAGGACACCAACCACGCCCAGTACCGGCTCTTGCAGCTTTTTATGGGATCCCCCCCGCCCGGAGGTCGCGAACGTCCCAAGCACGGCGATCGCGTGAGCGTCCCGGGCCACCGCAACCTGGCCGTGGTCGGCGACGACAGCCAGTCGATCTACAGCTTCCGCGGAGCCGACGTGTCGAACATCCTCGACTTCACCGACGACTTTCCCGACGCGAGGGTGGTCAAGCTTGAGCAGAACTATCGCTCCACGCAGACGATCTTGGAAGCCGCCAACGCCGTGATCGCCAACAACCGCGGAGGCATCGCCAAGCGCTTGTGGAGCGAGCAGGGCCAGGGCAGCCCGATCAGGGTGCACGGCCTGGAGGACGAGCACGCCGAGGCGAGATTCGTGGTCGGCGAGATCGAGCGCCTGCTCGACGAGGGCGCCTCCAGGGCCGAGATCGCCGTCTTCTACAGGACCAACGCGATGTCTCGCGTGATCGAGGACACCCTGGTGCGGCGCGAGCTGGCCTACCAGGTGATCGGCGGCACCAAGTTCTACGAGCGCGCCGAGATCAAGGACGCGATCGCCTACCTCGCGTGGATCGCCAACCCGTATGACGTGGTCAGCTTCCAGCGCATCGCCAACTCGCCCCGCAGGGGTCTCGGGCAGACATCGCTGTCGCGGATCGTGGCACATTCGGCGAGCGTGGGCCAATCGGTGTGGGAGGTGGTCGCCGCGGCCGACCGCATTCCCGGCCTGGGCGCCGCCGCAGTCAAGGCTTTGCGGCGTTTCATGGCCACGATGGAGGAGTTGGCCGCCCTGGCGGCCGACGGGGTGCCGGTCGGCGACCTGATGGACGCTGTGCTGTCGCGCAGCGGCTATGTGGAAGCGCTCGAAGCCGAGTCCGTCGGTCGCGGGGAGAAGGCATTCGAGTCCCAAGGGCGTCTCTGAAAACCTGGCCCAACTGGTCGAGGTGGCGCACGAGTTCGACGCCAACATCTCCGCTGAGGCCGACACTTTGGAGCTGTTCCTGCAGGACTTGGCGCTCAAGTCCGACGGCGACGCGCGACGCGACGACGAAGGTTTGGTCACCTTGATGACTCTGCACAACGCCAAGGGCTTGGAGTACCCGATCGTGTTCGTGGCCGGCTGCGAGGACGGCGTGTTCCCCCACCAGCGTGCCCTGGACGAAGGCGGAGTGGAGGAGGAGCGCCGGCTCTTCTATGTGGCAGTTACAAGGGCGATGCGCGAGCTGTACCTCACCCATGCGCGCCGGCGAGCCGTGTTCGGAGCGCCCACGTTCGGCATCTCCAGTCGCTTCCTCGACGAGATCCCCGCGGAGTTGACCGAACGTACCCTGACGGGCACAAGCGAGTCATTGCCCGCCCCGCGTCCCGGTGGCGCCCGTGTGGGGCTTGCCGCCAACGGCTTTGCCGGCGGCGCGAGCGGGGGAGGGTGGTCTGCTGGCTCGCACGGGTCCTCCTCCCAGGCGTACCGTCTCGGCGAGGATGTGGTCCACGCCGCCTTCGGCGATGGTGTCGTCACAGGGGTGGAGCCCGGCGGGATCATCGTGGTGCGCTTCGCCGGCGACGGCTCGGAGCGCAAGCTGATGGCCGATTATGCGCCCGTCAGTCGTCGTGGATAGGTCTATATCTCGTTGTCCCGACCGGCGCATGCGCCGGTCGGCCGACCCGTGCATGCACGGGTCGGGACCGGGCCGCATGCGGCCCGGTCATCCCTGAAGGGGAAGGACCCACCCGGCCAAAGGTGTCGCGCCGATCATCAATACGATCTCCACAGTGACGGCCACAATCATCGACGGCAAGGCGATCGCCGCACGCGTGCGGGCCGAGGTCGCGCGTGCGGTGGCCGACTTGGTTGGCGCCGGCGGGCGCGCTCCCGGTCTGGCCACCGTCCTCGTCGGCGAAGATCCGGCCTCGGCGGTCTATGTCGCCGGCAAGCAGCGCGCCTGCGCCGAGGTCGGCATGACTCCCTATGACGAGCGCCTGCCGGCCGCTGCGACCCACGAGCAGGTGGCTGGACGCTTGCAGGCCCTGAACGACGACCCTGCAGTCAGCGGAATCCTGTTGCAACTGCCTCTGCCCGACCACCTGGACGGCCCGAGCCTGACCGGCCTGATCGATCCCGCCAAGGACGTCGACGGGTTGACGCCCGTCAACGCCGGCATGCTGTCCTTGGGTCGGCCCGGTCTGCGCCCCTGCACTCCCGTCGGTGTGCTCGAGCTCTTGACCAGCGTCGAGGGGGCGGGCGGGCACTCGATCGAAGGAGCCGAGGCGGTCGTGGTCGGGCGCTCCAACCTGTTCGGCAAGCCGATGGCCCAACTTCTGTTGGAGGCCAACGCGACCGTCACCGTGTGCCACTCGCGCACCCGCGACCTGCGCTCCGTGTGCGCCCGCGCCGACATCCTGATCGCGGCCGTCGGCCGGCCGCGCCTGATCGAGCGCGACTTCGTCAAGCCCGGCGCGATTGTGATCGACGTCGGCATGAACCGGCTCTCCCCGCAGGAGGCAGGCACCAAGAGCGGCCTGGTCGGCGACGTCGACTTCGCGGCGGCCCGTGAGGTCGCGTCCGCGATCACGCCGGTCCCCGGCGGGGTCGGGCCGATGACGATCGCCATGTTGTTGCGCAACACGCTGCAAGCGGCGCGCGCCCAGGGCGATCCCCAACTCGCGCTCTCAGGAAGGCAGGCGCCGTGAAGTTGGCGCGCCTGCGCGTGGGCGAGCTGCTGGCCCTTGTGGGAGCGATCCTGGTGATCGTCGCGCTCACGCGGCCTTGGTATGAAGAGGCGGGCGCACTGCTCAGCGCGTGGGCCACGTTTGGGCCGGCCGTGGCGCTCATCATGATCGCCGCGTTGGCCGCCCTGGCGCTGGTCCTGGCCACGATCGTCGAGCGCTCGACCGCGTTTCCGGTCGCGGCCGGGGTTTGGAGCGTGCTGTTCGGATCGATCGGTGTGATCGCCGCGATCGTGCGCGTGCTCGAGCGACCCCACGGCGCGACCTCGTTGTGCGCCGGGGCTTGGCTTGCGCTGGCCGGCACGATCCTGATCTTCGCCGGCTCGTGGCAGTCGATACGCGACGAACGCACCGGCCTGTACCCGCCGGCGCGGCTGGAGCCGCGCGAGCCTCCCACATAGAATGCCCGCTTCATGATCGACCGCAGCGCAGTCCTCCACGTCGCGCGCCTGGCGCGCCTTCATTTGAGCGACAAGGAGATCGAGCCGATGGCGCGCGAGCTCTCCGCCGTGCTCGACCACGTGGCCCGCATCGGCGAGCTCGACCTCGAGCACGTGCCTGCCACCACCCATGTCGGCGAGCTGACAGGTCAGCTGCGCGTCGACGAGCCGCGTCCTTGCCTGCCGCGCGAGGTCGTTCTGGCCCTGGCTCCTGCTGTCAGCGACGGCGGGTTCCTTGTGCCCAGTCCCCAGGCGTGAGCTCCCACGATTTGACCGAGTACGAACCCGTCATCGGTCTGGAGATCCATATCCAGCTGGCCACGCGCACGAAGATGTTCTGCGGTTGCGAGCTGTCTTTCGGCGAGCCCCCCAACACGCGCACCTGTCCGGTCTGTCTCGGCTTGCCCGGGGCACTGCCGGTGGCCAACGCCAGGGCGATCCATTTCGGCTTGACGATCGGCCTGGCGCTTGGCTCCGAGCTGGCGCCGCGCTCGATCTTCCACCGCAAGAACTACTTCTATCCGGATCTGCCCAAGGGCTACCAGATCTCTCAGTACGACGAGCCTCTGTGCCTGGGCGGTCAGTTGGCCGAGGTGCGCATCCACCGCGTCCATCTGGAGGAGGACGCCGCCAAGCTCGTCCACGTCGGCGCCTCCGGGCGGATTCACGCCTCCGATGCCTCGATCGTGGACTTCAACCGCGGCGGCACTCCTCTGGCCGAGATCGTGACCGAGCCCGACCTGCGCTCGGCCGAGCAGGCGGGCGAGTGGCTGCGCCTGTTGCGCGCCACGATGCGTCAGTTGGGCGTCTCCGACGTGAACATGGAGGAGGGCTCGCTGCGCTGCGACGCCAACATCTCCCTGCGTGCCGCGGGCGCCCAGGCTTTCGGCACGAAGACCGAGCTGAAGAACATGAACTCCTTCCGTTTCATCGAACGCGGCATCCGCGCCGAGATCGCACGCCAGGAGCAGATCTTGCAGGCTGGCGGCCAGGTGGCCCAGGAGACATTGCACTACGACCCCGTCTCCGGCCACATAACTTCGCTTCGCTCCAAGGAGGAGGCCCACGACTATCGCTACTTCCCCGAGCCCGACCTCGTGCCCGTGGCCGTCGACCAAGCCATGCTCGACGCCGCCCGAGCGGCGATGCCCGAGCTGCCGGTGGCCCGGGCCGAGCGCTTGCAGGCCCTGGGCTTGAGCGAGGACAGCGCTCGGCTGCTCGCGTTCCGGGCCGATTTGGGCGACTACTTCGAGCAGGCGCTCGCCGCCCAGGTCGAGCCCAAGCCCGAGCCTCAGCTGCTGGCCAACTGGATCGCGGGCGACCTGACCGCGCGCTTGCAGGACGGCCAGGGACCGTCCGACTCGCGCGTGGCGCCGGCCGCCTTGGCCGGCCTGTGCGGGCTTGTCGCGGCCAAGCGGGTCAGCGTGGGCGCGGCCCGGCAGGTGTTGGACCGGCTCGTGGCCGACGGGGGAGACCCCGCGGCCATCGTCGAGGCCGAAGGTTTGGCCGCGCTCGACGGGGACGACGACCTCGCGGTGGTGGTGGCGGCCGCTCTCGCCGCCAACGCCGATGCGGCCGAGCGCATCCGCGGCGGCAACCCCAAGGCGATCGGCCCGATCGTCGGCTACGTCATGCGCGAGACCAAGGGCCGCGCCGACGGCGGCGAGGTAACGCGCCTGGTGCACGAGCAGCTCGGCATCTGAGCCGGCTGGGCTCTGAGCTGACCGGCTTCGGTGCTGACTGGGCTCCGAGCCACGCGAATCGGCCCGCTGGTCGCTGGATTTCGGCACTCCGAACACCCGGCGCACACACATTTTGGACTAAAGGCCAAACAAAACGGCTCGCCGGAGCGCCAACATACTGTGCATGAACAGGCCGATCTCAAATTCGATGGCCACTCCTCCCCGGCGGTTTCTGCTGCTGCCGGAGGACGCCGACGATGTCTCGGGCCAGGGTGTTCGCATCCGGCGCTATCGCCTCACAAGCGTCGGGCGCTCCCATGGCTTGGACCGTCCGTCGGCGGGTGGGTGGGGATCTCAAACAGGGAACGTGCCGCGGGTGCCGTGAGCCCAGGATGGCAAGCGGGGCCGAGCCTCGTCGCGAGTCCCCTCCTCGCGGTGATTGAAGTTCCGACCACCAGCGGCCGGGCAGGGTTTCCGAGCCTGCCCGGCCGCACGCCCCTTGCTCGCCGGTCTGGTGCGCCGATCGCGCGGCCTTATCGGCTAGGCTGTGAGCATGGCGCAATCCTCACAAAGCGGCTCCGCCGGACGTTCGCTGGGACAGACCGTCGTGGCGGTCTTGGTCTTGGCGGTGGTCGGCTACATCCTCCTGAAAGTGATTATCGGCATCGCCCTGGCGATTGCCGCGCCCGTCGTCTCTGATTCTCGGAGTATTGGCCCTGATATGGGCGTGGCGGGTTCTCTTCTGAGCGACGGCGCCCTGCCGAGCGCTTTGCCCGCGGACGAGGCCTGCGCACCATCGGGATCGCGTGTATGGCCTACATAGCGATAGCCGTCTGCTTCGGTCTGGCCGGTGGGATCGTGGGTCGCATCAAGGGCTCCTCTTTCTGGCTCTGGTTCCTGATCTCGGGGGTCGTGCCGATCTTCGGGCTGATGGCCGCGATCGCATACCGTTTCGATCAAGACGAGCCGCGTCGCCAGTGCCCCAAATGCGGGCGGATCACGATGGCCTACGACGCGCTGTGTACGCGTTGTGGCGAGGAGCTCGAGTACCCGGAGCATTTGCTTGCGCCCGAATCGGCAGCTCGCGCGCCAGCAGGCCGCGCGGGCTGACCGTCGGTCCGCGGCGCGAGCGATAGGCGATCGATCGCTTCGGAGAGCTCCCCATCGGCGACGCA
The DNA here is from genome assembly GCA_963809705.1 of uncultured Solirubrobacterales bacterium. Taxonomy (GTDB): domain Bacteria; phylum Actinomycetota; class Thermoleophilia; order Solirubrobacterales; family Solirubrobacteraceae; genus Palsa-744. The sequence continues at coordinate 404,216 of CAWEKF010000002.1, read as the reverse complement.
AGTTTAGGCCGTCCTAAGCGGGTGCTTTGCATAGGCTGTCCGTGCAGCCCATGTCCACCCAGGTAAAGACAGCTTCCTTGCTCGTCGGAACGCGCATCGGGCGCCTGATCCGGCGCGCCGGCTTCGAAGACGAGCGCTCGTTCGTCCTGCGCGTAGTCCAGCCCGCCCTGGTGGGGATGATCGACGGCACCGTCTCTTCGATAGCCCCAATTTTCGCGGCCGCGGTCTCCTCCAACTCGCATACCGCTTTCGTGGTCGGTCTCTCGACCGCCCTGGGCGCGGGGATCAGCATGGGCATATCCGAGGCCCTGTCGGACACGGGAGAAACGACCGGCCGCGGCTCCCCCTTTGTGCGCGGCACGATCACCGGCGGCATGACCGCTTTGGGAGGCATCTTCCACACGCTTCCGTTCCTGATCAAAGACACCCACAACGCCTTGATCGTGGCGGGCATTGTGGTGGCGATAGAGCTGTTCGTGATCGCCTGGGTGCGCGAGCGATTCCTCGATGTCTCGCTGCGCTCCTCCTTGGTTGTGGTGACCTTGGCGGGCGCGATAGTTCTGGCGATCGGCGTCGCGATCGGCTCCTCTTAAAGGGCGCCGAAACCCACTGGTAGACTGCCCTTATGAGAGCTGTAGATGCACTAATGGAATGCCTTAAGGCGGAGGGCGTGGACGTCGTCTTCGGTTTGCCCGGTGGCGCCAATCTCCCGACCTACGACGCTTTCGTGGATGGCGGTCTCCGCCACATCCTCGTGCGCCATGAGGCCGGTGGGGGACATGCGGCCGAGGGCTATGCCAAGGCCACCGGCAAGGTGGGTGTGGCGTTCGCGACGAGCGGTCCCGGCGCGACGAACCTCATCACCCCGATCTGCGACGCGATGATGGACTCGGTGCCGGTCGTATTCATTACAGGCCAGGTGCGCACCGAGCTGCTCGGCACCGACGGCTTCCAGGAGGCCGACACGATCGGTATCACGATGCCGATCGTCAAGCACTCCTTCATGATCCAGGATCCCTTGGAAATCCCGAGGGCGATCCACGAGGCCTTCTATGTGGCGCGCTCCGGGCGTCCCGGGCCGGTCCTGGTGGACATCCCCCAAGATCTCTCGCGAGCCGATATTCCGTATGAGCCGGTCGCCGACGTGCGCCTGCCCGGCTATCAGCCCACCTTGGAGGGCAACCAAAAGCAGATCCGCCAGGCCGCCAAGGCGCTCGTGGCCGCTCAGCGCCCCGTCATCTACGCGGGCGGGGGCGTGGTCAACGCCAATGCGGCCGAGCAGCTCGTCGAGTTTGCAACCGCCGACCGCTTCCCCGTCACCTGCACCCTGATGGGTCTCGGCGCCTTTCCGGCCCGGACGCCCGATGGCGCGCCGCATCCCCAGTGGCTCGGGATGCTCGGCATGCACGGCACGCGCGCGGCCAACTATGCGATGGACGAGGCCGACTTGATCTGCGCGGTGGGCGCTCGATTCGATGACCGCGTCACCGGCAAGCTTTCAGAGTTCGCCCCGCGGGCAAAGTTCATCCACATCGACGTCGACCCGGCGGAGATATCGAAGAACATCCCGGCCCATATCCCGATCGTGGGCGACGCCAAGCACGTGCTCGCCAAGCTGCTCGTCGAGTACCGCGCGCTCAGCGCCGACACGGCTCGCCTGGGCGAGTGGTGGGAGCGAATCGAAGCTTGGCGCGCGCAATACCCGCTCGGCTATGAGGACTCCGACGACAACGAGATCAAGCCCCAGTACATGATCCAGGCCCTCCATGAGGCCACCGGCGGCGAAGCGATCGTCACGAGCGATGTCGGCCAGCACCAGATGTGGGCCGCCCAGTACTACGACTTTCCCGCTCCCCGTCGCTGGATCAACTCGGGCGGTCTCGGCACGATGGGCTTCGGCCTGCCGGCCGCGATGGGCGCCGCCGTCGGCTGTCCCGAGCGGACCGTGTGCTGCATCGCCGGCGACGGCTCAGTGCAGATGAACGCCCAGGAGCTGGCGACCTGCGCACAGGAGAAAATCCCGATCAAGGTGTTCATCATGAACAACGGCTATCTCGGCATGGTGCGCCAGTGGCAGGAGCTGTTCTGGGATGGGCGCTACAGCCACGTCGAGACGGGCGACTACCCCGACTTCGTCAAGCTGGCCGAGGCCTACGGTGCGACCGGCATGCGCTTCGAGGACAAGAGCACGCTTGTGGAGGACATGAAGCGCGCGATCGCCACGGACGGCCCCGTGATGGTTGACGTGAAGGTAACGCGCGAGGAGAACACCTATCCGATGATCCCCGCGGGCCAGGCGGCCCGCGAGATGGTGGGGTGATCACAGTGGGAGAGCCGGCCACCAAGGAACCCTTGAGCCTGGAGGAGCTGCAAGCTTCGGGCAATCTGCGCTCGGGACGCAAGCACGTGCTCTCGATTCTCGTGGAGAACAAGTCGGGTGTCCTGACCCGCATCGCCGGGCTGTTCGCAAGGCGCGGCTTCAACATCGACACGCTCACGGTCGGCCCCACCGACGACGATCACGTCTCCAGGGTGACGCTCACGGTGGACGGGGCCATCCATCCGATCGACCAGGTCACCAAGCAGCTGCACAAGCTCGTCAACGTCCTGAAGATCAGGGACCTCGAGCCGACCGACACGGTCGCGCGCGAGCTGGCCCTGTTCAAGATCTCCGCCGACGGCGCCCAGCGCGGCGAGCTGATGCAGATCACCGAGATATTCCGAGGCAAGGTCGTGGACGTGACCAAGCGCTCGGTGATCGTCGAGGTGACGGGCACGACCGACAAGGTCGAGGCTTTCGAGAGCATGGTCCGCCCGTTCGGCTTGATCGAGATGATGCGCACCGGAGAGATAGCGATCGCCCGCGGCAGGGGCGAGACGTAAAGCAGTTAGGGGTGGAGGGAAGTATCTATTTTTGTGAAGTTGCCGATAGTATCTACAAAAGATATATACCATTGGCAATTACGAAAAAATGATAACCATCTCCGTCCCCATCTCTGACATCTAAGTTCGTGCAAGTCGCCTCCCACGAGCACTCGCCCTTCACGCTGAGTGCAGCCGACCGCGAATGTCTGCGCGCAAGACTCGACCTGGCGCTCCAGCGGGCGCGTCGCTCGGGGCACCCCACGCTCGCCACGGTCACCACGGCCCTCGCGCCCGAGGTTGATCCCTCGGCGGTGGTTTGCGCTTCGCGGCGTCCTGGCGAGCCTTGGTTCTGCTTCGAGCAGCCAGACCGTGGCGGCGCCGCCCTGGCCTGCCTGGGACAGGTGGCCTGCCTGGAGGACTCCGGTCCCGAGCGCTTCTCGACGGTCGCCGATCGCTGGCGCTCTCTTTCGGCTCGGGCGGTGGCCGACTCGCCTGGGGAGCCAGGAGGTGGAGGACCGGTCGCCGTGGGCGGTTTCGCGCTCGCCCCCGACGGAGGCGCCTCGCCGGCCTGGAGCGGCTTCGAGCCGGCGTCGCTGGTGGTGCCCGAGGTCGCGCTGGCGCGCGAGCAGCGCGACGGCGAGCGGCGGGTGAGGCTCACCCTGGCGGCTCTGGTCGATCCTGACGACACCGCCCAAGATCGCCTCGCGCGTCTGCAGGCTCGCTTGGAGGAGCTGAGTGGACCGGCCCTGCCGCTGCTTGACCCGGCGCCGACCGGCCGCTTCCAGGTCTCAAGCGGCATGCCGCCAGAGCACTACGAGGCGGCAGTGAGCCGCGCCGTCGAGCTGATCGGCGGCGGTCGCCTGCAAAAGATCGTCCTGGCGCGCGAGGTTCACGTGCACGCTCCGAGCGCCTACGACCCGGCGGCCGTGTTCGCAGTCCTGCGCGACGCCTTCCCCTCCTGCTTCGTTTTCTGCGTTGGTCGCGGCGACGCCACCTTCGTCGCGGCAAGCCCCGAGCTGCTGGTGCGCCGCGAAGGCCAGCGCGTCTCCACGATCGCCCTGGCGGGCTCCACTCGGCGCAGCGCCGACCCCGCTGTCGACGCCCACCTGGGCGAGCAGCTGATGCGCGATCCCAGTTACCGCGAGGAGCACGCAATCGTGGCGCGGCGGATCGAGCGCACGCTCAACCACTACGCGATCTGGGTCACCACGGCGCCCGAGCCCGGGCTTGTGCGGATCGCCAACATCCAACACCTGGCGACCCCGATCCGCGCCCAGCTGGCCGCGCCCGTGGAGGCGATCGAGCTGGCCGGCCTGATGCACCCCACACCGGCTGTCGGGGGGGAGCCCTCGCAGGAGGCCCTGAGCCTGATCCCAGCCCTGGAGGGCCTCGACCGTGGCTGGTACACAGGCCCGGTCGGCTGGACCGACGCCGCCGGCGACGGCGAGTTCTGCGTTGCCCTGCGCTGCGCTCTGTTGCGCGGCAATGTGGCTCGCTGCTATGCCGGCAACGGCATCGTGCGCGGCTCCGATCCGGGCGCGGAGCTGGCCGAGACCGAGATCAAGCTGCAGGCTCTTTTGCCTCTGCTCACGAGTTGAGCGCGCCCGCGACCGCGTCCCACACGCGCCGGTGCAGCTCCACGTTCGCCGCGCGCTCGCTCTTGACTTCGACGATCGCCGATCCGCGTGCGGCCAGCGCGCGCTCGAGCGCGGCGCGCAGACCGGCCACGTCGGCCACGGTCTCGTGACTCAGGCCATACAGGGCCGCGGCCTGAGCGAAGTCGAGGCCGGTCGGCGTCGCGATGTGCTGCGTGTAGAGATCCTTCGCGGTCGTGCCGGCCACCGGCAGGAAATCGAAGATCCCGCCGCCTTCGTTGTTGAGCAGCACGATCGTCAGCTCCAGCCCCAACCGCTTGGCTGCCAGCAATCCGCCGATGTCGTGGGCGAGCGCCACGTCGCCGATCAGCAGCACGACCGGCCCGCGCCCGGCCGCGGCGGCGCCGAGCGCGCTGGAGACGGTCCCGTCGATCCCGTTGGCTCCCCGGTTGCACAGGACCTTGGGCGGATCGGGGCGCGCCGGCCAGAACGTCTCGATGTCGCGCACCGGCATCGACGACGCCGCGAACAGCGTCGCCTGCTGTGGCAACAGCACTCCCAGCTCGGCTGCCACCACGGGCTCGCTGCAGCCGCCTGCGCCGAGCACACCGAGGATCGCCTCGGCGGCCAGCTCATCGGCGCTGCGCCAGCTCCAAAGCCAGTCGGGATCGCCGCCGGCCGCCTCGCTCGCGACGCCACTTCGCGGGTCGGCCGGCGAAGGGTCGGCCGGCGAACGCGCTTCGAGCAGGCGCGTGAACGCGCTCAGCGTGGCCGCCGGCTCAGCGCCAAGCGCCTCGGAGACGGCGCCCGCCGGGTCCTGCAGCGCGCCCTCGGGGTCGAATGCGATCTGGCGGGCCTCGTCGAGTCCCGCAAGCCAAGTGCGCAACGGCTTTGACACGGGCAGGTCGCCGACCCGGAGAACCACGTCGGGTTGGTGTGAGCGCGCGAACCGCGGGGCGCGCAGGAGGGCATCGTAATGGGCGATAGCCGCCGCTCCGCGCCGTGCGCCTGACATCGGGTCGGCCAGCAAAGGCCAGCCAAGCCTCGCGCTTGCGGCCGCGGCAACCTCGCCGAGCGGGGTGTCGCGCTCGTGGCGACCCACCACCACCACTCCGCGGCGGGCGCCGCCAATCGCATCGCGCAGCTCAAGCGCATCGCGCACGGCAGCCGATTCCGCACGGGGGCCTCGCTCAGCGGCCTCGACGCGGTCCTCGCGCCGGCTGGTCGGCGCCTCGACGCCCACTTCGGCGCGCGCGCGACGCAGGAACGGGACGCCGCCCGGACGCCCCTCGCCTGCCGGCGGCGGGGCCTGCTCGCAGACGAGCGGCTCGCGCAATGGGAAGTTGAGATGCACCACCCCTGGACGTCCCTCCAACGCTGTCCAATAGGCCCGACAGGCGAGCGCCCTCATCCAGCGCACCCGCTCCGGCGCGGCCTCGTGCGTGCCCACCTCGAAGAACCACTTCGCGAAACCGCCGAAGATCTTGAGCTGATCGATCGTCTGTCCCGCGCCGACCTCGCGCAGCTCGGGAGGGCGGTCGGCGCTCAGCACGATCATCGGCACGCGCGCCTCGTGGGCCTCCACGACCGCGGGCAGCAGCTCGGCCACCGCGGTGCCCGACGTGCACGCGATCGCGACCGGCCGGCAGGAGGCCTTGGCGAGGCCCAGCGCAAAGAAGCCGGCGCAACGCTCGTCCACATGGGAGTGGCAGCGAAGTCGCTGCTCGCGAGTCAGGCTGAGCACCAAAGGGGCGCAGCGCGACCCCGGTGAGGTGCACGCGTCGCGCATCCCACAGCGCGCCAGCTCGTCCGCAAACGCGCCCAGCAGCGCATGGGTATCGTGCGCTGCGGTCAAAGGATCGAAGTCGATCTCGTCGAAAATGTGGGACAGCTCGTAGGATGCAGCTTGTGGCCGAGAGGGAACCCGTGGCTTCGAACAGACGCGAAAGCGTGGTCATGCTGCACGGCTTCGGTGGAACGGGCCGTTCGTGGGACGACGTGATAGCGCATCTCCCCAAAAGCTATCGACCCCTGGCGCTTGACCTGCCCGGGCACGGCGATCAGCTCGACGCGCCCAGGCCGATCAGCTTCGATAGTTGTGTGCAGAGCGTGCTCGAGCGGGCCCCCGAGCGGTTCGTGCTCGCCGGGTACTCGATGGGGGGACGCATCGCCATGCACATCGCTTTGGCAGCGCCCGAGCGGATCGAGCGCCTGGTGGTCGTGTCCACGACCGCCGGCATCGAGGACGCCAAGGAGAGGGCGGCCCGCAGAAAGCTCGACCGGCGCCTGGCCGAGGAGATCGAACAGGGCTCGATCGACGATTTCAGCGAGCGCTGGCGGGGGCAGGCGATGTTCGCCGAAGACCCACCGGAGGTCGATCGGCTCGCGCGCGCCGAGCACGCCCGCAACCGGCCCGAGGGCTTGGCCGCCGCGCTGCGCGGCGCCGGCACGGGCGAGATGCGGCCGCTGTGGGATCGCCTCACCGAGATTCAGATGCCGACGACCGTGCTCGCCGGTCGCCGCGATCGCAAGTTCGTGCGGGTCAGCGAACGGATGGTCTCGCTGATCCCCGACGCTCTGTTGCAGGTTGTGGGAGGCGGTCATTGCCTGCTGCTGGAGCATCCGAGAAGCGTCGCCGCCGCCATCGCCTGAACCGCGAGGGTTGTTGCCGCCATCGCCTGAGCTGCGAGGAAGGTCGCTGCAGGCATCGCCTGAACAGCGAGGAAGGTTGCTGCGGGCCATCGCCTAATCGCCGTGCCCGAGCGGCCGCACGCCGAGCCCCGCTGCTTGGGGCAGCGCGATCTGACCGTCGGTCGGGGCGAGCGGGTCGGCCGGCTCGTCGAACATGCCCAGCGTCGCCAGGCCGCAGGCGGCGATCGGCCCGCGCGAGGCCAGGGCGGCGGCGGCGTGCAAGCCCGCGGCGATACCGAGCGGGCCGTCGAAGCTCGAGGCCACATACACCTCGGCTCCGGAGGCGCGCACGAGCGTGGCGGCGGCGAGCAGGCCCGAGATGCCGCCACAGCGGGCGATCTTCAAGCACACCGCGTCCGCCACTCCCGCCGTCAGGGCGCCGTGCTCGGCGGCGGTCTCGTCGATTGCGACCCGCGCCGCCACCCGCTCGCGCACCTCGCGCACGGCGGCCAGCCCGTGCACCGGCTCCTCCACCAGCTCCAAACCCAGGGGCGAGAGCGCTTCGATGTTGCGGACCGCCTGCTCCACGCTCCATGCCCCGTTTGCGTCCACGCGCAAGGCCACATGGGGACCGGCTGCCACTCGCACCGCCGCGAGGCGTCCCGCGTCGTCGCCGATCCCCACCTTCAACTTCAGGCAGCGGAAGCCCTCGGCGACCGCCTCGGCCGCCTGGGAGGCGGCGCCGGCTCGATCGAGCGCTGAGAGCGTCGCGTTGACCGGCACCGCCTCGGCCGGCGTGTCGGCTATCAGCGAGGCGACCGCCCGCCCCGCGCGTCTGCCGGCGCGATCCCACAGCGCCAGGTCTATAGCCGCGAAGGCCTCCGGTAGATCGTCGGCGCGACGGCAGTCGTCCACGATTTCCGCCCCGTTCATGCCGGCCGCGGCCTCCAGGACCGGGCGGTAGCGCTCCAGCGCCTGCTCCACGCGGGCGAGGCTGATTCCGTCGTAGGGCTGCAGCGGCGCCGCTTCGCCGTAGCCGGTGACGCCGTCTTCGTCGGTGAGCGAGACCGTCAGCACCTCGCGCTCGCGCAGCGTCCCATATGAGGTCTGCAGGGCCCGGCCGAAGCGCAGCGCGTGGCGGCGCACGAGCATCTTCATGGCGCGCGCCCGCTCAGAAGGTCTTTCAAAGTGAACGCCCGAACGCACAGCTCATTTTGAAAGACCTTCTCAGTGCCCGATCCCGCCGCTCAGCAGGATGCCGGCCGAGAAGAGCAGGCAGAACACGAGCTGCAGCGCGCCCGTCTTGGCGAGCGCCCCGTTCAGGGAAGGCCCGTCCACGCGCGTGCGCACGATCCTCACGAGCGGCAGCGCCAAGGGGATCGCAAGCCAGGGCAGCAGCAGCCAGGCGGTCATCGAGCCCAGCAGCCAGGACAGCGGCACGAGCACGAAGGCGCCGGCCACCATCGCCGTGTAGAGCGCTCTCGTGCGCTCCCGCCCGAGACGCACCGCCAGGGTGCGCTTGCCGGCGCGCCGGTCGGTCTCCAGGTCGCGCACATTGTTGACGACGAGGATCGCACTGGCCAGCAGCCCGACCGGGACCGCGCAGGCGAAAGCCTCCCAGGGCAAGGCCTGAACCTGCACGAAGTAGGAGCCGCTGACGGCCACGATCCCGAAGAACAGGAACACGAACAGCTCCCCCAGACCCTCGTAGCCGTACGGTCGCGGGCCGCCCGTGTAGAGCACGCCAGCAAGGATCGAGGCAGCGCCCACCGCGATCAGCTCCCAGCCCGCCACTGCCACCAGGTAGACGCCGCACAGGACCGCCAAACCGAACGTCACATACGTCGCCAGCAGGACCCTGCCGGGCGGCACGAGTCCGCCCGCGGTCACTCGCACGGGCCCCAGCCGATCCTCGGTGTCGGCGCCCCGCCGCGCGTCCGAGTAGTCGTTTGAGAGGTTGGTGCCCACCTGGATGAAGATCGCGCCAAGCAGGGCGGCCAAAAAAGCGAGCGGATGGAAGTGGCCGGCGCCCAGCGCCAGGGAGGTGCCCACCAGCACCGGCGCCACAGCCGCCGGCAGCGTCCGGGGGCGGGCCGCCATGAACCAGATGTGGGCCGCGCTGGACGCTTTCGGGGTCGGCGCCGCGGACGGTGGCGAGGAGCCGATCGTTCCCAGTGCTGTCATGCCCGCCTGGGAAAGCGCGCGAAGTCGGGCGTGCGCTTTTGCTTGTAGGCGTCGCGCCCCTCTTGGGCCTCTTCGCTGCCGTAGAACAGGAGGTTGGCGTCGTGGGCGAGCTGCTGGATGCCCGCCAGGCCGTCCTCGGCCGCGTTGAAGCTGGCCTTCAACAGGCGCAGGGAGAAGGGGGAGAGGGCAAGCATCTCCCGGCACCATTGCACGGTCTCCTCCTCCAAGCGCTCCAACGGCACCACGGTGTTGACGAGACCCATCTCCAAGGCCTCCTGGGCGTTGTATTGACGGCACAAAAACCAGATCTCCTTGGCCTTCTTGACGCCCACCATGTTGGCGAGCAGGCCGGCGCCAAAGCCACCGTCGAAGGAGCCCACGCGCGGGCCGGTTTGGCCGAAGCGAGCGTTGTCGGCCGCGATCGTCAGGTCGCACACCAGCTGCAGGACCTGGCCGCCGCCGACCGCATAGCCGGCCACCATCGCGACCACCGGCTTGGGTAGCCTGCGGATCTGAACGTGCAGGTCGGTCACGTGAAAGCGCCCGGGGCGGGTGGGATCTGGATCGCCCGACGCGTTCTCGGAGAGGTAACCGGAGTCTCCGCGTACGCGCTGATCGCCGCCCGAGCAGAACGCGAGCGGACCCTCGCCACACAACATGATCGCTCCGACCTCGCTGTCCTCGCGAGCCTCTTCCAGCGCCTGGGAGATCTCGACGATCGTGAGCGGGCGGAACGCGTTTCTGACCTCGGGCCGGTTGATCGTGATCTTCGCTATCGCCGGGGAGCCGCCCTCGACGGGCGACTTCTCATAGCGGATGTCCTGGTATTTGCCTGCTGTGATCCAAGTGATGGCCAAGTTCCTCACCGCTCCTGTCTAGACCTGAGGGCGTCGCGTCGAGCGCGCGCCGACGATTCGTCGCGAAGGCTAGCCTGTGAACGATGCTGGTCGAGGCATGGCTGCAGCGAGCCGCCGTTTCGGCGCCCACGCGGACCGCGCTGGAAACACCCCAGACGCGGGTGTCCTATCGCGAGCTGGCCCAGCTTGCGATCGCCGGCGCCGGCGACTTGCGCGAGCGGGGTGTGCGTCCAGGCGAGCGCGTCGCGATCGCGTTGCCGGCGGGTATCGACTTCGTCCAGGCTCTGCACGCGTGCATGCTCGTGGGGGCGGTGGCCGTGCCGATCGATCTCCGTCTGGCGCCCGAGGAGCAAGAAGCGATCCTGGCGGGTGGCGTTCTGGTCGATCGGCCGTTGCCCGCGCCCATTTCCCAGGAGGTCGAGTCAGAGACGCTTCTGAACGGCTTCAGCCATGAGCTCGACGCCGTCTGCGCAGTGATCCACACCTCCGGCACCACCTCCGCGCCGCGTCCGGTCGAGCTGACCTACGGCAACTTCCTGTGGAGCGCGCTCGGCTCCTCGGTCGCGCTCGGCGTCGATCCCGACGAGCGCTGGCTGTGCGCGATGCCGCTCTCCCACGTGGGTGGACTGTCGATCCTGATTCGCAGTGCCATCTACGCCACCACTGCGGTGGTCCATGAGCGCTTCGACGCGACCAAGGTGCTGCAGGCGCTGGGGCGGGACCGCATAACGCTGGTCTCGCTCGTCTCGACCACGCTGGCCCGCCTGCTCGACGCGGGCTTGCGCAACCCTCCCGGCTTGCGCTGGGCGCTCACGGGCGGCGGGCCGCTCGCGCCGGCGCTGCTCGAGCGGGCGCGCGTCGCGGGCGTGCCGGCGGTTGCGACCTACGGCCTGACCGAGGCCTGCTCGCAGGTAGGTACCGGAGGCCCGCCCTGCCCGCCGTTGTTCTGCGCCCGCGTCGAGCTGGGCGAGGACGGCGAGATCCTGGTCGGCGGGCCGACCGTCGCTCCCGGCTCGCTTGGCCCAGACGGTCTGCTGCATACTGGCGACCTTGGCGGGATCGACGCGGATGGCTCTCTGCGAGTGAGCGGGCGCAAGGCCGACACGATCATCAGCGGCGGCGAGAATGTCGCGCCGAGCGAGGTCGAGGCGGTGCTCGAAGCTCATCCTGCGGTGATCGAGGCCGCCGTGCTCGGACGCCCCGATCCACAGTGGGGGGAGGCCGTCGTGGCGATCGTTGTGGCCTCGCCCCGGGCGGGGGTAGAGGAGGGCGAGCTGCGCGATCACTGCCTGGCTCGCCTGGCCCCCTACAAGGTGCCAAAGCAAGTGCGGATCGTCTCAGACTCACTCCCGCGCACCGCGTCTGGCAAGCTACTGCGCAGGGAGTTGCAAGGGATTTCGATATGAGCACCGTTCAACCTGAGGAAGGACGTGGCAACCAGGCGGCGCGCGAGCACCGCGCCGCGAGCCTGACCCATTGGGAAGAGGCGGCTTCGGGTTGGATCGCGCGCCAGGCTGCCCTGCGGGAGCTGTCGGCCCCGGTCTCCCACTGGATGATCGACGCGGTCGATCCCCAGCCCGGCCAGCGTGTGCTCGAGCTGGCCGCCGGTCTCGGCGAGACGGGCTTCCTCGCAGCCGAGCTGGTGGCGCCCGTCGGTGGGGTCATCACCAGCGATCAGGCCGACGCGATGCTCGACGGGGCGCGCAAGCGGGCGGGCGAGCTCAGCCTCACGAACGTCGAGTTTCAGGTGCTCAACGCTGAATGGATCGACCTGCCGGTCGCGAGCGTCGACGTGGTTCTCTGTCGTTGGGGCTACATGTTGCTGGCCGACCCGCTCGCCGCGTTGCGGGAGACCAGGCGAGTCCTGCGCCCCGAAGGGCACGTGGGGCTCGCGGTGTGGGACGCGATCGAGCACAACCCCTGGGCCGTACTGCCCGGGGTCGAGCTGTTGGAGCGGGGTTTGGTCGATCCGCCCGCACCCGGCACGCCCGGGCCTTTCGCGCTCGGAGAGCGCAAAAGGGTGAGGGCCTTGCTGGAAGACGCAGGCTTCGACGAGGTGTGGGTGGAGCCTTTGGACCTGACCCAGCGCAGCCCCAGCTTCGACGAGTTCTGGGAGACCACGCTCGACATCGCGCGCGCCTTCCATGACACGGTCTTGGCGCGCCCCGAGCCTGAGATTGCCGAGATTCGCGCCAGCCTCGCCGCTCGCTTCGCGCCCTACACGGCCAAGGACGGCTCCCTGGAGATTCCGATGCGCACTCTGGTCGGGGTCGGAACGGCTTGAGGGTGGCCGGTCGGCTAGGCTGGCGCCCATGCTCTACGACGACGACGCAGACCTCACGCTCCTTGACCCCCCATCCGGGGGGCGCGGCGGCTCGACCGTCGCGATCATCGGCTATGGCTCCCAGGGTCATGCCCACGCGCTCAACCTGAAGGACTCCGGCGTCTCCGTCGTGGTCGGCTTGCGCGCAGACTCCGCTTCGGCGGCGAAGGCCCGCGAGCAAGGCTTGGAGGTGCTCTCGCCGGTGGAGGCTGCCTCGCGCGGCGACCTCGTGATGATGCTCGTTCCAGACGAGCTGCACCACCAAGTGTGGGATGAAATCTCAGATGGCATCGCCGAGGGCAATGTGCTGCTGTTCGGCCACGGCTTCTCGATCCACTACGGCGAGGTCGTGCCCCCGTCTGGTGTGGATGTGGCGATGGTCGCGCCCAAGGGCCCGGGCCATTTGGTCCGCCGCCAGTTCACTGAGGGCTCCGGCGTGCCCGGTCTGATCGCCGTCGCCCAGGACGCGACCGGTAACGCCCGTGCTCTTGCGCTCGCCTATGCCAAGGGCATCGGCTGCACGCGCGGCGGCGTGATCGAGACGACCTTCAAGGACGAGACCGAGACCGATCTGTTCGGTGAGCAGGCGGTGCTCTGCGGCGGCGCCTCCGAGCTGGTCCAGGCCGGCTTTCAGACGCTCGTGGATGCGGGCTATGACCCCGAGATGGCCTACTTCGAGTGTCTGCACGAGCTCAAGCTGATCGCCGATCTGATGTACGAAAAGGGCCTGGCGGGGATGCGCTACTCGATCTCCAACACCGCCGAGTACGGCGACTACACGCGCGGCAAGCGCGTCATCACCGAGGAGACGCGCGCGGCGATGCGCCAGATCCTCAAGGAGATCCAGGACGGCGATTTCGCGCGCGAGTGGATCGCCGAGAACCGCGCCGGCCAAGAGAACTTCAAGCGCATGCGCGCGGAGCAGGCAGACACGCAGGTAGAGCACGTCGGTGGCGAGCTGCGCTCGCACATGGACTGGATACAGTCCTCGTTCTAGATGCCGGAGGCCACCCCACTCGCCATACCGAACGACCTGAAGCCCGCCGACGGGCGCTTCGGCTGCGGCCCTTCAAAGGTTCGCCCCGAGGCGCTGCAGCGTCTGGCCGGTGAGGGCGCGGTCCTGATGGGCACCTCGCACCGCCAAAAGCCGGTCAAGGGCCTTGTCGGTGAGATCCGCGCCGGCCTGCGCGAGCTGTTCTCACTGCCCGATGACTATGAGGTCGTGCTCGGCAACGGTGGCGCCACCGCCTTCTGGGACGCCGCCGCCTTTGGCTTGATTGAGCGTCGTGCGCTTCATCTCTCTTTTGGCGAGTTCTCCCAGAAGTTCGCGACGGTCACGAGCGAGGCTCCCTTCCTGGCCGATCCCGTAGTCGTGAAGAGCGAGCCCGGCAGTGCGCCCGGTGCCGAGGAGCTGGAGGCGGCGCTTGCCGGTCTCGACAGCGATCCGGCTGATGTCATCGCCTGGGCTCACAACGAGACCTCCACCGGCGTCATGGAGCCCGTCCTGCGCCCGGCGGGCACGGGCGAAGCTCTCGTCTTGATCGACGCGACCTCCGGCGCCGGAGGCCTACCGGTCGACCCGGCGCAGGCAGACGCCTACTACTTCGCACCGCAGAAGGGCTTCGCCGGCGACGGGGGATTGTGGATCGCCCTGCTCAGCCCGGCCGCGATCGAGCGCATCGCGCGGATCGACGCTTCCGGACGCTTCACCCCCGCCTCGCTCTCCTTGCCGGTCGCCCTCGAAAACTCGGTCAAGGATCAGACCTACAACACGCCGGCTGTGGCCACTCTGTTTCTGTTGGCCGACCAGATTCGCTGGATGCTCGACGGGGGCGGGCTCACCTGGTGCGTTTCGCGCGCCACGGCCTCCTCCTCGCACCTGTATGAGTGGGCCGAGGGCCGCGACTATGCGACCCCGTTCGTCACCGCTCCCGCCAATCGCTCGCTGGTGGTCGGCACGATCGATTTCGCGGACACGGTCGATGCGAAACTGCTGGCCTCGACTCTGCGCGCCAACGGGATCCTCGACGTTGAGCCTTACCGCAAGCTGGGGCGCAACCAGCTGCGCATCGGCATGTTCCCCGCGGTCGAGCCCGCCGACGTGCGGGCACTGACCGCATGTATCGACTGGGTGGTCGAAAGGATCGCGCCATGAGGGAGCACAGATGTTGCAACGCAATTCTCGACTTGTTGCACGATGAAATGGTTACGCGGGTGAAGATTCCCAAAAAAAACGACATAACCCCCAAGGTCCGCGATCTGCCACGGAGGTGCCGCGCATGAGCCCCGACCGCCTCAAGGTCCTGGTCAAGGAGAAGGTCGGCGACTCCGGTGTCAAATTGCTGCAAGAACACTTCGACGTCGACCTGGGCGTCGACTGGTCCGAGCAGGATTTCCAGCAGCGGATCGGCGCTTACCACGGCATCCTGATCCGCTCAGCCACGAAGATGACGGCCGAGCTGATCGCCAAGGCCACCAACATGCGCGTGATCGGCAGGGCGGGCGTGGGGGTCGACAACGTGGACGTGGACGCGGCCACCCAGCGCGGCATCGTTGTCGCCAACGCGCCCCAGTCGAACGTGGTCACGGCCGCCGAGCACACGATGGCTCTGCTCCTGGCCCTGGCGCGCAACATCCCCCAGGCGCATGCGTCCCTGACGAGCGGCAGGTGGGAGCGCTCCAAGTTCTCGGGCGTCGAGCTGTATGAGAAGACCCTCGGCATCGTCGGCTTCGGGCGCATCGGCCAGCTCGTGGCCCAGCGGGCCAGGGGTTTCGGCATGAGGGTGCTCGCCTTCGATCCTTACGTCTCGGCCGAGCGCTACCGCGAGCCTCGGCGTCGAGAAGGCGGCCTCCTCCGACGAGGTGTGCGCGCAGGCCGACTTCATCACGATCCACCTGCCCAAGACGCCCGAGACCGAAGGTTGGATGGACGCCGCCCAGTTCGCCAAGATGCGCGACGGGGTGCGCATCCTCAACGTGGCCCGCGGCGGGCTGATCGACGACGCGGCGCTCAAGGACGCTTTGGATTCGGGCAAGGTGGCCGGCGCCGCGCTCGACGTGTTTCCCTCCGAGCCGATCACCGAGTATCCCCTGTTCGAGGGCTATCCCAATGTGGTCGTGACGCCTCATCTGGGCGCCTCCACCGCCGAGGCCACCGACCGAGCCGGCTTTCAGAGCGCCGAGCAGGTGGTGGCCGCGCTCACCGGTGGCGTCGTCTCCACCGCGGTCAACATCCCTTCGGTGGGCGCCGAGGACATGCAGGTGCTCGGGCCGTTCCTGCCTCTGGCGCGTCGTCTCGGGCGTCTGGCGATGGCCCTGGCGGAGGGCTCCTCGGTCGAGCGCATCGAGGCGGCCTTCATGGGCCGCATCGCCGACTTCGACACGCGCCTGCTCACCCTGGCGGCGATCGGAGGCGCTTTGGAGGGGCGCACCGAGGAGCAGGTCAACCTCGTCAACGCGCCCACGATGGCGGCTCAGCGAGGCATCGTGGTGGAGGAGAAGTCGGTCTCCGAGGCCCAGGACTTCAACGAGCTGATTCGCGTCACCGTAGTCGCCGGCGGCGAGAAGGTGGCGGTCGCGGGCACCGGCATCGGTCCCAACCGCGTTCCCCATCTCGTTGAGGTCCAGGGTCGGCGCCTGACGATCGAGCTGACCCCCTTCGTGACGGTCTTCCGCTATGCCGACCTGCCCGGCATGATCGGCCGTGTCGGCACGATCTTCGGCGCGCACGGGATCAACATCTCCTCGGCCGCGATCGGTCACACGCCTGATGGAGACGAGCAGCGTCTGGCCGCGATGGTCGTCACCACCGACGTGCCCGTGCCGACTGCTGTCGTCGACGAGATCGTCGCCTCCGAGGGCTTCGTCGCCGGCTGGGCGGTCGTCTTGAGCTGAGCTTCCCCGCGGTGCCGAGCCTCTAAGAATCAGGGGGCTGGCAGATCTCGATGCTCACGAGCGGCGATGCAAAGAAGTGAGTAGTCTGATTGCGATGCGAGCTGTCGAGATCACCAAGCACGGTGGGCCTGAGGTCTTCAAAGTCGTCGAGCGCCCAGATCCGGAGTCGCTCCCCGGCTGCGTGCAGATCGAGGTGGCCTCCTGTGGCATCAACTTCGCCGACGTGATGGCGCGCATCGGCGTCTATCCCGACGCCCCCAAGCCGCCGTGCGTCGTCGGCTATGAGGTGGCCGGCACGGTCGTCGGTCTCGGCGACGGCGTGGAGGGGCTGAAGCACGGTCAGCGGGTGATCGCAGGCACAAGGTTCGGCGGCTACGCCTCGCTGGTGACCGTCCCCGAGCGCGACTGTGCGCTCTTGCCGGAGCGGCTCACTTTCGATCAGGGCGCCGCTGTGCCTGTCAACTACGCCACCGCTTGGGCTGCGCTCGTCGGCTACGGCTCCCTGCAACCCGGCGAGCGCGTCCTGATCCACTCCGCCGGTGGTGGCGTCGGGATCGCCGCCACCCAGCTCGCGCGGCGCTTCGGCGCGAGTGAGATCTATGGCACCGCCTCCCCGGGGAAGCATGAGCGCGTCCGCGAGCTCGGCGTCGATCACGTGCTCGACTACAAGGACGCGAACCCCAAGCGCGGGCTTCCCCAGTTTGACGTGATCCTCGACGCGATCGGCGGCCACAGCCTGCGCACGAGCTATGACATGCTGCGTCCCGGCGGGCGACTCGTCGGCTTCGGCGCCTCGGCGGTCGTCTCCGGAGCCAAACGCAACCTGCCCTCCGCCCTGCGCACATTGGCGCGCATGCCGCGCTTCTCTCTGGTCAAGCAGATGTCCGAATCGAAGGCCGTCATCGGCCTGAACATGCTCAGTCTGTGGAAGGACCGAGACACGCTCGAACCGTGGATCGAGCCGTTGCGCGCGTTGCTCGACGACGGCACGATCGAGCCCGTCCTCGCCGGCATGTTCAGCTTCGAGGAAGCGGGCGCGGCACAGGAGATGCTCACCCAGCGGCGCAATATCGGCAAGGTCGTGCTCGTTCCGTAGCTGGTTGGCGCGCCTTGCGCCGGTGTCAGACGGGTTCGCATGCAAGGATGTCGAGCCAGAGATGGCAGGCAATAACAACCCATTGCGACTTACACGCCTCGAGCTTCGCAACTGGCGCAACTTCCGCCAAGCTGAGTTGGATCTAGAGCCACGGACGTTCCTTGTCGGCGCTAACGCCGCCGGTAAGTCCAACTTGCTCGACGCAGTTCGCTTCCTCCACGACATTGTCGCGGTCGGAGGAGGTTTCGAGGATGCCGTCGAGCGACGCGGAGGGGTGTCATCGCTTCGCTGTCTTGCGGCGCGCGGCAAATCGGACATCGAGCTGATAGTCCATCTCGGCTCGACTGTGGGCAGTCCGGTCTGGCAATACGAGCTGAGTTTCAGTCAGACCCCTCAGAGCGTCCCAATCCTCAAGAGGGAGCGGGTGGTGCAGGAAGGCAAGGTTCGTCTCGAGCGGCCAGAACAAGCCGATAGGGATGACCGAGCTCGATTGAGCCAGACGTATCTCGAGCAAGTCAACGTCAACCGCGACTTTCGCGCGATCGCCGACTTTCTTCGGGGGGTTCGCTACCGGCACATCGTGCCTCAGCTCATTCGAGAGCCAGATCGCTCGGTCGGCAAGAAGAACGACCCGTTTGGTGGCGATTTCCTCGAGCAGATCGCTGAAACATCCGAGGCAAGGCGGCGCGTGAGACTGCGCCGTATCCTTGATGCACTTCGCTTCGCAGTGCCGCAGCTGAAGGAGCTGGAGCTTAGTCAGGACGCCCGTGGCGCGCACCATTTGCGCGGCAAGTACGAGCATTGGCGTCCGCATGGCAAGTGGCAATCGGAGAGTGACTTCTCCGATGGCACGCTTCGGCTCCTGGGCCTGCTGTGGGCGGTGCTGGACGGGACAGGTCCGCTGCTTCTGGAGGAGCCCGAGCTCTCGCTTCATCCCGAGGTCGTGCGCTACATACCCCCGATGCTCAGCAGAATGTTGAGGACTACTGGGCGACAAGTGGTGGTCAGCACGCAGTCCAGCGACTTGTTGCAAGATCCCGGCATTGGACTGAACGAGGTCTTCCTCCTACTCCCAGGCTCGGAGGGGACAGTGGTGCGTCCCGCAGCTGCATTCGCCGAGATTCCGATACTGCTTGAGGGCGGGCTCAGCATAGGGGAAGCCGTCATGCCTAGGACGCGTCCGCCTCGCGCCCAGCAGCTTGCCTTGTTTCCCGGCGAATGAGCACGGTTGTCTCCGGAGTGGTGGAGGGTCCGGTCGACGACGCTGTCGTTCGCCGCCTGCTCAGAGAGGTCGGACATGAGGCCGGGCCGATCCACGTCAAGAATGGCAAGTCGGCACTCTTGGATAAGCTCGCAGGGTACGATGCAGCAGCACGGATCGCGCCGTGGCTCGTGCTGGTGGACTTGAACGGAGACTGCGAGTGTGCGGCTACGTTCGTTGAAAGTCACCTGCCGTCACCGGCCGAGAATATGATCTTCCGAGTCGCGGTACGTCAGGTAGAGTCCTGGCTGCTGGCGGATGCTACCTCGTTTGCGCGGTTCTTGCATGTCAGTCATGCCCAGTTGCCCAGTCATCCAGATTCGCTCCCTCATGCAAAGCGCAAGGTCGTGGAGATAGCACGCGGTTCTCGCAGCCGCTCGATTCGCGAAGAAATCGCGCCCAGGGCAGGCAGTGGACGCCAAGTCGGACCTGGGTACGCCGCAAAGATGATCGAGTTCATCGAATGCGCGTGGCGACCCGACGAAGCGGCTGATCGCTCAGACAGCTTGCATCGCTGCATTGAGCGACTCCGGGCTCTCTGAGATGGTCAATCGCTGCTACCCTACATAACGACATGTCGTTTCAGCTCTCCCTTTCGCTTCTCCTCTTGCTCCCCCCTCGGGGGGAATAGCGCGTGGCGGCCGCGTAGCCGCAAACACAAGGAGAAGCGTTCAAGCGAGAGAACTGGAGAAGTGAGCACGACATGAGCGATACGACGGCAGCACAACCAGACGAGCGCGAGCCCACCAGCGCCGCTGCACCGGCAGCCGAAAGCAAGGGAGGGCGCTCCAAAGACGAGCGCGACCGCGTCAGGGTGTTCGACACTACGCTGCGCGACGGGGAGCAGTCCCCGGGGATCGCGCTGAACCAGCAGGAGAAGCTGGAGATCGCCCACCAGCTGGCGCGCCTGGGCGTGGACATCATCGAGGCGGGCTTTCCGATCACCTCGCCCGGCGACTTCGAGTCCGTGCAGGCGATCGCGCGCGCAGATTTGAGTCCCACCCACCCCGTCATCTGCGGCTTGGCGCGAACCTCCTCGCAGGACATCGACGCGGCCTGGGAGGCTGTCCGGGACGCTCAGCGTCCCCGGATTCACACCTTCATCGCCACCTCCGACATCCACATCGAGCGCAAGCTGCAGACCACGCGCGAGGATGTCCTGGGGCAGGTGCGGGCCGCGGTAGCCCACGCCAAGAGCTACACCGATGACGTCGAGTTCTCCCCCGAGGATGGATCGCGCTCTGACATTCCCTACATGGCCGAAGCGATCCAGGTCGCCTTGGACGAGGGCGCGACCACGATCAACGTGCCGGACACCGTCGGCTACGCCCTGCCTTCGGAGTACGCCGCCATGTTCACCGAGCTGTATCGCCTGGCGCCCGATCTGCGCCAGGTGGTTGTCTCGGTGCACTGTCACGACGACCTGGGCCTGGCGGTGGCCAATTCTTTGGCCGGGATCCAAGCCGGTTGCCGCCAGGTCGAGTGCGCGATCAACGGAATCGGTGAGCGCGCCGGCAATGCCTCCCTGGAGGAGATCGTGATGCTGCTGCGCACGCGCCAGCCCGCTTTGGGCCTGTGGACCGGGATCGACACGACCGAGATCTCACGCGCCAGTCGCCTGGTCTCGCGCCTGACCGGCTACCCCGTGCAACCGAACAAGGCGATCGTCGGGCGCAACGCGTTCGCGCACGAGGCCGGCATCCACCAGGACGGCGTGCTGAAGGAGCGCGCGACCTACGAGATCATGGACGCCACCAGCGTCGGCCTGCGCTCCAACGCGATCGTCCTGGGCAAGCACTCCGGCCGCCACGCTCTGCGCCAGGCCTTGGAGGAGATGGGCTTCCAGCTGGATGGCCAAGCTCTGAACACGGCCTTCAAGCGCTTCAAGGAGATCGCCGACCGCAAGAAGCAGGTCACCGCGATGGACCTGGAGGCCCTGGTCACCGAGGATCTGCGCGGAGATGACCTGGCCGCGTACGCTTTCGTCGATTTCGAGGTGGCGGCGTCCTCGGCCAGCACCCCGATGGCCCGTGTGAACGTGAGCGTCGAGGATGGCGCATCCGGGACGCGCGCCGTCAAGACCGGCGAGTCCTCAGGCGAT
This sequence comes from uncultured Solirubrobacterales bacterium, assembly GCA_963809705.1. GTDB lineage: Bacteria > Actinomycetota > Thermoleophilia > Solirubrobacterales > Solirubrobacteraceae > Palsa-744. Next base: position 383,409 of record CAWEKF010000002.1, on the reverse strand, counting down.
GGTCCGGTCGATGCGATCTTCAGGGCGATCAACGCCGCCACCGGCGTCGAGGCTGCCCTGCGCGAGTTCCGCGTGGACGCCGTAACCGAGGGCCAAGACGCGCTGGGAGAGGTCTCCGTCGTGGTCGAGGTAGAAGGCCAGACCGGCGCCGGTCAAGGAGTCTCCACCGACATCATCGAGGCGGCTGCCCGCGCCTATGTGCGGGCACTCTCGATCGGCGTCGCGCGGGCTCACGAGGGTGAGCGTGGGGTCGGGCTGCCTGAAACCGCGGTGTAGCCCGTCTCGCTGGATGTGTCGTTCGGCGCGTCGGATGACCGTCTCTGGCGATCCTGATCAATTGACATTGATCTGGCCATTTGAATAAGATCGTGGGCCTCATGGCCGAGTTCGAGATTCAAGAGGACTGGTATCGCACGGCCTATCCGCCCGAGATGGACAAGCTGCCGTGGGCGGACAAGACCGTCTCTGAAGTCGACCGCTTCGTCACGATGCTCGGGCCGAAAGGCGACGAGCGGGTGCTTGACCTGGGCTGTGGCACCGGTCGCCATTCGCTGGAGCTCGCGCGTCGGGGATTCGTGGTCGTCGGGGTGGAGCTGTTGCAGGCCAACGTCGACGTCGGGCGGGAGGCGGCCGCGGCGCAATCGCTGGCAAGTCGAGTTCGTGCAAGCCGATCTGCGTGAGCTCGACTTCGAGCAGGAGTTCGACATCGTCGCAACCTTCAACGACGGCGGGATCGGCTATTTCGAGGCCGAGGCCGAAAATTTGCGAACGTTCGAGGTGATCGCCCGCGCATTGCGCGCCGGCGGGCGCCACCTGGCGCAGACCCCCAATCGCCTCCACGCCGAAAAGCACATGCCCGTGAAGACCTGGATCCTGGGGTCCGAGTCGGTCGAACTGACCGATCATCGCTGGAACGCCAAGAACAGTCGCCTCGAAGGTACAGCCGCCTCGATCTGGTTCGGCGAGGTCTTCGAGAAGCTCGATCCGATCCCCTACAGCTCACGCCTGTATTTGGTCGAGGAACTGAAGGACATCTACGCCTCGCTTGGGATGGCGCTCACGAACACGTTCCGTGGCAGTGGCAAAGTCGGGCGACCGCGCGACAACCAGTTCGAGATCTTCTGGGAAGCTCGCAAGGAGTAAGCGTCTCGGCGACCAGCTCCATCGATACGAGCGTCTGTGATAGCATACGTTCGTATGTCAACGGCGAAGGCCAGGCGACGCCCTCCGGAAGTGCTTGACGATCCCCGCTGGGAAGCGTTCGACTCGGCGGTGATCGGGGCGCGCGTGAAGGCCTTGCGCGAGGCGTCGGCACTCTCCTTGCGCGACCTGGCCGAGCGCAGTGGAGTCAGCGCGCCGATGCTCTCGCAGGTCGAGCGAGGGGAGACGAGCCCCACCCTGACCGTGGCGGCACGGATCGCTTCCGGATTGGATCTGCGTCTATCGCAAGCTTCTGCGGCTCGACGAGACCGGGGCGGTCACGATCGTGCGCGCCTGCGAGCGCGGGGGAGGGGGCAACGCGAAGCGCGGGCACCGCTTCGAGGTGATGACCGCCGCGCAGCCTGGCCAGCGCTCTGAGCTTCTCCCGTCATGCGCTCGCTCCAGGCGGCGCCACCGGCGCACTCGACGACCCGCCGATGCACGAGCCCGGCAGCCGCGAGAGCGCCTTGGTCGAGCACGGGTCTCTCGTGCTCGTCTGCGACGGCCAGCGCTACGAGCTCGCCGAGGGCGATTGCGTCACTTTCGATGCCGACCTTCCCCACCACTTCGAGAATCCCACCGACGCGGAGGCGGTCTTTCTTGCCGTTGTCTCCGCCGGGCTCAGGCGCAGTTGATCCATCCACGACAGGTCGAGGCTATGACAACACCAAAGACGATGTTCGAGAAGATCTGGCAGGCCCACGAGGTTGCCGATGGGCTGCTCTACATCGACCTGCACCTCGTGCACGAGGTCACGAGCCCGCAGGCATTCGACGGGTTGCGCCTCGCCGCTCGTGAGGTGCGCCGGCCCGACCGCACGCTCGCGACCGCCGATCACAACACCCCCACCGACGGCACGCCCGTGGCCGCCCGCATCAAGGACGAGCTCTCGCGCGTGCAGGTGGAAACGCTGGAGCGCAATTGCGCCGAGTTCGGCGTGCCCGTCTACTCGCTCGGCTCCGACCGCCAGGGAATCGTGCACGTGATCGGCCCTGAGCTGGGCGTCACCCAGCCGGGCATGACGGTCGTCTGCGGCGACTCCCACACCGCCACCCACGGCGCCTTCGGGGCGCTGGCGTTCGGGATCGGCACCAGCGAGGTCGAGCACGTCCTGGCCACCCAGTGCATGGTCCAGCAGCGCCCCCGCTCGATGCGCATCTCGCTACGAGGGCCAGCTCGGCTTCGGTGTCACCGCCAAGGACCTGATCCTCGGCACGATCGGCCAGATCGGCGTCGGCGGAGCCACCGGGCACGTGGTCGAGTACGTCGGCCCCGCGATCGCCGCCCTCTCGATGGAGGGCCGCATGACCGTCTGCAACATGACGATCGAGGCCGGCGGGCGCGCCGGCATGATCGCCCCCGACGAGACCACCTTCGCCTGGTTCACCGAGGCGGCGCCCCGGCGCGCCTCGCGGCGCCGCTTTGGAGGAGGCGATCGCCGGCTGGCGCGGTCTGGCGAGCGACGAGGGCGCCTTCTACGACAGCGAGGTCGTCGTCGACGCCGCATCGCTCTCTCCGCAGGTGACCTGGGGCACGACGCCCGCCATGGTCGCTCCGGTCGACGCCACGGTGCCCGCCCCCGAGCAGTTCGACGCCCCCGCGGACCGCGAGGCGACCGAGCGCGCCCTGGCTCTACATGGACCTGCGCCCCGGCACGCCGATCGAGCAGATCGCGATCGACCGCGTCTTCATCGGCTCGTGCACCAACTCGCGCATCGGCGACCTGCGCGCCGCCGCGCAGGTGGTCGAGGGTCGCAAGGTGGCTCCAACCGTAAATGCGATGGTCGTGCCCGGCTCCCAACAGGTCAAGGCCCAGGCCGAGGCCGAGGGCCTCGACGAGGTCTTTCGCGCCGCCGGCTTCGACTGGCGCGTCGCCGGCTGCTCGATGTGCCTGGGCATGAACCCCGACATCCTCGCCCCCGGCGAGCGCTGCGCCTCGACCTCCAACCGCAACTTCGAGGGCCGCCAGGGACGGGGGGGGCGGACCCATCTTGTCTCCCCCCAGATGGCCGCCGCCGCAGCGATCGAGGGGCATTTCACCGACATCCGCGACTGGAGCTGAGCATGGATCCAATACAAATCATCTCCGGCAAGGTCACCCACCTGGACCGGGCCGACGTCGACACCGACCAGATCATGCCCAAGCAGTTCCTCAAGCGGGTCGAGCGCACCGGCTTCGGCCAGTTCCTCTTCTACGACTGGGCCAAGGAGCCCGCTTGGGACCTGCCCGCCAACCCGATCCTTGTGGCGGGGCGCAACTTCGGCTGCGGCTCCTCGCGCGAGCATGCTCCCTGGGGTCTGCAGGACTACGGCTTCCAAGCGATCGTGGCGCCCAGCTTCGCCGACATCTTCTATTCCAACTGCACCAAGATCGGCCTGTTGCCCGTAGCGCTCAGCGAGGAGGATTGCCACGCGCTGGTTCACGCGGGCGTCGGGGAGATCGACCTGGAGGCCCAGGAGGTCCGCTTCGCCGGGCGTGAGGTCGCGTTCGAGATCGATCGCGAGATCCGCCGACGGCTGCTTGCCGGGCTCGACGACATCGGCGCCACACTTGCGAACGAGAGCGCGATCGCCGACTACGAACGCGCCCATGAGCGTCACGGGCCGCTGACTACGGCGTTGTAACAGCATTCGCGCCCGTCCCATATTTGATCAGATGGCTCCGTGGCGACTCCAGCGCAATCGCGCCAAATGACCTCTATGGAAGGATGTTTCTGACTTTTCTCGACGGCCTGTCGCAAGGCGAGTCGATCCACCGAAAAATGGTTCCAATGGTTGTGATGGTTCCCGCGCGCGCCTGTACTATTCGGCTATGTGGAGGAGAGATGACGCTCGGCGCGATGCGAAGAGGGATGGAAACGCGACCCGTGTCACGATCGCGCTCGCCGTTGCCCTATCGCTGTTCGCGTGCGCGCTGCTCCTGACGCTGTCGGGCTCGCCGCTGGTCGTCGCCCGCTCCAATGGCATCCAGCGGCAAACGAAGCTCGTCGAAACGCCCGGCGACGCTGAAGCCTGTCAAGCAGGCGAAGTGCTCCCCGCGGGCACCTCCGCGATCCGCATGACGCTGTGGTCGGCGGCGGGTCCCAGCCTGCAGGTCAGAGCGCTGTCCGGCTCGCGGCTGCTCGCGAGCGGCGCTATCGCAAGCGCATGGTCTACCGGCGTAGTCACCGTCCCGATCAAACCGGTCGTGCGTGTCAGCTCGCCCGCGCGAATCTGCGTGAAGCTGGGCAGAAGCCCGGAAGCAGTTGAATTCAATGGAGCCCCAACCAGGTCCGCCGTCGCGATGAGGACCGGCAAAGGGCAGGTGCTGCCGGGACGCATCGAGATCGAATACCTGCGCAAAGCTCAGGGCACGTGGTGGTCGGCGGCGGGGTCGGTGGCCAAGCGCATGGGGCTGGGTCGCGAGCCGAGCGGAACATGGATCGTGCTGCTGGTGCTCGCCGCGATGGGCGCGGTTATCGCAACCGCGTCGTGGCTGGTGCTCGAGGAGCTGCGATGAGCACCGGCGCAGACTCGACCGCCAAGGACGCGCGCGATCGCTCGAAGGGGGAACGCGCGAAGGGTTCGAAGGACACTCCGGCAAAGACGGCGCGCGGGACGCGCGAGTTCACAAGGCGAGCAAAGGCGGCGCAGCGCAGGCAGGCGCGCCGCCAGACAACGCGCAACAGGGCGGCGGTCAGTTCGCGCTCGGCGATGTCGCTGATGGCTTGGACGCGCGACGCGCTCGGCCGCATACCGAGAGCGGCGCTCGTGTGCGCGCTGCTCGCCTTCGTCAACGCGGTCTGCTGGGCGCAGATAACTCCCCCCTTCCAGGGCGCCGACGAGGGGGACCATTTCGCTTACGTGCAGGAGCTCGTCGAGAACAATCGGCTGCCCACTCCAACCCCTGCGGGAATCTCAGAAGAGGAGGCGACGGCGCTGCTGGGCCTCAACTTCATCCAGGTCCGCTTCCGCCCGAACGGTCATCTGATCTCCACCGAGGCGGAACAGGAAACGCTCGAACAAGCTCTGGCCAAGCCGACCTCGCGCAGCGCGCTGGGCGACGCCGGAGTCGCGACCTCCCAGCCGCCTCTGTATTACGCGCTCGAGGCAATCCCCTACGCGATTGGATCGGGCGGATCGATATTGGACCGGTTGGATCTGATGAGGTTGCTGAGCGCGGTGTTCGCCGGGCTGACGGCGCTGTTCGTCTTCCTGTTCCTGCGCGAGTCGCTGCCCGCGGCGAGGTGGGCGTGGACCGTGGGCGGGCTTGGCGTCGCGCTCACTCCGATCCTGGGCTTAGTCTCCGGCGCGGTCAATCCCGACGCGCTGCTGTTCACCGTCTCGGCGGCGCTCTTCTATTGTTTTGCGCGAGCTTTCAGGCGCGGGCTGACGCAACGCTTGGCGATCGCGATCGGCGCTCTGATCGCCCTCGGGCTGATGACGAAGCTCAACTTCGCCGGACTCGTGCCCGGGGCGATCCTCGGGCTGATCGTCCTCGCCCGGCGTGAGGCGCGACTCTCCGGCACGCAGGCCTACTATCGCATGCTGGCTCCGGGCCTGGCGATCGCGGTGAGTCCGGGGGTGGTCTACGGGCTGGTCAACCTGGCCTCCAACCATTCCACGTTCGGGTTGGTGTCCGGCAGCGCCGCCGCTCTCACCGGCGCCCACCGCTCGATCGCGGGCGAGCTGCAGCTTCATCTGGCAGTTCTACCTGCCGCGACTGCCCGGCATGCACAACTACTTCCCGGGGATCTTCACCACGCGTCAGATCTGGCTCCGCAACCTGGTTGGGCTGTACGGCTGGTCGGACACCGTCTTTCCGACATGGGTGTGGAGCGCCGCGATCGTGCCGCTGGGCGTGGTCGGCGCGCTGTGCGTCCGCGAGCTCGTGCTCAGCCGCACAGAGTTGCCGCGCCGCACCCCTGAGCTGGCCGTCTACGGCGTCATGTCATTGGGGATGCTGATTGTGATCGCCGCCGCCGGCGAGGTGGTCACCAAGGGGTTTGTGACTGAATTCGCGGAGCCGCGCTACCTGTTTCCGATGCTCGCGCTGTGGGGCGCGGTGCTCGCGCTCGCCGCGCGCGGCGCCGGGCGCCGCTGGGGGCCCGCCGTCGGCTCTCTGATCGTCGTGCTCGTGATCGCCCACGACGTTTTCAGCCAGCTGCAAGACGTCGCGCGCTACTACGGCTAACGCAAGCCGGGCGCCGTTTCGAGCGACGCGGCCAGGTGCTGGGGACTCTTGGCCCGATAACGTACGCCGCGACGGTGGAGCGTCAGCGGCCGGCATCGACAGAGAGGAAGAGATGGCACACCAGATCGTCACGCTCCCCGGCGATGGGATCGGCCCGGAGATCCTCCCGCCCACGCTCGAGATTCTGCGCGCGGTCGGGGACTTCCACTTCGACTCCCACCCCTTCGGCGGCGCCTCGATCGACCTGCACGGCACGGCGCTCACGGACGAGACTCTGACGGCGTGCCGCGCGGCCGATGCGGTTCTGCTCGCCGCAGTGGGCGGTCCCGAGTGGGACACGACCGACCCACACGCGCCGCGTCCCGAGCAGGGCCTGCTGGGCCTGCGCAAGGGTCTCGGCCTGTACGCCAACCTGCGACCGGTCAAGCCCCTGCCGGCCCTGTATGAAGCCTCGCCGCTGCGACGCGAGCGGATCGAGGGCACCGACCTGTTGGTCGTGCGCGAGCTGACCGGCGGCATCTACTTCGGCGAGAAGACCCGCACCGAGGACTTCGCCTCCGACGTGTGCGCCTACTCGCGCGCCGAGATAGAGCGCATCGCGCGTACGGCCCTCAGCGCCGCGCGCTCGAAGGTCAGCAGCGTCGACAAGGCCAACGTCCTTGAGACCTCACGCCTGTGGCGCGAGGTCGTAAGCGAGGTCCACTCGCGCGAGTTCCCGCACGTCGAGCTTCGAGCACGTGCTGGTCGACAACGCCGCGATGCAGCTGGTGGCCGCGCCCAAACACTTCGACACGATCCTCACCGAGAACATGTTCGGCGACATCCTCTCCGACGAGGCCGCCATGATCACCGGCTCGATCGGGATGCTGCCAAGTGCCTCATTGGGCGCCCCTCCTGCAACCACCCCTTCCCCTGACGGGGAAGGGAAAGGGAATGGGTCGCGTGGAGGCCTGTTCGAGCCCGTCCACGGATCGGCGCCCGACATCGCCGGGCGCGGGATCGCGAACCCGTTGGCCATGTTTCTCTCCGCTGCGTTGATGTTGCGCCACGGCCTCGGCCTGGAGAGCGAGGCGGCGGCCGTGGAAGCGGCGGTCGCAGGCGCACTCGACTCGGGCTTGCGAACGCCCGATCTCGGCGGCGAGGCGGGCACCGAACAGGCCACGCAAGCTGTGCTCGCACAGCTTTGACGCGAACCAGGCCGGCGAGACGCGCGCAGCCGACCATAGGTGCAGCACGGTGCTACACTTCGTTTGTGCCGACCACTCGCCCGCGTCATACGATCACGGAGACGCCTCCTGTGCGAGAGGCGCTGGACGAGCTGCGTTCCAACCTCGGCGAGGGGGAGCGCATCGATTTCGCCGAGCTGGTCGAGTTGGGCGCGCGTGTGAAGGCGCGCCGTATGCGCTCCGAGGATGTCGCCGCCCAGGCGGCCTGCAAACGCTTGGCCGACATGATTCGCACACGCTCGTCGGCGATTCACGTCGACGTCGCCGCGGCGGATGCGGTCAAGCAGCTCGGTCTCATCGCCACATACGAGTAGGCGTGCTGCTGATCGACAACTCGGCGTGGTCGCGCATACTCACTGGCGCGGTCGACGAGGAGCGCGCCGAGGAAGTCGCCGGATGGATCGAGCAGCGCCAGCTCGCCGTGTCCCTCCCATTCCTGCTTGAGGCCGGTTACTCGGCTCGGTCGGTCGCCGACCATCAAGCCCTCATGGGCCAGCTCGACCTCCTGCCGCGCATCCACATTGATCGCGAAACCGAAAAGCTCGCGCTTCAAGCCCAGCGTGAGCTCGCGCTGGTCGGTCATCATCGACTCCCCCCGGCGGATCTCCTGATCGCCGCGTGCGCCCACGAAGCCGGCGCCGGCGTGCTCCACTACGACGGCGACTACGACATCATCGCCGCGCGCGCCTCTCTGCAGTTCGAGAGCGAGTGGCTGGCGCTCCCAGGAACGCTTCCGTGACCGACTTGTCCCGCAGATCGGCCTGCGGCGCCTCTGGTGGGGTCAGCGCGGCCAAAATCCGAGTCAGCAGCGGTCTGCGGCCTTGGAAGACGAGCTGCTGCCTGTAGAATCGGCTGTCAAGACGAGCTGTCCGACCAGGAGACGACCAAGTGGACACAAGCGACTTCATATGGATGAACGGAGAGCTCCTCGCCTGGGAGGACGCCAAGGTCCACGTCCTCACGCACGGCCTGCACTACGGCACCGGCGTGTTCGAGGGAATCCGCTGCTATGACACCGAGCTGGGGCCGGCGATCTTTCGCAACGCCGAGCACATGGAGCGGTTGCTGCAGTCCTCCGAGCTGTACTACATGCCCGTGCCCTACAGCGCCTCCGAGCTGCAGGCCGCGGCGCGCGAGCTGGTGGGCGCCAACAACCTGTCCTCCTGCTACATCCGCCCGATCGTCTATCGCGGCTATGGCTCGATGGGCCTGAACCCGATGGACGCGCCGATCGACGTCACGATCGCCTGCTGGGAGTGGGGGACATATTTGGGCGAGGACGGCATGGCCAACGGCATCCGCGCCAAGGTCTCCTCGTGGCGGCGCATCTCGCCGGATTCGCTGATCCCGCACGCCAAGGCCTCAGGCCAATACCTTAACAACGTGCTGGCCAAGGTCGAGTCGATGAAGGCCGGCTACCAGGAGGCGATCCTGCTCGACGACCACGGCCACGTGTGCGAGGGCACCGGCGAGAACATCTACATCGTCGCCTGCGGGGAGATCGTGACCCCCGGCCACCACAACTCGATCCTCGACGGCATCACGCGCCGCTCGATCATGCAGCTCGCGGCCGACCTCGGCTACAGGGTGATCGAGCGCAACATCGCGCGCGCCGAGCTGTACCTGGCCGAAGAGGTGTTCATGTCCGGCACCGCCGCCGAGCTGGTTCCGGTGGTGGAGGTCGACGACCACAAGATCGCCTCCGGCAAGCCGGGCAAGGTCACGCGCCTCCTGCAGGGCGCCTTCGACGACGCGATCCACGGCCGCTCGGAGGCCTACCGCGAATGGCTCGATGTGGTGCCGGCGTCTGTCCGGGAGACGCCGAGTGCCCAGACGACCCGCGATGTCGCCGTCTAGCGGCTCGATGGCCAAGCCACGCAAGGACGCAGGGAGCGTGGTGTGCGGTAGCACACGAGCGACCGAGGACGCCGCGTGGCGCCGGCCAGCGTGACGCTAGAGCTTTACGACGCCACCCTGCGCGACGGCATGGGGGGAGGCGGCATGAGCCTCACCGTGCAGGAGAAGCTGCGCGTCGTCCAGGCGCTGGACGCGCTCGGCGTGCATCTGATCGAGGCCGGCTTCCCGGCCTCCAACCCCAAGGAGCGCGAGCTGTTCGACCTGCTCGCCGACGAGCATCTCGCCGTCGCGGAGATCGTCGCTTTCGGCATGACGCGCCGGCGCGACACCGCCGTCGAGCGCGACGAGGGCCTGCGCGTGCTGGCCGAATCGTTTACGCCCGTCTGCACGATCGTGGGCAAGAGCTCGCGCATGCAGGTCGAGACGGTCCTGGGGGCCACCTACGAGGACAACATCAAGATGATCGGCGAATCGATCAAATTCCTGATCGCCCAGGGCAAGCGCGTGATCTTCGACGCCGAGCACTTCTTCGACGGCTACGCCGCCCACCGCGGCTACGCCCTGGACACGCTGCGCGCCGCCGCTTTCGCGGGCGCCGAGCGGATCGTCCTGTGCGACACCAACGGCGGCGCTTTGCCGGGATACGTGCGCTCGGTCATCGACGCCGTGCGCTTCGACATGCCCGACACGCCGTTCGGCATCCACACCCACGACGACTCCGGCTGCGCCGTGGCCAACACCCTGGTCGCCGTGGAAGCCGGAGCGACCCAGGTGCAGGGCACCGTCAACGGCATCGGCGAGCGCACCGGCAACGCCAACCTGCTGACGATCGTCGCCGACCTGCAACTGAAGATGGGCCTGCAGGTCCTCGAGCCCGAGCGCCTGGCGCGCCTGACCGAGACTGCCCACCTGGTCGACGACCTGCTCAACCGCGCGCCCGACCCGGCCCAGCCCTATGTGGGAAAGCACGCCTTCGCCCACAAGGCGGGCCTGCACAGCGCCGCCGTGCGGACCGACGCCGCCACCTTCGAGCACGTCGATCCGGAGCTGGTCGGCAACACCCACGACGTGCTCGTCTCAGAGCTCGCCGGGCGTGGCACGATCGTCGAGAAGGCCGCGGAGGCCGGCATCGAGCTCAGCGAGCAGGAGGCGGCGCGCACGCTGGAGCGAGTCAAGCAGTTGGAGCACGAAGGCTTCCAGTTCGAGGCCGCCGACGGCTCCTTCGAGCTGTTGATGCGCCAGGAGTCGGGCCTGTATGAGCCCCTGTTCGAACTGGACTCCTGGCGGGTGATCGTCGAGAAGAATATCCGCGGCGAGGTCCTCACCGAGGCCACGATCAAGATCGTGGCGCCGCCCGGGCCGCAGGAGCGGCGCATCCTGTGTACCGCCGAGGGCAACGGGCCTGTCAACGCTCTGGACAACGCCCTGCGCCAGGCGATCGGGGAGATCTACCCGCACCTGCGCGACATCGAGCTGGTCAACTACAAGGTGCGCATCCTCGACGAGGCCAAGGGCACCGGGGCGGTCACCCGGGTCCTGATCGACGCCTCTGACGGGGTGCGGCTGTGGGGCGCCATCGGCGTCTCGGAGAACCTGATCGCGGCCTCCTGGGACGCGCTCGTGGACTCGTTGGAGGTTGGGATCCAAGCTCAGGCCCCGTCGTCGAGCACGTTGCTTGGCCCTGCGGGTGACTGACCCGGTCTTGAGCGGGGAGCAGACGCTGCTCTGCGCTCGCCAAGCCCCTGCTCGGCCCCGAGGAGGAGGAGCTCGTGCTGCAGGTTCTACGCTCGGGGAGCCTGTCGCTGGGGCCGCGCGTGCCCCAGTTCGAGCGGATGTTCGCCGCCTTCGTCGACGCTCGCTTCGCCTGTGCGGTCTCCAGCGGCACCGCCGGCCTGCATCTCGCCCTGCGCGCCGTCGGCGTGGGCGAGGGCGACGAGGTGATCACGAGCCCCTTCTCGTTTGTGGCTTCGGCCAACGCGGCTCTGTACGAGCGGGCTCGACCGGTCTTCGCGGACATTGATCCGCTCACGCTCAACCTCGACCCGGCCGCTGCCGCGGCGGCCGTGAGCGAGCGCACGCGGGCGCTGCTGCCGGTGCACATCTTCGGGTATCCGGCCGATATGCCCTCCTTCGAGGTGTTGGCCGCCAGGCACGGGCTCGGGATCGTCGAGGACGCCTGCGAGGCGCTCGGCGCGGTCCACGCCGACGGGACGCCGGTGGGGGGACGGGGCAATCCCGCCGTGTTCGGCTTTTACGCCAACAAGCAGCTCACGACCGGCGAGGGGGGAATGGTCGCCGTCGGCGAGAGCGCCCTGAAGATCCGCATCGACTCCGAGCGAAACCAGGGGCGCGCCCCCGACATGGACTGGCTCGACCACAACCGGCTCGGCTTCAACTACCGCCTGTCGGACATCGCCTGCGCGATCGGCGTCGCCCAGATGGGGCGCCTGCGGGAGATGCTCGACGCGCGCGCCCGCGTCGCGGAGCTGTATCGCGAAGCGCTCGCCGAGGTCGAGGGCCTGGGCCTGCCCTGCGAGGACCGGGGTGGCGAGCGCAGGGGCTGGTTCGTGTTCGTGGTCCAGCTGCCGCCCGGCGTGGAGCGCCCCGAGGTCGTCGTCGCCCTCTCGCAAGCGGGGATCCAGAGCAAGCCCTACCTGCCCGCGATCCACCTGATGAGCTTCTATCGCGAACGCTTCGGCCACCGCGAGGGCCAGTTCCCGGTGTGCGAGGACGTGGCCGCCCGCTCCTTGGCGTTGCCATTCCACCCCGGACTCGGCGAGGGGGATGTCGAGCGAGTGGTCGGGGCTTTGCGCGGCGCGCTCGGTCGCTGAGACGATTCCGGGCGGTGTCGCCTACAGGCGCTCACCCGTCCGTCTCCACTGGGATGTTTCCGACTTGCACACGCTCGACGAGCGGGACCGGGAAAGCGCCCATATGCAGGGAGAACATTCTGCGCCCTCTTCAGGCTCGTTCCACTAGGCTGGCAGATCGCGGAGTTCTGCCTGGCAGACATGACCGAACTGTGATAGGAATCCGCGTGGCGTCTGCCAACCAACCAGGGACGCGAATGGGCAAGGCTGGGCCGGGGTGTCGCTCAAGGCGCCCCGGCTCGAGCCTCACGCGACGGGTATAACAAGTGATCGTATGGCCGCTCCTACGTTCATCACGCTTGGTCCATCCGGGACGTGTCACGAGCACGCGCTGCTGCGCTACCTGGAGTTTCAGGGCATCGAAGACGCCCTGATCGAGCTTGTCCGCGACTTCGACGAGGGGCTCGAGCGGGTGCGCGACGAGTCGAACGGGTTCCTGCTGCAATGCAGCTCCCATCCCGACGTCCACATCGTGACCGAGCGCTACCGCCAGGAGGTGTTCGTGGTCGACACGTTCATGTTCCCCGCCAAGGAAATGGGCTTGCTCGTGCGCAACGACGCGCAGCGGCCGCGCAGCCTGGGAGTGGTGGCCGCCGCGATGGGCTATCCGGACCTGGCTCAGTGGGAGACGGTCGTGCAGGAGCCGGCCAACCCGATCGTCGCCCAGAACCTGCTGGCCGGCAAGTACGACGCCGGGGTGACGTTCGTCGCGTTCGGCGAAGAGCACCCCGACGAGCTGCGGGTGGCAGAGCGCTACGGCGAGGTCGACACCGACCTGGCTCGTCTACGGCCACCGCCGCCGCTACCGCGGCGAGCTGATCGGGCAGCGCATCCCGTGGCTGTTCAGGGAGGAGCGGGAGCCGGCCGCAGAGCAGCCCGAGCCGGTTGGGGAGACGCGTGCAGCCTGAGGGTGAGGTGATCGTGGGGGAGGGCTACGCCGTCGGCCATCTCGACGCGATCGGCGAGGGCTACGGCTTTCGCAAAGTCCGCAAAGCCCTGGACGTCAGCGCTTTCGGCGTCAACGCGCTCGTGCGCCAGCCCGGGTATGAGACGAAATGGCACTACCACGACCTGCAGGAGGAGCTCTACTTCGTGCACCGCGGCTCGATCGAGATGGAGTTCGGCGACGGGAGCGCGCATCTGCTCGACGAGGGCTGCTTCGCGCGCGTGGACGCCTCGACTGTGCGGCGGATTCGCATACTCGGGCCGGGCGACACCGTCTACGTGGTCGCGGGCGGCAAGGACGGCTATATCGGACACGACGGGCGCACACCCGAGGGCGTGTAGCTTGCGCAGGTCCCGTGTCCGGGCAAGGGTCGGGTAGGGCCATGGATCTCCAACTTTCCGGAAAAGTGTTTCTAATTACGGGCGGCTCGAGCGGGCTCGGTCTCGCGCTCGCTCGGCGCCTGGTCGAGGAGGGGGCGTCGGGGGTGGCCCTGATGGCGCGCGACGGCGCCCGGCTGGCGGACGCGGCGGGCGAGCTGCGCCGGGCCGGCGGCGATGTCTCCGACTGCGCCGGGGACGTCAGGCGGGTCGAGGACCTCGAGCGCTTCGTCGAGTCCTCGCTTGCTCGCTGGGGTCGCATCGACGGCCTCGCCAACAACGCGGGCGAGCTCTCCGCCGGCCCTTTCGCCGAGCACGAGGACTCCGTCTGGGAGGAGGACCTGGCGCTCAAGCTGATGGGAGCCGTGCGCCTCACGCGCCTGGCGCTGCCCGCGCTGCGGGCCAGCCGCGGGGCCGTGCTCAACACGCTGGCCGTCTCCGGCAAGGCGCCCGAGGCGCTCACGACGCCGACCTCGGTCTCGCGCGCGGCCGGCTTGGCGCTCACCAAGGCGCTCTCACGCGAGCTGGCGCCCGAGGGCATCCGTGTCAACGCGGTCCTGATCGGCGTGATCGAAAGCGGTCAGCTGCGGCGCTACGCGGCCGAGGCGGGGATAACGCCCGACGCCTATTACGAACGGATGGTCGCGACCAGCGGGATACCGCTCGGGCGGGTGGGCAGGCCCGAGGAGTTCGCCGACCTGGCCGCGTTCCTGCTCTCGCCGCGGGGGTCCTATGTGACGGGCGCCGCCGTCAACCTCGACGGCGGCCTCTGCCCGGTCGCCTAGCCTCTCACACGAACCGCGCACATTCCTTGAAGCCGGCTCGCCTGGCCGCGCCGGTCAGCTGTTCGACCGCGTGACTGAGGATGACGTCGTACCTGTGCGCCAGCTTGTTGTTGCTCGCTTCGGAGTAATGGGGGAAATGGCCCGTGACTTCGCCGATCGCGTGCGCGCCGGCGATCATTTCCCGCCACTCGCCCGCCAGCGCGGGGGGCGGTGTCAGGTTGCCCATTTCCGTGGCCGCGGCGAGCTCGGTGGCCGCCAGGACGGGCACGAAGCGTTCGTAGTCGCCCGGCTGGGAGATCCTCGTCGAGGAGCGCTTCACGTTGAGGCGGTAACAGATCGCTTCGCCCTTTTCGATCAGCTGAGCGCGGGTGAGCGGGCCGCTCGGGGCGGTCTGCGTCGCCGTCGCGCCGGCCGGCGATCCCGCGACGGTCGTGGACGCCGCTTGGCTCGAAGCTTTTGTAGATCCGCCGCAGCCGGAGGCTGCGAGCACGCTCGCGGCAAGCGCGAGGACGGCCAGAGGTGTGCGACGCATTATTTCGAGTCCTCCCCGATGGTTGGTTGGTGTGCGAGAATTGGAATCGTACAGTGACGAGCGCGAACGTGTCAACGAATGAGAAACAACGGTCGGGGCGCGCCGGTGCTGGCGGTCGGCATGGTACGGTTGGGCCCGGCATCAAAGTGCGAACTGCTCCGATACATCTAATGAGTCGAACGATAATAGCTTCCCTGGCGCTCATCGCCCCAAGCGGCGCTGTCTGCGCCTGCGGGAGCGCGCCGCTCGCGCAGCGAACTCGTTCGAATGCCGCGACGGCATACGAAGCCAAAAGAGACGCCGACAACGACAACGACAACATCAGCGGCAGCCGCTACGACAGCGACGACAGCGAGGTCCTGGACTTCGGCCGCGAGGCCGGCGGCGCCGAAGCACGGAGGATGGCGGCGCTCGTCGAGCGCTACTATCACGCGTCCGCGGCCGCGGACGGCGCCCAGGCGTGCGCGATGCTCTACGCGCCGATCGCCGAAACTGTCGTCGAAGATTTTGCCCACACCCCGCTGCGCGGCCGCACCTGCCGGGCGACCGTGTCCGCGCTGTTTGGCAGTCACCGGCGCGAACTGGCGCGCAAGCTAGCCTCGTTGCGCATCCTCAGGATGCGTGTGGCCGGCGCGCAGGGGATCGTCCTGATGCGCTTCGGCGGCGAGGACGTACGCGAACTGCTGCTGCACCGAGAAGGCGCCGCTTGGCGCGTGCGCTCGCTGCAGGACGTGGGGATCTCCTGATGCGGGCGCTGCTCGCCTCGATCGTGGTGGCGCTGTTGTGTCTGAGCGCCGGCGCCTGCGGCGGGACGACGGCGGACTCGTCGCGGACGGCCGCCGCGACCGGCATAGAGGCGCAGGAACACACTCCCCAGGGAACCGTGGTCGACGGCTACCTGCACTACGACGAAGACGCCCCGACCGACGACGGGCCCGCCCGCGGCGACGACGCCGGCGAGTGGAGCTTCGGCCGCGCGGCCACGCCCGCCGAGCAGCGCGCCTTCGCCACCGTGCTGAAGGCGTTTTACGCGGCGGCGGCGGCGGGCGATGGCGCCGCCGCCTGCGCTCAGATCGACCCCGAACTGATCAGAAGCGCGGATCCGGCGCGAACCCTGCCGCCGGAATACAGCCCGCAGCCAGGGTCTCCGTTGAGCGGCGGGGGCTGCGCCCGGGTCGAGTCGCTCGTGTTCTCGGTCGACCGCCCGCAGTTCGCCGCGCAATCCTCGACGCTGCGGCTGCTCGACGCGCGCGTCAACGGGGTCGAAGGCTTAGCGATACTGGGCTTCCGCACGACGGGAGAACGCATGATCGCGCTGCGGCGGGTGGGGGGCGCGTGGAAGCTGGACGCGCTTCTCAGCGTGCGCGAGCCGTAGCCAACCTGGCGAAAGTGCCCGTTCCTCGGTTTTGTGCTTGACAGATCTTCCGGAATCTGCAAGATTGCTGTTGGCCCGATATCCAGAACTTGGGTGCGGGTTGGTGGTGCGGCCGTCGCTACGGCTCAGAATCCGGGTCATGGCGCAGCGGCCGCTTGTCAAGGCAAGCCGTTGTCGGGAAGGAGGACGATTCGAGCATGTCGACGCAAGAAGTCGTGGCTCTCAATAGCCCGTTATACGTGTCGTGTGCCGCAACCGTCCCGAGTAAGAAACACGTCTTGACGTGCGGTGCTGTATCGGCAATGATCGTCAACAGGAGGCTGGCTGCTTGTATCGAGTCGGCGGACCGAAAGGCGACGACCACGTATCGGCGCCGGGTGGTTTTGCGCTCTCTGACCTTGGACGGGTGCGCTGCCTGGCTGATTCCAGCCTCGGAAGAGGCCAACCAAGCCTCCGACGGGGGAAAGGCAATGTCAAATGAGGAAGATTCGAATTGTAGGGTTCGGTCTGTTCGCGGTGTTGGCGCTGTGCGCGCTCAATGTGGCGCCGGCGTTCGCCGAAAGCGAATGGTTAGTCGAAAAAAACGAAGTCAAAACAACATTAAATGCTGAAACAGAAGGTTTTTTGAAGCTGGTGAAATTCGCC
This sequence comes from uncultured Solirubrobacterales bacterium, assembly GCA_963809705.1. Lineage (GTDB taxonomy): Bacteria > Actinomycetota > Thermoleophilia > Solirubrobacterales > Solirubrobacteraceae > Palsa-744. The sequence continues at coordinate 366,423 of CAWEKF010000002.1, read as the reverse complement.
GGCGCTAGTTCAAGTGAAGTCTTAAATGAAATTTTATGCGAAGGTATCTTTGACGGTACGATGAAGGAAAAAGAAGATACGATTTTAGATATTTTATCGTTAAACCAGTTGGTGACCGCTGGGTCTTTAGGCGACACGAATGAAGAATTCATTAATTGCTTAGTGGTGTTCGACGCCGGAGGTTTGACCGATTGCTTAGAAGGAACGTTAGCGTTAGTATGGCCTGATGGCCTCAATTTAGAATTAGAAGATTTTTGGTTTACTTTAATTTTATTAGTTGGTAGCTCGTTCTTTGACGACATACTCAGCTTAAATAATTTAGGTGAACCGGTTGGTTATGATGTTGAATGCGAAGCCAAAGCAGGGATCTTCGGTTCCGAATTATGCTCTGAACAGGAAGCTACGGCCGCGCTGAGCAACGTGACTACGACAATGCCTGCGAGTGTGTTGGGCGTGTTTGGCGTCTCTGCAGTTGCAGGTAGAGCCAATTGTACGATGACCGGTACACTCTCGGCGGACCTTAAAGGTGAAGGTAATACGTGGGCGGTGGAAGGAGCAGAATTAACAGGACGGTTAGAAACTGCAGTGAGTTGAATGATGGCCTTGCTGTAGCGTTGTATTAAAGCTACTAATGGTTGGGCGGGATGATGTTTGTGTTGTCCTGTCCAGCCGTTTATTTGGTGTTTGTACAACGGACTCTGTGAGGGTTGATTGGGTAGCGGGGTTTGGGAAGCGTGTGAGATGGGGGTTTGTTGTGCGGTTGCGGTTGTCTTTGGGTGTTTCTGTATTGGTGTGGGTTGTGTGTTGTTGTGTCGCGGTACCTGCGTTTGCGCTCGGCGAAGGTCGTGTGTACGAGATGGTCAGTCCTGTGTTCAAGGGTGGCTACGGCGTACTGCTGCAGGCGGCCGCGCCGGATGGTGAAAGGGTGGCGTTCTCCTCGTTGGGTGTGTTCAAGGGCGTTCCGCGTCCGGAAGTGGGCAGCACTTATTTGGCGACGCGTGAAGCGGGTAGCGGATGGTCGACGACGCCGTTGCAGCCGCCGTTCCGCGAAGCTAACGTTTCGGATTTCTCGTCCACGTTCGAATATGCATTGACGAACCGCATCGTTGGATTTAACGAAGTCGGCAACCCGTTTGAAGACGAGTTCGCCGTGCATCGTGTGGGTGCGCCCGATACCGCTGAAAGCTGGGCGGCGTTTCCCGTGATCCTGCGTCCGGCTGAAGCGTCGTTCGAAGGTCAACCGTCGTTTTTCATTGGGTTCGAGAAAAGCGCGAGCAACGATCTTTGTCATATCGTGGTTGAAGGTGTCGATTTGTTGCCTGAATCGCCTCTTGCTGCGTTATACCGGATCTATGACTTCTCGCGAGGTTGCGGCGGGGAAGAGTCGTCGCTGCGGTTGATTCCTGTGCGCAACAAGGACGGTGTGCATGGTGAACCGGAAGAAATCAACGAAAAATGTCTTGTGCCACTCGGTGACGAAGGCGCGAGGCTCAACGCGATGTCTGGGGACGGCAGCGAGATATTCTTTACGGCCGATGCCAGTGGTGGCAAGGAATGCATTGATCCGCAGTTGTTCTTGCGGGTGGGTGGCGAAAGGACGGTCGAAGTGTCGCGGCCGGTCGACCCGGCGGCGCCGTTCGGTGGTTGCGGAGAAGGCGGCGGCGTGGGCGAAGTGCCAGGCGAAGTTCCGTGTCCGGGCGCCGCGATGCGCGCGCCGGCGCATTTCGAGGGCGCCTCCGAAGACGGTTCCCGCGCGTTCTTCACCACGGACGAACGTCTTATTGAAGGTCAAACGGATAGCAGTAACAAGCTTTATATGGCGAGTATCGGTTGTCCTGCAGGTGAATCCCCGTGTCAGGCGGCGGATAGGCGCGTGTTGGGGTTGGTGGACGCCTCGCCGAGCGAAGTCGCCGGTGAACCTGCTGAAGTCGCGGGCGTCGTGAGCATGGCTGGCGATGGTTCGCGCGTGTATTTCGTCGCGCACGGAGTTTTGACGAGCGTCGCCAACGAAGAAGGCGATGTCGCGACCAAGGGCGCGGATAACCTGTATGTGTACGACGCGAGCACGAACGCTGTGGCGTTCATCGCCGGTCTGTGCTCCGGTCCCGAGTCTTCGGGGTCGGTCGAAGACGTGCGTTGCCCGTCGAGTGTCCCCGGTGACGAAAGCGACGCGTTGCTGTGGGAAGGAGATGGTGAAGCGCAGTCGACGCAGGACGGTGAATACCTGGTGTTCTCGACGTTCGCGCGTCTGATCGAGCGCGGCACGCAGACCGACGCGAACAATAGCCAGGACGTGTACCGTTACGACGCGGCTAGCGGGAAGCTCGATCGCGTGTCGCTTGGTGAAGGCGGCTATGAAGCGAACGGCAACGGTGAGGGCGCGGCGTCGATCGAACCGTATGGTGTGGTCTCGCTTAGCGCGGACGTTTCGGTGGAGCGGAGGATGGCTAGGCGCGCTCTGAGCGAAGACGGGTCTGAGGTCGTGTTCAGCTCGGTCAGGGCGCTGTCACCAGACGCGACCAATCATCAGAAGGACATCTATATCTGGCGCGAGCCGCCGGGCGAGAGCGAAGGCAGGGTTTCGTTGATCTCCAGCGGCAGCTCGTTGACGAACGACGTCGGTCCGGTCATCACGGCGGATGGGTTAAACGTGTTTTTCACGACGTCCGCGGGGCTTGTGCCGGTCGACACAGAAAGTGATCTCGATGTGTACGACGCGCGCGTCGAAGGAGGCTTTCCCGCTCAGCCGGAGGAATCCGCGCAGTGTTCCAGCGACGCCTGCCAGGGGGCCCTGACGAGTCCGGCTCCGTTGCTCGTGCCGGGCAGCGCGGTGCAGGCGCCGGGCGGAAACTATGCCGCGCCGAAGCCGGTGAAGTGCAGGAAGGGCTTCGTGAAGAAGAACGGCCGGTGCGTGAAGAAACCCAGAGCGAAGAAGACGAAGGCGAAGAAGGCAAGGGAGCGCGGACGATGATCGACATCCATATACCGGTGCAGATCGTATTTGTCGTCGCGTCCCTGTTTGGGTTGTCGCGCGTGGCGCGCCGACGTCGGCTGGTGCCGGCAGCCGACATAATGTTGATCGTATTGCTGACAATGATCTTTATCGCCTTGCTTGTCATACTTACTGAGACTGGCGACGCTAGGGCGTCGTGCGGCGAAGCCGGCGCGCCGTTGCAGATCACTCACTTCTCGATGGAAGCGACGCGCGCGACCACGACGAAAGGGTCGGAACCCTTCGTCAACGAACCGTACGTGCCGGCTTTCACGCAGGCCGGCGGTCACCCGTGGGCGTTGACGTCGACGCTCGAATTCGCCAACGAAAAAGGATGTGGCGTCCCAGACCATGTTCCGACCAAAGAACCGAAGGACGTCGTCGTCGATCTGCCGCCGGGCTTGCTCGGCAATCCGTTGGCTGTGCCGCGTTGCTCGTTGACGGCGGCGTTCGCCTTGGGCGTATGTCCGATCGCGACGCAGGTCGGCGTCTACCGGGTGAGGTGGTTCGACGGCAAACAGAAGCTGGGGCCGATCGTCTCGGTCGTGCCGGAAAAGGGCCAGTCGGCCGAGTTCGCGTTCTTGAACAGTTTCCATATATCGGCCGGTTTGACGGGGCATTTGATCCGTGTGCACGAACACGGCCGCGAAGGGTACGGGTTGAGCGTGACCTCGAGCGGCATCCCGACGGTGCAGTTGTACCGTGTCGAAACGACGTTCTGGGGCGTGCCGGCCGACCCCAGCCACGACCCGATGCGGGACCTGGTGTGCGGCAGCTCGACCGAAGTGGGAGAACTGGGGTGCGGCGAAGGGGGGTCCACGGGGGGGCGGCCCAGCGGCGTCCCGCCAGTGCCGTTCCTGACGCTGGGCACCGACTGCGCGGCGGGCCCTGAGACGGCGACGGCGCGCGCCGACTCGTGGGACGAATCGGGCAGCGTGAACAGGCAGACCGGCGAATACGTGGGGTGGACCGAAAAGACGGCGACGATGCCGGCCGTGACAGGCTGCAACCTGCTGGCCTTCCATCCCTCGCTCGGAGTGCGCCCGGATACGACGCTGGCGGACGAACCGGTCGGCTTCGATTTGAGCCTGAAGGTGCCGCTGAGCGAAGAACCGCAGACGAACGCCACGCCGCAGCTGCGCAACGCGGTCGTGACGCTGCCCGAGGGGGTATCGGTCAGCCCCGGCGTGGTCGATGGGATCCAGGCGTGCGATGCCACCGGGCCCAAGGGGATCAACGTCTCCGGTCCGGAATCGGAAAGGACGAGTCCAGCAGGCGAATTGCAGTTGGCGCCCGGGAACTGTCCCGAAGCGTCGGTCGTGGGGACCGCGGAAGCGGTCACACCGCTGCTGTCCGAACCGGTGCGCGGCCGCCTGTTTCTCGCGCGCCCCGGCTGCGGCGGCGCCGGCGAAAGGGCGTGCACCGAGCAGGACGTGCTCGACGGCAACCTCTACAAACTATATTTGGAACTCGGCGGCGAAGGCGAACTGGCGGCCACGGGCGTGCATTTCAAGGTCGAGGGCCGCGTCGAGGTGAACCCCGCCACGGGGCAGCTGACGACCGTGTTCGAAGGCAACCCGCAGACCCCGTTCAGCGAACTGAAGATCCATCTCAACGGCGGCCCGCGCGCGTCGCTGGCCAACCCGGCCGTGTGCGGCCCCGCGCTGACGACAAGCGACTTCACGCCGTGGAGCGCGCCGGGCGTGACGCCGGAACCGGAAAGCCTGTTCGTGGCGGGCACCCCCGACGCGACGCCATCGTCGTTCTACGAAACGGTGGGCTGCGCCAGCCCACCGCCGTTCAAACCTGCTCTTCAGGCGGGAACGGTGACGCCGCAGGCGGGGCAGTTCAGCTCGTTCACGATGGACCTGCAGCGCGGCGACCGTGAACAGTACGTGAAGGGCATCCAGCTGCACACGCCGCCGGGGCTGCTCGCGATGCTCTCAAGCGTCCCGTTGTGCCCAGAAGCGCAGGCGAACGATCCCAGCCAGTACGGCGAATGCGCGGCCTCGAAGATCGGGACTGCGAGGGTCGCCTCCGGCGCGGGCTCGCACCCGTTCGAAATCGAAGGGAACGTGTATTTGACGGGGCCGCACGACGGCGCTCCGTTCGGCCTGTCGATCGTCACGCACGCCGAGGCCGGCCCGTTCAACCTCGGGCTGGTGGTCGTGCGCGCGCGCATCGACATCGACGAGGAAGACTCGACGGCGACGATCACGACCGACGAAACGGGTCCGTACGCGGTGCCGCAGATCGTCTTCGGCGTGCCGCTGCGCCTCAAACGGGTGACGGTCAACATCGATCGCCCGAGCTTCATGTTCAACCCGACCAGCTGTGCGGCCGAGCATATAACCTCGGTCGTGTCGGGCTCGCAGGACGCGACCTGGAGCACGTCGAGCCCGTTCGCCGTCGGGGGCTGCAAGAGCCTGAAGTTCGAACCGAAGTTCACCGTCTCGACGAGCGGACAGACGAGCCGCGCCCACGGCGCCAGCCTCGACACGAAGCTCTCCTACCCGAAAGGAGCGATGGGCGTCGACGCGAACATCGCGCGCGTCAAGGTCGCCCTGCCCAAGCGGCTGCCCTCGCGGCTGACGACGCTGCAGAAGGCTTGTCCCGCAGCCACGTTCGACGCGAACCCGGCGGCGTGTCCCGCGGCCTCGGTCGTCGGCATCGCGAGGGCGTCGACGCCGTTGCTGCCGGTGACGCTGTCCGGTCCCGTGTACTTCGTCTCGCATGGCGGCGAAGCGTTCCCCAACCTGATCATCGTCCTACAGGGCGAGGGCGTGCGAGTTGACCTCGTTGGCGACACGTTCATCAGCAAAGCGGGGATCACGAGCACGACGTTCAAGAGCGTCCCCGACGTGCCCGTCGGCACCTTCGAGCTCTACCTGCCCGAGGGCAAATACTCCGCGCTGGCAGCCAACGGCAATCTCTGCAAGCAGCAGGGCAAGCTGAAGATGCCCACAGAATTCGTCGCGCAGAACGGGCTCGTGCACAAACAGAGCACCAACATCACGATCACCGGATGCGGAGCGAGCAAGGCGCACGGCGCACGACGATCAAAGACCACCCAGAGAAGGAGCGGGAAATGAGGATCGAGCGCGCAAAGACACTCTCGCTGGTGGCGGTCGCCGCCATTGCGGCGCTGCTCTCGCTGGCGAGCGCTGCGCTCGCCAGCGCGCCTAACAAGGAGATCCAGACGAGCAGCTTTGGCTGGGAAGTAGACGCGACCACCAAAGCAGACATCTGCGCCGTCGCATCCGGCGACGCATGCCAGAGCGGCCATCCAAGTCCCGAACCGGGCGGCTTTGAATACCCTACGAGCGTCGCCGGCGCAGCCAAAAGCGACGATATATACGTGCTCGACCGCGGCAATCACCGCATACAAGAGCTGGAAGCCGACGGGAAATTCATACTCATGTTCGGCACAGACGTCAACCGCAAAGGCGGCGATCTGTGCACCGCGGCCGAAACAAAAGAATGCCAAGCAGGCACAGAAGGCACCACCCCCGGACAATTCGCGCAACCGCAGAGCATCGCGGTAGACCCGCAAAGCGGAAACATATACGTCGCAGAATTCACATTCCATACCGAGCGTGTGCAGGAGTTCACGCCAAACGGCGAATTCGTGCTTGAGATCGGCCACGAAGTCAACGAAACCAAGGACAAAGAAAGCGGTAAGACCGGCCTTGAACGTAACCTCTGCACCGCAGAAGAAGCCAAAACAGTCACCAAATGCACCACCCCGACGGTCGCCAACACACCCGAACCAGGCGCGTTCGCGTTCGCAGAAAGCGCTAACCTGTTGGCTGTCGGCGGTCCCGAAGACTTGTTGTATATCGGCGAAGAACACCGCATACAGGTTTTCGACGCCAAAACGGGAGCCGGCGACGGGCACTACGAAAAGGAACTGTCGCTCACGGCGATCTCCGCAGCGCCCGGAGTCGCAGTGACGCGCATTGCGCTCGACCAAACCACGGGCGACCTGTATGTCGTCTACGAGGACCCTGAAACGATTCGACAGCTCGACCCGGCCGGAGCGCAGATCAAAGAATTCACCACCGGGGAAGTTCTTGCGTTGGCGGTCAACGGTCAAGGCCTACTCGCGGTCAGCGAAACAGTCGCGGGGATCCCGATCGGGTCGCTGTATGAAGTCGGGACGAGCCTGCATCTGATCAGCCGCTTCGCGAGCCACGTCAGCTTCAGCTTCACATTCAACGAAAATAAAGATCTTTACGGAGTGGTGGGGGGAGAAACATCGGTTGATCCCGCTAAACACGAGGTGATCGCGTACGAACCTGTGCCGATCGGCGAACTGATAGCGGCGCCGGGGCAGTGCGCGGTTGCTGGCGCGAGTGGTGCCGACGCGGATGTCGCGTTCGGCTGTGCGCTTGAGGGAGAAGTTGATCCGTGGGGTGTGCCTGAAACGAGTGTGTGGTTTCAGTGGGGTAGGAGCGAAAGGGGGCTCAGCGAAAGGACCGTGCCGCCAATATCCCTTGCGAACACCAAGAAAGAAGGCGAAGAAGAACCGCTTGTGAAGGTCAGTGCTCCGGTTGTTGGGTTGCTTCCGAACGAGACGATCTACGACGAGGTCATCGGTGAAGACCACAACGTGCGTGCGCCCGAAACGATCACTAGCGCGGTCGGCTCATTCACGACGCCGAGCGTGCCGCCGCGGGTGCTCGGCGAACCGGTCGCGTCGTTCCCGACGCCGACGTCGGTGGTCATGGTCGGGAGGATCAACCCGGAGCACACCCCGACGCGCTACGGGTTCGAATACGCCCCGCTGGCCGGATGCCCCAACCTGGCGACCGAACCGTGCTCAGGGCGGCTCGAGACGAGCGTTCTCAGCTCGCCGACATACGGTGGTGTGCCGATCGCCCAGGAGGTCACGGGCCTGCAGCCCGCCACCTCCTACCGTTACCGTCTCGTCGGCGAAAACGAAACGAGCATGCACGAACACGAAACGGCTATCGCCGAAAACGGCGAACCTGGACTGCCCGAAGGCACGTTCCAGACCGCGCCCGCGCCCGCTGTGACGGCGAGCACGGGCGCAGCGAGCCTCCTCACCACCACAAGCGCGCTCGTATCCGGCGCCATCGACCCCGACGGCGAGGCCTCGACCTACGCCTTTGAAGTCGGAGTAGACGAAGGAGTCGGCACACGCTACGGGATCGTGCAAACCGCCTCGATCGCCGCCGACACTGAACCTCAGGAAGAGATGCTCCAGCTGACCGGGCTGCAGCCGGGCATAACCTACTCCTACCGCATCTCGATCCACTTCGGCGAAGGAAACGTGAGCGGCTCATCCGCCGTAGGAGAAGCGCGCACGTTCACGACGCTCGGACTGCCCGAAGTGCTCACGACCACGACGCCACCGCTGCTCAGCGTCCCGCACATCGCCTTCCCCAAGCCGGTCACGACAAGAAAACCAGGCAAGAAGGCGAAGAAGAAGCACAAGCCACCGAAGAAAAAGAACCGGCGCAGCAAGAAGTCCAGCAGGAGCGCCCGCACCGGGCGCACGCGCGGGCACGGTAAGAAAAAAGCGTAGACGCTTCCCTCGCCAAAGGGCCCTCATCGGAGGTCCTCGTCACTTGACAGATTGCGGAGGATCTGTAAAATCGTATTAGCCCGATATTCAGAACTTGAATGGGGCACTTATCCTCGCTAGGCGGATTGTGTCGTGGTTTGGGACGGTGCGCTGCCTGGCTGATTCAAGCCTCGGAAGTGGCCAACCAAGCCTCTGACGGGGGAAAGGTAATGTCAAATGAGGAAGATTCGAATTGTAGGGTTCGGTCTGTTCGCGGTACTGGCGCTGTGCGCGCTCAATGTGGCGCCGGCGTTCGCCGAAAGCGAATGGTTAGTCGAAAAAAACGAAGTCAAAACAACATTAAATGCTGAAACAGAAGGTTTTTTGAAGCTGGTGAAATTCGCCGGCGCTAGCTCAACTGAAGTCTTAAATGAAATTTTATGCGAAGGTATCTTTGACGGCACAATGAAGGAAAAAGAAGATACGATTTTAGATATTTTATCGTTAAACCAGTTGGTGACCGCTGGGTCTTTAGGCGACACGAATGAAGAATTCATTAATTGCTTAGTGGTGTTCGACGCCGGAGGTTTGACCGATTGCTTAGAAGGAACGTTAGCGTTAGTATGGCCTGATGGCCTCAATTTAGAATTAGAAGATTATTGGTTTACTTTAATTTTATTAGTTGGTAGCTCGTTCTTTGACGACATACTCAGCTTAAATAATTTAGGTGAACCGGTTGGTTATGATCTTGAATGCGAAGCCAAAGCAGGGATCTTCGGTACCGAATTATGTAGCGAATGGGAATCTTCGGCCGCACTGAGCAACGTGACTACGACAACACCTGCGAGTGTGTTGGGCGTGTTTGGCGTCTCTGCAGTTGCAAATAGAGCCAATTGTACGATGACCGGTGCACTCTCGGCGGACCTTAAAGGTGAAGGTAATACGTGGGCGGTAGAAGGAGCAGAATTAACAGGACGGTTAGAAACTGCAGTGAGTTGAATGATGGCCTTGCTGTAGTGTAGGAATGTAGTATTAATGTCGTAAGCGGTTGGATGGGACGATGTACGACGTCGTCCTGTCCAACTAATATTGGGATTTGTTTGTACAAGGATTGGTTGAGGGTTGATTGGGAGTGGGGATCGGGAGGGGCGTGAACGGGTGTGAAATGCACAGCTCCGACGGTGCCGAGCGCGCCCGAACCTGGCGCGTTCGCGTTCACCCAAACCGCCAACCTGCTGGCTGTCGGCGGCCCAGAAGACCTGTTGTATGTCGGCGAAGAACACCGTGTACAGGTATTCGACGCCAAAGCCGGAGCTGGCGACGGACACTACGAAAAGGAACTGTCGCTCGCATCGATCTCCGTTACGCCCGGAACGGCGGTGACTAACATCGCACTCGACCAAACGACAGGCGACCTGTACATCGTCTACGACAACCCTGAAACGATCCGCCAGCTCGACCCGACCGGGAGCTCAGATCAAAGAATTCGCCACCGCGAACATTCTTTCGCTCGCGGTCAATGGCCAAGGTCTGCTCGCTGTCAGCGAAAACGTCGCGGGAACGCCGAACGGGTCGCTATACGAAGTCGGGTCGAGCCTACGCCTGATCAGCAAATTCGTGAGCCACGACAGCGTCGCCATTGGGTTCAACGATGAAAGCCGCCAGCTCTACGTGGCGGTGACGGAAAGCTCGGTGGAACCCGTAGCTAAACAGGAGGTGATTGCCTACGAACCCGTGCCGATCGGCGAATTGATAGCGGCGCCGGGACAGTGCGCGGTCACCGGCGCCGGCGGAGCCGATGCGGACGTCGCGTTTGCCTGCGCGTTGGAGGGGGAAGCTGACCCGTGGGGCGTGCCGGAGACGGGCGTGTGGTTTCAGTGGGGGAGGGGCGAAAGGGGGCTCAGCGAAAGGACCGTGCCGCCGATACACCTCGCGAACACCAAGAAAGAAGGCGAAGAAGATCCACTCGCGAAGGTCAGCGCTCCGGTCGGTGGGTTGCTTCCAAACGAGACGATCTACGACGAGGTCGTCGGTGAAGACGCCAACGTGTTAGCACCTGAAACGTTCACGAGCGCGACCGGCTCGTTCGCGACGCCGAGCGTGCCGCCGCGTGTGCTCGGGGAACCGGTCGCGTCGTTCCCGACGCCTACGTCGGTGGTCATGGTCGGGAGGATCAACCCGGAGCACACCCCGACGCGCTACGGGTTCGAATACGCCCCGCTGGCCGGATGCCCCAACCTGGCGACCGAACCGTGCTCGGGGCGGCTCGAGACGAGCGTTCTCAGCTCGCCGACATACGGTGGTGTGCCGATCGCCCAGGAGGTCACGGGCCTGCAGACGCTCACACACCGGGCACACGCACAAGCACGGCAAGCAAAAACCGTAGACGCTTCCCTCGCAAAGGGCTCTCATCGGAGGTCCTCGTCGCTTGACAGATTGCGGAGGATCTGTCAAGTTGTATTAGCCCGATATTCAGAACTTGGATGCGGGCACTATCCTCGCCAGGCGGATTGTGTCTTGGTTTGGACGGGTGTGCCGCCTGGCTGATTCAAGCCTCCGACGGGAAAGGTAGTGACAAATGAGGAAGATTCGAATTGTAGGATTCGGTCTGTTCGCTGTGCTGGCGCTGTGCGCGCTAAACGTGGCGCCGGCGTTCGCTGAAAGCGAATGGTTAGTCGAAAAAGCGAAGGTCGAAACGACTTTAAATGCTGAAACAGAAGGCTTTTTGAAGCTGGTGAAATTCGCCAGCTCGGGTTCAACCACAATCTTAGAGGAAATTCTGTGCGAAGGCATCCTTGACGGTACGATGAAGGAAAAAGAAGATACGATTTTAGATATTTTATCGTTAAACCAGTTGGTCACCGTTGGGTCTTTAGGTGACTCGAATGAAGAATTCCTGAATTGCTTAGTGGTGTTCGACGCCGGAGGTATTACCGATTGCTTAGAAGGAACGTTAATATTAGTATGGCTCGACGGACTCAACTTAGAATTAGAAGCTTATTGGTTAACTGCAATCTTATTAGTTGGGAAGCTCGTTCTTTGACGACAGGCTCAGCTTAAATAATTTAGGCGAACCGGCTGGTTATGATGTTGAATGCGAATCCAAACTAGGGATCTTCGGTTCAGAATTATGTAGCGAATCGGAACCTTCGGCCGCGCTGAGTAACGTGACTGGGTCGCCTGCGAGCGTGTTAGGCGTGTTTAGCCTTGGTCCAGTTGCAGGTAGAGTTAATTGCACGATGACCGGTGAACACTCGGCGGACCTCGTGGGTGAATTCAACACATGGGCGATTGGAGTAAATGAATTAGAACGGTTAGAAACTGCAGTGAGCTGATTGATTAGGCTTGCAGGTAGTGGGTCGGCGAGACGGTGTTTGCGCTGTCTCGCCGACCTGTGGCTTCTGTCCACGGGCGTGTGGGTTGACGCAGTCAGAGACATCGACGACCCACGTGGGCGACGCTTGGCTTCAGTGGAGCGCTCGTCCCGATATCCTCTTGCTCTGTGTCCACGTCGCCTGTTACGAAGGGTTCGCTTCGATGAGATTCCTGTGCATGGCGATACTGCTTCCGTGCGCCTGCGCGTATGGTTGCGGCAGCACACGCAGCGGCGCTGGCGCGACTTCGCCGAAAGCACCTCCGACCACGGCGACGACAGTTGCGGCGGGGGTGACTCCCGGTAGGGACCCCGCCGCGGAGGACGGCGACGACAATTTCGAAGGCGGCGACGATCCCGGCCGTCCTCGCGACCGGGACGATCGGCCTCCGCTCGCGGGCGGCGCGCCGGCGACGGCCGTTGAGCGCGCAGAGATCGTTGCGCTTGTGCGGCGCTACTACGCCGCGGGCGCCGCGCGGGACGGTGGCGTCGTGTGCTCGCTGCTGTATTCCACGACGGCGGAGGGGTTGCCGCTGGACTATGGGCGTCCGCCCGGTCCCCCGCAGCTGCGCGGCTCCACCTGCGCTGCGGTCATGTCGAAGCTGCTCGCGCTGCGACACGCTGAATTCGCGGCGAAGAGGGCGCGGCTCGTGATCGCGTCGGTGAGCGTCAAGGGCGCCGACGCCGCCGTGCTGATGCGCTTCCGCGGCATGTCGGAACGCATCCTGCGGCTGCGAAGCGAGCGCGGGCGCTGGACCGTGAGCGAATTGACCGACCTCATGGCGAGGCCATGACCATGGGCGCCCGCGGGTTGGCAATCGTCAAAGGAGCGCGGTCAGCATGAGGAGGATGCTGGTCGCGACTGTGGTCGCGCTGTCGAGCTTTGGCATGCAGGCGTGCGGCGCTTCGAGCGGGGGGAGCCGCGATGACGCGCGGACCGACTCGACGGCGGCCTCTTCGACGACGGCCTCCTCGGCCGCGACGCCCCCGACAACAGCGCCCTCGCCGCGCCCGGCAGCTGGCGTCCACGGCTATCTCAACGACGGGGACAACGATGCAAGCAGCGACGACGATCCGGACGATCGCGAAACGCCAAAAGTGGACAACGACAGCGATGCTCCCGAAGACAATCTGCATCCGGAAAACGGCAGCTACCACGACAAAGACGACGACGTCGCGGTTTACGGGCCGCGCGCCGGCCCCTCCGTCGAGCGGACGATAGCGGCGCTCGTCCGGCGCTATTACGCCGTGGCGGCGTCCGGGAACGGCGTCAAGGCGTGCTCGATGATGTACTCGATCTTCGCGGAAGGCATGGCCGAAGACTACGGTCAGCCGCCCGGGCCGCCGTACCTGCGGGGTAAGACGTGCGGCGCCGTGATGGACCGCATGTTCGAACACTCCCGCGAGCAGCTTGCCAGTCGCTACGTGGTGACGGAAGTCAGAGTCAGGGGCAACTCGGGGTTTGTGCTGCTCGGATCCAGGACCCAGCCGGCGAGCGCGATGATCGTCAGGCGCGAACGCGGCATCTGGAAGATCAACTCGCTACTCGGCGAGCCGCTGTCGTAGGCCGGCGATGAGGGGCCGCGACCCGATGCGTTTGAACAAGCCGGCGACGGGGAGACCGATTCTGCCGGTCGTGGCGGTCGCGATCGCGCTGCTCGCCGCGCTCGGCGCCGGCGGGTGCGGCGCGGGCGCGGGCCGTCACGGCCATACGGGTACTGCGACGAGCGCGGCGGACGCGACGCCGGCCCCGAAGATGATCGTCGTGCCGCCGGCCGAGCGCACCCTGAGGGGCGACGAAGACGACGACGAGTCGGGGACCACCTACACGACCAGCTCCCCCAACGACAACGACGCGGACTTCGACGACGACCGTGGCGAAAGCACGCACGGTTACCGTGACCCGGACGACGCCTCCGTGCTCGCCGGCGGCCGTGCGCCCGGCGCCGTCGAAGCCTCCGAACTCGCGGTCGTTGCCAAGCGCTATTTGGCTGCGGCCGCGGCGAGGAACGGCGCGGCCGCGTGCGCCCTGCTCGTGCCCAGCATGGCGAGTTCTGTGCCCGAAGACTATGGGCGGCCTCCTGGCCCCGACTACCTGCGTGGCGCGACTTGCGCGGCGGTCATGACGCGCCTGTTCGAGCACGAACACGCGAAGTACGCGGGCGTGGCGCAGGTGACCTCTGAGCGCCTGGTGGGCCCTCAGGCATGGGTCTTCGTCGGCTCCAGGACGATGACCGCGCGCTACCTGACGCTCGAGCGCGAGGGCCGCGCCTGGCGGGTCACCGGGCTCGTGGGCACGACGCTGCCGTAGGGCGCGCTGCGTCAGGGGCCGGACATCGCCCACGACGCGGGCGCGGGAGCGTTGCTGCGAGCTGGACCCGTGGCGACTGCTTGGCCCATTTCATCGGGACCCCGGCACTTGACAGAACACCGACTATCTGCAAGATTGCTATTGACCCGATAGTCGGAACTTAAATGCGGGTCGGTGGCGCGACCCTGAGTCACGGTTGGGGTGTATCGAGCCGATGATTCGGGGCGGTGACTACGTATCGGTGCCAGGCGGTTTGTGCTCGACTTTGGCTGGTGCGCTGCCTGGCTGATTCAAGCCTTGGAAGAGGCCAACCGTGCTTCTGCTGGGGAAAGGCAGTGTAAAATGAGGAAGATTCGAATTGTAGTGTTCGGTCTGTTCGCAGTGCTGGCGCTGTGCGCGCTCAATGTGGCGCCGGCGTTCGCCGAAAGCGAATGGTTAGTCGAAAAACTGAAGGTTGAAGCAACATTAAATACCGAAACGGAAGTTTTGTTTGCACTGGCGAAATCTGTGGAGGCAGGATCAACAGAAATTTTAACAGAAATTTTATGTAGCGGCCTATTTGATGGCACGATCAAGGGAAAAATTGGTACAATCTTAGACGTCTTAGCGTTAGAACACGGGACTACCGTCGGGCAATTAGGCGATACGAACGAAGAATTCTTTAACTGTGAGGTAACGTTCAGCGCTGGGAGCCTGACCGATTGCAGGGAGGGCTCATTAGTGTTAATCTGGTTTGACGGGCTCAACTTAGAATTAGAAGAGTGGTGGCTGACCGAAATCTTATTAGTCGAATCGGGGAGGGATTTTGAAAATAATGTACTGGAATTAACAACTTAAGTGAACCGATCGGCTACGACATCGAATGTGGATCGGAACTTGGGGTGACCGAATCAGAATTATGCAGCGAACAGAACCTGTTTTCTGCCGGACTAACAAACGTGTCCACGCCGACACCTGCGAATGTGTTTGAGTCATTCAACCGTACCGATAACAGGGCAAACTGCACGCTGCTCGGTGAGTATTGGGTAAATATGATCAGGGGAGAAGGCAATACCTGGGCTATCGGCGCCGAATTAGAAAGGTTAGAAACAGGAATCAGCTGATTGGTCTGGACGCGGAGGGATTTTGGACCCGGTGGGGCGGCATTCGTGCTGTCCCACCGGGAAGCCGCCGCGCTCGTGGTCGCGCCCCGTCAGCCGCCGGCCATCGCCCAAGACACGGCCGCGGGAGCATCGCCGCGAGCGCACCCGCGGCCACCACCAGCGCATGCCGATGCGGCATGAACGCGATCGCGCTCTTGCGCGCCAGCTCCGAGCGCGGGTCCACGGCCCGCAGGTCGACCTCGCGCACGACCGTGCCGATGACCTGCTTCATCAGCAGCTGCGCGTAGCTGGCGGCCAGGCAGCGCCGTACGCCGCCTCCGAAGGGAATCCAAGTGTACGTCCCCGCGGGCCGCTCCAGGAAGCGCAGGTGCCCGACATCGCCGAGGTTGGCAATCAGTCTACTGCTTTGGCTACTTTGTCCGTCGCTTGACAGGTCACCGCCTATCTGTAAAATTGCTATTGACCCGATAATCAGAACTTAGATGCGGGTCGGTGGAGCGCCCGTGGTCACGGTTCGGGTGTATCGAGCCGGCGACTCAGGGCGATGGCCACGTATCGGTGTGCCGGGCGGTTTTGTGCTCGACTTTGGACGGGTGCTCTGCCTGGCTGATTTCGAGCTTCGCCAGGGGCCAGCGAGCTTCTGACGGGGGAAAGGAAGTGTAAAATGAGGAAGAGTCGAATTGTAGGGTTCGGTCTGTTCGCGGCGCTGGCGCTGTGCGCGCTCGACGTGGCTCCGGCACTCGCTGGCGAATGGTTAGTTGAAGCTGCGAATGTCGCGGCAGCTTTATCGGCTGAAACCGAAATGGAATTCGAATTGAAGGTGTACGAAAAAGTGCCTCCCAGTGCCGTTGTCTTAACTGCGATCAAATGCAGTGGCTTCTTGACAGGCACGCTCGGGCCGGAAAAGAAGGACTTAGTTGAATCGCTGGATAAGTTAGCATTTCCGTTCGAAGAGATAGGAGAATTAGGGATGACGAACGAAAAATCCCTCTCTTGTACAGTTACTTCCAGCGGCACGGCACTAACCGATTGCTTAACGGCAAGCACCGCGGAATTGTGGACGGATAACCTGAACTTAGAATTAAGTTTGACCTGGGAAACGGAAATAGAATTAACGCCCGGTGGAGAATTCCTGGATCATTTCCAGTCTACGACTGGCTTTGAGATCAAGTGTACAACGAATTCGGGTGTGATGGGCGAAAATTTATGCGAAGGCGGAGCACGAGCTCAGTTGACTAATGAAGCAGGAACCGCCCCTGTTTCGGTCTTAGATAAATTCCTGACGTTGACCGCTACGTTAGAAAAGGAACTGGAAAGGATGAATAGCACCTTGGTCGGAGAACATACCTGTGAACTCAACGGCACAGGCAATACGTGGGCCTTTGAAGGAACCAATAGGTTAGTCACGGCTGTGTCATGAGCTGCCGCTGACCAGTGGAGGTCTGGCCGGGCGGGCATGGCTTTGCCCGGTCAGACGTCGGCGCCAGGCGGTTTGTGCTCGACCTTGGCTGGTGCGCTGCCTGGCTGATTCAAGCCTCGGAAGAGGTCAACTGAGATTCTGACGGGCGAAAGGCAGTGTAAAATGAGGAAGATTCGAATTGTAGGGTTCGGTTTGTTCGCGGTATTGGCGCTGTGCGCGCTCAACGTGGCTCCGGCATTCGCCGAAAGCGAATGGTTAGTCGAAAAAGCGAAGGTCGAAACGACTTTAAATGCTGAAACAGAAGGTACGGTGACACTGGTCAGATTCATAGGGCAACACTCGGCAGAACGCTTATCAGAAATTGTATGCAGTTTTCTATTTGACGGTACAATCCAGGGAAAAACGAGCACAATTTTAGACGCCTTAGCATTAGAACACGGGATCACCGTCGGTCAGTTAGGCGCCACAAACCAAGAATTCCTGAACTGTGAAGTCAAATTCGACGCCGGAAGTCCGGTCGATTGCAAGGAGGGATCGTTAGCGTTAGTGTGGTTCGATGGGCTCAACTTAGAATTAGAACAATGGTGGCTGACTGAAATCTTATTAGCGGAAGGTACATTCTTTGACGCGCTGCTCGAATTAAATAATTTAAGCGAACTCGTTGGTTACGAGATCGAATGTGAAACGTTAATTGGTGTGAGCGGTACAGAAATGTGCAGTGAAATGAAGCTGTCGGCCAAACTGACTAATGCGCTTGAACCTGCGCCTGCGAATGTATTCGGTGGCTCGAGCATAATCCCAGTGGAAGACAGACCTAATTGCAATACAGAAGGCGGGACGCGTTCCACGGACATTAAGAGTGAATTCAACATATGGGCCATCGGGGCGGAATTAGAACGGTTAGAAACCGAAGTAAGCTGATTGGTTAGCTGTAGAGGTCCTGGGCGCCAGTGAGGTGGCGTTCGCGCTGCCTCACCCGCCACCCATCGCCCACGCCACGGGCGCGGGGGCCTCGCGAGCAGCCCGACCCCCTGCCACCACCAGCGCATGCCGGTGCGGCACGAACGCGATCGCGCTCTTGCGCGCCAGCTCCGAGCGCGGGTCCGCAGCCCGCAGCTCGACCTCGCGCACGACCGTGCCGATCACCTGCTTCATCAGCAGCTGCGCATAACTGGCGGCCAGGCAGCGCCGCACGCCGCCGCCAAACGGAATCCACGTGTACGTCCCCGCGGGCTGCTCCAGGAACCGCTCGGGCCTGAAGCGCAGCGGCTCGGGATAAACGTCGGCCCGCCGGTGCACCAGATGCACGCACGGCGCGACGGTGGTCCCCGCGGGGATCGTGTACCCCCCGAGCTCCATCGGCGCGAGCAGCCTGCGCACCACGATCGGCGCGGCCGGGCACAGCCGCATCGTCTCCTTGACGACCGCGTCGAGATAGACGTCCTGCTCGCCCTCGTCGACCTCGGCCCGCAGGCGCGCGTACTGGGTGGGATGGCGCAGGATCCGCTCGAAGGCCCACGAGAGCAGGCTCGAAGTCGGCCCGTCGGTGAGCAAGGTGACGAGTTCGTCGCGTAGGTCCTGCTCGGTCATCGGCGACCCGTCCTCGTACCTGGCTTCCCCGAGCATCGCGGCGATGTCGCTCCCGTCGGTGCACCCTGGATCGAGCTGGCGGCGGCGCACCTCCTCCAGCACGGCGTCCTCGACGGGGCCCATCATGCCACGGTAGTCCCTGTTACCCGCGAATCGGCTCGGCCCGGCGGCCGCCAGCAGGTTCAGGCGCCGCGGGTCGTTCATCCAGTTGGTGAGCCTGCGCAGCAGGCCGCGCAGGCGCCGCAGGCGGTCGGTTTCGACGGGCCCGAACACGACCCGCACGATCGCCTCGAGCGTGATCTCCTGCATGCGCGGCCACAGCTCGAACGGCTCCCCGACCGGCCAGGTGGCGAGCTCGCGCCTCGTGATGTCCTGCATCATCTCGCCGTAACCCTTCATGCGCTCGCCGTGGAAGGGCGGCAGCATCAGCTTGCGCCGGAGCACATGCTCGGGCTCCTCCAACAACATCACCGAGCGCGGTCCCAGCAGGGGACCGAGGATCGAGTTGGCGAGGCCCACGCCGAGCACGGCGTGGTCGGCTGTGAACACCGTCTTCACATCCTCCGGATCGGCCAGTATCACCCAGGTCCCGGCGTGCTTCACCCGAATCGTGAAGATGTCGCCAAAATGTTTCTGACACCGCTCCAGGAACGGCAGCGGGCGCCTGGCCCACGCTATGGCCTGCAGCGTGCCCGGCATCGCCGGGCCCGGCGGGAGCTGCCTCACCGTATATGCGACGAGTCAGAAAATATGGTATTGTCGCGCCCGTCATTTCACCCTTGGGCGCTCCCCATGGGAGCCCCTCTCGCTTGCGAGAGGGATTGTCCGGTGGGGTGGAACCCCAAATCCCTCATGGGAGCCCTCCCGCTTGCGGGAGGGATCGCCCGGTGGGGTGGGCAAACAGGCACCAGTACCTTTAAGCGGTGAAAGGACCGGACTTAAAATCCGGTGATCCGGGTTCGAGCCCCGGCTGGTGCATCGGGTTAGGACAAGGGCGGGAGGCGGGAGCCGCTTCACCGGAGGCTCCCGTCTCCCGAGGCGCTCGGGTCGGCGATCAATTCGTCCTCCAACTTGCACGTCGCCCCGATCAGGAGCTCGAACAGGGCCGCGGTGAACTCGGGCGGCAGGTTCACCGCCGCGCCGCGCTGCAGATAGCGTTCGCGCACCTCGATCACGCGCTCGGGTTGCATCATCGGGATGTCGTGGGCGCGCTTGTGGTGGGCCACTTCGCGGCAGATCTCAAAGCGCTCGCCCAGCAG
This sequence comes from uncultured Solirubrobacterales bacterium, assembly GCA_963809705.1. Classification (GTDB taxonomy): domain Bacteria; phylum Actinomycetota; class Thermoleophilia; order Solirubrobacterales; family Solirubrobacteraceae; genus Palsa-744. The sequence goes on along the minus strand of CAWEKF010000002.1, from coordinate 346,845 downwards.
CCCGGCGATCTCGGAGTCGAGTGCGTCCAGGCGCCGGCGGAACGGCTCGAGGCCCGCGTTGGGCGTCGCCGCGTTGCCTGGCGAGACGCTCTCGGGGGGCACGCTCACCGGACGCTCCCCGGCGCCTGGGCGTGCTCCGCGCTCGCGGTCTGCTCGTCGCCGAGCAGCCCCTGAACGAAGGCGCTGCTGCACTCGGCGAGCGCCTCCAAGGAGTAGCCGCCCTCTTGGACCACGCAGATCGGCAGGCCGCAGGCGGCCAGGCGGGCGCCGATGCGCTCGAAGATCGAGGGCGGGAAGTCCCACGAGCCGTGGGGGTCGCTGGCCACGGTGTCGTAGCCCAGCGAGAGCACCAGGGCTGTGGCGGTGCGGGCCAGCTCGTCGACGATTTCGCCGAGCGCCTGCATGTAGGTGTCGGCGTCGGGGCAGGTCGCGAACTCGACGAAGGTCTCGCGCTCGCCCGCCTCGACCATCCGCCAGGGGACCTCGGCGATCGTGGAGGCGTGCAGGGAGCCAAGGCTGACGTTCTCCAGAGGCGCCACGATCGCGGAGGTGCCCGTGGGGAAGTGGAAGTCGAGGTCGAGGATCGCGACCGGGGCGAGGCCGCCTTCGCACAGGGCGTAGGCGGCCGCCGCGGCGGTGTTCAAATAGCAGTAGCCGCCCAGCCAGGCGGGGCCCGCGTGGTGGCCGGGGGGGCGGCACAGGGCGTAGGTGAAGCGCGCGCCTTCGGCGATGCGGTCGGCGGCGGTGACCGCGGTGCGTGCGCCCTCGAAGGCGGTCGCCACGACGCCCGCCCACACGGGGCTGTCGGCCGGCAGGCCGGGCGGCGCCCACTCGGGCATCATCGTTGGCTCCTTGGCAGTCCACCGCGCGCAGCGCGCGCAGGTACTCCTGGTCGTGCAGGACGCGCAGGATGCGCTCGACATCCTTGGCGGGACAGTTGGCAACGGACGCCGTCACGCCCGGGTGCTCGGTCAGGCCGGAGCGCAGCTCGGAGGTGCGCCGCTCGTCGTCGCGGCCCTCCATCATGTTGCCGTGGCGGTCGAGGATGTAGGGCGCGCCGTTGCCATCCTCGTCGTGCTCGCCGCGTCGCTGTTCGATCAACAGGAGCTCGCTCATCGTTCATCCCCTCTCCTCGGCAGTCGCTGCCCCCAGCTCGGGGTAGGACCGGTTTTGCTGTGGCCAAGGCTCACAGGAGCCTCCGCATGCGCATGCCGATCGTCTTGAAGCCGCAGTTGACGTAGAAGGCCTCGGTGGCGGGCAGGTGGGAGAAGCCTTCGCTGGGCAGCCCCACCTCCAGGCGCGTGACCTGCTGGCGGCGTGCGAGTTTGAAAAGCGCTGCCAGCAGGTCGCCTCCGATTGTCTTGCCCCTCCACCCGGGGTGCACCCACAGCTCTTGGATCAGGCCGTAGCGGCCGGGGATGCGGATCGCGACCTGCCAGCTGACGCCGAGCACGCCGACGATCTGGCTTCGCTGCTCGGCGATCAGGACGACGCCCAGGCTGCCGTCTTCGATCAGGGCCCTTGCGCGGCGCTTCCAGGGCGGCGGGCAGCGTGGGGTCGGCGCCCAGCTCGATCAGGCAGCTCGCGCACCGCGATCGCGATCGCGGGCACGTCTTCGAGGGTGGCCTCGCGGATGCTCCAGCTGTCGGCTTCCCACTGCTCCTCGGCGTCGGGCTCGATCGGCGTGAGTTCGCTCATCGGGGGCTCCCCGCCAGGACTTGGTCGACCTCGGCCTGGTCCACCTCGACCGTCCACGCCTCGGGCGCGTCGGAGCCTGTCACGGCCCGGGCGATCGCGGCCATCGGCGCGCGCGCCTTCAGGAGGATCTCGTCGAACTCGTCGGCAGGATCCGATTGCATCACGATCGCCCCGCCGGCGCCGATCGTGGTGGTATTGGTGTCCCCGCCCGCCCTGTTGGCGTCCCCGGGTGGGCGGTCCTTAATCACGATCGTGCGGATCACGATGCTCAGGTCGACCACCCCGTCGGCGCCGAAGTAGCCGATCGCGCCGGAGTAGACGCCGCGCGCCTCGCGCTCGATGTCGTCGATGATCTCCATCGTGCGCAGCTTCGGCGCGCCGGTCATCGAGCCGCCTGGAAAACAGGCCCTGACACAGTCGATCGGGGAGCGTCCGGGCTCGAGCACGCCGACCACGTTGGAGATCATCTGGTGCACGGTCGCGTACTGCTCGATCGCCATCAGTTCGGGCACTCGGACCGAGTCGACTTCGCACACGCGGCCGAGGTCGTTGCGCAACAGGTCGACGATCATGAGGTGCTCGGCGAACGTCTTTTCGTCCTCGGCCAACTGTTTGCGCGTGGCCTCGTCGGCGACGGGGTCGGGCGAGCGCGGCGCGGTGCCCTTGATCGGCCGCGCCATGACCTTGCGATCGCGATCGACCGACAGAAAGCGCTCGGGCGAGCTGCTCACGATCGCCAGCTCGCCCAGCTTCAGGTAGGCGGCGAAAGGCGCCGGGTTGGAGCGCCGCAGGCCGCGGTGCAACAGCCATGGGTCGGGCGAGGCGTCGGTGTGGATCTGGTCGGTGAGACATACCTCGTAGGACTCTCCGGCCGCCAGCGCGCTCTGGCAGCGGGCGATGTCCGCCAGGTATTGCTCGCGTCCTCGGCCTGGGTGGAAGACGACGGGTTTGAAGGGGGGATTCCCGGTCGTGCCGGTCTCGGGCAGGTGGGCCGGACTTGCAGCGAGCGCGTGGCGGGCTGTCCGCTCCGCCTGGTCGAGCCACTGCAGGGCTTCGGGCTCCTCGCCGAGGCACAGGGCCATGACGTGTGTGAGGCCTGTGGTGTGGTCGACCGCGACGACGCGGTTGGCAAAGATCTGGACGGCGTCGGGGATGTCCGAGACGTGCGTGTTGGAGGCGCCGCAGTCGGCCTTGCACTCGTAGCCTAGATAGCCGACGAAGCCGCCGACGAGGCCCTTGGCTGGCTGCTCGGACGGCTCGATCGTGCGCGACTCCAGTTCGCGCTCGAGCACCTGGAAGATCGAGCCGTTCTCGCGGTGGGCGCCGGAGGCGGAGTGGCGCGTGACGATGCCGGCCTCGACGTCGTATTCGAGCACCATTCGGTTGGGGCCCAGCGAGGCGCCTATGAACGAGCGCTGGCCGAGCTGGCCGTCGCTCATGGGGGCGCCGCGCCGGCCGCCGGCGCCGGCTGGGGTCGGCTGACCGGTGCGAGAGGCGGCTGGCTGGCCGGCGGCGGGCGCCGTGGGGGACTGGGTGGCGGTCGAGGCGGAGTCCAGCCAAAAGGCGTGGTCCTCCTGGCCGAACAGGGCTTCGAACAGGCGCTCGGTTTCGGCTTCGCCCTCGATCGTGCGCACGTGCAGGCTGATGGGCGAGTCCTGGGCGGAGCGCCGGCGACAGCGCCTGGGGGGCACGGAGGGGCGGTTCAGGCGCCTGCCGGCGCGCTCAGGACGACGCTCGCGCGCCAACGCATAGAAGTTCTCGAACAGCTTGTGGCCGTACTCGGTGCAGATCGACTCGGGGTGGAACTGCACGCCCCACATCGGACGATGGGCGTGTTCGATGCCCATCACGACGCCGTCCTCGGTCCAGGCGATCTCCCGGCCCTCCTCGCCCAGGCCGCCGGACACGGCAAGCGAGTGGTAGCGGACGACGTCGAAGCCTTGCGGAATGCCCTCGAACAGGCCCTCGCCAGAGTGCCTGACGGGGGACAGGCGCCCGTGCATGACCGTGGGCGCGTAGGTGACCCTCGCTTTGAGCACGTGGCCGAGGCCCTGGTGGCCGAGGCACACGCCGAGCACGGGCACTTCACTGGAGCGCAGGATGTCGGCGCACACGCCGAAGTCGTGCCAGCGCGCGGGGTGGCCGGGGCCGGGGGAGAGCACGATCGCGTCGAAGTCCCAGCGCGACAGCGCCTTCCAGGAGACCATGTCGTTGTGAACCACAATCGGCTCCTCGCCGCAGGCGGCGGCGAGCAGGTGGAAGACGTTGTAGGTGTAGGAGTCGTAATTATCGATAAGAAGCGTGCTCATCTTCCGGCTTCCAATCCCAGGCCCCGCGCGGAGCGGTCGAGCAGTGTGTGGATCACTCGTTCGACATGTGAGGAGCGCGGGCGTTCGGTGTACCAGCGCGCCAGGTGGCGCAGATAGAGCGCGAGCGGCGTGACGTCGTAGCGCTCGACCGCGAGGCGCAGGTGGCGGCGATAGATCTCCGACTGGACGACCGCCGAGCGGTAGTCGGGGTCCTCGGCCGGACGCTGACCGGGCGCGCCGGCCAGGGCGCCGCGCGTGGCGCGGGCGCGCACGAGGTCCCAGCCGAGCGACTCGCGCTCGGTCAGGAGCTTGCCCATCTCGAAGTCCACGCGCGGGGTCATCGGGTAGGGCAGGAAGTAGCCCAAGGCGATCTGAGCCGGGATCCGTTCGGGCGCGGGGTGGGCCCGGCGCGCCTCGCGCATCGCCGGGTCCGCATCGATCTGGGTCTCGATCCACTCGATCAGATCGTCGATCAGAAGGCCGCCCTCGTCGCTCGAGCTGACCGCGCGCTTCTGTTGGGCGACCATCCCGTGGAAGATGTCGTGCGTGGGGTGGATGCCGCGGCGCGAGGCCCCGTTCGCGCTCCCATCCCCGTTCGCGCCACCCTGCTTGAGCGTGGCAGTCTCGGTTTCCTCGCTATCTCCTGCCCTACTGCGCCCCCCTGGAAGGGGGCCGGGGGTGTCGGGGTCCTCCCCGGACAGCTCGGTCATCAGCTTGCGGATGCATTCGGAGTGGGCAACCCACTCGGTGCCGGTGATCTGGATCGTGGTCACGCCCGTCACGTCGGGTGTGCCCATCCAGTAGGACACGGCCCGCATGTGCTGGGTGGTCTGCCCGTCGGCGCGCACGAGCGGCATTTCCTCAAGGTGCTCGACGCCGGTGTCGTAGATGACGACGCCGTCCACGCGTCGCTCCAGCTTGCCTTCGCGCAGTCCCCGTTCGGTCAGCTGGTTGCCCTCCTCCAGGAAGTCTGACTCGAAGAACACCCGGTCGAAAGCCACGCCGAGCCGCGCCAAGGTCTTGCGCTGGCCGGAGATCACCCACGCCCTGGTCTTGAACCACAGCTCCAGAGCCTCGCCCTCGCCGGCCATCACCCGTTTGAGCAGCTCGTCGGCGGCGTCGTTCTGCATCCGCAGCTCGCGTGTGAGCGAGTCTTCGCGCTCGTCGATCGCCTCTTCGGCGAAGCCGCCGGCGGCGACGTAGTCGGCGTAGCAGAGGCCGACGAAGTGGTCGCTCTTCTGGTCGCCCTCCGGCCAGGCCGAGGTGTGGTGGCCGCTGCGGACGATGCCCGCCATCGCCTCGCCCATCGAGCGGCCCGCGTCGGAGATGACCGAGCGTCGCTCGACCTCGCCGCCGCCCTGCTGCAAGGAGGCCGCCAGGGCGTTGCCGAGCGCCAGGTTGCGCAGGTGTCCGACGTGCAGGGCCTTGGTCGCGTTGGCGTCCCAGAACTGGATCGCGTAACGCTCGCCGCGGGCGAGGTCCACGAGCGCCGCTTCGGCTCCTCCTCCCGCCTCCAGCGCGGCGCCCGTCGTCTCGATCCAAGCGTCGTCGAGGCGCAGCTCGACGCCGTCCTCAGTCCTGGTCAGCGTGTCCGTCCAGGGCTCGGCTTCGATCCGCTCCAGCGCCCTCAACGACTCGGGATCGTTGCGCCAGTCGGGCGAGCGCGGCACCAGCTTGATGTCGAAGCTCGCGCTGGGCCGCCGCGGCGCGCGCGCAGCCCACGGGGCGGGACTTGTCCCATCCTCTCCCGATGCTTCCTCGAAATAGTCAAAAAGGTTGGTTGTCATGAGCTAGCGAAGAAGTCTCGTCGAGCATACCGAAACCGTGGCGCCATGCGGCCGAGCAAGTGGGAAACACCGGTTGCGAAGCGGGGCCCGCTTTCACTGTGAGCAAAGGCCGCCAAGAAGTGAGAAACAGTTGCGGGATTTTGCTTGCCTTGGGCCTCTGGGCGTGATAGGAAGGCACGCGGCCCCTCCAGGCTAACCGGCGTCGGGGTGCTCTCTGACCTGAACTGGACGTGCATCCTGGCGCCGGTATTAACCCACTCTCGGAAGGACAGGTTCGTGCGAAGGCATAGCCAATATGGGTGGCAGTGGACTCGCTCGTTGCCGCTGGATGGAAGCGAGCGTTATACGGTGGCGCGTCGTCCCTCTTGGGACCTGCGCTGCGACGAGCCGGGGTGCGCGGGCGGCGGCGGGCGCATGAGCGCGCGTTGGCGACAGCGTCGGCGGCGCTGGAGGGCAGGTGGCCGTAGCGGCTGAGCTCCTCGACCGGCGCGTGTCGTCTCTGGGCGGGCGCTGCCTCGCCGCGCTCCGTGCTGGCGTCCAGCGCCCGCTCGTCCAGCGCCCGCTAAGATCGGTTTTTCGGACCGATCCGACTAGTTCACTTATTGGTCAGATTTTCACCGCCGACCCCCTCGGGAGGTGTAGTCTTAGCCCGTGCGTGAGATACGCCTGTACGACTCGCTGAGCGGAGAACTGGTCCCGGTCGGCGCTGGCGATGCGATCCGGGTCGAGGTGCGGACCTCGCCGAACGGGGGCGATGGCATCGTCGACGTGGAGTCCACGCGTCCGCTCGTCCTGTTCAGCTTCTTGGAGCGCTTCCTGCAGCGCGAAGGCTTCGGCACCAAGTTCCTGTTCGACTCTCCCACCGGCGAAGACATGCTGTACGAGCTGTCCGAAGGCGGGCGTCCGTCGTTCGGCTCGCCCGAAGCGGGCGCCGAAGCTCGACACCGAGATGAGCCTGCTGGAGATTCCGCGCGCCGACGTCGAGCGCTGGGTCAACGTGTGCTTTGGCGCCGGACGCGACGGCGAGGTCTGGGCGCCGACCGAGCCCAGCTCGCGCATCCTGCTGCGCGACGCGCTCAACCATTTCGGACACCCTGCGGTGACCATCTATCTGCTCGGCACTCACTACTCGATGCCGCTCGGCGACGCTTTCGAGGGTCTCGTCACCGGTTCCAAGAACGCCGGGCGTATCCGCGGCGCCTTGAAGAAGCTGGTCCCTGAGGAGCCGAGCCCGCCTGACATGCACCACTATGTGGAATCCTTTCAGGAAGCGCTGGCCGACGACCTCGATACCCCGCTGGCCTTCGTCGTCATGTTCGAGTGGGTGCTGGAGGCCGAGCGCCGCGGCGGCGGAGTCGGCGACAACGACCTGCGTGTGATGCTCGAGGTCCTTGAGCTGGAGGACCTGGCCGCCCCGGCCGGCGCCGCATAGTCGACCGGAGGGTGCGTAGCTGGTCGGCGCGTGCGTTCGTGGCGTGCTCGGTAAGTGGTGCCCACGCGTGCGCGTACGTAGGCACTATGGGCCGCCCGCGGCGCCAATACACTCCGCTTCGTGTCCCGCTTCCGCGAGCCCCAAGACCCCGATTTCATCCGGATGAACACGTCGGTCGGCTTCGATTGGCGCCTGTGGCCGCAGGACATCGCTCAGTCGCGCGCCCATGCCGCGATGCTGGCCGCGCAGGGCATCGTCTCCCGGGAGGACCGCGACGCGCTCTTGGACGGGCTCGAGCGGGTGCGCGAGGAGCTCGAAGCGGGGCGCTTCGTGTTCGTGGCCGAGGACGAAGACATCCACATGGCGATCGAGCGCCATCTGACCGAGCTGGTGGGGCCGGTCGGCGGCAAGCTGCACACGGCTCGTTCGCGCAACGACCAGGTGGCCACAGACCTCGTTATGTATACGAGGGAGAGCGCGCGCGCCGCGGGGGAGGCGGTTGGGGGGCTGATGGGCGCCTTGCTGGCGCGCGCCGAAGAGCACTTGGATTGGCCCATGCCGGGCTATACCCACCTGCAGCGCGCCCAGCCTGTCTATCTGAGCCACCACCTGCTCGCCTACTTCTGGATGCTGGCTCGCGATCGCGAGCGCTTCGCCTTCGCCGGGCGCCAGTGCGCGCGCCTGCCCCTGGGCGCGGGCGCTTTGGCGGGCGTCAACTTCGACACAGACCGGCGGCTGGTCGCCGCGGAGCTGGGCTTCGCGGAGCCCGCGCCGAACTCGATCGACGCCGTCTCCAATCGCGACTTCGCCTTGGACCACCTGGGCGCGGCCTCGACCTGCGCCACGCACCTCTCGCGCTTGGGCGCGGAGCTGGTGCTGTGGTCGAGCGCCGAGTTCGGTTTCTGCGAGCTGCCCGACGCTTGGAGCGCCGGCTCCTCGATCATGCCCCAGAAGAAGAATCCCGACGCGGCCGAGCTGCTTCGAGCCAAGGCCCCGCGCGTGGTCGCGCACCTGACGGGCCTCTACGGAGTGATGCATGCCCTGCCGCTCACCTACAACAAGGACTTGCAGGAGGACAAGGAGCACCTGTTCGACGCCGTGGACACGCTCGAAGTGGCCCTCGCTGCAGCGCATGGGATGGTGGCGGGCGTGAAGTTCGACCGCGAGCGGCTCGCGCAGGCCGCCGGCGACGAGCTGATCGCGGCCACCGACGTGGCCGACCTGCTGGTCAAGCGAGGCTTGCCGTTCCGCGAGGCGCACGGGGTCGTGGCGGGCCTTGTGCGGGTGGCGCTGGACAGCGGTCGGCGCTTGTCGGAGCTGACGCCTGAGGAGCTGCGCGACCAGAGCGAGCTGTTCGATCTCCCGAGCGATCGCGTCGCAGGCTCCACGATGGGCGTCGCCGGTGATCTCCCGAGCGATTCCGCCGGAGGTCCCGCGCCGGGCGCCGGCAGGGAGCCCTCTGCGGTCGAGGACTATTACAAGGCGCTCGCCCGGGACTCCTGGCTCGAAGCGAAGATCTCCGAGGGGGGCACCGCACTGCCGCGGGTGCGCGAGCAGCTCGAGTTGGCGCGGGCGGTCCTCGAGCGACCCGCAGCCGGCTGATGGCCGCCGTCGAGGCAGCGTCCTCGGTGCTGCCTGCCGAGTTCTATGCCCGCCCCGTGCTCGAGGTCGCGCGCGAGCTGATCGGCTGCGTCGTCGAGCACGGAGGCTGCTCAGGGACGATCGTCGAGACCGAGGCCTACCACGAGAGCGAGCCGGCTTGCCACGCCTTTGTCGGCGTGACCGCGCGCACGCGAACCCTGTTCGAAGAGCCGGGCACGGCCTACGTGTATCGCTCGTATGGCATTCACGCGCTCCTGAATGCCGTGTGCGAGCCAGCGGGAATTGGCGCGGCCGTCCTCATCAGAGCGCTTGAACCGCTGGAGGGCGTCGATCTGATGCGTGCCCGCCGTTGTGTGCGCGGGCGTGGGCACGAGTCAACGCACGATCGTTCCCTCTGTTCAGGCCCGGGCAAGCTCACACAGGCGCTGGGGATCGAGTTGTCGGAGAATGGCACGAGTCTGCTCCACGGACCCGTGGCGATTCGCCTGGGCGAATCGGGTCGACCCCGATCGAGGATCGTGGCGGGCACGCGCATAGGCATCACCAAGGCGGTCGATCTGAAGTGGCGCTTCTGCGCGGCCGGCAACCCGCACGTTTCGCGCCCGGCGCCCGATGCCGGCCGGACGCAGCTCCCGACCGGCGCTAACCGCCCGGGCTGACGCCGCCCGTCGCGCCGGCTCCAGATTTGGAAGAGGGACCCGATTCGGTCGCTGGAGCGGCGGGCGCCGGCGTGGACGGCGTGGCTGGAGCGGGCGCCGGTTCGGCTGTGGGTGCGCCGGCGCCCGCTTCGCCGCCTCCGCCCCGACCTCCGCCTCCGCCCGCGCCCCCGCCGCCTGTTCCCGCCCCGGCGCCGCTGCCACCGCCGCCCGCGCTGCCGCCGGTGGCGGGCGTGCCTTTGGCCGCTTCGCTCGCGCTGCCGGTTTTGTTGCCGCTTGTCAGGGCGCCCGCTTCGGTGGAGCCGCTCGATGCGCCTTCTCCGCCGGCGCCCGTGCCCTTCTTCGCGGCGGACGCGCCTTTGGCCGCCTTGGCCAAGGCGGCTTCGCTGGCGCGATTCTTTTCCACCTGGATCGCCGAGAGCATGAAGTTGTGCCAGATCAAAGCCGGAAAAGTTCCGCCGAGCACCGGGGTGCCTCCGAAGTCGGTCGTCATCGGGACCAGGCTGTTGGGATAGCCGACCCATACGGCGACCGTGTACTTGCTGTTCCAACCCACGAACCAAGCGTCCCCATAGTTGGAGGTCGTGCCGGTCTTGCCCGCCGCGAACTGGCCGATCGCCGCCGCGCGAGCGGTGCCGTACTGCAGCACCGTCTCAAGCACCGAGGTCTCGGTGGAAGCCACTTCGGGCGCCAGCACGCGCTTGAGGCGAACCTCGTTGCGGTCGGTGTGGTGTCCGTCTGAGAGCGTGTGGCTGCCCGCGCTCACTTCTTGGATGCCCACCGGCTGGAGGTCGGACACCAATGAGCCGCTCACGCGATCGCCCGCGTGGGCGATCGTCTCGTAAGCATGGGCCATGTCCAGGGGCGTCACCCCGACCTTGAGCCCCCCGATCGTCATCGCCGGGTTGGTCGAAATGGGGGTGGTGATGCCCATCGCGTGGGCCAGCTTGGCGATGTGAGTGGTGCCGACCTTCAAGCCGACTTCTGCGTAGATCGAGTTGTCCGAGTAGGCGGTCGCGCCGGTCAGCGTATCCGAGCCCATGTAGGCCCCTTCGTCGTTGTGGACCACGAACTTTTCCGTCCCGCGGCGGCTGGGCACATAGAACACCTTCTCGCGCGAAGCCCATACCGAATCGGGCGAGATCCCTCGCTCCAAGGCCTCCGCAAGGTCGAACGCCTTGAACGAGGAGCCCGGCTGGCGCTCGCCCTCGGTGGCCAGGTTGAACGGCGTCTCATCGTAGTTTCGACCTCCAACCATCGCGCGCACTTGGCCGGTCGAGTTTTCGATCGCCACGAGTGCCGCCGTTGGGCCGGCCGGGCCCGGCAGGTAGCCGTCGATCGCCTGTTCGCCCGCTCTCTGCAGTCCCAGGTCGAGTGTCGTCTTGATGCGCAGGCCGCCGTCGAACACGCGCGGCGCCCCGTAGCGTTCGATCACCTGCTGCTGGACCCAGCTTGTGAAGTAGCCCACGTCGATGCCTTCCACCAAGGGCTGATGAGGGGTCTGGATGTCCTTCGGGGCAGGCAAAGCCTGGTTGACGCTTTCGTCGTAGACCGAGCGCCTGATGTAGCCCTGCTGCAGCATCTGCGCCAACACGACATCGCGGCGTTCCCGGGCCGCGACCGGATGGTTGGCGGGGTCGTACTCGGTGGGCGACTGGATGATCCCGGCGAGCAACGCGGCTTCGGCGGGCTCCAGTTCCTGTACGCACAGCCGGTGCCCGGGCGTGCCGCAACCGAGGTGGTTGACATCCGAGCCGAAATAGGTCTGCGCGGCCGACTCGATCCCGTAGGCGCCGTTACCGAAGTAGATCGTGTTGAGGTAGGCGGTGACGATCTTTTCCTTGGACCACTTGTGCGAGAGCTGATAGGCCAGGGCCGCCTCTCTCAGCTTCTCCAGGATCGTCCTGTGCGACTGGGCTTGGAGGGCGTTCTTGATGAACTGCTGCTCGATCGTGGAGGCCCCCTGCACTGTGCCTTTGTGCAGGACGTCCTGAACGAAGGCTCTGGCGATCCCGCGGATGTCGACCCCGCTGTTGGTCTCAAAGCGCTTGTCCTCGATCGAGATCACCGCCTGCTTGACGATCGGGGGGATCTGCTGCGGCGTGACGATCACCCTGTTCTGTTCGCTGATCACACCGATCGGATGCCCCAGGTCGTCGAGCAGGACCGAGCTGCTGGGCTTCCTTGAGCTGAGAGAACTTTGTCAGGGACGGCAGGTCGGACGCGACGGCCACGAAGATGCCGAACACGAACGAGATGAGGCCAAGCAGCAGGACGGCGAAGAGAATCAGCACGAAGCGAAGCCTCTTCAAGCGCGGCCGACTGCCGGCAGGCGATGCGACCAGCTCCACCGGGAGGCGAGAGTCTAGCATTGGGCCCTCATGGCGAACCCCACCGACACGGCTGCGCCGCTTGACGCGAACGCCGTCGATGCGGCTGCGCCGCCTGGCGCGGATCCGCTCGACATGGCGGCGCCTTTGAGCGTGAACGCGCTCGACATGGCCGCGCGGCTGAACGCAAACGCCGTCGACTCGCTTCCGGCGGGAGCGCTCGCCGAGAAGCTGCAGGCCGCCGAGGTTCAGGGTCGCCAGCTGCGCGTGAAGCTCGGGATCGACCCGACCGCGCCCGACATACACCTGGGGCACGCCGTCGTGTTGCGCAAGCTGCGCGAGTTCCAGGACGCCGGACACCTGGTGGTCCTGATCATCGGCGACTACACCGCTCGCGTGGGCGATCCCTCGGGGCGCTCGAGCTTGCGCCCGATGCTGAGCGAGGCCGAGATCGACGCGAACGCCGCCACCTTCCAAGAGCAGGCCTTGAAGATTCTGGACGGGAGCCCAGGACGCCTGGAGGTCAGGCGCAACGGAGAGTGGCTTGACCTGAGCATGGCCGAGCTGTTGAAGCTGGTGAGCACCACAACCGTGGCCCAGCTGCTCGAGCGCGACGACTTCGCCAAGCGCATGGCCGCCTCCGAGCCGATCTCGATGCTCGAGCTGATGTATCCCTTGCTGCAGGGCTATGACTCGGTGGCGATCCGCTCCGACGTCGAGCTGGGCGGCACCGACCAGAAGTTCAACCTGTTGATGGGCCGCGATCTGCAGCGCGCCTACGGCCAGCCCGAGCAGGCGATCGTGACGATGCCGATCCTGGTCGGCACCGACGGCGCCCAGAAGATGTCCAAGTCCTTGGGCAACCACATCGGCGTGACCGACGAGCCCGAGCAGATGTACGGCAAGACCCTGAGCATCCCCGACGAGGCGATGGGCGAGTACCACCGCCTGCTCCTGGGCCGCGAGCTCGACCCGGAGCAGGCGCCACGCGAGGCCAAGCGCGCGCTCGCCCGGGCGCTCGTCGGCTGGCTGCACTCGCCCGGGGACGCCCTGGAGGCCGAGCGCAAGTTCGATCGAGTGTTCGTGCAAGGGGCGGCGCCCACAGAGATCGAAGAGCTGGCCTTCGAGGCCGACAACGGCTCGATCCACCTCCCCGAGCTGATCGCCTCCGCGTTCGGCCTGTCCCGCTCGGAGGCCCGGCGCCTGATCGACGGCGGCGGCGTCTCTTTGGACGAGCAGGTCTTGGCCGTCGGCGAGTACGACCTCGCCGCGGAGCGGCTCGACGGAGCCGTATTGCGTGTGGGCAAGCGGCGTTTCCGCAGGTTGCGCGCCGCGGGTTGAGGAGACGTCCTGCTTGTCCTCGGGCTTCGTGCCCAGGGGGCCTGGCGTCCTGGGGGCCAGCCGTCCTGGGGGCCAGCCGTCCTGGGGGCCAGCCGTCCTGGGTTGATGGTTCGTTTTGGGCTGCCTACGCGCGCGCGGGGGGCCTTCGCTCGAGCGGACAGGCTTCTTTGCCGACTGGGCGGGCCTCCTGCCGACGCCTGTCCGCGCGATGCCCTATAGTGCGGCGTACAGCAGCTCGGCTCTGCGACCGAGACGGTGGGCTACGCTCACGTCACGAAGCAGCGGCGAGCGCTATACTGTACGGTCGGCTCGAAAGCGCCTGAGGGCGCGAGCTGAACGGTCTCCTCTCACGAGAAGTCCTCTCGAAGGGGCTACGACGGTCTTTGAAAACTCAACAGCATGCGCACCTTTGATCGAGAATCGATCATGGTGTGCGTCCAGGTTCGACCCGTCACCGGGCGACGCTGATCTCTGATCATCGTTTGTCTGGCGCGCCGGCTTTGCCGGTGTGTGGACATCAGCTCGGGTGACGGCAAAGAGTCAAGTAGAGAAGTACCCCGTCATGGAGGGGACCACGGTGTATGGGTCCCTACCACCCATGACAGCTTTTCGTGAAGTTCTTCACGGAGAGTTTGATCCTGGCTCAGGACGAACGCTGGCGGCGTGCTTAACACATGCAAGTGGAGCGACGAACCAGGGCTTGCCCTGGGGCAGAGCCGCGAACGGGTGAGTAACACGTGGGTTACCTGCCTCGATGACCGGGACAACCCGAGGAAACTCGGGCTAATACCGGATGTGCCCGCAAGGGGAAAGGAAGCTTCGGCCTCCGCATCGAGATGGGCCCGCGGCCCATTAGCTTGTTGGTGAGGTAACGGCTCACCAAGGCTTTGATGGGTAGCTGGTCTGAGAGGACGATCAGCCACACTGGGACTGAGACACGGCCCAGACTCCTACGGGAGGCAGCAGTGGGGAATCTTGCGCAATGCGCGAAAGCGTGACGCAGCAACGCCGCGTGGGGGAAGAAGGCTTTCGGGTTGTAAACCCCTTTCAGTTGGGACGAAGCCTCATCGGTTAATAGCCGCGTGGGGTGACGGTACCTTCACAAGAAGCACCGGCTAACTACGTGCCAGCAGCCGCGGTAATACGTAGGGTGCAAGCGTTGTCCGGAATTATTGGGCGTAAAGAGCGTGTAGGCGGCTTGATAAGTCTGCTGTGAAAGTCCAGGGCTCAACCCTGGAATGCCGGTGGATACTGTCAAGCTAGAGTCCGGAAGGGGCGAGTGGAATTCCTGGTGTAGCGGTGAAATGCGCAGATATCAGGAGGAACACCAATGGCGAAGGCAGCTCGCTGGGACGTGACTGACGCTGAGACGCGAAAGCGTGGGGAGCAAACAGGATTAGATACCCTGGTAGTCCACGCTGTAAACGATGGCAACTAGATGTGGGGGGTGTCGACTCCCCCCGTGTCGAAGCTAACGCATTAAGTTGCCCGCCTGGGGAGTACGGCCGCAAGGCTAAAACTCAAAGGAATTGACGGGGGCCCGCACAAGCAGCGGAGCATGTGGTTTAATTCGACGCGACGCGAAGAACCTTACCTGGGCTTGACATGTGCCTGACCGCCATGGAAACATGGCTTCCCTTCGGGGCAGGTTCACAGGTGGTGCATGGCTGTCGTCAGCTCGTGTCGTGAGATGTTGGGTTAAGTCCCGCAACGAGCGCAACCCCCGTCGCATGTTGCCAGCATTCAGTTGGGGACTCATGCGAGACTGCCGGTGACAAACCGGAGGAAGGTGGGGATGACGTCAAGTCATCATGCCCCTTATGTCCAGGGCTACACACGTGCTACATTGGCGCATACAGAGGGCTGCGATACCGCGAGGTGGAGCGAATCCCTTAAAGTGCGTCTCGGTTCGGATTGCAGGCTGAAACTCGCCTGCATGAAGGCGGAGTTGCTAGTAATCGCGGATCAGCATTGCCGCGGTGAATACGTTCCCGGGCCTTGTACACACCGCCCGTCACACCACGGGAGTGAGCAACACCCGAAGCCGGTGGTCTAACCCGCAAGGGAGGAAGCCGTCGAAGGTGGGGCTCGTGACTGGGGTGAAGTCGTAAGTAAGTTGCGACCCGCGCCGGTAACGGCGCGTGAAAAACTCGGCTGTATGCTGGAAACTCCGAGTATCCCTTTGCTACTCGTTGCGCCGGTTGGAGCAGTTTTCCGTCCGGTGCATCAGTGAAAATGCAAGGGTGCGGACAATCAGCAGGGAAGTCGCGGAGTCGCCCAACCAGGCGGTTCCGTTGACCCCTCCGAGACTACACGCCGAGCTTCCTCGAGACCAGTGCTTCTGGTGCTCGGGCTTATCTCCATGGAGCAGTACATGACGCAACGATCAGCACAAGACATAAGACGGTCCGTTTTGGGCAGTCTGATGCCAGGTGGTTGTTCGTGCTGAAGGTGTTGCTGGATGGACTGGGAAGACGTTCATGGAACTATCGTGAGGGCAGATCCAGATCGTTCTGGATCTTGGAGACCTCCGCACAGGTATTGGCGGAGCGACCCGAGTTCTCGACGCGAGAGGAACGCCTCGCCTATGCGAGGGGTTATTTTGATGCGGAGGGTGGGATGCCACGCGACCCATCTGCGAGGTTCTATCTTCAGTTCGTTCAGAAGGACTATGGCGATATAGACGAGCTACGAACGATGCTCGTGTCAGAAGGCATAGATTGTGGTCGGATTCATAACCCGAGCCGTCAAGTAGATCCAGATCTCTGGCGGTTCTATGTTTTGGCATCTGGTCACGAAGCCTTTGCAACACATGTGAGTTCGTGGCACCCGAGGAAGCGAAGTCTGCTCGATGCGCGGTTTGGCTTCGAGCAACGAGGATGAAGATATAGTCCACGCCCCATGGCGACATGGGGAACCACGTGAACAAGGTAGCCGTAGCGGAAGCTGCGGCTGGATCACCTCCTTTCTAGGGAGCACTAAGGTGCCTCGATCGCAACGGCCGTCAGGTCCGTGGCTCTCTCGAGAGTCATGAGGTCCTGCCGGTGACTGTACGGTCGGGCCTAGCATGTCGACCGAACCTGGCTGGATGGATGCGCAGAGCGAGCACTCCTGACTACTTGGAGTGCGAGCGAGGCAAGTCCGCAACGATGCCAGCATGCTGTTGAGTTTTGAGAGACCGGCGTCCGCCGGCGGTGGGGCAGACGCGCAAAGAGAGCGCGCCCGCACTACCCAGCGCCGACCGGCGTTATACGCCTCTCGACGGTCCTTGAAAACTGCACAGAAGCCACATCAGCCGCCATCGATAAGCGGCGGCTGAATAACGGGTATCACCGGACCGGTGGAGCCCGCTTCTCCGCAAGGGGAAGCGATCGAAACCGGTCAGATCACCGTCAAGATAGTAAGGGCGCATGGTGGATGCCTTGGCACCAAGAGTCGATGAAGGACGTGAACGGCTGCGATAAGCCACGGTTAGGCGCTGAATAGTCTGTGACCCGTGGATTTCCGAATGGGGAAACCCAGCGCTGGTAATGCGGCGTTATCCCCGGTTGAACACATAGACCGGGCGAAGACAAGCGGGGGAAGTGAAACATCTCAGTACCCCGAGGAAAGAAAATCAAAAGAGACTCCCTGAGTAGTGGCGAGCGAAAAGGGATCAGCCCAAACCCGGCAGGTGTAAGCGGACACGCGTTGTCTGTTGGGGGTTGTAGGGCGTTTGTTCCGAGCCGTGTCCGGCTCGGCGGAAGTTACAAAATCATGTGGTAGTCGAAGCGTGTGGAACCGCGCACCATAGAGGGCAACCGTCCCGTAGACGAAACTGCATGGTCTTCCGTCAGACGTTCCTGAGTAAGTCCGCACCCGTGAAACGCGGACTGAACCTGGGGGGACCACCCTCCAAGGCTAAGTACTCCTTGGTGACCGATAGCGGACTAGTACCGTGAGGGAAAGGTGAAAAGTACCCCGGAAGGGGAGTGAAATAGTACCTGAAACCGCGCGCCTACAAGCGGTGGGAGCAGACTTGTTCTGTGACCGCGTGCTTTTTGCATAACGAGCCGGCGAGTTACTCGTCTGCGGCAAGGTTAAGCGATGAGCGGAGCCGTAGCGAAAGCGAGTCCTAATAGGGCGACATAGTCGTAGGCGGTATACCCGAAACTGAGCGAGCTATCCATGGGCAGGCTGAAGCGGGGGTAAGACCTCGTGGAGGGCCGAACCGACCTAGGTTGAAAACTGGGCGGATGACCTGTGGATCGGAGTGAAAGGCTAATCAAGCTCAGTGATATCTGGTTCTCTCCGAAATATATTTAGGTATAGCCTCGGATAAATTACGTAGTGGCCGTAGAGCACTGTTTGGATAAGGGGCCCTACCAGGTTACCGATTTCAGGCAAACTCCGAAGACCATTACGTCTACTCCGGGAGTCAGTTGCTGGGGGATAAACTTCAGCGTCGAAAGGGAAACAGCCCAGACCGCCAGCTAAGGTCCCTAAGTACTAGCTAAGTGGGAAACGATGTTCGAGTGCATAGACAACCAGGAGGTTGGCTTAGAGGCAGCCATCCTTGAAAGAGTGCGTAACAGCTCACTGGTCAAGTGTTCGAGCGCGGACAATGTAACGGGGCTCAAGCTAGTCACCGAAGCTGCGGGTGTGTGAGGCCTTCGGGCCGATCACGCGGTAGGAGAGCGTTCCCATGCCAGCAAAGCGGCGGCGTAAGCCAGCCGTGGAGGCATGGGAAGTGAGAATGCCGGCATAAGTAACGAAAGAAAGGTGAGAATCCTTTCCACCGATTGCCCAAGGATTCCTGAGTAAAGTTCGTCTGCTCAGGGTTAGTCGGGACCTAAGGCGAGGCCGAAAGGCGTAGTCGATGGCCAACAGGTTGATATTCCTGTACCACGTCGCTTCCGCTATTACCGATGGGGGGACGAGGAAGGCTAAGGGAACCCAGGCGATGGTTGTCCTGGGGTAAGCATGTAGGGGTGGCCCATGTTAAATGCGGGGCCGCATAACCTGAGGTGCGATGCCAGCTGGCACTAAGCCGGCGAGTCCCCAACGCCATACCTCCGAGAAAAGCCTCTAGGGAGGAAGCGCGTGCCCGTACCAAAACCGACACAGGTGGGCAAGTAGAGAATACTAAGGTGATCGAGATAACCATCGTTAAGGAACTCGGCAAAATTGCCCCGTAACTTCGGGATAAGGGGCGCCCCAGTAGGGTGATGTTCTTCGCGAACGGAGCCCGAGGGGGCCGCAGTGAATAGGCTGAAGCGACTGTTTACCAAAAACACAGGTCTCTGCTAAGTCGTAAGACGACGTATAGGGGCTGACGCCTGCCCGGTGCCGGAAGGTTACGTGGAGTTGTTAGGGCTTGACCCGAAGCAGCGAAGCTAAGCCCCGGTAAACGGCGGCCGTAACTATAACGGTCAACTTAGAGGCTGTTGTAAAATTCAGCTATATGCTGGGACATCCGAGTATCCCGCACTACTCGTGCGCAAAGTTCCGTCCGAACCGAGCGATAGAGTGAAAATGTGACGGGTGCGGACAATCAGCAGGAAAGACTGTCGAGTCTCGAGGCGCGACGCTGGTTTATGGCCGGCGTCGTGGAGGGTGAGGGTAGTTGGTGCCTCTCTATAAAGAAGCACCCTACGTACACTCTCGGCTACTACGTCCAACCGGAGTTCTTCGTGTATCAACACCGGAGACGACGTGAGCTTCTTGAGATGGCTCAAGAGGTGTTTGAGTGTGGAAGGATATGGCCTAAGTCAGGCAATCCCGATGTGCTCGTGTTCGCGATTAATTCGCGAAAGAACATCTTCGCCCATGTCTTGCCGTTTATGCGGCGGTATATGGGTTTCTCGTCAAGACGAGACGACATGGCGCTCTTTGAAGATGCGATGTATCTTTTTGAGCGTGGCTTGCACCGCCGGCCCGCAGGGTTGGCAACCATCGTGGAAATCGCATATGCGATGAACCAGGAGGGCAAGCAACGTCGTAGGCCGATTGACGAAGTGCTCGACAGAATCCTCAGAGGCCATACGCTGAACACGCCCTTGAGCGGGTGTGAAGATATGGTCCGACCTCTACGGCGACGTAGAGAGCTAGGCGGAACAAGAAACGACCTAGCCGTTTCCGCGAGGAAACGTAACAAATGTGCCTAAGGTAGCGAAATTCCTTGTCGGGTAAGTGCCAACTTGCCCCGTCGTCTCGTGAGAGGCGACCGAGATCCGGCTCATATCGGGGAAACCCTCCTGTCGACTTGACAAAGGGCAATCCCGAGGGAAGTCCTAGTGACCCCCTAACGACTGATCCGAAAGGAGAGGCGTGTCACGCTTCGGAAAGTCCGAAAATCTATGTGATGCGCAATACGCCGGCCCTCATCGTAGTTTTGGCATCTATGACAGTTAGTACTCGCTGGTGCACGGTAGATCGCGACAAGGCGGTTTATCGCAGTGGGAGTGTCTAAGGGTGCTGGATGAGGTGAAGGGATAGTCTGCGCTCTCGGATAACGAGAGATCACGTGAAGTTCCGACCTGCACGAATGGCGTAACGACTTCAGCGCTGTCTCAACGATGGGCTCGGTGAAATTGCAGTCTCGGTGAAGATGCCGAGTACCCGCGGCTAGACGGAAAGACCCCGTGAACCTTTACTACAACCTGGTATTGGAGTTCGGTGCATTTCGCTCAGGATAGGTGGGAGGCTTTGAAGCGCTGGCTGCGGCTAGCGTGGAGCCAACCTTGAGATACCACCCTTGGTGTATTGTGCTTCTAACAGCATTCCGTGAATCCGGGTGCTGGACAGTTCCAGGCGGGTAGTTTGACTGGGGCGGTCGCCTCCCAAAATGTAACGGAGGCGCGCAAAGGTTCCCTCAGCACGGTCGGAAATCGTGCGTAGAGCGCAAAGGTAGCAAGGGAGCTTGACTGCGAGACCGACAGGTCGAGCAGGTACGAAAGTAGGTCTTAGTGATCCGGCGGTAGCAAGTGGAAGTGCCGTCGCTCAACGGATAAAAGGTACTCCGGGGATAACAGGCTTATCGGGCCCAAGAGTCCACATCGACGGCCCGGTTTGGCACCTCGATGTCGGCTCGTCGCATCCTGGGGGTGAAGTCGCTCCCAAGGGTTGGGCTGTTCGCCCATTAAAGCGGTACGCGAGCTGGGTTCAGAACGTCGTGAGACAGTAAATTCCGTTGCTGTCTATAAATTCGGCTATATGCTGGAAACTCCGAGTATCCCGCACTACTCGTACGCCCGATTCCATCCGGATCTGGTGTTACAGTGAAAATGTGTCGGGTGCGGACAATCAGCAGGAAAGGCTGGATGGCTACATCTCGGGCTATGTAGATGGCGAGGGCTGCTTTGCGGTCTCCGTCAATCGCAATTCATCGAGTCGTAGTGGGTATCAGCTGGTCCCAGAGTTCCATGTCAGCCAGAACGGTGACAGGGCTCAGGTGCTTTGGTTGATACGCGAACGATTCGGTGGCAGCGGCTACATCAAGTCCAACGGAAGGAAGGATCGTGCTTTGGTTTATGTTGTCAGACGGCGACGTGACCTACTGGAGCATGTGATTCCTTTCTTTGAGCGGTCGCCTCTCTTGTCCTCTAAGCATGAGGACTTTGAGAAGTTTGCGGCGATCGTGAGATCGATGGCTCTCGGTCAACATCGCACTCTTGGCGGTTTTGCCAGGCTTTTGGAAGTCGCGCTTTCGATGAATGGAGGCGGCCGATTCCGGAGCGTGCGATGGGTAGAGCTCATCAAAGATGGCCAACCAGAATCCTCAGAGACTATATGCCGAACACGAAGATTGATGCCTTCGTGAAGATATAGTCCGAGCTGCATGGCGACATGCAGAGTCAGGCAGAAATGTCCTGGCCCCTACGCCCGATTCGGCGTAGGAGTAACAAAACTGTCGGTCCCTATCTGCCGTGGGCGTTGGAGAATTGAGAGGATTTGTCCCTAGTACGAGAGGACCGGGATGAACGCACCTCTGGTGTATCTGTTGTCCTGCCAAGGGCATAGCAGGCTAGCTACGTGTGGATCGGATAACCGCTGAAAGCATCTAAGCGGGAAGCCGGCCTCAAGATGAGTTCTCCCATCCCCTAGAGGGAGTAAGGGCCCTGGTAGACCACCAGGTTGATAGGCCGGATCTGGAAGTGCGGTAACGCGCGAAGGAGACCGGTACTAATGGCCCGAGGGCTTGACGGATTTTTCTTGTGCCCCTGAGTGTTCCGATAGGAACACGAATGGGGTATTGATTGCCCCTTCGGGGGTAGTGGTACCCGCTGTGGCGCTGTGCAGTTTTGAAGGACCCCGAGACGCGTGGTCTCTCACGTTTTTCCGGTGGCCTTGGCGAGGGGGAAACACCTCTTCCCATTCCGAACAGAGAAGTTAAGCCCCTCAGCGCCGATGGTACTTGGCTCGCAAGGGCCTGGGAGAGTAGGACGCCGCCGGTTCTTTAACGCACACGAGCCGCCCCTAAAGGGCGGCTCGTGGCGTTTGTTGGCCATCGTGACCAGGCCCATTCGGTACTAGGGGTTCCTTGACGACCCCGCCCCGCGCGGCGAAGCCGCGCAAGATCTCTCCGGCGAGAAGGAGCCGCGCGACACTCCGGCGCGAGCCCGTCCACCGACAGGACACAAGCACACCTGTTCGTGAGGCGCCACGATTCCCGGGCGACGCACACTCAACCGGCTCCGTAGAGTCACCCGGTGTGGATGACGCTTGGCTGGCGAGTCCCGAGGGTCTCCCTCGGACTCGTCTCGATCGCGTCCGAGATTAGGTCTCAGCGGCACGACCAACTCGTCCTGATCGACCTCCCAGTCGACCTCGTAGTCGTCCTCGAGCAGCAGGAACGAGCGAACCAAGCGCAGCGCCCCGAGAAGGCGCTGGCCAAACCGTGGCGTAGACGATGAACAGAACATGTGTTCGTACTGTAGGCCAGGCTCCGGACGGAATCGATGCGAACACGTGTGCGCCCCTGGTCTTGAGTGGTCGGAGACGCTCAATCCCGCTCAACCATGCGAGTGTCGGGCTTGCATAGCTGCAACGGGAATTGCAGATTGCGCATCGCCATGTTGCAGGTCGCGCCTCGCCGGTGCGTATGCGGGCAACGTATGCGGGCAAGGCCCCCCGCGCGCGTAGGGCGCCCCTTCGAGAGATATTGTCCACATCGACTTTGCACGCCCGACGGCTCGCGCAAAGCACGATTCTGCGGGAGTTCTCGGCCTCGGCGAAGGAGGGAGGTTCTAGGCCGCGGCGCGCGAACTACATCGGGATGGCTGTTACGCTTGCCAAGCGCTCAGACCCGGAGCCCGCCCAGGCCCCCAGGCGGCGCATTCAGCTCATGGAGAAGTTCGTCATCGAAGGCGGCGCCCCGCTCTCCGGCACCATGGTGGCCGCCGGCAACAAGAACGGCGCCCTGCCCATCCTCGCGGCCTGTCTGCTCACCGACGAGGAGGTGCTCGTCGACAACGTGCCCCGCATTCGCGACGTCGACGCGATGCTCGCGATCCTGCGGTCGCTGGGGGTCGTCGTGGAGTGGCGAGGTCCCAACGAGGTCGCCGTCTGCGCCGCCGATGTGCGCGACACCGAAATCGATCCCGACCTGGCCGAGCAGATCAGAGCCTCCTTCCTGCTGGCCGGTCCTCTCTTGGCGCGCTTTCACCGCGCCGTCATGCCCCCGCCCGGCGGCGATGTGATCGGTCGCCGACGCCTGGACCCCCACCTCGACGCCTTCCGCGCGATGGGGGCCGCGGTGGAGTGCAACCGCGAGATCGTGCTCAGCGCGCCGGCGGGCTTGCGTCCGACCGATGTCTTCATGGACGAGCCCTCCGTCATGGCCACCGAGAACGCCCTCCTGGCCGCCGCCCTGACGCCGGGCACCACGGTGATCGGCAACGCCGCCTGCGAGCCCCACGTCCAGGACCTGGCGCGGATGCTCGTCAAGATGGGAGCCGACATCCAGGGGATCGGCTCCAACCTGCTCGCCGTCGCCGGCGCCAAGCGTCTGCGCGGCTGCCATCACCGCGTCGCCCCCGACCACATCGAGATCGGCAGCTTCATGGCCCTGGCGGGCGTGACCGGGGGAGAGCTGCGCATCAAGGATGTCGTGCCCTCCGATCTGCGCATGATCCGTCTGGTGTTCGAGCGCCTCGGGTTGTGCAGCACGATCGATGGTTGCGACGTGTACGTACCTCCATCCCAAAAACTTTTAGTCCTGTCCGACGTGGGCGACTACAAGGGCAAGATCCAGGACGGCCCGTGGCCCGCGTTCCCCGCCGACCTCACCTCGATCGCCGTGGCCTTGGCCACCCAGGCCGAGGGATCGATTCTCGTGCACGAGTGGATGTTCGAGAACCGCCTCATCTTCACCGACAAGCTGATCCTGATGGGCGCCGACATCGTCATGTGCGATCCCCACCGCGCGATCGTCACCGGCCCCCGCCGTCTGCGTGGAGAGCGAGTCGAGTCGCCCGACATCAGGGCCGGCATGGCGATGCTCCTGGCGGCCCTCTGTGCCGAGGGGCGCTCTGAGATCGGCAACATCCGCCAGATCGATCGCGGCTACGAGCGCATCGACGAGCGCCTGCGCGAGCTCGGCGCCCGCATCGAGCGCGTCGCGACCGAGCCAGTCCACGCATAGAGTCCTGCACGTGATTCACCCGATTCCCTCCGGCACGCGCGACGTGCTGCCCGACGAGACGCGCGAGGTCCGTGCCATCACCGACGCCCTGCGCTCGGTGTTCGAGCGTCACGGCTACGGCGAGGTCTACACGCCCGCGCTCGAGTACGAGGCTGTCCTGGCGCGCGCCGGGCACACAGCGCGCAGCGCTGGGTCGGCCGACGCCCAGCCCGCCTACCGCGTGTTCGACGAGACCGGCGCGGTGCTCGTCCTTCGCTCCGACATGACCGTCCCGATCGCCCGCGTCGTCGCCACCCGCTATCCCAAGGTCGAGCCGCCCCTGCGCTTCTGCTACCTGGCCCACTGCTATCGAGGTGTGCGCCCTTCGCGCGGTCAGCCCCGCGAGCTCCTGCAGGCCGGGATCGAGCTGATCGGCTCGCCCGCGCCCGAGGGGACCGCCGAGGCCTTGACCGTCCTGTGCGCCGCCTTGGATGTGGTGGGCTTGGAGGGCTACCGCATCGGCCTCGGCGACGCCTCCCTGTTTCCCTCCTTGATGGCGAGCCTGGGCGTGCCAGATGACGCGCGTGCCGTCCTCCTGGATGCGCTCGTCCAGCGAGATTTCGTTGCCTTGGCAGATGCTCTGGCCGGACTCGACCTCTCCGCCGAGGCCCGATCCCTGCTTTTGGAGGTGCCCCAAAGGCGGGGAGGCCCCGAGGTGCTCGACGCCTCTGCCAGCGCCGACGCCGCCTCCAACATGCGCCAAGTCCACGCTCTGCTCACCCCCGACGTGGCCGCTCGCGTGATCTTCGACCTGGGCCTCGTACGCTCGATCGGCTATTACACCGGCGCCGTCTTCGAGGTCTATGACCCCGCCCTGGGCGCGCCGATAGGGGGCGGCGGACGCTACGACGACCTGCTCGGCCATTACGGGCGACCCCTACCCGCAGTCGGCTTCGCGTTGGGCGTAGAACGCCTGCACATCGCCTTGGCCGGCGAGGAGCGAGGCGAGCCGGGCCAGGCCCATGCGGGTGCGCCATGAGCAGGGACACGGTGTGCCGCATCCTCGGGAGGACCGCTGCGCGCTTGCTCGCACCGGTCCGGACAGGCACGGTCAGGGTGAGCCCGTTCCGGGCAGGCACGGTCAGGGTGCAGCTCGTTCCGGGCAGGTGTCCCGTGACCGCGATCAACGGACTCACGATCGCCGTGCCCCGGGGAGCCCTGTTCAAGGAGACCGTCGATCTTTTGGAGGGTCTCGGCCTCGATACCGCCGAGCTGCGCTCCAACGACCGCAAGCTCCTGTTCGATTCGATCGGCGTGATCACGATGCGGCCCTCCGACGTGCCCACCTACGTCGAGTCGGGCGCCGCCGACATCGGCATCACCGGCAAGGACGTCCTGCTCGAGCAGGCAGCCCAAGGACCCGGCGATCCCGCCAGGCGCGAGGTCTATGAGCTGCTCGACCTGGGCTACGGACGCTGCACGATGGTTTTGGCCACCAAGGCCGGCCCCGACCCCGCCGCCGAGGCCTTGCGGCGCTTGGGCGTGATGCGGGTCGCCACCAAGTATCCCCGCATCGCCGCCCGCTACCTGGAGGAGACGGGCCGCCAGGCCGAGATCGTCGAGGTCAAGGGCTCGGTCGAGCTGGCTCCGCTGACCGGCATGGTCGAGGCGATCGTCGACCTCACCGCCACCGGGACCACCTTGCGCGAACACGACCTGGTCATGCGCGAGGAGATCGTCGAGTGCACCGCCCGTCTGATCGCCAACCCGGTCGCCCACAAGCTGCGCGCCGCCGCGATCGACGATTTGCTGGGACGGTTGCGTGCTCGTTGAGCGGGTCACACTCACCGACGGAGACTCCGGCGCCTCCGCGCTGGCCGCTGCCAATCTACGCCGCCTGATCGGCGGTGTGGAAGGCGTCGAAGAGGCCGTCGCCACGATCGTCGCCCACGTCCGCGCCGAGGGAGACGAGGCCGTCGAGGAGTACACGCGCCGGTTCGACACCGCCGGGGTCCAGCCACGTGAGATATGCGTCGCCGCGCACGAGCTGGACCAGGCTTTGGAGGCGATGCCCCTGGACGTGGTAGCCGGATTGCAGGTGGCGATCGCCAACGTGGCGCGCGTCGCCGACGCTTCGATCGGCGCCGAGCGGGTCACGGTCGAGCTGGCCCAAGGCCACACCGTCGAGCTGCGCGAACTGCCGGTCTCCGCCGCCGCGATCTACGCTCCGGGCGGACGCGCCGCCTATCCCAGCACGGTCGTCATGGGCGTCGTCACCGCTCGCGCCGCCGGTGTCCTGGACGTGTCCGTGTGCACTCCGCCCGGGCCCGACGGCCAGGCCCACCCTTCGATCCTGGCCGCTTGCCGCCTGTGTGGAGTGGAGCGCGTCTATCGCATGGGCGGCGCCCAAGCGGTCGCGGCCCTGGCGTTCGGCACGGAGTCGGTGGGCCGCGCCGATGTGATCGTGGGTCCCGGCAATCTCTACGTCCAAGAGGCCAAGCGCCGCCTGTCCCATGTCGTGGGCATCGACGGCTTCGCCGGGCCCAGCGACCTGATGGTTGTGTTCGGCGCCGACGCCGATCCCCGCCTGGTCGCTTTGGACCTCCTCGCCCAAGCCGAGCACGGTCCCGGCAGTCTTGTCGCCGGCGTGTCCAGCTCGCGCGCCGCGCTGGACGCCGTGGCAGCCGCGATCGAGCACGAGCTGGCGGGCGGACCGGAGCTCGAACCGGACGCCTGCGTCCTGATCGAGACCTCAACGTCTGCG
The DNA here is from genome assembly GCA_963809705.1 of uncultured Solirubrobacterales bacterium. Taxonomy (GTDB): domain Bacteria; phylum Actinomycetota; class Thermoleophilia; order Solirubrobacterales; family Solirubrobacteraceae; genus Palsa-744. Next base: position 320,323 of record CAWEKF010000002.1, on the reverse strand, counting down.
GCGGCCGTGGCTTTGGCCAACGAGTTCGCCCCCGAGCATCTTCAGCTCGTCGGCGCCGCCGAGGAGGCTCTGGCCATCAAGGTGCGCACCGCCGGCTGTCTGCTGCTCGGCCGCAACGGGGCGACCGCCCTCAGCGACTACACCGCCGGCTCCAACCACGTGCTGCCCACCGGCGGCGCCGCCCGCTTCGCCTCCGCGCTTTCGCCACGGCACTTCCGCAGACGCATGACGGTCGTCGAGGTCCCCGATCCAGCCGTCGCCAAGCTGGCCAAGGCGGGCGCGCCAATCGCCGAGGCCGAGGGCTTTCCGCTGCACGCCCTCTCGATGAGGGCGCGCGTCCCCGAGACTCCCCCACAATGACGCGCTCAGCCCCAAAACACCCTCATGGGCGTCCGTAAGCGAGAATGGTTGACATGAGCTCCCCTCCACCGGCCCCCCGACCGCCCGGACACAAGCGGGCCCCACGGCGGCATCCCCTCGCGCCGCCACGATCGAGCGCGCCACCGCCGAGACCGAGGTGCGCCTGGCGCTCACGCTCGACGGTACCGGCCAAGGCGTTCGCGAGACGGGGGTCGGCTTTCTAGACCATATGCTCGACCTGTTCGCTCGCCACGCGCGCATGGACCTGGAGGTCAAGGTGAGCGGCGATCTGCAGACCGGCGCCCACCACACCGCCGAGGACACCGCGATCGTCCTCGGCCAGGCCCTGGACTGCGCGTTGGGCGACAGGGCCGGCATCTACAGATACGGCTCCGCGCTCGTGCCGATGGACGAGGCGCGGGCAAGCTGCGCTCTGGACATCTCAGGACGCCCCTTCACCGCCTTCGAGGCCGACCTGCCGCCGGGCGCGACCGGCGGCTTCGAGCACGAGCTGACCGAGGAGTTCTTCAGGGCCTTGGCCAACGCGGCCAAGCTGACCCTGCACCTGGAGGTGCAGGCGGGCACGAACGCCCACCACATGATCGAGGCGGCCTTCAAGGCTTTCGCGCGCGCTTTGCGAAGCGCGGTGGCAATCGATCCGACCGAGACCGGTGTGCCGAGCACGAAGGGTACGCTGACCTCATGAGCTTCAAAAGACAGGTCGCGACCGCGGAGCGCATCCCATGAGCGGGGCTGAGGACGCTCGTCGACTGCTGGATGAGCCTGTGGAGATCGCCGTGGTCGACTACGGCATGGGCAACCGCCGCTCGGTCGAGAAGGCCTTCGAGCACATCGGCGCCCGGGTGATCGTCACGAACGATCGCGACTCCTTGCGGAGCGCGGCCGGCCTGGTCGTGCCGGGCGTCGGCGCCTTCCCCCGCGGGATGGCAAACCTGTGCGAGTTGGGCCTCGACGAGCTTGTGCGCGAGCGCGTGGGGCAGGGCACGCCGGTCCTGGGCATCTGCCTGGGCATGCAGCTCGGCTTCGAGCGCTCCACCGAGCAGGGCGGCACGCCCGGGCTCGGTCTGATCGCGGGCGAGGTGCGCGAGCTGGAGCACGGCGAGCTCAAGCTGCCCCACATCGGCTGGAACGAGGTCGCTTTCACGGGCTCCTCACCGCTGACCGAAGGGTTGCCCGAGCGCTGCGCCTTCTACCACGTGCACTCCTTTGCGCCCGTGCCCTCCCGTCCCGAGGACATCCTCGGAACGTCGGTATACGACGCTCCGTTTGCGAGCGTGGTCGCGCACGAAAGCTTCTACGGCGTGCAGTTCCACCCCGAGAAGTCCTCGGCCGGCGGGTTGCGATTGCTGGCGAACTTCGGACGCATCTGCGCGCGCGCTTCGGTGCCTGTCGGCTCGTGAGGCTCGTCGCCCGCTCGACGCCGCCCGCGCGCGCACGGGGGTGGCTCGCGAAGTTCGCCACCGGAATGACGAGCCTGCGCACGCGCGGGGGCAGCTTGTGAACCTGTATCCGGCAATCGACATTCTCGGTGGCAGGGCGGTGCGCCTCACAAAGGGCGACTTCGGCGCCGGCAAGGTCTACGACGAGGACCCGCTGTCGGCGGCGAGCGCCTGGGTGCAGGCGGGGGCCAAGCGCCTGCACGTCGTTGACCTCGACGGAGCGAAGGCCGGCAGCCCTGCGAACCTCGACCACGTCGGGCGGATCGTCAAAGAGCTGGGTGTGCCCGTCCAGTTCGGCGGAGGTTTGCGCTCGCTCGGCGCGATCGAGGGCGTGTTCGCGATCGGCGTGGAGCGCGCGATCCTCGGGACGGCAGCCTTCACCGACGAGACGCTGCTGGGGGAAGCGCTCGGACACTGGCCGGGGAAGGTGCTCGTGTCGGTCGACGTGCGCGCAGGACGGGTGGCAACGGCCGGATGGACCGAGACGATCGACGGCGGTCCATGCGAGATCATCGCCGAGCTGGCCGCTCGCGGCGCGCGCGAACTGGTCTACACCAGCGTCGACCGCGACGGCATGCTCGAAGGCCCTGACCTGCAGGAAGTCGCGAGCGTGGCCGAGACGGTGGGCGGTACCGCCGAGGTGGCTGGCGGCAGTTTCGTCTACTCCGGCGGCATCGGCTCGCTCGCCGACCTCGAAGGTCTGGCGAGCCTGGACACGCCCGCGCTCAGCGGTGTGATCGTCGGCAAGGCCCTATATGAGCGACGCTTCACGATTCCCCAGGCCCAAGTCGCACTGGGGGAGTAGACGTGTAGTGCGCGCGGCGCATGCGCCGCGCGCTGGTGGGCGCATGCGCCCACCAGGGGGACCGCACATGTGCGGTCCCCAGACAGGGCCGCATGCGGCCCTGTCTGTCGTGCCACGTGTGGCACGACCCCCAACCATCTACGCTAGACGGGTGCACTACAAGCGTGTGATCCCCTGCCTGGACGTGGACGGCGGCCGCGTCGTCAAGGGCGTCGAATTCCTGGACATCCGCGACGCCGGCGACCCCGTCGAGCTGGCCGCCCACTACGACCGCGAGGGCGCCGACGAGCTGGTCTTCCTGGACATAACGGCCACGCACGAGCGCCGCGACACGATCGCCGCGCTGGCCCGCTCGACCGCCGACGACGTGTTCGTGCCGTTCACGATCGGCGGAGGCATCCGCTCGATCGAGGATGCCCAAGCCGTGCTCGACGCCGGCGCCGACAAGGTCTCGGTCAATTCGGCCGCCTTGGCGCGGCCCGAGCTGCTCGACGAGCTGGCGGGCGTGTTCGGGGCGCAATGCATCGTGCTCGCGATCGACGCCAAGGCTGTCCCGTCCGACGCAGACGAGCGCTGGCAGGCGTTCGTCGCGGGCGGGCGCACGCCCACCGGTCGCGACGCCGTGGAGTGGGCGCGCGAGGGCGCCGAGCGGGGAGCGGGGGAGATCCTGCTGACGAGCATGGACCGCGACGGCACCAGCGACGGCTATGACCTGCCCTTGACGGCAGCCGTGAGCGCGGCGGTGGACGTGCCCGTGATCGCTTCGGGCGGCGCGGGCGAGCCCGAGCATCTGGTCGATGCGTTGCGGGCTGGCGCCGACGCTGTGTTGTGTGCTTCGATCTTTCATTACAACCGCCACACCGTGGCCGAGGCCAAGAGCCACATCGCGGCGGCCGGCATCCCGGTCCGTCTCGACTGAGGGAGATCGAGGACGAGTCCGGTGCAAGCAATACCAGTGGGCATGAGGACGAGCGAACACCGATGAGCGACGAGCACCCCGCAGAACCATCGGAGGATGCGGTCGGCTTGCCTGCGGGCTACGGCGCGGAGCTGCTCGAGCGCGTGCGGGAATTGCCGGGCGGACGGGAGCTGCTGGAGGCCGCTGAGCGCCATGGCGGATGCGTGGAGCTGGTGGGCGGCGCGGTGCGCGACATCCTGCTCGGCTCGACTCCGCGTGCAGCTCGACGTGATTGTGCGGGACCGCGTCGAGGATCTCGCGCACGAGCTCGCGGTTCGGCTCGAAGGCGAGTTGACCTTGCACGAGCGCTTCGGAACCGCCGTCGTGCGCTCTGAGATCGCGAACGTCGACCTGGCGACGATGCGCGCCGAGAGCTACGGCTCTCCGGGAGCATTGCCCGACGTGACCCCGGGCACGCCCGGGCAGGACCTGGAGCGGCGCGACTTCACCGTCAACGCGATCGCGCTCGGCCTCAACGGCGAGTGCGCCGGCCGGGTCAGGTCCGTGGAGGGCGCGCTCGAGGATCTGGCCGCAGGTCGCCTGGCGCTGCTGCGCGACGACAGTTTCCGCGAGGATCCGACGCGCATCCTGCGCCTTGCCCGCTATGCGGCACGCCTGGCGCCTTTTGGTTTTCGCGTCGACGAGTACACGGCCGCCCTGGCCGAGGAGGCCTTGAGAGAAGGCGCCCTGCACACGGTTTCGGGCGAGCGCCTCGGCGCCGAGCTGCGCTTGGCCATGAGAGAGCCAGATCCGGTCGCGACTTTGGCCGAGATCGACCGCATGGGGATCCTCACCGCCTGGGAGCCCGGCTTGAGCTTTGATCCCATGGCGACACGCATCGCCTTGCAGCTGCTGCCCCAGGACGGCTCGGTCGCGGTCACGCTCGCGGGCGCTCTGCTGCTCGAGCTGTGCGAGTACCTGGACAACGAAAACACCGAGCCCGCGATACGGGGCTTTTTGCAGGACCTGGCGCTCCCCGCGGGAGTCGGTGACAAAGCTTTCGGGGTCGCCGTCACCGCGTCGGTGGCGATTATGAGACTGGCCCGCAGCGACACCACCTCCGACCTGCTGGAGCTGACGGTCGGCGCCCCAGTGGAGGCGTTGGCGCTGGCGGGCGGCGTCTGCGAGATCGACGAAGGCCCCGATTCTTACGGCAAGCGCCTCGCCGAAGAGTGGATCGACGATCGCCGGCACGTGACTTTGGAGGTGACCGGCGACGACCTGATCGCCGCCGGGGTCCCGGAGGGGCCGGAGGTGGGGGTGCGCCTCGAAGAGTCCTACAAGCTTTTGCTCGAAGAACGCATCGCCCCGGGGCGCGAGAGCGAGCTGAGGGCCGCTCTCGAAGCGCGCATATGAGGGCGCCCCGCGACCATTACCGGACCATGGTGCGCACATGATCGCGCCCGGCGCCAGCGACCGGACCGCGGCGCGGACATGACCGCGAGCGCGTCGAACCTGCTCGACGGCGAAGTCCTCAGTCTGCCCGGCGGAGCCAAGGCCCTGTTCACCGGTCGCGCCCAGGGCAACCTCTCGAGCGCGGGAGGCGAGCACGCCGAGACGGGCCTGCAGGCGCGCGAAAGCTTGCGCGCCGCGATCGGCGTCGAGCGGCTTGCGCGGGGTTACCAAGCGCACGGGACAGTTGTCTGCCGAGTGCTCTCTGGCGAGTCGCTCGGGGCGATCCGCCGCGACAGCGAGCGTCAGCCGGACTTTGAGGCCGACGGTCACGCCGTGGCGGTCAAAGGCGTGGCGGCGATGGTCCTGGCCGCCGATTGCATTCCGGTCGTGCTCGGCGCCGAAGGCGCCGTGGCGGCCCTTCACGCCGGCTGGCGCGGTTTGGCGGTGGGCGTTCTGGAGGAGGGTGTGCGGGCGTTGCGCGAGGTGGGTGGCGGGGGAGAGCTCACGGCGATCGTGGGGCCTTGCGCGGGCGCATGCTGCTACGAGGTGGGCGAGGAGGTGCACAGCGCTTTCGGGGGCGCCCATCGCCTGGGCCGCATGATCGACCTGAGGGCCATCGCCCACGAGCGGCTCGTGGTGGCCGGGGTTGCAGAAGTGAGGGACGTGGAGACGTGCACGATCTGTGACGAGCGCTACTTCTCCTACCGTCGCGAAGGCACCTCGGCCGGGCGCCAGGCGGGGCTTGCATGGTTGAGCTGATTGCCGTCTCCATGGAGCCTGGCGAAGTCACAGCCGCGGTCCTCGTCTGCACGGCCGAGGAGGAGCATGGTTGAGCTGATCGAGGGTCTCGCGGCCGAGCGAGTCAAGGCCAACCTGGAGTCGGTCAAGGCGGAGGTTGCCCAGGCCGCCGCTGTCTCTGGGCGCGACGCCGCGGATGTCCAGATCTTGGCGGCGACCAAGTACGTTCCCTGCGAGGAGCTGCCGGTCCTGGCGGCCGCCGGGATCGGTTTGGTGGGGGAGAACAGGGTTCAGGACCTGCAGCAGAAGGTGGCTGTACACGACCACCTGTTCACGTGGGATTTCATAGGCCGCTTGCAGAGCAAACACGTGAAGGCGATCGTGCCCCACGCGCGCTACATCCACTCATTGGCCAGCGAATCCGCGCTGGCGGCTTTGGCGCGCCACGCCGATCGGGCGAATCCGGGGCTGAAGGCGCTGGTCGAGGTCAACCTGGCGCAGGACCCGTCCAAGGCGGGCATCGCCCCGGAGCGCCTGGAGGAGTTCATCGAGCGCTCGCCGGTGCCTGTGGCGGGCCTGATGACGATGCCGCCGCGGGCCTCCGACCCGGAGCAGAGCCGACCTTGGTTTCGCCGTCTGCACGAGCTGGCCCGGATCCATGATCTGGAGGAGCTGTCGATGGGCACGACCCAGGACTTTTCGGTGGCCGTGGAGGAGGGCGCCACGATCGTGCGCATCGGCTCCCGGCTGTACGCTTGACGGCGATCGCGGCGCGCTCGCAGTGTTTCTCGACCATGTGCATGCGCCCGGGCGTCGCTTGCGCTGCGGGGAGGATGGGTAGCATGAGCAGGGAAACGCTCTTTTTCACCGAAAACGCCTTGTGAGATGGCATTTCGCGATTCATGGCACCGCGCGCTCGTGTACTTCGGCTTGGCCGAGGACTATCACGACGACTACGACGAGCCTCCCCGCGAGGAGGAGATCGCCGACCGCTATCGCGAGCGCCCCAACGTGCGCCGGCTCTCCCCGAGGCGCAGGCGCGACGAGTTCGACGAAATCTTCCCCGAGGACGAGCCCCGTGGGCGCCCCACGACCACCGCGTTGCGTTCGGTGGGGAAGGGCAATGGCGACGTGCGTGTGCACCTGGTCATCCCCAAGTCCTTCAACGACGCCCAGCAGATCGCCGACAAGTTCAAGGACTCGATCCCCGTGATTTTGAACCTGCAGGGCGCCGACACCGACCTGTCCAAGCGCCTGATCGACTTTGCCAGCGGGCTTACCTATGCGCTCGACGGCGGTATGCAGCGGATCGCCGACAAGGTCTTCATGCTTACGCCCCGCAACGTCGAGATCTCGGCTGAGGAGCGGGCAAGGTTGATCGAAAAGGGTTTCTTCAACCAGTCCTGAACCCTCTGTCGCCCCAATGGCCGGTAGCCTGGAGCGCTCTATGAACATCGGTTTGATCGGTTGCGGCAACATGGCGCGCGCCTTGGCGCGTGGCTGGGGGAGACCCGTGCTGTGCTTCGACCCGCTGGCCGAGCGAGCCCAGGCTTTGGCGCGCGAGAGCGGCGGCCAAGCCTTGGCGTCGGGCGCGGCCGTCGCCCAGGCGGCCGACCTGGTGGTGCTGTGCCACAAGCCGGCCCAGCTCGAGCAGGTCGCCCGCGACGTGGCACCGCACGCGAAAGCGGTCGCCTCGATCCTGGCGGCGACTCCCTTGAGCGCCTTGAAGGCCGCCTATCCGGGACTGCCGGTCTACCGCTTCCTTCCTTCGCTGCCGGTGGAGGTGCGCAAAGGCGCCGTCGTGCAGGCGGCCGACGCCGAACGGGAGGCCACGCTCAGTCGCGCCGACACCGTCGACCAGCAGATTCGGGAGCTGTTTGGCGAGCTGGGCACGCTTGTCGTCTTGGACGACGGGCTCGTGGACGTAGCGATGGGCTTGATGTCGTGCGCGCCCGCATACATAGCGCTCGTCGCCGAGGCCCAGGTGGACGCGGGCGTAAGGCGCGGTATCGCTCCCGCGCAGGCCTCGGCGCTTGTGATCGAGACGCTGGCCGGCACCGCCGAGCTGCTGCGCAGCCGCGAATACGACACTTTGGCGGTACGGCGCGAGGTCACATCTCCGGGCGGGACGACGGCGAAGGGTCTTGATGCTCTGGAGAGGGGGGGCGTACGTACCGCGTTCAGCGATGCCCTCGACGCGGTGCTCGGAGAACGCGCCCGATGAAGACCGACGGGCCGCCCAACGCTTGTAGAGCCTTCGGACAGGGGGCCTTGATCGGGGTGGTCGGGCGATGACGCTCGTTGTCGCAAGCGCGCGCACGGAAATCGCGGGCTACCTGTCGACGCTCATCTACGTGTACACGCTCCTGATCGTGCTCTATATCGTCGTCCAGCTGCTGTTCACGTTCGGGGTGCGCCCGCCCTACTCGCGCGCCAGCGACGCGGTATTGTCGTTCTTGCGAGACGTGTGCGAGCCCTACCTGCGCATCTTCAGGCGCGTGATCCCGATGGTGGGCTCGTTCGACTTCAGCCCGATCGTGGCGATCGTCGTGCTCTCGCTGGTGGGCAACCTGATCGTCAGCCTGATCCACGGTTGAGCCGCGTGGGCGATCCCGCCTCCGAGCGGCCTGTCGCCCGCCGTGTGCCCTCTGGGCGTGCCCGTCGGGGTGCGCCGGTCTGGTTGTGGGCGGGGTTGGTGTGCGCGGTTGTCGTGGCGCTCGACCAGGTTTCCAAGGCGGCGGTGCGCAAATCGATCGTGCCTGGCGAAACTCGCTCGGTGATGCCGGGCTTGCAGCTGGTGAACACCCGCAACCAGGGCGTCGCTTTCGGCTTTCTGCCGGGACGCCATGTCGCTGTGAGCCTGCTGGTAGGGGCTGCTTTGCTGGTGCTCGTGGTCTACTTCGCGCGCCACCTCGACAAGCCTCTGATCTGGCTGCCCACCGGGCTGCTGCTCGGGGGCGCTTTCGGCAACATCCTCGATCGGCTGAGGGCCGGGTCGGTCACCGACTTCGTGAAGCTGCCGCTCGGCTGGCCTCCTTTCAACCTGGCCGACGCCTGCATCACGGTCGGCGTATTGCTCCTGTTCTTCGTGATCGAGGGCCCCCGAGGCCGGTCGGAATCTTCGGATGACTGATGCTCCAGTCGTGCGGGGCCATGATTGATGCGCCGGGTCGTGCGGGGCCGTGACTGATGCTCTCCATCGTGTGGAGCGATGAATACCTGCTCGTCGTGGACAAGCCGGCCGGCGTTGTCGTGCACCCCGCACGCGGCCATCGCGAGGGCACGCTCTCGCAGCTGCTGGCCGGCTCCGGTCTGGGAGGTGCGGGTGGGGGCGATCCAGACCGGCCGGGGATCGTCCACCGCCTGGACCGCGACACATCGGGCCTGCTCGTGGTGGCCCGCAGCGAGCAGGCCCATCGCCTGCTCCAGGCCGCCTTGCGCGAAAGGCTGATCGAGCGTGAATATTTGGCGCTCGTCGAGGGGCGCCCGCCCTCGCGCACGGGCACGATCGAGGCCCCGATCGGGCGCCATCCTCGCATTCGCACGCGCATGGCCGTCGGCGGCACGGGCGCGCGCGAGGCGCGCACACACTTCACGCTCGAGCGCTCTCTGGGTCAGGTCTCTCTGTTGCGCTTGCGCTTGGACACGGGGCGCACCCACCAGATTCGCGTGCACCTGCAGGCGATCGGATATCCGGTGTGCGGCGATCCCGAGTATGGGACTGCGGGAACGATGGGCTTGGAGCGCCAGTTCCTGCACGCCACGCGCCTGGCCTTCCCCCATCCGATCACGGGGGATCCGGTCGAAGTGGAGTCGCCGCTGCCGGGCGACTTGCGCGATGCCTTGACGCGCGCCGAAGCCGGGTCCAAACGATAGACTGGGCGGTCGCACCCAAATCCAAGACGCCGTGCGTGCACGCAACGCGGCCCTGCCCGAGACGCTGGAGCGCTCGGGTCCGCGACGAGCCGTTCGGATTCACCAAGACCACACCAAGGGAGTACCCGTGAGCCAAGTAGGAATCGCGGATTTGCTGGAGGCCGGAGTTCATTTCGGCCATCAGACACGCCGCTGGAACCCGAAGATGCGCCGCTTCATCCATGGCGAGCGCAACGGCATCTACATCATCGACCTGCTGAAGACCGCTGCCCTGCTGCAGCAGGCCCAGGAATTCGCCGCCCAAGTCGCCCACAGGGGCGGCACTGTTCTGTTCGTGGGCACCAAGAAGCAGGCCCGCGACGCCATCAAGGAGGTGGCCGAGGCGGCTGACATGCCTTATGTCAACCACCGCTGGCTGGGCGGTCTGCTCACCAACTTCCAGACGATCAACCTGCGCATCAGGCGCCTGCACGATCTCGAACGCTACGAGACCGAGGGCCAGCTGGCGCTGCTGCCGACGCGCGAGCGCATGGCCGCCCAAGCCGACCTCGCGAAGCTGCGGGCCAACTTGGGCGGGGTCAAGAACATGCAGCGCACCCCCAATGCCCTGTTCGTGATCGACCTCAAGACCGAGGCGATCGCGGTGCGCGAAGCCCAGCGCCTGCGCATCCCGATCATCGGCCTGGTGGACACCAACTGCGACCCGGATGGCATCGACTATGTGGTCCCGGGCAACGACGACGCGATGCGCTCGTGCGCGCTCATCACCAAAGCGATCGGCGACGTCGTGGCGCAAGGCCATGCCGTGTTCCGCGCCGAGGAGGAGAAGGCCAGGGCTGAGCGGGCCGAGCAGGCCAAGCGCGAAGCCGAGGAGCGCGCCAAGCGTGAGGCGGAGGAGCAGGCCAAGCGTGAGGCCGAGCAGCAGGCGGCCAGGGAAGCCGCCGAGCGGCAGGCTGCAGCTGCCGCCGAACAGCAAGCCCAAGCTGCCGCCACTCAGGCTGCCGCGGCAGCGTCGGCTCAACCGGCGCCGACCTCGCCTGCGACCACACCGTCAGCCGGCCAGGCAGATGCCCCTGCTGCGGCCGCGAATGCGCCCGCCCAGCCGGTGCCGTCCAAGGATGCCCCGCCCCCGCAAGCAACGGCTGAGACTCCGTCCGCGCCGACCGCGCCGACCGATGCGTCGACTGAGACCTCGGCGCCCGACGCAACCCCCGAGACCGCAAACGCGGAGGCATCCGCTGAGGAGACACCCGCAGAGGAGACACCCGCAGAGGAGGCGAGCGCATCGTGAGCACGACCGAGATCTCGGCCAAGGACGTCAAGGCGCTGCGCGATCGTACCGGCGCGGGCATGATGGACTGCAAGAAGGCGCTGGCCGAAAGCGAGAACGACATCGAGAAGGCGATCGAGATCCTGCGCCTCAAGCAGGGCAAGAAGATCCAGGATCTCGGCGAGCGCACAGCCACAGAGGGCACGATCCAGGCATATATCCATGCCGGCGCCAAGGTGGGGGTGCTGATCGAGGTCGATTGCAACACCGACTTCGTGGCCACCAACGAGGACTTCGTGGCCTTCGCCCGCGACGTCGCCATGCAGGTGGCCGCGACGCCCACCGTCAAGTACGTCTCGCGCGAGGACGTGCCCGAGCAGGCGCGCGAGGCCGAGGCCCGCATCTATGAGCAGGAGGCCGCCGAGAGGCCCGAGAACGTGCGCGTCAAGATCGTCGAAGGCAAGCTCGACTCCTGGTACGGCACGATCGTGCTGCTCGAGCAGGAGATGCACAACCCCAAGTTCGAGGGCAAGACCGTGCAACAACTGCGCGACGAGCTGACCGTCAAGACCGGCGAGAACGTGGTGATCAGGCGCTTCGTGCGCTTCGCCGTAGGCCAGTAGCCAAACCTCTATAGGCTCTCCCCTCGATGGGTGACCCCGCCTTCAAACGCATTCTGCTCAAGCTCTCCGGCGAGGCGCTGATGGGCGCCTTGGACTACGGCACCGACCCCGATCGCGTGGCGGCCGTCGCGCGTCAGGTATCGGAGGTGCGCGACCAGGGCGTTGAGGTGGCGATTGTGGTCGGCGCCGGCAACATCTTCAGGGGCATGAAGGGCGCCGCCGATGGCATGGATCGCTCTACCGCCGACTACATGGGAATGCTCGCCACCGTCCTCAATGCGCTGCCTCTGCAGGACGCTTTGGAGAAGGCGGGCACCGACACCCGCGTGCAATCGGCTTTGGGCATCTCCGAGGTGGCCGAGCCGTACATCCGCCGCCGCGCTATGCGCCACTTGGAGAAGGGGCGAGTGGTCATCTTCGCGGCCGGCACAGGCAACCCGTTCTTCACCACCGACACGGCAGCTGCACTGCGCGCCGCGGAGATCCACGCCGAGATGATCCTGATGGCCAAGAACGGGGTCGAAGGGGTCTACAGCGCCGACCCCGCGCTCGATCCCGATGCGGAGTTCCTGCCGGAGATCACCCACATGCAGGCGCTCGAGCGCCGCCTGCGCGTGATGGACTCCACGGCGCTCGCCCTGTGCATGGAGAACGGTATGCCCATCAACGTCTTCAACATGGACGATCCCGCCAACATCGCGCGCATCATCGCGGGGACTCGCGTCGGGACCCTGGTGAGGACATGACCGCGACGGAGAGGAGTCAAGATGGCAGCTGAGATGATCGACGCCCTGCTCGAGGATGCCCGAGAGCGGATGAGCAAGTCCCTGGAGTCCACCCAACACGAGTTCTCCACGGTGAGGACAGGCCGCGCCAGCCCAGCCCTGTTGGAGCGGGTCGTGGTCGACTACTACGGCGCCCAGACGCCCCTGAATCAGCTTGCCACGATCTCCGCCCCAGAGGCGCGTCTGATCACAGTTCAGCCCTACGACAAGGCCTCGATCAAGAACATCGAGAAGGCGATCAACGAGTCGGACGTCGGCCTGAACCCCTCCAATGACGGCAACCTGATCCGTTTGGCGGTGCCCGAGCTGACCGAGGAGCGTCGCCGGGAGCTGGTCAAGGTCGTGCGCAACCTGGCCGAGGACGGGCGCGTGGCGATCCGCAACGTGCGTCGCGACACGATGCAGCACCTGCGCGCCCTGGTGGCCGAAGGCGAGACCGGCTCCGATGACGAGCACCGCGCCGAGGTCGAGCTGCAGAAGCTGACCGACGGGCGCATCGGCGACCTCGACGCGATCCTGAAGGCCAAGGAGGAGGAGATCCTCGAGGTGTGATGGACTCCTCGAGGGCCCGTTACGTCGCAATCATCACCGACGGCAACGGCCGCTGGGCGCGGGCGCGCGGATTACCCGTGAACGACGGTCACAGCGCCGGCGCGGACATCGTCAAGGCCCGCCTGCGCGACGCCGCCGAGCTGGGCGTCAAGGAGCTGACCGTGTACTCCTTCTCGACCGAGAACTGGTCGCGTCCCCCCGAGGAGGTCCAGGGATTGATGGAGATGTTCGCCGAGCGCATCACCGAGGAGACGCCCGAGCTGCACTCCGAGGGAGTGCGCATGCGCTTCATCGGTCGCCGCGAAGGCGTCGCCTCCGACCTGGTGGAGCGGATGGCTTGGGCAGAGGCCTTAACCGATGCCAACAGCCGCATCACCCTGTTCGTGGCCTTCAACTACGGGGGGCGCGCAGAGATCGTCGACGCGGCGCGCGCATTCCAAGGCGGCGACGAAGAGGAGTTCCGCAAGCTGCTCTACGCCCCCGAGATGCACGACCCCGACCTGATCGTCCGCACCAGCGGCGAGCGGCGCCTCTCCAACTACCTGCTGTGGCAGTCGGCCTACTCCGAGTTGATCTTCCGCGACGAGCTGTGGCCCGAATTCTCGCGCGAGGCGCTCGAAGAATCCTTGGCCGAGTTCTCCGAGCGACGGCGGCGGTTCGGTGGCAGGTAACGCCTCAGGTAACGCCTCCGCTCGCTCGGACGTCAGCGCGCGCGCCCTCGTAGCCCTGCCCCTGATCGCGCTGGCCCTGTTCCTGGTGATCTCCGGAGGCGCCGTCTTCGCGGCCGGCGTGTTCGTGCTCGGATGCCTGTGCATGCACGAGCTGTACGCCATGTACGAGCGCGTCCGTCCAGTCCGTTTGGCTGGCTTCATAACCCTGGCCGGGATGCTGGTCGCGGCCTCCGACGGGAGCCAGTCTCAGGTGCTGCTTGCCGCCAGCGTCGTCCTGCCCGTTCTGTTCGCCTTGACCTTGCTCCAGCGTCGCCCCACCGTCGCCGGCATGGCGCTCACCTTGCTGGGCATCTACTGGATCGGGTTCGCCTTGGCCCACGCGGTGCTCCTGCGAGAACTGCCCCACGGCGAGGGCATTGTGATCGACGTGCTCGTCGGCACATTCCTCGGCGACACCGGCGCCTATCTCGGTGGCCGCCTGTTCGGTCGCCGCCCGCTGGCGCCGTCCATCTCGCCGAATAAGACGGTCGAGGGCTTGGCGATCGGCATGGCCTTCACCGTGCTCGGGGTGTGGTTCGCCGGGCGCTACCAGGACTGGCTCCCCGGCTCCCATGCCTTGGTCCTGGGCCTGGGTGTGGCCGTGTTCGCGCCGATCGGCGACCTGTTCGAGTCCTTCGTCAAGCGTCAAGCCGGGGCGAAGGACACCGGCAGCCTCCTGGGCGCCCACGGTGGTGTGCTCGACCGGCTCGACGCGGTCCTGTTCACCGCAGTGGTCGGTTACTACATATGGTTGGCCTATGTCTAAGCGGCTGTTGATCCTGGGCTCGACCGGCTCGATCGGCGCTCAGGCCCTCGATGTCTTGGGCCGCGACGAAGAGGCATTCGAGCTGGTGGGCCTATCGGCCGAGCGCTCGTGGGAGGCGCTCGTCGAGCAGGCGCGCGCCCATCGGGTCGCTCGGATCGCGCTGGCGGACAGCGATGCGGCCGAGCGGGCGGCGCTCGCCTGGCCCGAGGGCGAGGTTTTGGCCGGGGCCGAGGGCTTGGTGCGGCTCGTCGTGGAGTCAGGCGCCGAGCTCGTCCTCAACGCGCTCGTGGGCTCGGCCGGGCTCGGGCCCACCGTGGCCACACTCGGCGAGGGCATCGACCTTGCCCTGGCCAACAAGGAGTCGCTGGTGGTCGGCGGCGAGTTGGTGGTGGCCCTGGCCGAAGCGACCGGCGCCCAGATCGTGCCCGTCGACTCCGAGCACACCGCGCTCCACCAACTGCTCTCAGGGCAGCCGCCAGGCGCGGTGGAGCGCCTCACGATCACCGCCAGCGGCGGCCCGTTTCGAGGCCGCTCCTCTGCGCAGCTGTCGGCCGTGACCGTCGAGCAGGCGCTCGCGCATCCGACCTGGGCGATGGGAGGCAAGATCACGATCGACTCGGCCACGCTCATGAACAAGGGCCTGGAGCTGATGGAGGCCCACCATCTGTTCGGCGTTCCTTACGAGCGCATCGACGTTGTGGTTCATCCCCAGTCCCTGATCCACGGCTTGGTTCAGCTGCTCGACGGAGCGATGCTCGCCCACATCGGGCCCAAGGACATGCGCATCGCCATCTCCTACGCATTGCACGGCGCCGCCAGCGTGGATTCGGGCGTGCAGCCGCTGGATCTCGTCCAGGTCGGCGCGCTCACGTTCGAGCCGGTCGACCTCGAAGCCTTCCCGTGCCTGCGCTTGGCGCGCGAGGCCGCCCGGGCCGGCGGTACCGCGCCGTGTGTGCTCAACGCCGCGAACGAGATCGCGGTGCACGCATTCCTCGCGGGGCGCTTGCCCTTTCTCGGCATTGCCGAGGTGATCGAGCGCACGCTCGGCGAGCTTGGCTCGCAGCCGGTGAGGGCCTTCGAGTCCCTGTACGAGGCCGACCGCGAAGCGCGAGCCGTCGCCGAGCAGGCCCTGAGCCTGCCAAACTGAGCATATATGGACTGGCTGATCACAATCCTTGGGATCATGGCCCTGATCGTCTTGCACGAGCTGGGGCACTTCGCGGTGGCCAAGGCCGTGGGCATGAGAGTCGAGCGCTTCTCGCTGTTCTTCCCGCCCAAGATCGCGGGCGTCAAGCGGGGGGAGACCGAATACATGATCGGCGCCCTGCCGCTCGGGGGCTACGTGAAGATCACGGGCATGAACCCCGAGGAGATCGAAGCTCTGCCGCCGGAGGTGGCCAGGCGGGCCTACTACGCCCAAGCGCCTTGGAAGCGCATAGTGGTGATCCTGGCGGGCCCGGGCGTGAACCTGGCGATCGCCTTCGCGCTGTTCTGGCTCGTCCTGTTCGCGGGCTCCATGAACGGCGCCCTCACCCTGGAAGGCATCGATCCGGGCATACAGACTTTGAAACCGGCCCCCACGGTCGTGGGGGCCGTCGAGCGCGGAATGCCGGCCGCTGCGGCCTTGCGCCCAGGGGACCGGATCGTGGCGGTCGACGGACGCCGGGTCAGCGTGGGCGGCGCGATCGAGGCGATTTCCTCGCACCGCTGCGCGGGCGCCGTTGTCGAAGGTTGCCGCGGGCGCACGCCCGTCGCGGTCACGGTGCGTCGCGACGGGCGCCTCGTGCAGCTCTCGATTGTGCCTCGCTACAGCGCTGAAGCCAAGCGAATGCTGCTCGGTTTCAGCTTCGGCCCGCCGACCGCGAAGTCGTTCGGCGTGCTGGCAGCCGCAGGGGCTTCGGCCAAAGAGATGTGGGCAATGACAACCCAGACCTTCAGCGGCCTGGTCAAGGCCTTCACGAGCGCCAAGCAGCGCCATCAGATCTCCAGCATCGTGGGCATCGGCCAGGTGACCGAGCAGGCCGTGGCGGAGGGCGCCGGTCGTGCGCTCGTGGTGATCGGCTACGTCTCGCTCGTCCTCGCCGTCCTCAACCTGCTGCCGTTCCTGCCGCTCGACGGCGGTCACGTGCTGTGGGCCGTGGCCGAGAAGGTGCGCGGGCGGCGTGTCTCCCTGGCGGCCATGTGGCGCTTCAGCTCAGTCGGGATCGCCCTGCTCCTGTTCCTCGTGATCAACGGGTTCAGCAACGACATCGGGCGCCTCGGGGGGTAGCGCCCGCACGCACACCCAGCTCTTCACGAATGGGCCTAGGCGCTCTGCTGAGGCCGGCCCGAACAAGGCCTCCATCTCACCGCGGGAGAGCAGCGAGATGTCCTCCCACGCACCGGCGGCTCCCAGGCGCCAGTAGGAGCGGCGCAAGCGGGGAGGCAACCAGTGGGCGCCCGGCAGCAGCGAGTGTGGCTCGATCGGGAAGGAGCGGGCCGGTGTTTGCACAAACCAGGCGCGCCCCACGCGACGCAGCTCGGCGGCGAAGGCGGCACGTCTCAAGGGTGGGACGTGCTCGATCACGCTGGAGCAGTACACGAGGTCGAACTCCTCGTCTGAGAAAGGCAGGCCAGCAGCGGCGTCGGCGCGCACGAACGGTCCGAGGTAGGCGGGGCGCTCGGCCAAGTCTACGCCGGTGATGTCAAGGTCCGGCTCCAAGGCGCGTAGGCCCAAGGCGCCGCAGCCGAGATCGAGCACGCGGGCTCGCGCGTCGACCCCTGTGAGCGCGAAGAAGCGCTCGTGGCGGCGCCTGCGCGCCTGCGCGGCGATGGGCGAGGCGAGGCGCGCGAAAGGGCCGCGCGCTGTGGCGTAGACGTCAGTCATCGTAGAATCCAGACTATGGCCTCAGAGCGTCAGATCCACGTCGGCTCCGTCCCGATCGGCGGAGGAGCGCCCGTGGCGGTGCAGACGATGACCAAGACCGAGACCGCCAACCTGGCGGCCACGATGGCGCAGATCCGCAAAGTGGCGGACGCCGGCGCGGACATCGTGCGGGTGGCGGTGCCACGCGAACCCGACGCGGAAGCTTTGAAGCAGATCGTCAGGGACTCGCCGATCCCGGTGATCGCCGACATCCACTTCAACCACACGCTTGCGCTGAAGGCGATCGAAGCGGGCGCGCACTGTGTGCGCTTGAACCCGGGCAACATCGGCGGTCCGGAGAAGGTGGCCGAGGTGATCGCGCTCGCCAAGCAGACCGGCACACCGTTGCGGGTGGGCGTCAACAGCGGCTCTCTGCCCAAGCATCTGCGCGAGCTGGAGTACGCCAACCCGGTCGAGGCCTTGGTGACCGCGGCGCTTGAGACCGTCGAGCTGATGGAGCGTCTCGACTTCGAGAACTTCAAGGTCTCGATGAAGTCCACCTCGGTGCCCAACACGATCGCCTCCAACCGGATGCTGGCGGCCAAGATTCCCTATCCCCTGCACCTGGGCGTGACCGAGGCCGGCACCAAGTGGTCGGGCTCCCTAAAGTCCGCAGTCGGGCTGGGCACGCTGCTGGCCGACGGGATCGGCGACACGATCAGGATCTCGCTGTCCACTTTTCATGCCGAGGAGGAGGTCAAGGTCGCCTGGGAGATCCTCAAGGCCTTGAAGCTGCGCGAGAAGGGTCCGGTCCTGATCGCCTGCCCGACATGCGGGCGCCTGCAGTTCGACATGGACACGGTCGTCGCCGAAGTGGAGCGTCGCCTGGAAGCCTACGAGGACCCGATCGAGGTATCGGTGCTGGGCTGTGCGGTCAACGGCATCGGCGAGGCGCGCCACGCCGACTTCGGCATCACCGGCGCCAAGGACATGGGCATGATCTACTCCAAGGGCGAGCCGCTGAAGAAGGTGCCCACACACGAACTGGTCGACGAGCTGTTCAAGGAGATCGACAGGTATTACGCCGCAGGCAAGACGGTGGCGCGCGATGAGCGAAAGGCGGCCGAGGCGCGCGAGTGGCTGGCCGCCAACGAGGATGCGAGCGCGATGACACCCGAGAAACTGGCGGCCCTGGAGGCCGCGGCCGCCGAGCAGGAAACCGAGGCCGACGCCGTGCTCGAGTCGATGCTCGAGCCGGCGTCGCCAGTGGCGGGTCGCAGATTCACACGGCGCTGAAGCGCTCGCCCACCTTGGCCCAATCGACCGTGTTCCACCAAGCGTCCAGATATTCGGGCCGCTTGTTCTGGTACTTCAGGTAGTAAGCGTGCTCCCATACGTCCACGCCCAGCAGGGGCGTCTTGCCGTTTGAGATCGGGTTGTCCTGGTTGGGGGTCCCCACGACCGCCAGGCCCGAGCCGTCGTGCACGAGCCAGGACCAGCCCGAGCCGAACTGGTTGACGCCCGTTTCCTTGAGCTTGGCCTGGAAGTCCGAGAAGGAGCCGAAGGTGGATGCGATCGCCTCGGCCAGGGCGCCGTCGGGCTCACCGCCGCCGTCGGCCGACATCGACTCCCAGAAGAGCGAGTGGTTGTAGTGGCCACCGCCGTTGTTGCGCACTGCGGTGCGCTTGTCCTCCGGCACTTTCGAGAGGTCCTTCAGGACATCCTCGATCGGCGTGTCGGCCAGCGGCGTGCCCTCCAGGGCGGCGTTGACCTTGTCCACGTAGGCCTGGTGGTGCTTGTCGTGATGGATTTCCATCGTCAGCTTGTCGATGTGGGGCTCCAGCGCGTCATACGCGTAGGGAAGCGGCGGTACGGAGTAGGCCATCGGGGCTCCTTTGTCGTGGACGGTTGTTCGCAACGCAGCATAGGATGTCGCGCACGCCATGACCCGCCTGACCGAGTACCTGCTGCCCACCGAGAAGCAGGCCCCCGCCGACGCGGAGGCGATCTCGCACAAGCTGATGGTCAGGGCCGGCCTGATCAGGCAGATGGGCAGCGGCATATGGACCTGGCTGCCCGCCGGCTGGAAGGTCCACCAGCGCGTCGTGCAGATCGTCCGCGAGGAGATCGACGCGATCGGCGGGCGCGAGATGCTGATGCCGGTACTGCAGCCGGCCGAGCTGTGGCGCAAGACCGGGCGTCTTGCGATCGACGAGCTGTTCAAGCTGGCCGACCGCAAGGGCTCGGAGCTGGTCCTGGCGATGACCCACGAGGAGGCCGTCACATTCCATGCAGCCCAAACGATCGACTCCTATCGCGACCTGCCGCTGATCCTCTACCACTTCCAGGTCAAGGAGCGCGACGAGCCGCGCCCCCGCGCCGGCGTATTGCGCACCCGGGAGTTCGTGATGAAGGACTCCTATAGCTTCGACCGCGACCAGGCTGGCCTGGAGGAGCGCTACGCCCTGCACGTCGGCGCCTACGATCGGATCATGGGGCGCACCGGCCTGCGCTTCTACAGGGTCGAGTCCGGCGTGGGCATGATGGGAGGCGTGGGCGCCCACGAGTACATGGCCCCGTGCGCCGCCGGCGAGGACGAGGTGGCGCTGGGAGAGGGCTACGCGGCCAACATGGAGGTCGTCGAGAAGAGCCCCGACTTCCACCGCGACGGCGATACGTGCACGCTCGGCGACCAACGGCTTCGGATCGAGCCGGCGATCGAGATCGGCAACATCTTCAAGCTCGGCACCCGCTACTCCGAGCCGCTCGGCGCCACCTATCTGGACGAGAAAGGGGAGGAGCGGCCGATCTGGATGGGCTCCTACGGGATCGGGCCGGCCCGTGTGGTGGCCGCCGCGGTCGAGCAGTTCGCCGACGATCACGGCATCTCCTGGCCCAAAGCGCTTGCGCCCTTCGCGGTGCATCTGGTGGCGGTCGGTAGGCCCGGCACACCTGAGCGCGATGCGGCCGAGGGCCTGTACGAGACGCTCGTGCAGGGCGGGGTGGAGGTCCTGTACGACGACCGCGAAGCGGGCCCCGGCGAGAAGTTCGCCGACGCCGAGCTGCTCGGCTGTCCGGTGCGCCTGACGGTCGGGCGGCGCAGCCTGGAGTCTGGCGAGGCCGAGGCGCAGCTGCGGCGCGGGCGCCAGGAGGCTCCGGGTCTGCCTTTGGGCGGGGAGCCGCAGTCTCTCCTGCGTGCCTTGGACGAGCTGTGCCAGAACGCCCCCTAGAACGGCCCGGGGACGAGGAGTCGTCCGGCTCCGCGAGTCGGCGGGGTGTCGATGGTTCTCTGGAGAGTGCCCCGCGCGCGCGTACACGTACACGCGCGCGCGCAGGGTGCCCTTCTGGCGGACAACTAACACTCCGTCGCCTCGTCGGTCTCGACCGCTCCGGGCCGCCGCCGCCGCAGACCTTGGCCGGCGAGCCGTTGCGCCCGTGGACGATCCCCAACGCGATCGGCTTCGCCAGGCTCCTGTTGATCCCCGTGTTCCTGGTGGTAGCCCTCTCGAGCGAAGACGGAGTCGACGCGCTCTCGGCAACCCTGTTCGCCATTATCGGCTGGGGCGACTACGCGGATGGGATCGCCGCGCGCCTCACACGCCAATACAGCCGCCTTGGCGCCCTGATGGATCCCGTCACCGACCGCCTCCTGGTCGTCAGCGGGGTTGTGGTGTGCTGGCGCTTTGAGCTGTTGCCCCGCTGGGCCTTGGCGGTGCTGGTCGTGCGCGAGCTGGCGATGGTGGCGCTTGGACGCTATGGCTTGAGGCGGGGCGTGGAGCTGCGCATCAACTGGCCAGGGCGCATCTCGGTGGCGCCGTTGATGGGGGCTCTGTTTTTTGCGATGGTCGGCCTCGGCGGCCTGGCGGAAGTGCTCTTGTATGTCGGCCTGGCGCTTGCTCTGATGGCCAGTGCGCTGTACGTGCGCTCGGGACGGGCCCAGCTGCGCGCGCGCGCCAACGGTTGACCGCTCGGGCTTACTGAAGCGAGGGACTTGGCGTTCCGCCGGCATGTGCCGCTGCGCGCGCGCGCCACATGGCGAGCAGTCGCTCGCCCGCCAGCCAAGCCCCGATCGTGCCCGAGCACAGGAGCAGGGCCATCAGGCTCACGTTGTAGCGGGGCTGGTCGTTGAACAGGGTCGCCAGGCCGGCGACCGAGATCAGGACCCCCGCGCTCACCACGAGCACGAAACGACGCGTCAAGACCAGGCCCGCCAGCAACCCGATCCAGGCCGCCAGCAGGTAGATCGTGTGCTGGGTTTGGCTCGTGTCCGGATGGTAGGTGCCGTTGCCGCCGCTCCACACGTTGTCCCACATCTTCCAGTACTTGCCCCACAGCATCGCCGCGAAAGCCGCCGGTTTGCCGAGCGCGTACTTTTCGATGTTGGCCAGGTTTTCCCTGTTGACCGCCGCGTTCTCGGACATGCCCGGGTGGCGCGCTTCGATCAGCCTGAACACGGGCGCTGAGCTCTGCTGCCAGTAGCGCCCGCAATCCTGGGGGAAGTGACGGCAGACTTCGGGGGCCAATTGCTCCTCGGTGGGCACGAGCAGACCTTTGCCGGGTAGGTAGGAGCCGATGAAAAACGCGTCTGGCCCGGCGTTCGTGATGGGCACGAACCTTCCCTCCTTGTCCGAGGCATATGCCAGCCAAGGCGAGAGCGTGAGCAGCAGCGCGCCCAGGTACATGGCGCCCCGCAGCAGGCCCTCGCGCCACCCGGGGCGCCCGACCAGAGCCAGGGCCAGGGCGATGAAGCCCATGCCTACGGCCAGGTCGCTGCGCGTCAGGCAGGCCAGGCCGCCCACGAAGCCGGCGCCGAGCAGCCACAACAGCTCGTGGCGGGTGCCCAGGCGCCGCTGCGCCAGAACGGCCGCGCCGACGGCTGCCAGCAGCACAAAGGCGCCCAAAGGCTCGCTCAAGAACGTGCGAGTGGCCTCGATCAGCGGCTCATAGGAGGCGACCAGGGCGGTCGCGATCACCGCCGCCCACGGCCCGGCCAGGAGCCAGGTCAGCGCCGCAACCAGGAGCAGCGTCGCGATCCCGATCGCCAGCTGCATGTACTGGGCCGGGCCTTCGGCGTGGGTGGCCAGGCGCAGCGAATGGTGACCTGAGAGGCGCGTGGCGAGCGCGAACGCCACCGAGGCGCCCGGCGGCCACTTGAAGGTGGCATAGCGTTCGTCGGCCAGGATCCTGTTGGCGTTGCCCACGTAGCCGTTCTCGTCTGCCGACAGGTGCGTATTGGTGCCGATCGCCCCCGCCCGCGCGATCCCGCCGCCGATCGCGATCAGCGCGATCAGCGCCCCGGCGACGACTTGCGCGCGCGTCAGGCCGGGCCGCCTCGACCGCGCGCGCTTCGATGGCGGATCGGTTGACGGTGCGTCCATCGGCCCTGCATCGGCAGGGGATGGGCGCGTCGATCTCGGTCTCAATACTCTCAAGCTCAACTTCACCTTTTGGTCTATACTCGGCTGGCAGACGGCAGTAAAAGAAGTTATTTGACCTGCATCCTTGCGCAAGAGGAGATCGCCCGCGATGGACACGTTTCCCGACCTCGGCTCGATGACCGACAGTGAGCTCAAGGATGTGATCCGCCAGCTCACCGAGGAGGAGATGGAGATCTCCTACAAACGGCGCATCCTGCACGGCAAGATCGACATTCTCAGGGCCGAGCTCGTCAGCCGTTTGCGCGAGCAGCACCGCGAGGGCGAGGCCGCGATCTCTGGAGACGACGTCAAGCGCCTGTCGGACATCCTCGCCAACCGCGCGGGCGGAGTCTCGACCGACGAGCTGTAAGGGCTGCGATGGCGGTGCACTGTCCCGAGTGTGGCTTCGTCAATGACGAGGGCGCCAACTATTGCCAGCGCTGCGGCGCGCTGCTGGCGCGAGGCGAGGGCAGCGCCGGCGAGCCGGTGACCGCCACCTACCGCATCGACGAGGAAGGCGAGCTGGTGCCGGTCGAGATGGAGCAGGTCACCGCCCACGGGCCCGCTTTGGTGATCCGCACCGGAGGAGGTCGCGCGGGCGAGAGCTTTGCGGTCGACCGCGAGCGTATGACGATCGGCCGGCGCCCCGACTCCGACGTGTTCCTCGACGACGTCACCGTCTCGCGCGACCATGCCCTGCTTGTCGCGCGAGGAGACCACTGGTATCTGGACGACTGCGGCTCGCTGAACGGCACCTACGTGAATCGTTCGCGCATCGACTCGCATCGCCTGGAGGAGGGCGACGAGCTGCAGATCGGCAAGTACAAGCTCACTTACCACGCGCGCTGATGGCCTCCTCGCAGATAGAGATCCCCGCGGTGGACACGGCCAACGGCGCCGCCGTGCCCCAGAAAGCCTTGACGATCGGCGCCGTGTGCAAGGCCCTGGTGCAGGAGTTCCCCGACATCTCGATCTCCAAGATCCGCTACCTGGAGGACCAGAAGCTGCTCACGCCCAGGCGCACTCCCGGCGGCTACAGGCTCTACTCCCAGAGCGATGTCCAGCGCTTGCGCACGATCCTGCGCATGCAGCGCGACGAGTTCCTGCCTCTGCGGGTGATCCGCCAAGAGTTGGCGGCAGGGCGCGCCGACGAGATGCAGGTTCCGCGTCCCGGGCGCGAGGGTGGCAAGCGCGCGTGGCATTCGAGCGTCAGCGTGCGCGAGCAGGAGGGCGGGCTCTACTCGCTCGAAGACGTCTTGGAGGAGACCGGCGCCGAGGCCAAGCTCGTGCGCGAGCTCGAAGAGTATGGCGTCGTCAAGGGCGAGATGCGAGGCGGGGTGCGCTATTTCGACGAGACCGAGCGCGAGATCATCAGCGCCGTCTCTGAGCTTGCCCGCTACGGGGTGGGGGGGCGCAACCTGAGGGTGTTCCGCTCCTCGGCCGACCGCGAGGCCAGTCTTCTGCAGCAGATCCTCGCCCCGGCCCTGCGCTCGCGCAACCCGCAGCGGCGCAAGGACGCGGTCGATGCGCTGGAGAACCTGGCGGCGGTCACCACCCACCTGAAGCACCTGTTGCTGGTGCGCGACCTGCGCAAGATCGTCCGCTGAGGCGGCCGTTTCGCGGCGCTCATGCTCGTGACCGACGACCTGCGCACGCTGATCCGCGACATTCCCGACTTCCCCAAGCCGGGGATCGTGTTCAAGGACATCACCCCGCTGATGGCCGACGCCGGCGCGCTGGAGCGGGCCGTGGAGGCCCCGCACGAGGCGCACGCTCTACTGACCTATGAGGCTTAGGTAGTGCCCACGGCCCGGCTCACTCGCACGATCGACGCTTCGCCGCAGGAGCTGTGGGAAGTGCTCGGCGACCCCCACCACCTGCCGCGCTGGTGGCCACGCGTGAGCCGGGTGGAGGCGGTTGAGCCGAGCGCATTCACCGAGGTCCTGACGAGCGACAAAGGGAAAATCGTGCGCGCCGACTTCCACCTCGTGGACGCCGTGGCTGGGCAGCGAATCGTGTGGGCTCAACAGGTTGAGAACACCCCGTTCGCCAAGGTGCTCAAGAGCGCCGAGACCGAGGTCAGCCTGGCGAGCGCGGACGATGCTCACGCCACCGAGGTGACGGTCGAGCTGCGCCAGACTCTGCAAGGCTTCCTCGCGCGCCTCGGCGGACATCTGGTACGCCGCGCCGCCAGCTCTACGATCGAGGAGGCTTTGGACGGATTGGAGCGGATCGTCGGGCGGCACACGCCGTGACGCTCGCCGGGACTCGATCGGCGAGGACCGGCGCCGGCCTGGGGGCGCCCGAGCCGATGCGCTGGTGGGGCTGGGGCGATCCCTCCCGTCCGCCCGGCCTGCCGAGGCGCGCCCTGGAGTTCCTGCGCGAGACCGTCGGCGTGGCGGCGCGGCCGCGACCGCCGGTGGCGCTCGAACACGTGAGGATCGAGCAGTCGGCCATCCCGGAGACGACGCTCTCGCGGTTGCGCGACGTGCTCGATTCCGGGAGCGTGCGGGTGGATCACGCCGACCGCGTTGGCCACGCCGCCGGCAAGGGCTATCCGGACCTGGTGAGGCTGCGCGCGGGGGAGCCGGAGGGCGCGCCCGATGCGGTGCTCTACCCGTCCTCGCGCGAAGAGCTGCGCGCCCTGCTGGACCTGTGCGCGCGCGAATCCGTCGCGGTGGTCGCTTTCGGAGGCGGCACCAGCGTCGTCGGCGGGGTCGAGCCTCTGCGCGGACAGCACGGGGCGGTGGTGGCGCTCGACATGGGCCGCCTGGCCGATGTGGTGGGCTTCGACGAGCGCTCGGGCATCCTGACCGTGCAGGGCGGCGCCCGCGCGCGCGAGGTCGAGGCTTGGCTTGGCGCGCGCGGTTTCACGTTGGGCCACTTTCCCCAGTCCTTCGAGTACGTGTCGCTCGGCGGCTGCGCCGCCACGCGCTCGGCCGGTCAGGCCTCGACGGGCTACGGTCGCTTCGAGCGCATGATCCTTGGTCTGCGCATGGCGGCTCCGGCCGGCGAGCTCGACTTGGCGGCCCTGCCGGCGAGCGCGGCCGGGCCCTCGATGCGTGAACTGGCGGTCGGCTCGGAGGGCGTGCTCGGGGTGATCGACGAGCTGTCCTTGCGCGTGCGTCACGCTCCCGCAGAACGCGTTTACGAAGGCGTCTTCTTCGAGAGCTTCGAGGCGGGCGTGGAGGCCTTTCGCGAGCTGTCCCAAAGGCATAGCGCCCCTGACGTGGCCCGACTCTCAGATCTGCAGGAGACGCGCATGTCGCTTGCCCTGGCCGGCGCCGGCGGGGCCAAGGGCCGGTTCGGACGCGCCTACCTGAAGGCGCGCGGGCGCGGGGAAGGCTGCCTGGCGATCCTCGGTTTCGAGGGAGAGTCCGAGGAGGTGGGCGCTCGCCGCGCGCGAGCGCGCCGGATCGTGGGGCGCGCAGGCGGTGTGCGTGTGGGCCGCTCGCCCGGCCGGGCCTGGCTGGCCTCGCGCTTTGAGGCCCCCTATCTGCGCGACGAGCTGCTCACCCAAGGCGTGATGGTCGAGACGCTCGAGACCGCCACCACATGGGCGAACGTGGCGGCCCTGCACGGGCGCGTGGGCGGGGCGATCGAGGGGGCACTGCGCGCGGCGGGCACGCCGGGCCTGGTCATGTGCCACGTCTCGCACCTGTACGAGACCGGCGCCTCGCTCTACTTCACGTTCCTGGCGGCCCAGATCGAGGGCGGGGAGATCGAGCAGTGGCGCGCGGTCAAGCGGGCCGCAAGCGACGCGATCGTGGACGGGGGTGGCACGATCACCCACCACCACGCGGTCGGTCGCGATCACGCGGCGTGGATGGAGCGGGAGGTGGGGAGGGAGGGAGTTCGTGCCCTGCTCGCGCTGAAGGCCGACTTGGACCCGCTGGGGATCATGAACCCGGGCAAGCTGATTTTGGCTTGAGCACTGTCGCCGCGGGACTGGGCGCGCGGGTGGCGGCTGGCAGCGAGCGGCGATCGGGGCGCGTGCCGGACCGGTGTGTCGAGCGGCGGTCGGGGCGTGTGAGAATCAGTGCAGCGCGAACGTGCCTTGCAGCACGATCGGGCCGGGGTGGGCCGGGTGCGTGCTCGTCTCGCGCGTCACGATCAGCTGGCGGTAGAGGCTGGCGTTCGAAGGCAGCGGGTTGCCGCCCTGCATGCGTCCGTCGGAGCCCACGTTTGAGGCACGTCCCAGCGGCGTCGAGCTGGACGGCGAGTTGTACAGCCACACCGCATAGAAGAACCCTTTGGATTCGGGCAGGCCCTGGGCGGCGACGTAGAAGGCGCTGCGGCCGCCCTCTGAGAGCACGTAGGCCGTCCCGGACGCTTTCAGTTCGGGGTCGGGCGAGCTGAGCGAGATCGTCTTGTTGAGCTTCGGCTTGGCGGCGCTCGTGCTCGTCGAGGAGGTCGTGCTGGAGGAGGTCGTGCCTGTGCCGGTGGCGCCGCTGCCTTTGCCACCACCGCCGGTGGAGACCAGGACGACGACCACGACGACCACCGCGACGATCGCCCCCAGCAGGATCGCGCCGGCGCGGCGGGACCCGGTCGGCTGCCTGCGAGCGCCGCCGGGCCCGCTTGGGCGCTCCCGACTTGGGGATGCGCCAAGCGCGCCCTCTGCGCGCAGACCCCCCGCGCTCTCCGTCTGCGGGCCTCCCGCGCTCTCCGTCCGCGGACCTCCTGCGGGCGCAGGCTCTGTGCGCCGGCCTGCCGCCGCTCCACGCTCTGTGCGTGGGCGTCCCGGTTCTGCGGCGAGCGCGTCGAGCGCCGCGTGCGCGCGGTCGCGCACGGCGCTCTCGGGGAGGCCCAACATATCCGCGACCTCCGCGTAGCTGCGACCGCGGTCGAGCACGAGCGAGAGCACGGCGCGCTGGTCGGGTGGCAGTCGGTCGAGTTGGCTCATCTCAAAAAGCCCGCCGCCGCGTCGGTGCTCACGGCGGGGGTCCGTAGGCTATCGTGGCCGCCCGATGCCCATCCCACCTGTGGCGCAGATCAACGAGTACCTGCATGGCTTCGACCGCTTGTATGGACTGGAGCTGCTGGAATGCTCGGCAGAAGAGGTGCGCGCGCGAGTCGTCGTCCGCGACGAGCACAAGCAGCCGGCCGGGCTCGTGCACGGGGGCCTGTATGCCTCGGTGGCCGAGTCGATCGCCTCGCTTGCGACGGGCATGACGGTGCTGGAGGACGGCGACGTGGCGATGGGGATGTCCAACAGCACCAGCTTTCTGCGTCCGATCACTCAGGGCGCCGTGCACGCCCACGCCAAGCGTCTGCACCGCGGGCGCACCACATGGCTGTGGGACGTGTCCTTTAGCGACGACAGCGGTCGCCTGTGCGCGCTGACGCGGATGACGATCGCGGTCCGTCCGTTGCGCGTCTGATTCAGCCGCCGCGCTGCCTCGGCACGCTCACGCCAGCCGGCGCCTGGCCTGGCAGAGGGATGCGGTCGAAGCCGGTGTCGGGCAGCGCCGCCGGCAACGGCGCATCGGGCAGGCCGACTTCGTTGAAGGGCGTCATCGTGCCGGCCGCCTGACGGGCGAGCACGGCAGTGCGGGCGTACACGCTCACCACCACCGGCCCGGTCGGGATCGCGAGGGTGGCGCCCCCCTGGGCGAGGCTGGCGGTGGCGCTCCGCAGCGAGACGGTGCGCGTGGCGGGTGTCGCGCCGGGGACGAAGCTGTTGTCGGGCGAGCTGACGATCGTGACGGGCGTGACGCAGGTGTACTGACCGCCCAGGACGCAATCGCCGTAGCGGATCGTGACCGCTTCGCTGGGATCGATCGACACGCTCGTGATCTGCATGCCCTGGAAGTCGAGCCCGAGCCAGTACACGGGGAATCGGCTCTTGACCATGACGCTCTCCAGCGGCGAGGCTCCGACCGGTTGGTCTTGGAGCGTGTTCGCGCCGCAGGAAATCAGCGCCAGCGCGCACACGGCAAATGCCCCAGCGAGCCATGCGCGGCTCGGCAGATGGGGGAGTAAGCGCCCCTCGATCACGAAGGCAGGGTAGTCCTTCCATCAGCAGCGACGCTCTCGGCCCCGAGTATCCATTTGTGTGGTACGGTTCAGGACGTGCCGTCCATTTTGGATCATACTATTTGTATCTTACGGGAAGTATCGTAATGGTTCGCCACGCTCGCCGTTGGCTGCGCCTCACCGCACACTGTGGGTCCCGTCGGGCCTATACGGTCCTGGCTGCGCTGGTGGTTGGCGCCACCGCGAGCGTTTGGTCTTGGGCGGCGCTGGCGCCGGCAACGGCTGGAGCGGCGGGCTCGTGCCCCAACGAACAGGTGCGCATCGAGGAGCCCTACGCCCCGGCGCTGCCCGACTGTCGCGCCTATGAGCAGGTCTCGCCGGTCGAAAAGAACTACGCGGACGCACTCGGAGCCCTCACGAGCGTGCGCGTCGCGCCCTCCGGCGAAGCGGTCACGTTCAACTCGCTCGGGCCGTTCCCGCTGGACGGCGGGGCGGGCGAAGGCTCACCCGAACTGTTCAGCGCCTACCTCAGCACGCGCTCGGCGGAATCGTGGCCGACACGGAACCTCGAGCCCGCCGTTGACTCCGGCGGCCTCGGCGCGGTGCTGGGCGTGAGCGAAGACCTCGCCTACAGCTTCGTGCTGTCAAATAACGAGCCGCCGCTCGTCAGCGAAGCCGATGCGGGCGCAATCGAAGGCAGGCAGGCCGTCTACATGCGCGCGAATCGCACGGGTGCTTACCGCCTGCTGTTCCAGGCGCAGGCCGCTGAAAAGGTCAGTTTCTTCCTCGTGGCGGCGGCCGACAGCGACACGCGCGTGTTCTTCGAATCGGCCAACCCCCTGATTGACGGGGCGCCGGCCGGGGTGCGCAACCTGTACGAATGGCACGAAGGACAGATCAGCCTGGTTGACCTGTTGCCCGGAGGTGTCCCCTCCGATGGCGGGGCAGCGGGCTGGCGTGGCCCGGGTGCCGCCGAAGAAGTCGTCGAACTGCCCGACCATTCCTCCGGGAGGGTCTCCTACTTCGCGCAGGGCGCCGTATCCGAAGACGGCTCGCGCGTGTTCTTCACCGACCTCGCCAGCGGACGCCTGTACGTGCGCGAGCAAGAGCCGGGTGGGGAAGGCGAAACGGTAGAAGTCTCTCATGGAGCGGCGGAGTGGCTGGCCGGCACCCCCGATGGCGCATACGCCTCCTACAGTGAAGGCGGCGTGCTCTACGGCTTCGACGTCGAACGCGCCCAAGCGGTCGCGCTGACGCCTGCCGGAGCCGAAGTCCAGGGCGTGCTCGGCGTGGCCGACGACGGTTCCTACCTCTACTTTGCCGCGAAGGGCGTGCTCGCGAACGGTGGGGTCTCCGGCGCGGGCAACATTTACGTTTGGCACGAAGGCGCGATCGCGCTGGTTAGCAGCGGTGGGGAAGAAGACGATTGGACCGCCCGCACGCTGCTCTACAACGGCGTGGCGCTCGGTGGCCCAGCCGAAGGGGTGAGAACGGCTCGCGTCAGCGCCGACGGGCACACACTCCTGTTCAGCTCCAGGAGGGAGATCACCGGCTATGACAATCACGGCGCGGGCGGGGACTGCAGCGAACACGAAGAACCCGCGTCGTGCGACGAGCTGTACGTCTATGACGCCGTTGGCGAACATGTGACGTGCGTGTCTTGCAATCCGCAGGGGACTGCCGCCACACACGACGCGCTGCTCTACCACCTGGAGAGCGACGGCTCGATTCCGCCGCCGACGCTCTACCCATGGGATCTTCCCCGCAACCTCTCTTCCGACGGCAGCAGAGTGTTCTTCGAGACCGAAGAAGCGCTGCTGGAAGGCGACTCCAACAGTCAGATGGACGTGTATGAGTGGGAGCGCGAAGGCTCGGGCACCTGTCCGGCCGGGACGAGCGGTGGCTGTCTTTACCTGATCTCCTCGGGTGTCAGCGACCAAGCGTCCTATTTCGCCGAAGCGAGCGCCAACGCGAGCGACGTCTTCTTCTTCACGCGCCAATCGCTTGTGGGCCAGGACGAAGACGAACTGGTCGACCTCTACGACGCACGCGCAGCGGGCGGCATCGCCGCGCAGAATCCGCCGCCGGCGCCGGTGCCGTGCCTCGGCGAAGCTTGTCACCCCGCGCAGGCGCCCCTGCCGGCGGCAGGCCTCTCGGCCAGCCAGCTGTTCTCGGGTCCGGGCGACAGCGCACCGGCGGTGGAATCGAAGGTCGTCGCGAAATCGAAACCGAAGCCAAAGCCGTGCCGAAAGGGCTACGTGAAGAAGAACAGCAGGTGCGTCAAGCGGGTGCGCCACGAGCGCAAAGGCAAGCAGGCCGGCAGCAAACGAAGGCCAAAGCGATGAGCGTCAAACGGGTTCTCTGTGCCGGAGCTCGAGTGCTCCAACTCCCGCTCGCATTGGTGGCCGTCGTGCTGCTCGCGCTTCCCGTCGCGGCGCGCGCGAGCGAAAAGTTCGGTATCGAACGCATCGAACAGCGGGCCGAAGAACAGGGCGGAGCGCCGACGACGCAGGCGGGGGCGCATCCCTACGCGCTCACCACGACAATGCTGCTCGACCGCCACGCGCTCAGCTCCGAGCAGCTCGGAGAAGGCCTCGGGGATGCTGGTCCGCTCGGTCACGAAATCGCCGGCGGCGATCCCAAGGACGTCGAAGTGACGCTGCCGGCTGGGGTCGCCGTGAACCTGCTCGCGGTGCAGCGCTGCTCCGAACAGCAGCTTGCCAAGCAGGAATGCCCGGTCTCCAGCCAGGTGGGCGACATCGCGATCGAATCGCCGCTGCCCGCCGTGTACGAAGCGCACGAGAGCCCAGTCTTCAACATCGCGCCGTCCTCGCCGAAGGTGGCCGGCGCGCTCGGCTTCACCGTCGCCAATGTGGGTTTCATCGCGCACCTGGTTGGCAGCGCCCACGCCGGCGGCGACTACGGCATCTCCGCGATGGTGTCCGGCATACCCCAATTCGCAAGCGCCGACGGCATCATGCTGACGCTGTGGGGGGACCCGTCGGCGCCGAGCCACTGCCACCAGCAGCTCACGGGCGGGCCGTGCGTCGCGGTAGCGCGCGGCAGCCAGCCGTTCCTGACGCTGCCGACGTCGTGTGGCAGCGAACCCGACGAAGAAGCAGCCCGGCGGCGCTCGAGCGCGGTGAGCGCCGACTCGTGGCAGGAACCGGGGGTGTGGACGCCGACCCTGTTCTCGGCGCCGCTTGCGGCGATGACCGGTTGCGAGAAGCTCAGCTTCACACCATCGATCGAAGTCAGCCCCGAAACCACGGTCGCGAATACGCCGACCGGGGTGAGCATCGCGCTGAAGATCCCGCAGGTCGAGGCGCTGGGCTCGCTCGCTGAGGCGAACCTGCGCGAAGCCGTGGTGACGCTGCCGCCGGACCTCGTGGTTTCGCCCTCGGCCGTAAGCGGCCTGGGAGCGTGCAGCGAAGCGCAGGTCGGCCTGTCAAGCCCAGCCCCGACCGCTTGCCCGGAATCCTCGAAGATCGGCACCGTCCAAGCGCGCACGCCGCTGCTCGACCATTCCGTGGGCGGGTCCGTGTATCTAGCACAGCAGGGCAACGCCGGCCCGGCCCGGGGCTCCAACCCGTTCGGCTCGCTGATCGCCTTTTATGTCGTGGTGGAAGGCAGCGGCGTGCAGATCAAGGCGGCAGGCGAAGTGAGCCTGAACCAGCTCACCGGACAGCTCACCACCCGCTTCAAGAATCTGCCCGAGCTTCCCGTACAGCGAAATGGCGCTCAACCTCTTCGGCGGCCCGCGCGCCGCGCTCGTGCCCGACGCGTGCGGTATCTACACGACGAGCGCGCTGCTGAGTCCCTGGTCGGCGTCCGAATCAGACCCGGCCGAAGTGCAGAGCAGCTTCACGGTCAACTCGGGTTGTCCCACCGGCGCGTTTGCTCCCACATTCACGGCGGGCACGACGAGCAACCAGGCGGGCGGCTACAGCCCGTTCGTCACGACGTTCACCCGCCAAGACTCAGAACAAGGGCTCGCCGCGATCCAGGAGCACATCCCGACCGGCCTGCTCGGCTCGGTCGCTCACGTGCCCCTGTGCGGCGAACCACAGGCCCAGGAAGGCAAGTGCGGCCCAGAAAGCCAGATCGGGACGATCTCCGTCACGGTGGGACCGGGTCCCGACCCGTTCGAGGTCCCGCCCGGGCGCGTCTACCTGACGGGGCCGTATGACGGCGCGCCCTTCGGCCTGTCGGTCGTCGTGCCCGCGCGCGGTGGCCCGTTCGACCTCGGCGACGTGATCGTCAGAGCGGCGCTTGAGATTAACCCCCAAACATCGGCGGTGACGGTCGTTACCGGCCCGCTCCCGGAGATGCTGCAGGGCGTACCCGCGCTCGCCCGCAGTGTCACTGTCGAAATCAACCGCCCCGAATTCATCTTCAACCCGACCAACTGCGACCCCGAGACGATCTCGACCACGATGGACGGCTCCGCGGGCTCTCTCAGCACCGCCTCAGTGCACTTCCAGGTCACGGACTGCGAGGCGTTGCAGTTCAAGCCGCACTTCTCGGTCTCGACCTCGGGCCACACCTCGAGAGCCGACGGAGCGAGCCTCGACGCCAAGCTCCTCTACCCGGCCACGCCGGGTACGCAAGCCAACATCGCCAAGGTCAAGGTCGAACTGCCCAAGCAGCTCCCCGCACGCCTCACGACGCTGCAGAAGGCGTGCCTGGCGAGGACGTTCGAAGCGAACCCCGCGAGCTGCCCGCCGGCGTCGGTCGTCGCCACGGCCAGCGCCACCACGCCGCTTTTGCCCGTGGGACTGAGCGGCCCGGCCTACTTCGTCTCCTACGGCGGGGCCAAGTTCCCCGAACTGATCGTCGTGCTCCAGGGCGACGGCGTCACCGTGTATCTGCACGGCGAAACGTTCATCTCCAAAAAGGGGATAACAAGCTCGACGTTCCCAGCGGTCCCCGACGTTCCCGTCGGCAGCTTCGAACTGCGTTTTCCCCAAGGCCCAGACTCGGCGCTCGCGGCGAACGGAGACCTGTGCACCTCCAAACTCACGATGCCCACCGAATTCGTGGCCCAGAACGGGGCACGGCTGAAGCAGAACACAAAGATCGCGGTGACTGGATGCCCACCCGCCCGCCCGCGGGTCGCGCGTCGTGCGCGCAAGCGAAGGACCACGCACACCAAGTCCGCAGTCAAGCGGCGGACTACGCACACCACGCCCGCGGTCAAATAGCGGACTGACACCACGCAGCACGAGAGGAGCTGACGATGCGCAGAGCACTGATTTACATAGTCCTACTGGCTTCAGGGGCGTTGGGCCTCAGCGGTCTGAGCGCTGTGGCGTCGGCGACGCCGACGATCACGGCGAGGGCGGCGATCGTCCCCATCCCGATCAACCCACGCAAGACCAACGGCCCTACGTATCCGGGGACCGGCAATATGCTCGGCGCGCCCGCCGCGCTGGAAATCGAAGGCAAAATCAGTGGGACGGAATACGGTGGATTTCCCTCGCCGATTAAGCAAGTAAAGGTGTTCCTGCCAAAGGGCGTGAAGGTGAACGAAAGTGGCTTCGCCAGATGCTCGGAGAGCATCCTGCGCGCCTCTGGCCCCGAAGGGTGCCCGCTCAGATCGATCGCGAGCTCGCCCGGTGAAGCCACCGGCGCCGTCAGCTTCGGCGCCGAACGGGTGCACGAGCGAGTGACCGTGCAGGCGTTCTTCAACTCCGGAGGCGGCCTGATCTTCTCGATCGCGGGCAGCACGCCGGTCTCGCTCGAAGAATTCGCGACGCTTGCCTTTGCCAACGGCCCTTCCGGCCTGATTGCCACCGCGGAGATACCGCTGATCGAAACGGTGCCAGGAGCGCTTGCCGCCTCCGCCGAACAGTTCAAGATCAAGCTCGGCGCCGCCTTCAAGAAGGGCAAGAAGCTGGTGTCCTTCGGCACCGTTCCCAACACGTGCAAACACGGCTTCACGGGTAAGGCCGAAGTGAGCTTCTACAGCGGGGAAACGGTTCCGATATCGGTCACGGTGCCGTGCCCCAAGGGAATTGGCCGCGGGTGAGGCTTGAGCTTTCTGGACAGTATGTATTAGACGATTTGATCCAAAACATATAGCATGGACCATACATATGGTGATGTATGCTACGCGCAATGTCTGAGCCGTCTGAGCCGCGTCTGAGTGAGGCCTCCTACCTGGTGCTGGGCATGCTCGAGCACACGCAGCCGGCGACCCCATATGACATCAAGCAGATATCAGAGCTCAGCTCGAAGTATTTCTGGAGCATTCCTCACAGCCTGCTCTACTCCGAGTGCGAGCGTCTGGCCAAGGAGGGTCTGCTGATCGAAGAGCGCGAACCAGAGGGGCGCCGACGGCGCATC
This sequence comes from uncultured Solirubrobacterales bacterium, assembly GCA_963809705.1. Lineage (GTDB taxonomy): Bacteria > Actinomycetota > Thermoleophilia > Solirubrobacterales > Solirubrobacteraceae > Palsa-744. The sequence goes on along the minus strand of CAWEKF010000002.1, from coordinate 285,436 downwards.
TACAGAGTCACGAAGGCCGGGATGGACGCGCTGCAGGCGTGGCGCGCCGAGCCGGGGAGAGCGGTCAGCGAACTGCGCGACCTCGGTTTCCTGAAGCTGTTCCTCGGAGCCGACCCGGCGATGCTCGCGAGGACCTACCTGCCCGAACACGAAGCCACGCTGCAACGCTTCGAAGAGCTGCGCGACGCCAGCGGAGGGGTCCGGGTTCCCCGCGGCCCGTGGTTGGCGTTCGACGCCGGAATCGGGCACATGCGCGAGAGCGTTCGCTTCTGGAAACAGATACTCGAGGAGGAGAAGGAGGCGCCGGAGGAGGCAGCGGAGGCAGCGGAGGCAGCGGCGGGTGGCGAATGAGCGGCACACCGGCGTCGAGCGGCTCGGCACGGCCGGCAAGTCAAACGCCCGATCATGGGCACATGCCGACGCGCAAAGGCAACCGCTTCGTGCGTTCGCCCGCCGGCGGGCGAGTCCTCAGCGCGCTGATGCTGCCGGGCTTCACGCTCCACCCGCCGATCGGCTACGGGGTGCTCACCACCACCGGGCGCAGGACCGGCAAGACACGACGCAGGTGCGTACACGCGATCAGGCACGGCAACCGCGCCTACATCGTGATGCTACGGCCCACGCCCGCGGCCATAGCCTTGCCGTGGACAGCGGCATGGATGTGGAACATCCGCGCCAACCAGAGTGTGCGCCTGCGACTCAGTGACGGTACCTTCGCCGGTCGCGCGCGCGAGCTGACGGACGTGCAGGATCTGCAAACGGCAAGGGAGATCTACTGCAACACGGTCAATACCTTCGACTACGTAGAGTACGCTTTCCACCGAAGCGAACGTCCCACGCGCGCCAAGATTCAAGCACTGCATCGCTCGTGGTTCGACACCGGGATCCCGCTCGTGGTCGAGTTTGCGAAACGAACTGCGAGCGATCAGCCGCGGTAGGCGTTCGTGATCGGCATGCGTCGGTCGCGACCGAAAGCGCGCTCGGTGATCTTGATGCCGGGCGGCGCTTGGCGGCGCTTGTACTCGGCCAGATCCACCAGCCGCGTCGCGCGCTGCACGTCCGGTGCGGGCAACCCTTCGGCGATCAACTGCTCGCGGCTGCGGTCGAGCTCGATGTAGCCGTGCAAGATCCGGTCGAGCACCTCATACGGGGGCAGCGAGTCCTGGTCGGTCTGCTCGGGGCGCAGCTCCGCAGAGGGGGCGCGGTCGATGATCGAAGCTGGAATCGGCGCCGCCACCCAGCCCCGAGCTTGCTCCGATGGCGCCGACTCTTGCGCCCGTGAGTGCGCGGTAGGCTGCTCCGGCGGCGCGGAGAAAGCTCGCGTCCGGGAGAGCGCGACTGGCTCGTTGCGCCAGCGCGCGAGCCGGTAAACGAGCGTCTTGGGCACGTCCTTGATGACCGCGAAGCCGCCCGCCAAGTCGCCGTACAGGGTGGTGTAGCCGACCGACATCTCCGACTTGTTGCCGGTCGTGAGCACCAGCCAGCCAAACTTGTTGGAGAGCGCCATCAGCAGATTGCCGCGGATGCGCGCCTGCAGATTCTCCTCTGTCAGGTCTGGCTCGGCGCCGGCGAAATCCGCCGCCAGGGTCTGGGTGTAGGCGTCCACGGCCGCTTGGATCGGTAGTTCGTGCGCTTTGATCCCGAGCGCCTGCGCCAATGCGTGAGCGTCCTGCTGGGTGGCCGTCGAAGAGTAGGGCGAGGGCATGATCGCCACGTTCACACGCTGCGGCCCGAGCGCGTCGACCGCCAGGCACGCCACCAGCGCCGAGTCGATCCCGCCCGAGAGACCGAGCACGACCGAGCCGAAGCCGTTCTTCTCGACGTAGTCGTGCAAGCCGAGCAGCAGCGCCTGGTAGACCTCCTGCTCTCGCGAGGCGATTGGGTTGCTTGGAGGGGGGAGGGGCTGAGTTGCGTACTCTGCGCCGAGGGGTGCCCGGCGCGTGCGCGCGTACGCGCGCGCAGGGCACCCTCCAGAGAGACATCGACATCGCACACGATGAGGTCCTCCTCGAACTGGGCGCCACGGGCGATCGTCTCGCCGCGAGGGTTCAACACGAACGAGTGCCCATCGAATACGAGTTCGTCCTGACCGCCGACCATCGCGCAGAAGGCGACATGGGCGCCCGTTTCGCGGGCACGCTCGCCGAACAGGCGCTCGCGCTCTGAGCCCTTGCCTGCGTGATACGGCGATGCGGAGATGTTCACGATCAGTGTTGCCCCGGCGCTTGCCTCCGAAGTGGCCGGTGCGCCGGCCGCCCACAGGTCCTCGCACACTGTCACGCCGATCCGCCGTTCGGCGTCGGTCTCCAGTTCCGGGCCCTCCTGCTGTCCCACTCCGACTTTTGGTCCGACTCCGACCCCCGCTCCGGCAAGCTCTATCACCGTGCCGCGGAGATCTCCGGACCTGAAGTAGCGCTGCTCGTCGAACACCCCGTAGTTGGGCAGGTGCACCTTGCGGTAGACCTGCGCGACGGCGCCGGCCGCGAGCACGGCGGCGGCGTTGTACAGGACGGTCGCGGTCGGTCCCGGCGATCCGGGCTCGGGCCCGCGCACGGCCCCGGGGATGCGCTCGGGAAAGCCGACGATCGCCACGATTCCCTCGGCGGCCGCAGCCAGCCGCTGCAATTGGGCGCCGGTGTCCTTTAGGAAGTGCTCGCGCAGGAGCAGATCCTCCGGCGGGTAGCCGGTGAGCGCCAGCTCGGGGAACAGGACCAGCTCCGCGCGAGCCTGCTTGGCCGCCTCGATGCCGTCCAGGATGCGCTGGGCGTTGCCGGCGAGGTCGCCGACGGTGGCATTCATCTGACAGAGGGCCAGCCGCACGCCGGTCCTCACGCGGCTGCGCGGAGCGCCACTAGTGGGCTGCCACCGCTCGCGGACGGCTTGCGCGCTTGCGCTTGGCCGCGCCGGCGGGTTTCGCTGCGCCGGCGGCCTTCGCCAAAGCCGCGATCGAGCGCTCCAGCTCGCGCGCCAGCGTCTCCAGCTCGGGCAGGGCATCGTAGTCGGCGATCAGGCCGAAGCCGAGCTGCCCGTCGTAGCTCATCACCGCGATCCCGAGCGCTTGGCGGTGGGCCAGCGGAACGACCGGATAGAGCGCCTTCAGGCGACGTCCGAGCAGATACAGCGGGAACTGGGGACCTGGCACGTTCGTCACGACGAGGTTGAAGAAGCGCTGGCGCGCCTGCAGGCGGGCTGCCTGGCTGAGGATCGTCGGTGGGGCAAAGCCCGCGAGGTTGGTCAAGACCTCGGCGCCGACGGCTTGGCCGGAGCGCTTGAGGCCGTCCATCTCCAGGCGCACCTCGGCAAGGCACTCGACCGGATCCACCACGCCGACCGGCAGGGGCGCCCACATCGCCGCGACCCTGTTGCCGAGCGCGGGTGGGTGGGCTTCTTTATCAACCTCGGCGCGCACCGACACGGGCACCATCGCCTTCAGCACGAGGCCCTCCGTGTCGAAGCCCTGGGCGCGCATGTGGCGTCCGAGCGTGAGGCTGACCGCCGCCAGGACGACGTCGTTGAGCGTGCCCCCGAGCGAATCCTTGATCGCCTTGAACTGGGCGAGATCCGCGTCCACCCAGGTGTAGCGCCGGTGTGAGCCGATCTCCACGTTGAGCGGGCTCGGCGGCGCCGGCGCGCTTACACCGGCCAATGTGGTCGCGCCCACCCCCACCAGCGCGTCCTTGACGCGCTCCAAGGCGCGGCGGGGACGGCGCATGATGGCGCGCGCGCCGCGGGCCATCTCCGCCGGTGCGGTGGAGCGCTCCACCAGAGCGTCGGCCAGCAGCTTGGCCGGTCCGGGCAGGGGACGGGGCACCCAGGGCACGGGCGGGCGCGGCGTGCCCGCCGGCTCCGGCGAGGCGTCGAACAGAACCGTTGTTATGTCAACTCCGGAGATCCCGTCGACGAGCGCGTGATGGGTCTTGGCGATCACCGCGAAGCGTTCGCCAGCCATGTGGGCTACCAGCCACAGCTCCCACAGCGGCTTGGAGCGGTCCAGGCGCTGGGAGATGATGCGTCCCGCCAGCTGCTTGAGCTCGGTCTCGTCTTCGGGGCGCGGAAGTCCGGTGTGGCGGATGTGGTAGCGCGGGTTGAAGTGAGGGTCGTCGGTCCACACCGGCCTGCCCTGGTCGAGCGGGACGTACGCCAGGCGCTGGCGGTAGCGCGGTACGAGGTGCAGGCGCGAGAGGATGTGCTCGACCAGCTCGTCATAGCTGGGGGCCTGTCCCTCGAAGACCATCACCGAAGCCACGTGCATGTGCGCGGTGCCGTGGTCCTCCAGGTGCAGGAAGGCCGAGTCCAGGCCGGTCAGGCGATCAGGGTTTGCCATCGGCTTCGATTGTCGCGGGTCTGGTGTCGGTCGTCAACGCTGAGCCGCGAGCGTGTGTGGGCCGACCTCGTCGATGCTCGCGTGTCCGGACAGCGCCATGTTGAGGTCCAGGTCGGCCAGGAAAGCCCGCAGCACGTCGATCACGCCCGCCTCGCCCCCGAGCGCCAAACCCCATACGTAAGGACGTCCAAGGCACACGGCGCGCGCGCCGAGCGCCAGGGCCTTGAGGGCATCCGAGCCGGAGCGGATGCCGCTGTCGAACAGGACCTCGCAGCGCTCGCCGACCGCCTCCACCACGCCGGGCAGCGCCTGGAGGGAGCCGATCGCGCCGTCCACCTGACGGCCGCCGTGGTTGGAGACGATGATCCCCTCGATCCCGTGCTCGACGGCGAGCAGGGCGTCCTCGGCGCTCTGGATGCCCTTCAGGACGATCGGCAGGTCGGTGCACTCGCGCAGGAACGCCAGGTCATCCCACGTGACGGATGGGTTTGAGAACTGCCACGCCCAATAAGCGACAGCTGTCGCCAGGTCCTCCTCGGGGGGCTTGGGCAGGGCGGCGCGGAAGACGGGATCGGAGAGATAGCTGGCGTTGCCCTCGCCGCGCAGGAACGGCAGGAAGCCGTCGGTCAGGTCGGCCGGGCGCCAGCCGAGCAGCCACGTGTCGAGCGTCACCACGATCGCCTCATAGCCCGCCTTCTCGGCACGGGAGATGAAGCTGCGCGCCAGCTCGCGGTCGCGCGGCCAGTAGAGCTGATACCAGCAGGATTGTCCGCCTGCCTGCCCCCCGGCAGGGCGGGCGCCCTTCAGGGCGCCCGCCGCCTCGGCGATCTGCTCGATCGTGTGCGACGCCGCGGTGCTCGCGATCAGAGGCAACCCCACGTGGGCGCACGCACGCGCGCTCGCCAGCTCGCCTTCGGGGTGTGCGACCGTTTGCACGCCGATCGGCGCCAATAGGACCGGAGCGGGCAGCTTCGTGCCGAGCACCGTGCGCTCCAGCGTGCGCTCGGACACGTCGCGCAACATGCGCGGCACGATCCGCCACTCATCGAAGGCCTCGCGGTTGGCCCTGATCGTGTGTCCGCGACCGGCGCCGCCCTGGATGTAGCCCCGCGGCCCGCGCGAGAGCATCGCGTAGGCGTCGCGCTCCAGTTCGCGCCAATCCAAGGGCCGCGCCGGCTTGCGCCCGGCGAGCATGGAGGCGGCGTAGATCTCGTGCTCGTAGTTTGAGAAAGGTGGATCGAGGGCCATCGAGACGGGATGCTATTCGGCGATGAAGAATGCCGTCGCTGTGATTTGCTGTAGAGGTGCCGGCAGGGGCACCGAGACGGCGCGAACGACCCAAGTCGACCCTCAGGAGGCAAGCTAATGACTTTCGACCAATCGAAGATCGGACAGGTCGTGGCCGCGCAGATGGAGGCCTTGGAAGGCCGCTACGGCGAGGACTGCGAGATCGGCAACGTGTGCACGATCGTCGAGGTGCTGGGTCCGCACGGCTCCGACGTGTCGGTGCGCTCCAGCGAAGCGCGCCCGCACACCACGATCGGCCTGCTGCGCATGGCCGAGGCGATGCTGCTCAACCGACTCGGCTCCTCGCCGCGCGGGGAAGAGGAGTAGCTCGCCACTTCGTTCTCACCGCGGGCACGAGGAGCAGCCCGCTACTTCGCTCCTCACCACCACGCGGGCACGAGGAGCAGCCCGCCACTTCGCTCCTCACCACCACGCGGGCACGAGGAGCAGCCCGCCACTCCGCGCCTCACCAACATGGAAACGACCCGTAGTGTGCGGATTTGTACGCAATACGCGCCGTTGGCGAGGATCGAGGATATGTGCGCACGATCACACTTTGCGCACAGAGGCCTCAATTAGCGTCTTCTTGACTGATTGATCTCTGCCGAGTCGTCTCCGTGGATGGGGACGAGCGGGGGACCCACTGCCGGGCTCGAGGAGAGGGCCCGGATGGGGCGAGTCGGCCGCCATCAGGTGCGGCTGTAACGCCCGGTTGGCGCACGTATGGACGCGTGTGTCGACCGGACGTGAGCCCGACAGCTAACCCCGTAGGCGGCTACCCAGGAGGACTCTTTGCTTCCCATGCTTGCGGGACTTCCCGCAACACCGGTCGCTGAACCGGTTGCCCAGCTGATCGATCCCGCGCCGCTGTCCGTTCCACTCGCGCGGGTCAAGCTGCGGATTCGCAGGATCGACCTGGACGTGCTCGACGGCGCCACGGCGACAGTTGCCGGCACGTTGCGCTCAGCGCCCGCCGGCGCCTCCAGTTCGACGCTCCCCGGCGCATCGAGTTCGACGCTTGCCGGTCGCAAGGTCGAGCTGCAGCGCCTCGGACGCCACGGCTGGCGCGTCCTTGCTCATACGGTGACCGGAGCGAAGGGACGCTTCGTGTTGCGCTATGAGCCGCATCGCCTACTCAGCGAGCGAGTCAGGATCGTGTTCGCCGGCGACGCCCGCGATCGGGGCGTAAAGCGCTACCTTGGGCGCCTGCGCTCCTACCGGCTCGCCGGAGCATCTTGGTACGGGGGCGGGGGCAGCCTCGCCTGTGGCGGTGAGCTGACCAGCTCCACGATGGGGGTCGCCAACAAGACGCTGCCCTGCGGCACGCTCGTGAGGTTGCGCTACGGGGGGCGCGAAGTGAGCGTCCCCGTCGTCGACCGCGGGCCCTATGTCGCAGGCCGCGAATTCGACCTCACAGAAGCGACCAAGCATGCGCTCGGCTTCGAAGGGGTAGGTGAGATTTGGAGCACTCGCTAGCCTGGAAGGACGACATGAGCAAGCCAACCCGAGCCAAGACCAAAAAGAGCCCGAGTCGCAAGGCGCGCCGCAAAGCCGCCACCGCCGCCATGGTTGCATGGCGGCTGTTGCGGGTGGCGCGCAAGGTGGAGCGGCGCAAGCAGCGCTCCAAGCGGGGTGCCCGACGCAAGCAGGGTGGAGCGCGCCGAGGGCGCGCCTTCTCGGTCGGCTCGGTTGCCGTGGGCTCATTCTCGGTCGGCGCGCTCGCCTTCGGGGCTGTGGCGATCGGGGCGCTTGCGATCCGTCGCTTGGCGATCAAGCGCGCCGCTGTCGGGCGTCTCGACGTGAGCGAGCTGAAAGTCGGTCGTCTGGAGGTCGACGAGCTGGTGATCCACAACCGTCCGACTGACGTGTCCTGACCGCGTCCCCGGGCTTTGCCCGCAGGCCCGCTCGCCCGACCCGCACGACCTGGGCTCGCGTCGGGGTAGTTCAATGTCAGGAGGTGGCGTCTCGCGGGCGAGCGCCAAGGGCACGACATGGACCTAACCTTCAACCAGCGCGAGAGCGCGTTTCGCGACGAACTGCGCGCTTGGCTCGCGGACAACGAGCCTTCGCCGGAGCCGACAAGGGGCGGCGAAGACGCCCATTACGCGTGGCGCCGAGACTGGCAGCGGCGCCTCTACGACGCGGGCTGGGCGGCGCCGGCGTGGCCTGTCGAGTACGGCGGGCGAGGAGCGTCTTTGAGCGAGTCGGCCATCTACTTCGAGGAGCTGGGCCGCGCTCGCGTGCCCTTGCCGGCCAACATATTGGGTCTACTGCTTGGCGGCCCCACCCTGATGGTGTGGGGCACCGATGCCCAGAAGGAGCGCTACCTGGCGCCGATTCTCTCCGGCGAGGAGATCTGGTGCCAAGGCTTCTCCGAGCCGGACGCCGGCTCGGACCTTGCGTCTTTGAAGACGCGCGCGGTCAAGCAGGGCGATACCCGGTCGGGCACAGAGGAATGGGTGATCACCGGACAGAAGGTGTGGACCAGCGGCGCCCAATACTCGAAGTGGTGCATGCTCGTCGCCCGCAGCGACTCCGACGCCGCCAAGCACAAGGGTCTGACCTACTTCCTGATGGACATGGACCAAGCCGCCGTGCAGGTTCGCCCGCTGCGCCAGATCACCGGTGAGGCCGAGTTCAACGAGCTGTTCATCGAGGAGGCCCGCATTCCCCAGGAGAACGTGATCGGCGGCGTGGGCAATGGCTGGAAGGTGGCCCTGACGACGCTCATGAACGAGCGCGCCGGGCTCGGCTTCCTCTTGCAGGTGCGCCTGCGCCAATTGCTCGACGACACATTCGCCGCCGCGCGCGAGCGCGGCCTGTTGGACGGGGTGGGTGGGTCCGTCATCGCCGATGCGCTCGCCGACCTGCACATCCGCTGCGAGCAGATCCGTCTATTGGCGTGGAAGGGGCTGACCGACATCGAACGCTACGGCCAACCCGGACCGGAGGGCTCGTTGGTGAAGTGGCTGTGGTCGGACACCAACCAGCGCCTGACCTCGCTCGCCGCGGAGATCGTCGGCGCCGAGGCGCTCACCGACGGCACCTCATGGAGCTATGAGCTGCTGCGCGCGCGCGGCAACACAATCGAGGGGGGCACCACCGAGGTGCTCAAGAACATCGTGGCCGAGCGCGTCCTGGGCCTGCCGCGGCTGAAGGTCGCCTGATGGACTTCGGCCTGAGCGAGGATCAGCGCCAGATCCAGCGCACCGCGCGCGAGCTCCTGGCCGAGCGAGCGCGGCCCGAGCGGGTGCGCTCCTGCGCCGAGGAGGGCCGTTTGGATGAGGGTCTGTGGAGCGAGCTGTGCGGCTTGGGCTGGCCGGGGATCGCCATCGCCGAGCAGTACGGCGGTCAAGGGCTTGGTCTCGTCGAGCTGGCGATCCTGTGCGAGGAGCTGGGCCGCGCCGTGGCGCCGGTGGCCCTGTTGCCCACCGTCCTGGCCGCCCTGGTCATCGAGCAGGCCGGCTCGGCCGAGCAGCGCGAGCGCTGGCTGCCTTCTCTTGCCGGCGGCGAGAGTCTCGGCGCGCTCGGGGTCGAGCGCGACGGGGTCGCCGAGCTGGTGCTCGGAGCGCCCGGGGCCGAGGTTTTGGTGCTTGCGCAAGAGGGCGCCCCGCGTGCGCGTGTATACGCGCCAGAGGGCTCGGAGCGCGTCGGAGTCGTGCAGCGCGTCGACTCGATCGACCCCACACGACCCACCGCCCGCGTCCAGGTCCCGGCGGACATGGGGGAGGCGCTGGAGGGCGACGTCCAAGCCGGCCTGAATAGGGCGCTCGTGGCCGTTTCCGCCGAGCTGGTCGGAGTGTGCGAGCGGGCGCTCGACATGACCGTGGCCTACGTCAAGGAGCGCAAGCAGTTCGGCGTCCCAGTCGGTTCCTTCCAGGCCGTATCCCACCGTTGCGCGCAGATGCTCCTGGATACCGAGCGGGCCCGCTCCGCCACCTCCTACGCCGCCTGGGCCGCCGACGCCGACCCCGAGCGCCTGCCCGAGGCGGCCGCGATGGCCAAGGCCTCGGCCTCGCAGGCCGGTGTCGAGGTGACGGCAAGCGCGATCCAAGCCCACGGCGGCATCGGCTTCACCTGGGAGGCCGACATACACTGGCTGTACAAGCGGGCTTTGCTCGACGCCTCGCTGTTGGGCGGCGCCAAGCGCCACAGGGCGCGCTTGGCGAGCATCCTCGCCACCGCCTGAACGGGGCGCTCAGGGCCTCCTCGGCTCAAGGCGCTCAAAGGCCACGCCTGTTGTGGGGGCGTACTGCGGTTTCGACTGTATACGTGATAGCGTACATCCGTATGCCAGCCATACGCGAGTGGGACGGTGCCAGCTACGACCGCATCTCCGGTCCCATGGAGGCGCTCGGGCGCGACGTGTTGGGACGCTTGGAGGCTCGCCGGAGACGAGACGGTGCTCGACGCCGGATGCGGATCTGGACGTATCACCGAGGCTTTGATCGAGCGGCTGCCGCGCGGACGGGCGATCGCGGTCGATCGGTCGCCCTCGATGGTCGACGCCGCCAGGCAGCGGCTCGGTCCCGACGCGGACGTGCGCGTCGTGGATCTGCTCGAGCTCGACCTGAACGAGCCCCTCGACGCGATCCTCTCGACCGCCACCTTCCACTGGATCGCCGACCACGATCGTCTGTTCAAGCGCCTGCGCTCCGCCCTGCGTCCCGGGGGCCGGCTCGTCGCGCAGTGTGGGGGAGAGGGCAACATCACCGTCCTGCGCGGCAAGGTCCGGCCCCTGCTCTCAGAGAAGCCCTACGCCGAGCATTTCCGCGATTGGAGCCCGCCCTGGAACTACGCGGAAGCGGATGTCACCCAAGAGCGGCTGACCGCCGCGGGCTTCGCCTCGGCGAGGTGCTGGCTGCAACCCGCGCCGCGCGAGCCCGAGCACCCACGCGAGTTCCTCTCCACGATCGTGCTCGGTCCCCACGTCCAACAGCTGCCTGAGGAGCTGCGCGAGCGATTTATGGACGACGTTATGGGCGTCCTGGGAGAGCCCGTGGTCGTGGACTACGTACGCCTGAACATCGACGCGGTGGCCTAGCCGGATCTACAGCTCGAGCACGGCGACGTCCGCGTGCTTGGTTGCCTCTGCCGCCAGGGCTCCGTCTTTGGTGGCCAGTGGCTCGTCCAGCTGTTCGGCGAGCGCAATGAAGAGAGCGTCGGCCGTAGTGAAGTTGCGTCTCAGCTCCCATGCGCGTTGTCTCAATGGGAGGCAGGGAAAGAGCTTCGACAGGCAGATCGCCGAGATCCTGCACGGCTCCGGCGGCCCGCTTGCCGTCGATTTCGCCGCGGTTGGTCTCACGGCGCAACACGGCCACAGTCTCGAAGATCAGCAGGTCAGGCGCCGCAAATTCACGCTCGAGTGTCATCAGCTCCTCGACCTGCTTGGCTGCGCCGCAACCAAGCAGGAAGTCTACGACCGCCGAGGTGTCGAATACTGTCACTCGCCGCGGTCGCGAATCGAGCGGACCGCAACCTCGCTCGCCTCTGCCGGCGCGATCGTGCCGCGCGTGGCGATACGAGAGGCAAGCTCGGCCGGAGTGGGACGGGCGGCGCTACGTGCGAGCAAGGAGCGTAGATACTCGGAGAAGGAAACTCCGGATGCGGCCGCACGAGCCTTTAGCGTGTGATGCACGTCCTCCGGCACGTCGCGAACCTGAACAAGCGTACCCATACGAATCTGAATTATATCATACGCTATGCATACGGTAGCCCACCTCGACGCCGACGCGTTTGCAAGTGGGTGGCTATCGAGCACGGGCACCGCTGTTGCTCGTCCGACTCAGCAGCCATGGTGCCAGCCAGGAAGACTCCTGCATTCGTGGGAAGGAGCGCGAGGTGGGGTGACTGAGGGTGCAGATCCTCCTCAAAGGCAGAATTGTTGGCTGGAGTGCCAACTTGCCCACCGAGCAGAACAACGGGCAGGCCGTCTGCCTCGCTCACGCAACTTTGAGAGTTCGACGATGCTATAGGGCTATGAGAATGACCACGCGTTTGATCGTCGCTGGCCTGCTCGTCGGCGCAATGTCCTGCCCAACGCTGGCGCTGGCACGGCTGAGTAGGCCTGTCGCCCTGCCGGGTGTGTTGAGGGAAGACGAAGCGGCCTTTGCGATAAACGACTCTGGGGAGGCACTGGCCGCTTACCCCAGCATGAAGGACGGCAGGCCCGTCGTGATCGTGGCCCGACTTGCCAGCGACGGCAAGCTCACAGACCAGCAGGCCGTTGCGCTCCCCCTCGGCGCGCTCAGCGCAGAAGGAGGCGAGCCCGGAGCGAAGTCGCTCAGCCTCGCGCTCTCCGATGACGGCCAGGTAGCGCTCGGGGACGCCAACTATGACGCGTGTTGCGACAGCGCGGGGGTCGCCACTTGGCGGTTCGGTAGCGCGCCACCCGTGCTTGCGGAGCTCTCGTCACAGCGTGCCGCCGAGGAAGTGATCGAAACGCCGCAGGTGGCAATCGACGACCACGGGCACGTATTCGCTGCTTGGACGGCTCAGCACCCAGGACAAAGCGAATACGTTCAGGTCGCGCGCTCAGAGCATCGCGGGTACGCCGTACAGACGCTCTTTTGGACTTCCGACCGTATGTTCGACCTCGGAAGCTCCTTCGGGCTCCAGCAGGGGGGCTCTGGGCAGCCGGTACTCAATTGGGTCACCGAACTGGGAGCGGACCGACCGCATGCCTTTGCGGTGAACACTGAGACCAACGGCGCGTGGGGCCCGGTCAAGCGGAGTCTTATACCGACGTTCGACTCTCTGTACCAAGCGGCGTCCACTGGGTTTGCGACAGATACCGATGGTGGGCAAGCGTTGCTCTACGAACGCAAGGGAAGCCAGCTCTCTATGGCGCGTCGTACGATTGGCGGCGCCTTTGGACATCGACTCCGCATCGATGGGAAGACCGAAGACGCAGCCATCGCGGCCGGTGGGTACGACACCGTGCTCGTGGCATGGATTTCCCATCAAGAGAACCGGGTGATGGTGGCGATCGGCGACCTCACCGGGCATCTGGGGCCTCCTCAAGATCTTTCGGCCAATATTCCACAGAACCTCGCGGCCGCGGTAGACGACCGTGGCCGTGCGATCCTCATCTGGGAATCCCAGGCTCGCCGTCGCCACCGCAAGGGCACGCTGTCTGACGTATGGCTTGACGCTGCCGACGCCAACCGTCGCCTCGGACGACCTGTGCTGCTATCCCACCCGCGAGGGAACTGCGAACTGGGTGTCGGTGAACGAGAGATCGTGGCTAGCCCAAACGGACACACGCTCGTATTCTGGAAGTGTGGCCCGCAGATAGAAGGACCTCAGACGAGCTACATGGCGCGTTACACCCCATAGATATCAACGGCCAGCGCGACACCGCTTCTCCTCCGCCAAGGGATTGCAGAAGTCCAGCCCGGCACCACCGCCACTGTCGCAACGGACGATGAGCGGTGAGGCCCAACGGTGCCGGTCGCGGCGGTCGGCGCTTCTGCCAGCGGACAATCCGGACCCGCCCGATCTGTGTCTATTCGTGGGACGTCGAGGAAGGAGATCGGCCGGTCAGGAGGTCGTGGAAACTAACCGTCAGGCACTGGCGCCGCGCCGCATCGCGACGACCGCGGTGCCGAGGAATCCGACGGCGAGCGCGGCCACTGGGCCGTACGTTTGTCCGGCCGCGGCCCTCCCAATGGCCACCGTGTGCAGTGCCGTGTACTCGCCGCCGCCGAGATAGGCCAGCATCAGGAACAGGAAGTTCTGGCGGACCTGGCCGGTGAGGAAACGCACGCGCTCAACGTGAGACGGCTCTGCCGAGAGCTTGGGAAGCCGCCGAAGCGTGAAGATCCGCGCGTCGATGGCGAGCACAATAAAGAACAACGGGATCACAGAGGCGGCGATCTCGTAGAAGCTGAGCGTCGCCCTCTCGGGGAATAGCAGTGGGACGATCAGCGCTCCAACGAGGGGGATCGCCAATGTGTAGATCTCAGGGCTGCCGAGCACGTCGTGGACGTACGCGTGGCCACCAACAGAGCGCGGCCCGATCGTCCATCGAAGACGTCTCGGCTTAGCCGAAGCAGTCACGAACCTGATCGTACCGCCTGGAGCGGAAGCTCTGAGGCGGACTACCAGCGCCGCGGCACGCGCTCGCCTCCGTCTATAAGCGAGCGCCCACGTCCAGGTTCGGCGCATGTCCGCTCTGGACGAAATGCGCAAGCTACTGCTAGGCATGTCGACACGCACACCTGACATGGAGCAAAGCCGCCACAGAGAGCATGGTTCGACCGGGCCGCCTTTGGTGGGTTTGTAGCGGGTGACCGACGCCCCTGATTAGGTCGGCCAGGCGGGCGGCAATCCAGCCGATCGGTACGTTTTGCCGGTGCTGATCGCGTCGCAGTTCTCCGACGTCCTCCCGCTCATCGGTGTGGTGATCGGTGGCGCTCTCACAATCACGGGTCAGTTTGTCCTCGCGTGGATCAGCCGGCATCAGCGACGCCGCGTCGCTGCACGCCTTTTCCATATAGAACTCGCCGGTCTTGTCCTGGTGCTCGACCGCGAGCAGACTGAGAGGGTCTACGCGGAAGCGCAAATGCGATACGAAGGCGTCCTCTCGACTTGGCACGAGTACCGTGACGCCCTCAGCACCGTGGATGAGAGCACGTGGTCGTCGCTCTGGCTCACGATGCAGACCCTCAACAGCTTTTTCTCAATGTCCGCCGGACCGACGGCCAAGACCGAGTGGCAGGTAGTGCTCAGCGCGACCAGCGAAGCCGCGAGGGCGATTGCCACCTACTCAAAGCCGAGGGGAACACGGTTGATACGTCGCTGCCTGGGTCGCCGAGCTGTATGAGGCGCACAAACTGTGGGTTCGTGACAACCTCCACGTCAGGCAGCTGAGCAAGCACAGCACCGGCAAATGCCCGTGCTACCCGAGATCCTTGCTGGCCGCGCCCTGATTGTCGGCGTCGCTCTCATCATCCTTCTCATCCTCCGAAGAAGACTCAATTAAGCTGACCGGGTACGCGCGGCTGGCGGCGTTGCGCGCGAGCGGCCCGTCCAGCGTCCACAGCTCGGCGTCGAGCTCGCGGGCGAGGGCGACGTAGGCAGCGTCGAACGCGCTGCGCCGTTCTAGGCTGATGGCGAGGGAGATCGTCGCGACTCCGTCGGTGAGTGGGTGGTAGGCGATCGGCATGGCGTCAAGCTCCGCCCACACGGCGGGGAGATCGTCGGCCTGCACCTCGCCGTGGCTCACCTTGCGCGTCAGGGCGTTGGCGATCTCGTAGCGCGCCAGTTCGGGAGCATGCAGCTCGACACCATCGCCGATCCATCCGGCGAAATGGACGGTGACGGCATCGCTCTCAGGCTCGCGAGCGATCAACGCGATCAGCGCATTGGCGTCGATGACGACGCGCTTGGCGGCGTCGTCAGGAAGCTCGGCGTTCAAGCTCGGCGCGTCCCTCGAGGATCAGCTTGACGGCTCCCGTGCCGGGCTTCATCTTCGCCCGCAACGTCTCTGATGCGTCCGAGTGTCGCGAGCGCGCTCGCCGTATCGGCGCCGGCGGGCAGATGGTTACGCAGGATGCGCTCAGCGGCGCTGTCGATGTCCTCGTGGTGGCGCGCAGCGTCCTCGGCGAGCCGCTCGAATGTTCTGCGCTTAAGGCGTATCGGCCTGGGCATCGTCGCCATGATTGAAAGTCTACCCACGCCTGCATACCGGGTAAAGGGAGGAGGAACGAAGGTGCGGGCGCGACACCGGGGCGCGCATCTCAAAGGCCCTCGAAGGGCAAAGCCGCGCGGCAGGCCACAAGCCCCTGACGCCTGCGCTTCGCTCAGTCAGTCGCCCGCACCACCACACATGGTCCCACCTCGAAGCACCTGGCGCAACCCCGGCGTCGACGCGTCTCCCTGCGCCATGACACGCCGCCCACCGCGCAACAAAAAGCCAGCACAGACTAGATGCTCACCTGAGCGGGCGCTGTGTACGCGCTGTGCGAATTCGTTGGCCGGTCTGGTGCGGTCGTGGTCTGTACCCGTTGTGATGACCGCAGCCAGCATCGGTGCCGGGAAGGGCGGCGGCTACGCGCGCTATCTGGAGTCAAAGACCGTCGCGCCAGAGCGCGGGGACTACTACCTCACCCCCGACGGAGAACCCACCCAAGCCCCCGGCCGGTGGCTCGCCTCGCCTGACACGCTCGCGCGGCTGGGGATCGAGGGCAGCGCGATCGAGGGCCCGGAGTTCATCGCGCTGATGGAAGGCCGTCATCCCCGCAGCGGCGCGTGGCTTCGCCGGGCGGGCGCCACGGGTGAGCGTGGTGGTGGGATCGACCTGACGTTCAGCGCGCCGAAGTCGGTGTCTGCGGTGTGGGCGCTCGGGGACAGGTCTCAGCGTCGTGAGATGGAGGCGGCGCACGCGGCGGCGGTGAGCGAAGCGATTGCGTATCTGACCGAGACGGTGCCGACGGTGCGTCGTCGCTACGGCGGGCAGCAGGTCGAGGAGCCAGCGCGGGAGGTGGTGGCCGCCGAGTATCGCCACACCACTTCGCGGGGTGTCCTTGCGGGGGACGCGCCGGATCCGCAGCTGCATAGCCATGTCGTGATTACGAACGCGATCCGTGAGAACGGGAAGATCGTCGCGGTCGCGTCCCGTCCGATCTTTCGCTCTGCACGGGAGGTCGGCGCGTACTACCGCTCGGCGCTCGCGCACCAACTCCAGCAGCGGGGTTATGCGGTCGAGCAGGGTACCGGCAAACATGGGCGCTACTTCGAGATCGCGGGTGTTCCCCAGGGGCTGTTGGAGGCGTTCTCTGCTCGCAGCCGTGAGGTCGCGAGGGCCGCGGAGCGCTTCCGCGCGAAGTGGGGTCGCGCGCCGGAGCGTGGGGAGCTGCGCCGGCTGAAGTTGGAGAACCGCAAGGCGAAGGTGCTCGTCACCCAAGCTGACCTACACGCGGTCTGGAACGAGACCGCAGCCCGCTTTGGCTTCACGGGAGATGAGCCCGCTCGGCTGCTGGGAGAGGCTCGTGGGTCGCGGCCGGAGCGTGCCCTTTCAGATCGCGTCGAGGAGCGCTTGACCGAGCGGGCCGCTACGTTCGAGCCAGGCGAGTTCCGTGCGGTCCTCCTCGAGCAGTCCGTCGGCGAGCTTTCACCCCGCGAGGCGCTCGCGTTCTCACGGTCGATGATCGCCGAGCGCAGAGTCCTCCCGCTGGAGGGTGGGTTGATGACTACGCTCGCTGTGCGCGCCAAGGAGCAGGCGATCGAGCATCGCTTCACAAAGCTCGCTCAGAGCGCCGACCGGGACGTGGGCGCGGTCGCACGCGAGATCGCAAGCGACACGGTCGCCGAGCGGATCGGCGGACGCCTCAGCCACGAGCAGGCCCACGCGCTAGAGGTCATCACCGGCCCCGAGCGTGACGCGATCCTCGTCGGGCCCGCCGGGACCGGTAAGGGTGTCGTGCTCGACGCCGCCGCCAGGGCCGAGCAGCTCGCGGGGCATCAGACGCTGGGTGTCGCCGTGTCCTGGTCGACCGCCGAGCGTCTCGGCAGAGACAGCCCGGCGCTCTCCCAACAGGTGTTCAGCGTCGACGCGCTCATCTCGCGTGTGGAGCACGGCCAGCTCAAGGTCGATGCGGACACGACGATCTACTTCGACGAGGCCGGGATGGCCGACACCAACCGGCTCGACCAGCTCACCGAGATCGTGGAGCGCACCGGGGCGAAGCTCGTCGTGGTCGGCGACGCCGCGCAGCTGCCCTCGATCGGCGCAGGCGGCATGTTCGACCAGCTCACCAGGATCGCCCCTTACGCCGAGCTCTCAGATGTCCGCCGGACGTTGGACCCGCATGAACAGCGTGCGTGGGCGGACCTGCGGGCCGGACGCTCAGACCGTGCGATGGCGCACTACCACGCCCGCGACCAACTCCACATGGCAGACACAAGAGATGAGGCCGTCGAGCACGCGGTACAAGCGTGGGCGAAGCTCACCGAGAACCACCCGATCGGCGAGGTCGCGTTGATCTCCGACGCCTCGAACCAGGAGATCCACCGTCTCAACGCCCGCGCCCAGCACTACCGCACAGAACGAGGCGAACTCGGCGAACTGGAGGTCGAGGTGCCCGGCGTTCACTACGGCATCCGCCAGGGCGACCGGGTAGCGATGATCGAGCAGCACCACGAGCCAGGAGCGGAGCGCATCGAGAACGGCAGCCAAGGAGAAGTCCTCGACATCACCCCCGCCGGAGAAGCCCTCATCGAGTTCGACATCACCGGACGCCAACGAACACTCGCTGGCAACGACCTCGGCCGCGTGCGCCTTGGGTACGCGCACCACATCCACCGCGCTCAGGGCGCGACAGTCACCTACACGCTCGTCGTCACAGGGGGATGGCAGACCAGCAAGGAGCCCGCCTACGTCGAGGCCACACGCGCCCGCCAAGGCACCGACTGGTTCGTCTCCCGCCAGGACCTCGGCACCGAAGGGCACGACACCGACCGCATCCAGCGCCTCGCCGAGAACATGCAGCGAAGCCACGCACAGACACCATCGCTTGCTCACCGCGAGCTGGCAGACCGCGACTACGGCACTCACTTCCACCGCTCGATCGCGCCCAGCCGCACCAGCCGCATACCGGGGATCGTCCGTGCGATCAACCGGATCGTCAACCCACCAGCACAGGAGCGAACACGATGAGCCACAAGCTACGTCCTGTCGGGACTTAGCCGGGCGGTGTCAATGCCACGCCCCTGAGCAGGACGGCCGGCGAGACCTCCAGTGCGTCTGCTAGCCGAACGAGCGTCGTGACACGAGGATCACGCAGTCCTCGCTCGATCCGAGACACCTCGGTCACGTGTATGCCCGAGCGATGGCTGACCTCTTCTTGGGTGAGGCGCTGCCGCTTTCTCGCTCGGGAGACGTTCTGTGCGAAGACATCGAGGGGAGACACCCTCGTGATGGTCTTGTGAAGTTGGCCTAGTCGCCAGAGGGGATTTCACAAGTCGGTCCCAAAATTGAGTAGTCTGGTCTGCGGGCTACAGGTTGCTGAGTGCCGCTGGCGTAGCGCGTGCGAAAGAAGGGGCAGCGATGCGGAAAAGACGAGTCCATGAGAGAGCGAAGTCGTCGAGCATGATGGCCGTGCTCCGCGTCGTGTTGGTCGCCCTGGCGCTCATCTTGAGCCTCCAGCGGGACGGCTCGCGCTGAAACGACCACCACCTTCTACTACACCGGCGGCGAGCAGACTCTGGCGATACCCGCAGGTGTCTCGATGATCACCGTAGTCGCCGCTGGCGGCAGGGGAGGCTCCGCGAACGGCCATGCGGTGCTTGGCGGTTATGGTGCCACGGTGTCGGGCACCATCAGCGTGACCCCGGGAAGCGCTCTCTTTGTGGAGGTCGGTGAGAACGGCAATTCGGGCGTATATCGTGGGGGTGGAGGCGAAGCCTCCGATGTCAGGACCTGCTCGAGCGCCACAAACGTTTGCGCCGGGGGTGGCACGTCCCTTGGCTCCCGCTTGCTGGTCGCTGCCGGTGGGGGTGGCGCTGGGTGGCGCAGCGTACCCCCCGGAGGTGCTCCTCCTGCGACCGGAAGCGCTGGCGGAAACGCAGGGCAGCCTGGGGAAAGCGGATCATCCGCGTCCAGTCGGGTTACAGGCGGTGAACGTGGGCAGGCGGGTACAGACCTCCGGGGCGGGACCGGCGGAGCTGGAGGTCTTGGTGAACAGGAAAGCTTCAGCGGTGGAGACGGAGCTTTGGGCAACGGTGGCTTCGGTGGCGAAAATACACGCTTCGGCGAGGGGGGAGCGCAGGCGGGTGGTGGAGGTGGCGGCGGACTCTACGGCGGCGGCGGCGGCGGCGAAGGAGGATCTGGTTGGGGAGAACGTGCCGAAAGTGGAGGTGGAGGCGGGGGTTCCAGTCTCATGCCCCCCGGAGGAACCCTTGGAATAGACACGACCGGAGTCCCCATGATTCAGATTACAGTTCCAACGCCGGTCAAAGAAGAATCCAAAAAGGAAGAACCCATAAAAGAAGAATCGAACAAAGAAGAATCTCCAGTTAAAATCTCTTTTATCTCTCCAACTACGCTGACTCAGCCAATAGTCGCTTCTTTGGTCCCTACGACGGCTCCTGGTCCCGGTCTGACACCGGCACCGATCAAACATGAGTTGTCTAAAGCACAGCTTCTTGCGAAAGAACTGGCAAAGTGCAAGAAAATCAAGAACAAGAGAAAACGCGCAAAGTGTGTCGCTGCTGCAAAGAAACGCTACTCATCTAAGAAGAAGTGACGCACACGTTCATTTTCGATTTTTCGGCCAGTGTTCGTCATTGAAGGGATGAGAAAGACACCAGCGCCATGTACCAATCCTTCCGCCCGGATCCGCCGGAGGGTCCACAGCCAGCCGGTATTTCCAGTACTGCCGCAGCTTCCATGCTGTAAGTCCATAGATCATTAGACAAGTACCTGGCACCGCAGAAAACAACCAGGGCGACGGAAGATGCTCGATGGCAAGGAGGACGCTGCCCACGGCTACCAGGCCGGCGCCTGCGCCCTCCACGGCGAATCGCAAGCGATCCCTCCGGGTGTTGAATGGGCCGCGGTAGGTTCTCCCCGAGTAGGGCCGCTCGCTGCCCAGAACAAGGCCAGCGAAGATGACAAGCGACCCAAGCCCGATAAGCCAAACGCCTGCCGTAGTGAGGCTCATAGCTACTTGAATATGCTCACGTCTGATCGGGAATCTTATGTTCCTCAATGATCTTTTCAGTTTCCGCTTCTCTTTTAGCTGAGTCTATATATTCTGATGTCTTGGCGACGAATTCTTTACGGCCCTCAATGATGTAGAAAACATGGTCATATGTTGATTGTTCTTCGCCTTTGCAAGTTTCGATACTGTATTTACCCTGCTGCATGTTATATTCCTTTTGTTGCTTGTTTCCAAAATTAATTCTGCTCTAATACGCTATCACCCGGCTGGCCCCGACGCAAGGGGGCAAGCGGCGAATTTGTGTGGCGCTGCGATGATGAATGACGAAGAGCGCAACAAGCTCGGAAGATTGTCGGCCAGCGTTCGAGTCTTCCGTGGGTTCGACTACGAAGGCGGAGCGCGCGGCCTGAGCTGGACGCTGTGCAGAGACGTTGCGACCCGTTTCGCCCGCCAAGGCAAGAAGCGAGGTACGCAAATGGTGGCCGAAGGCCATATCGACCGCGATTCGATCATCGCCCTTCTGCATCGCGTAGAGGAGGCAGAGGTCATCGCGAATCCCGAGGACGTCAGGATCGAAGCGATCTCCCCCGCGTAGGCTGAATAGGTGCTCGCGAAAATCGCCCGCCGTGGTGGCTTGCCCCCGCAACGAGTGACGCGCAAGCGGTGGGATGGCCTAGCCACGCTGCTCATCGGAGAAGCCCGGCGCGCGTCCTACACGCCCGCGGGTCACAAACGGAACCTTATTGGAACCTTGACGACGCCATAGAGGACGAAAACCCGCACAAGAATGCGGGTTTCCACCAATGGGCGATACTGGTTCGAACAGGCAAACCCACCGGTTCCCGGTGTTTACGAGGGCCAGCTATGCCTATGCGCCTGATCGCCCATGTTTCCGGGGGACTCACACGGGGCCGAGGCTGTGGGCACTGGATCATGATGGTACGCTTATTTGCCCCATGGATGCCCTGCTTGCCGGACTCATAGGTGTAGTCGGAACTGCCGTCGCGGGCGGCGGTGTTACATCTACTCTTGCCTATCTGGATCGCGGTCGCGCCGCGCGAAGTGCGTGCCGACTGATCTACGTACAACTTCACGACGCGCAAGCCGCGATCAATGACCTCAGAGAACGTCGAGACTGGGGGAAGATGATTACCGACTGGGATTCCTACGACCGTAGTTGGGACAAATACAGTGACGACATCGTGCAGGTGCTCAACACCACGGATTCGGCCACACTAGCAACAGCGTTCGCGTGTCTTAACAGCCTGGCTCGATCAAAGGCGCATCACGTCATAGGTGCTTCGTTTGATCCTCCCGACGCCCTTTTGCATCTTTACGCTCGGGTGGTGAACAGGGCACGCCTGCTTGCCCTCGGAGCGTCATTCACAAAGCGGGAACGGGAAAAGCGAGATGAGGCCGTAACGCTCGCCGAAGCGGAACTGCCTATTGCACCGCTCGCCGGAGGAATCTCGGAACTGCCTATGGCACCGCTCGCCGGAGGAATCGCAGCACATGCTCCGGCTCCCGGCAAGTAGCGCAGCGGCGTGAGGCGAGCCTCGTGCCGAGAGAGACGCTTGATTAGCGCGCTAGGTGCTTCTGTGCGTTTGTGACTCGGCTGACTCCCTCGCGTGCCAGTACGACCTGGAAACGGAGCGCATCCTGCGCGCCGCCTCGTGCGCCCGCTGCGGCAGCAGGTGGCTATACACGTCCGCAGTGGTCGAGGTTTTCGCGTGGCCCGCGAACGCCGCGACGAACAGAATGTCCTCGCCTTGTCCGATCGCGTTCGTGATGGCCGTGTGCCGGAGATCGTGCAGGCGCACGTTCGCTGGCAGGTTTGCACTGCCTTCGAGTCGGGCGACATATCCGCTTCACGCGCCACATGCTCGAAGACTTGCTCGCCGAGCAGTCCGTCTTGTCTGCAAACGTCAGGGCAAGGGGGCTGAATCTAATTCGTTGGCCGTTCTCACCCGCTCGTGGTCAGTATCGATATGGCCCACAAACCCATGCCCGAGCAGGCGCTGCGGTTGGGGCTGGCTCAGCTCGCCCGATCGCTACGCCGCGTCAACCCCGGCGTGCAGTTCACTTTCGTCCGGCCAGATGAACGATTGAATCGGTCCGCCGCGCCGGCGAGGACGAGGAAGGTCCAACGGCCCGGTGCCCTTCCAGAGGAGGAGCGTACGGTCACTCACCGGCGCGGCATGGCGACCGCGACCTCCCTTCGCCGGTCGTAGGAAGACCACGTCCACGAACGCCCTGACCACCTGCTGCTTCTCCTCGCGGGGCAAGGCTTTCAGTGCCTCAACGGTAAGTCCGTGTGCATCGACGGCCGCACGAGCGCCGAGCGCGTCGATCCGCTGCTCGGCCTGCGAGGCAGCATCGACGTACTGCGCCAGCCATGTGCTCCAATCGTCTCCAAGCAGGCGTATCGCTTCGGTGTTCTCACGGAAGGCATCCAGATTCTCTTGAGCGTCCTGGAGAGCGCCGAGCGCGGCGGCCATCTCCTCATCGACCGACGTTCCCCGGAACTCGGGTCGCAGGCGTTCGAGCTCTGTGCAGATGGCGCTCTCGACACATTCCTCGACCGTATGTGCGACGACCGCCGAGGGGCTGGGGCAGCGTCCAGCCGCGTGGTTGCGGCGACAGCGATAGACCCGCACTTTCTTTCCGCCGGACACGACCCAGCCCTGGGACATGAGATAGCGGCAGCCGGCGCACCGGATCACACCGCTGAGCAGCGGCAGTGGGGTGCCGGGCTTGGCGTTGCCGGGGCCGCCAAACGCGTTGGTGGGATCCATCTGCGCGGACTCCCACAGCTTCGGGCTCACGAGCGCCGGGTGAGCGTTCTGGTTGATGGCCGGGACTCGCCTGCCCGTGTTCTGCTTGGCCGACCAGAAGACCTCGCCCAGATAGATCCGCCGGGCGCAGAGGCGCTGTACCGCCTGGGCAGTCCAATCCCGGTCCGGTTGCGGTGCCACCTCCTGCAGCCACTTCGCGATTGCGCCCCATGTGCGCTTCTGCTCGCCCCTCATGCGGAACGCCTCTTGGACGAACGGGGCGTCGTCATTGGGCGTGAAGCGTCCGTCGGCCCCGCGGTCATATCCGAAGGCGCCGTAGGGAGCGACGTGGACGCCGCGCTCGACGGCCGACCTGGCTGCCGTCTCCCAGTTCTCCTTGTTCAGCTCGCGGAAGTACTCGGCCATACCAAGCGACAGCTGCAGGAACAGCCGTCCTTGGGGCATCGTGAAATCGAACTGCGGCTCGCTCGCGCTGGCGAACTCGCCGCCGTGCTCCACCAGTTCGCTGAGCGCCGTATAGCCGCCGATGAGCGTGCGGGCGAAGCGGTCGAGCCGATAGACGACGATCCCCTTGCTCTCCCCGCTGCGGATGCGCTCCATGATCGTGTTGAGGATCGGCCTGTCCATCGTTCCGCCGGACACGTTCTCCTCGGGCGGGTTGAGCTCCAGGCGCTCACCGCGGCGCTGAGCCCAATCGCGGATCGCCTTCTCCTGCGTGGCGGGGGAGATGTAGCTCTCGCCGGAACGATCGCCGACCCGCGAGACGCGGATGTAGCCATCGAACGGCGCTCGCGCAACGTCCGTTCCTCGATCTAGATTTGGGACGGATGGCACCCGAGGACTATAGCATCGCAGTGATAGATATGGATGCCTTCTACGTCTCCGTCGAGCTGAATCGCCGGCCTGAGCTGCGGGGCCAGCCGGTCGTCGTCTCGGGCACAGGGCCCAGGGCGGTCGTCACGACCGCCAGCTATGAGGCGCGGCGCTTCGGCGTGGGATCGGCCATGCCCGCTTCGCGTGCGCGCAGGTTGTGTCCCCAAGCGGTGTTCTTGGCGCCCGACTTCACCCACTACCGTGAGGTTTCGCGGCGCGTGATGGGGATCGTGCGCGAGAGCGTGGACCGGGTGGAGGTGGTCGGCTTGGACGAGGCCTACCTGGACCTGAGCGAGCTGTTCTCGCCCCGCGCGGCCATGCGCCGCATCGTGGAGCGGATCAGGCGGGAGACACAGCTCGTCTGCTCGGTGGGGATCGGGCCGAACAAGCTCGTCGCCAAGGTCGCATCCGACGCTGACAAGCCGGCCGGATTCTTGGTGCTCACACGCGAAGAGGCGTGCGCGCGCTTCGCCTCCGCCTCGCCTGGCTTGATTCCGGGCATCGGGCCGAAGACCACGCTCAAGCTCGAGCAGTTGGGGCTGCGTACGCTCGGCGAGCTGGCACGCGCTTCCGAGGCGATGCTGGCCGAGCGTTTCGGGCCGAATCATGGCCGCGACCTCGTGCGCAGGGCACGCTTCGAACACGACGGCGCGGTCAGCGAGGAGCGCAAGGTCGTCTCCGAGTCGCGCGAGCGCACCTTCGACCATGACATCCAAGACGCCTCACACCTGCGCGAGGCGCTTGCCCAGATGGCTGTGGAACTGTGCGAGAGCCTTGCCGCGCACGATAACCACGGGCGCACGATCGGCATCAAGGTGCGCCTCGACGATTTCTCCACCGCGACGCGCGCTCGCACCTTGGCGGCGGCCACGTGCGATGCTCAACAGGTCAAGCAGGTTGCGCTCGCCCTGCTGGAGGAGTATGCGCCCGCGCGGCCCGTGCGCCTGCTCGGGGTGCGCGTGGCGGGACTCGTGCCGCGTGGCGCCGCGTCGCTGGGCGAGCCTGATCGAGACGCCGCCGCCGCTCAGCTGGCGTTGCCGATGTAATGGACTGTGATGTAACGCTGGGCTGGGGTGATCTTAATGCGTTGCGGGGTGCCCCGCGCGCGTGCGCGGTCCATTAACCAGGCCCAGCTTGTTTCCTGGCCCCGCGCGCGCAAGTCGTGTTTTCGCGCAAAATACCGTCGCTCCCGCGCTGTAGTCTTTGCTTCACGATGTCGCTCGCAAAGGTCAGACAAATCGAGCTGAACTATGACCGCTCCGGCGAAGGACCGCCGCTGCTGTTGATCATGGGCATGAGCGGCACCAAGCATCATTGGGGCGAGCGCGTGCTCGAGCAGCTCCGAGGCGATTTCGAGACGATCGTCTACGACCATCGCGACGCCGGCGACTCCACCAGGACGGGCCAGCCGTTCACGATCGCCGACCTGGCCGCAGACGCCGCCGGCCTACTGGATGCGCTCGGGCTCGAATCGGCCCACGTGATGGGCATCTCGATGGGCGGGATGATCGCCCAGGAGCTTGCGCTGGCACACCCCGAGCGGATCGCATCGCTCACGCTCGGCTGTACCTATTGCGGCGGCGAGGGCAGCGTGCTCGCAAGCGAAGGCGTCATGCGCCGGCTCGCCGAAGCGATGTCCTCGGGCGACCGTGCGACCGCGATCCGCGCCTCCTGGGAGGTCAACGTGTCGCCGAGCTTTGCCGCCAACCAGGACGAATACGACCGGTTCCTGAAGACCGGTATGAAATATGGCCTGCCCGTGGAGGTGATCCTGCGCCAGATGCAAGCCATAACGGCGCACGACACCAGCGCGCGACTGCCAAGTCTGGCGCCCCCGACGTTGGTCGTGCACGGCACGCTCGACGAACTGCTGCCGGTCCAGAACGGACACATGA
Organism: uncultured Solirubrobacterales bacterium; assembly: GCA_963809705.1. GTDB lineage: Bacteria > Actinomycetota > Thermoleophilia > Solirubrobacterales > Solirubrobacteraceae > Palsa-744. Next base: position 259,596 of record CAWEKF010000002.1, on the reverse strand, counting down.
TCGCCGGGCTCGTCCCCGACTCGCGCCTGGAGGTACTCGAGGGGATCGGGCACATGTTCTTCCTGGAGCTGCCCGAGCGGACGGCGGAGCTAGTGCGCGAGCACGCTCTCGTCAATGCCTAGAGGGCCGCTGGGCGGCGCGATACTGCGTCCTACCGATCGGAGATCGACGGGATCTCCGATCGGCCAGCACGTGTGCGAAGCACACTTCACTCGCTGCGTCCTTGTCTCGCTTGCCCATCGACCCTCTAGGGGCCGGTGAGAGTCCATGCGGTTCGAGGCCGGACGGGGCGTGCGGCTCGTCGGGGAAGAGAGTGGTCAGGGCCCGCCGATCATTTTGCTGCATGGCCTCACGGCTACACGCCGCTATGTGGTGATGGGCTCGCGGGCTTTGGAGCGCTCAGGCCATCGGGTGATCGCCTACGACGCTCGCGGGCACGGCCACTCCAGTCCGGCGCCTGACCCGAGCGCCTACACGTACGAGCTGCTGGCCGAAGATCTGGGCGTCGTGCTCGACGAGCTGGAGGTCGAGCAGGCCGTTCTCGCGGGCGCCTCGATGGGGGCCCAGACCGCATTGCGCTTCGCCATGGACCATGCGGGACGGGTGCAGGCGCTTGGCTTGATCACGCCCGCATTCGACCCGGACGCGACCACGGATTACCCAGGGTGGGATCGTCTCGCGAAAGGCCTGCGAGACGGCGGGGTAGAGGGCTTCGTAGCGGCCTACGACCTCGATCCGGTTCCCACTGCTTGGCGCGAGACGGTGGTGAAGGTTCTCCGTCAGAGGCTCTCCGGCCACGACCATCCGTTAGCGGTCGCCGACGCCTTGGAAGCGGTGCCACGTTCGCGGCCGTTTGAGAGCTGGCAGGAGCTGGGACGGATCGCGGTTCCCACGACGGTTGTCGCAAGTCGCGACGAGACCGACCCAGGCCATCCTTTGGCGATCGGCGAACGCTACGCGGCGGCGATCCCGCGCGCGAGCCTCGTCGTCGAGGAGACCCGGCAAGTCCCCGATCGCGTGGCAGGGCGGACAGCTCTCCAAAGTGCTTGGAGAACTCGCCGCGTAGTGTGCAGGTAAGCGCGGCCGGCGTCAGGTACAGCGCAGCCGGCGTCAGGCAAGCGCGGCGGGTGCGTCCGCCGCGGGATCGTCCTCGGCGACGGCTGCTCCACCGATCGGAGATCGACGGGATCTCCGATCGGCCAGCAGGGCCGCATACCGTCCGCCTCGCTCCACCAGGTCCTCGTGGGTGCCCCGCTCGACGATTCGACCGGCGTCCAGGACGAGAATCTGGTCTGCATCGCGGATCGTGGAGAGGCGGTGGGCGATCGCGATCGTGGTGCGCCCGCGCGAGAGATCGTCGAGGGCTCGCTGGACCGCCCGCTCGGTTTCGGTGTCCAAGGCCGAGGTCGCCTCGTCGAGGATCAGAACGGGCGGGTTGCGCAGAACCGTGCGCGCGATCGCCATGCGCTGCTTCTCACCGCCGGAGAATCGGTAGCCGCGCTCGCCCACGGGCGTGTCATAGCCGTCGGGCAGGGAGGAGATCAAATCGTGGATCTGGGCGGCTCGCGCGGCGTCTTCGATCTGCTCGTCGCTTGCCTCAGGACAGGCGAAGCGCAGGTTCTCGCGGATCGAGGCATGGAACAGATAGGTCTCCTGGGAGACCAGGCCGACCGTGGCCGCCAGCGAGGCGAGCGTCATGTCGCGAATGTCCACGCCGTCGATCTCCACCCCTCCTCGCTGGGGCTCGTACAGGCGCGCCACGAGATAGGCGAGCGTGGTCTTGCCAGAGCCCGTCTCCCCGACGAGGGCGGTACGCGTGCCGGCCGGGATCTCGGCCGAGATTTCGCGCAGAGTCCACCTGTGCTCGGCCGCGCCCAAGGCGTCGGGGAGGGGATGGGGGCCTTCAGGTCCGCCGCTCGACCCGTTGTCTTCGGCGTCCGGTCTACCGCGGGCGAGTTCTGCAATCGATCCGTTGTCTTGAGCGCCCGGTCCACCATTGGCGAGTTCGGCGGCATCCCCAGGCGCGTATGTGAACCACACATCCTGCAGTCGCACATCTCCGCGCACGCCGCTCATCTCGCTTGCATCGGCGCGCTCCTCGATGTCGACAGGCAGGTCGAGGTACTCGAAAATGCGCCCGAACAGGGCCAATGAGGTCTGTACTTCCAAGCCCACCGACAAAAGCGACTGGATCGGGAACAGGACCCGCGTCTGCAGGGTCGTGAAGGCGATCACCGTGCCGATCGAGATCGCGGCGCTGCCGTGGGCGATCGAATAGCCCGCGAACCAGTACACGGCGGCCGGCATGATCGCGAAGCTCATCTGCACCGAGGCCATGCGCCAGCGTCCCGCCATGCGGGCGCGCACCTCCAGGTCGGCCAGTTCGCCCGACTCCTCGCTGAAGCGCCGCACCAGCTCGGGTGAGCGCCCCATCGTCTTGCCGAGCAGAATGCCCGACACCGACAGGGACTCCTCGACGAGCGTGGACATGTCGGCCAGGCGCCCTTGGCGCACCGACTGGATGCGCCGGCGCTCCTCGCCCACGCGACGCGTCAGCCATACGAAGAAGGGCAACAGGAACAGAGAGAAAGCGGCCAGGCGCCAGTCGAGCAGGATCATCGCCACGACCACCGCCACGACGGTCGTCACGTTTTGGACGATCGAGGTCGCCGTCGAAGTCACCACCGAGTCGATTCCACCGATGTCGTTGGCGATCCGCGACTGTACCTCGCCGGTGCGCGTGTGCGTGAAGAAGGCCAGGGACATGCGCTGCAGGTGCGCATAAACAGAGGCCCTCAGGTCGTGCATGACGCGCTGGCCCACCTGATTCGAGATCCACGTTTGGGCCACCCCGATGACGCCACCGACGACCGACAGGGCGATCATGCCGCCCACGAGCAGGCTCAAAAGCCGTGTGTCGTGCTTGGGGATGGCGACGTCGATCACTTCGCGCAACAGGAACGGGCTGATGACGCCGAGGCCGGCCGAGACGAAGATCAGGGCCAAAAGGCCCGTCAGGCGCAAGCGGTAGGGTCGAAACAGGGAGGCGATGCGCCGCAGCGAGACGTGCGATGCGGCGCGATCCTGCGGGGGCTTGCTCACACGTCGAGCTTACCGTCGGGTCCGATCTCCGCCTGGAGTGCGCCAGGATCGTAGGATTGGGGTATGGATCTGTCCGACTCGGAGATCAGGGTGCTCGGCTGCCTGCTCGAGAAGCAGCGCACCACGCCCGACCACTATCCGCTCTCGCTGAACTCCCTGCGCCTGGCGTGCAACCAGGCGACCAACCGCGAGCCCGTCGTCGACTACGACGAGAGCGTGATCCGGGACGCCCTGCACCGCCTCGGCCGCCGTGGCTATATCCGCCTGGCGGGAGCGAGCAGGGCCGCCAAGTACAGGCATCTGCTGGCCGAAGCTCTGCCGATGACAAGCGCCGAGCAGGCGGTTATGTGCGTTCTGATGCTGCGCGGCGCCCAGACGCCGGGCGAGCTCAAGCAGCGCGGCGAGCGCATCCATGCCTTTGCGGGACTCGACGAGGTTCACAGCACCTTGTCGGGCCTGATCGAGCGCGACTTGGTTACGCGCCTGGATCGGCGCCCGGGCCAAAAGGAGGAGCGCTACGCGCAACTGCTCGGACAGGAAACCCAAAGTCCAAATGGCGCGCCCGCCGGGGGAGTGCCGGCCACTGCAGCGCCTGGCGCCGGAGCGCCGCCCGGCGATCTCGGCCCGTCGGCTCCTCAGGCGCCCGACGACCTGCTGGAGCGCGTCGAGCGTTTGGAGCGGGAAGTGGCCGAGCTGCGCTCCGCCTTCGCAAGGCCATGATCCCGACGCACCTGATTCTCGCCGCATCGAGTTCGGACGCAGCCAGCGGCGTGGGCATACCCGTGGCGATTGCCGCGGGGCTCGTCTCGTTTCTCTCCCCCTGCGTGTTGCCCTTGGTGCCGGGCTATCTCTCGACGGTGATCGGGGTCGCGCCCGCCGACATCCAGCACGCCGGCGCGCGCAAGGTGCTGGGGCCGAGCCTCATGTTCATCGGGAGCTTCTCCCTGATTTTCATCCTGCTCGGCCTGACCGCCACCCAGATCGGCTCGTTGCTGACCAACAACATCGAAACGCTGCGCACCGCCGGCGGGGTCTTGATCGTCTTGATGGGCGTCGCCTTCCTGGCCACCCCTTTCGTGGATGCGCTCAACTTCCAGTGGCACTCTGCGTCTTTGACGCGCTTGGCCGGACGTGGCGGGCCGCTGCTGGCCGGCGCGGCGTTCGCGATCGCCTGGACTCCATGTACCAGCATCACGCTGGGCGCGATCGTCACCGAGGCCGCCGTCTCGAGCTCTGCTTTGCACGGCGCCATCCTGCTCGCCTTCTACTCAGCAGGCCTGGCGATCCCGTTCCTGTTGATCGCGCTCGCTTTCGAGCGGATGACCGGCGCGCTGGAGGTCGTCAAACGCCACTACGCCGTGATCGTGGGCATCGGTGGCGCCGTCATGATCGCGCTCGGCTTGCTGATCTTGACCGGAGAGTTCACGGTGCTCAACGCCCAAGCCAATAGTTGGCTGCACGGCACCGGTCTCGACGTATCCAAAGTCTGAGCGCAACCGGTCTCGCCACGGTATCCGCCCAAGAAGCTATTTGACCAGTGAGGCGGGCCCTGGCGCGGGCATGGCGCCGTTCGCGGTTGGATCGGCTGTCTTGCGGGCTCGAAAGCGCGCTTCCCAAGCTTCTTGGTTGCGCTTGGCGTCGAGCACGAAAGGCGAATAGCCGATCGCCTTGACGATCGCGCGGTTGATCTGCGACCAGGGAGAGGGGAGAGGCCGCAGGACGTCCACGAACAGGACCACGCGCGTCTCGTCGGTGTCGTTCCAGACCTCGTGGTTGAAGGTGTCGTCGAACATCAGGCTCTTGCCCTCCTCCCAGTGGCGGATGTCCTCGCCGACCCTGATCCGGCACTGCTCGGCTTCTTTGGGCACGATCAAGCCGAGGTGGTAGCGCAGCACGCCCTTGTAAGGGCCGCGGTGGTCGAGGATGTGCTTGTGGGGGGAGAGGATCGAGAACATGGCGGTCGTCATCCCCGGAATTTCGCGCATCAGGGCCGCCGTCTTGGGGCAGGTCTCGACCCCGAGCTTGGCCGCGAAACCGTAGCCGTACAGGAAGTAGGTCTTCCAGTCGTCGTCGTCGGTGATCTCGATCTGATCCTTGGAGATGTCTTGAAAATTGGGGAGCGCCTCGCGGTCGGCCAACACGCCTTGCAGCTCCTCGCGGATCGTCTGCCAGTTGGCCTCCACGCGCTCGATCCAAGCGAAGCGCTCGTTGGGGAAAAAGGTCGCGTCGCCCACCAGGGAGCGCGTGCCGATGAAGCGCTCGATGGGCGCCAAGATGCGTTCGCCGACCGCGATGGTCAGCTCGACCGTGCGCTCCCACAGCGACTTGTGGCCTGAATCGGTAGCCATGCTCCGCCTTTCCTCACTGTTGATCGTGGAGCACTCAGGGTAGAACGAGATGGCGACGGTTTTCCGCCAAGTCGCACGATGGGCCCCCGTAGAGCCAATCGTCGGGAAGGATCGACCGCCGCAGGAGGTCTTATCGTGAAGTCAGCCTCGCCCACTCAAGAAAGAGGACCAGCCGTGAAGCTCAATACATCAGACCGTGCGAAGCGTTGGCGTGTTTCGACATTCCCGCTGCTGGCCTTGCTCGTCGGGGCGCTCGCATTGGGCGGGTGCGGAAGCTCGAAAAGCGCCAGCACCGCCGAATCGACTCCGGCGACGACGGCGCAATCGACCGCCACGACAACGCCTTCGACCGAATCGAGCAGCACGGCCGCGCCGACGGCCACCACCGCCCTGAGCCTCGAAGCCAACCCGCAGGGACAGCTCAAGTACAACACCAGCTCGCTCACCGCCAAAGCGGGTAAGGTGACGATCGACTTCAAGAACATGAGCCCTCTGGGCCACAACGTGACGGTCGAATCGCCTGGGGGAGGGACATTGGGAGCCACCGAAACGTTTCAGGGCGCCAGCAAGACGCTCACGTTGAACCTGAAACCGGGCACCTACAAGTTCTTCTGCTCGGTGCCCGGCCACCGCATGGCCGGCATGGAAGGCACGCTCGTCGTGAAGTGAGGGCTTCGGACGGTCTGGGCCTCAGCCTGCTTGAAGGTCTCCGGGCCGGGCGGTTTGAAGGCTGACTGGGTAGGCGCTGAAGGTGCAGGCTGAGGGCGCCTACCAGTGTGCTCTCAAACAGGTTGCCCTACGCGCGCGCACGCGCAGGGCACCCGTTTCGCAAATACCTTTATGCAGCCTCGCGCAGGGCCGCCAGCTCGGGCGACTCGGCCAGCTTCTTGAGCGCTCGCTGCTCCAGCTGGGAGGCCCGCTCGGCGGAAAACCCGAGACGCTTGCCGATTGCGGTCAACGTCTGGGGCTCCTCGCGCCCGGTGCCGAAGCGCAAAGTCAAAACGGTGCGCTCCGTTTCGGGCAGCTTGGCGATCGCGGAGTGCACGATGCGCTCGCGCTCGTTGTCCCAGGCGGTGTCCTCCGGCGCCTCCGCGTCCGAGGGCAGCAAATCGCCCAAAGCGGTGTCGCCGTCGTCTCCCACCTGCTGATCCAGGGAGACGAGGGCGGCGCGCTGGTGGCGCACCTCCTCGACCTGCTCGATCGGCAGTCCGGTCTCCTCAGCCAACTCCTCCAAAGTGGGTTCGCGGCCGAGTCTGACCGACAGCTCGCGCTCGACGCGTCCGACCTTGCGCGAGCGCTGGGCCACATGCACGGGCAGCCTGATCGTGCGCCCCGAGTTCTCCAGGCCTCGCTGGATGGCCTGGCGAATCCACAGGGTCGCGTAGGTGGAGAACCTGAATCCCTTGCGCCAATCGAACTTCTCCGAGGCCCTGATCAAGCCGAGCATACCCTCCTGCACCAGGTCGGCCAAAGGCAGACCCTGGTTCTGGTAGCGCCTCGCGTTGGAGGCGACCAGGCGCAGGTTGGAGTTGATCAGCCTTTCCTTGGCCATCAGATCGCCGCGCTCGATTTCCTGGGCCAGCTCGATCTCCTGATCGGGCGTCAGCAGGGGGTAGCGGCGCGAGTGCGCGAGCAACTGGTCGACCGACTCGGGGATGAACGAGTCGGCGGTCATATCTATCGTGGTGGTGGGCTTGGTGGTGTCTGGCATGAGGTCTCTCTATTGGAAATGTCGAGGGCTTCCGCGCGCCCGGAGGGAGGCTGGACCCTCGTAATCCGATGCTTGGAGTCGGAATTATACGCCTCGATAGTTGCGTTGTCAATCATTCCTACCCGATTCATACGATCGATGTGGTTCGACGCCGGCCGCGCCCTCACCTGCCCCCGCAGGAGATAACCCACGAGCAGCCCAAAAAGTCCGCAAAGAGCGCGATCAGGTTGAAATGGCTGCAATCAGGCTCTACCCGCTGGCAGGCCTCGCATATCAAGCATCGGTCGTTCGATCGCCTTGCATGAGGATAGTCGTTCGTGCTTGGCCACGGCCAGCGGCCGTCGATGGGCCGTCTCCCACGCTCACCCGGCGCATGACGGTTCGTGCCGGCCAAGCCGGGCGGGGCCGTCGTATGGCCCACTGACTGGCCCACCTCGTAAGCTCACCTGCGTGCACGACCGGGATAAAGGCGGCAAAGCGCACGAACACGCGGGCAAGTCCACCGGATTCGGGGGTGCAGGGTCGGGCCTGGAGCGGGGCGGGGCCACCGCCGAGCTGCGCTCGCGCCTGTTCTCGCCTTCCCTGCTCGAGGGCCAGGTGGCGATCGTGACCGGAGGCGGCAGCGGACTGGGGCGCGAGACGGCCCTGGAGTTGGCCCGTTGCGGCGCCCGCGTCACGATCTGCGGGCGCCGGCCCGAGCCTCTGAGCGAGACCGTGGCCACCGACCCCCACGGTCTGATCGAAGCCCACACGTGCGATATCCGCGAGCAGGACCAGGTCGAGGCCATGGTCGACGCGGTCCTGGCCGCCCACGGGCAAATCGACCTGCTCGTCAACAACGCCGGCGGCCAGTTCCTGGCGCCGGCCGAGGCGATCACCGCCGAAGGGCTTTCGCACGGTCATCCAACTCAACGTGGAAGGCACGTGGCTGGTGACCCATGCGGTCGCGACCAGGGCGATGATCCCCTCGGGACGCGGGGGCAAGATCTTCAGCGTGACCCTCTCCCCCCACAACGGAATGCCCGGCATGGCCCACAGCGGCGCCGCCAGGGCGGCCGTCGAGAACCTGATGCGCACGCTCTCGGTCGAGTGGGCCCGCTTCGACATCCGCCTGCTCGCCCTCGCCGCCGGACAGTTCGAGACACAGACGCTACTGACCAAGTACCCCGCAGGCGATCGTCGAGCGCATCGCCCACACGATTCCGCTCGGGCGGATGGGCAGCGAGCGCGAGTTCGCCTGGCTGGTCGCCTTTTTGGCCTCGCCCGCGGGAGACTTCTTCTCCGGCGCGGTCATCACGATGGACGGGGCCCGCGACGACTGGCTCGGGCCGTGGCCGCCGGCGCAGGCGGCCGACGCCGAGGGAACCCCCCTCAGCGAGCAGCGGCGCGGTTGAATCGAATCGCACGCCCTTCCATCCCCATCCCTCCAGAGAGCATAAGGTCATGTCGGGCCCCGCGCATCCTCGAGATGAGGCTCGCGAGCCTGGCGCCGAGCAATCTAAACGCGTCACAACAAAGCGCTCACCCCGGCTCAACACGGATGCGGCTAGCGTTGACGGCGTTCCGCGCCGCGATCGTGGGCGGGAGTCTGGCGTTTGACTGACGCCGGGGCGCCCGCGAGAATGGGACCTCTCGAAAACATCGATGTCAGAGCAACAGCGACAACAGCCCGAGGGCGAGCCAGACCGCGAGCAGGCGCCCCCATCCTCCGGCCGGGTGATCGACCGGCGCACCCTGCTCAAGGGTGGCCTCTTGGCCAGCGGTGCTCTGGCCGGTGGGGGAGCTGCCCTGGCCGACCTCATCGAAAAGGTCGACCCCGACCCCGTAGCCGCCCAGACGGCCACCCGAGCCAAGGCGGCGCGACACGGTTCGAGCCCTCACGGCAAAGACCAGCCCGTCGCCAAGCAGCCTGGCCCACCCGCCGGCTATGAGGCGCCCAACATCCTCGTGGTCATGGTCGACCAGCTGCGCACCCCCCAGTGGTTCTCGGCCACGCCTGGAGCCTTGGCGGCGATGCCCAACCTCGCGCGCCTGCGCAAGGGGGCGGTTTCCTTTGAAAGCCACTACACGGCCGCCAACGACTGCACCCCCGCCCGCGCCGCCCTGCTGACCGGCCTGCACACCCACCAGACCGGCTGCATGATCACCGGCGGGTCCACCTTGGACCCCGGCTTTCCCACCTGGGGCACGATGCTGCGCGAGCTCGGCTACCGCACCTACTGGTATGGCAAGTGGCACCTCACCCACGGCGACAACCTGTGGGACTCCTACGAAAACGCGGGAGCTTTGGAGCCCTATGGCTTCGCCGGCGGCACCTTCCCCTCGCCCGACGGCGCCCCCGGGCAGGGCTGGCGCGTGGACCCCCACATCGTCTCCCAGTTCGAAACCTGGTTCGCCCGCGACGGCGCCGGTGCGACCGGCAAAGAGCCGTGGTGCACGACCATCTCCCTGGTCAACCCCCACGACATCGCCTGGTGGTACCACTGGAGCGATCGCTTCGCCTCCGAGGCCCAGGCGCCGAGCATGGTCGGCGAACTGCCGCCCAACTTCGAGACGCCTGAGGAGATGCTCGCGCGCAGCAAGCCCCAATTGCAGCGATCCCTGCAGGACACCGCCCAAGCCTCCTTCGGCGCCGTGCCCTACAGCGGCCCCGACATGCAGGCGACCTGGCTGCCCTTCCTCGACCTCTACCTCAAGCTCCTCGGCGAGGTCGACAGTCACATCGGCTCGGTCCTCAACACGCTCGCCTCGCGCCCCGACGTGGCCGCCAACACGGTGATCGTGTTCACCTCCGACCACGGCGAGTACGGCTCCTCTCACGGCATGCGGGGCAAGGGCGGGGGAGCCTACGAGGAGGCGATCAGGGTCCCCTTGATCGTGCGGGATCTGCGAGACCTCCTCACCACCGCGCCCGCGCAACCGCGCACCGGCCTGACCTCCAGCGTCGACGTGGCCCCGCTGCTGCTCGACCTGGCCACCGGGTCCTCCGGCTGGCGCGAAGACAGCCATTACTCCCACCTTGCCTCCCGCCACGACATCGCCTCGATGCTGTCCGACCCCAGGTCGCCCGGGCGCGACTATGTGTTGCACGCCACCGACGAGACCGTCACCGAGTTCGCGATCGAACCCTACGCCGCCGAAGCGCCCCTGCACGTCGTGGCCCTGCGCACCCCCGAGGCCAAGTACGCGACCTACTCCAACTTCGCCCCGGGCAGCCTCGACGCTGAGGTGGCCGGGCGCGAAACCGAGCTCTACGACTACAGCACCCCCGAAGGGCGCATGGAGCTTCCCAACGAAACCGGCAACAGCGCTCTGGAGCCCCACCTCAACGCCCTGATGCAAAGGGCGGTGCGCGACGAGCTGCACGAGCCCTTGCCCCAGCGCCTGCACCGAGCGCGCCGCCACGGTCTGCGCGACTTTTTCAAGACGGCCACCCGCGCGGCCGAAAAGGCGACCGAAAGGCGCCGCGAACGAGCCGAACGCGAATTCGAGGAAGAAGCCCCCTTCGGCGAAGAACCCGACTTCTCCGGCAGCGAAGCCAACGCCACCAGCCTGCGACGAAGCAAGGGCCGCAGAGGCGCTCGGCGCCGCGCGGCCCGCCGAGCAGGCTAGATCGAACGTTCGGCCGCGCGCAGGCCCAGCAGAGTCCAAACCGCGAACACCACGATCAGCGCTCCCGCGCAAGCGAAAGCCAAACCTGTGTGTTCTTGGGCGCCTGAGATCAAGCCGCGCCCGGCACCCAAAAAAGCTGTTGCCGGGTTGACGCTGGCAACGGTGTGAATCCAACCCTTCAAGAGCCCCAAAGGCACGTAAACGGGCGCCAAGAACAAGATCAAGAACACCGGCGTCTGCATCAGCGGGCCGGCCTGGATCGAGCGAAAGCGGAAGGCCACGCCGGCGGCCCAGCCGTAGCCGACCAGGACCAGCAGCGTCGCCAGCCCATACAGCCCCACCAATTCGACCCCCTCGCCGGTCATCCTCATGCCCGCGATCAAGGCCACCCCGGTGACAACGCCGAGCGTGATCGCCGCCCTGCTCAGTGCGACCAAGGCGTAGCCGAGCGCGATCCCGCGCCTGTCCTCGGCCGCCAGCATCAGGCGGCGAGCGAAGCCGCTTTCGAAATCGAAGGCCAGTGTAAAGCCGGTGAACAGGCCCGCGAACATCGCCGACTGGAGCATCACGAACACGAATTGAAAGGCCGTATAGCCGGCTGGGAAGCGAAAGCCGGGGATCGACCCCAGCGCCGACAGGCCGCCCGCAAAGCTCGCGAAGAACACAAGCGGGAACACCAGCGAGGGGATGAACAGGTCGGGCCTACGGGTATAGGTGTGCATCCCCCGCCAGGCGATCGCCCAAGCCACGCCCCAGACGCTGCCGTGGGGCGGACGGTCGCCTTTGGGCGTGTCCGCGAGGGCTGCTCGTCCCTTGCCGGAGGGCCGCTCGGACGAACGCTCGAAGTCTATCCTGGCCGTGTGGGGGGCGCCCTCTTGGCTCATGTTCGCTGCAACCTCGCCCTGAGCGCTGCCGCCACGAGCGCCAAGCCGACCGCCAGCAGCCCTGCCGCCACCGCGAAGCCGCGCGCCAGAGCGGTCGTGTCCCAGCCCAGTATGTACAGGCTCCTGAAACCCTCGATCAGATAAGAGATCGGGTTCCAGGTGGCGACCGCATGAAACCAGCCCGTCGTGAGCAGGTTGCGCGGCAGGTTGCTCGACGACAGGAAGATGCACACGAAGAACAGCGGAAACAACCCTTGCACCGCCTCGCCCGAGCCGGTCCGCAGAGCAGCCACGCAACCAAGCGCGCCAAACCCGGTCGCGGCAAGCGCGCCCAGCGCAATCAACACGGGCACGCCCCACCCGCCTGCGGCGATGTGAGCGCCGAAAACGACCCCTATCGCGATGTACACCGAAGACTGCAAGGCGCCCAGCACGGCGACCCCCACGAGTAGCCCCCCGATCAAAGACACTCGTCGCATCGGCGTCAGCGCGAGACGATTGAAAAAGCCGCTCTCGATGTCCTCGGCCAAGTTGGTGCCCGTGTTGATCAACGAGAACATTCCGCCTTGGATAAAAGCCACAGCGATCGCAAAGGAGATGTAGGAGCTGGTCGGAAAACCCGGCAGGCGGGTGGCTGCGCGCAACCCACTCGCATTCACCGCGAGCAGCATCGCCGGGAAGAAGATCACCGGGAACATCTGAAATGGCTGGCGCAGCGTCTTCAGCATCGAGCGCCGCGCAAGCGCCCAAACCTGGGTAGCGGTCCTCGCCTTCACGCCGCGACGGACTCGGCCGGCTTGCCCTCGGAGTCCGCCGCGTCGCCGCCGAGCCTCGGCGGCGCCCTCCAGGGAGCGACCGGTCTTGGCCAAGAACACGTCGTCCAGCGTTGGCGCGTGCAAGCGCAGGTCCGCCACCTTGATGCTTTCGGCGTCGAGCGCCCGCACGATCTCCGCCAAGCCGCCCACACCCTCGGTCAGCTGCGCTGCCACGCCGCCGGCCGAAGCCGCCGTGTCCTCGCCGAAGCGGAGCAACACGCCGGCCAAGCGCTCGCGATCGGCCGGGTCCTGTGGGATCGCCTCGACGGTCTGGCGGCCGATCTCGGCCTTGAGCGCGGCCGGCGTGCCCTCCGCCACGATCTTGCCGTGGTCGATGATCCCGACCCTGTCGGCCAATACGTCGGCCTCCTCCAAGTACTGAGTCGTCAAGAAAACCGTCACTCCCTCTCCGGCCAAGCGCCGCACCTCTTCCCACAGGGCTGCCCTGCTCTGCGGATCGAGGCCAGTTGTCGGCTCGTCGAGGAACAGCAGCCTTGGGCGGTGCAACAGAGCCAAGGCCAGGTCCAAGCGGCGCTTCATACCGCCCGAGTAGCCGTTCACCTTGCGATCGGCGGCTTCGGTGAGGCCGACTCGCGCCAGCAGCTCACTGCCGCGAGCCTCGCGCTCGCCCTTGGGCAGGCCGTGCAGAGCGCTCTGCAAGCGCATATGCTCGCGTCCTGTCAGGAACGGGTCGAGCGCCGACTCCTGCAGCGAGGCTCCGATCGCCCTGCGCACCTCGGGGCCTTGGTGGACGACATCGAGGCCCGCCACGCGCGCGCTGCCCGAAGTCGGCGGCAACAAGGTGGTGAGCACCAGCACGGTCGTCGACTTGCCCGCCCCGTTGGGTCCCAGAAAGCCGTAGATCTCCCCGGGCGCCACGCGCAGGTCGATGCCATCGACCGCCCGCACATCGCCCTTGAAGACCCGCACGAGCGACTCGACCTCGATGCCGTTGTGGATATCCCCCATCGACACGACGTTATAGCCGCCCGGCGACGGAAACCCGTAGCGCGCTAAGCGAGCAGGTCGTCCGGTGAGCCGATGATGCGCAGGTGCTCGCTCACACCGGCGATCGTGAACAGGCGCTGTACCTGCTCTGAGCCTTGGGTGAGGGCGAACTCTCTGCCCCCGCGTCGCGAGCGCTCGTGGGCCGCAAGGATCACGCGCAGGCCGGCCGAGTCCACGAACTGCAGATCCCTCAGGTCGAGCACCACGATGCCAGGCGCGCCCGCTTCGGCCTTGGCGATCTCCTCTTCGAGCATCGGCGCTCCAAGCAAGTCCAGTTCGCCGTGCAGTCCCAAGACCACACGGCCCTTTCCCTGGCGGACATCCACTCTCAAGTGCTCCCCAGCGATCGCCACAGCCAAATGGTATCGCTGGGGTCGCCAAGGTGGGAGAGGCAAAGCTCGAGCAAGACCAGATCGTGTGCGCAAGCTCCCCGTGGCACGTTCGAAATGCTCGCGGCTCAGGCGTTCGACTCTCGGTATCGCGGCGGGCGCTATCGCTCAACGGCTGTCGAGCAGGCCCAACGTGAGCGTCTCGTGGGAACCAAGCGGAGCGACGTGGCGACTGTCGGTCAGCTTCTCGATGACGCTTCCGAGGCCGTCGAGCGCGGAGTCTTGGAGCAGGCGCTGCGCGCTGCCGCCGAGGAGCGGCGCGATGTGCAGTTGGAGCTCGCGCTGTCCCGCGTTCACCTCGACGTTGAGCCGATCGCCGTCCAGCGCCTCGGAGGTGTGCGCGGCCAGGGCGTCGGCGAGCAGTTGGGCGTCGGAGATGCGATCGGTCGAGAAGTGGGCGCGCGCGGCCAGGGAGCTCACGAGGCGCGGCAGGATCGTGCGGGCGAGGGGTAGTGGGGCAATGCTCAGTGTCGCGGTGGAGGGAGTCGGAGAGAGCGTGAAGGTCGTGACGGCGCGCTCCTCGGCGCACGGCTCGAAGGCCTCCACGGGCAGCGCGAATCGCATCTGAACCTCGGTGCCGCCGCTCGCCGGCTGTCCGAATTTGACCTTGTGGGCAAGCGTCTCGATCACGTGCAGGCCGATACCGGCCGATGGGAGGTTGGTCTCTGAGTCGCTCCCGAAGCTCTCGGCGCTCACGCCGAAGCCCTGTTCGCCGTCCAGCCGATCTTCGATGCCCGAGCCCCGGTCGCGCACGAGCACATCGACCGACCCCGAGGCGACCTGGACATCGACATCCATCGGCCCCGGATCGCCGCCATAGGCGTGCAACACGACGTTGTTGCAGGCCTCGGTGACGGCTGTCCGGATGTCGTTGAGGTCGCTTGTGCCGATGCCCGCCGCTTCGGCCACGCCTGTGAGCATCTCCCGGACAAGCACCACATTCTCGGGAGCGTTTAGGAGTTGCAGGCGAACGTTCGGAAGTGGCTCGGGCATTGGAAGCGATCCTCCGTCGAGAGAAACGCCAAGTATCTTATTGCTCGCCTCTGAAGCCCTGATCTGAACGACGACTATGCGCGCTGGCTGGACCGCTCAGCGGTGCCCTCGCTCACGCTGTCTCGCGTCAGCGCTCGCAGCTGATCGAGCGAGCGGCGCAGCAGGCGGGAGACCTGCATCTGGGATATGCCGATGCGAGTCGCGATCTCGGTCTGGGTCAACTCCTCGACGAAGCGCATGTGCAGCATCGCGCGCTCGCGCGCGGGCACATGCTCCAAGGCCGCGACGATGGTGGCGTCCAACTCGACCAGCTCGTAGCGCTCGTCCTCGTGGCCGATCGACTCGCCGTAGCTCGAACTGTCGCCGTCGCCGCCCGGGCGGGGAGCGTCGAGCGACATCGTTTCGTACGCCTCGGTCGCCTGCAGGGCGTCGATCACCTGCTCGGCTTCCAGCTCCAGGTATACGGCGAGCTGGTTGACCGTGGGCGCGTGGCCCCTTTCGTTGGTCAGCGTCTCCTGGGCGTTGCGCACCTTCAAGGCCCGCTCCTGGTCGCCGCGAGGCACGTGCACCGACCAGCCGCAATCGCGGAAGTAGCGGCGCATCTCGCCCAGGATTGTGGGCACGGCAAAGGAGGGGAAGGAGTGGCCGCGATCGGCCTCGAAGCGATCGAGGGCCTTCAAGAGTCCGACCGAGGCGACCTGGAGCAGATCTTCGAAAGGCTCGGAAGAGCGGTCGTAGCGGCGAGCCAGGCTGCGCGTGAGCGGCATGAAGCGCCGCACCAGCGCCTCGTGGGCGGCCGGGTCGCGCTGGCGCTGCCAGCGCGAGAACAGCAGAGTCACGTCGTCGTCGCTGCCGCGGTCAAAGCGCAGACTGGGCTTGGCTGTCGAAGCTGACACCATCTCAACCTCCTCGTCGACTCTCTCCGGGTATAGCGTCTTCCCAGCTCGCCGTCAAGCGCTACAGACGGGCCTCTACCCGCCCTGGGCGCGATCCAACCCCAATTGTCTTGGCAGGCCGCTTGCAGTTTTTCCCGAGCCAGACACGCCCTGGCATACTGCGGGTAGGTCGATAACGATGCCCCGCTCTATCTGGAATGGCACGGTCGCCTTCGGGCTTGTGCGCGTGCCGGTCAAGCTGTACTCGGCCACCGAGTCGAAGCGGATTCCCCTGCGCGAGCGCCACGCGCAGGACGGCGCCGCGATCGAGCACCAGCGATTGTGCGCGCAGGAGGGCCGCGAGGTTCCCTACAGCGAGATCGTCAAGGGCTACGAGGTCAGCGAAGGCTCCTATGTGGTGCTCACCAAGGAGGAGATAGCCGCCGCCGAGGGTCCCCAGGCGCATGTGGTGGAGATCGAGCATTTCGTCGACCGCGAGCAGATCGACCCGGCCTACTACGAGCGCTCCTACTACCTCGGCCCGGGCAAGCTGGGCGAGGAGCCCTATCTGCTGCTGCACACCGCGCTGAAGCGCTCGGGCCGGGCGGGGATCGGGCGCTTCGTGTTCCACAACAAGGCCCATCTGGTCGCGATCAGGGCGGTGCAGGACGTGATCGTCCTGCACACGATGCGCTTCGTCGACGAGCTCGTGCCCGAGGACGAACTGGAGATGGCGGCGCCCGGCAAGCAGCCGAGCAAGCTCGAGCTGGACACCGCTCAGTTGCTGCTCGCCCAACTGGATGCCAAGTTCGAGCCCGAGAGCTATGCCAACACGTATCGCGACGCGGTGCTGGCGATGATCGAGAAGAAGGCCAAAGGCGAGGCGATCGAGGCGCCTGAGGGCCGTCAGGCCACGCCCGAGGGGGACCTCTTGAGCGCGCTCGAAGCAAGTCTGGCGGCGGTCTGATGGCGCGCGCGCTGTGGTCGGGTTCGCTCAGCTTCGGCTTGGTCACGGTGCCGGTCGCCCTGTACAGCGCGGTGCGCGACCGCGACATCCACTTCAACCTGCTGCATGGCCCCGACGGCTCGCCGATCGAGACGCGGCGGGTGTGCGCGCACGAGCAGCGCGAGGTGCCTTACAGCGAGATCGTCAAGGGCTACGAGCTGGACGACGGGCGCTGGGTCCTGCTCAGCGACGCCGACCTCGACGCCGCGGCGCCGCGCAAGAGCCACACGATCGACATCGAGGCGTTTGTGCAGGAGCGAGAGATCGACCCGCTGTATCTGGACCGTCCCTACCTGCTGGCGCCCGAGAACGAGACGGCCGCGCGCGCCTATGCGCTATTGAGCGAGACGATGGCCGCCTCGGGCAAGGTCGCTTTGGGTCGCTTCGTGATGAGGGCCAAGGAGCACCTGGTCAGCATCCGCCCGCGGGAAGGCTTGCTGGCGTTGACGACGATGCGCTTCCACGACGAAGTGCGTCCCAGCGCCGAGATCGCCCGGGAAGCTCGAAGCGGCGGCTGCTCCCAGCGAGGAGGAGGTCAGGAACGCGATGGCGATCGTCGCGGAGTTGGAGGTCCCGTTCGAGCCGGAGGGCTATCGCGACCAACACAGGGCTCACCTGGAAGCGATCATCAAGCGCAAGCGCAAGGGCCAGAAGATCTCCGTGCCCAAGCCCAAGCCCGCCAAGCAAGCCGAGCCCGTCCCGACTGCGCCCGACTTGATGGGCGCCTTGGAGGAGAGCTTGGCGCGGATCAGGGGAGAGGGGGCGGCCAAGAAGCGCAAGGCCGGAGCCAAGACCCAGACTCCGAGCAAGCGCGAAGCGCAGGCCAAGACTCAGACGACGGTCAAGGGCAAAGCGACCGCCAAGCAGAAGACCGCCAAGCAGAAGACCGGCAAGCCTGGCACGAGCGGGCCGGCCAAGCGACCGAGCGGCAGCGCTCCGCGATCCTGAGTCGCTGAGTGAGCGCCGCAGAACTGCTCGCGATCGCCGCGGCGGGCTTTGCCGCGGGCACGATCAACACGGTGGTGGGCAGCGGCACGCTGATCACGTTCCCGGTGCTATTGGCTTTTGGCTATGCGCCGGTCACGGCCAACGTGTCCAACAACGTGGGCCTCGTGCCGGGGTCGGTCTCGGGCGCTTTCGGCTACCGGCGCGAGCTTCGAGGGCCAGCGCGAGCGGGCCTTGCGCTTCGGCACGATGTCCGTGCTCGGTGGTCTCACCGGCGCCGCATTGCTGTTGGCGTTGCCGGCGTCGGCGTTTGCGGCGATCGTGCCCGTGTTCATCGCCGTGGCGCTCGTGTTGGTGGTGCTCCAGCCCTGGTTGAACGCGAGACTGGCGCGCCACGGCGAGGCCCATCGCGGTCGGCGCGGGCAGGTTCTGACGATGGGGGCCTTGTATGCGACCGGGGTGTATGGCGGCTACTTCGGCGCCGCACAAGGGATCCTGCTGCTGGGGATTCTTGGCCTCGCCTCAGACCAAGACCTGCATCGGACCAACGCTTTGAAGAACGTGTTGGCCGGCTCGGTCAACGGCGTGGCTGCCCTGTTCTTCATCGCGGCGACCCACATCGACTGGGGCCCGGCGGCTGTGATCGCGGGCGCTTCGATAGTGGGCGCCCAGGTGGGCGCTCGCTACGGTCGGCGCCTGCCGCCGCGCGTCTTGCGGGCCTTGATCGTGGTGGTTGGCGTGACCGCGATCGTGCGGTTGCTGGCGTAGCGAGACCAGCACGAACAACAATCCCCACCCCACAGGGAGAGGATCACGAAGGCTCCTACTGGTCGTTTTGAGTCGTATGGAGCAGTCGTTCTCTGTGCAGCTGCGTTCGAGTCGCTGAGCGGACACGGTTTGGATGAGTCCGGCAAGCCAGCAAGTCGGGCAGCCGCGTAGCGCAACCATGCCCAAGGGGGCGAGCAGGAGTGCGACCGGACCGAGCGCTGGAAGCAACGCCAACGCGGCGCCGAGCAGACCGAAACCGACCCCGCCGCGGACCAAGTGGCGAGCGATCGATGCGCTTGCCAGCTCACTGCGCTGCTCATGCGCGGACATGTTCGCCACCGGAGATCGAGTTGTCCACCGAGCCGAGTTGCGAGCGCAGCGTTTCGCGTCCACGGTGCAAGCGCGACTTCATCGCGGCGCGACTCAGACCCAGAGCCTGGGCCGTGGCCGCTCCAGATAGCCCTTGAAGATCGCGCAGGACGAGCACGGCGCGCTGCTCGCTCGGAAGCGTCGCGATGCAAGCGACGATCCGCTCGGCTTCCAAATGGACCAGAGCTGTCTCTTCGGTCGAGGCTGCTTGCAGGGTGGGGGAGACGGGCGCTCGCAACGCCAAGCGTGACCTGCGAATGCACTCGTGGCGCACGATCTGAAACATCCACGAGGCAAGCGCTGCCGCTGCGCGCAAGGTCCCGATCTTTCGGTACAAGACGATCAAGGCCTCCTGTGCCGCATCCTCCGCGTCCTCGGGGGTGGAGCACAGGGTTCGGGCGAATCGGCGCACATGCGCGTGCGAGCCGTCGAGCAGCGTTGCGATCGCGCGGGTGTCGCCCTTCTGCGCCGCGCTGACGACGTGTTCGGTGGGCCAGGACCAGTGTGTGCTAGTCACGGGAGCGCTTTCTCCTGAGAAAGGTGAAGCAGCCGCAGAGCACGACGAGGGCGATTATGAGATAGATGACGATCATCATTTGGAGGGGCAAGGTATCTTGGCATCGACGGTAACCGGTTCGCCGGTGAGGAATCTCAGTTCAGCGCGGGCGGGAAAGCCGCCTTTGGGGCATGTCTTGGGCAGGGTCAGATATGAGACCAGTTTGCCTTTCTTCATGAAGGCAGCCCCCACCGTCAGCCTGCCTGTTTCGACCACGCCGTAAGGCGCGCCAGGCACGGTTTCCACGAGCGGCACCGCGCCTGTGAACTTCGGACCGAATCCACCTCCGGGATATGTGAAGTTGGCCTTTCCCAGCACTTCGATAACGGCCGGAGACCGCCCTTCGGCGAAGTATGCGATTTCGCTGTTTGGCGCGAAGAAGAGCTGCAAGGTGAGGGTCTCGTGGACGCGTGTTTCGCCGAAGCTGACGACGCCGGTGACCGAGCCAATCGAACTGGCGTAGGACTTCTTCGGACAGCGCGTGACTTCGTGGCTTTCGAGGATCGCGAGTGAGCAGGTGACAAATCCCTGAGGGTGCAGCTTGACGCCGGCTGGAGCAAGAAAAGTGAAGCCGGTGAGGGGTGGGGGAAAGCCACCGTATTCGGTCCCGCTGATCCTGGCTTCGCCTTCGACGGCTGTGCCAGCGCCGAGAGCGTTGCCGGTCCCTGGATAGGTCGGACTGCTCGCCACGGCGGGATCGACATGGATCGGCACCGCTCTGAGCTTCAGCGTGACCGCCGTAGGGGTGGCCCGAGCGACCTCGGGCCCAAACAGGAGGCATAGGCCGAGCACGGTCAGGCACCCCCCGATGCCGTATGTCGACATCGCCCTGGCCTGAGCCTGGCGCAACCTGCGGCCGATTGCTAGGGCCATGATGGACAACCTCCAGTCCGATCGATTGAGCGTAACCCCCATGAGAGGGCGCCCGGCGCAAAAAGGATTCGCTGCCACAGGCTCTTTGGCAGGCGATCGCCGCAAACGACGACACATCCACCGCAGCGCCTCCTGTCGCTGCGCAGACCGTGAATGCACAGTGAGCGACCGCAAGAAGGTTTCGCATCTCGGCGATTTCACGCTGGGGGGAGGGGTGGCTATGCCGCAGCAGGCGGTCCGAACCAGGTGCTCAGGGCGTCGCGCAATCCGGTATTTGCGCCGTCTCCGACCCAGGCGACATATCCATCGGGCCGGATCAACACGGCAGTGGGAGCGGTGACTGCGCCAAGTACCGGGAGCTCCCACGGGCCGTCATATTCAGCGTCGATCAGCTGGACTCGCCCGTCCCATGGAGTGATGTCAAAGCCGCCGTACTCACCGAGGTTCAGCAGCACCGGCCTGGCGTCGTGCAGCAGCTCGAAGACTCGCAGCGGGCCGTCGGAGGTCGCGAGGTCCAGATCGGGCATGCGACGTCCGAGCAGCGGGTGTCCATCGCCGAGGTCGTAATGAATGTCCAGTCCGGAGACGATCCCGGCGAGCCGCTTGCGAGGCTCATCCATGCTCACCAGCTCCGACACCACATCGACCAGGGCCTTCATCCGCGCGTCCTGGCGCTGGAGCGTGGTCTGAGCCATCGTGTACCGAAGCGCGCGGGCAGTGACCGGGTGGCGCTCGTCCTGATACGTATCCAGGAGACTCTCCGGGGAAGTCCCGTTGACCACCTGAGCCAGCTTCCATCCCAGGTTCACCGCATCTTGCACACCGAGGCTGAGGCCCTGTCCACCTGCCGGGTAGTGCATGTGCGCCGAGTCGCCGGCGAGTAGGACCCGTCTGTCGCGGTAGGCGGCTGCCTGCCGTGTCATGTCGGTGAACCTGGAAATCCACGTGGGATTGTGGATCCCGAAGTCGGTCCCGTACACCGCTATGAGCGCTTCGCTGAGATCGCGCAGGGTGGGCTCGCTGCTGGGCCCAAGCTGCTGCTCGGTCACGACGACCCGCACCGGGCCCCCATCCATGTAGACCACCTTGCCGTCGCGGACCTCGTACTCCAACCTGCCGATGCCATGGGTGCCCTTGCCATCGTGGCGAACGCCCAGCTCCGGCTCCTCGGCCATCTCGACCTCGGCGATCAGGCTGCTCCTCGTCGCGTCCCACCCCGGGAACTCGATGCCGGCTGCTTTACGGATCAGGCTGCGTCCTCCATCACACCCGACGAGATACCGCGCCCGCAGCGACTCGCCGTCGGACAGCCGGACGTCAACCCCGATGTAGTCCTGTGCGAAGCTCGTCACCTCACATCCGTAATAGATCCGCACCGGCAGCTCGGCGATCCAAGCGGCCATGATCCGCTCGATCTGGTTCTGCCAGATCCCGAGCGAATATGGATGACGCGTCGGGAAGTCGCTCATGTCCAACACGGTCGTGGCGAATATCGCAGCCTGTGCCACCTGACCCTCCGCGAGGAACCGATCGGCGACCCCACGCTGATCTAGCACCTCGATCGTGCGCGAGTGAAACCCGCCGGCCCGCGAGCCGACGAGCACGTGATCGGGGCGCCGCTCCACAACCGCGACGTCGACCTTCGCCAATGCCAACTCGGCCGCCAGCATCATCCCCGCCGGACCGCCCCCGGCGATCACCACCGCATGCTCAGTCATAGCCACACTCCCGTCGGATACCTCGACAACAAGACACGCATTTCGCGACTCCCATCTCCGTAGGTTCTGGTCTCGGCCGGCGGTTATACAGAACGATCCAGGGCTTCATGAAGGCCCCGTGAGTGGTATAAATTGGAAGTGGAGAGGAGCGGTGACAAAGGGCTGGCACACCGCTGAGCCTGAGCTACGACTCAGAGGCTGAGTTCCATCAGCTCATGCAGCCGGGCGTTCCGCGCGGAGAGGCCCGCGGTCGATGCAGGCGCGTCGCGCTGTCACAAGACAGGCGAGAGTGCTCGAGCGAATCGGTCGCCCAAGCCGCTCGTGCAGCGCTCGGTTCTCGCTCTGGAGTGCGGCGTGCTGCGCCCGCGAGAGCCGCGACCAGAACGACATCGTGCCCAGCAGGGAGTTGAGTTCCTCAGCAGTGTGCTCGATCGGCGTGGGCACCACGCCGATCTGGGCGTCGTCGAACAGGCCGACGGAATAGGCGCGCGCCACGTCGTAGCTGCCAAGCCAGGCCCAAACATCCGAGATGTTCTCGCGGCGCTCGTAAACGCCTGCGAGGGTCGTTTCGAGATCCCGATAATGCGGCCAGCTCGCAGCGATCTCGGGCGCGATCGCCGTCATCGCGCCCAAAAGCGCATGCTGGTCATCGGCGCTGTCATGCAATCCGAAGTACTGGATGAGCGCAAGCGTCCCGTCGGGCACGAGCGCGTCCGCCACTCGCTGCCAGCCGACGTCGGGATCGACCCAGTGGATCGCAGAGGCCGAGAAGACGGCCTGGAAGCGCTCGTGGGGGAGTCCTGCGTCCTCGAATCGGGTGTTCACGAGCTCCAGCTCGCCCGTGCCCTGAAGTCGCTGCTGGGCGAGCCCCGTCAGATGAGCGCCCGGCTCGATCGCCGTGACGCGCAAGCCCCGCGCCAGGAGGCTGCGGGTCAGCTGTCCGGTCCCACAACCGATCTCAAGCACCTGGTCGCCGCGGTCGAGGCCGGCGAGGAGGCAGGCGAGATCGATCAGCTGTTCGGGGTAAGTTGGGCGGTGCCGGTCGTACTCGGCCGCCACCCGATCAAAGACCTTGCCGTGGTCGCGCTGCAGTGTTTGGTCCGGCACGCCCACAAGGTAGGCGACCCGCCCGACGGAGTGCTCTGGATTTGAGCTGGGCGTACGCAGCGCTATTGCGCGCAAAGTTGCGCTCGCATATTTATGCGGGAGCGCTACACTAGTATGCGTGCGCACGACGATTCAACTCGATGACGAGGTGTTCCGCGCTTTCAAGCAGCGTGCTGCGGAGCACGGAACGTCGCTGACTCACGAGATCGAGGAAGCACTGCGCTCCGAACTGGCCGCACGTGCCGAGGTGGCACAGTCCGAGCCCTACAAGGTCCCGACCTTTCACGGTGCGGCGCCGGTGCCCGGTGTCGACCTGAACAGCAACGCGGCGCTGGCTGACATTCTCGATCACACCGGGTGATCCTGTTCGACGTCAATGTGCTGCTCAACGCCCATCGCGTGGAGCAGCCCCACCACGATGTCGCGCGCGACCTGCTCGAACGCACCGCCGGAGACGTGCGTCCTTTCGCCCTCTCCGAGCTCATCCTCAGCTCCTTCGTGCGCATTGCCACCCACCGCCGCGCGCTTGACCCGCCGACCCCGCTCGGTGAGGCTCTCGCCTTCTGTGACGGGCTCCGCACCCGTCCCAACGCGCGCATCGTCGCTCCCGGTCGCCGCCACTGGACCCTGTACGCCGACCTCTGCCGGCGAGTCGACGCCGTCGGCAACCTGGCAGCCGACGCCTACCTGGCGGCGCTCGCGATCGAGTCCGGCTGCGAGTGGGTCAGCTTCGATCGCGACTTCGCGCGCTTCCCCGGGCTTAACTGGCGCTCGCCCGCAGACTAGGCCACATGCGGCGTCTCACCGATGTGAGATGCCGCATCTCAGTCATGTGAGACCACAGACGTCTTCTCATCCATATGAGGCCGGCGCGCTTCGTGAAGCTCCCTCGCGTCGTACGAGACTTCCTCGTGGCTGGCCGGCGTAGCGTGTGCCCGATGGGACCCCGTCTCGGGGTCCATCCCAACGCCGGCGAGGCGGCGGGCGGGCCGGTCAGCCAATCTGCTCCGCCAGCTCGACGATGATCCCCTCGGGGCCGCGTACATAACAGAGTCTGTAGCTGTCCTTGTAGCGCCCCAGCTCGTCGACGAGCTCTGCGCCGCGGGCTCGGAGGCGACCGAGGACGGCGTCGATGTCCTCGACGGCGAACGCGACGTGACGGATGCCCAAAGCGTTCGCCGGCGCGCGCTCGTCGCCGCCGTCGGTCGGTGGCGTGTGAAACTTCGCCAGCTCGAGTCGTCCGTGCCCGTCCGGAGTCTGCAGCATGGCGATCTGCGCCCGGACGCCCTCGAGCCCGACGACGCGGTCCACCCAATCGCCCTCGACCTGCGCCTCGCCCTGCAGCTCGAGCCCGAGCTCTACGAAGAACGCCACCGCGTCCGCGAGATCGTCGACGACTATGCCCACGTGGTCCATCCGCTCGATTGTCATCCGCTCGATGATAGGCAGGACCGGCGGTGTAGCTCTCGATCAGAGCGGCTCGGGTAAGGTGCTCCGACTGATGGGGAAGGCCACAGTCCACGTATCCATCCCGGTGGCATTCGCGAGCTCGGATGGGTGAACTGGGGGATCGTCAAGCTCGCCGGCGCGGCGGTTGGGGGAGATCCTCCGCACGTCTTCAGCACGCTTGCCCGGCATCGCCGGCTCTTCCGTCGCTGGCTGAGATTCGCGGCAGTGTTGATGCCGCGCGGCAGGCTGCCTCGTCGGGACACCGAGCTCGTGATCTTGCGGGTAGCGCACAACACGGGCTGCGACTACGAGTGGGCCCAGCATGAGCGCCTGGCCCGGGATGCGGGGTTGACCGAGCAGGAGATTGCGCGTGTCAGAGTCAGCCCCACCGTACAAGGTTGGTCCGAACGCAGCGCAGCCTTGCTGCTCGCCGCCGATGAGCTTCACGCCGACCGGCGAATCGGGGACGAGGTGTGGGAGCGATTGCGAGGGATGCTCGACGACCTGGAGCTGATCGAGCCTCTGCATGCTCGTCGGCCACTACGAGATGCTCGCCATGACCCTGAACTCGCTCGCGGTTGAACCCGACCTCATTCCCAACCACCGCCCTGTGCTGGCAACGCGCATGTTGGGCGCCCGGCGCAGGCGAGCGAGAAAAACGGAGGCGAAATGGCCGTCAAAAACCTGAAAGGGAAGCGGTGCCTGATTACGGGCGCGGCAAGCGGCATCGGCCGCTACGAGCTCACGATGCGCTCACTCAACAACCGGCATCACGGCAACCTTCGACCAAGGGGCTAAGACGGGCCGATCGGGCAGGTCGCTGTCGATGTGTCGTCGTCGGCTGACCGCTGTCTACCCGGCGAGCAGGCGTTCGAGCTTGTCCAGCTGGCTGGCCCATCCCGTCTTGGCCATGGGGACGAGCTCCTCCGCACAGATCATGCGCGACGTGACGACGACCTTCGTGCGATGGTCGTCGAGTTCGACGAACTCCACGGTCGTCTCGCCGGACTCGATCATCGGGTGGTCGGTGCTCTCCTCGCCGAACGACAAGCGCTCGGGCGGCTCGACGACTCCGAAATGACCGTCGCTCGGATACTCCTCGCCGTCGGGCCCGACCATCGTCAGGCGGCAGACGCCGCCGGGACGCAGGTCGAACTCGATCTTCTCGCGCGGCGTCGTGAAGTGCTCGGGACCCCACCACTTCGTGACCTCATCGGGGTCCGTCCATACCTTCCACACGAGCTCGCGCGGAGCGTCGAGGATGCGCTCGATCAAGATCGTGTGCTCGCTCGTCACGAATTTCTCAGTCATCGTCATCTGCCTTTCGTTGGATGTCTCGGAGGTGAAGCGCAAGGCGATCGAGACGACCCTCCCAGATCTCGCGGTACTGCTCGAGCCAGTCCGCCACGCCGCGCAGGGGCGCACCCTCGAGGCGGGACGGACGAAGTTGGGCCGTGCGCCCGCGCGTGATTAGCCCTGCCCGCTCGAGCACCTTCAGATGCTTGGAGATCGCCTGGACGCTGACCGGGAACGGCTCGGCGAGCTCGTTCACCGTGACCTCGCCGTCCTGCGCGAGCCGCGCGAGGATTGCGCGACGCGTGGGGTCGGCGAGGGCCGCGAATGTAGTGCTGAGCCGGTCGGTCGCCATCGTGTATTCACCAAGATAGTTGATAAACTATATGGTTGAATACTAGCGCGCGGAAGAACACTCGTCAAGGGGCAACCACAGCCTCATATGGGTGACACAACAGTCGCTTGTCGATGAGACCCTGACGGTGCGATATCTGCTGCCCGTCATTCACCGATGCGATTTAAAGATGATTCACCACATGAGCGAGAGCACCGACATAGAGCTGCTGCACCGGGCCTGGGAGGCGATGAGCGTCGACGGGGACCTGGGCGTCTTGGAAGGGGCGCTCGACCCTGACGCGAAGTGGTATGGCGTCGAGGACGGGCAGATATGCGAGAACCGCAAGATGATCCTCGAGGTCATCGATCGCAATCTGCCCGGCGGATTCGCGGGCAGATCGAGGAGATGGTCCAGGTTGGCGGGCGGATTGTCGTGGCGTTCCGTCCCGCTCAGCCCCGAGACGACCGACGGCCGCTGGATCGGGGCATCGCCTACGTCGTCGTCACGATGCGCGACGGGCTCGTGATCGAGCTGAAGGGCTGCGCCGACCGAGCCGCCGCCATGACCTACGCGCAGTCCGGCACGACCGGCTCGAGGTAACCCTCAGTTCAGGTCATCGGCGAGCAACGAGTCGATGCGGCGGGCGATGTCCGCTGGAAGGCACGCTAGCGCTCAAATAGCTCGCGGGATGTTGTCAGCCGCGCAGGACCGGAAGGAACGCGCCTGCTCGGAGTCTTTATCAGTACAGCAGGACCCACACGCGCCAGCACGGTGCCCGACTTGCCCAGGAGTGAACACATGCGCCATCTACTGAAGCTGTCCCTACCAGCAATCGCCGTGTCGCTCCTACTCGTCGCGTGCGGCAGCAGCTCATCCAGCAACACGACGAGCTCGGCCACCGGCACACAGCCCGCCGCGCAGACGAGCAGCAGCTCGTCAAGTGCTGTCGTCGTGAAGACAGCCTCCAGCTCGCTCGGCACGATCTTGGTCGATGGCCAGGGGATGACGCTGTATCACCTCAGCGGCGAGCAGAATGGCAAGTTCATCTGCACCAGCACGGCCTGCCTGGGCGTGTGGCACCCGCTGATCGCGTCATCCAGCGGTGCTCCCAGCGGCGAAGTCGGTTCGCTGGGGACCGTCAAGCGTCCCGAAGGGACTATGCAGGTCACCTACAAGGGAACGCCGCTCTACACCTTCACGGGAGACCAGCAGGCCGGCGAAACCAAGGGTCAGGGCATCAAAGACGTAGGTACCTGGAGTGCCGTCACGACCAGTCCCAGCAGCACGCCTGCGCCGAGCACAACCAGCTCCTCAGAATCGGAACAGTCCAGCGGTGGCGGCTCCAGCGGCGGTGGCTACGGCTACTGAGCCGTTGCGCGATGCGCGGCGCAGCGCGCGTGGGTGTGACACGCTATACCCACGCGCTGGCCGCCAGTTGCTTGTGCGCGGTCGCGCTCGGCGGATGCGCGAGCCAAACCCGGTCGGCGCCCAGCACGCAAAGTGCAGGGCGGGCAGCGATCGAGCGCTATATGGGCGAGGTCGAGCCGATCAGGCTCGCGGTCAACAAGCTCTTGGGCGGCGCCGACCCGATCCTCGAGGCGTTTCACGACCGGCGTATCGCGGCCGGTGAGGCCGCCCGGCGCATGGGCCGGCTAGAGAAGAGGTTTGCGACCTACGCGGTCGATATCGCGGCAGTCGATCCGCGAACCGCCCAGCTACGTGCTCTCAACGCCGGCTACACCAACACCTATGTGTTCGAGGACGCCTACTTGAGCGCGCTCGTCGCCGGCCTCGCCGACAACGAACTCACCGACCTACCCAATACGCAGGCAGCCCAGCGCGCGGCGATCATCCGCTGGCGCATCGGCCTGACCGTCCTCGCCCGCGCCACCGATGCGCCCCTGCCGGCCGACCTCCAACAAGCAGGCCGCGGCGAGATCGCACCGTCACCCAACGGCAGCTAAGCAACACGGCGCGTCAGTGCGGCGTCCGGCCGATCTGAGACGGTCCAGTCCCATTCATCTGAGACCTGAACGTCAATGCTGTGAGCTTGAAGCAGATCTCTTCAGGCGTTCCACAAAGCACGTGCTCCTCGGTGGCGCCCCTCTCATCGGCGTAAGCGAGCACATGCGAGCCGCCCTTTTGTCCGGGCGAGCGGGAAACGCTGACCGTGCGCTGCGTGTACTTGGCCAGACGAGCCAGGGCGGCGTCGGCGTCCGCCCGATCCCTTGCAACGTACACTTGGCGCGCCACCGCGACCCCATCGGATCGAGCCCTCGCGCGCGCTGCGCCGACCCCCCACCAGAGGCGCGGCGTCCTCACGTCCGGGTCTGGATGATCGACTGCGGGATCCTCGTTTACGGGGAGGATCCACCGGCTGGGATACGGCCCGGCGATTCTATGTGTGGCCGGTCCTTCGCAGCGTTGATCACTTCATGTATTTCGAGTCGTTGGCCAAGCTGCCTGAGATGCCGGAGTTGATCCACACGTGGGATCCGGTGCGGATTTGTCGTGAGAGCGCGCCGCGCATCCGCGACGCTCGCGGGTGGTTGGTCCGTGACGAGTCCAAGCGTGGGCTGGTCGAGATCGGCGCGATGGACGCGTGGAGCGACGATGGCGGGTTCGCGGAGTACCGGCTCGATTGTCGATTGCTTGATGTTCCGCCGCAGCGAACGAGCGTCACCGCGACGTGATGGACCGGTCGGTTCTCGAGGGCTGGGTCACGAACGTTGCGATGCTGCGTTGCGCGTCCGAGCTGCCCGGTTCACCCGGATCACTTGACCGCCCGCCGTGGCTGGAGCATTTGCTCGTCCGGGGAGTGTGCCCGCCCGAGACGCGAAGCGCTATTAGTCGGTCCACCAGTCTCGCTGACCCTCCACGTCTTCCCGCGGGTTCTCGCCGAGGTTGGGCGCGCCGAAGACGAGGATCTCGAGGCCCTCCGGCCCGGCCTCGTACCCTCGCCATGTACCGGGTGGAACGCGCACGGCGTCCCACTTCTTGACCTCGACGATCTCGTTGTCGAGCTTCATCCGCCCGCTCCCGTCCACGACGACGAACACCTCCTCCTGCTCCTTGTGCGTGTGGCCGTACGGGAAGCGATAGTCGGGCGGGATGCGCTGATAGCTGAGGCCGGACTGCTCGAGCTCGAGCGCAGTACCGACCAGGCAGAACTCCAGGTCCGGCGCGCCGTCGAAGTTGGACCCGACGTCGACCGGATCCTCCCTGAGGTTCGTGAGGGTGAACGGCACGGCCGCGATCCTAATGGCTCAGGAGGTCGCACCGCCGCCGGTGCAGCGACGCTGACAGCGACATCGAGTCCACCTTGGACCAACACTCGCCTCGCTGAGCCGCGAGTCATGTCGGGCACCGTCCGCGGGAAGTCCGTTGCGGCGGCTCCTGGCCGAAATGAAACCGCTCAGCAGCACATCCACGTCAGCCAGCCCCAGCCCGGCTGTCTCAGATGGGCGGGATTACACCGTCTCAGATGGCCGGGATTCCGTCTCACATGAACGGGACGCCGCAACACGTCTCACTTTCAAACTGACCCACTACCTATGATCGTGTGGTGGGTCAGTTTGGATCGAGGAGGCCCGCGATCTCTTGGAGGCTCCACTTGTGATCGGCTACCCCGGCGGCCATCGCGGGCGTCATTGGGAGCGTCCGGTGCGTGCGGCCGAAGTTGTAGTACATGTAGTGCAGGCTGACGGCGTGCGCCAAGTTCTCGACCTTTGAGAAGCCGTTGGTTAGGCGCGTGAATCGGCGCATCCCCATCCGCATCGTCAAGTTCTGGCGCTCCACGTAGCTCGTGCTGATCCGGCTCGGGTCGGGATCACCGAGACGGACCGTGACTTTCGTTCTGATGCTCGCTGGGCGGCTGTAGCGACCCGGAGCAACTGCTTGGCTCCTGTAGGGCTTGTGAATCTGCGCCCAATCAACCTCATCTACGTCGAAGGCGTACGGGATGCTCCCCCGGTAAGCCTGGTGCCCGTCCGTGCTGAGCTGGATTCGCCCGCGCACGCGGCTCTTGAGGTCGTACATGAACGCGAGCCCGTCCTCTGTCGTGCGCTCGCCGACGAGCCATGACGGCACGAGCTTGGTGTCTGCGCAGATCGCGGTCCAAGTCCATACGTCGCCGTAGCCGAACGTGCCCTTGTGCTCGTCGGGGACGTTTTTCTGCTTGGCGTAGCAGAAGCTCCAAATCTCGTCGCACTCGATCGTCTCGAACGGCAGATCGACCAGGACGTGGTCCTGGTAGGCCGCGCACGCTGCTCCGAGGTCCGTCAGGAGCTTCGTGATCGTGTTCTTTGCCGCGCCCGTGATGCGGACAGTCGCGCGGATGCTGTTGCCTTCGACCAAGCAGCCGATGACTTGGGCGCGCTTCTCGGTGGTCAGTCGGTTCATACTGACCATTATGCTTGAGGGACCGGACGGAAAGACCGGACCAACTTGCTGCGCTCCGACCCGATAGGGGCATCGATCTCAGAGCGGGGCGTCATTGTGTCCGGTATGCTCGTCATTCTTCCGAGATGGGGTCCGAGCCGAACAACGTCGCACAGCTCATCCCTGCCGGAAAGATCCGGTGCATAGTCTCGGGCGTCCTGCGCCAAGACAAGCCCGAGGAGCACGTCCGACAACGTTGGGCGCGCAGCCTCGCCAGCGAGTACGGCTACGACCTTGACGACATGGCCGTCGAGTTCAAGATCAAGATGGGACGGGCATCGAAGCGCGCCGATCTCGTTGTGTTCAAGCCGGGCGTACTAAAGAGGCAGGAGAACGTGCTGATCGTCGTTGAGGCGAAGCGCGCAGATGTGCTTCCACGAGACCGCACGGATGGCGTAGAACAACTCAAGAGTTACATGGCTGCTTGTTCCTCGTGTCGCTTTGGGCTATGGGTTGGCGCCGAGAAGCTAGCTTACTCGCGGGCGACAGATGGCGCAATTGATGACACAGTTGATATTCCCCGGGCGGGGGACGACGAGCCACGCGTTCCGCAGTTCGCCGATCTTGTGCCAGCAACGGACCTCAAGGCAACCTTGCGACGTTGTCACAATTACATTTATGCAAACCAAGGCTTGCAAAAGGCAGAGGCATTTCATGAACTCGTCAAATTGATTTTTGCGAAGGTTTATGACGAGAAGGAAATCGAAGGTCCGCTAAGGTTCTACGTCCAAAACGACGAGCGACGTTCGACTGCCGGACAGAGGCGCCTAATTGAAGATCGGATAGGGCCACTTTTCAGTCTGGTGCGCGATCGCTATCAATATATTTTTCCGTCGTCAGATAAGGTAGCGCTGAACGGCCGTGTTCTCGCATACATAGTGTCGGAGCTACAGTCATTTTCACTGTTGCGAACTCAGACCGACATCAAGGGCGCTGCATACGAGGAGTTGGTTGGCGCTAACTTGCGCGGTGATCGTGGTGAGTATTTTACTCCGCGAAACGTCTGCGACATGGCCGTTCGCATGGTTTTCGCGCTAAACAAGACTCGCCAGCTATCGTCGCTGCGAATCCTAGACCCATGCTGCGGGACCGGCGGCTTCCTCGTATCGGCGATCAATCTTATGCGTGAACGATTTACGATACAGGAGAACGCAAAGGGTGGCGACGAAAATGAGATCGTCGCGCGTGTTAACGCTCGTATTGGAGAAGTGGCAACGCGCAGTCTATACGGACTTGACATCAACCCGTTTTTGGTCCAGACATGCCAAATGAATCTGGTCATGCATGGCGACGGTTCGGCAAATGTGTTTCAGGCGGACTCGCTCTATTCACCGGGCGAGTGGGATGATAGTGCGGCAGCAACAGCCGTCGGATATGGCAAGTTTGATATAGTGGTTACGAATCCGCCGTTTGGGGGCAAGGCAATTATCGATGACCCGCACCTCTTGGACCAATATGAACTCACACGCTTTGATAGCAGGGAACCGCGCTCATCATTGCCTGCGGAGCAGATGTTTGTCGAGGGGGCGTGGAAGTATCTCAAGCCTGGCGGCTACTTGGCCATCGTGCTACCAGACAGCATCCTCAATAATCCAAGCCTTGAGTTTATTCGACGTTGGTTGTTTCGCCGCGCCCGCATTGTCGCGTCAGTTGATTTGCCAAAGGAGACATTTGCGGAGAGCGGTGGCGTTCCAAATCCGAGTGTGCTGATTGTGCAGCGCCTTAAGCGCGAAGAGATGCGCCTCGCTGAGGCCGCTGTTTTGGACGCAAACGATATCTTTATGGCTATCCCAAGGACCGCCGGACGCAATAAGCGTGGAAACCCGATCTATTTCAAGACGCCGGAGGGCCTGGAGATGCTTGACGAAAATCTGGAACCAGAGCTCGATGATGAGTTGCCGCTTGTTACTAGTGACTTCATCGAGTGGTTGGCGTAGTTGAGATGATCAATCGCCGCGTCGAGAGCTTTATTGTCGATTCTAGCCTCGTCGGATCGATGCCTGAGATGCGGCTTGATGCCAGTTTTTATAACAGACGGGTTATGCATGCACTTGCGGCACTCAGAGCCTGTGGTATGGAAACAAGGCCTTTGGGCGATGTGACCGAGCGCGTGTTTATGCCGACGCGCTTTAAGCGTACTTACGTATCCGAGGATCATGGCGTACCGTTTTTGCAAGGAAGCCATGTAGTCCAGCTTCAGCCAGCCGATTTGAAGTACCTATCAAGGGCTGCGCACGAGAACTTGGAGCCATATCTGATCCGCCATGGATGGATACTTCTCACTCGGTCTGGCACGACGGGTCGCGTTGCGCTAGTACCGGCAGAGTGGGACGGATGGGCAGCATCCGAGCACATCTTTCGAATAATTCCCGATGCGCAGGGGGCTTGTCCTGCGGGCTACCTAGCGACATTTCTTGGCTCTCCCATTGGTCAGGCGCAGCTCTCGGCGCAGGTTTACGGTGCAGTGGTGGATGAGTTGACCGAGGAGCAGGTGCGGAGCGTCCGAATCCCGATCCCGGCCACGCGTGCTGAGCGCCTGAAGGTCAAGAGGGTGAATGAGTTGGCTATGGAAGCGCTCCATCAGCGAGCCGAAGCTGTCGCATCCGCTATACGGGCTACAGGCAGTCTGGCTGGCCTCCTACCCTACGACGCCCAGGGCTGGTCGCTCGACGAAGCGTCGCCCTCTGGAATAACGGCAGTCCGGTAATGAGGCTTCATCAAACACGGCAAGACTGCTAAACGTCCCTGAGGCGTTAGGAAGATTTCCAGCGCGCCGTGGCCGCTTTACGCGCAATCTCTGAGCGCTGCTCGGGCGTCAGCCGTTCGCTCCGAGCGTTGCCACCCTTCAGACCGCCCTTCTTGCCGCTGATTTGAGCGGCGGATGGCGTCGAAGGCTCCGTGTGCTCTTTGACGATTCGGTGAGCCATGCTGTTTAGGTCGGCCATGAGCGCATCGTAGCGCCGCAGGGAGCGCCACGCCCAAACTTGCAGGCGCAGCGCTCCAGCGGCTGCTCAGGCCTCGATCTGGTCCAAATGGAGCGCTGCGCGGGTGGGGAAGATGAGGTCATCGGCGGTGCGGTGGATCAATTCGGCTCCGGCGAGCCGTCGTATCGCGTCCAAGGTGTCCGTTCGGCTGACGTGTTTGTCGGTGTGGTCACGGACAAGCTCGTCTACAGACCACGGCCTCTGATC
Organism: uncultured Solirubrobacterales bacterium; assembly: GCA_963809705.1. Classification (GTDB taxonomy): domain Bacteria; phylum Actinomycetota; class Thermoleophilia; order Solirubrobacterales; family Solirubrobacteraceae; genus Palsa-744. Next base: position 225,807 of record CAWEKF010000002.1, on the reverse strand, counting down.
GTCCGGGTCAAGCAGGCGGAGCATGACGCCCGCCAGTTGGAGGGTGACGGTGTCTCCGAGGATGACGAGTCCGATACGGGCCACAAGGTGAAAGCTTGTTTTCCGGTAGGCTCCGACTCGATGGTCACGGTCATCGACGCTTCTCTGAGCGCGCCTTGTGGTGCTGTCATCCCATGAGGGGAGATGGCTGATGGCCTCGATGGACTGGGGTATTCAAATTGGGAGCGCACCGGCGATCTATCAGGAGTTTCTCGTGCCGGGGATGTTTGCGCCGTTCGCGAAGCGACTGGTCGAGCATGGATGTGTGCGGCCGGGTTCGCGTGTGCTGGACGTCGCGAGCGGCACCGGCGTCGTCTCGCGTGCGGCCGCGATCCTTGCGGGTACGGGCGGATCGGTGGCGGGTGTGGATCTCGGAGAGCCGACGGTCGCTATCGCGCGCTCACATCCGGCTGAGGAGAACGCCGCGCCGATCGACTACGCCCAGGCGGACGCCGCGGCGCTGCCCTTCGACACCGAGGTTTTCGATGTCGCTCTGTGTCAGCAGGGCTTGCAGTTCTTCCCTGAGCGCGCGGCCGCGCTCGCCGAGATGCAACGCGTGCTGAAGCCCGGCGGAAGCGTCGCGATTGCGACCTGGAAGGACATCGAGCCGCCGTTCAGCGCGATCGCGGACGCACTCGAGCGGCACGTCAGTACCGAGGCTGCACAGATGATGCATTCACCGTTCACACTCGGCGACGGCGCCGCCCTGGCCCAACTGATGTCCGACGCGGGCTTCCGCGAGGTTGCGGTCATCGACGAAACGATCGAGTGCACGTGGGCATCGCACCCTGAGTTCGCCCGCCGCTATATAGCCGCCAGCCCAATCGCGTCGGTGTTCGACGCCATGCCTGCTCATTCCCAGCAGGCCGTCTCCGATGAGGTCGCCGAGCGACTTGCGCCGCATGCTACCGACGACGGCTCGCTGCGGATGCCGATGACCTCAAACGTCGCCGTCGGCAGAGCCTGACCAGGCCACCCGAGCCGGGACAAAGCAGCAGCGGCCGAGCGCTCCGGTTCGCCGTGTCGCGCTGGGGAGGTTTAGCTGATCGCGCGCGAGCTTGGTGTTTGCTGAGTGAGCAGGTGGCGTGAGAGGAACCCGATCTGGTCTGTCACCACGCGCTCGAAACTCTCACCCACGAAACCGCCGAAATGATCGATCGGGTAAACGCCGTGCTCGCCGCGCGGCGCACGTTCGGCGGTCCGTTCGGCAGCCTCGCGCGGAACCATGTAATCCTCCTCGCCAACGCAGACGAACAGCGGGCATAGCACACGGTGGGCCACCCGAACCGCGCGGAAGGTGGGCTTCGGAAATGAAAGTGACAAGAACTCGTTACGCCACAGCGAGCGATCGCCACACACCGATTCGAAACCGAGAAGCGCCTCGGGCTGCGTGAACCAGGCCTCGGAGCCCGGCCGCCCCACAACCGGAAAGTGAACCCGCTGACGACCCACCACGTTGCGCAACGTAGCGACGCCCACACCGAGCAAAGTACGCCTCGGCATTCTCCGCATGAACGCGACCACGTCCGTCACCGGACACAGGGCAACAGCAGCAGCGATCTTGTGGTCATCAGCCGCCGTGTAAATAGCGAGACCGCCAGCCATTGAGAAGCCCCACACAGCCACTGCATCACCGTCGACACCCTCGAGTCCTCGCGCGAACGACACAGCCGCCCGGAAATCAGCGCGCTGGCGATCGACGTCGATGACCTGGCGCGGCTCGCCACCGCTCCCACCGAGATGGCGGAAGTCGAACGTGAGTGCAGTGATCCCTGCACCCGCGAACCGCTCCGCAAACGCCGGCAGACCATCATCGCGCGTGAGGCTGAAACCATTACCCATAACGATGCACGGCGTAATCTCCCCGGGCGCAACGTCCGGCCGGTAGACCCGGGCAGCGCAGTCCATGCTCTCAGAGCGGAACGTCGTCTCCTCGACCCTCACCGCCACGGTCACGATGGCGGGATGTTCTGGTTCAGGTGGAACAGGTTGGTCGGGTCGTAGCGGTCCTTGAGCGCGCGCAGTCGGTCGAACTTCTCGGACCCGTAGGCGGCGCGCACCCGATCCTCGCCCTCGGCGGAGAGGAAGTTGATGTAGGCGGCGCCGGTCAGCGACGGCTCGATCTCGGCGTAGAGCCGCTGTGCCCAGTCGATGTGGGTGTCGAGGCCCCTGGGCTCGTGGGTCGCGGCGATCGCGTTGAGGACGAAGGGTGCTCGGCGCTCCCCGCAGGCAGTCTGGTCCTTGGCCACGCGGGCGATCGCGCCGCCGAAATGCTGGATGTGGATCTCCGAGGATGGCGAGGTCGCGTTCTGGTGGTAGCGGGCCATCGTCTCGATCGCGTGGTCGTCGAGCTCGCGGAAGTAGCCCGCCTTCATGTAGGCCTGGGTGCCCTTCGGCCAGAGCGCGTCCAGCAGGCTTTGCATTTGCACGTAAGGTATCGGGCCGACCAGGTCGGCGACCGGGTCGCCGAGATCGCGGATCGGCTGAATCGCCTTCATCCCCTCCTCGGGGTCGCCGGAGTAGCAGCCGACCAGGCCGATGAGCTTCTTGCCGTACCAGTCCTCGGGGAGAAACGGAGCGGGCGGCGCGGTTATGAGGTTGACGAGGGTGCTCAGCTCGTCCGGAAGGTCGCGCGCGAAATCGCGGTAGAAGCGCATGATCTCTTCGGCGCGGTCGCCCGGATAGAAGACCGGGCCGGCGGCCACGGTCGGGCCGACCGGGTGCAGGTCGAACTCGAAGGAGGTGACGACGCCGAAGTTGCCGCCTCCGCCGCGCAGGCCCCAGAAGAGGTCGGGATTCTCCGTCGCGCTCGCGGTGAGGATCTGCCCGTCGGCGGTGATGACCTCGGCCGAGCGCAGGTTGTCGCAGGCCAGGCCATACTTGCGCATCAGCCAGCCGATTCCACCGCCCAGCGTGAAGCCGGCGACGCCGGTGGTCGAGACCAGGCCGCCGGTGGTGGCGAGGCCGTGCTCCTGGGTTGCGGCGTCGAGCTCCCCCCAGGTGACGCCGCCCTCGGCGGTGGCGGTGCGGCCGCTCACATTCACCGTGATGCCCTTCATCGGCGAGAGGTCGATGACGATACCGTCGTTGCAGGTCGAGAAGCCGGGAATGCTGTGGCTGCCGCCGCGCACGGCGACGTCGAGCCCCTCGCTGCGCGCGAAGCCGACCGCGTGGCGCACGTCGGAGGAATCGGCGCAGCGAGCGATCACGGCCGGACGGGCGTCATGGGCGCCGTTCCAGATCGAACGAGCCTCGTCGTAGGCGCCGTCGCCGGGCCGGATCATTTCTCCGTACAGCCCGTCCTCGAACTCCTTCAGCGTTGCCGCTCCAAGCACTCCTTGCGTAGCCATGCCGGACCCCTTTTCAGTTCGGGTATTTGACGTCGCGTTTCGACGACGGTCAGCGAGGCTACGGTCCGCCTCTTAGCGCTCACTTTGCAGCGTTTTAGCCTCCAGTTCCCGGCAGTAGGCGATGCCGGCGGCGGCGCCGAGCAGCTCGAAGTGCCGGCTCGCCCGGTCCAGCCAGCGGCGCCCACTCGCCACATCGCCGTCCTCCGCGCAGATCGCCGCGAGCACCGCCAGCGCCCACCCCTCCTGGTGGGTCGTTTCGATCGCTGCGAAGACCGAGGCGGCGGCCTCGAGGTGAGCCCGGGCATCCGCGCGATTGCTGGCGCAGAGCGCCACGCACGTCAGGCTCAGTTCGGCGGCTCCGACACCGATCAGGTCGTCGTATTCGGCGAACCAGGTCCGGCTCTGCCCGGCCGAGACGCGGGCGGCGTCCGCGTCGCCGGAGCGGGCCAGGAGCATCGCCAGGCAGCCGAGGGTGATCCCGGCGCCGCGGCGGTCGCCGATCTCCTGCCGCAGGGCGAGGCTGCGCTCGAGCAGCGCCCGGCCCCGTTCGAAGTCGCCGCCGGAGCGGGCCAGGTTGCCGAAGGCGTTGAGCGCGAACGCCTCGCCCTGCCGGTCGCCGAGCTGCTCGAAGCGGGCGAGACCCTCCTCGATCAGCTCTTCCGCGTGGGCGAGATCGGTCTCGGCGCGATCCACCGCGGCGAGGTTGACGAGGATGTAAGCGGCGGCCGCGCCACCGCCGACGCGGCGGGCGATGAGCCCGGTGTCCTCCTGCAGGAAGAGCGGATAGCCGGTCTCGGGCTCGACCGAGATCATCCCGTAGCTGAGCGGCCAGAGCGCCGGGCGCGGCTCGGCGCGGAGAGCGCCGGCATGCTCCAGCGCGGTTTCCAGCTGCTCCCGTGCGGGGCCGTATTCGCGCCGGAACCAGGCGGCGAGGCCGCGCGTGTGCGCCGCCCACATCGGCGGCCGCGCGGCAGGCAGGTCCTCAGCGAGGAGCGCCTCGTGTTCGCGCACGATCAGCTCGACGTCCTGCGCGGGACTGACGATCACCCGGTAGGCCGCCGAGATCTCGACCGCGTCGAACATCCCGGCTCGGTCCTCGAGCTCGCGGAAGATCGCCACGCTCTCGGCCGCGAACTCGTGGATCCTCTCTGGGACGCAGCGGCGCAGCCCGATCACGCAGGCGGCGAGCAGGGCGCGGGCGCGCACCGCCGTCGACTCGGGCGCTGCGGCCAGGGCGGTGGTGAGCCAGCGGTACCCCTCGGCGAGGTAGCCGCGCATCAGCCAGAAGCGCCAGAGGGCGACGGCAAGACGCAGGGCCGCCTGGGGATCGGCGACAAGCGCCGTGGCCAGGGCGGCGCGGAGGTTGTCGCGCTCCCGATCCAGAGCCCGCAGCGAGGTCTGGGCCGGCAGGTCGCCGGCCGGCGTCGGGTCGCTCTCGGCCAGCGCGAGGTACCAGTCGCGATGGCGCCGCTCGAAAGCGGAGCACTCTCCCGTCTCCTCGAGACGCTCGACCGCGTACTGGCGCACGGTCTCCAGCAGCCGGTAGCGGCGGTCCTCAGATTCCTCCTCGACGTGAACCAGTGACTTGTCGATCAGCCGGCCGAGCACGGCGACGACCTCGCTGCGCCGCAACGGATCCTCGGCGACGACGTCCTCAGCCGCCTCCAGCCCGAAGCCGCCGACAAACACGGCGAGCCGCCGCAGCAGCACCTGCTCCTCGGCCTCGAGCAGCTCAAAGCTCCAGGTGAGCGTCGCCCGCAGGGTCTGCTGCCGGGTCATCGCCGTGCGGGGCCCGGCCGAGAGCACGTCGAGCGAGTCGCCGAGGCGCTCGACGATCTGAGCCGGAGTGAGGACGCTCACCCGCGCCGCCGCCAGCTCGATCGCCAGCGGCATCCCGTCGAGGCGGTGGCACAGGGAGACGACGGCGTCCGCGTTCTCGCCGCCGAGCTCGAATCCGGGCGCGGCCTGCGCGGCCCGGATGGCGAACAGCTGCACGGACTCCGCCTCCAAGGACTCCTCCGCGAGCGCTCCGGGAACCAGCCTCGGGAGGGAAAGCGACGGGACGCGCCAGGTCAGCTCGCCGGGGATGCGCAGCGGCTCGCGGCTGGTCGCCAGCACGGTCAGGTTCGGACAGTGGCTGAGCAGAGCCTCGGCGAGGCGCGCGACCGCCTCAATGAGGTGCTCGCAGTTGTCGAGCAGGAGCAGCAGCCGGCGATCGCCGATGTGCCCGGCGAGCGCGATCTCCGGCGCCCTGTCGGAGGCCAGTCGTGCGTCCAGCGCCTGAGCGATCGCCGGCCCGACCAGCTCGGGCTCTCCGAGCGCAGCCAGCTCGACCAGCCAGACCCCGTCGGCAAAGTCCTCGGCCCGCTGCCCGGCGAGCTGCAGCGCCAGCCGGGTCTTGCCGCAGCCGCCGGCTCCGGTCAGGGTGAGAAGCCTCGCGTCGCGCAGCAGCGTCGCGGCCTCAGCAAGCTCGCGCTCGCGGCCGATGAAGCTCGTCAGCTGTGACGGCAACTCGGGCCGGCTGGCACCCGCACGCTGCAGCTCGGAATCCCGCTCCAGCTCGGCCAGCTCGGACTCGAGGGCGAGACGGAGCTGGCCGAGGCAATCGCGCCGCTCCAGGCTCCAGTCCTCGTAGCGGTCCGCCGGCAGCAGCTCAGCGTCGAAGCCCTCCAGAGCCGAGCGGTAGGCGCCGGGCTCGCCCTGCTCGCGCGCCGCGGCGGCGAGCTCTTCGAATGCGACCGCGTCGATTCGGACCGGGTCCCCGGGGCTGAGCAGGATCAGTTCTTCGCGCAGCTCCAGGTAGCGGCTGCCGTCCAGCCCGATCGAGTCGAGCGCGCGCCGGGCCGCGAATATCGCCTGATGGAGGTTGTTGCGGGCGGAGTCCGGGTCCCGCCCTGCCCACAGCAGCTCGGCGGCCTGCTCGACGTGGAGGCGGCGCTCGGGCGCGAGGGCGAGCAGCTTGATCAGCGTCTTCGCCTTGCGCAGCCGCCAGGCGTCCTCAGCGATGGCGCTGTCGCCGACGCTGATGGAGAACACCCCGAGGAGACCGATGCACAGCACCTCATCGCCCACCCATGTGTCTTTCGTGCCAGGACTCGCCACCGCATAAGAAAACCACTCCGAAGCGCTGTCAGCGTCCTGATCATGCGGATGCTGCGCCCCCGGACGTGATGTGCTCGATCACCCGCCGGAACTCCTCGGTCGGTGAGAAGTCGACGTACTCAGAGTCCTCGAGCGCCTCGGGAGCATGGCCGGGAGCCCAGTAGAACGCTTCGCCGGCGGCGAAGTCCCGATGCCCCTCCAGTGTGTGCATGCGTACGCGGCCCTTGATCATGTATCCCCAGTGCGGGCAAGGGCACAGGTCGTTCGGTAGGCCCTTGGTGGCGGGGCGCAGGTCGGCGCCGGATGGTAGACGCACGAACCCGACGGATAGCCCGTCCTCGTCGCGGAGGCGGACCTGAACGTCACCGTCTTCGATTGCGACTGGCAACTCCTCAAGCGTGATGGCCTTCATGGTGGTTCCTCCTCGTGTGTGGATGCTGATCAGGGCGCTTCGCCGGACGCGAAGCGCCGGCGCTCAATCGCGCCACTCGACCTCGAAGTGCCCGATGGGCTCGTCGAAGCCCTTCACGTCGATGGGACCGCCGTCCGGAAAACCGGATGCCCTTGCCGCGACAGAGATCCTGCACCCCTGAGGAAACCACGATGCAATCCGGCTGAGCCCACGCGCACAACCGCGCGGCCTGCTGCACTGCTGCGCCAAAGAGATCGTTTTGCTCGGTGACAGGCTCCCCGGCCGCCACCCCGACACACACGTGCAGGTGCCCGTCAGCACCGTCGTCACGCTCGTGGAGTGTGCGCTGGACTTGGATCGCTGCCGCTACGGCCTGAAAGGCCGAGGTGAACGCAGCCATGATCCCATCGCCGGTGTGCTTGATCTCGCTGCCGCCGAATCGTGCCAGGACGGCGCGTACGACTGAGTCGTGTACTCGAAGCAACCGCATCGCTGCACGGTCTCCAAGCTGCTGGGTCAGACGAGTGGAGTCGACCATGTCGGTGAAGAGGATGGCCCGGAATGCGCTTTCTGTGTATGGCTCGCCAGGAGGATGGGTATTGAGCCGGCCGAAGAAGCCACGCACCGCGGCCTGATCGACCTCAATGACGTTCGATGGAACCAACCCATGGGCTGCCCGATGGGCGGCCTCAACGGCCTCTTCGTCCGGGCCCTCGACCAGGCAAAAGCCACTCCCCGCGCCCTCTTCGAACCAGTAGGTGACGAAGCGAACGCCGAATCCGTCCTGAACCTCGAGATCGCGCATGTGGGCGGCTGCGACGTCGGCAGCGGTGGCGTCCGGTAGATTGTGACGGTCCATGTAGAGGGGCATCGCGATCAGTCTGTGCCGAGCGTCAGCGCATCGCACTACTTTTCATAGCGCGTTTGCGGGACGGATGTTCTGGTTCACCCGGAAGAGGTTGTCCGGGTCGTAGGTGCCCTTGATCCGCGCCAGGCGATCGTAGTTGTCGCGGTAACTCGCCCGCACCCGCTCCTGGCCCTCGTCCATCATCATGTTCACGTAAGCACCACCGGCGGAGTATGGGTGAAGCGCCTCGAAGTAGTCGACGCACCAGCGGCGGATGGACCTCGACATTGGCCGGGTCGCGATCGACGCCGGCGAAGACCGAGCCCCAGACCGCGTCGCGGTAGCTCCACGGGGTGTCGGACGGGCCGACGTCGTGGGCGGCTCCGTCGATCGGGTACAGGTGCATCGTCGACTGCCACGTCGGCATCTCAGCGCCGAACTTGGCGTGCGCCTCGATAGCAGCGTCGGGGATCTCCTTGACGAAATCAGCGCGCCAGTACCACTGGTCTCCGGCGGGATAAACGGGGTCGAAGGCGCCCTGGAGAGCGGGGTGGGGCATCGGCTGAGCTGCGTGCAGCAAAGGCTCCGGCAGGGCGTCCAGCAGCGGGGCCATCGCCGCCGGCGGCGTCCTCGGGAGCGCCCGCATAACACCAGACGACCCCGCAGACCTTGCGGAGATGGAGCTCCTCGGGGAAGGGCGGCGCCGGCGGGACCGATGCGAAGGCGAAGAAGCCATTCAGCTCGCGCGGGGCGTTCGGCAGGAAGTCTCGGTAGGCGGCCAGCACCTCGGCGCCCAGCTCGACCGGCCAGAAGGTCGGGCCGCCGACGACCGTTGCCACCTCGTGCAGCCTGAACAGAAAGGAGGTGACGACGCCGAAGTTGCCGCCGCCGCCCCGGATCGCCCAGTAGAGATCGGGGTGCTCGTCCGCGGCGGCACGAACCGTCTCGCCGCTTGCGAGCACGACCTCGGCCTCGAGCAGGTTGTCGATCGTGAGGCCGCACTTGCGGGTCAGATGCCCAAGGCCGCCGCCCAGCGTGAGACCGCCGACGCCGGTGGTCGAGATGATCCCGCTCGGCGTCGCCAGGCCGTGCTCGTTGGTCGCGGCATCCACTTCGCCCCAGGTGCAGCCACCGCCGACCCTCGCCGTCCGAGCGCCGGGATCCACCGCGACTCCCTTCAGGCCCGAGAGGTCGAGAACCACGCCGTCGTCGCACGTTCCCAGTCCGGCGCCGTTATGGCCGCCGCCGCGCACGGCCAGCAACAGCTCGTGGTCGCCAGCGAACGAGACGACCTTCGCCACGTCGTCGGTGTCGGCACAGCTTGCGATCAGGGCAGGCCGCCGGTCGATCATCGCGTTGTAGACCTTGCGGACCTCGTCGTAGCCGGGGTCCTCGGGGGCTGTAAGCCGTCCCTGGAATCCAGGCATCCCGCTGCGGGCCGTCTCTATCAAAGCGTTGGTGGTGCTCATGCGCTCCTCCTGGCCGGTCGTCTCAACACTTGTCTCGGTCGAACCTAGGGCACTCGTATCCCCCTGTGATGACCTGACCTGACCCAATTCGAGTGACCGCCAGCCTCCATCGATCCCAGGCGGCATGGTCAAGACTGACTAGTGTCTTTGCATGGACGCGGAGATCCTCGGACCTTCCGGGCCCCCTTCGCTCGACCTCGACATCCCCGTTCGTCGGGCGCGTGGCCGAGCTGGAGAAGCTCCGGACGCTGATGCCGCGAGCCAAAGGCGAGCGGCGTCGCATGGTGCTGCTCGCGGGTGAGCCGGGCGCCGGCAAGAGCCGCCTGGCGCGCGAGTTCGCCGGCCGGATCGCGCTGGAGGGGGCGCTCGTGCTCTACGGCGCGTGCGACGCGGTGGTGCGGACGCCGTACGGGCCGTTCGTCGAGGCGCTCGAACGCTTGCTGCGGGTGAGCGAGGCGGCGGAGCTACGCGCCGCGCTCGGCGCCGGCGGTGGCGAGCTGACGCGGCTGCTGCCCGAGCTGTCCGCCAGGGTCGGCGAGTTGCCGGAGCCCGTCGAGGCCGACCCCGATACCGAGCGCCATCGCCTCCACACAGCGGTTGCCGAGCTGCTTGCGAATGTCAGCCAAGCCCGACCCATACTGCTCGTGATCGAGGACGGGCATTGGGCGGACGGGGCGACGCTTCTGCTCCTGCGCCACCTGGCGCGTTCGGCCTGGAGCGCGCGCCTGTTGATCATCGCGACGTTCCGCAACAGCGAGGCCGACATGCCTGGTGAGCTGGCGGAGACGCTTGCAGACCTGCGTCGCGCCGATGACGTCGTGCGACTGCGCCTGCAGGGGCTCTCCGGAGCGGAGGTCTCCGACCTGGTTAGCCGTGCCGCGGGAAGCGGCCCCGACCCGGAGCTGCGCGAGCTCGCGGACGCGATCCACGATCTCACGGGGGGCAACGCCTTTCTCGTCTGCGAGCTCTGGCGTGCGCTGGTCGAGACGGGGATTGTCGAGGTCGCCGGGGGCCAAGTGAGGGTTACCCAGCCGCTGACCGAGCTCGGCACGCCCGAAAGCGTCCGCGAGGTGGTCAGCCAGCGGCTATCGCGCCTGGCCCCGAGGACCATCGACCTGCTCGAGCTTGCTGCCGTGGCCGGGCCCGATTTCGAGCTGGAGCCGGTCCGCCGTGCCGCGGGCCTTGCGGAGCCCGAGCTGCTCGCGGCGCTCGAGGAGGGGGTGGGCAGCGGCATGATCGAGGAGCTCCCCTCCCAGAGGTTGGCCTGCCGCTTCACGCACGAGATCGTGCGGCGGGCGCTTTACGACCGGCTCTCGCGGCTGCGGCGGGCCGAGCTTCACCTCCGCGTCGGGGAGGCCCTGGAGAGCGTCGCCGCGGGCTCCGACCGGGCGCTCGCGGACCTCGCCCATCACTTCGGCGCGGCCGCCCCGTTCGGCGGGAACGAGCGGGCGATCGACTACAACCTGCGTGCGGCGCGAGCGGCCAGTGCCGCGCTTGCCTTCGACGATGCCGCGATGCGGCTGCGCACGGCAATCGAGATCGGGATCGAGGGCGAGCCCGAGCGCGCCGACGCCCTGCTCGAGCTCGGCTCGGTCAGCCATCGGGCGGGCAAGGCGACCGATGCGCTTGAGTCCTTCGCGTTGGCGGCCGAGATTGCCCGAACGCTTGACAGCCCGGAGCTGCTTGCTCGAGCGGCGATCGGCTACGAGGACGCCAGCTGGCGCCCCGTGGTGACGATACGGGATGCGGTCGAACTGCTCGAAGAGGCGCTCGGGGCGGTCGATGACAAGAGCGAGGAGCTGCGAATCGGCCTACTGGCGGGACTCGCGCGAGCGCTCGACTTCGAGGGGGAACGCGAGCGTGGGGCGCTCGTGCGTGACAACGCCGTCGCGCTGGCCAGGCGACACGAGGACCGCGCGGGGCTCGCCAAGGTGCTGGTTCGCTCCTACTGGGCGCGCGGCACGACCCCGCTGGAGGAGATCCTCTCGATGCTGACCGAGGCGAGGGACCTGGCACAGGAGCTGGACGACGCCGAGACCAACGCGGAGGCGATGGCCTGGCGCGTACCAACCTTCGTCGCCCTCGGCGACCTCGAGTCCGCCAGGGCGGAGATCGTCGTCCTGCGTGAGATGGCCGAGCGCACAGCGCAGCCGGTCATGAACCACATAGCCGAGCACTACGGGTCAGCGATCGCTCTCTGTGACGGGAACCTTGCGGACGCCGAGGCGATGGCGGGCCGCTCGCACTATTGGGGCCGGCTACTGACCGGTCGCGACGCATCCGGCACCCACGGCATCCAGATGTTCGGCGTTCGCCGCGAGCAGGGGCGGCTGGCGGAGTTCGCGCCGGTGGTCAGGATCCTGGCGGGCGAGGCCGACCGGGACGGGCCATGGCGTCCCGGGCTCGTCGCCGTGCTCGTCGAGCTCGGCATGGAGCGCGAAGCGAGGCGAGAACTCTCGAGGCTTGCCGCCGAGGGTATTGACGGCTTCCGAACATCGTTGTGGCTGGGCACGCTCACCTACCTGACCGACGCCTGCGCCGCGCTGGGCGACGAGGCGATGGCGGCCATCGTCTACCCCGAGCTGGAGCCGCTCGCGGGGACCACAGTGATGATCGGTCACCTGGTCTCCTGCTACGGAGCCGCCGACCGCTATCTGGGCATGCTCGCCGCGACGCTGGGGGAGGTGGAGCGAGCCGAGGAGCACTTCGAGCGGGCCATGGACCAGAACAGGCGAATGGGAGCGTGGACCTGGGTGGCTCATACGGCCTACGAGTACGGGCGCTTTCTGCGCGGACGGGGGCCAGGGGCCCGCGACCGAGCGCAGTCCCTGTTCGGTGAGGCCGCCGGCCTGGCCGAGCAGATCGGCATGAAAGGACTGCTCGAAAAGATCCGTTTGCTCGGTGTGCCCGCCTCAGAGCGCGTTCTCCCAGGCGGGCTGTCCCCGCGCGAGGCGCAAATCCTGAAGCTGGTCGCCACCGGGCTCAGCAACCGCGAGATCGGCGCAGAGCTGACGATCAGCGAACACACCGCGGCCAACCACATCCGGAGCATCCTGCGCAAGACCGATTGCGCGAACCGCACCGAGGCCGCGTCCTACGCTCACCGGCACGGGCTCGCCCCGGGATGAGCGGAAATCCCAGCTACGATTAGCCGGTGGCCCTGTACATGATCGAGCGCAGCTTCGCTGATCAGCTCGACCTCAGCGACGACGACGTCGAGCTGATCGAGGAGGTCAACAGCGACGAGGGAGTCCGCTGGCTCTTCTCGTTCCTGAGCGCCGACCGGCGACGAACCTATTGCCTCTACGAGGCGCCGTCGCCCGACGCGATCCTCGCCGCCGCCCGTAAGGCGAACGTCCCGGCCGACGTCGTGGTCGAGGTAAGCGCAGCCACACCGCAGTTCTCGGACCGTCTGCGCGACTGGGCCGACGCCGTCCACTGAGTTGCCCGGTGACGGGACCAGCCCCGAGCGGGGAACGCGCAGTTGCCGCGAGCGGCACGGGTCGTAGAACCTGCTTGGATCGTTGAGTGAGCACAGGCAACGAGGAGGCGGCATGAACGTGGAGCGCCAGAACCTCACGATGCGGATGGGGATGCGCCGCTTCACGCGGCTAACCAACGGGTTCTCAAAGAAGATCGAGAACCACATCGCGTCCGTCGCGATCCACTTCATGCACTACAACTTCGCCCGGCCCCATGAGACGCTTGCGGACCCGTATCCACGCACTCCCGCAATGGCCGCGAGCGTCGATGACCCCATCTGGACGTTGCCGTGATTTTTTCGCACGACACCGACCTAATCCCGGCAGTCGAGATGATCTCGCGCATCACAAAATCGAGCCATGTAGAGACGGCTGCGTGGACAAGCCCCAAATTCAGAAAACGCCTACAGACCAAGCCGGCAGTCTTCAACCACGCTCTACCTGAAAAGCGTGTTCCGGAAGGTCGAGACACCGATCAACTATGCCTACAAGGGCGACAAACCGAAGTAGTTCGGAGCCTCAAACTGAGACACCACCTATGAGCGCTCGATAATGTATCTTATGTCAACCTAGATCCGGAAAGCTCTCCAGGGTCTGCCGCAAGGTCAGCCGCTTCAGCGCGGCCCACCTCTCTAGCTGGGGCCCTGCCTGCCAGCCGCAAAGCGCTCGCCAGCCACACGTTCAGCGCTTCGTCCAGACCCACCGCGACGGTAGTAGCATCACAGGCGATGTCGCTTTTGCTGCTGCTCGCGCTGATGGGGCTGTTCAAGCTCGTGGTGGCCTCGCTGATGTTGTGGATTCCGTTCCGCTCGGACTCCGCGATGATGTCTTTGGCGCCTGAAGAAGATGGTGCTGAGACTGACGACGGGGAGGGCGGCGCCAGGACACGGTCGGGATCTCCACGGGAGCCTCATCCGAGACCGCGCCTTCCTCGCAGCCCGCGTCGTGGTCCACACGGCTCGCCGGCGTCGCCGTCCCCCGCGCGTGTCCGTAGTAACTGTGTACGTGCCATCGCAGTCACCGCGCGGGCACAGCGGCTGGGAAACTGGGAACGCTCAGGGAAGCATTAGGGCTCGAATCGGCAGTCTCTCCAGGCGTGGATAGGGCGGTCCGAGACGAGTGTCATATCCAGTTTCAAATTGGGCCGAAACGCTTGACATGCGCCTTTGCATTTGACATAATCATGATACCGATTGATGGAATCGGACAAATCACGGGCTAAGTCCGCTCTCCGTCAAGGCCTCGGCCTTTACGGGCGATCGGCTGCCCCAGCCCCGAACTTGGGGCCAACCAACCCACAGGAAGGATACTACGATGAAAGCGTTTACCGCTCTCTCATTTGGCCTGCTCGCGACAATGGCAATCTGCGCCATCTTTGCGATGCCGGCGTTCGCTGAAATCGAAGTCTTAGTCGAAGGAAAAGCGCTTACGGCCGAAACCGAAGGTGAAAGCGAAGGTGAATTCACACTTGTAAAATACGCTGAATCAAAATCTACGACTCTCTTAGACACAGTGGTCTGCTCATATATTTATACTAAGGATTTCGTCCCCAACACGACCTTAGACTGGGATACGGATCTGTACAATTTACTGATAGAACCGATCGGCACGTTAGTGGACGAAAACAAATTAGGGCTAAGCTGTACGGTGGTAATCGACGCCGGCGCGCTCACCGATTGCAAGGCAGGAAGCTTAGCGACGGTATGGGTTGTAGGCATGAACTTAGAATTAGGCGATCTCTGGGACTTAGAATATTTATTAAATAACCTGAATCAACTTATCGAGTTATGGAACCCATTAAACAACTTAAATGAACCAGTTGGATTCGACGTAGAATGCGAATCGTTAATAGGAGTTAAAGGAAGCGAAGAATGCACGGAAGGAGAAATCAGTGAGCGGGTGGAAAACGACACTGGTGTGTCTCCGGCCGGCCTTAGTGAAGTATCTGAAGAAAGCGCTCCTGCGATATCGGAACGGGAGAACTGCACCATGACGGGGAGTGAGAGCGCTTGGATCGAGGATAAAAGCGTGACGTGGGCAGATAAAAGCAAAGCGCATGTGGAAACAGCTATCAATTAACGCGCACTGACCTCGTGGTCGTCGGGCGCGCGGCCGGACGGGCTCTCGCGAGCGCGTCCGGCCAGCGCTGCTCCCAAGGCGATCGACCGGGCGCGGAAACGAGATGATCAGCGGTTGCGCTTGCGCTGGCGCCGCGCGGCCTTGGCCTTGGCGCGGCGCTTGCGCAGGCGCGCGGCGCGCTCCTGGGCGGAGCCGGCGCCCGCCAAGCCGTCCACCACGGGCGCGACGCTGCGGGCGTCGCGGACGATGAAGAAGGCGATCCCTCCCAGAAGCACGGCGCCCACGATGAAGATCGGCAGTAGGACGCCTGTCGAGACCCCGCTGGAAGCGGAGGAGTTTGAGGAGTTGGACGAGGTGGAGGTCGTGGGTGTGCTGGCTGCTTCTTCTCCACCCCCGTTGGTGAGGTTGGAGAGCGCACCGGATGCCCCCAGTCCTTCGCCGCCCGCCGTCGACCCGCGCCCGCAGCGGAGCCGGTCGAGCCGGCGCCGCCCGACTGTTTGGCCAAGGCTTCTTGGACGGCCTGGTTGAGCTGGGCCTTGTCGATCGTCGGCGCGGCGGTGGCGGCCCCCGCCGATGCGAGCAGCGCGGGCGCTTGGCCCGCCAAGAGGGTGAGCAGCAGTGTCGCCAGCAGCCGGTTGTAGGGGATTGGAGGCATCGACATGAAAGGTTGGGACAAGCGAGAATAGCGCCTGGGCGCGCCCGCGCGAGCGCCTGGCGGGAGACCTCCATAGAATGGCTGGCGATGGCCCCCAAGCAGAGACAAATCAGGATCGAGCAGCGCGGCGCGCAGCAGGCGATCGAAGCGCTGGAGCAGCGCAGCGACGAGGAGCTTGAGTCCGAGACGAAGTACAAGTCGGCGGCGCTCGCGATCCTTGGGGCGCGCGCTTCGGAGCGCTTCGACGCGGAGCAGGCGCGCGCTTACTTCCAGCGAGCGATCGCGGCTGCGCGTCCACAGGAAAGGATGCAGATCAGGCGCATGGCCGACGCTTCGCTGGCGCTGGCCGAACGCAGGGCAGGCGACCTGAAGGACGCCGTCGAGCGTCTCGGCCACACCCCCCCGAGCGCTCGCCAGATGTTCGCTTTGCGGGCGATGGGGCTGCTCGATTCCCCCTGCCAGCGCTGGAATCGTGGCGCGCATACGCGGCATCCTGTTGATCGTCGCGCTGATTCTGCTGCTGCTTGCCCTCGGCCTGGGCATCGTCGAGCTGGTCGCGCTTCCGTTCGGAGGTTTGGGGCTTGCCCCGGGCATCCTGCTCGGACTGTTCCTGGCGATCGCGGTCGTCGCGATCGCGGCGATGATCGGGCGCAGGCGGCGCGATCGGGCCAAGGCCGCCGGGCAAAGCCCCAAGTAAGGAGTCCGCTCCAATCGGACTGTGGGCTGCTGTGCGGCGCGATCGCGAGGTGGCGCCATCACGACGCAGGGCCATCGAGCGCGAGGTCAGCTCGAAGAGAGCGTGGCGCGGCTGATCACGACCGGCGTCCTGGGGGCTCCGTCTTGGGGCGGGTCTGTGGGCAGCTTGGAAATGCGCTCGACGCCGGCGAAGCTGCCGACGACGTTTCCGACCAGGGCGTACTGGGGCGGCAACGGCGCGTCGGCCGCGGTCACGATGAAGAACTGGCTGCCCGAGGTGCCGGGTGGGTCGCTGCTGGTCTTGGCCATCGCGACGGTGCCAAGGGTGTAGCGCATGTTGGTGGGTGGCGGCTCGACGACCTTATATCCGGGGCCGCCGGAGCCGTCTCCGTTGGGATCTCCGCCCTGGATCACGAAGCCGGCCGCGACGCGGTGGAAGGTGAGGTTGTTGTAGAAGCCGCTCTTCACCAGATAGGCAAACGAGGCGGTCGTCAGCGGGGCACTGCGCACGTCGAGCTGAATTTCGATCGTGCCGCAGTTGGTGGCCAGGTCGACGACGTAGCGTCGCGCGGGGTCGAGCTTGAGCGTGGGCCTGCGGATGCTCTGGGCGCCCCTGGGCACGGGGGTTGGGACCGACTTGCACTTGCCTGCGCCGGAACCTGCGGCCGCCTTTACGAGCAGGGTTTGAGAGTTGGATTGAAGGGTCGTACCGGTCGTGGCGTCCCCGCCCGATCCCGACCCGCCGCAGGCCGTCAGGAGCAGGCCCATCGTCGTGGCTCCGGCGCAGACCAGCAGACGCGGAGCGGCGAGGCGAGCGGGCATCTTCGGCAGCATAGTCGCGCGGTCAGGCGCCAAGGCCGATGTTCGCACGTTCTTAAGCGTGTCTTCGCGATTCCCAATACTGAGGGTCTGGCGTGCCGCGCTCGGTCGAGGGTTGCCTGTTCGTGCTGCTCGCGCGCCGATGGGGGCTCGCCAAGGCGGGGGCCGACCGTGAGGGCTCGGCCCAATACGCTTGCGTGGTGAGCGAGAGTCTGTGCCTGATCGTGAACCCGGCTGCCGGCGGCGGCAAAGCGGGCCGGGCGCTGCCGGCGGTGGCGGGCGCCCTGCGGGGCCATGGCTTCAGCGTGCGCAGCGAGCTCACGCGGGACCTCGATCATGCCCGGCAGCTTGCGCGCGAGGCGGCTGCGAGCGGCGAGACGGTCGTGTGTCTCAGCGGCGATGGGATGGTCGGCGCGGTGGCGGAAGTCTTGCGTGAGATCCCGGGCGCCCTGCTGGGCGTGCTGCCCGGAGGCAGGGGCAACGATCTGGCGCGCGTGCTGGGCATACCGGCCGATCCCGTGCAGGCTTGCGATGTGATCGCCGCGGGCTTCTCGCGCCTGCATGGACCTGGGCGAGGTCCGGCCGGCGTCGGCGACGTCCTCTGGGGCGAGACCCGAGGGCGTGCTCGCCCAGGGGCCGCTCGGCGGAAAGACGTTCGTGGGGATCGCGAGCGTGGGCTTCGACAGCGAAGCGAACCGGATCGCAAACGAGGCGCCGGCTTGGCTGGGCGGGCTTGTCTATGCCTATGGCGCGCTGCGAGCACTGCTCTCGTGGCGCCCGGCCCGTTTCACGATCGAGCTGGATCCCCCGGGCGAGCGCCACAGCTTCGAGGCCTACAGCGTGGGAGCCGCCAACTCGAAGACCTATGGCGGCGGCATGAGGGCGGCGCCGGACGCGCTCCTCGACGACGGGCTGCTGGAGGTCCCCGTGCTCGAAAGCATCGGCAAGCTGGCGTTCGCGACGAGGATCTTGCCGAAAGTGTTCAAGGGCACCCACGTCAACGACCCCCGCGTGAAGGTGTTCAGGGCGCGCGAAGTCTCGATCGAGGCGGATCGTCCGTTCGCGATGTACGCCGACGGCGACCCGATCGGCGAGCTGCCCGTGGTCGTGAGGGCCGTGCCGGGCGCGGTGCGGGTGCTCGTGCCGGCAAACGGTCCGGCGGCAGACGCTTTCCTTGGCGCCGCGGACGCCGCGGCCGCGCCGTGAGCAGCCTGCTCGGACCGAAGCTCGTCTTCGCGCGGGCCGTGGGCAAGGTCTCGAGGTTGCGCGGCGGGGGCGGCACGAGCCTGCCGGGCAAGCTGCTGATACGGCTTGAGCCCGATGCGATCGAGGCGCTTGGCGGGCGCCTCGATCGGGGGAGCGTGCTGGTGAGCGCCACCAACGGCAAGACCACGACCGCTGCGCTGGCGGCGGCTATCTTGGAGCGCGGCGGCCTCTCGCCGGTGCACAACCAAGCCGGGGCCAATATGGCCGGCGGGATCGCCTCCACGCTGCTCGAAGCGACCGGCCGGAAAGGCGCGATCTCGGGCGCAGTGGGACTGTTCGAGGTCGACGAGCTATGGCTGGACCGGCTTGCGGCGCAGTTGCATCCGAAGGCGGTCGTGCTGGGCAACCTGTTCAGGGATCAGCTCGACCGCTACGGCGAGCTCGACGCGATCGCCGAGCGGTGGGCCAAGGCGGTCGGCCCGCGCGGGCCGGCGGGGGCGGCCGAGCTTGTGTGCAACGCCGACGATCCCCTGCTCGCCGACCTTGGCAGGGAGCGAGCGAAAGTTCTCTACTACGGAGTCGAGGACGACACGCTGGCGCTGGAGGGCATGGCGCACGCCGCCGACGCCAAGCACTGTCGCCGCTGTGGGGCTCCCTACGCGTTCGACGCCGTCTATCTGGGCCATCTCGGTCACTACCACTGTGCCTCGTGTGGGCAGCAGCGACCCTCCCCCACCGTGATCGCTCGCGCGGTCACGCTCGAAGGCGTGCGCTCGGCTCGCTTCATGCTTTCGACGCCGGCCGGCGAGGCCGAGGTGAAATTGGCGCTGCCGGGTCTCTACAACGTGTACAACGCGCTGGCGGCAGCCGCGCTCGGAGTCGCCATGGAGATCCCGCTCGATGAGATCGTCGCGGGCTTGGAGGCGACCGAGGCCGCGTTCGGGCGCGCCGAGACCGTGCGGGTGGAGGGCCGCGAGACGCGGATCCTGCTGGTCAAGAATCCGGCGGGCGCCAACGAGGTCCTGCGCACGCTCGCCCTGGAGGCGGGCGAGCACGACCTGTTGGGCGTGCTCAACGACAAGACGGCCGACGGCCACGACGTGTCGTGGATCTGGGACGCCGACTTCGAGCTGCTGGCCGGGCGCGTGCGCGTGGCGAGGTGTTCGGGCACGCGGGCGCCCGAGCTGGCGCTGCGATTGAAGTACGCGGGGATCGAGCCCGAGCGGATCGAGGTTGTCGAGGATCTCTCAAGCGCGCTCAGCAGGGCGGTGGGCGACCGCCCACGGGACGGCATTGGGGACAGTGGTGCGCAGCCGGCCGCAGGTGGCGCCGGGGACAGCGGCGAGGTGGCTCCCCTATACGTCCTGCCCACCTACACTGCGATGCTGGCGCTGCGTGAGCTGCTGGTGCGACGCGGAGAGGTGAGCAGCTCGTGGCGGTGAGCGAGTCAGAGGGACGCGCGCTGCGGGTGTGCGCGCTGTATCCGGACCTGATGAACATCTATGCCGACCGCGGCAACCTGTTCGTGCTTCAGCGTCGTTGCGAATGGCGCGGGATCGGCTTTCACTTGACGGGCAGCGGCCTGAACGAAGCCCTCGACGGACAGGCCCACGACATCTATTACATCGGCGGCGGCCAGGACCGCGACCAGTTGCTGTGCGCCGAGGACCTGGTGGCAAGCAAGCGGGCAGCGTTGCACCAGGCCGCCTCGCGAGGGGCGGTCGTGCTGGGCGTGTGTGGCGGCTATCAGCTACTCGGCGAGTCCTACACGCTCGGAGACAGGCAACTCGAGGGCGTCAGTCTGCTCGACGTGCGCACCGTGCGCGAGCCGGGTCCGCGGCTGATCGGAAACGTGGCGATCGAGGTGGACCTCGATGGCTCCCCCATCGGCCTCGGCGGGCGTCGTGCTCGCGGGCTTTGAGAACCACGGCGGGCGCACATACCTTGGAGCATCCGCGATACCGCTGGGGCGGGTGCTCAAAGGCCATGGCAACGACGGCCGAAGCGGGTACGAGGGGGCAAAGGCGGCCAACACGATCGGTACTTATCTCCACGGCCCACTGCTGCCCAAGAACACATGGTTCGCCGACTGGCTGATCGCGACCGCGCTCGGCATCGATTTCGATGCGCTCACGCCGCTCGATGACACCCTCGAGAGGGCCGCTCACAGCAGCGCCCGTCGCGCCGCAGGGCTCGGGGCAGCGTAGGATAATCAGTGTCAGTGGAGTTCTCCGAGTATCAGCGCCAATCGCGTCGCACGGCCGAGTATCCGCGCGAGGCTTGGCTTGCTTATCCCGCGCTTGGACTGGCGGGCGAGGCCGGCGAGGTGGCCGAGCACGCCAAGAAGGCGATCCGCGACGACGGTGGCAGGGTCGGCGACGAACGCCGTGCGGCGATGTCCAAGGAGCTTGGTGACGTGCTCTGGTACGTCGCTCAGCTCGCCACGGAGCTGGGTCTCGACCTCGGTGAGATCGCCAAGCAGAATCTCGACAAGCTGCTCTCACGCCAGCGACGCGGAGTCCTGTCGGGAGACGGCGACGATCGCTAGACCGGGCCTCGTCGTGCGCGGGGCTTGTTTTGACAGAACCCGCCGCAGCACAGCAGTGGCGTGACCTGGCCACGTCACTGGGTCTGCGACGCCAGAGGCGCGCTGCAGACCCAGTGACCTCAACGAGTCCTGAGCAGGCTATTTATTGGTCCACCCGAGCGTGCTCATGAGACTGTGGAAAACTTCCATCACGCCGATCTCGGTGGTTTTGCCGCTGACAAATCCCGATTTCGCCTGCAGTTCGCATGTGATTTTCAGGAATGTGCCATTGCTCAGCGAGAGTTCGCCTTCCGCGATCGCTGTTGCAGGGAAGTTGAGACCACCATGTTCCACGGGCGTCGCTGCTGCCAGGAGTTTAAACGTATTCGACATAGTGATTTCACCGATCTGGGCCAGTATCCCACACTTTTTGTTGAATGTCGGTTCTGTGATATTAGTGCCGTTTGCTTCCAGATTGACCACGGTTTTGTTGGGCACCGGTGTGCATTTGGTGCCTTCCAGCGTGGTTTCGGCGAAGAGGGATCCATTCACCGGCACAAGGGCGTTGAGGGCTTCCGCCATTTCTTTCGCTTTGTTTAGCGGATAGACCAGCACGGCATCGGTATACACCTTTACGATGCCCTTGGTCGACTGCCCGGCGCTGGTAACTGAGCATTCCGTTAGGTTTTTGCCTTCAAGCGTACATTCGCTCATT
Source organism: uncultured Solirubrobacterales bacterium (assembly GCA_963809705.1). Lineage (GTDB taxonomy): Bacteria > Actinomycetota > Thermoleophilia > Solirubrobacterales > Solirubrobacteraceae > Palsa-744. The sequence goes on along the minus strand of CAWEKF010000002.1, from coordinate 204,409 downwards.
TCGATTTCTGCAACGGTCTGACCTGGGTCGGTGCCGAGTATTTCAGCCTGCGTTGTCTGTCCGGCTGTAGTGGATTTCTGGCACGCGATATTGACGCCGCCTGGGCCTTTGAATTTTATAGCGCCTATATTTTTGGCCAGTATGGTCTGTTTTTCCCCCGTGAGCATCGCTCCGTTGAATAGCCATGAAGGCCCGTCCGTGGCGGCTAGTGCGGTCGCTGACATCACTGCGCCAAGGGCAAGCAGGGCCGCCAGCGACAATCCGATCATATGCAGCCGTTGTTTTTCCACCATCTTTGATCCTTTCTCGAGGGTTGTTGTCAAATCCCAATTTTCGTTTAGGACATCTATGGCCCTAAATCCTAAACAGTGGGATTAATGGTTATATTCACATTGCTGAGGACATTTGTCAAGCGCCGTGGAGGCGTTGTTTCCGAATCGCGCGGGCATCACTGCAACCAGTCGCGCGGACATCACTGCGCTGGACGCGCCGACGTCACCGCGCCCGCGATGGAGCCCCAGCCGGAGATGAGCGCTCAGGCTACCGCGAAGCGGGCGAAGCGCTCAGCCAAGCGCGCGGGCACCAGCGCACGCACGCGCACGCCCTCGGGGGTGTCCTGACGACTCAGGTCGCCGGCGATGTTGTGCAGCTCGGCCAGGCTGCCCCCATGAGAGTAGGGGACGAGCAGGTCCATTGGGCGCAGCGTGTGGCGCAACTCCCGCTCGATCCGCTCCCGCAGCTCGGGTAGACCGTCGCCGGTAGCGCCGCTGACGAGAACCGCCTCGGGGTGTGCCAGACACAATTCCTCGCACGCCTCCGCGTCGAGCAGATCCACCTTGTTCAGCACGAGCACGCGAGGGCGCTCGCCGGCTCCGATCTCCTCTAGAACTTCCTCGACTGCTCTGCGCATCGCCTCACGGTCGCGGTCGGGTGCCGATGCGTCGAGGACGTGCAGCAGCAAGTCCGCCAAGCGAGTCTCCTCCAAAGTCGCCCCGAACGCGTCGACGACCTGGTGGGGCAGCTTGCGGATGAAGCCGACGGTGTCGGTCAACAGGTGCGGTCGTCCGGCGATACGCAACATGCGAGTGCTCGGGTCCAGGGTGTGAAACAGGCGGCCGCGCACACCCACCTCGGCCCCGGTCAAAGCATTCAACAGGGTGCTCTTGCCCGCGTTGGTGTAGCCGACCAGGGCGATGCTCGGCAGAGCCGCCCGCTCGCGCTCGGCCCTCATCACCGAGCGAGTGCCCCTGACGTGATCCAGACGCCGGCGCAGAGCGGCGATCCGGTTGCGCGCCAGGCGCCGGTCGGTCTCGATCTGGGTCTCCCCCGGTCCGCGGGTCCCGATGCCGCCGCCGAGGCGCTCCAGGTGTGTCCACAGGCCGCGCATCCGCGCCAGGTTGTACTCCAGCTGAGCCAGCTCGACTTGCAGCTTGCCCTCGGCGCTGGAGGCGTGGGTGGCGAAAATGTCGAGGATCACCGTCGTCCGATCCACGACGGGCATCCCGAGCGCTTCCTCCAGGTTGCGCTCCTGGCGGGCGCTCAGCTCGTCGTCGCAGGCGATCACGTTCGCGTCGCGCTCCTGGGCGGCGCGCTTGGCCTCGGCTACCTTGCCCGGGCCAAGGTATGTGTTTGGGTGGGGCGCGTCGCGGCGCTGGATCAGCTCGCCGACCACCGCGACGCCGGCTGTGAGCAGAAGCTCTCGCAGCTCGTCCAGGTTCTCCTCATCGGCAAGCGCGCCTATGCAGAGAGCGCGCTGGCGAGCGCGCTGTGGGGGTTGGTTCATTCTCCTCGAGTGTAGATCAGCCTTGGCGCCGATCAAAATCGCTCATGCCGCCTTTGGGGTGGCACGCCAAGAGTCAACCTCCCAGGCCGCCTTTGGGGTCGCGCGCTGAGGTCAACCCCCCAAGGACGCCAGGCGCTGCACCGCCTCGGCCAACAGCTCGTCGGGCGTGGTGAGCGCGATCCTGAACCATCCCTCCCCGCTCGGGCCGTAGGCGCTCCCGGGCGAGACCACGACCGCGGCCTGCTCCAGGACGTGCTCGCAGTAGGCGACCGAGCTGTCGAAGCCCTCAGGTATCGGCGCCCACACATAGATCGTGCCCTTCGGCGGCTGCACGTGCACGCCGGCCTTGGCAAGCGCGTCGCACACGAGGTCGCGGCGGATCCGGTACAGCTCGTTCATCGAGTCCACCTCGGCGTCGGCGTCGGGCGAGAGCGCCGCGATGCCGGCCAGCTGGACCGCCTCGAACAGGCCCGAGTCGATATTGGTCTTCAGCCTCCAGTAGTGCTCGATCGCTTCGGCTCCTCCGAGCACGGCCGCGCAACGCCAGCCGGTCATGTTGTAGCCCTTGGACAGCGAGAACACCTCGACTCCGACCTCCTTGGCTCCGGGGGTCTGCAGGAAGGACGGCGCACGGTAGCCGTCGTAGGTCGTCTCGCTGTAAGCGTTGTCGTGCACAACAAGGATGTCGTAGGTCTTGGCGAAGTCCACCACCAGCTCGAAGAACCCGGGCGGCACGATCGCGCCGGTCGGGTTGTTGGGGTAGTTGAGGAACATCAGCTTCGCCCTGCTCGCGGTCCGTTCGTCGATCGCGTCGAGGTCCGGGACGAAGCCGAGCGCCGGCAGCAAGGGCATCACGAGCGGCTCTCCGCCGGCCATGAGCGGGCCCGCCGGTGTAGACCGGGTAGCCGGGGTCGGAGGCGAGCGCCACGTCGCCTTGATCGAGAAAAGCGAGATTGAGGTTGAAGATCGCCTCCTTGGCGCCGATCGCGGGGATGATCTCGTTGTCGGGGTCGAGGCTGACGTCGAAGCGGCGCGCGTAGAAGTCGCTGAAGGCCTGGCGGAAGTCCTGTCGGCCACGGTTGGAGGGGTAGCGGTGGGTCTCTGGCTCGGTCACGGCCTCCTGCATCGCCTCCACGATCAGGGCCGGCGTGGGTCGATCCGGGTCGCCGATGCCGAGGCTGATCACGTCCACGCCGGCGGCCTTCTTGGCGGCGATCTTGCGCTCGAGTTCGGCGAACAGGTAGGGCGGAATGCGATTCAGTCGCTCACTCGGTCTCATGCGGCTCCTTGGTTTGGCCTTCTTCGCTTGTCTCGCTCAGCTCTTGCACGAACTCGTCGCTCAAGCGTCCCTCGAACACCGGTCGCGCCCAACCTGTCAGGTTGACGCGCAGATCCTCTCCGATCTCGACGCTCAAGTCTCCCCCATCCAACAGCACCGTCACCTGAGCTGCGCGCCTGTCGCCTGAGCGCAGGTGGTGGGCCACGGCGGCGCCGGTGGCGCCGGTGCCCGAGGACAGGGTCTCCCCCACTCCGCGCTCGAAGATGCGCGTGCGGATCTTGTGCGGCTCGCAGGGCCTCGGCGTACCAGGACACGTTGGTGCGGTTGGGAAACAGCTCGTGCGCTTCGATCGCGCTCCCTATCGCCGGCAGGTCGAGCGCTTGCAGGGTGGCCAGGTCGGCGACGTGGATCGCGCACTGGGGGTTGCCGATCGAGACGTGCTGAAAGCTCCACGCGCGTCCCTCGGTCACCAGCTCTCCGCGACCGTCGCTCGGTCCGCTTGGGAAATCCTTGGAGATGAGCGAAGCGCGGCCCATGTCCACACGACAGGTGTCCGGGCCCGTGATCGTCGGGCGTATCTCCCCCGCGGCGGTCTTGATCGAGAAGCTGTCCTGGTCGGTCCAACCGCGGTGGCGCAGATAGAGGATCGCCTCGCGCGCCCCGTTGCCCGACAGCTCTGCCTCGGAGCCGTCGGGGTTGTAGATGCGAAGGTCGGCCACGAAGCGTCGGTCCTCTGAGGGGGAGAGCAGGAGGATGCCGTCGGCGAACACCCCGAAGTGTCCCGCGCAGAGCTTGCGGATGCGCGCGGGCGTCAGCTGGAAGGGCAACTCGGCCTGCTCCACGATCATGTAGTCGTTGCCGAGTGCCTGCCACTTCTCGAAGCGCATAGGGCGCAGCAGTCTAGGCGCTCATCGCGACGATCTCCCGCGCGGCCTGTTGCGGTGAGAGGTCGGTCAGGTCGATCGAGTGCACCCCCGCGAGCTTGCGCATCCAGGTGAGCTGTCGTCTGGCGTAGTTGCGGGTGTGGCGCTTCATCGCCTCGACGTCGCCCGCGAGCAGATCCTCGAAGCCGAGCGCCTTGCGCGCCGTGGCGCTCGCCCCGGCCGCGTTTGCGTTGGACACCTCGGCCTGGACGCCCTGTCGCAGCATCGCGTCCACGCGCGCGTCGATACGCGCGTACAGGGCCTCCCGCTCCATCGTCAGCCCGACCAGCAGCGTCGGCCATCGCGTCTCGTCGGTCCATAGCTGCGACGGCCCGGTCGGAGGCTCCAGCTCGCCCGCCTCCAGCAGCTCCAGCGAGCGCACGATTCGCTGCTGGTCGTTCGGGTCGATCTCCTCCGCCGCCCATGGAGCGCGCTGCGCGAGTTGGGCGTGCAGGGCGGGCGCGCCGTAGCGCTGGAGCTCAGCCGTCCAGCGCTCGCGCGCGCCCTCTGGCGGAGGAGGCCGCAGGTCGAGCTCGCACAGAGCAGCGCGCAGATACAGGCCCGTGCCTCCCACCACGATCGGCCGCCGGCCTTCGGCCAGCGCGCCGTCGATCTCCGCGTGCGCCAGCTCGGCGTACTGGCCGGCGCTGAAGCTCGCGTCGATCGGCAGGAAGGAGACGAGTCGGTGCTCCAGTTCGCTTTGCTCGCTGCGGCTGGCGACGCCGGTCAGGGTCTCGATGCCTCGATAGACCTGCATGGCGTCGGCCGAGATGGCCACCGGCCGCTCTCCTCGAGCGCGCAGCTCTTGCGCGAGCGCGACCGCCACGGCGGTCTTGCCGATCCCGGTCGGCCCGAACAGGGCGATCACGCGTGGCGAGGAGGACGGACGCGACGAGCGCGCACGCGGCGAGGACGATGTTCATGCGCAGGCGAGCACATTCGCGTAGGCTTGCACTTCATGCAGATCTCCGGCTCCAAAGTGCTGCTCACCGGCGCCACCGGTGGCCTCGGCCAGGCGATCGCGCGAGCGCTCTCGGCGCGGGGCGCTCAACTGGTCCTCACCGGACGGCGCGTCGATGTGCTCGAGCCGCTTGGCCTCCGAGCTGGGCGCGAGGGCCTTGGCGGTGGACTTGAGCGAAGCCTCGGAGGTCGATCGTCTGCTCTCGGAGGCCGGCGAGGTCGACATCCTGGTCGCCAACGCGGCCCTGCCGGGCAGCGGCAAGCTCGACTCGCTCACGATGGAGCAGATCGATCGTGCCCTGGAGGTGAACCTGCGAGCCCCGATCGCGCTTGCACGCGCCCTGGCTCCCGAGATGGTGGCGCGGGGTCGCGGCCAGCTTGTGTTCATGTCCTCTTTGTCGGGTAAGGCGGCGACGCCCGGTAGCTCGATCTATAACGCCACCAAGTTCGGTCTGCGCGGTTTCGCGGGCGCGATGCGGGCCGAGCTGCACGGCACGGGAGTCGGCGTCTCGACGGTCTTTCCCGGTTTCATCCGCGAAGCCGGTATGTTCGCCGACGCCGAAGTGCAGTTGCCCAAGGGCGTTGGCACGCGCAGCCCCGAGGATGTCGCCAAGGCGGTCGTGGGAGCGATCGAGCACAACCGCGGCGAGGTCGACGTCGCCCCCATAGCGTTGCGCCTGGGTTCCGCTTTCGCCGGTATAGCTCCCGAGCTGTCTGCCACGTTCACGCGCAAGTCCGGCAGCGACAAGATCGCCTACGACTTGGCAGACGGCCACAGCGCCAAGCGCTAGGACGCTCGCAGGGCGGCGCTGGCCGATCGGCGAGCGCATCTGCTCGACGATCGTCTGCGTCCTCGACCGCTTGTGTGCAGAGCACACGGCGCGGCCTGCGTCCTTGTCTGGCTTGCCCAGCGAACGTCCTAGCGGCGTCTCGCGCATAAGAAGGCTTCCTACAGAGTCCTTCGCTTTGTCTTAGCCCGGCGTTCCGGTTGCCTTAGGGACAGGTCTCACGATGGTTGGCGTAACCGCTACCACCCATCGGAGGTTTGCCTATGAAACGCACAAACATGATCCGAGTCGGTCTCGTCGTTGGGGCTCTGGCCACGGGCGGAGCTGTGGCCGGTATCGCCGGCGCCGCCGCCGCGCCGAGTTCCACGACGAGCACGAGCCTGTCCACAAACAGCACGGCGACGACGCCATCGACGACCTCGTCGAGCACCACCAAGACGCCGTCGACAACGACGCCAAAGACGACCACGCCGAAGACGATGCCGCCGCAGGGTTCGTCCGGTCATCCGTGCCCGAACATGGGCAAGTCGGGCTCAAGCTCGGAATCGGGCTCGAACTCGGGCTCGGTCTATGAAGGTGGCCCTCCCCCAGGCGCCACGGTTCAGTAGCCGGCACGACTCGACTTGGGCTGCCCGTGGCCCAAGTGAGCTTGTGCAAACGCCTATAGGGCCTCATGCGGATAAGAGCCTCCCGGACGAGTTCGTGCCGTCCGGGAGGCGCACCGCCTGACGCCCCGTCTTAGGCCGCGCGCGTGTCTGCCTCTGCCGGCTCTGGCGCCACTGTCAGCGGGGTCTCGGTGCCTTGGATTGGCCTGACCTTGTCGGCCCCGATGCCGAGCGCCGCGTAGACCTTGCGCTCGATCTCCTCGGCGATCTCCGGATGCTCGTCGAGGTACGCCTTGGCGTTGCCCCGGCCTTGGCCGAGGCGCTCGTTGCCGTAGGAGAAGAAAGAGCCCGACTTCGTGACGATGCCGTGCTCGATCCCCAAGTCCACCAGACAGCCCGAGGTCGAGATGCCCTTGCCGAACTCGATGTCGAACTCGGCCTGGCGGAAGGGCGCGGCAAGCTTGTTCTTGACGACCTTCACCCGCACCCGGTTGCCGACGGCCTCGGTGCCGTCCTTGAGCGTCTCGATGCGCCTGATGTCAAGGCGCTGAGAGGCGTAGAACTTCAAGGCCCGCCCGCCCGGCTGGGTCTCCGGCGAGCCGAACATGACACCCACCTTTTCGCGGATCTGGTTGGTCAGGATGCAGAGCGTCCCGGTCCTGTTCAGGTTGCCGGCGATCTTGCGCATCGCCTGGCTCATCATGCGCGCCTGCGCCCCCACTGTCTGGTCGCCCATCTGGCCCTCCAGCTCCACCCGCGGGGTCAGCGCTGCGACCGAGTCGATCGCCACCACGTCCACGGCGCCCGAGCGCACGAGCATGTCGGCGATCTCCAGGGCCTGCTCGCCGTAATCGGGCTGGGAGACGAGCAGCTCGTCGATGTCCACCCCGATCTCCTTGGCGTACAGCGGATCCATCGCGTGCTCGGCGTCGATGAACGCGCACACTCCCCCGAGCCGCTGGGCTTCGGCGAGCACGTGGTAGATCAGCGTCGTCTTACCCGAGGACTCCGGCCCGAACACCTCCACGATGCGCCCCTTGGGCACGCCGCCGATGCCGAGCGCCAGGTCGAGCGACAGCGCGCCCGTGGGGATCGCGTCGACACGCACCTGGGCGCCCTCGTCGCCCATGCGCATGACCGAGCCCTTGCCGAACTCGCGCTCGATCTGTCCGAGCGCCCCCTGCAGGGCCGCGTCGCGCGCCTTTGCGGCCTTCTCCTCATCGGTCACGGGCATCGTCTGTCCTCCTGTCGAAAAGTTGGAGACGAAATGTATGCGGGGCATCGGACGGAACCATGGGAACGTATGTTCGCCCAGTCCGGGTCGACTCCTCCAACTTGCTTGATACGCCGTGGTTGGCTGTCTCGCGCACGCTCGCGGGACAGCAGAGATGGATATGTCGGGTGGCCGGCCCTCAGCCGGACGCGCGGGCCAGCAGGCTCTCCTCGCCGGAGAGCGTCTGGCTCGTGGCGGCCACGATCTCGACCTGCGCCAGCTCGCCAGGCGCGGCCAGCCCGGAGAAGTTGACGACCTTGTTGTGGCGCGTGCGCCCGCGTTGACGGAGAGGGTCGGTGCGCGACGGGCCTTCGACCAGCACCTCGACCGTGCGCCCGACGAATCGTTGTGCGCGCTCCAGCGCCCGACGCTGGACGACCTCCACGAGGCGTTCCATGCGCTCCACCTTGACGGAGTGCAGCACGACGCCGTCTGCGATCTCCGCCGCCTCGGTGCCTCGGCGCGGCGAGAAGATGAACGTGAACGCGCCGTCATAGCCCACCTGCTCGGCCACTTCCAGCGTCTGCTCGAAGTCCTCCTCGCTCTCGCCGGGGAAGCCCACGATGATGTCGGTCGTGATCGCCGCGTCCGGCACATGCTCGCGGATCAGTGCAACCCGATCCAGGTAGCGCTCGCGATCATATGTGCGGCGCATCGCCTTGAGGATGCGGCTTGAGCCGGATTGCAGCGGCAGGTGGATGTGCTCGCACATGCTGGCGAGCTCCGCGTGCGCGCGGATCACGTCCTCCTTCATGTCCTTCGGGTGCGGGCTCGTGTAGCGGATGCGCTCGATCCTGTCGATCGCGTCTAGTCGGGTCAGCAGGTTGGCGAACGTCTCGGCTTTTCCATCGATACGCAGGTCCCGCCCGTATGAGTTCACGTTCTGGCCAAGCAGCGTCACCTCGCGCACCCCGTCGGCCGCCATGCCCTCCACCTCGGCGACGAGCTCCTCCAGCGGCCGCGACACCTCGCGCCCGCGGGTGCTCGGCACGATGCAGTACGAGCAGCGGCAGTTGCACCCTACGCTGATCTGCACCCAGCCCTGGAACGGTCGCGCGCGCTTGGCGGGCAGATGGCCGGTGAAGCCCTCGAACTCGAAATACCCCTGCGCGCTGAGCGAGTCGCTCGTCAGGAACTCGGCGAGCTTGTGCGTCTGGCCGGGGCCGAACGCCACATCCACGAAGGGAAAGCGCTCGAACACCTCCTCCTTGACCGACTGCGCCCAGCACCCTCCTACTCCGACAACACGGTCGGGCTGTTCGCGCTTCAGTCGCTTGGCCTCCCCCAGGTGCGCCACGAAGCGGCTGTCCGCCGTCTCGCGGATCGAGCATGTGTTGAACAGGATCAGATCGGCCTCCCCACGCTCTCCCGCCTCGCTGTACCCCAGCGACTCGAGCATCCCCTTCATCCGCTCCGAGTCGTGCTCGTTCATCTGGCAGCCGAAGGTGGTGAGGTGATAGCGCTTCATCGCTCCACAAGGGTAGCCCGCGGCGGCCGATCCCGGTCACCCAAGCGGGCGCGACGCGAGCGCTTCGTAGCTTGCTCCCTGCGGCGACAGCCAGGAGCGGTAGAGGATCAGCTCGGCGGGCTGGAAGGACAGCGCTGGGGTGGGTGGCAGGGCTCGCTCGTGGGGAGCTGTGTTCGAGCGCATCCGGGCGACCGTTATGTGCGGGCGGAAGTGGCGGTGCTTTGTGGGCTGGCGCTCCGCTGCGGCTGACCGGGGCTCGTCGAGATCGCCCAGTGCGGCCAAGACCGACTGCCGCACGTCCCCGAGCCGGCCTTCCTCGTCGTGCAGCTCGACGGCCAGAGTGCGCGGGCGGCGCGCGGGCAGCCACAGCGGCGCTCCGAGCGACAGTTTCCCGGCCGGCCCTCCGCTGGCGCCCAGCTGCGTCGCGACGCTCTCGATCTCCCCCACGGGGCGGTTCCCCAGGAAGAAGATCGTCACGTGCAGCAGCTCCGCGTCCAGCAGGCGCGGCGGCGCTGCGGAGCGCTGGCTGATCTCGCGCACGGCCATACGCGCCCAAGCGACCAGCTGCTCGCGCACGTCCCCGGGCGGGTCTACCGCGACGAACAGGCGCGCTGTGGGGGCACGGTGCACCGTCTCAGAGTATGTGGACCGATCTCGGCTTATCCTATGACGCGTTCCACGACTCGGGAATCGGCTCGATCAATTCCTCGTCGGTGGTCACGAAGCCAACGCTCCCGCCCAACTCGCTTGAGAGGATGCCTTGGGCGGCGCCCCAGCGCGCCACCTTGTCGATATAGCGATCAAGCTCGTGCAACAGCGTGTTGACGCCCTCGTGCAGCGATCTCCAGTTGGCGGGCGGATAGGCGTGTGCGAGATCGTCGCGCATGTCCATCGCCTCTTGGAGGTTTGTTGCCGAGCGTGTGGAGATCACGTCGAGGGCGGCGAGGCGCTCCCATGGGTAGCCGGAGTTCTTCTCGACCACACCGAGGCGCTGACCCTCTGCTAGCAGTCGAGCCGCCAGCTCGTTGCACCAGTTGAGCAGAACCTCGTACTCGCGCTCGACGACCGCCACCCCGTTGCGCTTGCGCGCGTCTGTGGACTCGGCGGCCGCGATCAACGCCGCGACGTCGAAGTCGGGCGAAAATGCCTCCACCGCAACGAGCAGCTGCTCACGCGCAGCGGGAATCCGTTGCAGGATCGTGTTGATGCGGCGCTGCCCCTTGGAAGGACGCGCCGGCGGTTGCTCGTGCGACGCTTGCGTCATCGGAGCCGCGCTCGTGCTTCAGCGATGGCGTTGAGGGCGTTCGCTGTAGTAACTCGATCCTCCTGCGCGGCCTGTGCGAGAACGTTGCTTGTTTGTGCTCTCAGCTTGCCCCAGATGCCGTCGCGGTCGATTAGTGGACGACCCTCTTGGAGGATGTCGGCAAGCAGGGACGGAGAGCCTTGTGCCTGATCGAGGCTGACGACGTGCACCGACTTTTTGAGGGCACGACGCAGGCGCAGGCGTAGGCCGGCCAGTGCGCGTTGCTCAGGACGACGATGGACGACGAGTACGTCAATGTCCGCGTCCGGCTCGTCTTCCCCCACGGCCGTCGAGCCGAAGAGTACGGCCAGGCGAACCTCTCGCTCGGTGCGCAGAGCGGCCTTCAGCTTGTGTAGCAATGCCCAGTGGCTACTCAGGTAGCGCGCTTCCTCATCTGACAGCTCGGTGCCCTGGTATCCGATGCGACGGCCATGCAGAAGACCCTCGCCGACATAGCGACGCAGTGTACGCTCGCTACAGCCCAGTTCGTCAGCTGTATGACCAAGAGCTTGTCCCATCTGTCCAGTATATGCTCCCATGCGTCCGGATGATTTGTTAGGTCACCCCAGCGTGCATGACGCAAGCGCTCCATTGCTTGCGTCATCTCTAGCTACTAACGACAACTCGTTGTGTGAGAAGGCTCGGCGGGCATGCTCGCACATGCGTCCGATGGCGATGCTACTCTTATGTACATGAGCGCCACGGTCGGTGTAGCCCAGCTACGTCAGAACCTCAGCCGCTACCTGCGTCGCGTGGAGCGCGGCGAGCGGTTGGTCGTCACGGATCGTAACCGGCCGGTTGCGGAGTCGGGCCGCCCGCGAGCACGGGTGCCGCGCTCGACCGGTTGATCGCCGAGGGCCGTGTATCGCGACCAGTCCGTCGCGGATTGCCGGAGCCGTTGCGGCTCGCGGGCGATCCGCAAGCGCTCAGCCACGCGCTTGACGAGATCCGCGGCGACAGCTGAGGTGGCGCTCTTCTACGCCGATGCCTCGGCGCTCGTAAAGCTGGTTCGCGAAGAGGCGGAGAGCGACGCGCTGCGCGTATTCCTCGAAGATGCCGATCTCATATCCAGCGAGCTTGTGCTCACAGAGGTTCCGCGCGCCATCCGCCGCGCCGTCGCGCAGGATCCGGGCTTGCCGCTCGATGCGCTCCTGGAGAAGACGGGCGAGTTGCTCGACGCCGTCGCGCTGCTGCCCCTCGACCGCGCGCTCCTGATTGCCGCCGGCGCACTCGACGAGCCGGCGCTGCGAGCGCTCGATGCGATCCACGTGAGCGCCGCGCTCGATGTCGCTCCAATCGATGGTTTCGTCAGCTACGACGAACGCCAGAGCGCGGCGGCGCGCCTTGCCGGCCTGCGCACCGTCGCACCCGTCGGCGCACCCACACCGCCGAGCGACGACGACGGAGAGACGCCTGGACCGCACGACCAGTAGCGACAGGAGACCCGTAGATCTGTGAGGGGTCTTGGGTCGTTTTAGTGTCAGGCGCCAGGTGTTCGTTCTGTGACTGCTTCGTGTATCTCCCAGCCTCTGGTTGTCAGTGTCCAGGCGTTTGGTTCTCCGCGGGTGGTGTCGGGGCTGGTGTTTTGGATTAGGCCGAGGTTGTGTAGGCGTGTGAGCAGCTTTGAGATTTGGCCTTGGTCGGGGATGCCGGCGCTTTTGCCGATTTGGCGGTTTGAGGCGCCGGGGTGCTCGGCGACTGCCATCAGCGTGCGTACTGTTCTGTAGGTGAGGCGCATCTCGAGGTCGTGTAGTGGGTCGCGGCGTACGGCTGTGGGCTTGGGGCGTGGTTTGGGTGTGGGCTGCTCGATCTCCTTGCGTGCGGCTGTTGGGCCGAGGTAGGGCAGTACGATCATCGCCATCAGTGGGCCGGTCAGGTCGATCAGCGATGCGGGGCTTTTTGTGGTCAGGCGCGCGTGCAGGATCGACAGCGCGCCGCCGGCGATGCCCTCGGCTGTGAGCTGGGGTGGTGGTGTTGCTGCTTTGCTTGCGTTGCGTCCTTGGTCTATCGCGGCGACGATCTGTGCGAATGCGCGTTCGCGGTGCTCCAGGGCGTTTGGTCCGGCGCTCAGCGGCTCGACGATCAGCAGGCGGCCGGTGCCGTGGTCGTCGTCGAGTAGTTTCAGCAGCGCGGTGAGCGCGGCCCGTATTTTCGCCTGCCAGGAACCTCGTTCTGTGTAGGCGGCGGTCACGATGCTCGCTGTGTGCGCGACTGCGTCGTCGAATGATGTCAGGAAGCAGTCTTCGCGGTCTTCGAAGACTTCATAGAACGTGCGTCGTGAGACGCCGGAGCGAGCGACGACGTGCGCGACGGACACGTTTCCCGCTCCGCGCTGTGCGACTTCGTGGACCATCGCGGCGAGCATCCGTGCTCGCTGGATATCCCAGACCTGCTGGCGGGCCACACCGTTGCCGGTGTCAAGCCCCGGTCCGGCGGGCGCCCTCTTCTCAGCTGGCGCTGTCTGCCGGCTGGACATCTCATTTCTTCCTGCGCTTGGTGGTCTTGTGTTTCACCTTGCCCTTCGCCTTCTTCGCCTTGGGGCAGCCCGTCACACCGATCGGCGTGGACTGATGGATCACCGCGCCGTTCTGTGCGGTGAACGCTGTTGGCATTATGAGTTTGATCTTGCAGAGGTTGCCGTTCGCCGCGAGCGCCGAATACTTGCCTTGCGGCAACGTCAATTCGAATGTGCCCACCGGCGCGTCGGGCACCGATGCGAACGTGCTGCTTGTGATTCCTTCTTTGTTGATGAATGTTTCGCCGTGCAGGTCTAGCGTGACGCCGTAGCCCTGTAGGACGATGATCAGTTCAGGGAACTTCGCGCCACCATGCGAAACGAAATACGCAGGACCTTCCAACGCCACAGGCAATAGTGGTGTGATCGCTCTCGCGTGCCCCACGATCGACGCTGACGGGCATGATGCGGGGTTAGCCGCAAAGACCTGTTCGGTGCACGCCTTCTGCAACGTCGTCAAGCGGGACGGTAGTTGCTTGGGCAGATCGACCTTGACCTTCGCGATGTTGGTCTCAGAGCCCTGTGGTGTTTTGGGATAGGCGAGCTTGACGCTCAGGCTCGCGCCCTCGGTTCTGGATGTTTTTCCGGACGTTGAGACCTTGAACGACGGTTTGAATTGTAGGCTGCGACACGACCCGACCTGGAAATGGCTTGAGATTGGTGCGCTTGCGCCGGGGCCGACGGCTCCTGGTGGTGGTGTGCCCCATGCGGTGCCTGAGAAGCTCATCGGATCGCAGTTTGTGGGGTTGAACATGAACCCGGGACGGTCGATCACGGAGTTGATCAGGCGTAGGTCTGTGGGGACGCCCTTCACGATCTGTGGGAACGGGTCGGTCGTGACCGTGATCTGCGCGGTCGTCGGGTCGACTTCGATCTTCGCCCTCGTGACGATCGTGCCCAGGTTGAACGGGCCAGCGATCACATGCGTCACGATCGACAAACCGAATGGTGCGCCCTTGTACGGTCCGGTGATGTAGATCTGGGATTCTGGGTTCCCAGGCTGCGGGATTACCAATGGGTAGGGGCCGGGACCTGAGGCGACAGCCGCGTGGCCGATCTTCGACGCTTCCGAGCATTCGCCTTTGGAGGCTTGTGGTTCGGGGCACAGCGTGACCGAAGAGAGCATCCCAGACAACCCTTGGGGGACCTTGAACTGCAACCGTTCGATGCGCTGCTGCCCATCGCCGCGCGTCAACAGCAGCGAGAAGCTCGTGAACCCTCCCGCCTGGTCGGTCGTCGCACCGGCCGTCAGCGATGGGCTGAACGGCAACGGAGAGGGCACGCAACCGGACCCGTCGGGACCGGCGCTCACGGGGAAGCTGTTGGAGAACGGGACGTTCACGCCGAACGGTGTCGTCCATGGCGTGAAATCGGCGTTCGTGGTGTACGTCCCGCACTGCACTGGTGTGGCCAGTGCTGCCTGTGCGCCACCGGAGAACGCGAGTTTGAAGTCTGTGAACGGCAACGCGGGTGTTTCATCGACCGTTGTCGTGAGCTGTCCTGTCGCTTCGTTCAGATGGACGGTAGCGGGGAGCTTCAAATAGATCCCGTCGCCGGAGGCCGCGATCAACAGCTTGACTTCCGGCGGGTTTGCTTGCAGGACGTAGACGTTGCCTTCGAGTTCGTTTTCGAGCTCGCCTTCCAACAACGGTGTCCTGATTTTGACCGTCCCGACCTTCGACGCCGATGGACAGGATTGTGGGCCTTCGTCGTGAATGTTCGCTTCGGCTTCCCCACACGCCGCAAGACCAGCGGCCTGACCGGGATTGATCACCAAGCCTTCAGGCAACGTCACCGAAGTGTTCTTCAATGTCGCCGCTACCTCGCCTTCCGGTTCCAACAGGTTTTCCTGAGGAACCTTCACTTCGACGTTCAGTCCTGCCGGGGTGTCCGCGAAACCGGTGTCGGGGATCGCCGTGATCGACGGTTCGATCGTCAAGTGTTCACAACCTGTGAACCCGACTGGTGTACCAGTATCGTCGCGGGTGACCGCTTCGGTGAACGGCGCGTCAGGATCTTCTTCACCCTCGTTCCATGTGCTCAACTCGCGCGCCGAGAATACTTGCGGACCCGTACACGACGTCGGCAACGTCAAAAACGGTGTCGCTATTTCCGTCCCCGGACAACCATGTTCGATACAGGCACGAGAACTAAGGGTCTTGCGTTCACGATCGTGGCTCGCTTCCGCGGGAACACCCCACAACGTTAGAATATTCCCCTCAATACCCACAATTTCTACGAACGGGATGCTGACGTGCTCGACGATCCCGTAACCATTGCCGCTGCGCACACCCGCATCGAAGCTCGCGTAGTAACCGAAGAGCTCGACCGCGAATTCATCGGGAACACCAGGCGGCGGCACCATATTGAACACAGGCTCCCTGTACCCAGTAACAGCGCCACTATAGATCTCATCCGTGCCGATCTGTGTGTCTGCGGGACACTTCTGCCCGTCCAGCTGTGTGCGCGTGCACTTCGGCACCGCACTGGGATCACCAAAGAAACCAGGCGGCAAAACAGCTTCGAGGTTCCTCGGAGCCCCACCCGCAACCCCGCCCTCGGCAAACCCCTGCGCAGTCTCTCCAGAGACCACCTGGTTGAAGTTGATCGCGAACGTCGCGGTGTACGGGTGCGATCCCGCCTGCGTATCCGGTGTACCGTCCGCGTTGGAGAACCACACTTCCCAAGCCGCAACCCCAAACCCCGGAATCACCGAACCAATACTCACGGGATCGGACACTGTATTCGAAGCGGACGCACCACCACCGCTCATCACAACACCGTTAGAGTACGTGCCCGGCACCATACCATTTTCCACATTCACAGCTATCCCGACTTCTTCAGTCACCCTAAAACTCCCGCCTGCGCCACTCGGGAGCGGTTCCAAGAACGCCGGGTTACTCGTACACGTAATAGTAGTCGCACCAATAACATCACGTTCACCAGAACCATTACCCGTACAAACCCAACGCGCCCCGTTAAGACCAGAAATCACCCCTTTTTCTTCTTCTTGCGGACTCAGCGGTTCAAAGATAAAACCTGACGTGCCGCCAGCCTTCGTGGCGGTCACACCCACAGGTAGCGTATCCGTCACCACGATAGGCCCTTCACTCTGCTTCGCACCGGTGTTAACGAACCCTACCCCGATCTGGCCCTTACCACCCGGCGCCAAGGTCGTAGGTTTGACAAAAGAGAACGCGTGCCAACCAGTGCCCGCGGTCACAGCCTCAGCGGGAACGCTCAAACAACCAAACGCACACAACACGACGAGAACCGGAATGATAGACCGCTTGAACATGCTAAATCCTCCCCCTCGAGCGTACACTGGACCTACCAGCCTTCCCCGCCGACCCCTTAGCCCGTTTCGCTCTGCGCTTCTTCACACACTTTCCGTTCCTCTTCACGAAACCATTCTTGCACTTCGCCGATCTCGCCTTACTGCTACCTGACCGAGTCGCGGGCAACGGTGCGGCGAAGTTCCCGATCCCTTCGAACGTGACGCTCGCGGGTGTCGCGAAGATCGGCGGCGCCGGCGGCACACCCTGACAACCGGTACCAGAACACTCAGGCGCAACAGCGGGACGCACACCGTCAACGCGCACGTCATACACATTGTCGAGATCGCCGTGATCCTGCGCTACCAATTGCGCACGAGTGATAATAAACACGTCGTTACCGTTCGCCGACGCATCAACTAGATACGAGTTTTCGGGATCGCTGCCGCTGGAGAGCAGAAAGATGCAACCCTGACTCTGCTGACAACTACCCGTACCATCACGCTCCCACTCATACACATCCAACCACCCATTCGTCGCCTGCGGGACCAACGGTTGAGCGCTATCGAAGAACACGTGACTACCGTCTTCGCTGATCCACCGCGGCTGATACGTCGGCTGGACACTCAGGGGAAGCACCGCCCCCACAGAATCGTCGGTTTCTGTGGCTGCGTTGGTGGGCACGGTCGCTTCACCCGTCGGATCGCACGACACGCACGTCAGCTTCCCCGACTGCGTTTCATAAAGCCACACCTCTACGCCCGACAGGAACACGAGACTGTGACCGTCGGGCGTTACCTCCGCCGTACGAGAACCGATTTCTCCCGCGTAATCAGTAGGGACCCCGTTGTTATTTACTGAATAATCTTCGGAAACCGCAGCGTCGCGCGCAACCAGCGTGGTAACCCCGGCATGCCACAGGACAATGTCCTTACTCGAATCGACATAGTAAACGTATTCGCCGTTTTCGCCGATACCAGCCACACCTTCTACGTCCACCCCGGGAGACAAGTCCGTGGTCTGCCCGCTTTCCAGGTCGTACTCGTAAAGGTCGCCCTTCGTAAAGAAGACCTTCGACCCATCCGTGCTCGCGTCCTGGAAGATTCCTTCGCCACCGACCGCCTTATCGACCTGCACCGTACACGCGTCCGCCGGGACCAGGCATTCTTCTTCGGGGCCGACAGGACTCTGCGGCTGCGTGTCGTTCTCCCGCACATACAACGCCCGCGACCGATGGGATACAGGACCGCCGTGGCCCTGCACTGCCGTGGGGGCTTCCGGAGCATAAGTCCAGAAAACACGCGACCCATCAGCCGAGATCACATGCGTGAAATCAGGACCACCACCGAAGGAAACATCGGGCGTAACGGCCCCCTCGACCGAACCGAACGCACCACCCGGAGCAACACTACCACCAGGCAGCACATCCACGAGATACGGCTTCCCACCAACATGATCGTACAGGTAATGCGAAAATGTGCCGTGCTTGCCCGCTTCGACTTCCTGCCTGACGTCTTCACGGACTTCCTGTTCCAGCTGACCTTCGCCTTCCAACAAATCCGCATTGCTTTCGAACAACAAATGACTGTACGCCCGAACCACACCAGTACCAGCATTCGAGCCAGCGTACAACACAGACTCCTCGCCCACCGCAGTTTCTAGTTCTGTGCGATCCGGGACCGCAGTGAACAACGATTCGTATGCACCGTCCACACCACCCGCCATCGCGTGCGCGTAAAGACCAGCGTATTCCAATTGAGCGCCCGTCACCGGAACGCTGGGACCTTCAAGGATACCCACCGAAAGATCGCTCGTGAACGCACGATACGCAGCGTGATCCTCGCTATTCCTTGCGGTTTCATTCTGTGTGCCGGTTTCGATCGCCACCTGCGTCCAACCACCACCCGCCGCGCGCGTCGCAAGATACTCATTACCAGCACTCTCCCCCTGCGAGCTCGTACCACCAGTCGGCGGCGGAGCACCCGCATACACCACCGCTTCACCATCAGCCGCAGCCTGAAACGGCAAACGAAAACCCGCGTTGATGCCACGTTCGTTGACGTCACCATGACCCCCATTAGTCAATTCAAGATAACTGACTGGGATGTAAGTCTCCACATCATGGTCAGACCCAACCGGACTGACCGGTTCATAAACACGACCATCAGGCAACCCAGCCACCGACAAGTACGTCGCGAACGTAACATCAGGACCATCAATCGTGCCCAACGCGTTCGACGCGACAACCCGCAAATGATACTGCGTACCAGGCTGCAACCCAGTCAAATCCACGCGCACAGCAACACCCTGGTTGGCGCTACCGATGTTTTCTTCGGGCGTACTCGTACCGTAGGACGTGCTCGTACCATATTCCACACGATATTTCGTCGCCAGACCGCCCGGGTCGACCGTCGCGCTGAACGTCGCCGCGATCACACTCACATTCGAGAACGATTCGCCCGCCGTCGTCGGATGACTGATCGTCACACCCACCGCGGGAAGCGTGCCGTTAGCGTTCGACGCCACCAAACGTACGCTGCGCACACTCGAGGACGGTAGGCCCGTGAGCGTCCTGCTGACCGGCAACGCAGCAGTACCCACCAATGTTTTGGGTTCCTGTTCGCAAGCGACCTTGTTCGTGTACTTGCCGGGTTCGGTGCCGTATTCGAAATAGCATTCGGTCACAGGTTCGCCTTCAGGGTTGACCGTCCCGTGCAGCGTCATCGCGGTTTCCGACACGTTCGTCGGCGTTTCCGTGACCAACGTCGGCAACGGCAGGTCATCGAACGTCCTGATCGTGTTCGCGCCGCGCTCGCTCGCGTACACCGTGCTCGCATCACCCACCCCGATACCATACGATTCCGAGAATCCTTCGGTGGCAAACGTTTCAAGCGGTGGCGTTTCGTACGGTTCACCGAAAGGCCCGTACAACGCGATGCTGCTGCCCTTGTCGACGACGATATTGTTCGTGGACGGATTGACCGCAAACGTCGTCCCGCCCTTGTCGAATCCATCCACGCTCCCCAGGTTTTCCCCCGTCGCAGAGTTGAGCTTTATGACACCAGCCGTAAGGTGGCCTTTTTCGGATTCTGACAGTTCTCCCCAGTTGACGTAAATGTTCTGCTTAGAGTCGACCGCCAAACCACGTGCCCCAAGGGTCAGCCCTTTTGTAAACTTCTTTTCGCAAACACCGGTGCTGACGGCACACTCCTCAACATTTTTTGCTGTGTCCAAAGTCCACACGTTCCCGGACGGATCGACCGTAACATCGAGGAAACTGGCGGGCGGTACCCTACCCCCGTTCAACTGGTCCAAATACGCGCCGGTAGCACTGAACTTGTCGACCACGTCGTGGCCGTTGTCAAGGATGTACACGTCCCCCGCGGAAGGATCCAGCGGACTGTTCGAATTGTCCACCGCGACCTCTTCAGGCGAGGAGAACGCACCAGTCGGCGCCGCCGCGCCCGTTTCCACTATCCCTTCGACTTCGAACGTGCCGCTGCCATCGAACTGGCCAAGATACGCACCGGTCGAGCTGAACCGCTCTATACGATCATTGCCCTTGTCGACGACATACACGTCGCCCGCAGCGGGCTGCACGAGCGGTTCGCTCGAATCGTCCGCGGCCACCCCGACAGGTTCCTTGAACTGTCCGTTACCCGAGCCTTCGCTACCGAACGAGACCCCCGGAATGTACACCCTCTTCGCCAAGGCCGGAGAAGCAAAACCCAACATCGCCGCGACGAGCACGATCACACAGCCCAAAACCCACGTACACCACACGCCCGACAGACGCTTAGAATCAATCATTCTCATGCCGATACCTTTCAAAATGGGAATACATGGGAGTTGGTGCGTGTTGCCCATCGCCTGCCCCGACGACACGACCACCCGAACGGACACACAGCCCGTCCAGGCATCGCGAATTCACACTGGGTAGGATCACCGCACGATCCTTACCCTTCGGTCACCGCCCACGTGCCGCCGACTTCGCTTTTTGTTTCAGCACCTATTGCGAAATCCAGGAGCACGCCTGTCGTACCAACACCTACTCCATCAAATCCCGCTGGATTACTAAAATGGCTGAACGTCACTTGTTCTTCCGCGAATTCCGAGGCTTCCCTGTTGGCGTACACGCACAGATTCCCCGGTTCGGATATCGGCTTTTTAGAGGAGCCACCGGTGCACCCAGCGGGCGCTGCTTCTCCAAGGTAAACAAAATGAATCCGTTCAAAATTTGTCAAGTGTTCGCTCAACGGGATCGGGAAGGACAGCGGCACTTCCTTCGTCCCGACCCCTGTGTTACCCCCTAGAGTCCAAACACCAGTCTCTGTCGCGTCGGGGGGTAGTGTGTTGTTGGGTGTCCATGGTTCACCCGTAACCCCCTTCGCGCCTTCCTTGCCAGCCTTGCCGTTGCAGACGTAGCCGGGACCGCTGGCCGAGGCGAATTCACTGCCGCCTTCCTTGCAATGTTCGTTGCCGACACCCAACGGCGTGCTCGTCACGCTCGTGCCATTCGCACCAACCGTGCCGTTAGTACCGGCCGCGCCGTTTTCGCCTTTAGCTCCCGCGGGCCCGGCGGGCCCCTGCGGACCAGCAGCACCCTGAGTCCCCGCGGCCCCGGCCTTGCCTTTCAGCGAGGCGAGCACGCTCGGCTTGATCTGTTTGGTCGAGGTGATCAGATAGTGCGTAGCCGCCAAAGCGCCGCCTGACATCGCGAATACGAGCGCGAATGTCGCCACAACGTTGGCATAGCTCATATGCCGGCGTAGTCTCGAGAACATCAGTCCATCCCCTCCTCATGAGTCGTTGAAAACATCAAGCCGCCACCTTCACGAGGAAGCCGGCTGCGAACACGCCCGCGCACGGGCAGCACCCGCATGGCCCGCGGGCAGGCAAAACCGCCGCGGGCACACGACCCACGACGGCAGAAGAACAAGAAGCCGAAAGCGCGCCTCGTGCGCGCGAGTACCCTTGTGGGTGCGAAAAACCAAGCCGGGCGTTGCGCCCGGCAAGACAGCGGGACCGACCAGCTCCTAGCTGGTGAGCAGCCCGGCCAGAGAGAGAGAGAGAGAGAGAGACGCGTCAGCGACGCTGACGCGTCCTATAACGGACACCCCAGCAGCACACGGACTCCCAAGCACGTTATTCCCCAATGAAACCACGCGAAAACACATCCCTCTCGTAGCGACCCGGTCCCTCTCCCAAGGGTCCTGTTGAAACCGGTTAGCGTCAGACCACAGGGTCCAATCCCAACCCGACCTTATTTCGCCTTGCCCCTTTTTTTGGGTTTCGTCCCGTGACGGGACAGCAAGACATGGCTACGTTATACCCGACTGCTGGTCTCATGTCAAGCCCCAACTAAAAACGTGGGCTTGACGGGAGATCAGTCAGTCAGCAAACGGCGGATCAGGTGCATCGCCACGAGCGCCGCTCGCTCGCGCACGTCGGCCCGTATGGTCATATGGGATGGCCTGTCGCCGAGCGCTATCTCATCGACGGTCGAGGCGATGCTACTCTTATGTACATGAGCGCCACGGTCGGTGTAGCCCAGCTACGTCAGAACCTCAGCCGCTACCTGCGTCGCGTGGAGCGCGGCGAGCGGTTGGTCGTCACGGATCGTAACCGGCCGGTTGCGGAGCTCGGGCCGCCCGCGAGCACGGGTGACGCGCTCGACCGGCCGATCGCCGAGCGACGACGATGGGGAGACACCTGAGCCGCACGACCAGTAGCGACAGGAAACCCATAGATCTGTGAGGGTCTTGGGTCGTTTTTGGTGTCAGGCGTTGGGGGTTGGTTTTGTGACTGCTTCGTGTATCTCCCAGCCTCTGGTTGTCAGTGTCCAGGCGTTTGGTTCTCCGCGGGTGGTGTCGGGGCTGGTGTTTTGGATTAGGCCGAGGTTGTGTAGGCGTGTGAGTAGCTTTGAGATTTGGCCTTGGTCTGGTATGCCGGCGTTCTTGCCGATTTGGCGGTTTGAGGAGCCTGGGTGTTCAGCGACTGATATGAGTGTGCGTACTGTTCTGTAGGTGAGGCGCATCTCGAGGTCGCGTAGGGGGTCGCGGCGTATGGTTGTGGGCTTGGGCTTGGGGCGTGGTTTGGGTGTTGGTTGTTCGATCTCTGTGCGTGCGGCTGTTGGGCCGAGGTAGGGCAGTACGATCATTCCCATCAGTGGGCCGGTCAGGTCGATCAGCGATGCGGGGCTTTTTGTGGTCAGGCGCGCGTGCAGGATCGATAGCATGCCGCCCGCGACGCCCTCGGCCGTGAGCGGCGGCGGCGCTGCTGTTTTGTTCGTGTTACGTCCTTGGTCGATCGCCGTGACGAGTCGGGTAAGTACGCGCTCGCGGTGCTCTAGGACCTTCGATCCAGCCGCGAGCGACTCGACGATCAGCAGGCGGCCCGTGTCGCGGTCGTAGTCGAGCAGTTCCAGCAGCGCGGTGAGCGCGCCACGCATTCTTGCCTGCCAGGGGCCGCGCTGTTCGTAGGCGGCGATCACGACTGTCGCTGCGCGCGCGACCGCCTCGTCGAATGCTGCCAGGAAGCAGGATTCGCGGTCATCGAATATCTCGTAGAACGTGCGTCGTGAGACGCCGGAGCGCTCGACGACGTGGGCGACAGATACTTTGCCGGCTCCGCGCTCGGATGCCTCGTGGACCATCGCGGCGAGCATCCGTGCGCGTTGGATGTCGGCGACGTGCTGGCGTCCCGCCTCGTCTGTTCCCGCATGGTTTTTGCGGGCAGGCTGAGGTTGCTTTATCTCAGCGTGAGAGCCTCCTCGCACGCCAGCCATATCATTTCTTCTTTGCTTTGCTGTTGTTTTTCGCTTTGTGCTTGCTCTTCGTTTTGGCCTTCTTGGCCTTGGGGCAGCCTGTGACGCCGATCGGGGTGTTCTCGTGGATGACGGCGCCGTTCTGCGCGGTGAACGCTGTTGGCATCACCAGTTTGCTCTTGCAGAGGTTGCCGTTCGCGGCGAGCGCCGAATACTTGCCTTGGGGTAGTGTGAGTTCGAATGTGCCTACCGGCGCGTCGGGGACCGTCGCGAACGTGCTGCTCGTGACCCCTTCTTTGTTGATGAACGTTTCGCCGTGCAGGTCTAGCGTGACGCCATACCCCTGTAGGACGATGATCAGTTCGGGGAACTTCGCGCCACCATGGCTGACGAAGTACGCTGGTCCTTCCAACGGGACCGGTAGTAGTGGCGTGACCGCTCTGGCGTGCCCTACGATCGAGTCGGCTGGGCAGGATGCCGGGTTCGCCGCGAATGCCTGTTCGGTGCACGCCTTCTGCAACGTCGTTAGGCGGGAGGGTAGTTGCTTTGGTAGGTCTACCTTGACTTTCGCGATGTTCGCTTGTGAGCCTTGAGGTGTTTTGGGGTAGGTGAGCTTTACGTTCAGGCTCGCGCCTTGGGTTCTGGATGTTTTGCCTGATGTCGAGACGCGGAACGATGGTTTGAATTGGAGGCTGCGGCAGGAGCCGACCTGGAAGTGGCTTGAGATGGGTGCACTTGCTCCGGGGCCGCCGGCTCCCGGTGGTGGTGTGCCCCACGCGGTGCCGGAGAAGCTCATCGGATCGCAGTTTGTGGGGTTGAACATGAACCCTGGACGGTCGATCACCGAGTCGATCAGGCGAAGGTCGGTGGGTACGCCGTCCACGATCTGTGGGAACGGGTCTGTCGTGACGGTGATTTGCGCGGTGACGGGGTCTACTTCTATCTTTGCGCGGGTCACGATGTTGCCGAGGTTGAACGGGCCCGCGATCACGTGCGTGAGTATCGACAGGCCGAATGGCGCGCCGTCGTATGGGCCGGTCAGGTAGATCTGTGATTCGGGGTTGCCGGGTTGCGGGATCGTCAACGGATAGGGGCCGGGGCCGGACGCCACAGCGGCGTGTCCGATCTTCGACGCTTCAGAGCATTCGCCCTTGGACGCTTGCGGTTCGGGGCAGAGTGGGACTTGGCTGATCATGCCGGCAAGGCCTTGGGGGATCTTGAACTGCAGGCGTTCGATGCGCTGCTGCCCATCGCCGCGCGTCAACAGCAGCGAGAAGCTCGTGTAACCACCGGCCTGGTCGGTTGTGGAGCCCGCGACCAGCGACGGATCGAATGGCAGCGGCGAGGGCACGCAACCGGACCCATTGGGGCCAGCCGTAACCTGGAAACTGCTGGAGAACGGGACGTCCGCGCCGAACGGGGTTGTCCATGGCGTGAAATCAGAGTTTGTCGTGTACGTCCCGCACTGCGTCGGTGTAGCCAGCGCGGCCTGTGCGCCACCGGAGAACGATAGTTCGAGATCGGTGAACGGCAGCTCTGGTGTTTCGTTGAACGTCGTCGTCAACTGGCCTGTTTCTTCGTTCAAATCCACGTTTCCGACGAGCTTCAGGTAGACCCCGTCGCCGGAGGCCGCCAGCAGCAGATGGAGATTAGGCGGGTTGGACTGCAGTACATACACGTTGCCTTCCAGTTCGCTTTCAAGCTCGCCTTCCAATAGCGGTGTCTTGATTTTCACCGTCCCCACCTTCGACGCGAGCGGACAGGACTGCGGACCTTCGCCGTGCACGTTGGCCTGCGCTTCGTCACACGCCACAAGACCTGCCGCCTGGCCCGGGTTGATCACAAGCCCTTCAGGCAGCGTGACGGCCGTGTTCTCGATCGTCGATTCAACCAAGCCTTCGGGTACCCTCAACGCTTCCTGTGGCAGCTTCACATTGACGCTCAACCCGGCTGGGGTATCGGCCTCACCGGTATCGGGCACCGTCGAGAGCGACGGGCCAAAAGACAAGTTCGAGCAACCCGTAAACCCAGCCGGCGCATCGTTCGCGTCGTGTGACAGGACGCTCGTTTCCGCGCGCACGCCTTCATCTTCCCATGTGCCGAGCCCATGGATCACAAAAGACTGCGGAGCTCCACACGACGTCGGCAAAGTCAAGAACGGCCTCGGCACAGCCGAGGAGGAGCAGGCGTGGTCGTCGCATTCGTAACCTTCCGGGAACGTGGGATAGTCATAGGCTATGCGTCCAGTGTCATGGCTCGCTTCCGGCGGCACACCCCACAACGTGACCATATCGCCAACCAGCCCGATATTCGAGATGTCATCGATGTGCGTCACGAGTCTGTAACCATCGGCGCTGCTCGGCCCCGTATCGAAGAACACGTGCTTACCGGCGATCGTCGTCCCGAACTGGTCGGCGACGCCCTGCGGAGGGACCATGTTGTACAAGGGCAACACCGTGTAGCCTTCCGGCCCGCCCGGCTTGGGTTCCAGCTCTACGAAAGCCATGTCGGTGCCGATCTCTGTCTGGGGGGAGCATTCGGTGTCGTCGAACTTTGCGCGGGTGCACTGCGGCACGGTGTTTGGTTCGCCGAAGAAACCCGGCGGCAATTCGACCGCCAGGTTACGCACATCCCCGCCGGCCGGTAGACCCTGAGCGAGTTCGTTGAAGGCGACCGCGAACGTCGTCTCATACGGATGCGACCCCGCCTGCGTGTCGGGAGTCCCATTCGCGTTGGAGAACCACACGTCCCAGTTGGAGAACCCGAACACCGGCGCCGAAGCGCTCAGCGTCACGGGATCCGTGGCCGCCATAACACCAATCGCGCCGCCGCCCGCCACCGTCACCCGATTCGCGAACGTCCCCGACGCCCCTTCTTCAATTTTCACTGCAACCGCGATCTGGTCCAACGGCCGAAAGCCGATGCCGATCGATGGGCTGTTGCCCTGACCCGATGGCACGGGTAACAGATATGCGGGATTGCCCGTGCAGGTGACTATCCCCGTCCCGATCCCATCGCAACTCCAGCGAGGTCCGCCGAATTCTTTTTCTTCTTCTGTCTTGGACTCGACGCCATTAGTCTTCATACCCCCGGCGGCTGTCGCGGTCACCCCGGGCGGCAGCGTGTCGGTCACCGTGATGCTGCCGTTGCTTGGCTTCCCGCCTGTGTTCATGAGATCGAGCTGAATCGTGCCGTCGCCACCCGGCGGCAGGTTCGTGGGGTAGGCGTTCGCGAAGACCTCCCAGCCGGTGCCAGATTCTTCGGCGTACGCCGAAGATGCGTTCGACGATGCCACCACGCCCACAGCCAGGAGCATCACAGCGATGATCGCCCGCACGACCTGATCCCTTCGACAAGCGATCATTATTTGCTCCTCCGGTCGCTCTTTTTCGTCTTCGTCTTCGTCTTCGCTCTCGCCTTTCGCTTACCCCTGGTTCTCGCTCTGGCACATTTACCGTGAGCGCGTTTCTCGTCCTGACGGCACTTAGCTGTCTTGCTCTTCGTGGATTTCTTCGCCACGACCAGCTGTCCCGGCACGAAATTCCCGACGCCGTTGAACGTCACGCTCGACGGGGTCGCGAAGATCGGTGGCGCTGGCGGCACCCCCTGACAACTAGTCCCTGAACACGCGGCCATTTCCGGCGGGCGCAGACCACCGACACGCGCGTCATACAAAACATCGTCGTCGCTGCGATCCGCCGCCAGAAGCTGTGCGCGGGTCACAAAGAACGCGTCATCGCCGTCGGCGCTGGCGTCGACCAGATAGGAGTTTTCGGTGCTCTGGCCACCCGAGAGCAGGTATATGCAGCCCCGCGCCTCACGACAGCTGCCCGCCCCATCCATCTCCCACTCATACACATCCAGAAAACCATTGTTGTCCTGCGGCACGAGCGGCTCGATGCTGTCGAAGAAGACGCGAGTGCCGTCCGCGGAGATCACTCGCGGCTGATAGTCGGCCAAGCTGTTGCTGATCGGCAGGAACGAACCCCACAAAAACGAGCGCTCTCCCGCAGAGGTGGTTGAAAAGCCGCTGGCGGGCACGGGCGCCTCGCCGCTGGGGTTACACGAGGCGCACGCCAGCCGGGCGGTGTCCGCGTCATAGACGAACACCTCCGTCAAAGGTTCCCCTTCAAGCACGTTGTCATAGCCGGTCAGGCTCTGCCGCGACATGAACACCACGCTGTGCCCGTTGGGCGTGACCTCGGCGGTGCGATGCCCCGGATCGGCCTGCCAATCCCCGTCATTGCCGCCGATGCCGCCCGTGAAGTCGCCGTCTCCACCTGACAGCGTCGCGATGAACGTCGTGACGCCGCCGTGGCGCAGATACAGGTTCGGCTGCCCTGCAGCCGGCTCTTTTTCTTCGACGTTCTTGCCTTCGCTCAGCACACCGTCGGCGACGAAGTACACGTAGGAGCCGTTCTCCGCTCGTGCCGAGCACGCCCTGGACGTCCGCGTGAGCGCCGGGCTTGGCGCCAGCCGATAGATCGCTGAGGCGCTCGCCTTCAGGAGCCTGCACGTCGTACTCGTACAGGTCCGGTTCGCCCGGCGCCGCGCTTGCGTCTTCTGTCAACCGGTTTTCATCGGTGAAGAACACCTTCGACCCATCGCTGCTGGCCGTCCAGAACTGCCCGTCCCCACTGGGACCCTTCGCCCCCGATTCGGCCGCATCGACCTGCATGGTGCACGCGTCGGCAGGCACCGTGCATTCGCCTTCTCCACCCAAGGGGCTCTGCGGCTGCGTGTCGTTCTCGCGCACATACAGCGCCCGTGGCCGCTCTTCATATCCGCCGCCCACTTTGACCGCTTCCACGGCAGACCAGAAGATCCGCGACCCGTCGTCTGAGATCGCATTGCTGATCTCCGGAGAGAGAAAACCATTTCCACTGGGGCCCTGACGCCCGAATGTCGCGTTCGCCTCCGCTTCCCCATCCGGCAACACGTTGATCAGGTACATCCGCCCACCAGCCGAGTCATACAGATTGTTCTCGAGCAGACCACCTTCAGGCGCGTCGGCCGTCAACGCCGCGCTGGCTTCAAACAACCGATGGCTGAAAGCCGGAACAGCACCCGTACCGGCATTCGCTCCACCAAATTCAAGCTGGCTAGAGAATTTACCGTCGAGGACAGAGCCAAATTCGGCCAGAGTCCGGTTCGCGGGCGCAGCCGTTATAAGCGGTTCGAAGCTTCCGCCGGTGGTCGGATGGGAAAACCAGTGATTATAATGGGCTGAAGAATTTCCTCCTTCTTCGGAGGCATCTAGGATCCCGATGGAGAGATCGCTCGAAAACGCCAAATAAAAATTCCCAGAGGGCGGTTCGACAGCGACCTGCGTCCAGCCGCCTGCGGGCCCGCGCCTTGCCACATACTCATTACCGCTCGCGTCTCCGACGTTGCCGTCACCGCCCGTCGCCGGCGGATCGCCCGCATAGGCCATGGCTTCGCCGTCCGCGGCCGCCTCGAACGGCTGATTGGTCAGGATGCCGTGCTCGCCGTTCGCGTCCAAGGCATCACTCACCAGCCCGCTGGGAACATATACCTCCGCTTCCTGACCGGCGCCGACCGGGCTCACCAGTTCATATACGCGACCGTCCGGCAATCCCGAGACGGTCTGCGGGAAAGTGGTAAAAGTCGTGTCGCCGCCAAACGTCGTGCCCAGCCCGTTGCTCGCCACGACCCTGAAGTGATACTGAGTGTCCGGCTGCAGTCCGCTCAGCGCCTCCTGCTGGCCAGAGGCGCCTTCCCCGGCGCCGACACACACTTCGGGCGAGATCGCCCCATACGCGGCGCTCAGACCATGTTCGATACGGTAACAGGTTTCCAGATCGCCGGTATCGATCTGCGCATCGACCGTCGCGGCCACCGAGCCGACACCGGAGACCGATTCGCCCGAGAGCACCGGACGGCTGATCGTCAGACCGTGAGTGCGCGCTGTCGCCCCGGCGGCATTGACCGCATCCAAGCGAAAACTGCGTACAGCCGCTGACGGAAGACCGGAGAGCGCCGCGCTCACCGGGACGCCCGTGGTCCCCGTAATCCCTTTGGGTTCCTGTTCGCAGGCGACCTTGTTCGTGTACACGCCCGCTTCGGTGCCGTATTCAAAATAGCATTCGCTGAGCGCTTCGCCTTCGGGATCGACGGTCCCGTGAAGAGTCATCGCGGTTTCGCTTACACCGGACGGCGCCTGCATGACCACACCCGGCACCGTCACGTAGTCAAAGCTCTCGACATCGTCGACCCCACGCTCGCTCGCATAGACCGTGCCGGCCGCGTTCACCGCCATACCATACGATTCGGAGAGCCCTTTACCCAGGTATTGTTCGTTGGGAAAGCGTTCGAGCGATTCCGCATATGGTTCGCCGTACAGCACAATGCTATTCACTTCATCAAGGAGGAGATCGTTTGTGGGAGAACTGATCGCCAACGCGCTCACATAGGGACTTTCGATTCCGACTTTTACCCCTTTGCCTGTCGCAGTGAACTTTAGGACCGCCACGAATCCACTGATTCCGGCACCTACATAGACGTTGTCGTCGGAATCGACGGCGAGACCATGATTACTGTGTATGAAGTAATGGGTTTCAAACGTCCCCATAAGACTGCCGGTATCGCTGAGCTGCATCGTATATCGCCTGCTTCTTTTAGTTCTCCGTACACCCAGAGATCGCCGGCCGGATCGACCGCCACGCCCCGCAACCCGGCGAACATGGGGCCACCGGCGGCTTCGGTCAACTGTCCGAGGTATTCACCGGTCGCGCCGAACTTGTCGATCACCTTGTTGCCCGTGTCGGTGACGTACACATCGCCCGCGGAGGGGTCGAGCGGGTTCGTCGAGTTATCGACCGCGATCTCTTCAGGATTGGAGAGCTTGCCCGTCGGCGCGGCTGCTCCCGTCTCCACTTTTCCTTCGACTTCGAACGTGCCGCTCCCATCGAACTGACCCAGATACGCTCCGCTTGCGCTGAACCGCTCGACGCGATCGTTGCCCTTGTCGACCACGTACACGTCGCCCGCGGCCAGCTCGACGAGCGGTTCGGTCGAATCGTTGACAGCAACGCCCACCGGTTCTTTGAACTGACCGTTGCCCGTGCCCTCACTACCGAAGGACACGCCAGGGATATGTACCTTCACGGCAAGAGCCGGAGCACTCGCGAACGCCAAGCCGCCCACCAGCGCACAGAGCGATACCAAACCGGGAACTATCGATTTACGAACGGTGCGCATTATTTTCTGCCTTCCTCTGGCCACTTGGAATCCCTATCTCCGCCGCCGTACCCGTGTCACCCAACCGGCGCCGCCGGCGCCGTCACCGCCCACGTGCCATACACTTGTCCGGAGATCACCTTTTCAAAGAGCAGCACCGCTCCAGTCGTACCCGCCTGTCGGGGTTCTTCATCCCCAGGGTTCAGGAACCCGGTGAAACTTGCTCCTTCCGCACGCACGGCGTAGACACAGAGGTTCCCCGGTTCGGCTGTCGGCGCGGCTGCCGTGCCGCCCGTGCACCCAGCGGGTACGGTTGCGCTTGGTTCAATAAAGTGAACCTGAGTTTCTGTGAGTGCCGCGTTCAAGCGTATCGGGAAGGAAAGCGGTATCTCCACTTCTTCCGTGGAGGAGGGTTGAGCGTGAAAGCTCCATACCCCGGTCTCGGTCTCGCCTGGGGGGAGGGTCCCACCCGCGGTCCACGGGGAGCCTTCTTTTCCTTCTTTGCCCGGCTTGCCGTTACAGACCTTGCTCGTCCCGTTGGCGGCCGTGAACTGCGAGCCGCCCGCCGAACATTCGCCGACCGAGGCTTCCGCGACAGTCACGCTCGTGCCGTTGGCTCCCGCCGCGCCAGGCGTGCCGGGCGTGCCGTTGTCGCCCCTGGGACCAGCGGGCCCGGCTGGTCCAGTGGGACCGGCGGGTCCTGTTGGACCTTGGGCGCCCGCGCGACCAGCCTTGCCTTTCAGCGACGCAAGCACGCTTGGCTTGATCTGTTTCGTCGAAGTTATCAAAAATTTACTCGCGGCAAACGCGCCGCCGCTCATCGCGAACACGAGCGCGAGCGTCAGCGCGACGTTGGCATACGTAAAGCGCCTACGAACAAAAGACGGCATCAGTCCATCCCTCCTGGAGAAAGCGATCCACACGAATAGACCCGCGGGACCGCGGGCATGGCAAAACCACCGCAGACGAAAAGCCGGCGGCGGCGATAAAAACGGCGAGTTGAGGACAGCCCTCCCCAATGTCCCCCTGCGGGGACACCGGACGGCCGCCAGGCCGGACGGAGGGGCCTAGCGCTTGCGGCGCAGAGAGAGAGAGAGAGAGAGAGAGAGAGACGCGTCAGCGACGCTGACGCGTCCTATAACGGACCCGCCGGCAGCACACGGACTCTCAAGCACGTTATTCCCCAATGAAACCACGCGAAAACACTTCCCTCTCGTAGCGACCCGGTCCCTCTCCCAAGGGTCCTGCTGAAACCGGTTAGCGTCAGACCACAGGGTCCAAACCCAACTTGACCTTATTTCGCCTTGCCCCTTTTTGGGTTTCGTCCCGTGACGGGACGGCAAGACATGGCTACGTTATACCCGACTGCTTGTCTCCTGTCAAGTCCCCAACTAAAAACTGGGACTGGCTGGGAGGTCAGTCAGTCAGCAAACGGCGGACCAAATGCATCGCCACCAGCGCCGCCCGCTCGCGCACGTCGGCCCTGGCGCCGGGTAGCGTCACCGAGCGGGTGAGTTGCGCACCGTCAGGGCCTTGCACGCTGAGCCACACCAGGCCCACCGGCTTGTCCTCGCTGCCACCGCTCGGCCCGGCGATCCCGGTCAGGCCGACGCCGATGTCGGCGCCGAGCCTGCTGCGCGCGCCCTGGGCCAGCGCCCTGGCGACCTGCTCGGAGACGGCGCCGTGCGCTTCGATCGTCTCGCGCCGCACGCCCGCGTGGGCGATCTTCACCTCGTTTGAGTAGGCCACGATGCCACCGAGCATGTACTGAGAGGCGCCGGGAGGGTTCGTCAGGCGCGCCGCGAGCAGGCCGCCGGTGCACGACTCGGCCACGGCGATCGTCCGCGTGGGCCGATCGCCCTCTCCTTTGAGCAGGGACGCCACCTGCTCGTCGACGGTCGTGCCGTCGGTCGAGTACAGCGTGTCGGCGTGGCGCTCGGCCACGATCGCCGCGAAGGCCTCGTAGGCGGAGGCGGCCGCGGGCTCGAAGCGCGTGACGATCTCGATCTCGCCGCCGCGCAGGCAGGTCGTGATCTCAAGGCCGCCCAGGTCCACCCCTGCGCGCTCGGCCACGCGCAAGGTCTCGGCGATCTCCGACTCGGGGATCCCAAACAGGCGCAGCATCTTCTGGCGGTAGTCGCGCGCGCCGGCCACGGCGGCGCGCCACGCCTCGGTGGCCACGGCCTGCTTCCACATCGGCTGCAGCTCGCGCGGCGGCCCGGGCAACACGACCACCGTCGGTCCGGCGCGGCCCTCGGCCGGCGCGACGACCAGACCCGGCGCCGTGCCGACCGGCTCGAGGATCGTCGCCCCGCGCGGAATCGTGGCCTGCTTGCGATTGCCATGGGCGATCGCCTCGCGGTCGAGGTTCGGGTAGCGGGCCGCCAGGGGGCGCAGGATCTCCGCGATGCGTCCCTCCAGAGCCTCGTCGAGCGCCATCTCGCGGCCCTGGAAGCGGCCCACCACCTCGGCGGTCAGGTCGTCGGCGGTGGGGCCGAGGCCGCCGCTTGTGACCACGACGTCAAGGCCCTCGCCGGCCATGAAGCGCAGCGCGCCCTCGAGGTCGCGCGGTCTGTCGCCCACGATCGCGACGTGGGCCAGATCGACGCCCTCTTCGAGCAGACGGTCGGCCAGCCACGGCCCGTTGCGGTCGCGCACGCGTCCGCTCAGGACCTCGGTGCCGGTCACGAGGATGCCGGCACGGGGAGCGTGCTCGCTCATTCGCACTTGGGCTGCTGGCTGGCGCTCAGCGTGTGGCGTCCCGCGCCCGTGATCGAGTAGGCGATCGGCTTGCTGGATGCAGGCACGCTCAAAGCTCTGCCGTCCACGTACAGCGTCACGGCGTTGTTGCCGAGCAGCAGCTCGAAGCGAGTCGAGTGGTAGGTGCGCGAAGTGTAGGAGCCCGGTTCGAGCGTGAGCCCGGGGATGCGCTTGGCGCCGGCGGCGTCGATCAGGCAAACGTAGATCGCCGCCGTCGGCTTCAGCGACAGGGCGACGCGGGCGCTTGTGGCCGAACGCGTGGACGCGCCCGAGCGGGACGAGCCGTGCGTGCGATGTCGCGGGGTGTGAGTGTGCCGGCCGCTCGTGGAGCTGGCCTGAGTGGGCGGGCTTCCGCCTTTTTTGCCCGCGATCAAGCCCACGATCAAAAGCAGGATCACCACGCCGAGCACGCCCAGCGCGACCGCGTAGCTCCGGGAGAACCCGCCCCCGGCGCCTGGCGGCGCGCGGCGATCGCGAATCGGCCGCGGGCGCGGGCCGCGCGCCGAGGACATCACCGGCTGGTGCTCCAGCTCGCTCGGCTGCTCGTACTGGCGACGGTATTCGTCCACCAGAGCCTTGTCGTCGAGGCCGAGCGCCTGGGCGTAGGTGCGCAGGAAGCTGCGCACGAACGTGGGTCCCGGCAACAGGTCCCACTCCTCGTTCTCCAAAGCCCGCAGATACTTGGCGCGGATCTTGGTCTGGGCCTCGATCTCGGACACGTCGATGCGAGCGCGCATACGCGCTTCTCGCAGTGTCGCTCCGATTTCCGCCATCTCAGCGCAACAGGCTAGTGACTGTGGTCCAAATAGGTGTGTTCCGACCGGCACATGTGCCGGTCGGCCGGACGGCGCATGCGCCGTCCGGGACCTCGCCGCATGCGGCGAGGTCTTCCCGATATTGGGTAATAGTCACGACTCAGCTGGGAATCGAGGTCTCACTGGGAGTCTCCGCGCCGGCCTTACCCAGCATCGCGAGAACCCGGGGCACGTCGGCCTCGCCGATCAGCACCTGACGTGGCTTTGACCCCTCATAGCCGGAGATCACGCCGCGGCGCTCGAGCATGTCGATCAAGCGACCCGCCCGCGTATAGCCCAGGCGCAACCGTCGCTGCAACATGGAAGTGGAGGCGGTCTGCATTTCTGCCACGAGACGGATCGCGTCGCCCAGCAGCGGATCCTCGTCGGGGTCGAACTCGTCGTCCCCACTCTTCTCGGGCTCTGTGGGCTCGACCTGCTCCAACAGCTCCTCGCGCAGCTCGGGCTCGCCCTGCTTGCGCCACATGTCGGTCAGCTTCGCGATCTGCGACTCGTCGATGTAGGCGCCCTGGATGCGCTGCAGGCGGGACGATCCGACCGGGCTGAACAGCATGTCGCCCTGCCCGAGCAGCGACTCGGCGCCGTTCTGGTCGAGGATCACCCTTGAATCTGTTTGGCTTGAGACCGAGAAGGCGATGCGCGAGGGAACGTTGGCCTTGATCATGCCCGTGATCACGTCCACCCGCGGGCTTTGCGTGGCCAGCACCAGGTGGATGCCGACCGCGCGCGCCTTCTGGGCCAGGCGGATGATCGAATCCTCCACGTCGGCGGGCGCGACCATCATCAGGTCCGCGAGCTCGTCGATCACGCACAAGATGTACGGCAGCGGCGCTTCGCCCCGGGCCTCGCGTGCCTTGTTCAGCTCGACCAGGCTGCGCGTGCGCGACAGGGACATGATCCCGTAGCGCTGCTCCATCTCCCTGACCAGGTTCTGCAGCGCGTTGGCGGCCATTCGAGGGCTCGTGATGACCGGTGTGAGCAGATGCGGGATCGACTCGTAGTGGTTGAGCTCCACCTGCTTGGGGTCGACCAGGACGAGCCGTAGCTCATGCGGGGTCGCCCGCAGGAGTACGCTGCACAGCATCGCGTTGATCGCCCCGGACTTTCCGGCGCCCGTTGTGCCTGCTACGAGCAGGTGGGGCATCTTCGCCAGGTCGGCCCCGATCGCCTTGCCCGCCACGTCCTTGCCCAGCCACACCGTCAGCGGCGACCAATCCTTCGGCGGCTCCTGGAAGACGTCGCCCAACCTGACCATGCGCCGCTTGGCGTTGGGCACCTCCACCCCCACCGCCTGCTTGCCCGGGATCGGCGCCAGGATCCTGATGTCGGTGGCCGCCAGGGCATAGGCCAAGTCGTCCTTCAGCTGGGCCACCTTGCCGACCTTCGTGCCAGGCGCCAAGCGCAGCTCATAGCGGGTGATGTGCGGACCGGCGACGGTGCCGATCACCTTCGCCTGCACGCCAAAATGCCCCAGGGCCTCGATCAGGCTGGTCGCCGTGCGCTCCTGGCCGGCCGTGTCCGGCCGTGCCTGCTCGGCCGTCGAGCGAGTCAGGATGCGCTCGGCGCCCGGCAGCTCCCATTCGAAGTCCGGATCGTCTGTCACCACGTCGCGCAGGCGGCCCTGCGGGGTCAGCACCGACTCGTCGAGCGGCTCCATCCTCCGCGGCGGTCGGGCCCGGCTCGATTCGAGGCGCCCAGGTCCACGGCGGCGAAGGCTCCGTCCTCGGTGTCCGTGGCGTCGGTGTCCTGCTCGTGCGCGATCTCCGCCTCGACAGGGTCCTCCTCGGCGGCCCACGGGTCAAGCGCCGGCGGCGCCCCGTCGACCGACGGCGCCTCCACGTGGGTGGCTCGCACGATCAGCTCGTCGGGCGCCGGCTCGGGCGGTCGCATCGTCTCGCGGCCTGTCCCAGCCGCGCTTGCCTGCGCGCGCTGAGAGCGTTCCTCCTGGATGCCCTGCGTCACGCGCTCCAACGCGCTCGCGCGCGCACGGATCACACGACTGGTATCGACCAGGCCGTTGCCGGTAGCCCGCAACACCGCCGCCAACGAGGCGCCCGTCAACAGCACGACGCCGACCACGAGCAGGAACAGGATCAGGATGTCCACGCCCGCGCTCTGCACGAGCCTGTGGGTCGCCCAGTACAGGCCCTGGCCCAAAATCCCGCCGTGGGTCTGCAGATGCGCCGAGTGCCACTGCGCGGAGGCCGGCGCGCCGGCCTGTGTGCCGCTGCTCACGCCGAGCACGCCCGCCGCGAGCGCGAGCGTGACCGCCGCGAATATGCACAGCCCGCCCGTGCGCAAAGGCCGGCGCGTGGCGATCAACTGGTCGAGCAGCAGCGCGCCGCCGCCCACCACCAGCGCGATCGGCGCCAGCGCCCTCGCTTCGCCCACGACCCAGCCGAGCGCCGTGGCCAGGCCCTTGCCGACCTTGCCGCCGTCGCCGTCGCCGTAGAGCACGACCGCCATGAACACGCCCAGCGCGATCAGCGCCAGGCCGAGCACGTCGCGCTGGCTCTGGCTGAGCACCGGCCACTGCAGCCGCACGCCGTCGAACAAGTCCCTGCGAGCCGCGTCCCCTGCCGCGCCGCGAGCGTGCCCTGGAGCTTGAGGAGCCCCGCCGGCGAGCCGCCTGCTTGCGCGCGGGCTGGCGCTTCGGGCTCTTGCGGGTGGCGGGCATCAGGCCAGGCTTCGACGCCGAACCTAAAGAACCTGCCAACATTGGCCAGGATGAGCGAATTCACCCGTGCCCCCCGCGTGCTCGTGGTCGAGGACGACGAGGACATCGCCCAGGCTCTGCAGCGCTCACTGCGCATGGAGGGCTATGAGGTGCGCTCCGCCGCCGACGGCAACGCCGCCCTTGAGCACGGGCGCACCTTCGCTCCGGACCTGGTGATCCTCGACCTGGGCCTGCCCGAGCTGGACGGGATCGAGGTGGCCAAGCGCCTGCGCAGCGACGACGACGTGCCGATCCTGATCCTGACCGCACGCGACGCCTTGGAGTCGCGCGTGGAGGGCCTCGACGCCGGCGCCGACGATTACCTGGTCAAGCCCTTCGAGCGCCAGGAGCTGCTCGCGCGCATGCGCGCGCTCTTGCGCCGCCGTCCTCCGCGCGGCTCTGCGCCCTTGCGCGTGGGCGACCTCTCGTTGAACGTGGACACGCACGAGATCAGCCCGCGGCGAGCGACCGATCGAGCTGACCCAGCGCGAGTTCGAGCTGCTCGAGTACCTGATGCGCAACGAGCGCATCGTCATCTCCCGTCAGCGCCTGCTCGACGAGGTCTGGGGTTATGACCCCTTCTCGACCACCAACACGATCGAGGTGTTCGTCTCCAACCTGCGCCGCAAGCTGGAGGCCGAGGGCGAGCCGCGGCTGCTTGCACACGATCCGTGGGGCCGGCTACGTTCTCAGTGCCTGACACGAGCTTCGACGTCCGCGTCGCGGCTGCGTCAGGTCGCGCAGCTCGTCGACGCGTGTCGACGTTCGACCGCCTGCCGATCCGCACGCGCCTGGCCGGCGTCTCGGCGCTGCTCACGTTCACGATTCTGTGCGCGTTCGCGATCGTGGTGGGCTCGCTCACGGTACACCGCATCAGGACCAACTTCGACCGCGAAGTGGCGGTCGCCGGCGACAATCTGGCCGGGCTGTTGCAGGTCGAAGTGACCGGCAGCTACATCGAAGGCTTCAAGCTGAAGATCGTCAACCCGCCGAACCTCAACAAGTTCGCCAGCTCCGAGGATGCGGCCGTGCGGATCCTCAGCGACGCCGGCAACGTGCTCGCCAGCACCAGTGGCGCTCCCTCCGCGCTCGGCCTGTCCACCGAAGCGAACGTGGCCGGCTACCGTGTGCACACCCGACCGGTCGCGCTCGGCGGCCCGGTCGGCGGCAGCGTGATCGTCCAGTACGGCCGGCGCCTGTCGGACCTCGACGCCACGATCGCCCGCGTCGAGCTGCTGCTGTTGCTGGGCGTGATGGCGGGCACCGCGCTGGCGCTGCTTGGCGGGCATGACGATCGCCAGGCGCGCGATGGCCCCGATCGCCGAGCTGACGAGCACCGCCAGAGGAGATCGCGCGCACGCGCGACCCCAGCCGCAGCGTGCCCGAGCCCCTGGCCGACGACGAGGTCGCTCAGCTCGCGCGCACGCTCGGGGGCATGTTGCGCGAGCTCGACGCCGCCCACGCCGAGACCGAGGCGACGCTCGCCCGCCAGCGCCAGTTCGTGGCCGACGCCTCGCACGAGCTGCGCACGCCGCTCACGAGCGTGCTCGCCAACCTGGAGCTGCTCGCCGAGTCCCTGCACGGCGAGGAGGCCGACGCGGCGCGCTCGGCCCTGCGCTCCTCCCAGCGGATGCGTCGTCTGGTGGCCGACCTGCTGCTGCTGGCGCGCACCGACGTGGGCAGAATCGTGCGCCGCCAGCCGTGCGACCTCGGCCAGATCGTGGTCGAAGCGGCCGCCGAGCTGGGCCCGGTCAGCGCCGAGCACGAGATCTCGCTGGACATTCGACCTGCGGCCGTCGAGGCTTCGCGCGACGAGCTGCACCGGGTGGCGCTCAACCTGATCGAGAACGCCGTGCGCCACACCCCCCCAGGTACAGAGATCCGCGTGAGCACCGGCATCGATTCCGCCGGCAACGCATATCTCACTCGTCGAGGACGACGGCCCCGGCGTGCCCGAGCGGCTGTCCGCGACCCTGTTCGAGCGCTTCGTGCGCGGGGCGGGCGACCGCGGCGGCTCGTTCGGGCTCGGCCTTGCGATCGTGCGCGCCGTCGCCGAATCCCACGGCGGCACGGTCAAGCTGGAGCAAACCCATCCAGGCGCCGAGCGTCCCGGCGCACGTTTCGTGGTGACGCTTCCCTCAGACCAAGCCCTACACCTCGACGACGACGGGGAGCACCATAGGTCTACGGCGCAGGCGGTCGTAGACTAGTTTCGCCAGGTCGTCGTGGAGCATCTGCTGCAGGAGGTCCACCTCGCGGATCTCCTCCTTGGCCGCGCGCGCCAGGGTTGTGTCCACGGTGCCCCTGATCTCCTCGATCAAGTCGCCGGCCTCCTCGGGGAAAGGCACACCCCTGAAGATCACCTCCGGGTCGGCCACCGAGCGCCCGTCCTGCTCGGCGATCGTGACGACCACGATGAAGATGCCGTCGGCTGAG
Organism: uncultured Solirubrobacterales bacterium; assembly: GCA_963809705.1. Taxonomy (GTDB): domain Bacteria; phylum Actinomycetota; class Thermoleophilia; order Solirubrobacterales; family Solirubrobacteraceae; genus Palsa-744. The sequence continues at coordinate 165,544 of CAWEKF010000002.1, read as the reverse complement.
AGCATCCGGCGGTCGCGCAGGGCCACGTCGGCCATGTCGCCGATCTCCACCCCGTCGACGAACACCATGCCCGACTGCTCGTGCTCTTTGAAGCGAGCCGAGCGCTCTGTTATGTCAAGTGGAAGTCCGTTCTCGCCTTGGAATACGTCGTCGGGTGAGATGCCCACGGCTTCGGCCAATTGGGCGTGCAGGCGCAGGCGCTTGAAGTCGCCGTGGAAGGGCATCACGTAGCGGGGTTTGACGAGGTTGAGCATCAGCTTGATCTCCTCGGCGTAGCCGTGGCCCGAGGCGTGCACGGGCGCGTCGCGCGCGGTCACCACGTCGCAGCCGATGTGGTAGAGCCGGTCGATCGTCTCGTTGACCGCGCGCTCGTTGCCGGGCACCGGGGTGGCCGAGAAGACGACGGTGTCGCCGTGGCGCAGCTTCACCTGGGGATGGTCTCTGTAGGCCATGCGCCTCAGCGCCGACAACGGCTCGCCCTGGGAGCCGGTCGAGATGATCACGATGCGCTCGTCGGGGAAGTCTTCGACCTCGCGCGTGCCGACGAGGATCCCCTCGGGCACGTCGACGTGGCCGAGCGTGCGCCCGATGCCGACGTTCTTGCGCATCGAGCGACCCACGAGCGAGACCTTGCGTCCCAGGGTCGCCGCGGCGTCGATCACCTGCTGCACCCGGTGGATGTTCGAGGCGAAGCTCGTCACCACGATACGGCCCTCGCAGCGCGCGAAGGTCTCCTCCAGGTGGGGTCCCACGAGCGACTCCGACGGCGAGAAGCCCTGGCGGTCGACGTTGGTGGAGTCGCCGCACAGCAGCAGCACGCCCTCGCGACCCAGTTCGGCCAGGCGCGAGACGTCGGCCGGCGGCCCGTCGACGGGCGTCTGGTCGAACTTGTAGTCGCCCGTGATCAGGACGGTGCCGAGGTCGGTGCCGAGCGCGACCGCCGAGGAGTCGGGGATCGAATGGGTCATGTGGATCAGCTCGAGCGAGAACGGCCCCAGCTCCAAAGCTTCGCCCGGCGCCACGTCGCACAACTCGATCTCGCGCAGCTTGTGCTCTTCGAGCTTGGAGCGGGCCATCGCGATCGTGAGCGGGCCGCCGTAAACGGGTGGGGCGCCGTCTTCGGCCAACTCGCGCAGGACCCACGGCAGGGCGCCGAGATGGTCCTCGTGACCGTGGGTCACGACGATCGCCTCGATGTCGCGCGCGCGTTCGCGCAGGTAGGAGAAGTCGGGCAGGACCAGGTCGATGCCCACCATCTCCGGCGTGGGGAAGCGCAGACCGACGTCCACGACGACGATGCGACCGTCGTACTCGACGACGGTCATGTTCTTGCCGATCTCCCCCAGCCCGCCGAGGGGCAGGACGCGAAGTGCGCTCACGTGTGGGTCGCCTGGACGCCGGAGCGGGCCGTGTCCGGGACGGCGGCGGTCGGCGCGGACACGGCTGTGGAGTCTCGCGTCGCTGGATCTCTCGCGGCGCTCAGGAGGCCATGGCGGACGAGCATCGCGCGCACTGCCTCGCAGCTCCTCCTCGTCGGCCTCGATCATCGGCAGGCGCAACCCGCCGACTTTGTGGCCGAGCATGTTCAGGGCCGCCTTCGTGCACGTCGGACTGGCGGTCATGAACAGCGTCTCATACACGTCCTGCAGCGACGCGTCGATCTCGGCGCGGCGCTCGGGCTCCTGCACCATGCGGCGCATCTCATCGCCGACGATGTGGCTGGCCACACAGATGCCGCCGGCGCCGCCCATGTCGAGCGTCTGCGCGAAGGTGGCGTCGTCGCCGGTATACAGCGCGAGCCCGTCGATCAAGCTGCAGCTCGTCGGCGTTTGACTGCTTGACGCCTTCGACGTGCTCGATCTGGGCCAGGCGCGCCAGCAGCTCCGGTCCCATGTTGACCGCCGTGCGGCCCGGGATGTTGTACAGCAGGATCGGCCTGTCGGTGGCCTTGGCGACCTCTTCGTAGTGGCGCACGATCCCGCGCGGGCTCGGCTTGTTGTAGTAGGGAGTGACGCTCAGGGTCGCGTCGACGCCGAGCTCGGTCGCGCCCTGTGTCAGATGGACGGCGTGGTGGGTGTCGTTGGAGCCGGTCCCCCCCACGATCGTCGTGCCGGCCGGCCGCTCGCGCACCGCCAGGCCGATCAGGCCGAGGTGTTCCTCGTCGGTGAGGGTGGCGGCCTCCCCGGTGGTGCCACACACCACGAAACCGTCGGAGCCGTGTTCGGCGAGATGGCGCATCAGGGCGACGAACGACTCCTCGTCGACGCGGCCCTGCTCGTCGAACGGGGTCACGATCGCGGTGAGAATCGTGCCAAGACCTCCGCTGCCCTCCAAGGTGCTCATCGGATGCAGTATTCCACTTGGCTCGGAGGATGACGGTGGCGTGGCGGGCTCATTGAGAAGCGCAATCGAGCAGAACGTGCTCGAGGCCCACCACGGGCGTGCCCCCCAGGGCTCGAACGCTCCGAATAGCCAGCAGCACGCCCGGCATGAACGACTCGCGCCCGGTCGTGTCGTGGCGGATCGTCAAGGTTTGGCCGACGTCGCCGAGGATGACTTCCTGGTTTGCCACCAGGCCCGGCAGGCGCACAGAATGGATCGGCGGGGGCTCGCCGCCCGCGGCCTCGGCCATCAGCCTGCGCCGTGCGCGCGGCGGTGCCGCTCGGCGCGTCGAGCTTGCCGTCGTGGTGCAGCTCGACGATCTCGGCCTTGGCCATGTGCTTGGCGGCCTCGGCCGCGAAGCGCATCATCAGGACCGCGCCGATCGCGAAATTGGGCGCGACCAGCAGGTTCGCCGGAGCGTCGCCCTGCGTCGCGGCGATAGCCTGGGCTTGCTCGGTGAGCGTGGGCAGGTCGAAGCCGGTCGTCCCGATCACCACGTGGGCGCCCGCGCGCAGACACCGCAGCGCGTTCTCCAGCGCGGTGTCCGGGCGCGTGAAATCGACGACGACCTCGGGCGAGGCTTGCTCCAACATCTGGGCGAGCGTGCAGTCGAGCCGGGGGTCGGCACGCCCCACCAACTCCATGTCGGGCGCCGCCTCGCACCGCGGCGCAGACCGTCTCGCCCATGCGCCCGGCGGCGCCCGCCACGCCGACCCGGATCACGAGACGCGCCGCCTGCAGCGGCGCGAGGGCCTGCTGGAACAGGTCCTCATCGGCGCCGACGCCGCGACCGAGAGTCGCTCGCCGGCGAACAGCTCGCCGGCCAGCTTGTGCAAGTCCTCGGCCTGGACGGCGTCGATCTGCTCGACGATCTCGTCGACCGACAGGATCGGCAACTCGCCGAGCACGGAGGACCCGAGCCGGTTCATGCGCGCAGCTGTGGACTCCAGCGACAGCGCCACGCGCCCCTTGACGTTCTCGCGCGAGCGTGTCAGCTCCTGCTCGATGATCGGCTCGGCCACGAAGCGCTCCAGCTCGGTCGCGATCGTGGCGATCGCCTCGCGCAGATTGTCCGGGCGCGTGCCCACGTACAGGCCGACCTCGCCGGTGTGGGCGTGCAGGTTGGCAAACGAGAAGATCGAGTAGGCGAGACCCCGTTTCTCGCGCACCTCCTGGAACAGGCGCGAGGAGGAGGTGCCGCCAAGCACCCCTTCGAGCACCCGCAGCGCGAAGCGTCGCTCGTCGTGGCGGGAGATGCCCAGGCCGCCGAGGCACACGTGGTACTGCTCGGTGTCCTTACGCAGGAAGCGCACGCGCCGCTCGAAGCTGACATCGCCCCCACCCCGTTGGCCAACGCCTGCGTCGAGCCGTTGCGCCCCGATGTGTCCGTGTGGGGATCCCTCGGCCCCGTCTCCAGGCCGCTCGAAGCCGTCGATGCGCTTGCGGCCGCGACCAGCTCGACCAGCTCGTCATGGTCCACCGAGCCGGCCGCCGCCACCACGATCTGGCCGGGCAGGTAGCGCTCGCGATGAAAGCCTCGCAGCCCGTCGAGCTCGACCGCGCGCACCACCTCGGCGCGCCCGATCACCGCTCGTCCCAACGGGTGCGCGCCGAAGACCGCCTCGCCGAGCAGCGTCAAAGACCCTGTCCTGGGGATCGTCTTCGTACATGGCGATCTCCTCGAGCACCACCTCGCGCTCGGCCGCCAGGTCTTCAAAGCGCGGCTTCCAGATCATCTCCCCCATCACACCCAGGGCGCGCGGCAGGTGGCCGTCGAGCACGCGCGTGAACAGCGAGGTGCTTTCGCGGTCGGTGCCCGCGTTGATCTCGGCGCCCATCGCGTCGAAGATCTGGTCGATCTCCTCGCGAGCGGTGGCTCTCGGTGCCGCGGAACAGCATGTGCTCGAGCAGGTGCGAAAGCCCGGCCTGCGCCTCGCACTCCATCGCCGAGCCTGTGCCGATCCAGAAGCCGAGCGCCACCGAGCGCACATTGTCCATGCGCTCGGTGACGACCCGCACGCCGCTGTCCAGCGTGCTTGTCCTGTGCTCGCTCACTTGAAACGCTCGCCGGAGCGGCCCGGGAGAGATGCTCCCGAGCCGACCCGCCGTGTCAGTCGCGATCGCGATCCCTGCCGCCATGGCGGGGACGGCCTGAGCCGCGCTCGCCGCCTGATCGAGCCCCACCCGTCCGGCCTCCCTCGCGGCCGTTGCGTGAGCCTCCGTCGCGGGGCGGGCGTCCGCCGCCTCCTCCGCCGCCGGTGCCGACGCTCGGCGAGCTCCTCGACGCTCTTGCCGGCGACCTCGGGGTCCTCGGCGAGGCGCAGGCCGATGCGGCCGCGCTCGCGGTCGACCTCGACCACGCGCACGTTGATCTCATCGCCCTTGTTGAGCACGTCCTCGACCGTGTCCACCCGCTGTCCGGGCGACACGTTGGAGATGTGCAGCAGACCGTCGGTGCCCTTGGTCAGCTCCACGAAGGCGCCGAAGGTGGTCGTCTTGACGACCTTGCCGGCGAACTCGTCGCCGACCTCGACCTCCTTCATCATCGTGCGGATGCGCTCCACCAGGGCGTCGCCGAGCGTGCCGTTGGCCGAGTAGACCAGCACCTGGCCCTCGTCGTTGACGTCGATCTGCGATTCGAACTCCTCGGAGAGGCCCCTGATCGTTTCGCCGCCCTTGCCGATCAGCATGCCGATCTGCGACGGGTCGATCTGGATCGTCTGGATGCGCGGAGCGTGCTCGGAGAGCTGCTCGCGCGGACCCTCGATGACGTCGGCCATCTTGCCGAGGATGAACGTGCGCGCCTTGTGCGCTTGCGTCAGCGCATCTTTGAGGATCTCGAACGTGACGCCCGAGATCTTGATGTCCATCTGCAGCGCCGTGATGCCCTGCTCGGTGCCGGCCACCTTGAAGTCCATGTCTCCGAGGTGATCCTCCACGCCCGCGATGTCGGTGAGCACGATGTAGTCCTCGCCCTCCTTGATCAGGCCCATCGCGATGCCCGCCACCGGGCGCTTGATCGGCACGCCCGCGTCCATCAAGGACAAGCGAGGAGCCGCACACCGAGGCCATCGAGGAGGAGCCGTTGGACTCGAAGATGTCCGAGACGACCCTGATCGTGTACGGGAACTCCTCGATCGAGGGGATCACCGGCACGAGCGCGCGCTCGGCCAGCGCGCCGTGGCCGATGTCGCGGCGCTTGGGGCCCAGACGGCCCGCCTCGCCCACCGAGAAGGGCGGGAAGTTGTAGTGGTGGAAGTAGTACTTCTTGGTTTGTAGCCCCAGCGTGTCGAGGCGCATCTCCTCCTTGAGCGTGCCCAGCGCAGCCGCGCTCAGCGCCTGGGTCTGCCCGCGCGTGAACAGCGCTGAGCCGTGCGTGCGCGGGGTGACGCCAACTTCGATCGTGATGTCGCGGATCTCATCCTCCGCGCGACCGTCGGGGCGCTTCTTGTGGATCGCGATGCGCTCGCGGATGATCGCCTTCTCCAGCTTGTCGAAAGCGAGCTGCGCTTCCGCCCTTTTCTCCTTGGCTTCCTTGGCCTCCTCCTCGCCTGCACCCTCGGGCGCGGCGGGGCCGTACTCGGCGAGGATCGCCTCCTCGACTGCCTTGCACGCGTCCTGGCGCTCGAGCTTGTCCTCGACCTGGGTGGCCTCGTCCAAGCGCCGTGCCGTGCGAGGCCTTCACCTTCGCAAGCAAGTCCGGATCGACCGTCGGGCGCGGCGATCGGGGTCTTCTCCTTGCCGACCTTCTCGGCCAGCTCGTGCTGCAGCGCGCAGATCTTCTTGATCGCGGAGTGGGCGATGTCCAGAGCGTCGAGGATCTCGGCCTCTGAGATCTCGTTCGCGCCGGCCTCGACCATCAGGATCGCGTCCTCGGAGCCCGCGACCACGAGGTCGAGATCTGAGTTCTCGAGCAAGTCCTCCTCGTTCGGGTTGACGACGAAGTTGCCGTCGATCTTGCCGATCCGCACCGCGCCGACAGGGCCGGCGAACGGGACGTTGGAGATCATCAGGCCGCCGAGGCCCCGTTCATCGCGAGGATGTCATACGGGTGGACGTGGTCCACCGAGATCGGGATCGCCACGAGATGGGTCTCGTAGTTCCAGCCCTTGGTGAACAGCGGGCGCAGGGGGCGGTCGATCATGCGCGCCGTGAGCGTCGCCTTCTCTCCCGAGCGTCCCTCGCGCTTGAAGAACGAGCCGGGGATCTTCCCGGCGGAGTACATCCTCTCCTCCACGTCCACTGTCAGCGGCAGGAAATCCACATCGCGCTGTCCACCTGCCGTGGCTGTCGAGAGGACCATCGTGTCGCCCTGGCGGACGACCACTGCGCCGGAGGCCTGCTTGGCCATCCTGCCGGTCTCGAACGAGATCTCGCTACCTGCAATCTCCACGGAGACCCGCGTAACGGCGTTGCTGCTCATATTGACTACCTTCCCTCTCCACCCGTCGGTCGGCGGAGCCGTTTTCTTTTACCTTGTATCCGAACGTGTGGAGCTTAGCGGACGCTGGGCATCCACCGTCGGTGGCTAACGTTCTTGAGGCCGCCGAGGATCATGTGCACGGGTGGCAGGTCTGCCGGCGAAGGAGCCTGGTAGCTCCAGCGCACGATGCCGTCGGGGCCGACGATCACGAGCGCGCGCTGGGGAAAGCCGCCGGGGTGCAGCACGCCGAACGCGGCGCAGGCCGCGCCCTTGGGCTCGAAGTCCGAGAGCTGCGGGATGCTCACGCCCAGCTTTTCGCGAAACGCTTTCTGAGCCCAGGTCGAGTCGCATGAGACGCCGATAGATCTCTGCGCCCTGGGCGGTGATCTCGGGCAGCGACTGCTCGTACACCTGCAGTTGATCGGTGCACACCGGGCTGAAGGCGAAGGGGTAGAAGACGAAGACGGTCGTCTTGCCAAGCAGGTCGGCCTGCGTGAAGTCCTCGCCGCCTTCGGTGGCGAGCTTGAAGTCGGGAACCTTCGTGCCCGGGGCCAGCACGGTGGAGCTTGTGTCGGTGGCGCTCATCTCCGAGGCCCCCCGTTACTTACGGAGACCGAGCTCCTTGATGAGAGCGCGGTAACCCTCGAGATCCTTGCGCTGCAGGTAGTCCAGGAACCTGCGGCGGCGACCCACGAGCATCAGCAGGCCTCGGCGCGAGTGGTGATCCTTCTTCTGCTCGCGCAGATGCTCGGTCAGGTGGTTGATGCGCTCGGTCAGCAGGGCCACCTGGACCTTGGTGTTGCCGGTGTCCTGCTCTCCGGAGCCGAACTTGGCGGCGATCTCGCGCTTGCGCTCTGTGGTGATCGTCATAGCGGTCGCACAGGCTAGCAGCCAGAGGGCGCAGAGCACCCTGCAAGCGCTCTTAGCGCAGACCCGGCGAGGACTTCGCGCGTGCGCTCCACGTCGCGATGCATCTGCTCGACCAAGTCCTCGGCCGAGGAGAAGCGCCGCTCGCCCCGCAGGCGCGAGCGAAAGTCCAGGCGCAACTCGCGGCCGTACAGGTCGCCGTCGAAGTCCACGAGGTAGGCCTCGACCAGCTCGCCGCGGCCGGTGACGAAAGTGGGACGCACCCCGACGTTCACGGCTGCGGCATCCCACCTGCCGCCTGCCCCCCGTCTGCCCCCGCGAGTTCGGGCGGGTGTCGGCCAAACACGCATATACGCCGTGTCCAGGGCAGACGAGCGCGTCGTCGGGCACGAGGTTGGCGGTGGGGAAGCCGAGCTCGCGACCGCGCTCGTCGCCGTGGACGACCTCGCCGCGCATCTGAAAAGGGGCGCCCAGGAAACGTGCGGCCTGCTCGACCTCGCCGGCGAGCACGAGCCCGCGGATGTGGCTGGAGGAGACGATCTCCCCGTCCACCTCGAGCAGGGGCACCACGCGTGTGCGAAAGCGGTCGTCCTCGGCCAGCATCTGCGGGATCGCCCTTGGCGCGATTGCCGAAGCGGAAGTTCTCGCCCACCGACACGTGGATGGCGCCGAGCGTGCCGACGAGAACATCGTCGATGAACTCCTCGGGCGCTGCGCTTGGCGAAGTCGGCGTCGAAGGGAATCACGATCAGCTCCTGCACGCCCAAGGACTCCACCAGTTCCGCCTTGACCTCCAGCGGAGTGAGCAGCTTGGGCGTGTGCTGGGGCGCCACCACCGCCGAGGGGTGCGGGTCGAAGGTCAGCACGCTGTCCGAGCCACGGATCACCTCGCGGTGGCCGAGATGGACGCCGTCGAACGAGCCCACCGCCACGCGTCGCTCCCTGGGCCTCACGTCGGGCAGCCGAGTGATCTGCACGGCGGAGAGCCTATGTCACGCGAGGCTCGCGCGTCCAGGTCGGCGGCGAGTCGCGGCTCTCGTGGTCGCTCGCGGCGCTCAGCGCCAGCTCGACGCTCAAGCAGCGGAGGATCGCTCCAGTCGTGCCCGCGCGGAGGAGGTGCGACGGCGTCGGCGACGACGAAGGGTCCGATCGCGGTGCGTCTGAGCTCCTCGCAGTAAGCGTCGCCGAGGTCGGCGATCAACGAGCGCACGTAGGTGCCCGAGGAGCACTCGATCTCGTAGCCGGCGCGGACGGGGGCTCCGTCTCCAGCCGGTGGATCGCGCCACAACTGCTCGAAGCGGTGCACGGTCACGATCCGCTCGGGCATCTCAAAGGACTCGCCGCGACGAGCCTTGCGGTAAGCGCGCTCGCCTTTGATCTTGATCGCCGAGTAGATCGGAGGACGTTGGCAGAATCTCTCCCGTCGGCAGCGCCGGCGGATCGGGCGGCAACCTGCCGCGTCTCGGTTATCTCGCCCTCCGGGTCTCCCGTGCTCGACAGCGCCCCCAGGCGAGCCACCGTCTCGTATCGCTTGGGCAGCTCCATGATCCGGCTCTGCAGCTTGGTGGCCTTGCCCACCAGCACGACCAGCAGCCCGCTTGCGAATGGGTCGAGCGTTCCCGCATGACCGGTCTTGGCTCCGTTCAGCGAACGGCGCACACGCGCGACGACATCGTGCGAGGTGATTCCCACCGGCTTGTCGATCAGCAGGATGCCGTCCATCTCCACTCCCGATCTTGACGCGATGGCTCGAGTCCTGCGGTGAGCCCGCCGCGGACGAGCCGGCGCGGCTCAGGCCGGCGTGGGAACCGCCGGCCCGTTGGGTGCCGGGTGCAATTGGACGGCCAACTCGTGGCGCAGCAGTTCGATCAGCTCCGCCACAGCGAGTGTCGTTGAGAAGCCCGCCGCGCGACGGTGCCCGCCGCCGCCCTGGGTGCGCGCGATCGCGGACACGTCGACGTCGTCGCCGGTCGCGCGCAGCGAGACCTTGCGCTTGCCCTTGCTCTCCGGAGCGGTCAGCTCGCGGATCAATACCGCCACCTTGGTGGCCGCGATCGAGCGCAGGTGATCGACGATTCCCTCCGAGAGGCTTTCTTCGGCGCCGGCTCGCGCGAAATCCTCGGCGTCCAGCGCGACCAGGGTCAGCTCGCCGGCGTCGAAGCGCTGGACTCGCTCGAGCGCGATCCCGAGCAGGGTGAGCTTGGCTTGGGGCATCTCCTCGTACAGCCGCGTGTTGACGGCCGGCACGTTGACGCCGGCCGCGATCAGCTCGGCCGCCATGCGGTGTGCGCGCGGGCCGGTGTTCTCGTACATGAAGCGACCCGTGTCGGTGACGAGCCCGATGTACAGAGCCTCGGCCATCGCGGCCGTGGGCGCGACCTGCAGGCCGTGCATCAGGTCCCACACGATCTCCGCCGTGCACGAGGCGGAGGGGTCGACGAGATTGAGCGTCCCGAAGTGGGTGTTGTCGTGGTGATGATCGATGTTGAGCAGGTGCGCGCCGTGCTGCAACACGGCAGCCGGGTTGCGGTCGATGTTGCCGCAGTCGAGCATCACGACCGTGCGCTCGCCGATGTCCGCGGGCGCCGACTGGATCGCGTGCTCGAGCGCCGGGCAGCGATACTCGCGCGGAAGCGGAAGGTCGCTCGCGGCGATGAACATCTCCGAGCTCTTGTCCAAGCGCGGTGAGCAGCCCGTGCATCCCGATCAGCGAGCCGAGCGCGTCTCCGTCGGGGTTCTCGTGGGTGGCCACCACGAAGCTCGTGTCGGCGCGGATGCGCTCGAGCACGAGCTGCCGGGTGCGATCGATCGAATCGGCGTCGCTCACGCGTCTTCGCCCTCGCGTCCGGCTTCTTCGACGCCGGCCAGGTCCGGCGCGATCTCGCGCGCCATCGCGGCTGCGCGCCTTCGATCGCGGTCTCGATCAGAGCGTCCAAGCGCATCGCTCGGTCGGTCGTGTCGTCGTAGGCGAAAGCGAGCGTCGGCGTGCGCTTCAACTTCAGCTCGCGCGCGATCCGCCGCTGCAGGTAGCCGTGTGCGCTGTCCAGGCCTGCCAGCGTGTCCGTACGTGTGTCGGCCTCGCCGAGCACGCTCACGTATACGCGAGCATGGCTCAAATCGGCGCTTGTCCTCACATCGGTGACAGTCACGAATCCCACCCTCGGGTCCTTCAAGTCTGACGCGAGCGCATCGCCGATCACCTGCCTGATCGCCTCGTCCACCCGACGCATGCGCTCCGAGCTCATCCTACTGGTCCAAGTCCCTCGAAAGATCCAACTCGCACAACCGCTTGCATGAGCAACCACTCATGAGCCGCCGCCGACGGGCTTCCCCGTGCCCGCCTTCTAGGCTAGTTGGCGCTCTTGCAAGCGCGTCTCATATGTCTCCAGGATGTCGCCCTCCTTGAGGTCCTGGAAGTTGGTGAGCACGATTCCGCACTCATACCCGGCGGAGACCTCGCGCGCGTCCTCGTTGAAGCGGCGCAAGGAGGCGATCGTGGTGTCGTAGATGACGGTGCCCTCGCGCACCACCCGCACGCGCGCTCCGCGCGTGACCTTGCCCTCGCTGACGTGCGAGCCGGCGATCGTGCCGATACTCGAGGCCCTGAACAGCTGGCGCACCTCGGCCTGGCCGAGCGAGGTCTCCACCTCGGTCGGCTCGAGCATTCCCTGCATCGCCGCGCGCAACTCTTCGATCGCGCGGTAGATGACCGAGTAGGAGCGGATCTCCACGCCCTCGCGGTCGGCGATCTGGCGGGCGTCGCCGACGGGACGCACGTTGAAGGCCAGGATCAGGCCTGAGGACGCGGAGGCGAGCATCACGTCGGACTCGTTGATGCCACCGACGCCGCGATGGATGATGTTGACCGAGACCTCGTCCTGGGGCAGCTTGGCGATCTCGTCCTCGATCGCCTCCAAGGAGCCGGCCACGTCCGCCTTGATCACAAGGCTCAGCTCCTTGACGGTGCCTTCTTGGGCGAGCTTGAAGACGTCCTCGAGCGACACCTTGCGCCCGGAACGACGCGCGAGCGCCTCGGTCTTCAAGCGGTTGGCGCGCTCGCCCGCGAGCTGGCGCGCGCGGCGCTCGTTCTCCACGGCCCGCACGAATTCGCCGGCCTCGGGTACGCCGTCGAAGCCGAGCGCCTCGACGGGCTCGCCCGGCTCGGCTCGTCTTCACGCGGGCGCCGTTGAAGTCGTGCATGGCCCGTCACCCGGCCGAAGCTGGCGCCCGGCCACGAGCGCGTCGCCCACTTCCAGGGTGCCGCGCTGGATCAGGATGCTCACGACCGGACCGCGGCCCGGGTCGAGCTTGGACTCGATCACCGTGCCCGAGGCCATCGCGTCGCGGTTGGCCTTCAATTCCTCCAGGTCTGTGACGAGCTGGATCGTGTCGAGCAGGCCGTCGAGGTCCTCGCGCGTCTTGGCGCTGACGTCCACGAACTCGATCTCCCCGCCCCACTCCGAGGGTTGCAGTCCGTGCTGGGTCAGTTCGGTGCGCACCCGCTCGGGCTGGGCGCCCTCCTTGTCGATCTTGTTGACCGCCACCACGATCGGCACCTGGGCCGCCTTGGCGTGGTCGATCGCCTCCTCGGTCTGCGGCTTGACGCCGTCGTCGGCCGCGACCACGATCACGGCCAGGTCCGTGACGCGCGCGCCGCGCGCGCGCATCGCGGTGAACGCCTCGTGGCCGGGTGTGTCCAGGAACGTGATCGGCTTGCCACCGTGGCGCACCTGGTAGGCGCCGATGTGCTGGGTGATCCCGCCGGCCTCGCCGGCGGCCACCTCGGTCTGGCGGATCGCGTCCAGCAGAGAGGTCTTGCCGTGATCGACGTGGCCCATGATCGTGACCACGGGCGGGCGGTCGACGAGGTCCTCCTCGACGTCCTCGAAGACCGGCTCAACCTCGACGTCGTCGGCGGCGTGGGCGATCTCGATTTGCTTGTCGAATTCGTCGGCAAGCACCTGGATCGCGTCGTCGGAGAGCGTCTGCGTGAGCGTGGCCATCTCGCCGAGCATCATCAGCTTCTTGATGATCTCGGGCACCGGCACGCCGAGATACTCGGCCACGTCCTTGACCGTCGAGCCGGAGTTGACGCGAATCAGGTCGGTGGCCTCCATCGCGGTCGTGTCGATCGGGGCGATTGTCTCGTCATAGGTGCCCCTGCGGCGGCGGCCCCTGCGCGGACGGCGCACGGGCTGGTTGGCCGGGCCGCCCTGCTGGCGGCGCGAAGCCTGGGAGTCGATCACCACACGTCGCCGCCCGCCCGCGCCGCTGCTCGCCGGTGCGCGCTCGCCGGTGCGCGAGTCGCGAGTCGGGCGCACACGCTCGCCGGCCGGTTGGGCGGCGGCAGGGGCCTGTCCGTCTGAGGAGGGCGCCTCGGGCGGCGAGGGTTGCTCGGCGGCCGCCGGGGCCGGTGCGGGGACCGTGGGCGCGGGCGGCTCGGTTGCGGTCGCGCTCGCGGAGGCGCCGTTAGCGCCGAGCACCCGCAGGGCGTCGGTCTCCTCGACCGAGGATGCGGCTGCCTTGGCCGCGATACCGGCGGCTCCCAGCTTCTCGAGCAGCTCCTTGCTGGAGATGCCCTGCTCCTTGGCTATTTCGTGTACTCGCTTCTTGGTCATCGGTCAATTAAAGATCGAGGGGCCCGGCTCGCCGGACTGATGTCCGGCTGCGCCAGCCTCGTGTTTGATTCTACGAGTTCGGCTGGGACCTCCACCGCACGACGAAAGGCGCGCTGCAGAACCCCTCTTCTGCGCGCCAGCTTCAAGCACTCGCACTCAGGTGTATCGTCGGCTCCACGGCACACGTAGGCGCCCCGGCCAGGCACTCTGCACGTGCGATCGATCGTCGCCACCGCGAGATCGTCAACTCCAGCCGAGAGGGCCGCCAGCCGCAGGAGATCTGACTTCGGCGCGACGCGCCCGCACCCGACGCAGCGGCGCCGGGGGACGTGCGCCGCTATGACGCTTGCTCCTCAGCGGCCTCGACAGCCTTCGCCTCGCCCGTGGCAGCCTCGACAGCCTCCGCCTCGCCCGCGGCAGCCTCGACAGCCTCCGCCTCCGCCTCGGCCAAGGCCTCGACCGGGGCATCCTCGACCGGCGGCGCGTGTTCGGCCGCGTCGGCTCCGGCTTGGGGCGAAAGGTCGGCGACGTTGTCGCCCTCGATTTCGTTGAGCGCCTGATGTGACTCCAGCCCGCAGTAGCGCGAGCCGGGCAGGGACGCGTTGGGGCAGCGCCGACCGTTTGAGAGGATCGCGGCGCAGCGGCCCTGCAGCTCCTCCTCCTCGTAGCCGTGCTCGGCCTCCTCGGCGGCGAACTCGGTCTCCGAGCGGATGTCCACGCGCCAACCGGTCAAGCGTGCGGCCAGGCGCGCGTTCTGGCCCTCTCGGCCGATCGCCAGGGACAGCTGGTCGTCGGGCACGATCACCGTGGCCTGCTTGGCGTCGTCATCCACCAGGACCTCGCGCACGCGCGCCGGCGACAGCGCCTTGGCGACGAAGCGCGCGGGCTCGTCGTTGTGGGGGATGATGTCGATCTTCTCGCCGCGCAACTCGGAGACGACCATGCGTACGCGCGAGCCGCGCGGGCCGACGCAGGCGCCGACCGGGTCGACGCCGTCGGCGTGGGAGACGACGGCGATCTTCGAGCGGTAGCCGGGCTCGCGCGCGACATTGGCGATTTCCACGAGGCCGTCGGCGATCTCGGGGACCTCCAGCTCGAACAGCTTCTTGATCAGCTCGGGGTCGCGCCGGGAGACGATGATCGAAGGCCCCTTCGTGGAGGGCGAGACCTCCTTGATGACGGCCTTGATGCGCTGTGAGTGGTCGTAGCGCTCGCCGTCGACCTGCTCTGACTTGGGCAGCAGCGCCTCGACGCGCTCGCGCAGCTGCACCAAGGTGTAGCGCGAGTCCGACTGCTGCACGATCCCGGTGATCAGCTCGCCGACGCGGTCGCGGTACTCCTCGAACATCATGTCGCGCTCGGCCTCGCGGATGCGCTGCAGGATCACCTGCTTGGCCGTCTGGGCGGCGATGCGGCCGAAGTCCTCGGGGGTCACGTCGCGTTCGTCGATCTGGTCGCGGTACTGCTCGAACTTGGCCGGGTCGATTTCCGGCTCCTCCGGTTCGCGCAGCTCACCCGTCTCGGGGTCCACGGTGGTGCCCTCGTCGATCGTCTCGACGATCAGGTGGGCCTCCAGGCGCTCGGGGATGATCAGTTCGATCACGCGGAAGTCGGCCGTCTCGCGGTCCATTTCGACGCGTGCGTACTTGGCCGAGCCGGGCTGCTTCTTGTAGGCGGACAGCAGGGCGTCCTCCAGGGCGATCATCAGCTTCTCCGGCTCAATCCCCTTCTCGCGCGCCAGGGCGTGCATTGCTTCCAGGATCTCGCGTGACATAGGCTGTCTCTCCTACTCCTCGACGAGGTTCGAACGACGGATCTCCGAGTAGGGGATCGCTACGACTCCCCCATCGGCGGCCAGGGTGATCTCGCTGTCGGTGGCGCCGACCAGCTCTCCGGTGAAGCTCTTGGCGGGCCGCGTCTCAGTGCCAGCGCTTGAGACGGAACGCGACCGATCGGCTGGCCGGGAACGCGACCGATCGGCTGGCCGATCTTCGATCGGTCCGCCGGCGGAGCCGGTGGCGGGCCAGCGCGTACGCACACGGGCGCGACGGCCGACGAAGCGACGGAAATGGGTCGGCTTGGTCAGTGGACGTTCGCTGCCGGGCGAGGAGACCTCCAGGGCGTAGCGCTCGCGCAGATCGGAGAGCAGGGCGGTGACGCGCTCGCACAAGGCCAGCGTGACCCCGTCGGGATGGTCGATGTAGATGCGCAGTGTTCTGCCGGAGGAGACCTCGGCGAGCAGCACCTCGACTTCCGGCTCCTCAGCGGCCAGGCGCTCTTCTATCTCGGACTGCGTCGGCGACATCTCCTGAAAAACCCTCTTCCCGGGACGAGACGTAAAAAAAAGCGGGCGGGCGCCCACTTTCGGTGCTGCCAGCCGTCGCATGGGCGACGGCTCGAAAGTTGTCCGTCGAGGATAGCATCGGCACTGAGGGCGGGACCGGGAGCGGCACGGTCGGGAGCGGCTCGGGCAACCGCGCTCACGACCTCGCGGCGTCTCGTCGCGCGCGGTCGCGATAGAGGCGATAGTCGGCGCGTGTCGGCTGCATGGAACAGGCGATCGCCAGCGGACGGGAGGCCTCGCGATGACGTCCCAGCAGCTGCATCGTGCGCCCCAAACAGAACAGGGCGTAGTCGTTTGTGGGGGAAGCCGCCGCGATCGCCTGGAACTCCTCGGCGGCGCGCTCATAGTGCTGGGCGTGGAACAGGGCTCGCCCGAGCGCCTCGCGAATCGAGGTCTTGCCGGGCTCCAACTCGCGCGCGCGTGTGAGGGGCACGATCGCCGCCATGTGGTCGCCGTGATCGAGCAGGTCGCATCCACGTGTGTAGAGCTCGTAGGCGCCGTCCATGCGCTCTACTTTAACCGGGCGCGCTTGGCTCGTTCAAGTCTGCGCGTAGGTCTCAGCGCTCGCCTGCGAAGGCGCTCGACCGCCTCGGGCTCGCTCGCGAAGGCGCCTGAACTACGTCATGAACTACGTCAGATTCAAAGGCGAAGGCGCTCGACCGCGTCGAGAATCGCCTCGGCGATGCTCTGCTTGGACGCGCGTGGGAGCCGGCGATCCTCCTCCTTGGAGAGGATCGTGACCTCGTTGAGCTCCGACTCGAAGCCGATGTCCTGGCGCGAGATGTCATTGAAGACGACCGCGTCCACACGCTTGGCAGCAAGCTTGGAGCGGGCCTGCTCGATACCGCCGCCGCCGTGCTCTGCCGCGAATGCCACGAGTGTCTGGCCGGGCCGGCGCCTGCCTGCAGAGCCCACAGATGATGTCGGCGGTCGGCTCGAGCTCGAGCGTGAGGTGCGCTCGTCCCCCCTTCTTGATCTTGCCGTCCACGCGATCGGAGGGGCGGAAGTCCGCGACGGCGGCGGCCATCAGGAGCACGTCGCAGTCCGGGAACTCGTGCTCGCAGGTCTCTTGCAGTTCGGCCGCGGTGCCCACGCGCTCGACTCTCACGCCTGACGGCGGAGCGAGCGCGACGTTGGCCGCCACGAGCGTCACCTCGGCGCCACGCCGCTGGGCCGTTTCGGCGAGCGCCAAGCCCATGCGCCCGGAGGAGTTGTTGCCGAGGAAGCGCACGCTGTCGACCGGCTCGCGTGTGCCACCGGCGGTGACGAGCACTTTCATCCCCGCCCAATCCGATGTGGAGGTATGCGGTGTCGCTCGCTCGCTGCCGGTTCCCGGTGCGTTGGGACTCTTCGCGGGGGCTTGCCCTGCGCGTGCACGCGGGGTGTCCTCCGCGAGGACTTCCTCACACACGGCCAGCAGCCGCTCGGGCTCGGCGAGGCGCCCGATGCCGTGCTCGCCGCGCGAGGCCAAACGGCCGCTGTCGGGCTCGATCACCTGGACACCCCGGGCACGCAGCAACTCGATGTTCGCCTGGGTGGCCGGGTGCTCGTACATGTGGTTGTTCATCGCCGGCGCCACGAGCACCGGACAGGTGGCCGCCAGGGCGCAGCTGGTCAGCAGGTTGTCAGCGATCCCGCCGGCCAGCTTGGCCAGGGTGTTGGCCGAGGCCGGCGCGATCAGGTAGAGGTCGGCATTGGCGACGAGCTGCAGGTGGCTGAGCGGCTGATGGCTGGGCTGCTCGTCGCCGGGAAAGGCGCCGCGCGCGGGATCGCGCTCGAATTCGTCGAGCAGCACCGGTGCGCCGGTGAGCGCCGCAAACGAAGCCTCCCCGACGAAGCGGGTGCTGGTCGGCGTTTGGACCACGCGCAGCGAGTGTTCGGCAGCGCTCGCCAAACGTAGGAACTCGAGCGCCTTGTAGGCGGCGATGCCGCCACTCACACCGAGCAGGATGCGTGCCATGTTGACTTCTTAGGCGCCGCGCGGCTTCAGCTCAAGCGCTGGTCGAGCGCTTGCGTGTAAGTCGGGAGCACGGCTTCTCCAAATAGCGGCTAGGACGTGGTCTGGGCAAGCGAGACAAGGACGCAAGGAGCGTGGTGTGCTGTGCACTTGAGCGACTGAGGACGTAGTATCGCGCCGCCCAGGGCTCGTCCTAGCGGTAGTGGTACTTGATCTTTCCTCCGGCAACTTCCTCGAGCGCGATCGTGAGGTAGTTCTTGGAGGCGGTCTCGATCATCGGCGGCGGGAATTCCTCGAAGGCTCCCTCGCCGAGGTTGTGGTAGTAGCTGTTGATCTGGCGTGCGCGCTTGGCGGCCACGAGGACGCTCGCGTAGTTGGAGTCGACGTTGTCGAGCAGGCGGTCGATGCGGGGTGAGGTCATCATGGTCGGGGGCAACACCTTTCCTTGTGGACTTGGCAGTGTAGTGGCTCGGTGCGCTCAGCCCAGCTCGGCGGCGACGATCGCCACGAGTGAGTCGAGGGCGTCTTCCAGTCGATCGTTGACGACCACGTGGGCGAACTCGTCGCGCGCGGCCAGCTCCCGTTCGGCCACCGCCAGGCGGCGCTCAACCTCCTCGCTGCTGTCGGTGCCGCGTCCGATCAGGCGTGTGCGCAACGCCTCCAGGGAGGGCGGCGCGATGAAGACCTGGACGGCCTCGGGCATCGCGGCGCGCACCTGGCGCGCTCCCTGGACCTCGATCTCGAGCACGACCGGGACGCCTTCGGCGACTCTGCCTTCCAGCTCGCTGCGCAAAGTCCCGTAGCGACGGCCCGCATAGTCGGCGTGCTCGACGAAGTCTTCCTCCCGCACGCGCCGCTCGAACTCGTCGCTGGAGAGGAAGTGGTAGTCGGTCCCATCCGCCTCTCCCGGTCTGGGCGCGCGCGTGGTGGCCGACACCGAAAGCTCGAGTCGCGGCAGGCGCTCCATCAGGCCGCGGATCAAGGTGCCCTTGCCCACGCCGGACGGTCCCGTGATCACAAATACACACGCCACGCGCGAGACCCTAATGTTGGGGGCGGCGGGAGGCCGTCAGCGACGCAGGAGCGAAACGAGCTCGGAGCGCTGGCGCTCAGACAGGCCGCCGATCGTCTTGCTCGGGGAGATGCGGCAGAGCGCGAGGATCTTGTTGACCTTGACGCGCCCGTACTTGGGGACGGCCAAGAGCATGTCGAAGACCTTGGCTGTCTCGACGTACTCGGGCGGGTTGGCAAGCAGCGTGTGGATCGAGAGGCGCCCGGCCTTGAGATCGCGCTTGAGCTGGGCTCGCTCGGTCCTGATGCGGTTGGCCCTGGCCAAGGCGTCCATGCGCTGGTTCAGGGAGCGCTCGGGCGCGGCGGACGGCTTGGGGGTCATGGTCATGGTCGGGGACATCGGGCCCGTCGCGGTCGGCATGGGCGGCGAGTCTACACACCCACGCGCGCCGTTCAAGGCAAACCCGAAGAATTCGCATGAAGCTCAGGTTGAGCTTCAGGTATGTCGAGGATGGTGGATGGTGGTGTGGCCGGTTTGCAGGGATTTTCCTACCTCAAAACGCTCAACCGCATGAGATCGCCGCAGAACGAAGACAGTCGAGCGCGCTTGGCGAGACGGTCCCAAATGGAGAAGGCGGCGGCCTCAGACAGCGAGCAGCTCGCCGGCGATGCGCGATCCCGCCATGGGGTCTCGGAAGTTCTCGCTGCCAACCGCCACGAGCGTTGCTCCGATGTCAAGGAACTGCCGGGCGTGGGCCGCCGTCTGAATGCCACCCATGCCGATCACGGGGATCGACACTCGTGCGGTCACGGCGGCGAGTTGGGCGAGTGCGACCGGCCGTATGGCGGCTCCCGAGAGCCCGCCTGTGCCACCTCCCAGCCAGGGGCGCGCTCCGGAGGCGAGAGCAAGCGCCCGCAAGGTGTTGATCAAGGAGAGCGCGTCGGCTCCCCCCGCTTCAGCCGCCAGGGCACACGCCCCGACGTCGGCGCAGTTTGGAGTCAGCTTGACGATCAGGGGCTTGGCGGTGGTTGGTCGTACAGCCGCCACCACGCGCTCCAGTTGTGCTGGATCGGCGCCTATGTCAAGGCCCGTGTGGACGTTGGGACAGGAAACGTTGAGCTCCAGCGCGGCTATCTCATCGCGTCGATCGCACGCGCGCAGCAGCTCGGCGATCTCCTCGGCGGTCGAGCCCATCACGTTCGTGATCAGAGGCACCGGCAGGCGCGCCAACTCGGGCAGGTCCCGCTCCAGGTAGCCGTCGAGGCCCTTGTTGGGAAGGCCGATCGAGTTGATCAGGCCCGCCTGCGCCTCCCACAGGCGCGGCGGAGGGTTGCCCGCGCGCGGGGCGAGCGTGATCGTCTTGGAGACGAATGCCGCGAAGGGGAAGTCGCGGTCGAGCGCGTCCCCGAATGCGCGTCGCGCCGCGATCGCGTCGAAGGTGCCAGAGCCGTTGAGGACAGGGTGCGCCAGGCGCAGACCACAGAACTCGATGGTCATCCCGCGTCGTTCCCGACAGTGGAGACGGGCGCGGGGGCGAACACGGGGACGAATGTAAACACGGGGACGAATGTATTCGCGCAAGGGTGCCCCGCGCGCGTGCGCGCGGGCGCGCACGGGGCACCCCTTTGCGAACAACACAACCTCTCCCCTTTCACACGCCTGCTCCACCATGCTCCGCCACGACGTCGAGCAGGCTGGCGTCGAGGACCGGTCCGTCGACGCACACGCGCAAATACCCCTCGCGGGCGGGCACCACGCAGCCGTAGCAGGCGCCGAAGCCACACGCCATGCCCGCCTCCAGGGCCAGTTGCGCCGGAACGCGGCGCTCAGCGCACAGAGATCGCGTCGCCTCGAGCATCGCGTGCGGCCCGCACGCGTACACGACGGCGTGAGGATCGCGACTCAACTCCGCGCTCAGGAGGGCCGTGACAAAGCCTCGGTGGCCGACCGACCCGTCGTTGGTGGCCAGCGTCGGGCGCCCGGCGCGCGCAGTGCCATCGGAGCTTTCGCCTCCGAGCAAAGCGGCTCCCTCGGCGTGGTCGCGGTCGCGAAAGCCGAGCAGAACCCGGGTTGCCTCGCCGGCGGCCTCCAACCAGTCCCGCCAGATGGCAAGCGGAGCGATACCCACGCCACCACCCACCAGCAGCGCTCGACGACCCTCTTGGGGTGGATCGAAGCCCCGGCCGAGCGGCCCGAGCAGCCACAGGCCCTCACCCTCGCCCAGCTCGCACAGGCGGCGCGTGCCGGGGCCCACGTCCTCCAGCAGGAAGTGGGCCTCCCCCCGCTCGAAGCGAGCGTAGGAGAAGGCGCGCGGCAGGTAGGGGCGCTCGTCCTCGCCGGCGCCCCAGCGCTCGGCCGTGGCCAACATCGCGAACTGGCCTGGGTTGGGCGTCCAACCGCCCTCGGACCGATCGGGATCGGCCACCCTGAGCACGCGGTAGGCGCCGAGCGGATCGTTGGCGGTTACGGCGAGCAGGCGGCGACCGAGCGGAGCCAGCGTGCGCTCAGGGCACGCGGCACGCGGCGATCGGACTCCGCTCACGCCACCCGTGCCGTCTCGGCGGGTCCCAACACGAGTTGCCCCTGCGCGGTCGGTCGATTCACGCGACTCGTGCCTCGTCTGGCTTCTCCAGGGCGGACGCGGCGCTGTGGAGCTCTTGCAGGGAGAGCACGTCCGGCTCTCCCAGCTTGATCGCCTGGGCGATCGCGCGCGCCGCGGAGACGCCGGCCGAGAGCGTGGTCAAGCAGGGGATGGAGTGGGCGATCGCCGAGCGGCGAATCTCCCAGCCGTCCGAGCGCGCGCCCGAGCCGGTGGGCGTGTTGACGATCAGATTGACGTCGCCGCGCTCGATCCAATCGACGACGTGCGGGGAGCCCTCGCCGATCTTGTTGATCGTCTGCACGGGCACACCCATGCGTGCGATCGCCTCGGCAGTGCCGCGCGTGGCGAGGATGCGAAAGCCGTTGTCGTGCAGGATCTGGGCGACGGCGAAAACGCCTGGCTTGTCGGAGTCGGTGACGGTGATGAAGGCCGTGCCCGCGCTCGGCAGCGGCGAGCCGGCGGCGGCCTGCGCCTTGGCGAAAGCAGTGGGGAAGTCACGCGCGATGCCCATCACCTCGCCGGTGGAGCGCATCTCGGGGCCGAGCAGGGAGTCGGCGCCGTCGAAGCGGTCAAAAGGCAGGACAGCCTCCTTGACGGAGACGTGCTCGCCGCAGGCCACGCCCTGCCGGTCGCCGGGCAAGCCGAGCGATGAGATGCGCTCGCCGAGCATGACGCGACACGCCAGCTTGGCCAAGGGCAGGCCGATCGCCTTGGAGACGAACGGGACGGTGCGCGAAGCGCGCGGATTGGCCTCGATCACGTACAGGCGTCCCTCGTGGACGGCGTACTGGACGTTCATCAAGCCGACCACGCCGATGCCCAGGGCGATGTCGCGCGTGGCGGCGCGGATCTGCTCCAGCATGTCCTCGCCGAGCGAGTGCGGTGGCAACACGCAGGCGGAGTCGCCGGAGTGAACCCCGGCCTCCTCGACGTGCTGCATGATGCCGCCGATCCACACCTCGTGGCCGTCGCACAGAGCGTCGACGTCGACCTCGACCGCGTTCTCCAGGAAGCGATCCAGGAAGATCGTCGGGCGGCTCGTGTCCTGTGGCTCTCGATTTGGAGGGATTGACGTTCGTGCCGGTTTGCCCGCGGGGGCGGGGGTCTCTCTGCGGAGGTAGTCGGCGAGCCCGTCGCGTGAATAGACGATCTCCATCGCGCGCCCGCCCAGCACGTAGGAGGGGCGCACCAGCAGCGGGTAGCCGACATGCTCGGCCTTGGTCAAGGCCTCGTGCACCGAGCAGGCGGTCGCGTAGGGGGGCGCGTGGTAGCCGAGCTTCGCCAACAGCTCGCCGAAGCGCGAGCGATCCTCGGCCAGGTCGATCGCGTCGACCGAGGTGCCCAGGACCGGCACGCCCGCCGCCACCAGGCCGGCCGCCAGCTTCAGAGGGGTCTGTCCGCCGAACTGGACGATCACGCCGAGGAGATTGCCACCGGCCCGCTCGACCTCGATCACGCCGAGCACGTCCTCGAGCGTGAGCGGCTCGAAATAGAGCCGGTCGGAGGTGTCGTAGTCGGTCGAGACCGTCTCCGGGTTGCAGTTGACGATGACCGCGTCGCGCCCGGACTCGCGCACGGTCATGGCGGCGTGCACACAGCAATAGTCGAACTCGATCCCCTGGCCGATGCGGTTGGGTCCGCCGCCGAGGATCACCACCGACGGACGCTCTCCGCGCACGACCTCGTGCGCCGCTTTGCGCTCCCAGCCGGAGTAGTAGTAGGGGGTGCGCGCGGGAAACTCGGCCGCGCAGGTGTCGACCGACTTGAAGCAGCGCTCTCCCGCGAACGGAGACTTGGGGTCGGCGGCGATCTGGGCCAGCTCTCGCAGGAACCACGGGTCGATCGAGGTGCGCTCGCGAATCGCCTCGACGCCGGCCCCGAGCGCTCCGGGTTGCGCGGGCTCGGCGGCCGCGGCGCGCGCGAGCAGCTCCAGGATCGTCTCGTAGCGGTCTGCCGTGGGGGTCGTGAGCGCGTCGAGCAGCTCGACGTCCGAGCGCTCATGCGGGCTTGGGGGCTTGTCCAGCTCGCGCGAGCGCAACGCCTTGGCGAAGGCTTGGGAGAAAGTGCGCCCGAGCGCCATCGCCTCGCCCACCGACTTCATGTGGGTGGAGAGCGTGGGCACCGCTCCCGGGAAACTTCTCGAAAGCGAAACGGGGCCACTTGACGACCACGTAGTCGATCGTCGGCTCAAACGAGGCCGGGGTGACGCCGGTGATGTCGTTGGTGATCTCCTCCAACAGGTAGCCCACCGCCAGGCGCGCGGCGATCTTGGCGATCGGAAAGCCGGTCGCCTTGGAGGCCAAGGCCGAGGAGCGCGAAACGCGCGGGTTCATCTCGATCACGAGGATCTCCTCGGTCTCGGGATTGACCGCGAACTGGACGTTGGAGCCGCCGGTCTCCACGCCGACCGCTCTGATCACGGTGATCGCCTGGTCGCGCAACTGCTGGTAGAGAGCTGTCGGTGAGCGTCTGCTGCGGGGCGACTGTGACCGAGTCGCCGGTGTGGACGCCCATCGGGTCGATGTTCTCGATCGAGCAGACGATCACCACGTTGTCGGCTTTGTCGCGCATCACCTCCAGCTCGAACTCGCCCCAGCCGAGCACCGACTGGTCGAGCAGGACCTGACCGATCGGCGCTGGCCTCGATGCCGCGCCCCGCGATCGTCTCGAACTCGCCTCGGGTCGCGGGCGATCCCGCCGCCACGCCCGCCCAGCGTGAAAGCGGGACGCACGATGCAGGGCAAGCCCAAGCGCGGCAGCGCCTCCTGGGCCTCGGCCGGGTCGTGGCGATCGCGCTTTCCGGCATCCGCAAGCCCCGCCTTCGGCCATCGCCGTCGCCGAACAGTTCGCGATCCTCGGCACAGGTGATCGCGTCGTAGTTGGCGCCGATCAGCTCTACACCCAGGCGCTCCAACGTGCCGTCCTCATGCAAGGCCTTGGCAAGGTTCAAGGCGGTCTGTCCGCCCAAGGTCGGTAGCATTGCGTCGGGGCGCTCGCGCTCGATGATCTTGGTGAGCGGCCCGGGCAAGAGGGGCTCGACATAGGTCGCGTCGGCGAACTCGGGGTCGGTCATGATGGTCGCCGGGTTGGAATTGACCAGCACGACCCTGTACCCCTCCTCCCTCAAAACCTTGCAAGCCTGGACACCGGAGTAGTCGAACTCGGCTGCTTGACCGATGACGATCGGACCGGAGCCGAGGATCAGGATCGTGTGGATGTCCTCGCGTCGAGGCATCAGGCGGCGGCGATCCGCTCCAAGAAGCGGTCGAACAGGTGCAGGCTGTCGTGCGGACCAGGCCCGGCCTCGGGGTGGTACTGGACCGCGCCGCCGGGGACATCGAGTAGCTCGAAGCCCTCAACCGTGCGGTCATACAGGTTCACGTGAGTCAGTTGGGCCTCGCCGAAGTCGGTCTCCCAGCGCACCGGCTCGTCACTATCGAGCGTCTTGGCGCCGCCTGGTCCGAGCACGGCGAAGCCATGATTCTGGGAGGTGATCTCCACGTGGCCTGTCTGCAGGTCCTTGACTGGGTGGTTGGCTCCCCGGTGGCCAAAGGGCAGCTTGTAGGTCTCAAGACCCAAGGCCCGGCACAACAATTGGTGCCCGAGGCAGATGCCCCACACCGGCTTCTTGCCGACCAGTTGGCGGACGGTCTCCACCACGTAGTCGAGCGCGGCAGGGTCTCCCGGGCCGTTGGCCACGAACACAGCGTCAGGATCTTCGACAAGCAAGTCCTCGGCGGTGCTCGTGCAAGGGTGCAAGGCCACCCGTGCCCCGCGCTGCACCAGGTTGCGCACGATCGAGAGCTTGATGCCGGTGTCGAGGACCGCGATCAAAGGTCCGTCAGACCCGTGGCTTTTATCCGCTTGAGCGTCACCCGCGGCGCTCCGATCCAAGTGGGCGCCGGTCGGGAAGGCAGTCCCGGCGGTGCCCGCGCCATGGAAGGTGACTCGATCCGGCGTGACAAGCGCGGCCAGGTCAAGCCCCTTCATTGGAGGCTCCACGGAGATCAGGGAGCGGGCTTCCGGTTCGGCAATCCGCGCGGGGAAGATGCCGCCGCGCATCGCCCCGGCCTCGCGGATGTGGCGCACGAGCGCGCGCGTATCCACGCCGCTGATCGCGGGCACCTCACAGTCGCTGAGCCAATCGAGCCAGCCTCGCTCGGCCTCGGGCGCATCTTCGCGGTTGCAAGCCTCTCGCATGATCGCCGCACGGGCCCAGATGCGCTCGGACTCCATTGCGCGCTGGCTAATCCCGTAGTTGCCGATGTGGGGATAGGTGAACGTGATCAACTGGCCCGCGAAGGAAGGGTCGGTGACTGACTCCTGGTAGCCGGACATGCCCGTCGTGAAGACGACCTCGCCCACCGCGTGCGTGTCGGCCGCACAGGCCTCGCCGTCAAAGCGGGTGCCGTCCTCGAGCAATACGTATGCCTCGCGCGAGGACATCAGACGTTCGACTTCCCGGTTGCACTGGTCCCGTGAGCAGGCCTCGTGAGCATCACAGAATGAGCCTCTGGACTTGCTTGAACTCCGGCGTGCCCGCACGCTCCAAAAGCTCGAACAGAATCGACTCGACGGTGCTCACGACTGCGCCGGCGCGCTCCAGTCGCTCGAAGCCGCGCTCGTAGTCGAGCGGGTGGCGTGAGCCGACCGCGTCGGCGGGCACGTGGACTTCGACGCCTTGGTCGAGCAGGTCGTGGACGGTCTGCGACACACATACGTGCGTCTCGATCCCACACACGACCGCCTGCTTGCGTCCGGCCAAGTCGAAGCCATCGGCGCTAGCGGCCGAGAAGACGCTCTTCTCGATAATCGGCTCGTCTTCGAGCCTGACCTCGGGCGCGGTATGGCCAAGACCCTTGGGGTACTGCTCGCTGGCGACGCGGGGCACCTCCAGAATTCGTGCTGCCCGCACCAGCTTGGAGCAGGCCGCCGCCACGGTCTCGAAGCTGGCATAGGAGCGAAAGCCCTCCTGCACGTCAACCACGACAAGTGCGGTCTCCTCGCGCTTGAGCAGGCTCATCTCGCTACTCCTCGGTCCTTACTCAGCTTCCCTGGGTGTGCAGGGCAAGCTGGGCCAGGATTGATGCCCACCCACCCGCGAAGTGTGCTCTGCACACGTGCTGGCCGATCGGAGATCTCGTCGATCTCCGATCGGTAGGACCCCGCCTGGCGTCGCCATGCGTGCCCAGGGATCATGCGGCCACCACTGAGAAGGCACGCTCGCGGTAGGCGACGGCGCCGGCCGCGACGGTCATCAGGACGCGCCCTGTGAGCCGACGTCCGGCAAAGCAGCAATTCTCAGAGCGGCTCTCCCAGCCGTTCTCACCGGCGACCCATTGGGCGGCGAGGTCCACGAGCGTCAGATTCGCGCGCTCGCCGACGGCGATGGAGGGCGTCGGCAGATCGAACAGGGCGGCGCCCGCGGTCATACGCTCGACGAGCAGGCCGAGGCCGAGTGTGCCCGGCAGGACCAACTCGGTGTGCAGTGCCGCGAACGCGGTCTCCAAGCCGGTCGTGCCCATCGGCGCCTGCTCGAAGGGAACCTCCTTCTCGTGACGGGCGTGCGGGGCGTGGTCGGTCGCCACGCAGTCGATAGTGCCACTGCGCAAGCCTTCGATCAGGGCGATCCGGTCTGTCTCGCCGGCAAGCGGTGGGTTCATCTTGAAGCGCGTGTCCAAGCCGCGCACATCCTCCTCGGTCAGGAGCAAGTGATGCGGCGTGGCCTCCGCGCTGACCCGAAAGCCGCGCTCCTTGGCGGCGGCGACGGCGTGCACCGAAGCGGCGCAGCTGAGGTGCTGGAAGTGGACGCGCCCATCCTCGTAGCCGGCCAGCTCGGCGTCGCGTGCGACCATCGTGGACTCGCTCACGCTCGGGATTCCCGCCGATGCCGAGTGCCGCGCTGACCGTGCCCTCGTGCATTGAGCCGCCCCTCGACAGCGAGGGATCCTCCTCGTGCAGAGTCAATACGCCGCCGCACAAACGCTGGTATTGGAGCGCCTTGCGCAAAACCCCGGCGCTCGCCACAGGCCGCCCGTCGTCGGTAAAGCCGAGCGCCCCCTCCCCCATCAGCTCGGCCATCTCGGTCAGTTCCAAGCCCTCCAGTCCGCGTGTGATCGCCGCCAGGAAGCCGACCGGAATTCGCGCCTCGCGGGCCGCTGCCTCGCGCAGGGAGCGCAACAGGGGTGCCGAGTCGAGCACAGGATCGGTGTTGGGCATCGCGATCACCGCACAGAAGCCGCCGGCCGCCGCGGCCCTGGTGCCCGTCTCCAGATCCTCCTTGTGCTCCTGGCCGGGGCTGCGCAGATGCACATGGGGATCCACGAAGGCCGGCAGCAAGTGCTTGCCGTGGCCTTGAATGACTTCGGCTCCTTCGGCTTTCAAGCTGCCTGGTGCAGCTAGCTCTGCGATGTGACCGTCGCGCAGGAGTACGTCGGCCGGGCCGTCCAGGCCGGTGCGCGGATCGAGCATGTGGGCGCCCGCGATCAATAGGTCCTTGCCGGGGGGCGTGTTCGGACCGCCGGGGTTAGTCACACCGGAGGAATCGTGCACAAGCGAGGGCGCTCCCATCACGCCAACTGTGGCTCGGGGACGGGACGAAAGGCGCGCGAGCCCGACAACAGCTCATACAGCACGGCCATGCGTACGACCACGCCCGCCTCCACCTGCGCTGTGATCAAGGCCTGGGGCGAGTCGACCGCCTCGCCCGACAGCTCCACGCCGCGGTTCACGGGACCCGGGTGCATCAAGACCTGACGCGGGGAGAGTCTGCGCGCGCCGATCTGAAAGCAGGCGGCATACTCGCGCAACGAGGGTACCAAGGCATCGTCCATACGCTCGTGCTGCATCCTCAAGGCGTACACCACGTCTGCGCTCGCCAGTTCGTCGAGGTTGAAGCGGGTCTCACAACCGAGCGCCTCGATCCCTCGCGGGATCAAAGTCGGCGGCCCGGCGACCGTCACTTTGGCGCCCATCTTCTGGAAGGCCAAGATGTTCGAGCGCGCGACCCGCGAGTGGGCCACGTCGCCAACGATCCAGATCGAGCAGCCATCGAGCGAGCCGAGGCGTCGCTGCAAGGTGTAGACATCGAGCAGGGCCTGTGTCGGATGCTCGTGCTTGCCGTCCCCCGCGTTCACGATCGAGGCGCTCGTCCAACTGGAGACCAACTCGGCGGCCCCGACCCAAGGTGTGCGAATCACGATCGCGTCCGGCTTGTGGGCGCTGAGCGTGAGCACCGTGTCCTTGAGCGACTCGCCCTTCTCCACGGAGGAGCCACTGGAGACGAAATTGACGACATCGGCCGAGAGGCGCTTGGCGGCCAACTCGAAAGAGGAGCGGGTTCGGGTGGAGGCCTCGTAGAACAGGTTGAGCACCATCCGCCCACGCAGCGCCGGCACCTTCTTGATCTCGCGGTCTGAGACCTCGGCGAAGCGTGAGGCCTGCTCGACGATCCGCTCGATCGCGGCTCTGTCGAGATCCTCAATTGAAAGGAGATGGTTCACGTGGAGGCCCTCAAGTCCATGCGGCGGCTCGGGTTAACGTGACGGACCCGAGGACTCACGTAGCGTCTGTTCATGTAGCGGCCCCCGCGGAGACGCGCTCGATCGCGACCTCGTCGACGCCGTCTAGCTCGACTACGCGTACGCTCACGTGCTCATCGCGCGAGGTGGGCAGGTTCTTGCCGACATAGTCCGGTCTGATCGGCAGCTCGCGATGGCCTCTGTCGGCAAGAACCGCCAACTGGACCTTGGCGGGGCGGCCATAGTCGAACAGCGCCTCGATCGCGGCCCGTACGGTACGGCCGGTGTAGAGCACGTCGTCGACGATCACGATCGTACGGTCGGCAACGTCGAAATCGATGTGGGACGCGTGCACGACCGGCGCCTGCGGTCGCGAAACGACGTCGTCGCGATAGAAGCCTATGTCCAAATCGCCCAATGGCACGTCAGTGTCGAGCAGGTCGCACAGCAAAGCTTGCAGGCGCATGGCGAGAACGGCGCCACGACGGTGGATGCCGACGAGGGCTACCTCGGAAGCGGTCGTGTTGCGCTCGGTTATCTCGTGGGCGATGCGGACCAACGCCCGCGTCAGTTCGTCCTCCGCGAGGACGATCTTCCCGTCATTCATGTTTTCCTTCCTGGCCTCTCGGGACCGGGTTAAGGAGGAGCACGGCGACTGTATCAAGGCGAGTGCCACGACGGCTCCGTCGGCGACCGTCGAGCCCTGCGGGCAAGTCTGCGGTTGCATCGACGGAATGGCAAGAGCTCCTCCACTTTGCTCAGGTGTCCGTTGCGCGCCTCGCGCCGACGATCTCGACCAGCGGATCAGCTGCGCTGGGCCCTTCTCGGGGAAGGGCACGTCGATCGTGTCGAAGTCGCGCGGGGCCTCAGCGTTGCACGAACACGAGCGTGCCTCCTCGCGCAGATCCCCACCCGGGTAGCGCGTGGAGATGTGGGTCAGCGCCAGCAGCCTGACCTGTGCGTCGCGCGCAACCTGGGCTGCTTGGCGCGCGGTGGAGTGGCCGGTCTGGCGAGCGCGCTCGGCATCCTCCTCGGCGAAGGTCGACTCGTGCACGAGCACGTCCGCTTCGTGGGCGGCGATCGTGAGCATCTCGCACGGCGAGGTGTCGCCCGAGATCACGACCTTGCGACCCTCGCGCGTTGGTCCCATCACCTGCTCGGGCGTGACCCCCGCGACCGTCTCCCCGCGCGTGAGCCTGCCGAAGTCCGGTCCGGGCGTGACCCCCAGTCGCTCGGCCAGCTCCGGGTCGAGATGTCCAGGGCGAGACTCCTCGACGATCGCATAGCCATAGGCGTTGTTGTTGCGGTGGCTGACCGGAACGGCCGCCACCTCGAAGCCATCGAACGAAACGGTCTCGCCCGGGTCGAGCTCGTCCACACGCAGCTCATAAGGCAGGCGCCCATACATGAAGTGCGCCTCGTCCATCAGTCTGGCGCAACCCCTTCGGACCGTACACCGCAAAGGGCTGCTCGCGTTCGCGCAAGCCAAACGACTTGAGCATCCCCGGCAGCCCAAGCCAGTGGTCCGCATGGAAGTGGGTGATGAACACGCAATCCAGGTCCGCCAAGCCGACCGAGCGCATCAGCTGGCGCTGCGTGCCTTCGCCGCAGT
Source organism: uncultured Solirubrobacterales bacterium (assembly GCA_963809705.1). Taxonomy (GTDB): domain Bacteria; phylum Actinomycetota; class Thermoleophilia; order Solirubrobacterales; family Solirubrobacteraceae; genus Palsa-744. The sequence goes on along the minus strand of CAWEKF010000002.1, from coordinate 135,207 downwards.
CGAACAGCAGTCGATCGCGCCCCCCGGCGCAGAAGGATCGCGGGTAGCCCGCGGCGGGGGCTCGGCACAGAGCCGCCGGTACCCGCGAAGAAGAGTGAGAGGTCCATGTGCGCAACGGTAGCGATCGGCGCTCGACACGGCGATAAGCTCTGCTGGCAAAGGTGCCGGCCGACGGTGCCCGTTGCGCCCGTAGCTCAGTGGATAGAGCGTCCGCCTCCGGAGCGGAAGGTCGCAAGTTCGAATCTTGCCGGGCGCGTCGATTGTTTAGCCGCCAGACCTCGACGAGATCGATCGGCGCCTGCGCAGGCACGCCCCTGGGCTGAGCCGGCTGGATAGCCGGCGTGCCGCATCGCTCGGACACCGCGTAGGTACCACGTCATCCACGCCACTACGCGAAGCGCGCTCCGGGCCTTCGTTATCGAATATTTCCTACAAGTCTGAATATTGGGACGAAGCCCTCGCGTAAAGACAGCCCCCTTGCCCATAGGAGCTTCACCAGATGAATTGCTATCTGGTGAAGCCGGTAAAGCTTCGTCGTAGGACGAGACACTTACATATCCGATTGGATCGCCGCGAAAGACCTCAAGTTCTACTTACCGGGTCTTACTCGGGGATTGGGCTCTCCATGAACGGCCTTAGTACACTGGCTAAAGGTCCCGGCCAAAGGGAACCGGCGAAGAGGGGATCGTCGTCGCGACATCCGCTCGCGCGCGAAGACACACGAGTCAAAAGGGAGGGAAGATGTTCTCAAGAATAGGCAGGCGTTTGACATTTACGAACGTGGCGATGATATTCGCACTGGTATTCGCGATGAGCGGCGGCGCATTCGCCGCCAGCAAATATTTGATTACCTCAACCAAACAGATCAGCCCAAAGGTCCTAAAACAGATCAGCAAGGCTGGTCCCGCAGGCAAGGCCGGTCCAGCAGGGCCAGCTGGGCCAGGAGGTCCCGCCGGCCCAGCTGGCCCCACCGGACCAGGAGGAGGGGCAGGCCAAGCCGGCGCTGCCGGAACCAACGGCGAAAGCGTGACCATGAAAGCCGAGGCCAAGGGCACACACTGCAAAGAAGGCGGTGAGAACTTCACAGTCACGGGCAAAACGGAATACGCGTGCAACGGCGAAAAGGGCACGGCCGGCGAACCATGGACAGCCGGTGGGACGCTACCCAAGAACGCCACAGAGAAGGGCGAGTGGATAGCCAACGGCTACGCCCACGAAGAAGCCGAGCTCGTCGCCACCAGCGTGAGCTTTAATATCCCGCTCACAACGGCCCCCACAGCCCACTACATCAACGCGAAAAACGAAGAACTGACCGCCACAGGCACACAACCGTCCACCGTCTGCACGGGATCGGTCACGAGCCCGACGGCGCCCGAAGGCGTCCTATGCGTCTACGCCGGCGGGGAAATCGGCGGAGCTGCACCCGGAAACGTGGTCGCCGGATTCTTCTTCGGCGCCGGCTGGCAGTGGAACACAGACGTCACGACAGGGATCGACGGGCACGATACCGCTAACACAGCCCTACCTTTCGGCTTCACGGTCCCTGTCCTAGCCGGAGGCGCCGAATACATCAGCCACAGTGGCTCCTGGGCGGTGACCGGCTGAGCACGAGCAGTAGAGCTGAATGAACAGGATTGAAAGCCCACGCGATCGCGCTCTCTGACCTTGGACGGATGCGCCATCGAGTGGCTTTCAAAGCCCGGGCCCAAGGGGCCGGCTGGTTCGGCGGGTTCCGCTGGGCCGGCTGGCTCCGCTGGGTCGGCGGGTCCGAGTGGGCCGGCGGATACAGTTGGGGCCGTCTTTTTGTAACCATTCTGTTTTGGCCCATGCTGTTGAGGTGGTCGTTAGCGTGACCGCTGCAACACCAATGGTCGTTACCAAGACAGTTCTAATTTCTCCTTTTGAGCGCATCGTTTATTGCCATGTAGCTGACTTATTCCGGCGGCTCGAATAATCTATGTAAGCGTCAGTGGTGAGACAACGGCTGACGGGGATCTCGTCACAGCGGGGTTCGCTACAACTAGATAGTTTGTGTATTGGTCCCTGTAACAGTCTTGCCAAACCTACGCTGGCGGGGAAGCTTCGTCGAGGTCGACACCGATGACACACGCGACTCGGCTCAGGTCGGCGTCACACGTCAGCAGGGCTGCCTTTTGTCGCGACGCGACGGCCGCGATCAAGCAGTCGAGCAGTCCCGGGGTCACTCCCGCCGCTCGACAGCGCCGGTAGATGCGCGCGGCCCCGTTTGCCAATGGCGCCCCATACCCCGACGGTCAGCTACGCTGACCTCATGTGCGTTGGTTGCGCCATGGCGGCTGCGTCCGCGGCTTCGGGCTTTCGGACCTGGCTGCAGACCCATAACCTGGGCTGGCTGACCCCCAGGCGGATGCGCGCGCTCACGATCGGCGCGATGTGCGCCGCCGGTCTCGTCGCCACGGTTGGTGTCAGCGGCTCCTCGCCTCCGACCGGGCACGGCACCTCGACTGCCCAACACGCGCGGCCGGTCGCGAGCCGCTAGCCTCGCGGCGAGTCCGCCAAGCGCTCGCTAAGCCCGTCGTAGTGTTGTCCAAGATCTCCAGCGGCGCCGATCCTATGTAGTCCGGATAAAACGCCTAGTTGTGCTAACTAACGTTTAGCGTTAGAATGCCCAAGGTGCCGTCCATAGCTGAACTTCCCGATGCGCTCCTTTCCGAGGGCCGTTACTCGCTGACCGCAGTCGAGGCAGCCGAGCTTGCCGATGTGCCGCTCGCGCATGTATATCCGGGACTTGCTCGTTTGCGCCGTCGGGGCGCTTTGTTCTCGCCTGCCCGCGGGTTCTATGTCGTGGTGCCGCCTGAGTACAGGTCGTGGGGTGTGCTCCCAGGCGAACTGTTCATCGACGGGATGATGCGAGCCCTGGGGCGTGGCTATTACGTGAGCCTGCTCACAGCCGCCGCGATGCACGGAGCGTCCCATCAGGCGCCGCAGGTCTTCCAGGTGATGGTCGGTCGGCATGTGCCCAATCGCGACATAGAGCGAGTCCGTCTGCGCTTCTACGTCAACGAGCACCTCAGTCGGATGACAGTCGAGGAGCGCCAGGTCGATACTGGTCGCTTGCGGCTTGCGACCCGCGAGACAACGCTCGTCGACCTGATCGCCCACCCCGACGAGGCCGGCGGGCTGAACAACCTCGCCACCGTAATCGTTGCGATCGGCGATATCGACGTGGCTGAGCTGGCGCGGCTAGCAATGATGCGCTCACGTTCTCTCGCCCGGCGGTTGGGATGGCTGCTCGACCAGTTCCGCGACGACCTCGACCTTCAGCCGCTGCGCGAGGCCGCGCTTGCCACCGGCACGTACCCAACGCGACTTGTCCGCGCGCTCCCCGCACGCGGCCCGATAGACCCAAGCTGGAACCTGCAGGTCAACACCAGCGTGGAACCTGACCTGTGATCGACCGTCCCGCTCTAATCGCGTGGCGCTCAAAGGCGCCGTGGCCGAACCCCGTGCAGGTCGAGCAAGACCTGCTGCTCTCGCGCCTCATGATCGAGATCGCCAGCGATGAGGTGCTCGGTCCGGAGTTGGTGATGAAGCAGGTCATCGGCACGGTCGGGCGCGAGGTCGATCTGTCGTGGACCCGTGCTCGGAGCTTGCCCGCAAGAGCGCGATCGCGTTCGTGCCGTATCGGCATGCGCTGGTGGTGACTGCGGCGCGAACGCGCGAGGCTCCCGCGCCGGTGCTGTCTGCGCTGCCCGGCGCCTGACGGGGCCGGTGTCCACAGTCAGAGCGGAGACCCCCTGGCGCCGATAACGCTGCGCCCGCCGATAAGACTCCGAGCGGTACATAATCTTGACCGCGGGATTGACAAAACTCATACAAAGTCCAGACAGTTTGCCTGGTTGGACGGGATGCATCGACATCATCCCGCCCAACCGTTGGTGATTATCGCAACATTATTGTTAGGCCCCCGTCAACTCACTTCAGTCTGTAACAGTTCTAATTCTGCTCCGATAGCCCAGGTGTTGAATTCACCTCTAAGGTCGTTCGAATGTTCACCGGTCATAGTGCAGTTACCTCGGTTGGCGATTTCACCAGCGCTAAAGACCTCTAGGACGCTGGGAGGGACGTCGAAGTCGAGTTGGTCAATAGGGCCGAAGTCAGTTTCTGTTCGCTACATAATTCTCCACCGAAGATTCCGATTAATGATTCGCATTCGGTCTCGTAGCCGATTGGTTCGCCTAAATTGTTTAATTCAAGTATATCGCCAAAGAACTGCGTCCCGACTAATAAGATTTCAGTTAACCAATAGTCTTCTAATGCTAGATTGAGCCCATCGAACCATACTAAAGCTAAGAGCGTCTAACAAAAGTGGTTGAGGTGTTTGAGGCAGATGTTGGCGCAGGCGAGTGTGAGCATGGCTTCGTGGATGTCGGCTCGGCGTGCGTGGCGGCGGGCGAGGTAGCGGTTGGCGTGCAGCCAGGAGATCGTGCGCTCGACCACCCAGCGGTGGCGTCCGAGGCCAGAGCCGTGGCCTGTGTTGCGTTTGGGGATGTGCGGAGTGATCTGGCGTTCGCGCAGTTCTGCTCGATGGCGCGCCGAGTCATAGGCACGGTCGGCGTAGAGGCTGAGGGGACGGAACTTGCCGTGGCGACCGACGGGCGGTACGCGGTCCACGAGCTCAACGAGCTGGGTGACGTCGTTGCGGTTGGCGGCGGTCAGCGTGACCGCGAGCGGGATACCTTTCGCCTCGACGATTACGTGATGCTTGCTGCCAGGACGGGAGCGATCGACTGGCGAGGGGCCTGTCTGTTCGCCCCCCCTTTTGCTCGCACGTGCGAGCTGTCTACAACAGCGCGAGACCAGTCGATTTGTCCGGTGTTCTGCAACTCGTCCAAGAGCACGTGGTGCAAGCGCTGCCATACCCCGGCTTCGCTCCATTCCTGTAAGCGCCGCCAGCACGTCATTCCCGAGCCGCAACCCATCTCTTGGGGCAGATGCTCCCACGGGATCCCCGTCTTCAAAACGAAGAGGATCCCTGTCAACGCGGCCCTGTCCGGCACCCGAGGACGCCCCGTGACCTGCGGCGCACGGACCGGCAAAACAGGCTCGATACGAGCCCACAACTCGTCGCTCAACAAAGGTTTAGCCATGACGCAGGACTTCGACAGCCCCACAACGAATCCTACCTTTTGTTAGGCGCTCTAACGTTCCACCCTTGCAATCCGTCAAGCTGCCGGAGTCGAACGTTACTTCACAGTTCAGAAATTCTTCATTCGTGTCGCCTAAAGATCCCACGGTGATCCCGTGTTCTAACGCTAAGACATCTAAGATAGTCCCTTCTTTTTCCTTGATCGTACCATCGAATATAAAACTGCATAACATTTCCATTAAGATTTCAAGTGTGGCACCACTGAATTTTACCAGCCTCAAATCACCTTCTGTTTCCACATTTAATTCCGCTTTGACTTCTGCTCCCGCGACTAACCATTCGCTTTCGGCGAACGCCGGCGCCACATTGAGCGCGCAAACCGCCAGCACCGCGAACAGGCCGAACACTATAATTCGAATCTTCCTCATTTTACACTGCCTTTCCCTCGTCAGAAGCTCCGGTTGGCCTCTGGCGAAGCTCGAATCGGCCAGGCACCGCACCCGTCCAAAGTCGGGCACGAAACTGCCCGGCGCACCGATACGCGGTCATCGCCCCAAGTCACCAGCTCGATACACCCGAACCATGACCCACGGGCGCACCACGGACCCGCATCTAAGTTCTGACTATCGGGTCAATAGCAATCTTGCAGATAATCCGCGACTTGTCAAGCGACGACAACGGGTCCCGCCCAAGTGAGCCGTGCAGTAGACCGACCAATCGCGGGCTCCCATCCCCCGAGTGGGGTGATGCGCGCGGAAACGGTGCTTTATGCCGCGCTTTCCAAGGGCCGGGTGCTCGTCGAAGCGTGACGAACACGACGTCGCCGACGAGCGCGGTAGGAGCACCACGCTGGTTCATGACATACACTTGACGGTATATGCTTTTTAGGATATAGTATCGCGGTGTGGGAAGTCGAGTTCACAGACCAGTTCGGCGAGTGGTGGAACACGCTCACGATGTCGGAGCAGCAGAGCATCGACGCCGCTGTGCGCGTGCTCGAACAGCGTGGTCCTGGACTTGGGCGACCCCTCGTCGACACGGTCGAGGGTTCGCGCCACGCGAACATGAAGGAGCTGCGCGCGAGCACCACGCGCGTGCTGTTCGCCTTCGATCCGGCGCGGAGCGCGATCCTGCTCATAGGAGGCGACAAGCGCGACCGCTGGCAGCAGTTCTACGCGCAGATGATTCCGCTGGCAGACCGCCTGTTCGACGAGCACCTGGCAGAGCTTGAAAAGGAGTAACGCAGATGACCACCAAGACACGAAACTTCAACGAGTTGCGCGAACAGGCGCGGCGTCGCGATCTCGGTTGGGATGAGCAGGTGGCCGAGCGCCGGCGTGCGATGGAGGATGCCCTGGCACTCGCCGATCTGCGTCGCTCACGCCACGTCACGCAGGTGCAACTGGCCGAGGAGCTTGGCATCTCGCAGGGCAACGTCTCGCGCCTGGAGGGTCGCAGCGATGTTTATCTATCGACGCTGCGCTCCTACGTGCAGGCGCTCGGCGGTCATCTGGAGATCGCCGCCGTGTTCGATGACGAGCGATACCCGGTCGCTCCTGGCGCTTGAACCGTAGGAACTCGGCTCAGGGCACGGCGCCTCGAGCGCCCAACACGCGCGGCCGGTCGCGGGCCGCTAGCCTCGCGACGAGCCCGCCACGGCTCCGGACGTGAAGTTCTAACCGCCGGCGACCGCGGGCAGGATCGTGAGCTCCGCCCCGTCGTGCACCGGCGTATCGAGCCCGTCCAGAAAACGGATGTCCTCGCCGCTGAGATACACGTTCACGAAGCGTCTCAACGATCCGCTCTCGTCCGCCAAGCGCTCGCTAAGGCCGTCGTAGCGCTCGTACAGGCTGTCCAAGACCTCGCGCACAGTGGCGCCTTCCAGCTCGGCTTCGCTCTCTCCGCCCGCGGCGGCCCTGAGCTGTGTTGGGATCTTGACCGTGACCGCCATCCCGATCAGCTCCGGGCGGCGAGACCCGCCAGTGCGGCGGTCGCGCCGGCTGGCGCCTGCTCGACAAGCGCCTCGAACTGCTCGACGGACGGCTCTATTTCATGAGCCTCGAACGAGCCGCGCACCGCGTCGAGCGTCTTCAGACCGTCGCCGGTGATCACGAGCACGACTCGCTCGTCCGGGTCGATGTCTCCGCGCGCCGCCAGCTTGGCCAATACGGCCGTGGTGACGCCGCCCGCCGTCTCGGTGAAGACGCCTGTGGTCTGCGCCAGCAGGGCGATGCCATCGCGGATCTCCTGATCTGAGACGGAGTCGATCGAGCCTCCGCTTTTTCTGGCCACCTCAAGCGCATAAGGTCCGTCCGCGGGGTTGCCGATCGCCAGCGACTTGGCGATGGTGGCGGGCTTCACCGGCTTGCAGATGTCGTGCTTGTTGGCGAACGCCGTGGCGATCGGCGAGCAGCCGTCTGCCTGGGCGCCGTTCATGCGGGGTGGACGCGGCGCCGTTCCGTTCGGACCGCTGACGATCCCAAGCTCGATCCACTCCTCGAAGCCCTTGGCGACCTTCGTGAACAGCGATCCCGAGGCTTTGGGCACCACACAACGGTCGGGCAGCTCGAAGCCGAGCTGCTCGGCGATCTCATACGCCAAAGTCTTCGACCCCTCCGCGTAGTAGGGCCTCAGGTTGACGTTCACGAAAGCCCAGTCGCGCTCGGCCGACAGCTCTGTGCAGAGCCGGTTGACATCGTCGTAGTTGCCTTTCACGGCCACGAGCTTGGTCCCGTAGATGCCGGTGGCGAGCACCTTCTGCTCCTCCAGGTCGGCCGGGATGAACACGTAGGACTCAAGGCCCAGCGCGGCGCCGTGAGCCGCCACCGAGTTGGCCAGGTTGCCGGTGGAGGCGCACGCGATCGTCTGAAAGCCCAGCTCGCGGGCGCGGGCCGTGGCCACCGACACGACCCGGTCCTTGAAGGAGTGGGTCGGGTTGGCGGCGTCGTTCTTGACCCACACCTCGCGCAAGCCCAAGCGCTGCGCCAAGCGGTCGGCCTTGATCAAAGGCGTGCAGCCGGCGGGCAGGCCGGTGCGCGAGGCGAGGCGGCCCGAAGGACCCGGAGGGCCGTCCACGACCGGCAGGAAGTCCGCGTAGCGCCAGATGTTTTGGGGACCGGCCTGAATGCGCCTGCGCAGCTGCTCGGCGTCGGAGCCGAGCGCCGAATGGTCGTAGGCGACCTCCAGCGGCCCGAAGCAGCGGTCGCAGACGTACAAAGCCTCGAGCGGATACTCGGCCTTGCACTCTCGGCATCTCAGGTGTGTCACAGCCATGTCGGGGACTCCTTCTATCGATCTTCGCCGGTAACCCGTGTGGCGAAGAGCAGGAAGCCCGCCACACATCTCTCAGGAATTGGCACCTTTCCGCTGTTAGACGGCGGTTGCCGGGGTTTCATCGGGCCAGTCCCTCCACCCCTCTGGATGTGTCCAGCTATGTGCCTGGGAAGTATAGGAGGCCACTGGACGGAACGCAAGGCCTGTATTGCGGGCGCGATCTCAGACGTGATTGAGCCGCCCCTCCAGCCCCGCGAAGGACGGGCCGTCGGCGCTGTGGCGCCTGCAGGTAACGCTTGGGGAGCCTCGGTGTAGGGCCTATCGATGAGCACCGGCCCCGCCGATCTGGAGCGCGTCCCCACCCATTCTCCCGAGGTCTTCGAGCCGCTCGACCCGGCGACCAAGAAGCGGATGCTGATCATCGTAAACCCCTACGCCACCACGGTCTCCGACCGCCTGCGTCACCTGGTGGTCTACGCCTTGCAGGGCCGCTACGAGGTGGACGCTGTGGACACCGAAGCGCGTGGCCACGCGATCGAGCTGTGTCGCGAGGCCGCCCACGAGGGCTATGACGTGGTCGTGGCCTTCGGCGGGGACGGCACCGTCAACGAAGCGGCCAACGGCCTGCGCGGCTCCCCCACCCCGCTCACCTGCCTGCCCGGCGGCTCTGCCAACGTGTACGGCAAGATCCTCGGCATCCCGGGCGAGCTGGTGGACGCAACCGAGCATCTGCTCGGCATGGCCGACGACTGGCGCCCGCGCAAGGTCGACCTGGGGGTGGTCAACGACCGCTGCTTCACGTTCGCCTCCGGGCTCGGTCTCGATGCGAGCGTCGTCAAGCGCGTGGACTCCAACCCGCATCTGAAGGCCCGTTTCGGCGCCTACTACTTCACGTGGGCCGCGGTCAGCACGTTCACCCGCCGCTACATCCTCAAAGCTCCCCGTCTCACGGTCGAGCTGGGCGGCGAGCAGCACAAGGGCGTCACCGCAATCGTGCAGAACGGCTCGCCCTTCACCTACTTCAAGGATCGACCGATCGAGGTCGCCGAGGCCTCCGAGCTGGATTCCGGCACGCTGCAGACCAGCGTGCTGCGCCGCGCGCGAGCATTCGACATGCCTTCGATCGCCTTCCGTGCCTTCTCCAAGCGCGCGCGGGTCACGCGCCACCGACAGGTACTTTCTCTGGCCGAGGCGAGCGAGCTGCGCGTCTGCTCCAGCGACGGCGAGCCGCTTCCTCTGCAGGTCGACGGCGACTACCTGGGCGAGGTCACGCAGGCGAGCTATTCGGTCCTGCCGCGCGCCCTCAGCGTCGTCTCCTAGAACAGGTTCTCAGCCCGAGGTTCTTTAGCCGGCGCCGCCGGGCGTAACGCGGTAGGCGTCGAACACGGCCTCGGTGTTGCGCAGGCGCGAGATCGCGCCCTTCAGGCTCTGGGTGTCGGCCAGCTCGACCACGAAGCGGTTCTTGACCATCGGCGGGCTCGACAGGCAACGCGCTTCGAGGATGTTCGCGCCCGACTCCGAGAAGGCGCGCGAGAGATCCTCAAGCAGACGGTGGCGATCCCACGCGTCGATATGGATTTCCACGACGAACGAGGTCGCCTGATCGCCCGCCCAGCTCACGTCGGTGAAACGTTCGGGATTGCGCTGCAACAGCTTCGCGTTGGGGCAGTCCTGGCGGTGGATCGTGATCCCGCGACCGAGCGAGATGTAGCCGATGATCGGGTCGCCGGGCACCGGACGACAGCACTTGGCCAAGCGCAGCATCACGTCCTCCACCCCATCGACCCTGATCCCGTACTGGCCTGAGGAACTGGTCGGACGCTGGCGTGGGCGTCCCACCTTGAGCAGGTCGGTGGCGCTCGTATCGCCGTCGGCGGCCTCGCCCTGCTTGAGGCGCTGCAGCACTTTGTTGACAACCACCTTCGGCGAGATCTTGGCTGCGCCGAGCGCAATGTAGAAGTCGTCGGCCTTGCGATAGCCCATCTCCCTGATCACGTCCGCAAGCAGCGCCGAGCCCGTGATCTTCTGGGCTGGCAGGCCCTGCTTCTTGAGGTGTTCCTGCAGGAGCTCCCTGCCGGTGTGCTCGGTGCCCTCGCGCGACTCGGCCTTGAACCACTGCTTGATCTTGTTGCGCGCCCGGGTCGTCTTGACCATCGCCAGCCAGTCGCGCGAAGGCCCGCGCTCGCGCTTGGCCGTCAGGATCTCCACGATGTCGCCCGAGCGCAGCTCGTAGTGAAGCGGCACGATCTTGCCGTTCACCCGTGCGCCCACGCAGCGGTGACCGATCTCGGTGTGCACCTCATAGGCGAAGTCGAGCGGCGTGGCGCCGGCGGCCAGCGACTTGACCTCGCCCCTGGGCGTGAACACGTACACCTCGTCCTCGAACAGGTCGATCTTCAGGCTCTCCATGAACTCCTGGGGGTCTGACATCTCCTTCTGCCAGTCGAGCATCGAGCGCAGCCACTTCATCTTGGCGTCCTCGCCCTCGAGCCCCTTCGAGCCGTCCCTGGCGTGCGGGCGCTGCTTGTACATCCAGTGCGCGGCCACGCCGAACTCGGCCATCTCGTGCATGTCCTGGGTACGGATCTGAATCTCCAAGGGGCGACCCTCGGGCCCGATCACGGTCGTGTGCAAGGACTGGTACATGTTGAACTTGGGCATCGCCACGAAGTCCTTGAAGCGGCCGGGCAGCGGCTTCCACAGAGAGTGGATCACGCCGATCGCCCCATAGCAATCCTTGACCGACTCCACGATCACCCGCATCGCGGTGAGGTCGTAGATCTCGTTGAACTCCCGGCCCTTCTTGGTCATCTTCGAGTAGATCGAGTAGAAGTGCTTGGCTCGCCCGGCGATCTGCGCGGTGATCCCCACCGTCTCCAGTTCGCTTGCCAGGTAGTCGCCGGCCTCGGCCACGTAGCGCTCGCGGTCCTCGCGCTGCTGCGAGACGAGCTCCTTGATCTCCCTGTACTTGCGTGGGTGCAGCGTCGCGAAAGCGAGATCCTCGAAGCTCCCACTTGATCGCGTGGATACCCAGGCGATGGGCGATCGGCGCGTAGATCTCAAGCGTCTCGCGCGACTTCTCAAGCTGCTTCTGCTTGGGCATCGCGTCGATCGTGCGCATGTTGTGCAAGCGGTCGGCGAGCTTGATCAGGATGACCCGCACGTCGCTTGCCATCGCCACCATCATCTTGCGGTAGTTCTCGGCCTGAGCCTCGTCGCGCGACTGGAAAGTGATCCCGGTCAGCTTCGTCACGCCGTCGACGATCTGGGCGATCTCCTCGCCGAAGCGCTCGCTCACCTCCTCCAGCGAGGCCGAGGTGTCCTCGACCGTGTCGTGCAGCAGGGCCGCGCACAGGGTCTCGGTGTCCAGGCGCATCCCCGCGCAGATGCGCGCCACCCCGACCGGGTGCACGATGAAGTCCTCGCCCGACTTGCGTCGCTGGGCGGCATGGTGCTCGCAGGCGAACACGAACGCGTCTTCCACGCGCTCGCGGTCGATCTCCACGACCGCGTCCGCGGCGTGCTCGGAGACGATCGCGAACAGGTCGTCGAGCAGCCGCCGCTCGAGCTCGCTCAGCTCTGTGCGGCGGCTGCGGCGATGGACGTCGGCAGGGGAAACAGTGTGGACTGAGCTGGGCCTGCTTTCGGACATGGCTTAAGCGTAGCCTCCTTGGGCGCCGATTGGGCATGGCGGAGCACCAGACGTGGCTCGCTGCACTCCCTTCCACTCGTTCACCTCCAGCGCGAACGTAGCCTGGACGGGTTCGCCTTCGGCCACGCCCAGCCGACCTTCGTTGCCAAAGGCGACCGCGCGCGCGTGAGAGCCGCCGGACTGGACTGTGAAGCGGGCGTGTTTGCCTTCCCCCATCGGTCGCACATCGCTGAGCACGGCGTCGGCGACCATCAGCGAGACCGTCGGATTGCCACGCCCGAACGGAGCCAGGCGAGCCAGCTCCTCAGCCAGCTCCATACCGAGTTGCGGACCGGCGACAACGGCGTCGACGCGCTCGCGCGGGATCAGATCGTCGGCGGAGAGCGTGCGCGCGGCGTGCGCGTCGAGCGCTTGCGCGAATCCGGCCACCGAGCATCGCTCGAGCTCGACGCCGGCGGCCGCCCTGTGACCTCCGTAGCGCGCCAGATGCTCAGAGCAGGCGGTCAACCCCGCAAGCAGGTCGTATCCCTCGATGCTGCGTCCCGAGCCGCGGCCACTCTCACCGTCGAGTGCGATCAGCACGACCGGACGGCGATGGCGCTCGGCCAGGCGCGAAGCGACGATGCCGATCACACCCGGATGCCAACCCTCGCCGGCCAGCACGTAGGCCGAGCGTGCGCCGTCCTCGCCCAACTGCGCCATCTGCGCTTCGGCCTGGATGCGGATCGTCTGCTCGGTGTGGCGGCGCTCGCTGTTCGCGCGGTCCAGCTCGTCGGCGATCTGGGCTGCCCGCACGGGGTCCTCGGTGAGGATCAGCTCCAGCGCCGCATCGGCTCTGTAGAGGCGCCCCGCGGCATTGATGCGCGGAGCGAGCGCGAATCCGACCGCGCGCTCGTCCACCTTGCCGGGCTGCACGCGCGCCACCGCCATCAGGGCGCGCAGGCCGGGCTTGGCGGTGACCGCGAGCGCTACGCAGGCCGCGTCGCACCAGGTTGCGGTTCTCGCCGATCAGCGGCGCCACGTCGGCGATCGTCGCCAAGGCGACCAGATCGAGATCCTCCTCGGCCACGCTGCGCTCGTGTCCAGCCGCCTCCAGAACCGCTTCGGCGAGCTTGTGGGCCACCGCTGCCGCGCACAGCTCCCCGCAGGGATAGCCGCACAGCGCAGGATGCACGATCGGGGCGTCCGGCAACCTGCCGTCGGCCCGCGGCAGATGATGATCGCTGACGATCGTCTCGATCCCCAACGAGCCGGCCAGGGCGACCTCCTCGACCGCGGTGATCCCGCAGTCGACCGTGATGAGCAGCTCCGTCCCGCGCTGGGCAAGCCGCCTGCACCGTGGCGGCGCTCAGCCCGTAGCCGTCGGCGCGGTCGGGCAGAAACCAGTCGACGCGCGCGCCGAGCATGCGCAGCGTGCGCACGAGGATCGCCGTCGAGCAGACGCCGTCGACGTCGTAGTCGCCGTGAATCGTGATCCTGCGTCCCGCCCGCGCGCTTGCGAGCACCAGGCCGGCGGCCTCGCGCAGCCCCGCGAAAGCGTCCAGCTCGTGGCGCTCGTCGGCCGCGAGGAAAGCACGTGCCCGCAAGGGGTCGCTGAAACCGCGCCGTACAAGCGTCTGTGCGAGCGCGTCGCTTACGCCCAACAGCTCACACAGCACAGCCACATCGCCGCTGTCGCAGGTGGGAATGTCGAAGCGAACCATCGCCTGGACACTACGGTGCGGACTAGACGGATAAGTGTGTCCGGCCGCTCGGGGCCCGCGGCGCGCTCGTCAAACAACACGCGTTCCCAGCCCAGCGCGAAGTTCTTCGATCGGAGCCGCTTCGCGACGGGCGCCCTCGAAGTAGATCGCGGCGATCCCCAACAGGGCGCCGGGCACCGCGTACAGGACGACGGCTATGTCGGTCGCTTTGAGCCCAGGCACGCCGAAGGAAGCGCTCTTGATCCCGTAGATCAAAAGCCCGGAGAAGATCGCTCCCACGAGCGAGCCGACGAACGCTCCCACGATCCCGCCCCAGAAGCGGTCGGGCAGGAAGATCGTGAAGTGCCAGATCGACAGGCCCATCATCACCCAGCCAAGCATTCCCATCAGCGCGCCTCCTCGTCGAGAGTGCCGGCGCCGCGTAGGGTCGCGACCGCGATCCCGAGCGTTGTCGAGGCCATCAGCGCGACCTCCCATGTCGGCGGTTTCGCGGCCGCCGCGTTTTGCGGCGCTGGGGGGAGTCCTGCTTGAGCACGAGATCCTCGGGGGTCAGGTCCGCCGCGGGGTCGCGCGCAGGCGCCGCCTCGTCCCTGCCGTTGACGGCCTCCTTGCGGCCTGCGTCGGCCTTGCCGGTGGTCGGCCCGTGTGCTCACGCCCGCCTGCGGCGCACCCGCGGCGGCGCGGCGGCCGCGTCGTCTGGAGACGCCGGCGCTACCGGTACGTGCAGCCTGCTGTTGCTCTGCAAGCTCCGGTCCTATCTCGGCCACCAGCTCGTCGAACTCCTCCTTCGAGAGCTGCTCGCCGGGCTCCTCGGCAGCGATCGCCGCGCCCTGCCGACCGCGCTTGCGCGCGGGCTTGGGCGCCGGCTCCACGTCGACCGGGCTGTCGCCGATGGTCGTCGCGTAAGCCGGCACGTAGCCCAAATCGCGCACGATGCGCGCACGGCGGTTGCGATAGACGCCCTCGCGCTCCTTCCAGTGCGTGAGCACCGGCGAGGCGATGAAAGATCGAGGAGTATGCGCCCGAGGCGATACCGACGAGCATCGCGAACGCGAAGTCCTTCAGCGTCGAGCCGCCGAACAGCAGGATCGCGGTGACCGGCAGCAGCGTGCAGAAGCTGGTGGCCAGCGATCGGGTCAAGACCTCGGACATCGAGCGGTTGACGATCTGCGAGAACGCCGCTCGCGGCATACGCGGCACGTTCTCGCGCACACGATCGAACACGATGATCGTGTCGTACATCGAATAGCCAAGGATCGTCAGCAGCGCCGCCACGGTGGAGGTCGTCACTTCGCGGCCGGTCAGCGCATACACGCCGCTGGTGATAAGCAGGTCGTGCATCAAGGCGATCAGGACCGGAACCGCGTACTTCCATTCGAATCGCAGGGCGATATATGCCGAGATCACCAGCAGCGAGGCGATGATCGCGATGATCGCGCTTTTGGCGACGGTCTGGCCGAAGGTCGGTCCGATCGATGTGTTCGAGAAGTTCTTCGTCCCCGGCGAACTGCGGACCGGACCCAAACTTTTTGTCGAGCGCTTCCTTGACTTTCACCACTTCTTCGGGCTTCAGCTTTTTCAGGGAGATCTGGTAGCCCTGCCCACCGATGCTCTTGTTTGTGAACCCCTGGACCTCGGCGCTCGGATAGCCCGCTTCGGCGATCGCCGACTGAACCTGGTTCTCGCTGACGTGCTTGACGAAAGCGGTCTGGATGCGCGTGCCCGAGGTGAAGTCGATGCCCAGGTTCAGGCCCCTGCCGCCGATCGCGAGTGCCCCGATCATCAAGATGCAGCCCGACAGCGAGAAGAACCAGCGCGAGGCGCCCATGAAGTCGAAAGTCCATTTGCGGTTGCGCTTGCTCGCGCCTAGCAGCGCCGGGTGAGAGACCGCGCGCGAGCGACCCATCGCGCCGAGCGCGGCCTGGGTGGCGAGCACCGCCGTGAACAGGGTCAAGAGCGTGCCGATGCCGAGCGTGAAGGCGAAGCCCTGCACTTCGGAGGTGGCCAAGGCGAACAGGATGAACGCGGTCATGAAGGTCACCACGTTGGCGTCCACGATCGCGGCAAAGCCGCGCTTGTAGCCGGTCGCGATGCCGGCCGCGATCGAGCGCCCTCCTCTGATCTCCTCCTTGACGCGCTCGAAGATCACGATATTGGCGTCCGCGGCGATGCCGATCGTGAGGATCAGACCGGCGATACCGGGCAGCGTCAGGGTGATCGGGATCAGCTTGATCAGCGCGAAGAAGTAGATCCCGTAGATGACCAGCCCGCCAACCGCGATCGCTCCGAGCACGCGGTAGAACGCGAGCAGGAACAGGCACACGACGAGCAGCCCCACCAGGCCGGCGATCAGGCCCTGTTTGAGCGCTGTCTTGCCGAGCGTCGCCGAGACCTGCGACTGGGAGATCAGTTCGAGCTTGATCGGCAGCGCGCCGGACTGAAGCTCGTCGGCGAGGTTCTGGGCTGAGGTGAGCGTGAAGCCGCCCGATATCTGCGAGCCGGTGGTCGGGTCGATCCCTTCCGGGTTTTCGGTGTAGTTGATGAAGGGCGCGGTGATGATCTGGTTGTCGAGCACGACCGCGAAGTGCTGCTGGGCCGCTTCTTTGGAGACGCCCGGCAGCTGTTCGCGCTGGCCGCGTTCGGCGATTTCGCGGGTCACCCGCTTGAAGGTCGAGATTCCTTTCGAGTCGAATTCGAAAGTGACGTTCGGCGCGCCCGAGCCGCCGTTGTCGAAGCTCTGGCGGGGATTCTTGATTTCCTGGCCGTTGAGCACCGGGTCGTCGTTGAGCACGTACCAGCTTTCCGGCGAGGGCTGGGTGACTTTGCCTTCCTTGCCGGTCATCGGCTGTGCCTGGGCGAGCACGGTGCCCGGATTCACGCGCACCGCCTTTGCTCTTGACGCCCTTGGGGGCTTTGTAGCCGTCGGCGTAGAGATCCTGTTCGGTGTCCTCGGGACCTTTCAAGACCTTTTTGTGGGTTTCGTCGAGCAGGTACCACTGCCCGTAGATGCACCCGTTGACCTGCGCCGGCGTGCAACCCTGCTCGTAGGTCGTGTCGTTTTTGCGGATGATCGCCGGGCGCTTGACCGCGCGCTGCACCGCTTCGTACTCAGGGATGCCCGTTTCGGCTTGCGCCGGCGTCGGCCCTCCGGTGACCTTCGGTTCGATGCCCTGCGGCGTTTTGCCGTTGGGGCCGATCACGTTGGGCTCCCAGTCGTAGAAGAACAGCTGAGCTGTCTTGCCCACCTGCTGCTGGGCGCGCGCCGCGTTGCTCACGTCCGGCAGCGCCACGTCGATTTCGCTGCTGCCCGTACGTTGGATTTCCGGCTGGGCGACGCCCAGCTGATCGACGCGCTTGCGCATGATGTCGATCGCGCGGTTCAGCGATTCGGTGTCGACCTTGGCTTCGGCGGTGGCGCGTCCCTGATAGATCAGCTGCACCCCGCCCTTCAGGTCCAAGCCGAGACGGGTGGGCTTCGTCGCGATGACCACCAGCGACGCGGCCACGAGCCCCGCGACGATCAACAGCACGAGAGTGTTTCGGCGACGGCTTCCCATTGTCTTCTGAGACTACTTGTCCGGGGTGAGCACCAGCAAGAGCCCACCGTCGTCGTCGTATGCCGGGAACATGTCCGCCTTGGCGCCCGCGTCTACGTCGCGCTCGCCGCTCACCTGGACCGGTACGTCAAGCGCGCGCACGCCCCACTCGAGCACCGTTTCGACCGGGTCATCGCCGTTCTGGAAGGTGAGGCCGAGCACCTGCTCGACGCGCTGGCCGATCACTTCCTCCTCCTCAAGGCCCGTGAACGCGAACGAGTTGCGTCCGCAGCCGATCACGCGTCCCTCCCCGTCGCACACGAAGAAGGCGGCGTCAGGGGCGGGATAGTAGTCGTCGAGCAACTCGAACAGGAAGGCGAAGCCGCACTTCTCACAGCCCTTCGGCTGGCGCGTGAAGCCGATATTGCGGTCGATCTCTCGGGTGCGGTGCCCGCAGTTGGGGCAGATGAACGGATGAGCCATTGGACTCCACAGAGTAGGGGAGCCGGCTTATCGGCGTGTAAACGCGATGAGAGCGATCGCCTTGCGCGATGCCGCCGGCGTCGAAACGGACACGATCAGAACAGCCCAGGGGCGCTCGCCTCGGGCGGCGGGCGGCTCGACACCGAGATGCTCGAAGGCCGCGACGGTGGCCGTCCTGCCGCGCGCGGTGCGCTTGATCAGGCCCTGCTGGAGCAGGTAGGGCTCGTAAACGTCCTCGATCGTGTCGCGCTCCTCGCCGACCGCGATCGCCAGTGTCGAGAGTCCCACGGGGCCGCCGTCGAACTTGAGGCAGATGGCCTTCAGGATCTCTCTGTCCAGACGGTCAAGACCCTGCTCGTCGACCTCCAGCAGCTCGAGCGCTCCGTGTGCTGCCTCGGCGCTCACGATCCCGTCGCTGCGCACCTCGGCGTAGTCGCGCGCGCGCTTGAGCAGGCGGTTGGCCACGCGCGGCGTGCCCCGGCTGCGCGAGGCGATCGTGCGAGCGCCGTCCTGCTCGATCGAGATCTGCAGGATCTCCGCCGAGCGACTCACGATCTGCGCCAGCTCCTCGACGGCGTAATGCTCCAGGCGTGCCTGGATGCCGAAGCGGTCGCGCAGCGGCGTCGTCAGCAGCCCGGCCCTGGTGGTCGCGCCGACCAACGTGAACTGAGGCAACTCGAGCGTGACCACGCGTGCGCCCGCCCCCTGACCGACAGTGATCGGCAGGCGTCGATCCTCCATCGCCGGGTAGAAGGTCTCCTCCAAGGTGCGCGGCAGCCTGTGGATCTCATCGACGAAGAACACGCTGCGCGGCTCCAAAGCAGTCAGAAACGCGGCGATGTCTCCCTTGCGCTCCAAGGCCGGTCCCGCCGTCTGCACGAACGGAACGTCCAGCTCTGCAGGCGACGATCTGCGCAAGCGAAGTCTTGCCCAGCCCGGGAGGGCCCGCGAGCAGCAGATGATCGAGCGCCTCGCCGCGCGCTCCGGCGGCCTCGATCGCGACGGCCAGCTGCTCGCGCAGGACGGGCTGGCCGACGAACTCCTCCAGCGCGCGCGGGCGCAGCGAGCGGTCCAGCTCGTCCTCGGAGCTGAGGTAGGGCGTTTGGATGCGCTCTGGAGGAGTTTGTATGCGTTCGGCTTGGGTCATCTGGAAGGTCGCGTCACGCGGCTCGGCGAGCGGTTCGCAGGGCCTGCGCGATCAACTCCTCGGGGCTGTCGCCCTCGAGGTCGCGCAACAGCTCGTCGGCCTCCAGGGCGCTGTAGCCGAGCGCCAGCAGTCCCTCGTGGGCGAGCGCTCGCGGGCTCGATCCGCGCGCGGCCGGTACCGCGCTCTCGACCTCGATGTCGGGTGCCACCTTCTCGCGCAGCTCGACGATGATGCGCTCGGCGGTGCGCTTGCCGATCCCCGGCACCGCTTGAAAGCGGGCGCTGTCGGCCGCCGGCGATCGAGCCGAGCAGCTCGCGCGGAGGGCCGCTGGAGAGGACCGCCAAGGCGACCTTCGGACCGACCGCCTGCACGGAGATCAGCATCAGGAACAGGTCGCGCTCCTGCTCGGAGTGAAAGCCGTGCAGGAGCAGGGCGTCGTCGCGCACGACCAGATGCGTGTGCAACGTCGTCTCGCCGCCGACCGGGGGTACGTGGCGCAGCGTCTCGCTGGAGACGGCCATGCGATAGCCGACGCCGCCGCACAGCACGACCACGTGGTCGGAGCGACGGATCGCCACCTCGCCTCGAACGAGCGCGATCATGCGGGCGCTCCCGCGAGCTGGGTCGCCTTGGCGAGCGCGTCGGCCAGCGGCGCGCCGTTGAGGTGGCAGAGGGCCACCGCGAGCGCGTCGGAGGCGTGATCGCTTGCGGGCGCCTGCTCCAGGGCGAGCAACGTCTGCACCATCCGGGCCACCTGGTCCTTGTCCGCGCGCCCGTGCCCGCAGACGGAGGACTTGATCTTCTGGGGCGTATACGAGAAGCATGGGACGCCGTGTTCCCCGGCGACGAGCATCGTCACGCCCCGGGCGTGACCGACGGCGAAGGCGGTGCGCACGTTCTGGCCGAAGTAAAGCTCCTCGATCGCCACCGCCGCGCACTCGTGCTCGCTCAGGATCGCTCGCATACGCTCGGCGATGCTCGCGAGACGGTGCTCGATGGGCAGGCCGGCGGGGGTCTCGATCACCCCGCCGTCAAGCGCCGCGAAGCGTCCGCCCATGCGCGCCACCACGCCGTAGCCGGTGTTGGCGAGTCCTGGATCTATGCCTAGAACGATCATCGCTTGAAGGATTCTGCGTGCAAGCCCGGACGCCTGCCGTACGCACGCGCGCAGGGCGCCCTTCAGCGCACAACACAACAGGCCACACACGCGCGCGCAGGGCATCCCTCGGCGCACAACACAACACGCCGCCTCGCAACCCCACGAGTGCTCCGCAACGGGCTGCGGTTCAGCTGCGCAGACCGGCCAGCTCGAGGTCCCAAATGCGCCAAGGCGCCTCGCCGGACTCCCACAGATCGTTGAGGGCGACCGCGTCCTTATAGGTGTCCATGCACTCCCAGAAGTCCTCGTGTCGATGAGCCCGCAACTCCCCATCCTCGGCCAGGCGCTCCAGAGGCTCGCGCTCGAGCACGCTATCGCGCTCCAGATATCCCAAGACAGCCGGCTCAAAGCAGAAGAAGCCCCCATTGATCCAATGCTCGGAGCGAGGCTTCTCGTGAAAGCCGAGCACTCGTCCGCTGTCGGGGTCGAGGTCGCAGACGCCGAACTGCAGGCGCGGCCGCACGACCGTCATCGTCGCCAGGGCGCCGTGCCCGGCGTGGAAGTCGAGCAGGCGGGTCAGGTCCAGACGCGCGACTCCGTCGGCGTAGGTCGCGCAGAAGCGCTCTCCGCCCAGGCGCTCCTCCAGTAGCTTGATGCGCCCTCCGGTGGGGGTGTCGAGGCCGGTGTCCACGCAGCGCACCTCCACGCCCTCAGGCCAAGATGTCTCCTGGGCGAAGCGCTCGATCAGCTCTCCCCTGTAGCCGGTGGCAAGCAGGAACCGCGTGAACCCCTGCACGGCGTAGAGCTGGATCACGTGCCACAGGATCGGCAGCCCGCCGATCTCAACGAGCGGCTTGGGGATCTCCTGGGTGTGCTCGCGCAGACGCGTGCCGCGCCCGCCGCAGAGGATCGCGACCGGCGGTCGACTCGCTGCGCCCGTCATACGCGTCCGCTGCCTGAGCGGTCGCGGCTCATCCGGCGACGCGCTCGAGCACCTCGGCGGGGGCGTCGAAGTTGGCGTACACCTCGTCCACGTCGTCGAGCTCGTCGAGCACGTCGATCAGCTTCATCAAGCGCATCGTCTGTGCTTCGTCGATCGGGACGAGGCTCTTGGGGCGATAGGCGAGCTCGGCGCTCTGGATCTCGATGCCAGCCTCTTCCAGCGCTTCGCGCACCGCTGTGAAGTCGGCAAGCTGGGTGATCACCTCGAACACGTCCTCATCGATGGAGATGTCCTGCGCGCCGGCCTCCACCGCCAGCATCAGGTCGTCCTCGGAGTAGGCGTCCGCGTCGACCGCGATCGAGCCCTGCTTCTCGAACAGGTAGGCCACCGAGCCC
Source organism: uncultured Solirubrobacterales bacterium (assembly GCA_963809705.1). Lineage (GTDB taxonomy): Bacteria > Actinomycetota > Thermoleophilia > Solirubrobacterales > Solirubrobacteraceae > Palsa-744. The sequence goes on along the minus strand of CAWEKF010000002.1, from coordinate 113,848 downwards.
GGCTCGCCGAGATTGCCGCCGTGCTTGGAGAACGCGTGCCGTCACGTCGGCGCCGGTGCGGTTGCGATTGTCGGTGAGCGCCTCGACCAGGACGGCGACGCCGCCCGGTCCGTAGCCCTCGTACAGGACGGTCTCGATCGCGTCTGCCTCGCCCCCCTCCCCCGTGCCTTTGGCGATTGCGCGCTCGATGTTGTCCTTGGGCATCGAAGCCGCCTTGGCCTTGGCGATCGCCAACGCCAGCGGCGCGTTGCCCGTCGGGTCGCCGCCGCCGTCGCGCGCGGCGACGGTGATGGCCCGCGCGAGCTTGGTGAACTGCTGGCCGCGACGGGAGTCGACGATCGCCTTCTTGTGCTTGATTGAGGCCCACTTGGAATGTCCGGACATGGCCGAGAGGATAGTGGGGCTCATCCCGCGCGGTCCACACAGGCGCGCTGAGCGAGCGTTCTCGCTGGGAGCTTGGCGGCGATGCGCGTCAGGTCGACCTGTCGGCTCGCCCACGTCTAGGATGGGCGACCGCATGAGCATCGACCCGAGCATCTTCAAGGCCTACGACATCCGCGGCCTCTACGGCGAGCAGATCGACGGCGAGATCGCGCTCGCGATCGGGCGCGGCTTTCGCGCGCGTGCTGGCGGCGCTCTCGGGCAAGCCCACTGGCGAACTGCACGTCGGCCTGGGCCGCGACATGCGCCTCACCGCTCCCGAGCTTGCGGCTCGCTACCGCGAGGGCATCCTGATCGAGGGCGCGCCCGTTCTGGACGCCGGACAGGTGGGCACCGAGATGCTCTACTACCTCGTCGGCTCGCGCGAGCTCGACGGCGGGCTGATGTGCACCGCCTCGCACAACCCGAAGGCCTACACCGGCGCCAAGCTCGTGCGCGAAGGCGCGATCGCGCTCTCGGGCGACGAGGGCATCCAGGACATCCGCCGCGCGATCGAAGCGGGTTCGACGCCCCTCGGGGCCCGGGCGGCGAGCGGGCGACGTGCCGCTCGGGACCTGCAGGAAGTCGACGTCTACGAGGAGTTCCAGGCCGCCGCGCTCGCGATGATCGATCCTGAGGCGATCAGGCCGTCTGAAGGTGGTCGTGGACGGCGGCAACGGCATGGCCGGGCCGATGGTCGGACCGCTGCTGGAGCGTCTCGGGCTCGACTTGATCGAGACCTATTGGACGCCCGACGGCAACTTTCCCGACCACGAGCCCAACCCGCTGCTACCGGAGAACAGGACGTTCATCATCGAGAAGGTGCGCGAGACCGGCGCCGATCTGGGGATCGCGTGGGACGGGGACGCCGACCGCTGCTTCTTCATCGACGACACCGGGGAGTTCGTGGACGGCGATTTCCTGACGGCGCTGCTGGCCGAGTCGCTGCTCGGCAAGAACCGCGACCCGGACCATCCCGCGGCGATCCTGTACGACGTGCGCGCCAGCTGGGCGGTGCCCGACACGGTCAAGCGCGCCGGCGGCGTACCGCACATCAACCGTGTCGGCCACGCCTTCTTCAAGACGCGGATGCGCGAGGAGGGCTCGCTGTTCGGCGGCGAGGTCTCGGGGCACTACTACTTCAGGGACTTCTACTGCGCGGACTCGGGCACGATCCCGGCGCTGCTGATCCTCGAGCAGCTCTCCAAGCAGGGCAAGCGCCTGTCGGAGCTGCTGAGGCCCTATCGCGAGCGGTACTTCATCTCCGGTGAGATCAACACCGAGGTCTCTGACCAGGCAGGCGAAGATGCAGGAGATCTCAGAGCGCTACTCCGACGCCAAGCAGGACCGGCTCGACGGCGTGTCGATCGACTACGAGGACTGGCACTTCAACGTGCGGCCCTCCAACACCGAGCCGCTGCTGAGGCTGTGCCTGGAGTCGCTGCGCTCGCGCGAGCACATGGAACAGGCTCGCGACGAGGTGCTCGCGCTGATCCGCTCGTGACCTCCGCTCGACGCCCATGCGGGCGCGCGCGGGGTTCACTGCCTGCCCGTCCCCACGCCCTTCGCGGTGGGTCGCGTCAACTGCTATCTGATCGAGGACGAGCCGCTCACGCTGCTCGACGCCGGGCCGAACTCGGCCACTTCGCTGACCGCGCTCGAAGCGGCGCTCGGCGAGCACGGGCGCCGCGTGGAGGACCTGGAGCGAATCGTGGTCACCCACCAGCACATCGACCACATCGGCCTACTCGACATCCTCGCCAAGCGCTCGGGCGCCGAGGTGTGCGCGCTCGACCGGCTGGCCCCATGGCTTGCCGAGCTACAAGCAGGAGATGGAGGCCAACGACAGTTTTTCGGCGACAGATCATGTTGCGCAACGGCATCCCCCAGGACGTGGTGTACGCCCTGAGGGCGGTCTCGGCCAGCTTTCGCGCGTGGGGCGCCGCCGCGCAGGTGAGCAGACCGCTCGCCGAGGGCGAGCTGCTGCAGTTCGCGTCGCGCGCCTGGCGCGTGCTGTACCGCCCCGGCCACTCCCCGTCGGACACCGTGTTCTTCGACGAGGCGAGCGGCGAGCTGTTCGGCGGGGACCACTTGATCAAGCACATCTCCTCCAATCCGCTGCTATCCAAGCCCCTTGGGTCTGCTGTCCCCGGTGGGGACAGAGGGAATGAGATGAAGGGGCGAGCGCTGGAGAGCCTGGATCGAGCGCCCGCGCGCGCTGATGAGTCTACATGGACTCGCTGCGCAAGACGCGTGAGATGGAGTTGGAGGTCGTGTACGCGGGACACGGGGAGCCGGTCGAAGACCATCGCAAACTGATCGACGAGCGCATGCGGATGCACGAGCGGCGCGCCAACAGGCTGTGCGCGTTGATCGCCGAACGCCCGCGCAACGCCTATGAGCTGGCCCAGGAGATGTGGGGCAATGTGGCGGTCACGCAAGCCTTTTTGACGCTCTCAGAGGTGCTTGGGCACGTGGATGTGCTGATCGACGAAGGCCGTGTGAGCGAGCGCGAAGCGGACGGCGTGGCGAGCTTCCAAGCCACTTGAAACAGTAGAGTACAATAAACTCCATGACTGCTGGTTGAGAGGAGGGGTCGTGGAGAGCGCCACATCAAATCCGCACCTGAACGTGTTCGAGCCCTATCGCGAGCTCGGGCGCGGCCACGAGGATCAGCTCACGCGCGCCGCGATGATCGTGCTGCGGCTCGTGCCGCTTGGCGAGAGAGACGCTGCTGCGAGCCATCGGCGAGCCCTCCCAGGCCGGGCTGCCGGACTGTGTCGTGGACATGCAGGCCACCAACCTCGTCGATCCCTCCGAGGAAAACGTGGCCAACGGTGCGGTCGAGCGCGGACGGCTGGTGAGCGTCTTCCTGACCCCGGACACCGAGCCGTTCGACCTTGCCGAGGAGGTCAGCGACACCGAGGACAACCAGCGCTTCGACGGGGTGCTCCGCTTCGACCCCGAGCTGGTGGTGGTGCTGGAGAGCAAGGTGTGCAGGCGCTGGGCGCGGCGCAACGGCCATCGCGTGGCCGAGCTGAACCTGAACGGGACGCGCTTTGCAGAGCGGCGCACGAGCGTGTTGCGCTGGCACGACCTGCTCGAGTCGTGGTGGCGCCTGGTCGAGCTGGGCGTGTTGGGGCCCGCCGAGCAGGCGATCGTCAAGGACGTGCTCTCCTACGCTCACCAGGACTTCGGCCAACTGTTGCCGTTCGGCACGCTGCGGCGCGTCGGCACGGACCCGGTGCGGCGCAAGTGGAGGCTGCGCTCGCTGCTGCGCGAAGCCACCGGGATCGTGCCCGAGCGCGCCGGGCTCGTGCACGTGCGCCTCGACGCGCGCTCGGGGTCGCATCGCTGCAGCGCGCGGCGCTCGACATCGAGGAGGAGCGCCTGACCCTGCACCTGTGGCCCGGAGAGCTGAAGGCGCAGGCAGAGCAGCTGTACGCGGGCGGACGCGCCGAGAATCTGTGCGAGCTGCTGGAGCTGGACGGCCCGGGCGCTTGGCAGGTCAAGCCGCAGCCGCTGCTCGGCTTTCGCAACGCTCCGGTGCGCACGCGCGTCTACCTCACCTGTCGCCTCGACCCCGCCGAGTACGCGCGGCGCTGGCAGGGCGAGGACTGGAAGCAGGTGGGCGCCCACCACCGCAACCACATCGTTCCCGACCTGTGGCCGTGGCTGCTGGAGCGCGGCTATGCCTCGCAGCAGGACCGCGACCGGCTCGACCCGTTCCTGCACGCGCTCGGGCGCCGCTTCGCCCACCTGCGACCCACCATCCACGTGTCGCGCTCGTGGGACTGGAACGAAGCCGAGCGGCTCGACGACGAGGGTCTGCTCGCGGGGAGATCCACGATGCGCTGAACCGCGTGCTCGGGACTGCTCGGACGAGCCGCAGCTGCCCCTTACGCTTCAGCCGGCGTCAGATGACCCATCGCTGCAAGCCGCAGTCGCGCCGTCGACTTCGGCTCTGCTTGCGGCGACATCGGCCAAGAACAGTCGGTGAAGGCGATCGTCTGCTCCCAGCTCGGTGTGGAACGCGACCGCCGTGACGCGACCTTGACGCGCGGCCACGGGATGACCGTCGATCTCGGCCAGGATCTCCACATCGGAGCCGTGCTCGGCGATCCAAGGGGCACGGATGAAGATGCCTCGCAGAGGCCCTCCGGATAGTCCCTTCACGTCCAGATCCGCCTCGAAGCTGCGCAGCTGGCGCCCGAAGGCGTTGCGCTCGGCGCGGATGTCCATGATCGCGAGGTGATCGCGGTCGAGCATGATCAGCCCCGCGCACGAGCCGAGGACGGGGACTCCTGCCGATCCGATGGCGCCGCCCCCCCCTCGTCGACGCCCGCGAGTCGGCGCAAGGGCTCGGCCAAGCCCTCGCGCTCGATGCCCAAGGTCATCGTGGTGGACTCCCCTCCGGGGATCACCAGACCGTCGAGGCCGTCGAGGTCCGCCGGGACGCGCACCTCGCGCACGCGCGCGCGCAGGCCCTCCAAAACGCGACGATGCGCCTCGAAGTCGCCCTGCAGGGCAAGCACCCCGATCAGCGGCGCCGGTGCCCCAGCGATCCTCCACGTGGCGCTACCAACCGCGCTGGGCGAGGAGCTGCTCGTCGGCCAGCTTGGAGCTCTCCAAGCTCACCATCGCCGGCCCGAGGCCGCGCGAGGCGGCGGCGACGCGCTCGGGGTCCTGCCAGTGGGTCGTGGCCTCGACGATGGCTCGCGCGCGCGCTGGGCGGGTCGTCGGACTTGAAGATGCCCGAGCCCACGAACACGCCTTCGGCCCCCAGGGCCATCATCAAAGCGGCGTCGGCCGGCGTGGCGATGCCGCCGGCGCAGAACAGGACGACGGGCAGGCGACCGGCAGATGCGACCGAGCGGACCAGGTCAAGCGGCGCGGCGTGCTCCTTGGCGGCGCTCGCCAGCTCGCTCTCCTGCAAGGCGCCCAGACGGCGGATCTCGCCGGTGATGCCGCGCATGTGGCGCACCGCCTCGACGATGTCGCCGGTGCCGGCCTCGCCCTTGGAGCGGATCATCGCGGCGCCCTCGCCGATCCGCCGCAGCGCCTCGCCGAGGTTGGTGGCGCCGCACACGAAAGGCACCTTGAAGGCCCACTTGTCGATGTGGTTGGACTCGTCCGCGGGCGTGAGCACCTCGGACTCGTCGATGTAGTCGACCTCCAACGCCTCCAAGACCTGGGCCTCGACGAAGTGGCCGATCCGGGCCTTGGCCATCACCGGGATCGTGACGGCCTCCTGGATGCCGGAGATCATCTCGGGGTCGGACATGCGCGCCACGCCCCCGTCGCGGCGGATGTCGGCGGGCACGCGCTCCAGGGCCATGACGGCAGCGGCGCCCGCGTCCTCGGCGACCTTGGCCTGCTCGGGGGTGACCACGTCCATGATGACCCCGCCCTTGAGCATCTCGGCCAGGCCGCTCTTGACTGTGAATGTCGCCTCGTCGCGCATGCTCATGATCTTATCCGCGGCCGGCGCGATGGGAGCCGGCCGCGCCCTGCATATGCACTCGTTCAGTCATGTATCCCGACCGGCGCATGAAGCGGTCGTCTGTCCGTCATGGACTTATGAGCTACCGACCGGCGCATGCGCCGGTCGGCCGGGACGGTGCATGCACCGTCCCGGGACAGGGCCGCATGCGGCCCCGTCTTCCCGAATTAGGGAAAAGAACGGCGTCGACTACTTCAGCCGGAAAGCCTTGATGCGGTCGTCGTACTGGGCGGTGTCCTTCGCGTAGACGCCGTAGGCGAGCGCTTGGATCAGGCTGAGCAGGGCCGTGTGCGAACGCACGTAGGCCGGGCTGTTGGAGGAGTAGTAGAGCTTGATCTGGGCCAGCTTGGCCACCTCTGAGAGGGTGGCGTCGGTGACCGCCGCGGTCTGCGCCTTGCGGTGGCGGGCCAGCTTCATCGCGCGCACGACCAATGGATGGGGACGACCGGCCGACAGGCCGATCACAAGCGTCGTCGAGTCGATCCTGCCGAGCCTGCTGAGCGCCTCCTGGGAGGGGCTGGCCACAACGTCGACGCGCAGGTCGAGCAGCATCAACAGGTGGCGCAGATAGCTGGCGAAGAAAGCCATCTGGTCGGTGCCCGCCACGAGCACCTTCTCGGCGCTGACGATCGCGTCGGTCAGTTCCTCGACCGCGGGGCGCGAGACCTTGCGCGCGGTCTCCTCCACGTTCAGGTGGTCGGCTGCCAGGGCTGTCTCGAACTCGTTCTGGTCGAGCGAGAACAGGGGCGCCGAGGAACCGTCGCCGCTCGCGCCCTTGGCGGCGGGTTGGGCGTGCACGCGGCGGTACTCTTCGCGCGCGGCGGCCTGCAGCTCGGGGAAACCCTCGAAGCCGAGCGCCTGGGAGAAGCGGACCACGGTCGAGCTGGACGTGTTGGCGCGGCGCGCCAGCTCCTCGGCGGTCTGGAAGGCCGCCTCGTCGAGGTGGTCCACGATGTATTGGGCCACGTCCTTCTGCGAGCGCGAGCACTCCTCGAAGCGGGACTGGATGTACAGCGAAAGGCTCTGATGCTCGCCTGCGCCCCTAGCGGGCGCCTCCGCCTCTCACCGGCGGCTTCTCGGGGGGAGTCGCTAGTCGTCTCACGGCGCATTTGTTCGACGGCCGCGCCCCTTACTCCTCCACGGCCGCGCCGATTAGACTCCCGGCCGCTCCGATCGGACGACCGATCCTCTGCTGGGCGCGCGAAGTGCGGAAAATCTATTGCGACAGATCTCCGGCCAGCTTCACGAAGTAGTCGAGCGAGTGCGGGTTGGCCAGCGACTCCGACGCTCGCGGCCTCGCTCGGGGACGGCGCCCATCAGGATGCGCTTGACGGGCACCTCCAGGACCTTGCCCGACAGGGTGCGCGGCACCTCGTCGATCTGCAGGACCTGGTTGGGCACGTGGCGCGGCGAGCAGTCCTCGCGGATGCGCTGCTTGATCCTCACCTCCAGCTCGGGCTCCAAACGCAGACCGTCGCGCAGCACCACGAACAGGATCATCCACAGCTCCCCGACGCCCGGACCGCCGTTGGCCGGGCGCGAGTCCGGTCCGCCCGCGGTCGGGATGTCCACGACGAGCGCGTCTGTCACCTCGTCGATCGCGGCGGTGGCCCGGTAGATCTCGCTTGTGCCCATGCGCACGCCTTGGCGGTTGATCGTGGAGTCCGAGCGCCCATAGATGACCGCGCCGCCACGAGGCGTGATGCGAATCCAGTCGCCGTGTCGCCAGATGCCCGGGTACATGTCGAAGTAGCTCTCGCGCATCCGCTCGCCGTCAGGGTCGCTCCACAGGAACAAAGGCATCGAGGGCAACGGCTTGGTCAGGACCAGCTCGCCAAGCTCGTCGGTCAGCGACTGTCCGCGCTCGTCCCAAGCCTCCACCGCGCAGCCGAGTCCGCGCGCCTGGATCTCCCCCTCATAAACAGGCAGCAGAGGGCAGCCGCCCACGAAAGCCGTGCACACGTCGGTGCCTCCGCTGGTGGAGAACAGCCAAATGTCGCTCCCCACGTGCCCGTACACCCAGTGAAAGCCCTCGGGCGCCAGGGGCGAGCCGGTCGAGCCGATGCTGCGCAGCGCCTTCAAGTCGAAGTCCTTGGCGGGCTCCACGCCCGCCTTCTCGCAGCTCGCCAGAAAACCGGCGCTCACACCCATGCAGGTGATCTTGGTCTGCTCGGCCAGGCGCCACAGCGCGCCCAGGTCCGGGTAGCCGGGGCTGCCGTCGAACAGCACGATCGCGGCGTCTGCGAACAGGCAGCCCACGAGGAAGTTCCACATCATCCAGCCGGTCGTCGTGAACCAGAACATGCGCTCGCCGCGGCGCAGGTCGAGGTGCAGTTGGCTCTTCTTCATCTGCTCCAGGAGCATCCCGCCGTGACCGTGCACGATCGCCTTGGGCAGGCCGGTGGTGCCGGAGGAATAGAGCACCCACAGGGGGTGTTCGAAGGGCACCTGCTCGTAGCGAGGCTTCGCGCCTGCGCCGCGCCCAATGAGCTCCTGCCACAAGAGCCCGCCCGGCAGGCCATCCGCGCTCGCGCCGCCGTTCAAATAGGGCAGCATCACGCCATGCTCGACCGTGGGCAGGCCCGCGAGGATCGTCCGCAGCGCCTCGGCGCGGTCGAAGTCCTTGCCCCCGTGGCGGTAGCCGTCCACCACGAACAGGACCTTCGGCTCGATCTGGGCGAAGCGATCGACCACGCTGCGAGCCCCGAACTCGGGCGCCGCGCACGACCAGATCGCGCCGATGCTGGCGCTCGCCAGAAACGCGACCAAGGTCTCCGGGATGTTCGGCATGTAGGCGGCCACGCGATCGCCGCGTCCCACTCCCAGCGAGCGCAGCCCCTCGGCGAGCGCCGCGACCTGCTCGGATAGCTGGCCCCAGGTGAGCTCGCCCAAGGGGCGCAGCTCCGAGGCGTGCAAGACCGCCGTCTCCGCCGAATCGCGTTCGCGCTCGAGCAGATTCTCGGCGTAGTTGAGTTGAGCGCCCTCGAACCAGCGCGCCCCCGGCATCTCACGTCGGTCGATCGGGGATCCCTCCGATCCGCGATCGACCAGCACTTGCTCGTAGGGCACTGAGGCGCGCACGCCGCAGTACTCCCAGATGTCCGCCCAGAACTGCTCGATCTCCTCGACCGACCACTGCCACAGCTCGCCGTAGTCGGCGAACCTGCGTCCGCGACGATCTTGCTCCCACCGCATGAAGTCTGTGATCCGCGCGCCCTGGACCATCTCGACAGAAGGCGTCCACAGGGGCGTCTGCTCGTGCGCGTCCGCCATCTCAGTCCCTATCCTGCCATGCCTGTGGAGATCGATGCACTACGCGACGCGTTTCCCGTCTTTGGCAAGGTCGCGTACCTGAACGCGGGCACCGACGGGCCGTTGCCTGCGGCTGCGGCGCGAGCGGGCGCCGCCGAGCTTCAGGGCGAGGCAGAGCGCGGACGCGCCGGCACGCATTTTGAGCGCCGTCACGAGCTTGCCGAGCTGCTGCGCGGCGCCTACGCTCGCGCTCTGGGCTGCGAGCCCGGCGACGTGGCGCTCACCACGTGCACGAGCGAGGGCCTCGCCGAGCGTGATCGACGGCCTCGGCCTGCGCGCGGGCGAGGAGATCCTCACAAGCGACGAGGAGCATCCCGGCCTGCTCGGCGCGCTCGCTGCCGCCAGAGACCTGTACGGAGTCTCGGTCAGGATGGCCCCTTTCGAAGAGGTGGCCGAGGCGGTCGGAAACAAGACGCGCCTGGTTGCGTGCTCGCACGTGAGCTGGATGACCGGACGCGTCGCTCCACGCGCGCTCGCCGAGGTCGAGGCGACCGTCCTGCTCGACGGAGCCCAGGGGGTCGGAGCCGTGCCCGTGGACGTGGCTTCGCTGGGCTGCGACGCCTACGCGGGCGCCGGCCAGAAGTGGATGTGCGGGCCCGACGGCCTCGGGATGCTCTACGTGACGCCGGCCCTGCGCGAGCGCCTGACGGTGAGCCGGCGCGGCTATGGCGCCCTGCTCGACCCCGGCGCCGGCTTGCAGGCGCGCCTGCACGAGGATGGCCGGCGCTTCGACGCCTTCGCGCTCAGCGCGGAGGCGCTGGCCACGGCCCTGGCGGCCGTGGAGACGCTCGAGCGAGCCGGATGGGCGGCCGTGCACGAGCGCGCGATCGCCCTGGCCGAGAGGTTTGCCGAGGAGCTCCAGGCCGCCGGACGCGAAGTCTCCCCGAGGGACGCAAGCACGCTTGTCTCCTTTGCCAGCGAAGACCCTGTCGCGGAGAGGTCCCGCCTTGCCGAAGTGGGTGTCGTATTGCGCGACATCCCCGGCCAACCCCGGCTGAGGGCCTCGGTGGGGGCCTGGAACGACGAGCGCGACCTCAAGCGCCTGCTCGCCGCCCTGCCAGGCTGATCTTCCTCGCATGGAACGGGCGCGGCTCCAGCACAACCGTCCACAAAGCGGCCAAGCGCCAAGGTCGGCAACGCATAGCAGTGCTTAACGCACCCTTAGCACGGTTATGCGGTTTGCTTGTAGTCACGCTCGCCGGCCTGGACGGGCGACTCTTTCGACTGCGATGAGCGCCACCGACCGCACAACCGCCACCGACCCTCCTCTCGACGCTCCGGCGCCGGCTCCGCAGGCGTCATCGGCCTCGCCGTCGTCCTCGTCCTCAGCGGCTGCCTTGCCGCTGGATTCCTCCACGACCGCTGCTCCGCCGCTGGATTCCCCCGCGACCGTGAGACGGCGGGCGCCGCGCTTGCCCTCGCGCTCCGCACTGGTGAGCGCGGCGCCGCGCTACGCGGCGCTGGGGGCGATTCTCGCGCTGTCGGCCGTCCTGAACACGCACCGGCTGGCCCAGAACGGCTATGCCAACACGTTCTATTCGGCGGGCGTGCAGTCGATGTTGAAGTCCTGGCACAACTTCTTCTTCGTGTCCTTCGACCCGGCCGGGCTCGTCACGATCGACAAGCCTCCGCTCGGTGTGTGGGCGCAGGCCGCCAGCGCTCAGGCGTTCGGCTTCTCGCCGCTGAGCCTGCTCCTGCCCGAGGCGATCGTCTCGACGCTCGCGGTGGCCGTGCTGTACCGCGCGATCGCCCGGCGGCTCGGCCCGGCGGCCGGCTTGGCGGCCGCGTTGGCGCTTGCGGTGTTCCCGTCGTTCGTGGCGGTCTCGCGCGACAACGGCGTGGACCCCCTGCTGATCCTCTTGATGATCCTCGCCTGTGGCGCCGCCTTGAGCGCGATCGAAGACGGCCGCTGGCGCTGGTTGATCGCCTGCGCGGTCTTGATCGGATTGGCTTTCAACACGAAGACTTTGGCCGCCTACCTGATCGTGCCGGGGATTGGCTTGGCCTACTTCGTGTGCGCCCCGGGCGCATGGTCGCGGCGTGTGGCGATGCTGGCGGTCGCGGCGGTCGTCATGGCGGTCTGCTCGTTCGCTTGGATCGCGGCCGTCGAATTGACCCCCGCCTCTCAGCGTCCCTATGTGGGCAGCTCCACCAACAACACCGAGCTGGGCCTCACCTTCAGCTACAACGGCTTCGGTCGCGTCGAAGGCGAGCAGGGCGGTCCCGGGGACGTACACGCGTTGCCCGGCGCGATGGTGCCGGCGGCGCCCGGCCGCTCCTCGCCGCTGCACCCGACCGCGGCCAGCATCCTGCATACCGCGAAACTCTCGCCGACCCTGCCCAACGGCAGGTTGCGCGACCCGATCTCCTTCGGCGGCGCGACCGGTCCCCTGCGCCTGTTCGAAGCGCGCCTGGCCGACCAAGGCTCTTGGTTTTTGCCGTTCGCGCTCGTCGGCCTGTTGGCTTTCGCCCTGTTGCTGGCCCGGAGCCCTGCCAAGGGCGGTGTGCGCGGGGATGGCGGCGACGGCGCAGCGGGCGAGCCGGACGCCGCGGGTGTAGACGGTGGGGTTCGCGCTGACAGCGTCGAGCTGTCGAGCGGTTATACAGACAGACGTCGCGACCCGCGCCTGGCCACGCTGATCGTGTTCGGCGGCTGGTTCCTGGTCGAGGCCGCGATCCTCAGCTTCTCCAAAGGGATCGTCCATCCCTATTACATCTCAGCCCTGGGGCCCGGCGCCGCCGCGATGGTGGGCGCGGGCGCGGTTGCCTTCGCCAGGTTCGCACGCGACCGCGACTGGCGCCTGATCCTGTTGCCCTGTGCGGTGGTCGCCACGGTGGCGGCCCAGCTGGCGATCATCGACCACCAGGACTACATGCACCGGCTCGTGCCCTTTCTGGTCGTGGGAGCGGCGCTCGGCGTATGCGCGACCGTCGTGCGCAGGCTGGCGGGGGCGGCCATCGCGCTCTTGGTCTGCCTGTTGCTCGTGGCCCCCGCGGTATACGCGCGTACGACCTGGCTCGCGCGCGTGCAGGGGACCTTCCCGGCTGCCGGCCCCCACCAGGCGAGCGGCAGCGGCGAGTACGGATCGAGCGCAAGGTCGATGCGGATCTATCGCAACCTGATGCGCTACGTGAGCACCCATCATCCCGGCGCCCACTGGGCGGTGCTCACGGTCGCCGCGCCGACCGCCGCGCCGATGATGCTGCTCGGGCTGCAGGCGGGTGCGCTCGCCGGCTACAGCGGTACCGACCCGGTGCTGGACGGGCCCGGCCTGGCGCGCCTGGTGGCGCGCGGAGAGGCCCGCTACGTGGCGCTCGGAGGAGCCTATGCGTCGCGTGGAGGCAACCTCGCGACCAAGGCCGTCCTGCGGGCCTGTCCCCAGGTGCCGGCCGCGGCGTGGCACGGGCCCAAACCCTCGCCGTATGAGCTGGTCCTGTTCGACTGCCGCGGCCGCGAGCGCGCTCTGTCGACAGGCGCATAGGCTCCTTCGTCATCGTCATCTTCGAGCCTCCCTGAGACGGTCGAGGATCAAGCCTCGCCAGGACGCAGGGAGCGCAGTGTGCATTGCACATAAACGACTGAGGACGCCGCGAGGCGCCGATCCTCGACCGTCTCAGGCGGCGCGCGCGTCGGGTGAGGCGATCACCGCGTCGAGCTGTTGGCGCGCGAGCTGGCGCTCGAAGAAGATGCCCTCGCGCAGGCCCGCCCCGGTCACCTCGAGCGTGTCGAAGCCGCCGGCGTCCATGACTCCCTGGATGACCAGGGCGCCGGCCAGCACGATGTCGGCGCGCGCCGGTTTGATCCCCGGCACGCTGCCTCGCTCCGACGGCGCGAGCGCGGCGAGACGCTCGGTCAACTCGTCGAGCGCCGTCCGGTCGATCACAAAGCCCTGCACCTCCTCGGCGGGCAGGCCGGCGGCGCGCTCGGCGGCGCTGGCCAGGTTGCGCACCGTCCCCCCCAGGCCGACCAGGCGCGGGCCTGTGCCGGCAAGCCAAGGCGCCCGCTCAAGCTTGCGCGCCACGTGAGCCTGCAAGGCCTTGCGTTGGCTGCGCTTGGCCGGCCCGTCGCCGACCATGAAGCGCTCGGTCATGCGCACCGCGCCGAGTCGCCACGAACCCGACTCGCGCGCCAGGCGACCGGCCACGCGCACGAGCTGCAGAGAGCCGCCGCCGAGGTCGAGCACGCAGCCGTCGGTGAGCGTGGTCGAGTTGACCGCGGCCAGGTAGCCGTAGCGAGCCTCCTGCTCGCGACTGAGCACCCGCACCTCGAGCCCGGTGCGCAGGCGGACACGGCCCAAAAACTCCTGGCCGTTGGCGGCGTCGCGGATCGCGCTCGTGGCGACCGCTTCGATTGAGTGCTCGCCAAGCCCGGGCTGCTCGCAGAGCGAGGTGAACCCTTCGAGCGTGCTCAAGGCGCGCCCCATCGCCGCCTCGCTCAGCCGGCCGCTGGCGGCCAGGCCCTCGCCGATACGCACAGCCGCCGAGCGCTCGTCGGCGCGCTCCCAGGAGTCGCTGCGCTGCTCGAACACGACCATCCTGAACGAGTTGGAGCCAAGGTCGATGACAGCCACGCTCTGCTCGGGCTCTGAGGCCATGCAGCGAAGCGTAGTGGCCCGATCGGATCTTCCGAGTTGACATCCCGCGCGGTATGTGAAAAGATACCCATCGGTATGCGAAACGCACGAACCTCTTCCCCTCCCTCACACCCCGCGCTCCCCGATGGGCCGCGCCTGCCGACGGCCGTACAGAGCGCGATCTGGTTCCGCAAGGCGCAATGGCTGCTCGACACCTGCCAGGCGCGCTTCGGCGACATGTTCACCTTGAAGATCGCCAACGAAGGCACCTGGGTCGTGACCTCCAACCCGGACACGATCAAGCAGGTCTTCACCGGCGACCCGCGCCTGCTGCACGCCGGCGAGGCCAACCGCATTCTGCTGCCCGTGCTCGGCCCCAACTCGGTGCTGTTGCTCGACGACGGCGCGCATCTGCGCCAGCGCAAGCTGATGCTGCCCCCCTTCCACGGCGAGCGCATGCAGCGCTATGGCGCCCTGATGGCCGAGGTCGCGGCCAAGGAGATCGACGGCTGGCCGATCGGCGAGCCATACCCCCTGCGCGGGCGCATGCAGGCGATGACCCTGGAGATGATCCTGCGCGCCGTCTTCGGCGTCTCCGCAGGCCCTCGCCTGGAGCGTTTGCGCCAAGAGCTGCGCCGCTTGCTCGACATCGTCACCGATCCAGTTCACGGCATCGTGCTGCTCACGCTGGGACCCCAGCGGGTTGGGCGGATCCCGCGCTTCAGGCGCGAGCTGGAGCGCGTCAACGCGCCCATCTACGAGGAGATCGCCGACCGCCGTCGGGCCGGCGACCTCGCTCAGCGCGACGACATCATGAGCCTCTTGCTGCAGGCCACCCACGAGGACGGCTCCCCGATGAGCGACGAAGAGCTGCGCGACGAGCTGGTCACCCTGCTTGTCGCCGGTCACGAGACGACCGCCAACGCGCTCGCCTGGGCCGCGGAGCGGCTGTGCCGCCATCCCGCCAAGCTGGAGCGCCTGACCGCGGAGGTCCAGGCTGGCGAGCGCCAGTACCTGGAGGCCGCCGTCCAGGAGACGTTGCGCCTGCGGCCGGTCATCTCGATCGTGTTGCGGCGCCTGGTCGAGCCGATGGAGATCGGTGGGCGGCTGTTGCCCGCAGGCGCCTCGATCGTGCCCTCGATCCACCTGGTGCATCGCCGCCCGGACATCTATCCGAAGCCAAACGAGTTCATCCCCGAGCGCTTCATCGAGAGCGAGGGCGGCAAAGTACCGGGGACCTACACCTGGATCCCGTTCGGCGGAGGCGTGCGCCGCTGCCTGGGCGCGGCCTTCGCCCAGTTCGAGATGGAGACGGTCCTGCGCGAGCTGGTCCTGCGGCGCACCCTGGCGCCCGCGCGAGCAGGCTCCGAGCGGGTGTACAGGCGCGCGATCACCGAGACCCCGCGCCACGACGCCGAGGTCGTGATGGGTCAGGCCCCCGGTTATCCCGTCTCCTCGTCAACCTCTGCCAACGAGGCGGAGGTGGCGCTCGTTTGAGCACCGCAGACACCCGTAGCGGGGAGCGTCCAACCCGTCTGGAGCGCCAGGCGGCAACCCGCGCGGCGCTGCTGCGCGCGGCCTCACGCTCGATCTGCGAGCGCGGCATGGACGGCGCTTCGATCGACAGCATCGCCGCCGAGGCCGGCTACACCAAGGGCGCCTTCTACGCCAACTTCGCCAGCAAGGAGGACATGTTCCTGGCGATCCTCGACGAGAAGTTCGCGGCCGAGATGGAGCGCCTCCAGGCTGCCATGAGCGGCGCCGGCGAGCCCGCCGCCGAGGCGCGCTTGGCAGCCGAGGAGTTCCTCACCTATGTGGACCGCGATCCCGAGTGGCCCAGGCTCTACCAGGAGTTCGCCACGCACGCCGCCCGCAACGAGCAGTTCAGGGCAGTCTTGGCCGAGCGCCAACGCAGGCTGCGCGAGCGCATGGCCGCCATCTTCGCGCGCTGGACCGCCGCCCTGGGAGTCGAGTCGGCGCTCCCCCACGAGGATGTCGCCGCGATGACGTTCGCCATGGCCGACGGGTTCCTGCTCAACCGGATCATCGATCCGGACTTGGACAACGGGCTCTACGCGACCATGTGCGAAGTGTTTCTACGTGGGTTGGCGGCGATGGTGGAGGAGGGTCAGGCGTAGACGGATGCGTTTGCCCGCCGATGACAGAAGGGCGGCGATCCTGAGCCGGGTGCGTGCGATTCCGCCGGGTTATGTGCGCACCTACGGCGATGTTTCTCCGGGCGCGCCGCGTCTCGCGGGGCGTGTGTTGAGTCAGACGGGCGCCGAGGACGTGCCATGGCACCGGGTCGTGCGCGCCGACGGCTCGCTTGCCATGGGGAGCCGTCAGCGGAGGCTTTTGGAAGCCGAGGCGGTGCCGTTTCGCGGGGAGCGGGTCTTGCTGTCAAGCGCGCGGCTCGACGATCTCGATGTGATGTAAGCCAGGGATGGGCCGGTTGTCGCTGCTAGCGAGGCGGTTCAGTGAACATCGCCCCTGCCGCGAGAAATATGGCTCGTCCAGCAGTAGCGCCTCTGCGCCTCGAAGCAGCCTTCGCGCGACGCTCAGGTGGTGATGCTGGCCGCCTGAGAGGGAATGCTGTGGTCAGCCCCGGGCGGGAGCCGACCGCGTCTCGTCGTGAAGCGCGAGTCGTATGAGCGACTCGATCGCGACGGGGCCGGCGACGAGTGTGCTCCTCACCGTGCCATCCGATGCGACGAGGACGGCGGAGGGAACTGCGGTGGCTCCGTATGCGTGACTGACGGTTGATTGCTCGTCGATGAGCACGTCGCTCAGCGCGTGCTCACGCGCGAGCTTCTCGGCTTCCGTGGCCTTCACGGCGGTTATCAGGGTTAGGGCTAGACGTTCGGTTATCGTGTCGTGCCAGCGTGCAAGTTCGGGCAGGAGCGCTTTGCAGGGTCCGCACCCGGGGTGCACGAACGTGAGTAGGCAGGCACGGTCATCGGCTAGAAGGTCCTGAAGGCTCACGGCGCGCCCTGTGGTGGAGGGCAACGTGAAGTGCGGCGCCAGCGCTCCGATCTGTCGGAGGGATGTGACCTCCCGACCGCCCGTCGAGCGCAGACGGCGGTTCTCGCGCCATAGAAGGAAGGATGTCGTTGCTGTGAGTGTTGCCAGCGCGCCGGTCGCGATCAGCCAGAGGTCGGTCGCGTCGGTGTCGGCTACCCATGAGGCAAGCGAAGGGCCGGGGCCCGCGAGCACCACATATGCGGCCGGTAGCGCCAACACGAGATTGCGGGCCACCGTCACCCAGCTCGCCGGCTTGGAGTGCACTTGGCCGAAGCAATGGCAATCCGGGGCCTCGCCGCGGCGCAGCACTCGTGTGAGCCCCACGACGAACAACGCGAGAAGTACCAGGCTGCCCGCCGCCCCCCAGCGCGCCGTAGTCGGAAACAAAAGCGCCGTAGCTGCCGCGAGCCTCGGCGGCGGGCAGGAGCAGCAGCAATGGATCGGCGAGGCGGCGCGGCACGTCGAAATCGGACAGTGCCTGCCGCGTGCCCGAGCGATCGGCGAGCTTCGCGACCCCAGCAATGAAGAACACCGCAGCGAGACAGAGCCGAGCAACTATCAGCGCATCGTTCATCATCCAGATAAATGTACACCACAATCTAGCGGAACAACTGCTACTTTCCATATGTGATAGGTAAAAGCGCGGCAGAGTCGATGGCAGTCGAGGCATTCGGTGTGACCGTGGCGGTCAGCGCCGATCCTCAGCATCTTGCGGCCGTTTCCGATTTCCTGCCTCCGCGCTCCCGTCCCGCGAGATACCCGCCGGAGCGTGGCCGCTTCGCGCTCGTCAAGGACACCACAGATGACGGGCTTCTGAACGTCGTGTGCGACGAGAAGCCAGTCGCGGGCCCGTTTGATTTGCGACTCGCGCTCGGCATCCTCGACGCCGAGCTGCGCATGTACATCGCGCTGCATGCTCCCGAGCATGTTTTCGTCCACGCTGGAGTTGTTGGCGTAGGGGAGCGCGCGATCGTGCTCCCGGGGAGGAGCTTTGCCGGGAAGACCACGCTGGTGGCCGCGCTCGTGCAGGCGGGCGCGGAATACTGGTCTGACGAGTACGCCGTGCTCGACGCCGACGGCCTCGTTCACCCCTACCCCAAGCCTTTGTCGGTGCGCATCAACGCCACCCGCGCGACGCAGGAGCGGTCGGTCGAGAGCCTTGGTGGCCGGGCCGGTGATCGACCTCTACCCGTCGCTCTGATCGCATTCACGAGCTACCGTCCCGGAGTTGCCTGGGCGCCGCGCCCCTGCAGCACCGGAGAGGGCGCCATCAAACTGCTGGAGCACTCCATTGCCGCACGCTCACGCCCAGAACAGGTACTCGCAGCCGTGCGGCGCGCCGCGACCGACGCCGTGATTCTCGAGGGAGACCGGGGAGACGCCGACGAAGCCGCAAGCGCCCTGTTGTCACGGCAGCCAGCAAGCTGACAAAGCACGCCTGCTCGGCACACGAGTTCTACGCTGCGCCCTTCGCTCGCCGGACGCGCCACAATGTGTGAATCGCGCTGAGCGCTTGGCCGATCGCCCAGATCGCCCGCCAGACGTAGGCGCCAGCCAGCCCGCGCTTGCCGCGCCGCGCCAGCGGTGACCACCACCGCATGTAGTCGGGTCCTGGAAAGCCACGGCTTGCAGCGATCGTCAGCTTCGACCTAATCCCCGCGTCGGCGGAGAGCAGTGCGTAGAGCTCCTCGGCGATCACATCCTCGCGCAGGAGCGCGTACTTGAGCGATCCCTCCTCACCGAGATCGAGTCTGCACGCCAGATCCCCGCCCTCGGGCAGGAGCCGCAGGCCGGCTGCGAACGCCGGGACGCCCCGATACGCGCACGCGAGCTCCAGCGCGCTCGACCACTTCGACTCCTCGACGCGAGCGAGCGCTCGCCGCAGATCCTCGAGTGGCTTGCCGTCCACCAGGTTCGCGTGCTGCGCGGCGTGCATGGCCACGTGCAGCAGAACGGCGTCGCGATCGGGCACGCGCAACTCGACCCCACCGATGACCTGCCGCTCGGCGCTCGCGGCGAGGCAACCCCAGATCGCGTCCGGGTCGCCATCGAGCCCTGGCAGCTGACAGTGAAGGTCCACCATGCCGCCGCCGCCGCCGCGGCTAAACGTCGTGCGCCCTATATCCATGGATAGCGACGTTGGCATCCACGGCAAATACTCCACGAAACCCAGCCGCTCGAGCACGCCCACCGCCCGTGCCCGGTTCCGGGGCGCCACCATCAGATCAGAGTCAACATAGGGACGCACCTCGCCCGGATAGAGCCACCTAGAGAGCACCGGACCCTTGAGCACAAGCGTCTCGATTCCCTCACGGCCGAACGCACCCGCGACCTCGGCCGTGAGCGCATCCACCGCAAAGTTGCGTGCCAGTTGGGAGTAACGGTCGACACATTCCGCGTTCACGCAGATTCACCCCGAGCATCCACAACATCGAATAACGCTAATGAAACAGCCGCGGCGAGAGAGGCACAAACGCAACGGAGTGTTGAGGGCTAGCCCAGAGGCTGGTTTCTGTGACAGCAATCTTATGGACGACACGGACAGCGCCGCCTTCTCTCAGGCACCATCCAGCCGAGCCGAGCCGAGCCACGCCGCAGAGTCCAGCCAGCATCAACCCTGACAATAGAAATTTGAGAGAAAGGTGTGCCTCCCTCCGTTTTCGTCACAAAATGTATTGCATTGCGCCAGGGATAATCCGGACATACATTCTTTGTTCCTGCATTCGCAGCATGATGACCCTATAGCTACCGCACACACTGAGAGTTCTTCCCCCGAGCTGGCCATAGCGGGCGTCGCAGCGGTCGCCGATACGATCAGCGACGTGGCGGCAGCGGCGGCGCCGTAACGCGCGACCCGGACGATCGCTTCCCGGCGAGAAACACCGGGGATCGTGCTCTGCATGATTTGGGGCTCGGCGTCGAGCAGTTCCTTCTCGCGCAGCTCATGGAGCGCGTCGGCGACAAGGTTCGCGCTTGCCCCGGCGAACTCGGCAAGGCCAGTCAGGTCGTGCTCGCCGTCGCAATGCCGCCAGACGCAGGCTGCGATTGGGCTCAAGCAATGAGCGGTGTGACTGTTTTGATCGTAGAGGAGGAGCTCCTCGCCGAGCGTCTCTTCAAGGAGACCGTCTCGACGTGCTCGTGGTAGCGATCCGTCTTGGTGCATCGGTCAACCCTCCGTCCTTCTCCTTACATGTGTATGACTACATATCGAGATTTTTCGACCATCTAGTATTCGACGGCTAGCGCTCTGCGTCAAGTCGTCGTCGCTGAGATGGCGCCTCTTGTTTCTTACGTGCGTCTCTATCCCCGGTTGGTCGGCTAGCCTGACGACGACCATCCGCGCAGCTCTCGCATTGCCGCTTTCGCCCACATGCGAGCGCCCACCTCCAGGTTGGGCGTGCCTCCTCAGGACAGGCAGCTTTTGGCGCAAGAGTTCGATCGAAATAGGCGGGATTCGGCAGTGGGCCCGATTTGTTACGCGGGGTCGGTTGAGTTTGCCGACCGGACTACACGGCAATATTGCGGTGGATGCCGACAATAAGCCGCTTTTTCGGGCTCACGATCACGATGTACTTCGATGACCATGGGCCTCCCCACTTCCACGCGCGAGCCGCAGGGCACGGCGCGAAGGTCCGCATCGATACGTTGGAGGTGCTGGTAAGCAACCTGCCGCGCCGTGAGCTTCGACTTGTGCTTGCCTGGGCTGAGATGCATGCGGCTGAGCTGGATGAGAACTGGCGCCGAGCGCGCGAAGGTGCCACACTGCAAGAGATCGAGCCACTGCAATGATCGGCCTTACTCCAGACATAGTTCAGGCGAGCGTTCCGCAGCACGGTGTCTTGCTACTTACGTTTGCCGACGGCGCAACCGGCGAGGTCTATGTGCTCGACCGTATGAGGGGCCCGGTCTTCGAGCGCGCCGTGACCCCCGAGGGCTTCGCCGAGGTCAGCGTCGATCCCGAGAGTGGCACGGTCTGCTGGCCGGGCGGAGCGGACCTCGCGCCGGACACGCTCTACGAGCGAGTACGAACCGGCGTCTGGCCAGGCCAGAGCCAAGCCGCATAGCCCTACTCAACACGGCGACGAAATTCACGCTCAGAAATGGGCCCGCCAGGACTCGAACCTGGGACCAACCGATTATGAGTCGGCGGCTCTAACCAACTGAGCTACGGGCCCGTGTCGCGCGGGGGCGCGACCTCTCAGAAGCTACCAGCGGAGAGCCCGCCGGCGCCAGAGGGCCCGGGATGGTTTGATTCAACGGTCAACCAACGAGAGGAGCGGCAATGGCAGAGCGTGCAGCGATCGTCACGGGGGCATCGAGCGGGATCGGCTTGGCTATAGCGCGGGTGCTCGGGGAAGAAGGCTTCGGGGTCACGATGGCGGCGCGGCGACCCGAGAAGCTGCAGGCAGCCGTCGATGGCCTTGCCGGCGAGGGCTTCGATGTGCACGGCGTTGCGGCGGCCCTCTCCGAGGAGAGCGAGATCCAGAAGGTCGTCGCCGCCCACCGGGAGCGCTATGCGCGCCTGGACGTGCTCGTCAACAACGCCGGTGTCGGCGTCGGCGCGCCCGTGGGAGACATCCAGACCAAGCACCTGGACATGCAGCTCTCGGTCAACCTGCGCTCGATCGTGCTCTTCTACCGAGAGTGTCTGGAGATGCTCAAGCAGGCCGGCGCCGAGCATTCCAACGCGCTCGTTGTCAACACCGCCTCGATCTCAGGCAAGCGCGCCGAGGCTTGGCTTTCGGTCTACTCGGCCACCAAGCACGGCGTCGTCGGCTGGACCGAAGCGATGAACAAGGAGCTCGGCTCGTCCGGCATCAAGTCCACCGCTCTGTGCCCCGCCTTCGTGGACACGCCGATGACCGACTTCGCCAAGGGCCAGGTGCCGGCCGAGGAGATGATCCGCCCGCAGGACATCGCCGAGTCGGTGCGCTTTCTGTTGCGCGTCTCCCCTGCCTGTGTCGTTCCTGAGATGATGTTCGTGCGTCCCGGCGACGCCCTCTGATACGGAAAGGACGCAAATGAAGCTAGGCGTGCACATCGGATACTGGGGTCTCGGCCTCAGCTCCCAAGATCAGCTCGAAATCGTCCAGGAAGCCGAGAAGCTGGGCTACGACTCTGTCTGGGCCGCCGAGGCTTACGGCTCGGACACTGCCACCGTGCTCGCGTGGCTCGCGGGGCAGACCTCCACGATCCGGCTCGGCTCGGGAATCTTTCAGATGCCGGGCCGCTCCGCTGCGATGACCGCCATGACTGCGGCCACGATCGATCAGCTCTCCGGCGGGCGCATGATCCTCGGCATCGGCTCCTCCGGGCCACAGGTGGCCGAGGGTTGGCACGGTCAGCGCTTCGCCAAGCAGTTGCAGCGCACCCGCGAGTACGTCGCCGTCGTGCGCAAGGCGCTCGCCCGCGAACGCCTCGAATTCCACGGCGAGACGATTGAGCTTCCGCTCCCCGACGGTCCCGGCAAGGCACTGAAGCTCACGATCGCCCCTGTCCAGGAGCGCATTCCCGTCTATCTCGCGGCGATCGGACCGAAGAACACAGCGCTTGCCGGCGAGATCGCCGATGGCTGGATTCCCACGCTCTTCTCGCCCGAGCACGTGTCCGAGCTGCGCCCGCTCCTGCGGGAAGGCGCGGACCGTGCCGGCCGTTCACTCGATGGGTTCGACATCGCGCCAACCGTCAACGTCTTCGTCACCGACGATCTTCAGGCCGCGCGCGATGCGATGCGGCCCTTCATCGCGCTCTACGTCGGCGGCATGGGGTCGCGCAAGCAGAACTTCTACAACAACCTCGTCTGCCGCTACGGCTTCGAGGCGGACGCCAAAGTCATCCAGGACTTCTACCTCGAGGGTAAGCGCGAGGAGGCGATGGCGGCGATCCCCGACGCCTTGATCGACATGGTCTCCCTGTGCGGACCCAGGGACGTCGTGCGCGAGCGCCTGGCCATCTACCGCGACGCGGGAGTCGGCACGCTCGGGATCACGCCGATCGCGTTCACCAAGGACGACCGGCTGGAGCAATTGCGACTCGTGGCTGAGCTGGCGGGTTAGCGCGCGCCTCGTCGCATAGCTTGTCGCGTCGCGAAGCCAAGCCGAGCCGAGCAATCGAGCAAGTGTCTGTCTCGCCGCTCCAAGTCGTCTCGTCTGAGGTGGCCGAGGGACAGGGACAACCTCCTCTAAGGCTCTTGTTGGGGGCTTTCGGGGACCCTGGTCACGCGTTTCCGATGATCGCCCTCGGTCGCGCCTTGCTTGGACGCGGCCACGACGTCACCCTGCAGACCTGGGAGCGCTGGCGAGGCCCGATCGAAGCCGAGGGCATCGCCTTCACGCCCGCGCCCGAGTACAGCGCTTTCCCCATTGGCGATCACCCGCTCGACTTCTATGAGGCCGTCGTCTACGCGACCCGCGACACGCTTCCCTTGGTGCGCGAGCTGCGGCCGGACATCGTGGTGCACGACATTCTCACGCTCGGACCTTCGCTCGCGGGCGAGCTGCTCGGCATCCCGTGCGCCACACTCATCCCCCATGTCTTCCCTGAGGCGGGATCCGGCTTTCCGATCTACTCTTTCGGCGCGCTCCTGCCCCGCACCGCACTAGGCCGCGCCTTCTGGGAGCGAGCACACCTGCCTGTCCGCCGAGGCCTTCAGAGCGGGCGTCTAGCGCTCAACCGCACCCGAGCTCAGGTCGGCCTGCCGCCGCTCGACCACGTCCACGGAGGGACCTCGCGTGAGCTTGCCTTGGTCGCGACCTTCCCGCAGCTCGAGTACCCGCGCCCTTGGCCCCCCCACGCCCACGTCGTCGGTCCCTTGATGTGGGAGCCGCCGGCCGAGGAGACCCTGCTCCCGCCCGGCGAGGACCCCCTCGTGCTGATCGCTCCCTCCACCTCCCAGGACCCCGACCATCGATTGCTTCATGCCGCTCTGCGCGGCCTCGCCGACGCTCCCGTGCGTGTGCTCGCCACTTACAACCGGCGTCTTCCATCCAGTCCTTTGCCTGTCCCCAACAACGCTTGTGTCGTCGACTGGGTCTCCTACACCCGCACCTTGCCCCACTGCGACGCCATCGTCTGTCACGCTGGTCACGGCACCCTGGTCCGAGCGCTCTCCTGCGGTGTCCCCGTAGTCGCCTGTCCCGTCGCCGGCGACATGAACGAGAACGCCGCCCGTCTGGCCTGGGCCGGCGCCGGAGTACGTCTCCCCCGCCGCTTTATCTCACCGCGACCCTTGCGCCACGCGGTCGAACGAACACTCTCCGAGCCCTCGATCCGCACCCAAGCGCAGGCTTTGGCTGCGTGGGCTTCGACCTACGACGCCGGGCACCGCGCCGCGACGCTCATCGAGCGGCTTGCCGCGGAGTGCTCTGCAGGTAGCTCTGCTCGTCCCTCTGAGCATCCTGCGTCAGTCGGAGTGGAGGTAGTCCCATAAGGCCCTGAGGACAAGTGTGCGCCGGGGATCCCGCCCCGTCAGGGGCGGTTGATCAAGCTCCGGGGGTGGGACTCGAACCCACAACCTAGCGATTAACAGTCGCTCGCGCTGCCATTGCGCCACCCCGGATCGGGCTACCCTTGAGACACGATAACCACTGACATCTTACGGAAGCTCTGCAGCGCCCGCCTCGACCTCTGCGTGGCAATTGGAGCAGAGCAGCACGCACTTCCGCGCCTCAGACCGCAGCGTGGCGACGCTACGCGCGCCGCGTCGCGCCAACCCGAACTTCTTGCTCGTCGGGTCGAGGTGATGAAACTCGAGCGCCGCAAGACATCGGCTGTAGCCGCACAGGCGGCACTTCCCACCGGCCTCCGCCACCAGAGTCTCCTTGACCTTGCGCCGGCGACGAACGACAGCCTCGACCCGACATTGACGGCACCTGTAGTAGCCACGACCATCCAGGATGTGTCGGACGCTACCGTGTCGGGGACAGTCCAGAACGGGTTCGGCCTGTCCGCTCGCCCGAGCCTGATCGACACCGGGCCGCGACGGCGCTCCAGGGGGAGCCTGCGTATGCAATCCATATTGCTTGAGCCAATGGCGCACAGTGGCCTTGCTCCGTTCGACCTTCTCGGCGATCTCAGCGATGGAAGCGCCGGTGTCGACCAGCTTCTCCAGATCGCTTCGTTCCAGTCCGCCCTTCGCCGTGTGCTTGGTGCGATTGACCGCCGCAAGCTCGTGCTTCTTTATCCAGTAGGCCACCGTCGCTTCATGCTTGCCAAACCGTTTGCCGATCTCGGCCAGCGATAGTCCTTGGCTCAAAAACTCTTCCAGCGAAGCGCGATTCATGCACTGCATTGTCTACTATAGATCGGACGGAACGATGGAAACATGCGTTCGTTGCAGTACGCCCAAGCGCAGAACACAAGCGCGTCGCGAGCACGGCGACCGCCCCTATGTGTCCGCCCCGCTCTCCGCCAAAGCCCGCTCCTGCGCTCGGTCGAAATCGCGCTTGACCTCTCCCCGCATGCGCGCCAACTCGCTCACCTCGCCGGCCCCCTGCGCGCGGGCGGTGTGGATCTGGCGGTCGATCGCGGCGAGGCGCAGCTGCAATTGTTGGACCTCCAGCATCGCCGGCTTGCTCGAGCCTTCGTGCGCCGGCCAGCGCCCCGCTTCGACGGTCAGCTCGGCGAGCAGGCCCACCAGCTCGCGGTCCTCGGCGTCCACGCCCTTCAGCGGCTCGGCCAACCCGTCCGCCTTCAGGTGTACGGCGGCACGGCGCAGCAGCTCGCTCGTGAACACGTCCCCGATCTCCACCTCCCCCAACGCCTTCTGTCCATGGACTGGCGTGGCAATGCAGAGGGCCAAAAAGGCGCGCTCAGTATCCTCGCGCGCCGAAAGCACCTTGTTGACCCCCAACCCGCGCTCGCCAGTCCGGTCGCCCCCACCCCCACCACGTGAGGCGCCGTTTCGTGCGCCCGCGCGCGCGGGCTGTCCAGCCGGCGCTCCGCCGCGGGCACGCCCCTCCAATCCTCCCCCTCCTCCACCCTGTGGTCCACGAGCGGCCAGGAGCGTCTCGGCCAAGCTCTCGCTCAACCCGAGCCTGCCCGACACCAGCCGCGTCAGCTCCATCCGCATAGCGCTCGGCGGCAGGCCTTCGAACACCGGTCGCAGCTCCCCGAGCATGCGATCCCGCCCCTCCGGGCTGGCGTCGTCCCCCGCCGCCAGCACCCGCTCGACTCTGAAGCGCACGAACGGCGCCGCCCCCTCGATCGCCGTCTCGATCGCCTCTCTGCCCTCCCGCTGAACGAGGTCGGCCGGATCGGCGCCCGCCGGCAGCTCCACCACCTTCAGCTCCAGGTTGCGACGAGCGGCCAGGCGCGAAGCCTTCAGCATCGCCTCCTGCCCTGCCTTGTCGGCGTCGAGCGCGAGCAACACGGTTTGCGCCATGCGCCCCAACTCGCCGACCTGCTCGCCGGTCAGCGCTGTTCCCATCAAGCCGACAGCGTTCCTGAAGCCGGCCTGGTGCAGGGCGATCACGTCGGTATAGCCCTCGCAAAGGATCACCTCCCCCGCCTTCGCGGCCGCGGACCGGGCCAGATCGGTCCCGTACAGGTGTCGGCCCTTGTGGTAGACGTCGTTGTCGGAGGTGTTCAGGTACTTCGGCTTCTGGTTGTCCCTCATCGCCCGTGCGCCGAAGCCCAGCACGCGTCCACGCTGGTCGGCCAGCGGGAACATGATGCGGGCCCTGAAGCGGTCATACAGCCCGCCCCGCTCCTGCGAGCGCTGCGCCAAACCCGTCTCATACAGCTCTTTCTCCGAGAAGCCGCCCCGCCGCGAAGCAAGCAACACGCGATCCCACGCGCTCGGCGCGTAGCCCACCCGAAACGCTTTCAGGATCTCCGCGCCCAACCCGCGCCCCTCCAGATAAGCGCGAGCCTGTGCCGCCTCCCCGGACTCCCACAGATAGCGCTCGTAGTAGGCGCTTGTGCGCGTCAGGAGCTCCCACAATCGCTCGCGATGCACCCGGCGCTCGGCTTCGCGCGAGTCCTCCTTTTCGACCTCCAGCTCGATCCCGGCCCTGTCGGCCAGCAGCTCCAAGGCGCCCTTGAAGTCGACGCCTTCGGTCTCCTGCACGAACGTGAACACATCGCCCGAGGCCTGGCAGCCAAAGCAGTAATAGACCTTCTCGACCGGCTCCACGCTGAAAGACGGGCTGCGCTCGTCGTGGAATGGGCACAGTCCCTCATAGCTGCGTGCTCCTGCTCGGCGCAGCTCCGTGCGTGTTCCCACGAGCTCCACGAAGTCGATCGCGTCGCGCACCCTGTCACGCGAGTCGGGCGTATATCTGGCCATCCTGTCAAGGACGCTAGCGTGCTGGCCGATTGGCGGTCACATCGATCGCCAATCGGTGCGCGGCACTTCCAGGTCCGTGTACTCACGGATGCAGTAGCGATCGGTCATGCCCGCCACATAGTCGGTGACCCGCTCGGCCAGGTTCTCGCGCGCAGCCAAGTCCCGGCGCTCGGCCGCCTCTTCGCGACCGCCGCCGCTCGGCAGCAGATCGGGGTGCTCGACGTAGTGTTCGAACAGCTTGCTCACCACGTTGGCGATGCGCGCACGCTCGGCGCGCACGGCAGGCCCCAGGTAGACGTGCTCGAACATGAACTTGCGCAGCTCGTCCATCGCCGGTCCCGCCTGCGGTCCCTGCACGATGTCCCCGGCGCGCGCCGAGTGCTCCACCATGTCGTGCACCAGCGTGTCGATCCGCCGCGAACCGGTCTCCCCGAGCGTCGCGATCGGTCCCTCGGGAAGGTCGCGCTCGCCCAGCAGCCCTGCCCTGATCGCGTCGTCGATGTCGTGGTTGATGTAGGCGACCCGGTCGATCGTGCGCACGATCCGCCCCTCCAATGTGTCCGGCAGCGGCGCGCGACCGGAGTGCCTGGCGATGCCTTCGCGCACCTGCCCGGTCAGGTTGAGCCCGGCGCCGTCGCGCTCGAGCCGGTCCACGACCCTCAACGAGTGCTCGTAGTGGCGAAAGTCCTTGCCAAAGCCCTCTTTCAAGCACGCGTCGAGCGCCTCCTCGCCAATGTGCCCGAAGGGCGGATGCCCAAGGTCGTGGCCGAGCCCGATCGCCTCGACCAGATCCTCGTTGAGCGCCAAGGCCCTGGCCACCGTGCGTGAGATCGTGGTCACCTCCAGCGTGTGCGTCAAACGCGTGCGGTAGTGGTCGCCCAGCGGCGCCACGAACACCTGGGTCTTGTGCGTCAGGCGCCGAAACGCCTTGCAGTGCACGATCCTGTCGCGATCTCGCTGAAACGGTGTGCGCAGCCCGCAATCCTCCTCAGGGCGCGCCCTGCGCGCCGGATAGGAGCGCGCCGCCAAAGGCGACAGCTCGCGCTTCTCCAGCTCGCGCCGAGTCTCGGCGAAGGCCGCCGCGACGGGCTGCGTGTCGTTTGCGATGCTCACACAGCCGATTGTGGCAGCGGCTGCGGTTGGCTCTCTGCGGGCGCTGCTTGCGGCGGTCTGCGGTTGGTGGCGGGCATCAGGCGCACGTGCGCGTGGTGCTCGAGCGTCTCGTTGACCGCGCGCTCCACCTGCCCGAGCACGCGCTCGTCGGCTGCGGGCGCCTCGCTCAAGGACTGCCCCAACGCTTGGGCCATGAACTCGTGCGCCTGCTCGTCCAGCGGGAACGCCCCCACCGCGCGCGCCTCTGCGTGAGGCTCAGACGACCAACAGGCGCTGCAAACCACGCCCCCCGCGGCGCCCGAGAAGCCGACCAGGCGCTCGCCCTCCCCGCAACCCGCGCAAGCTCCCAACTGGGGCGCCAGTCCCGCCGCGACCAGCAGCTTCAGGCGAAACGCCAGAGCGCCGGCTCGCGTGGCCTGCGCCGGAGCTTCATCGAGCAGGGCCAGCTTGCGGCACAGCAGGTTGAACACGCCCGGATGGGGCTCTGAGGTCTCGAACAGGCGCCCCACCGCGTCGCAGGCCCTCGCCGCGGCGTCCAGCGCGCGCGCGTCCCCGCGCAGCCTCGCGTGACCGTCGAGGGTCTGCGCTCCTGTCACCGTCAACAGCTCGCCTCGGCCTTCGTGCAGCTCGATGCGCAGGCGAAAGAACGGCTCCAAGCGTCCCCCAAAGCGGCTGCGAGCGCGGCGCACCCCCTTCGCGATAGCGCTCACCCGCCCCCTGTGGGGCGTGTACACGTGCAGGATGCGATCGGCCTCGCCATACCTCATCGAGCGCAGCACAACCGCTTCGGTCTTGAGCAGTCCCGCCATCGATCCGCCGAGTCTAAGATCGGGCGCGGCGGAGAGTCTCGCCTCCAAGGATCCCGCCCCGAAAGATCGCAACGGCGCCGCCAAGGACTCAGAACGAAAGCTATACTTTATGAAGTAATGAACAATGCCAGGCAAATAATCATTTACACGACCGAGCCCTGTTCTTTTTGCGCGCGCGTCAAGGGCCTCTTGAAGGCGCGCGGCCTGGAGTTCTCCGAGGTCAACCTCTCCAAGGACATCCCCGGACGCGTCGAGCTTGCCGGGCGCACCGGCATGATGACCTTCCCCCAGGTACTGGTCGGCGACGAGCTGCTCGGCGGCTTCGCCGAGACGCTCAGCGCCCTGGAGAGCGGTCGCCTGGACGAGCTGCTGGCGGCTTAGCCCGCGGTCGCGGCTGGCAGCGCTCGCACACGTAGGTGCCCCGCCCCCCCACGACCATCTTCACGATCGTCCGCCCGCAAGTCGCGCACGGCTCGCCCTCGCGACGGTGCACCTGGAAGCGATCCTGAAAGGAGCCCCACACCCCATCCACGTGGCGGAAGTCGTCGATCGTCGCCCCGCGCGCCTCGATGCCTGCCTGGAGCGCCCATACCAGCGCCTCCCGCAGGCGCTCGTGCTGTTCGATTGTCAATCGCCCGGCCGGGCGCAACGGGTGGATGCCGGCCCGGTGCAAAGCCTCGTCTGCATAGATGTTGCCCACGCCCGCCATCCTCCTCTGGTCGAGCAGAAACGCCTTGACCGGAGTCGTGCGTCCCCGCGCCAATCCGCGCAGATGCTCGGTCGTGAAGCCCTCGTCCAGGGGCTCCAAACCCAGGCGCGCCCGGAAGAACGCGTCGAGCGCCTCCTCGCCAAGCAAGAGCTCGCCCGTGCCGAACCGGCGCGGGTCCACGATCGCCAGGCTGCGCGAGCCGAGATCGATCCGCACCCGCACGTGGGTCTGCTCAGGGCTCGGATCGCACAGGACCGTGCCGGTCATGCGCAGGTGCTGAGCCAGATAGACCTCCTCGCTCAAGCTCCACACGAGATACTTGCCCCGCCGCCCCAGGCTCTCCACCGCTCGCCCCGTCAGGGCGTCCTCCAGTTCGGCGGGAGCGAGCGGCCTGCACCAGCGCCAGTCGAGGATCTCGACGCGCTTCAATGTGCGTCCCTCCACCAGGGGCGCCAACTGGCGTCTGATCGTCTCCACCTCCGGCAGCTCGGGCATGCAGCGCCCAGCATAGGGACGCCGGCGCAGACGCCGCTGCCGGCGAGCGAGTCGCGCTCAGATGGGCCAGCATCCTGCGCGTATATGCCCACCGGGGCGGCGCTATCGCGCCTCAGACGGGCCTGCGCATCGTGCGCGCCTGCGCTCGCGGATGCGCCCCGAAATAGGCGTCCTTGAGACGATCGGCCGACAGGTGGGTGTAGATCTGCGTCGTGGCCAGGTCGGCGTGTCCAAGCATCTCCTGCAAAGAGCGCAGATCGCAGCCCCCCGCAAGCAGGTGCGTGGCGAAGGTGTGGCGCAAGGTGTGTGGCGTCATCCGCTCGGCCAAGCCCGCGCTGTGGGCATAGCTCTGGATGATCTTGTAGACGCCCTGTCGCGTAAGGCGCGCGCCGCGATGGTTGACGAACAGGCTGCTCTCCGCGCGCGCCCCCACCAACAGGGGGCGTCCTCGCGCCAGATAGCGCTGCAAGGCTCCCACCGCGCTGCTGCCCACGGGCACGATCCGCTCCTTGGAGCCCTTGCCGCGCGCGCGCAGCATCCCCTCGTCTGAGTCCACGTCACCGACCTCCAAGGCGATCGCCTCCGAGACGCGCAGCCCGCACGCGTACATCAGCTCCAGCAGAGCCCTGTCGCGCAACGCCAGCGGCCCGGCGCCCTTCGGCTGCTCCAGCAACTCGGCGACCTGCTCGCGGGAGAGCACCTTGGGCAGTCGCATCAGCTTCGGCGGACTCCGCAGGTCGGTCGTGGGATCGTGGACGATCAGCTCTTCGCGGCGCAGGTGCCGATAGAACGAGCGCAGACAGGCCGCCTTGCGCTGCAGAGTCGCGGGCGATGCGGGCGCGCGTTTCTCATCTCCTGCGGCGAGTTCCGCGAGAAAACCGGCGAGATCGCTGTGGGTGGTCCGCAGCGGCGAGACTCCGCGCGTATCCAGATAACGCCCGAACTGGGCGAGGTCGGACTGGTAGGCGTGCAAAGTGTTGCGCGACAGGCCACGCTCCAGCTCCAGATGGGCAAGGAAGTCGAGCGTCAACTGCTCAAGGCGCCCGCCATCCGTGTTTCGCCCTGGCTCGGTCTCGCCCACGCTCGAAGATTCGCCTCCCAGCCCTGGGCTCCTTGGCGGTGCAAGCCGGCTCTCAGCGAACCGACTCTCAGCGGCTTCCCCCCTCGCCTTGGGCGCTTTCGCCCAGACTCGCCAGCACAGTCCCGGCGGCAAGCGCGGCGCCAAAGAACAGGGGGTCCTCGACGATGGTGCGACCCATGGTCTCTGACGGCAGACCGCCGGCGAGGTATCCGGGCAGGTCGACAGGGGCCCGCCGCCAGTCGTGGCGGGCCATGCGAGCCGGACGATCAACGTCCAGCTCGAGCTGTGGCTTGGAAGGCGCCCGCGCCGAGCCGAACACCGACCTCAGGTTGGCGCGCAGGTCGGCGCCTGCGGGCGAGCGTATTCCGGCTGGAAGCGCCACGGTGACGGGCTCGAGCAGCATGTCGAGCACCGTCAGCGTGTGATGTGAGAGGCCGCGGTGACGGGGGCGCTCGTCCGCCGAGGACATGCGCGCAACCAGCAGAGCGCCTGCCCCCAGGGCAAGCGCGGTATGGGCCGAGTCGAGCGCGCTCATACCTCCGTGGCCGAGTGCAGAGCTGGACCCCACGATCCCCGGGCCCGGTCCGCACACCGCCGCGTCCCAAGCGAGCCGCTGAAATCCGTGGTGAAGCGCGCCGGCGGTCGTGATCGCCTCAAGCTCGCCGCCGTAAGCCGTCCCGGCGGTTATGTGCTCGGCCAGCAATCCGCGCTCGCGCAGCGCGCGCACGACTCGCGAATGCCCGCCCGGCAAGGCCCCGCCCGGCGTTTGCACGTAGCCCAGTCGCGCCTCGGGCCTGGCCTGTGCGAACGCCCAGGCCACGGCCGCGAGTTGGCCGTGCAACGCGAGCACGGCGACGCCGCGACCCAGAGGTAACTCCAACTGCTGGTCCTCGATCGGCTCAACCGCGTGTTGCAGGCTCGTGTAGTTGAGCTTCATCACGTGGGCTCCCGCCCGTCCTTCGCCCGACAGGCCCCGCGTGAGGTTGGCGTGGACGATGTCAAAGCCGCCGGAGCCCAGGCCCAGGTCGCGCGCCTGGGTGTTCACGATCAGCTCGTCGCCGGCTCGGCTCGCTCCCACCAAACCCACCTCGGCGATCGCGGGCCGCTGCTCGCCGTCGAGGGTGATCGAAAGCTCCTGCTCGGGGCCGCCGGCGGCACCCGCCTGAATGACGGTGGCTCGGCGGAGCTTCAGCACGAAGCGCTAGAGGCCGGCGGGAGGAGCGGACTGCGGCGATTCGCGCTCGATGGAGACATCCACGTCGCATTCGCACTCCGGCAGGTTGGCGATCTCGTGCGCGCGATCCACCATCCTGGCCGCAACCGTCTGCGCCTGCTCGTCGCTCGAGACATGGAAAACGGCCTGCACACGCACCGCGGAGTGCGCGTCGCCGCCGGTGGCGAGGCGCTCGCTCACGAGCGGCCGGCGAGCCTGCGCTCGCCGTCGGGCCGCGCGTCGAGCTTGCGCAGCGCGGCTGCCACGAACCCGCTGAACAGCGGCGCCGGGCGCTCCGGGCGGGACTTGAACTCGGGATGGAACTGGGAGGCGACGAAGAACGGATGATCCTCCAGCTCGACGACCTCGACCAAGCGCTCGTCCGGGGAGGTGCCCGAAACGCACAGTCCCGCGCTCTGCAGGCGTTTGCGCAACAGGTTGTTGACCTCGTAACGGTGGCGGTGGCGCTCGTAGACGACCGCTTCGCCGTATGCCTCGCGTACACGGGTGTCTTCGTGCAGCTTGATCGGGTCGGCGCCGAGGCGCATCGTGCCGCCGAGGTCCGCGACCTCCTTCTGCTCGGGCAGAAGGTCGATCACAGGATAGGGCGTCTCGATGTCGAACTCGGTCGAGTTGGCGCCCTCCATGCCCGCGACGTGCCGTGCGAACTCGGCGACGGCGATCTGCATCCCCAGGCAGATGCCCAGGTATGGAATGCCGTTCTCCCGCGCGATCCGAGCCGCCTCGATCTTGCCCTCGATGCCGCGTCCGCCGAAACCACCGGGGATCAGGATCCCGTCGGCCTCTTCGAGCGCCTCGCGTGTCGGGCGCAGATCCTGTGCGGGGTCGTGTGCGGGGTCGGCTTCGGTGTCCTCGACCGGCGGGCGGGGACGATCCTCGCCCGCCCCGTTCTCGGGCGCTTCCAGGCGCTCGGAGTCGATCCAGTCGATCTGAATCGTGGCGCCCTGCAAAGCGCCGGCGTGGCGCAGAGCTTCGGAAACCGACAGGTAGGCGTCCTCCAGTTGGATGTACTTGCCCACCAAGGCGATCCGCACGGTGCGATCGGCCAGCTCAGCCCGCTCGATCGGCTCCTGCCACTTGGACAGCTCGGGCGCGGGCGCCTCCAGGCCGAAGTGCTCGAGGATGCAGTCGTCCACACCCTGGTCGCGAAATACGAGCGGCACCTTGTAAATGTTGTCCACGTCGCGGGCGGAGACGATCGCGTCGGCCGGCAGGCTCGCGAACAGAGCGATCTTCTTGCGGATCTCCTGCGAGAGCGGGCCCTCCGAGCGGCACATCAGCATGTCCGGAGCGATACCGATCCGGCGCAGCTCGTTGACCGAATGTTGAGTCGGCTTGGTCTTCAGCTCGCCCGCGTGGCCGATATAGGGGACGAGCGTGAGGTGGATGAACATGCAGCGTCGCCTGCCCACGTCGACCGGAAACTGGCGGATCGCCTCCAGGAACGGCAGGGACTCGATGTCCCCGACCGTGCCACCAATCTCGGTGATCACGAAGTCCACGTCGGCCGACTCGGCGATCAAGGAGACGCGCTGCTTGATCTCGTCGGTGATGTGGGGCACGACCTGGACCGTGCCGCCAAGGTAGTCGCCGCGGCGCTCGCGGCGAATCACCGTGTCGTAGACGCCGCCGGCGGTCACATTGGAGGCGCGGGAGGTGTTGGCGTCGGTGAAGCGCTCGTAGTGACCCAGGTCGAGATCGGTCTCGGCGCCGTCCTCGGTGACGAACACCTCCCCGTGCTGGTAGGGGGACATCGTGCCCGGGTCGACGTTGATGTAAGGGTCGAACTTCTGCAAGCCCACCGTCAGGCCGCGCGAGACCAAAAGTCGCCCGATCGAGGCTGCCGCGATGCCCTTGCCCAATGAGGACACGACGCCGCCGGTCACGAATATGAACCGAGTCTTGGCCGGAGCCTGTGCGTGGCGGTCGGAGTGAGGCGAGTTCATCGAGGTACGCCCCACGAGTCTAGCCCCCGCAGCAGCGGCATCCGCTCGACGAGCTTGGTGATCGAGCGCAGCTCCCCGTAAAGCGTGATCGCGAACAGCAGGGCCAGGGCGATCGCCTGTCCCAGGGTGGACAGCGAGAGCACGAGCCACAGGCCCGCGAGCGCGCCCAGCAGGTTGGCCCCGGTGTCGCCGAGCATCGCTCGCTCGCGCAGGTCGTACAGGCCGGCGACCAGGGCCGGTCCGACGAACAGCCCGAGCGCCCACAGCGGTCGCACGGTGGCCGCGCCGATCGTCAGACCGGCGCCGAGCAGCACGAACACCTTGGTCGCGCGTCCCGGGCGCAGGTCCAGCAGGTTGAAGGCGTTCGTGGCCAGGACCAAGACCGCGCTCGCCAACAGCCAGCGGCCCGTCGAAGGCTCCGCGTAGCTCGTCGCATAGAGCGCGAGTCCCAGCGATCCGACCGCCTTGAGCGCGCCGGTCGAGAGCTGCAGGCGAAGCACCGCCCGTCCGTGTCCGCGCCAGCCGCGCGGCTCGCCCCCGAGCGTGTCGTCGACGAGCCCGAGGAAGGCCACGCCGAGCACATACACCGAGACCATGAGGGTCTCCGGATGGAAGACTTCGGCGACTTCCAATCGCTGCAAGAGCGCCAGTGGGATCAGGGCGACCAAAGCGCCGGCCACGCTGAGCACGCCGAAGGGGAAGACGACACGCCGCTCGCGGAAGTTGGGCTTTACATGCCCTGCATCGCTCAGCGCGCGCAGCAACGCGGGCGCCAACAGGACCGCCGCCAGCGACGCCAGCACGAAAGGGAGGGCATGCACGCCGGGAAGTTAGCGGTCTGGGCGGACGAGCGCGAGACCGACCGTCAGCGGCGCAGGCGGACGTGCGCAAGGCGGATCGTCAGCGGCGCGGTAGGACGAGCGCGAGGCCGATCAGTGCTGGGCGAAGACCGTGTTGGCCGAGGGCAGGAGCGCTTCGGCG
This sequence comes from uncultured Solirubrobacterales bacterium, assembly GCA_963809705.1. Lineage (GTDB taxonomy): Bacteria > Actinomycetota > Thermoleophilia > Solirubrobacterales > Solirubrobacteraceae > Palsa-744. The sequence goes on along the minus strand of CAWEKF010000002.1, from coordinate 78,362 downwards.
GTCGGCTTGGCTCCGTATGCGCCACGGTCTCCAGCCAGGGCGAAAGCCAAGGCCGCGCGCCCGGCGACCGTTTCGAGATCGTCGACGCTGGCCAGCTGTTCGGCCTTGTACCAAGGCACCTGCGAGGGTTCGGTGCCGCTCAGCTCGACGCCCACGACCGGCACTCCGGTCGAGAGCGCTCCGGCGATCAGGCCCGACTCGAATTCGGCGGCGCTCTTGGCCGCCTGTGGGCTCATGCCGGTTGGGTCGGAACGCACCACCACGAGCCCTTCGAGCTTGCCCAGTTCGCCGTCGTTGGAGCTGAGCAAGCGGCCCTGGACCCGTTCGAGCAACTGCCCTCCCTCGACGAGCTGCTTGCCGATGCGCACCCCGAACTGCCGTACGAGCGTCGGGTCAGAGGCCAGGGCGCTGTAGCGGTAGCCGCTTGCCTGGGTGGCCAATCCGCTCAAGTCGAGCGGCTCGCGGATCGCCGCGACGCCCTTGACGCTGCCGCCGGCCTGCCCCACCCCGTCGCGGACATAGGTGTCGATCGTGTCCGAGGAGCCGCCCAAAAAGACGAGGCCTATGCGCTTTTCGCTCAGAATGCCGTGTACGGCAAGCGGCCACAGATCGGCGCCCAGCTGTTCGGCTTCGGAGAGCTTGGCGCCAACCTGTTCGAGGCTGTGTTGAGAGGAGCTCACTTCCGAGCGTAGGTTGTGCACGATCCCGTTCTGGGCGGAGGACACCAGGTTGGAGTCGCCGATAGCCACTCCGATCACGACCCCCACGGCGAGCGCGAACAGGACGGCGGCAAGCGAAAGCGCGTGGTAGCGGTAGTCGAACATCGAGGTTTGACCTCAACTGCCGTTGGAGCCGAACAGCAGCTGAAGCTTGAGCCATAGTAGATCGACCACGTCGCGCAGGGCCGGGGTAAGCGAGACGACTGCGATCAGGGCGATCAGCCCCGCCACGATCACCACGATCAGGGGCGCGAGCCCCGGCATCGGCCGATACAGGCGGCTCACGCCCTTGGCGTCGATCAGGATCTCGCCGATGCGCAGGCGCGTGAGGAACGTTGAGGACATGCCTTTGCGGTTGCGGTCCAGGAACTCGACGAGGTTGAACTGCGAGCCGACCGTCACGATCAGGCGCGCCCCCTTCTCGGCGGCGAGCAGCATCGCCACGTCCTGACTGGTGCCAGGCGCCGGCACCAGCTTGAAGGGCACGCCCAAATCCTCCAAACGACGGCGCCCGGGGGCGCGACCGTCGGGGTAGGAATGGACCACCAGCTCGGTCTTGCCCTGATGGGCGCCGAGCAGAGCCGCCTCGCTGGCGGAGTCCATGTCGCCGACGATCATGTGGGGTGTCAGCCCGGCTTCGAGGAGCGCGTCGGCGCCGCCGTCGACGGCCACCAGGACGGGCTTGGTGTCCCTGATGAACGATCTGAGCGCTCGCAGGTCGCGTTGGTGGTCGACGCCGCGCACGACCACGAGCGCCGAGCGGTCGCGGAAGTCGGTGCGGAGGAGCGGCAGGTCGATCCGCCCGGAGAGCAGTTCGCGCTCCTCGCGCATGTGCTCGATCGTGTTGTGGGCGAAGCGCTCCAGCGCATCGCCGACCTCCAGGCGGCGGGCCTCGGTCTCGGCGCGCACACGCGCCAGGTCGAGCACGTCCCCCGAGACGAGCGGACGACCCTTGTAGAGCACCTCGCCGCTCGCCTCTGCGGGTCGCACGCGCACCGTCACAGGGTCTCCGTCTGAAAGGGAATGAAAGAGGGAATCGTCGTGCAGGTCCACGAGCAGGACGCCCGCCTCAACCAACAGTTGCGGCCCAAGATTCGGGTATGTCCCGCTCGTGGAGGACTTGCAATTGAGCACCGCCACCGCTCCGGCGGCGATCAGCTCCTCGGCGGACACGCGATCGATGTCGAGATGGTCGATCACGGCGATCTCGCCCGCGAGGAGGTGCCTGACCATCAGCTTGGTCTTGCGCCCGAGTCGCACCGACCCGGCGTGCTCGAATTGCGGCGCGGGCAAAGACCCGTAGACGGGCGCAGTCGTGCCAGGCGGCTGCCGGGTCGCGGCCATGTGAATCGAGGGTAACGCCCACACGCCGATCGCGTAGCGGGATCGGGCTCTTTGCAGGCGCTTAAGCTGCTCTGCGGAGGTCCTTGGCGTGCTGCCTGGCGGCGCTGTCCTGGTCCTCGGCGCCGAGCATTCGCACCAGCTCGGTCACGACCTCCGGCTCGCCCAGCTGGGAGACGGTGGCGAGCGTCGGGTCGGCCGAGGTGTCCTTGGCGACCGAGAAGTGACGTGCGGCCAGCGACGCGATCTGAGGCAGGTGGGTGATGCACAGCACCTGGCGCTCGCTGGCCAGGCTCTGCAGGCGCTCGCCCACCGCGCGGGCGGTGTGACCGCCGATGCCGGCGTCGATCTCGTCGAACACGAGTGTGGACTTGGAGGAAGAGCCCGCTTTGGCGCCCGAGCCTTCGTGACAGGAGCTCGTGAGCGCGAGCATCACGCGCGAGAGCTCTCCCGCCGGAGGCGATCTCGCGCAGAGGGGCCGCCGCGACGCCCGGGTTTGGCGCGATCGTGAACTCGGCCGTGTCCGCCCCGTTGGCTTTCGGCTCGGTCGGCTTCAGCGCGATCTCGAATGTGGCGTCGCCCATCGCGAGCGCGCCCAACTGCTCGCGCACTGCGCTCGCAAGCTGTTTGGCGGCCTTCTTGCGGTTGGCGCGCAGCGCCTGGATGTGCTCTTGCAGCTTTGCGCGCTCGCCGGCCAAAGCGTTGGCCGTGTGCTCCTGTGCGACACCTGCGCCAAGCAACTCCTCGCGTCGGGCTCTCGCCTGCTCTGCGTACTCTTGGACCGCCTGGATGGAGCCGCCGTGCTTGCGCATGAGGCGCTCGAGCGCGGCCAGCCTGCCTTCCACCTGCTCGAGCGTTCCGTCCTCTTCGTGGGCGTCCTCGCAGTAGGCCTGCAAGCCGCCCGCGATGTCTTGAGCCTCGATCGCAAGCGTATTGCACCGTGCGGCGTGGGCGTCGAGGTCTGGGTCGATGCCTCCCGCCGCGTCGAGCTTGGCGGCGGCCGTGGCAAGCAGATGCGCGGCGCCGGCTTGCTCTGAGGCTTCGGGAGCGAGGGCGTCCAGGGCGGCGGCTGCCGCCGAGTGCAGGGCCTCCAGGCTGCGCAGGCGCTCGCGGCGCAGCAGCAGCGCTTGGCGCTCCTGCTCCTCGGGCGCGGCCGCCTCGATCTCCGTCAGGTCGTGCTCCAAGAGCGCCAGGTCGCGCTCGCGGGCGACCTCCAGCTCGGCCAGGCGCTCGAGCTCGGCTTCGTGCGCGCGAATCTCGCGGTATGACGCTCCGCATGCCTGGAGCCGCTCCTCATGCGAAGCGGGGCAGACTTCGTCGAGCATCCGCAGCTGGGCGCCTGCCAGGACGAGCTTGCGGTGCTCGTGCTGGCCGTAGAAGGCGATCAGGCGCGCGCCCAGCTCGCGCAGGTCGCCGACCGCGGCGGCGCGTCCGTTGAGAAAGGCGCGGGTGCGCCCGTCCATATAGACGCGCCGCGCCAAGATCAGCCTCTCCAGCTCCTCCTCGACGCGCACGTTCTCGGGCAGCAGGCCGGCAAGTTCCTCACGGATGTCCTCGGGCACCGAGAACACTCCCTCGACGTAGGCCTCCTCGGCGCCCGGCCTGACGATGCCGCTGCGCGAGCGTCCTCCCATCAAAAGATCCAAGGCGTGGGCGAGCACCGTCTTGCCGGCGCCCGTCTCGCCGGTGAGCACGTTCAGACCGGGCGCGAAGAGCAGCTCGGTGCGCTCGATCAAGAGCAGGTTTTCCACGCGCAACTCGCAAAGCATGTGCGACAGGTCTATCAGCGGCCACCGACGGATCGGCCGCGGATAGGCTGCCTTGACCGGGAGCGCTCCCGGCAAGCGCAGGTCCGGGATGGGCCGCCGGTGGCTCAGACGGGCCGGTAATGTGGGACGCAGCGCAAAAGATCCGCCGGGGATGGCGGGTTCACTAAGAGGACGATCGGCATGGCGGCCAGGGATGCCCAACACTCAAATCGAGCCGGAGCGGCTCAGCGGGAATGCCTCTCCTCGGTGGAGCTGGCGGGACGCTTGGACGAGGAGGTCCACAGGGCGGCGCGCCAAGGCGCCCTGCTCGGCTGTCTGCTGGTGAGCCTCGAGGAAATCGAGCATCTCTCGCAAACCTACGGCGAGGATCTGCCGGGGCAAGCGCTCGCCTACATCGCCACGGCCCTGATCCGCCAGTTGCGTCGCTTCGACCGTGTCGGGCGCGTGAGCGAGAGCGAGCTGCTCGTGATCCTGCCGGGAGCGGATGAGCGCAGGGCCGAGATCGTCGCGCGGCGAGCGCTCGGCCGGTTGCATTCGGTCAAGGTCGAGGTCGGGGGTCGTCGCGAGACCCTGCGCATCTCGGTCGGGATCGCCGCTTGGCGCGACGGGCTGCAGGCCGCGCAACTCGTCTCCCAAACACGACTCGCGGCGCAGAGACGCGCCTTCGAGGACGAATCGCCGGGCGAGCTCTTCGGAAGGACGGCGGACGGCGCGCGGGAGCTGCCGCTGAGACGTTCATAATCCCAGCCCGTGCTTTCCGGGTCCGAGTTGTGGCTGCTGCGTCTGATGGCCGATCGAGGCCTTGCGCTGCTCGATGCCTCCACGCTGGTGATGGTCGTGGAGGAGCGCAACGAGCTGCGCGTGGCCGCGGCCAGCGGACGCGTGTCCGTGCGCGTCAGAGTGCTCCCCTTGGAGGGCAGCGCGCTCGGCGCCCTGTATGAGGCCGGCAAGCCGCTCTCGCTCGACAAACCGAGGGGGCAGGAAGCGACCTGGTTGCACGAGCTGGGCTTGGAAGTGAGGGCGGTCTTGGTGGAGCCCTTCAGCCTGGACGGGCAAGGCGGCGGCCTGGTCATCGCGGGGCGTGAGGACGGCGGCTTTCGCGAGCCCGATCGACGCGCCCTGAGCGCTTTCGCGGCCAGCGTCGCGCAGCGCCTCGCCGCCGAGCGCTCGGTGGAGATCGAGCGTTTGCGCTTCGGCATGGAGGCTCGCGAGCGCGAGCGCACGCGCTGGGCCAGAGAGATCCACGACGAGACGGTGCAGGGACTCGGGGCGCTGCGTCTACAATTGGCCAACGCGCGCGACCTGGGCGATCAGGCGGCCCTGAGCACAGCGGTGGACACCGTTCTTGGAGGGCTTGGGTCAAGAGATCGACGGGTTGCGCCATCTGATCACCGAGCTTCGCCCCGCCGCCCTGGACGACTTCGGCTTGGTTCCGGCCCTGGAAGCGCTCGCTCGGCGTGCCCAGGCGATGGACGGCTTGGAGATCGAGACCCAGATCGAGCTCGTCGAGGACGACCGGCGCCTGGACCCGGAGGCTCGAGAGCACGATCTACAGGGTCGTGCAGGAGGCGCTCACCAACGTGAGCCGTCACGCGAAAGCCACGCGGGCGGTGATCAGCGTGAGCGAGCGCGACGGCAGGGTCACGGCGGCGGTCACCGACGACGGCGACGGTCTGCCCGAGGGCGGCCCGTCGCGGCCGAGGACGCCTGGCGAAGAACTGAAGGGCGGCTTCGGGGTGTCCGGGATGAGAGAGCGCGCCGAGCTGGTCGGCGGCGAGCTGGAACTGGTGTCCGCCGCGGGCGGCGGAGCGACGATGCGCATGACGGTGCCCCTGGCGGGGCGACCGGCAGCGGTTTGAGAGCTACTCGACGAGACCCAGCTTGCGCGCGTAAGCGGTGATCTCCGCGCGGGAGGAGAAGCCGAGCTTCTCGATCGCGCGCGCCCGATAGGTCTTGACGGTGCGCTCGGCCACGTGCAATTGCTCGGCGATCTCCGGGTTGGTGTAGCCGTTGGCGATCAGGCGCACGACCTCGCGCTCGCGCTCGCTCAAGGCGACCCCGTCCTGCTGGGCTCCCTCGCCGGCCACGATCAGCGCTCCCAGGCGCGGGTGCAGGTAGTTCTGTCCGGCGACCGCCAAGCGGAATGCCTGCAAGAGCTCGGCCGGCTCGGCCTCCTTGAGCACATAGCTGCGAGCTCCAGCCCGCAGAGCTTGGCGCGCATACTCGGGATCCTCGCGCATCGTGAGGATCGCCACCGCGAGCGGTGGATGGGCCACGAAGCATGTCGGCAAAGCCGCCAGGCTGGAGCCGCCGGGCATCGTCAGATCGAGCGTGAGCAGGTCCGGCTTGAACTCGCGCACCGCGCGGATCGTCGCGGGCACGTCGGCTGCCTCGGCCACGACCCTGAACTCGCCCGTCTCGCGCTCGAGCACGGCCCTGATCCCGTCGCGCACGACCGTGTGGTCGTCGGCGATGATCACGTCTATCGGTCGGTCTACGCCTGGCGCTTCGCTTGCCATATGTCGCTAACCGTACTCGCTCGTCGGGACGGCTTGTGTGCGGGAAAGACGCCCCGTCCAGCCCGGGTTGTGGGCTTACACGTGGCTGCTCGGCCCGGGATGCGCTTTTGGGACGACACGAATCGGCGCCTTTGGGACGACACGATCGGCACCTCTAGCTCTACAGACAAGCGTCCTTATGGACACCATCATTGAGAGCGTGCTCGCATCTTCTCTTCACCTACCGGCCTCGCTCTCTGCCACAGAGAGCCGGAAGTCGGCAAAGCAAGGCGACCGGCGATGATCGCGCTCGGAGTGATGGCTACCTGGATCGTCATATCGGTCGCGGGCGCAAAGGGGCTCTTGGTATTCGTTCGCGCGGCTGCCTCGAACGACTTCGAGGTCGATCCGTATCCGATCGCCGCTGGCGAGGGCTTTGGCTACGACGACGGTCGCTGGAACGAGGCGCGGACGCACGTGCCAGGAACGCAGCCATGAACGGACTCGTGCCCGGGCTCGAACCCTCCAACGCTCATACGTTGTGCCCCCGGCGACGGTTGCCCTTGGTCGACGCGGTCGGTGGCGAAGCTGCGCCGGCACGCTCCGACGCCACAGGCGGATAGAACGATCACGAGCGTCGATCCCGTCGATATGTCGCGGTGTTGTGGCGTACCGTCGGCACCCCGTCCTAGAATGCAGCGCACCCGACGAGAAACAGTCGACCCACCGTCGGCGTCGAGAGGCCTCCTTGCTTCCCAAGTCTTCCCGGCTGCGGAGAATACTGCTTGCCTATACGGTCAACGAACTGGGCACCTGGTTCGGGTATGTCGCGCTGGCACTGGGCGTATACGACCACACGCACAGCGCGATCGCCACGGCCGGCCTGTTCATCGCTCGGGGCCTGCTCCCCGCGCTGCTTGCCCCCCTCCTGGTGGCTCGCGTGGAGCGCTTGGACCGGCGTGGATTGCTCGCCGGGCTGTATGCGATCGAGGCCGTGCTCACCTTGGCGTTGGCTGTCCTGCTGTGGCGTTTCTCGTTCCCCGGCCTGTTGGTCTTCGTGGCGATCGACGGCGCGGTCGCAGTGGCCGCGACTGCATTGGTGCGAGCGTCCGTCGCGCGCGCGGCGCAGGCCACGGTTGGCTCCGTAGCCCAGCCAGCCCGGAAGGATATTGGGAGCGATGCCACGATCGAGGCCCAGCGGCAGGCAAACGCCGCGCTCAACGTGGCCTTCATGGTTTCGCTGTGGCTCGGGCCCGCGATCGGCGGGGCGCTCGTGCATTGGGTCGGCGGGCCGGTCGCGCTGGTGCTCGACGCGGTCTCGTTCCTGGTGTGCGCCGTGCTCATGCTCGGCTTGCGCACCCAGGCCGACGTCACCGAGAGCTCGACCCGCTCGCGCCTACGAGCCGCTTGGGAGCACTTGCAGGCGGTGCCCACTCTGCGTGTCCTATTGATCACAGAGGCCATCGCGGTGATCGTGTTCGCGTCGGTCGAGCCGGTCGAGGTGGTCTACGCCAAGTCCTCCTTGCACGTCGGCGATCTCGGCTTCGGCCTGCTCGTGGCCGCGTGGGGCTTTGGGGCGGCGCTCGGGGCGATCGCCTTCTCGCGCGCGCTACGGCGTCCTCTCGGGTCGATGCTCAGCGGGGGAGCGTTGCTGGTGGGGCTGGCCTATCTCGGCTTTGCGGCCGCCCCGGTGCTCGCGCTCGCCTGCGTTGCCGCGGTGGTCGGGGGAGCGGGCAACGGAATCCAGTGGCCTTCGTTCATAAGCGCGGTGCAGCAGCTCACACCGGCAGCCCTGCACGGGCGCTTGATGAGTTTGATCGGCTCGCTCAACGCGCTGTGCCCAGCGATCGGCTTTGCCCTGGGCGGCACGATCGCGGCATTGAGCTTCTCCGCGTATAGCCATGCTCGTCGCCGGTGTGGTCGCCGCGGGGGCGACCGTGGCCTTCATGCGCTTGGGACTCGAGGACCCGCAATCGATCGCCCCAGAGCAGCCGGCCCCAAGCCCCGAGCCGGGCTTCATGTCCAGCTTCCCTTAAGTGCCAAGCGGTGTCGGCCGTTAAGTACGACAAACCCCTGCAAGCACTCACGATGAGGATCTCCCCAAGATACGTCCGTTGGGCATACCTGGCCAGTCAGTGGATACTGCTGGCCGGCGTAATCGCGTTCGCCGCGCTCACCTCGCGTTGGGCGGACTGGCAACCGCTCGAGATGGTGGCCCTGCTGGTCGTCCTGGGGGTGCTTGGCGAGCGACTGACGGTGACGATCGGCAGCCAGACCGTCGCCTCGTCGCTCGTTGCGTTTGCCCTGGCCATGGCCTTGCTGGGTCCCGCGCCCGCCGTGGCAATCGCGTTTGCGCTGTTCGCCGTGGACTCCTTCTCCCGCCGGCCCCCCCTGGCGGTCTGCGTCTCCAACGCCGCCGCCTACGTGACATTCGCGCTGCTCGGCGCCTTGATGGTGCGGGCCTTCATCGGCGACGTGCACGATCCCCGCATCGAGCCTACGACCCGAGGCCTGACGTACGCGCTGATCGTGTTCGGCGTCTTCATATCTACGAACATCGTGAACTTCATGCTGATCGCCCTGCAAAAGCGGGTGCTGGACGGCCGCGGACTGATGATGCAGGTGCGCACGCTGCTCATCCCCATGCTCCCGGTTGAGTTCGCGGTCTCGATCCTGGCGGCGATCCTCGCGGTGGCATACACGAATCTCGGCTACCCGGCGCTGCTGGGAGTCGTGGTCCTCATCCTCATTTTCCAGTACCTGGCGCGTGCCCTCGTGCGATCGGAGGACCGAGCCGAGCTACTGGAGGCGCGCTCGGTTCGGCTCGCGTCGATGCAGCTGGGCATGCTCGCCACGCTCGTGGAGACGCTCGCCCTGCGAGATCGCACGACGGCCCGTCACGCCGCGGCCGTCGCCAGATACGCTCGCGCGCTCGCACGGGAGCTTGGCTGCAGCGAGGCCGATCAGGAGCTTGTACACACCGCCGGGTTGCTGCACGACATCGGCAAGTTCGCCCTTCCAGACCGCATTCTTCACGCCGAGATCCTCTCCGACGAGGATTGGGCCCTGGTGCGTCGCCATCCCCAGGATGGAGCCACTTTGGTCGGTCGTCTCGACGGGTACGGCCCGGTGGCCGACGCCATCCTCTACCACCACGAGTGCGTCGACGGCAGCGGCTATCCCGCGGGCTTGATCGGCAACGAGATCCCGCTCGCATCGCGAATCGTGGCGGTCTGCAGCGTGTACGACACGCTCACCGCACGCGACTCCTACCGCTCACCAATGATCCCCCAGGACGCGATCGCAGAGTTGCGGCGCGTCGCGGGCCGCCAGCTCGACGCTGAGATCGTCGAGGCCATCGTGGCGATGCTCACGCGCGAGGGGCCCGTCACGTTCGCCCACGGCGACGACGCGGACTTCGAGGCCGAGCTTCGCCTTCGAGCGGCGCGCGCGCGCCCTCGCCGAGCCATCCTTGCGTTAACGAACGCCTCGCGCCTCGCGCCCGAAGCGGCCTTCGGGGGCCTTAACGACCAAAGGCGCCACCTCACGGAGACGCCTTATGGCCTATGACGAGCTTTAGCCTTTCCAAACCACAGTGGCACTCCTTCTGTCGCTCTGGCGGACCAACACCCCGCGCGACGGCCTCCATCCTCGGCCAAGCACGATGAGAGTTGAGTAGGTTTGATCAGCATAATATAGAGATTGGACGATTTGTCCAATTTGCCAAATGTATGCACGCCGGCTTGCAAAAAGAGGTGTTTTCGGACGCTGGACGACGGCTTTTGCCTGCTCAGCAGCGCTTTTCCGCGCTTGAGCCAAGCCGATCGGCCTGCTGGCGAGGGCCTCGCGCCCTGTCAAATGATCCGACAGTGCCCGCTGGGTCAAACGTCCACAAAGGTCCTTGACCCTCAACCTTTGCCCGCAAACGACCGAAGCTTGAGCAGAAGGCTCGTCCTGTCCTGTGCCCGGCGCAGACAGGCATGGCCCCAGTGGGCGGGCTCCACGCTCGCCGCGACAAGCGAAATCAGCGAGAACCAGAGAAAGAGGTCCAGATGCCCGATACGCAGAGCCCAGCTCACGAGCACCAGCTCGTCTTCACAAGCTCACAGGCCGCGCGCTATCTGGGCGTGTCGCTGGCCACGATCCGCCGCTGGACCGATGCCGGCTACCTCACCGGCTACAGGACGCCAGGCGGGCAGCGACGCTTCTCGCGCGAGCAGCTCGACGGCTTCGTCGACTCGTTGCAGCGGACCGACGCCGCGGCCAAGCGCCACACCCGAGTCGCCTGAGCCCGCTCAGCGCGCCAGGCGACCGAACTTCTCGCGCAGACGCAGATAAAACGAAGAGCCCGACAGTTGGGCGATCGTACCGGCGTCGTCGGTGAAACGCGCGTCGATCTTCGCGCCGGGCGCGAGTTCGCCCACGGGACGCCCGTCGACCGACAGGTCGAGCGGCTCGCGCGAGCGATTGTGGATCTCCAGGCGGTCTTTCGGAGCCGCCACCAGAGTGCGTGCCGTCAACGAGTGGGGCGCGATGAAGGAGACCACGAAGCCCTCCACCCCCCAAGCCATCACCGGTCCGCCGTTGGCCAGGTTGTAGCCGGTGGAACCGGCCGGGGTCGCCACCACGAGCCCGTCGCAACGCACGCTGCCAAGCTCGTGACCGTTGAGCACATAAGCGATCTCGGCGACTCGCTCGCCGACCTTGCGATGGATTGCGGCATCGTTGAAGGCCCGCTCGTCTCCTCTGATGTTCCCGCCCAGGGTGGGCGGGGCCCTCTCGACCACGATCGCCGGTAGGCGCAGCAGCTCGAAATCCCCAGTCAAGGCTCGCTTCACGCCCTGGGCCAGCTCGTCGGGCTCGATCGTCGCCAGAAAGCCGATATCGCCGAAGTTGACGGCGAACACGGGCACACCGGTGCCCGCGTAGCGGCGCAGCGCCCGCAGGATCGTGCCATCCCCGCCGAGCACGATGCACAGGTCCACCGCCTCCTCCTCAGAGGCGTTCACGCTCACGCCCTCGCGCGCGACCAGCCCGTGCTTGGCGGTCTCCTCCGCGTCGAAGCGCAGACTCGCACCCGCCTGGAGGGCCGCGTCGATGAGCGTCTGGAGCGTCGCCGAGGTTTGAGCGGGGCGGCTGTGAGTTAGCACCGCGACGCTGCGCGCGACCCCGCCTTCCAGAGCGCTCAAGGCTCGACCTCGCGGGCCATCGCCTCCAGCTCCTCCCCGCTCTCGGCGCCGCCGGCACGCCCGGGCTCGGCCAGCCAAACAAACGACTCGAGGTTGCCCTTGGGCCCTGGCAGGCCCGAGGAAGCGTAGCCGAGCACGCGGGCCCCCAGTTTGCGAGCGCTCGCACCGACACCGAGGAGAGCGGAGCGACGATCCTCGGCGGAGCGCACGACCCCACCCTTGCCGACCCGCTCGCGGCCGACCTCGAACTGGGGCTTGACCAGCGCGAGCAGGTCGTAGCGGTCCGCCAGGCAGCCGAGCACGGCCGGCAAGAGCTTGCGCAGCGAGATGAAGGACACGTCGATCGCCACCAGGTCTGGAGCGTACGGGAGCATTGCCGGCGCCAGCGCGCGAGCGTTGGTGCGCTCCAGGAGCCTCACCCTTGGATCGCTGCGCAGCCCGTAGTCGAAATCTCCGTAGCCGACGTCCACGGCCACCACTTCGCGTGCGCCACGCGCGAGCAGGCAGTCGGTGAAGCCTCCCGTGGAAGCGCCCACGTCCATGCCCAGGCGTCCGGCGCAGATAAGCTCGAAGGCGTCCAAAGCGTTGGCCAGCTTGACTCCTCCTCGCGACACGTAGGGCGCCCGCGCGCGCACGCTCAACTCCGCGTCGACCGGGACCATTTCGCCCGGCTTGAGCGCGGTGGGACCGCCCTCGCCAAAACTGACCTCGCCGGCCATCACCGACGCTGCCGCCCTGGTGCGCGACGGGAACAGGCCTCGCTCGGCCAAGAGCGTGTCCAGGCGTTGCTTAGCCATGCCTGAACGGTATCCGGTGACGGCCGGTTGCCCGAGACTGGGTGCGAACGCCAGTTCTGGTAAATCCCAAAGATTCGGTCGTCTGTGATGGACGTCACACAAACATGTGTTCCCCTGGTGCATCATTCTTTTCGACCCGAAGTACAGCAGCATCCCTCCTCCCCTCGAAACGGCCCGCCTCCCCAGCGGGCCGTTTCATTTAAGGAGTTCCGAGAAGCTGCGGTCCCCGATCGCCGCGAGAACGCGCTCCGCGATGCGCTCTGCGGTGAAGCCGACCTCCTCGTGAAGCAGGGCCGGCTTGCCGTGCGTGACGTAACGGTCGGGCAATCCCACCCGCAATATGCGAGGCGGCGCGGCGCCCGCCTCGTTCAAGGTCTCCCATACCGCTGAGCCGAAGCCGCCCGCCAGGACACCCTCCTCGACCGTCACCAGCAGGTCGTGCTCGGCCGCCAATTGAGCCATCAAGCCGGCGTCGATAGGCTTGGCAAAGCGCGCGTCGACAACCGTCGCCGCGAGCTCGTCGGCGGCGAGCACGTTGGCCGCCTCAACGGACTTGGCTACGCCCGAGCCATACCCGATCAGAGCGACGCGCCGTCCCGTCGGAGCGGCGGCTCCGCCTTCGCGCAGGATCTCCCCCGTGCCGATCCCGATCGGGTGCGGTTCGGCCGGTACCTCTACGCCGAGGCCCTCCCCGCGTGGGTAGCGCAACGCGATCGGGCCGTCGTCGTAGCGCAGCGCGGTGTGCAGCATGTGTACGAGCATCGCCTCGTCGCGGGGCGCCATCAACACCATGTTCGGCAGGCAGCGCAGATAAGCGATGTCGAACGCTCCGTGGTGTGTCGGGCCGTCGTCGCCCACGAGCCCGGCCCGGTCCATCGCGAACACCACGTTCAACTTCTGCAGGCATACGTCGTGCACGATCTGGTCGAAGGCCCGCTGCAGGAAAGTCGAATAGATCGCGGCAACCGGCTTGACCCCCTGCAAGGCCAGACCTGCCGCGAACAGGATCGCCTGCTGCTCGGCGATGCCCACGTCGAAGTACCTGTCGGGCAGCGCCTCCTGAAGGACGTTCAACCCCGTGCCGGAGTTCATCGCGGCGGTGATCCCCACCACGCGCTTGTCTCGCCGGGCTTCGCGTACGAGCGCCTCGCCGAAGACCTGCGTGTACTGGGGCGCTTTGGCGCTCGAAGCCTGTTTGGCGGCGCCGCCGGCGCCTGAGCTCGCGGCGGGCGGCGGCGTCGGCATACCGTTCAAGATCGACTTGGGCTTGGCTGCGTGCCACTTCTCCATACCCTCCAAGCCGCCGTCCTCGGCCGGAGCGAAACCCTTGCCCTTGACCGTCGCGATGTGCACCACGACCGGGCGTTCCGCCGCCAAAGCCTCGCGCAGGGCCTCGCGCAGGGCGGCCACGTCGTGGCCGTCGATCACGCCCATGTAGGCCCAGTCCAGCTCCTCCCACCACAGCCCGGGCGCCCAAAACGCCTTGATCGACTCCTTCAATTGTGGGCCGAGCCGTTCGAAGGCCGAGCCGATCCCCCCCGGCAGGCGTGTCAAACCACCCTCCACGCCGGAGCGAGCGTGCCACAGCTTCGGGTTGAGTCTGACCCGGTTGAAGTAGCGCGAGAGCGCGCCCACGTTGGGAGCAATCGACATGCCGTTGTCGTTCAGCACCACCACGATCGGCGTGCCCAGCCCTCCGGCTTGGCCGATCGCCTCCAGGGCGACTCCGCCGGTCATGGCGCCGTCGCCGATCACCGCGACGACCTTGCCGTCGGAGCGCTCGTCGTCGAGATGGCGCATCGCCTCCTTGATGCCGACCGCATATCCGATCGAGGTGGAGGCGTGACCGGCGCCCATGATGTCGTGCTCGGACTCCGGAATCGAGCAGAACGGGGCCAGGCCGCCGTAGTGGCGGATCGTGTGCAGGCGAGCGCGGCGGCCGGTGAGGATCTTGTGTGGATAGGCCTGATGGCCAACGTCCCACAGGATCTTGTCCTTGGGCGAATCCAACAGCGAATGCAAGGCCACTGCCAGCTCGCAGGTGCCCAGGTTGGCGCCGAAGTGCCCGCCGATCTCCCCGACCGTGTCGATGATGTCTTCGCGGACCTCTTGGGCGAGCTGCGCCAGCTCCTCTTCAGAGAGGGCCCTGAGGTCCTGCGGACCGTCTATGGAGTCGATGATGGTCAAGATGTGCGTGTGTAGATGAAGTCGGTGACCTGTTCCAGCTCGGTCGTGTCGGACGGGCCGGCGCTCCCACCGCTGGCCCTGGCAGCTTCGGCGAGAGCCTCGCGCGCGGTCCGGTGAGATTCCGCCGCCAGGGCCTTGGCCCGCTCGATCCCGAACTCGCTCACGTATGTTCGCTTGCCGTGTCTCTCATCGCTGCCTTGCGGCTTACCGAGCGCTTCGTCGGTGCCGGTCACATCCAGGATGTCGTCGACGATCTGAAATAGCACGCCCAACTCCGCGGCAAAACGCTGGAAGGCAATTGTCGCAGGTCCGTGCACGCCAGCCAAGGACAGTACGCAAACGACCGAAGCTCCAATCAACCGGCCTGTCTTCAGCTCGTGCAGGCATCGCAACCCCCCCGGACCCGCAGGGGCGCTGCCGCGCATGTCCGCGTACTGGCCTCCCACCATGCCGTTGACCCCGGTGGCGCTCGCCAGCTCGAGCGCGGTTTGGAGCACTCGCGGCGGCGCCGAGGCCTCGCTGGCCAGCAGGTGGTGAAAAGCCTCGGCATACAACCCGTCGCCGGCCAGGATCGCAACGTCCTCCCCGAACGCCACATGACAGGTCGGGCGGCCTCGCCTGAGCGCGTCGTCGTCCATCGCCGGAAGGTCGTCGTGGATCAACGAATAGGTGTGGATCAGCTCCAAGGATACGGCCAAAGGCATCGCCTCCTCGTGCGAGAGGCCGACTGCCTGGGCGGTCGCAAGCGCCAGTACAGGGCGGATGCGCTTGCCGGCCGCCAGCAACGAGTAGCGCATCGCCTCCTCCAACCCCGCGGTGAGCGCAGCCTGCGAGAAACGCATTGTCTCCAGCCGGCGCTCGACTGCCTCGCGCAAGTGCTCCGGATAGGCGGCTAGCACGGGCGCAGCCCCCGACGTCAAAGCAACGAATCTTGGCCCGGGGCGACCTGTGAGACCTCGGCGCGCGCCTGCCGCTCGAGTTCGGCGCTTGCCTGTGTCGCCAGCGCCGCGCAGTCCTCGACCATCGTGGCGGCGGCGTCGGCCGACAGCTCGCCCGAGCGCAATTGCTCGGCGGCGCGCTCCAGCTGCTCGATCAACTCGTCGATCCGCTCCAGGCTCATGACTGTGGAGCATTCTGGCGCAAGTCGCGCAATACCGCGGCCAGGATGCCGTTGACGAACCCGGGAGCGTCGCTGCCGCAGAACGTCTTCGCGCTCTCCACCGCCTCCTCGATCGCCCCTTCCGGAGGGATCGGCGTATCGCCCGGCGCCACGTCCGGATGCAACATCTCGATCAAGGCGACCCGCATGATCGAGCGCTCCAAGGGCTGGATGCGCTGCACCGACCAGCCGTGGGCGTGGCGATCGATCGTCTCGTCCAGCTCCTCGGCCTTGTCCGCTGCCGCGTGGGCCAAGGCCAGCGTGAGCGCGGACGCGTTCGGACCCACGGCGTCGGCCAGGGGCTTACCCGTGAGATCGTGCTGGTAGAGCGCGAACACCGCCGCCCTGCGCTGCTCGGAGCGGCGCACTGCGCTAGACCGCGGACACGCCGGCGCGTCCCGAGCGAGCGCTCAGGCGGCTCGTCCCGCTCTCGATCGCGTGGCACAGACCGGCCATCACGCCCGCGACATGTATTCGCCTGAGCGCGTGTCCACCCTGATCTTCTCGCCCACGTCGATGAACAAGGGCACCTGGATCACCGCGCCCGTCTCCAAAGTCGCCGGCTTGTTGCCACCCCCCGACGCGGTGTCGCCGCGCAAGCCCGGCTCGGTCTCGCTCACGGCCAGGTCCACCGCGCTCGGCAACTGGATGTCCGATGGCCGATCGTCGATGAACAGCATGTCCACCTCGCTGCTCGGGGTCGTCCAGCGCAAAGTTTCTGCGAACGCGGCTTCGGGCACCGCGATCTGCTCGAAGGACGCGGTGTCCATGAAGTGCGCGTCGGTCCCATCCGCGTACAGGTATTGCATCCTGCGAGCCTCGGTCCTGACCGCCCGGAACTTCTCACCGGCCCTGAACGTCCTGTCGATCACCGCGCCGTCGCTTGCCCGGCGCAGCTTCGTGCGCACGAAAGCCCCGCCCTTGCCCGGCTTGACGTGCTGGAACTCCATGATCTTGAAGATCGTGCCCTCGACGTCGATGTGGTTGCCGTTCTTAAACTGGTTGGTTGTCAGAGCCACATTGCCTACCCTTGATCTGGAGTCCGATGCCTACACCTAAACGTTTCGACGGATATGTACGAGTCAGCCGCAGAATGGGCCGCAAGGGACCCGGCTACATATCGCCAACCGTGCAAAGAGAGGCTATCGCCCGTTGGGCAGAGTACCGGGGCGTGGAGATCGCGGCCTGGCACGTCGACGAGGACGAGTCCGGTGGCACCCAGGATCGGCCCGGTCTGCGAGCGGCAATAGAGCGCATCGAGAACGGCGAGACCGAAGGGATCGCCTGCTGGCGGCTCAACCGCTTTGCCCGCAACGTGGCGGGCGCGATCGATGATGTGCAACGCATCCAAGCACTCGGCGGACACCTGGCGTTCGTGGAGGAGGATATCGACCCCACCGGCCCGTTCGGTTCGTTCATCCTGACCGTGCTGCTGGCCGTAGCCACGCTTGAGCGCGACAACATGGTCGCCGGCTGGCAGACCGCCAAGCGCCATGCGATCGAGCGCGGAGCAAAGATCAGCCCGACGCCTTACGGCTACGAGCGCCAGGAGGACGGCACGTTGAGCCCGCATCTCGAACAGGCTCCGCATATGGTGGAGGCGTATCGGATTGCCGCCGCGCAGGACGTGAGCGCCGCGTGCATCTACCTGGTGGAGAACGCACCGGGACGCACTTGGACGACAGCGACGGTACGACGGATGCTCGCCAACCGGAGCTATCTCGGCGAGAGCCACAACGGCTCGGTGGTCAACCTGGACGCGCAGGACCCACTTGTGTCCCTGTCGGAGTGGACGGCCGCGCAGCGCGAGCCCCGCCGCAGACGAGCCGCCGCCACCTTTCCCCTTTCGGGTTTGGCTCGCTGCGGAACCTGCGGGAGCGCGTTGGTTGGCAGTCGTGGCGGGCCAATGATCCGCACCTACCGCTGCGCCGCAACGCAAAGTCGCCGCACGGTCGAGCGCTGCCCGCGTGGCGCGTTCGTGAACGCGGAGCCTTTGGAGGAATACGTACGCGAGCAATTGCAGTCCTTTCTCGCCGACCTGGACATCGAGATAGGCGAGGAGACCTCCGAGGACCTGCGAGCGCTTGAGCAGACCGTTCTGGACGCTGAGAGCGAGCTTGATGCGTTCGCAGCCGACATAACGCTCAGGCGGGCGCTCGGAGACCGCTACCACGCGCATCTCGACGCTCGCGTGCAGGCGCTTGAGCAGGCGAAGGCCGATTTCAAGGACTTCGCGCGGGATGTCCAGGTGCGAGAGCGAATCAGCGCCGCCGACCTGCTCAACAGCGAGGACCCGTTGATACTGCCCGAGCTGCTAGGCGGCATCCTGGCCTCGATCGACGTTCAGCCGGGGCGAGGGAATCTCGCAAGCCGCGTCACGCTCGTTCCAGTGGGCGGCGATGCGCCTGCCGGGGTAGCGACGGCGCATGATGCGTAGGACGGCAGCCTTGGCCGCCGCCCGAGCGGCTGGGCTCCATTCGACCTCTTGACGGTCTGGTGCGGGTGATCTTTTTGTGCTTCCCACACTATTAATGACAGTGAGCACGCGAAAACGGCCAACGAGTTGTCGGCCGCACTCCGCGAACACGTTCTTGTGGGCGGCGCAACCGCCCTCCTAATCGGTGGGAGCGGCCTCTTTGCCTGGGTCCGACGCTTCGACTTCAATGTCGGCGAGCGCCAACCAGAGCCGTGCGAACAGCGCTGAAAGTGCCTCTGCGCGCGCGATCGTGGCGGGACCCTTCGGCGGCTTGCCTTGCTTCGCCCGCTCTCGATCGACTGACTCCGCCTCCGCGACCATATCCCGATGGACGCATACCTGACTGCGCAGTGCGTTGAGCACCGCGCGCCCGTACTTGGTCAGATCGACGTCGATCTCGATTGACTTGGGTGGTTCGCCCCAGCCGATCTCATCGAGCAGCGCACGAACGGCGTCGAAATAGGCCAGCGGCTCCTCGTACCACTCGGGGTGCCAATGGCGACCGTACCTGTCGCTGACCCGTTCGATCTCCTGGGCTGCGCTGCCAAGCTCGCCGTGGAGGCCGATTCGCAGCGGTCGCACTAGCTCGGCGGGAATTCTGAACATCAGGCTCATCTCGGTTCCTCCTTGTGTTGGAGGCCCGAGAGACGATCGGCCGAGGCAGCCACGCCTAGCTTGGTAGCGTGACCCGCGCGCCGGGAGTTCGTGCTCTCGGAGCCACGCCCCCGGCAGCTCCAACTGCGCGGGGGCACTTGATTTGTGCAGCAGAGGCTAGCACGAGAACCAGACCATAAATACCCTGGCGCTTTTGACCGTGCGCCGTGAGTGTTCCCGCCGTGAAGCGCAACCCCGAACCGACCGCCGAGGAAGATCAGCTCATCTTGGGCGCTGCGCTACGTGCTCTGCGCAAGGGTGCGGGGATGACCCAGGAACAGCTCGCCGAACGGCTGGGCGTCGATCCTACGTTCGTCGGCCGTCTCGAGCGCGGCCAGCGCGGCGCGCATTGGCGCACCATCCGCCGCATCCTCGCGGCGCTCGGCGCAAGCGTCAGCGACTTCGCTGCCGCGATCGAAGCCGCCGAGCGCACACGGCAGCCGTAGCAACCTTCGCCCTAGCCCATCACGGCAACACGTCCGCAGTCGCCCGCGACCTCTGCACAGACTAGATGCACGCCCCCAAAGGGGGCCAGCTTTGGGTCCCCAATTCGTTGGCCGCTTTGGGCCGCTCACGGTCATTAACACCGAGGGCGCAAACAGCGTCCAAGACCAACGAGACGGGAGACGAAACGATGAGCCGAAGAATCAAGATGACCTTGCCGGACCCACTGGTGGCCCAACTCGAAGTACTGGCCGAGGAGCGCGGCGAGCCGACCTCGCGCGTCGCGGCGCAGCTCGTCTGCGCTGAGATCGAGAAGCGCATCGGAGAGCAAACCGGCCAAGCGATCGTGTCCTTCGCGGGGTCCGTTGCGGACCCTGACTTGGATCGACGCGCGCCCTGGATCGAGCCGTTCTACGACCAGCAGGGGTGGCGGACCCAGATGTGGGGCTCGATCGTCGCTCTATACGGGCGCTATCCAAAGGCTCTTCAACACTTGAAAGATGGCTGGTGGGAAGACGCCAGCCACGTCGAGACGTTGTGCGCGCTCGTCGTTTGGCGCGATTGGATCGACCAAGAGGCGGACGATCCTCGTCACGAGCTGGCGTTCCATGCACAACTCGCTGACTACGGGCGAGAGCTTCGACAGGAGGGCGGCGGCGTCACGCAAGCTTGGAGACCTGGACCGGCGCCCGACGAGTGGGCCTATTGACAGTCCTGGCGAGCTTCCATAGCGAGATTCGTAGCTTGGATGCGCTTCGCATGATCCATGCGCTTACAATCACGGTCCCGTGGAACTTCAGGACTTTGCGCCGCTCCGATTCTATACGCGGCTTGTATTCAGCGAGCCGCAGAGTTTTGTCCTCGATCAGCGTGGCAAAACCGCGCATGAAATGAGCAAGCACCTCAAACTGGCGGGCGTCATAATCCACCCGACAGCCGCAGAAGTAAAGAGCGAGGACGGTCGAGATGGCTTTCGGATAGGCGTCGCACAGACGTACGCGCTGCTCGGCAATTTCGACCGAATCGAGGAAGCGACGGAGCAAGCGCAGGAGTTCTTCGAGATGGCGCTAGATCATTTGGGGCATCCTAAGGTGTCCGGCTTGAATATCCACACAGTGGAAGTGGCTCCAACCGATTCCTTCGAGCTTGTGCGCGACCGACTGACGGACGGCTTGCTAAGCGGCGGATCAGCCGCTCTGGGGACCGCCGTTGGTGCGCCGTTGAGCGACGTTGGGTGGAGCGCTGACTTCGTAGAGCCAAATCGGAAGATATCCATACGACTTGGACCTATGCAGAGCGACCAGCTAGGAGAGCTACTTCAGGAGCAAGACCCCGACTCGCCTCCGAACATGGTCTATCTGGACGTTGATTCGGATTCGCAGATCGGGGAGCGAAGCTCCAAAGATGCAATAGAATCTTGGACGCAAGCTGTTGCGACACACCAGGCGATGACTGCCAGGATCAACGACTGGCTTAGGAAGGTGCTCAGCTAATGACGACGGTAGCGATGTGGAAGGCCCATGAAACCGAACGCCTTCCTCATGCCTGGAGGCTGCCAGAGCAGCCAGCAGATTCTGCCACGCCTCTTTCAGAACCGCTGAGCTTGGTTGGCAGTCTGCCGAACGGAGAGATCACGGGAACAAGAAGCATCAAGCGAATCGGCACCTATAACGTCGAGATGCTCGAACCTGATCGCCATCCGGAGCAGGGTGGTTCGGTCCTCACATGGCCGTCCTCCGTCAATCATCGGAGCGAACTATCTCGGCGTCGTTTTCCAGCATCTCTTGGAGCGTTGCGCTCCCTTCGATCGGATCACTCACCCGCTGGATGGTCCGAAGCGGCCGCCACTTTGAAGCGCGATGCTGTTCGCCTTCGTCGTACACACTATGGTCGCCACGCATCGATCTTGCTGGCGATTGCGGACGCCCTGACCTTTACCGAGCCTGACGATCCTACTTTGGATACTGAGGCGTCTACAGTGCTTGAACGGGGTTTGTCTCTCCTTGCGGAGCCCCACATCACGGACTCGGCCGAGGAGAACTTCCTCACTGATCTGCTGTCACGGGGATGGAATCTGACCCCATCGGTTGGCGAAGAGCGCCCTGAGGTCTGAGGCAATACCTCGCTACTTTCTCGATACGAGCGCCCAGATCGCTAGACGGATGGGCTCTACCGGGACACGTAGGGCCATGAAGACCGCTCTTCAGAACGGTGGCCATGCGACATCAACACAAGTGGTGCGTGAGTGGAACCGCATCTGTTTTGGCACCTGCACCGAGCTACTAAACGCGATCCATACAGCAAGCGACTGGACCGACGTTGTCGATCGCATGACTAAGGGCTACGGGCGCAAGCCGGGACGCAATTGGCTGATTACGAATCTCATCTCAGAGCCGGATACAACGAACCTAGAAGAGATAGCGATGCGTGCCGAAGACTTTCGTCGGGTGCGAGCCCGAGTCCTCTTCAACGAGGGGATCAACACTATCCGAGACGGGACTGAGTGCGAGGTAGCAAGAAGACGCCCTGTTTCCGATCGCGGAGCATGGATGTACCGAGCCACCTGCACAAAGCAAGAGCAGATATGCGTGCAACCGCAAATGCTTGCGGCCGACGCCCCCCGAGCGCTCGCAGCCGCACATGCTCTCGAATCCTCGCCGCGCGATGCCGACAAAAAGATGGGAAAGAAGGCGCGTATCGCACTTGAAGATCAGAGCGAAGATTCAACCAAGGGCATGACATGTCACGGCCTGAACGGTATCGGGGGCGACATTTGCATTGCGCTTGAGTGCGGCGCAGATGAGAAGTTGATCACCACGGATCAGAGTTTTGACCTGATCTGTCCGGCGATAGGGCGCCAATACGAGCGAATACCAACCAACTGAGATCGCGCGGGCACGACGACTTAGACCCCCGAAGTGCTGGATCCGACGCAGCGGCTAGCTTGCCATTCCGCCGATCAATGTGGTTAGCTAACGCACCTGAATTGGTTGGTATTTATAGTCATAAATATTTCTGGAGCCAAGGATTTTGGGGATGGCCGACGCACCTGTTGGACAGCCTGATCAAGATACCTGCCGCCAAGGCAGCTTATGGGACTGCTCAGTAGTCTTCGGCGGGGAGCACCAGCCAATCGGGCAGGTCGTTGGGATCGTGAGTGTCGTAGATCATCACGTCGGCGCCGCGACCTTCAGCAGCAATACGGTCGGCCTCGGCCTCGGCCTCGGCGATCGTCTGATGACTTGAACGCAGAAACGCTAGCGAGGGACCGTCGGTCACCGCGAACGCCCCACCGTACGGAACGACGAAGACGCGTAGCCGCGCTCCACCGTGGCGACGAACCCAGCGTGCGAGCAATGGATCTACGATGTGCAACTGCTCGCTGTCGTCGACCCGTTCGACGGTCGTCTTGACTTCCAAGCCAGCGACCGCACGAGCAGCACTGCTGCGATTGGCAAGGCCCATCAACCGTCTTGCCTCCTGCTGGTATGGCGAGTAACCGGAGGCCAGCGCGGCCAGGACTCGCCTCTCGTTGGCGCTCAATGACTCCCACAGATAGCGCAACTCAGGATCCACCAAACGCATCGCGGCGTCGTAGGCGCTACGCAGCTCGACCCAGGTCGCCGGGTGTCGCTCCTCGACGCGATCCCAAAGCAGGTGAGCGATCAACATCAAACGCTGTGGGTGACATTCTGCTAGGTGGACGAGCTCGGTGACGATCTCTCCAGCGTCCCTGCCCGTTTCGTGGAAGCGACGGCTGACGAAATCATGTGTAGCGTCTGCATTCAGGCGACCCAGCCGTAGTCGCTCGGCCTGGCCATAGAGTGGCCGCGCACGATCCTCGAACAGCGCTCGGAGCAACGAGGGCTCAGAGCCGGCGAACAAGTAGCTGACCTCGCTGTGGTGTTGGATATGGCTGCGAAATACGCCATCCATCCCGTCAAGGCTGACCAACGCCTGAAACTCATCCAGCACCACGAGCAAACAACGACCGTATCTGTTTGCGATCTGCGCCGGCAGCTCAAGCAGCGCATGGATCGTCGCAATCGGATCGGCGGTTGGAGGGGTTCGCCTCACCACACTGAAGCCGCCCACCCCCACGCTGCCGAGCTCCTTGCTGACCAGTCTACGGATATTGCCAGGCAGCCCGCGGAATGCCTGCTCCAGCCGGGCCGCGACATCGCCTGTGCTAAGCACGTCGCTCAGATCGACCAGCACGCCCGGCATGTCTCGCTCGGCGGTGTCCTGAAGCACCTGCTTGAGCAGCGTCGTCTCTGCCAAAGCGCCGCGGCGCGTGGAGCACCGCATTATGTCCGCCCGCTGCCAGCTCAAGTAGGCGATCGCCCTCGACCCGGCGGATGCTCTCCTCGGGAACAAGTGCCCGTGCGTAGACGAACGGGTTGCTCGCCAAACTTGACGCGAGACGCGGTGTCATGCGAACATATTAGTTCGCATATCGCGAACTGTCAAGTCTGCGTTCTGCGTACGGGGAACGTGACGTTATGCGCACCTCCTACATTTGGTTTGCGGTGGACAACTGACGTGCCGTCTGGATCGGTTGTCTTGTGGTCCCTCCAGAAACGCGTGTACAGACACGCGAAGTGGCCACAGCGCCCACATCTTGACGTCTTCAGCCAACGTACCGTAACGCTGGTAACTTGAATCGCCGTCATGTCAGAACTAGACGACAAGACGATCCTTGAATGGGCAGTCTCATCCGCTTTCCAGGACTTCCTGGAAAGTCAAAGCACCCATCGCGTGATAAGCGCCTCGATCAGCACGATAGCCGACGCGGACCTCGCCAATCCTGGCACAGCGCTGACCGATGCGTATGCCGTCTGGAGCCGCGCCGTCAACGCGCTCTGCCGTCCGCATCGATCACCCGTGCCAGCACAGGCGCTATATGTCGACGCCGCCGCAGCCGCACTGGCAGTCAGCGCCATGGCTCGCATCGCAGACGACCAAATGGAGTTTGAGCCTGACCAATCATCCCTGCGCGGCTCGCTCGGCCTGAATGGAATGCAGATTGTGAACACCCCCACCAGGCTCGCCGAGTTCATGGCCGACCCATGGGCACAACTCGCCCGCGAGCTTGCCGAGGCACAAAAGCCCTTGACCACCATACGCGCCGTCCAAGCAGGCCGCGCGTCGCGCCTGTATAACCCCAAAGAAGGCTGGTGGTGGGCCTGGGCGGACCTGTCCGAGCCTGCCGCACGCGCCGCTGCAGACACGGCGGCAGCGGCGTGGCGCCTCGCCATGTCACCCTTCGGCCAGCTTCCTCTCCACAACCTGTAGCGCCGCCGGGAATGTTTGTTTCAGCCATGGGCCCGCCTACAGGTATGTGGGCGCGACACATTTCACAATTGGTTGGTGGTGATGATGTTCGATCAGCCCTTTCTAGAGCCGGATTCAATGTGGTTCGCTCGCGCCAAGGACTCTGGCGGCCCGCTCACGATAGCGACTGGGAGCGTGCTCAGACAGCAGTAGGCCGAAGGAATCGGCTCACAGCTTACGGTTGGTGGCGACCGACGATGACTGACGGGGTGCATCGGGTGCCGTCTTGGCAGGATGACCGTCCACGAGCTTTGACACGCGACCTCGACTCGGCTCGCGAGATGCAAGGAGAGTGGACAAGAGCCAAGACAGCAGCAGAGGGCCGGTGGAAATCTGCATGATCACTGCCACTCGGGCAAGATCCGATGCGGCGTGGATGTCGCCGTACCCCACCGTTGCCAATGTCGTGATGCTCAAATAAAGCGCCGTGATCACGGACGCTGAACCGAAGTGCGCAAATGCGGATGGGTCGGTGGCAGCCATCGAGAAGTAAAGAGCCGCAAATCCGACGACCGGGAGATATACGAGCACCAGGAAGTAGACCGAATTGTTAGCTCCGGCCTCAGTGGAGACCGCCCACTCAGACACGAACTCCGGGAGCTGGACATCGCTCGTTTCCCAATCTCGAGAGCCAAGAATTAGACGACGCAGCACAGCCATCGTCAGCGCCAGCATTGAGCACAACACGATCGCGACCCCAAGCACCAGCTGGACATTTCCACTTGTGCCGAGTCCCATTGTGAACAGCACCAGACTGCCCATCGTCAGCACGCTCGGCGTGGTCCACAAGGCAAGGAGTGACGTTCCAGCACGAGAGTTCGAGGGAATTGCGACTGACAGAAA
Source organism: uncultured Solirubrobacterales bacterium (assembly GCA_963809705.1). Lineage (GTDB taxonomy): Bacteria > Actinomycetota > Thermoleophilia > Solirubrobacterales > Solirubrobacteraceae > Palsa-744. The sequence goes on along the minus strand of CAWEKF010000002.1, from coordinate 52,952 downwards.
CCTGTCGACCGGGTTCATTGCGGCTGGGGCGTTCACGGTCAGAGCCCAATCGCCGTTACGCATCTCGCCGACGAGTCGGGCTCCGCCAGTGACGAACCGGCATGTGGCCCAGACGTACGCGAAGTCCTTCAGGATCAACACAAAGGCCGCAAGCGCAACGATGATCTTCCCGAGCATAATAGCTCATGCTACAGTATGAGCATGTTGGATCATCGGCTTCAGATACTCATCGATGACGAGCGTCACCGACGTATCTCCGCGGCAGCTCAGGAGCGCGGCGTATCCGTCGCGACTATCGTGCGGGAAGCGATCGACCGGGGGCTCACAAACCCTGACATTCAGCGTCACGCTGCGGGCCGCCGTCTCCTCGATGCTCCAGACATGAGCGTTCCCGAGCCCTCAGAGCTGCGTGCCGAGCTCGACGCTCTGCGCGGGCGCCGGGCGTGATCCTGCTCGACACGACCGTCCTCGTCTATGCCAAGGGCCACAAGCATCCACTGCGCGATCCGTGCAGGGCACTCATCGGCGCGATTGCCGACCGGCGCGTCGAGGCAACAACCACAATCGAGGTGATCCAAGAGTTTGTCCATGTCCGTGCTCGGAGACGCGGTAGGACCGACGCAGCCGGACTCGGACGCGACTATGCAGAGCTACTCGCGCCCTTGCTTCAACCCACAGCTCATGATCTCAGCGTCGGTCTGGCGCTGTTCGAACGAAACGAGAAGCTCGGTACCTTCGACGCGGTGCTCGCCGCGTGCGCAACGCGAGTTGGGGTGAGTGCGTTTGTGTCAGCCGATGCCGGCTTCGCCACCGTCCCCGAGATCACACATGTGAGCCCAAATCACAAGGGCGTCTCCGCATTGACAAGCTAGCTCAATGTGGTTCGACCACGCACCTGAATTGGTTGGTGGTGATGATGTTCGATCAGCCCCTTCAAGAGCCAAATTTGATGTGGTTCAGTTGCGATTGAACTCGTCGCGGCCGGATCACGATATCGACTACCGCGGTACTTCAGACTGCGGCAAGTGCCGGCGCGAGGGCGTCGGCGGTCGTCTCCACCGCGTCAGGAATTGTGACCACCAAGCGCCCGTTATCGGCAAGGATGCGGCGCGGACCCATCACTGTCAGCCCGACAATGCGGGCAGTCCCCGGCGAGTATCTGATGACGTGGCCCTCCGGCGTCTCCTCGCCTTCCCCGGTCTGCGGTTCTCCCACATGCAGATAGAGCACGTCGTTCTCTGCATCGTAGTCGGCGTGATCGAAGCTCAATGACCCGATCGTGATGTTCACATGCTCCATGACTTGGGGTCCTTCCGGTTGGCGAACGCGGAGACGATCCGCGCAGGCGTCTGCTCATAGCTTACGACTACCAGCAGCCAGCGGCTGGGGCGGACGCCGCGCGCGTAGTAGCGCGTGCGCTGCTCGAAGATCGGATCGGGGGCAACGTGATCGGGTGCTGACACCGCTCGCAGGACATCCGCTCTGTGCTCGGCGATCTCCGGATGGTCTCGGACGATCTTCTCGCACCAGATCTCATCCTTCAGAACGACCAGAGCGCCGTTTGGGTCGGTCGTCTCGTTTGCGGGCTGCTTGTCCTCCACAGCAGCACAGCATCCTCATCTATCCGGACGGCCTACGATCCTCGGCCGGGCGCGCCCTAGCCCCTATGATCGGCGCAACCGACCAAGGGAGCTTGACATGAAAGATCTGAGCGGCCGCACCGCCCTCGTAACTGGCGCATCGGGGGGTCTGGGCACACACATCGCAAAGCGCTTGGCTCGGGAGGGCATGAATGTGGCCGTGTCCGGTCGCCGCGAGGACGCTCTCGCCCGGGTCGTGGGCGAATTGGAGACGCTCGGGATCAAGGCCGGCGCCGTGCCCGCGGACCTGTGCGATCTGGGCACGATCGATTCGCTCGTGGACGGCGTCGAAGCGGCGCTCGGCCCGATCGACGTGCTCGTCAACAACGCTGGCGTGGAGTCGGTCGGGGCCTTCACCTCTTACACACGCGAGGAGCTGAGCTCGATGGTCAACGTGAACTTGACCGCGCCGCTGTTGCTGACGCATCGACTCGCTCCAGGAATGCTGGAGCGCGGGCGCGGTCACGTGGTTTTCATCTCCTCGATGGCCGGCAAGATCGGCCCCGCGTTCAGCGAGCCCTACGCGGCCACGAAGGCCGGCCTGGTCGGGCTGACACAATCTCTGCGGGCCGAGTACCTGGATGAGCCGGTCGGTTTCTCGGTCGTCTGTCCCGGTTTCGTCGCGGGCGACGGCATGTATGAGCGGATGGTCCAAGAAGGGTACCGCTCCAACCGCATGATGGGCGAGACCACGACAGAGAAGATCGCGGAGGCTGTCGTGCGGGCCATTCGCGAGGACAAGGCCGAGGTGATCGAGAGCGGAGCGCCCGTGCGCCCGATGCTTGCCTTCGCGCAAGTAGCGCCGGGATTGGTGGAGCGGATCGCTCCCAAGTTCGGCATCACCGAGCTGTTTCGCAAGGTGGCCGTCGCGCGCGGGCGCGTGTAGGCGTAGGCGCGCGCAGGGCACCCCCGGGCGGGCACAACATCACGCGCCATCGCGCGTGCAGGGGCCGCTCAGACGGGCTGGCGCATCGCACTCGCCTCGCGCGCAGGGCGCCTCCGACAGGCGTGACATCGCAAGCGGACCACCGTGCGCGCACGCTCACCCGGAACGGCGGCCCACCTGACTTCAAGCGGGCCGTCGTTCCAGCCGATGTGGACCTATGAGGCAGTTGGTGCGCGAGAACGCCCTGTGCGCCTTCCTCGCGGGGGCGGCCACGGCCACGATGGCCTGGCTGGGCCTGTACGGCTTCGTGTGGAGCGACTACGACGAAGAGGCGCGTCCCGCTTTCGACGCGCTCACGCACGGCCATGTGGCCGAGTTCCTGCGCCTGGCGCCGGCCTATGGTGGATCGTTGGTGGAGCGCGCACCGTTCGCGCTGCTGCCCTCGGTGTGGGGCGGGGGCGAGTTGGCCGTGTACCGGACGGTCGCGATACCCTGCCTTTTGGCCGCAGCGGTCCTGGGCGTGTGGCTGGTGGCGCAGATGCGCTCGCAGGGACGCACGACGCTTGCGCGGGCGGTGACCTTGGGTCTGTGCGTCGCCAATCCGGTCACCTTGTATGCGCTGGAAATCGGCCATCCCGAGGAGCTGTTGGGCGCGTGTCTGTGCGTCGCCGCGGTTCTGCTCGCGAGCCGCGAAAGATGGGTTTGGGCCGGTGTGCTGTTGGGGTTGGCGATCGCCAACAAGGAGTGGGCGCTGCTGGCGCTCGGGCCGGTGCTCCTGGCGCTGCCGGCCAGGCGGCGCCCGGCGTGTTTGGCGAGCGCCGGAGCGCTCGCGGCGGCTGTCTTGGGGCCGCTCGCTTTGGTCGGCTCCGGCGGATTCGTGGCCGGCACGCGGGCGTTGGCGTCGGCGAGCGGCGAAATCTTCCAGCCGTGGCAATTGTGGTGGTTCTTCGGGACGCCGAACCACGTGGCGGCGCCGAGCGGCGCTTCGCGGACGGTCCCGATCGGCGCTTCGCTGAGCACCCATCCTCACTGGCGCATAGCTCCGACGTGGATCTCGGGAGTTCCCCATCCGCTGATTTTGGCGGTCGGAGTGGGGCTCGCGGGGGCCGTATGGCTGCAGCGTCGCCGGGCGAGGGGCAGTGGGAGGCTCGGCGAGCGCGAGGCGATGCTGCTGCTGGCGTTGGCGATGTTGTTGCGCTGCCTGCTGGACGACTGGGACGTCCTGTACTACCTGCTGCCGTTCCTGTTCGCTGTGCTCGCCTGGGAGGCGAGGTCGCGGCGCCCGCCCGTGCTTGCGTTGTCGAGCACGGCGCTTGCTTGGCTGAGCTTTCAGTGGCTACCGGAACACGCGTCCCCGGATGCCCAGGCCGCCTTCTTTCTCGCCTGGGCCCTGCCGCTGGCGGGGCTCTTGGGATTGGCTCTGTTCAAGCCGGGCGCGCTATTCGAGCGCGACAAGCTCCTTGGGCAGGCTCGTGAGCCGCTCGGCGCCGTGCTCGCCCACCAGCGCTAGATCCTCGATCCTTACTCCCAGGCGCCCGGGCACGTAGACCCCGGGCTCGATGGTGACGATGTTGCCGGCGCGCAGAGGCTCCTCGCTCGCAGTGCGCGATAGGCGGGGCGCCTCATGGATGTCCATGCCCACGCCGTGCCCCACGCCGTGCCCGAAGTGCTCGGCGTGGCCGGCCGCGTCGATGATCGCGCGCGCCACGGCGTCCACCTCGCGCCCGCTGATCCCGGCGCGCACGGCGCCCAAAGCCTCTTCTTGGGCGCTCAGCACCAACTCGTACACAGCCTTCGCCTGCTCGTCGATCGCGCCGGTGGCGTAGGTGCGGGTGCAGTCCGAGCAGTAGCCGTCGAGGCGGGCGCCCCAGTCGATCGTGACGAGCACGTCGCGCGCGATCGGCACGTCGCGCGGCTCGGCGTGCGGCAGGGCGCCGTGCTCGCCCGAGGCGACGATCGAGGGGAAGCTGGGCGCCTGGGCGCCAAGGCGGCGCATCCGCAGCTCCAGGTCGATCGCCACATTGCGCTCGCTGCGTCCCACCAGGCTGTCTTCGAGCAGGCCCGTGAGCGCCTCGTCAGCCAGCTCGGCGGCAGCGCGAATGGCGGCGAGCTCGTGCTCGTCCTTGACCTCGCGCAGGCGCTCGACGAGGCCCGCGCAGGGCACCAGCTCCCAGCTGTCGTCGAGCAGCTCGCGCAGCCGGGTGTGCTGCTTGACGCTCAGCGCGGCATCGTCGAAGCCGAGCCGCCTGTCGTGCTCGCCGCGCTGCTCGCCGAGCACGCGCGCCGCGGCCTCGAGCAGATCCCCGGCGGCAACCTCCTGCTCGATGCCTCCGGGCACTTGCTGGGCCGTCTGGCTGGCGTAACGGAAGTCGGTGAAGAAACGATGCGGGGTCTGCTCGTGAGCGGAGATCAGGAGGAGTCCGTTCGTGCCCGTGTAGGAGGAGAGGTAGCGCAAATTAACGGGCTCGCTCACGACCAGACGGTCGATTCGCATCGTGCCCAACTCAGAAGCAAGGCGCGTCGCACGAGCCAGCTCATTCACTCCTGCGGCCCACCCAACTCCTCGCGCAGGCGCGCGAGCGCCGCGCGGTATCCCTCGATGCCCTGACCGACGACCGAGGCTACGCACAGGTCCTCGATCACCGACACTGCCCGCCACGGCTCGCGCGCCTTTACGTTGGAGAGGTGTACCTCCACGGCCGGCAGAGCTGCGGTCGCCAGGGCGTCGTGGATCGCCCAGGAGTAGTGCGTCCAGGCGCCCGGGTTGAGGATGACCGCGTCGACCAGCTCGCCGAGATTGTGCAGGTGCTCGACGTACTCGCCCTCGAAGTTGGTGTGAAAGAAGCGCGTCTCCAAGCCCAGCTCCTCGGCGAAAGCTTCGACCTGGCGCTCCAGCTCGTCGAGCGTGAGCGTGCCGTAGTGCTCGGGCGCGCGCCGGCCGAGCATGTTGAGGTTAACCCCGTGCATCACCTCTATGCGAAACGCGGCGGGCATCGCTCGCCAGAGCCTACCCGCGCGCGCGCAGCTCGGTCACCGCGGCGCGCAACTCGTCCGCCGGCACGTGACAGCCGGTGCGCGCGTCCCCGGGAGCGCCCAGCAGCACGAAGGGCACGTGGGTGCCGGTGCGCTTCTTGTCGCGCATCGTCGCTTCGAGGATCTGCTCGACGTCCTCCCCGTCGAGTGTCACCGGCAGGCCCCGTGCCGCCAAGAGCTCGGCGACATGGGCGCGCAGGTCGGGCAGGTTGGACAGGCGCAGCGCGGCCAGCAGGCCGAGGCCGACGGCTTCGCCGTGGCGGTAGCGCTCATATCCGGTCACGGTCTCCAGGGCGTGACCGACGGTGTGCCCGAGGTTGAGCGCCTGACGGCGGCCGGCGTCGCGCTCGTCCTCGGCCACCACGGCCAGCTTGGCGCGCGCGCAGGCGAAGATCGTGCGCTCGTCCAAGGGCTCCTGCGCGGCCACTCCTCGCCACAGCTCCCCGCCCGCGATCAGGGCGGTCTTGAGCACCTCCACGTAGCCGGCCGCCAGCTCCGGGCCGGGCAGGGTGGCGAGCGTGTCGGGGTCGACGAGCACGCCGGCCGGCTGATGGTAGGCGCCGACGTAGTTCTTGGCCTGGGCGAGATCCACGCCCGTCTTGCCGCCGTAGGCGGAGTCCACCTGAGCGACGAGGCTGGTCGGCACGTGCACGACCGGCGCTCCGCGCTGGTAGGTGGCCGCGCAGAATCCGGCGAGGTCGCCGACGACGCCGCCGCCGAGCGCCACCACATGGTCGGCGCGGGTCATCCCTCCCGCCACGAGCGCTTCCCACACCAGTTCGGCGCTTGCGAGCGTCTTGTTGGGCTCGCCTGGCGCGATCTCGATCAGCTCGTGGACGCCGCCGAGTCGCTCGGCATAGAGCCGCGCGACGTTTTGGTCAGAAACGCAATAGGGGCGCGAAGCAGCACGATCGCAGGGCCATAGACCGTTGCGCGAGCACATCTCGGGCGCCAGCAGACCGCGTCCGACAAAGACCGGGTACTCGCCCGAGGCCGAGCCGGCCCACAGCAGGCGTGTGCCGGCGGGCGCTTCGCTCAGCCCGCACAGGGCCGGCAGGGCGCGTAGGCCGATCCGCGGCGCGGGCGCCGGCAGGATCGCGTCGGCCAGCTCCTCGTAGAGGCTGGCGCGCGACTCGTGCAACGCCAAGAACGCTTCGCGGTCGGCGGCGAGCGGTCGCTTCTCCTGCCCCCCGCTGCCGCTGCCCACCCGCTTCCAGGCGACCTCGGCGTCGATGTCGAGCAGGACGGTCACGTGGGGCGCCAGCGCGGCGCGCACCTTGGGCGAGAGTACGCTGCCCCCTCCGAGCGCGACGACGGCGCCGGGCCGGGCTTGCGCCAGCAGGCGACGGGCAAGCTGCTCCTCGGCCGCCCTGAAGGACGCCTCGCCGGCTCGCTTGAACTCCTCTGAGATGGAATGGCCGAACTGCTCTTCGAGCAGGCGGTCGCTGTCGAGCGCCCTCGTACCCAATGCCGCCGCGACTTCTCCGGCGACCGTCGTCTTGCCGGCGCCCATGAAACCGACGAGGACAAGCGCCTTCTTTGGTAGTGCGTTCAGAGCCGCCACACCGCTCGCTCTGCGCCCGGCGGGGACGCTATCGAGGGAGACCTCGAGCGGACGGGCCTCGAGCTGAAGGAGACAGCCATCCGATCCGCTCGCAATAGGCCCCGAGCGCTTGGCGCACGTCGTCGATGTGATCGCCGCCGAACTTCTCCCGGTAGGCGCGGGCCAGCACGAGCGCGACCATCGCCTCGCCGACCACGCCGGCGGCCGGCACGGTGCACGAGTCGGTGCGCTCGCGCAGGGCCTCGCCAGGCTCGTGTGTGGCGATGTCGACCGAGCGCAGAGGCTTGGTGAGCGTCGGCAGGGGCTTCATCGCGCCTCGCACGATCAGGGGTTGGCCGGTCGTCATCCCCCCCTCCAGACCGCCGGAGCGGTTGGTTTCGCGGTAATAGCCGCGCTCGGGCGAATGGAAGATCTCGTCATGGGCCTGGGAGCCGGGCACGCCGGCGATGCGAAAGCCGTCGCCAACGGAGACGCCCTTCATCGCCTGGATCGAGAGGATCGCCATCGCCAGACGCCCGTCCAGGCGCTCCTCCCAGGAAACATGCGAGCCGAGACCGGGCACCAGGCCGAAGGCCTGCACCTCGAAAACGCCGCCGAGGGACTCGTTGGCCTTGCGCAGAGCGTTGATCTCGGCGACCATCGCCCGTCCGGCCTGCTCGTCCAGGCAGCGCACTGGCGACTCGTCGACGTGCTCGAAATCGGCCAGGGTCAGCGCTCGCGAGGCGGCCGAGGTGGCCATGTCGCCCTCGGCCGGGGCATTCGTCTCATCCCCGGCGGAGCCGCTCGCGGGGGCGCCTGCGGGCGCGTGGACGGAGGCGATCTGGATCACGTGCGAGCGCACCTGCACGCCGAGCGCGGCCAGGAACGCCTTGCATAGACCGCCGCCCGCGACGCGCGCGGCGGTCTCGCGCGCGGAGGCCCGCTCGAGGATGTTGCGCACGTCGCTCTGCTTGTACTTCTGGGTGCCCACCAGGTCGGCGTGGCCCGGTCGCGGCAGGTGCACCTCGGCTACCTCGGCGCCGTCGTGCAGCGGCCACGGCGACATGCGCTCTTCCCAATTGGCGTAGTCGCGGTTCTCGACCTGCAGCGCGATCGGGCCGCCGAGCGTGAGGCCGTGGCGCACCCCGGCGGTGACGCGCGCTTTGTCCTGCTCGATCTTCATGCGCCCGCCACGGCCGTGGCCCAATTGGCGACGCGCCATGTCGACGTCGAGCTGTTCCTGGCGCAGCGGCAAGCCGGCCGGGAGACCCTCGAGGAGGCAGGTGAGGCCGGGGCCGTGCGACTCGCCGGCGGTTATCAGGCGGAGCGTCATCTCCGCCTTAGCTTATTTGCTTGAGCGCGGCAGCCTTCAGCCGCGCTTGACGAGCGCCGCGCGAGCCTTGTCGCGCGCTCGTGTGGCTCTGGCCCGGGCGGTCGCGTGGGCGAGCTTGGCCGCGTGCGCGGCGCTGGCGCTGCTCTTCTTGGCGATGCTCACCAGCTTCAATTCGTAGACCACGATCTGGCCGTTGGCTTCGACGTATTCCAATTCCTCGGCGTGGCCGGCTTCGAGGTCGATCGTCTGGCATTCGGAGTTGCTCGGCAGGCACGCGCCCGATCCGTGCAGGATCGGCGGGACGAGCAGCTTGAACACGGCGCCGCTTCCGTTCGCGGTGACGCGTTCGAAGGCGATGCGCGCGTCCTGCTTGGAGGGGAACGGTTGTCCCAGCTTCAGGCTCTGATATGGCGCCAGAGTGGCGGGCTGGCCGGGCGTGGTCGAGGCCGGCCCGAACAGGACGGAAACGTCGTAGGCGAGCTGCGGTTTGGCGGACTTTTTGGGCGCGGGTGCTGGCGCGGGCGCTTTCTGGGTCCCCCCGCCCGAGCCCGACCCGGGGGAGGAGCCGCCAGAGGAGGAACCGCCGGTGGACGATCCGCTCGAGCTCGAAGCGCCCGAGCCACTCGACTTGCCGGACGAGCTTCGAGCCGCCGGCGCCGGCGCTCGCGCTCTTGGCGGCGGGGGGCGTGGGCAGCGCCAGGAACGGGTCGCGCGTAGGCCCTTGGCTCTGGTAGCGCGCGCCGCCGGGCGTCTCGGACACGGCCTCGTTGGGGTTCGCCGGAGCTACCGTGACGCCAAGCACGCTGGCGCCGCTCACGGGAGCGCTCGGCACACTCGCCGCCGGAGCGGGCGCGGGGCCGCTGGAGCCGCCCTTGACGGCATAGCCGATGGCGGCGAGCAGGACCACACCCAGCAGCGCCACGAACGGCAGCAGACGCCTGGAGAGCAGGTCGGCCTTGAGCGATTGCAGAAACTCGGTCATGGGTTCGCCCTTACGACCGCGGGCGCCGTGCCGGAGGCCGTGCTCGTGGAGGGTGCGCTCGCCGCCGTTGTGGCAGAGCCGGCGCCGGAAGGACCGGACGGGCCAGCTCCCCCCAAGGCCGATTGACCTGAGGGCAGGACGTAGGCGGTTGCCGTAATCGTACCTGTGAGCTGACTCGACTTGGCCTTGCTCGAGGAGGAACCTTGTCCTTCGGTGGTGGGCGCGAGATTGACGCTGTCGATTGTGAGCAGGCGACCGCTTACGCGCAGCGTTCCTCTCGGCGTCTGCAAGGTGAAGTCTTCGAGCTGGTTGAGCAGCTTGTAGAGGTCCACGAAGGTGCCGTTGAACACGAACGTGAATGGCTCCTGCGTGAACTCGGCAGTCACTGGGGTCGCAGCTGTAGGGGTGCTGGACCCGCTGGAACCGGTGGAGCCGACCGAGATCGCTGAAAACTGAACGTCACGGCGATGCGTGGCTTTGTCGAGCGTGTAGATGAGCGCCGGCGTTTCGGGCGTGGACGGCACCGCCTGTCCCAGGCTCACCAGCGAGGCGTAGGCGTTCGTGTACTGCGCGCGCGAACCGGCGGCACTGTCGGCCTGCGATTCGGCGGTTGCCACCTGCTGGCGCGCTGCCTGCACTTCGGCGTTGACCTTCGAGGCCTTTTCCCGCTCGGGGGCGACGACCATGAACCACATGCCCGCCAACGCCGCGAGCGCCACGATTCCCATCAACATGAGTCGGTCGCGCGTCGTCATCGCGACGCCGCCTTGCTCTGAGCGGAGACCTGCTCCTTCGTGCCGGCGCCGTGGACGGCGACCGTCGACGCGCCGGGATTGACAACTGTGGGCACAGGCCCGGAGGGCAACCCCGTGAAGACCACTTGGGCCGAGAAGCTCGCACCGCCGCCAGAACATCCGCCGCCGGAGGATCCCGAGCTGGAGCTGCCGCTCGCGCCGGATTGGGTCGAGCTTTGCAACTGCACTTCGCTGGCTCCGTCCATAAGTTTCAGGCGTTGCAACGCCTGTGCGACGACTGCCTGGTTGAGAGCGCAGCCGGTGAGGGTGAACACGGGAACGCTGCCCGCCGGCGTGCTCGAGACCGGCGTTCCACCTGCCGCAGGCGCGGCGGAGCTCGCAGAGCCCGACGTGCCCGCAGGCCCGACCACGCCGTGCAGAGTGTCGAGCGCGGTGCCGACTGGCATCACACGTCCAAGCTCGTGCAGCGCGTGCGACCAGTCGAAGCGCGCCTGCACCAGCTTTGCGACGGTCTGGGTGCGCTGGCTGGCCATCGAGACGAAGCTGGTGTAGGGCGCGAGCTGACCGGTGCGCGCTTGGAGCGCGCTGGCCTGCGCGTGAAGCGCCGCGGCCTGGCCTTTCTGGCTCGATATCCGATGGCTGGCGCTGCCATAGGCAAGCAGCGACAAGGCCAAGCATGCCACCACACCAAGCACGATCAGCGCGCCGCCGCCGGAGCGCCCCGTCAGCGAGCCGGCTCCTTGGCGGTGCTCGCTGGGGATCAGGTTGACGGCCTTCATCGGGGCGCCTCCTCGATGGCGAGACCGGTTGCCACGGCAAGACGCTCAGCCGAGACCGTCTTGGTCGCGTCCTCACCGGCCACTCCCACGGTCTGCGGGATGAGCGGCACCCTGAGCTCGTTCTGCAGAGCTTGGGAGAAGCCCCTGATCTGTAGAGCCGGTCCGCTCAGGAACACGCTCGCGACCTCGCCCCCGCCCTCCTGGGAGCGGTGGAAGTCGAGCGAATTGCGCACCTCGCCTGCGATTTCGCGCACGCCGGCTGCAAGCACGGGACGCGCGTCGATCTTGGGCCGCTGGGCCGTGTCATACGTCGCCTCGGCGGGAATCTGACCGGAGGCTTGCTCGGAAGAGGGATCGCCCGGCGCATGATCGGGTTCGCCGCTCACCGACGTGGGCGCTCCGTAGAGCTCGTCGCTCACCGGCGCGGTCGCTCCGTACGGTTCGCCGTCGACCGGTGTGGCCGGGTTGGATTCGTCCAAGTTCACCGAGGCGAGCAGGTCGCGAGCTTCCTGCAGCTTGATGCCGTGGCGCTCGGCGAGCTCTGTGGCCATCGACTCCAGGCCGCCGCTGACCACGCGCGTGAAGCGACACACGGCGCCCTCGGCGATCGCCATGTTCGTGAGCCCGCCCACGTTTAGGTACAGCACGCGGCCGGAGTGCTCCTCGTCGGGGCGGTGCAGCGAGCGGATCAGGGCAAAAGCGGACAGGTCGATCCCTTCGGGGCGCAGACCGGCGCCCCGAACGGCGCCGAGCAGACGTTCGACCATGTCGCGTTGGGCAGCTACGACGATCACGCGCTGGCGCGGACCGGCGGGTGTGTCGACCACGCCGAGCGTGTGAAAGTCGAGCACGGCATTGTCCAAAGGCATGGGGACCTGGTCCTCGGCCTGGAAGCGCACAGCCGTGGCAAGCTCCTTGCGGTCGGTTATGGGAGGCAGCTCCATGGTCCTCAGGACCGTGCGCTGGTTGGCCACGCCGACGCGCACGCGCTTGTCCAGACGCGACTCGGCGAACAGCTCGCGCAGGGTGTCAGCCAGCACGCCGCCGTCGAGCACCTCGCCCTCGCGCACAGTGTCGGGCGGCAGGGGCATACCGGCCGCGCGCTGCACAACGATCGAGCCGTTAACGTGCGCCTGCACGGCGGTCACATAGCCCGGTTGAATGTCCAGACCGACGAGCGTCGCGCCGCGGCGTGAGCGGCCGCGGCTCAGTTTCAAAGTGGGGTTGGCCAGCTCGAGCAGTTTGCGCTTGCTCTTCGGCTCCGGCGCCGGTGGCGTGGGCGGCTCCGGGGGAACGTCGACCACGATCGAGTCGGGCCGGAGCAGGCTGAGGTTGTCGTCGGGCATGTCGGTTCCTTGGGCGGCCTAATTGAGGAATTGGGTGGTGTAGAGATCGACGAGCTGGCTGCCGGCGAAGATCGCAACAAGCGAGCCCAGCGCCAGGAATGGGCCGAACGGCACGGCCGTCTCTGCGCGCGGCCGCGGCGCCCTTGCGCGCTGCGAGAAAGCCCCCGAACACGACGCCTGCAAGCAGCGCGATCAGCATCGCCGGGGCGACGGCGCTGCCGAGAAACAGGCCCATCACGCCGGCCAGCTTCACGTCGCCCATGCCCATGCCGCCCGGGTAGGCCATCGCGGCGATCAACAGCGCCCCGCCCGCGAGCGCGCCGGCGATCAGTCGCTGTGGCTCGCCGCTGGGGTCGAGCGCCGTCCCGAGCACGAGCGCCAAGATCGCGCCGAGCGCGGTCAGCTTGTTGGGGATGATGCGGTGCTCGACATCGATCAGGGCAATCGGGACGAGCAGCAGGATGAAGGCCACGTTCAGAGCGATCGTCGCGGCGCTGCCGCCGGCCAGCACGGCGCCAACGCACAACAGCGCGGTGAGCGCCTCAACCAGTGGGTAGCGGCTGGAGATCGAGGCGTCGCAGCTGCGGCAGCGTCCGCGCAAAAGCAGCCAGGAGAGGATCGGCACATTGTCGTACGGCTTCACGGCCGCTCCGCATGACGGGCAGTGCGAGGCGGGTCGCACAATCGACTCGCGTCGCGGCAGCCGGTATACGACGACGTTCAGGAACGATCCGATCATCGCTCCGAACACGCCTGCGAAGGTTGCGGTCTCCATGGACGGATGATCGGCGCGCGCGGCCCAGCACTTGAGCGCTTCTGCAATCGCTCACCCAATGTCCCGGACATCGGCCCAGCGTCACGCCAAGGGCGGCCAATTGGCCGCCCTTGGACGCTGCTTGTGACGCTGGGTTGAGAGCCACGCAGGGTTGCTACCAGTTGCCCGATTTGGCGCCCGCGCAGCCGGTCGTGGGACTTTCGCACATGCGCGTGACCGTCCCGCCCTGATTGATGATCTTGAAGACGTCTTTAGTCGTCGGCGATTCGACTTCGAGTTCGTAGCCGGCGCCGCTTTCGATTTCCTTGGCTTCCTTGAGGTACGTCGTTCTGGTCGTGCCTTCGGAGATCGGAATCGTTTTTTCGTATTCGTTGACCTTGGTCTTGGTCACTTCGTTGTACTTGCCGTTGTTGTCGGTCGCGATCGACTCGATCGTCGTCTGCGCAGTACGCGCCAGCTCCTTGGCCTGCGCGTCGTTGGCCTTGCTCTTCTGGTTGAGGAAAGACGGAATCGCGATCGCCGCCAGGATGCCGATGATCAGGATCACGACGAGCAGCTCGATCAGCGTGAAGCCCGACTCTCCATTCGCTCGCAAATGTCGTTGATATCGCACCGGCGGCTCCTATATTCGATCTGTGGGATGCCAGCGCCCGCATGTCGCCCACTTGCGACCCGGCCGTGGAGGCCGTCGGCTTTGTCTGCGCACCTCGGCGCTTTGCCGTAATCCGTGCCTGGTGATGAGCTAATCGGCACATCGTCCTGACAAGCTTGAGCATTGGCGGGCCGATGCAACATATCTTCCTAACAAGACGCATTACGCCCCTGGAGCCGATCTCAACGCAAAAAGGGGGGCGGCCGATCGGCCGCCCCCCTTTTTGAACTTGGTGTCTGGCCAAAGCGAAACGCCTTGGATTTGCGTAACTACCAGCTTCCCGATTCTTTGCCGGCACAGCCGGTTTTGGAAGTCGGGCTGTTGCAGGTTCGTTTGACTTCTCCATTGGCTTCGCGCTTGATGATGAATTCATCTTTGGTCGCTTTCGAGACCGACTTGATTTCATATTCAGTCGCATTGGGAGTACCGACAACCGTGAACGTCGCGCTACTGGTTTCGTTCAGTGTAGGCTCGATTTTCTGGATTTCTCCAGTACTACCACCGGTGTATTCCCCGTTGTGATCGGTCGAATACGTCTCCATCGCGGTCTCGCCGGTGCGGACCTGCGACTTGGCGGCGGCGTCATTGGCCTTGCTCTTCTGGTTGAGGAACGAAGGAATGGCGATCGCGGCCAAGATGCCGATGATCAGGATAACCACCAGAAGCTCGATGAGCGTGAAACCACCCTCATCGCCTGAGCGCTGGCGCAGTCGATATAGCATTGAATCCTCCTAGGATTCCGTTTTCTATGGGCGCCAGCCCTCAGATCAACCATCACATGTGACGGTGCGCTCCTCACGGTGAATTCTTGAGATTCACCGTGAGGTCCGCCGGCTTTGCTTTACACCCATAAGGGCGTTTGCCTTGTCCTGTGGTCTGGCTTGTCAGCGCCTACATCGACCGTTCGACTGAAGCGCTTTAGCCCTGCATCCCGCCTGGACACATTGCCCTGAAATGCCTTTGGCTCTTCCCCAAGTCCCGAATGCGCTCAAGCGCTCGAGCACTTAACGTCGTTTGGCCGTCGCCTGTTCCCGCTGGAACTCCTGCGCGTCCATCCCGGTCAAGCGCTCGCCGCCGCCGCGACACCACGGACACGTGACCTTCCTGGAGTGCCCGTCCAAATTGGAGATGACCTTGCCGCTGCCGTGGCATGCCATACAGACGCGCTCCTCGGCGCCGGAGTTGTCCTGCGCATCCCCATCGGCGTCCACCGTCGCTTTGTCGTCGTTTGACTCGCTCATCTTCCCATCACCCTACCTACCCGAAGCGTCATCGGCCCGTACGGCACGCCCGGGACGCCGCTGGACTAGCGTTCTCGGCGTGCGCACGCCGAGAACCTTCCTGCCGTGGCTGGCGCTTGCCTCGATCGCGGCGGGCGCCGCGACGCTGCGCCTCGTCGACCTCGGCGCCGTGCGACTCGACCCCTTCTACGACGCGGCGGTGCGCTCGATGAGCCTGTCCTGGCACAACTTCTTCTTCGGCGCGTACGAGCCGGGCGGCAGCGTCTCGATCGACAAGCCGCCCGTCGACCTCTGGCTTCAGGTCTCAAGCGTCAAGCTCCTCGGCTGGGGCTCAACCGCGCTGAAGCTGCCCGAGGCGCTGGCCGGAGCGGCCGCCGTGCCGTTGCTGTACGCAGCGCTCGTGCGACCCTTCGGCGTCCTCGCCGGCCTGCTCGCGGCCGCGGCCTTGGCGGTCTTGCCGATCGAGGTGATCACAGCGCGCTCGGACACGATGGACGCGGTCATGATGCTCCTGCTCGTGCTCGCCCTGTTTGCGGCGGTGCGGGCCGTCGAGCGCGACAGCACGGCTTGGCTGCTCGCCGCGGCGGCCGCTTTGGGGATCGCCTTCAACGTGAAGCTCTTGGAGTCGATCGTCGCCGTGCCCGGCCTGTTCGTGCTCGTTTGTCTGGGCATGGGGCGCCCAGCGTCCGACCCGACACTGAGCGAAGGACCGTCGCCCCCGCCAGGCCCCAAGACGCCGAACGAGCCCTTGTCCCCGCCAAGCCCAGCGTCCGACTCGACACAGCGCGAGGAGCCGTTGTCCCCGCCGGCCCCAGAGTCCGTACCCACCCAGGCCGCGCGGCGCGGATCCCGCGCGAGGCTGGCGGGCCAGCTCGCCGCGGCCGGCGCCGTATATGCGGTCATCGCCCTGTCGTGGTTGGGCACGACCCTCCTGTTTCCCGCCCACGAGCGCCCATACGCGATCGGTTCCACCAACGGCAGCGCCTGGAACGCGGCCTTCGTCTTCAACGGCAGCGAACGCCTCAGCGGTAAATCGGTCGAAGTCGGCCAGCCCTCCACCCCCGCCCCCAGGCAGACTCGCGGCGGGCGCGTCATCCCGGCCAGCACGCCCATCACTCCCCCCTCCCCCACCCGCCTGCTCGCTCGCAGCGGCCAGCTGCCCGCCAAGTGGCTCGGTTGGGAGGCTCTGTTGGCCTTGCTGGTGGGCGTCTTCGCCGTCGTGGTTGTCCTGCGCCGCAGCCCCGGAAGAGTGCAGCGCGCCACCACAATCGGGGTGTTCGTGTGGTTGGCGACCGGCCTCGTCCTGTTCAGCGCGATGGCGCGCCTGCACCCGCGCTACGTCGAGAGCTTCACCCCCGCCGTGGCCGCCATGTTCGGCATCGGCGCGGCCTTCCTCGCCGGCCTGCCCGGCCGCGCCCGCCTGTTGGTCGTGCCCGTGACGGCCCTCCTGGCGATCCCGCTCGTGGCCAGCGTCGAAGCGGTCGCCGACCACACCTCCGACGCGGGCAACGTCGGCGCTCTCGATCCAGCCGAGCAGCGTGCCTTGAGCGCCTATCTGCTCGCCCACCAGGCGGGCGCCCACTACGAGTTGGCCGCAGGCGCGTCCACCAGCGTGGCCTCCCTGATCGTGCAGGACCAGCGCCCCGTCCTGATGCTCACCACCTACAACGGCCTGCCGTTCACCAGTGTGGGCCGCCTGCGGTCTTTGATCGCCCAGGGAGCTGTGCGCTACGCCTTCCTCAACTCGGTCTGCCCCCGCGGCGCGCCCAAGACCAACGCCGGCTGCGCCCCCGCCGCCCTGTGGATACGAGCGCACGGCGTCGACGTCTCGCGCCAGGCCGGCCTGCGTCCAGGGGTCCTGTGGCGACTACCCGCCGTAGTACCTTGAGCAGCGTGGACGCACCCGCTTCTATGCACATCCTCGTCGTCGACGACGAGGCACCTCTGCGCGACACCCTGACGCGCTCCTTCTCCAAGGAGGGCCACACCGTCGAGGCCGTCGCCGACGGCGCCGAGGCGATCGCCCGCGCCGGCGCCGAGCCCTTCGACGTGATCCTGCTCGACGTGGCGCTCGGCGCCGGGCCCAACGGGTATGACGTGTGCCGCACGCTGCGCGAGCAGCGCAACATCGTGCCGATCATCATGCTCACCGCCCTGGACACCGAGGCCGACGCCGTCCAGGGTCTGGAGGCCGGCGCCGACGACTATGTGACCAAGCCGTTCGGCCTGGCCGAGCTGCGCAGCCGCATCCGCGCCGTCCTGCGCCGCACCGGGCCACGCGCGATGGGACGAGAGGTTCTCAGCATCGGTCCCGTCAGGATCGACCGCTCCCACCGCGAGGCCACTGTCAGTGGCGAGCAGGTCAAGCTCACCTTCTCGGAGTTCGAGCTGCTCGGCCAATTGATGAGCGAACCGGGCCGCCTGTTCAACCGCCAGGAGCTCCTGCGCGCGATCTGGGGCGACTCCGCCTACCGCGACCCGCGCGCGATCGACGTTCACATCCGGCACCTGCGCGAGAAGGTCGAGGAGCGACCGGAGGAGCCAAAGCTGATCCTCACGGTGCGCGGCGCCGGATACCGCTTCCAGGAGCCGTGATCCCAGCGGAGGCGCATGGCCACGCCACGCACCCGTCCGAGCGGTCCGCCGCGAAGGAGGACGCGGTCGCCGCCGGTCGCCGCCTGTCTGGCCTGCGCTTGCGTCCCCGGGTCCTGGGCCTACGCCCGCGCGTATTCGCCGCTCTGCTGCTCTCCAGCGCCGTTACGCTCGCCGTCGCCGCCCTGGCCCTGCTCTCTCCCTTGGAGCACCGCCTACGCGCCGACGGCGAACGAGCCGTCTACACCGCCATCTCGGCCTCGCGCCCCGAGCTTGCCGAGGTCGGCGTCGAACCGCTCAGCGGCCGCCCCAACGCGCAAGAACTGGCCGCCTCGATCGCGCTTCTGCGGCGTCGCTCCGGCGCGCAGGTGACGGTGCTCGACCGCAAACTCGAAACGGTCTATGCGCCCGTCAACCAGGACCTCGACGTGCCCGACTATTACGCTCAGGTGGACCGCGCCCTGCGCACCGGGCGCGGCGTGCACAGCCTGATCGGCGACGAGCTGGTGGCCGCCGAGCCGATGCAGATCGGCAAGAGCGGCCCCATCGACGCGGTCGTCCTGGTGCGCCGCCTCGAATACGTCAGCTCGGCCGTCCGCGTCGTCCAGAACGCCTTCATCGACGCCGCCGCCGTCGGCTTCGCCGTTGCCCTGTTGCTCGGACTCGCGCTCACGACCACCTTGCTGCGGCGTCTGGAGCGTCTGCGCGAAGCCGCCGGCGAGCTGGAACGCCGCGGCCTGGAGGCGCCGATCCACGTGGACGAGCGCCGCGACGAGATCGGCGACCTCACGCGCGCGTTCGCCAGCATGCAGGCGCGTCTGCGCCGCCAAGAAGAGGCCCGCCAAGCTTTCGTGGCGACCGCCTCGCACGAGCTGCGCACGCCGCTCGCCTCCCTGGACGGCACCCTGGAGCTGCTCGAAGACGACCTGCAAGCCGACCGGCTCGACCTGCACGACGCGCGCGAGCGAGCCGTCCGCGCACGCGAACAGTCGCGGCGTCTGTCGAGACTCGCCACTGACCTGCTCGACCTGAGCCGCCTCGACGCCGAGGTCTCGCTGCGCAGCGAGCCGGTCGAGCTGGGCGAGCTGTGCCGCGCGGTCGCCGCCGAGTTCGAGCGTCGCGCCAGCGCCCTCGACGTGCGGATCGGGACCAGCTCGGCCGCCCAGGCCTGGGCCATGGGCGACCCGGGCGCGGTCGCGCGGATCGCGCGGATCCTGCTCGACAACGCGATCGGCGTCGCGCCGGCCGGTTCGTCCATACGCACCACCGCCCGCGCCGACGGCGAGTGGGCGCAACTGACCGTGACCGATTCCGGTCCCGGCGTCCCCGCACCCGAGCGCGAGCGCATCTTCGAACGCTTCCAACGCGGCTCGACCTCGGGCGCGCGCAGCGGCTTCGGGCTCGGCCTGGCGATCGGTCGCGAGCTGGCGGCCCGCATGGGCGGCTCGCTCGACCTGAACGTCGAGGCTTCCCCTGGCGAGGACGAGCACGGCGCCAGCTTTACACTGCGCCTGCCCGTGGCCCATCTCGATCAGGAGGATCCATGACAGACCTCGCGCTCACGCTCGAGCAAGTCGCCGCGCTGGCACGCCAGTCCGGGCGGATCGCGCTCGACACCGAGTTCATGGGCGAGGGCCGCTACCGCACGCTCCTGTGCCTGATCCAGCTCGCCGTGGCCGACACATCTGACGGCCCCGACTCGATGGATTCGACGAGCCGCTCCAATGGCGCTCTCGGGTCGCAGCGAATCGAGATCGTCGACCCGCTGGCGCCCTCCGGGGCGCCCGCCCCCGGTCGCCCAGACGGCGCCGGATCGAAGCCGCTCAGGGACGCCAGCGAGCCACTCGCGCAAATGCTGGAGGACCCCGACATCGAGGTGGTCGTGCACGCTGGACGCCAGGACATCGCGCTCCTGCGCCGGGCCCTGGGGTGCGAGGTGCGCAACGTATTCGACACCCAGGTCGCAGCCGGCTTCGTGGGCATGCCCGCCCAATGCTCCTACGACACGCTCCTGTCCGACCTGTTGGGCGTCAAGCTCGCCAAGAGCGCCAGCTTCACACGCTGGGACACGCGTCCGCTCTCGCCCGAGCAGCTCTCCTACGCCCGCGAGGACGTCGTCCACCTGAGCGCCCTCGCCACCGAGCTCGAGCGCCGCCTGGAGCGATCCGGACGCCTGGCCTGGGCGCGCGAGGAGTGCCAGTTCCTGGAGACAGTCAGCGACGAGCGCGACCTCGACACGATCTTCGCGCGGCTGCCGCGCATCAGAGGCATGAACGCCGCCTCGCAAGGCATCGCGCGTGAGCTTGTGGCCTGGCGCGAGCGGACCGCCGCCGCCCGCGACCGGCCCGTCCAAAGCGTGCTCGGCGACGCGCCCCTGGTCGAGATCGCCAAGCGCAAGCCAACCTCCCCGCGCAAGCTCGAAGAGATCCGCGGCGTCGGCCAGGGTAGCCTGCGCAAAGGCGGCGAGGACCTGCTCGCCGCCGTGCAGCGCGGCATCGCCCACGCCGGAGAGCCAATCGCCGGCGGCTCTCGCCCCGCCCCGCCCCGACCGCAAGACGCCCCCCTGATCGCGCTCTCGGAGGCCTTGGTGCGAGCCCGAGCGCGCGAGGCCGACCTGGCCTACGAGCTACTGGCCTCGCGCGCCGATCTACAGGCCGTCGTTGCAAGCCATCGAACCAGTGAGCGCGCCGACGTCCGAACCCTGCGAGGCTGGCGTTTGCAGCTGGTCGGCGAAGAGCTGCTGGCGTTGCTCGACGGGAAGGTTTCCCTGTCGATCCAAGAGCAGGCGGTTTCCGCCGCCCGGCTCTGATTATTCAATGTGGTTATACACGGTGAACATCGGCATGTACATCGACACGACGATGAAGCCGACGATCGAGCCGATCACGATGATCATGATCGGCTCGAGGATCGAAGTGAGCGCTTTGACCGACGCTTCGACCTGGTCCTCGTAGAAGTCCGCGACCTTGCCCAGCATCGCGTCGAGCGCGCCCGTCTCCTCGCCGACGCCGACCATGTGGGTGACCATCGTCGGGAAGATCGAAGTCTTGGAAAGCGGCTCGGCGAGCGTGCCGCCGCGCTTGACCGAGGCGATCACCCCATCCATCGCCTCCTCGACGGCGACGTTGCCGCCGGTCTTGCCCACGATCTCCAGGGCGAGCAGGAGAGGCACACCGGCGCTCATCAGAGAGGACAGCGTGCGCGACCAGCGCGCCACCGCCACCTGCTGCACGATCGCGCCGATCTTCATCGGCACGCGCAGGCGAAAGCGGTCCCACTGGGGTCGCCCCCACTTCGATTTCTTCCACTTGACGAAAGTGAAGATCGCGAGGCCCGTGCCCGCGAACATCGCCCACCAGTAACCGACGACGGCGTGTGACATCGTCACCGAGACCTGCGTGATGGCGGGCAGTTCGCCGCCGAATTGCTTGAACACACCGGCGAACACGGGCACCAGGAAGGCGACCAGGGCCATCATCACGCCGACCGCGAAGGTGATCACGAGCGCCGGATAGATCATCGCCGAGCGGATCTGCCGGCGCAGCGAGGCTTCCTTCTCGAGCTGGTCGGCGACTTGCATAAGCGATCCCTCCAGCAGACCGCCGGCCTCGCCGGCCCTGGTCATCGCCACGAACAGCGGGTTGAAGACCTTGGGATGGGATTCCATCGCCCCGCTCAGCGAGAGTCCCGCCTCGACGTCCTTGCGCACCTGGACGACCGTCTCCTTCAGGAACTTGTTGTCGGTCTGTTCCTCCAGGACATAGAGCGCCCTGAGGATCGACAGGCCCGAGGAGATCATCGTCGCCAGCTGGCGCGAGAAGACGGCCAGTTCGCCCGCCTTGACCGTCTTCAGAAAGCTCAGCTCGATCTCGCGGGAGGCGTGCTTGTCGGCGATGTCGAGCACGATCATGCCGCGCGACTTCAGCTGATTGGAGACCGCCTCCTTGGAGTCTGCATCGATCTCCCCGCGCGCCTTCACACCGGCGAGATCCATCGCCTTGAATACGTAGGTGCTCATGCGGCCATCGCTCCGGCGCCGAGCAGGCGACGCAGCTCCTCAGGCGCCTGCGAGCGCCCTTCGGCCTGCTTCTGGGAGACCTTGCCGGTGCGCACAAGAGAGACGAGCGCCGCGTCCATCGTCTGCATCCCCTGGGCCGAGCCCGTCTGCAGCACCGAGTAGATCTGGTGGGTCTTACCCTCGCGGATCAGATTGCGCACCGCGGGGTTGGGCACGAGCACCTCGCAAGCCGCGACTCGCCCCGAACCGTCCGCGGTCGGCAGCAGCTGCTGGGTGACGACGCCCTGCAGGGCGACCGAGAGCTGCACGCGCACCTGACCTTGCTGCTCGGGCGGGAACACGTCGATGATGCGGTCGACCGTCTGAGCGGTGTCCTGGGTGTGCAGCGTGGCGAACACCAGGTGCCCGGTCTCTGCGGCGGTCAGGGCCGTGGAGATCGTCTCCAGGTCGCGCATCTCGCCGACCAGGATCACGTCGGGGTCCTGGCGCAACGCGGCCTTCAGGGCGTCGGCGAAAGACTGGGCGTCAGAGCCCAGCTCGCGCTGGTTGACCAGGCACTTCTTGTGGGCATGGAGGAACTCGATCGGGTCCTCGATCGTCATGATGTGCTCCTCCCGGGTCATGTTGATCTCGTCCAGCATTGCCGCCAGCGAGGTCGACTTGCCCGAGCCCGTGGGGCCGGTGACGAGCACGAAACCGCGCGGCTTGCGCGTCAAGTCGTGCACGATCGGAGGAAGCCCGAGCTGGTCGATCGAGGTCAGCTCGAAGGGGATCAGGCGGAAAGCGGCGCCGATCGCACCGCGCTGGTAGTAGGCGTTGACCCTGAAGCGGGCGTGTCCGGGGATCGAGTAGGCGAAGTCGAGCTGCCAGTTGGTCTCAAGCCGCTGGCGCTGATCGCCGGAGAGGATCGAATAGACGATCTCGCGCGTGTCGGTGTCGGTGAGCAGAGGGTAGCCGTCGATTTGCACGAGGCGACCGCGCACGCGCACGGTCGGTGGCGCGCCCGCCGCAAGGTGCAGGTCCGAGGCGCGGCGCGATACGACCTCCATCAGGAGATCGGCGAAGTCGATGTTCATCCTCTGGCCTTTCGCTCGGCGCTCGCGCAGGCGCGCATGTGGACTCTCATGGGCGACTTATCGGCAGACTGGCGGCGCACCTCAACTGCTGCCGATCACGCGCGCTATCTCGGCGATCGAAGTCAGGCCCTGGCGGACCTTGTGCAAACCGTCGTCGCGCAGCAGGCGCATACCCTGGCGGACCGCCACGTCGCGCATCTCCTCGGAGGGACGGCGCTCCAAGGCCATCGCGCGGATCTCCGAGGAGACCGTCATCACCTCATAGATCCCCAGGCGCCCACGGTAGCCGGTTCCGTTGCAGCGACGGCAGCCGCTCGGCTCATACGCCTCCAGGTCCACTAGGGCCTTGTAGCCGTTCTCGCGCAACACCTCGGCCGGGACGATCGTGCGCTGCTTGCAGTTCGAGCAGAGCATTCGCGCCAAGCGCTGAGCCAGGACGCAATCCAAGGCGGAGGCGACGAGAAACGGCTCGATCCCCATCTCGACCAGTCGTGTGATCGCCGAAGGAGCGTCGTTGGTGTGCAGCGTGGAGAGCACCAGGTGCCCGGTCAAGGCCGACTCGACCGCGATCTGGGCGGTCTCGCGGTCGCGGATCTCCCCGACCATGATCACGTCTGGGTCGGCGCGCACCATCGCGCGCAGGCCGGTCGCGAAATTGAGGCCCACCTTGGTGGAGACCTGCACCTGGGTGATCCCGTCCAACTGGTACTCGACGGGGTCCTCGACGGTGATGATGTTCTTCTCGGGCGTGTTAAGCGCCAACAGGGCCGCATACAAGGTGGTGGACTTTCCCGATCCGGTGGGACCCGTGACGAGCACCGCGCCGTGCGTCTCGTGGAACGCCTTCTCGAAGCGCTCGCGCTCGGTGTCGGCCATGCCGAGCTTCTCCAGCTTCATCACGACCGAGTCCTTGTCGAGGATCCTCATCACAATCGACTCGCCGTGGACGCTCGGGAGCGTGACCACGCGCAGGTCGATGTGGCGCCCTTCGACGGTCAGGCTCACGCGGCCGTCCTGGGGCAGGCGGCGCTCGGCGATATCCAGCTCGGCCATGATCTTCACCCGCGAGACCACTCCTGCGGCCATGCGCCTGGGGACCGTCGTGATGTCCTGCATGATCCCGTCGACGCGCACCCTCACGCGCACCTCGTGGCCGTCGGGCGCCAGATGCACGTCCGAGGCGCCCCGCTCGACCGCCTGGGCCACGATCTGGTTGACGAGCTTGACGACGGGCGCGTCGTCGGCGGTCTCGCGCAGGTTGACGATCTCGGCCTGGGAGTCCTCGGCCTCCTCGACGGCGCTCTCGCCGGAGACCACGTCCTCCAAGCGCGCCATGCGCGAGATCAGATCGCCGATCGCCTCGGGCGAGGCGACCGCCACGCGCACCTCGTAGCCGGTCATGATCGCCACGTCGTCGACCGCCAAAACGTTGGAGGGATCGGCCATCGCAAGCAGCAGGGTGCGCTTGTCCACGAAGGCGACCGGCACCGCCTGGTAGCGCTTCGCGGCCGTGTTCACGACCAGGTTGGCGGCGCCCATGTCCACCGGGAACGCTTCGAGGTCGAGGTGGTCCAAGCCATAGCGCTCGGCGAGCGCCCTGGCCAGACCGTCCGGGGTGATCGCTCCGCCGGCGAGCAGAACACGCTCTGGCGTCGTGCCTTCGTTGCGCGAGGCCTCGATCGCGAGATCGACCCGCTCGCGCGGAGCCAGACCCATGTCCACGATCACGTCGGTCAAAAAGCGCGAGGAGGAGCCCCGGCGACTCGGTTGCGTCACCCCCGGTTGCAGCTCGGCCGCCTCGGGTATGCGCGGGTCCGGCTCCGGCGCGCCGTACGGGTCGTCGGATAGTCCACCACGCGCATCCAAGTCTCCGTCGCCGCCCAAACCCATGCTCTCGGCGAGCCGATCCGGATCGCGGCGCTCGAGCTCCACGCTCACCTCCGGGGCGCGCTCGCCGAACAGACCCTCCTCGTCGCGCAGACCGTTGGGGGGCGTGCTCATCGACCCCACCGCGAATTTACGTGCCCCTGATTATGTAGAGCTGAGGCCCGCCCCCCGTCGCATCGCATCGAGCGGAGCCTGTCTGCCGGTCCACAGCTCGAAGCTGAGCGCGCCCTGGGCGACGAGCACCTCGAGGCCGTCGACGGTGACCGCTCCCGCGCGGCGCGCCGCTGCGAGAAGAGGCGTGGGACCGTCGCGGTAGACCAGATCGATGACATACGCATACCCTCCGACCTGATCGGCGCTCAGGTGGAGTTGGTTGAGCGCGTCGGCCTCAGTGGCCGACCGTTGCAGCCCGACAGAGGTGCAGTTGACGAGCAGGTCCGCCGCCGCCGGGCGCTCGACCGCACTGGCGCCGAACTGTTGGGCCAGGGCGAGCGCACGCTCAGGCGTCCGGTTCCAGACCGAGACCTCCCGGGCTCCCCCGCGCAGGAGTCCCCAGATGGCAGCGCGGGCGCTCCCGCCGGCGCCGAGCACGAGCGCGCTCAACCCCTGCGGGGAGCGGCCCGTCCGAGCGAGCGCGGCGACCAGGCCGGGAGCGTCCGTGTTCTCGGCCTCGATCGCGCCGTCGGGAGCGAAACTGAGCGTGTTGGCCGCTCCGATCGCGCGCGCCGCCTCACTGGCCCTGCCGGCAAGCGCGAGCGCGGCCTGCTTGTGGGGAATCGTCACATTCGCGCCGACGAACCCGCTGGCGCCGAGCGAGCGCGCCGTCTGCTCGAAAAGCTCAGGGGCGAGCGGCAGGCGCTGGTAGGCCCAATCGTCCATGCCGAGATCTGCGAACGCAGCCTCGAACATCGCGGGCGAGCGGCTGTGAGCCACCGGCCAACCGATCACACCCAGCCGCTTCATTTCTTGCGGCATGTGGGCACGCGCCCACCGTTCTTCTGCAGCGCTTCGCGGTAAGCGGCGACGTCGCGTTCAAACTGGGCGTAGCTCGAGGAAAACACCTGCTCGCCACAACCGTCGGCGCCCGACACGTAGTACAGATATGACACTTTTGCGGGATGCGCGGCGGCCGCGATCGCGGCCGCGCCCGGGTTGGAGATCGGCGTCGGCGGCAGGCCCTGGTGGGTGCGAGTGTTGTAGGGCGAGTCGCTGGCCAGCTGAGATTCGGTGAGCGGGTGGGTGAAGTCGTGCAGGGCGTAGCGCAAGGTGGAGTCCACGCCCAGCGTCATGTGCAAGCGCAGGCGGTTGTAGATGACCGCCGCAACCAGCGCACGATCGTGGGGGATGGCGACCTCGCGTTCGATGATCGAGGCGACGATCAGCAGTTCGTACGGCGTCACGCCGAGCGCCTTGGCGCGATCGACCTCGCCGCCGCCAAAGTTTTCGCGAAAGGCCGCGAGCTGCTCGGACACCAGTCGCGACGCGGGTGTGCCAGCATACAGTTCGTAGGTGGCCGGAAACAGGAAGCCTTCGAGGTTGCGCGTGCCAGCCGGGGCCCCGTAGCGAGCCGGGTCGAGCTGGGCGCTGCGCTTCGAGGCGACTAGGTAGCTGCCCTTCAAACCGTCGGCGTGGGCAAGCGCGGCGATCTGTGAGCGGGTGAATCCCTCTGGGATCGTCAGCTTGAAGGTGGCCAGCGGCGGTGGGGCCTTCGGCGTGGTCTTGTGGCGCAAGAGTAATACCGCTGCACCGGCGAGGCCGCAAAGCACAAGGACAAGGGCAATCAGCGCGCCCACGCGAGCAGCGAGGCTGCGAGGGCGAGCGATGTGCGGTCTGTGCAGGTGAGGGCGCGGCACGTGAGGTCTTGGTGGGGGCAACTCTGTCGCCGTAGCCGGCTCGATCGGCGGCGGTAGTGGAGGTTCCGGCGGAGCAGGCGGTGGCGCTCCAGCTCGCTCAAGACGCCGCCGTTCGCGCTCCTGGCGAGCGCGTTCGCGCTCCTCCTCGCTGCGCTGCCCTCCCCCGTTTGCTCTGCGGTCCCTGGCCAAGCGCGTGACCCTACTAAGGGCGGATCTCAAATCGCGCCAGCCACCCTTCGAGCAGGACGGCGGCCGCGCGCGAGTCCTCGCTGGCGCTCGCGTGATCCATCGAGGCGGCGATGCGGGTGGTGAAGCGCTCGTCGTGCAGCTCGACCGGCACGTCCTCGCCCAGTCGCCGCGCGAGTGTCTCGGCGAACACACGCGTCTCGCGTGTTTGGTCTGTGTCCTCCCCTCGCAGGGACAACGGCAGTCCGACCACGACCCGCTCCACCTCGCGCTCGGAGACCAGTTGGACGAGCGCGGCAAGGCCGCGCCGACTGACCGGATTGGCCACGGGCTCGATCGGAGTGACGATCGTGCCCGTGGGGTCGCTCAAGGCGCAACCACAGCGCGCGCTCCCATAGTCAAGGGCCAGGACGCGCATCGTCTCCCAGGACGATCGTGCCGTGACCCACGATCACATCGCCAGCGTACAGGCAGGCCACCTGTCCGGGGGCGGTGCGCTCCACCTGCGCGAGCATGTCGAGGTCCAGGCGCGCGTGAATACCCGCGGGCGGTTGCCCCTCGACCTTGCACGGGAGTCGTTGTCCGCGATAGCGGACCTTCACCCGATCGACGCACGACCCGTCGCGGTGCAGCGTGACGTCTCTCACGCTCACCCTGCCGGTGCGCAGGTGCTCGCGCGAGCCGACCGTCACAGTGTTGGCGCGGGCGTCGGTCGCGATCACGTATACGGGCCCGTCGACCCCGGGCACCCGCTTGACTCCATGTCCGTCGATCCCGAGCCCGTGACGCTGGCCGACCGTGACCGTGTGCACACCGCCGTGCTCTCCCAGCTTGCGCCCATCGAGATCGAGGATAGGCCCCTCGCGTCGCTGCAAGCCTGCGTGGCGCGCCAGAAAGTCGGCGCTGGTGGTTCCGGCCAAAAAGCACAGATCCTGCGAGTCGGGGCGCTGGGCCACCCCCAGTCCGGCGTCTCTTGCCAGCTCGCGCACCTGCGGCTTGGTCAAATCGCCGAGCGGGAAGCGCAAGCGCGCCAACGAGCCCGGCGAAAGCGCCGCCAGCGCATAGCTTTGATCCTTGCGCTCGTCCACCGCCATCCGCAGCAGAGCCTCTGAGCTTTGCGACGGGGCTTGGTGGAGCGAAACCGGTCGCTGCGCGCCGTGCGCGGCGCCATTGCGTGAAGTCTCGTCGGCCTGCCAAACACGCGCGTAGTGGCCGGTGGCGAGCGTACGCGCTCCAAGGCGATCGGCCAGTTCGAGCATCGCGTCCAGGCGCACTTTGCCGTTGCAACGCACGCACGGGTTGGGTGTGAGACCGGCGGCATAGCCCTCCAACCAGCCGTCCACCACGCCCGCCTTGAACTCCTCGCGCAGATCGATCGAAAAGTGCGCCATGCCCATTCCCTGGGCGATCTCGCGCGCCGAGCGTACAGCCTGCGCCGAGCAGCAACTGCGCTCGCCGTCGTTCTCCGGATCAGACCACAGCTCCAGTGTCACCGCCACCGCCTCAGCGCCTGCTTCGCAGACCAGCAGCGCCGCCACGGCACTGTCGACTCCCCCGCTCATCGCCACCAGCTCGCGGCCCGGCGCGGGCGCCAACGTCGCCTGGGTGCGCGCGGCCCAGCCGAGCGCCCTGTGCAGGGCGTCGGCGGCGAGTTCGGCCGCGTGGAGCTTGGCGTGGCTCAGCCCGCCCAGCTCGGCCGCGATCTGGGGGGCGCCGAGACGCGCGGCGTCGAGCAGGCTCGTGCCACGCACCAGCTCGATCGTGGCGCTGCCGGCCGCCATCGCCGCGCCGCAACCGCTCGCGTCGAAACCGGCGTCGAGGATCTGCCCGTCGGGACTGTCGCGCGCCACCTCGACGGAGATGCGGATCAAATCGCCGCACGCGGCGCCCCCGGCTGCGCCCGTGCACGCGTGCTCGGGCGTGTGGCCGCGTCCGAGCGGATTTTCCATGTGCTGAGCCAACGCCTCGACGGTCATCCAGTCGAGTGTAAGGACCTGGGAGCGCTCGGCGAGCTTCTCGCCGCAAGCAGCCTCGGCGCTATCGCGAGACCGGGTTCAGCCCGAGCCGGTCAGCTCCTGGCTTCGCGAGCTTCGCGTACGGCTTGCTGCAAGGAGAACACGTCCGTGAGTCCGGTCAGCGTGCTCACGACACTTTGGCGGTTGACGATCAGGATCGTAGGAGTCTGATAGACGTGCACGACTTCGGTGATCTTCCCGAACAGGCCGACCTGGTTGGCCAAAGCCGCGTGGACAGTCACGGCGCCTTTCGAGCCGCCCGCCAGCGCATCCGCCTGCAGGAGGACCTCGCGGTCGACGCTCGACTTCGGATCCCAGAACACGAGCATCACGGTCTTGCCCCGGGCGAGCTCGGCTTCGACGGCAATCTGCTGGGCGCTGCGCCCAGGATGGGCTTTGGCGGCGTTTTGGGTGCCTACCTTCGAGACGACGCGCTCGTGGGTCTTCGTCACCGTTCCGTTGGCCGTGGTGCGGGTCACGGTCCTGTGGGCCACGGTGAGAGACTTCTGGGCGGTCGCGGAGGAGGCGCCGGCGCTCGACGTGGTGGCGGGCGTCTGTGTTTCCTCGGAGGCTTCTCCGGACTTGTGCTGCAGTTCTTGAGCGTTGCGCTGGGAGGTGGCGACCGCTGCGTGAGCTTTGGCGATCGCGCGGGTCAACCCTTCAACCCCAGGCGCCGCTCCGTGATAGATCGGGGTCGGAGCCGCTGCGGCCTTCGCCTCGGCTGCGGCGTTCGTCGAGGACGAAGCGCTGGCCGCGCCCGCCGAGCTGGTTGCGGCGGCGGTGGCTTTCGTCGGCGCCGGTTCGCTCGGGCTGGGGCTGGGGCCATGAGCGCGCAGCGCCACAGCCCACACGAGTCCGAGCACCGCAACGGCAGCCAAAGCGATCTGATAGGGGCGGGAAAGTTGGGCCATCGCCCTTCACTTCGGCAGATTCGGCCGCCGGGTTGAACGGCGTCCCCGCTCATGGACGTCGCGCAAGCCCGATTTCACTGCTCAGCTCGCGTTTCTAGGCCAGGTCCCGCAGGCCTCTCAGGGCCGCGTGCACCACCTTGTCGGTCTCGAGCGTCTCTTGACTTCCGGTCTGCATGTCCTTGAGCGCCGTCTCGGTCTGGCCGACCAACGCAACATAGCGAGCGCCGAGCCGGTCGGCCTGTCCGAGCTGACCCTTGAGCGAGCGGCCGGCCAACTCCATGACGACCCTCAGCCCAGCCGAGCGCGCCTCGCTCAAGACCACGAAGGCGGCCGCCTTGACAGGCAGGCTCGAAGGGTCTCCCTCGTCCGCGAAGCCCACGTACAGGTCCAGCGCATGCCCGCCGGCCGGTGGCGGGCTGCCCGCGAGCAGGATCCGCTCGATCCCCGCGGCCCAGCCGATCCCCGCGGTCGCCGGGCCGCCGAGCTGCTCGACCAACCCGTCATAGCGTCCGCCGCCGCCGACGCCGCTCTGCGCCCCGAGCGCGTCGCTCGTGAACTCGAACACAGTGCGCGTGTAGTAGTCCAGACCGCGTACGAGCGTAGGGTCGACCTCGTACAGGACGCCCGCCCGATCGAGCAGCTCGCGCACCGTGGCGAAGTGCTCGGCGTCCTCCGCGTCGAGCTCGTCCAGTAGGCGAGGCGCCTCGCTCATGACCGCGACCGTGCCCTCGTGGGCGGAATCGAAGGCACGCAGCGGGTTTAGCTCGATGCGCTCCCTCACCTCCTCCGAGAGTCTCGCTTCGTTGACGCGCAGATGCGCCTGCAGGCGTTCGCGATAACGCTCTCTGCTGTCCTTTCCGCCCAGGCTCGAGAGGCGCAGGCGCGCCTGCCTCACCCCCGCCTGCTCAAGCAGCGTCCCAAGCAGCACGATCGACTCGGCGTCAAGCGCAGGATCCTCCGAGCCGAGCGCCTCCGCGCCCACCTGCCAGAACTGGCGGTAACGACCGGACTGCGCGCGCTCGTAGCGAAAGAAACTCGACAGATACCACAGCTTCACCGGCTGGGGCCGCTTGTGCATACCGTGCTCCACATAAGCCCTGCATACGGGCGCCGTCCCCTCCGGGCGCAGCGTCAGTGAGCGTCCGCTCCCGTCGGTGAGCGTGTACATCTCCTTCTGCACGATGTCCGTCGAGCCCCCGACTCCGCGAGCGAACAGCTCGGTCGCCTCCAGGGCCGGCGTCTCGATCCGCTCATAGCCCGCCTGCTCGAGGATCGAGCGTGCGCGATCCTCCAGAGCCGTCCGCACCGCCGCTTGCTCGCCAAGCACGTCGAACGTGCCACGTGGCGCCTTGATCTGCTCGTTCCTCAACTCTCGCGCGCCCGCTGCGCGCCCTCCGGCTCCCTCGCGGCGGCGCGCAGCTCGCTCAGGAACGGGTTCGTGTCCCACTCGCGCCCGAGCGTCGTCGCTCCCATGTGGCCCGGATATACAACCGTGTCGCGCTCGAAGCGCCCCATCAAATCGCCGATCGAGCGCTCCAGGGTCCCCCAGTCGCCTCCCGGAAGGTCCACGCGACCGACCGAGCCCTGGAAAAGCACGTCGCCGGAGAGCAGAGCGCCTTCTAGCGCGTAGGTGACGTGACCAGGACTGTGGCCCGGCGTGAAGAGCACCTCGATGTTGAGACCGGCCAAGCACAGCCGCTCACCGCCCTTGACGGTGTGCTCGGCCTGCCAACTCTCGAACGGCCCAAAGCCGGGCATCGTCCATTTCATAATGTCCGCAAGCACCACGGTCTCGATCTCGGGGCAGTAGACGGGCGCGCCGGTCGCCTTTGCGAGTGGCGCCACCGCGCCGACGTGGTCGAAGTGACAGTGCGTGATCAGGATCGCCTCGATCTCTGTCCCGAGATCCCTGGCGGCGTCGAGCAGGCGCTGAGCCTCCTCGCCCGGGTCGATTATCACTGCGCCAGTCGCCTGCGCGGAGGACCGGACGATGTAGGCGTTCTCCTGGATCGGCCCCACCGCGAAGCAGCGCACGTCGATCATTTCGATCTCGCCCCGCCCGCCTTGGTGTCGCTCGTCTTGGCCTTGCTTGCCAGTCTGCGTTTGTACAGCCAGGTGTCGGTGTAGTAGCTGATCGGCACGTACGCGATCAGGACGATCGGGAACAGGGCGATGGCCTCGTTGGGCTTTTTCAAGAGCAGGATGCTGATCAGGAGCATCACCACAGCCGCCGCCATCGCCCGGTAGAACGCGCCTCGCCACGTCGGCTCTCGTTCGAGGCGATCCACACGCTTGTCCTTGGACCCGCCGGCGCTCGCTTTGCCGGTCTTCTCGTCGGTGGTGGGCTTGCGCCCGGTGCGCCCGCGCGACTCCACCACGCCGGCAGCGTTGCCACGGTGCTTGGTCTGCCGCTTGCGCTTCGTCTGGGCCATCTCGCGCCTTGTCTGATCGTAGTTGGGTCAAAGTGAGGTCCCGCCCTGAGCGGGACACCTAGAACCCTAGTGCGTTCTCGATCGTTTGCGCCATGGGATCGCCACCGACGAACAGGAGGTCGCCAGTGAGTCCCTCAAGCGCGGCCCGAGGCGCCAGGCCGACCAGCTCGGCCCGGGCGATCTCGCCGTGTTCGCGCACCGCGTCCACGACCGCCTTCAGAGGCACCTCCAGCGGCCGTTCCACGTTCGTTGCGACCTGGGGGATTGTTAGTCGCAAAGGGGCGCCCTGCGCCCGCGCGCGCGTACGCGCGCCGGGCGCCCCTTTGTGTAGCTCTGCATCCTCTTTGTGTAGCTCCACATCCTCTCGTCCGTCCGCACCCTCTCGCCCGTCCAGATCCTCACCCGCTCGCCCGGCGCGCCCCAGCGGAACACCGATCGCCCGCACCCCAGGTAGGCCCTCCGACCCGCCCTCCCGTATCGCGCTGGCAATCCGCTTGGCGTCCTCCAGCGTCGCGGGAGCCGCCAGCTCCAGGTTGAACGCCACGAGGGGCTCCCTGGCGGCCACGAGCGTCGCGGCCGCGGTCGGGTGCAGCCGCGGCGGGCCGAAGTCGGGGCGCGCCTCCCCCGCGCCGAGCCTCTCGGCCAGGCCCCGCACACCGCCCCTGCGCAACTCGGCGCGCGTTCGGCCCTGGGCCAGCTCGCCGTAAAGGAACACGGGCACGCCCAAACCCTCGCCCACCTCGTGGGCGATGACCAGGGCCTCCGCACAGGCCGCGCCCCGCTGCGATGTGTCGAGGTAGACAAGCGGGATCACATCCACGGCCCCGACGTGTGGATGGGCGCCGATGTTCGCCGGATCGCGTCCCTCGCCCACGTCGATCCGCTCGATTGCGGTCCGCACACCCGCCAACAATGCCCGCGAAAGCTCTCCTTGGTCGCCTGCGAGCGTGAACACCGAGCGGTGGTGGTCGGGGTCGGAGTGCACGTCGAGGAGACGAGCCGTCCCGGTCGCCGTGAACGCCTGAGCCACTGCCTCGATCGTCGCCCGGTCGCGCCCCTCGGAGAGGTTCGGGACGGCTAGGAGGGGCTTGGTCGGTGGCATCGCGGGCATTCACGGCGGCCGGCGAGGAGGACCGGGCGCTCAGCCGCGAAAGGCTAAACTGCCCGCTCCTGCCGGAGTAGCTCAGTTGGTTAGAGCAGCGGAATCATAATCCGCGTGTCGGGGGTTCGAGTCCCTCCTCCGGCATCACCGGAAACCCAGCCCGCACAACGATTTTGAGGCTATCAGGGGTTTCGGACGGGGGCGACTATTTCCCCAGCTATTTCCCTAGAGGGCCGCGTTCGTGTCCAAGCGGGGGGCTCGGACGCGAACAGAGCGTCGATCTCGACCGCCCAGGAGTTCGAGCACGCGTAGCGCTTCGCCGGCCTGCTGGTAGCGGTGCAGGACCGCGGCGTCGGGGACGCGCCGTAGCTGGTGTTCGCCGATCGCGGAGATGGCGTAGTAGAACCAGCCGTCGAGCAGCAGACCGCGAGCGGCCTCCCATATCTCGCACCTCGCTCGCCACCGTGGCCATGAGATCGACTCCGATGCCCAGGTGGAGTTCCACCAACTTCAGGCAGATCTCCAGCCAGGGGGCCAGCGTGAGATGCTTTACGCCCGTCGTAAGGAGTCTTTGGAGCGCTCATGGCTGAGATCGTGCTAGCTGGCTAGGACATGATCGGACTTTGTGCGGATTCGTTGGCCGGTTGAAGGCACTCGGGGTCTGTATCGGTTGTATGCAGGGACCATCCATGACAGAGCAGCCAGCGGCCGTGCTGAGCGAAGATCGGCTTCTGCGCCCTGAGCAGGCCGCGTGGTATCTGAACGTCAAGACGAGTTGGGTCTACGAGGCTGTGCGCAGCGGTCTACTTCCGTGTCGCCGAGTAGGCCGCCACATTCGTTTCACGCGCCCGATGCTCGATGAGTGGCTTGCCGAGCAACCACGGCATTAGCCGGAGCACGGCCGAGACGGCGAAGTGAGTGATGGGGCTTGGAACGAGAGGTGTCGGGGAATTGGCAGAGTTGTCTGCGGGTTTTTCGGTTGCTCTCGGAGTGCGGCTCTCATCTCGAGGTCGGAGCTGCGGATAGGGCGCATACGTCGTCTAGGACGTCGGCGAGTGCCTGAATGCGTGGTAGGTGCTGGCGCGTGAGCGTCTCGAGTTGTGCGTGTCCGGCTGGCGTGAGTTGAAGGTGGATCTGCCGGTGGTCGGTTGTGTCTCGGGTTCGTTGGATCAGGCCGGTGGTCTCGGCGCGTTGGGCGAGCTCGACGGCGCTGTGGTGGCGGATGTGCAGATCGTGGGCGACGTCGCTGATCGTCGGGCCGTTTTCGCGTGTGTGGCCGCGAACTACGAGCAGCAGCTGGTGAAGCGCTGGCGTGAGGCCGGTTGCTCGGGCGGCGTCTTCGCTCCAGCGTGTGAAGGCTCGTAGCTCGCTGCGGAATGCGAGCAGGCGGCGGTAGTCGGAGTCCTGCAGTGACTGGCTAGCGGCTGTTGGGGTCATGATGCTGGCTCGCGGACAGCCCGGAGTCTGGCGAGGCTCGTGGTCGCCTTGAGGAGGCGCAGGGGACGCTCGCGGTGGCGCTCCTCGATCAGGAGGCGCTCATGTGCCTTGAGCAGGTCGAACTGGCTGAGGAGGCCGAGGAGTCGCGGCGGCTCGTGGTCATCGATGACGGGGAGCACGGTGTGGCCGGTGGCGACCATCCGGTCTGCTGTTTCGCGCAGTGTCTCACCGGGCCTTGCGACGAGTGGGCTGCGTGCCGTGGCGCCGGCGGAGGATGTGCTGTTCTGCGGGGCGCGAATGTCGGAGAGCGCGAGCACTCCGAGGAGGCGCTCGTCGTTGTCGAGGACCGGGTAGAGGCGTTGGCGGCGTAGCTCGGAGCCCTCGGGGAGCTGCTCGTAGAGGTCTGCAACGGTTGAGTCTGGAGCGACCGTGAGAACGTCGGTTTGCATGACGTCGCGGACGAGCAGCGCGTGCAGCGGGTCGACTTCGTACTCGCGGGTGACGTGGTAGCCGCGGCGGGCGATCTTCTCGGTCAGGATCGAGCGCCGCAGTGTCAGAGACGCTGATGAGATGCGCGATCGTGCAGGCTGCGAGGAGTGGCAGGAGCGCCCCGATGTCGTGGGTCAGCTCGACCGCGAAGACGATGCTGGTGAAGGGCGAGCGCATCACGCCTGCCATTGCGGCGGCCATACCGATCATGGCCCACGTTCCCTCGGTGGCGCCCGGCAGGATGGCGCCGAGTAGACCGCCGAGGGCCGCGCCGAGCATCAGCAGCGGTGCGAGGATGCCGCCGCTGGTGTTGGAGCCGAGCGCGGTTGCCCAGATCGTGAGCTTGACGACGAGCAGTACGGCGAGGGTGCTGAGAGCGAGCGTACCGGCGAGCTCGGCGCCGATCGTGTTGTAGCCGACGCCGAGCGCGCGGGGTTCGATCAGCCCGCCGATGCCGACCACGAGGCCGCCGATCGCGGGCCACCAAGACCAGTGCACCGGCAGGCGTGCGAACAGATCCTCGGCGCCGTAGATGCAGCGGGTCATCACCCATGCCAGGCCGCCGCACGCTAGGCCGATGAGCAGCGCGCCGCCTGAGACGGAGGGCGCCAGGGTGGCGTGGGCGCTGACCACGAACAGCGGTGCCTTGTGCAGGAGGCCGGCGTTGGCGAGGGCTTCTCGGGTTGCCTCGGCGGCGCAGGCGGCGAGTGCGACGGGGATCATTGAGCGTGGCCGCCACTCGAACAGCAGCAGCTCGACCGCGAGTAGCACTGCTGCGACGGGTGTGCCGAACACGGCGGTCATGCCGGCGGCTGCTCCGGCGACGAGTAGGCAGCGTCGCTCGGCAGCGGTGAGGTGCAGCAACTGGCCGAGGATGCTGCCGGTGGCGCCGCCGGTGACGATGATCGGGCCCTCGGCGCCGAACGGGCCGCCGGTGCCGATGCTGACTGCGCTTGAGATGGGCTTGAGCACGGCGAGGCGTGGCTCCATGCGGCTGCCGCGCAGGAGGATGGTTTCCATCGCCTCGGGGATGCCGTGGCCGCGGATGCGCTCAGAGCCATAGCGAGCCATCAATCCCACGATGAGCCCGCCGGCAACTGGCACGAGTACGCTGAGCGGCCCAAGGACGCTGGTGTCCGGTGGGCCGAGCGTGGTCGAGATGGTGCCGGTGTAGGCGAGGTGCGTGATGAGCGCGATCAAGTCGAGCAGCGCGAGCGCGAGCAACGCGACCACTGCACCGAGCGGTATGGCGCCGGCGAGCAGCGCGAACACTCGTGGTGTGGTCGTGAAGTCGCCTAGCAGGCGCTCACTGCCGTGTGATCTTTGGTCGGGTGGGACCACGGCGTCGCTTGGGAAACGTCCCGCTGGGTTGGTGGCGCTCACGCAACGCGACTATATCGGGAGTCGATATGGTTTCTGTGATCGCTGGGAGGCATGGCGAGTTGCCGACTTGCCGCCCGCCGGAGCGGCTTTGGTC
The DNA here is from genome assembly GCA_963809705.1 of uncultured Solirubrobacterales bacterium. GTDB lineage: Bacteria > Actinomycetota > Thermoleophilia > Solirubrobacterales > Solirubrobacteraceae > Palsa-744. Next base: position 16,512 of record CAWEKF010000002.1, on the reverse strand, counting down.
TGAGCCGGTGGGCGGCGTTGGCGTCATCGGGACGGTAGAAAGGACAATCTGCAGGCGATGCGCGGGCGGTTGAGCGAGGCGGTGCTGTGAGCAACCTGTGGCGAGCGGTGCTCTTTTTGCACTTGCTGGCGATGGCCTTCTTTGTCGGCGGCCAGCTGGTGTTGGCGGCTGCGGTAGTACCGGTCGCCCGGCAGAGCGGTGACTTGACACAGGTGCGTCGGGTCGCACGCCGTTTCGGTTGGGGCACGCTGGTCGCGATCACGGTGCTGGCCGCGACGGGCAGCGCGATGGCTAGCCACTATCACCTGTGGGCGGAGGGCAAGCTGCATGTGAAGCTCGCGCTGGTCGGCGTGGTGTGCGTGCTGGTCGGCTGGCATCTGAAGCGCCCGACTATGCATGTGCTGGAGGCGGCGATCTTCCTGGTGTCGCTGGTCATCGTCTGGCTGGGCCTCAGCATCGCCCAGGGCTAGCGCGGCGGCTAGATCTGGGGATCGTCGCTCGGCGGGACGTCGCCCGCGAGCTCGGGGTCGCAGAAGGGAAGGATCTCGTTCATCCCGCTGAGCTCGAACAGGCGCTGTACGTTCGCTGGGCCGGGGATGATCCGCAGCTCGTGGCCTCGTGCGATGCACTGTTCATGGCCTCCCATGAGTGCGCGTAGGCCGCTTGAGTCGATGAACGTGAGGTTTCTGAGGTCGACGACTATGCGTTGTGCTTCGCCTGTGGCAGCGTCTGCGAGGGCCGCTTCGATGTTGGGGGCGCCCAAAAGGTCCGCTTCGCCGTTCAGGGCGATGGCGCGAGTCTCCGGTGTACTCGTCACCTCGATGGTCAGATAGGGATGCTGACTGTTCACCTTACCCTCTGTTTTTGGGGCGAGCGCGTCACCTGTGGATTGTAAGCGGGTGCGGTGGTGGCTTCTTCGGCCATGACGGGCGGTAGTGGTTGCTGGGCAAGTCTACTGCTCGTCCAGGGGTTCCGCCGAGGTCGTGGCGGCTTCAGAAGCTGTGGTCAGCCGATGGTGGTTCGGCCACTTGCTGAGGGTGCGCGGCGGCCTGTCCCGGCGGGCGTTTGGCGGCCTCTTGCCGTGCCTCTGGGAGGCTTGGGTGGATGGCGATCACATCGGACAGACCAACGATTGTGGCGAGGCGCTTTAGCTGTGAGGTGTCGGGGATCACGAGGATGAGCTTGGCGCGGCGGTGGTCGAGGCGGTCGCTGAGGCGTAGCAGCATGTCGATACCTGCGCTGTCGAGGTAGCGCGTCTCGCTGAGGTCGATGATGAGGCTTGAGGCGTCGGGGCCGAGCGCGTCGGCCAGTTGCTGTTGGGTGACAGTGGCGTTGGCCGCGTCGATGTCTTCGTGGATGTGTGCGATGGGCACTCCGTCGATCCGTTCGATGTTGAGTGGGCTCATGCTTGGTGGGAGAGCCGCTTGGTGATGGTCACGACGGTTCCGTGTTGGTCGCTGTCGATGCTCACGTCGTCCACGAGCGAGCGCATGATCTCGAGCCCCCGGCCGCCGCTTTGTGGGCGAGTCGTGCGCCATCGACCGACATCGCGAACGGTGATTGTCGCCTGTCGGCCGTCCTGTTCGCAGCGCACGGTAAAGGTGGCTTCGCGGGCGCCGTAGGCGTGCTCGATGGCGTTGGTGGCGGCCTCAGAGGCGGAGAGGGTAATGTCGAACAGCTCGTCCTCGCTGGCGCCGAAAGCTCGCAGCCAGCGGCCGAGTGTGTTGCGCAGGGCGCCAAGCACGTTGGGGCGTGCTGGGAGAGTCATTTCGAGGATCTCTCCCAGCGGCATCGTCTCGATCGCCAAGAGCGCCACGTCGTCTTCCAGAAGGGTCTCGTCTAGCAGCGTGCGGTACACGCGGTCAGCGAGCGAGGAGTCGCTGCGCCTGGCAGCCGTCTCGGCTGCGGCGAGGAGTCGCTCGAAGCCTTGGTCGATGGGCTCGTCGCGGCGCTCGATCAGCCCGTCGGTATAGAGCAGGAGCCGGCTGCCGGTCGGGAACGGATAACAGAAGGCTTCGTAGGTGTGTCCGATGCGCACGCCGACGGGCAGACCGTGCTTCTGCTCAAGTAGCCGGGCGTGGCCGTCTGGTTCGATCAGCAGTGGCGGCAGGTGCCCGGCAATGACGGCTTCGAGTTCTTCGGCTTCGGGATCGAGTTCCAGGATGCAGAGTGTGGCGCCGCGGTTGCTGCCCACCGAGACCAGCAGCTCGTTGAGCATCGTGACAACCTCGGTGAGCTTGTGTCCTTGCATCATGTAGGCGCGCAGGCTCGCGCGGATTTCGGCCATCACGGAGGCGGCGAGCACGCCCCGGCCGACGACATCGCCGATCACGAACGCGAGGTGTCCGTTGTGGAGTTGGAACACGTCGTACCAGTCGCCGCCGATCTTGATGCCAGAGCCGGCGGGCAGGTACTTGGCGCTGAAGCGCAGGCCGGGTATCTGCGGCAGCACGTCGGGCAGCAGCGAGCGCTGCATCATCGCGGTAACAGAGCGGTGCTCTGACAAGCGAGCGTTGTCGATCGCGAGCGCGGCGCGGTCGGCGGCGAGTTGCAGCAGCATCACGTCGTCCTCGTCGAAAGCACGCTTGACGAGCGTGCCGATGTGCATCACGCCGATGACGCGACCTTCGACGTGGATAGGCACGCCGAGCATCGAGCGGATGCCCCGCTGTCGGAGGATCGGGTTTACCACGTCGGCGTGGTCGAGATCCTCGATGATGATCGGACGCCCCTGGGCGGCGACGCGGCCAGCGAAACCACGGGTAAGCGGTATCTGCACGCCCTGGCGGACCTCCTCCTCCAGTCCTCGTGCGGCGCGTGCGACGAGTACGCCGCGATCCTCATCGAGCAGCAGGACCGCGGCGGTGTCGACTTCCAGGGCGTTCCGGATGCGCTCCAGAAGCTCGGAGAGCATGTCCTCCAGGGACATGTAGCCGAGCGCCGAGTCGGTGATGCTCAGGAGGTGGTTGCGGCGACTCTCAGAGACGGAGGAGCCGAGCGCGGTGTGTTCGTTCCTGGCGCGGGGCCCCTTGTCCGCCTGCGTTTCGAGCCGCTGGGTCTCCACGGCCCATTTATACCCGTATTTGGCCGCATGCCCGTGCGGCGGCGAGTTGTGCAGGCGGGCGTTTCATAGTCGGCGTGAGGACCAGAGGATCGCGCTGAGGATCACCGAGACGAGCGCGACCACCAGGCCCGGTGATCCAGCCGGCGACTTTTTGTGAGGAGAGGATTGCGCCAAGCGCGACACCGATCCCGATAACGCCGCCAGTGGCGATCACGCGAACGAATGCGGACTCCAGCGGGGGGCGCTGGCGCCGGTCGGGCAGCATCGAGACGTCTGTCAGCGCGTTCTCTCCGCGATCTTGTGTTCTCTCGCCGTGGCCTGCCATGCGGGCGGGGTTCTTAGCGTGTTGCCTTTTTGACGGCGCTGCGTGCTTTGCCGGCGGCGTCCTGGGCTTTGCCCTTGAGCTCCTCGCCGACGCCGCGGGCCTCGGGGCCCGGTTTGCCGGCGGCTCGCCCGGCTTGCTGCTTGGCGCGGCCTTTGAGGTCTTTGGCTTTGCCTTGCGCTCGTTGAGTTCGGTCGCCCATTGTCTCCTCCTTGGTTGGTTTGACTGGTCTTTACCCAGCTAGGAGGCCGGCTGAACAAGGGGGCGATGCATGTTGCCGGTGCGCAGTCGAGCCCCGGCTCAGTCGGCTGTGTGTCATGCCGGGGTTGGCTCCCCGATGCGTTCGCGTAGCTTGGCGAGTGTGGAGCGCAGCAGTCGTGAGACCTGCATCTGGGAAATGCCGAGCTGTTCGCCGATCTGCGATTGGGTGAGCTCGTGGACGAAGCGCAGCTCTAGCAGGCGTTGCTCGCGTTCGGTCAGGCCGGTGAGCGCATCTTCGATCAGCAGGTCGGTCTCGACGTGCTCGTAGCCGCTGTCGTGCTCGCCGAGGGTTGAGACGAGCGGGGCGTCATCGTCCTCGCCGTTCTGCACGGGCGCGTCCAGGGAGCTGGCGGTGTAGGCGTGGGCGACCTGCAGCGCCTCCGCTACGTCCTCGTTGGAGAGCTCGAGGTAGAGGGCGAGCTGCTGGACGGTTGGGGATCTGCCGTGTTCGCGTGAGAGCAGCTCGATGGCGTCTCTGGACGGCCTTGGAGCGTTCTTGGGCGCCGCGGGCGACATGGACGGCCCAAGAGCTGTCGCGGAAGTAGCGGCGTAGCTCGCCGAGTATTGTGGGGATCGCGAATGCCTCGAAGGGACGGCCGCGGTCGGGGTCGAACCTGTCGATCGCCTTGACGAGCGCGAGGTTCGCTACCTGAGTGAGGTCCTCGTATGGGAGTGAGGAGTTCCAGTAGCGGCGTGCGACCTTGCGGGCGAGCGGCATGTAGTGCACGGTCAGCGTCTCGCGGGCCGCCCGATCCCCGCGGCTGGCTTCGCGGAACAGGAGGTCGGTGGAGTGATGGCGACTGCTGCTCCGCGGCGGTGGTGGGATGGTGTGGGTGGCTGACATCGCGAGGCTGGCTGGCTCCTGCTGTCGTGCTGAGTTATGCGCAGGCTACCCTCGCGCTTTTATGTGTAAACGGCCTATATGTCACGCAGCGCTGGCAGCAACTCGTTTGCGGCCCAGGTGAGAAACGCGCTTTGGGTTTCTCCGCCGATTTGCACGAGCGCGATCTCCTCGAATCCCGCGTCGATGAACTGCTTGATCTTCTCGACGTGTTCATCGAGGTCAGGCCCGCAAGCGATCTGTTCGGCGACCTGCTCGGGCGTCACCAGCTCGGTCGCGCTCTGGAAGGAATCTGGGTTGGGCAGGTCGGCGTTGACCTTCCAGCCGAGGCCGAACCAGCGGAACTGGTCGTGGGCGCGCTCAATCGCGGTGTCGCGGTCGGCGTCGTAGCAGAGGGCGATCTGCCCGACGCGGCGCTTGCCGTCTCCGCCGGCGGTGTCGAACATCTCCACGAGCTGTGGCTTGGGCTCTGTGGCGACCAGCAGGGCGGCCTTGGCGCCGGCGAGCCGGCAGGAGTCCTCGCCTGAGACGGCAACGCCGATCGGTATTCGCTGCTCGGGTCGGTCCCACAGCTGCGCGGAGTCGACTTGGAAGTGCTCGCCGTGGTAGTTGACGGTGCCTTTTTGGTCGAACAGTGCGGCGATGATGTCGAGCGCCTCAGAGAGCATTTGGTGGCGCTCTGCGACCGCGGGCCAGCGCTTGCCGACAATGTGCTCGTTGAGGCTCTCCCCTGCGCCGAGGCCGAGACGGAAGCGGTTGCGGGAGAGGATCTGGATGGTGGCCGCCTTCTGTGCCACGACGGCGGGGTGGCAGCGCAGCGTCGGGCAGGTCACGGAACTCATCAGCGGTATCCGCTCGGTGGCTTGTGCGGCGGCGCCAAGCACCGCCCAGGCGTAGGGCGAGTGTCCTTGTGAGGCGAGCCAGGGTTGGTAGTGGTCTGAGATGACCGAGAAGTCAAACCCGGCTTGCTCGGCGCCTTGGATGTCGCGCACGAGCGCGTCGGGGGGAGACTGCTCGCACATCATTGTGTAGCCGAAGCGTGCCATCTCCCTGCCCTACCCCGAGGTGGTCTTCGCCAAGCTGCCGGGACGCCCGGCCCTAGTTTTGGTGGTTGCGGCGTTTGGTGAACGGCGCGCGCAGGTCCTGCTCGTGGAAAGGTCCGCTCGTGTCGTTTTCGGCGGCGTATCGGTATAGAGCCACCGCGAAGATCTGCCGCACGACCCCGCTCAGCGCGACGAGGGCGACGAACGCTGCGGCCGCGAGCGCGAACACGGCGATGCGCCCCGCAGGGGCAGGGCGGGTCGCAGCGATTCCGATGACGAAGACGACCAGCAGCGGGATCATCAGGACGATCGTCCACGCAGAGACGATCACGTTGCCGCTGATGCCCTCCCCCCAGCGCTGCTTGACGAGGGCTGTGGAGCGTTTCAGGGCGTGTGGAGCGCTGCCGCCTTCGAGCGCGAGAATCGGGATCGCGAACAGGCTCGCGATTGACCACGCCAGCCCGACGAGGCGCGCGACGATCGCGCCGGCGAGCGGCAGCCGCCGGGCGAGCTGCTCGAGCACGACGCCGAAGATCGTGGCGAACAGTGCCCACACCGCGAGCTGCCCTACCCGGCTGGCCGGGACCGCGAGTGCCTGGCCGAGGGAGAGTCGTCGTCCTTGCAGTCCTGCGGCTGCGGCAGCAGCGATCGCGGTGTTGAAGAACGTGCTCACGAACATCAGTGGGTAGGCGAGGATCAGCGCGACAATGGCCACGCGCCCGTCGACGAGGTGGCGGTGCCCGTGCGCGCTGCTGCTGCCGAGGCCGGCGACGCCGAAGATAACGGCGACGCCGACTGCTCCCACGAGCGTGGAGAGGATCGCGAGCAGCAGGATCACGCGATCCTCACGGACAACTGCCAGGACGCCTTAGTCAGTCGCCAAGAGCGGGCGATTCGTCCTTCTCTTTGCTCTGGGGCTGAGGCTGTGGCGTTCATCACCAGCGCCCGTACCAGCGCCTACGTCCGCCGCCGACGGGCGCACCGCCGATGAAGAACCCGATCAGCCACAGCAGTATCGCTATCACCAACACGATCCAGAGCAGATGGACGGCGAACCCGAGGCCGCCGAAGATCGCAAGGATCAATATCAACGCAAGTAGTGCCACCATCGTTTTTTGTGCCTCCTAGAAGTTGATGTCGCTTGATGATGTCGCTTGATCTACCCGCCGATCGGAGCGGCTAACCCCGCGGGCCCTGTCTCCCACCGTGAGTGTGTGCGGACTGCTTTAGCGTCTGCGTCTCGACCTGCGGACAATGAATCCGGTAATCGCGAGTGCGAGCGCGATTACCCAGGCAATCCAGGTTTTATGGCCGTGTGAAAACAGCACACCGCCAAGATGCAGGATTGAGGCTGCGCGCCACAATTAATCCTTCGCCCTTATTATGCAGCAAAGAGTTAGTCCGCGTGGGCGGTGGCGCCAGCCTGGGCTGTTTGGTGACGGCCCTCTGCGAACTCCTCGATGATCTTCGCGCAGAACGCTGGCAGGTCGTCCGGCTTGCGGCTTGAGACCAGTCCTTGGTCGACAACGACTTCCTCGTCGACCCATTCCCCGCCGGCGTTGCGGATGTCGGTTTGCAGGGATGGCCAGGAGGTGAGCTTGCGCCCGCGCACGAGGTCTGCCTCCACGAGCGTCCAAGGGCCGTGGCAGATGACTCCGACGGGCTTGCCCGCAGCAAAGATCTGCTGCACGAACTGGATGGCGCGCTCGTCGGTGCGCAGCTGGTCGGGGTTGGCCACGCCGCCAGGGAGCACCAGCGCGTCGTAGTCGTCGGGGTCGGCGTCCTCAAGGGACTGATCGACGGTGTATGTCGAGCTCTTGTCAAGGTGGTTGAGCGCCTGGACCTCGCCGTTTTCGGGGGCGATGAGCTTGGGCGTGGCGCCTGCGTCCTTGATGGCCTTCCAGGGCTCTGTGGCTCGACCTCCTCGATGCCCTCTTGGGCTGTGAGAAAGGCCACGGTCTTTCCGTCTAGCTGTGTGGATGCCATTTCGCTGCTGCCTCCCTCTGTTTCGTTAGCGAGCTTTCGGTCTGTCTGTCGTCTACCCCTGGCCCCTGGGTGGCAAACGAGCCAATAGGGGCCGTGGCCTGGTGTTTTTCACAGCTTGTCCTCGGCTGCGCGGTAGGCGACCTGCAGGAAGTCCGAGACGGTGTGCGCGACAAACACGGAGCTGATGAGGCGCGTGAGGCGCGGGGCGCCGATGAGTCCGAGCGTGAGCGCCGTGGCTACCCATTGGGCGAGGCAGTAGGGGCACACCAGGAGCTCTCCGACGGCGAGGTGCAGACCGTGGCCGCAGGGTTCCTCCTCTACCTCGCCCTGCCCGCTTGACTCTTGGTAGCGGGTGAAGGGCGCGCGGATGAAGCTCGTCACCTTGTCCTTGGCGAGCAGCCGGCTGAGCTTGTGGGTGGCGATGCCGACGAGCAGCAGGTCGCCGGTCGTGGGTCGCTCGGGCAGCTGGTGGTGACGGGCGCGCAGCGCGATCAGGCCGCCAGCCAGGCCGGTGGTGTACGCGCCGGTGAGGATGGCGTAGGAGCCGAGCGGGCGCTCTTGGCCGGGAGCGTAGTGCGAGGAGAGCGAAGCGAGTGGCGTCTTGCTGGGGCTGCCGGCATGGCTGTCGGTGGCACGCTCGGGCATGGTCTAGCTGTTGCTCTTTTTGGCGCCCTTGCGTCCTGCGGCGGCCTTCTGCGCTTTGGTGCCGCCTTGGGTGCTGGCTTTGCGTTTTGTGCCTGAGCCTGAGCTCTTGCCGCCTCGTTTGGATGAGCCTGGGCTGTTGGCGATCTTTGCTGCGCGTTCCTTGCTCATGCCCTTTTCGCGGAGCCCTTCGTACTGTTTGTCGTTCTTGACGCTGGGGCCGTGATCTTTGGCCATCGTGGGTCCTCCTCGGGTTTGTGGTTATCGCTGCATCTACCCGCTCGTCGTGCCGGCAAAAGCGAGGAGGAGGCTGCTAGCGGTGTTGGTGCTCGGCGGCGAAGCTGCGGAAGGTCTGGGCCATCTGCTCGTCGGCGTCGGGCTCGTCGTCCTCCTCGTCGTGCGGTGGGGGTGCGTCGGGCGCGGTGTCCGTGTTGGCTTGAAGGACCGCGCTCTCGAGGAAGTGACGCAGCCCGGCCTCGTTGCCCTGCTGGACGCCGGAGACCTTGATCGCCTTTTTGGTGAGGCTGACCTCTCCCCAGCCGCTGTGCGGCGTGTCCAGCAGCGCGAGCACGTTCTCCAAACGCGCCTTCCATGACTTGGAGGACGCGCCGGCCAGCTGCACGGTGAGCGTGCCGTCGTCGATCTCGGCGGTGTCCCATTCGATCTGTCGTTGCTCGGCGACCATGAGCTTGACCTACCCGGCGCGGCGGGGTTCGACACACAAGGCGAGGGTGCTCATTGGTCGGTGTCGTCGATCTCCCAGGCGACGGCGCGTGTCCACGCTCCGCCGCAGCCTTCAAGCAGGACGGGGAAGGCGGTGAAGAAACAGCGGCGGCCCGCGAGCTCGTCGGGGATGTTGAGCTCCTCGATGATGACCTTGCCGGCGCCGAGCAGCGCGACGTGGGCGGGTTCGCCCTTCTCGGGTCCGCCCCAGCCGCCGATGCTGAGCGCGTCGATCCCTACGGCGGAGATGCCGTGCTCGAGCAGGAGCCGGGCGCCGTCACCGCCCAGGTAGGGCCAGCGCTTGAGGTACTCCTCGCTTACGGCCCGTTTGGCTCCCCAGCCGGTGACGAGCACGGCAACGTCTCCGTGTTGGAGCTGATCGAGGGTGCCGTCGAGGATGTCGGGGCCGATCGGCTCGCCTGCTTTGACGCGCTCGCGCAGGTCGAGGAACACGGCGGGCGCGGCGAATGCGGTGAGCGGCACCTGCTCGATCGTGGGGCCGCTGTCGTCGAAGTGGTAGGGCACGTCGACGTGGGTGCCGGTGTGCGTGTTCAGTGTGAGTGTCTCGGTGTTGAATCCCTCGGTTTCGCGGCGGTAGTTGTGGGTGAGGTTCGGCGGGTCATACTCGGCCCATGCGGGGCCGTCGTGGAAGATGGGCTGGCTGAGGTCCCAGATGCGGTCGGTGCGATCAGGAGGCTCATGCGCGACTCTCGACGGGTCGTGTGCTGGCGGGGTCGATCCGCTTTGCGCCCAGGCGATCGGCGAGGCGAGATGCGAGGGCCATGATCGTGAGCGCGGGGTTAGCTGACCCTTGGGTTGGCATGACGCTGCCGTCGCACACGAACAGGTTGGGTATTCCCCAGGCGCGGTGGTCTTGGTCGATGACGCCGGTCTCGGGTTTGTCTGACATTGGGCAGCCGCCGACGAGGTGGGCGTAGCGGTCGATCGTGAGGATGTCCTGTGCTTCGGCGGCGTGGAGGATTTCGTGGAGCTTGTTCTTGGCGTAGGCGATGTTCGCGCGGTCGTTCTCGCATTGGGTGTAGTCCAGGCGTGCGACGGGCATCCCGTTGCGGTCGGTCTGCTCGGCGAGCGTGACGCGGTTCTCCGCTCTGGGCAGGAGCTCTGAGAGGCAGCCGATCGTGTACCAGTGGTTGTAGTCGCGCATATACTCCCGCAGCGACTGCCCCCAGTGTCCGTCGGCGAGGACGTGCTCGGCCCACCCGATCGGCAACGGGCCTACGGTCTGGATCGAGAAGCCGCGGGCGAATCCGCGTCCAGGGTCGGTCTCATAGAACTGCTCGCAGTTGATCTCCGGCGGAGGCGCCTTGTACATGCGCATCTCCTCGGGGAAGCGTCCGGCGACCTGGGGTGCGCCCTGCACCATGATCCCGCGTCCCACGAGGTCGTTCTCGTTGGCGAGACCGTTGGGGAACCGGCTGCTGGTGGAGTGCAACAGCAGCCGTGGCGTCTCGATCGAGTAGCCGGCAACCGCGATCGCCTCTGCTGCTTGGAAGCGCTCCTCGCCGTCGTGGAAGTAGGTGACGCCGGTGCAGCGTCCGGTCTCGTTGGTCTCGATTTGCGTGACCATGCAGTCGGCGCGCACCTCGACGCCGTGCTCCAGCGCGTCGGGGATGTGGGTGACGAGCGGGGATGCCTTGGCGCCGACCTTGCAGCCTTGTAGGCAGAAGCCGCGGTAGATGCAGTGCGGGCGGTGCCCGAAGCTGCCGTTGGCGATCCCGACTGGGCCGACGCGCATCTCGATCCCCAGGCGCCTGGCTCCCTCCCACGCCTTCAGCGCACCGGCGCCGACCGGGTGCGGGCCGTGCGGATAGTCGTGGGGGTCGCCCCAGGGCCAGAATTCGCCGGCGACGGGCAGCTCGCGCTCTAGGCGCTCGTAGTGGGGCTTGAGATCCTCGTAGGTGATGGGCCAGTCGGCGGCTACTCCGTCGCGGGTGTAGACCTCGAAGTCTGAGGGGTGAAAGCGCGGCGTGAACCCGGCATAGTGGATCATCGAGCCGCCGACGCCGCGGCCACAGTTGTTCTTGCCGAGCTCCACGGGATCATCGCCGCCGATGATGCGCTCCTCCGTCCAATACAGCGGGTGCGCGCCGGCCTCGTCTGAGACCCAATCCTCGTCGGGGTCCCAGAAGGGCCCGGCCTCGAGTACGAGCACGCGCCAGCCTTTACGGGCGAGTCGTTGCGCGAGCGTTGCGCCGCCGGCGCCCGCACCGACGATCAGCATGTCGACCGCCTCGTCGGGGCTGTAGCGGCGCATACGCTCGCGCCCTGGCACACCTCGCCGGTGTGGATCGAGCAAGAACGCGGAGTCGTTCTCGGGTGGGCGCACTGCGCCCTTCAGAGCGACACGCAGACGGTCTCTCACTCGAGGCCCCGTTCGTGGACATCGTGCACGGGGTCGACTGCGAACTCCGGTGGGGCCTCCCAGTGCTCGCGTTGCCCGGCGCCGAGCCGTGCGTAACCGCGTGGGTAGGCGGGGCCGCCGAAGCCGATCTCATTCCATGCCCAGGGGTGTGAGTAGAACGCGCCGAGCACGCCGCGCATCACTACTCCCCATGCCTTCGTGACGGGCAGATCCCAGTCGAGCTTGCCTTCGGAGAACTGCTGGACGATCTCGTGCTGAGTCTCTGAGCCGGCGGCGGCGAACCCGTCGTCTGAGCCGTGCTCGCGGGCGCTGTCGTCGAGGTTGGCCGCGACCTGCTGCCAGGTCTCGGGGTCGGGCGGCATGTCGTGGTGGCGAAACCCGTCGAGCCTGCCGGCGTGGAGCTTCGCGTCGACCATCTCGAGCAGGGGGATGCGCGGCTCTGCGTCCTGGCCGGTCACGACGTCACAGAACCTTTTGAGCGTGCGTGCCTCGTGTTCGGTGAAGAAGCGGATCGACGGGACGTTCGCTACCCGGTCGAGCACGACTCCGCGTGTCTTCGCGTCCCAATGGGAGGCGGCGCTCAGCACGTCGTAGTCGGGGTAGCGCCCGCGCATCTGCGGCGTTGTGCCCTTGCGCTGGTGTGGCAGCCCTGCGGGCGGCCCTGGCGTGGTGTCGCCGCCCTGCTTGGGGAGATGCCCGGCGGAGGAGCTCGGTGCCTGTGCCATCGTCCTCAGCGCTCCCGCTCGGCGAGCGCCGCCGCGAGGCCCATGCCGCCGACGAGGGCGAGCGAGCCGGGTGCGAGCAGTGGCGGCCCCATAACGATGTTGTAGAGCGGCTCGGAGAACCCGCCGGGGCGCTTTCGCACGCCTTGTATGTGGGTGTAGACGCCGATCAGCCCGTCCAGGCAGTACAGGGCAGACACAGCGGGCAGCACGGTCCTCGCTGCTCGCTTGGAGCCCACGCCTGCGAGTCCGGCGGCGGTGAGCAGCGGCGAGAGCGCGACGGGGGTCCACATCCACTTGTCGCCGAAGGAGCCGCGGAAGTGCTCGAAGTAGATCTCCAGGCCGAGCGGTAGTGCGCTTGCGGCGGTCGCGGCGGCGAGGGTGCGCTGCGCGCGTCCGCGGCGCAGGTTTCCCAGCAGGCGCTTGGCGCTCATCGTCCTGGGAGGAACTCGGGCAGCTTCTGGCGCAGCGCTTGGGCGATGATCCGCCGGCTGCCAGGGTCTCCGTGCAGGATTGCTGAGGCGAACGAGCGGGCCTGCTCGATCGTGATGTGCGGCGGCAGCGGCGGCACTTCGGGGTCACAGCACACCTCGAGCACGGTGGGCCGGTCGGCGGCGAGCGCCTGATCCCAGCACGCGCCGATCGCTTCGGGGTCGTCGGTGCGGATGCCGTTCAGCCCGATCATTTCCGCCCACCGCGCGTAGGGCACGTCGGGTAGTTCCTGGGACTCGACGAACTTTGGGTCGCCGGACATCGCGCGCTGCTCCCAGGTGACCTGGTTGAGGTCGCGGTTGTTGAGCACGAGCACGATCAGCCGCTGGTCTGACCAGCGCTCCCGGTACTTGGCGATCGTGATCAGCTCGGCGAGCCCGTTCATCTGCATCGCCCCGTCGCCGACGAGCGCGATCACGGGCCTGTCAGGGTGCGCGAACTTCGCCGCGATCGCATATGGCACGCCCGGTCCCATCGTCGCGAGAGTGCCCGAGAGCGTGGCCATCATGCCGGCGCGTAGCCGCACGTCGCGGGCGTACCAGTTGGCAGCCGAGCCGGAGTCGGAGGTGAGGATCGCGCCGTCGGGTAGGCGCTTTGACAGCTCGTGGAAGATCAGCTGCGGGTTAATCGGCTGGGCGGGCTCGTGCGCGCGCTTATCGATGACCTGCCACCACTCGCTCATGTTCTTTTCGATCTTCTCCCGCCAGCCGCGGTCGTCCTTGCGCTCGAGCAACGGCAGGAGCGCTTTGAGGGTGAGCGCGCTGTCGCCGACGAGGTTTACCTCCATTGGGTAGCGGATGCCGAGCATCCTGCCGTCCAGGTCGATCTGCACGCCGCGGGCCTGGCCCTCCTCGGGCAGGAACTCCGAGTAGGGGAAGCTGGAGCCGACCATCAGTAGCGTGTCGCAGTCCTGCATCATGTCCCAGCTGGGGCGTGTGCCCAGCAAGCCGATTGAGCCGGTGACGAACGGCAGGTCATCGGGTACGGCAGCCTTGCCGAGCAGCGCCTTGGCGACCCCGGCGCCAAGCGTGTCGGCGACCTCGATCACCTCTTGGGTGGCGTGCAGCGCGCCGGCGCCGACGAGCATCGCTACGCGCTCGCCCGCGTTGAGCGCCTCGGCGGCACGCCGCAGCTGCTCGTCGTTGGGCGTGACGTTCGGGGGTGTGTAGCCGGGGCCGGAGTGAACGGTGCCGTGAGCGTGCGGTGGTGTCGGCACGGCTGGTTCCATCTGCAGGTCGTTGGGGACGATCACGCAAGTGACGGTGCGCTCGGAGAGCGCGATCCGCATAGCGCGGTCGATCAGGTGACGGATCTGGCCGGGCTCGGTTGCCATCTGGACGTACTCGTGCGCGACGTCCTTGTAGAGGGTGGTGAGGTCGACCTCCTGCTGATAGTTGCCGCCCAGGCCGAGCCTGGCCTGCTGGCCGACGATCGCGACGACCGGCTGGTGGTCGAGCTTCGCGTCGTAGAGGCCGTTGAGCAGGTGAATCGCACCGGGGCCGGAGGTGGCGAGACACACGCCGGCTTCACCTGTGAACTTCGCGTGCGCACAGGCCATGAAGGCGGCCATCTCCTCGTGGCGCACCTGGATGAACTCTGGGCAGTCATCTGCGCGGCCGAAGGCGCCCATGATGCCGTTGATGCCGTCGCCGGGGTAGCCGTAGATGCGTTTCACTCCCCACTCGGTCGCTAGGCGGTTGAGCAGGTGGTCGGCGACGGTCTCGCTCATAGCGCTCCTTTTCGGTCGGCGTGGGTAAAGCGCGGGGTCATGTCGTTCTCGGCGCTCATGCTCTGCCTCCTACCCTTGTGCTGGCGCCGCAAAACTCCGTCGCGATGCGTGAGCCTTCGTGCGTTGACGGTGCTCGATGAGCGGTGGGCGTTCCTCGAGGGTTACGTGGCGTGTCTCCATCAGTTCGGAGGTGCTGGTGGGTGGCAGGATGATTGAGCTGCAGGCGTTGCTGTCGGCGAACTCCGGCCCAAGGAAGCGGGTTTGGGCGGCGAGGAGCACGGCGTAGGCCATCGCTGAGAGGTCGCGCAGTGGCTGGTGGCGGTTTTGCCGCTGGCCGAGGTCGACTTGGGCGAGCGCGTCCAGCCCGCAGGTTCGCCAGCTGTCGATCAGCATTGCTATCTCGACGCCGTAGCCGGCGGCGAACGGGATCTGTTCGAGCAGCGCCCGGCGCCCGGCGGTCTCCCCCGCGAGCGGCTGGTCGAACACGGCGAGCTGCGGGGCGTGGAGGTTGAGCAGCGGCCTTGCCATCAGTTCGGTGACGCGCCCGCCGCCTTCGGCGAGCACGGTGTCGCCGTTGCGGAACGGGCGACGGAAGGTGCCCTTGACGAGCTGTATGTCGGGGTCGCAGAGCAGCGGGCCGAGGAGCCCGAGGAGGAATCCTTCATGGAAGTCCTCGGTGTCTGTGTCGGCGAACGCGACGATTTCGCTGCTGGTTGCGGCGAGTCCTCGCCACATCGCGTCGCCCTTGCCTTGTGAGGGTCCGTAGTCGGCCAGCAGCTCATCCTCTTGGGCGACGTGGAGCCCGGATTGGCGGGCAATCGCGGCGGTCTCGTCCTGGGAGGCGGCGTCGATGACGAGTACCTCGTCGAGCAGACCGGCGTCTTTGAGCCTGGCGGCGGTGCGAGCGATCGGGTCGATCGTTTTTGCGACTTCGCGGGCTGGCAGCAGGAGAGCGATGGTGTGCTGCTTGACGGCGAGCAGCTGGTCGAGTGGGAACTCGCTGGCGTTGTAGGAGCGGCGGGCTCGCCAGTCTGAGCGTGTGAGGTCTTGCGCAAGGCCGCGTGGAGCGCGCCCGTCGGTGCGGGCGGAGGTCCTGACGCGGACGTGGCGCGGGCGGTGGATGGCAATGCCTTGCCTGGTGAGGGCGTGGGCTAGCGCCTCGTCCTCGAGCGCTGCGCGTACTGGCAGTTCGCCCCAGCGCTCATATGCGGCGGCGGTCAGCGCGAGCGATGCGCCGGAGAAGTGCGGGTGCTCGACGAGCGCGCCGCCTGTGGTCTGCTGGACGGCGAGCGCGAGCCGCGTGGTGGCGCCCAGTTCGCGCACGGCGAGGGCATGCGGGTCGAGCGTGTCTCGCTCTGTGGGGTCGAATCTCGATGAGTCCTCCGATCGCGGCGGCGCCCGACCGCGAGAGGGCAAGTTGCACTGAGAGCCAGTCGCTGGCGACGGTCGTGTCGGCGTCGCTGCTTGCGATCAGCCCGTCAGGTCGTTCGAGGCTCACGAGTCGTCGGCAGGCGATGTCCATGCCCAGGCGTCGGGCGCGTCCGACGCCTTGGGGATGCGGAAGGGTGACGGCGTGGATGGCGAGCTGCTCGTGCAGCCTGGCGGTCTGCTGGATGACTCCGAGCGTGTGGTCGCGGCAGCCGTCGAGGATCGCGAGTACCTCGTAGCTGTTGGCGGGCATGTCGTGCTGGCCGGCGAGCGCGTGCAGGCAGGCGGCGATCCGGGGGGCCTCGTCGCGGGCCGGGATGACGACGACTGCGTGGAGGTCGGGGTGCGGCGGTGCGAGCTCGACGGCCGTCGGCGTCCCGTGGAGGTCTAGCGGGTGCTCGTTCATGGTGGGCTTCCCCCGGCGGCGACGAGCTGTTGTGCTTGTTCGTAGTCCTCGTCGCGATCGTGGGTTAGTGCACCGACGAGCTTGTCGTGGTGCGAGTACCACACGGTGAATGCGCCGTCGGGGTGCTCGTCGAGTCTGCATTGGTCGTGGCCGTCGCCCAGGCTGTGTACTTGAGGGTGTGCTGGCCGATGGTCGACCAGAAGCCGGGACGCGTCCTGCCAGTGCGTGTTCTGGCCAGCGAGTACGCGCCCGGCGATCTCGCCTTGGCCGAGCGCGTCGCCCCAGTGTTCTACGCGCAGCCGTCGTCCTGCGCTGAGGTTGTGGGCGTAGGCAACGTCGCCTACAGCGAGCACGCGGTCGTGTGCGCGCATCTGCGCGTCGGTGAGGATCGCTCCCTTGACGATCCGCAAGCCCGCTTGCTCGGCTAGCTCGCTGCGGGGCTGAACGCCCATGCCGAGCACTACGTTGTC
>CAWEKF010000001.1:0-1430648 GCA_963809705.1 uncultured Solirubrobacterales bacterium | reverse complement strand
CCCATCAGCGCCCTGTGGCTGGCCATCCTGTTCGTCGGGCTGCAGCAGTTGGAGGGGCACGTGGTCGCGCCCCAGATCTTCAGTCACACGCTGCGCATCAATCCTCTGCTTGTGATCTTCGCTCTGCTGCTGGGTCTGCAGCTGTACGGGATCATCGGCGCGCTCGTGTCCCTGCCGATCCTATCGGTGTTGCGCGAGACCGCGATCTACCTGCACCGTCACCTGAAGCTCGAACCTTGGGAGCGCCTATCCCCGCCGGGGGGATCCTCCCCGTCGGGGGGCTCCCCCGGCGGACTGCTGTGAGCGAGACCGGCCTCGACACCCGGCAAGCACAGGCTGGCCCGTGAGCGAGCCGGCGCTCGGGGCGCGCGGCCTCGGCAAGCTCTATGGCGAGCGCCAGGCGCTGCACGAGGTCAGCTTCGATGCGCACGCCGGCGAACTGGTGGCCGTGATCGGGCCCAACGGGGCCGGCAAGACCACTTTGCTGTCGATCCTCGCGGGCGTGCAGCAGCCAAGCTCGGGCACGCTCACCCACTGCGGGGGGCGCATCGGCTGGGTGCCTCAGGAGTCGGCGCTCTACTCCAAGCTGACGGTGGCCGAGAACCTGCGACTGTTCGCGCGCTTGGAACGCGTCGAAGACCCGGAGGACGGCGGTCTCACGGATGCTCGAGCAGACGGGCCTGGCCGAGCGTGCGGACGATCGCGTCGGCGTCTTTCCGGCGGCAACCGCCAGCGCGTCAACGTTGCGCTTGGACTGCTGGCCGATCCGCCGACGGTCTTGCTCGACGAGCCCACCTCGGCGCTCGATCCGAGCCAGCGTGAGCGCTTGTGGGGGTTCATCGGCGGGTTGGCCGGGCGCGGCGCCAGCGTCGTGTTCTCGACCCATGTGGTCGGCGAGGCCCAGCGCTACGCCCAGCGTGTGATCGTGCTCGATCGAGGACGGCTGCTGTTCGACGGGACGCCGGCCGCGCTCGCCGCCGAGGGCGGCGAGGAGGACTTCGAGCGGGCTTTCGTGGCCTTCCTGCGCAAGCGGGAGCAGCGGTGATGTGTATGTCCTGTTCGGGTGCCCTGCGCGCGTGCGCGTGCGTGCGCGCGGCCTCTTAACGAGGGATGCCCGTTTAACTGTGCGCGGGGCCGCTCATCGCGGAGCGCGCACCCCGCGCCGCCCCGCCGGACGGAAGGGCCCCGATGAGGTGGTTGCTGGGCAAGGATCTCTCGATCCTGGCGCGTTCGCGTCTGCTCGTGGCGCTGCTGGTCGTCTATCCCGTGGCGATCGCCCTACTGATCGGGTTTGCGATCTCGGCGAGCCCGTCCAAGCCGAGGGTCGCGGTCGTCGACGAAACTCCACCCGGGGAGACGATCACGCTTGGGAACAGGAGGGTCGGCTTGGACGAATACACCAACGAGCTGTTCGACCATGTGCAGGTCGTAAGGGTGCCCACGCGCGCCGAGGCGGTCGCCAAGGTCGCCTCCGGGAGCGTGCTCGCCGCGATCGTGATACCCCCGGACATCGTCTCCAAGATCTCCTCGGGCGTGAGCCAAGCCCAGGCCGAAGTGATCTACAACGGCGACGCTCTGAAGCAGTCGTTCGTGCGCTCGGCGATCGACTCCGCGCTGGCGCAGGCCAACCTGGCGCTCTCCCAGCAGATCAAGAGCGTCGCCGTGCACGATCTCAACCTGCTGCTGACCGGAGGGAAAATCGGGCCGCTGGGAAGCCAGGAACTGATTGGCCTGCGCCAGCTTCCGCGACGCTCAAGACGATCGCCGCCCGCCAGCCGCCGGGCCAAGACCGGGCGACGCTCGACCCGCATAGCGGGCTTCGCGAGCCTTGCCGCGAACAACCTGGGTATCGCCGCCAACGTACTCACGACAGTGAGCCAACCGATCGCTGTCCACAGCACGTTGCTGCACGGCAAACGCACGCCGCTCGACACCTATGCGGTCGTGGTCGCGGTGAGCATCTCGCTGATGTTCATCTGCGTACTGCTCGCGGCCGGCGGGATCGCGCTCGAGCGCGAAGAGCATGTGCTCTCGCGGCTGCTCAGACGCTCGCCCGGGCGTGGCGGTGGGCTGATCTCGCGCGTGGGCCTGCTCGCCGAGAAGGCTTCGCTCGGCGCCGTGTGCGGTTTCGTGGTGGCTTTCGGGATGCTGCTTGGCGTGAGCGCTTTCGTGGCGCTTGATCTGTCGCGCATCGGATTGTGGGTGCTCGCGCTCGCTTTCGGTGCGCTCGGCTTTGCCGCGCTGGGCGTCGCGATCGGAGCGCTCGCGCGCGAGGTCAGAGCAGCTTCGCTGCTGGCCTTCCTGCTGTCCCTGCCGCTTGCCTTCCTGGCGCTTGGTCCCCAGTGGGTCGGTCGCTGTCGGCTTGTACGACGCGATCGGGGCGATCTCGTTCGTGTTCCCCTACAAGGCGGCTTTGCAGGCGCTCGACGCCGCCGTGAACGGCGCCTCACCTGGCATCGGCGTGTCGATCGCGCACCTGCTCGGCGTAACGCTCCTGTTCGCGGCGTTGGCTCGCATCGGCTTGCGCCACGCCGAATAACTGTCCGGTCGCCGACCCTTCTCGCGCGCGTTGCCTCGCAGCCCGAGACCGCGCCACATCGCGATATTCGCCCGCCGTGGGCGAGTATCCTCGAAGCACGATGGCTTTCCCCACCACGCGCATGCGCAGGCTGCGCACGTCCGCGGCGATGCGAGGGCTGGTGCGCGAGACCGAGCTGCGCGCCGATCGCCTGGTGCTGCCGCTGTTCGTGTCGGAGACCGCCACGATGCGCGAGCCGATCGAGTCGATGCCCGGTATCGGCCGCCTTCCGCTCGCCGCCGCCGTGGCGGAGGCGCGCGAGGCCGCCGAGCTCGGTCTGGCGGCTGTGCTCCTGTTTGGCGTGCCGGCCGAGAAGGACGCGGAAGGCAGCGGCGCGTGGGACGAGCAGGGCGCCGTGCAGTTGGCCGCCGCGGCGATCAAAGCGGCCGTGCCGGACCTGTTGGTCATCACCGACGTGTGCCTGTGCGAGTACACCGATCACGGCCACTGCGGCGTGGTGAGGAGCGACGGGACCGGTCGACAACGACGCCACCTTGGAGCTGCTCGCACGCACCGCCGCCAGTCACGCCCGCGCCGGCGCCGACATCGTCGCCCCCTCGGACATGATGGACGGGCGTGTGGGCGCGATCCGCGCCGAGCTCGACTCCGAGGGTTATGGCGAGACTCCGATCCTGGCCTACTCGGCCAAGTTCGCCTCGGCCTTCTATGGGCCCTTCCGCGACGCGGCCTCCTCGACGCCTGCTTTTGGCGATCGCCGCTCCTACCAGATGGACCCCGGCAACGGCCGCGAAGCGGTGCGCGAGGCCCTGCTCGACGCGGCCGAGGGCGCCGACATGGTGATGGTCAAGCCGGCTCTTGCCTACGGCGATCTGATCGCGGCGGTCAAGCGAGCTACGCGCCTGCCCGTCGCCGCGTATAACGTGAGCGGGGAGTATGCGATGGTGAAGGCCGCCGTGGCGGCCGGTTACATGGAGGAGCGAGCGGTCGTTGGCGAGATCCTCACCTCCCTGCACCGGGCCGGGGCGGACATCGTGATCTCCTACCACTCCAAGGACGCCGCGCGCTGGCTCTCGCAGACGGCATGAAACAGACCTCATGAGCATTCGCAGAATCCAACGGCAGCCCGAGCGGGCAGGAGTGAGACGGGCATGACGAGCGACGGCATAACCGGCACCGCTACGGCCAGCCTCAAGACCAGAAGTCGCAAGTACGGCGCGGCGATACCGCTGGATGAGCTCGACAAGCGTCTGCTCAACCTGATGCAGGGCAGCTTCCCGATCGAGCCGCGCCCCTACAGGCGGGTGGCGGAGCTGGCCGGGGTGGCCGAAGAGGAGGTGCTCGCCCGCGTGCAGCACCTGCTCGACGAGCGCATCATCCGCCAGGTCACGCCGATCTTCGACACGCGCGCTCTGGGCTATTCCTCGATGCTGGTTGCCGCCAAGGTCGACCCGGAGAATCCTCACCGCGCCGCTCAGGTGATCAATGCCCACCCGGGTGTATCTCACAACTACCTGCGCAACCACGAATTCAATCTGTGGTTCACGATCGCCACCGAGCCCGACTCGCCGCTCGGGCTGGAGGGCACGCTGCAGGCGCTCGCGGCCGAGGCGGGCGCGGAGTCGGTGCGCCAGCTGCCCACGCTGAAGCTGTTCAAGATCAGGATGGACCTGGAGATGGAGGGCGACACCAAGGCGCTTGCCTCGGCGGCCGTGGCCACCGAGCCGATCGAGCTCGACCCCCAGCCCTACGACGAGCTCGACATCGAGGTCATCCGAGGCCCTGCAGGGCGACATGCCGGTCGTGCCCGAACCCTACGCGCCGGCCGCCGCCGCGCTGGGTCAGGAGCAGGGACGCTTCTTGGATCACCTCGCCGGAATGCAGGAGCGCGGGCTGCTACGGCGCGTGGCGGCGATCCTCTACCACCGTCGCGCGGGGTTCTCCGCCAACGGCATGGGCGTGTGGAAGGTGCCCGAGCCCGACATCCACGAGGTGGGGCGCCAGATGGCGGCGGTGCGGGGCATCTCCCACTGCTACGAGCGACCCACCTACAAGGATTGGCCCTACTCGGTGTTCACGATGGCCCACGGGCGCTCCAAGCAGGAGTGCGACGCGATCCTCGACTCGATCGCCGAGATGACCGGGATCGAAGAGCGCGCCACGCTGTACTCCTCGACCGAGTACAAGAAGATCAGGCTGCTCTACTTCACCGAGGACTTCAAGGACTGGGAACGCGAGCACGCCGGTGTCTAGAGCCCGTTCCAAAAAGATCGCCGCGTCCCGGACATCCCTTGACGCGGCTGGAGCCCTCGCAGGCCGTCGCTTGGGCGCACCGCAAGGTCTCGGTCTTAGCGCCGCGCTCCCGCGACCGACTCCGATGCCGGCATCGCTGACAGACACGCGCTCCGCAGAGCTGTACCGCCGCGCGCTGGAGCTGCTTCCCGGTGGAGTCAACTCACCGGTGCGCGCGATGCGCGCGATCGGGCGCGACCCGATCTTCATCGAGCGCGGCGCCGGCGCGGAAGTCCTCGACGTGGACGGCAACCGCTACGTGGACTACGTGTGCTCGTGGGGGCCGTTGATCCACGGCCACGCCCATCCTGACGTGCTTGACGCCGTAGCAGGCGCGGCCGCGCGGGGAACGAGCTTTGGCGCGCCCACGGCGGGGGAGATCGACCTCGCCGCCGAGATCGCCCGGCGGATGGAGTCGGTGGACATGGTGCGCATGACCTCCTCGGGAACCGAGGCGACGATGACCGCCCTGCGGCTCGCGCGCGCCGCCACCGGCCGCGAGCGGATCGTGAAGTTCGCGGGGGCCTACCACGGTCATGTCGACGGCCTGCTGGCACAGGCCGGATCGGGCCTGGCCACGCAGTCGCTGCCCTCGAGCCCCGGAGTGCCGGCTGCGGCTGCTGCGGCAACCACGATCCTGCCCTGGAACGACGCCGCTGCGCTGCTCGGGGCAACGGGCGGCGAGCCGCTCGCCGCGATCGTGGCCGAGCCGATGCCGGCCAACATGGGCCTGGTCCCCGCCGAAGAGGGCTTCCTGGAGCTGCTGCGCGAGCGCGCCGACGCGACGGGCGCGCTGCTGATCCTCGACGAGGTCATCAGCGGCTTCAGGGTGGCGCGCGGGGGCGCACAGGAACTCAGCGGCGTCGACGCCGACCTGACCGTGATGGGCAAGGTGATCGGTGGAGGCCTGCCGGCCGGCGCGGTGGGCGGCAAGGCCGAGCTGATGCGTATGTTGGCGCCCGCCGGCGAGGTCTACCAGGCGGGGACGCTTTCGGGCAACCCGCTGGCGGTCGCTGCCGGGCTTGCGACGTTGGCGCTGCTCGACGACGACGCCTATCTGCGGCTGGCGGCGCTCACCGAGGAGCTGGCGGCGGGCCTGCGCGAGGCCGCCGGCGGGGCGAGCGGCTATCCGGTTCAAGTCGTCAGTCGGCCGGGGCTGCTGACGGTGTTCTTCAGCGAGACGCCTGTACGCGACCTCGCCGGCGCCCAAGCCTGCGACCATCGCGCCTACGCGAGCTGGTGTCCGCGGACTGCTCTCGCGCGGCGTGTACGCGCCGCCGTCGCAATACGAGGCCTGGTTCCCGTCGCTCGCCCACACGCCCGAGCAGCTCGAAGTCACCCTTTCGGCTGCCGCGGCCGCCTTCGCGGAGCTGGCATGAGCGACCGCATCCCTACCCCGCCACTTGGGAAAGGCAGGCCCGAGCTCCGATCCGGTCCGGGCGACGGCGCCCGATGGCACGCCGCGCCCGCCGACGCTCGGCGCGTCTCTGGAGCGACTCAGAGCGTTGCTGCTGGCCGAGGGTGGGCTGATGGCGAGCCTCGTAGAGCCCGGCTCTGAGGGTTCGGTGTCGCAGGCGCGAGCCGCTGGGCCCCGCGCAGCTGGCCGCCTCGGGCCCGAGGGCAAACGGCCATGGCCCCGACTACGAACTGCTGATGGAGACGATCTACGAGGGCTATCTCCTGCACTACGGCGCTTCGCGCGTTGTGCGCCCGCCAGAGGAAGACCTCGGTCTGCTGGCCGGCGACCGCCTTTACGCGCTCGGGCTGGCGCGGCTGGTCGAGCTGGGCGACATCGAGGCGGTGGCCGAGCTGGCCGACGTGATCACGCTGAGCGCGCTCGCGCGCGCCGGCGCAGCGCCCGAATTGGCCGAAGCCGTCTGGATGGCCGGCGCCCGCGCGGTCGGCTGGGGAGCCAGCGCAGCGCTATGAAGACGCCAAGGCGCTGCTGCGGGTCGGCTCGCCCGAGGCCTTAGAGGCGTTGCGCCGCCTCGGCCCCACTTGAGCACGCCGAGCCGCGGGGCGCTCACTCGATATTGTTCCGGCCGTGTCCGACAAGCACAGCCAGCACAAGTCCCGCTACACGATAGATCGCCAGATTCCGGGAGCCTTCGAGGGCGAGACCGTCACGCGTCGTCGCTTTATGACCGTGGGCTCCCAGGCCGCCGGTGGGATCGCGGCTGCGTCCTTCCTACTGCCCGGCGCTCGGCTTCGCGATCGGGCCGATCTTCAAAGAAGCCCCGCACACCTGGGAGAGCGTCGGTCCGGTCGACATGTTCCCGGACAACAACTACGTTCCGACCGTGGTCACGCTGACGCCCGGGATCGGAGAGGCCGGCAAGGCCACCGTGTACGTGCGCAAGCGCAACCCGCTCTTGGACACCGACAAGGCCGATCGGGACACTCAGTTCATCGCGATCACCTCGCGCTGCGCGCATCTGGGTTGCCCGGTGCGCTGGGTGGACGCGGCCGAGCGCTTCATCTGCCCCTGCCACGGCGGCGTCTACAACCTGCTCGGCGTGCCCGTCGGCGGGCCTCCCGTCAGGCCGCTCGACCGTTTCTACACGCGCGTGGTGAGGGGCGTCGTGCAGATCGGCTCGCGCTACAGCGTCAACAGCGAGCTGGAACGCTTCTCGCCGCGCGATCCGGGTGAGCCGATCGACGGCATCGGCCAGTACATGTATCCCTCGCGGCCCTCGGAGAGGAGGTAGGCATGGCCAAGGCCCCGAAGCTTCCGGCGCCGCCGATGCCCTCTGCCCTGAAGGCGCCGCCGCCGCGTCCGGGCGACCCGGCCGGCAAGCTGGCTCCGGCCGACCACGCCAAGGAGGCTGGCAAGAGCGTCGTCGACTGGGTGGACGAGCGCACCTCCCTCAGCGGAGGCGCCCGCTGGATGATGTTCCGCAAGGTGCCCAAGGGCACCAACTGGTTCTACACGCTCGGCTCGGCCACGATGTTCGCTTTCCTCAGTCAGGCCGTGACCGGCGTGTTCCTGGCCATGTACTACCGGCCCGACGCCTCCGGTGGGGCGTACGAATCGATAAGACACGTCACCAACGAAGTCTTCTTGGGCCAGTTCGTGCGAGGGATGCACAAGTGGGGCTCCAGCGTGATGGTGATCCTCGTCTTCCTGCATATGGGCAGGACGTTCTTCTTCGGCGCCTACAAGTACCCGCGCGAGCTCAACTGGGTGATCGGCGTGGTCCTGCTGATCCTGACGATGACCATGTCCTTCACGGGCTATCTGCTGCCGTTCGACCAGCGCGCATATTGGGCGACGATCGTGGGCGTCAACATCAACGGCACCGGTCCGTTGATCGGTCCCTACCTGAGCGACTTCCTGCGCGGCGGCGGCGAATTCGGGGCGACCACCCTGTCGCGCTTCTATGCCATCCACATGCTGCTCGTGCCCGGCCTGCTCGCCGCCCTGATCGGCGCGCACCTGTATCTCGTGGCCAAGCTCGGCACCACCGCGCCGCCTTGGCTGAAAGCCGAGAAGAAAGCCGAGTTGCGCGAGGCCGACGCGTGAATCGGCGCGAGAAGGAGGCCTACCTCCGCGAATACTCGATCCAGAAGTCCGAAGGCAAGCCCTTCTTCCCGTACGCGGTGATGAAGGACTCGCTGATGGCGTGCGTGGTGATGGCGGTGATCATCACGATGTCGCTCGTGCTCGGCGCCGAGCTCGGCTCCAAGGCCAACCCGACGACCACCACCTATGTGCCGCGTCCCGAGTGGTACTTCTTCTTCCTGTTCGAGGTGCTGCGCGTGATCAAGCCGCCGAGCCTGGTTCCGCTCGCGACGATCGGCGTGCCGACGATCGGCATGATCCTCTTGTTCCTGCTGCCCTTCTACGACCGTGGGCCCGAGCGCCGGCCCGAGCGCCGGCCGATCGCGATGTTCACGGGCCTGTTCGTGATCGGCGCGATGGCGTTGCTCACCTACGAGGGCGCCAACGCGGGCTCCCCGACGGCGATCGAAATGCCGACGCCCGCGGCCGTGGTGCAGGCCGGAGGGAAGACCTTGGCCGAATACGAAGCGGGCAGGAAGGTGGTCGCGCAGTCCGGCTGTTTGGCGTGCCACAAAATAGGCGACAACGGAAATTCGGGTCCTGGCCCCGAGCTGACCCATGTCGGCTCTCGTCTGCCCGCCGCGGGCATCGCCCGCACGCTGGTCAACCCGACCGCGCCGATGCCCTCCTTCAAGAACCTGCCGCCCAAGAAGTTCAGCGCGGCCGTGTTCTTCCTCTCACAGCTCAAGTAGCCGGCAAGTCAGGATGCCCGCTCGGCGAAGCGCTGACGCGAGGGCCGGCCGCTTGGAGGCGGTGCAGGTCAGGGCCATGTTCGACCGTGTGGCGGGCGTCTATGACCTGCTCAACACGGTCATGACCGCCGGCCTGCACCATCGCTGGCGCGCGCGCGCCGTGGACTTCGCCAAGGTCGGTCCTGGAGACCGCGTGCTCGATGTCGCAACCGGCACGGGCGACCTGGCGATAGAGCTGGCTCGACGCGTCTCCCCGGGAGGGGAGGTGGTCGGCAGCGACTTCTCCGAGGCGATGCTCGCTCGCGCTCGGCTGAAGGGCGCCAAGGCCTTGCCCGGCATCTTGCCTCTCCAACTCGTCCGCGAGCAACGGCTCGTCGCGCTCCGGGGCTGCCAGTCTGAGCTTCGAATGGGGCGACGCGCTGGAGCTGCCTTACGCGGACGACAGCTTCGACGCCGCCACGGTGGGCTTCGGCGCTCGCAACTTCTCCGATTTGGGACGTGGGTCTGCGCGAGATGGCGCGCGTTGTGCGTCCCGGCGGACGCGTCGTGGTGCTTGAGATGACGACCCCCACGCGGCCGCCTCTGTCGCTGTTCTATCGGGTCTGGTTCGACCGCGTGGTTCCCCTGATCGGCGGGCTGGCGGGCGGCCTCGCGCGCTTGCGCAGGCGTCCTGCCGGCGGACCCGGCACAGACGACTCTCGCCGAGGCCTATACGTACCTGCCCAACTCGGTCAAGCGCTTCCATTCTCCCGTCGCGCTCGCCGCCGAGATGGAGCGCGCCGGGTGTGTCGATATCGGATACGTGCTGATGGCGGGAGGCATAATCGCGGTTCACGGCGCTACCGTCGGTGGGGTTGGGATCACGTGAAAACAGCCGCGCCGTGCGGGCGAGCGCCTGCCGAAGAGGAGGGTCGTGGGTCGCGATGACCGCGTTCGCGCACGCCGAGGAAGAGGGCGGTTCGAGAGCCGGTGACCGCGCTCGATGCAGGCCCGAACACGGCCGCCGACGTAGAGGCCGTCGAGGAGATCATGCGCCGCGGCGGGCCAGCGCTGCGCGAGCGGATGGCCCGCATCGAGGCTCATCTGGAGACGGTCGCCGCCGAGGCGGGTGCCCCGCTGGCTTCGCACGCGACGGCCACGGTGGCCGCCGGCGGCAAGCGCTTGCGTCCGCTGCTCGTCGTGCTCGCCGCCGAGGCCGCCGGTGGTCCGGGGGAGCGCGGACGGCGAGCAGAGCCTGTTGCGCGCCGCGGTGGCGGTCGAGCTGGTGCACTCGGCCACGCTCGTCCACGACGATCTGATCGACGGCGCCAAGCTGCGTCGGGGACGCCCCACCGTCGCCGCCGACGCAGGGCGCACGGCAGCGATCGCGACCGGCGATCTGCTCTTTTCGCGAGCCTTCGCCGAGCTGGCCCGCAACGGCGATCCCGAACAGTTGCGCGCTCTCTCCGACGCCAGTTCGGCGCTTGCCGCCGGCGAGCTGCTGCAGCGCGAGGACGCCTATGCCGCGAGCGTCGCGGTCGAGCGCTATCTCGAACGCTGCCGGCTGAAGACGGCCTCGCTGTTCGAGGCGGCCTGCCGCCTCGGGGCGCTGATCGGGATCGAAGGGACCGCCGAGCTCGCCGCGCGCGCTCGGCAAGTTCGCCGAGCGGATCGGCCTTGCCTTCCAGCTGCTGGACGACGTGCTCGACGTGTCCGGTCCGCCCGAGCGAACCGGCAAGTCGCGCGGCACAGACCTGCTCGACGGCACCGTCACACTGCCCCTGATCCTCGCTCGCGAGCGCGACCAGCGCATCGCCTCGTTTGACATCTGCCGCGTTCGCCGACCTCGACGGGCATGTCCAGGGAGAGCGCGACGCCCAAGCGAGGCTGTTGTGCGAGCGGATCGCCGCTACCGGCGCGTTGGAGGAGGCGCGCGAGAGGGCGCTGTCGATCGTGGCGGAAGCGAAGGCGGTGCTACCGGCGGCGCTGCGCGAAGGACGCTACGAGTTGCTGGACCTGCTGGCCGACGCGGTCGTCGAGCGCTACTGCTGAGGACCTAAAGCTGGAAGTCGTTTGGGCCGATCAGGTCCAGCTCGAGCGCGCGTGAGAAGACCTCGATCTCCTCGACCATGTTCGCGTGAGTCAGTTGCCGAGGTCGCTGAGCAACGCTCCGGTGGCCCTGTCGAGCTCCTCGTCCAAGCGCTCCACCAGCGCCTGCCCGAACACGCCCTCGCGCAGAGCGTCGCAATCGGGACAGCGCATCAGGATGCGCCAGCGACCAGGCGATTCCTCGACCCAATCGAGCGGGTGAACGAGCCCGCCGGCACAGCGCGAACACACGTGCAGGGCCTCGCCAGGGCGCGGCGACCGCTCCGGCGAGCGTGACAGGGTGTCGCTACTGCTCGGACTGGACGCGGTTCAACGGGTCGTCTGGGTCATGCGGGGTCGATCGGCGCGCCGCTGCTCGCCCGCGTCGATGTTTGATCGCGACGCGCTTGCGCCGGACGTCGCTGGCGATCTCATTGTGTGCTCGGGGGCGCCGTCGAGGTAGACGACCTCGATCTGCCTGCCGCCCGGCAGCTTCACGTGACGGTGCGTACGATGGTGATTGTCCTCGTGCATTGTCTCTCTCTCGCCTCATCGACGCCGACGCAGCGGGCCTTTAGCGCTCGCTCGAAACTGCGGAGGATGTGCACGAGCTTGCGTAATCGTCCGCCGAGCGGTGGTGCGGTGATAGCTTCAGAGGACAATGGCGACGGCAATCCGCACGATCGGTCACGAGGATCGACTGAGCATCGTCGACCATCTTGAGGAGCTGCGCACGCGGCTGATCGTGAGCGCGGTCGCCTTCGCGGTCGTGTTCGGCGTGTGCCTGTGGCAGAACCATGCTCTGCTGAGCTTCATAAACAGGCCGCTGCACAAACAGACCGAGCAGCAGGCCTCTGCGAGGCCAAGGGACCGGCGGGACAGACCTGGTTCACCCAGAAGGCGGTGCTCGGCGTCGCCAGGGACACCCAGGCGATCGCACGGGCCCTCGGGGCGCCCAGCAGCGGTCTGCCCGCTGCCACGAGGGCTCAGCTGGCGGGCTCGATCGCCAAGCTGCAAGCCGACATCGCCAAGTTGCCGCGCAGCCCGAGTGGCACCAACCCCACGACGCTGGGGCCGGGAGAACCGCTCACCGCGACGTTGACGGTGACGCTGTACTTCTCGCTCGTCCTGGCATTGCCCCTGATCCTGTTCGAGCTCTACGGTTTCGTCCTGCCCGCGTTCAGCCTGCAGGAGAGACGCGCGGTTCTACCGCTCCTGATCTGCGTTCCGTTTCTGTTTGCGACCGGGGTCGCCTTCGGCTACCTGGTGGTCCTGCCCGCGGCGGTCCACTTTCTGCAGAACTTCAACAGCAGCCAGTTCAACGTGATGATCCAGGCCAACCAGTACTACAAGTTCGCCGCCACGGTGCTGTTGGCGATGGGCCTCTCCTTCCAAGCGCCGATCGCGATCGTCGGCTCCGTGCGGTTGGGCTTGGTGACTCCGCGCCAGCTGCGTCGCAACCGCCGCTACGCGATCTTGGCGTGTGCCGCGGTGGCCGCGTTCCTGCCGGGAGACGCGTTCACGCTGATGTTGGAGACGGTCCCGCTGTATTTGCTCTACGAGGCGAGTATCCTGATTGCGTCGGTTGTCGCGCGACGCGATGCGGCGCGGGCGACGGCATCAGGGGCAGGGCGCCCTCCCGAGGACCCTCCATCCTCGACGGGTGCATCGGGAGCGCCTGCGTCCCCTGGGCCATCCCCGGACGCCGCGGGCGGCGGACATCGAAGGTTCGCGGCACAGACGACCGATACACAACCAACCACCGCCGAAGAGATGATCGACCACATAGACCCAGATTTGGCCGGCTGATGCTGTTCGACCTGCGAGGACGCGGCAGACGCCGCACGGTGCGGGTCGTCTATCTGGGCCTGGCGCTCCTGTTCGGGCTCAGCTTCATCGGCTTCGGCGTGGGCACCGGGCTCGGCGGCGGCGGCGTCTTCGAAGGACTGTTCGGCAACAAAGAAAGCTCGGGCGGGGCGGGCTATGGCAAACAGGTCGCCGAAGCCGAAAAGCGCGCCCGTCTGCATCCAAACGAAGCGGCCGCCTGGGCCGCCTTGGCCGAAGCCCGCTTCCACAACGCCAACGGCAGCGAATTCTACGACGAAGAAAAGCAGCAGTTCACGACCAAGGGCAAGGAACAGCTCACCAAGGTCGTGGACGCTTGGAGCCGCTATGTGGCGCTCAACCCGAAGAATCCCCCGCTGACGATCGCCTACGACATGGTCAGGGTGTTTGGCGAAGAAGGACTCAACCAGCCGGGCGAAGCCGTCGCCGTCCTGCAACTCGTGATCCCCTCCAAGCCGGCCAGCGTGACCCTGTATGGCGACCTCGCCAAGTTCGCCTATCAGGCCAAAGACACGAGCGTGGGCGACCTGGCGGCCAAGAAGACGGTCAGCCTGACCCCGGCCGCCGACCGCAAGAAGGTCGAAGAAGAGCTGGCGCAGCTCAAGAGCAACCCGACCGGCAATCCTTCCAAGGAAGTTTCCAAGGAAACGTTCACGGGGACCACGAACGGCAAGGTCTACACCGTCAAAGTCGGCGAAAAAGGGCAGGGGACCATCCTGAAAACCAGTCCGGCGCCGACGACCACGGCCAAAACCTCGAGCACCAAGAAATAACTAGCCGGGGTGCGCAGATGCCCGCCCCGGAGGAGGTCCCTCGATACACCGCGCGTCTGCTGATCGATTGCGCCGATCGGCCGGGGATCGTGGCGGCCGTGTCGGGCTTTCTATTCGAGCGGGGCGCCAACATCGTGTCCTCCGCATCAGTACTCCTCCGACCCGATCGGAGGGCGCTTCTATCTGCGCACCGAGTTTTTCCTTGAGGGCTTGGCTGAAGAGCGCGAGCGCTTCAAGCGGGCTTTCGAAGTGGAAGTGGCGCAGCGCTTTGCGATGGAGTGGGAGATCCGCTGGTGGGGTGAGCGCCAACGCCTCGCGATCCTCGTCTCACGCTACGACCACTGCCTCGTCGATCTGCTGTGGCGCTGGCGCCGCGGAGAGCTGAACGCCGACATGGTCGCGGTCGTCTCGAACCATCCCGATCTGGCCGAGGAGGCCCAGGCGGCCGGCGTGCCCTTCCACCACGTGCCCGTCGCCGCGGAGACCAAGCGCCAGGCCGAGCGCCGAATGCTCGACATCCTGCGCGACGAGGTGGACCTGGTGGTGTTGGCGCGCTACATGCAGGTCCTCAGCGGCGAGTTCCTCGACGGTCTGCAGGCGCCGGCGATCAACATCCACCATTCCTTCCTGCCCGCCTTTGCGGGCTCCAATCCCTACCGCAGAGCGCGCGAGCACGGGGTCAAGCTGATTGGCGCCACCGCCCACTACGTGACCGCCGAGCTCGACGGAGGACCGATCATCGAGCAGGACGTGGCCCGCGTCGATCATCGCCAGAGCGTGAGCGACCTGGAACGCATCGGCAGAGACATCGAGCGGCTCGTGCTGTGGCGGGCCGTGTCCCTGCACTTGGAAGACCGCGTGATCGCCGACGGGGGCCGCACGATCGTCTTTTGAGGCTTGACGTCGGTGAGCCTGGCAGGGGCTTTGGGACTTGCGCGCCGCTTCGTCGTCCGCGGCGCTCGACGCGCTCGCGGTACGCCCTGGGATCGGCGGGCGCCCTTCAGGCGCGGCCGACCTTGGCTAGAATCATGCCGACACCGGCCTCTCAAGGAGCCGGCGCCCCCTCGCGGGCCGTTAGCTCAATTGGCAGAGCAGGGGCCTCTTAAGCCCAAGGTTGTAGGTTCGATTCCTACACGGCCCATATGCCAAATTCCTCAGTGTTCATGCGGGATTTGGCGGTTAGGCCGCGCCAAACAGAGCCGCCGTTTTTTGTTTGGGTACCACCTGTGGGTACCAAATGGCGTCCGGGGATGCGCCTCCGAGCGGGCAAAAACGGGCCAGTCTGGGCAAATCGCTATAACAGTTCTGTTATGGTTCCTGGGATGCGTGCGCGCGACATCATCGTCATCGCCCGCCGCCGTGCGGGCCTGACCCAGCAGGAGCTTGGCGGGCGCCTGGGCACCTCGCAGGTGACCGTCGCGCGGTGGGAGAGCGGCGCGACCGAGCCCAAGTTCGAGACGGTGCAGGAGGTTGTGGCGGCGTGCGAGCTCGATCTGACGCTCGGGCTCGCCACGGCGGATAAGGGCTCTTGGACGTCTCTGATCTACGAGCAGCTTGCGCGCGAGCCTGCGGAGCGTGTCAGGCACCTGAGCCGCGACCGCTTTGACCGAATCGCGGCGCTTGAGCTTGTCGCGGCGGTTGGCCTGCGGGCGGTAGTGGTGGGGGAGGTCGCCGGGGCGCTGCACGGCTGGCCGTTGATCCTCAGCGACGAGGGAACGCTCGATCTCGTGGTTCACCCAGAGGACCACTCTCTCGCTAGCGAAACTGTGCGCGCCGCGTCGGCGGCACCCGATCGCGTCCGCCTGCTTGCCGTGCCCCCCAGCACCTATGGATTCGCCGACCTCGCACGCGCCGCGATCGAGGTGACAGTCGGCGGGGGCGCAGTGGAGGTGGCGGGCCTCGTTGATCTGCTGCGGATCGCGCTCACCGATCCTGCGCCGTACAGCCAGCGGTTCGCTCTCGCCCTCGATGCGACGCTACAGCTCACCGCACGCGGCCTGAGCCCAACAGCGGACGAGCCCCCGAGCCTGCCCGAGCGCCGCGCTCGCGCTGATGAATGGCTGGCCAGACAGACCCGATAGATCAAGATCGTGAGACGCTGCTCCGCGCACTGCGTGAGGGCGGCGTGCGGTTCGTGGTCATCGGCGGCGCGGCGCTTCAAAGTCACGGTCAGCGCTACGAGACCGAGGACATTGACATCACGCCCGACCGGGCGCAGAAGAACCTCGCGCGGCTTGCCGATGTGCTCAACCGTCTGGAGTGCAGTCTTGAGGTCGATCCCGCGCATCCCGAGAAGGCCGTGTCGCTCCCGCCGGACTACTTCACCGCGAGCGTGCTCGCACAGGCCACCGTGTGGAACCTACGCACCGCGCATGGCAAGCTCGACTTGACGCTCGCGCCCAGTGGTTTTCCGGAGGGCTACACGCAGTTGATCGCTGACGCCGAGCAGCGCCTCGTTGCCGCGACGACGATCACGGTGGCGGTTGCCAGCCTCGCCGATGTCGAGCACTCCAAGCGCACCGCCGATCGCGCCAAGGACCGCGCGTACCTCCAGCAGGTCGGGCGGCTCGGCTCGCCCCAGCCGACGGCGGAAACGCCGCCGAGCGGATCATCGGTCGCGCACGACCTACTGCGAGCCTATGCGCGCCGTGAGGAGTTGCGCGCAGCGCGTGCCCAGATTGCCGATCCGCAGACCACGCGACGTGACCGCGCACGCCCTCTCGCATACGACCTCGGCCTCAAGGCGATCGAGGAGGAGATCTCGGGGCTTGAGCAGAGCAACCGCGGTCCGCTCAGCGCGCAGCAGCGCGTCGAAGCCGAACATCCCAAGTCTTCTCCCTGAGTTTTTTTGGTAACGCCTGACCGAAACATGCCCTTCCGAGGCCTTAAAGGGGTGAGGGCATGTCGTGGGCCCGTTTGGTCCGTTGCCCGTTGATATTCATCAGACGCCGAAATCTATCGGTGGAAAGGACAGACTGCATGGGAATCACTCAAAAACTCATAGCTGCAGCACGCGCTTATCGCGATGATCCGAAACGAAATCATCACTTGTTCGTTGAGGCGATCAACGCGTCGACGAACGACAATCACCGCTCTCTGGGAGAAGTGTCGGAAGTCACTGGCCATAGCGAAGTCGAGCTTAAGGGCATCCTCAGTGAGTAATAAGGCGGTTTGGGCCTTGACGTAGGTGGCGTCTACGGCCTAATGTCGCGGCTGGCGCCACAGCCCGGGCTGTCTTGGGATGGTCGGGGTTGTTGGCTGGAAATATCAATTGTTGGTCGGGCGGGTGTTGACGCACCCGCCCGACCGGTAGCACCGAAGACGAACCCTTCGATGCTTGGATCACCGTAGCTTTCTGCGGTCTAGTTGTCCATGCTCGCTCGCTCCTCTTCGGTGTTGGAACCGAAAGGAGCTGGATCATGGATGGCTCGTTGTTGAGGGTGCCGGCGCGGATGGTCGGCGAGGCTCGTTATGGCCTGCATAGCGTGTTGGGTCAGGCGGCGCAGGACATCTCGGTGATTACCGACCGCAAGGGTCGCGAGTGTCGTGGGGAGTGGTATCGCGAACCGCTTGAACGGTTTGACCGCGCGCGAGCCCTGCTGGATCTGTTGGGTTGGGGCGATCCCGGCCGTCCGACGGAGGTTCTGGTCGACGCGCGCGAGCATGGGTGGGCCTTGTTGAAGGGTCTGGAGGTCTCGCTGATCGTCGGCGACGAGGATCTCAACGAAGCCGGTCTCATCGACAGAGAGCGGGCCGCCACGGGCCGGTCGCCGAAGGAGGGCGAGACTGTGCTGCGCGTTTCCGTCTCTGCGGGAGTACGTCACGGCGGTGGAGGAGCATCTCGCCGGGCTGGGATCACGCGGGGATGGTTCGGAATGAGTCCCTGGGATCGGGATCGGGTGACCGATCGCGAACGGTTGATGTTCGCTCTGCGGGCGGCGGAGGGCTTGTCGTTTCGCCAGACCGGTGAGCGCTTCGGCCTGAGTCCGGAGCGGGCGCGACAGCTGATCAAACGCTACTGCCACGCGACGGGCGTTTCGGTGCCGCGCCGGCCACGGCTCGATCCGGAACCTACAGCTCGTAGCTGCGGTGAGATTGCTCGTGGCTCGCTGGGGGGCTGAATGGCAGTTCGGTCTTTGGTTCGCCCTTAGGTTCGTTTCTTGGTTCGATCTCTAGTTCGTTCTTTGGTTCGTTTCTTAGTTCGCTTGGGCCTTGTGGCCGAGAGGCGAAATCCCCGCTTGGGGACTGTGATTCCGGGTGGTCAGGTGTTGCCGACATCTATATATATGAGGTAATCCGATGGGAATGCAGCGAGGATGAAGGAAGTGGGGTTCGTCGCTCCCGCAGTGACCAAGGACGGCCCTGGACCCGGTGTTTTCAGCCCGATCAGGATACGGGCCGATCCCCACAACCAGCCGCACCGCGTCGGGGTAGAGCATCGCTGCTCGCGGGTCGCGTTTGAGGCGGGCCATGCCCGTCCAGGGTTCAAACAGCCGGCGCAAAGTTCGAATCGAAGCTGTCCGGGACCAGACAAGCAACAATAGGAGATGCCGTGGCTGCGGCGAATCCCACATGCGGAGGACATGACGTCCGAGAACAACACCCAGATCACGCTCAGATTGGAGGGCTCCCGGGCGGAGCACGGCGTCAGCCTGACCGATTTTGAGAGCTTCATCGACAGCTTTCTGGGGGCTCTACGCGACTATGATCGCGGACGTCGCGGCGAGCCTATGCGGAAGTCTGGCCATCCCGATCGTCGTGCGGAGGCTGTGACCGCGTTTCGTCTTGTCCGCTTTGCGCCGGGAAGCGGGATCGCGACCATCGAGCCTGAGCATCTCATGTCGAGCGAGGATCAGCCGCTCCCGCTCGGCGACGAGGTGCCGATTGCCGTTGAGAACCTACGTGCGCTCGTTGATCAGATCGAGGCGGGCGCCTCGGTCTCGGAGCCCGTAAGAGATGCGCTTGGAAAGGCCTGCCGTTCGTTGGGCAACGACGGTTCGATTGCGGTCGAGTTCCCGCCCCACATCCGAGCGTCTACCGGCACAATCGACATTCCCCGGCTTGAGCGCCAAGGACGCGTCGAGGACTCTGGGCGGGAGGAGGTCCAGAGCGTCTCGGGGCGGCTTCATCTCCTCGACGTGGAGCCGGACAAGCTCGCGATCAGAACTTCAAGTGGCGTGGATTGGACGTGCAAGTACCCCGAGGGACTGGAGTCGACGGTCAAGCGGATGGTTGACCAGGTTGTCTGGGCTGAGGGCACAGGACATCTGACGAGTGTCCTGCGCGGGACGATGACGATTGACCGCATCGAAGCGGTGGAGCAGGGTGAGCAGTCCATGCTCTTTACGAACGAACCTATGCCAGATGCTGAGCTGTTGGCTCGCCAGGGCATAGGCGCTCCCCAGGGTCTTGCCTCCCTCGCCGATCCCGAATGGGACGACGCGGCTGACAATGCTTATCTTGAGGCTCTGACGGGCCGGTGATCGTTGCCGCGCCGACGGCTGAGCGCCTGCTCTGCGACACGAGCTTTGTCGGGTTCAGCGCCAAGCGCTCAGGCGAGCCTGGCCGCTTCTCGCACTGGCCGGCGAATGTCGTTGAACGGATTGAGCGATCAATCCTCGCGGTCAGCGTGATCACGCTCGCCGAGGCCCGCTACGGCTATCTTCACGCCAACTGGGGCGAGCCGCGCATTGCGCGCGAGGAGCAGCGCCTTGCGACCTTCCTTCAGGTACCCCTCGATCCGATGATCCTGAACGAGTGGGCTCGGTTGAAGGATGTCAGTAAGCGGTCGGGCTGGAACATCAGCGACAACGACCTCTGGATCGCGGCAACCGCGTGTGCTCGCGGCTATCCGCTCGTGACTTGCGACAGTGACCAGGCAAGGATCGCTGATCCGGGCCTCACTGTCATCCATCTCCCTCCCGCCTGATACCGAGGGTCGGCCCTATGCCGCCAGGACCGCAGCTTGCGATGCTGCGGGCATGAAAGCCGCCGTAAACGCCTGAGCCTGCTCGGACGCAGGACGGGCGTGCAGGTAGCGGCTGGTGGTAGCAAGTGTGCTGTGCCCCATCGCCTTCTGAATCGTTACGACATCGACCCCGCGCATCGCCAGCAGCGAACCAAACGTATGGCGTAGGTCGTGGAAACGCAGCGGCCGCACACCCGCAGCGGTCTGCGCGCGGCGGTAGCGCCGCCGTAGTGCCGAATCATCGAGCGGCCGACCGAGCACGTTGCAGAACACGAGGTCGCCCGGGGTGGTGAAGTGCTCGCGTCGGCTCGTGCGATCCAACGCGGCTGCCGCCTGGTCGGCGAGCGGTACACGCCGCATGTGCCCTGACTTTGTGGAGGACTCCACGCCCGCGCTCATGGCGCGGGCGATGGTCAGAGCGGAGCCGGCAAAGTCAACGTCGCGCCAGCGCAGCGCCAACAACTCTCCCTGTCTCAAACCCGCATAGGCCGCGACCCGAACAATCTCGCCGTCCTGCCGATCCTCGGCGTTCAGCGCCTCGCGCTCCTGATCGCTGACGCTCAGTGCCGATCGGTCCCGGTGGCGACCGTCTTCGAGTGCGCGGGCTATCGCCTCGATTTGCTCCGGCGAGTAGAACACGAGCGCGCCGGGGTGCGGCTCGCGGCGCTTGTCCGCTCCCTTCGCCGGGTTAGCTGGCAGGGTGTACGTCGATGCCTTGCATCCATAGCCGAACACGGCGGCGATCACATTTCTGTGCTTGTTCACCGTCCGCGGCGAGGCGCCGGTCTCGCTGATCGTCGTCAACACGTCCTCGATCTCGCGTGTGGTGATCTTCGAGGCGGGTCGATCGCCGAGCGCGGCAATGACGTGTCCGAGCGTTACGCCACGGCCGCGTTTGTACGGGGTGCCCGGCTCGGCGAGCACCGAGCGATGACCGACCAGCGTGGACGGCTTCGCGCCGCGCACGTCCTCCAGCCAGCGCAGGTAGGCATGGGCAACCTCGCGGAAGGTTGCGCCCTGCGTGCGGCGCTCACGCTCGACGCGCTCGATGTCTGCCGCCTCGGCGACGTACTCGGCCACGAGCTGCGCGGCAGCCACGTGGGCGGCGCGTTCGTCGTAGGCGTCCTCGGCGACGCGCCCTCGATGCCGGCGCCAGCCGTCTCCGTCAGGGTCGCGCTCAAGCCATGCGGGACCGATGCGCCGCTTGATCTGGCGGCCGCGGTATCGAAACTTGGCTTCGTAGAACGGCTGGCCCCGATACTCGCGGACGATGATGCTGGCCGTTGGATTGGATGCTGACATCGAGGCATCTCCGGTGGTCCGCCCCGGCGATCACGGATCCCGCCGGGGTTTCTGCTCGGTGTGAGCGTCAGCTTAGCACGTGGGTACCACGTGGGTACCAGTCGGCCGTGGGTACCGCTTTGGGTACCAAACCAGCCTAAACCCGTGCGATAAAGCCGGGTTAGAGGGATCAAATCGCCCCAGCCTGGGCGCCTCGGGGCGCGTATAAGGGCCTCTTAAGCCCAAGGTTGTAGGTTCGATTCCTACACGGCCCATAGTAGATAGTTGTCTGCAACCGCAGCTTGCAGCCTGCCCGCTCATGAACAGGCCTCCGGCGAGGCTCTTGCCGCGTAGGCCGACGATGTATATCGGCGAGGAGAGGTGTTGTCTGTACCCATCCTACGGCTGGTACCGTCGTCGCGTGACTGACAGCCGAGGCGGCGAAACCAAGGTCCGACGCCGGTCAGCAGATCTTCTCCTCGATCGGCTCGCGTGTCGTCGTGCTAGACGTGATCAGCGTGCGGCCAAATGGGTTGCCACGGCGCTCGACGAGTACCGCTCGCTTAGAAGTGAGTCGCTCCAAGCAATAGATCGCCTGCTTCGTGTGCTTGGACTGGGGACTACGGCGCCGGGCGTTGTCCTGGGACTTGGCGTCGAGGCAGGGATCGGATCCTCCACTGCTTCCCTGCTGCTTATTGTCCTTTCTCCCCTCCTCGCCCTCGTACTCTGCGTATTTGGGCTCGGTGAGATGGAGCGCATTGTTCATGTCTCCGCGCATGTTGCAAGCCTCGAGAGACGCATCTCGCAGCGGATAGACCCCTCCGATCCGCCGCTGAGTTGGGAGAGCGCCCTACGCGACAATCCGAGCAGCCGCAGAAGGAGCTTCAACGTCTATCGGGCCAACTTCACGATCATCTTCCTGCTCGCAGCGATCGGCTCCGTCCTCGGGAACATCGGACTTGCGCGACATACGTCTTCCTACATCGTCGGTGTTGCCACCGCCTTCGATGTCTTTGTCCTACTTACGCTTGTGCGCACCGTTCTATGCGCAGAGTTTCGTCTGCGGGGACTGGCGGGTCAGGTGTGGACAGCGGACAACATCCCGTTTCTAGCAAAGCTCTTCCGGTATGAACGGTCACTCTTGGAGACCTCTCAACTCGATGCGTAGGAGGGCATTTCTGCCCTCGTTCCAGAGCCTGTCGTGGGTTCCGTCTCGCACGCGCACATCGTTGAAACGTCTCGTCACGGCAGTCTTGTACCGCTGTGGATGCGCAGCGAGAGTGCTGGTGTGCTACACTGTGCCACGCAATGGATGTGTCAGTTCGCGAGCTACGGAACCACACGGGTCGGGTGATTGCCGCGGTCGAGGGTGGCGAGCCTGTCGTGCTCACGGTGCATGGCAGACCGGTAGCCGACATCGTTCCGCGACGGCTGCGCAGCGAGCGGCGCCCGAGCGAGTTGTTGCTGGCGGATCTAGCCGCCATCGACCGGCTCGCCGCCGAGCTGGACATCGCCTCCGATGCGGTCGACTTCGACGTGGGGCTGACGACCGACGATATGGTTGCGTGACGAGCGGCTATCTCGCCGACACGAGCGTCTTTGTGGCCGCCGAGCAGCGTCGCGCTCTTGGTCGCCCGCCCGATGGTGATGCGCGTATCTCGGTTGCGACACTGACCGAGCTGATCGTCGGCGTTCGCCGGGCAGCGGGCGGGTCGCTACTGACACTGCGAGAGACGACGCTGGCGAGGGCTCGCACGTTTGTCGCGCTCCCATATGACGAGCCCGTTGCCGAGCGGCTTGCTGATCTGCTCTCGGCCGCCCGGGCCGCGGGCCGGCGGGCGGGAGCGATGGACGCCATCGTTGCCGCGACTGCGCTTGCGCACGATCTCTCCGTCTGGACGCAGGACGGCGACTTCGACGTGCTCGCCGAACTGGCGCCAGGGCTCCACGTGCACCGAGGCTGACCGGGATCGGCGCGTTGGGCGTCTAAGCCACGCACAGCGACGGAGCGGTATGACCAGGGAGTTTGCGCAACGTACGGCCCTCTCCATCGCTTCGCACGCCGTCTGCAAGACTCTGGGTCTCGAATCTACCGACGACCAGGGAGGACGAGGATGGCCGAGATCCCCACGCTCTACGTCTGTCACGGCGACAAAGGCGGGCCGCGCATACATCCCTGTCGCCGCGTCCAGGAGGCGTTGCGGGACGCGGGCATCGAGTACGAGAAAGTTGTTGCCGCTCACGGCAGCCCGATCCCCTTCTTGCGCAAGGGCTCGCGCGAGGAGCTGCGTCAGGCGACCGGCGCCACGAAGCTGCCTGCTTTGAAGTTGCCTGACGGGCGGGTCTTGACGCACTCGCGCGCGATCTTCGCCTGGATCGGCGAGCAGAAGTAAGAACCGACTCTAAGCGGCGGTTGTGGCTTCGGCGCCCGGCCCGATCAAAGACTCGCGCCCGGCCTCGGTCCACACGATCTGGTCGCGGCCCGGTCCAACGCCGATCAAAGCGACGGGCGCCGCGATCTGCTCTTCGATGAACCGCAGGTACTCGCGAGCCGCCTCGGGCAGGTCCGAGAGCGTGCGGCACTCGCCGAGATCCTCGCTCCAGCCGCGCAGCTCGGTCAACTCGGCGGTCGTGTGGTGCAACACCGTCTGGTGGTACGGAAAGTCGTCGAACTCCGCGCCCTCGGCGCCCCTGTAGCTGGTGCACACCTGGATGCGGTCGAGGCCCGAGAGCACGTCCAGCTTGGTCAAGACGAGCGCCGTCAAAGTGTTCAGGCGGGCCGCGTAGCGCAAGGCCACCAGGTCGAGCCAGCCGGTCCGGCGGGGGCGCCCGGTGGTCGTGCCGAACTCGCCGCCGCGCTTGCGGATCGTCTCGCCCATCTCGTCGTGCAGCTCGCTTGGAAACGGGCCCGCGCCGACCCTGGTCGTGTAGGCCTTGGAGACGCCCCACACCTCGTCGATGTCCCTCGGGCCGACCCCCACCCCCACGCACGCGGCTCCCGACAAGGGGTTGGAAGAGGTCACGAACGGATAGGTGCCGTGGTCGATGTCCAGCATCGC
This sequence comes from uncultured Solirubrobacterales bacterium, assembly GCA_963809705.1. Lineage (GTDB taxonomy): Bacteria > Actinomycetota > Thermoleophilia > Solirubrobacterales > Solirubrobacteraceae > Palsa-744. The sequence continues at coordinate 1,406,573 of CAWEKF010000001.1, read as the reverse complement.
CCCCTGGGCGCCCTCGAAGATCACCTTCTGGCCCTGGTCGAGCAGGTCCCACATCAGGCGTGCCGTGTCGGCGATGTGTTGCTCCAAGCGATGGCCATAGGTCAGGTATTCCTCGGTCATGGCGTGCAGGTCGAGCGTGGGATCCTTCTCGAAGGGGCGCAACGACAACCGCTTCGGTTCCATCGCGGCGACGATCTTCTTCTTGAGAATCTTCTCGTCGAGCAGGTCCTGGACCCTGATGCCCAGGCGCGCCGCCTTGTCCGCGTAGCAGGGACCTATGCCCCTGCGCGTCGTCCCGATCTGAAGGCTTCCCAGCTTCGCCTCGCCCGCCGAGTCAAGCAGCAGGTGGTAGGGCATGATCAGGTGCGCATTGGCCGAGATCCGCAGGCCGCTCACGTCCACCCTGCGAGCCCGCAAAGCGTCCAGCTCCTCGATCAGGACCTTCGGGTCGATCACCACGCCGTTGCCGATCACGCAGCGCTTGCCCGGGTACAGGATGCCGGAGGGGATCAGGTGCAGCTTCCACTCCTCCTCGCCCCTCACGATCGTGTGCCCGGCGTTGTTGCCGCCCTGGAAGCGCACGACCGCGTCGCCGTTCTGGGCGAGCAGATCGGTGATCTTTCCCTTACCCTCGTCGCCCCACTGGGCGCCCACTACGACTATTCCTGGCATCGCGTCATCAGTCTACGCAGGTGTTGGGCGCTCAGGCGGTGTGTGCGCGCACGCCGTCGCGGTCTCGCTTGGGCCGGAACACGCTGCGCTCGTCTTGGCCGAACAGCCCGAGTGGCTCGCCGCAGATCGCCAGCAGCCTCGAAAGCGTCCGCTCGCCGAACTGCTCCCTCAGCTCGGCGATTTCGAGGTTGGTCGTCAAGACCATCGCGCGTTCGTCCTCGTAGCGGGTGTTGATGATCGAATACAGCTGCTCCAAGACCCAGTCCGTCTTGTTCTCGACCCCAAGATCGTCGATGTGCAGCAGGTCGACAGCCGTCAGGCGCTCCAGGAAGCCCACCATGCCGTCCTCGGTCTCGATCGCGCTGCGAATCAAGTTGAGCAGTCTGGGCAGCGAATAGATCGCGACCGTCCGCCCCGCCTCGATCGCGGCCTTCGAGGTGAGCATCGCCAAGGTCGTCTTGCCGGTGCCGATGTCCCCGACAAGCCACATTCCGCGCCCTTCGTCCAAGCGCGCATCGATATTCCTCACATAACTGCGCACTGCCGAGACGACCGGCTCGGGCATTTCCGGGACGGGCGGACGGTCAAAGGACACGCCTTGGTAGCGCTTGGGCAACCTGGCCTCGAGGCCGGTGGCCCGCAGCTTGGCGATCTGTCCGGCGCGACAGCGGCAATCGGAGGCCGTGTTGGTGGTCTCGTCCACCACGAACCCGCTCCCGTCGCACAAGCCGAGTGGGCAGGCTTTGGGATCGCGCGATCGCGGCAGGTTGAGCACGTCGGCGTTCATCGTCGCGCCCCGCTTCCACACTCGGCTCCGCTTCGCGCACAGGCCCTCATGCCGCGTAGCGTCCTTCGCCGGCGTAGTTCATGAACTTGGGGTACTCCTTCTGGAAAGTGAGCGTCACCTTGCCGACCGCCCCGTTGCGATGCTTGGCGATGATCAGGTCGGCCTCGCCCGGTCGCTCGGAGTCCTCGTTGTAGTACTCGTCCCTGTAAATGAACATGACCAGGTCCGAGTCCTGCTCGAGGTTGCCCGACTCCCTCAGGTCCGACAGCTGTGGGCGCTTGTCCGGGCGCGTCTCCACCGCCCGGCTCAGCTGCGACAGGGCGATCACGGGCACTCCCAGCTCGCGCGCCAAGATCTTCAAGCCGCGGCTCAGCTCGCCCACCGCGGTGACCCTCGAGTCGTAGCGGCTGTCTGTTCGCATCAGTTGCAGATAGTCGATGATGATCAAGCCCAAGCCGTTCTCGCACTGCGAGTGCAGCCGGCGCGCCTTGGCCCTGATCTCGAGCAACCCCACGTCGCTGGAATCGTCCACCCACAGGGGCGCCGCCGCCAGCCGCTGTGACGCCTTCAGGATCTTCGGCCAGCGCTCTTCCTTGACCCTGCCCTTGCGCAGCTCCTCGCCCTTGATGCGCGCCTGGGAGGCCACGAAGCGCTGCGCCAGCTCGGCCTCGGCCATCTCCAAGCTGAACAGGGCGACCGGCCGGCCGTGTTCGACCGCCGCGTTCTCGGCGATGTTGCACACCAAAGCGCTCTTGCCCATCGCGGGTCGCGCCGCGATGATGATCAGGTTGCCCGGCTGAAAGCCACCGGTGATCTCGTCCAGGTCCTTGAAGCCGGACGGGGAGCCGGTCAGCGACGTCCCTTCGATCGACAGTCGGTGCAGCTTGTCGAGCTCCTCGTGCAACACCTCCTCGATCGACCTGAAGTCCTGCTGGCGATCGTCGCGTGCCACCTCGAGCATCGTCTTCTCGGCCTGCTCCACCAGCTCGCGCGGGGCATCGCCGCGTTCGAGCACGCTCGACTGGATGTCATAGGAGGCGGCCAGGAGTCGCCTCAACAGGGCGTTCTCCCGTACGATCTGGGCGTACCGGCGGGCGTGCCCGGCGGCCGGAACGACGCCCGTCAGCTCGTCTACGGCTGCGCGGCCCCCCGACCTCCTCGAGCTTGCCGGTCTGGCGCAGCCGGTCGACCACCGTCAGCACGTCGACCGGCTCAGACTCGTTGTAGAGCGCCAACATGGCCTCGTAGACGCGCCCGTGGCGGTCGCGGTAGAAGTCCTCGGGACGCAGCCCCTCTTCGATCACCAGCGCATACAGCGAGCGGTCGGACAGCAGGATCGCGCCCGAGCACCGACTGCTCGGCGTCGAGGTTGTGCGGAGGAGCGATCACGCCTGTGGGCATGCCCGAGCCGTTGGCTTGAGAGACAGCATTCATAGCTTCGGCGAGTCTACGTCGGGTGGCTTCGCGGCTCGCGCGCGGAACCCGCAATTGAGAGGGAAATCATTGCGGCAGAGGGCCGCCTTCGAGGCCGGCGTGAATGGGTTGCGACGTGCTCCGAGTCTCACGAACACATGTTCGCAGACAGGTCAGACCGCAAGATTTGTGGAGGGCGTGCCCGACTACTTCTGCGCGACGACCATGGTCTTGACGGTGGCGGTCACGCCCTCGACGACCTCCACCACGACCATGTAGGTGCCCACGTTCTTGATCGGCTCGGGCAGGTGCACGTTGTTCTTGTCCGTCCGCAGCCCGCGTGCGTCCCTGATCGCCGCTGCGATGTCTTGAGCGGTAACCGACCCGAACAGCCGCCCATCGGCGCCCGCCTGCTGGGCGATCGTGATCACCGTCTTGTTCAACAGCGCCGCGTTGTCGCTCGCTTTCTCGGCGTACTCCCGCGCCGCTCGCTCGACCGCTTCCTGGCGCTGGCGGATCACTTCGATCGCGCCTTTGGTGGCGGGCTGGGCCAGCTTGCGAGGGATCAGGAAGTTGCGCAGGTAGCCCTTGGAGACATCGACCACCGCGCCCTGCTCGCCGAGCTCGTCGACATCCTTGAGAAGTATCGCTTCGGGCATCTCGCTCCTCGTGTTCCTGAAGTTACGGTGGTGGGTCTAGAGCCCCGGTGGCCGCAGCCCTACCGGTCGCGGTCCCGGTCGCCGCGTTCGCGCCGGGATGGTCATCGCGCCCGCCCTCGTTCACGTAGGGCAGCAGGGCCAGCTCACGTGCGCGCTTGACGGCCCTGGCGATCTGACCCTGATGGCGTCGGCACGCCCCCGTGATCCGCCGCGAGCGGATCTTGCCCTTCTCGGAGATGAACTTGCGCAGGCTCGCCACGTCCTTGTAGTCGACCTGATCGACCTTATCGCGGCAGTGCTGACAAGGCTTGCGCCTTCCGGTGCCGGACCCGCCCTTCTTGTCTCGTCGTCGGACAGGCTTGCCGCGACCGCGCTTTGCCACTTTCGATCCTTGCTTTCGATTAGAACGGAATGTCGTCGTCTCCGGGTGATCCGGAGACCGGTGCGGGCTGGAAGTCGCGGTCGTCGACCGCTGTGTCCGCGCCCTGCGAGGCTCCCCCGCCCGCAAACCCTCCGCCACCGGAGGGGTCTTCGCGAGACCCAAGGAACTGCACCGAGTCGGCAATGATATCGACTGCGCTGCGTTTCGTGCCGTCCTGGGCCTCCCACTCGCGCCACTCCAGCCGTCCGTCGATCGCGACCGGCCTGCCCTTGGACAGATATCGCGCGGCGTTCTCGCCCTGATTGCCCCACACGGTCACGTTGAAGTAGTTGGGCTTGTCGACCCATTCGCCCGTGGTCCCGTCCTTGCGCCGCGTATTGCAGGCGATACGCAGACTGCACACGGAGGTCCCGCCGGCAGTCGAGCGCAGCTCCGGGTCGGCGGTCAGGTTCCCGGTCATCACGACCCGGTTGATGTTTGTGGCGGCCACGGCTTGGGTTCCTTTCGGTCAGTCTGTAATGCCTCGGCGCTTTCGCGCTCTGCGTCAAAGGCCTCTGGCGAGTCTAGAGAGATCGGCGAGCTCGGTGTCCTTCCGATGCGCGCCGGCGCACACGCCAACCGCGCTCTTTGCGAGCTTGGCTTCTGAGGTGCTCAGCTGGAAGGCTCGCCGGAGTGCTGCCGCGAGGAGGTGCGAAACACCTCGTCCCAGTAGGGGGCGCTGATGCCGAAGCCCTTCGTGTCGTCCTGGAAGTGGTGGCGCATGTGACGCTCGCGCAGCATCCTGCCCATGGGCGAGCGGGGGCGGAAATGATGGACGTAGTAGTGGAGCATGTCGTAGGCCAAGTAGCCAGCAAAGAAGCCGGCCCCCACGCCGGGGGCATAGCGTTCGCCAAAGGCGAGATACAACACGCCGAACACAAACGCCCCCAAGGGAATGCTCACCGCCGGAGGCATCACCAGGCGCAACGGGTCGTTGGGGTGCTCGTGGTGGATGCCATGGATGATCCAGTGCAGTCGCGCCCCGATTCCGCGGTCCGGCTCGAAGTGGAACACGATGCGGTGCAGCCAATACTCGAACAAGGTCCACAGCGCATAGCCTCCCGCGAACAGGCCCACGGCCTCAGCCACGCTCACAAGCGACAGAGCCCAAGCCTCCAGGGCCACGATCACCGGCACGAAGATCAGGACCGGCACCAGCGGATGCACACGCGAGAACGCGTCCAGCAGCCGCGAGTCGAACATCGGCGGCGAAGCGCGCAACACGTCCGTCCTGCGCATCAACGGACCGTCGCCGATCGGATGCTCGCTCACGAAGGCATCTCCATGCCGACCCCCACACTCGTTGTCCTCAGCGGCAGCACGCCCCGAGTGTATTACGCCGCGGCTTCTTCCTCGGTGGCCGCCGGCTCGCTCTCCTCGCGCGCCGTCGCCGGCGCGGCGCCTGGGCGCATGTCTGGCGCGGCCGGCGTCCCTGGCTTGAGCTTGTTGATGCGAAAGCGGATCACGCCGTCGGTGATATGCAGGGTGCGATTCAGCTCCGCGATCAGCTCGACCTGGGCGGCATGGAATTGCAGCAGGTGATACTCGGCCGTCGTCTTGTGGTCGATCGGATAGGCCAGCGCCCGCTCTCCCCAAGCGTCGTGGTGCACCACCTCGCCCTTGGCGCCGATCGCCTCCTTGGCGTCCGCCACGATCTTGGCGCGCACTGGCTCCTCCGCCTGCGGGTCGAGCAGCAAAACGAGATCGTATGTGGGCGCAGGCAGGGTCATCGGCACGGGTCCAAGGGCGGCGGCGGATCATACCAGGGCACGAACAGCTATCCCCTTACCCCGACTCTGCGGCCCGCTTGGCCCGAATGTCGGCCAACTGCTCGTCGATCCAGTCCCCGGGGTCGCGCGATGTCACGATCTCGGCGAGCCCCCGTGCGCGACGGGCGCGCTCGGGCCCGGGCATGTCAAGCGCCGCATGGATCGAGTCGGCCAGCTCCTGGATGTCGAACGGGTTGACCGACAGGGCGTACTCGCCGAGCTCCTCGTGCGCCCCCGTGTTCTCCGAGAGGATCGACACGCCCGCCCTTTCGTTTACGAGCGGCCCCTCCTTGGCCACCAGGTTCATGCCGTCGAACATGGCGTTCACGAGCAGCACGTCGTAGTGCTTGTAGGCGGCCATCGCCTCCTCCAGGTCGTCGCGCAGCTTCAACTGGATCGGCATCCAGTCGGGGGTGCCGTGGCGATGGTTGACGACCGCCACCAGCGCCTCGATCCTTTCCAGGTACTCGGCGTACTCGGGCACGTCGGTCCTTGACGGCATCAGCTGCGCCACGAACGTCACCCGCTCTCTGAACTCGGGGTGCTGCTCCAAGAACAGGTCGAACGCCGAGAACCCCCTGAGCACATTCTTGGAAAGGTCCGCCCGGTCCACCCGCAGGATCAGGAAGTCTCTGCGGCGTCGCAACAGCTCGCGCTCGAACTCCCCCACACGCGCCCCCCCCGCCACCGCTAGCGCCGCCCGATGGTCGATCGGCAGAGGGTATGCCCGCACCCACACTTCGCGTCCCTGCCAGCCCACGACGCCGCGCTCGAAGTCGACCTCGAGATCCATCAGGTCGCGACAGCACTGCAGGAAGTTGCGTCTGTAGGAGCGCGTGTGAAAGCCGATGATGTCATTGGCCAGCAGCCCCGCGAAGATCTCCTGGCGGATCCGCGAGGGGAGCACCCGCCAGGCATCCGACTGGGTCCAGGGAATGTGCACGAAGTGGTGCAAGAATACGTCCGGGCGAGCCCTGCGCACCAGCTCGGGCAACGTGTAGAGGTGATAGTCGTGGACCATCACCACCGGCTCGCGCTGCCCTTCTATCTCCTCGACCACGGCTCGCGCCAGGTCCTCGTTGACCGCGTTGTAGCCGAACTCGAAAGCCTCGATCTCCTCACGCCTGATGTCCGGGGCGTTGGACAGGTCCCACAGGTAGTGCTGGATGAACCACAGCATCGGGTTGGCGAACAAGTTGTAGAAGCGGTCGTACGCTTCGGGGTCGCTCACCACCAAGCGCACCTGGTACTCGCCGCCGGCAGGATTCTTCACCGGGAACGGCCGCGCTCCGTGCTCGCGCGAGACCTGAGCGTCGTAGTCGTTCATGGCCGAGGCGATCCACACCGCGTCGCGGTGGGAGGCCAAACCCGACAGCGCCGTGACCAAACCGCCCGTTCCACGTTGGGCTTCTCCGTTGGGCCCGAACGTGACGGGTCCCCGGTTGCTGACCAGCACCAGCGGCGGTCGCTGTGCCGGCGCCCCCTTCACGACAGCGCTCGGCTCCGCGGGATATGCGCCCCCAGGCCATGTCCCCGCAAGCTGCGCCTGCGCAGGCTCGCTCCGACACCGATCATGCGCCGTCGAGCTGGCCGAAGATCTTCAGGTAGTCGCGCAGGTATCGCGGGGTCAGGAAGTGGCTGCGCACATGCTCCTTGCCGCGACGTCCCAGCGTCTTTCCCAGGGCGGGATCTTCGAGCAACTCCAGCGCGCGCTGCGCGCACAGCTCGACCGTGTCCACCAGGAAGCCGGTCACCCCATCCTCCACCTGCAGGGGGATGCCGCCCACGTTGCCTCCGACGAAAGGCCGCGCCTTCCAGATAGCCTCGGACACGGTCAGGCCGAAGCCCTCCCTGGTGGACTTCTGCACGACCACGTCGGCGTGCGACTGGAACGCGTTGACCTCGATCGCCCCGACGTTGTTGAAGTTGTTGAGGATGTGCACGTCCGGGTCGCCGTCGGCATGGGCGATCGTGGCGTTGAAGAAGTCCCACCCCTCCGGATCGTCGCTTGCCATCGAGCCGACCAGGGCGAGCTGCACGCGGGGATCCTTCTCCTTGACGATCCGGTAGGCGTCGATCACGCCCAGGGGATCCTTCCAAGGATCGAAGCGCGAGACCTGACAGATCAAGGGACGGTCGACGTCGATCCCGAACTGCTCGCACACGTATGAGGCGTCTTCCGGCGAGAGCGCCATGTTCTTCGGCATCAAAGGGTCGATCGCCGGCGGCACCACGTTCACGTTGCCCTCCATCCCGGCTGGCACATACTCGGCCATGTGGAACAGGCTCTGTGGATAGTCGGCGATGTAAGGCAACAGACGCTCGATCGTCGCCGGGTTGGGCGTGGACAGGTCGATGTGACAGCGCCACACCCAACCCTTGGCCTTCTCGGACACCAGCTTGTACAGGCCCGCCGGTTGGGGGTCGTGGATCAGGCACACGTCCCAGCCGCCGGAGAGCTCGCGCGCGTTCATCTCGTTGTACTGCTCCCACGTCGCCCACTGCTCTGCGTCCAGGTCCTGCGGGTGGCCCTGCAGCGCGTTGTGCATCAGCTTGGTCGCGTTGAAGAACTCCTCGCGACCGTAGATCACCTGCCACTCGCAGTCCAAACCCACGTCTCGCATCAAGGGTACGAGCGTATACAGGATCTCCGAGACCCCACCGCCGAAGGCTGTGGCGGACACGTGCACCACGCGCTTACCCTGCAAGGGATCTGCCAAGGAGCGGATCTCCTCGATCAGCTCGCGTCCACAGATGTGGGTGTAATCGGCGAGCGACTTGTGTCCTGTGGCGACGGGCTGAAGCACGAGCGGACCGCACGATACCTCGGCCTGGCACGGAAGGGCCGCCGTAGGCCTTATGGTCTGAGTCGATGTTCGACGGCCGCATCTACCGCGCGGCGCTCGTGCCGCTCCTGCTCGTCATCGTAATCGCAGGGTTCTCGCTCGTGAGTCGCTCGGCCTCGCTCGGCTCGACGCTCGCGCCGGACGCCTTCAACGGCGCCCGTGCCTATGCCGGCCTGCAGGCTATGGTCAAGCGCTTTCCCGACCGTCGCCCTGGCAGCTCTGGCGACGACGCCCTCGCCTCCTACGTCGCTCGCAGCCTGGGCGAATTGGGCAGCCCCTCCGGCGCGGGCGCCACGGGCGGGCCGTCAAGCCAAGGCGCCGCCGACGGCGGCTTTCAGGTCAGCACCCGCCGCGCCCAGGCGCGCACGATCGAAGGCGAGCGCACCCTCACCACGGTGATCGCCGAGCGTCCCGGCTCCACCGGGGAGAGCCCGATCGTGATTCTCGCCCATCGCGACGCCGTGGGCCGGGGCAGCGCGGCGGAGCTGTCGGGCACCGCCGCCCTGCTCGAGCTGGCACGCGTCTTCTCCCAGAGCGAGACCCGCCGCACGATCGTCCTGGTCTCGACCAGCGGCGGCAGCGGCGGGTACGGCGGCGCCGCCGACTTCGCCGCGCATTGGGGCCATCCGCTGGACGCCGCCCTCGTGCTCGGCGATCTCGCCGGCGCCGTCGCGCGCAGGCCTTTCGTGCTCCCGTTCTCCGAGTACCCGAGCACTGCGCCCGAAGGCTTGCAGCGGACCCTGGACTCGGCGATATCGCAAGAGGCGGGCGTCGACCCCGGGAATCTCGGCGCCGCCGCCGAGTTCGCGCACTTCGCCTTCCCGCTGGCCACCGGCGAAGAGGCGCCTTTGAACAGCGCGGGCGTGCCCGCCGTGCTGCTCCAGGTCAGCGGTCAACGGGGGCCTTCGGCCGGCGGAGCCGGTGAGCGAGGCCCGCCTGCTCGGCTTCGGTCGGGCGGCCCTCAGCGCGATCTATGCGCTCGACGAAGGTCCCAACATTCCGGCGTCCTCCCCGCCGCAACTGCAGGTCAGCGGCAAGCTGTTGCCTGCATGGGCGATCAGGCTGCTGGTCCTCGCCCTGCTCTTGGCGCCCCTGCTCGTGAGCGTGGACGCGCTCGCCCGCCTGCGCCGCCGTCGCGAGCCGGTCCTACCCTGGCTGGGGTGGGTCTTGATCGGCGCGCTTCCGTTCTTCGCCGCCGCCGTGTTCGCCTCCTTGCTCGGAGCCCTCGGGATCGTCGCGGCGCCCTCCGCTCAGTTGTCCGTCGTGTCGCTCGCCGCCGACGGGTCGACTCGGGGCGCGACCCTCGCGTGCGGCCTTGTGCTCGTGCTCGCCCTGATGGCCTGGCCAGCGCTTGGCGCGTCGCCTGTCGCTGCCGCGCGGCCCTCGACCGACGCGGCAGGTCTTGGCGATCACGCTCGTGCTGCTGGCCGTTGCCTTGCTCGCGTGGCTGTTCAACCCTTACGCCTGTCTCCTGCTGGTGCCGGCAACCCATCTGTGGCCGCTGGCCGTCGAAGCGCGCCGGCGCCTTCCGGTTCGAACCGCGTGCCGTGGCTTTGCTGGCGGTCCTCGGTGGGCGCCTTGCCTTTGCTTCTCCTGCTGGTCCTCTACGCCCGCGAGCTGGGTCTGGGTCCGATCGGACTTGCCGAGAGCGCCGTGCTCGCGCTCGCCGGGAGGCCTGGTCGGTCCTGTGGCTGCGCTTCTGTGGAGCGCCGCCTGCGGCTGTCTGTTCGCGGCCATCCTGTTCGTCTCGGCTCCGCTCGCCTCGACCGAGCCGGATTCGCTGGAGTGGACCGAAGTGCTCACGCGCGGGCCGACCTCCTACGCTGGTCCTGGGTCGCTCGGTGGCACCGAGTCGGCGTTGCGACGCTAGCCAACGATGTCTTTCCCATCCAGTTCAGCTGAGGAGCCCACAGCCGAGGATCTCTCGCTTGCGCGTCCGCCCGCGCTGGAGAGCGCATCCGCCTCTGGGGAGACGCCGCCGCCCATCACTCGTCCACTGCCTTCGTCGGTGGGTCCGGGTGTAAACGCCGTGGCCCACAGGCGCAGCCGCCTGCCGAAGGTAGTCGCGGCGATCCTGATCGTGGCGGGCCTGCTGTTGCTCGTCGACGCGGGCGTCACCCTGGTCTGGCAGGAGCCGATCTCGGCGCTGTATGCCCATTTCAAACAGGAAAGTCTCGGCAAAGACCTGCAGGCTCTCGACCGTGCCACGCCCAACCCCCAAGCCAGGCAGGCGCTGGCCCGTCTGCACGAAGAGCGCCGTCGCGTCGCCTATCTCGCCGGAGTGCTCCAGCGTCACGCAAAAGCGGGCTCTGCGGTTGGACGTATCCGTATTCCCGCGATCGGCGCGAGCTTCGTGATGGTCAAGGGAACGGGTACCTCGGAACTTGAGAACGGACCGGGCATCTACCCCGAAACCAACTTTCCGGGAGTGCCGGGCACGACTGCGATCGCGGGCCACCGCACCACCTATCTGGCGCCGTTTCGCCATATCGATGCGCTCCACAGGGGCGAGTCGATCGTCTTGGAGATGCCTTATGCGCGGTTCCTCTACCGGATCATAGGCTCGCGTGTGGTGCTCCCCACCGACGTGTCCGTGCTCGACCCGGTCGGCTATTCGCGCTTGATCCTGTCCGCCTGCACGCCCCTGTTCAGCGCCTCGCACCGCTTGATCGTGTTCGCGCGGCTGGAGTCGACCACGCCGCTGGGCGCGGCCCTCGTCCGCTCGGAGGGAGCGCGCGGGGAGCAGGCTTTTGGCGAAGAACACACCCGTCCTACCACCGGTGCTCAAAACCCGTCAGCGTCTGCTTGCTCCCCTCGTGTCGTAGCACCACGCCCGGCCAGCCCTCGCTCACGTGGCCGATCCAGGTGATCCTGGTCCCGGCTCGCTCGGCCGCGGCAGTCGCGCGATCGGCGCGCTTGCGCGGCACGCACACGCACAACTCGTAGTCTTCGCCCGCGGTGGCCGCCGCCTCCCACACCGGCATCCCCAGCCGCTCGGCGGTTTCCTGCGTGCGCTCGTCGACAGGCAGCTTGTCCAAATCGAGCTTCAGGACCACGCCGCTGCGCTTGGCGATGTGGCCCGCGTCGGTGGCGAGCCCGTCGGAGAGGTCGATCATCGCGTGAATCCCCGCCGGGGCGATCGCGCGACCCTCCTTCAGCTTCGGCATCGGCCGCACCGGCCTGGTCCCGAGCACGCCGGTCACTCCGACCAGGTCGCCGGGCCGGGCGCCGTCGCGGCCGACCAGCTTCTGGTCGCGCTCGGCCCAGCCCACGATAGTCACGCTCGCAAACAGCGCCGGTGCGCTGACCACGTCGCCGCCGGCGATCGTCGTGCCGGTCAGCTCGGCCAGCTCCTCGGCGCCCAGCATCACTTCGAGCGCTTGGGACTCGCTCACGTGGGGAGGGATTCCAAGCGCCACGTAGGCCTCGCCCGTCTGGGCGCCCATCGCGGCGATGTCCGACAGGGCGCTCGCCAAGGCCTTCCAGCCCACGTCCTTGAAGCCGATGTCGGGATCGTCGAGGCGAAAGTGGACTCCCTCGACGATCGTGTCGACGGAGGTGACGCACAGCTTCAACGCTTTGACGACGGTGGCGTCGTCGCCGATGCCGCGCACGACTCGTCCTCCGCGTGTCTTCAGCGCGGCGGCGATCGAGTCGATCAGGGAGAGCTCAGCTATGTCTTGGAACGTTTGCGGACTGCGGACTGTTCGGCGTGCACACTCAGGCGGGACTCAGCGGTGCCTGTACACGATTCGGGCTCGGTCCAGGTCATAGGGAGAGAGCTCGCAGCGCACGCGGTCTCCCGGCAGGATGCGAATGCGAAAGCGCCGCATCTTGCCGGCCACGTGACCGAGTACCACGTGATCGTTGTCGAGCTTCACGCGAAACATCGCGTTTGGCAGCGCCTCGATCACCTCGCCCTCGAATTCGACCTTGTCTTCCTTTGCCACGACTCGCATCCTGTCCGGGTCGCTTGCGCCTGCGCGAAGGGACCCTGTGTTGAAGTGTGCATCCGCCAAACTACCAGCGCCGCGCATTCCGTGTTCTGGCGCGGGCGGGCGGGCGAGTCTTAATGGATGGGTGGTTCGGCCCCGCCCGTCCCGCCGACCGGCGGCGTCGGGGCTTTGGCGGCCGGGGTGGGCGCCGTTTCGATCGGTTCGCGCGCTCGTGGCGCGGGGGTCTGTCGGGGGCTTTCGGCCGCGGGTCCGCCCGTTGACTGTTTTTCGACTGTCGGGAGGCGCTTTTCACTCGGTTGTTTCTTGTAAGGGCTCGTGCTTTCTTCGCTTTCGAAGCCTTCTTTGACGGTGGACCGTCCCGGTCGAGGCGTACTTGCCGAAGAACGGTTGGTAGGAGATCGGTTCGCTCGGCGAGGGGAATTCGGCGCACGGTTCGCCTTCGGTGACCGCGGCCATGTAGGCGTGCCAGATTTCCGCCGGCAGGTAGCCGCCCTGCTGGGGCTCGCCGTGAACGTCGGTCATCGGGATCAGCTTGTTCGGGTAGCCCATCCACACCGCGGTCGCGTAGTTGGGGGTGTAGCCATCCAGCCACGCGTCCACCAGGTTGCTGGTGGTGCCTGTCTTGGCCGCGGTGGGGCAGCTGATCGCCGAGCGCGTGGCCGTGCCGCCCAGCACGTTCTGATGCAGGATGTTGGTCTCCTCGGCGGTCACCCCGTCGGAGAGCACCTTCACGCGGTGGGGCTTGCCCCAGTTGCTGTCGACGTGCCCGTCGGGGAACACGACCTTGGTGATCGCGATCGGCGTGTTGCGGTAGCCGCCGTCGGCCAAAGTCGCGTACACGTCGGCCATTTCCAGGGGGCTCACGCCCACGGTGAGGCCGCCGAGCGCCTCCGCCGGGTAGGAGTGCAGGTGCTCGCGCACGCCCATCTTGTAGGCCATCTGGGTGACCGTTTCCTCGCCGAGGTCGGCCGCCAGCTGCGCGTACACGGTGTTGTCCGAGGCAAGTGTCGCCTGCACCAGGTTGATCGACTTGTTCGAGGAGGTGTTCTCGAAGGTTTTCACTTCGTAGGTTGGGTATCCGGGCAGCCAGCCGGGAGAGAGCGTGTGCGACACGTAATAGGTGCTGTTCGGGTCGACGCCACGTGAGAGCGCGTCGGCAAGGTCGATCGCCTTGAACGTGGACCCGGGCTGGCGGTGGCCTTGGGAGGCGAGGTTGTACTGCGACTGGTCGTAGCTCTCGGACTCCGCCATCGCCTCGATGTAGCCGTTGTGCGGGTTGATCGTCACGATCGCCGAGGCCGGATCGCCCTGCTCGTTCGAGTACGTTTTTGATCGCGTCGCGCGCCTCGCCCTGCATCTTCAGATTGATCGTGGTGTACACCTTCAAGCCGCCCTGCTCGACGGTGTTCAGGCCATAGCGCCTGACCAGCTCTTTGCGCACGTATTCGAAGAAGAAGCTCTCCTGGCGGCGGGTGTAGTAGTTGCCGTGTTTCACTTCCAGGCGCGCGGCCTTGGCGGCGGCTGCCTGTGGCGTGGGTGATGTAGTGCAGTTCGGCCATCTTGTCGAGCACCTCGTTGCGACGTTGCAGGGCGGCGGCCGGGTAGAGGAAGGGGTTGTATTGGGAGGGCGCCTGGGGCAGGCCGGCGAGCAGGGCGGCCTGCTGCAGGTTGAGCTGGTAGGCGCTCTCGTTGAAGAAGATCCTCGAGGCGGCCTGCACTCCCAGGGCCGTCTGTCCGCCCACGGTGCCGTAGGCGACGCTGTTGAGGTAATCGGTCAGGATCGAGCGCTTGGAGTGGTGTTTGTTGTATTCGATCGCGAGCTTGGCCTCCTCGATCTTCTGTTTGAAGCTGTGCGTGTCGCTGCCCAGAGTAGATGTTGCGCATCAACTGCATCGTGATCGTGGAGGCGCCCTGCAGAGCCTGTCCGTGCAGGACGTCCTTGACGGCCGAGCGGAAGATGCCGGTCAGGTCCACGCCGTTGTTCTGGTAGAAGCGCTGGTCCTCGATCGCGACCGTCGCGTTGCGCAGATCGGTGGGCATCTGGGCGCTCGTGATCGGCGAGCGCAGGACGTCGGACTGGATGAACCCGAGGCGCGTGCCGTTGGCCGCATACACCTGGGAGGTGGCGCCGGCCAGCTTGGGCGTGAGCGAATCCAGCGTGGGGGCCGACTGGGCTACTGAGAGGACATAGCCGACCGCCGCGAGCGCTCCGATCAAGAAGTGCGCCGACGAGGCCGCTGAGACCGATGAAGACGAAGCGGGAGGGTCCGGAGCGGTTGCGCCGCCGGCGACGCTGTCGTGCTTGTCTTGACATCTCTCGCTCAGACCCCGTCCGTGACTGTACCGTCTCGCGGTGTGATTTCCTGCTGGTTGCGCGGGGAGCACGCAACCTTGCCGCGACCTTCAGATGAGCTCAGAGACCGCCGAGCAGGCCATCGCCCAACACTCCAGCAGCCTCGCGGTCTCCGCGGCCGCGGCCGCTCAGGCGCACGCCTGGGGCGCGGTCGAGCCGACGCGCGTGGAGACTTGGGGAGCAGCTCGCGCGACGCGGGCGGTGGCGCTGCGGGACGTGTGGCGGGCGCTGTGGGTCTCGCGCCTGCTTGTCTGGATCGGCGGCATGGGAGCTGTGGCGAGCTTCGGCTTCGGACCGGTGCGCCAAGCGCTGAACCCGCCGGGCATCACGCGCGGCTTTCGGCGCGTTCGGCGACCTGCTGGCGGCTCCTGCGGCGCGCTGGGACGCCGCCTGGTATCTCGTGATCGCCCACTATGGCTATCGGCCGCAGTTCGGCGCGACGACGGCCTCGCGCACGGCCTTCTTCCCGCTGTATCCGCTCGGCGTGCGCCTGCTTTCGAGCCTGAGCTTGGCCCCCGTGATCGCGGGGGTCCTGCTGTCCGTGGCGGCTTTGATGGCGGGGCTTTACGGCTTGCACCGTCTGATGGACGGCGAAGCCGTGCGCCTGGGCTTGGGCGAGGCTGGCGAGTCGGCGCGCTTGGTCGTGCTGCTCATGGCTTTCGCCCCGATGGCCTTCTACTTCTCCGCGGTGTACAGCGAGTCGCTGTACTTCGCTCTGTCCGTGGGCGTGTTCTTGTGCGCGCGGCGCGGGCAGTGGGCCAAGGCCGCCGGCTTGGCCGCTTTGGCCGGCGCCACCAGGAGCACTGGGATTGTGTTGATGGTTCCGCTCGTGCTGATCTACCTGTACGGGCCGCGGGCAGACCGCCGAGCTGATCGCCCTGGCGGTGGGCGATCTCCTCGAGGCGATGGCCCGGACGTTTGGCCGAGGGCGTTGGTCGTACGTCCCTCGGCGCTTGTGACGGCGCGCTCCGCCATGACCTCGTTGCGAGTGGCCGTGACGCCGCGCTACCGGGTGCGAAGCGACGCGTTGTGGCTCGCTTTGGCGCCGGTCGGTCTGTGTTTGTACATGGCGCATCTGGCCTTGGCCGGCGGCGACGCGCTCGCGCCGTTTCACGCCGAGGCGGTCTGGAAGCGCGACTTCGCGGGACCCTATGGCGGCGTCTGGGACGGGGCCAAGGCGGCGTACGAGGGGCTGCGCCAAGTGCTCTCCCTCCAGCGCAGCCACGTCTACTTTCCGGTGGCCGGGGGCAGCCCTTTCATCGACGCGGGGCACAATCTGCTGTTGTTCGGCTTCATGCTGGCGGCGATCTCGATGACGGTCGGGGTCCTGCGCCTGCTGCCGCTCGCCTACGGTGCCTACGTGTTGGCCGCCTTGGCGTTGCCGCTCTCCTATCCGGTCGCGTCCCAACCCTTGATGTCTCTACCGCGCTTTCTGCTTGTCCTGTTTCCGCTCAACATGTGGTTGGCCGTGCGCTTGGTCGAACGGCCCAAGGCGCTCACCTGGGCGGTCCTGATCGGGTCGGGTCTGGCGATGGTGTTCTTTGCGGGTGAGTTCTCGACCTGGCACTGGGTGGCTTGAGGCTGATGGAGGACATGGGCGCAGAAGTGGCGCCGGTCACCGTCGTAGAGGGGCAACCGCAGGGACCGGCGGCCAACGACTGGCCTGTGTGGACCGGTTTTGGGGTGCTTTTGGCGGCGCTCGTGCTGGCGGCCGTGGGAGGGCTGATCGTGGACATCCCAGCGCTCGTGCTGGGCGTGAAGATCTCCTCTGAACATACCCCGCCGGGGCTCGAGTTCGCGGACACCGTGGTGCAGGACGTAGTGTTCGTGTTGACGGCGATCATGTTCGCCCAGTTCGGGGGGCGCAAGGTGCGCTCGTGGCAGTTCGGCTTTCGCCCCACACCGCTGCGCAGGGCAGTTGGACTGGCGGCGCTGACGATCGTCGCGTTCCTGATTTTCAGCGCGATCTGGGTCGTGGCGCTGAACGTCAAAGAAGAAGACACCAAGCTGCTGAACGCGCTCGGCACCAACGAAACGGCGCTCCTACTGGTCGCCAGCGCGCTGTTGACGACCGTGATCGCCCCGATCTGCGAGGAGACCCTGTTTCGCGGCTACATCTTCGCGGCGCTCTCCAAATGGAAGGGCTGGATCCCCGGGGCCGTCCTCACGGGAGTGCTGTTCGGGGCGGTGCACGTCGGCTCGGCGCCGGTCGAGGACTCTGGTCCCGCTGGGGGTGCTCGGGTTTGCGCTGTGCTTTTTGTATCGGCGCACCGGCTCGCTGTATCCGTGCATCGCCGTGCACTCGTTGAACAACTCGTTCGCTTTCGGCGAGCTGGAGAAATGGGGCTGGCAGATTCCCCTGCTGATGGTGGGCTCGCTTGCTTTGATCGCTTCGCTCGCCTGGTTCGCGCAGCGGGTAGGCCTGATCTCAGACATGCCGACCCCGGACGCCGTCGTGTCGGAGGCCTACGATCATCGGTGATGGCCCACACAGGCTCGCTCTCCAGATCCATGGCGGTCCGCCCACGCTTCGTCTCGCTTGTGCTCGCTTTCGCGTGCGCTGCAGGCTCTGGGCTCGCCGCCGGCCAGGCCTATGCGGGCCAGGGCTCCGCGAGCAGGCCGTCGACGCGGAGCTTGCACGCGCTGGAGCGTCATGTCGTCCGGATGAGGGGAAGCCTGAGGGTCGGCATGCACGGTCCCGCGGTGCTTCTGCTCCAGGACGAGCTGGCGCGTCTGCGCTACGCGGTGCCCGTGAGCGGGAGCTTCGACGCAGCGACCGGGCGCGCCGTCCTGGCGTTTCGCAAGGTGGTTGGCTTGGAGCGCCTCGAAAGCGTCAACGCGGGCGTCTTCCAGCGCTTGCAGCACGGCGCGGGCCGCTTCAAGGTGCGCTATCCGGGCGACGGCAAGCACGTCGAGGCCGACCTCTCAAAGCAGGTGCTCGCCGAGATCGAACACGGACGGGTGAGGCGCGTCTACACGATGAGCTCGGGCAAGCCCTCCACGCCCACGGTGCTCGGACGCTTCCACGTGTACTCCAAGACACCGGGCACCAACTCCGAGGGAATGGTCGACTCCAACTACTTCATCCGTGGGTACGCGATCCATGGGTACGCCGAAGTGCCTCCCTACGCCGCCAGCCACGGATGCCTGCGCATCCCGATTCCCGACGCTCCGGCCGTGTTCGCCTGGGTTCAGGTCGGCGATCCGGTGGACGTCTACACCGACGACGGTCGGGGGAGCCACACCGTCCGCGGCAACGCGGGTCCCTGACGCAGGCCTAGATTCGGCCGGGGAGCAGCCGGGCGATAAAGCTGAGGCCGAAGCCGTACACGAGCAGGACCAAGATGGTGTCCACGATCTGGATCGTCCACTGACTGGTGGAGCCCGAGGTTATGCCCGAGAAGGGCGAGGAGAGCGTGGAGAAGGCTTTGTCGATCGCTTCGTGCAGGCCGCTCTTTTTGGATTCCGCGGAGGTAGCGGTGCTCGTGGTCGCGGTGCCGGCTGGCGCCGCTTCGTTGACCTCAGCCTGCTGGTGACTTCGAGCCTTTGCCGGCCTGGTCGACCGCGAACGTGACAAACGAGGCGAGCGCAATCAGGCAGATCGCGATCGAGGCGAGCCGCAGGATCCGAGCGAGCGTCGAGAAAAACACAATCGCAGCCTAACCTCAGGACTGGACGGTCTGGACTGGCTGGACGGATGTCTCACCGCCGCACAAGCTAGATTGCGCCCATGTCCTCGCAGGCCACCGCGGGCGCCGTTGACAGCGCCAAGGCCACGCTCGTCTCCGAGCTGCGCGCCCACGCGCTCGTGATCGGAGAGGTCACGCTCACCAGCGGCGCCACCGCCTCCTATTACGTGGACGCCAAGCGGGCGATCCTGCGCCCGGAGGGCTTCCAGGCGCTCGCGACCCTGGTCGCGGCCAAGGCCCGCGAATGGGATGCCACCGCGGTCGGCGGCATGACTATGGGCGCCGATCCCGTCGCCTGCGCGGCCTTGGCCGGAGGCGCTCAAGCGAAGGCGTTCTTCGTGCGCAAGGAGACCAAGGCCCACGGTTTGCAGAGACGCATCGAGGGTCCTCTGCTGGCAGCGGAGGATCGCTGTTTGGTGGTCGAGGACGTGGTCACCACCGGCGGCTCCACGCTTGCGGCTATCGCCGCGCTGGTCCAGGCGGGTCACACGATCTGTGGGGTCATGTCGGTGCTCGACCGGCTCGCCGGGGGCGGGGCGGCGATCGAAGTGGCGGCCGGCGCTCCATACGTGGCCTTGACCACGATCGACGACGTATATCCGGAGCGCGCCCACAGTTAGGCCGGCGGCGATGCTGCGCCGGTAGCCTTAGCGACGAGCCCTCGTAGTCCAATGGATAAGACGACCGCCTCCTAAGCGGTAGATCCAGGTTCGACTCCTGGCGGGGGCACTATCGAGAATCGTCTGTGTTGGTGCGGGTTTCCGGGGAGCCTGCGAGCGCCACGTGCGCCGATAGCATGTCGCGATCTGTCCGACTGCTTGACTGCGCCAAGAGAAATGCAAACACGCTGCTCCAGCCTCCGCGATCACCTCCCCCTGCACCCGTGGGACGCGGGCGCTCGCGTCTTGTCTGTCCTGGTAGGACTCGTGGCGTGCCTGTCGTTGGCGGTTGGCCTGGTGCGTGCTTCCGCCGCGTCGGCCGAAGTGGGCTCCGTCCTCTCGACACCCCAAGGCGATCTCTGGTTCACCGACCCGGCCGCCAACGAGATCGGCGAGATTCGACCGAATGCCACCGTGAGCTGGTTCAAGACATCCATTTCCAGAGACGAAGGCAACGCGCTGTCGCTGGGTCCTGGCGGTGGGATCTGGTTCACCGAGACTATGGCTCGTAAGATTGGCCACATTACTTCGGCTGGTGCGCTAGCTGAATTCGCGGTGCCGCTGCCGCTCGCGCATCCCTCCACCGGCCCGCTTGGCTTCGGTCCCGAATCCTCAGAACTGCCGGGACCTGGCTCTATCGCCGCTGGTTCCGACGGCAACATCTGGTTCACCAATGGCGGTAGCGACGTCGGCGTCAGCGGCGTGTATGGAGGCCAGATCGACAGGATCACACCGACTGGCGTTGTCAACGAATACCGGATCCCGAGCCCCAACAGTCAACCTAACGACCTCGTGGGCGGACCGGAAGGCAATCTGTGGTTCACGGAGAGCACCCTCCACGGAGGAGTAATCGGACGCAGCACACCGGGCGGGACGATCACAACGTTCGTGCTCCCCGAAGGCCACGAACAGGTCAGCGAAACCTTCGGGATTGCGGTGGGTCGTGACGACGCGCTTTGGTTTACCGACCAGCTTCGGGGTGCAGGGCCTTGGACCAGCAGGATCGGCCGGATCACTCCCGCTGGGGATATCAGCTACTTCGCGCTTCCGACTCCTGAAGTCCAGGCGGACGACATCGCGCTCGGCGCCGACGGTGATATGTGGTTTACCGCCGGCGGATCTAGCAGTCAGCTCCCGGATTCAATCTCTGGTGCGGAGATCGGCCGGATCACGCCAGACGGGCACGTGAGCGAATTCGCAGTGAATGGTGAGCCGAATGAAATAGTGCGTGGCCCACACAACGAAATGCTGTTCACCTCCTTTACGGCCACAGGGAACAAGATTGGGCGCATCACCACAAGCGGAAAGGTCAGCGATATCCAGCTGCCATCACCCGACAGCTGTTTCGTGCCCCGCTTGGCGGGCCAGACACTACGCGCCGCTGAGCTGCGTCTGCGTCGCGCACATTGCGGGCTGGGCAAGATCACAAGGCCCACCAGCGGTACGCGCAAATCAATCGTTGTAAGCCAACGCCCCAGTCCAGGAACCTCGCTTCCACGCGGCTCCCGAGTTGCCATCCAGCTGGGTTAGTAGCACCGTAAACGAGGCGAGCATGCCGTGGTCTGCTGCGCGCCTACGTTGCCCGGGCGCTCGCTCCGAAAATCAGGACAATCCCGACATTTACCATCAGGCGCTCCCAGAACCGATGCCTGAAGAACAAGATGTCCACGCCGACCACGACGCCTACCGGCGCGAGCACGTAAAGCACGACGCCTGTCTGCTTTCCCATCGTTCCACCCTACTGCTCGAGGACCGTGTCGCAGCCACTGATGACGCCGCCGGTCGGCAGCGTGTCGGGCGCTTCCCACAACCTCATCGGCGAAATAGCTCCCGACCCTCGACAAATCGCCGCTCCTGAGAGGCTCATAGGCCGCGCGTGTGATCCGGTGCCCAGTCGCTCGCCGCACTGGCTTCGGCTTTCCGGCTCGACTCGGACCCACCTGGGCGGTCCAAGGCAGGTCGAGCTTGGGCGTGCACTCGTCATCGTTTTACGGGAGGAGTGCCGTCCCGGCGGCGGATCCCGTGCGTAACGGACATACGGCGTAGTACCCTTACCAGTATGGGCGTGATCCAGGAACTGGCAACCGATCTCGAAGTTCAGGAGCGCACCTTGCGCCGAGCTATGTCTCAGGGTGCGCTACGCGCCGGCCGACTTGGACCGCGCCGGCTGTGGCTGGCGTCTGGTGAGCGCGAGTACCTCCGTGCCTATTGGCCGCTTCTCTCCGCGCTTCGCCAGGCGCTACGCACCGAGCATCGCGTGAGGCTGGCTGTGCTCTACGGCTCACTCGCGCGAGGCGACGCGGATGAGGGATCTGATTTGGACCTCCTGGTGTCCCTCGCCGACGATCGCCTATCGGCGGGTTACGAACTCGCCACTCGCCTTCAACGCGTCAGCGCTCGCCGTGTTGATGTCGCCCGACTGGAGCGGGTGGAGGCCAAGGCGCCGCTTCTTCTGGATCGCGTCCTCGACGAGGGTCGCGTCCTGATCGACCGCGATGGGCAGTGGGATCGACTGTGCGAGAGCCGCTCCCTCATCGCCGTCCGCGCGCGCCGCGCCCACAACCGTCATATGGCTGACGCCGCCCTGGCGATCAATGAGTTGACCGCGTGAGCGAAGGCCCGCTTGACAAGCTAGGGAACAAGGCGCTTGCGGTCGAGCAAGCACGGTTGGCCCGCTTCTTTCAGACCATCAACAAGCATCGCAAGGCGCTTGACATGGCGATCGATGAGAACTTTGCCGGCCAACTCGACCCGGCAGAATGGAGGAGAGCTTTTCAGTCTGACGAGCCCCGCGATGCCAATCGCACAATGGTCGTCACTGGCGATCACTCGGCCGTACTCAATGCCTATGTCGAGATACTCAAGGCCGCCGCTGGATCGCGCCTGATCGGCCTGCTCCCATACCGTCGCCCACACGTCGACCAAGTCATCCAGGCGCTTGTGGCCGACAAAGGGCTGAGCAAAGACCAAGCAGCACTCCTGAACGAGATCTACGTACTGGAGGGCCGCCTCGAGCACGCCTCACCGGACGTTGACGCCGAGGAAGTACGCGATGCCGTCGAACGACTCCGCCAAGGGCTTCCAGGACTGATCGACAGTACACACAACTGGCTGCGCCGTCACGGAATCGAGCTTCGATAAGGCGTTACGGCGAGCCGGACGGCGGAGGAAGCACGCCAAGCCGACTTCCAGCAATCTGGCCGGCAGTCGGTAGATCCAGGTTCGACTCCTGGCGGGGGCATGGGGACAGTTATCGCTGCATTTCTCAGAATGACGCAAGAGGTGCACGAGAAGCAGGTGTTGACGCGGGACATGGCGAGTATGCGAGCGGCGTGTTCGCCAGCCTTCTTGCAGGTCCGCGTGCCCTTGGTGAGTCCTCGGCTCACGACACTAGATCTGAAAGAGAGGGTTCGAGTGGTAACTACACGTAATTGAATGGCTGGAGTCACGCTTGAGCGACGATGTTAAGTGCGGTCGCAGCTGGATCTCGTAGCGCCATGTTGCGCCGAGCCTTCCAGAGCAACCCCAAGGAGCTACACTCAGGTTATACCGAGCAAGCATCAACGAATCGCCGTGACGGCGGACCCGGAGTTGGGACGTGCGCTTGAGCGTGTGCGTGCCGTGACCGGCACTCGTGAGGGGGACGCGACGCTAGTGCGCCGCCTCGCGGTCGAGGGCGCTGAGGTTGAGTTGCGGGCCGGACGGGGGCGTTGTGAAGCAGTCGAGGCGTGGTTTGCCGTGATGGACAGGGATGGGTCGGACGTTGACCTAGATGAGATCGACCGAGTCAATCTGCCCCCGAGTAGCGTGTGAGTGTCGAGCTATGGGATGGCCGGGACGCGGTACTCGTCGATACCTCGGCGTGGATGCTTGCGCGTCGTCTCCCCGAGGCACGGGAGCGACGTGATCGCTCTCCAGACGTGGGGTACGCTTGGTCTCGATGGGCGCCTCCGAGGTAATGGCATCACGAAATTTGTAGAGCGAGGATTGAGGTTGCGAAGATCGGCATCGCGCCGGTGCTTGGCGACTGTGCCGACGCTGGCCATGAGAGCTGCGGTGTCGATGACAGCTTCCGCTGCCCCGTCGAGTGTGCGCGAGCAGATCGACAGGGCTGCGCGAGCGCCTTATGGTTCCTCAGCCTGTTTGCGCTGATAGACGCAAGTCTTATGTCCTCAGCCCGGCTTGCAAAGCCGGTCGTCCCTCCAACCACGCAACGAGATCCCCCGCCGGCAAAGGCCGTGAAATAAAATACCCCTGCCCCACATCGCACCCGATCTGAACCAATCGGTCGGCCACCTCGGCAGTCTCAATTCCCTCGGCGACCACGGAGAGGTCGAGATGGCGGGCCAGGTCGATCGTGGTGCGTGCGATCGCTTCGTCTCGCGAGTTCTCGCAGATATGGGTGATCAGCGAGCGGTCGATCTTCAGCTCCGTCGCGGGGAGTCGTGTCAGGTAAGCGATCGAGGCGTGCCCGCTTCCGAAATCGTCGATCGAGATCCCCACGCTCAGGGCGCGAAGGGCGTGCAGCACACGCAAGGCCTTGTCCATGTCGGCCATCGCAGCGCTCTCTGTCACCTCGACGGTGAGCGCGCCCGTGGGAGTCGAGTGGGCCTTCAGGAGCGACTCGACGTGCGCGGGCAGGGTTGGATCGCTCAGGTTGAAAGCCGACAGGTTCACCGACATGCCCAGGTCAAATCCTGCTTCGCGCCACGCCGCGTGCTGGATCAAGGCCTGGTCGATCACATGCTTGGTCACGCTTCCGATCAAGGCGGTCTGCTCGATCAGGGGCATGAACTCCAAAGGCGCCAGCATCCCTCTCTGCGGGTGGCGCCAGCGCAGCAGCGCCTCGACGCCGACCACGCGACTCGTCGCCAGATCGATCTTGGGTTGGTAGAACAGCACGAACTCGCTCCGTTCCAAGGCCGGGCGCACCTGCCCCAGCAGCTTCAGGCGAGCTGTGTCGAAATGGTCGTGCTCGGCGCAATACACCTCGACCACGCTGTGGTAGGAGCACGCGTGCTCAAGCGCCATGTCGGCGCGTCGCAACAGCGTCTCGGCGTCGGCGGCCTGGTCCGGGGCGAGCGCGATCCCGATACTCACCTCCACGTTGACCGCGACTCCCTCGAGCGCAACCGGCTGCTCCATGACCGCGCGGATGCGAGCCGCGGTCTCGAGCGCGCCGACTCGGCCCTCACAACGGGGCTGCAGAAGCGCATACTCGTCGTTGCCGAGCCGCGCGATCGTCAGCTCCTCGTCAAGGCCTTCGCGCAAGCGCCGTCCCACCTCGGTCAAGACCGTGTCTCCCGCCCCGTGCCCGAGCGTGTCGTTGATCTGCTTGAAACCGTCGAGGTCGAGCAGCAGCACCGCGACTTCATCGCCCGGCAGGCGGTTCTCGCACAGCGTATCGGCGAGGCGCTCGGAGAAGAGCGTGCGATTGGGAAGGCCCGTCAGCTGGTCGTAGCGCGCCAGGCGATCGTTCTCCTCAGCCTGCCTACTCAGCCGCTTCGAAGCTGATGCCACGATTCTGAACAGAATCCCCCACAACAGCGCGAGGCCGAGCGCCACCAAGAGGGCGATCATGCGCTCGTCGCTGCCAATTGCCGCCGCGATCGGTGCATAACTGAGGTAGATCTCGAAAGCTCCCGCCGGTCGTTCGGAGGCGGCGAAGCGCAACGGCACGTACACCTCGACGAGCCTGCCCAGGCCGACCTCGCTGGCCGTCTCCGAGTCGCGCGTCGGAGTCACCACGCTGGCTGCCTCCGGGCGTCCGCGCAAAGCGCTCTCCAGATCGTCGCTCTCGCCTGGGCGCCGGCCGATCAGCGCGTGGTCGTCCGAGTAGACGATCAGGCCTTTGTTGTTCCAGATCTTGATGCGCGCCAGGTCGCGCGTAGCCGAGCGGGCTTTCAACTGCTCGTCCAAAGCCTGAACGCCACCGGCGCTCAGGCCGTGCTCCAGCTCATATTGGGAAATCCTCGGCTGAACGCCGAGCCGGGCTACAAGGCTCGCCGACTGGCTCGCGTCGGCCAAGGTGCGATCGACGATCTGTCCGCGCAACACCCATGCGAGCACGAATCCGAGCGCCACGATCGGGATCAGGCTGAGCAGCGCCACCTGGCCGGTGAGGCTGACCTGTGCTCTCCCTGGGCGCATATTCCGGCTATCGGCAGAAGGTATCGACTGGCTCAACACTTGACGGCGGACTGTCAACGCTCGAACAAGGAGGTGCTGCAACGCTCGAACAAGCGCTGTCAACGCTGTCAATGTTCAGAAAGAAGGCCCTCCGACGATTAGCTGCGACCCTCGATGCCTGCCTTCCCCAGCCTCACCAGCGAAACACGGTCCCGCCCGGCGTCCTTGGCTGCATAGAGCGCGCCGTCCACTCTCGCCATCAGTCCCTCCGCAGATTCGCCGGGGGCGCAAACGACGACCCCAGCCGAGCAGGTCTGTTGGTAGGGGACGCGCCGTCGCAGGCGCTCGACTACGGCGACCGCGTCTTCGGTGGCCGTGCAGCTGGGGAGCAGGAGAGCGAACTCCTCGCCTCCGATACGGGCCAAGAAGTCGCCTGCGCGCAGCTCCTCGCGCCACGCTGCCGCGGTCTCCTTGAGCAGGCGGTCGCCGGCGGGATGCCCATGCGTGTCGTTGAAGTCCTTGAAGTTGTCGATGTCGAGCATCGCCAGCACGAAGCGCTCCCCGTCGAGCAAGGCCTGGCTCAGGTTCGTCTCCCAAGCCCTGCGGTTGGGTAGACCCGTGAGCGCGTCGGTGCTGGCCATGTCGGTCAACTGCGAGAGCAGGTCTGCGCGCTTGATAGCGGCCGCGACCTCGTGCGCGAGCAAAGTGATCAGCGTTGCTCGGGTGCCGCCGGCGCGAACTGCCCCGGGCCAACCCACCACGAGCACTCCGACCGGTTCCTGGCCTCTGAAGACGGGCTCGAACAACATCGAGGACGGTTCTCCCAAGACCTCCCACATGCCTTGGTCCAAGGCTCCCGGATCGTCGTCCTTGTTCCACAGGAAGGAGCGACGCGACGCGAATGCCTCGCCGGTCGCGGTCGTTCTCCGGGGAGTGACTTCGAGCGGGTCGAGGTCGAGGCCGGCCATCGCGGTCGAGCGCAACGTGCCAAGCGCGCCGCTCGGCTCATACAGCAAGGCGAAGCTAGCGTCGGCGATCGACCGGGCGGCTTCGCATACCTCGGCGCGCGCGTGGGAACTGTTCGACAGGCCGCGCATCACCGCTGCGACCCGCTCTAGGGCCTGCTCGCGGTGCTCGGCGTGGTGGGCCTCGAAGCGCACTTCGGCGACCAGCCACTGGGTGGTGAAGCCGATGATCGAGCTCACCGCCAGAAACAGGATGCTGGCCCGGTACTGGCTCGACGGGTAGGCCGTTCCCCCGATCAGCAATGGCGGCGCAAGGAAGAACACTGCCACGCCCACGGTCACCACGCACAGTTCGCGCTTGTCCCCATGCAGAGCGGTCCAGAACACTGGCAGCAGGGCCACGACAGCTATACCGGAGTTGGCTCCGCCGGCCGAGCTGCGCAGAAACGCGACGCCGATCAGGAACACCAGCGAGGGAAAGACCTCCCTCGCTCTGCCGAGCGCGCCCTGCCAGGGCGTGAGACGGATCAGGCCGGCAAGCACGCCGAGTCCGAGGGCGACCGTGTATTGCCCCCAGTCGACGGCTGCTCCCACCGGCGCGAGAGCGGCCGCCAGCGCCGCGGCCGCGGCGAACGGCGCAAGGTTTTGCGCCACCCGCTCGTTCGGCGCGACAAGCTCGCCCGCGTCTCTTTCGTCTCGCATGCTTGAGTACTCGGCATATCCGGAGCGCTGCTTGATCGCAGCGAACGCCACGTCTTCGTAGCGGCGGGCCCGAGCTCTTAGGCTGGGGTTAAGCGAGGGGCGGGATGCTGCCGATGAAGCCTTGCGCCGGAGTGTCTGCCCGCCAGGCCACCAGATCCGAAGCGCCCACCCAGATCGATGAGGATATTCGTGAGCTCGAGCAGGATCGCCCCGGTCGTGGGGGCGCTTTTGTGCGCCACGGCCTTCGCATCCGGCGCCTCCGCGTGGGCGCGCCCCGCGCCCCGCGCCCGTGCCGCGATCATCGGTGGGGCCGCGGCCCATGCGGGCAGCTTCCCCTCGCTCGCCTACGTGATCGACATCCAAGGCTCCTATGCCTATCAGTGCAGCGGCACCGTGGTGGCGCCGAGCTTGGTCTTGACGGCCGGGCACTGCGCCGAGAACACGAAGACCGGAGTGCGCTTCAGGCCCTCCGGTTATCGCATCGTCACGGGCGCCGTCGATCCGCTCGCCGCTGGCGCCACGGTCTCAAGGGTGCTCGGGGTGATCGTCTATCCCGGTTTCGCTCGTAAGCTCGACCAGGGCGACGCTGCGCTCCTGGTCCTCTCAAGTCCGGTCTCGGCTCCCCCGATCGCGCTTGCCAGCGCTTCGGAGATGAACCGGCTGAAAGCCGGCTTGGAGGCTACGATGGCCGGATGGGGGCTCACCTCATTCGCGCAGCGGCTCCCAACTGAGACGCTGCAATCGGCGGACACGGTCGTGCAGGGACGTAGGTGGTGCGTCGCCAACGCCCCGCCCTTCTCCGCGAAGGGCGAGATCTGCGGGATCGCCCCGCCCGGTTACGCCACGGGAGTGTGCTCCGGCGACAGCGGCGGGCCGCTCCTGGCGCGACCGCCCGGCGGGAACGGGGGCGGGGGCGGGGGCGCGATACAAATCGGGATCGCCGTGCACGTCTACGGGCAGTGCTCCACGCATCGCCCATCCGTGTTCGTAAAGGTCAGCGCGATCGCGGCTTGGATCGACACTTGGATCGCCGCTTACCGCTCCTCGCCGGTCTCGCCCGCTCCCCCGAGCGCCCCCTCGCCGCCGCCGGCGTCCACCTCGCCGGTGCCGTTGTCCTGAGAATCGTCCGCTTCGGGCTCGTCCTCTTCATACAGCGACTCGCGGGCCAGCTCCTGTCCTTTGCCGCTCCACAGCTTGACTTCGAGCAGGTCGTGACGGTAGTCGTCGGGCGCGATCAGGGTGAAGCGCTGCTCGATCAGCTCACACTGGTCGACGGTCGCGCGCCCAAGCTCGGCGGTCACGATTCGCCCGGACCCCACCAGGGGTCGTCCCCACACAAGCGTCATCGCGGCGATCGCGCCGGCGGCCCCGTGCCAGGCGCCGATCACCTCATCGCACACGTCGAGCTTCCAGTCCGGATTGCGCTCGGCGGTCTCTTCGGTGAAGTCGCCGTGGGCCAACAGCTCCATCGGCTCCCCCTCGCCCGTGGCGCATACGAAGCGAACGTAGCCGAACAGCTCGTACCCCTCCGAGGTGATTGAAGTCGCCGGCACGTAGCGGCGTCCGTGCCAAGTTCGGTCCGGGTACCACACGATCGGTCCAGGCTCGCCCAGATCTTGGCCATCGGCATCGAGCTGTGCCCAAGCTCGCTGCAGCTCCTCGGTCAAGCGCTCGGCCCAGCGGCCATAGGGCAGGCCCTCCTGGGGAGGCTCGGCGGCGAAGCTGGGGACGACTCTCTCTACGGGCGGCATTGTCGAGAGCCTATCCGGCCTACGTCTCGCGCAAGACCGGCGCGGCGCGCTCGGGAATTGGCCTCGCGGCAAGACGGGCGTCGCGTGCTCGGACGTTCGCCTCGCGCGAGACCGTCGCAGCGTGCTCGAGTGTTTACGCCTCGCGCAAGACCGCGGCAGCGTGCTCGGGCGCCACGATGTTGAGATTCACCCCCGTGGACAGCTCCAACCCCGCCAGGTGCGTCAGGCGCGGGGCGATGTCTATCCGCCAGCAGAAGTGCTCGGCCCCGCGCGGCGCCGTCCTCACCCACATGTTCAGCGGCGGACTCGACCCGAAGTGGCGCGCCAAGCGCCGCAACCCGTCGTACAGCAAGGCCGCGCCCAAGGGCCCGTCGTCCTCGAAGCGCATCCGGGGGGCGCGCGGGGCGAGCATCAACTGGAACGGCAGGCGCGAGCCGTAGGGCGCCATCAGGACCGCCTCGTCGTCGAGTCGCCACGATCCGCTCGCCCCTGCGCACCTCTTCGGCGACCAGGTCCTCGAGCAGGCCCCGCCCCATTGTGCGTGTCGCGTAGGCGCCGCAGCGCTCGCGCTCGCGCGCGACCTCGGCCGGCACGAAGTCCAAGGCATACAGCTGCGAGTGGGTGTGCTCCAGGGAAGCTCCAGCCTCGCGCCGCTCGTTGACGATCAGTTGCACGTAAGCGCACTCGGCGTGGACCCTCATCCGCTCGCGCCACACCTCCATCGCCCCGGCCAAGCGCTCCACCGGAAGCTCGGCAAGCGAGAGGACCGACTCGGGCGCGTTCACGATCACCTCGTGCGCGCCCTTGGCGGGCATCGCGCAGAACAGGTCCGGCACGGCGTCGCGGGGCGGTTGCGGGGAATCCAGCGCCAGCGCCGGATACAGGTTCGGCACGACCCGCACGGTCCAGCCGGGCGAGTCGGCCTCGCCGCCGCCGGGGCGCACCGCGTACAGCTCGGGCGGCGTGCGGTCCTCGTGGCCCTCGGCGAACGGGTCGCGCTCCACGTCGATCGCGACCGGCGCCGGGCAGGTGGGCTCGCCGCCGGGGCGCACCGAGCGCTCGCCGGCGACGATCACCTTGTGTCCGCTGAGCGGGTCGACTCTGACTTCAGGCATTCAACGCATACCGTTCGACGTCGTGGCGCAACTTGGCCACGTTCGGGATCTGTCCCTGGTAGATGAAGCGGCGCCCGTCGGGCGCGACGAACACGGTCACGGGCGTAAACGACGAGTCGGTGATCTGGACTCCCAGCTGGCCGCTCGGATCGTAGTAGCTGGGATAGCTCACCGGGAAGAGCTTCAGGAAAGCGCGCGCGTCGGCGCGTGTGGGGTCTTCGGAGTCGATCCCTATGAACGCCACGCGGCGCCCGTATTCGGCGGATACACGCTGGAAGGCCCCGAACTCTTCTTTGCAGGGGACACACCACGAGGCCCACTTGTTGATCACCACCGGGTAGCCCTTCAACGCGGACAGGCGCGCTCTCAAAGCGCCTGCCCCGCCGTCGAGCAGCGCGCCTGCCTGTGCGTGCAGAGCCGCGAGCGGAGGCGGAGAGCCCGCCAGCAACGCGCTCGCTTGGACCGCCGTGAGGGGCGTTGTGGCGCTCCCGCCCGAGGAGTCGTGCGGTAGCTCGGCGATGCCAACGGCGATCAGGGCAAGCGCCGCCAGGCAGACAACGGTAACGATCGCGCGGCGGGGGGTCATCGGGACAAGGGTGCCAGATCGGGGGCGAGGCGCAGGCGCTTCATGGAGCCATTTGCAGGAACGAAGCTCGCGCTCTTCAGTTTGGCCGAGTGGTGCTGTATCCTGGTCGCAACGGGAAGAAGTAGGGATCAGCCTGTCCGGGGTGTCCCAAACCTTCTCCGAGCCTCACCGGCGCGAGCGCCGGTTTTTTGAGTCACCCGGAACCCTTCCGGGGCGGCTCCATCTCGAAGCCCAGAGCCTCTTATGGCCGAGTCAACCGAAGTGGCCCGCGCGGTCGCGTCCATTCCCAGTTCCGCCGATATCAAGCGCGCGGAGAAGTTCGTGCGCGAGCGTTTCGTGCACGAGGGCGAGGACCCCGTCGTGGCCTTGGCGCCTGGCTCGCCGCGCCGGCGGGCGCTCGACCGGGCGCTCGAGGAGCTGGGAGACGGCGCCAAGCACCCCTCCACCGCCTGGCGGCGCGACTTCTCGCTGCTGCTCGGTCTCGAGCGGGTCCTCTCCGAGGACGAGCCCAAGCTCGTCGACGGGACGGTCCTCTCGGCCCACCAGGTGGATGCTCTGTCGGGCACTTTGACCGCTCTCCTGGCCGAGGCGCAGCGCTCCCAGGCCGCCACCAACGGTCGCGCTGCCGCGGCCGCCTCGCCGGAGTTGCTCGCCTCGGCGGCGATCCTCGGCCCCGACGATCCCCCGTCGCGGAGGGCCGGTGAGTCCTCGGACGTGCCCGCCAACGGGAGGGGTCCCGACGGCGGCGCCGAGGAGCCCGAAGCGGACGCCGAGGAGGACGACCACGACGCCGAGGACGAGGCAGGCGAGGGTGAGAACGAGGATGACGAGGATCTCGGTCCCGTCCAACGCGCCGCTCCCGAGGAGGACGAGGAGGACGACGATTTCGAGGACGAGCTCGACCTGGCCGAGCCTGAGCCCGAGGAGGACGAGGAGCCCGAGGAGGACGAGGAGGACCCCCAGGACTGGGTGGACGAGGACCAGGAGGACGTCTCCGACCAGCCGGAGGACCCCAACGCAGCCAAGCGCTTCTGGTTCGAGCACGCCACCGGCGCCGGCAAGACGGTCGCCGCGCTCGGCTTCGTGGAGGCCTCGCAGACCGGCGGCATCCTGATCCTCACCCACCGGCGCAACCTGGTCGACCAGTTCCATGGAGAGCTGCGCCAGCGCGGCTACCAGAAGCGCATCTCGAGGCCCTTGTATGTGGGCGAGGACTCGCCCAAGGGGCCCGTCACGGTCGAGACCTACCAGTGGTTCGTGCGCAACGCGGGGCGCATCTCCAGCGCCTACACGATCGTAATCTGCGACGAGGCCCATACCGCTCTCGGCGAGAAGACGAGCGGCGCGATCAGAGCGTGGACGGGACCGATCTTCATCGGCATGACAGCCACGGGGGCGCTCATCGCCCGTCACGTCACCGATCTGTTCCCCACACAGACCTCGCGTTTCGACCTGGCCCAGGCGGCCCGCCGCGGCGTGATCGCGCCCTTGCGCTGCGTGCGCATCTCTCCGGGCGTGGGCGTGAGAACGATCGCCAACGTGCCTCTGCGCAGGGGCGAGGTGGACACCGAGTTCGACCAGGAGGAGCTGGCCGCACTGCTCGACCAGCACCCTTTCAACATCGCCGCGGCCAACCTCTACAAGACCCGCTTCAACGGTGTCCCCGGCGTCGTCTATGCGGCCGGCGTGCAGCACGCCTACAACCTTGCCGAAGCGTTCCGGGCCGAAGACATCAAGGCGATGGGCGTCTCCGGCGAGACGCCCAAGCGCGAGCTGGCCGAGATCTTGGCTCGCTACGAGCGCGGGGACATCGATGTCTTGATCAACGCCCAACTCCTGGCCGAGGGCTGGAACAGCCCCAGGGCGACCGTGTGCGTGCACCTCGCGCCGACGGCCTCCAAGCGCATCTACCAGCAGCGGGTCGGCCGCGTGACGCGTCGCCATCCGGGCAAGGAGGCGGGCTTGGTCGTCGACTTCGTGCACCCGGCCACCAAGAACGACGATCCCGTCGTGACATTGCACTCGCTGCTCGACCGCGACGTGTACCGGGGCGGGGCGATCGTCGTCGGTCCCGTCCGGCGCGGGCGCGGGCGGCGGATGCGGGTCGAGCGGCGCGTGCTGCCGGTGTGCGCCGAGGAGGAGCGCCGCTTCGAAGTGTTCGAGCGCGAGCTGTGGCGGATCGCGGTCGAGCACCTCGATTACGGCGAGCAGCACGTGTGGGCGGCCCTGGCCGGCGCCAAGGTGACCCCCAACGGTTGGCGCAGAGCGCGGGCGATGCTTCACTTCGATCGCACCGGCGAGCTGAAGGCGCGCTTTTTGATCACCACGGTGCAACGCAACAAGAACCCTCAGCTGCGCCTGAAGGCGCTGTCGGAGATCGCCGCCCTACGCGACCCGGATGCATTCGACACGGCGATCGACATCGCCGGCTCGTGGCAGCGCGAGGAGCGCAGAGAGGCCGCCAAGATCATGCTCAGGGCGCTCGTCGAGCGCCGGATCGGCAGGCGCGACCAGGCCAACGCCTGGATCTGGCGCCTGGCCGAATACACCAGGGAGGTGCACGAGGAGTACGCGGTGCAGCGCTGGCCCGAGACCAAGCGCCTGCTCGGCCTGCTCGTCAACTCGGCTGGCGGGGCCCACGCGCGCAACGCGCGCCGCTTGGTGCATGCCGCCCGCAAGCAGGACCGCCGACTCGCGGCCGCTCTGCTGGCGGCCGCGCTCGCGCACACACCGGAGGCCGAGGAGGTCCTGAGGGGCGCCAGGACGCGCATGGCGCGCAAGCCGCCGGCGCTGGCGCGCGAGCTGTTGCGCAACTTCCCCAAGCGTCGGCGGGCGGGTGGGCGCACGTCCGGGCGTCGCCGGCGTAAGGGTCAGCGCCCCGGCGATCCCTCGCGTCCACCCAAGACGGACGTGGCTGCCGATACAGCGGCGGGCGCGGACGCCGGCGGCTCAGATGGCAAGGTGAATCTCCCCGGCGTCGAGAGCGGCGAGGGAGTCGTCGGCAAGCGCGACGAGTAGACGGCCGCGCTCGTCGATGCCGCGGGCGCGTCCTTGACCGCCCTCCCAGAAGACTTCGCGATCGTAAAGCGCGTCGCGCTCGCGCCACGCTTCGAGCACGCCCTCGACAGGTTCGGCCAGGCGCGCGCCGAGCGCCGGCAGGAGCCGCTCGAGCGTCGTCTCGATCGCAGCGGCCGGCAGTCCCATCGTGGCAGCGCGCGCGCAGATCTCCGGCGGTAGCTGCTCCACGCGGACGGCCACGTTGAGGCCGATCCCGAGCACCGCCCAGGCGTCCTGGGGGCGGCCCTCGACGAGGATGCCGGCGAGCTTTCGCAGCTTGGGCTCCCCGGCTTCGCCGGTGTCGGGGATGGTCCCAGTTTGGGGAGCCGCCTCCCCCTCGGGAAGGACCACGTCGTTGGGCCACTTCAAGAGGGCGTCCTGGCCTACCACGTCGCAGATCGCCACCCCCGCGATCAAGGACAGCAGGCGCGGCGGATTTCTCACGATCAAGGAGCACAACAGGGCGCTGCGCGCCGGCGCCACCCAGCTACGGCCCTGGCGTCCGCGGCCGGCGGTCTGCTCGGCGGCGCTCACGAGCGTGCCATGCGGCGCGCCGGCGATTGCCAGGGAGCGCGCCCGCTGGTTGGTCGAATCTGTCGTCTCAGGTGCAGGCGCGGGCGCCCGAGCCCCGATCGCTCGCCGCTTGCGGCCTCGCTTGCGACCTCGCTCGCGGTCATCCGCCGCGGCGCTCGGCGTCGGCCACCAGAGCGTCGACGAGGCCATCGAGGTCGTGTCGCTCGGCCTCGACCTGGGGCTCCAGGCCGTGCTCTCTCAGGGCGGCGCTTGTCACCGGTCCGATCGACACGATCCGGGTTTTGGTCGAGAGCTTTGCGTCGCCGTCGTGCGGATGCTCGGTGTGGGCGGGGCCGGTCCCGGGGTGAGCGGGGCTCCGTGCGTGAGCGGAGGTGGCGCCGGTCTGGGCGGTTGTGTTGTCCACAATGGGGCGCCCCGCGCGCGTACGCCCGCGCGCGCGCAGGGCGCCCAAAAAGAAGCGAACACTAGACCCAGACGCGAACGTGACGTAATCGGCGCTTGTGGCGGCCGCCAGGGCGCTCGCGGAGAGCGGCTCGGCGACCGTCTCATACAGTGCCAACACGTCCACGGAGACGCCCCGCTCGCGCAACGCGGCAGGCAGGGTCTCGCGTGCCCCGCCTGCCGTGGCCACGAGCGCGCGGCGTATCTCCAGTTCGCTCAAAGCCTCGACGAGCGACTCGGCCACGGAGCGCTCGGGCACGATGTCGGCCACGATCCCGCGCTCGGCCAGGGCGGCGACGGTGCCCGGTCCAATCGCCGCGATCCGGGCTCCCGCCAGCGCCCGTGCGTCACGGCCGGCGGCGGCCAGGCGCTTGAACAGGAACTGGACGCCGTTGGCGCTCGTCAGGCACACAAGGTCATAGGGCGAGGGATCGAGCGGCGGGAGGGCGGGATCGGACAGCTCGCGTACGCGAATCGTGGGCGCCTCGACCACGCTCGCGCCCAAGTCCTCCAGGCGAGCCGCCAAACCGCTGGCTTGTGCGCGCGCCCGTGTCACCGCGACCGAACGTCCCGCCAAGGGGCGATCCTCAAGCCAAGCGAGGCGCTGGCTCAAGTGCGCCACGTCCCCCACGACGAGATCGCCGGCGCCTTGACGTCCTCGCGGGCTGCCAGCTCGGCGATCGTGGCCAGCGTGCCGCTCACCGTGCGCTGGTCGGGCAAGGTACCGCGTTCCACGAGCGCCACCGGCTGGGAAGCGGGGCGTCCGGCGGCGATCAGGGAGTCTGCGATCCGCTGCAAGGCGCGCACGCCCATGTAGAACACGAGCGTGCCCGGGAACGCGGCCAGCGCCTGCCAGTCGAGTTCGGGCTCGGCGCCTCGACTGCGCCTCGCTCGCCTCCGTTGGCCCCCTCGCTTCCCTCGCCCAGTCCTGGCGAATCCGAGCGGGTGTCCTCCCGGGTGTGGCCAGTCACGAACGCGACACCGCTTGACAGGCCCCGGTGGGTGACCGGGATGCCGGCGTAGGCCGCGGCGGCCACACCGGCCGTCACACCGGGCACCACCTGAAAATCGATGCCGGCCTCCCTCAGCGCGCCAGGCCTCCTCGCCGCCGCGGCCGAACACGAAAGGGTCGCCGCCCTTGAGGCGCACCACCTCGCGCCCGGCGCGCGCCCGCTCGATCATCAAAGCTTCGGTCTGCTCTTGGGGCACCGACTCGCCGCCGCCCTGCTTGCCGACGAACAGGAGCTCGGCGTCGGGGCGAGCTCCCGCGAGCGCCTGGGGTGGGATCAGGCGGTCGTAGAGGACCGTGTCGGCCCTGGCGATCAATTCCAAGGCCCGTGCCGTCAACAGCCCGGGGTCGCCCGGCCCGGCCCCCACCAGGTAGACATGCCCGGCCGGTCGATTGCCCTTGCGACCCTCTGGGTCCGGTGGGGGCTCGGGCCTGGCTCGGCTCCCGGCTGCCCTGCTTCCTGCGGCGCTCAGCCGGCTTCAAAGGCCATCTCCTCGGCGCGACGGAGTAGGTCGCGAGCGCCAGCGGCCTCCATCCGCTCCGCCACGCGCCGGCCCAGTTCCTCGGGATCGTAGAAGCCGCCGAGCAGCTCGTCGGCGACCCACTCCGAGCCGTCGGGCAAGCCCACCCAGGCGCGCATGTGCAGGCAACCACAGCCGGCCGGCACCGCATAGGCGCCGAGCGGGGTGTTGCAGCTTGCCTGCAGCGCGTCCGCCAAGGCCCGCTCGGCGGTCAGGCAGGCCGAGGCGTTCGACGTCGATGATCGGTGCCACGGCTTCGCTTCACGGCTGCGATCGTCTGCGCGCGCCTGCAGCCCGAGCGCCCCCTGGCCGGGCGCGGGCACGAAGCGGGCGGGATCGAGCGTGTGGCCGATGTCGCGCTCGCGTTCCAACCTGACGAGGCCGGCCTTGGCGAGCACGATCGCGTGCAAGGAGGCGGCGCTGCCACCGCTGCCGTCGCCGCTTGCGATGACCGCGTTGGCGAGCTTGCGCAGGCGTGTGTCGATGTTGCCGCGCAGGCTGATCACTTCGAGATCCTCGCGAGCGGCACGCAGCTGGGCGGCTCGACGCACGCTGCTGGTGCCCAGGCAGGCCCCGAGGGGGAGTTCCTCGATCGAGCGTGCCCCGATCAAGGCGTCCTCGGCGGGGCCCCGGTTGGGCGAGCCGAGTAGCTCCAACCCTCGGTCAAGCTGAACGGGGATGTCCTTGGCGGAGTGGACCGCCACGTCGATCTCCTCTAACAGCAAGGCCTGCTCAAGCTCGGCCACCCAGCGTGACTTGTCGTCTCCGCGCCGGCGCTTGTCGGGCGGGATATGGGCCTCGCGTGCCGGGAGGTGGCGTGTGTCGTTGCCTGGCGCGACTTGGCCGGACGTCCTCCGTCCGGGTGCGTCGCTGCGCGGGTCTTTGGAGGCGCCGTTCCTGAGCATGTCCGTTGCTGGCCGCGGGGTTGGGTTCGTACATGACGTCGCCGCGTGTGCGCACGATCACGATCTCGCCGCCGCCGAGCCACTGCTTGACAAGTCGCGCCTGGGCCAGCGCGAGCGCGCTGCCGCGCGTCCCGATGCGCATGGCGCCTACGATGCCTCCTGAGAGCATGGCCCTTGCGTGCGCTCTTGATCGAGCGCACCTCGGCCAGCTTGCCGTCCGGGTCTTCGGCGGGCGTCTCGCGTGCGATCTCCTCTTCGCGCGGGCTCTCCTCGTCGAGTGCGAACAGCTCGCGTACGAGTTGCAGGCTGGCGTGACCGCGCTCGGCCGAGAGGCTGCGCAGGCGGATCGTGGGCTCGTGCAGGAGACGATTCAGCACGGCGCGCGCGACCGCCTCGACTCGCATCAGGTCGCGCTCGGTGGCGGCCTCCCAGCGGCCTTGCGTTCTCGCTGAGGACCTCGCTCGACGATTTCGTTGCCGCGTTCGCGCAAAGCGGCCACGGTCGGCAAGGTCTCGGCCTGACCGAGCCAGCGCGCGAAACGCTCTGATCTCTTCCTCGACGATCTCCTCGGCCTGGGGCACGATCTCTTCGCGGGCGCCCAAGTTGCGGCGCACCACGGCCTGGAGGTCGTCGATGTCGTACAGGGTCACACCCTCGAGGTCCGCGCAACGCGAATCGATGTCGCGCGGCACCGCGATGTCGATCAGCAATAGTGCTCCCCCGCCCCTACGCCTGCGTCGCTCGTCCATCACGACGGCCAGCTCCTCGGCGCCCAGGATTGGGTGGGGCGAGGAAGTGGAGGAAACGACGATGTCGGCCTCCAAGAGCTGCTCGGGGAGTTTGTCGAGTCCGACTACCGATCCTCCGAAGCGCTGGGCAAGGCTGAGGGCGCGGTCGGCGTGACGGTTAGCCACAAAGGTCGTGCCGACCCCTTGGTTGGCCAAAGCTTGGGCGGTCAGCTCGCTGGTCTCACCTGCCCCGAGCAGCATCACTCGGCGCTCGGTCAATCCTCCGAGCACGTCTTGGGCGAGGTCGACGGCGACCGAAGGCACGCTCACCCTGGAGGAACCGATGCCGGTCTCCGAACGCACCCGCTTGCCGGTGGTCAGGGCCGCGGCGAACAATCGGTTGGACAGGGGACCTGTCGTGCCGCTCGCCAAGGCCGCCTCGTAGGCGCGCTTGACCTGGCCTTGGATCTCGGCCTCGCCGACGATCATCGACTCAAGGCCCGAAGTGACCCGGTAGAGCTGGCGCGCGGCCTCACAGTTGCGCGGCGAATAGATCTCCTGAGCCAGCTCGGTAGGCCGGATCGAGGCACGTCGCGCAAGCATTCCGAGCACGTCGGCCTCTGCTTGGACGGGATCGCCCACGACGAGGTAGACCTCGGTGCGGTTGCACGTTGAGATCACGACGGCCTCGCTCACCTCGGGACTGGCGATGGCGTGCTCGGCAAACTGGACGGCCTGCGCTTCGGAGAAGGCCAAACGCTCGCGCAACGCCACTGGGGCTGTCTTGTGGGACATGCCAAGTGCGAGCAGCTCGCTCATACAGTCTCGCGTTCCTTTTCGCGCTCGTGAGCGTTCAGCTCGCGCACCTTACGTTCGACCCGGCCCAACCGGACAGCCATGATCGCCACATAGATGAGGACGATCGCTAGGAACACGATGTAGGCGGCGGCGACGTAGCCGCTGTTCGAATTGGGCAAGGTGCTGGCCAAGGAGATCATTGGAACCCCAGGATGCGGGAGCGCGCTTTGAGCAAGATGCGGGTGCGCTTGGCTGCCAGCTCGTAGGAGCATAGAGTCGCGAACAGCAAGGCCATCGCTCCCAAGGACACCACGAAGGTGAGCATCATCGGGCCGGGCAGGTTGGAGGAGGAGCCCAATACGCGGGGGTGCACATAGGAGGCGGACAGGCGCACCGCTATGAAGTTCAAGGGCACGAACGCTCCGGCGGTGATTGCGAACACGGAGGCGTAGCGAGCCTGGCGCTCAGGGTCCTCGATTGCGAAGCGCAGGGGCTGATAGGTGGCGTACAACAGGAAAATGATCAAGAAGGAGACGAGCGTGGGCTCGTTCCAAACCCACCAGTGGCCCCACGAGGCTCTGGCCCAGATCGAGCCGGTAATGAGCACTCCGGCGCCGAAGATAAGACTCATGTGGATCGTCACGTAGGAGCGCAGGTCCCAGCGCTGGTCGCGCGTGCGCAGGTGCGCGATCGCCATCAGGCCGCCGATCACGAAGCCACACAAGGTCACGATCGCCAGAGGCACGTGCAGGTAGAAGATCTTCTGCAGGAAGCCTTCTTCGGCTTCGATCGGCGCATAGAAGAAGACGAGGCTGAGCGATACGCAGAAAGCCGCCGCGGTGGCGATGGAGAGGGCGCGAAGTGAAGGGCTGCGCATCGGTGGCCTTAATCCTCCAGCAGGAAGTCGAATACGGCGTAGGCGATGAGGCCGAACACAAGATCATAGAGCGCGAGCGTTCCAAGCCAACGCAGGGGCATACCCCCCGGATGGACCGCCTGCAAGAGCGGGGCGGTGGCGCGCGCGCAGCCGATCACGACAGGTACCAGGAGGGGCAGGGTCAACATCGGCCCGAGTAGGTCCCGCGCCCGCGTGCGTACGGTCATCGCGGCGATCAGAGTGCCGATCGCTGCTACGCCGATATCACCAAGCGCGAGCGGCGCCAACAAGGAAGGCAAGGCTTGACCCAGAGAGGGCCCCAGCAAGAGCAGGCCGAAGGCGGGCACGGCCACCAGCTCCAAGCACAAACAGGTAGGCCAACAGCGAGAGCGCCTTGGCGAACAACAGGGCGGAGCGGTCGACCGGAGCGAGCAGGAAGCCGTCAAAGCCGCCTTGGTCGGCATCGGCGACGAACAGGCGATTGACGCCGAGCATGGCGGCGAACAGGAGGGTTACCCACAGAATCCCGGCCGCCTCCTGCCCGTTGACCGTGTTCTGGTTCAAGGCAAAGTGGAAGACCACGAAGGTCGTGACCGCGAACAGGGCCATGCCGGGGACCGACTCGAGCGTGCGCAGCTCGACCAAAAGCTCCTTGCGCAGGATGGTTAGGACAACTTTTGCTGTTCCAGCCGGTGCATGCACCGGCTGGCCCACCCGCACATGTGCGGGTCGGGGACATCGCCGCATGCGGCGATGTCTTCCCCGTGTTCGTAGGTGCGCTCACCCGGGCGGCCTCGCAGTGGCGCTCGGATCGAGACTCTCGGCTATCGGCGCCACTCGGTTGCTCATCGGTACAGCCCCGCTATTTCATCGGGATCCACGCTCGCTGCATCAGCCAGCAAGGACACGCGGCCTCCTCTCAGACCAAGCACTAGGTCGGCCTCGGCCAGACCTCGCCCTGGATCGTGGCTCGTGAGCACACTGGTGCAGCCGCTTGCCGGGCCGATCAAAGGCTCCACCAAGTCGATCGCGGCCGGGTCGAGGTTGGCATAGGGCTCGTCCAGCAGCAGCAGCTCGGGATCGTGCAGGGTCGCGCGGGCGACCGCCACCCGCTGGACCATCCCGCGCGAGAGGGTCCTTATTGGCTCATCGGCCCTGCTCCGCAAGGAGACCGCGTCCAGTTGTTCCTCCACGCGCGTCTCCTCGACCCCGTGCAGGCGCGCGTGGTAGCGCAGGTTCTCGCGCGGGGTCAGCTCCCGGTAGAGCAGCGGTTCGTGGCCGAGCAGGCCAATGCGCCCGCGTGCGCGCCACGCTTCTTCGGGCAATGCGGCACCCAGGACTATGACCGTCCCGGCGTGGGGTCGCAATAGCGTGGCGAGCACCCTCAGCAGGGTCGTCTTGCCCGCTCCGTTGGGTCCGAACGCGACCAGCGTCGCGCCCTTAGGCAGCGTGAGCGAGACGTCCTCGAGCGCCGTGCGTTCGCCGTAATTGCGAGTTAGCCCATTCAGCTCTACGGCCACGGACTCATCCTCGAAGGCTGTGCCCGGCGCCGCCTGGGCTGCGAGCTCCGTCATGCGGCCTCAGACTGTGGCTACACCGTGCTGGGGCGTGGCAAGGCGCTGCTCGTACTCGCCTTGGGCCGTCGCGACCAGCTCTCGCACCGCGTCTGCCCGACCTTCCCGCAGCAGGGCTACTGGATCGGGTCCCGCCCCCCCGCCGTTCACGATCCCCTCGAAGAACTGCTTGCGATCTTGATAGGTGGGCAAGGTCCCCTTGGCCCAGCCGCGCACTTCGTTGAGCAAGACCGCCAACTGCGCGTAGGGCTCGCCGAACTGCTCTGAGATCTCGCGCTTGATGCGCTTGGCCAGGGCCGGCGAGGCGCCCGCGGTGGAGATCGCGATGGCGAGCGGCCCGGTCCTCACGATCGCCGGCAAGATGAAATTGCACAAAGGCGGCACATCGACCACGTTGACGAGCATCGCCCTACGCTCGGCATCGTCGTATACGGCGATGTTCACATCCGTGTCGTTGGTGGCGGCAATCACCATGAACACGCCTTCCAGGTCCCGCGGACCTGCGTAGGCGCGTCGCTCCCACCGGATCGAGCCCTCGGCCGCGTAGTCGGCCAGCGCTTGCTCTGCTTCCGGGGCGATCAAAGTGACTTCGCCGTCGCAGGCGAGTAGGCCCTCGACCTTCTCCAGGCCGATCTCGCCGCCGCCCACGACCACGCAGCGGCGCGCCTTGAGCTTTAGGCAGGCGATGTAGAAGGGCGTCGCAAGCATGTCCGCAACACAGCTTTGATCGCAGATGCCCTTGCGCAGTTGGCACACGCACTCCTTGCCTGCATAGGCTTGGGCCGGCATGTCTACAGGTTACGACCTACGCGCAAGCGCCCGGATGCCCGCCCTTGCGAGCGCCGCTCCGCCCTCGCGCAGGGCAGCTTCGCGATCGCCCTCGCGCGTCGATCGTAGGCGCGTCGCGGTCCTAGCGGCTTTGGCGGCGACTTCGTCATAGGGACCCCACCACAGGCCCCTCACCCCGGAGGGATCCCAAGTGATCAGCTTCTCTTGCGCGCACGCCCTCAGGCCCGCTTCGCCAAGAGTGCGCCCCAAGCCGCTGCCCGCCGCCGCGCCCCACGGTCCGCGCGAAACGGCAGGGCTCGGCAAATGGTCGTTTAGCCACACCATGCCCGCGTCAAGCTCGCGTGCGATCCGCATGCCCCGGTAGCGGTCAGCGGTCCACACCGACGCGCCCAGGCCGTAAGGACTGTCGTTGGCCAGGGAGATCGCTTCCGAGACCGACCCAAACTCCATCACCGTCAATACAGGGCCACCGATGGGCTCGCGCATGATCCGCATCTCATGCGTCACGCCGGTGAGGATTGCGGGGGCATAAAAGTTAGACATGCCCGGCTCGTCTGTTCGGCTCTCGCTGACCACCCTCACGAGGTCCTCCGGCCGAACCGGGCCGCCGCAAAGCAGAGTTGCTCCGTGCGCGAGAGCATCCTCCACTAGTCCTCGCACATGTTCCAGTCGGCGCTCGGAGGAGAGCGGACCGACCTGCACGCTCGGGTCGCTCGGGTCGCCCACCCTAAGTGCCCGCGCGCCGGCCACCAGTCGCTGCACGAGTCGCTCCATTGTCTCCGGGGCCGCGTATATGCGCTCGACCGCCCCGCGTGCCTGGCCGGCCGCGGCACAGCCCGCCCACAGAGCGCCCGCAGTCGCTCGGGCGACATGGGCATCAGAGAGCACGATCATTGCGTCCTTGCCCCCCAACTCAACCGTCACCTCCTTCTCGCGCGACACACACTCCTTCGCCACCGCTCGTCCTGTGGCGGGCGAGCCGGTGAACAGGAGCTTGTCCACGCGCGAGCGAGCCAGCTCCAAGCCAATGTCGGCTCCACCGTGGACGATGCGCACAAGTCCCTCGGGCAGGCC
Organism: uncultured Solirubrobacterales bacterium; assembly: GCA_963809705.1. Taxonomy (GTDB): domain Bacteria; phylum Actinomycetota; class Thermoleophilia; order Solirubrobacterales; family Solirubrobacteraceae; genus Palsa-744. Next base: position 1,363,794 of record CAWEKF010000001.1, on the reverse strand, counting down.
CGCGCGTGCGAGCACCCTCGCGATCCGCTCGCCGGCCAAGGTGGCGCGCGGCGCGGGCTTGAAGACCACCCCATTGCCTGCCAGCAGAGCGCCTGCGATCTGGCCAAGCGGCTGCGCGAAAGGCGCGCTGCCGGCGCCGATCACGCCCACCACCCCGTATGGCTCATACGCGATGCGCGCGCGCTTGGTCAAGAACAGGGAGCGGTGCACCCCCACCCTGCGTCCGCCGAGTACGCCGGCGCCCTCCTGTGCGACCCAGTTGAGCGCGTCGATCGCCGCCAACAGCTCCAGTGTCGCCACCTCGGTGCGGGGGCGTGCCTGCTCGTGGGCGATCGCCTCGCGCAGATCGTCGACTTCGTCGACGATCGCCTGGGCCATGCGCCGCATGTAGCGGGCGCGATCGTCCAGTCGCAAGCAAGGCCCACAGGGGTTGAACCTTGGCCACCTTGGCACGACCTTGTCGATGTCGATCTCGATCGTGTCCAAGCTCATTTGAATACTTCAAGTTTCGTGAAAGGGTGCCGACAAGGGATGTCGAACCATGTACTTAGTGGCACACATTACGAGACTCGCCGGCTTCGCGAGGAGGGGGCACAGGTGCATAGGAGACTTCGGGCATTCATTGGGTGTTCGCTGGTGCTGGCTTTGATCGTGGGCGTAAGCGCCTGTGGGAGCTCGTCTACGCTCCACCACAGCGGGAGCGGTGGCGGAACTGGCCCCGTCACCGTCCTGATGGGCACCGCGCCCGACTCGCTCGATCCGGGCCTCGGTTTCACGACCCAGTCCTACGAGGCTACCTGGCTCACCTACACGGGCCTTGTCACCTATGCGCGCGCCTCCGGCGAAGCCGGCACCAAACTGATTGCCGGCTGTGGCCGAAGCCTTGCCCGGGTCTCCTCGGACGGCAAGACCTATGCGTTCGTCTTGCGCAGAGGACTCGTCTACTCCGACGGTACTCCCGTGAAGGCCTCGGACTTCACCCACACGATCGAGCGCGCGATCAAGCTCGGCTGGGGCGAGAAGGAACTGCTCACCGAAAACATCGTTGGCGGCGAAGCCTTCGACAAGGGCAAGGTCTCCACCATCTCCGGCATCCAGGCCGACGATGCGACCGGCACGATCACGATCAAACTGGTCGCTCCGTATGGTCCCTTCCTGAACGTGCTCGCCTTCCCCGCGGCCGGCTTGGTGCCAAGCAGCACACCAATGAAAAGCCTCCCCAACACCCCCCCGCCGGGTGTGGGGCCGTATGAGATCGCAAGCGTTGTGCCCAACAAGTCCTTCTCTCTGGATCTCAACCCCCACTTCTCAAGTTCCACGATCCCCGGTATTCCGGCCGGACACGTAAACGTGAACGTGAGGATCGTTTCCAACAACCAGAGCGAGACCGAGCAGGTGCTCGACAACAGCGCCGATGTATTCGACTACAACGACACGATCCCCCCGACCTTGCTGGCGAAGGTGGAAAGCCAGGCCTCTGATCGGTATGCCAAGGAGCCGACCGTCTCGGGCGAGTACTTCTTCCTCAATGTCAAATCCAAGCCTTTCAGCAGCCCACTGGTACGCGAAGCGGTCAACTACGCGATCGACCGTCGTGCCCTGCAGCGTCTGGACTCTGGGATGCTCGATCCCGCCTGCTTCTTCCTGCCTGTGGGTATGCCCGGCCATCCCTCCGGTCCGTGCCCGTACGGCGAACCGAGCGTAGGCCCGAACTTGGCCAAGGCCAAGGAACTGGTGCAGAAATCGGGCATGGCCGGTACGCCTGTGACTGTCTGGGGCGGCTCGCGCGCTCCCCACAAGGAATTCGTGGACTACTACACGGGCGTACTCAACGAAATCGGCCTCAAAGCGACCGAGAAGATCGTGGCTGACGCCCAGTACTACCCCACCGTCGGCAACCTCGCCAACAAAGCGCAGACCGGGTGGCTGTCCTTCAGCCAGGACTTCCCCAACCCGATCGACTTCTACCAGTTGCTCGACGCGAAATCGATTCTGCCGACTGAAAATCACAACCTCTCGCAGGTCAACGACCCGCATATCCAGTCGGAACTGGCCGCGCTGGCGCCTGTGCCCTCCTCACAGTTGACTTCGGTCGTGGGCCGCTGGCAGGCGCTTGACGAATACACCGCCAAGAAGGCCTACATGGCGCCGTTTGGCTACGACGAGGTGCCCAAGTTCGTCTCCAACCGGATCGACTTCGGCGCCCTCATCTTCCATCCGGTGTATGGGACCGACTGGAGCAGCCTGCAGTTGAAGTAAAGGCCGTCTGCTTCGTTGACCAGGAAAAGGTCGTCTGCTTCGTTTGGCCAAGACGGGCTCGACGTCGCGCGGCTGGTACCGGCAGCACTCTGGCGGCGCTAAAGGCGCGGTGGCGGTTGTGGCGATGTAGGGGGCATGAGGGCTGTCCTACGCAACCGCGTGGCGCTTGCGTTCGGGGCGCTGTTCGTCGCGATCGTCTTGGCCTGCCTGCTCGCACCGGTATACGCCAAAGACGTTGCCCATACCGGTCCCGACCAGAACCACATCACCGAGACCGTAAGCGTTGGCGGCAAACAGGTGGATGTCGTGTCTCCCTCGGGCGTGCCGATCGGTCCAACCTGGAAAGGACGGTTTCTGCTCGGCGCCGACTCCAACGGGCGCGACGTGGCCGTCAGGCTGCTCTACGGCGGGCGCAACTCGCTTGAGATCGCCGCGATCGCGACGGCGATCACTCTCGCTGCTGGCCGTCAGTCCTGGGAATGTTGGCCGGCTACATGAGGGGTCTCACCGACGGTGTGCTCTCACGCCTGTTCGATCTCGTTTGGGCCTACCCGGCGGTCCTGCTCGGCGTGGCGCTCGGCGTTGCCTTGGCGGTCGGCGGGATCGACCTGGGCTTGTTCACACTGCGCAGCGGATCGCTCCTATTGCCGGCCTTCGTGATCGGTGTGGTCGTGTTCCCCTATGTGGCCAAGCCCTTGCGTGCCCAGGCTCTGTCCTTGCGCGAGCGCGAGTTCGTCGATGCGGCCCGCGTCATGGGATACCCGCCTCCGTTTGCCCGGTTGCGGATCATGGCAAGCGAGATCTTGCCCAACCTCACCTCCACGATCGTCGTGTTTGCGCCCCTGATCGTGGCCAACGCGATCCTGCTCGAGGCCGCCTTGTCATATCTCGGCGCGGGCGTGCAGGCACCGAGCCCCTCGTGGGGCACGATGATCGCCGACGGCACCCGCTTGATGCCGGGCGCGATCCACCTGGTGCTCGTGCCGGGGATCATGTTGGTCTTGACAGTGCTCTCGGTGAACGTATTCGCCGACGCGGTGCGCGACGCGCTGGACCCGAAGGCTTCGTTGCGAGGGCGGCTGTGATGGGACGGTTGCGATGAAACTGTCCCGCGTACCTGGCGTCCCGACCGCAAGGCGGTCGTGATGGAGGCATCCTCGGTACCTGGCATCCCGGCCGTGACCGGAGGCCCCACAGGTCGCCTCTCCGGTGGCTCGCCCGCGTCTTCGGCGTTGGCGCGTCATTCCTGGGTGATCGGCTTCCTTGCACGCCGTCTCGCTTCGCTCATAGCGGTCCTGTTCGCGATCACGGTGCTGACCTTCCTGATCTTCCAAGCGATCCCCGACGGCGACCCGGCGTTGCGCATGGCCGGACGCCTGGCGACTCCCCAGCAGGTGCACGACGTGAGGGTCCAGTGGGGCTTCGACAAGCCGATCTACGTCCAGTACGTCAAGACGATGGAAAAGATCTTCGACGGCAGCGTCATCTCCTACTCCCAGCAGACCAACGTCGAGCAGGAAATCGTCAGAGACCTGCCGCCCACGATCTCCCTGGCGATCGGCGCCGGGATCATCTGGTTGGTCGTGGGAGTCCTATTCGGCCTGCTCTCAGCGGTACACGCGGGGGGCTGGCTAGACCGTGCGCTGACGGTCGTCTCGCTGACCGGTATCTCGATGCCCGTGTTCTTCCTCGGGGCGATCATGCTCTACTGGCTCGGCTACCAGTGGCACCTGTTGCCACTCGAAGGCTACGTGCCGCTCACCAGCGATCCGTGGGGCTGGTTCACTCACATGCTGATGCCCTGGGTGGCCCTGTCGGTGGTCTCGATCGGCGTCTACTCGCGCCTGTTGAGAGCCAACCTGCTCGACGTGATGAGCGAGGATTACGTGCGCACCGCACGCGCCAAGGGCCTCTCGGAGCGGCGCGTGTTGATCAGGCACGTCCTACGCAACTCGCTGACGGGGATCGTGACTCTCTGGGGTCTCGACTTCGCGTGGGTGATCGGCGGCGGCGCGATCCTGGTGGAGTCGGTCTTCAACCTGGGCGGCGTGGGCCAGTATGCGGCGCAGTCGATCGGTCGTCTGGACATCCCGCCGGTAATGGTCGTCACGATGATGGTGGCCGCGGCGGTGGTCGTGCTTGAGCACGCTCATCGACATCGCCTACGCACTGCTCGATCCCGGGTGAGGCTCTCGTGAGCCCCGACGGGCTGCCACCCGATCCGCTGACCTACCGAGGCCTCGATCCCACGGGATTGGACCCCACTGGGCTCGGCCGTCCCGTGGGAGAGAGCCCCGTTGGGGGCGCTGTTCGTGCCGGCGCTGCCCCGCTGCTCGACGTGCGCGACCTGAGCGTGTCTTTTGCGACCCGCGAAGGCGAGGTGCGCGCGGTGGACGGGGTCACGTTCGCCCTCGGCCACGGCGAGGCGCTCGCGATCGTGGGCGAGTCCGGGTCGGGCAAGTCGGTGTGCGCGATGACCCTGATGGGATTGACCCGCGGGCCGAACACGACGATCTCGGGTGGCGCGCTGTTTGAGGGTCGTGACTTGATCGGAGCGTCCGAGGCGCAGCTGCGGCGCATCAGGGGCGCAGAGCTGGCGATGGTCTTCCAGGATCCCCAGTCCTCGCTGAACCCGGTCTATCGGGTGGGCGACCAGATCGCCGAGCAGATCAGAGCCCACGAACCCTTCGTCTCCAAGACGCGCGCATTGGAGCGCGCCGGAGAACTGATGGAGCGTGCCCGCATTCCCAAGGCCCGCGAGCGTGTGCGGGCCTATCCGCACGAGCTCTCTGGCGGGATGCGCCAACGCGTGATGATCGCGATGGGCCTTTCGCTTGGCGCCAAGGTTCTGCTTGCCGACGAGCCCACGACGGCGCTCGACGTGACCGTGCAGGCACAGATCCTCGCCCAGCTGAAGGATCTGCGCGAGCAGGAGGATCTCAGCATCGTCCTGATCACCCACGACTTCGGCGTGGTCGCCGACGTGGCCGATCGCATCGCCGTGATGCGGGCCGGGCGGATCGTCGAGCACGGGGCCGCCTCGGAGATCTTCGAGCGTCCCCAGCACTCCTATACCCGCGGCCTATTGGAGGCTTTGCGGCCTTCGACGAAGGCCAGGTCGGCGCGCTCGTGCGAAGGAGCCCTTGCTCAAGTCGCCGCGGGCTCGGCGGAGGGGGACCTTGTGTCTTTCGTAAAGGGGTGCCCCGCGCGCGCGCGCGGTCTGGCAACGACATCTAGACCTCTTAAGAAAGCCGCACACGCGCGCGGGGCACCCCTTTTGGAAGTGGACAACCTCCGCGTCGCCTACCCCGGACGCGGCAGGCGCGACGGTCCGCTGGAGGCGCTCTCCGGCGTCTCACTCACACTTGCCGAGGGCGAAACTCTGGCGATCGTGGGGGAGTCGGGCTGCGGCAAGACGACCCTGCTGCGTTCGATTGCCGGCCTGATCGAGCCGAGCGCAGGCGCGATCCGCCTCGGCGGCCAAGACCTCGCGGCGGCGAGCCGCCGCGAGCTTGCCGCGGCACGCAGCGAGCTTGGGATGGTCTTCCAGGACCCCCAGGCCTCCCTGAACCCGCGCCGGCGGGTGGGTCGCACACTGGAGCGCGTGCTGCGCGCACGTGGATACGCAAAGCCCGAGGCTCGACTGGAGGCCGTGTGCCTGCTCGGGCGCGTGGGCTTGCGCGCGGAGCAAGCCAAGCGCTTCCCGCACGAACTCTCCGGAGGCGAGCGCCAACGCGTGGGGATCGCGCGCGCGCTTGCCTGCCCGCCCCCCGCGATGGGGAGCGCCCCTGAGGGTGCGGGCGCGTCGCGCCTGGTGCTACTCGACGAGCCGGTCTCGTCGCTCGACGCTTCGATCCGTCGCGGCGTGATCGAGCTGCTGGTGCGGCTGCAAACGGAGCTGGGTTGCGCCTATGTCTTGGTGTCCCACGATTTCACCACGGTCGAAGCGCTGGCTGACCGGATCGCCGTGATGCGTGGAGGAAAGGTCATCGAGCAGGGACCGGCGTGCGATGTGCTCCAGCGCCCCACCCACCCCTACACCCAGGAACTGCTTGCCGCCTGCCCCCGCTTGCCCGGTGGCGTAGGATCGGAGGAGTGGCTGGACAGGGAGATGTCGCAGGTGCAGGGCAGCTCGCTACCGAGCCAGGCGCCGCGGGAGCGCCTCCGCCACATGGCGATACCGCCGCCGAAGCCACCGAGCTCCTCCGGCGACTGATCCGCTTCGACACCGTCAATCCGCCCGGCAACGAGCGGGCTGCGATCGAGTATCTGCGCACGATCCTCGCGGACGCCGGTTTTCAATGCGAGCTGCTCGGCGCCGAACCGGAGCGCCCGAACCTGGTGGCCAGATTGAAAGGCCGGAGCGAAGGCCCCACGCTGTGCTACCTGGGCCACGTCGACACCGTCCTGGCGGATGCGAGCGAGTGGACCCACGATCCCTGGTCGGGCGAGATCGCCGGCGGCTGCATGTGGGGGCGCGGATCGCTGGACATGAAGTCCCAAGTCGCCGCCGAGGTCGCCGCGGCCGCCGGGCTGGCGCGCGAAGGCTGGCGACCCGCGCGCGGCGATTTGCTGGTGGTGGCCGTCGTAGACGAGGAGACCGGCGGCGAGTTGGGAGCCAAGTGGCTGTGCGAGACGCACCCGGAGAAGGTGCGCTGCGACATGCTGCTCAACGAGGGCGGGGGCCCCCATTTCGAGCTGGGCGCCCAGCGCTATTACGGCGTGTGCTGCGCGGAGAAGGGCGTGTATCGCTTCACCGTGAGCACCGAAGGGGCGGCCGGTCACGCTTCGATGCCGAAGTTGGGCGAGAACGCGCTGCTGAAGCTGGCTCCCGTTTTGGAGCGCTTTGCCTCCAGGCAGCCTGCGCTTGCGCCCACCGCCGAGCCGCTGGCGTTTCTGCGCGGTGTCGGGGAGGACGAGTCCGATCCCGCCGCTGCACTCGCCCGCCTGGAGGCGATCGACCCGCGCTTGCTGCAACTGCTCGAGCCGATGTTCGGCGTGACGTTTGCGCCCACCAAGGTCTCGGCCTCGGAGAAGATCAACGTGATCCCCTCCAAAGCGCAGCTGAGGGTGGACTGTCGCGTGCCGCCAGGTCTCGGCGAGCAGGAGACCAGGAGCGCGATTGAGCAGGTGCTCGGCGGACTCGCGGGTCTCGCGCTCGAGTTTGCTAGCGGAGTGAGAGCAGGCACGGGTGGCGGCACGGTGGCTGGCAGCGTGACGGTAAACACGCCCGTAAACGATGCCCTTCGCGCGCGCGGGGTGTTGCGGATCGACTTCACCGAGCGGATCTCAGGCAACCGCTCGCCGATCTCCTCACCGCTGATGGACGCGCTCGGCGCTTGGATCGAGACGAACGATCCGGGCGCCAAGACCGTCCCGACGATCCTGCCCGGTTTCACCGACTCGCGCCACTTCAGGGCGGCTTTTCCCGAATGCGTTGCCTACGGCTTCTTCCCCCAGCGCAACCAGTCGCTGCTGGAGACCCAGGCCTTGATTCACGCCCCCGACGAGCGAATCGACATGCTCGATCTTGCCTGGGCTGCGGATTTCTACCGACAGCTCGCGCTAGAACTACTCGGCTGAGCGCGTTGGTTGGATGATGGTGCTCGCAAGCTCACTGGTGCAGAAGATCCAGGAATGGTCCTATCAGTGGTCCAGCGTCGTGATGATCGTGTTCTTCGCGGCCCTGATCTACTTGATGTGGCGGACTTTGAAGGTGATGCCGCGGGTCAAGCCGCAGCAGATCAAGCCCTCCTCCAACCAGTCGGTCGCCTGGAAGGACATCGCCGGCGCCGACGAGGCCAAGGCCGAGTTGCAGGAGATCGTCGAGTTTCTGCGCGACCCCAGGCAGTTCGAGAAGTTGGGCGCGAAGGTGCCCAAGGGGATCCTGTTGCATGGCCCGCCCGGCACCGGCAAGACGCTCTTGGCCAAGGCCGTCGCGCACGAGTCGGGCGCCCAGTTCTTCGCCCAGTCCGCGGCCGCCTTCGTGGAGATGTTCGCGGGCCTCGGTGCCGCTCGCATCAGGCGCCTGTTCGCGATCGCCCGTAAGCAGGAGCCGGCGATCATCTTCATCGACGAGCTCGACGCCGTAGGAGGGCGCCGCGGCTCTGACATCTCGGGCGAGAAGGACCAGACGCTCAACCAGTTGCTCGTCGAGATGGACGGCTTTGCCACAAGCGGGCGCCTGGTCGTGATCGCCGCTTCCAACCTGCTCGAGAAGCTCGATCCCGCCCTGCTGCGCCCTGGGCGCTTCGACCGCCAGATCTTTGTCAGCCCGCCCGACGTGAAGGGCCGGCGAGGCGTGCTCGGCGTGCACACGCGCGACAAGCCTTTGGGCGATGTGGACCTGGGTCTCGTCGCGCAGCAGACCAGCGGCCTGACGGGCGCGGATCTGGCGAACATCTGCAACGAGGCGGCGATCTTCGCGGCGCGGCGCGGCGGCAAGGCGATCACCGGCGCCGATTTCGACCAAGCCTTGGAGCGGGTGATCGCCGGAGTTCAGTCCCACCGGGTGCTGAACGACCACGAGAAGCGGGTGGTCGCCTACCACGAGGCTGGACACGCGCTCTGCGGCGAGCTGTTGCCTTCCGTGGATCGCGTGCACCGCATTTCGATCGTGCCGCGCGGACGGGCGCTCGGCTACACCCTGAACCTGCCGGCCGAGGACCGCTACCTGAAGACCAGAGAGGAGCTGCTCGACTACATGACGGTCCTGCTGGGCGGACGCGTTGCCGAGCAGGTCGTCTTCGGCGCGATCACGACCGGCGCCTCCGACGACCTCAAGCGCGTTGCCGACATCGCCCACTCGATGGTCCACGACTACGCGATGGGCAGCGCCGGCGTGGGCCGCACGCCCGACGGCAACGTGCGCCTCTCGGAGACGACCCTGCGCTTGCGCGACGAGGAGCGACGGGAGCTTGTCGATGAGGCGCGCCGGGCGGCGCGCAAGATGATCCTCGGCCATCGCGCCCAGCTCGACGCGCTCGTCGCCGAGCTGCTCTCCAACGAGGCGATCGACCGAGAGGCGATCGACCGCGTGATGAAGGGTGTGCCCCGCTTGGAACGCAGGCCCGGTGTCGGCTTGCGCGTGGCCGCGGCCGTGTCCAACGACGTGCCCTCGGGCCTACCGCCCACAGTTTCGCCACAGAGGCACGAGAGCGGCTGAGGTTTTTCGGCTGCAGCCATTTTGTCTCGGGTCGGCCTACTAGACTGCCGGACGTGTTCAACCGGATCGATCACATCGGCGTGGCAGTCGAGGACATCGAGGCCTCGCTCGCGCTCTACAGGGACGCCTTCGGGATGGAGGTCGCCCACCGCGAGATTGTCGAGGAGCAGGGCGTCGAGGCCGCGTTGCTCGACGTGGGCGAGAACCACGTCGAGCTGTTGGCGCCGCTGGGCCCCGATACGCCAGTCGGCAAGTTCCTGGCCAAGCGGGGACCCGGCCTGCACCACATCGCCTACCAGGTTTCGGACATCGAGGCGACCTTGGCGGCCTTGAAGGCCGCCGGCCAGCCTCTGATCGACAAGGCCCCGCGCGTGGGCATCCGCGGCGCCCTGGTCGCGTTCCTGGAGCCCAAGGGCACCGAGCGGGTGCTCACCGAGCTAGTTCAACCAGTGGAGGTGCACTGATGGCCCATCAGCACCGGCGCGTGAGCGTCGGCTTTCAAGGCGGGCAGGTGCTGTCCCTGCGCGTAACCGACGAGCAGCTCGAGACGCTCTACAAGTCGCTCGGCGACGGGGGTTGGCATGAACTCGAAACCGAGGAGGGGCCTGTGCGGCTGTACCTCGGCCAGGTCGTCTATGTCCGCATCGAGGACAGCGACATGCGCGTCGGGTTCTCCGCTTAGGCGGCCGTGAGCACGCGCATAGGCATCGTGGGGCTGCCCAATGCGGGCAAGTCCTCGCTGTTCAACGCGCTCACCAAGGCGGGCGCCGAGGCGGCGAACTATCCCTTCACCACGATCGAGCCCAACGTGGCGGTCGTGCCCGTCTTCGACGAGCGCCTGGTCGAGGTCTCACACACCGTGGGCGCCTCGGAGATCGTGTGGGACACGATCGACTTTCACGACATCGCCGGTCTCGTCGCGGGCGCCCACAAAGGGGAGGGTCTGGGCAATCGCTTCCTGGCCAACATCCGCGAGACCGACGCGATCGTGCACGTGGTCAGAGCTCACGGCGACGAGAACGTGGTCCACCCGGAGGGACGCGTCGACCCACTCGCGGACATCGAGACGATCGAGACCGAGCTGATCCTGGCCGACCTCGAGCAGGCTGAGAGGAGAGTCGATCGGGTGGCCAAGCAGGCCAAGGGTGGAGACAGGGTCGCGATCGCCGAGGAGGCTTGGCTGCGCGAGGTGATCGGCGAGCTGCAGTCCGGTCGGCCCGCTCGCGGAGTGTCCGCGCCCGAGGATGCTCCCCACGCCCTGCGCGACCTGGGCGCGCTCACCGCCAAGCCGGTTCTGTTCGTCGTCAACGTGGACGAGGGCTCCGATGTTGTGCCGCCCGCGGTGGCCGATCACTCCGCTGCCGAGGGCGCGGGCGTGGTGGCGGTCAGCTCACGCATCGAGTCCGAGCTGGCCGAGCTGGAGGAGGAGGAAGCGGCCCTGATGCGCGCCGAGCTGGGCATCTCAGAATCGAGCTTGCAGCGCATCGTGCGGGGCGCCTTCTCCCTCTTGCAGCTGATCGCTTTCTTCACCGCCGGCGAGGCCAAGCCCGCGCAGTCTTGGCATTTGCGCGACGGGCTAACCGCTTGGCACGCTGCCGGGCAGATCCACTCGGACATCCAGAAGGGCTTTGTCCGCGCCGAAGTCGTCGGTTGGCGCGAGCTGGTTGACGCTGATGGTTATTCGGGCGCCCGCGAGCGCGGCACTCTGCGCTTGGAGGGTCGCGACTACCCGATGCAGGACGGGGACGTGATCACAGTCAAGTTCACCCCATAGCGTCGAGCCGCTCGGCCAAGCGCTTCATGCCCATCTCGCGTGCCATGGCGGCGCCGCGCGCAAAGTCGGTCGGCGTGTCCGGCGGGCGCTCCGCCTCGATCGGCACGAGCGTCGCGATCCGCTTGAACGTGCGCAGCAGCTCCGCGTTCTCGCTCAAGGCGCTTGCCACTCGCGGGCGCAGATCGCCGAAGTTCGCCTCGGCCATCTGCCGCTCGGCTGTCTTCAGCAAAGCCTCCAAGCTGCCGTAGGTCTGTAGCAGCGCTGCGGCCGTCTTGGCCCCGATCCCGGGGGCTCCGGGAATACCGTCAGAGGGGTCTCCCCGCAGAGCGATGAAATCGGCCACCTGTCCAGGCGTCACGCCGTAGCGCTCCTTGACCTGCGCCGGTCCCAGCGATACGCACGCCCCTCCCTTCCCCAAATCCAATACCGCCACTCGCTCGTCCACGGCTTGGTACAGGTCGCGGTCGGCGGTCAGCAGCAAAGCGCGCCCGCCCGCCTGGGCCTCTGTGCGAGCGTAAGAGCCGATCGCGTCGTCGGCCTCCAAATCCCCAGCGTCGGCGACGTGCCAGCCCAAGCTCCCAAGCAGCGCAGGCGCTCGCTGCCACTGTGCGGCCAAATCAGCCGGCATCGGGTCCCTATGCGCGTGATAGGCGGGATAGGCCTGTACCCGGTAGCGTGCCTCCTCGGCGCCAAAGCAGGTCACCACCGCCCGCGGCGCCTCGGACTCGATCGCCGCCAGCAGGGCGTTCACCGTGCCCAGCAGCGCATTCAACGGCTCGCCGTCCGTGCCCTTGATCGATTTGGGCAACGAGAAGTAGGCTCGATACAAGAGCCAAGGCACGTCGGCAATCAACAGCGGCGCGTCCACCGCCATAGCCTATGGCTATCCGGCCGAGACGCCGCCTTGCCCGTTTACGCTGGCCGGCTGAGCCGTCGGCGGTCCCGGCGCCGCCGCCGAGCCGCCCTGCCCGGTCACGCTCGCCGGCTGGGCCGAGGGCACTGGCGCAGACACGGGAGCAGGCGCAGATGTCGATGGCACTGTGCTCGTCGGGCCGCTCAGGTCCGGCTCGGCGTGGACGCCATCGGCGTTCTTCACACTGAAGTAGGCCCAAGTGGAATCCAGTCCCAGGCGGGCCGCCAGTTCGGGCCCGCTCACCAGCTTGCGACCCTTGGAGCCGAGCACCTCAGCCGAGACGATCCGCGGCGAAGTGCCCCGCCCCAGCACCTCGATGCCCTCGAACGACCCTTCGACCAGCCCGCTCAAATGCGCCGCCGCCGAGGCGAAGCTCAAGTTCTGCGTCCAGCGGTGCAATGGCCCGGTGTCGTAAGGATCGCTCACGCCAACCAGCCAAGGCTCCGGAGTTGAGCCCAAGAAGGAGTCTTGAATGCTCTCGGTGCGGCCGCCCGAGCTGGCAAAGAAGTAGGTGATCGCCGGCTGTCCCCCATAGGTCACGATCTGCCTCGCCGTGGCCGCCACAGCAGCGTTCGTGCGCGACGTTTCGGCCGCTTTGCCCTTGTACACCTGCGAGCGATCGTCGGTGTACACGTCGAACTTGCTGCCGCCCGCGTGCGCGGTGATCGCATAGGTCCTGCTGGCCACCGCCTGCGCCTCCAATGCCGCCATCGGCCAGCTGGCCGGCACCTCGGCCGAAACCACACCCCGCACATACGTTTCGAGCGGTATGTCCTTCACCTTCGAGCCGATTAACACCTTTACCGCGATGACTTCCGGAGCCTGCCCAAGCGCCGTGCCCGTGTAGTAGTGGCTCAAGATCGCCTGATAGGACCACCCGTGTTCGGCGAAGCCAAGCGCCCCCTCTTGGCTCATGCCCACGCCGTGCCCGTCGCCCGCCCCGTCGATCACCAGCGTGGACGCACAGGCTGTGGGCGAGCCGACGAGCAAGGCAAGCGCCACCATCGCGCTCGGAGCGCGTCTCAAGAGGGCCCGAAGTCGGTGATAGGTTGATCTCGTGAGGAGCATCCGTGCTCAGAGCGGTACCCGTTTAGTCGCTTGCTCTCTTGGCTTGGGCACGCACATGCGTAGCCTCGGACGATCGGCCCTCCGGCTTGAGCCATGCGAGACCGATGGCGGTCGGCCATGAGCCTGTCTGAGCAGCAGGCGGTGTTGGATCGGGTGCCCACCGGCCTCTACGTCGGCGGCGCCTGGCGCCCGGCCAGCGGCGGCGGCACGCTCCCGGTCGAGGATCCCTCGACCGGGCAGACCTTGGTCGAAGTGGCCGACGCCACGCCCGAGGATGCCTTGGCGGCCTTGGGCGCCGCCGCCGACGCCCAGGCCTCGTGGGCAGCCACCGCGCCGCGCCGGCGGGGGGAGATCCTGCGTCGCGCCTACGAGCTCCTGCTCGAGCGCGCGGACGACTTGGCGCTCCTGATGACGCTCGAGATGGGCAAGGCCGTGGGCGAATCGCGCGCCGAGCTGACCTATGCGGCCGAGTTCCTGCGCTGGTTCTCGGAGGAGGCTGTGCGCATCCACGGGCGCTACATGACCAACACCACCGGGGTCGGCCGCATCCTCACGACGCGCCAGCCGGTCGGCCCGTGCGTGTTTGTTACGCCCTGGAACTTTCCCACCGCGATGGGCACCCGCAAGATCGCTCCCGCGATCGCGGCCGGCTGCACGATGGTGGTCAAGCCCGCGCAACAGACGCCTCTCTCGATGCTTGCTTTGGCTGACTTGCTGGAGGAGGCCGGTTTGCCGGGCGGCGTGCTCAACGTCATCACGGCCCGCCATTCGGGCGCGGTCGTCGAGCCGCTCCTGAAGGATCCCCGCGCGCGCAAGCTCTCCTTCACCGGCTCCACCGAGGTCGGTCGCACCCTCATCGCCCAGTCGGCTGAGCAGATCCTGCGCGTCTCGATGGAGCTGGGCGGCAACGCTCCCTTCCTCGTGTTCGAGGATGCCGATCTCGACGCCGCCGTCGAAGGCGCTCTGACCGCGAAGCTGCGCAACGTCGGCGAGGCTTGCACCGCGGCCAACCGCTTCCACGTGCACGAGTCGGTCGTTTCCGAGTTCGCGCGCCGACTGGCCGAGCGTATGCGCTCATTGAAGGTGGGGCGCGGCACCGAGCCTGACGTGGACGTCGGCCCTTTGATCGACGACCGCCAGCGCGGGATCGTCGCGGAGCTGGTCGGAGATGCCCTCGCCGCCGGAGCCACCTTGCTCTGTGGGGGCGAGCCGGTCCCCGGCCCCGGCTATTTCTACGCTCCGACCGTGCTCGCCGACGTGCCTACGCAGGCCCGCGTCCTGCGCGAGGAGATCTTCGGTCCGGTCGCGCCGATCGCCTCCTTCTCGACCGAGGCGGAGGCGATCGAAGCCGCCAATGCCACCGAGTACGGCCTCGTGGCCTACCTATACACGCGCGATCTCTCGCGCACGTTCCGGGTGAGCGAGGCGATCGAGGCCGGCATGATCGGAGTCAACCAAGGCATCGTCTCAAACCCCGCCGCTCCCTTCGGGGGCGTAAAGCAGTCCGGATTCGGGCGCGAGGGAGGTTTCGAGGGCATCGACGAGTATCTGGAGACGAAGTACGTCGCACTATCGATATGACGACCAAAGGTTCGACCTGATTCGCGCAGCTCGTTTCGGGGTAGCTCAAGCGGACGTCTAATTCGGCCGAATAGACGAGAAGCGTAAGAACGGAGTGCTTTTCGTGCGTGGCGCAACAAAGGTTGGCTTGGAACGGTCCACCCCACGCGGGGCGGCGCTCCCGCGCGGGCGCCCCGACTCGGGCGCGGGCGCACCCGAGCAAGACTCGGCGCCCGGCAAGCTGCGAGCCCTGCTGGGCGGCTCCAGCGGCGAGCGGCCGCAGGGCGACGGGGCATCCCCCCACGGCCCGTCCCCGACGATCCCCGACCCCAGTCGTCGGCGGGCGCCTTGGCGCAAGGCGCCCGCTTTGGTCCTGGCCACGCTCGGCGGAGTAGCTGCAATGCTGCTCGGCGGAACCGTTCTGACCGTACTTGGCACGGCCGTGCTCGTCGCCGTCGCGATCCTCGCCGGATGGCAATTGGGCGATGACCGTCGCCAGATGCTCCAGCTGGAGGTCGACGAACGCAACGACGACCTGCGTCGCGCCCTCTCCGAGCTGGAGATCGCCCAGGCCGAGACGGTCCGTCGCCTCTCGATGGCGGTCGAGTTCCGCGACGAGGACACCGGCGCCCACATCGAGCGCATCGGACGCTTCTCCACGCTCCTGGCCGAAGCGGTCGGGATGAGCCCCGAGTTCTGCCGGCGCATCGGCCACGCCGCGCCCCTGCACGACGTGGGCAAGGTGGCGATTCCCGATGCGATCCTGCTCAAGCCCGGCCCGCTGACCGTCGAGGAGCGCGCGATCGTGGAGACCCACGCCGAGGAGGGCCATCGCCTCTTGCGCGGCTCCTCCTCTTCGATCCTCGACATGGGCGCCACGATCGCCCTCTCCCACCACGAGCGCTGGGACGGCGACGGCTATCCGCGTGGCCTGGCCGCCGAGAACATCCCGATCGAGGGCCGCATCGTGGCGATCGCCGACGTGTTCGACGCGCTCACCTCCCACCGCGTCTACCGTCGGGCCTTCTCGGTCGAGCAGGCGGTCGAGATGATGCTCGAGCAGGCCGACCGCCACTTCGACCCGGTCCTCCTGCACAAGTTCATGGAGGTGCTCGACTCCTCCGGCGCCGAGGCCCGCACGCGCGAGCGCTCCGATCCCGGCACGCTGATCGCGGGCGCTCTGGAGATCTATACCGACGCGATGCGCCTCGTCGACGCCGAGCTCGCCGAGGAGGCGATCGCCCAAGCCATAGAGGACGGGATCGAGCCGGCCACCTTGAAGGATGAGGTGATCGCCCCCGCGATGCGCCGCGTCTCCGAGCTGCGCGAGGCCGGAGAGATCGACCCGGAGATCGAGCAGCGCGCGGACTCGATCACACGCCGCGTGATCGCCACCATGGACCGTTACATGCTGGCGCGCGGGTAGGCCCTATTTGTCGGTGTGGGCGCTTATGCGCCTGCGGATGTGTGTTGTGCGGCAGCAGGGAAGGGCGCCCACGCGCGCGTAGAGGGCGACCATCCGTGCAGTCGAAACCTGCGGTGCGATTTACACGGTCGAAGCGATGTTGCTCCCTGCTGGTTGCACGGTTCCACTGGCATGCTCCGGTGGGCGCGGCGATATAGGCTTCTGCGCGTGTCCACCCGCGCGATTGTCACCGGCGGCGCCGGCTTCATCGGCTCGCACGTCGTCGATGCCCTGCTTGCGGCTGGTCATGAAGTGACCGCGATCGACGATCTCTCCTCCGGAAGCGCCTCGAATGTCGCCTCGCAGGCCAGTCTGCGCGAGCTCGACATCGTCGACCGCGACGCGCTCGAGCGCGTGTTCGAGGAGGTGCGCCCCGAAGCCGTATACCACCTGGCCGCCCAAGCATCCGTGACCGCATCCGTGGCCGATCCGGGTCGCGATTGCGCGGTGAACGTGCAGGGCACCTTGAACGTAGTTGACGCCGCCACCAAGCTTGGCGCTCCCGTCTCGTTCACGTCCACGGGCGGCGCCTTGTATGGCGACGAAGCCCCCCTGCCGACCTCCGAGGAGCGCATCCCCGCCCCCCTGGCCCCTTACGGCGCCTCGAAGTGGGCGGCCGAGGCCTACGTCAACACTTGGTCTCTGTCTTCGGGTGTGCCCCATGCTGTGTGTCGCCTGGGCAACGTGTACGGCCCGCGCCAGAGCCCCCACGGCGAGGCGGGCGTGGTGGCGATCTTCTCCGAGCACCTCCACACCGGCCGAGCGCCGAAGATGTTCGGGCACGGCAAGCCCACGCGCGACTATGTCCATGTCGAAGATGTTGTCTCCGCTTTGATCGCGGCCAACGGCAAGCGCGGCACGTTCAACGTGGCGACCGGCGTCGAGACCGATGTCCAGACCTTGTGGCGCGTGCTCAGAGACGCGGCCGGCTCGGACATCGAGCCGCAATTGGCCGACCTGCGCCCGGGCGAGTTGCAGCGCAGCTGCTTGGACTGCGCCCGCGCCAAGCACGAGCTCGGATGGAGTCCCCAGGTGGCGATCCAAGAGGGCTTGCGCCGGACATACGCCGCGCTGGCGGAGGAATTCCAAGCCGCAAGCTAGCGCCCACCGGTTTGCGAAAGTCTCTGCCGGGTCGAATAACGGGGCATGAGGCATGTCCTCAAGGCGGCCGCGCAGGCCACGACGACCATGTCCGTTGTGCCCGTTGGGGCGCTCGCTCCAATGCTCTGTGTGCTCACGATCGCTGTCGCGCTCGGCGGGACCTTCGTTCCCGCCGCCCAAGCGCTCGACTCGACGGGCGGCACATCCGCTCCTTCGATCGTCGCGAGCGCCGATACGACTGGTCTCGGCGGGTCGCTCGCTCCAGCGACGCAAGGGACTGGCGGCAGCGAATACGGAGTGCTCGCGCCCAAGCCGAGCCCACCACCCAAATCGACCACCCGCAAGCCCTCTCACGCGGCGCGTCGAACCCACGCCAATCCGAAAGCGTCCGCTCCCAAACCGCGGCCAAAGCCAAAGCCAAAGCCAAAGCCAAAGCCAAAGCCTGTAGTGCCCCCGTCGACCAGCTCTCCACCCGGCGTCCCCACGCCGGCGCAGACCGTCGCCGAAGGAGCCGTCTTCCCGGTCGCCGGACCCCACAGCTTCGGAGGCCCCGAAAACCGCTTCGGGGCGGCGCGCGAAGGCCACATCCACGAGGGCCAAGACGTGCTCGCCAGCGAAGGCCTCCAAGTCGTGGCGCCCCTGGACGGCACGATCATCACGACCGCATATCAGCCGGGCGGCGCCGGCTGGTACGCGGCCGAGCAGACCGTCGACGGGCTCGACTTCTTCTATGCCCACTGCCAAGCCTCGTCCTTGGCGGTCAGTGCAGGCGCGGCGGTCAAGGCGGGTCAGGCGATCTGCAGGGTCGGTCAGACCGGTGACGCCACCGGCCCGCACCTGCACCTGGAGGTCTGGGTCGGTGGCTGGCAGGCCAAGGGCGGTTATCCGATCGATCCTTTGCCTTACCTGGAAGCTTGGGAAGCGGCCGGAGGCTGACGGTAGGCCCCGGCAAGCCGCTACGATCGTCTGCCGATCGAAGATCGGCCAGCGGCGAGATAGCTCAGTTGGTGGGATGAGGACTCGGAGTCAAACCGGGACCGGCGTAGGAAGGCCGGTGTGCCTGAGGATCTGCACCATGTCGAGAAGTGGCGGCTTGCTCTGGAGATGATCGACGAGCTGATGGGCTGGGGTATTGATCCGCCGCCGGTGCTGGCTGACGGCGCTTATGGGGATAACACCGAGTTCCGTGAAGGGCTCCAGCAGCACGGCATATCGTATGTGTTGGACGTCAAGACGACGACCTCGGCCTACCCGGAGCACGTCCGGCCTGAGCAGCCTGCATATCAGGGGCGGGGCCAGCCGCCGAAGTCTCGCTACCGACAGGCGCCGTCCTGCCTGAAGGATCTCGCGCTCGCCGCCGGGCGCCAAGCGACGGTTGAGGTCTGCTGGAGGGAGGGCACCCGCGGGGAGATGACATCCCGGTTTCTCGCGCTCAGGGTCAGGCCGGAGAACATCCAGTTGCGCCGCCAGGCGCACAGCAGCGACGAGGAACTCCAGGCGTGCTGGCTGCTCTGCGAGTGGCCCGAAAACAAGGAAGAGCCGGTCAAGTACTGGCTATCGAACCTCCCAGCCGACACCGACACAAAGACGCTGGTCGGACTCGGAAAGCTGCGCTGGCGGATCGAGCATGCGGGACCTGTCCCGTCTGCCGCAGAGAGCTGCCGCCCGAACACCCACTACGAAGACCACCAACCTAACGGAGCACTACTAGCCTCTTGTCGGGCACACCGCCGGCTTTCCACCCAACGGATGTCGAGGCCCTATCAGACCCCAAACCGTGCGGTTCGCGGACGGATCGCGTGATGGCGAGACCCGGACTTGAACCGGGGACACTTCGATTTTCAGGCGTACCTGGTGCCCACCTTGAACCGGCCAGGTTGTAAGGGATGGCCAACGGCAGGCACTACCAGAAAGTCCTTTGCTAGAGCCAAAAACAGGCGGTCATACCTCTCGCTCGGCCCATCGCACGAGGCACGTCATGTGCCTTTTTGTATAAGCCGGATACCGTCGATACCTGGGTATTTGGGGGGGTTTGGGACGGGAGATGTTGCTTCCCGTCCCAAACCTTTTCGTCGCGACTCTGGCCTCGGCGGCGGCTGGTGCAGCGGGCTCGGACCGTGGTTTCAGCTTGCTCTCAGGACGCCTTTCGGGAGCTTGACGCGGCGCGTGAGGATTTCCAGGCCGAGGATCAGTGTGCGGATCACGCCGAGTTGGCCGAGCAGCGCGATCGAATCTGAGTGTCCCCGGTCTTCGAGAGTTCTGCCGTCTTCCCCTAGGCGACTGATCGTGATGCCGCGAAGCTCGATGGTGCGGCCGTGGTAGGTGCCGTTGAGGACCCATCGCGAGGCGACGCGGTTTCCCTCGGTGACTTGCTCCTCGACACCCATGCGGTAGTCCTTGAACAGAGTCGCGTAGAACGCGAGTGACTCGCGGCCTCCTTCGTAGCCGTGAAAGGTCATGTCGTTTATGTGATCCACGAAGTTGGGGCTGTAGAACTCCTCCATCCGCGAGAGATCGCCCGAGCAGACGATCTCGATCGCTTGTCGTGCTTGTGACGCGTAGTCGTGCTCAGTTGTAGTCATAACCCGAGCATACACGACGAGAATGTAGTAGAGTCCGCTCATGGCAGGAAGGCCAAGCAGCGCGAGCCGAGGGTTTGCTCCCCTTGAGTCCGAGGTAATGGATGCGATCTGGGACGCGGGTCGGCCGGTGTCGGTTCGTGAGATCGTGGATACGCTCAACGAGCGGCGGCCTGAGCCTTTGGCGTACACGACCGTAATGACGGTGATGAACCGGCTCGCCGCGAAGAACGTCCTGACGCGCCAGGGTGAGCGACGCAGCTACGTGTATGAGGCGACGGCCCCGGACGCCGCAGGGATCGCGGTACGCGACGTGATCCGTACCTATGGCGACGCGGCGGTCGCTCATTTCATGGACGAGGCGCGCGCCGATCCTGGTGCTCTGCGCCGCCTGCGTAGTCTCCTTGAGGAGGACGCATGAGGCTCGATAGCGCCAACCGTAGTTTCCTTGCCCTTATGTCGCTCGCGCTGCTGCTGGGTATGTATGTGCTCTGTGGCGCCGTGGGGAGCGTGCTCGTCCCGCTGGTCCTGGTGCGGATTTCTCATGAGGGGATAGTTGGGCTCTTGGACAGCGGCGGCTCGTTGCTGCCTGTTCTCCTTTTCATTGCCCTGGTGGCGGCTGGTCTAGCGTTCGGTGCCCGGTCGGTTGCCCGTCAGATCGTCGCCTCTCAAAGACTTGTCCGCCGTGTTCGTGGACTGGCGCTTGAGCTGCCCGAGGAGCTGGTGCTTACGGCATCAGCAGTCGGGTTGGGTGGGCGCGTGGTTCTCCTTGATGCGCCCGAGCGGTTCTCCTTCGCTTACGGCGTCCTGACTCCCCGCGTCGCGGTCAGCCGCGGGCTCCTTGAGGGCGTCTCCGATGATGAGCTGCGGGCGGTCCTTGAGCACGAGCGCTACCACGTATGCAACCTCGACCCGTTGAAGGTCGTATTGGTGCAGGCGCTCTCGGCCGCGTTCTTCTTCTTGCCCGCGCTGGATTCTCTACGCGCCCGTTATCTCGCGGGCCGGGAGCTTGCCGCCGACCGACGAGCGGTAAGAGCGTGTGGGCGCCGGCCCCTCGTCGGCGCTCTACTGAAGGTTGTCCGTGGCCCCGACTGGAGCGAGCTGAAGGGGGTCGCGGCGATCGGAGGCCCCGAGCTTTTGGACGTTCGCGTCGCGCAACTGGAGACCGGCATTCAGCCAAAGCTCGCCACGCTCAGCATCACCCGTGCCACGGTCTCGCTCGTCGGCGCGGCACTGTTCGCTGCCATGTTCCTCGCAGCGGTGTTCAGCTTCGGTGGCCCCGCGGCGGTGTACCGGGCAACCGGCACGGGGTTAACGACCGCCGATCTGCTCAGCGGGCTGACTTGCGCCGCCCCATTCGCGGGGGCAGGGCTCGTGGCGTACTGGCTCATAGCGCGACGTGCGAGCCAGCCCCTCACGACGAAACGGAGCGCTGATGTCAGGGCTTGAGATTTTGTTGTGCCCGTTGGGAATGGCGGCTATGGGAGGTATCGCCTGGGTGCTGACGAGACTGCGGGGGAAACGCGCCGAGCGGGTCGCACGGATGGCCCGCCACACGACCTGCCTGCCGGTGACTGCTTCTCAATCGCAACCCGCCGACGAAGGCCCTGAGCGGGCGGGGAGCGTGAGCGATGCCTGAGCACGCACCCCACCCGGTGTTCGCGCGGATCTACACGAAGGTCGCGGAGACCAGCGAACGCCGTGGTGGCGCCGAGCATCGCCGAAGGCTGCTCGCGGGCTTGAGCGGCCGGGTTATTGAGATAGGCGCCGGCACAGGCGCGAACTTCTCTCATTACCCGACAACTGTTGACGAGGTAGTCGCCGTGGAGCCCGAGCGGTATCTGCGCGAGCGTGCGCAGCAGGCGGCCGGGCGTGCGCCGGTCCCGGTATCCGTAGTCGATGGAGTGGGTGATCGACTTCCCGGCGAGGCGGCAGCGTTTGATGTCGGGGTCGCTGCGCTGGTGCTCTGCACCGTGCCCGACCAGCAGGCGACGCTCGCGGAGCTTTACCGCGTCATTCGGCCTGATGGCGAGCTGCGCTTCTACGAGCACGTAGTCGCCCATCCCAAGTGGGAGTCACGTTTTCAGCGGCTCGCCGACGCGACTTTCTGGCCTCATGTCGCGGGTGGCTGTCACCTGGCGCGTGACACGACGAGCGGGATCGAGCACGCCGGGTTTCTGATCGAGACGTGCGAGCGCTTCCCATTCACACCCGCGCCGTTCCTTCCGCCAGACCCGCATATCCTCGGAACAGCCCGACGCCCGTAGTTAGAGGCGCGGGCCGATCGCGGGGCTCAGTGGACGGATACTGGCGGACTGCAACAGTCCTCCGAGCATCCGTCACTGCCGGGGACAGCGATCGGGGCGGTGCAGCAGGACTCGCCGCGCCAGGCGTCTCGCCCCTCTCTCAGTGCGACCGCTACGATCCCGAGCGCGGTCGCGGGGTCTGCCCACCACCAGCCGAGCAGCGCGTTCAATGTGAGGCCGAGAAGCAAACCGGCTGACAGATACGCGCAGAGCATCGTCTGACGGCTCTCGCTCTTGGTCGCCGATGACCCAAGCTCCTCAGCGACCCGCGCCTTCGCCGTGGCGAGCGGGGGCATCGTTATGAGCGTGACGATCGAAAGGCCGATCCCTACCCAGCTCACGGCCGGGTGATCGCCAGCAGCGAGCGAGCGGATCGCCTCGAGGGCGACATAGGCGCTGAGCACGTAGAAGGACACCGCGATCATCTGCTGCGCCCTGCGCTCGGCTATCGCGCGAGAACTAGCCAAGCGCCAGAGGACGACCAGCCCTGCCGCCAACTCGATCAACGAATCGGCGCCGAACCCGACCAGCGCCACGGAGCCGGCCACGACGCCCGCTGCAATCGCGACGGCTGCCTCGATGCCGTGCCAGCCAAGACCGGCCCAAGCAAGGAGTCTCGCGCGACGAACAAGCTGCGCTCGTGACGGTGAGACCGACGGATCGACTGACAGGATCGGCAGTTCGCTGGCCGCGGCGCTCACGCCTCCACCCCCGCCAGGACGACCTCGAGCAGCGCGTGACCGCGATCGGTGAGCGCGTACATCACCATCTTGCCGTCGCGGCGAGAGCGCACTAGGCCCGCCGTGCGCAGCGAGCGAACGTGATGTGAGACAAGGTTCTCGGAGCGCCCGACTACCCAGCTCAAATCACAGACGCACAGCTCCTCGCCGTCGCGCAGAGCGACGGCCAGCGTCAGGCGGGTGGGATCGCTGAGCGCCTTGGCGCCATCGGCCAGGTCTTTGGCGACTGTCCGGTCGAGGCGAGTCTTGCGCAGCTCCTCCGCTCGCGGCAGGTCCAGGCAAAGCAGGTCGCAGCGATCATCCGACACCACTTCATCCTAACGGCCGTTGAGATGTATAAGCGTCCAGGGAGGCTAATGGGTGTGGTGTCCGCGCACCGTTGCCCATGACTGCCAGGTGATGCGCAGGATGACAAGCGTGATCCCGAGACCGATGAGCGGATCAGCGATTGGCGCTCCGAGCGCGACGACGATCGCGGAGGCGATCACGGCGAGGCTGACGTAGGCGTCTGCGCGGGCATGGTGCCCGTCAGCGATCAGCGCGGGACTGTCAGCCTCTTCCCGGCGCTCAGCCGTACGCGCGACGCGATGAAGTTGCCTGCGTAGCCGAATGCACCGGCAAGCGCGAGTGCCGCCAGGTGGGTCGGGGCAGAGGGGTGAATTAGTCGGCTGATGGCCTCGATGCCGGCCACACACGCACTGATGAAAATGGCGGCCACGACGGCCAGGCCGGCTCGTCGCTCTGCGACCTGGGAGTGCAACGCGAACGCGATCCCGAGCGGCACGGCGGTCAGCGCATCGCCGAAGTTGTGGATCAGATCGGCCAACAAAGCGATGCTGCCGCTGGTGGTGAACACGAGGGTCTGAGCGATAGCGGTGAGCCCCAGGACTGCGAGTGAAAGCGAGACGGCACGGATGCCCTGCCGGGAGCGCTTGATGCTGTCGTGTACGAGCCCGTGAGAATGACCGTACTCAGCGCCGTGGGTGTGATCGTGCCCGTCGTGGTGTGAGTGACCGTGATCGTGCGCCTCCTTGGCGGGCGCGGATCGACGCACGAGCCCGAGATGACGGTGAGGCCCGGTGTATGGATGGCTGTGCAGTCGCCTTCCGTGGCGGTGAATGTTCGGGTCGGCGGCGAGTATCGGGGCAAACTACCGCAGGCAGTTGGCTACACGATCAGAATGAGTGGCCTGGGATCGAGCGCATACGCTGCCGCGATGCAGCCACCTGACTCCCTGCCAGAGCCATCGCTTGCTGAGATTGCGCGGGAGTGGGGCCGGATCGGCTGCATCGGGTTCGGTGGCCCGCCCGCGCACGTCGCGCTGTTCCGCGTGCTGTGCGTGACGCAACGGGAATGGCTGACCGACGAGCAGTTCGAGCGGGCGATTGCCGCGACGAACCTGCTGCCTGGACCGGCCTCGACACAGCTTGCGATCTATTGCGCTTGGCGACTGCGAGGCCCGAAGGGAGCGCTCATCGGCGGCCTCGGTTTCATCCTGCCCGGCCTGATCTTGATCCTCGCTCTCTCGGCTCTGTTCCTATCGGGATCACCGCCCGCATGGATACGGGGCGCTGGCATGGGTGCCGGCGCGGCGGTCGCCCCGGTCGCGGTCAGAGCGGGGCTGGGCGTCGCCCTTCCGATCTGGCGGCGCGCGGCCGGCGAGCGCTCCCGTGTTCTGGCGTATGCGCTCGCCGGAGGGATCGCGGCTGCCACGACTGGCCCTTGGCTCGTGCTCGTCCTGATGGGCTGTGGTGCAATCGAGCTGGCATGGAGGGGCTTGGCGCGCGAGAGTGCGGGCCTGCACGCCTGGCCTCTGCTCGCCGCGGTGAGCGACCCCGGCGGAACGGGTGCGCTCGTGTGGACAGCGTTGAAGGTCGGGGCACTGGCGTTCGGCGGCGGGTTCGTGATCGTCCCGTTGATGCAGACAGACGCCGTGAGCACCTACCACTGGATGACTCACGCCCAGTTCCTCAACGCCGTCGCGCTTGGACAGGTCACGCCGGGACCGATCACGCAGACCGTCGTGGCTGTCGGCTACGCCGCTGGCGGGTTCCCCTCGGCGCTGCTGGTGGCATTCGTCGCGTTCGTGCCCTCGTTCTCTTTCATCCTGTTCGGCGCCGCGCGCTTTGAGCGACTGCTTGTAAACGAGCGCGTGATTGCGTTCCTGGCCGGCGCAGCTCCTGCGGCGGCCGGGGCGATCATCGGTTCGGCGATCCCACTCGCCGCCGCCCTCAGCGAGACCTGGCAGTACGCCCTGCTCGCTGCCGCAGCCATCGCTCTCCTCATCCTGCGCCGCAGCATCGTCCTAACGCTGCTCACCGCCGGCACGGTAGGCGCCGTCGCCGCGCTGCTTGGCGCCCCGATCTCCCAGTAGCCTGCTCTACACATAAGCGAACGAGGAGGAACAAGATGGGCACCGTCAGCGTCCGTTACATCGTCGATGACGTCGACGCCGCGATCGCTTTCTACACCCAACATCTCGGCTTCCACGAGGACATGCACCCGGCGCCGACGTTCGCGATGCTCTCCCGGGGCGACCTGCGTCTCGTGCTGAGCGCCCCGAGTGGCGCGGGCGGTGGCGGCCAGGCCATGCCTGATGGCACCAAGCCCGAGCCCGGAGGCTGGAACCGATTCTCGCTCGAGGTCTCCGATCTCCACAACACAGTCGAGGAGCTGCGCAAAGCAGGAGCCCATTTTCGCAACGACATCGTCATCGGGGTTGGCGGCAACCAGATACTGCTCGACGATCCGTCAGGCAACCCGATCGAGCTGTTCGAGCCTACCCGGCGAGAGGCGGCGCTTTCCAAGCAGGTGCCGACGGTCTACGAGTGGGCCGGAGGCAGCCAGGCGCTTGATCGCCTGACCGAGGTCTTCTATCGCCACCACGTACACGACGACGAGATCCTCGGCCCGGTGTTCGCCAATATGCCGGTCGACCATCCCCACCACGTGGCGCTGTGGCTTTCAGAGGTATTCGGCGGCCCCGCCGAGTACAGCGAGCATCACGGCGGCTACGCCAACATGGTCGCCAAGCACATCGGGTTGTCCCTCACCGAACAGCAGCGAGCGCGCTGGGTCCAACTGATCGCGCTCGCGGCAGACGACGCCGAACTCCCGGCCGACCCCGAGTTCCGCTCGGCGTTCATGGCCTACATCGAGTGGGGAACCCGCCTCGCGCTGCACAACTCTCAACCCGGCTCCGATCCACCTGCGGAGGCCCCCATGCCCCACTGGGGATGGGGAGAAGCACCGCCCTACCAACCATAGTCTCAGTCCTTCGCGGCTCCGCTCTGCGCGTATGTCATTGCGGCGGTCCGATCGGCGGGGTTTGAGGAGTCTCTTTGGGGCCGCCGAGCGCGACTCGGTTGGCGTTGTCGAGCGTCCCGTAGTGGTACTGGACGACGCTTGGTGCTGGCCAGCGTCCGCCGTCTCATCCGTGGCTGAGTCGGCGGAGCCTTACACCACCGTCGCGCCGGGCTGCCCGCGTTGCGTAGCTGATTGAAAGGTCGGTCGTGCGGGCCGGTCGGCCGAACTGGAGACGCCAGGCGCGGAGAGCCGCCTCGATCCGAGGCCGGTTCCATACGAGGGTCGCTGCTCCGTTGCAGCGTCCGCATATGGTCCGGGGTTGGCCAGGTCCCGACCCGCTGGTTGCCTTGCCGCAGCGATGGCAGCGGCCTCGATAGCTGTCCTTTACCCGTCGTGTCCGGGTTGCGTCTGGGTCGCATAGGTAGGCACGGACGGTGGCCGGGGATCGTCTCAGCCGCCGGGCGATCTCGCGTGTCTTGAGGTGCTCGACGTCGCGGTAGTGCCTGGCGAGCGCGGCGGCACGACGGCGCTCGAGGACGCGTATTGGGAGGGCCGGAGGCGGGGTTGCGGTCTGCGTCATTTCAGGTTCGTGGCGCGGCTAGAGGCCGGCGATTTCGTGTGGGGCGACGCCGAGCGCAGCGACGATCCTCCCGGCCGTCTCGACGTTGATGTGGGTGGGCGGTTGCGCTGGCTCGCGTGCTCCTGGGGCTGGGGTCAGGGCGAGCGCCCTTCGGAGGTCGCCACGGTCCATTCGTGCGAGCTTGGCTACACGCGACAGGTTCATCGAGGGGTCTTCGTCCTGCCGTTGTTCGAACAGGGCTCGGATTGGCTCGACGGGGATCTCGTTGCATACGTGGCTCTGTAGATCGCGGAGCTGATCTGCCTCCTCGATGAGGCGCCGCACCTTCGCGATTCCGAGTCTCATTCGCTCGGCGACCTGCTCGGGGGACAGCCCCTCGTCTTCGATGAGTTCAAGCACGCGGCGGCGGCGCGCGGCACAGGCTGGGCAGGGGCTCGCCGGGTGCGCGTGGCACCATTTGCACTCGTCGCGGCTTCCGCGTGGCTTGGGCCGGGCGCTCACCGGCATTCCATGACTGACCTCCATGTTGCTGGACTCGGTGTCCTTACGTCGTGCGTAGCGGTGCGCTGACCCCTGGCTGAGTTGCGCAAACCTGCATTCTCGGGAGCTTTCATGTGGCGGTCGGATAGTCAGAGTCATCGTGGCGATCCAGCATGCTCCCAGCGACCACCGTAAACCGGCTGACATCTCGCAGCTAGGTTGTGTGGACGTAGAAGAATCGAGCCAGGAACGCGCCGCTGCGACTGCGGTCGGCGACACCTACACCATCGCACCGTGGGCACCAGGCAGCGACCAACCCGTTACGTTGGAAGGACCTACATCGTGAAGAACTGGCCGTTGAGGGCGTGCTGGCCTTGGCCGGTTGAGGTACGTTGACCCGATTCCACCTACTACCCGGAGGTCGAATGTGACCGATTTTCTGGCGGAGAAGCGCAGGGAGATAAATGATCGGCTCGCCGAGCTGAAGCCGCTGGTGGCCGAAGTTCAGCTTCTAGAGGAAGCGGCTGCAGCGCTCGCTGGTATCCCAGCAGGCAGCAACGGCGCGAGCGCGACTCCTGGCGCTCCGGCGCGCCGGCGAGGTCGACCGCCTGCACGCACGGCGGCAGCGAAGCCCGCGAAGGCTGCGGCGAGGCCCACAGGGCGGCGCGGAGGTGGCCGATGGAAGCGCAGCGCGGAGGCACTGTCGATCATCCAGGGCCAGCCCGGCATCACCATCCCCGAGATAGCCACGCGCATGGGCATCAAGCAGAACTACCTGTATCGGATACTCCCCGACTTGGCGAAAACCGGGGCGGTGCGGAAGGAGAAGCGCGGCTGGCATCCCGAGGCCGCCAAGGCGGCGGCATAGGGGGGCACTGCCGACGGGCCGGCAGGGACTTGGCTTGGGGGGAAAGTTTCCGTAGTGTCTCTCCGGGACGATGTGCCCGGCAGCGAACACAGCCAGGATGCCCCGCTTTGTGGCGCCGATGCTGGCGTCCTCGGCGTCGTTGCCGGCCGACGACGCCGATTGGGCGTTCGAGGTCAAGTGGGATGGGGTTCGCGCGATCGTGGTTTGCGAGCTATCGGGCCTGCGTGTTCTCAGCCGCAACGGGAACGAGATCAGCGAGGCGTATCTAGAGCTCACGGGACTGAAGGACGCCCTCGGATCGCGCCGCGCGATCCTCGACGGCGAGATCGTCGCGTTCAACGCCGAGGGCCGTCCGAGCTTCGAGGCGCTGCAGTCGCGGATCCATCTGCGCGGCGAGTCGGCGGTCCAGCGAGAGGCGCAGCGCATCCCGATCACGCTGATGCTGTTCGACCTGCTGTGGCTCGATGACCACAGCCTGATCGACGCTCCCTACTCCGAGCGCCGTGCGCTGCTGGACGGCCTCGCACTGAGCGATAATCGGTGGCAGACCCCGGCCTACCTCTTGGGCGAAGGCGCGGCGATGCTGCAGGTAACTCGAGAGCTTGGGTTGGAGGGCGTGGTCGCCAAGCGCCTGGACTCCAGGTACGCGCCAGGCCGGCGCAGCCGGACCTGGCTGAAGGTCAAGCACACCGCTCGTCAAGAGTTCGTGATCGGTGGGTGGACGACGGGGAAGGGCTCACGCGCCTCCCGGTTCGGGGCGCTTCACCTCGGCGTCTATGAGGACGGAGTGCTCAGGTACGCCGGCCGCGTCGACACCGGCTATGTCGACAGCGAGCTTGACCGCCTGCTCGCGCTGCTGCAACCGCGCGAGCAGACCACGTCTCCGTTTGAGGGTGTACAGCCACCGCGCGGCGCGCGGTTCGTGAAGCCGGAGTTGGTGTGCGAGGTCGAGTTCACCGAGTGGACATCGGTGGGCCTTTTGCGCCACCCCGTCTACAAGGGCCTACGCGACGACAAGTCCGCCCGCGACGTCGTCCGTGAGCCCAGCCCCATGGGGGCAGGGGCCGGTCTTTGTTGCTGGCGTGGTCGGTGGATGAGGTGATCGATCATTGGCCTGAGCGCTGTGGTTGCGGTCATGTTTTCGCCGCAGGCGAGCACGTGCCGGTGGGCGAACCTGTGCGCTGGCAGGTCGAGGAGTTGCCTGTGATCTCGGTCAAGACCACAGAGCACCGGTGTCATCGGGCGTGCTGCCCGGACTGTGGTGAGCAGGCGCGCGGCGAGCTACCGAGCGAGATTGCCAAGAGCGCGTTCGGTCCCCGCTTTCAGGCGGCCGTCGCGACCCTCTCGGTCCGTAACCGTATCTCTCGCCGCGATGTGGTGGAGCTCTGCGAGCAATTGTTCTCCTGGAGGATCAGCACGGGCACGGTGGACGCGATCCTCGATCGGGCCGCTCAGGCACTGGCCGAACCACACGCCGAACTGTTGGGAGCGCTTCGCGGGTCGAGCGTGGTGAACATGGACGAGACGGGCTGGCGGACCGCGGGTGAGCGCCGCGCCTTAGGGCATCTTCGATGAGCGCCATGCTTATCTTCAGATCGCGCGTGACCGTCACGAGGATCACGCCAGAGAACTACTTGGCGAGACGAAGGCGATCGTGACCTTCGATCGCTGGTGGGCCTACGCGCACCTGCCGCTCGCGCGCCGCCAGCTCTGCTGGGCTCACCTCAAGCGCGATTTCGCCGCGCACTCCGAAGGCTTGGCGGCGGGGAAGGAGTTCGGTGAGCACGGACTCGCTCTCTGCGAGCGTGTCTTCTGGGCCTGGGAGATCTTCCAGCACACAAGCGATCGGGCCGATCTGAAGCTCGCGATCCGTCGCTGCCAGCGCGACTCCTCTCCGCACACACCACCTGCCGCCTACAGGGACGATCCCTGTTCGTCTACCTCACCGAAACGCTCACTGCACACGCCCGCGGCGACCCCACACCACTACTCACATAAGCGTACCGACCCACTGAACGCTTACGAAAAACAGGCGATTTGCAGGTATTTAATGGCGAGAGGCGGACTTGAACCGCCGACACCGCGATTTTCAGTCGCGTGCTCTACCAGCTGAGCTATCTCGCCGAGGCTTCAGATCGTATCGGCTGCGGCATTATGCTAGTCCGTTCCAGTCGCTTGAAACGGCTCGGTCTGGTGCTAGGAGCAACCCGCCCGTAGCACTACTGCTACCATAGGCCGATGGCGACGATCCCACAGAAGGAGCTGCGTAACCACGTCGGCGAGGTTCTGCGACGTGCCGAAGCCGGGGAGCAGTTCACCATCACCGTCTCCGGTCGCCCTGTCGCTCAGCTGGGTCCTATCCGCATCCGCCAGTGGGTGCCGAGCGCCCAACTGGCTGATCTGTGGAGTGCACCGCCGGACCCAACACTCGAGGAGGATCTACAGGCGCTCGGCGGCGAGCTGAGCGACCCCTGGGTCGCGTAGCGTGTCCGTCCTGTTGGATACCTCGGTGCTGATCGCGGCCGAGGAAGGCCCGGAAGAGGACGCGGCGATCAGCGTGGTCTCGCTGACCGAGCTGCATTTCGGGGTCCTCATCGCACGCGACGAGCAAACGCGGGCGCTCAGGATGCGACGTCTAGGCGCGATCGAGGATCATTTCGACGCGCTCCCCTTCGACGCCGCCGCGGCACGCGAGTGCGGGCGGCTGCACGCGCTCGTCTCGCAACGCGGCGGTCAGCCACGCCGAAGGGCATTGGACCTTGCGATCGTCGCGACCGCCATCGTTCATCGGGTGCCGTTGATGACCTACAACAGCAAGGACTTCCAAATCATCGCCGACGAGCTCGACGTTCGCGCGGCCTAGCGGGAAACCGGAGCGGCGTTGGTCGTGTCGAGTGCGGACGACATTCGGTCGGGTGTCAGCCGAGTCGTCGTCGTGCCTTTTGCACTGAGGGCAGTGCGCTCTTGGCTTTCGTAAGTGCCCGTGCGCGTAGGTCAACACTCGCGGGTTTCGCGGCGATCGCACCGGCCAGCGCCTCCCAGCAGGTCGGGGATGTCTCCCCGACCGCGCAGGCGAAGGGTGTGCAGGTGGGGATGTGGCTCGGGGAGGCGCTCACGCGCTGCCCCGAGCTGGTGCTCGTGCCAGAGGACCCGGTCGGTGTCGCCCGGTCGTGGGAGAAGGCGCTCGTCGCGCTCGAAGGGATCGGTGCTCACGTCGAAGCGCCCCGGCCGGGGCTCGCGTTCTTCGACGCCGCCGGCCTTCAAGGTCTGCATCGACCTCGGACGGGAGTTTGCGCCACTCCTTTGCGGGATCGCCACGCGTGCTCGCGCGGTGAGCTTGACTGACCTGACTGTCAGCCGGTCGAAACGGTCATTCGCCTCGGCGGATCGGTTCAGGGGCCGTTGGTGCCAAGGTCGTCCGAGCGTCCGGCGTCCAGGCGCGACCACTGGGCGGTGGGACGTCCGTTGGTGCGTAGATGGGACATCACGGGCGACTGTGGCCAGCCGGCGGGCGAGTCCTCCCAGGTCTCCTGCCGGCCGTAGACGGTTAGGTCGAGCAGTCCGTAGCTGTAGTCCATCGCCTCGACGCCGCGGAGGGTGGTCCAGTAGGTCTCGAAGACTCTGTCGCCGTTGCGCAGATAGCACACCACGTGCATCCTGCCGACCTGGCGCCCGGTCAGCAGAGCGTCGCGGGAGTCTTCGGCGGAATACCAGGGCATCTCCCAGCCCATGAAGTCGCGGTAGCGGATGCTCTCCTCGTATGGCCCCTGGCAGAACGTGGCGTAGGTGACGTCGCGCGAATGCAGGTAGGAGAGCTTCCCCGACCTGCGTCGTGTAGTGCGTGCACCCCTCGCACTGCTCGGCAGCCGGGTGGCCGGTCCACCACATGAAGTAGTAGGCGATGAGCTGCCGGCGGCCCTCAAACGCGTCCAGCAACGTCACCGGGCCGCGCGGACCGATCAGCGGGAGGCTCGGGTCCATCTCGACCATCGGGAGCCGGCGACGCGACGCGGCGATCGCGTCGCCCTCGCGGGTGTGCGCCTTCTCGCGGACCCGGAGGGCATCGAGCCTCGGCTTGAAACGTGTCCCGATCGACCACGACGGGACGCTCCACTGAGTCGGTTACATCGGCTTCTGTCGGCCTGAGCTTGTTCGGTTCGTGGTTCATTGCTACCTCGATTCGCTCGTTGGTGGTCCGTGAGAGGTTGGGTGGTCAGTTGGCTTGGGGCACTGATTGGGCCTAGATCCGATCGGCGCAGCGCCCCAACGCCGACGCGCTCCGCGCGCTCGACGGCGTTCGAGGAGAGCGTGATCGGACGCTCGTACGCGCCCACCGTACCGTCGGCGTCGCCCGCGCCGCTGAGCAGTTCGGTGAGCGCCGAGTAGGGTGACGTCGCCGAGAACGAGGTAGCGTCCGGCACAGCCCACCGCAAGACCTGCTCGTTAAGACTGAACGAGTCCCTGCGGCCCATGACAAGCACCATGCTTTGCGCGGAAAGGTCGTTTGGGATCAACGGTGTTTGCCCGCGGTCGGCGGGGTGCTGAGATCGAGCCGCTCCAGCCGCTCCGGGTCGAGAAGAACATCGATCTGTGCTGTTCGAACCGCTCGGTCAGCCACTCGCGCTCGTCCATGTCAGCTCCACGCTCCCGTGATCAGATCCTCACCAGTGATTGTGGTAGCCGACGTTGGCGGTCAGTGCCGCCGCCGCCAAGAGCAAGAAGAACACGGCTCCGCCGATCTGGCGGTCGCGGACTCGTAGGTGAGCGCTCACAGCACAGATGAAGTACACGACGATGCCGATCGCTGCAGCCGTCCCAAGCACCGACACCGCGAGGCCAATCAAGAGTCCGACCGCGCCCGAGGCCAACAACCCGCCGAGGGGGACCATCCACCGTCGGGAGACCTGTACCCGGTCAGCGACGACCTTGACCGACTCGGCGCCAACGAAGTCCAAGCAGGCGGCATAGCCGTTCGCGAGCGCAGCAAGGATCGTGGTGATGAGATACGTGATGTGCATACCTCCTAGACACGCCTCGCTCGGAGAACCTGACAGCCGACGATGCCGCTCCTCCCAGCGCGACGGATCGTCGACCGGCTCGAACCTGGCCCCTGGCACCGGAGGACGGTGGGGGCTCAGCGCTGCGATACAAGGGGTCCCTGGCGCGTGTCGTCCGGTGAGGTTGCGGCGGGGGCGAGTAGTACGAGTCGCTCGCCGGGGTGCAGCTGGATGTCCGCGCGGGGCGCGATGAAGTTCGTGGTTTTCGCTGGCGGCGAGCACGCTGGCGCCCGCCGGCCAGTGCATCTCGCCGACGCGGCGTCCGCACGCGGTCGCCTCGGGGCTGATCGTGATCTCGAGGATCTCATAGCCGTCCAGCGGTGTGGTGGGGACGTGGACTTGCTTGTGCGGTTCCTTGACGGCGAACTCGGCGGCTTCGGCGCCTCGCTCGATCTCGCGTGCCGATGCGTGAACGCGCCCTATGAGCGCGTGCATGACGTCCTCGCGTGTGATCCACCCCTGTAGGGTGTGCTCGTCGTGGGAGAGGACGGGCAGCCCGTCGTGGCCGTAGAGCACGAGTTGGCGCAGCGCGTGCTCCAGGTCCTCGTCGCCGAAGAGCACCTGCGGGTCGCGGACGGCACTCACGGTACCGACGAGCCTGGCCCACAGCTCGCGCGAGACGGCAGCCGGCTCTGACTCGAACTCCACCGGCGCGAGCAGGCGGGTTCGCCCATCGTCGTCTGTGACCGGCTGCATCACCTCGGCGACGGTGAGTGTCGCGAGCGCGCTGGTGGCCTTCGGCTGCTCGATGTCGATGCCGCGGCGCAGCAGCTTGGTGGTGTAGATCGAGCCGTAGGTGAGCCGCTTGGAGACCGCTGCGGCGATCCCGCAGGCGAGCATCACGGGGAGCGTCAGAGTGAAGTTGCCGGTCATCTCAAGGACGCTCGCGATCGCGGTCAGCGGCGCCTGGGTGGCGCCTGCGAAGACGCCACCCATCGCGATCACCGCGTACATTGCCGCCGGGCCGATATCGGTGCCGAAGATATGACGGGCGATGAGACCGAACGCCATGCCGGCGGCCGCTCCGGTGAACAGTGACGGCGCGAACACGCCACCGGAGCCGCCGATCGAGAGGGTAAGGCTCGAGGCAACCACCTTGCCGACCATCAGGATCACGATCAACCAGAGCGCTTCGTGGCCAGCGACGATATTTTCCATCACCGGGTAGCCGACCCCGTACATCTGTGGCAGAGCGAGCAGCAGAACGCCGAGCGCGATACCGCCCACCGCGGGGCGCGCCCACTCCGGGCGACCCTTCCACACGCGATCGAGATAGTCCTCCATGCCGTAAAGCACGGTCTTGAAGCCAACGCCGAGCAGGCCGGCGGTGAGCCCGAGGACGCCGATCAGTAGGTAGGTGGCGTCCGGCGGCGCGGGCAGGTTGTGCGGGAAGCTGGAGAAGAACGGTGCGGAGCCGAAGAACGCACGGCTGATCAGATCGGCGGTGACCGCCGAAAGAGCCGTGCCGAACAGTGCGTCCAGTGAGAATTCGCGCAGCACGATCTCAAACCCGAAGAACAAGCCCGTGAGCGGCGCGTTGAACGTGCCCGCGATCCCGCCAGCGGCACCGCACGCAACGATGATCCGCAGGCTGCGCTCGGACATGCGCACCCGCTGGCCGACCGTCGAGGCGAACGCTGAGCCGATCTGGACGATCGGCCCCTCGCGGCCCACCGACCCGCCCGTGCCGATGCAGAGCGCCGAGGCGAGCGCCTTGACGACCGTCACCTGCGGGCGAATCCGCCCGCCATTCTCGGCCACCGCGAGCATCACCTCCGGCACCCCGTGGCCGCGCGCCTCGCGAGCAAAGCGCTGGATCAGCGGCCCGTAGAGCAGACCGCCGAGCACCGGGATCACAAGAAAGAAGCCGATACCCAGCCACGCCAAGTGCAGGCTCGCCACGCGGCCCTGCTGCCCAAACTGCTCGTGCCCGGTCACGATCCACGTCACCGCATACACCAGCTCTCGAAAGACGACCGCCCCCAACCCCGCCCCCGCACCGACCAGCAGCGCCATCACGACCAACCCCAACCGCGAACCGCCGAGCCACGTCGATACCGCGCGCCCTCTCCTCACTTGCCCCAACCCAGCGACCAGTCCTGCTCGGGCACCTCGCCGGCCGCATCGGCGAAGACCCGCAAGGCCGCAAGTGCCGAGGCGCGGTCCGCGCGTGGCATCCGCCGCAGGATCTGTGCGATCTCCACACGACGACGACGGGTCACCTCCTCCACCAGGGCACGCCCCGCTCCGGTCAGCGAGATGCGCACTCCGCGGCGATCCGCGCTGATCCTCCGCCGCTGCACGAGCTGCTTACGCACAAGGCGGTCACACATCCGCGTGGCCGTCGAACGATCCACCCCCAGCGCGCTCGCCAAATCGGCCGAGCGCTGCGGTCCGCGGGCCGCCAGTTCCACAAGCGCGCGGTACTGAGCCAGCGTCACATCCTCCGCTAGATCCGCCAGCGACCGCGCGGCGACCGCCACCAGCGCACGACTAGCGCCCAGCACCGCGTCGACGAGATCGTTGCGATCCTCGCGCCGCTCACCGACCTGCCCAGCCGCAGTCATCCGATGCACAATGCGATTATTGCACTATGCAACAAATAACTTGCCTCACAGCCTTCTTACGGGCGCTGGCGTTGATCGCCCAGGCATGCGGCAGCGGCAGCGACCACTTCGGCGAGTCCGGGCTGGCCAGCGTACAACGGGCTCATGCCGTCGGTCAGTAGCCGCCGTACGCGCGCCATGCTCTGCGCGGAGACCTCGCCGGTGCCGCGCACGTGCCCGGCGAGGCGACGGAGCTCAACCTGGACAAGGAGTACATCACGCCGATCGACGGGAACGATCGTCGCGTTCGACGAGGACAACCGTCCGAGCTTTCGAGCGCTTCAGCCGCGAATCCACCTGCGCGGCGAGTCCGCCGTGAGTCGTGTCGCGGCGGCCATACCCGTCACCGACATGGCTGCTGCTCCGTCGTCCCTTGCGAACTCGCGAGGCACTTTGATAGCGACGATCGCTTGTCGGGACAAAGGGAAGTGCCCGCCTCGCGAGATAGGCTTTCTCCGGACGCCTGGATTGACCGGGAGGGCGAGCTTGACTTGCTATGAGTACCGCATCCACATATGACCGCATCGGGGTCGGCTACCGGGGGACACGGGGCACGGACCCTATACTCGCGAGCCGCATATGGGCAGCCCTTGGTGACGCTCGCACCGTCCTGAACGTGGGAGCCGGCACCGGTTCCTACGAGCCGGCGGATCGGTGGGTGCTGGCAGTCGAGCCCTCAGCGGTGATGATCGCCCAGCGCGCGCCGGATGCGCCACCGGTCATCCGGGCGTGGGCCGAAGATCTGCCGCTTGCCGATCAAACCGTCGATGCTGTGATGGCGATCCTGACTGTGCATCACTGGCCGAACCTCCAGGCTGGGCTGCGTGAGCTCACCAGGGTCGCTAGTGGGTCTCCCATAAATGTTGCGCCGGGAACTCTGTCGTTTTAGGCGGCGATGAGTAGGCGGCGCTCGGCTTTGATCAGGCGTTGGTCACGGTGGGGTCCGTTGCGGTAGGTGATGTGTGCGGCTATCGCGCGGGCGAGGGTGTCCCAGTCGGGGTAGTCGGCGTTCTTGACGACGAACTCGCCGATCGCCCAGAAGTGGCACTCGATGCGATTCAGGAAGCTCGCGTAGGTGGGCGTGAACACGAGCTCGACGTTGCTTTGCTCGGCCCACTTGCGGATACTCGGGGTCTTGTGGGTGGAGAGGTTGTCAGCGACGAGGTAGATCCGCAGCCGCGGGTCGTAGCGCATTCTGATCTGCTTATAGAAGCCGAGCACCTCACCGGCGTTCTTGTGTGTCCGCAGCCGCCCGTGCAGGCGGTCGGCGTGGACGTCGTAGGCACCGAACAGGTAGCGCGCACCCCATTCTTCTTGCTGTAGGTCGCGCGTAACCGCTCGGGTCGCTTCGCTGGCGCCCAGCCCGAGCCTTGGTGAGGGATCAACTGGATCGGGCCCATCTCGTCGAAGCAGACGACCACGCCGTCCTCGGGCTTGGCTCTGTAGAGCGAAAGGACGCGCTCGGCCTTGCCTTGGAAGTCCGGGTCCGGGCTCCACTTCCACGAGCGCGTGCGCTGGTGAGAGAGCCCAGCACCGATCAGCGTTTGGCGCAGCGCCTCCTCGCAGAGATCGACGCCCATACCGGCCAAGTGCGCCCGCAGCTTTGGCAGCGACCAGCGCGTCAACGGGACGCCCTGGTGGTCGGGGCGGGTGCGTGCGACCGCGACAACACGATCGCGCTGCTCGGGCGTCGTCTTCCTTGGGCGCCCGCCCCGGTAATCAGGGTCAAGCGAGCCGAACCCCTCCTCGTTGAACGCGTGGATCACCTTGCGCACATGCGACTCGTCGCTGCGCACCAGACCAGCGATCTGCGGCGCCCCCATCCCGGTCGAGGACGCGAGCAAAATCATTGCCCGCTGACGCTTGGACTGGTACTTGGCGCGCTTCGAGATCGACTTTAAGCGCGCCCCATCCTCCAACGAAAGCTCGCGCACGAACACCTCCGGCGGACGCATCACCACCTCCTGGCTCGGGAACACGTATCCCTGTTCGCCATCGCAGGCAAGTTTCCGGTCAAACGTTTATGGGAGACCCACTAGAGATCGGATCGTGATCGTGACGATGGATGTTTCGGTGATCGCCCAGCAATGGGTAGTGCGGGATTATCTGCCTGAGCTACTCGCTCAGCACGCAGGTTTCCGACGATTGACCGCCTGTGTGAGCTGCTCGGGAACGCGAGATCAGAAGTGCTTGCGGTCCCGCGGGACTGTGAGGATGGGTTCATGGCGGCGTTCTGGGCGCGCCCGGAGGCGTATCTCGATCCGGTCCTACGTGTCGCTACATCTCCGTGGCATGACCTACCCGAACCGGTCGTTGATCGTGCCCTCGCGCGGTTGCGCGAGGATCTCGACAGCGGAGAGTGGCAACGGCGCTACAGCACTATCCTCGCGCAGGAGGAGTTGGACGTAGGGCTGCGTCTGATCACCGCTGACCGTTGAGGCTGGCCACAGCGGTAGTGCTGCCGCCGGCGGGTGCACGCCACGCTTATCGTCGTGGCTGTTGCAACAGCCACCGTCCGGAGCGGGAGTGAGTCGTCAGCCGCCGGGTGCGCTCGCTCACGCGCAAGCCGCCCCCCGCAACCGCGTATCAGCCACTTTGCAGGACGAGCGACTTCCCACCTTCCCACTGCTCTCCTAGAGCGGTGAAGCGACCAACCACCACCATGATCTCAAGCGCGTTGTCGGTGGCTTTCAACTTACGCGGCAGGACCATGACGGTCGTGGGACTGTGGGCTCTTACCGTGCGCTTCTCCTCGTTGTCGGCGATGATCTGCTCGCCTCGGCACCTGCCATGACTCTTGCTTATGCAATACGCCTGGCCACGCCAGATCTGAACGCTGAGCGTCTGGTCACCGACCGGAGAGACCGAAAAGTGGACCTTGTTCCCGATGACATCCGCCTTGAGGTAGCCATGTGAGCAGGACGAGCAATGGACGTCTGTGATCGATTCCGCAGCTTGCGCTTGGGGACTCGCAACGGTCGTGAAATGCACTGTCTGCACGTATTGGGCTCCTGTCGAGTCAGCCCAGGTGGCCGTCAAGACGTACGGTGTCGCGAACTTCAGGACAGCGACTGGGATGACGTAGTCCCCGCCTATCGTTTCCCAGGCGGGCCACCCAGCGGGCACAAGCGGCGCTGGGGTGCTTGGCGTCACGAGCTTCACAGGCTCGCTTTCGCCCGCGGGGCCTTGCAGTGACGCCGTCTGCAGTGTTGCGTCAGTGCCCTCCGGCCAGAGGATGATGTACGGCCCGGTCGCTGTGCCAGGAGGTATGCCGACCGCCTGTCCGGGCGTGAAGGGCTGCTCGCTCGCTGTTTCCGAGGGGTGCACGTCAGCAGCGCCGTTTCCTGGTAGAGAGAAGAAAGTAGGGGTGGCGAACGCACTCTCGCCACTCGTGCCCATGCACGCCGAGCCTTCTCCCCAGCTGTCATGCTTCTCGCCGTACCATGTCGTCGTTGCGGCAGGGTTGAACAGCGCTCTCAGGTGGAGCGGCGCTTCGTCCCACGGGTTTACTGTCTGGCTCCAATGGCCTGGGCCGCCGCCGAGGTCAGAACTCGCTGCGGCGGTGTTGCCGGCTGGCGTATAGCCGGGTTGGCCTTCGATCTCTTCGTGGGGATATTGGCCAGGCTTCTGCTTGTAGCGATTCGCGTATTCTTCGCAACCTTGGCTCATCTGGGGATCGTCTGTCAGGTCGCCTGGAATGCCGTTTGCCGCCCGTTGCGCATTCAAATCGGTGATCGCCTGAGCTGTGCTCGTGGCGGGGACCGAGTTCAACGCCACGCTCCCCTTAAGAGCAGATGCCGCTGTGGCGAAGCGCATCCCAATCATTGCCAACGCCCCGATCACAAGCGCTGCGGTCACATACCAGCGATAGGTCACGTCGATGCCACTGGGTGACGAGTCCTTTCGGTCAGGCGGGAGCACCGCAGGAGCCTACCGTAGATATTCGTGCGCTTTTGGCCTCCAGATGCAGCCAATTGTTCGGGCATCGCTCGACGGGGTGCGATCAATCGATGCTCAGTCGGCCTAGGCGGTGTGGCAGACTTGGCCGGTGGACCCCGTCGAGGTTTTCGCCGCTCTGGTAAGCGCACTTACTCTCATGCTGACTGAGATACGGCACCGACGCAAGCCCGACGATATGAGCGGCCTTCGGGCCAAGCTCATTGATTTCGAGGTGGTGCTCTCCGCGTGGACCTGGGACGCTAGAGAGACGAATGAATGCGCAACCTGGTGGGCAGCAGAGCTACCAGAGAGCGTCGGGACGGCGAAGGACTGGCTGGCGCCTATGGTCGGCACACAGGCGTGCCGTTCCGTCACGGCGCAAGAGATGCTCGTCGAGTCTTGGGGCCACGGTGGTAATACCGAGGTGACTCTCGAGGACTTGCTTCGAATTTATGCGCCACAGCTGATCGAGATGGCGCCGCTTCTCATGAGAAGGCAGCAGCAATTGAGGGATGGGATCGCGGACGAACTCGAACAGCGCTTCCGCGCCGGCGGTCGCCAGGCCGTAGATGACTACATCGTGGACCTGGATTGCGCCGCCAAGGGGCTTGAGTCGGTTTGGGAGAAGTTTGACGCGTACCTACGAGCTGAGTTCCCGATTGGAGAGCGAGCCACTCCGGACACGGGAAGCTAGCTCACCCGTGCTGACCCTCATCAAGAAGGCTGCGCTACGCGCGTGGGCCGAGCAGGTGTTTGCCGATCACGTGTCTTGCCTTGTACTTGCGCCCTCATCGGCAGATACGGCAATGGAGCGGATATTGGCGAAAACTTGAGCTCACGGGAGAAGTCGCTACCCGCGCGTACAGTTCACAGGCGTGGGCGGCACGGCAAAGCCGGTTTCATACGAGGAGATAGGCGCGGGTTACGCTCACGCTCGTCGCACCGAGCCACGGATCGCTGAGCACGTCTGGAGAGCGCTCGGCGACGCCGAGAGCGTGCTGAACGTGGGCGCAGGAGCAGGCTCTTATGAGCCGCCGGATCGCAAGGTTCTAGCGGTCGAGCCGTCGCAGTCGATGCGAGCCCAGCGCCCGCACGGCGCGGCGCCGTGCATCGAGGCATCCGCGGAAGCGCTGCCGTTCCCTGATCGCTCGTTCGACGCAGCAATGGCGATCCTCTCAGACCACCACTGGAGCGACCCAATCGCGGGACTGCGAGAGATGCGGCGCGTGGCCCGTCGAGTAGTCGTCTTTCAGTGGGATGCCGCGGAGAGCGAGCGCTTCTGGCTGATCCGCGACTACCTTCGCAGCGAGTATCAGGCGCTGACGGTGGGAGCACCGACGCTCCGTGAGCGGGCCGCGGCGCTAGGGGCGAGCACGGAGCCGGTGTCCGTCCCGTGGGACTGCGTGGATGGCTTCTTTCATGCCTACTGGCGCAGACCTCACGCATACCTACAGGAGCCCGTCCGTCGCGGCAGCTCGGTATGGGCGCGGGTAGGGAAGGCAACCGAGCAGCGAGCCGTCGCGGCACTCGCCGACGACCTCGAGAGCGGTGCTTGGGAGCAGCGGAACGCCGGACTGCTCGACCTGCAGAGCATCGACCTCGGCGCCAGGCTGCTGATTGCCGGCGATAGCCGATAATCAAAGCGTGCCCGCCAACTCGTGGACGACCCCTGAGCGTGTCCTGCGCTATCTCGACCGGGCGGACCGGCTCCCGCGCCGACGCGATCGCCACGGGATCGTTGGCGTCGGTCTTGACTTCTCCGAGGTCATGCTCGACCGTGGCGCGCGACACTTTCGTGGTGTCTGAGAATAGGTCGCCGCGAGGTGCGGGCCGCCCGGCGCGGTTCTCGCGTGAGGCGGTAGTGGATGCCGCTGAGCGGGTCGTGAGCCTTGAGGGTGTCGATGCGCTGAGTATGCGCAGGGTGGCGAGGGAGCTTGGCTGCTCCCCGATGGCGCTCTACAGGCATGTGCACGATCGGGATGAGCTGCTAGTGGCGTTGCTCGATCGCCTCGCCGCCGAGCTGCCGCGCCCGCGGTTGCCACGAGACCCCCGCAAGCGGCTGCTCGTGTTGTTCAGGGTGCTGTATGAGGGGTTGGATCAGAGCCCGTGGGTTGTGCAGGTGTTGGTGCGTGGTGATCTGATGGCGCCGTCGGTGTTGTGGCTGATCGAGGAGATCCTGGCCGCGTTCGTCGCCGCCGGGCTGAGCGTTGAGCAGGCGGCCGACGCGTACCTGACGGCCTGGCGGTTCACGGTCGGGGAATTGATCGTGAGTCATTCGACGGCACGGCAGAGCGCCGAGCTTGATCGTCGTCCGTTCCAGCTCGAGTTGCTCGCGGCCGTGCAGTCGGGGGAGCTGCCGATGCTCGCGGCGCTAGCGGACTATTGGCCGAAGGCGCGTACTCGTAAGAGCGTCTAACAAAAGTGGTTGAGGTGTTTGAGGCAGATGTTGGCGCAGGCGAGTGTGAGCATGGCTTCGTGGATGTCGGCTCGGCGTGCGTGGCGGCGGGCGAGGTAGCGGTTGGCGTGCAGCCAGGAGATCGTGCGCTCGACCACCCAGCGGTGGCGTCCGAGGCCAGAGCCGTGGCCTGTGTTGCGTTTGGGGATGTGCGGAGTGATCTGGCGTTCGCGCAGTTCTGCTCGATGGCGCGCCGAGTCATAGGCACGGTCGGCGTAGAGGCTGAGGGGACGGAACTTGCCGTGGCGACCGACGGGCGGTACGCGGTCCACGAGCTCAACGAGCTGGGTGACGTCGTTGCGGTTGGCGGCGGTCAGCGTGACCGCGAGCGGGATACCTTTCGCCTCGACGATTACGTGATGCTTGCTGCCAGGACGGGAGCGATCGACTGGCGAGGGGCCTGTCTGTTCGCCCCCCCTTTTGCTCGCACGTGCGAGCTGTCTACAACAGCGCGAGACCAGTCGATTTGTCCGGTGTTCTGCAACTCGTCCAAGAGCACGTGGTGCAAGCGCTGCCATACCCCGGCTTCGCTCCATTCCTGTAAGCGCCGCCAGCACGTCATTCCCGAGCCGCAACCCATCTCTTGGGGCAGATGCTCCCACGGGATCCCCGTCTTCAAAACGAAGAGGATCCCTGTCAACGCGGCCCTGTCCGGCACCCGAGGACGCCCCGTGACCTGCGGCGCACGGACCGGCAAAACAGGCTCGATACGAGCCCACAACTCGTCGCTCAACAAAGGTTTAGCCATGACGCAGGACTTCGACAGCCCCACAACGAATCCTACCTTTTGTTAGGCGCTCTAAGGGCTACCAGGCGCGCATGGCGAGGATTCTCGACGGTCTGCTCGGAGACTCCTAGACCAGAACCGTGTATATTTGCGTACGTGTACGCTAACTGTGTTGGTCTACTGCCATGACCCCACCACGCACGCCCGTCTCGCTGTTGAACGGACGCCTTGGGCAACGGCTCGTCGACGTGATCGCACGACGACCGGCAGGTGTGATCGGCCGGCGGGCCTACCGCGACGGACCCAAGGCACACGAGCCGTCCTTTCAGGCCGTCCTCGACGCGCTCGACTCGCTGCAGGACGAGCGCGTGCTCGAGATCGGCTGCGGCCCCGGAGTGCTGCTCAAGCGCGTGCTCGACAGCGCCACGGCCGCGGCCGGCCTAGATGATTGATTCCACGGTTTTTAGGCGCAGTAGTTGGTGAGTGCGCGGCTTGGTCGGCCGAGTTGGTGGTTGAGGCTGACTGCGGCGGCGAGGCAGAGCAGTCGTTGCAGGACGCGCTCTCTGAGGCCGGCGAGCGTTCGTGCGCCGTGACGCTCGAGCGTGAGGATGTCCTTGCAGGTCCAGAAGATGCTCTCGATGCGTTGGCGGATCGGCGCGAGGTGTGGGCCGATGCCGGGCTCGTTCTTGCGGCGGGGCCTGAGGATCGTGGCGTCCAGATCTTGGACTTCGCGGGCGAATCTGGCTCCGGCGTATCCCTTGTCGCCGATCACGGTCTCACCGCCACGCCGTTGGCAGCGCGCCAGGAGCTTGATCGCGACCTCTCGCTCGTCGGTCTTCGGGGACGCCAGCGTGAGCGCTCGTGGTGTCCCGTCGGGCGCGAAGATCGCGTGCAGCCTGAATCCCCAGAAGTAGCGGGAGTGCGACGCGGACCAACCGTAGTCGGCGGCGTCACCCAGAGCGGAGCGCTTGACCGTCTCGCGGCTGCGAGCGCACTCCACCGGTGTGGAGTCCACGAGCAGCACAGTGCTTTCAGAACCCGGACTGCGCTCTGCGAACACGCTCATCAGCCACTCCAATGTCTCGGAGAGGCGTCGGCGGCGCTTGTGGTAGCCGGCCTGGCCGGGAATCTCGGGAAACAAGTGCGCGAGACGCTTGCCAGCGACTGCCAGGAACCTGCGGTCCGACGGTATACCCATGATCGCCTGCGCGACGCAGAGCGTGACGACCTCCGCGTCTGTGATCCTCCGCTTGGCGTTCTTGGCCCTTTCGGGCAGGAGATCGTCAGCCGTCACGAAAACGGCAGTGAGCAGCAGGTCGAGGTCGGCGTCCATCGAGGCCCCCTAAGGTCGGCGATGCTTCAGAGCACCGCCGACTTCGACCCTGCTGCTCAAAAACCCTCGAAAACCACAGTCCCCGCCGTGGAATCAATCATCTAGATCACAGCGCCGACATGCTCGCGCTGTGCATGGCCCGCAACCAAAACGCAATCGCCAACGATGCGTTGCGGCTCAAGCTCGGGGACGC
Source organism: uncultured Solirubrobacterales bacterium (assembly GCA_963809705.1). Classification (GTDB taxonomy): domain Bacteria; phylum Actinomycetota; class Thermoleophilia; order Solirubrobacterales; family Solirubrobacteraceae; genus Palsa-744. The sequence continues at coordinate 1,319,320 of CAWEKF010000001.1, read as the reverse complement.
CGCGCAGATTCCCTGGCCCGACGAGAGCTTCACCGCCGCGATCTCGGCCAATATGTTCTTCTTCCTCACCGACCCGGTGGCAGTGCTCAAGGAGCTTCACCGCATCCTGGTCCCAGGTGGCCGGCTGGTGATCGCTAGCATCGCCGGCCCGCTCCCGCGTCCGTCGCTTCGCAATTGGTGGCTATACCCGCCGATGGGGCCAGCTCTGAACGTCCACACCGACGAGCAAATGCGCGCCATGCTCATCCAGGCAGCTTTCATCGATGTGCGCGTAGAGAGCGAGGGCGGCCCGCTCGCCCTGCAACTCGCTCACGCTCGCCGGGGAAGCTAGAGCACATGAGCTGAAACATCAACCCGGTGCCGGGCCGGAACGACAGACCCGTGAGACACGACAGATCACTTCTGTGCGCGACCGGCTATCGCTGGACCGCAACGCATGCGTGGGGACTCCGCGTGCGTAGACCCTGCCCCCACACATCTTCGGGCTGCCTGAACTTCTTACGTTGTGAGCCGGCAGAGCGGCATCTAGCTGTAAGACCCGAGCAGGTTGTTCAGTGCGGTTGATGGGTGTCTGTCGCCCGATGGCTTGGTGTCGTCGTCGATGGTTGTAGGTCCATAGCCATCCGTCAAGGGCTGCGGTGCGTTCTTGGCTGGTGGCGTAGATCGCTCCGTAGGCCCAGCCGGCGAGCATGGTGCGGATGAAACGCTCTGCCTTGCCGTTGGTTTGGGGTCTGCGGGGCCTGGTGCGGAGATGACGGATCCCGAGAGTCCTGCACGCGATCGCGTGCACTGTCTGAGATGTAAGGCGTCCCGTTATCGGTGATGAGCTCTTGGACGTGCATGCCGTGGCGCTTGAAGAACGCGATGGCGCGGCGCAGGAACCCGATCGCTGTGGTCGCCTTCTCGTCTGGGAAGACCTCGGCGTAGGCCAGGCGTGTCGCGTCGTCGATAGCGATATGCACGCACTCCCAGCCAATGACCCTGCGGTCCACGCCTGAGCCGTCACGGCGTCTTGGCCTCGGGTTGCGCGTGTGGCCCGTGATCCGCTTGCCCGCGCCGTCCTGGATACGTCCGAGCTTCTTCACGTCGATATGGATCAGCTCCCCCGCGACTGTGCGTTCATAGCGCTCGGCAGGCTCCATGCCCAGCCGGCCGAGACGACCCATCCCGATCCGCGTCAGGATCCCTGAGACGGTTGAGGGCAGGGATATCGAGAACCTCGGAGATCTCAGGACCCGTGAACCGCAGTCGCCGCAACGCCGCGATCGTCTCCACCGTCTGCTCATTGCTGCGATTCGCGACCAACAACGGCGCCGAGGAGCGATCCAACAAGCCCGCAGCGCCGTCAGCTCGATATCGAGCGACCCACTTCCCAGCGGTGCGAGCGCTGACCTCGCGCCGCGAGCGCGGCCTCCTTCACCGACCATCCCTCATCAACAACACGACGTACCATCCGCTCACGCTGCCTAAATGACAGCGCAGCATTAGCGTGCAGCTTCATCCGGCTCCTCCTTGGGACTGGGGCTTTGACACCACCAGCCTCCAAGGAGGACCGGATGAACAACCTGCTCAGGTTCTACATCTAGCAGCAGTCCTCATCGCTGCAAACGCTGTGTGACTTCAAGCCGATCGGCGCGCAGTCAGCACAGACCTTCCCGGCCCATGCCTCGTGTCCCTCGCGCACCGCGAGGCCGGCGATCCCAAGCCCGATGATTGGGTCAAGCCACCACCAACCGAGAGTAGCGTTGGCGAGGATGCTCACGAGCACCGCGGCGGCGCTGATCGCGCAGAGCCATGACTGCGCCGCGTCGCCCGCGGTCGCCGCGGAGCCGAGCTGCACGGCCACGCGGCCCTTCGCGCGGGCGAGCAGCGGCATGACGAGAATCGCCCCGGCTGCCACCGCCACTCCCGGCCAGCTCGTCTCGGGATGCGATCCGCCCGCGAGCGCGTTGATCGCATCGACCGTCACGTATAGCGCGAGGACCCCGAAGCAAACGGCGATGAGCTGCTGCGCGCGACGCTCGGCCGCGTCCGAGCCGCTGCGGCTGCCGGTGTAGAGCCACAGGATCGTGCTCGCCGAGACGAGCTCGATCAGCGAGTCCAGGCCGAAGGCGAGCAACGCGACCGACCAGGCAACCAGGGCAGAGACGATCGCGACGCCCGCCTCCACAGTCATCCACCCAATGCTCAGCAATGAGAGCGTCCTGGCGCGACGGATCAAGCGGTAGTGAGTCCCGTTGGCGGGCTTGATGGCCGGCAGCGGAGGGGCGTGCGAACTCATGCCTGCACGCTATCGAGCTTCTACGAGGCTTTTGTGCTCGGACGATCGCTAAGGCTGTACGCGATGAGCGTCGCCGAACCTCTATCTCGGCAAGACCCGCGTCAGCGAGCGCTAGCGAGAAGTCATCGGCAGACCGGGCGCGATACTACGCGGGCACCCGTCTTGCTTCGATCCGCGCCGGATCGCTTGACGGGATAGGACGGGGGCGCCGGCCTCTATTTCACGCGCACTGTGACGAGGGTTGTTGCGTGGTCGCTGGTGCAGTTGACGAAGACCGTCGCTGTGAGATGGTAGGTGCCGGCTGCGTGGTAACGGTGGGAGAAGCGCCATGTCCGGCTTGCCGGCGGCGGGGTGCCCGCGATACAGAACTGCGGCAGGGCTGTCGGCGGGCTTGCGGTCCCGTCTCCATAGGAGACCCGGTCGCCGAACGCTCCACGCGCGCTGTGCTCACGGGCGGTGAGCTGCAGCCGTACCGTCGAGCCGTGCGTGACGTGGGCCGGTGTAGCCGTCAGGGTGATCGTCAGGCCACCGGGAGCGCGCCGTGGCGCTCGAAGACGTTGACGTGGCGGCCGTGGCAACGCACGCCAGAGCCAGCAGCACTCCAAGCGTGACGATCGACAGCAGTGCCTTTGATCGGCTCAAGGCTCGGTGTCTCCTACGCGCGTTGTTGTCTCGGTCGTCGTCGAGCCAACATAGCGAGACGCGTCAATCGTACGCGGACACGGCGCAAGCGCCTACCCCAGGCGGCTCCGCTCGATGCTCTATTCACGCGTAGAGCGCGTCGATCTCCGCGGCGTACTTTTCGGCGATCGGTTTGCGCTTGAGCTTCATCGTTGGAGTCAGCTCATCGCCGCCGGGAAACCAGTCACAGGGGAGGATCGCAAAGCGCTTGATCTGCTCGACGCGGCTGAGGTGGGTGTTGGCCTCCTCGACGCTTTGCGCGACCTCGGCGCGTACGTCCGGGTCCTCGCATAGCGTCGCTGGCGTTGCATCTGGAAGGCCGTGCTCGTTAGCCCAGGCGCCGGCACCGTCGGGGTCGAGCACGATCAACGCCACGTTGTAGGGGCGCCTGTCGCCGATCGCGATCGCCTGGCCGATCAACGAGCTGGAGCTCTTGAGCTGGCTCTCGATGTTGGCCGGAGACATGTTCTTGCCAGCGGCGTTGATGATCAGCTCCTTCTTGCGATCGACGATCTTCACATAGCCCTCGGAGTCGATCTCGGCGATGTCACCCGTGTGCAGCCAGCCGTCGGAGTCGATCGCCTCGGCGGTTCGCTGCGGGTCAGAGCGGTAGCCACGCATCAGGATCGGCCCCCTGCAGAGCAGCTCGCCATCCTCGGCGATACGCACCTCCAAACCTGGCAGTGCTGTTCCCACGGTGCCGATCTTGGGTCGATCCGCTGGGTTGCTCGTGCCCACACAGGTCAGCTCAGACATGCCCCACAGCTCGCAGATGGGCAGGCCGATCGCGTGGAAGAACTCGAGCACGTCGATCGGGGTTGGCGCGGCCCCCGCGTAGAGCGTCTTCGCCTGGTCCAAGCCCACGCGCTCGCGCAGCTTGGAGAGCACCAGCTCATCGGCTTGGGCATTCTGCTCGAGCAGCTCCGCGGAGGGCTGCTCGCCGGCTTGCTCTGCGCGCACGCGCTGCAGTCCGATGTCGATCGCCCAGCTGACTGCCTGTTTGCGGGCGGCGTCCGCATCGGCCGCGATCGCTGCTTCGAGCCCGGCCTTCATCTTCTCCCAGACTCTTGGCACCGAGCCAAAGCTGGTGGGGCGCACTTCCGGCAGGGCGCTGATGACCTCCCTGGGATCGGCGATCAACGTCACCTGGGTGCCATAGATCATCGGCGTGTAATGCGATGAGTAGCGATCGGCCATGTGCGCATGAGGGAGGTAGGAGACGATCCGACCTTCTGGGTTCACCTCGATCACCTCCGCAGCGGCGCGACACTCCGCGAGCACGTTTGCATGCGTGAGCTCGACTCCCTTCGGCGGCCCGGTGGTGCCTGAGGTGTAACAGATGGTGATGAGATCCTCAGGAGTCACGGCGTGCCAGGCCGCAACGAAGTCGAAGTCAGGAGCGTCGCGCAACTCGACATCCTCCAACGACAACATGCCCTCGGGTGCGCCATCCAGACAGATCAGATGCTCGAGCGAGTCAACGTCAGCGTCAAGGATCCTCTGCACGAACTGCCTCTCGGTGATCACGACCTTGTTGGCGGCGTTGGAAAAGAGGTAGGCGATCTGCTCGGGGGAGCAGGTGTTATAGATCGAGAAGGGCGTTGCCCCCAGGTGCATTGCCGCTGTGTCACAGAGGTTGAACTCAGGCCGGTTGCACAGCATCAACCCCACCGTGTCTCCCCGGCGCACACCCAGGGAATACAGCCCAGTCGCGATGTCTTGCACGCGCTTGGCGGCCTGTGCGTAGGTCAGCTCGATGCTCCCGCCTGGGATACGCAACGCGATCCTGTCTGCGTTCTCGGCGGCCGTGATCTGAAACGCCTCGCACAGCGTGGCGGCATCCGGCACCGAGCCCTCGCGAGCCTCGAACCCCGTGACTGTCCTGTCTTGCGCGCCCGTCATCGCCATGACCCTTACACCCTTCCCGATAGCTGCGCCGCCTGGGACGCATCGGCCGGCTTGGAGCCGCCATGACGGATGAGGTCGGCAGCGCGCTCGGCGATCGCGATCGTCGGCGCGTTCGTGTTGCCGCGAATGACGCTCGGCATCACCGAGGCATCGACGACACGCAGACCCTCCACACCACGGACCCGCAGATCGGTATCCACCACGGTCTCAGCGTCTGAGCCCATCCGACACGTGCCGACGGGATGAAACGAACGTGTAGGTGTGCCGGCGGATGTACGCGCGCAGATCTGCCTCCGAATCCGAAGCCGGCTCGTCGCACGGCCGGCTGGTGTAGGGAGCGAGCGCCGGTTGAGCAGCAATCTCCTCGGCTACGCGCAGACCCTGCATGACCGTCTGCATGTCGGAGTCCTCCGCGTAGTAGTTGTGCAGACACGTAAGGGCGCGACGGTGGGATCGGCGAGCGCAACGTCAGCATTCCCCGGCTGGCGGGCTTCGCGGATAGATCGCCAGCGTGAAGCCGTGCTCGAAGTATCGGTTCATCGAGCAAGCATCGCCCGGACCGCGTGAAACTGCAGGTCCGGTGCCGGCAGCTCAGGGCTGGTTGCGCAGGAACCCGCCGGTCTCGACCCCGTTGGACGTCAGCGGCCCCGGCCCTCTGATGCGAACATCGCCATGTTCTCATCGCTCATGCGCGCTCAGCAGCGACACCGGCTCGTCATGGATCCAGAGCAGCCCGCTACCTGAGTGGTCTTGGAGGTTCTGCCCGACCGCGGGCAGGTCGGCGACGACCGGGATCTGCAGCACGGTCAACAGCTCGGCGGACCCGACGCCGGAGAGCATCAGCAGTTGTGGTGAGTTGTACGCGCCGCCGCAGAGGATCACTTCGCGCTCCGCTCGAAACTCGTGTGGCTCGCCCGTCTCGCCCAGCCGGCAGCCGATACACCGACCGCGCGGCCATTCTCGAACAGCACCCGATGCACCTGCGTAAACGTCTCGACCGTCAGGTTCGGCCTGGACATCGCGGGGTGTAGGTACCCCACAGCGGTCGAGCAGCGCCGTCCGTCGCGCTGAGTGACCTGGTAGCGACCAAAGCCGTCCTGCTCAGCACCGTTGAAGTCCTCGTTGCGCCGTAGCCCGTCCTCGTCGCAGGCCCCAGGAACGCCTCGGTCGATCGGGTTGCGAGAACGCCCGTCAGAAACCGTCAGCGGGCCGCCTACCCCGTGGTACTCAGACGCGCCGCGCTCGTTGTCCTCGGCACGCTTGAAATAGGGCAGCAGATCGTCATAGCCCCATCCCTCACAGCCCCCATCGCGCCACTCATCGAAGTCTGCCCGGTGCCCACGGATGTAGACCATCCAGTTGATCGACGACGATCCGCCGAGCGTCTTGCCGCGCGGCAGGTGAATACGCCGGCGATCGGCGAACGGCTCCGGCCCGGTCGAGTAGTCCCAATCGAGCTGCGAGTGAAGCAACTGCGAGAAGGCCACGGGGACGTGGATGTTCTCGATCGTGTCCGGCGGACCAGCCTCGATCAGCAACACCCGGACATCCGGGTCCTCGCTCAGCCGGGCGGCCAACACACAGCCAGCCGAACCCGCTCCAACAATCACGTAGTCATACATAAGACCCTCCTCCTAGTCATCCGGTTGGTGTGAATCCGGCCATCAGCGTCGTACGCCTCGGTGGTCTCCCTCGGGTGGTGGCGATAGCCGCCGGGCGCGTGCTCAACCGCCTCGGCGTATTCGCCCCACGTCAGGCTGACCGAGCCCCCGTATGTTCTGAGCGCGACCCGCTCAGGCACTCGTGTGGCGCTCACCTGGAAAGCACCCGGAAGAGTTCGATGCTCTGGAATCGCTCGAATCGAGCCCACGGGCGACCCAGCCTACACTCTGCCCACAACCAGAACATCGGCCAGATGACCAAGCCCGCCGACCCCGCGTCGGCGACCGTAGCCTGCTTCTGCGGTTAGCCGCGCTCGACTGCGCTCCCGCCGGCTATCGCTGGACTGCAGCGCCGCGCGGGAGGACTCCGGGCTTAGCAATCCACGTGTCTCGCTCTGCCGTCTCGCCCGTGGTGCGTATCTCCCCGCGGTCATCTTCGTCGTGTCGGCCGGATAGCTTCGCGATCTTGCACAGAGACGCCGCGACGAGGGTGGCCGGCACCAGCAGCGCGGCGTATCCCAATCCGGCCCACTCCAGCAGTCCCATCGAGCATGATCCTAAACGTTCCAACTTGGGGAGCCATCGGTCGATCCGCACGGCCGGTATATTTGGCGTCGAAGGCCAGTTGTCTGGACACGGATGATCGACAACGCGCTGCGCGTCGACCCTCTCGACGACAGCGCCGCGAGCGGTCCGCTTCGGCGGGCCGCTCGTCCGTGTGACCGTCGCGTCCAACTAATGACAGGAACTCGGCTGACGGCGCTCCTGCGCTGTGGTACAGGTCGGCCTACGGTCCGCTGATGCTGAATCGCACAAGCATCCGTGCCTGGCGGTAGAGTCGCGTCGACACGGCTAATCCAAGTCCACGAGGGAGGTTTTGGAATGTCTGATCGTTGGGGTCGTTTCGCGCCGTTGACCGGCGTGCTGTTCGCTGCGCTCGTGATAGGCGCGGTCTTCACGAGTGGTGAAGAAACACCGAAAGCGAACGCGAGTGTCGCGAAGGTAGTGGCGTATTACGCGAAGAATCGCTCGGAAGTCGAGACGTCCGGCATCCTGTTCGCGCTTGCGTTCCTCGTGTTGGTCCTGTTCGCCGGGGCGCTGCGCTCCTATCTGCGTCGCACGGGTGCGGCTGATGGACTCGGCGCGCTCGTGCTCGCCGGTGGCATCCTGATGGCGGCGGGCGCGCTCACGGGTACGGGCCTTGAATATGGGATCGCCCACAACCTCCAGCACCTGACGCCGCAGGCGGCACAGACGCTGAACTTCATCAGTCAGGAAGTGTTCCTGCCGGTCCTTGCCGGCGCGTTCATACTCGCGATCTGCAGTGGTCTTGCGATCCTTGGCGGCGCGGCGCTACCGAAGTGGCTGGGCTGGGTTGCGATCGTGCTCGCAATCGTTGTGCTCATCCCACCGGCGAGCTTCCCAGCCCTAATCGGCTTCGTGGTCTGGTCGATCATCGTGAGCATCCTCATGTACCAGCGAAGTGGTGGATCGGTGACCGCGACGAGCACCTCCGCAGCACAAGTCGCATAGCCGGACGGGTCGTGGTGCGCGAGTGGCAAAGCTCGCGTACCGCGACCACCTGCGCAACGCTTGTCTAGTGGGTGGTCTCGCTGGGGATCGCTGGTGTTACGCGCCGACCGCTGCCCCGGCGAGCCCGGCTTGTGGTGTGGGGCTGCTCGCGGGGTGTTGCGTTCCGGCTGGGCAGACTCGGTTGCGGCCGGATTCCTTCGCGGCGTACAGGGCGCGGTCAGCGTCGAGCACGTCGCGGTAGCTGAACGTCTCGCCTCGCGTCGACGAGCTGACCCCGGCGCTTATCGTCACCCGACGGCCATTGGACAGAGGCGCGGAGGCGATAGCCGCCCGTAGCTGCTCGGCGAGCTCGATGGCTTCCTCGATGCCCGCTCCCGGCACGATCACGAGGAACTCCTCACCACCGAGCCTATACACGAGGTCGTACGCACGGAGGCACTTGCGGAAGCGGTAGGCCACTTCGGCGAGCGCGGCGTCACCGGCAGCGTGGCCGAGGTCGTCGTTTATCCGCTTGAAATGGTCGAGGTCGATCGCAATAAGGGCAACGGGCTCGCCGGTCAGCGCGGCTTGTTGCTCGAGTTCCGCTGCGCGACTTTCCGCCGCCTTGCGGTTCAGCAACCCGGTAAGGCCGTCGATGACGCACTCGGTACGGTGCTCGGTATCCGAGCGAATGAGCGCAACTAGCAGCATCGCGATGGCGACGATCGTCGCTGCGGGTGCTATGAGCAGCGGCGGATCGTGAATCACCGCGCCGGGGTCCGTCGCGAACGCGACGGTACCGAGCATTGTCAGCGCGATGACAGCACCGATCTTGGCCAGGCGCTCGCTGAAGCGGAAGAGGGTCACGATCGGGATTGCCAGCCATCCCATCGTCGCGACCTGGGGTCCGCCGGTGAGCGCAACCGCCAGGGCGATGATCGCCTCTGTCGCGATCCAGGCACCGAGGATCAAATATTCGGGATGTTTTGACTTGCCGGCCCGGCGGGTCGCGAGACCGAACAAGCCTGCTGCCAAAAGAAGTGGGGCGAGGGTCCACGGGCCGAGCCAGGGCGAGCTCAGGGGCAGCGCGACCGCGAGGACCGCGAGGGCGTTACGGCGTGCCGGGGCGAGCCGCTGGTCCATGTCGAGCAGTCGCCCGCGGTCGACGCCCTCAAACAGCCACCTGTGCAAACGCGAACTCATGCGGTGGGATCGGCATTCCGTAGCCAGCGCATTACCAAGCGCGCTCGGCGTCGGCGGAATGAGTGACGCGAATGTAGCGCGCCCAAGCCACTTCACACATATCAGAATCGAGCCGCCGGACTTCACACATACCCGAATTGTTAACTGTTTCTATCTCGCATACACGGATGGTGCGAACAACGAGCTGCAGGTGGCGTTGCAGCACGATGGGAAGTTGTGCAACGAGACGCGGAGCGTCCTACAGTTCACACGCCGAAGGACGACTTGGGCCGCCCCGTCATGTAGGTAGGAGCGGCCCAGGTCCGATAACGGTTGCAAGGTGGCGAGGTGTTCCATCCAATGACGTTCTGCCTCGCGCTGGTAGTGCGGGGACCCGGAGGGTTCGACTTCGGGTCCCCACTCTTTTCGGCATCCTCAGCGCCAGCCTTGAGTCTCGGCCCGTCGCTCGCGTGACGCCGCGACGGCTGGTTGCAGAAAGCCCGTTGTTCGGGAATGCACCGCAGATCCGAACGATATGATTGGCGTGAGGAGGCGAGACAGACGTATATGGCTCGTCTCGCTGAGGCACACAATCTTGAATGGGCATTCAGGGAACGTCAGAGACGCACCGGACCAGCATTGGTCTGGTTGGCGTGTCTATCTGGCGATCGTGACAAGGAGAGGCTTATGGGACCTAGCAACAGGTCGATTGCGGCGCGGTGGGTGCTGAGCATCGTTTGCATGGCAGGGGTGCTGGGTGCGCTGATCGGAGTATCCGCGCAGGCATCTCCGAGGGCGCCCGGGCCAACGGCGCGGGCAGCCAAGACAATCGAGCTCGTCGAGAGCGCACGCTTGGAATTGGCCTCCGAAGAAAGATCGGCGCTGAGCGAGAAGGGCCGAGCGTACGGCACGTACAACGCGCCCGTGAGGGCTACCTTCACGATCCACCCGAAATCCGTGACGGCGCTCGTCACGGTCTATCCTCACGGCGGCTCGATCAGCGGGGCAGCGCAGGCCAACTACATCGTGCAGAAATCCACTGGCTACTTCGGCGGCACGTTCACGGTTACTCGGGGCACGGGGACCTACCGGCACGCATCCGGCAAAGCGCTCGGGTTCAGCGGGACGATCAACCGCTACACGTTCGCCGCGACCGTGAAAGCTCACGGCGAGGTCAGCTACTAGATCGCGAGCGGCCAAAGACCATGAGCCTCGCTCGACGCGTAGCGGTCATGCTCGCCGCCTGAGCGTGCCTGCCGGCTGGCGCAAGCGCGGCGCAGACGGTCAAGCTGCGTGTCGCGTTCGATCCCGACGCGCCCGGTCAGCGAACGACGATCAAGCTCGCACTACGCCTCGCGGGGCCAGGCGGCGAACCCCCGTCGCCGGTGAGGAGCTTCGACCTGCGCCTGCCGGCGAACATGGGCCTCGCAACGACCACGCTGGGCGAGGACAACTGCGACCCCGCGGCTTTGATCGAATCAGGGATTGCGGGCTGCTCGGCCAATGCTCGCATCGGCTACGGAACCACGACCGCCGTGGTTCCCCTCGGCGCCGAAAGCGTCCACGAGACGGCAACGCTCAACGCTCTTATGGGGCCACCAGCAGAAAATCGTCTCGAAGTCCTGTGGTACGTCCAGGCTGGTCAGCCAGTCTTCGCCCAACTCGTGCTCCCCAGCGCCGTCGAAGAAGGAGGACCACCTTACGGCGAAGAGTTGGCGACGTCGATCCCGCTGGTGCCGACGTGGCCCGAAGGCCCCGACCTCGCCCTGGAGACGTTCGACTCGTCGATCGGTCCGATGGGCCTGACCTACCACCGCCAGGTCGCCGGCAAGACGGTGGCATTCCACCCGCGCGGCATCAGAATCCCACGGGACTGTCCCCCTGGCGGCTACAGGTTCGCGGCGCTCGTGAGCTTCGAGGACGACGCGCAGGGCGTCCGGTCAAGCATCGCGGAGATCTACGTCCATACGCAGCTAGCGACGCGATACAACGACTTCTCCACGTCGTGAAGGCGGAGACCGCACGGTCGTCCGCGAGCCGATCGTGCCCGCCGCGAATTAGCTGTCGCCCTACCGGCTACGGGGGCCAACTCGGCAGCTAACGGGGCGGCTCATCCGGCGTCAACCCGCGCTCCGCTTGGCGTTGATGTTCGGTTAGGGCTCGGGCTCAGCAGCCTTTCACCTGTAGGCTGCGCGCGAGATGACCGACATGGTCGACTTCCGTGATTTGCAGTTGCCGATCGTTCAGGCGGGGATGGGCGCTGTGGCTAGGCACGAGCTCGCCGCCGCTGTGTCGGAGGCCGGCGGGCTCGGGACGATCGGCGGCGCCCGCGGGCGCATCGCCGACGAGCTGACCGCTGCCCGGAAGCTCACCGGCCGGCCGATCGCGGTCAACCTCGTGCTGCCGCTGCTTCGCCCTGGCGATGTGCAGGCAGCGGCGGACGCGGATGTGATCGTCACCTTTTGGGGAGAGCCGCGTCGGCTTGCGGGCGGCACCTGGGTCCATCAGTGCGGCTCGGTCAAAGAGGCAAGAGCGGCGGAGGCGGCGGGCGCCGATGCGGTGATAGCCCAAGGTGTCGAGGCCGGCGGTCACGTTCGCGGCACGACGCCGCTGCTCGAATTGATCGAGCGCGTGCGAGCTGCGGTGAAGGTCCCGGTGTTGGCGGCCGGAGGGATCGTTGACCCGCCAGGTGTGCGCGAGGCGCTCGATGCCGGAGCGGTCGCTGCCGTCCTGGGCACGCGCTTCCTGCTCACCGAGGAGAGTCGCGCGCACCCCGATTACAAGCGGCGCTGCCTGGAGGCTGAGAGCACCGTGCTGACCGAGCTGTTCGGGCTCGGGTGGGCTGAGGCGCCGCATCGGGTGATCCCGAACGCAGCGACCCGCCACTGGCTGGGCGAGGACACTCGCGGGCCTGGCTGGATCCGGCTCGCCAACCGCCTCGCCTCACCGCTCGTGATGCGCGTCCCCGAAGCCCTCCAGGACCGCGGGCTTGCGCTCCAGCGCCCAGCACTCCCCTTCCTCGGCCCGCCGATGGCACTGGACGACGGGCCCGCGAGCCTCGTGGACTCGGGACCGCTGTACGCGGGCGCGAACGTGACTCGAATCTCGGAGATCCTTCCCGCCGCGCAAGTAGTCAACGACCTGACCCCGTAGCTAACGGCCCGCACGCATGTCGCCGCGCTACCTTCCCAACGACCGTCGAAACCGGGATAGAGTCCCGGCTGAGAGGCAAGCACCGCAGTCACCACGATCAGTGGGTCGAACAGCAAACGAGCGAGGAGGAGCGGGACATGACGGATGGCTCGGCGTGGGACGATCTCCCAACCGACCTGGAGGCGCCCGAAGCAACAATCAAGCGGAAGGACTTCGACGGTCTCGCTATGTGCCTCATCAGGATGCAAGCTGGTGGGAAGACCGACGAACTGTTTGCGGGGATGCCCGACGATCGATGTCAATGCGCGCATTGGGGTTACATCATCTCCGGCACCATTCGGGTGAACAGCGCCGACGGCGCCCGTGACTACACGGCCGGTGAGACCTACTATTGGGCGCCCGGCCACAACCTCGAGGTCATCACGGACGTTGAATATTTCGAGATCTCAAAGGTCGAGGACTACGACGTGCTGATGGAGCACTGCAGGCGGGGGCTCGCCGCAGCGGCCGAGGCGGCGGGGTAACGAGGGCGTCGCGATGACTCCGGCTGACGCTCACGACGCCCCAGCTACAGCAGACCCTGAGTACGCTCTCAGCTCCTCTGCAGAGGACGAGCACGACCGACTCAGCCGCCAATCCGAGCTTCACCAGCCTTTCACGCGCCGCCTGCTCCAGCGCGCGGGAATCGAGCCCGGAATGCGAGTCCTTGACGTCGGCTGTGGGCCGGGCGATGTTAGCTTCCTGGTGTGCGAGCTGGTGGGCGCGGAGGGCTCGGTGGTCGGGGTCGAGCGTGACGAGCAGGCAGTCGCGAGCGCCCGCCGACGGGCCGCTAAATCCGGGATCGGCAACGTCGAGTTTGTGTGCGGCGACTTCCGCGAGGTAGAGATCGACGGCGGGCCGTTCGACGCTTTGGTCGGGCGGTTCGTGCTCATGTACCAGGCAGACCCCGCAGAGGCGGTCAGAAGCGCCGCGCGGCATGTCCGCCCCGGCGGTGTGGTCGCGTTCGCCGAGGCCAACATGCCTATCGGCTCAGCGGTGCCGGAGAGGGCCTTCGCGGACTGGCCGCCGACGCCCGCGTCTGAACAGGTCAACAAGTGGATCTACGAGGCGTTCGGCAGGCTTGGGACACCGCCGAACATGGGCCTGCGGCTGCTTGAAACCTTCGCCCAAGCCGGCCTCCAGCCCAGCCCCGACGTGGAGACAGAGTTCGCGGTAGTCGTCGGCGAGGACGCGATCAGCCACACAGTCGATTTCACTCGCAGCCTCCTACCGGCGATCCTTGACGCCGGGATCGCCACCGAGGAGGAGGTCGACATCGACACTCTCGCCGAGCGCCTGCGTGCTGGCACCAGCTCGGCCGGGCGGATCAGAGGCTGGCCCCCTGCCATCGGCGTATTCGCGACCAAGCCGCGGGTAGCCTGAACCTCGCCAACAGCGATGACCCCGAACCCGTCCTCGGAAGGCGTAGAATGGGCCTGGAGTTTTGGACAACGACCCCCATCCGTTGTCCAAAACCCCCGGTAAACCGCCGGAAAAAAACGGTATTGTGGCGGAGTTGGACGGCACAAAAGCCCTGCAAATGGGCAGGTTTTGGTAAGCGTTCAGTGGGTCGGTACGCTTATGTGAGTAGTGGTGTGGGGTCGCCGCGGGCGTGTGCGGTGAGCGTTTTCGGTGAGGTAGACGAGCAGGGATCGTCCCTGTAGGCGGCAGGTGGTGTGTGCGGAGAGGAGTCGCTCGATCCTTCGTTCGCCGTCCTTGGATTGGCTGCCGAGGCTGATCTTGCGGTAGATGACGGCGCTGCGGAGTGAGCGCTCGGCGTGGTTGTTGGTCGGCTCGACCCTGGGATGGGTGGCGAACGTCCATAGCGAGGGCCATGCCTTCAGGAGGTTGCGTGCCATGCCGCGACAGTACTTGTTGCGCGCTCTCTTTGAAGCGTAGCTGCTGATGATCGGCTTGAACTCGCGCTGGCAGCGACGGATCGCGAGCTTCAGATCGGCCCGATCGCTTGTGTGCTGGAAGATCTCCCAGGCCCAGAAGACACGCTCGCAGAGAGCGAGTCCGTGCTCACCGAACTCCTTCCCCGCCGCCAAGCCTTCGGAGTGCGCGGCGAAATCGCGCTTGAGGTGAGCCCAGCAGAGCTGGCGGCGCGCGAGCGGCAGGTGCGCGTAGGCCCACCAGCGATCGAAGGTCACGATCGCCTTCGTCTCGCCAAGTAGTTCTCTGGCGTGATCCTCGTGACGGTCACGCGCGATCTGAAGATAAGCATGGCGCTCATCGAAGATGCCCTAAGGCGCGGCGCTCACCCGCGGTCCGCCAGCCCGTCTCGTCCATGTTCACCACGCTCGACCCGCGAAGCGCTCCCAACAGTTCGGCGTGTGGTTCGGCCAGTGCCTGAGCGGCCCGATCGAGGATCGCGTCCACCGTGCCCGTGCTGATCCTCCAGGAGAACAATTGCTCGCAGAGCTCCACCACATCGCGGCGAGAGATACGGTTACGGACCGAGAGGGTCGCGACGGCCGCCTGAAAGCGGGGACCGAACGCGCTCTTGGCAATCTCGCTCGGTAGCTCGCCGCGCGCCTGCTCACCACAGTCCGGGCAGCACGCCCGATGACACCGGTGCTCTGTGGTCTTGACCGAGATCACAGGCAACTCCTCGACCTGCCAGCGCACAGGTTCGCCCACCGGCACGTGCTCGCCTGCGGCGAAAACATGACCGCAACCACAGCGCTCAGGCCAATGATCGATCACCTCATCCACCGACCACGCCAGCAACAAAGACCGGCCCCTGCCCCCATGTCCAGGCTGGGCGCCCTGTTTGCGCCCCGATAGATCCTTGCCACGCTTCGGCGTGCTGGCGGGAAGATCAGCGCTTGGGGGAACAGAGGAGTTGCGCGAGCTGCGGTTCAGCCGACGCTCAAGCTGGGCAATACGCTCATCCTGGCGAGCGACGCGCGCGGTCAACGCCTGGATCTGCGCGTCCATCCGCAACAACACCTCAACGACCGCCTCACGCCCAGCGTCATAGATCGCCTCCGCCTCAACCCGCTCCACAAGACAGGTTTCGACACAGCCCAGCTATATCCCCCAACCAACTGAACGCTTACTGTTTTCGGGTCGCTTGCGGTTCGCCCGGAAAAAGGGCATTATCCCGATCTCGGCATAATGCCCTTTATGCCGACTTTTGTCTTATGCCGATGTGGGATGAGGAGTTTTTGCGCATCCGGTGAACAGGGGGGTGAGGTCGGCATAATCATTGAAGGTTCTGGAGGAATGCGCATTCGCCAGAGAGCAGGCGTGCGCCGACCGGCGACGCGGACGCATGCCGCTCGTCCATTCCAGGCCCCTCGCGGGGCTCAGCTGACACACCTCCTTGGATTTGAAGGCGAGCGCGCGAAGCCTGCTCGCGTAGATATGACCGGTTTGGCGCGGTGGGGCTATGGCGAGGGGCGAAGGGCTTGGTCTTCCTCAGCGATTGCTTCGCGCAGGGCCTGTTTGAAGGTAATGGGTTGGATGTCGAACAGTTCCATGCCGGATGGGTCGGTGACGGTCGTGTCGGTGGAGAGCCCCTCGATCAGTGGTCTCGCGACGCCCGCGTCGACGGGTGTGATGAGCCCGATCCAGTGGGAGGAGAGCCACGGCGTCAGCAGCGGTACGGGGATGCGTGGGCGGCGGCGCAGTCCCAGCGCGTCGGCCATTTGGTCGAGCATCTCGCCGTATGTGAGTATTTCGGCCGACCCGATCTGGATCTCGCGGGAGCGCGTCTCGTGTATGCCGGGAGCCTCGATGAGGTAGCGCAGGACATCGCCGATGGCAATTGCTTGGGTGGGTGTGGCCAGCCACGAGGGGGCGAGCATCACCGGCAGGCGCTCGACGAGCGAGCGCAGCGTTCGGTAGCTCTCCGATCCGGCTCCCACCACCATGCCTGCACGAAACCAGGTAAGCGTGGGTCCCTGATCGCGCAGGATTTCTCCGACGTGTAGCCGGGAGCACAGATGCTGAGATGTGGGGCGATCGCCGAGGCCGCCGAGGTACACGATCCGCTCTATGCCCGTGGCGATCGCGAAGCGAGCGAAGTTGGAGGCGGCGACGGCGTCGCGTTGCTTGTAGTCGGAGTCGCCGCCGCGACCCATCGAGTGAACGAGATAGTAGGCCGTCGTGTAGCCCTCGCCGATCATGCTGAGCGAGCTCGAGTCGAGCATGTCGGCGCGGTGTACCTTGACGGCCGGATCGAAGCTGACCCGGCTGGGGTCGCGTGCGACGCACCCAACCGGAACGCCTCGCGCATGAAGCTCGCGCGCCAGTCGGCTGCCGACGTAGCCGGAGGCTCCGGTGACGAGCGCGCGGACCATGCCTTTCGAAGCCAGCGCCCGTGGCGCCTCGTGCGCGCTCGTGAGACCGGCGCATTGGCGCCATTGCGGCTTGGCCGAGCATCATTTGCATGACGCCGATCCGCCGCTCCGCGAAGCCGGCCTCGCAGTAGGCGAGGTATATCCGCCACATCCGCCGAAAGCGCTCGTCGTAGCCGAGATCCTCAAGGTGCGCGGTCGCGGCCTCGAAGTTGGCGCGCCAGCGTCGCAGGGTCTCGGCGTAGTGCGGCGTCAGGTCCTTGAGTCCGACGGTTCGCATGTCGGTGTGCTGAGCGACGCAGCGCGCGATCACGGCGAGCGAGGGCAGGCAGCCGCCCGGGAAGATGTGGGTGCGAATGAAGCTCCGCGAGGCCTTCTCGACCTCGTAGGCTCGATCGTCGATAACTATCGCCTGAAGCAGCATCGTCCCATCATCGACAAGAAGGTTCGAGCAGCGCGCAAAGAACGTGTCGAAATCGCGGTACCCGACGGCCTCGATCATCTCGATCGAGACGAGCTTCTCGTAGCGTTCGCGCAGGTCGCGATAATCCTCGCACAGCACCGTGACTCGATCGGCGACCCCGGCCGCCCGCACCCACTCGCGGGCATGCTCGTACTGCTCGTGCGAGATCGTGGTGGTCGTGACCCGGCAACCCCTCGTTCTCGCGGCGTGGACAGCGAAACCGCCCCATCCCGCGCCGATCTCCAGGACGTGATCGCCGGCCCGCAGATCGAGCTTGTCACACACCAGCTCGAGCTTTGCTCTCGATCCCTGCGCGAGTGTCATCCCCTGGCGCGGGAAGTACGCGGACGAGTACATCATCGTCTCGTCGAGCATCAACGCGAACAGCTCGTTCCCGAGGTCGTAGTGGGCCGCGATGCCGCGGCGACTGCGCGCGTGTGTGTTGCGTGCGCGGAGACCCCGCGCGGCCTGCAGCGAAACCCGTGCCGGCGCGAACCGGCGACGCCACTCGTCAAGGCTCCTCGCGTTGCGCGCAGCCACGCGCACAACGGCCGTCAGATCCGGGGACTCCCACAGCCCTTGCATATAGGCCTCGGCCATCCCGCGGCTGCCGTGCAGCAATCTCGGCCACAGGTGTGGCGAGCGAACCTGCACCGTCGCCTGCGGGCTGCCGTGACCCAGCACCAGCCGGCGCTCGCCCTCGACAACAGTCAGCTGGCCCGCGCGCAGACGCGCCAGCAGGCCAAGCGCGATCCCTCGCGCGACGCGCTGCGCCACCGTCACGCCTGCTCCTCGGGACGGGCGTGCAACGGCACGCCCTTGAGCTTCAGCGCGAGCGAATGTCCATAGATGAGCGCGAGCATGCGCAGCGTCCCTGCCGGGTAGCGCGTGGTGAGGCGAGCCAGACTGCGTCTGCTCAGCGGCGCACGACGCAGCGCGAGCGTCGCGTCGAACGCGAGCGCTCCAAGCTCGTGGCTCTCGATGTGAACCGCCAATGTCGCGCCGGGTGCAACCGCGCGCAGGGTGTAGCGCTGCTCCATCCCCATGAACGGAGAGACGTGCAGCGCCTTCGCAAAGCTGGCAGTCAGCACCGCGCCTTCGCCGCTGCGCTCGAGCACGTAGGCGTGCCTCTCCCCCCACGGCGTGCTGGTCACCTCCGCCACGACCGCGTCGAGCTGCTCATGGGGATTGAAGCAGTAGTAGAAGCTGACCGGGTTGAAGCAGTGCCCGAAGGTGCGCAGGTGCGTTAGCAGACGAATCGGGCCGGCGGGTGCGCTGCCCGTCCGGCGCTCCACGAGCGCACGCACGGCGTCCACGAGCCCGACGTGGGGATCGCCGAGGTAGTCACTTCGGCGGAACCGCACCAATCCTGGACGGCCGGCGACGAGCCGGCCGTCCAGGAGGCCGTCAAGCTCCTCCAGATCGAGATACACGAGCGCGATGCGGTGGCTCATCTCATGGGCGCGCACCGCAAAGCGGCGGTGACGGATCGTGCCCTCATAGATCGCGCTGGCCGTCATATCTGCACCGGTTCGATCCGTTGCAAGGTCGAGCTCGCCCACCACCCGTTGCGCGCTGCTGACGCCGTCCTCGTGGAAGCCCCATCCCCAGTAGGCGCCGCAGTAGTGCGTGCGATTGCGCCCGCTGATCTCGTGGTGGCATGCCTGCGCGGCGACACCCGCGGGGGTGTAGACAGGGTGCGCGTACCGCGTCTTATAGACGATCTGCTCCGGGTCGATCGTCTCAGTGCGGTTGAGCGTTACGCAGAACTCGCAGTCGGCGCGCAACGACTGCAGACGGTTCAAGTGGTAGGTCGCCGTGCAACGCCCTCGCGCACCGTCTCCGAGATGGAAGTTCCAACTCGCCCACGCACGCCGGCGCCGCGGAAGCAGCGAGCGATCGGTGTGGAGGACCACCTCGTTCTGCCGATAGGGAATCGCCCCAAGCAGCTCACGCTCGCGCTCGCCCGGATCGGCCAGCAGCGCAAGTGCCTGGTCGGAGTGCGTCGCGATCACGACCGCGTCGAAACGCTCCGGCTCACAGCCGCGCGATGACACCGTGACATAGCCGGGATGACGAGATATCCCCGTCACCGGTGTCGAGAGCCGCAGATGCTCGCGCCAAGGCCGTATGAGCGCCTGCACGTAATTGCGCGACCCACCGGCGATCGTCCGCCAGCGTGGCCGACCACGGAATCCCAGTATCCCGTGGCTCTCAAAGAACTCGACCATGAAGCGCGCCGGGAAAGACCACATCTGTGCCGGGTCCGCCGACCACACGGCTGAGGCCTGCGGGACGATCAGCCGCTCAACGAACATGCGTGAATAGTGTTGCTGTGAAAGCCAGCCTCCAAGCGGCGGATCCTCATCGCAGGCGAGTAGCCGACGAGCGTCCCGGTTGAAGCGGATCAGGTCGACGATCATACGGTGAAAGGCCGGCGTTATCAGATTGCGGCGTGTCGCAAACAAGCCGTTCGGCGAGGCCCCGTTGTACTCGAAATCCATGCCGTCGCTCACTCCGAAGCTCATCTGCGACGGCTGCGTCGCCACGCCAAGCTCGCCCAGCAAGCGTTCGAACCTTGGGTAATTGCGGTCGTTGAAGACGACGAAGCCAGTATCGAGATCGTAGGCCCCGGTGTCCGTCTCGACGTGAACTGTGTTGGCGTGCCCTCCCGCCTCCTCGCTCGCCTCGAACACGACCAGCTCGTGATCGCGCTGCAGCAAATGCGCGCATACGAGCCCGGAGACTCCTGCACCGACGATCGCGATCTTCATGCGTGTGCTACGGCGGAAAACGTTTCCAGAGTCATCTTGATAGCACTATTCCGTCTATGGGGCAGAAGGGGACGGGGCGAGGCGGCCGATGCGTCATGCTTGTCGTGTGCGACATTCGCACCGAGACCCAGGATCGCCGGCATGATCGGCCCGCTGCTCGACACGATCCTCGACCGCACTGTGATCGCGGGCTATACCCGCGTCGGCTATCGCATCCGCAGAGGCATGTGGAGCCCTGCCGAGATGCGGCCGATGGGCGGGAAGGTCGTACTCCTCACCGGGGCAACCTCGGGGCTCGGCCTCGCCGCCGCCGAGGGCTTCGCGCGTCTCGGCGCCACGGTCCGGTTGGCGGTTCGCAGCGAGCAGCGCGGCCAGCGCGCCCGCGCGCAGATAGTGGCACGGTCTCCCAACAGCGACGTCCGGGTCGACCTCTGCGACCTCAGTGACCTGAAATCGGTGCGGCACCTCGCCAAGCGCCTCGGTGGGGAGACGGAGCGCCTCGACGTGCTCGTCAACAACGCGGGCGCACTGACGAGCGAGCGGACGCTCTCGGTCGATGGCATCGAGCTGACCTTCGCGACCAACGTCCTTGGGCCTTTCCTGCTGACCAACCTACTCCTCCCGCTGCTCGAGCAGAACAAGCCCGCCCGCATCATCAACGTGTCCTCTGGCGGCATGTACACACAGCGAATCCACCTCGACGACCTGCAGATGGCCGGCGAGGAGTTCGACGGCCCCACCGCGTACGCGCGCACCAAGCGCGCGCAGGTCATCCTGACCGAACTGTGGGCAGAACGATTGCGGGACACCGGCATCGTCGTCCACGCGATGCACCCCGGCTGGGCGGACACGCCGGGCCTGAAGTCCTCGCTGCCACGCTTCTACGCTCTAGCAAAGCGACTGCTGCGCACACCCCAAGAAGGCGCCGACACGATCGTCTGGCTCGCTACTGCCGCCCGACCGGCGCGCAGCTCAGGCGGCTTCTGGCACGACCGCCGAGAGCGCCCAACCCACCGCGTGCCGTGGACCAAACAGACATCCCAGGACCACAAGCGGCTATGGGCCGAATGCGAACGCCTCAGCGGCTGGCACGAAACACCGACCCGGCCGACTCAGACCGATAAGGAGAGAACCTGATGGCTCACTACAACGCAAGCGTCGATACATCGCGTCCGCCCGATGAGATGTTCGCCTACCTGAGCGACTTCTCGAGCACCCAGGAGTGGGACCCGGGCGTCATCGAAGCTGAGCGCCTCGGCGACGCACCAGTCCACGAGGGAACTGAGTTCCGGCTCCTGGCCAGCTTCCTCGGCCGAAAGATCCCACTTACCTACCGCATCGTCGAGTACGATCCACCAAGCGCCGTCACATTTCGCGGCGAAAGCTCGACCGTCGTCTCGCTGGACCGAATCACCTTCGAGCCCTCCGAGAGGGGCACACGAATCACCTACGACGCGGATCTCGCGCTGAAGGGGCCCTTCAAGCTCGCCGGCCCTTTGCTCGGGGTCGCTTTCAAACGAGTCGGTGCTCGCGCGCTCGCAGGTCTACGCAGAGACGGTCGGAGCAGGCCACTGAGCAGCGCTCCTGGTCACGAGGCGTCCCAGAAGACCAGGTTCGAGGTGCGGGCAAGGCGAGCGCTTCCGCAACGCTCGGCAGAAGCGAGCCTGAGCCGATGGTCAGTCGGCGCGCTCGAAGGTCGTCCAACTCGATAGCCTCGGCTCGGCAGCGACGCGCTCGCTTCTGCACGAGAGCAGTACGGGGGCACGCCCTCGACGGCGAGAGCCAGGAGAGACCTTTCCCGTTCGCGCGCGGCCGGTGCCCTGCGGACACTGCTTAGGATGTCGTCCTCATCGGTGTTGCTCGATGAGCAGGCGTGCTATCGACTTGCCTAGCTGCGCGGCGTGCTTGTCGCCCTCGGTTGCGGCAATGATCGAGCCCTTCATGAGGATGTGCCAGGAGCGCGCGAAGGTTTCTGTGTCGCGCAGTCGGGCTTCCTCGGCGAGGCGACGCACGATCGAGCGGATCTGCTCGAGATGCCAGACGCTGGCGCCGCCCGCGGGGTGTTCGGGACCCATCTCGAGCAGGACGTTGATGAACGAGCACGCCTCGAAGTCGTCGCGGCGGAACCATTCGTCGAAGACGTCGAAGATGGCTAGTAGTCGCTCCTCGGGGTCAGCGCCGCGGCTTATGGCGCCCGCTTCGACGAAGTCCTTGGTCCAGCGCTGTTCGCGGAGCTGCAGGAACGCGAGTACGAGCTCGTCCTTGGAGGGGAAGTGCCGGTAGAGCGTTGCGGTCGCGACGCCGGCGCGCTCGATTACCTCGTTGACCCCCACTGCGCGGATTCCGCGCTGTGAGAACAGCTCGTAGGAGGCATCCAGAATCCGCTCGCGAGCGCTGACCCCCGTCTCGGCCGCTCGCCGGGTTTCAAGCATGATTGGACTCTAGCACTTGAGAGAACGCTCTTTCTATGATAGAAAGAGCGTTCTCTTCTCCGCTGTGAGGGGTTTGCTGAGAACTCCGTCGGGTAGCAGTCCAACTCAGCGCCCACGGTGGAGTCAACGCAAAGGAGGGCCCCTATGGGCCTCATAGAGTTGCTTTTGATTGTCCTAGTAATCGCAGCTGTCGCGGGCGGGATCGGTGTAAGCCCGTTGCTTTGGCTGCTGCTTCTGGTAGCCCTCGTGGTCTTCTTCACGGGCGGCGGGTTCGGCTACCGCAGAGGCCGGAGGCTTTAGCTATGCCTATAGGCACATCGATCTTCCTCATCGCCGTCGGCGCGATCATTCGTTACGCCGTCACATTTCATGTGTCGGGCGTGTCGCGTCCGGTGATCGGCCTGATCCTCATTATCGCCGGCATCGTCGGCGTCGTGCTGTCGCTGATCTACATGGCCACCGCTCGACGGCGAGTAGGCGGCGGACCTTACGAAGAACCGCCCCTCTAGCGTCGTGGTGACGCCCTGTGAGCAAGCGCCGCAGAGGGAAGGCTCGTCGCCACGGCCGGCGTCAAGCTGCTCGTCGGCGCACCGATCGTGGTGGCCGCTCAGCGGCGCGCTCATCGAAGCCGCGTGCGCGGCAACAACTCAAACCAGGAGTGACTATGACCAACAAGAACATCGATCAAACGAAGGGACGCGTCAAGGAGGCTGCCGGCGCCTTGACAGGCGATCAACGTCTCAAGAGCGAGGGGCACGCCGACCAGGCGAAGGGGTCCCTAAAGAAAGCCGTAGACAAGGTCGCCGAGACGGTAAAGGGCCACAAGCACGAGCGCGAGTAGCGGCGGGCTCAGCTTCAGACACCACGCACGCAGCGGCCTTCAGCTCCAACGCTACCAGGAGCCATCACGCGCCTCCTCGGGCTAAACGCGTTCGCGTTAGCCCGCGACGAGGTCGTCCAGAACCCAATAAGACCAGCTTTAGGAGGAAACCATGAGCACAGGAACGATAATCGCAATTGCTGCTGGCGTCGTGGTGGTGCTGCTGCTCATCGCCGTCGTAGCCCGCGCCGCGAGCCGCAGGCGTGACGAACGTCGTCGTGAGCAGGCGGGCGAGCTTCGCCAGGTGGCCAGAAGCCGTTCGATCCAGGCGGAAAGCGCCCGCGCCTCAGCTGATGAGCAGGCCGCCGAAGCCAAGCGTGCTCAGGCGGAAGCCGACGAACGCGCCGCCCAGGCGCGGCAGGGACGTGCCACCGCGGAGCGACAGGCCGTCAAGGCTGAGCATCTCACCGAATCTGCCCGAGATCAGCACGCGCAGGCACGTGCGATCGACCCGGATGCGAGCGACAGCGGACAAGACGAGGCGCTGGCGATCAACGAACGGTCTGGCCGCGAGGGCCGCTGAGCCCATGCGCGCAGAGCGGCGACGTGCCACAGCTTGAGCGTGCGTCCTGCGTACCTCATCACACACTGTCTAAAGAAAGCTGGAGACCGATGGACAAGACTGAACAGAAGATCGTGCAGTACCTCAGCGAGGCTCATGCGATGGAGCAGGCGCTTGTCACCATGCTGCGGTCGCAGATTGCGATGACCCCGGCGGGTAGTTACCGCGACGGTCTCGAATCTGGTCGCGTCTCATTCCCCGGGTGAATTCGTTTGGGGGTAGCTCCGCTTGAGGGGGATGTTATGCGGCGATCACCTCCTCGGTGTTCGTCGTGGCTGGTGGAGCGGTCGTGGTGTCGCGGAGTTGGCGGCGGAGACGCTCGATTTCGGCGACGGTCTTGGGGTTCATCTTCACGCCGCGCCAGCCGCGTGAGGAGAGCTCCAGCACGGCCCAGATCAGTGAGAGGACGGATGTCTCGCCGGGGAACCGGCCGATCACCTTCGTTCGCCGGCGGACCTCCACGAACGTCCGCTCGAGGAGATTCGTCGTCCGGATTCGCTTGCGGTGCCTGGACGGGAACTGCAGGTGGGTGACGAGTATGGGCAGGTCCGTTTCGATGACGGCCATCGCCGAGGGGTAAGCCGTCTTGTAGTCAGCGATGATGCCCTGCAGTTCGCGGCTGGCCTCGGCCGGGGAGCGTGCGTCGTCGAATGCTTTCCACCAGCGCGCCTTGATCTCTTGATGGTGGCGCTCGGGGAGCTTGCCGGTGACGTTCCGCAACGCGTGCACGGTGCAGCGCTGCTCCAATGCTGTGGGCCAAAGCTCCCGCACGGCCTTCCAGATCCCGGGTGCCCCATCGGCGATCACGAGCGCCGGTGCCCGCAGGCCGCGACCCGTCATGTCCCGGCCGAAGGCGAGCCAGCTGTCATAGCTCTCCCGGCTCCCCAGAGTCAATCCGAGAAGGACCTTGCGGCCCTCCAGCGTCACGCCCCAGCACACAAGCACGCCCTCCGCGGGCGTCTCGTCGGGGCGCAGCTTCAGATAGATCGCGTCGAGGAACAAGTAAACGACGTCGTGCTGCTCAAGGCGCCGCCGGCACCACTGGCGGTATCGCTCCCTGGTGTCCTCGCAGATCCGGGAAACCGTGCTCTTGGACGCGATCGGCTCCTCGAAGACTTCCTCCAGCGCGGCCTCCACGTCCCTCGTCGACAGGCCCCTCAGGAAGCTGCTGATCACCAGTGACTCCAGCGCGTGCGTGCGGGTCACGCCCTTCCCGAGCACCCTGCTCTCGAACCCCAGCTTGCTCGCGTTACGCACCCGCGGACGCTCCAAGTTCACAGGACCGCTCGTCGTCTTGACCGTCCGTGGTTCATGCCCGTTACGGTGACTCACCGTCTCGCCAGCGCGCTCATACCGCCGCCGGCCGAGGAACTCCGTGACCTCGTCCTCCAACACCTGCTGCAAGATCAGCCGCGCTCCCAGCCGGCCAACCGTCTCGATCGGATCATCCTCGCCGGCCACACCGGCCAACACCACATCCAGTTCAGAGCGAAACCTCTCGCTCGGGGCTACCTTCTCCATGCGGGCGTACCTCCATCGCGTGGTCTTGTCAGGACAAAGCGGAGGCTACGCCCGCAACTTCAAATCCCCCGGCTCATGAGACGCGACCCTCGAATCTCACCTGCGCGAGACGCGAGACAACGCAATCCGGGTGCAGCGCCGTGTAGACGAGCTCGGACAGGGCAGCAGCCCGCTACAAGCCGGCGTTGGGCTCGTCCAGAGCGTCGTTGGACAGGCACTCGCCCTGGGAAAAACGCCCCTCGACCTCTTCCGCGGCACGGGAGGAGACGAGAAAGTCCTTAAGAACGCCAAGGACGCGTGTGCGACCGAGGCGTTGGAGATCGCCACCTACACCGCCATCGAGCGTCTGGCGAGCTCAGTCGGCGATAAGGCCACACAGGCTCTTGCCGACTCCATCCGGGCTGATGAGCAGAAGATGCTCGACCGGATTTTGAGGGAGATCCCGAAGCTGACCGAGGCCGTGGTGCGCTCAGAGATCCGCGGGAACCCTTCATACGACATCCGCAAGACAGGTACTGCCGACGCGGCCCGCTCGGCGTCGGAGAGCGTGAAGGGGGCTACTCGTGACGCGACATCGAGTGCAAAACGCACCGCCCGCAAAGCACGCAAGGTACCCGGGGTCGCGCAGGCCGAGGGTCAGATCAAGGGCGCGCTGGCCTCTGAAGGAGACCTCGCAATCACCGGCTACGGGAAGCTCACCGCCGCGGAGATTGTCGAAAGCTCGCACATCTCTCGCAGGTCGACCTCGCGAAGATCGACTCCTATGAGCGCAAGAATGAAAACCGCACGACCATCATCAGCCGGATCACCAGTCTACGCGGCAACGAGCCGTGGCCTGGATATGACGAGCTCAGCGTGGGCGAGATCGGCGCGGTGCTGGACGAGGGCGATGAGGACCGCGTCAAGTATGTGCGCTCCTATGAGCGCTTCCACAAGAACCGCTCAGGTGTGATCGACGCTGCCGAACGCGAGCTGGTCAAAGCGTAGGAAAGGGACGCATCAGCGCACAGGTTCATCGGCGCCCTCCCTGGGCAGTCGTGCTTGGCCCTCTCAGCCCCCAGAGAGGGCGCCGATCGGCGATTCCACGCAGAAGCCACCTAGCGCAGCTTGACGCTGCGAGCCGCCGCCCTCACGCGCGACATGTCCCGCCTGCGCGAACGTCGCGCGCGCTGGCGGCTGACGGTGTCTCCCATCAGCCAGAGCATTGGCGGCCACAGCCCGACGAACAGCGCGCGTCGCTCGGCGTTCGCTCGTTCGTCCTCCCCGATCGTCTTCGCGCGAATCCACAGCGCGACGCAGAGGGCAACCGAACCCAGGGATGTGCCGTACAGCAGAAGGCAAACCTTCTCCGGATTGCACCTAGCGAGTCGAACGGCGCCGTTCACCATGAGAAGCTAAGCATCAAAAGCCTGATTGCCCGGCGCCCCGCGGTGGTAAACGCAGGCAATGCGGCATAGGCAGAGCTTCAGCAAGCGCTGGTCAACCGCGATCCGATGGCCGCTCGGGGTCGCATTGACCTCCTGGCGCTACATGTGGCGGACCACCGCGGTGCACCGATGGGAGATGAGCGGGTCGATGCGCACCGACGCCGCCCCGGAGCTCCCCGAAGGCGTCGCGCGCCACGACATCCAGACGCTCGCGGACGGGGAGGGACCGTTCATGTGCAGGCTCTACCGGACACGGATCGTAGGTTCCTCGCTGACGCCCGAGGAGGGTGATGGCCCAGATCACAGAAGATCTCGACCGCGTCGCGCCCTCCGAGTTCGCGACGTTCCAGAAGATCCATGACGACGGGCGCCTCGATGTGGGGGACGAGTACCTCGTGCGGATGCCCGGCCCCTGGGACGGCCCCGTGCGCGTCGTCGCCGCCACCCCCACGTCGTTTCGACTGGCGACGCTCACCGGGCATCTGGAGGCCGGGCAGATCGAGTTCCGTGCTGGCTTGGACCACCGCTCGCTGGGGTTCGAGATCGAGTCGTGGGCACGAAGCGGAGACCGCTTCGCGGACGCGCTGTATTCGCATCTGCGCCTCGCCAAGGAGGTCCAGCTGCACATGTGGACCTCGGTGCTCGAAAGGATCAGCCGCCTCGCGGGCGGCCGAAGAGAAGGCGGCGTCGTGATCACGACTCGCCGCATCGACGTCGATCGTCTTGCCTGCACACCTCCCGTGCCGCCCGATGTGCGCCCCCCGCGGAAGTTGATAGCGCTCGCCGAGCGGGCGGTCAACTTCGACACCTTAAGGGTCGGCGAATACACGCCCAGTAACGGATGGCACCGGGACGACATGGTCGAGACCCTCCCACACGAAGGCTCAGGGCCGCCCGCGGCTGACGGTAGCTGGCATATCGCCCGCCGCCTGATGGTCGACTACCAGCTGGCCGATCCCACGCCGTTCGCGCCGTGTACCAGCAGGACGCGCCTCTCGCGGGGCGAGACATCCTCCTGAAGATCCGCTTCGCAGGCATGCGCTTCAACGTCGGGGTACGCGTCGGCGAGGTCTACGACGAAACGCGCCAGCTCGACGGTCGTCACGCGCAGGTCTTCGGCTGGTATTACCAAACTCTGGAAGGTCATTTCGAGGAAGGGCGAATGCACTACGAGCTGTGGAAGTGGCTCGACACCGGCGACGTCGAGTTTCGCCTCCACGCCTTCTCCCGGGCTGCCCAGACTGGTCCGTTCCTGCTGCGAACGGGGTTCCGCCTCTTCGGCAGGACCCACCAGCTGCGCTTTTACAGGCAGATATGCAGGCGCGCGAGACGCCTCACCGAGGCCGAGCTGGAGACCGAGGCGGAGCTCGAGGCCACGAATTTCCGCGCTGGGAACACGGCGGGGCAGAGGAAGGACGACCTGATGGAGAAGGTGAAGCATGTCGCTCCTGAGTCGGCCAGCCACGGGACCCAGCACGTGGCTGCGAGCGTCCAGCGCAGCTCGGCGCCGCTCGCCGCGGACGCGCTTGCTGTCGGTTTTCTCCTCGGCTGGTTGCCGGGACACCGGCAGAGGACCTCATGACTCGCGAATCGACAGATCCACGGCAGCCTGGGACGCCTGTGGATCAATCGCGAGCGTCCGAGCACGTGAGCGATCTTTCGCGGGGTGCCTGGCGGGATGTGCTGAAGCGCACGTTCAAGGAGTACAAGGCCGACAATCTCACTGATCTTGCAGCTGCGCTGACCTATTACGGGGTGCTTGCGATCTTCCCCATGCTGATCGTGCTTATCTCGATCCTGGGGTTTGATCGGGCACTCCGCGACACAGCCATTGATCGAAAATCTCGGCAAGGTCGCGCCCGGTCCCGCCAGGGAAATCTTCACTAGTGCGATCAAGAACGTACAAAGCGGCAAGGGCACCGCCGGCATCCTGTTCATCGTGGGTCTAGCGGGTGGTCTGTGGTCGGCCTCCGCGTATATCGCGGGGTTCATGCGCGCCTCGAACATAGTCTGGGATGTGGCGGAGGGCAGGCCCATCTGGAAGACCATCCCACTCCGTCTCGCCGTGACCCTGGTGACCGTAGTGCTGCTCACCGTGAGCGCCGTCGCGGTGGCGCTGACCGGCGGCCTGGCAAAGCAGGTGGGGGACGTGATCGGTGTCGGAAGCAGCGCGGTCACGATCTGGGACATCGCTAAGTGGCCCGTCTTGGTGCTTGTGGTGAGCTTGATGATCTCGATCCTCTACTACGCCTCGCCGAACGTGCGCCATCCCGGCTTTCGCTGGATCACTCCCGGCAGCGTTTTGGCGGTCCTGTTGTGGATCGTGGCCTCAGCCGCTTTCGCCTTCTATGTCGCGAGCTTCGCTTCCTATAACAAGACCTACGGTGCCCTTGGCGGCATCGTCGTCTTCCTCGTGTGGTTGTGGATCACCAACACGGTGATCCTGCTCGGTGCTGAGCTGAATGCCGAGATTGAGCGCGGACGCCAGATCCAGGCAGGCGCGCCCGCCGACCGCGAGCCGTTTCTCAAGCCCCGAGATGAGCCAAGCTAAGTTCTGCTCGTAACGCTGGAGGCTTTCTTGCTTGAGGCTTTCTTGGTGCGAGGAGCGCTTCTGCGTTGCGAGGCGGGTATCTCCGCTTTGGCTACAGCCTTGGTTTGCCGCACGATCTCCTTCTCGAGAAAGGAGCGCATGCGCTCCTCCTCGCGGCCGATTGTGCGCGCCAGCCGCTGCGTCTCCTTGTCACCGAGCACTCCCGCGAGCGTCTCGATCGCGGCGTAGGCCGCAATCTCCTCGGCCTCGCTGGCATACTCGGTCTTGGCGTTCTTCAGTTGCTTCTCCTCCTCGCCCGTGCCCCGAAGCGAGTGCAACGGACCTTGTGCGAACGCCACCGCCTTCTGAGCGCCGCTCAGGACCGCCTGAGCGGCCTCGGTCACCGGGGCAGGTCCAGGCGTGTCGACTGTCATTGCCACGCCACCGAGTTCTCTCACGCGTTTCTTGACGTCGCGGCCATGACGCTTAGTTTCCGAGAGGTGCTGCTTCAGGCGCTTCTTGTACCTGGGCTGGATTGTCATCGCGATATGCGCCTCCAGGCGCGGTCTCCAAGCGCTTCTCAAGGCCAAATGCCTCATTTAGATACTGGACCAGCTTCCCGTTCCCAGCAGATAGCTCAGCCATCTCGTCTCCTTCCTACAGGCGCCCGCGGCGCCCACGATAGGGACCCATGAACAGCACGAGCACGACGAGCAGAAGGAGCAGCACAAAGGGGCTCACAAAGGCCCCGCCCGCGATGCTCAGAACAACCAAGATGATGATGAGAAGCAGCAGCAGATCCAAGAGATCCTCGTTTCGTTCGATTTAGGAGATGAGCGTTGCACTACCCGCAGAACGGGTGCCTGAAGCCTCGCGCCGCCTGCCACCGGCGTTCATTTCCCCGCATTTCCCGTCTGGGATGGTTCCTCATCTTCTGAGCGGGTAGAAGACTCTCAACAGAAAGTGAGGTCCCGATGGATACCGACAAGAGCGTCGACGAGGGCAAGGGGCGTCTGAAGGAGGCCGCAGGCAGCTTGACCGGCGATGACGACCTAAAGAACGAGGGCAAGGTCGACCGGGCCGAGGCCTCGGTAACCAAGGCCTCGGTAAAGAACAAGGTCGACAGAGCCGCCGATAGAGCAAAGGAGGCGCTCAATCGAGATGAGAAGTAGCTCTTTCCGCGCTGGTGGCACGGCTCCAAGGGCCAGGTCGATCGAGGCGGCGCATCAGAAGCATCTGTCGGTCTACTTGCAGGACCACTTTGCAGGCGCGACAGCGGGAGCAGACCTCGCGCGCCGTGCGGCCGGCTCCAATCCAGATGGCGAGGGCTATGGCGCTACGTTGCGGGAGTTGGCTTGCGAAATCGACGAAGATCGATACTCACTGCGCTCACTCATGGACCGGCTGCATGTACGCGCTGACCGGGTCAAGCAACTCGCGGCGTGGATAGGGGAGAAGGCGGGGCGTCTCAAGCTGAATGGCCACCTCTTCACCTACTCGCCGCTCAGCCGGTTGGAGGAGCTTGAGCTTTTGGCGCTGGGTGTCACCGGGAAGCGGGCGCTGTGGCGGACGCTTCAACTGCTCGCGCAACAGGAGCCTCGCCTCTCTACCCCGGAGCTCGAACGCCTGATCAGCCGCGCCGATCAGCAGCTCGAGAAGATCGAGGCGTGTCGACGCAACGCGGTCGGCGATGCCCTCTCACCAGAGTGGGCAGTAGAGAGCCCGTCGACCGGGGGCACGCACCGGCAAAGGTGAGGTGACGGAGGGGCGTAATGGCACAACAACGCGTGCATTCGACCCTCTCAAACTCATACGAGCAGAGGAGTAGCTCATGAAGGCGGTCACCTGGCATGGCAAGCGCGATGTGCGCATGGACACCGTTCCCGACCCCACGATTGAGAAGCCAACTGATGCAATAGTGCGGGTCACCTCCAGCGGGATCTGCGGCTCTGACCTGCACCTGTATGAGGTGCTGGGTCCCTACATGGAAGAGGGCGACATCCTCGGTCACGAGCCGATGGGCATCGTGGAAGCCGTCGGCAGCGAGGTCAAGAACATAGCGCTCGGCGACCGGGTGGTGATCCCATTCAACATCTCTTGCGGGCACTGCTTTATGTGTGAGCAACTTCTGTATTCCCAGTGCGAGACGACCCAGGTACGCGAACAGAACAAGGGAGCGGCGCTGTTCGGCTATACCAAGCTCTACGGCGAGATCCCTGGCGGCCAGGCCGAGTTGCTGCGAGTGCCCCAGGCACAGGTTCGGGCCGATAAAGGTTCCTGAGGGCCCCTCAGACGAGCGCTTCGTCTACCTGTCCGACGTTCTACCGACCGCGTGGCAGGCGGTTCGGTACGCGGCTATCCCTGAGGGCGGTAGCGTGGTCGTATTCGGTCTCGGCCCAATCGGGCAGATGTCCGCTCGCATCGCCAAGCATCTTGGTGCCGAGCATGTGATCGCAGTGGACCTCGTGCCCGAGCGCCTCGCGCTGGCCGAGCGGTACGGCATCAAGACACTCGACCTCGCGAGCAAAGGCGACGGGCTCCTTGACGCGATCCGCGAGCTCACGAATGGCCGTGGTCCGGATGCGGTTATCGACGCGGTTGGAATGGAGGCACATGGAGCGCCGGTCGGCAAGCTGGCTCAGCAGATTGCCGGGCTGCTACCCGATGTCGTCGCCCGGAAGTTGCAGGAGACCATCGGGATCGATCGCCTGAGCGTCCTTCACCTCGCGATCGACACGGTTCGCCGTGGAGGCACGATCTCCCTATCGGGTGTCTACGGGGGCGCCGTGGACCCGATGCCGATGGTGGACCTGTTCGACAAGCAGATTCAGTTGCGCATGGGCCAGGCAAACGTAAAGCGGTGGATCGAGGACATCATACCGCTGCTGGAAGGCGAGGACGATCCCTTGGGGGTCGAAGATCTGGCAACTCACCGGCTGCCGCTAGAGCAAGCGCCACACGCCTACGCGATCTTTCAGAAAAAGGAAGAGGGAGCGATCAAGATCCTGCTTCAACCATGAGCGAGCTCGACTGCAGCCGGTACCTCGCGCGAGTTCTTCTCGCGGCCATTCGAGATAGCTGACTAGAGCAATGATTGGAGAAGGAAATGCCTGCAGTCGCGATCTTTGACATTGATGGCACACTCGTCGATACCAACTATCAGCATGCGTTGGCCTGGTATCGCGCGTTTCGCTCGAAGGGTGTGGTGATACCGATCTGGCGGATCCACCGAGCCATCGGCATCGGAAGTGACCGGGTAGTTGCCTTGCTCGCGGGGGAGGAGATTGAGGCCCGGTTTGGCGAGGCACTACGCGCTGCCGAGGGGCTGAATACCAGGAAATGATTGACGAAGTGGAGCCAATGAAGGGCGCACACGAGCTATTGGAGGAACTCAAGCAGGCCGAACACACGATCATCCTCGCAAGCTCAGCGGAGCAGAAAGACGCCGAGCGATATATCGATCTTCTCGATGCGGAGGAGTTTGTTGATGCGTACACGACCTCCGCCGATGTTGCTGCCACTAAGCCAGAGCCCGACATCGTCAACGCAGCGATACAGAAGGCCGGTGGCGGAACCGCGGTCATGATCGGCGACAGCACCTGGGACTGTAAGGCCGCCACAGCCGCGAGCGTGCCGAGCATTGGTGTCCTCACGGGCGGTTTTTCAGAGCAAGAGCTGACGGAGGCAGGCGCGAGCATCGTCTTTGACTCCGTTGATCACCTGCGCTCCCATCTGCACAGCACGTCCCTGAGCGCGACGGTCGAGAACAGAAAGTGATCCCCTGGCAGGCCATAACGGCACTAGAGGTTGGTCTGATCACCGTCTGCGACGAACCTTGACGGGATCGGACACGAATGCCCCCCACGCAAGCGGGGTACTGGGGCGGTATGTCCGAACCCCATCCGAATACGCAGCTCATCCGCGATTTCCACGATTGCCAGAATCACTTCTACGCAGGAGGCGATCAGGAACCAGTACGCGCGATGCTCACCGAAAACGTGATCTGGCACGTGCCGGGTGCCAGTGTGATCGCAGGCGATTACCAAGGCAGGGATGAGGTGTTGCGTTACTTTGCCAGGAGACGCGAGCTGGCTGACGCGACGTTCCGGATCGACGTGCGCGGCGTGCTCGCGGACAATGAGCGCACGGTGATCCTCGCCGGAGGCGAGGTCGAACATGACGGTGAGACATTCGCCTGGGGGACGGTCGGGATTTTTCGCGTCGCTGAAGACAGAATCGCCGAGTGCTGGGTCGTTCCGTATGACCAGAACGCCTTCGATGAAATCTGGTCTGAGCTGGGTAGTCGCGACATGAGTGACGACGACGAAGACAACGAGGAGCAGGACTGAGCGGCGCGAGCCCAGATGGAACTCATCTGGGACTCGCCATCAGCGGTACATGGTCCGATAGCTCGACATGATGATCTCCATTTAGCATGACACGGCGGTCGAGGAGGTAGGTTTTGGTGAACGGCTTGAGCCCGCGTGCGAATAGATGATCAACGCTATGGTGCGCGATATGCGCAATGGAGTCGTCGGGAGCGCGGGGCGAGCGCAGGTTCAAATCGCCCCCGAGGATCACCGGCGCGTCGCCGGCCCAACCGAGCGTGAGCTTCCATAGGCGTTCGAGCTCTGCTTCAGCGAGTGTCTGGTGTGCACTGCCATGGAAGTTCACCAAGCAGGTCCCGTCTCTTAGCCTGGCAAGCTGCGCTACGCGTCGCTCCGGCCAGGTGCGTAGTCGCACGGCACGGTGCTCGGTGATCGTCGTCCGTGCCAGGATCGCGTTGCAGCCGCCACCGTTTGACTTGGTCGAGTCAGGCCAGCGCTCGGCGAGTGCTTGGCGCAGTCTGAGGGCGGCGTTCCGCGAGGTCAGAGCCGTGCGTTGCTCCGCTCCCGTCAAGCGTGCGAGCCGCGGCGGCCACCATGGTGGAACCTCTTGCAGTAGCGCCACGTCCCACTCCCATCCGTCGAGTCGCATAGCGAACTCTGTCGCAAGCGCACGTCCCGCTGGCGGTAGCGAACGACCATGAAAGAGATTCCAGGTCAGGACGCGCATCACTGCTCAATTGTGGCCTCGCTAGCCGGCCGGTGCGGGTGAGAGGGGTGGTGTCCCGGGTGAGTCCTCGAGCGCCCTGCGTTGTGGTTGCAGACGAACAGCACGTAACGGATCGGCTGCTCGGCTTCCTGCTCCTCGCTGGATACGTCGCTGGTGTTCATGGGCGCCCATGGTATTACATCGACAGACGTAAATGTTATTGATATAAGTAGATTGATGCCCGTCGATTTGGAGCTAGCCCCCAAGCAGAAGCGAGCCAACGGCGCCCCCTGTTGTGAGCCCGTTGTCTACCCCGACGTGCAGCGCGAGGAAGCGCTGCGCATGGCTGAGGTCGCCAAGGCGCTGGGAGACCCGATCCGGTTGCAGCTCGTGGACGTGCTGCGCAAGCACGCCGGGAAGGTCTGTGTCTGCGAGCTGGTGCCGCCGTTCGACATATCTCAGTCCACGCTCTCCCACCATCTCGGCAAGCTGCGCGCCGCCGGGATCGTGGACTCCGAGCGCAAGGGCCTCTGGGCCTACTACTACGTGATCCCCGACGCACTGGAGGAGCTATCCGCATGGTTGAGCTGACCACCCCCGCCGAGACGACCCCGAGCTTCCTGTTGCGCGCCCGAGGCGCAGGCGACGTGCTGTGAGCCGAGCGCCAAGGTCGAGTGTTGCGACCCCAGCCACGGCGAGGGCTGCGGCTGCGCCGCCGACACCACCACGACGCAAGGCGGGGATATACGCGAGCAGGTCCGCGAGCGCTACGCAGCCGCCGCCGTCCAAGTGACAACGACCGATCCCGGTGCTGGCTGCTGCGCGCCAAGCGAGACATTCGACGGCGGCAGTCAGGTCTTCGGCGCGGCGCTCTACGCGCTCGGCGACCACGAGCAACTGCCCGACACCGCCAAGCTCGCCTCCCTCGGCTGCGGCAACCCCACCGCCGTCGCCGAACTGCACGAGGGCGAGACAGTCCTCGACCTCGGCTCCGGCGGCGGGATCGACTTGCTGCTCTCCGCCAAGCGCGTCGGCCCGACCGGCAAAGCGCACGGCCTGGATATGACCGACGAGATGCTTGCTTTGGCCCGTGAGAACGCGCGGAAGGCCGGTGTCGAGAATGTCGAGTTTCACAAGGGCTACATCGAGGAGATACCGCTCCCTGACGTGAGCGTTGACGTGGTGATCTCAAACTGCGTAATCAACCTCTCAGGCGACAAGCCAAAGGTGCTGCGCGAGGTCGCAAGAGTCCTGCGACCGGGCGGACGCTTCGCAGTCTCCGACGTGATCGCCGACGAGGACATGGACGACGCGACCCGCACCGACATGCAGGCATACACCGGCTGCATCGCCGGAGCGCTCACCCACCGGGAGTTCACACAAGCGCTCGCGGACGCCGGGCTCACCGACGTTGAGATACAGGAGACTCACCGCGTCCACGCGCAGGCTGCCTCGGCGATAGTCCGCGCACATAAGCCTGTCGCCTCTGCGCTAGCTTGAGCCGGTGCCGCAAGCCGACGCGAACATTCACCGCCACGGCGAGAGTCTGCACAGCCACCCGCACACCGGACCTCATCGTCATCTCAGGCTCGTGCGACGATCCGCTCCCGCTGAGGCGGCGCACGAGCACAGTCAATCAGGCACGATCACCCCCACGGCACCGAGCACGGCCATTCTCACGGGCTCATACACGACAGCATCAAGCGCTCCCGGCAGGGCATCCGTGCAGTCTCACTTTCACTCGCAGTTCTGGGGCTCACTGCCATCGCCCAGACCCTCGTGTTCATCGCCAGCGGCAGTATCGCCCTGCTGGCCGACCTGATCCACAACTACGGTGACGCTTTGACTGCCGTTCCGTTGGGGATCGCTTTCGCATTGCACTCGCAGATCGCGGAGCGCCGCGCCGGTCTAGCAGTCGTGGCCGCAATCTTCATCAGCGCATGTGTGGCGGGCGTTGAGGCCGTAGGACGGCTGATCCACCCATCCACCCCCGGTCATCTACTCGTGCTCGCGCTTGCCGGGACAATCGGTTACGCCGGCAACTTCATCGCGTCGCGCATACGCCTGAGCGCCGGGCAAAGACTCGACAGTCCCGCGCTCATCGCTGACGGGCACCATGTCCGCGCCGACGCCTACGTCAGCCTCACCGTGATTGCCTCCGCGATCGTCGTCGCACTCGGAGCCCCGATCGCTGATCCGCTCATCGGTCTAGCGATCACGCTTGTCATCCTGCGCATCACCTGGCAGTCGTGGGCGACGGTACGCGGACACCACACCCACTAGCCTTGCGTAGACGCCCACACATCTCAACAGCCATTAGGATGAAGTGATGTCCGATGATCGCTGTGACCTGCTTTGCCTGGACCTTCCCCGCGCGGAGGAGCTGCGCAAGGCCCGCCTCGACCGGAACGTCGCAGAAGACCTGGCCGATGGCGCCAAGGCGCTCAGCGATCCCACGCGCCTGACGCTTGCCGTCGCTCTACGCGACGGAGAAGAGCTGTGCGTCTGTGACCTGAGCTGGGTAGTCGAGCGTCCAGAGAACCTTGTCTCACATCATGTTCGAGCGCTGCGCACCGTCGGCCTTGTGCGCTCTCGCCGTGACGGCAAGATGGTGATGTACGAGCTAACCGAGCGCGGCCACGCGCTGCTCGAGGTCATCCTGGCGGGGGTGGGAGCGTGAGCACGCAGGCACCAGTGCTGCCCATGATCCCGGCTGGCGACGGGACACGCTCGCGGCTGATCCGTCGCGCCAAGCTGCTGTCGTGGTTGAGCCTGGCGTGGGTGACGGTAGAGGGCGCCGTTGGTGTGACGGTGGGACTCGTGGCCGGCAGCGTGGCACTGACCGGGTTCGGGTTGGACTCGGTGATCGAGGGCGCCGCGAGCGTCATCGTGATCTGGCGTTTTACAGGCGGACGCGAGTCCTCACAGGCCGCCGAGGATCGCGCACAGAAGCTCGTCGGTGTGAGCTTCTTCCTGCTCGCCCCCTACATCGCCGTGGACGCGATCCTCACCCTGACCAACGGCTCTCACGCGATGACGAGCTGGGTCGGTGTCGCGCTGGCGGTCGGGAGCATCGTGCTCATGCCGCTGCTGGGCCGAGCAAAGGCGAGCCTTGGAGCGCAGCTCGGGTCGTCCGCGACGGCGGGAGAGGGCGCGCAGAACATGCTTTGCGCCTACATGGCGGCGGGCGTGCTAGTTGGGTTGCTCGCCAACGCGATCCTCGGATGGTGGTGGCTTGACCCGGTAATCGCCTTGGGGATCGCGGCGCTGGCCGTGAAGGAGGGACGCGAGGCATGGGCCGGCGAGGTCTGCGCGGACTGTGTTCCGGTCGGCTTCGACAGCGACGCCTGTAGCACCCAGGGTTGTGATTGCGTTTGAGAGACGCGTGCTGGAGACCGACCATGGCGGCGGGCTCTACCGGAAGCGAAAGGCAATGATCGAGCCGGTGTTCGCGAAACACGAAGTTCAACCGGCGGATCGACCGTTTCCAACGCCGAGGCAGATCCGCCGCACGCTCCGAGTGGCGACTGATCACCGCCACCCACAACCTATTGAAGCTCCACAAGCACCAGACAACCGCCGCAGCGGTCTGAAAGAGCCCCTCACCGACTCCTCGATCACGACAGCCCCGTCCCGAAAGAACAACCCGACCCGCTACAACACGATCACCACCGGCGTCAACCCGCACAACCACATACCGCACCCCTTTACGCAACAGCCACCGTCAGATGCCGACGTGCGCAACTATTCTGGTTGATGGCGTGTTTGATTGGCGATGGCACGATCACGTTGCAGAAGTCGGGGGGTGGGGGTGTCGAGGACTCGCGGTACGGCCGGCTTCCAATGACCCGTGCTGGTCGCGCTGGTGCGCGCGATTGGACTCGTCTGCTCAGCGTTTGTGTGCTGATCGTCCTGGGCGGTGCGGTGTCCGTGCCCGGGCTTGGGCCGGGGTTTGTGGCTGCGGCTGATGGGGCGTCACTTCCGCCTGGCTTCTCGACGGCCATCACCTTGCCACCGAACGCGGCCACAGAATTGCCTCGGGAGCTGCGTTCGTCGCCCACATTCGGCCGCCTGTCGGCGGTCGCCTGTTCTCCTGTCGACTCGTGTGTCGCCGTGGGGGACTACCCGGACATTTCAGGGGGGCAGGATCTGATGGCGGTGACTGAGTCCGGCGGCGTTTGGGCGTCAGCCGTGCAGATCATGCTCCCTCCGGGCGCGTATTCCTACGACGACGATCTCGAATCGGTTGCGTGCCCGGCGACGGGCTCATGTGTTGCGATCGGCAGTTATAGCGCCAGCTCGGGCGGCTCCTCCATGGCGGTGGAAGAGTCTGGTGGAGTCTGGGGCCCAGTCGTCCCGATCCCAGGAATCGAGCTCCATTCGGTGGCCTGTAGTGCGCCGGGTTGGTGTGTGGCGCTCGGCAACGGTTCGGCCTTGTCCATGGTCGTGGCAGAGTCTGACGGGGTGTGGGGCAAGCCTGAAGCGCTGTCCTTGCCGGCGAACGCCGCCTCTAATTACGTGGACGAAGTCAGCCTGGCATGCCAGGCGATCGGGCAGTGCTTCCTCGCAGGCGACTACACCGACACCTCGCACCACGACCAGATGATGGGCTTGAGCGAGCTGAACGGAAAATGGGGCCCAGCACGCGAGATCATGCCGCCGGCGGGCGTTGAAGGCGAAGCTCACCTTTACTCCGTCGCGTGCCCGGCGTCAGGGTCATGCGTCGCGGTTGGCATCGACTCTCGCCTATCGATCGACGCGAGCGAGTCCAACGGCGAATGGGTGGCCCAGGCGAGCTCGATCGCACCGCTGCAAAAACACCCTTCTCACTGACCTCTTTCAAGTCGCATGCCCAGGAGCTGGACTGTGCGTCGGGGTGGGTTATGAGGAGCCCGGATTGCATGGCACGAACCCGATTGTGGTGAGCGGTTCAGCCGGCACCTGGAGTCCGGCAAGCGAGATCGCCCCACCCCCGCATGCGAGCGCTAACCCGTCGGGGATGCTGCGGTGGGTAGCATGCTCGGCTACGGAATCGTGCCTGGCTATTGGCCTCTACGAAGACAGTTCCGGAGAACAACAGGCGATGGCGGTGAGCGAGTCTAATGGCGTGTGGGAACAGGCGAGCGAGATTACGGCTCCGCCCAGCGCCTCGAACAGTCAAACGGATCATGAGGCCAGCCTCAATCTGCTGGCCTGTCCCGGCCTGGGGCCGTGTGCCGCTCTCGGCACATACTCCACCAACTCCGGAACCCACCTCATGGCAGCCGGAGCGACAGCCACTCCGTACGAAAGTGTGTCGCCGGCCGGCTCAATCACGGTGACCGGCCCACCGGTCGTTACAAACTTCACCCAGTCCCACCGCCGCTGGCGCGAGGGCAATAGGTTGGTCCGGACCAGCAGGAAGAGCAGGCTGCCGCTCGGCACCGTCTTCTCTCTCACGCTCGACGAACCAGCGAAGGTAAGCTTCACGTTCACCCAGCTGGCCATCGGACGCCATGTCAGAGGCAAATGCGTGGCGCAATCTAGGAAGAACCACCGTAAGCACCCATGCAAGCGTGCTGTTACCCGCGGCACACTGTCCTTTACCGGGCATGCCGGCCCTAACAAGCTTTCCTTTCAGGGGCGCATCTCACGCCGGCAGAAGCTCAAACCTGGAAGGTATACGTTGATGCTGACTGTGGCTGGCACCAACGGGCAGTCCGCTCCCCAAACGCTCAGCTTCACAATCGTTCAGTAGACCCCGGCGATGGCAGGCTGGCGACGCTCGCGGGAGGGTCCTGTCTATTTTCCCTCCCCGATTGCGGGCATCTCCGCTGATGCTCACGACGTGCCTGGTTTGGACGAACATCGGGTCTGAGGTGCGGGGCGGCAGGCGCTTCCGTATCATCCGGCGCGTGCGGGCATGGGCCAGCCCTTGGTCCGCGAGCCGTGCCCTGACACGCCTCTAGGTTGGCGGGGGCCTTCAGCCGCCCGTGGGCTCTGCCGCTTGCTACAGCGCCGGCATGCCCAGGCTCGTGCGCGTTTCGTTCGTGCTGTTGGTGGCGGGGAATGCCTCGTCCGGGACGGCCACGCCCAGCCGCTCGCAGATCGGCTCCCAGCCGTCAGACACCGTCCACTCGAGCAGGCGGTCTGCGGGGACGCCCGCGCGTACCTCAGCGTTGTGGCGCTCGAACGCTTCCATCATCTTGGTCGGGTTTTCCAGATCATCGGAGAAGCGCTCCTCGAACATCTTGTGGAGCGTCGTCCCGAACCACTGCTCAAGCCCAGGCGGAGCACCGGCAAAAGGCTGGAAGATCGTGTTGGACGCACTGCGATACCAGGCGTCCGGATCGCGGGTGGAAAGCAAAACGAGCGCCTCGGGATTAGCCGCGGAGATCTCACGCCAGAAGGAGGCTCCCGGCCAGTCGACCTGTGCAACGTAGCCGCTCAACAGCTCCTGCCAATCAACATCACGGCCATCGACCGCATCGGTCCACCCGGACGCCTGAGCGGGATCGCCGAAGATCTCAACCATATGGTGGCAACGACCTCCGAGCAGTTGCTCGAGCGCGAACTTTAGTGAGTGGGTGCCCGTCCGACCCACGCCGGCTCCGACTACCTTAAGCGGCATCTGACCCCCTCTTTGTTTGCCCACCAAGAATCCAGCTGGAGGCGAAGCCTACCGCTTCACGCCAGGAGCGAACGCGCGCAGAGCGCGACGTCAAACGGCCGCTCCGGACGAAACCCGAGTCTGAGCTGAAGCGGACGACCGCTTCCGTTTTCCCCCGGCGCAAGCGGGCGTGTGCCAGCCTCGGTCGGCGCGCTTGCGTGTCGTCCTGAGCATGAGCGCGTGTGACGTTCGCCAACGCGCTCGCAAACCACAGGAAAGGGCTAGTGCAGCAGAACGCAGACGTTGCTGCTTAACGACTCTTGCTGTAGAGTCTACCTGAGAGTTGTCGTGGATTCGTCCGTAGACACGTCGGCCACCACCAACTCGCCGTGAATGCGGCGCAGCGAGAAGTAGAGGACTGCGCTTATCAGCGCGGTGATGGGTGAGACAAGGACGTAAAGGACCCACTGCACGAGTGTCCGTCCCACGTCTCCGACGCCAGAGGCGATAATGTCGGAGGAGATCCCGACTGCGATGTCGAGCCCGAACACGACAAGGATCACGCCGAATACCTGCCAGCGGTGGCCGCATACGAGTTCTCGGCTACGCCTGAGCGATGTCAACGAGCCTCGTCGCTCGATCACCAGCGCCTGCGCGGCCACCGACCAGATCGTTATCAGGAACAGTCCGGGAACGACCAGCAGGATAAACCCGATCGCTACCGCGAAATCCCACAGGATCGAGAGTCCGATTCAGTGGCAGTACCACCGGAGCGACGCGGCGGAACAGTTGACGGACCGAACTGTCGCGGCGACCGTTTTGAATGTCGCCCACGAGTTCGACAACCATGCCTTGGTAGAAGACGACGATCACGATACCCAATAGCGACACGAGCACTGCGGGGCCGCCGGTGAGCGCGAGCTGCGCGAGGGCAGTGATCGCGAATACGATCACTGCGACAGAAATCAGCACGCTAGCCTGTTCGCGGTAGATATTCAGCGCGGACCCAATCACCTCGCCTGGCCTGATCTTCTGCGTGGACACTCAGTCCTCCTCTTGGGATGTGAGATCGGCACGATGCCAGCCAGCGCTCGCCTGCGCGTGGTGAGGCGGGCGGGTAGAACCCTACCGACAGGCTGTCGGCCCCAGCGACGCGTGCGGCGTGAGCCTATCGCTTGCGTAGGAGGCGATCTATGGGTCCTTCGAAATCCGCGGGTGTGTAGTCCGTGAATCCCAGCTGCTTGAGTGGCTTGCCTCGCCTCCCCACCATTATAAACGGGACTCCGATAATTCCGTCCTTCTCTCCTGCATGAACGTCAGAACGTATCTCCTGTGCGATAGCAGGTGAATCCGCGTCGCTCAAGGCCTTGGCTATGTTGAATCCTTTGATTGAGGCTCCGATCTGCTCTAGTAGAGACCGGTTTAGCCAGCCTGAGTTCTCCTCGCCTTGATGCACCATGATGCTGTCGAGTACGTTCCACAAATGGTTTTGAAGGTCTGCCGCAGCGATGAAATCCTCGCCGGCCACCGAAGCCGGTCCGAGCACCGCGAAACCGTGCCACTGGATCTGCAGCTTGCCAGCCTCTACATACTTTCTGACAAGGGCGGGCAGGACCTGTACTTGCCACATACGACTGAAGGGGGACTGTGGATCGTTGAAGAGCAGCATCCTGACCGGAGCGTTTGGGCTGCCGAGCGTTTCATTATGCTGGGGGTTCCCGCCAGCGACAGCCCTGAAGGCTTTCGGGCCGAGAAGGCCGTCTTCGACACGGCGGCGCTTGGACTGAATCCAGACTTCTGCGGGTTGACACTTGAGCCTTCCGCTTCTCCTTCGCAGGTTTCCTTAGCGTTGCGCGCTCGGTCGGCGAGTTTTTCGGTGAAGACGGTCTTGCCGTTGGGTGTGCGAACGAGCAGTTCGCTAGGCATGGCGGGCAGCGCGATATAGACAAGCACTCCGTGAGCATGGAGGCTCGCGGGGATGCGCACGTGCCGGAGGGGCCGGAGGCTGCCCGAGCTTCCGCACGAGCACAGTGTCCGTGCGAGCTTTCAGGACGCCGTAGAGGATCGCGTATTCATGTGGCCGGCAGCCGGTCCCGATCTTCAGGGCGAAGGGCGGGCTGGGCTTCGGCTTGAGGTGCCGACCGACAACGATGCTGCTGGCGCCACTGATGAGACCGTCGGCTTCTGCTCCCGCCGCGACCTCGACGCGGAGGTCAAAATGGGTTTTACTTATGAAGCTGTAGCGTTCGCCGATGATCGAGAAGCTCGGCCCCTGCGGCAGGCTGCCGTGCGCGATTGTGCGGTTGCCGCCGGGTAGGAGCTTCAGCGACTGCCGAGCGCACCTGGCGGTACGCGGCAGCCTTACGGTCCGCAGCACATTGCCGTGCGCGTCGAGTTCGGTGAGCGTGACGGGGGTCGGCGAGGGGCCGCGCACAACCTGGTAGTAAAAACCGGCGGGCCCGCCGAGATTCGCCGGTATGATCGCTACGCGCGAGCTGATCTGCCGGCCATCGCTGAGGTTTAGGCGCACGGTGCGAGCACGTGGGCAGGGTCTGCGCTTCGATCGTCAGGAGCCCGGCGTTGCGGCATTGGACGCTCGGCGTTCTGGGGTTTGAGCGAGAGAGACACACTTCGTTTACGCCCGTGCCATCTATTTCGCTGGGTTTAGTGCTGTTGCTTTCTGCTTCGGTTTCGAGGACCTCCATGCTGAGCCGGCAACGGGGTGCCTGTGGGCTTGAGCCGGGCTTGGGTTCAAGCCAAACGGTGTAGTCGCCTCCGGCTACCGTTGTGCCGTGTCCGATCTCGACTGAGCCTTTCGCCGGGCCCGCGGGCGCTTCTTCGGCTTCCGCCTGAATTTCGGACTGAGCAACGCCGAGTGTGCGTTCCAATCCCGCCGCAAGGCCCTTGTGGGCGCTCTTCATGGCGCGTTCTCGCACCTCTATCTTCTGCGCCAGCGCCTTCTCGCGCGGTCCCTCATAGGCCAGCGGAGGATCGGAGGCGCTGGGGAAATTGGCGAGCAACTCCCGCAGAGACGTCAAAGACAGGACTGATCACCGCTTCCCGTTCGTCTATCAATACCTTGGTCGCGGGCGATAGCGTGTTGTAGTCGCTGGCCACCCACGCCGTCGTGTCTGCGCATACGTTCGGAGGTGCGCTCCGAAGCTCCCATTCCAGCTCGGCGGCGCTCGTACGCTCGAGCACTGTCAATGCGTTGTTGCTCCATCGCAGCGACCTCACAGCGCGAGCGTAAGCACGTGCTGCCTGGCGATCGGATTCGATCAGTGGTAGTCCCAGCGCGATCGAGAACTCGCCCTGGAGATCCTCCAACTGCCTTCTCTCGCGG
The DNA here is from genome assembly GCA_963809705.1 of uncultured Solirubrobacterales bacterium. GTDB lineage: Bacteria > Actinomycetota > Thermoleophilia > Solirubrobacterales > Solirubrobacteraceae > Palsa-744. The sequence continues at coordinate 1,275,041 of CAWEKF010000001.1, read as the reverse complement.
TTTGCTTCGCCTATTTGTCTCGGGGAACGGGATCGCAGCGGGGATTCAAAGAGAGTCTTCATAGTCCCGTACGGAGCATTCGCCAGCACACCAGGGCACTCACCGCCGAGACTGTTCGCGAGTCGTTCCTCGGCTGTTTGGGAGGCCGGCGCACTGCTCACAAGGGCCTGCTCATACACGTACTTCGCTTCAAGCAACACCCGCGTCGCCCCCCGGTCCAGCGGCGTTACCCGCGCACTGGCGGAGGCTCCGCTTGGCGCCACAAGGACGAGCAGGAAGGACCAAGCAAGCACGAGCCAGAAAACGCGGAGCTCACCCCCGCGAGGTCCAGGCACAATCAAGCGACCCCCATCCATTGAACCTGCCCGCCGAGCCCAACCGTCACTAACTCTCTGGCGCACCGCCAAATACCATGCTTGACCCATACGCCGCAATCCTCGCACGCTCTCGTGGCCAGCGCGAGGAGTGTTTCCTTCCTTCGGCCTGCTGCGAGCGCATCTGCAGACACCGACAACGCGCCCAGGAAACGACAAGGAGCTTCGTTCAGCTCCGCGTGACGAGCGCTCAATACCATGGTTTTGATCGCTGATACTTCGCGCGAGACCCGAATGTCGGCGTTCACGACCCTAGATGCACAGTTTCAATGACGTCCGTACGCGCCGACTGGTGATCGGCACATACCCACGCGCGAGCAATCCGGGAGTGCTGACCGTGCCGCATTTCCGACCTGGTCCTCGTCTGATCGGCGAGGGGCGCGATGGTGAGACGCTTGCATCCCACTCAAAAGCGCTCGCCATCCTGCCGTCAAAGGACAGCGCGCTCGCTCACGCCGTGGCTCGCTCCGCGACCCGCTTGCGGTAGTTCTTGGCGTGGCGTGCATACTCGGTAAGAGGTTGTTTCTCGCGGCTCAGAGCGCGAGCGTTGTAGGTGAGTGACCACCCGCTTTGTCAGGATCGCGCCTGGCTGCGGGCTGCCTACATGAGCGGCATGGTCGTGTTGATTGCAGCGCTTGGCCTCATCCTCACTGCCTGCGGTTCCTCCGCGGGGACGGCGACAGCGAGCGTAACGCGCCTGTCCCCGTCCTGCATACCGCCCGAATTCAGCGAGCGGGGGCTGCTTGGACCCCGGCGGCCGCTCCCCAAGGCGCTTTCGACCTCGCTGGACGCCGCGATCTTGTCCAGCTTCACCATCTTTCGCAGGCCCCCGCTACCGAGCGATGAGCCTCCGGGGCTGAACCTGGCGGCTGGCGGACTGGGCCGCGAACTCTACAAGGCCTACAAGCTCTCGAGCTACTACCCCGCCTACGTCCGCCAGCTAACGAGGCTCCCCGACGGTAGACGCTATTTCGTGATCCCGGCGTACGGGCGGCCCGAAGCAGTCCTCCCGGCCCACTGTCTGGCGAGCGGCATGGGTGAGCGGCGCGCACTGGTCGAAGAGCAGCATCGGCGCCTGGTCGAGCCGGTCAACTGCATCGTCGAGACGGGCGGCAGTGAAAACGCGCCTCCCCAGGGATGTGAACCGTTCGCTGCGATCGGTGGGCGCGGCGGTTTGAAGTGGCTCCACTTCGCGTCGGTTTTTGTGTGTAGTTGATCTTCTCTGATTGTGGGTTTTGGCGGTGTCTCGTGTAGCGGAGCGCGTAGCGCGTAGCGGAGCGAGATATCGCCGGTGCGCCTCGCGGGTGGGGTGTCAGGCGGCCCCTTTCTTGGTGCGGGTGAGGCCGTGGCGGAAGCGCCAGGACTCTTGGCCGGTGTCGATGATGTGTGCTCGGTGGGTGATGCGGTCGACGACGGCCTTCGCGAGGCGCGCGTCGGGGAAGACCTTGGTCCACTCCCCGAACGGGAGGTTCGTCGTGACGATCAGGCTGGCGCGCTCGTTGCGCTCGGAGATGACCTGGAACACGAGCTCGGCGGCGCCTTCTGGCAGGGCGAGATACCCGAGCTCGTCGAGGACGACGAGCTCGGTGCGGGCGTAGCGCGCGATGACTTTCTGAAGCTCGCGTTTGCTCTGTGCTGCTTGTAGTTCGTTCGCGAGGGCGGCGAGGGTGGTGAAGCGGACTCGTCGTCCTTGCTGGGCGAGCACCGCGAGGGAGATCGCCAGATGTGTCTTGCCCGTGCCGGAGTCCCCGAGGAGGATCACTGACTCGCGATCGCGTCGACGGCGACGGCTCAGTGGAGACCTGCACTATCGTGACGTGCAGCTCCGCCGGCAACCCCGTGATCGCCAGCATTCACGACCGCTCCCCGGTGATCCTGCCCGACCCCGAGCAGTGGCAGGCGTGGCTTGACCCAGGTGTCACCGCCGAGGAGGCGCTGTCGTTCTGCCGGGTGCTCGACCCCGCGAGGATGAGCGCGAGGCCACTGCCGCTCGCGTTCAACAACGCCAGAAACAAGACACGACAGGAGCTGTTCGACGCCGAGTAGAGCCAGCGTCCCCTAACAGCACGGGATTTGATTAGCCTCCGCCGCTCTTGCGTACACCCAGAGAGAAGGAGACTGCCTTGCCGTTGACTCAGACGCAGCTTGCCGGTGCGGTCGCCGATCGCGCCGAGATCACCAAGGCCGAGGCCAGGCGCGTACTCGACGCCCTTGAAGATGTCGTCCTCGACGAGATCGCAAATGCTCAGAAGGTCAAGATCGGTGGACTGGTCCAGATGACCGTGCGAGTAAAGCCCGCCACGAAAGCACGCAAGGGACGCAACCCAGCGACAGGCGAGGAGATCACGATCGCCGCGAAACCCGCGAGTGTTGACCTACGCGCACGGGCACTTACGAAAGCCAAGAGCGCACTGCCCTCAGTGCAAAAGGCACGACGACGACTCGGCTGACACCCGACCGAATGTCGTCCGCACTCGACACGACCAACGCCGCTCCGGTTTCCCGCTAGGCCGCGCGAACGTCGAGCTCGTCGGCGATGATTTGGAAGTCCTTGCTGTTGTAGGTCATCAACGGCACCCGATGAACGATGGCGGTCGCGACGATCGCAAGGTCCAATGCCCTTCGGCGTGGCTGACCGCCGCGTTGCGAGACGAGCGCGTGCAGCCGCCCGCACTCGCGTGCCGCGGCGGCGTCGAAGGGGAGCGCGTCGAAATGATCCTCGATCGCGCCTAGACGTCGCATCCTGAGCGCCCGCGTTTGCTCGTCGCGTGCGATGAGGACCCCGAAATGCAGCTCGGTCAGCGAGACCACGCTGATCGCCGCGTCCTCTTCCGGGCCTTCCTCGGCCGCGATCAGCACCGAGGTATCCAACAGGACGGACACGCTACGCGACCCAGGGGTCGCTCAGCTCGCCGCCGAGCGCCTGTAGATCCTCCTCAAGTGTTGGGTCCGGCGGTGCACTCCACAGATCAGCCAGTTGGGCGCTCGGCACCCACTGGCGGATGCGGATAGGACCCAGCTGAGCGACAGGGCGACCGGAGACGGTGATGGTGAACTGCTCCCCGGCTTCGGCACGTCGCAGAACCTCGCCGACGTGGTTGCGCAGCTCCTTCTGTGGGATCGTCGCCATCGGCCTATGGTAGCAATAGTGCTACGGGCGGGTTGCTCCTAGCACCAGACCGAGCCGTTTCAAGCGACTGGAACGGACTAGCATAATGCCGCAGCCGATACGATCTGAAGCCTCGGCGAGATAGCTCAGCTGGTAGAGCACGCGACTGAAAAACGTCAGCTGTTGAGGCCGGAAACTGGCCGTTTTGCGGCGGTTTTGCTGTCGGCTATCCACCAGTGCATGCCGTTGGTTTCCTGCGGATTCCTTTGGGTTTGGGACAACGGGTAGGGGTCATTGTCCAAAACCCCGAGGCGGGTTGAGACCCTGCTCCAGGCGCGCCGCCCGGGTCGTCGTAGAAGATAAGCACGGGCTGCTCGCGCCTGCCCGGGTGATTTCCGAGCGCACGGACTGACGATCGGTATACGCCCGCTCATGGCTGTGCGGAAACACTCGCCGTGCGAGCGTCTCAGACCTGCTCGTCGTCCCGAGCAGGCACGTGATCGGCGCGACGAGACATGACCGCTTTCGGGCGAGAGCAGGGCGTCGCCTCGACTTATTGGGGTCCACCCACGAGCGCCACGGCATCCTCCCAGCCACTAGAGGCATCAGTCGCTTGGCCCTGGAGACCCCGAGCAAGTAGTGTGCCGGCGGTGAGCAAGCACGTCGTGATCCTCGGCGCCGGGTTCGGCGGGACTGGAGGCTCGCGACTCGGCTCTCGGAGACGATCTCGGACTCGGCCCGCGTCACGCTGATTGATCGCAACGACTCGGCTTCCGCCTGGGTGGCAGGGATTCTTAGCTGCCGGCGATTTGGAAGTGCAGTAGACGTGGGCGCGGTTCTGCGCCTGTGGCATTGCTCGCCCGGAAGGTGACGGTGTAGGAGCCGGACGCGAGCGTCTCGCTCTTGCCGATCAGTCCGTTGAAGTGGATCGTGTTGGCGCCTGCATGGGCTGGAAACGACCATTGGATAGGACCCTGCGTAGTTCGAGACACCCCATGCGGGTTGAACAGCAGCATCATCTGAGCCGGCTCATTCAGCGTGAACGAGAACACCGTCCCGACGGGTACGCCTCGGTTTCCAGCGGTTCGCCGCTCTCTCCATCGCGCCGCGGACTGGCGAGCCTTGCTCAGCGTTGGGGCCGCCTCGATGGTGAGCGGCTCGCTTCGGGTTGCCCGGCCGACAGCGCTCGATTCTGTGATCGTGAGTGTCGCCCGAAGCACTCCGTGCCCTCTAGCTAGGAGTCGCTGGCCGTGCCGTCCGAGTCCGATCGTGATTCGTCGGAATCCTGATCCTGGAATTGAGTAGCTAGCTTTCCCCAGAACCGGACCGCGCTTAACTGCCTTCCGCGCGCGACCATTCGACGCAGCGGTCGCGCCTACCGAGACCTCGGCCGTACCGGAGCATCCTCCCGGCGCGGTGCACGCCGTAACCACGGAGATGCTGTCGTGCGCCGCTGCGAGAGCGGGAGCGCCGAAGAGATAGTGGGCTAGAGTGTGCCAAGTAGAGGTGGTCGTGATGTCGGGACACGGCGTCCCCGAGTTCTCGCTCGGGTCGGGTCCGCCAAGGAGGAAGCTGTAACCTCCCGTCAGCGCAATGCCGGCTGATGCTCCTTGCCAGTACTCAATTCCAGTGTGAGGGCCGGGCGCTTTCGGGCTGATGATGAACGTCATGCCGTTGACAAAACCCACGCTGATGTCGGCGGTGAATCCGTTTACGAACCCGTCGACGTCACCCTCAGTCAACGAGCCCAACGCGTTCCCTGGAGTCCCGACGTAGCCGAGACCCAGGACAGCACTTACGTTGAGTACACTTGCGCTGGGTATACCGAGAGGAAGGCCGCCGCCGATAAAGCTATACCCGACAGATGGCTGGACGAACATGTCCCCCGAGCACGTCACGATTGCCTGCCAGGAGCCGGTCGGTCCGCGGCCGTATCCCGAACTGCCGGCCAGTTGCAAGAACGACGAAATCGGGATTGCGGTTCGGCGCAAACGCACTACTGATGACGCTCGTAAACCAGGACGCAACGGCGCCGGCGCCGACACGCCAACATGCGTTTGACCCAATACTGAAGATGTCGCAGCTCGACGCTGGCGGAGGGGGAGGGGGCGGCGGAGGGAAGAAGTTAAACGAGACCGAAGAAACGAATTCCAAGAGGCTCAGTCCCGAGCAACACCTCTGGATTCCGAGGTTGAAAGGCCCAAATGCGTTGGGCGAAACAAAACTCGGTGTGGTCGCGTGTATTTCGGTCGAGCTTACGATCTGAGTGTCTGACGCGCACACCGGGCCGACGCGAAGTACAGGAACACCGGTCCAGAAGCAGAGACGGTCGCCCGGCTCGAATCCGGCGCCATACACGGTGATGGCGGTGCCTCCGGCCGCCGGCCCGTGCCCAGGGGTCACTGCGCATATCGCAGGCTGTGACCCAGGGCAACCGCCCGGCGGTGGCCCACCGGAGGGCGGCGACCCACCGGGAGGCGGGGGGCCAGGCGTAGAGGCGGGCGTCGTAAACGAGATCGGTGCGTGGTCGGTGGCGGTACCCCCTGCGTTAGTCGCGACGAGGGCTGCATAGTACGTGGTGCTTGGTGTAAGGCCAGACAAGTCAGCTGAGACGGAAACCGGTGCCGTACCTGCCCCGACGGCCGCCGAGCACGGTGCGGTGAAGCTGTACGGATAGCTTGTGCCGTATTCGAAGTAGCATCCGGTGACGTTGGCTCGCTCGGGCCAAACGTTTCCGACGACCGTCGCCGACGTACTGGCGAGGCTCGTCGCGGCTTCGGTTTCCACGACGGGCGGGTCAGGGGTTTGCTCGGCCGTCCAGTTTGTCCCGTTCCAGCGCTCGGCCAGGGTGAGCCGTGCGCCTTGGGCGCCCACCGTGTTATCGAGGTAGTAGCCGACGGCGGTGCACGCGATTGTGGATGTGCATGACACGTCGGAGAAGCTGGATTCGGTGGCGTTGGGGATTTTCGGCGTAGTGTCGGTGCTCCAGCTTGTGCCGTCCCAGGACTCGACGAGGGTTTCGTTTCCGCTAGAGCCGACCGCCTTGCAGGGCGTGCCGGCGGGGGCGCACGAGATATTGGCGAAGTAACTGAATGTCGATCCGCTTGGGTTCGGGGTCGGCTGAATGCTCCAGCTCGTGCCGTTCCATGACTCGGCGAGCGTTTCCTCGCCGGACCCGGTGTAGATGCGCCCCACGGCCTCGCAGGACGCTGCCGACAGGCACCACACTGCGTTTAGGCTGGAGCTCGTCAACGGCATCGTCGCCGCGGTGGGCTGAACCGACCAGCTCGTTCCGTTCCACGACTCAGCGAGCGCCAGTTCTTCGGTCGGACCGCCGGCAGATGTGAAATATGAGCCGACGGCGGTGCAGGTAGTGGTGGAGGGGCAGGACACACCGTAAAGCGACCCGCCGCTCTCCCCACTCGGTAGCGGGGCGGCCTGGATCGTCCAGACCGAGCCGTTCCAAAACTCGATGAGTGGCTGCGCCTCGCTGCCTGTCGGTGTGTACTGGCCGACCGCCATGCAAGCGTTCGCCGTCGCACATTGGACGTACGCGAGAACGGCGCCCGCTGCGTTGGAGGGGCTCGGCGGCGGCCGGATCGTCCAAGTGGAACCGTCCGAAACGCGGCTACGGGCACCAATTCGTAAGAGCTGCCGTTGTATCCGTAGCCGACGGCCATACAGGCGGTCGCGAGAGTGCACGATACGCCAGTGAGTGTGCTTGGAGGAGGCGGCGGCTGGATCGTCCAGCTCGTTCCGTTCCAACCCTCGCCGAGGGGTCCTTGCACGACCTGGGAGTTACCAACGGTGCCGACGGCCTCGCAGCTGGTCGCCGTTGCGCAGGAGACGCTCGAGAGCGCGGCCACGTTACAAGCCGCCATCTCAGATGCGCACGAGTAGTTGTTCGCGTAGGCGGTAGCGAACCCTGTCGGTCCCGTTGGACCAACGGCCAAGCCGGGCGCGAGTGCGCCTTCCTCAACCGTATTGGGCGGCCCGCTGGCCATCGCGTCCGCGCCTGCTTGATGGGGTGTGCCGCCCAACGCTAGCGGCGCCAGCGCCGCGGCCGATTGCGACCCCTGCAGCCACGCGGCAAGGCCACACGCCGGAAGGAGAACTGCCCGCACACAAACCGCGTTGCTAAAGCTGGCGCGGCATAGACTCCCGACCATCGCGCGAGCCTATCAGTGGCTCACAGGTCGGGCAACCTAATTATCTTGTCTCACGGTGTCGCGGCACGGTCGCGCGAGTCTCATCCTCGGCCCTTACGCTTTCCGGGTCGCGCCGAGGCGGCCGGGAGCGGCAAGACCTTCGCGAGCTTGCGCACGCAGAAGCCCATGTTCTGCTTGGTGCTCTGACGATAGTCGTCCGGCAGGTCGGGGATAGCGAGAAGGCGACGACATGCCTCAAGTGCCCCTTGGATGTCCCCCACCCAATACGCGCTGATGGAGTACTCGAACGGCAGCCCCCACTCATACATCCACGGCGAGACGCAAAGCAGGTCCCGCGGGACTGGCTGACCGAGACCCTGCAGGGCGAACCGGTAGGCCGTGTGATGCTCGCCACGAAGCCGCAGCCGCGACGCCAACTCGTACAGCGGCTCCATCCTCGACGGGCGAAACTCCCAAGCAGCGACGAACCCTGCCATAGCGGCGGGCCACTCCCCTTGCTCAGCTCGCAACACCGCGGCCTGGAGCATCGCGAAGAACACTTCCTCGTCCCAGCCACCCATGTCTACCCGGAGGTCATACATCTCGATCGCGGCATCGACGTTTCCCAGATAGCGATTGTTCTGTGCGAGGTAGAACACCGTGCGTGAGTTGGCAGGGTCCTGCTCGCGGGCACGCTCGAGCAGCTTCAGCTCATGCTCATAGCGCCCGTTCCGTACCCCGCCAATCGACCCCGAGCGTACCCTCACCCCGTCAAGAAACTCAACCGAGTACCGGTGGCGACTATCGATGTACGCTTGGACAGCACCCACATAACGCCAGTCAAGGTCGCCACGAACCAAGCACGTCCTATAGCCGCGGCTCACGTCATCCAGATGACAAAGCGCGTAGGCGTCAGCAGTTAGCCCGTCAAGCGCGCCCTGCTCAACCTCAAGCGTCGTGTCCGCATCTACAACGAGCAGATAATCAGCCTTGCCCCGCGCGAGCTGCATCGACCTCGTACGGTTCGTGCCGAAATCAGCCCACTCGTGCTCGAAGAGCTCGCCTGGGACGCCGGCCATCTCGCGACGAATCAGATCCTGAGTGCCGTCCGTCGAGCCGGTATCGCAGATCACCCAATAGTCGACGACGTCCCGAACCGAAGCCAGGCAACGCGCTAGGAACGTCACCTCGTTCTTGACGATCATGCACAAACAGATCGATGGCATCAATTGTCCCCTCCGCCGACGCACATATGGATCCCCGGCGAGGTGCACACGAAGGATACTCTGGCCGGATGCCATCGAGCAGGGTCGCGATGGTCTGACCATCGGTCCTGCGCCGTACCCTATTGCTAAAAGGCCGCATCGAGCCGTGCGGCACTTGTCGGCTTCGGCGTACTGTGATCACGATGCCTTGCTCTGCGAGATGGGGCGAGCGGCGTGATCGCATCCGACTGGAGGCGATGTTCGGCACAGGCTCAAACAGCGCCGTCGCCTGATGGTTCCTCGACGACGCCGGCGCATCGGGACCGCGCACTACTGTTTTCGCGTCATAGCGAGCGTCCGAGCGATGGCCGTGCTCACGCTCGCTCAGGACGAGCTCGGAGCGTATCGTCCGGCGCTCGTAGGATTCCTGCTTTCGCATCGGGGAGCAGAAGCACGGGTTCGACGCTAGTTCGGAGCTGGAGTTCGCCGGAACCCAGGTGCCGATAGTCCGGACGGACGCGACGACCAGAATGTGGTCGGGTACGATTCGCGGGTGCGCTCGTCACGGTGGTGCTGCGGAAAGGGTCTGTTTACGATTAGGCGCTGCTCTCGCAGCGTGTGTGGCTACGCGGAGACATCTGCCTGGTTCTCGCAGGCTATGCGTGTCTCTCGCTCGGTCTGCCTTGCTGGCGCGGCCGTGGTTTTGCTGGCACTGGTGGGTTCGTCGACGGCGCTTGCCGCACCAACGTGGTCGGCTCCTGACTCGGTCGACCCGGCGATCTACGCGCCTTCGGTGTCGTGTGCGTCTGAATCCTTTTGCGCGGCGGTGGGCTGGACGTCTGGGTATGGTTCGGTCGCGGTCTACAGCGATGGAAGCTGGAGCGAAGCGACCCTGATCGACACCGATGGTCAGCTGTTCTCGGTGTCCTGCTCGTCGTCCTCGTTCTGCATGGCCATGGACGGCTCGGGGCACGCGTTCGTCTATGACGGCAGCGGTTGGGGTTCGGCGGTGGCATCGCCTTCCACCGATCTGACGTCGGTGTCGTGCGTATCGGCTTCGTTCTGTGTCGCGGTCGGTGGGGGAGAAGACGCGTCGATCTACAACGGTAGTACGTGGAGCGCGCTAACCCGTCTCGGCACCGACGTTGACTCGGTGTCGTGCACCTCTGAATCGTTTTGCGTCGCCCTCGGCTCAGGCAACGGCGGCCCTGCGTACGCGGTCAAATACAACGGGAGCGCTTGGAGCGCGCCGAGCGAGGCCGACGCTGAACACGGGAACGCTCTACATTCGGTGTCTTGCGGGTCTCCAACCTTCTGCGTAGCGGTAGGGAACTTCGGCGATGAGGTGACCTACAACGGCAGCGGCTGGAGCGCGCCCACAACGATTGGCATTCTCGGTTACATCCAGTCCGTGTCGTGCCACTCAGAATCCTTCTGCATTGCTGAGACATCTGAAGGCGAAGCTGCGGCATACAGCGGGACCACCTGGAGTGTGGTGGGTCATATAAGCGAAAGTGCAGCGTCGGGCGGTTTGTCGTGTGCGACCGAATCCTTCTGTATGGCGATTGGGGGTTACGCCTCGACGTATAACGGGAGCAGCTGGAGTGGCCCTGTGCCGGTGGGTGGTGGCGGTTTGAGTTCGGTGTCGTGTTCGAGTTCATCGTTCTGTGAGGCGGTGGACGGTCACGGCCGGGCACTGCACTACAACGGGTCGACATGGACCGCGCCGACTCAAATCGACGCAGAAGGCGGCCTTGGGTCGGTGTCATGCCCGACCGAAGCGTTCTGTATGGCGACCGGTGGTCGCCAGCACGGTTACGCGTTGAGCTATGACGGCTCGGGATGGAGCGCACCGAGCACGATAGACCCCGGAGGCGACGTGAACGCTGTCTCCTGCCTCACCGCGTCCTTCTGCGTGGCGCTCGCAGAACACGTCGTGGAAAAACACGGAGCAGGGTATGCCCTCACCTACAAAGGCGGTGCCTGGAGCGCGCCGAGTGAGATCGACACCGAACTCGCCCTGCGGTCGGTCTCGTGCGCGTCTGAAAGCTTTTGCGTCGCCGTAGGCCGTCACGACGCCCTCGTCTACAGCAATGGTTCGTGGGGCTCGCCGCTGCAGATCTACACCGAAGGCAATCTGTGGTCGGTGTCATGTGTCTCATCGTCGTTTTGTGTCGCGGTCACCGAACACTTCGAAGGGATCGGACCACCGGCCTACGGGGAGGCGCTTGTCTATGACGGCTCGGGGTGGAGTGCGCCCACCGAAATCCCCCGGCTACCTGACCATGGATGGATCGACGCCGGCTCTGTGTCCTGCGCGTCAACCTCTTTCTGTATGGCTATCCCGAGATTCGGCGGTGCCGCCGCGATCTTCGAAAACGGCGTCTGGGGCGCGTGGGACGAACTTGAGATCAACGGCGGCTTCTCGTCGGTGTCCTGTCCTGCCGTCTCATTCTGCGTGGTCGTAAGCGGCGCAGGCCAAGCCTTCACATATAGGGCTCCTCCCACGGCGCCACCGACGACCGGCGGCGCAGGCGGTAAGACGGGCAGCCCTTCGATGAACCCACCGATCGCAAAGGGCAAGCCCCTCGTCAACGCCAAGACGGGTGAAATAACGCTCGAATACGATTTCCCCGAGCCCGGCGAAGCCGAAGCGTACGGGGAAGTGATCGACAATGCCGTCGTCGCGGCTAAGCACGAGCGGACCAATAAATGCAAGAAGCGGCACACCGCGAAGGACAAGAGCTGCGTCGAGAACACTCCCGTGCACTACAGGCGGACGAGGCTTGGCATCGACGTCGCGGGTACCTACAAGCTTCACATAAAGCCCGGCGGCAAGGTAATTGCCGCGCTCAGGAAAGGCAAGACGCTCACGGTTCGCGTGTTGCTCATCTTTACGCCCGCAGGCACAACCGACCATATCCAGGAGACAACCACGGTCAGGGTGCGTCTCCGAAGGCGCACCAAAGCCGCAGTAGATCATCGTCACCAACGAAGCCGGGACGGCTCACATCCTGCATGATCAGACCGGTGCCGTAGCCAAAAAGAGGTGAGCCTGCGCAGCCCGGCGGAGGCTGCCGCGTCGCGCGGGTAAGGAGTTGTCTCGACAGAAAGCTGAGTGTGCGTCATCTCAGCCGATGTCGCGCCAACTGCACGGACCGGGTAGCGCACCCTTGGCCCCGTGCGTGCAGATCGGCGAATGCGCTATTCAAGAAACTACCTCATCGCGCTCGGGTAACGGTCAAGCGACTGCGAGCGACCACTTCGTGCTGGTTTGCCGAGGCCAAACGTCGACGATATGCGTCGGTCAGCAATACGGCCTGGAGAGCGTTTTCACGGTCATGCGGTCCCAGGAATGATCTATGCGGATGGCCCCTCCTCGGCGTCGCGAGAGTCATCTTTCAGCTTCAGCTCAACGTCGTCTTTGAGCAGGTAGTCGACCGCTGGCGAGGTTGCCTCTGTGAGCGCCCGCGCGATCATGTCTCTCATCGGTAGTCCGCCCTCGTTGCGCAATAGGTCTCGTAGACCCTCGTATATCTCGGCCTTGGCTTCCTCTTGGCGAGTTACCGCACGCGCCTGCCGCGCTTCCTGCTCGACGTTCTCCGCGACATACGGCAGAGCGGCCTCCTTGGCGTGGGTATCCAGCTCCTCACCTCGCGCCTTGGCCCGAGCCTCCCGTAGGTCGTATATCGCCTTCACAATTCGGTAAAAGGCCACACCATCGAGCGAGGTAGCCGTGATTATCGTCTCAACGAGTATTGGTGACTCGTGCTGTATTCGCTGGATAGCGGCAAACGCGAAGACACGATCGTCTGCTTTGTCGCCTATTTGGCGCAGGGTGTTGCGAAACCATGCGTTCAAGCCGTATTGGAGACCAATGTCGAGTGGATCACCGGGATCTACCACCTCTTGTGAACTCAGGAATTCGTTCCAGGACGCAAGCGTGATAGGAGGTATGGAAGCAGTGAGCTCGCTGCCAAACCAAGGATAAAACCGACTGCGGGCCTTCGAGCCCTCGGCGCCTTCGGCTCGCAGATGCTGGTGCAGGTTCAACCACTCTCCGGACTCGAGCGCCTGCTGTGCGACGATCGACAGCCAACCGCACGGAACCGTAAGCCCATCGAGCGCCTGAACAAGATCAGTTGATATGGACGGCGGTTTGTCAAGTGGGTGTGTGTGATCGCGTCCGCGGGGGCGGGCGTGTGTGAGTGTTGGTCGGTGGGTCGGGACGCCGGGCTCGGTGTCGGCGTTGCCAGTCTGACGATGCGAGGGTTGGGTACCTCAGGGCCCGGTTTCGTGCTGCCGGCTTGCGCTGTCTAGGAGCGAGCGTGCCGCCCGTGGACGGTGCTCATAGCTGAATCGCGCGTGCCGGCCGCTGATGGCCCGGCGCCCCGGCCCACCGACCTGCGGGGTTGTTGGTCTGGGTTTAGTCGGCGGTAGCGGCGGCCCAGAGGAAGCAGGCCAGTTGACGCGCGCACGCGACGACGGTGAGATTGTGTGGCTTGCCTCGCGAACGCATCGAGCGGTTCACGCGATAGAGGCGTTGCTGAGCATGGTTTGCGATAGCGAGGATGTGATCGGGCTGGCCGGTTTGACGGTTGGCGAGCGTTGCTCCCAACCTGGGTTGGCGGCTGTAGTGCCAGGCGGACTCGACCAGCAGTCGCCGGGCGAGCATCGAACCGGTCTTGGTGATCGCGCCCTGGCGCGAGGACTCCCCGGACTGGTTCAGCGATGGTGTCAACCCGAGCCACGCCGAGAGCGCTGGCGCTGCTGGAAACGCTTCCAGTCCGCGCCGAGGCTCGAGGTGAAGCGAGAACGCGGTCAGCGTGTCGATCCCCCGGAACGCTCTGAGCCTCGCAACGGTCGGCCACCAGCGCTCGTCGGTAGCCATCTCCGAGAGCCGCAGCGCGATCGCGCTCTTGCGTGACGTCAACCCGTCGACCGCCGCGATGAGGTCGGCGAACACGAGGTCGCTGGCGGGCTCCTCAAACTGTTGTGCAGAGAGCCACTTGCGATGCTCGACCGTCCAGGTCGTCGACTTCGGATAGACGCGCCCGTGACGCAACAACATCTTCGACACACGGTGGCGAGCGTTCATCAGATCCCGCCGACAAGCATCATGCGTACGTGTCATCTCCCGCGCCGCCTCGACCTCGGGCGCCGGCACGACAACGCGTGTCAACGATCCCGCCAGCAACAACCTCGCGAGCAACTCTGCATCCTTGCGGTCGGTCTTGACCCGATCTGAGGGACCGCGCGGCGTCTCTGCCCGGCGCAATGACCTGCACACCGATCCCGGCCGCCCTCGCCGCTCGGTAGAGCCCGAACCCGGTGGGACCAGCCTCATAACAAGCGCGAACCGGACCAGGCAACTCGCAAAGCCACGCCACAGGCCCCTCGATCCCAGGCCCAAACCGCGCACGCAGCAACTCCCCCGTCATCGCGTCGATCGCTGCCGCGTGCGTCGAACGGGCATGGACATCAAGCCCCACCCACGTCATCGTTACCGGCATGGCCGGACCTCCTCATCTCATTGGGTCAGCCGGAGCCTTCTCTCCGACCAGACAAACCCCCGCGAGGAGTGTCCGGCCATCCACCACACCGATCAACCCCACGGGCTAACCGACATAGGGTCTAGGGATGAGACGGTCTCCGACGGGTGGTCCCGGGTGATCGTAAGACGGGCGCGGCTCGGCGCGTGACGACTGGATGCCATACAGCCTGATTCGGCACTTGCTCAGAGGCCCCTTCAGTCCCTGGCGACCTCGCTGTATTCGGCGGCGACGCCGTCTCCGGCGATCGCGACTAGCTCGTCTGTCTCGGCTCGTCCGGCGGTGCGTTCGTGGCCATCGCGGCCGCGTCAGCCTTGCCCGCTCGTCGCTGTGCTCTAGGCCAGTCGCGTGGGGCGAACCAGCGGGCAGGCCATCATTCGGTCCTTGTCAGTCTCGATGAATCCAGCGGCGAGGTCGTCTTCGGCGATCGCGACGAGTGCGTCGGTCACGGCGACATGCGGCTCGGGGCTTTCGCGGCCGTCCTGGGTGCGCCAGCCCTGCTCGTCGTAGCGTTGCTCCATGCCAGCGTGCTCGATTACGCTGAGGGTGAGCGGGGTGGGCAGGGTCACCGTAATGGTGCTGCCGACTGCGGGTATCTCTTCTGCGTCGCGCACGGCGGTGCCGTCACCATTGGCGATTGCGCGCAGCGCGCCAGCTAGAGCGAGGTGCGGGTCGGTCGTCTGGGTCCGTCCGGTAGACGCCATGACGGTATGTCGCCCTCGACTACACCGCCGAGCGAAAGAAGCTCGCGGGCGACCGCGTCATCGAGGGTCACGGTCACGTCCTCGGCGATGGTGGATGTTGCGCTGCTCATTTGCTCTGCCTCCTTGCCTTGGGTTTGGGAGTTGTGGGCTCGGCCTCCGGATCGCGACCGGCGCGCGCCGGGGCGATTTGGCCTATGCGGCTGATGCTCAGGCCTGTCGCCCTTTGGATGCGCTTGTAAGGCCAGCGGGCGGCCACTGCCTTGGCGACGTATCGGTTTCGCGCGCGTGCGAAGGCGACCTCGAGCGCGGCGAGCGCGGCGCGGATCTCCTCGATCTCCTGCAGGCGCGCATCGGTGAGCGGGAGGGTCTCCAGGTCGACGGCGGTGTCGATGCGTACCTGGAGGTCGCGCAGGTTGATCGAGAGGGCTTTCAGGTCGCTTGAGAGTTCGCCGCTGTCCGCGGGGATGCTCGTGGCGCGGGGGCTCACTGTGCCGCCCCCGACGCAAAGGAGGTCTCGGGCGTCAGTCGCACGCAATGTTTTAAGGCGAGACGTTCGGCGACGCTGGCGGGCATGTCGGGTTCCTTTGCTGGGCGAGGGACGGTCGGCCTAGAAGGTGAGGGAGTGCTCGACGGCGAGACGGTCGGCGGTCGCTTCGCGGTCGACGATCTCGCTAAAGCGTTCGTGCTCCTGCGGCCCGTAGTAGAGGTGCGCGCTCCAGCGGCCGTCGCTACGACTAGCGATGACCGCAGTGTTGATCCCGAGGTCGGCGCGGATATAGGTCGTGGTGACCTTCGGACCGTCGCTGATTGTGTCTGTTTGGAGGGGAGTGGTGTTCATGACTTTCGCTCCGGAGTCTTGGGTTTGGCGCTGGGCGGCTTACGGCAGAACAGCGATTTCGTCCGTGCCGAGCGCGGCGAAGTGTCTGCGGGCGGCGCTCTTGGCTTCACTGAGGGTGCCCAAGAAGAAGGCGGGCTCGCCCTCCTCGACCCTGCCGACATATGAGCAGAACGCCCACGAGCCGCGACCGAGCGGCTCGGTCAGATGCGACCGTTCGTAGGGGCGACTGCTGACGTAGACCCGGCTCGGCTTGATCGGTACGGCGATGCTCATGGCGGGCTCCTTGGTCGCTGTACGGGTGTTCATAACCTCATTATTCCAGGCTACTAGAAAAAGTCAAGACTACTGGAAAAATCTTTAGAAACCCTTTAGCAAGGTCCTTGGAGCCGAAAGAATCGTGTCAACCGCAACACGGGACATCCCCAATCACGGCGAGAGACGCAGTCAGCCGGTCTGGACGATGCGGCGGCTGTCGCGGTCGATGAAGCCGTGGAAGACGCAGCCGTCGGTGGTGAGCCGCTCGACGTAGATCTCCTCGCCGCAGGGCTCGCCGTCGTGCCAGGTCGTGCTCTCGAAGGATCGGCCGTCGGCGCTGAGCCTGGCTTCAATCGGGCGGGCGAGACCGCCGAGGACGTCCTCAGCGGCCACGCGGCCGTAGGAGAGGCCGACGACCTTCAGCTCGCGGCCGGCGTTCTGCGACCAGACCGCGTCGCCGATGTGCAGGCTCGACACGATCGGGGTTGTGGTGGTGGCGTTCATCGCTACGACTCCTTGCTCGGGGTTTGGGCGGGGACACACGTGTAGCTCGACCTCTGAGAAAGGTCAAGTCCTCGATCAGATGGCTGCTGCGGCGAAGGGACTTGCTCCTCTCGCCGTGGACTCCAAGAAGAGGGAAAGGTCGTCGCGTCCGACGGTGCGTTCTTACCCGAGCCGGCCAGGAGCGGCGGCGCGCTCAGCGAGGAGATCCCAGTTGACGTAGTGCGCGCGCAATGCACGCCCGTCGCGATCGACCGGAACGCCCTCGTCGCAGAGCAGCCGCACGCACTCTCCATGGTCGGAGGTTCTGGTCGCGTAGCTGCGCCAAGTCCTCGGCACTTGGCCGCCGGGCGCCAGCACGCGATGCGCGGGAAAGTTGGGCAGCCCGACCGAGGCTCGCAGCACATCGCGGCTGTGGCGGAGGTCGCCGTGTACGACCAGGGAGATGTCGTCAAAGGTCGTCCACTCGCCGGGGGCTACCAACTCGGCGATGGCGAGGTAAGGGTTAACGGACCGATACGTAGGGGTAAGGCGCCAGCGGGTGTGCCCACCGTGACCGAAGCCTTCCACGATCCCGGGAGCGGCGAGCGCGTACAAAGCGGTGTGGGTATTCGCCGCGTCGTAGTCGATCGCGCACGCGACTTCGCGCGTTGACATGCCCTCCTCGGTCGAGGCCGGCCAGCGACAAGATCTCCTGCTGGCGGCGGCCCAGTCTTGCGCTGGCGAGATCGTGGGCGCCGCCGCCAGCAGATGCGGGGCGGATCGCTTGCGCGAATGCGACCAGCGCTGAGGCTGTCGAGTCGACGAGCTCGGCGAGCATCTCCTGGGTCTGTCGGTCATCGATCATTGGGTTTGCGCTCCTTCGTTTGATGGCTGCGCGCCAGGCCGCCCCTCGCCCCTCGCCCAAGGTGAGAGCGGCGGAGGGGGTGGGGCGGGCCGAGGCGCTGTAGGTCTGCCACCAGTACGCAGTCAGGCGACCGCGTAGCGGCGGGGCTTGTCCACGACTCGCTTCACCTTCTTCTCCTTGGTCAGCCGCTCGAGGCAGTTGCTGACCGCGCCGGAGCTACGCTGCAGCGCCTTTGATATGTCGTTCGGACTGTGTGGGCCTTTGCCGGAGTTGTCCTTCAGGTAACTCAACACGAGCGGGTTGAGCTCGTTTGGTTTGAGCTTGGCGCCCTCAGGCTGGTTGATGCTTGCCGTGGGCACGGTCTTCGCGCCGGCCGGCTTGCGGCTCTTGCCCTGCTTCGCGCCACTGGCTGACTGCTCGCCGACCAGCGACCACATGGCGGGCAGCCGGCGGTTACCCTCTCGGCCACCCTCGGTACGGCAAGCCTCGCCGTCGCTCTCCAGTTGAGCGAGCATCTTGCCTGCCGTTGAGCGGCCGATGCCTGCGCTTAGCGCTATCTGCGCGGCGGTCGCCTCCGGTGCGGCCCTCAGTACCTCCACGATCGCCTGCTTGGTGTTGGGGGTCTTGGTCTTGCTCATCGTTGATTCTCCTTTGTTGGTGTCCCTTTTGGAGCTTTGGCGGTGGACGTGGTACCTCGACCCGCGGGGCAAGTCAAGTCCGCTCGCACGATCCCTCGGAGGCGGTCGGCCGGTTCGCTAGGACCCATGCGGGACACGGCCAGAACAAAGATTTGAAGCGACCAAGAGAGCCTCTGTTCGGCGGATCGTGTGCCCTCACGCCCGACTCGGCCCAGAACATCGGCAGTGGTCTGCGCGCAACCGTCAACCGGCAGAGTTGACTTGTCCTGCGAATCGAGCTACTGGCATGAAACTACGCGCGGGTGGCCGTCCGGGCCTGGTCGTAGCTTCGGCTGATCGGGACGGGGGCTTCCCTGGAGCAGATGTGAGGGCAGGCCGGTAACGTTTATGGGCTGAGAGCCCGAAGAGCTAGTCTCGTTTTCCGCAGTTTGGTGGTGCTACCTCTCTTGTGCTGGCCAGGGGGGCTGGATTTCGAGCAGGTCTAGGATTCGTTTTTGTGTTGGGGTGAGGCGGTCGAGGCGTGGGCCGTTTGTGGTGTAGGTGATGCCGAGCCCTTGAAAGGCGGCGAGGGTGTTGCGGGCGGTGGGCTTGGCGAGTCTTTCCTCGGGCAGGAGTGTGAGCAGTTGCTGTCCGTCTGCGGCGAGTGCTTGGCGTAGTTGTGACTCGATCAGGCCGAAGATGAGGAGTGCGATTCCGATGATGCTGATGAGCGCGTAGACACGGTCGTCGTTGTGCAGGAAGATCGGGCGGACCTTCAGCGTTTGCTTGAGGTCGCGGTGGCGGCGCTCGACGATCTGCTGGTCCTTGTAGAGTCGCAGCACGCGCTCGGCCGAGAGACGGCCTTTGAGGTTGCTCGCGAGTGCATAGACGCCATCGGTCAGGCTGGCATTCTCGATCGCTGTCTCGTTGCGCTGCCAGCTGATCGTGGGCTTGTCAGCGTGCTCACCGACAGTGACTGAGATCAGCTCCCTGATGTTCTCACCGATGATCTGACCGACGCGCCGCTGTACTTGATCGGTCGTTTTGTAGTGGCGTCCGCCGAGCCCGCGCTGCACGCGCGCCAGGGCATCTTCTGCCTTTGACAGTGCGCGCTCGCGGGCGAGGGCGACCTCTTCGTGCTCCTCGGAGGAGTGGATATACGCCACACGAAAGCGGCGGTGCTCGCCAGTCTCAGGGTCTTCCACCTCCCAGTCGCGCAGCGCGCCGCGGTAGCGGGTGCGCAGCCTGGGCTGTAGACGGCGCTCGCGCTCTGCCACGTAGCGCAGGGGTCTGAGCATCCGCTCTGCGCCCTCGGTGAGATACCGCTCTCTGAAGCCAGTGTTCACCTTCAGCGGCACGATGAACTGTAGGCCGGCACGCTCGATTTGACACAGCGGCTTGGGTTGCCCCAGCGCTGAATCGCAGATCATTAGCATCCCGGGCTTTGCGAAACGGAGCAGCCGCTCCAGACAGGCTCCGACGAGCGCAAGCTCAGAAGCGTTACCGGGATCGGGGCGCAAATACAGCGAGACGCCATCAGCGCTTGCTGCCTGCAGCGTGCGCACCTGGCGCTCCACACGGCGGTCTGAGCTCCACCCCTTGGCGATCAGCGCGGAGTCCTCATAGGCTCCTGAGACCTTCACCGTCGTGAGATCGACGTGTAGGCGGGCGGCGTCCACGCCGAAGCGCTCGATCGCTCTCGCGGCGAGAAGCCCGCGCACATGCTCGGCGTAGACGGCGAAGCTCTCAAGCGCGCGGCCCAGACGATCATCGTTGAGAAGCTCCGCCGGGGTCCCGAAGAGCTCGTGCACCGCCGCGCCCGAGGCCCAGCCCGAGATGTCATAGAGCGGGGAAGGCGAACACAACCTGCTGGCCACCAGCGCACAGACCGCCTCCCCGACTGACAGTGTCGAGCGCGCAGAGCGTGGCAAAGCGCCATCTATCGTGCCGGCGACATCGAGCTCGCGCAAAAACCGCCACGCCAACAACAATGCCCCGACATCCCGGCGGGTGCCCGCAAGCGGCGGGTCCAGACGCGCGAAAGAGCCAGCGAGCGCCTCCAGCTGCCCCGAGGCCTTCAGCGTCTCCTTGCGACCAAGGTTTGCCACAACACGATGGCGCACCCTGCCACGCTCATCGCGATAGCCCTCCACCATCTGAAGGTACGTATAGGCGCGAGAACCACGCCTGACAACGGTCTCCTTGACGAACATGTCGCCACAACCATAACCGCCCCATCGGACGGAACCACAGCCAACATACGCAACCTGTTGCCACAACAAGCTACGGCTCCCCCCGCAACGAACACCCCACAAACCCCCATCCCACCAGCAAAACCAGCACCGCTACCCGCGCCCAACCGCGGAAAATGGGGTGCTGCTGGTGTGGCGAGTTGCATGGTCACTTACACGCCGAACGGAAGCCCCGCTACCCAGGTGCGCTCCGACACGGTCACGGCCGCATACAGCGGGGATGCGCCCGGCGATCAGTGGACAAGCGCGACCGTCCCCAACCCTCCGAGCTCGGTACCGGGCCTCATGGCGGTCATCGCCTCGAGCTCGATCACCGAATCGGGGGAAACGATCTCCGGCAACGCGCCGAAGGTTTTGATCGTCAAGACCAGCTCGGGATATGCGCCCAACTCCGGGCATGCGGGCACGGGCACCATCGTGGCCCAAGTCTGTCCGTAGAGGAGCACCCAGGTTTCTGTATGGGTGAGGTCCCGAAAGCCTTGTGAGGGGCTGAGGGCCGACAGGGCACCCGCTCCCGTTCTCCCCACATGACGACCGCGGACTTGTGTGGGCAAGCCCGTGTCCCCTCAGATAAGACGGTGCCCTGAGGACGCAGCCCCGACACCTGCAATCTGCCGATAGGGACAGTGTCGGGCCGTCAAATTGACCCTTGCAACAGTGCAGCTGCGACGGGCGCGTCCTCGTGACGCTTCTGCTACTCCAGAGGGCAGCAGAAGTGATCTCCGCCGCCGCCGTCGCTTATGCTCCGAACGAAATCTCGATAGCGCCTACCGAGGGGCGACTCACGCCCGTTTGCGCCGGGCGAAGCGGAAGCGCTCGGCTCGCTCGGCCTCAGACTCGTTCGTCGTCCGCAGCGAAAGCCTCGGATCAGGTTCCCCGCACGCTCGCTCGGCTGCGGAAAGCAGCAGTCTCACGACGTGTGGGCACTATGAGGCTAGAACGTATACTGTCCATCGACCTTCAAGGAGGATCACGATGTGGGGGAGATCGGCGGCGGTCGCCGCCAGTGCTCGCCTGTGCAGTGGCCGCGCCGGGACGAGCCGCCGCAGCGGGTGTGCCAGCGGCGGGCGACGCGGGCGCGACGGACTCGGCGGTTCCGGTCGCTGCGTCGTTCATCGCCGAAGGCCCGGACCTCTTCCCCGTCGTGTGCGTCATGTTCAGCTGGCCCGGGCATCCGCAGGACCGTGTCGGCTGCGTGGCCCACTTGGGCTACGTGGCGCAGGTCCTGCGCACCGGCCACGTGGACCTCTGCACCCCCAACCAGCCGATGTGCCGCGTGGAATTCAACGAGCGGCCCACCACGGCCAGGTACGGTTCGGGGAAGGTCGTGGACGTCGGCCCGTACCGCTGCGAAGTCCTCAAAGTCGCCGTGCGCTGCCTGGTGCGCTCGACCGGCAGCGGCTTTCGGATCAACAACCACGAAGCGGTGCGGGTCGCCGCGGGACCGCCGAAGAAGAGCGCTGCGCCGAAGACGGGGGCGATCTACTTCCTGCCCGGCTTTCTCAACGCAGTGAACGCCGGCAGCGAGCGCGCAGTCGAACCGCCCTTGCTGGCGCTGTTCGCCGACGGCTCATGGGTGCTGGAAGGACTCAAGTGGACGGGCTGGGGCACTCCGGTGGCCCACGCGACCGGCATCAGCAGCGCCAGCAACGGCATTCCAAATCAAGCAGAAGGGACGCGCATCAAGACCCCGGCCGAAGCGATGCTGTCGAACCCGGGCCCGTTCTTCGGCCATCGCATCTACCGGTGCATCCAGGTGTTCGTGCAGCCTCCTGCGAACTTCGGAGGCAAGCGATGCTTGAAGCGAACGGGCAGCCTCTACCTCTACGAGTAGCGCACCGCCGGCCCGACGTGGTGGGTGCGCCGCACCGAGGCCTGTGCCCCGAGCTGGTGGTGGCGCACGCAGGACACGATCATGCGTTCTGATACATTCCCGCACACGCCATCTCGACGCTGGAGCGATCTGGTCGCAACCAAGAGCGGGGGCAGGATGCGCGCGAGACTAGGTTTCATTCCCGTCGGAATCATCCTTGCGCTGGCACTCATGAGTGCGGGTGCGGTTGCGACCTCCTCGGCGGCGTCGTCGCCGGAATTCTTTGCGCCCCGCGCACTCGACGTCGAGTGCGCCATATACCAGTCCGTCGAGACGATCTGTATAACCGAGCGACCCGGCTATGCCCAGAAGGCGACGTTGAGCGCTAACGGAGAAGTCGTGCTGTGCACGGCGCACCCTTCGGCGCGAGGTGGCACCTGCGAAGGTAATGCCGGTGAGCATACGCCTACGCTCGGCTACGGTCGGCAGATCAGACGCGGCCGCTTCCGGTGCGTAGTGCTACACACCGGCGTGCGGTGCACGGTGGCCAGGACCGGGAAGGGCTTTCTCATGAGCCATAGCAAGGTCGTTCCCGTGGGAGGCGCAAGCATACTTCTCGCGTCGTTGCCTCTGCGTGAATTTCTGTCGCCGGACCGTAAGGTCTGGTGCGTGGTGGAAGACGGGGGCTGCGGCACGAACCCACAACCACCCACTCGGGCAGCCGAAATCCACAGCAACGGCACGGTGAGCCTCTGTTTCGTTCCGGAAGTTATCTATCCCCCGGGCGGGCACGTGCCTTTGGCGTGCTTTGAGAACTGGAACCAGAGTGCCGCGATCCTCCCCTACGGCCAGAGCGATCTTTACGGCGACATCCGCTGCACGTCTGCGCCAAACGGGATCACCTGCGTAAAGGTCTCGGGCGCGGGACAAGGGAAAGGCTTCAGGATCAACGCGAACGAAGCTGTTGAAGTCGGGTAGCTGATTGGAGACTCTTAGTAGTGCTTTGTTAGGTGTGTTGTAGGTTTCGGGGGTGGGGTGGTGAACCTTCTGGTGTTTGGTCACCGGTACGGGGAGGGATCATGGGGGTTGTGGCTGTAGCGGAGGTGGGTGGGTTTGGGGTCGTCGGGGAGCGTTTGGAGGCGTTCGCTGCTGACGTGTTGGCGGAGGCGATGAACCGGCCGGTGCAGCTCGTCAATGGCGGTCTGTATTTGCGGGGGTTGTTGGAGGATGGGTCGCGCAAGTCGCTTGAGCCGTTGGTCGCGCGGTTGGGCGGCGAGGCGGATTACCAGTCGGTGCAACAGTTCTTGGCTGACAGCCCGTGGGATCCGGCGCTCGTCGTGAAGGCGACGGCTGAGCGTGTGACGTCGAGGATCGATGTGCAGGCGTGGGTGCTGGACGACACCGGTTTCCCCAAGGACGGCAAGCGCTCCCCAGGGGTCAAGCGTCAATATTCGGGGACGCTTGGGAAGATCGGCAACTGCCAGATCGGCGTGTCGGTGCACGCGGTCGGGCGCGGGGAACAGTGCCGTTGGGTTACCTGCCCGGGGACTGGTGCGAGGATCCCGAGCGTCGCCGGCCGCCAAGATCCCCGCCGAGGTCGATTTCAAGACCAAGCCCGAACTCGGTATCGAGCTGGTGGAGCGCGCCTGCGGCTGGGAGATACCTCAAGGCCCAGTGCTCGGCGATCAGGCTTATGGCGATAACAGCGAGCTGCGTGAGCGCCTCCACGAATCCGGTGTCCAATACGTGCTCTCTGTCGGCCAGGTAGCCAGCGTGTTCGCGCCCGAGACGGTGTTCTCGCTGCCCGAGCGCAACGGCAATAGCGGCCGCTCACGCAGCAGGCTGCGCCCCGACCGCGAGCCGGAATCGATCAGTGAGCTGATCGCGCGCCTCGGCCCAGGCACTGCGCAGGACCTTACTTTCCGTGACGGTCCCGACGGACAACCAGTGGCGTCGCGTTTCATCTTCACGCGCGTTCGCGCACTGAAGCGCTGGAACAACGGGGCCAGCATCGAACCACACGAAGAGTGGTTGATCGCCGAGTGGCCAGAGGATCACGACGAGCCGACTGACTACTGGATCTCAAACCTCCCGGCCGACACAGAGCCCGAGCAGATCGCCCGCCTAGCGCGATTGCGATGGACGATCGAGCTTGACTATAAGCAGCTCAAGGGGCAACTCGGCCTAGACCACTACGAGGGACGCTCATGGCTCGGCTGGTATCACCACACCGCGCTCGTCACCGCCGCACACGGCTTTCTGACCCTGGAGCGGCAGAACACAAATCCCCCGCGGCCGGCCTGACACTCCCGAAGACCGTGCTGCTGCTACAGCCGCTATTCAAGTGTTGGACCGGCCGCTGCCAAACCTGCCAACAACCCGTCGACCCCGACAACCCCCCGCACCACCAACCACGACACAACGAATGACACCTAACAAAGCACTATTAGAGCGACTGATAGATCGCCTCATGGGAAACACGCATCGACTCATCATCGGGGAAGTCAACGCGTAGTCGACCAGCGATCTGAGCCGGGCTCCAAGACTTCCCCCAGCGCCGGTCCTTTCGCGGTCTGTGACGCCGCCCGCCCCAGCCAACCTGCGGACCCGCGACGCTCCCGTCGGGCCGCTGCACAGACCCGGCGAGCCGGTCCTGCACATAGCGACGCAACTCCGGGTTGACAGCGAGCTTCGCCGGCTTCGGTCGTCGAGCGCGACGGTCGGCATGCGTTTGCGCGGTCGAGGCCCGATACTCAGGCCGACCGGTGCGGATCGCAGCGTTCCGTTGCAGCTCCCTGGAGATCGTCGACGGCGCACGACCCAGCTGACGCGCGATCTCTCGCACCCCAGAACCACGAGCGAGCAGGACCGCGATCTCCTCCCGCTCGGTGAAGGACAGATAACGTCCAGACACCGGCGCGAGCGTGAGAAACGGCATCCCGCCACCCTTGCGGAACCACCGGACATCAACGCTCGGCAACACACCCGCCTCCGTCGCAGCCTCAACGCTTGATGCCCCTCGAGCGATCGCCGCCCAAAACCGCTCCCGATGTTCTCGGCGCCCAACAGACGGACGTCCCCCGGAACGCGTCCCTGCTGCAGCGGCACGATCCGTAGCGCATCTTTTCTTGGCCATCGCAACTCCTCAACGTCGGGCGTTGCGACAACCAGTTGAATCCACCTCCCGCCCGACGCCGGCAAGCGCAATACACCCCGCCGCGGCTAGAATGGCGGGCGCTACGCCTTCATGCGCACCGTGCTGGCCGGCGAGCTTGGCGGCGGGCTTTACCGAAAACGCAAGGCGATGGTCGAGCCCGTGTTCGCTCAAACCAAGCACAACCGTCGCATCAACTAGTTCCAGCGGCGAGGCAGATCCGCCGCACACTCGGAGTGGCGGCTGATCACCGCGACTCACAACCTGCTCAAGCCCCACAAGCACCAACTGGCCGCCCAGGCCGCCTGAAACGGCCCCTGAGCCGCACCGACACCCGATCAGGCTCGCAGACCCCGATCTCTACAAGCGCCACCGCGAGTGCCGCTGACGCACACCCCACCGCCCGCAGCAAACTTTGTGCGACACCCACCGTCCGATGGGAGCGTGTCGCAAGGTCCGGGGCGAATGCTTCCTCCTGTGCAAAAGCGAGCGCAGGCCCGCTGTCGAGATGCAACAAAAACTCGGCACCGTAGAGTAGTACATGCCAGATGAACGGCGGTTCGTTGTGACTGCTCGGGTGCGAGTCGCGTGCTGTGCAATCTTCCTCGCCATCCTGGCGGCGCTGTGCGCGCTGGCGATCGGCACCTCGCCCGCAGCGGCAACTCGCTCGCGGACGCACACAACCGATGGCGCCTGCCTGGTGCCGGGGGTCGGCAAGCCGCTGGATCAGATCTGGCGACCGAACATCCTCTCTGCGATCCGGTACCAGCGCCGCCGGCGCGGCGACATCGCCTTCGCGGTCCGCACCGCCGGGGCGTTCTACGGCTACCGTCCCGACCACCAGGAGTGGTCGGCGAGCGTGCTCAAGGCGATGCTGATGGTTGCCTACCTGGACCGGCCATCGGTCTCGGGACGAGCGCTGAACGCTTACGACAAGTCGCTGCTCTACCCGATGATCACGAGGTCAGACAACGACGCCGCCGACACGGTGGACGAAGTCGTCGGAGCCAGCGGGCTTCAGGCGCTGGCCGCCCGGGTCGGGATGACCAATTTTGAGGCCGCAGAGCCGATCTGGGGGGAATCGGAGATCACCGCGCGCGACCAGACCAAGTTCTTCCTGCACATCGACAGCTACATCGTGCCGCGGCATCGCGCCTACGCAATGTACCTGCTGGCAAGCATCGTGCCCTCCCAGCGCTGGGGCATCGGCGAGGTCGCCCCGAAGGGCTGGAAGCTCTACTTCAAGGGTGGCTGGGGGTATGGCACCGGACTAATCGACAGTCAGGTGGCGCTGCTGACCCAAGGCTGCACACGAGCCTCAATAGCTGTGCTGACGATGTACGACGGCTCGCACGCCTACGGCAAGCAGACCCTGAAGGTGATCTTTCGGAAGCTGCTGAGAGGCCTACCGACCGGCCCGCACACCCGCTACCCTGAAGTGCCTGTCAGAGCGGCGGGACCTGGTTGTTGACCTGCGTTCCGTGGTACAGGTGGTCCTGGTCCCTGCAGGCGGCCGGGAAGAAGAACTGGACGCTGTCGCTGCGCACGCCGTTGTAGCTCGCGTAGAGGGTCGCGCGACCAACGGTGCCGACTTCGCAGTTCGGGTCGCTGCTGCTCGTGATCCGGACCTTGATCTTCATGATGTTCCCCGGGTAGCCCCACATCGTCGCGTAGTGCGAGTGGTACACGAGGTGGTGCTGAACCGACATGATGATCGTGCCGGCCCGATCCTGCTGGCAGATGACCCCCGATACCGTGTTGGCTTCGAGGTTGATTTCGCCGTGGCCCTTGGCGAAGCTGCTCGCCCCCGTGTACGGGCCCGTATGAAAGCCCCATGGGGGAATCCCGTAAACGGTCGATACCTCAGAGCAGGACGTGGCGCCGCTGGCCGCGCCAGCCATAATGGTCAGCGCCAGCAGCGGCGCCAGGACCAGAACAGCTAGTCCAATGCGCCGCGTGATGTGGTGCCCTCGCATCGCGAGCGGACTATAACCTGCCCCGGTATGGTGGTGTGATAGACGATGATGGGAGCGCGCCGGATAACGCGCAGGTCGTTGCTGGCTGCCTCCGCCGGCGCGATAGGCAGTGGGTTGCTGCGGCCGCGTGCCGCGCTCGCGTTTCTCGGCGGGCCGCCGGCCCCGACGCTCGCACAGCGCTGGCTTGGCACTGTGACGCCGCGGGGCACGACCATCGCGCTCGAACACCCTGCGGATCTCGTCGGCCTTGAGTGGCGCTCGCCTGCCCGGGCGGGCGTCTGGCCGCGTTTCCGTGGCCGGGACGGCGGGTGGAGGAGTTGGGTCTCAGCGGGGTGCAACGGTCATGTCCCAGAAGTGCGCCCCGCGGCAGATCGGCATGTGGTGAGCCCGTATGGACTGGAGGAACCGCCTCGGTGCAGGTGCGCGCTACGCGTACCCTGAGCGATGTGCGACTGCATCTCGTCGATGTCAGTGGTGGCTCGGGAGCCGTGGCGTACACCCGAGCCGTTGCGCCGCTGGCATCGGCGGCGGGTCCACCGCTGGCCGCGCCAAGCCGCGTGTAGCCTGAACCTCGCCAACAGCGATGACCCGGCGACTTGGCCCGGAGCATGCGCGAGGCGATCGCTTGGGCCGAATCCGGCTCGGCGAACGGCGTCCAACTGCTGCAGTTCGATGGCGCTATGATCGGCTTTGTGCCTGAGTCGTCTCTGCCTCTAACCGGCGGCTGTAACTGTGGTGCGGTGCGCTTTGAGCTCACCGAGACGCCGCTCCGCGCCGGATACTGCCACTGCACTCGCTGTCAACGACGAACGGGCACCGCCGCCTCGCCTTCGGCTATCGCCAACTCCGGGGCTTTTCGAATCGTCAGTGGCGAGGATCACGTCCGGCGCTGGAACGCAGGTGACGGAGCCGACAAGGCGTTCTGCGGCACCTGCGGCTCAGCGCTGTTCGGACAGCACCCGGAGAGTCCGGAGTTCATCAACGTTCGCATGGGATCCTTCGATGGCGACCCCGGGGTACGGCCGATGGGTCGCCTGCATGTTGCCAGCGCCGCCGTTTGGGAGCCCATTCCCGATGATGGCCTGCCCCGCCTTCCCGGACCTCTCGAAGCGTAACTCCACGCCGCGCCGGCTCGTGGCTCCTCATTGGGCCTCAGCGACCCACCTTCCGTCGTTGTCTGAGTGCGCTCGATCGACTCCTTCGTGCCGACGCACCAAGACCAGCCCCAAAGCGTCCATACTGACTACCGATGACTTCGGGGCAGTCTCACACAACCGCACCCACTAGAAGCTGATCGTGTCGCTCGCACACCGCACGGTAGCCGACATGGTTGCTACTTCATAGGAGGTCGCAAATGGCATCAGTCGAGAGAAACAAACCGGCACCCCTCGAAAGCGATCTGCAGAACGCGCGCGTCGGCGATCGGTCGAACTTCCGGGAGGGACCGCCGCACGAGCTGTTCCGGCGGCTGCGCTCGGAGTGCCCGGTGCACTGGTCGGACGGGATCACCGAGTACCCCGGCGAGGACGGCTTCTGGTCGGTGACCACCGCCGAGGATGTGCATGAGGTCAGCCGCGACTGGCAGACGTTCTCCTCTGAAATCGGCGGCTTCACGGCCGCCAGGAACGCTGGGCTGTCGCTGGAGATGCAGCAGGCGATGTTCATCGGCATGGACCCGCCCAAGCACGACCGTCTGAAGGCGCTCTTCCAGCGCGGCTTCACGCCCAAGCGGATCGCCGAGCACGAGTACGCGATTCGCGCGATCACCACCGACGTACTCGACCGGCTCGCGGGTCGGGAGAGCTGCGATCTCGTCAACGATGTCGCCCAGCCTGTGGTGGCGCGTGTGATCGGCAGCTTCATGGGCCTCACCGCTGAGGACGATGCAGTGTGGGCCAGGCTGATGAACGCGATCGTCGGTGCCGGTGACCCGGATGCCACGCCGGATGGCGCGGGCAGCGTGATGGAGAACGAGGTGCCCGAAGTGTTCGAGCGTTGCGGGCGGCTGATCGCTGAACGTCGCGCCGCGCCGACTGAGGATCTGACGAGCGTGCTGGTGCATGCCGAGCTCGACGGCGAGCGACTCGAGGATCACGAGATCGTGATGGGTTTCCTGCTGTTGATGGCGGCCGGAAACGACAGCACCAAGGCGACGTATTGCAGCGGGATGCGTGCGCTGATGGAAAGCCGAGACCAGCTGCGTGAGGTCGTGGAGGACCCGTCGCTGATACCGGGCGTGGTCGAGGAGTCGCTGCGCATGTTTCCCGCGTTCACTCACTTCGCCCGCACCGCCACCCGCGACACCGAGCTGCACGGCCAGAGCATCCGCGAGGGGGAGAAGCTCGTGATGTGGTATCCGTCCTCCAACCGCGACGAGTCCCGCTTCGAGGATGCCGAGCGCTTCGACGTCAGGCGCAACCCCGAGCACCAGGCGTTCGGTGCCGGCGGCCGGCACTACTGCCTCGGTACGGCACTCGCGCGTCTGGAGCTGCGGATCCTCTTCGAGGAGACCCTCGCCCGCTTTCCCGAGATTGAGATCCTCGATACCCCGACATACCTCGAATCGGCGTTCGCCAACCAGATGAAGACGCTGCCGGTGCGGCTCTCGCCGCCACCCGCCTGAAGGAGACGCCGGTGGTCGCCCTATCGCTGAGCCCCCCGAACCCGTCCTCCCAAGGCGTAGAATGGGCCTGGAGTTTTGGGACAACGACCCCCATCCGTTGTCCAAAACCCTCGGTAGACCGCCGGAAAAAACGGTATCGGCGAGGTGTTGGACGGCACAAAAGCCCTGCAAATGGGCAGGTTTATGTATCTCGGTACGCCTGAAAATCGTGGTGTCCCGCGTCCGACTGGCGTGTTTAGGCGGCGGGAATGCCCTGCATTTGAGCCGTTTTGATGGTCGCCTCGTTGGCGTGAAATGAGGGTCGGAGGGCTGTTTTGGGGCTTTCCGTCCCATTCGCCGTCCCAAACCCCCTTCTCGGGGTCCTTGCCCGGCTTCGCGTCACTGCGGTAGAGGCTTGCCCGGCCCTCGTGCATGAGCTTGTCAAAGCGCGTGCCGTGCTCGCGCTTTGCGCGCTGTTGTAGTTGCGCGTACACGTCGAGGGTCATCTTCGAGTCGGAGTGCCCGACCTGATCTTGCACCCACTTGACGTCGAATTCGTTCGCGATCAGAGCGATCGAGATGTAGGTTCGGCGCATCGTGTGAGGCGTAATGTGCGGGAGCGGGCGAAGGCCACGGGCTCCTAGCCGCTCGCCCGCGAGCGTGGCGGCTTCGGTGAGGATCTCCGCCACGCGCTGGCGGGAGATGGGTGTGCCGTGAAGGTTCGGGAACAGCGGGGCTTTGGGGCCGGTGTCGAAGCCCGCGCGGCGCAGCCGGTCGATGTGCAGCTCGATCTCCTGCACGAGTTCGTCGGTCATCTCGACTTCCCTGATCCCGGTGTCGGTCTTTGAATCGGGGATCTCGAAGCGCGAGCCTTCAACACCGTGAAGAACGAGTTGGCCGATCTCGATTGCGCACAGCTCGCTGACACGCACCCCTGAGCGCCCGAGGGTGAACACGATCGCGCGACGCCCGACATACACGCCCGCCGAGTCGCCGAACTTCTTGCAGTGAAACCCGACCGTTGCCTTGGAGAGCCCCAAGCGCTCTGCGACCTGCTGGGGGCGCAAGCCGTCGGTGAGTGCCGCCGCGACCGCACGCTCGCTCTCGCCGGCATCGGGGTTGCTCGCGGCAAGGGCGTAGACGGCGAGGGAGGGGTCCTGGTCGCCTGCGGCGTCCTCTGTGCAAATCAGCTCGTCGCGCTCTAGGAAGCTTCGCTTGGGCTTTGGGACCTTGACCTTCAGCCGTCGCCCGCGTGCCGGGTTCACGTCTATGTATTTGTCCTCGACGGCCTCCTCCATGATCGCGGCGAGCGTCCTTATGTATTTGCGAAGCGACGAGGCGCCTATCGGCTTGATTATGCGTTTGCGGGCGTCGCGAATGTCTGCGCCAGCGGCGATGGCGGCGGCAAGCTCCTGGGCCTCTTTGAGCTTGCGCGCCTTGAAGTCCAAACAAAGGTCGCTGTCGATCTGGTTGATGCGGTAGCGGCGAAAGAACGGGATGAGATGTTTCAGGCTCGCACGGTAGTCCGCTTGGCTGTTCTTGCTGAGCGCCTTCTCGCCGAGGATGCCGTCCGTCTTTGCTTGCAGCCAATACTCGGCGTACTCCTCAAACCACGGCATCCCCTTGAAGCGCGGCTCGACGGTCTGTGGCACCGGCCGCTCCCAGATTCCGGCCTTGACCTTCGCGAGGATCGTCTCCAGCTCCACGCGGGCGGTGCGTTCGGTCCAGCCGCCGCCGCAGTCGCAGTCGCAGTCGCGCCGCTCGTGCAGGACAACCGTTTCGCGGGTGCCGAGGGCGGGGAAGCGCAGCCGGAACGCGAGCGTGCCGTCTACCAGCGTCTCGCGTTTGAGCGAGCCCGTCGCTGGCCTAGCCACGCCTGACCTCGCCGCCGCTGAGCGACTCGACAGACAACGTTGGGAGCGCACCGAGGAGGTTGGCACAGCGGCGTAGGTATTCGGCCGGTGGGCCGCTCGGTGCGCCGTGTCGGGCGGCCCACTTCGCGGCGTAATCGTGGATCGTCAGTGGGATTGCGCCAGCGTCCGAGCGGGGCGCTGTCGGCCGCGGATTGCATGGTCGGTGATTAGGCTTGTTGTGCATCGGGACTCATCCTCCCGTTGTGGGTCGGGCGGCGTTAGCGCGTCCGCCCGACCACTTTTCATAAGGCTCCCGATCATAGGCCCCGGTGTGGTTGTGAGATGGATGCGACCGACCGGCGTCTCGGGGGCCGTCCGCGTCGTTTTTGCGGCTGGCGTTCAGGGCATTGGAGGTGCTCCTCGACCTTCTGCAGGTCGAAACGAAGCCGCCCCTGGGGGCCTCCCAGCCGCACTCCGCCGAGGGCTCGCGCGTGGGCGTAGACCCAGTCGCGATCTACGCCGAGCTTGGCGGCGACGGTCGCCGCGTCTACAAGCCTCACGCTGCCGGTGGTGGTCTCGCCGCCGTCGAGTAGCTCGGCGACGCGGGCCGCGATCAGCTCGATGTCTTGAGGGTCAAGCCTGCTGTGTGTCTGTGTCGAATCTGAAGTGCTCGCCATACCAGCTCGTCGAGCAACCCGGCCCACTGACCCCTAGCCCAATGTTCCCGCGGCGCACCTACCTGTTGCGGCGGGGGCTGTGACGCTCTGGCTTCGGGTGGACGACCGGCTTGCTTGTCCCGATGTGGAGCGACAGGGACGCGGTCGCGTCAGAGATGCGGGACGGATTCGGTTTTCGTAGTTCGACGGGCAACAGTGTTTAGAGCGCCTAACAGAATGAGTTTTGGAGTTGTTAGTCACGAGAATGTCGGCGCGGCTGCCCGGGTCTCAGCTGATATGGACGGCGGTTTGTCAAGTGGGTGTGTGTGATCGCGTCCGCGGGGGCGGGCGTGTGTGAGTGTTGGTCGGTGGGTCGGGACGCCGGGCTCGGTGTCGGCGTTGCCAGTCTGACGATGCGAGGGTTGGGTACCTCAGGGCCCGGTTTCGTGCTGCCGGCTTGCGCTGTCTAGGAGCGAGCGTGCCGCCCGTGGACGGTGCTCATAGCTGAATCGCGCGTGCCGGCCGCTGATGGCCCGGCGCCCCGGCCCACCGACCTGCGGGGTTGTTGGTCTGGGTTTAGTCGGCGGTAGCGGCGGCCCAGAGGAAGCAGGCCCCCAGAGGAAGCAGGCCAGTTGACGCGCGCACGCGACGACGGTGAGATTGTGTGGCTGCCTCGCGAACGCATCGAGCGGTTCACGCGATAGAGGCGTTGCTGAGCATGGTTTGCGATAGCGAGGATGTGATCGGGCTGGCCGGTTTGACGGTTGGCGAGCGTTGCTCCCAACCTGGGTTGGCGGCTGTAGTGCCAGGCGGACTCGACCAGCAGTCGCCGGGCGAGCATCGAACCGGTCTTGGTGATCGCGCCCTGGCGCGAGGACTCCCCGGACTGGTTCAGCGATGGTGTCAACCCGAGCCACGCCGAGAGCGCTGGCGCTGTCTGGAAACGCTTCCAGTCCGCGCCGAGCCTCGAGGTGAAGCGAGAACGCGGTCAGCGTGTCGATCCCCCGGAACGCTCTGAGCCTCGCAACGGTCGGCCACCAGCGCTCGTCGGTAGCCATCTCCGAGAGCCGCAGCGCGATCGCGCTCTTGCGTGACGTCAACCCGTCGACCGCCGCGATGAGGTCGGCGAACACGAGGTCGCTGGCGGGCTCCTCAAACTGTTGTGCAGAGAGCCACTTGCGATGCTCGACCGTCCAGGTCGTCGACTTCGGATAGACGCGCCCGTGACGCAACAACATCTTCGACACACGGTGGCGAGCGTTCATCAGATCCCGCCGACAAGCATCATGCGTACGTGTCATCTCCCGCGCCGCCTCGACCTCGGGCGCCGGCACGACAACGCGTGTCAACGATCCCGCCAGCAACAACCTCGCGAGCAACTCTGCATCCTTGCGGTCGGTCTTGACCCGATCTGAGGGACCGCGCGGCGTCTTGCCCGGCGCAATGACCTGCACACCGATCCCGGCCGCCCTCGCCGCTCGGTAGAGCCCGAACCCGGTGGGACCAGCCTCATAACAAGCGCGAACCGGACCAGGCAACTCGCAAAGCCACGCCACAGGCCCCTCGATCCCAGGCCCAAACCGCGCACGCAGCAACTCCCCCGTCATCGCGTCGATCGCTGCCGCGTGCGTCGAACGGGCATGGACATCAAGCCCCACCCACGTCATCGTTACCGGCATGGCCGGACCTCCTCATCTCATTGGGTCAGCCGGAGCCTTCTCTCCGACCAGACAAACCCCCGCGAGGAGTGTCCGGCCATCCACCACACCGATCAACCCCACGGGCTAACCGACATAGGGTCTAGGCCGGCGAGCTGCTCGTGGATCTGCTCGGCCCGACGGCCTGTGCAGCGACCTGCCGATTTTGGTGCTTGTCGGTTGTGATGCCAGCGCGGAGACGTGCTCCGAAAGACCCTTGAGGGTCCTGAGGAAGGCTCTCGTCAAGCCTTGCAATAAATCTTGCAAGAATGCTGTGGCGTTTTCGCCTCAGACGACCGTTCAGCGCCAATCGCTGATGGTTGCTCTGATTCCGGACTCCTGAGATTAGAGTATATCGAATCACCCCAATAACAAAACTCCGCTACTAATGCGGCCCGTTCGCGATCGTGGCTATGAGGCGCGGGCGAAACGGCTAGCGAAACTGGTTGCGGACATCGCCGGGACAGTCTAGCGTCGGCCGAATCCTAGAAATTGGCCCCGGCGACAGCGTGAACTGCCCCGGGGCCGCGACACCAGGAGGATTAGTCCTGATGCACGCAGAGCCTAACCCAGCCGAAGAGACGGACAACATGCACGACTGGGGCGTGATGATCCGACTTATCGACCCGGACGATCAACGGCCCTGGTCGGTGGACGAGTTGATCCGCGACCGCACCGACAAGCACGTCACGCCGGAAGACACCCACAACGCCCTCAGACGGCTTCGTGGAGTCGGGTTGATCCACCGCACCACAGATGACCTCGTGTTCCCCACGCGCGCCGCGCTGCACATGGATCAGATCGCGGCCTGAGCCATATATTCGACAGGTTAAAACTTCCTCGTGTTTCTTCCGCCGGTCAGGGGTCTAGCCTCTTGGGCGACGTTGCCTGATGCCGTATACCACTGCGGATACGTCCTTCCGTTTGTATGGAAGCGCGACTACTGAAGCAGGGCCGTATGGCTTGGTTTGGTAGGCCAGCACCAGCGGCCAGCCGGAGCGTTGGGTTGCGTCATCACCACGGCCCCTCGGCTTGCCAAAGTCGGGGGGCCAACCTTTGCGACCAAAATTCGTGCTATTTGCGGGGAATCCTGCTGCACACGAGGTAGAATCTCAGCCGCACCGGACAGATTAGCTCGGCTGGCCCGATTACGCCGCCAGAGCAGCCTGTTGGGACCGATTCAGCGCCGATGCCAACTGCGTCAGGATCGTCAGGTCGGCGTGAAGGCGCACACGCTCGATCCGGCGCACCCGCAGCGGTGCGAGCGCCCATTCGTTCTTGAGTCTGCCGAACGCTCGCTCAACGGAGGCGCGACCACGGTAGAGGCCCTTCCATCGCAGTGTCTCGCGTGGGATCAATGGATGGAGCCGGTCGGCCTTGACCCACACCGACGCGGGCTTGCACTCGCCGGTAGGACAACGCCACTTCGTTGCCTTGCGGTCGTAGTCGGCTCCGGCGAACCTCCACTCGCCGTGCTCGCACTTCGGCGGCTTGTGCTCGCCACGCTTGACGCGCGCGGTCTGCTTGAGGCAGATCACGGGCCGGATGTCGCGGTCCTCGCACGCGTCGTAGACCGGCCCGTTGTCGTACCCCTTGTCGAGCGCGCACGTCTCGGGGTTGAACCCGAGTCCCTTGAGCTTGTCGAGCAGCGGCGCGACGGTCGGGGATTCGTTCATCTTGCCCGTCTCGACCTTCCACGCAAGCGGCAGATCGGTCCGGGCGCACACCGCCATGTGGATGCGGTAGCCGTAGAAGCCTCCGCCCTTGCGCGTCGAGACTGCCGAGCGGTGACCCCACGATGCGTTCGGGTCGCTGTACTTCTTGCGTTCCGGGCCGTTCTTGTACTTGAAGCGCTGGCCGTTCGCATACGCGGGCATGTCGGAGGCGTCTATCGCGACGTTCCATCCGAGCAGAGGATTCCGCTTCTTCAGCTCCTTGAGGACACGGGCGATGCAGCCTTCCAGCAGGTCCGTATGGTCGCGGAGCTTGCGCCGTGAAGCGGTAGCAGGCGTACACGGACGGCACATCGCCATTGGGAGCGATGACCGCCGCAAGCGCCGGGTGCTCGCGCACGAGTGCCACCGTGCGCGTCCATGTCGGGATGGCATACAGAGACTTCGCCGACGCCATCCCGATCATCGAGCGGAGCGGGTAGCCCGGCCGACCCGTCCAGCGGGTCGTTTGAAGCTCGTCTATGAGCTGGGAGACCTCGGGTGATGCGAGGATGTCCGACAGGTTTTCGGCGACGGATCGCCGTGCTACGTTTGGCATGGTCATGGAGGTGCAACTCCTTGATCCAGACCCCCGGCGGGGCCAACCGCGCGGGGGTCAATTTGGCTTTAGTAAGCCAAAAACTACAGGTCAGATCGGACGGAAAAGCTGCGAAGGTCAACCCAACGATGATGTGTTCATCGGGCGTGGAGTCGAGCGGCAGGGCTGGACAAACAACGCGCGTCCGACGCGGACGCTAGCCAGCTTCCGGGTACGTGCTCCCAGGGTGCTGCTGCTGCTCGCGTAGATCCTTACGGACCATGGCAGCAATCGTCCTAATTGCTCCGTCAGGGGGAACGCTCAACGTGCTCCTCATATTGGGCGCGCTCATCGGAACCCTCTCAAAGGCTGATGTGGTCTCGTACTGCACATTTTCAGGCATCTTCCGGTGCTCCTTCCGGTGGTCCTGCTTCCTCAGTATAGGCCCGCCAGTGCGCATTCAGGAGGTCTACAAGCTGGTACAGGAGAAGTGGCGAGAAATTGATCCGACTCACGACCATCCCGAACTGACCCTGCGGCCCGACGCGGATGAAGTCCAGCGTGAACTCGTGGGGTGTGCGCTGCAAGTTCGCCGCGTTTGCCCACCGACCCGAGAACTCGTCTGGCGGGATGACGATGTTGACCTGCTGCTCCTCTGGCTGCGATGGCTGCGACATCAGACGCGTAATCATGCCTCACGGAGTCTGGAATGTCCAGCGTGGCCTACGGCTGGGTATCCTCATCATCGGTTCGGTTATCGACTTGGCCCTCGTCAACTTGAGGCTCCTTTTGCCCAACGTCGGGTAGATTCGGGAGCGACGGCACACGGAACTCGGGCGCTGGGCCGATCCCAAAGCTACGGATTGGCTTGAGTGCAGCGTTGGCCGCGTCCGTGTTTTCGCCAACGTAGTAGTGGTTGTGCTGCTCATGCACGTATGTCCCAATCTGCGCATGGCCACTTTGCTCCGGGGCACCCCCCCGCTCCGCAGTCCCGTTCCCACTTGAGCCGCGCTCCTCGCGCGACGATGAACATGGAAACGACGATGATCGCCATGAAGATGATGGCTGGGCTTACGTGCAAGACGATTCCTCCGAGAAAGATCGTGGCGAGCGCGAGGACCCACGCAAGAAAGCTGGACAATGGGTGATCGACGATCCGTCCGAACCAGCCGAAGCCGATCCAAGCCGCCTTCGGCCAGAACCAATGGCGCTCTCGCAACCGCCGAGGAATCCAACTGCTGCGCGATTTCGGTGCTCCGGGACCGGGCGTGGACACGGCCGAAGTCTACGCTTGGGGTAGGATCGGCTCGAAACTGAGGTATGCACGATGCGAGCACAACCGAAACCCCGCACCACTACAGGTCTAGCGAGTTTCGCTAGACCCTCCTATATGGTCTCGTCCAGCAGCTCCTCGCCGGCTTGGGGAGCGAATATCCAGAAATAGGTGGGGAGGGGAGCTGGTGAGCCGTCTGAGGTTGCTGATCGTATGCTTGGCGCTGTGTTTGGTTTCGATTGTCGTTTTTGTGGGGTCAAGCTTGGCTGTTCGATCTCCTCGACATACGTTGCAGCCGTCCGGAACTCGGTCCTCCGTGAGACGCGTTCGCGTTAGCCATCATGGCTTGGAGCCACGCAGACGTAGCGGTGCTTCCAGCGTACATCGCAAACGCAGGCACTCCCGCCACGCGATTCGCCGCTCCCACTCGACCGTCCCGTCCGGGTCTGCAGGCGCCGCAACGCTTGGCGCCGGTCCGCTCATGCTTTCCGGCGCTGGAGGATCGTCCGGCAGCGGCTCGACGAGCCCAAGTCTCCCAAGCGTCCGTGAACAGTCGAGCACCGCGTACGAGTCGCTGAGCCCGCAGGCGGCCGAATCGGTGCTTGGCGAAGTCGCGCCAGGCGTCGTCGATCATCCCGCCGGCGGGCCGCCATCGCTGGCCGAAGGCCAGAAGTCGCTTGGATTCTCAAGCGATTACGCAGAGGCGCTCGATCTCGGCCCCAGTCCGAGCGGTAATGGCGACGCGCACGCCGTGGTCGAATCGACCCTCCCGATGGCGCTTGAAACGGGGCAGAGGAAATACACGCCGCTCGACCTGAGCGTTCGGGAAGTGGCCGGCGGGTTCGCTCCGGCGTTCGGGCTCGCTCCGGTGCGCATCCCCGCGCACGCGCAGGAAGGCGCGAGCCTGCTGGACAGCGGCGTCTCGTTGACCCCCGTCACAGAAGCCGGCTCTCCGCTGAGCGGGAGTGGCGTGGCCGATCACGCCGGAGTGTTCTACGGGGACACCGGAGAGGAAGCGGTCGGGGTGCAGGATCTGAGCATGTTCGCGGAGCCTACCCTTAGCGGCTTTGAGTGGTTCGATGTTCTGTTTAGCGTGCGCTCGCCGGAACACATCGATTTCAAGGTCGGTCTGCCAGAAGGCGCTACTTTGACTCAGGACCCCTCGGGGGGTGTCCAGGTCGTCAAGGAAGGCGTGACGACAGCGGTCATTCCTGAGCCGCGGGCGATCGACGCTGAAGGTACGCCGGTGCCCATCTCTGTCACGCTCACTGGTGACGTGATCGACGTGACGGTACCGCATAAGCCCGGGCAATTCAGGTTCCCGCTCCTACTCGATCCGAAGATTGAAGACCTAACCCTTGTGGCCCCTTCAGGCGGTCACACCAATTGGAAACCCGCTGAACACTTCAGCGAACACTTCAATGAGCACGAAAGCTTTGAAGGATGGGAACTCACAGCAAAAACGAGCTACGTGGGTGGGGAATGGGCTGACGTGCAGTATGAAACACAGGGCGAATCGAAAATCTATGAATTCGCCGCGAAGAGTCTTGAGGAAGATAGCGAAACGGGTATCGAAACCTTGCTGCAGATCGTCCATCGGACGGGACCGGAATCTTATGCACGTGAAGGTTGGGGCCAGCTCGCGAGTAACAATGAACACCCGATGCTTGAATGGCACGCTATCTGTGCGGCAGAAAACACAACAACGTGCGAAACATCGCAAGGCGTCAACAAAAACTTGGCTCAGTTCTACGACTACGCGCTCACAGGTGGCCCTCACTATGATTTTCGTGACTTAATACGTGAAGGGATAGTTTATATATCACAGGAAAAAGCTGCGACCGTGACGTTCAATAAAGAAACCCCCACGATCAAAGTCGAAGAACCGAACGGAACGATCGTCGAACGGGAAAATATCCTATATCCTGGCAGCAAAGGGTGGCTCGGTCCGCATTCGTCTACCGCGTTTGAAGTGACAGCCTTAGATCCGGGTATCGGAAATAGTTTTGCGGGGGTTACGGGTCGCGAGCTCTTTATCAAGAACGAAAACCATTGCAGCGGTATACAGTGCCCGGAGGAATACAAAGGCCAGTTCTCGTACTACACGACGACACCCGGGTTCACGGAACCGTGGCAGAACGGCGAATGGGAGATCGAGGGGTACGCGGAAAACGCCGCCAAAATGTTCAGTTATGTGCAGACCCCGATCAGGGTAGACGGAAACGCCCCGCATGGAATAAAGCTCACGGGGCTTCCCGCTGGGAATCAAATCGGTGGAGGGGTCTATAAAATCAAAGCCGAAGCTACCGACGGCGCATCGAACGAAAAGAGCTCGGGTGTTGCGTCGCTCGAACTTGGGATCGACGGCGCGCAGGCTGGTGAACCGCGGGGGTCCTGCCCGAGCGGCCCGTGCACCGCCAGCGCCGAATGGACGATCAACGGCGGGCTGCTGAGCGCTGGACTACATAAGCTGACGGTGGTCGCGACCGACAACGCTGGGAACAAGGCCCACGAAGACTTTGTGATCTTTGTCCATCACGCTTCTCCCATGTCTCTCGGTCTAGGCTCGCTTGATCCGCAGTCGGGGAACTATACGCTTGGCGACAGCGATGTCTCGATGGGCGCGGGGTTGACGTTGAACCGCGCCTACAGCTCACGCAATCTCACGGCGGGCGTCGAAGGGGGCCTGGGCCCGCAGTGGAGTATGAGCTTGGCCGGCAGCGACAGCCTCGAAGAATTGGCGGACGGGGACATGCTGCTGATAGCGGCAAACGGAGGCGAAACGGTCTTCGCGAAGAACACCAAAGGCGAATTCGAAGCGCCCAAGGGCGACACCAACGTGACGCTCGCGGCGGAAGTCACCGCAAAAGGCGTGCCGATCGCCTATACCGTGAAGAACCTGGCGGCTGGAACCACGATGAGGTTCAACCGCGCCAGCGGCTACCTGCAGACGGCGCCGACCTACTACGGGGAAATCGGTTGGGAGGGGCCGGGCACGGGTCAGCTGAACACACCGATGGGCGTCGCCTCCGACGCGAAGGGCGACTCGTGGGTGGCCGACACGAAGAACAGCCGCGTCGAGGAGTTCAACCCAGAAGGCGAATACGTGTCGCAGTTTGGATACATAGGCACGGGCAACGGCGCGCTGAAAGAACCGCGCGATGTGGCGATCGACGCGAAAGGCAACATCTGGGTCGCCGACACCGCCAACAATCGCATCGAGGAGTTCAACGAAAAAGACGAATTCGTTCGCGTCGCCGGGGCCGAAGGCGGTGGCGCCCTGGCGGAGCCGCAGGGGCTGGCCACGGACGCGTCCGGCGATGTCTGGGTGGTGGACACCGGCCATAACCGGGTGGTCGAGTTCAACGAAAAAGGCGAATACATCAGGGAAGCGAGCAAAACGGTGGGCTCTCTTGCGCTGTCCGAACCGATCGGCGTCGCGATCGACTCTTCCGGCGACGCGTGGGTCACCGACGCCAAGAACCATCGCGTGGTGGAGTTCGGCCCGACCGGAGCTGGCCTGAAAGAAGTCGGAAAAGAAGGCACGGGCAACGGCCAGTTCCAAACCCCGACCGGTATAGCGATCGACAGCGAAAACGACCTGTATGTCGCGGACTACACGGCGGACCGCGTGCAGGAGCTGAACGCCAAAGGCGAATTTCTGACCAAGTTCGGCAGCGCCGGCTCCAACGGCGCGCAGTTCAAGGCCCCCTACCTGATGGGCATGGATTACCAGGGTGCGCTGCTGGTGGCCGACAGCGAAAACTCGCGGGTACAGCGCTGGGCGCACTCCGCGTGGCTGCCCGCTGTGTCCGAAGGACCGGTGGCGACCAGTCAGGTCTCATACACGTATAAGGCGGTGCGGGCGGCCAGCGGCACGCTGATCGAGCCGACGGAGGTGCTCGCGCCGCATGCGGCCGCGCTGTCGTGCGCGCCGACGATCAAAGCCGGGTGTCGCGCGCTGTTCTTGAAGTACGCGGAAAAAACCACTGCGACCGAAAGCGTGTGGGGCGAATACGAAGGCCGTCTCAGCGAAGTGTTCTTCGCCGCCTACAATCCCGCGACCAAACTCGTCGAAGAAAAAACGGCGGTGGCGCGCTACGCCTATGACGCGAAAGGCAGGCTGCGCGCCGAGTGGGACCCACGGGTCAAACCGGAACTGAAGACCGTCTACGGATACGACGCCGAAGGACACATGACGGCGGTCTCTCCAGCGAACCGGCAGCCGTGGCTGATCCACTACGGCACGATCCCGTCCGACGCGAGCCCGGGACGAGTCCTGTCGGTGATCAGGCCCGCGGCCTCGACAGAACTTGGGAATCAGTCGGCGCCCGCCAACACGAGCCGTCCGACGTTGCCCAGCGGCGAACCCAAAGTGGGCGTCAAGATCGGCGTTTCCTCCAACGGCAGCTGGAGCAACAGCCCCCTCACCTATAGCTACCAGTGGGAGCGGTGCAACAGCTCGGGTCTCGAATGCACGGCGATAGCCGGAGCGGTCAACGAAGCGTACTACCCGACCGCAACCGACGAAAAACACACGCTCGTGGTCCAGGTCGGTGCGATCAACGCCGGCGGCGCGACCGCCGCCTCCAGCATCGCCACGGGCCTCGTCGGCGCGGGCACGCCGAACAGCCCGGCGCCCGAACCGCCCAACCCTGGCACGAACGCCGTGACGACCGTGGAGTACGTGGTACCGCTATCCGGCACGGGACTACCCAACCTCACGGAAACCGAAGTCAAAAAATGGGGGCAAGAAGACTATCCCGGCGAAGGCACCGCCGTCTTCCCCCCGACAAGCCGATGGGCTGGCCCGCGAAGGAATACGAAAAAGCCACCACCTCGTATTTCGACCCGGAAGGCCGCACGGTCAACGTCGCCAACGCGGCCGGCGGGATCTCGACGACGGAATACAACGAAACGAACGATGTCGTGAGAACGCTCAGCGCCGACAATCGTGTGCTGGCGCTCGCCGCCGGCGAAAAATCGGTTGAAGTCGCGCGCGACCTCGACGGTCGCAGGGTGTACAACGCAGAAGGCGACGAGCTGCTGGAAACGCTCGGCCCTGAACACAAGGTGAAGCTTCCCAATGGCAGCGAAGCGCAGGCGCGCCACGGGGTCAAGTATCGCTACGACCAGGGCGCGCCGCACGGCGGGGTATATCGGCTTGTCACCGAAACCGTCGATTCTGCGCTGGTTGGAGGCAAAGAAGAAGATCAGCGATTCACCCAAACACATTATGACGGCCAGAATGGCC
Organism: uncultured Solirubrobacterales bacterium; assembly: GCA_963809705.1. GTDB lineage: Bacteria > Actinomycetota > Thermoleophilia > Solirubrobacterales > Solirubrobacteraceae > Palsa-744. The sequence continues at coordinate 1,232,111 of CAWEKF010000001.1, read as the reverse complement.
TGGGCTGGACGCTGCGCAAGCCGACCTCCGTCACCGTCGATCCCTACGGGCTGAAATTGACGACCACCACGGTGTACGACCCAACGACGGGCGCTGTGGTCGAAACAGGCACCGCGAAGGGTGTGCAGGAGAAAGAAATCGGCGGACTTCCACAATATCAGGGCTCGTTTGGATCTTATGGCAGCGGTAATGGTCAGTTGCTTGAACCTGAGGGTGGTTTGGCTACCGATTCGTCTGGTGATGTGTGGGTGTCGGATACGTATAACGATCGTTTGGAGGAGTTCGGTCCGAAAGGTGAATTTGTTCGTACGGCGGGTTCGAAGGGTGAAGGTGCGGGTCAGTTTGGGTGGACGTTGGGTGTGACGGTGGATTCGAAAGGTAATGTGTGGGCGACGGACGAGACGAACGATCGCGTTGAGGAGTACACCGGGGCGGGAGTGTTCGTGAAGATGTTTGGGTGGGGTGTCGCGAATGGCGAAGCGAAGCTTGAGACGTGTACGAGTTCGTGTCGTGCGGGGTTGCAGGGGTCTGGTAACGGCGAGTTCTATGATCCGGAAGGTATCGGGGTCGATTCGAAAGGCGATATTTTTGTTGCGGATCGTGGGAATCGTCGGGTGCAGGAGTTCAACGAATCGTTGGCGTGGGTGCGCAACATCTCCAAGCCCGAAGAAAAAGAAGGCCCGTTCTACCTGAACGTCGATTCGAGTGGGAACGTGTGGGTGACCTATGCGTGGGATAGTCAGGACCAGATAGCGGAGTTCAACAGCGAAGGCCACATGGTCCGCGATTGGGGCACCGAAGGCTCCGGCGCCGGCCAGTTGAAAACCCCTTACGGTGTCGCTGTGGGTTACGAAGGCGACGTGTGGGTGTCCGAATACGGCAATAATCGTGTGCAAGTCTTCACAGCGGCCGGGGAATATCTCTACGGGTTCGGGGGTCAGGGCAGCGGGCCTGGACAGTTCTTTCAAGCGCCGCACGGGCTCGCGTTCTACGGATCGAACGTCTACGTCCTCGACAGCGGGAACTGGTGGGATAACACCGGCGACAGCCGCGTCGAGAAGTGGCACGTCGAACCACAGGTCGCCTATCAGAGCTCGTTTGGGTCGTATGGTAGCGGGAACGGTCAGTTGCTTGAACCTGAGGGTGGTTTGGCTACGGATGCTTCTGGGGATGTGTGGGTGTCGGATACGTATAACGATCGTTTGGAGGAGTTCGGTCCGAAAGGCGAATTTGTTCGTACGGCGGGGTCTAAGGGTGAAGGCGCTGGTCAGTTTGGGTGGACGTTGGGTGTGACGGTGGATTCGAAAGGTAATGTGTGGGCGACGGACGAGACGAACGATCGCGTTGAGGAGTACACCGGGGCGGGAGTGTTCGTGAAGATGTTTGGGTGGGGTGTCGCGAATGGCGAAGCGAAGCTTGAGACGTGTACGAGTTCGTGTCGTGCGGGGTTGCAGGGGTCTGGTAACGGCGAGTTCTATGATCCGGAAGGTATCGGGGTCGATTCGAAAGGCGATATTTTTGTTGCGGATCGTGGGAATCGTCGGGTGCAGGAGTTCAACGAATCGTTGGCGTGGGTGCGCAACATCTCCAAGCCCGAAGAAAAAGAAGGCCCGTTCTACCTGAACGTCGATTCGAGTGGGAACGTGTGGGTGACCTATGCGTGGGATAGTCAGGACCAGATAGCGGAGTTCAACAGCGAAGGCCACATGGTCCGCCATTGGGGCACCGAAGGCTCCGGGGCTGGTCAGTTGAAAACCCCTTACGGTGTCGCGGTCGGCTCCGAAGGCGACGTTTGGGTCTCCGAATACGGCAATAACCGTGTGCAGGTCTTCACGGCCGCGGGCGAATACCTTTACGGGTTCGGGATCCAGGGCAGCGGGTCTGGACAGTTCTTTCAATCGCCGCACGGGCTCGCGTTCTACGGGTCGAACGTCTACGTCCTCGACAGCGGGAACTGGTGGGAGAACACCGGAGACAGCCGCGTGGAGAAGTGGCAGCGCAACGCCGAAATCGAAAACACCGAAACCTCCCACGACAAGCAGAACATCTACTACAGCGCAGCGGCCAACCCGCAGTACCCGTCGTGCGGCGGGCACGTCGAATGGGAAGGTATGCCATGCGAGACCAAGCCCGGCTCGCAACCGGCAGGGTCTCAGGCGCCCTCATTGCCGGTGACGACGGTCAACTCATACAACATGTGGGGCGAGCCGGAAAGCACCACCGAAACATTCCCCGCCAACGAAAAATACGCTGAAACTACCCGGACGAAGAAGATCGCCTACGACGAAGCCGGTCGTCCTCAAACCAGCGAAGAGACGTCGACCTCCGCAGCCGACAAGTCCATGCCGAAGGTGACCACGGCCGAATCGTTCGGTCACGTGTGCGGTCAGACGAAAACCGTGCGTTGCGTAACGCAGAGCACGACCGAAGGCGAAACGACGCTGACGATCACGAGCGTCTACGACACCCTTGGACGGCTCGTCAGCTACACCGACGCCGACAGCGCCACCACGACCTACGAATATGAAACGGGAGGAGACGGGCGCCTGCTGGCTGTCAGCGACAGCAAGGGCTCTCAGGACTATGCGTACGATCCGACTACCGGGATGATGACGAAACTGCTCGACTCCGGCGCGAAAACGTTCACGGCGAGCTACGATGTCGAAGGGAACATGACGAGCGAGACCTATCCGAACGGCATGACGGCCACCTACGCTCGCGACCAGACCGGTCAGGCGACGGGGATCGAATACGTAAAGACGACGCATTGCAGCGAAAAATGCGTGTTGTTCAGCGAATCGATCGCCCCATCGATCCACGGCGAAACGCTGTCGCGCTCGAACACGCTCACGAGCGACGCCTACGCGTACGATCAGGCGGGCCGGCTGACCGAAACGAGCGAAACGCCGGCCGGTAAAGGTTGCACGACGCGACTGTATGAATACGACGAAGACTCAAACCGCACGAGCCTCACGACGCGCGAACCGGGCGTGGAAGGCAAATGCGCGACCTCAGGCGGCGCGACGGAAACGCACGCTTATGACGCCGCAGATCGCCTGACCGATACAGGCGTGACGTACGACCCGCTCGGCGACGCCACCAAACTGCCGGCCGGCGACGCCGGCGGTCATGAAATCACAAGCAGCTTCTACGTAGATGGCCAGGTCGAAAAGCAGTCCCAAAACGGGCAGGAAAACGTCTACTCGATCGACCCCGCAGGACGCGTGCGCAAGAGCGTCGGCAAAGGCACGAGCAACGTCACGGCGATCAGCCACTACGCCGGTCCAGGCGAAGCGCTCTCTTGGAAGGACGAACAGGAAGGCAAATACACCCGCTTGATCCCAGGACCCGACGGCAGCCTGTGCGCGACGGAAACCAACGGCGAAGCGCCGGTCCTGCAGCTGCACGACCTTCAGGGGGACATCGTGGCGACGGCCGCTGTCTCAGAAACCGAAACAAAACTGCTCAGCACATACAACAGCACCGAGTTCGGCGTCCCAACGAACGGGGCGCCACCCACCAAGTACTCATGGCTGGGATCCGGCGCGGTCTCCAGCGAACTGTCCTCGGGAGCGCTCCTCTACGGCACCGTGGCTTACCAGCCCCAACTCGGACGCGCACTGCAAACCCAGGCGGTCATCCCACCCGGGCTGGCACTGGCGGGCGCCACGCACGTCGAAACGTACATCTCCCAGGTATCCACCTGGTCCATCGACGGCGCAACGACCCAGGCCGAAGAAGGAGCCCGACAATACGCACTAGAACAACAGAAAAAGGCAGAACAAGAAGCAAACGAAAAAGCCTGCGCAATCGCTAGCGAATGCGTCGAACCAGAAGGAGCTCCGGGCGATCCGACCAACGAAAATATCTATACATGGCAAGAGACTAAAAAATTCGCAGAAGGATTGCGTGAAGAAGCGGAAGAACTGGAACTCGATGCCGCGGCTGGCGCAGTAGTGCCGTACTTGGGTGATTTCGTTAGTGGCGGCCTAGGATATCTCGCGAATCAGTACAGGGTATGGGCCAAAAACCTAGAAAATTGTGCTCTGACTGTCGAGCATTTGTCCCCCAAGGGAATGTGCTGGATTCAGTCTCGGACAGTTGACCTCAGCATCGGTGAAGTGTTTTGGAGTATTAATGAGCAGCCATGTCCGTGGCGTTCGGGACACAAAGCAAATAAAGAGTGGTTTGACTGCGGTCGTCGTGGTGAATGGGAAGGTTAATGTGTCGAAGGGCCTCAATCGCAGGACATTCCGGAACACCGCATTGACCCTGGCGGATTTGATGGCGCGTTATCCTCACGCTGCCGATGCACTCACCAACTCGTTGGCTGAGCGTATCAGAGAGATCCTGCCGCCAGGAGAGTTTGATGTCAAGGCCTGCAGCGGGATCGTAAATATCCAGGGTGTCGGCCAGTACCGTGGCAGCAGTTCGGCATCTATGCCCATGGTACTACTAGCACAGCCGGGCGACTTGGCCGAGACGCTAAAGGAGATCTTTATAAGTGAGGGGGAAACCGTACAGGATTTCCTTACGGCCGTACGCGGTGAGTCGTGGCCAGCGCGAGGCGCGAAGCCTTATGTTTGTGTGACGCAGGATACAATCCAATTGTGGTGGGGCGGCCCGACCGAGGACGAGGCTGTGGTAAAGCTGCGACCTGTCTCACGCAAGGAGCTCGGGCTGTGACTAACACAAAGATGGGCTACCGAATGAAATGGCGAGCCGGCGGAGTAGTGTTCATAGGGCTAGCCTTGGCGTTGGGACTTGCGTTTCGTGTCTATGGATCAAGCCAACCGCCTAAAGCGGCCGATCGTGCCGCTACTGAAGCGTACCTTCCTAGTCGCTATACTCTTGAGGATGAACGCGTCGCGAGGCTTCCTGTCGACGCGAGAACTGTCGGCAGACTGGTAGCCAGTATCGCGAGTGAGTGTCCGGGCGTTATGACGGGGGCGCCGCGCGACGAAGATTTCGAAATGCTTGCACTCGAGCGTTTGGTTATTCTGTCGCTGGTGTTGCTGCCTTCTCAAGTCGGCTCAAGCACCGCGTACGCACATGTTGTTAGTCGGATTCAATGGAGCAACCGCCGGCTCACGAGACTGGTGCGTTCCTGGTTGAGCGAAGAAGTCGCCGACGCCCACCTTGTGTCACCGGATCCCTGCGTCGGCATGAGGGCGTGGGTCAGGAGTGGCTATCACAGACTTCCTGCCAGCACCACAGAATTTCTCGTGCGCTCCGAAGCTATTGGTGGCAGAACCCGAGTCGAAAAGAGCAAACTGCACGTACCGCCGGCGCGTACGGGTAAGGTTGTGTTGAAGCTGTTGGAACGATACGAGTCCTCGATGGATAGGGTGATCGCCCTACGGCTCAAGCACATGGAAGCCAAGCTTTTTGGTTCTGATGTTGCAATCGTGGCTAGCGCGGCCTTAAGGCTCGCACATGCATTGGGTGCAAGTTGAGCCTGTGCGATGTATCGAATAACGAGGGGTGAGGAACGTAGCAGGGCCGATCAGATAGTAACAGTCGCAGAACCAGGAAGCAGAAGAATAGCATGCCAATTACGGATATGAGACTGAACCGTTACTGCATATGTAAGCACATATCATTTTCTGCATATGGCACTACACAAAGATTGTTACAACGAGGTGGAGGATGATGGGGATGCGTCTTGTCCAATGTGTGCTATTGGCTACGATAGCCCTTGTTCTGCCGGTGGTGGGTTGTCGAGTGTGGCGCGGTGGTTGTCAGGGGGAGTACCGGGGTGATCGAAGGCATGATGGAATGTGAGGAACGATGTTTCGTACGTCCATAAGCACGATGGCCGCGCTGGTGGCGATGGGATTGCTGACCGCCTGTGGAGGCTCAAGTCAACATCGGCAAAGCGCGATAGTCCCATTCACCAGCACTGAGTCAACGCGTGAGAGCGATGAACGCATTCCTAGCAAGCTGGAAGTCGCCGAGACTCGCAGTTGTCTCAAGAAGGAAGGCTTTCGCGCCTCGCGCATTCGAGGACAGGTCCAGCGTGATGGCACAGGGCTGATGCGATACGGCTACATTGTGACGCGGGGAGAGTACGCCTCGGCGGTGCACAGGTGTATCAGTCGAGACTCAGCTGCGTCAGTGCCGGGGAGCGCCGGCAAAAGGTAATCTGCTCAAAGCACGCCGGCGCGCGAGTGCTCTGCACTCGACTACTCCGTAAGCCGCTCAATTTGCGCATGAGGCACCTGTAGCGGTGGAGTGCTTGGTCGGGCGGGTGCCATCAACACCAGTCCCGCCGCTTGATTATCGAATCGCCGTAGATGGGCAGCGAGGCCGTCGGACAGACTGCCGCGAGATGTCGACAGCCATTCCAAAGGTGGGGATAACAGCACCTTGGCGGCCACAGCCCCTCCCCCGGTCGAGTGTCGATCTCGACTAAGGACTTCGCCGCCAACCCCATCACCCTGGTTATGGGAAATCGGCAAACGTTGCCGGGGAACCCACTAGCCCCATTTTCCGCGGTTGGGCGCGGGTAGCGGTGCTGGTTTTGCTGGTGGGATGGGGTGGATCTTGTCCTGCAGGAGCGCCGCCAGCTCGTCGCGGTCGGCGGCCAGGAAGTCGATGCCGCACGCGCGCTGTATCTCGGCCTGCATGGTCGTGTTGCGCCACGGCTTGGCCACACCTGCTGAGGGCGTGCGGGCGACGCAGGCGCACTCGCTTTTGCCGTCCACCGACCAATGGCCTGTGACTCCATGCCGCTGTGCTTGGGGCCGCTCGGGCGCGGAATCCGCAACGGTGGAAACGCGGGGATTTCGTAAGATGAGTTCGCGGCCGGACAACTGCCACCTACGATTCCCATGGGAATTTCTCGTTGAGGGGTCCGTCCTCCCAAGGCGGAGCTGATCCAAGCGAGATCGCGAGTCGCTCTGCGAGTGATTGTAGATCGTCCGAAGCGATGAGCCGGCGCTTTACGTGCTCCACAAGCTGCGTCGCGGCTTGAAGGGCGCTCTCGGCGTCATCTCTCGCCAGTCGGACCCCTTTGTGAATGGCCTCGTTGCGCCGCATGTAGCCGTCGGCCCACCACCTGCCCCACGGTGTCTCGGGGTCGCTCAGACGAATCTCTTCCCCCAAGAGCGGACCCAGATGCTCAGTGAGTCGGTTCCGAAATCCGACTCGTTCTGCGGTTGCTCGCTCAATTCTTGAGGGATCCCACTTGGCCGCGAGCGTTCCCTCCATGAGCAGCGCGCTTACGCGAATCTCAATAGCTGTGTTGAGGTCGACAACTGCCCGTGTCGGATCACCTGCTAGCCGCTCGGCAAACGCCGCGTGTACAAATCGGAATGCCAGCATGAATGGTTGGTCGCCGTGGTTCGCAGCGTTACTGAGCGCTACAGCCTCTTCGACAGGCTCTCGTCCGGGATCGAAGAGACCAGGCACGGCTGGAAAGGCATCATGAATATGAAGAAGGAACGTTGCCCCCAGGCGGTTCCCCTTGAGGTCTCCATGCGAACTCTCAATGAGAGTAGGAAGTAGCGCTGGTAGATCTCGAGGCGAGACTGTGCCAACGGCCCATTGATGTGAGGTCAGGCCGAGGGCCTCGAGCATCGTGTTCAGGTCCGCCAGGCCCGTCTGAAAGAGCGACCTCATCCAACCTACAGTCATAGCTTCCGCAGTCGGGTGTTCGGATCGCGGGACGAACCGTGTGAGGGCTACAACCGAACGCGCGACAGCGAAGCCACTGCTTTGCCAACCAGCCAAGTCGGCGCGCCGGGCATCAACTTCTCTTTCCGTCAGCAAAGGCTCCACCCAGTCGGCAAATGCCTCGGTCGCTGCGGCAAGTGGCATCGTACCGACCACATCTACATGGCGTACCACTATTCGCGTGCCCGGCACTTGGCCCGGTGGGAACTGAGGCGCCTCTGGCCCAAGAAGCTGACCGACGAGCTTCGCAGGCCAGCCATCCCAGCCCGGGGTGCGCGTCTCGAAGTAGACCGCTTGCGAGCCGTGAGGCACCGGCAGAGCGTATGGAAGCTCCGCGACAAACGTGAAGACAGTTATAGGCGGTGGATCATGCACGTTCAAGTCGTCTGCAGAGTTCCGATCAGCAAAGGCTCGCAAAGCAGCATTGCTCCGGATGGCTGGGGCCGCGACACGAGCAAGGCTACTCGCCTGAGTCCGCCATCAAGACAGATCATGCGAGGACCTAGAAGCCTTTCCACCAGTTGATCGCGAGTGCGATCCCAAGCAGCCCAGCAAGGACCGCTAGATCGGACCAACTGAGCCCTCCCACGACTCCGAGCACAGTGTCTTCCCCTCGACGGTTGGCGAATATGGTGTGTGATTATTGTAGGCGCGCGTCAACGCACACGCTTCGGTCTAGCCACAGCCGATAAGGTCTGCTGATAGCGCGCCAGCGCGTGTGTACGTGCCCTCCGCGTCTTGAGCGATGACAAACCGCAGGAGGTTATACGGATCGACCATTGGAATCCGAGTTTGGCACTAGTGGTTCGTCTGTGAAGTTCGTGGGTTATGCCTCGAGGACCTTGCCGGTGTAGGTCCATTTGAATGGTTTGGCGGTCTGATTGTAGGTCTCGATAAACGCGAGCATTTGCTCGGCGAGGTCTTCCTCGCTGAAGAAGATGCCGTGCTTGAGCAGTCGGCGGTAGAGGATCGAGAAGAAGATCTCGACCTGGTTCAGCTGTGTAGGTCCACGGGTGCCCGCTGGACTCTTGGTGTGGTGGGCTGGTCGCCTCCGTAGCGAGTCCGTAGGGCGAGTGCGGGAGGCGACCGGGCGGTGTTCCCCGCCGGCTGCGCGCGCTGCTCCTCACCCGGGCGCGCAAGGAGCACTGGACTCGCCCCCGGCTCGCCCGAACGATGCGCGGAGCGGGTCCCGACGCCAGTCTCCTTCTCAAGGAGCTAGAACCAAAAGACCCCCTTCAAAAGGGCGTCAAATGGATCCTCTCAAAGGCCCGCATACACCTCTGATGTAGTAAGCGCTTGGGACTCTCAGTCTGAAGCAGACCTGTCCTGACCGAGATTTGGTTTCCTGCGCTGTATAGCTCGACTGGCAGTAACACACTCCCACGCCCCGCATATGAGTCGAGCAAGCGCGTCAGCGGGACGTCTCCTAAGAGGCCCGCGATCCGCAGACTTCCCTTTGCGGCGGAGTAGGCATCTCGATGAAGCCTTTTCAGGCTGTTGCCTCGGACGAGAGCCAGGTTTGAGGCGCGGCGAAGCGAGTGCTTCCACATCGCTCGGTGCAAGCGAGCGTGTGCGGATCTTCGGCTGGCGCGCCCGGAAGTCGTCCCAAGCGAGCATATGGCGGGCCGGATTCGGACACTCGCATTTGGGCAAGAAAGCAAGCGTCTCAGCTTCCCTCGGTCGCTCGCCCAGCCCAGGCGTTCCGCTGCAGCACGCGGGCTCGTAGTGTCCGTGAGCCAGAACTATCGCCGTTGGCTGTCTGTGGTCGGGCAGCGATGGCAGCTTACCGAAGACCTTCGCGGGCCAACGGGGAAGTGAGATCAGTTGGCCAAGATCACGCAGACGGCAATTGCCGCCAAGCCGATTGCGAGGACCTCCGCGGCCAAGGCGGCGACCACTGCGCGCGCCGCGCCGTCGTTGGCCTGCTCCTGCTCGCTGAGCGCCTTCGCACGAGCAAGCGCAACGGCTTTCTCTGCGCCCGACCTCGGATCATTCCAGCTCCCGTCCATCCGTTTAACCAGATCCTCAAGCCGAGGTCGACCGAGTGTGCGCGGCAGGTTGGCGACAAGGCCACCCAAGGCAGCTAGCACGAACAAGACCGTGGCGACGCCCACCAGCCACCGACTCGTGATCGGTACTTGCGCTGCGTCCTTGCCCAGACCGAACTTCGTGATCGCGATCAGGAGCGTCACGAGAGTGCCCGAAGTCGTGACGACCGCTAGCCCTCGCGTCTGCAGCGAGACCACGCGCTTTTCCTCCTCCGTGATGCGTGTAGCTAGGAATGCGGCATAGACAGGCCCCGCGAGTTCGGGGTGACCGCCGGGCACGGCTGACTCAGCCACGCGCCGTTTCCCAATCGAGCGTGTCTACATCGCGCGGCATATACCGAGTTGGCGTCCACTCTCTGAGCACCGACAGCGCCAGACTCGGTATCGGCCCTTCTGGGAGCCCCCAATCGCCCGCGAGACCAGTAATCGCCTCGGTAAGCCACCCGGGGTGTTCGTCGGCCGGGCGCCGCACCGCGATCTCTTTGAACAACTGATACGGCGACTTGTCGGCGTCTCCCCCGTATCGAAACACAAACATCCGTCTGTCGCTAAGGGCAAATACGACCAAGCTCGGGATGTCGGCCTCGCCGAGGCCGAGGTAGTCGCTAATGGCGCTCGCTGACGAGTCAATGGCATCGGCGATGCGCCTCTGACTCTCGTCGTCTCGACACTGCTCGACTTTGTCACTCACGAGCCCCACAGACCCCTACTCCAGGCATCGGCTCGCGCGTCGGCAGCTTCCCGAGCCTCGTCGTCGACACCGCTCCGAGCCTTGTAGTCGGACCCCGCAACTACCACCATGTCGGGCGCACCTACCCCCTCCCAACCCTCGTTCGGATCGAGCACCCACTCCTTGGCATCACGCGACGACTCCTCGGGGAGTCCCGGAAGCAGGATGAGCAGATCACGGCGAGTGACATCGTTGATGCTGCTGCCCTCGCCGACCAGATCCTCCAGCAGGCGTGAACATCGCTCAGCCTTACGGTCAAGCACGACGACCAGACCTGCATACCCGTGCTTCACAACGCCGGGCTGTGCTTCGACAGCCGGCGACCGACTGCAGGCGCAAATCGCCGCGTTGAGGAAGTCCGTAACCGGGATAAGCGTTCCACGCACAACAACATCCTTTCGCAGGGATCGGTCCACGACATGATTCCACCGATTGCGTCTTGCGGATACGCTCGCACGTGCGCTAGATGCGGAGCGGCACTGGCATCGGTCAGGCGCGGGAACTGCGGTTTCGCGTGAAGGGAGGCGTCTTGGATGACGCCGAGCGGAGACCTGCTTGGACGAGCAGCGCAGTCCTCCACGGCTCCCAGCTCGCTCTCGCATCCGACGCGAAGCAGGCACCGTACGACTCTGATGCGAGCCCCTCGATACCGCACGATGGGTAAACGCCGCTCTCTAGCGAAGTCGTCGGCAACGCGGCGATAACCGATAATGCGAGTGTCGGGCGTGGTCGCGAAGACCGCATCCCCGCTCCTCATCGCCCGAACTTGCGCGGAAAACGGAATCGCGAGGCTTGTTGGCAGAGAGTAGGCTCACGCCGACGACGTTATGCCTAGTCTCGCCGAGTGGACGACATACACGCGTTGGAACGCGGCGCTCGCCGCGGAGTTCTTCGGCGGCCGCTACGGTGGGCGCCCGGTGTACATGGACCTAGAGGCAGATGCCCTGTCGCACATCTGCAAGGCCCTCAAGCTCAATGACTCAGTCAACCTCGGGCAGGTCCTCATCAACGCGGTGGTCCCCACTCTCGGACTGACTCCAGGCGCTTCTCTATTTGGAGCGCACATACGCCGCCTGCGTGCGTGGCGTCGTGGCGAGCGGGACTCGCCACCTCCGATCGTGGCGGTCCTCGCAATGCAGTCGCTGGTCGCTGAGGGGATGCGCGCCGATGGGGACCTGCGTGCGAGCAACTACTACGGGCGCTTCCTACAGGCCCTTGGATTGGAGGTCAACGACGATCGTATGCGCTCCAGGGTCGTTCGTGGGTTCGGAGCGGACTCTGGAGAGCTGTGGGGTGCGCTGAACCGCTGGATCGCTGAGGATTCCGACGTGCGTGGGATCCCGACCGCGTACTCCTTCGACTACCGCGTGCACGTAGGGTTGCCGATGTCGCAGGCGCTCGTCCGCGCGAGCGACCGTAGCGCCATACGGACCCTGTTCAGCGATCTCGGGCTTCGGCCGGGTCAGGCGATCGCCGTGGAGGACATGGTCCGACTTCTCGAAGCATGGCTTCCCGACTCGAGGGTCAGCCGCGGGCTGAAGATCCTGTGCGGGAACAAGCATGCTGTGCGTCGGGTCGCCGAGGTCGCGTGCATCGAGTTGCAGGCATGGTCGGGGGCGGTGGAGAATGTCTCGGCCGGCAGCCGGACGATGGCCCTGACGGCGACCCTCAGACGCCTGCCGCGACGTGTATTGCAGATAGGGCTCTGCGTCCGCGCGCCCGAGGGGGTTGACGAACTCTCCCTGGAGCCCGACTCCGATGAGGCCGGCACAGTCGCCGTTGCGGGGTCCGAAGGCCGGGTTCCGCTCGGAGAAGTCGACGAGGAGGGGTGGCGTCCGGTTCTGAGCGAACTCTCGACGCCAGACCTGCTGTTTGCGCGGCTGCGGCTGGGAAACGGCGCGCTGCGAGCCGCCCGGGACCCTCGGACCCTTGTAGTCCTTGCCAAGCCGCCGGATGGAGGGGCGTTTCGCGAGGTCGATCGCGTCCGTCTCGGTTCCGAGCATCTCCTGCTGGCAGCAGAGCCTGTGCGCAGGAGAGTCGAACGCGAGCTGAGTGCCATCGCGCGCCCTGGGTTTCGCGTCCACGAGCGCCTGGCGGGCCTGCCCGGCGGATGGATCGCCTTCGAGCGCGTCGAGATCGTGGCGATCAGCGACACCCGTGCCCCCGACCTCGCGGTGCTCGTGCCACTCGCGTGGACCGAGATGGCGATCGATGGCGGGCTACGGCTCCCAGGACGGGCGACGTGGCATTCGACGTCGCCGCCGGAGATCTGCGCTACGGCGCCCGGAGGACGCGAGGTTGCGCTTGCGGTCGTGCGCGAGGGGGTCAAGGCATCCGATCACAACGGGCAGGAGGAGCCGCCCGGTATTGCGTCCGGCAGTCCGAGCGACCGAGCTGCCACTGGCCCTGAGACGGTTGAGCTGTTCGAGGGGACCGCGATCCTCGACCTTTCGGAGCTTGATCTCGGTGATGGCGACTATCGTGTCCAGCTATTCGACGGGAGCTTGGCCGGTCGCCCGCTGGGCGCGACGACCTTCCACCTGCGCTCAGCGTCCTGGCCGTTCTTCCCGGTCCTGCGCTCGACGTTGTCCTATGCGGTCGACGAGCCGCTAGGCGCGGTTAGCGCGTACGCCGAGCAGGACGGTGTACAGGGCGCGCGGATCCCCGATGCGATGTCCGTCGCCCGCGAGCTGGCGCCCGCGGGCATGACCGCCCAGAGGCTTGCTGCTCACGATGCACCGAGCGACGATGAGGACGATCCCGAGCCGCCCACCGGTCTTGAGCGACAGAGCAGCGTCCCAGAGTGTTTTGTGACCGGCGCCCACTACTTCGTTCTGGAGAGCACCCGGCAAAGCCGACGCGGCTGGGAGCAGACGTTTGAGGGCGAGTGCAAGTACTGCGGCCTCGAGAAGAGCTTCCCGGCGCGCCCGCGCCACGCGTGGGCTCGGGGTCGCGGCGCCGGCGGGCGCCTATCGCAGGCCACCGCGGGTCCACCGGTGCCGGTGATACGCGATGAGCAGCCGCTCGACCACGACCTGCTGCTGGACGCCCTCTGCTGCGTTGGGGCCGGCACCTTCGCCGCGCTCGCCCATCTGGTGGGCCAGCGAGACGATCGCCCGTGGGCCGCTAGCGAGACCGCTCGAGGGCTCGTCTCCCTCGGGCACTTGGATGTCGAACTCGACAGCCACCTGAGGCCGCGCGGCTGGTCCATCTCACCCCCGGTCCTCGTCGCCTCGTCGACGGGAGCGTTCCTTGCAGGCTGGCGCAGTCCAGAGCTACTGTTTGCACTCGGCCAAGTCGCGCACGCGCTTGGCGGCCGTGTCGAGTGGACCGCGCAGGCCGACGGCCCCTCACGAATTGGGCTACTCGGCGTGGACGAGAGTGACCTCGAGAACGTCGTCGTCCTCCTCTCTGAAAACGTTGGCGGTTTCTCGGTCGAAGTCGCGTCGAACGCCCCGTCACAGCTTGCAGGTGCGCTCCCAAGCCTGCAGGCGCTACGCGGCGGCTTGCCGATTGTCGCGCCCACGCCTCTCGGACAGCGCCTCGAGCGCCTCGACGTCGACTCACTGCGATGGGTCGCCGCCAGCGGGAGCTTCCGACCCGGTGCGTATCGAACCGTCCACCTACCCCGAGTCGTCATGCACTCCGACGGCCGGGACGTACGCCTCGCGGAAGCGAGGCTTGCGAAGTGGCTCGCCGCCGGACGCGCGCCGCTGCTCGCCCACGACCGTGAGCGCCAGCGCGCTATCTGCCACATGGGGACGGAGCCACCGTGGCTATACGAGCGCGCACTCGTCCTCAGCAGCGGCCTGCTTCCGACACCGGTCGAGGGCCACCTGGTGGAGTACTCAAACGTCGATCGTGACGTCGCCTCAACGGTGGCAGCTCTGCTTTCAACCGGGATCGAGGTCAATGCCTGAGCCGACACCACTTCGCCTCGAGGGTGCGGTGCGTGATGCGTACCTGCGCTACTACGACACCGCCTACTGGCTCCGAGATGGTCGATTGCGCGACGAGCGACGCGAGCTGCTCCTACGGGATGGCGTCGTCTTCACAGAGCCACTGGTGGAGCCGGTGCTGCCGTACGAGCCCGGACCATCGATAGCGGAGGCCTGTGCGGCGGCCGGCGTGTCGGCCGAGGTGGCCTCCGATCTCGCCTCTGTGGTCTTCCGCGCAGACACCACATTTCGGCTGCACCATCACCAAGCGGAGGCTTTGTGCGCATCGCTCTCCCCGGTCTCGCAGCGGCGAAACGTAGTCGTCACGTCCGGCACGGGCTCGGGGAAGACCGAGTCGTTCCTCCTGCCGGTGCTCGCCCGGCTTCTTGAGGAGTCCCACCAGCATGGCCCCGCACCGACGATCAACAGCTGGTGGGAAGAGCAGGCACGGGGAGCCTGGGAGCCAGCCCGACCACGTCGCGGGAGGACCGCGGCGCTACGAGCAGTCATCCTCTACCCGACGAACGCGTTGGTCGAGGACCAGATCTCTCGCCTTCGACGTGCGGTCGCGCGTGCGCCACGACGCGGCGGCGGGCCGCCGATCACCTTCGGCCGCTACACCGGCGACACGCTGGGATCCGGCGAGATCCCTCGTCGCGTACGAGATCAGGCAGCGCAGCGTGTCGCACGCGAGCTACGGGCCATGGAGGCCGACCTAGATGCGATGGCGGATCCCGCAGAGGAGGTCCTCACGCAGTTCCCCGACCCACGCGAGGGTGAGCTGCTCACCCGCTGGGACATGATCGCGACGCCTCCCGACATCCTCGTCACGAACTATTCGATGCTCAACGTAGTGCTGATGCGCGAGCGCGAGCAGCCGATGCTCGAGCAGACGGCTGAATGGCTGGCCGCCGATGAGGCAAGGACCTTCACGCTCATAGTCGACGAGATGCATACCTATCGCGGCACCCAGGGCAGCGAGGTGGCTCTAGTCATCCGCAACTTGCTGCGTCGGCTCGATCTGCCTCCGGACTCGCTGCAGCTCAGATGCATCGCCACAAGCGCCTCGCTCGACGGCGACCACGCGCACGAGTTCCTCGAGCAGTTCTTCGGCGTAGCAGGGAACACGTTCCACATTACGGCCGGCTGCCCACGTGAGGTGCCCCCTACCCGACCCCTCTCGGCATCTGAGCGTGAGCAGCTCCTGGCCGATCCCACAGCCATGTCCGTTGATGGGCTTGCGGCCGCTGCATGCCGAGACGAGCATGGGCAGATCCGAGCAACCCGTCTCTCGAGGGTCGCCGCTCGACTCGCCGAGGACGGCGGCACCGAGCTTGCGGGCCCATTCGTCGAGGCTGTTGCCCAGCCAACACCGGGGACCGACCCGATCCCGTTCAGGTCACACCACTTCATCCGGATGATTCGCGGTGTCTGGGCCTGCTGCAACCCTGCATGCGACCAGATCCCGGCTCCTACGACCGAAGAGCTGGCCTGCACCGTAGGTCAACTGCACTCGAACCCCGTGGCGCGATGCCGGTGCGGATCGCGCGTGCTTGAGCTCCTCTACTGCTACCAGTGCGGCGATGTCTCGCTGGGCGGGTTCGCGCTACAGCCAGACGACGAGCTGCCAAGCGAGGACGAGTGGTATCTCAGCTCCTTGCCATCCTCGCCGCGAGCCGCCGAGCGCCCAGTATTCGCGCGAGCCTGGGGTGAGCAGTACATGTGGTACTGGCCAGGCGTATGTCCTCGCGACGCCACCTGGCAGCACGGGCCACACGGCTTCCGCTTCGCGCCAGCGTCACTTGATCCACGTACCGGCGTGCTCGCTCGAAGCGCGCGCGAGGGCGCCACCGGGACGATGCTGGCCGCGCCCCGCGTCGAGGACGGTCGCGTGCCGGCCCTGCCCAGTCGTTGTCCTCGCTGCGGCGCGAGCGGCTCCAACCGGCAGCTCGGCCTCTTCTACCGGGGCGTCGTCCGCTCCCCTGTCCGTGCGCACACGACGGGCGCGGCACGCGTCAGCCAGATCGTTCTCGACCGCGTCGTGCGATCGATCGGCGTGACGCCGCAGGAAGGTCGCACGATCATCTTCACAGACAGCCGTGACGACGCAGCGGGTACCGCGGCGGGCGTGGAGCCTCAACCACTTTCGCGACCTTGTGCGCCAGCTCGCGACGACCGAACTCGAGCGCGCCGACACAGCACTCGCGGTCCTCAGGCGCGCCGCCGCCGATGAGCAGCTCAGCGACGCGGAGCGACAGACGGTGGAAGGACTCAAGGCCGACGACCCTGACCTCTGGGTCGCACTCGTGCTCGAGGCGCGCGATGCAGCCGGCGCACGCGAGCGCGAGCGCATCACAGACTTCGAGAACGCTCACGAGGGCCCCTCAAGGCGCCTTCCGTGGGAAGCGCTCGCGACGCGCATCGGGCGTCATCTCGTTGAGCTCGGCGTCAACCCAGCTGGGTCGCAACCAAGCGGTCAGAGGATCGCCGGACGCCACAACTGGTGGGAGCTGTTCGCGCCGCCCTCCGGGGAGTGGGATCGCCTCGAGCCCACCATCCGCGGGCCCGGCCTCGACGAGGCGCGCTCGCTGCTCGATCAGCACCTTGCCGAGGCGTTCTTCAACCGTGGTGGGCGCGACTTCGAGTCGATCGGCCTCGGATGGCTCGAGCCTCGCACACCGCGCACAAGTGCGCTGCCGGGCGGCGAGGAGAGCGTGCGGCTGGAGGTACTTCGCTCAGCGATCAGAGTGCTCGGCCTCGCCGCTCGCTATCCCGGTGGTTGGGGAGCCCTGAGCGGTACCCCAGGCAGAGCGATGCGCGCATTCGCAGCCAAGCTCGCCCGCCAGCATGGCGGAGATGCCGAAGAATGGCTCGCCGGCATCGCACGGGCCCTGAGCGACTCGCGTGCTCTCGAGCGCTGGGCCCTGCGTCTCGACGGGCTGCAAGTCGCGCTCGTCGACGAACCTTCACTCTTGCGTTGCACCGCGTGCGGCGCAGTGCACCTGCACCCGTCGGCAGGCGTGTGCACGTCACAGTGGTGCCAGGGCGTCCAGCTCTCTGCGGTCGACATGGACGGTGACGTCGAGGACTACTACGCATGGCTGGCAGGCGAGACCCCGAGGCGCCTGCGGGTCGAGGAGCTCACTGGCCAGACCAAGCCCCTCTCTGAGCAGCGTCGCCGCCAGCGGCAGTTCAAGGGCGCGTTGCTCGAGCGACCGGTCGAGAACGAGCTGACAAGCTCCATCGATGTGCTCAGCGTCACCACCACGATGGAGGTCGGCGTCGACATCGGGTCGCTGCGCGCAGTCGTGATGGCCAACATGCCGCCACAGCGCTTCAACTACCAGCAGCGCGTCGGTCGCGCCGGCCGCCAAGGACAGCCATGGTCGTTCAGCCTCACCATCTGTCGTGATCGCACGCATGACGACTTCTTTTTCAACGAGCCCGAGCGGATCACCGGCGAACCGTCACCGCAACCCGCTCTCGACCTCGGGCGGGTGGAGCTTGTCAGCCGCGTAGCTGCAGCCGAGACTCTTCGTCGCGTCTTCCGTGACCTTCCAGGCGACCTCGGGCCCGAGCCGACCCGTACGACCCATGGACGCTTCGGACGGGTCGACTCCTGGCCCGATCGCCGCGAGGAGGTCAGGCGCTCACTGCGCGATCGATCCGACATCGAGGACATCGTCGCTGGGTTCGTCGCCTACACGCCAATCGACGCCAGGGCAGCCGAGGGTCTCTGCGAGTGGCTGCGGAGCGAGCTTGTCGGTGCTATCGACGCCGCGGTGGCGAGCCGGCACTTCTCCCAGCCGGAGCTCAGCGAGCGCCTCGCCAACGCCGGTGTGTTGCCGATGTTTGGCTTCCCTTCACGTGTTCGGCCGCTCTACAGCCGCAGACCGCAAGGACCCGGGGACGATGGTGCGGTCGTCAGCGACCGTCCGCTCGACATGGCGATCTCAAGCTTCGCACCGGGCGCCGAGGTCACCAGGGACAAGCAGATACATGTCTGTGTCGGCTTCGCCGCGTACGAGGTCAACGCTCGTGGGACCTTCGCGATCGACCCGCTCGGCGAGCCAACACAGCTTCTGCGCTGCGCCGACTGCGAGGCGATCGAGATCGAGGGCGCCCCGGAGGACGCGAGCTGCCACGTCTGCGGTGGCTCGCTGCTCCTTTTCGACCTCTATCAGCCCGCCGGATTCCGGTCGGACTTCCGAGCGCGCGACTTCGATGACCAGGCCGAGCGTGGGCCAGCTGGCGGCGCACCGCAGCTTGCCTGGATGACAGGCGACGAGGTACCAGAGCAGGTCCGCGGCCTGACGGTGTACAGCCGGCCGGGGTGTCCCGTCTACGTCGTCAACGACAACCGCGGCCAGCAGTTTGAGATGTACGACTATGAGCGCACCGTCGTCGTCCCAAGCGGGGACCTCTATACCGATCCGATTGCCTTGCGCGCAGACACGTTCGACCGGCCACCCGATCGCGTCGGCGCTATCGGCTCGGTCAGACCAACCGACGTCTTGGTGCTCGAGCCCTCCCATCTCAGCCTCGGACGCGTCGACGGCCCGCTGCCCGTCAGTGTGCGCAATCCTGCCTCGATAGCGGCTCTCTGGTCCTATGCCCAGCTGTTGCGAATGTCTTGCGCCCTTGAGCTGGACATCGACCCGCGCGAGCTCGACATCGGGCTTCAGCCCTGCCGCGTCGGGGAGACCATCACACGTCGCATGTTTATCGCCGACCGCCTCGAGAACGGCGCCGGATATTCCAGGCAGCTCGGCGAGCCGGCGCGGCTCGCACGAGTGCTCGACCGAATCGTCGAGCAGATCGGGCCACGTTTGGCGGGCCCGGCACACCGATCGCGCTGTGACAGCGCGTGCCCAGACTGCCTGCGCAGCTACGACAACCGGATGCTGCATCCCGTGCTCGACTGGCGTCTCGGTCTCGACCTGGCCGACGTGGTTGCGCAACGCACGCTCGACACAAGCCGCTGGCTAGATGAACGCGAGGCGATCGCGACCGGACTGGCTCGGGCCTTCGAGCCTCGATGTCGAGGACGCTGGGCAGCTTGTCGCCGTCCGCGACCCGCAGTCCAGACGCGCGGCAGTGCTCTGCCACCCCCTCTGGCCAGTCGAGGAGGTCACCTGGCTCCCTGAGCAAGAGGACGCGGTGCGATCCCTTGGGGGCAGCTCGGGAGTAGGAATGTTCGATCTCTACACCGCGCGACGCTGGCCCGAGCGTGTTGTCGTCTGGCTCGACGGCTAGGTAACCCAGTCGGTCTCCTTGTCTCCCTACTTCACCGAAATTGCAGCCGACTGGCTCGGAGGCCACCTGTGGGACTAGCCAAAGGCCACAGGTGCGCCTACGCGGCCCCGACGAACTCGCTATAGAGCCACCGGGGCGTCTGGTTGAGGGCCTTCACGGCCTCGCGATGTCCTGGGCTAGCACCTCATCGAGAAGCGTTCGCTGATCGGCATCCAAATGCGACAGGTGCGGACAGAGCCGAAGACGGTCAAGCACGAGCCGGCGATGAGTGCTCGTAAGGTGAAACAAATGGTGCGCCTCGACGTGATGTGGGACGGCTAGATAGGGAATGGGTGGCACGAGAGATCCCATCCAAGGCCCCCAGCTATCAGGAGTCGACTCCATGATCTTCCGAGGCCATGTCTCACTCTTTCCACACGTAGCCTGGCCGATCAAGAGCCAGTGCCCCGGGCGGAGATCACCCCAATTCAGGTGTGAGACCGTGTCGACCCCAGCCTCGTTTGCGTGAGTGCGACGGGGCGCGGCGTCGGGAGCCGCTTGAAGCTCAAGGCGTCCAGCAGCAACGTAGAGTGCGCGCGCGAAGTCCGCCTCCTGCCGTCCAATCGCGCCCATATTGACTGTCAAGGCGAGCCGCGCCGCGAGTGACTGTGCGACTATGCCCTCGAACAGCTCGCGGGGATTTGTCGAGGTCGGCACATTGTATGAGTGGGCCACTGTCGTGGCGAGCAAGCATAGGTAGCGATCGTGTCTGCTCGCGGGTGACGGGCGGACCTCAAGGCGCGCGCCGTTCATATAGAACGGATACCCCTCCCCCAGGAGACTCGCCCGCTCGTTGAGGATGTCAAAGACGCGGCGCGATGCCTCAATCGACGGATGATCTTGGAGATCGCGATCGATTGAGTCCTCGGCCGGCTCTTCCTCGTAGCCGTTGCCGGCCGGAGGAATCGCTTGGAAGAGCTTCTCGCGACCTGACCTTCCAGTCATTGTCGGCGATGAGGTCCGCCAAGTCGGCCTGGGTTATCGACTGATCCGTCAATGCGAGGAGCTCGACGTAGTCGGCGAGCGCTGATCCGTCCGCCTCTTTGCCGTAGGCATCCGCTCGCGGTTCAATCGTCATCGAGATCCTCATGTCGATCCCTCACCGTCGCCCGCAACGCCCTTGCGGCCGCGGCAAGGGCATCGGCCGACTGCAGGAGCCCTCGGAGGGCTCGGCCTGCTGCGCCTCGGTCTGGGCAACTTCGATCTGAGAGCGGATGCTTGCCAGGCGCTGAGGAAGTTCGGCAAGTTCGACGATCTGCTTGGGGATCGTCAGCGATTCGTACTTACGAAGAGCGGCACGTGCGACGTCATTGTGGAGTATCTCTCCGTACACGGTGACATCGCGAGAGTCCGAGAGTACCGGACGGCCCTCGCCTCGCGGGGATAGGTCGGAGATAACCTCGCCGAGGTGGTCGCTGTGGGTCTGCTCGACTTGTGCTCGTACCTCCTCATAGGATCGGGGGGAATCCAGCCCTATGTAGGAGCGAATGTCTTGCGAGTTCATGCAGCGTAGCCAGACGCCGAAGCGACGCTCCAGCACCGGTTGGACTGGGATGTCGAACTCGTCGCGGGCGTTGCGCAGGAGCGCCAGCGCTAGATACGAGTTACGAACTCCCTGGACATTGCTTCCGACTCGCCGCGCGACGTCTCTGAATGGATTCTGTGATCCCAGCTCGACCGCTCGGTCGGCCTCGCTAACGAGATAGCGAGCCTTTGCCTCGGCACTCCAGGTCTTGATTCCGCCAATGTGGCGAAAACCCAGGTACTTATGCACTTCGTCGCGATCAGCGACGACGTAGCATGGAACCTCGCTCAGCTCCTCGAGGCGGTCCTTCGATGGCTCCTCTTCTAGGGCGGCTTGTATGTCCTCTTCCTCGGCCTCGGGCGCCTTCAAGAGGATCTTCAGCGCCGCCAAGCGACGATTGCCCTCCAAGGCCGTAAACTTGCCGCGCCCCGGACCAGCTACGGTAATCAGCGGCTCGTGCTCGAAGAACCCATTGTCGGCGAGGGATCGGACGAGCTCGTCCAGGGCAGAGTTGTCGTATAGGTAGCGCAGAAGAGCGGCTTGACTGACTCCCTGACGCTCCTCTGGCAGCCGCGGATTGTCCGCGTCGAGAAGCAGATCGGCGACGCGAACGTCCTTGCGCACGGGAGGCATAGGCCCCTATTATCAGGCACATCGCTGCCACGCGGTAGCGTGCAAGGCTTGTGGCGCGGCTCCAACCGGAGCAAGTGCTGTACTTTCGAGGCGTGATGAGCCACGCATCGGAGCGTTCGCGCACGGACCACGCCGCTCGCTTGCGTCCATCCGAGCGTGCATCGTGAAGGTCTTGTCCCTGTTCACAGGCGCTGGAGGTCTCGATCTGGGCGTTGAGCGCGCCGGGTTTCGAGTCGTTGGTTGCGTCGAGGCTGACCGAGACTGCCGTAGCACGCTAGCCGCCAACCGCCCCTGGCGCCTCCTCAGCCCGGGTGACATCCATGTCCATCGACCGAGCGACATCCTCTCGTCGCTTAGCCTGGCCAGGGGCGACGCGACGTTGCTCATCGGCGGGCCACCGTGCCAGCCCTTCTCCAAGTCTGGTCAGTGGAAGAACGGTCAGCCGCGAAGGATGAAGGACCCACGAGCCGAGACGCTGCGAGCGTACATGAGGGTCCTGGATGCAGCGCTCCCCGAAGCCATGCTGCTCGAGAACGTCAAGGGCATCGTCGCAACGCGAGCTCACGTGACGCATGGGTACGAGGCGCTCGATGTCTTGCGAGGCGAGCTGCGGCGAATCAACCGCCGTCACGGGACCGCATATGAGCCTGTGCTCATCGTGGTCGATGCTGCACATCATGGAGTTGCCCAACACCGCGAGCGCGTCTTCGTCTATGCGGCACGCGACGGTTCGGGTCTGACTGCACCCGCGCCGATATGCGGGCCGGTAGCCAGGGCCGCGAATGGGCACTCAGCGATCCGTCGCTTCGCTACAGCATGGGACGCGATCGGC
The DNA here is from genome assembly GCA_963809705.1 of uncultured Solirubrobacterales bacterium. Classification (GTDB taxonomy): domain Bacteria; phylum Actinomycetota; class Thermoleophilia; order Solirubrobacterales; family Solirubrobacteraceae; genus Palsa-744. The sequence goes on along the minus strand of CAWEKF010000001.1, from coordinate 1,209,433 downwards.
GACCTCGATGACCCCGAGTTCGATCCGGCTCTTCAGCCGCTCGGCCGCTGGGGCGCGCTGCTCGCTTCCATCCCTGAGGGATGCAACTACCAACACCACACGAGCCGAGGTGACGGTGAGCCCCTGTTTGGATGGCGCACCCGCTACTGGAGCTTCTTGCTCAAGCTTGCAAAGGATCGTCCTTCATGGACGATCCAGGCGCAGGCTGGATCGGCGACAGGACCATTCCATTGGCGAAGTCGGCAGCTAGCTACGCGGGAGCTGGCTCGCTTGCAGGCTTTTCCTGACGACTGGAAGATCGTCGGGAGTCCAACGTCCTCTCGCCGCCAGCTTGGCAACGCCGTACCGCCCCCTATAGGCGAGATGCTCGGCCTTGAGATCCGACGACAGCTACTCGGACAGCGCCCCCGTCGCAAGGCATCACTAATCCCGGCCCTGCGCGATGACCGGCCGCCAGCGGAGCCAGTTGCCGCCGTGCCGGATGAGTTTCTTGTTCTCCGCGGTCAGCAGGACGATCATCCTGGCCCGGGACGCGGACCCGGTGCGCGGCGACTGAAGGCCCTCGCGCTGGAATCCTCCTGAGGTGGCGCCGCAAACGCCATATCCGGTGCCGCGCGACGCTGGCGTGTCTCAGCGCATGTCGCGCAATCGCCGTCGCGACACTCGTCCTGAGCTCGCTCTTCGGCGGGTCCTGCACGCACATGGCCTGCGATACCGAGTCGACGCCGCGATCCGCGTAGAAGGCGTGCTGGTAAAACCGGATGTTGTGTTCGCCGGTCGCAAGGTCGCTGTCTTCATCGATGGCTGCTTCTGGCATTCGTGCCCCGAGCACGGAAACATCCCGACGCACAATCGCGCCTATTGGGTGCCCAAGCTCAGTCGCAATGTCGAGCGAGATAGACGGGTGGATCTCGCGCTTTCCGTTGGAGGCTGGACCGCAGTCAGGATCTGGGAGCACGAGGACGCGCAACATGCCGCCGAGCGGGTCGTCGAAGCGCTTCAGCGACCGTGACGGGCGCCGATCGCGGCGACGCGTCCCTCCTCTTCAAGGTTCTTAATCGCCGACGAGTAGCCAATGGTGGCGACGAACAGAAGCAAGTGAGGATTAGATAGCCCGCCGCCGGCATCGCTGCGCGCGCTGCGTTCGCCCCATACGACCGTTAGAGCCACCGCCACGACCACGACCGTAACGATGTACGCGGGCGAGCGGTCTATTGCTTTGCGACTTCGCAGGCGTGGCACTCGGAGTCCGAGTGCCACCCAAACAACGAATGTGGCCAGCAAGACGCCACCTTTGACCACCGGGGTCAGTGAGCCAGTGCGCCTTCGGCACGACCACCACCCGTGGCGCTCAGATCACCTCCCTAACCCTGTACAGCACACACGCGGCACCCCCGCGGCATCGTGAGGTGCCACGCGCATGTTCCTAGACGACGTCAGACGCACGTGGCTGCTTTCGTACGTATGCGAGCGCGCCAGCGGTGGACGCTCACGCTCTTGCACCGGACGAAACAGAAGGAGCAGTCAATATGGGCTTCCGCTGCCAAGTTCGGCCAGTTCTCGTACGACCTCAGGAGACAACTCCGGCTGTGAAGGGGCCATCTGCTGGACCCAATCCCGATAGGATGCGATCGAGACCAGCCGAAGCTTGTCGAAGTAGGCAGCATTCGCCACTGTGCCGGTTGACTCTTCATACCGTTGCGTCCCCTGTATGGCGAGCACCGCGATCAGGGGTGCGACTGCTAGCCAGACCGGCGACATCGCGACTGATAGGAACACCATGAGGGCAAAGAGCGGGGGGACCGCAATGAGCCGAAGTTCGCTCTCGCTGCGCAAGCGGTCGACCTCCGCAAATAGCTCTGGTTGGTCGCCCACGAGCAGATTAGCCGGGAGCGTCATCTCGTTCCGAACCTGCTCCAGAAGAGCCGACCGACGCGTTAGTAGCTCGAATATAAACGTCTGAAGACGGTTCCATACCTCTGCATCAAGGTCATTTGCGCGATGGTCCCTTCTGACGACATCCCGGACTTGATCCAAGCGATAAGACATCGCATGTCTTCCATCGGTGTCGACGTCAGTCTCTCGCTCATATGTATTCCACATCGGCTGCGTTGCGGCGGTCGCGAGTACAGAGTGAATTGTCGGGCGATGCGCCTGAAGCCAGGCACGCTGTTCGACGTCGACACGCTCAGCTATTTGTCCCGACAGGCCCGCAAAAGCCAACGAGTCCGCACCTTCAGTTACCACCAAACCCCTGCGAGCGATCATCACGAGTCCTCTGACAACTGGGGATAGCTCCTGAGATATACACCCGAGTAGATACGCAAGGACACTCACTGCGATGGTGAGACCCACCTTGCCGATGACATCGCCCAGGTTGAATGCCGCAGCGAGCGGTCCTGTCGCTCCGGCGCGATGTACATGTGGCTCAAATCCCAGCCAAAATAGCAGGAGCCAGAGGTATCCCGCGACAAGTGGGGCTCGAAGATCGCGTGCCCCAGGTAGCGCACTAGCAAGGATCTGCACGAGCAGTTTCCAGCACTGAAAATGAGATGGTCATGGACCCCAGACAATGTCTGCCTTTGCGCAGCGCAGTCCCGATGCGAATCGATGACGATAGCTTTGCGGTCAAGGGGTTGCCGACTAACAGAACGTCGCTCTCGCGCCACCGATCGTGGGTGTTCCCAGTTATGGGTTGATGACTTGATGGCGTTGCCTCTGAAACCATGCATGAACAGCACGAACCGCTGAGCGGGGAGCCAGCGCGATGCGGAACCCCACGCCCCCAGGCCGTCACGCAAACGCTTAGTCTGGTCGGCCCGGATGCTCGTCGCGACATAGTCACATCCTACGCGGGAGCCCGGATACAGGACTTTGAAGCGGCTTCTGGGTCGGGGTGGGAACCAGTGCCGCTTCGGCCTGGATACGAAACCAGATGGATGGCCGCGCGCCGCGACATCCCACGGTGTCCTCACGCAAGCAGCGGTCGGCGCAGCGGCGATCCTGCTCTCACGATCTAACAAGCATCAGGACGCAACCGTCCAAGCACCCCCAATGCGCGGAAAGCAAGCGCCCCCCGCGTAGCCAGCGAGACGCCCGAGTTGGACGACGAGCAGGTCTAAGACACTGCAAGGCGAGGGTTTCCGCCCAGCCATGAGCAGACGTATGCCAATCGTCAGTCCGTGCGTTCGGAAAATCACCCCGGGCAGGCGCGAGTAGCCCGTGTTTATCTTTGCGACGACCCGAGCGGCGCGCCTGGAGCAGTGTCTCAACCCGCCTCGGGGTTTTGGACAACGACCCTACCCCGTTGTCCCAAACCCAAAGGAATCCCCAGGAAACCAACGGCAATCACGGGCGAACTGCGGCACGAGCTCGTCGACCCCGTCGAAGGCCGGGGAGCTGGGCACTATAAGCGCCGCCCGCGCACGCATTGCCGGCGAGCTTGCCGCCGCAGGCTCACCGGCCGACCAATTGCGGTCGAACCGGCCTCGGATCGAGGCGGCTCTCCGCGCCTGGCATCTCCAGTTCGGCCGACCGGCCAGCACGACCGACCTTTCAATCAGTTACGCGACGCGGGCAGCCCGACGCGACGGTGGCGTGAGGCTCCGCCGACTCACCCACGGATGGGAGGGCGGACGCTGGCCAGCGCCAAGCGTCGTCCAGTACCACTACGGCACGCTCGACAACGCCAACCGCGAGTCGCTCGGTGGCGCCAAAGAGACTCCTCAAACGGCGCGTAGGGTTTGGGACGGGAAGCCACATCTCCCGTCCCAAACCCCCCCTAATCCCACGGTATCCGACGGTATCCGGCTTATCCAGAAAGGCGCACCATGCACCTCACACAGCGGCCCGACGGACACGTAAGACCGGCCGTTTGTGGCTCTAGCAAAGGGCTTTCTGGTAGTGCATGTCGTTGGCTATCCCCTACAACCTGGCCGGTTCAAGGTGGGCCCCAGGCACGACTGAAAATCGTGGTGTCCCCGGTTCTAGTCCGGGTCTCGCCATCCGCCCAGCCTGGGTCTAAGTTGAGGACCGCGACCCCGGCGGGGATCCCGAACCCTCGGGCGTACGCTGGCGATTGTCGAACTACGAGTCTTTCTGGCGCCCGAACGGAGCGTGAACTGTCCGGTCAAGCGCGCTCGCGCGACGATGCGTCGAGCGAGCGCAACCCGGTTCGTCTCGGCTTGCGTCGTCACTTTCGCAGGCGCCACGGGGGATCGAGTCGATTCTCGCCGGCGTGGAAGATGAAGATGCGGTGTTCGTCAGGGTCGAGCAGGATCGCCTCGCGCCACAGGTACGGTTGATCGACGGGATCGCAGACGAACTCGAACCCAGCTTGCTCCAGCTGCTGGACGGTCTCGTCGACGTCCTCGACCTCGAAGTGGATGCTCGCGCCGGTCTGGACCGCGCCGGCCTGGTGCAACGAGAGGGTCGTGTCACCATCGGGCGCCAACAGACGGGCGTAGTGAGGGTAATCCGCGACGATCTGCGTGAGCCCGAGCCTTACGTAGAAGCTCGCCGAGCGCTCCACGTCGCTAGCGGGGAGCGTGAGGTGGTTGAGCCGCATGTTGGCAAAGATACAGTCGGGCACCTTCAAGCTGGATGGTCGTTGTCCATTCTCCCCGCGCCGACACGTCCGACGACGGCGCGCTGTCGCCTCCCGATCGGCCGTCCTGGCGATAGTCCCTCTGTGCCACACGAGCGCAAACGTCTGCTCTGGTCCCTTCGGCGCCGTCTACGATTACTACATCGAACGGCCGTGGCTGGCGCGGCTTGTGCTCGGCGTTATTTGGGGGGTGGACCAGACCTTTCTATCGCAGTCTGCTCGGGGCGAGTCCGAGTCTCGCCGTCGGGCCGTCCGTTGACAGGTATCGAGGATATCTCTGCCTTCGTTAGGCTTCGTCCGTGCTCGCCTATTTCAGACGCCACCATGTTGGGATCATCGCCTTGTTTATCGCCTTGGGCGGCACTTCCTACGCTGCGACACAGCTGCCGGACAACAGCGTTGGCACAAGGCAGATCCGGTCGGGCGCGGTTACGCCGGCCAAGCTCTCCCCTGGGTTGTCGGCCCAACTGCGCAACAGGACCCAAAAAGCGCAAGCCGCCTGGAGGGATCCCACAATGGAAGCCGCGATCAGCGCTGCCGGACAGACGGTGCTCGCTCAGAAGATCCTCACAGTCGCGGCCACTGCTCCTTGGGTTGACAGCGGCCTGTCCGTCTCACCTAGCCAGCATCTGTGGGCCGACACGCGCACCGACGGGCGGTGGAGCGGCAATCCCCAGTACTTCCCCTTCTCCGACGCGAACGGCCTGTCTGTCTATCCCGGCCAATACCGTGTTGACGCGAGCGCCCCCGTCGAGTCTCTGATCGGCTTCATCGGCAGCGTCCCAGTCAACGCTCACGAAGTGTCAGTCGGCGTTTCGTCGCGGCCCGGAGGGCCCGGTGGCATAACCAATCCGGGATTCGTCGCGCTCGGCGACACCTTGAAGAACTATGCGCCTGCTACCACCGGTCCAATCTGGCTCAGGAACAACGACAACACGAACCACTACTCGGATGTCGGGCACCAGATCGTCAAGCTGATCGTCACCTCGGGCTGATCCGAGTACGGACAGCTCCGTCTACACAGGAGCGCTCCAAGCGGGCAGTCCAGCGCCTCGGAGCTCTAAAGAACAGACTGGCTGTCAGCGGCTCGCTCTCCTCGGTTAGTGTTCTCTGCGGACACCCGACTGTGGCAATCACCGATGCCCAATGTGTGTCCTCCTCGCATATCAATGCCCGGCCGGGCGGCACCAACGCAAGGAGACCGAGATGTTCAACAATGTGCTTGTCGGAGTGGATGGCCGGCCCACCGGTCGCGACGCGATCGCGCTCGCCACGCGCCTGCTCGATCCCGAGGGCAAACTGGCCCTGGCCCACGTCCACAACGACGTGCTCAGCCCGCTCCACACCGCCGCCCCCGGCGTGATCGAGGAGGAGCGCCAAGCCTCCCACAGACTGCTTGAGCGCGAACGCGCCGAGGCCGACGCTGGCGCCGATTTGGTCAGCGTGGCGGCGCGCAGCCCCGGTGCTGGTTTGCACGAACAGGCCGAAGAGATGCACGCTGACCTGCTCGTCGTCGGCTCCTGCAGTCGTGGTGCGTTCGGACGGGTGATGGTCGGCGACGACACGCGCGCCGCCCTCAACGGCGCGCCCTGTGCAGTGGCGATGGCCTCGCGCGGCTACGCCGAACACCCAACCCCCTTCGCCAAGATCGGCGTCGGCTACAACGACTCGCCCGAGAGCGCCGCCGCGCTCGCCGTGGCCCGCGAAGTGGCTCAGCCGACACGCGCCGCCATCCACGTCCTGCAGGTGGTGCCAATCGCCAGCTACGCCTACGGTGGAGCGGTGCCGATGGGCGCATTCGTCGAGGAGATGCTCGAGGACGCCAACAAGAACTTGGCCGCACTGCCCGACGTGCAGGCGCGTGCCGTCTCGGGGCTGCCCGGCGAGGAACTGGCGGGCTTCGGCGACCAGGTTGACCTGCTCGTGGTCGGCTCGCGCGGCTACGGTCCTCTCAAGCGGCTGGTGCTGGGCAGCACCTCCATGTTCCTGGAGCGGCACGCACGTAGTTCCCTGTTGGTGCTGCCGCGAATCGCGGCCACCTGACCTACGCGCGCGCGCCGGCCTCCAGAGCGCCGCGCAGCACGTCGAGCGCGGTCTCGATCTCGCGTACGTCCTTGCCCCCGCCGACGGCCAGCCGGCGATCCTTCCCCCCCCGCCGCCGCCGACCACCTTCGCGGCGGCGCGCACCACTGAGGGCGCGTCGCCTGAATCTCCGTCGATCGCCACCGCGATTGCGACCGCCTCGCCGTCGGGCGAGCCGACCAGGCCGACTGCTTCGATCCCCTCGCGTGCCAGCAGTTCGGCCGCGATCACACGCAGCGCCTGCTGATCGCGCTCGTCCAGCCTGGCGATCACGACTCCGTCTTCGGCCGACTCGGCCAACGTGGCTGCCAGCTCGCGGTCGGCCTCGGCCGCCAACGCCTTGCGCTCGCGTTCCTCGCGGCTGAGCGTGTCCTGCAACCGCGCGATCGCCTCCGGCACCGAGTCCGGCGCCACGTGCAACGACTCGGCTGCGTCATGCAACAGCCCGCGCGAGCGACGGTGGTCCGCGTGCGCAGCCTTGCCCGTGAGCGCCTCGATGCGCCTCAAATTGGCGCCCACCGAGGACTCGCTGCGCACCACGAAAGCCCCGATCCGCCCGAGTGCGGTGACGTGCGTCCCGCCGCACAGCTCGACCGAGTGCTCGCCCGCTTTGACGACCCGCACGATCTCGCCGTACTTGTCGCCGAAGAACGACATCGCCCCCTCGGCGCGGGCCTGCGCAAGGGACTCTTCGGTCGTCCGCACAGGCTCGTCCTCGAGAATGTCCCCGATCACGAGCTCTTCGATCCGCGCGACGTCATCGTCGCTCAGCTGGGAGTGGTGGTTGAAGTCGAAGCGCAGATAATCGGGTTCCACCAGCGAGCCCTGCTGCTGCAGCTGCGAGCCGAACGTCTTGCGCAAGGCCCAGTGCAACAGGTGCGTGGCTGTATGGCTGCGCCTGATTGCATCGCGCCGCTCCGCATCGACGCGCAGGGTGGCCTCTTGGCCCTCCACCAATGCGCCCTCTTCGAGGCGCACACGGTGTCGGATCATGCCCTCCAACGGTCTGTCGGTGTCGACCACGCGCGCCCTGCCGGTGTCGCTCTCGATCGTGCCCGTGTCTCCCACCTGGCCTCCGCTTTCCGCATAGAAAGGGGTGCGTTCGGCGAACACTTCGAGTGTCGTGTGGTTCCGGTCCTCTGGCTCGCCGCTATCTCCATTGGAGGACTTCGGCGCATTCTCGGGCACTTTCAGGATCCTTACCAGCCTGCTCTGCGCCTGCAACTGCTCATAGCCCAGGAATTCGGTGGGCGCGAGCCCATCCAGCTCGGCCACCAGGCGACCGGCTGCCTCACTCTCGTGCTCGTCGGCGCTCCCACCGCCGGCGGCCGTGCGCGCCAGCTCGCGCTGGCGCGCCATCGCTGCCTCGAAGCCCTCCATGTCCAATCCGACTTTGCGCTCCGCCGCGATTTCCGCGGTCAGCTCGACCGGGAAGCCGTACGTGTCGTGCAGCATGAAGGCGTCCTCTCCCGGGATCGACGTCGCGCCGTCGTCGATCAGGTCCTCCAACATCCCCAGCCCCAGGCTCAGCGTTTCCACGAAACGGTGCTCCTCGCGCTCCAGGATGTCGCTCACCATGTCGAGCGAGCGCTCCAGCTCAGGGTATGCGCCTCCCATCGTCTCGGCCACAGCGGTGGCCATCGCAGCCATCATGCCCTCCCCGGCCCCCACCCTCTGACCGTGCCTGATTGCGCGCCTGATGATCCGGCGCAGCACATAACCCCGCTCCAGGTTGGAGGGCACCACGCCGTCGGCGAGCATGAACGTCACCGCGCGCGCATGGTCGGCCACGATCCGCAAGCTCACGTCGTCCTCCTCGGAGCGCCCATAGGCGCACCGCGCGAGCTCCTCGGCCGAGCCGATCAGGCGTCGCAGCACGTCGGTCTCGAACACCGAGGACTTGCCCTGCACGATCGGCAGGATCCGCTCCAAGCCTGCGCCCGTATCGATGTTGCGCTTGGGCAAGGCTTCCAGCGTGCCGTCCTCCAAGCGGTTGGACTGCATGAACACGAGGTTCCAGATCTCCACATACCGTTCCTCGCCGCCTCGCGCCGGGCCGCCCTCCGCGCCGTGCTCGGGCCCCTTGTCGTAGAAGATCTCCGAAGACGGCCCACACGGGCCGGTGGCGCCCATCTCCCAGAAGTTGTCCTCGCCCATCCTCTGGATGCGCTCTTCGGGCAGCCCGACCAGCTCCTGCCAAAGCTGGGCCGCCTCGTCGTCGCTGGTGTGCACGGTCGTCCACATGCGCTCGCCGTCAAGACCGAGCGTCTCGGTCAGAAACTCCCACGCGTATTCGATCGCTCCGGCCTTGAAGTAGTCGCCAAAGCTGAAGTTCCCGAGCATCTCGAAAAAGGTCAGATGGCGTGTGCTGCGCCCCACTATCTCGATGTCGTCGTGCTTGCCCCTCACCCTCAAGCACTTCTGTGCCGAGGTCGCCCGCGGCGAAAGGGGAGGCTCTTCGCCGAAGAACACCGGCAGGAACTGGACCATCCCCGCGTTTGTGAACAACGGCGCCTTCGGGTGCTGAGGCACCAGGCTGGAGGAGGACGTCAATCGGTGCTCGCGCGCCACGAAGAAGTCGAGAAAGCTCGACCTCAGCTCGTCGGCGCTATGGGGTTGGCTCGTGCTCATCGTCGAGCTAAGCCTAACCTGCTCAGGGCAGCGTGATCGCCCGGATCGTGTGCTCGTCCGGGAGCTTGTCCAAGACGCTGCGCAGGACCTCGCGCTCGCCTGACTGTCCTCGCTGCAGGTCGTCGAGCAGCAGCTTCACCGCGGTGTGGGTGATCTTCATCTGCTCCGGGCTCAGCGCAACCGTCAGTTTGCCGCGCTCGTCGGGCTCGGCATCGAGATTTCCGAGCACCGCGCGGGCGAGCTGGCGGATCTGCGCCTCGTGCGCCTCGCTGGAGATGAGTAGGCGCAGCGCGCTCGCGCAAACCGGGATCTCCTCGCCGTCGAGGAACAGGTGGTAGGCCGGCTCGGGCTCGTTCGCTGTATTGCTCATTTGTGCTCCATTTTCGCTCGTTGCCGCCGCTTTGGGTTATCTTGCCGGCGGATGCCCTGCGGCGGGTGCCCCGCGCGCGTGTAGCGCAAGGGTTGTTGTCTCGCAAAAGCCTGCCCCGCGCGCGCGTAGGGCAGGGTGTTTGCGACGAGCGCCGAAGCCTAAAGCCGGGGCCGGATCGTCGTCGTCTCGATGTGCCTGGAGTGGCATCCGCCCTGTCTAGAACAATCGTCCAATGTGGACATGTGGATGCATCCCTATTCCACGACTTGCCGTATAGCTAGCGTAGAAATCTTGTAGTCACATTGGGACGACAACGTGTTGTCCCATCCGGGCAGATGAAGCCAAAGCGCCATCCCATCGAGCAGGCTCTCCCCTCGCCGGTCAGGCTGACGGAGGTCTCGGCCTGCGCGCCGGACGAGGTCTCCAGCCCGAGGACCCCGGCAGAGGACCCGATGAAGTGCGTGTGGAGCGGCTACCCCAGCTACGAGCGCACCTGTCGCTCGCGCATTCCCGCCAGCGTGGTCGTGAAAGCGTGGCAACGCGAGCGCCAGCTCAAAGGCGGCGAAGAGGGCTTCTTCTACTTCTCATGGCGCAGCGGCGTATGGCTCGCGTTCGGAGCCCAGGACGGAAGCGTGCGCGGCGTCTACTGCCCCACCCATTGCTCCGAGCGCGATGCGCGCGAAGGGCCGGCGGACGGAGCGCTGCAATAGCATTGCCTCCCCCGTGCCCCGCACCCCGATAGCCGAGCTCAAAGAACACATCGACAGCACCGTCGAGCTGCGTGGCTGGGCGCAGGCCATCCGCGACCAGAAGAGCATGCAGTTCCTGGTCTTGCGCGATGAAACCGGTCAGGCCCAGCTGGTCCTCCCCAAGCAGGATCCCCCCAGCGAGCTCAACCAGGCGATCTCGGCGCTCACGCCCGAGTCGGCCGTCACGATCGCCGGCTTGGTGGTCGCCGACGAGCGCGTCAAGCTTGGCGGCCTGGAGATCCAGCTCGCGTCTCTCACCGTCGATTCCCCGGCTGAGCCTGAACTTCCGGTCACGCCCGAGTCGGCCTTGGACAAGCGCATCGACTGGCGCTACCTCGACCTGCGCCGGCCCGACCGACGTCTGATCTTCGAGGTGCAGTCCACCGTGGAGTACGCCATGCGCGAGCATTGGCATGAGCAGGGCTTCGTCGAGATCCACACGCCCAAGCTGATGGGCTCGGCCTCAGAGTCCGGCGCCGAGCTGTTCAAGGTGGACTACTTCGAGCGGACCGCCTACCTGGCCCAGTCGCCCCAGTTCTACAAGCAGATGGCGATGGCCGGCGGCTTTGGCAAGGTGTTCGAGATCGGCCCCGTGTTCCGGGCCAACCCGTCGTTCACGTCCAGGCACGACACCGAGTTCACGAGCGTGGACGTGGAGATCGCTTGGATCGACTCCCACGAGGACGTGATGGCCTTCGAGGAGGCTTGGCTTGCGCATGTGCTTTCCAAGGTCGCCCGAGAGCACGGCGAGCAGATTGCCGGCGCTTTCGCGGTGGAGCTGTCAGCGCCGACCGTGCCTTTCCCGCGCATCACCTTGGCCGATGCCAAGGCTCTCTTGAAGGAGCATGGTCACGATGCGCCGGGGCCCGACCACGATCTCGATCCGCCAAGCGAGCGGGCGCTGTCGGCGATCGTCGCCGAGCAGTCAGGCAGCGAGTTCGTGTTCGTCACGGACTATCCGACATCCATGCGGCCCTTTTACCACATGCGACATCAGGACCAGCCAACCCTCACTAAGAGCTTCGATCTGTTGTGGCGGGGTATCGAGCTCACCACCGGAGCCCAGCGCGAGCACCGCTACGAGCAGCTCCTGTCCCAGGCGCGTGAGAAGGGAGTCGAGGTCGAGCCGATCCAGTACTACCTCGACTTCTTCCGCTACGGCGCTCCCCCCCATGGCGGCTTCGGCTTCGGCTTGACGCGCCTTCTGATGCAGATGCTCGGCCAAGATAACGTCCGCGAGGTCACGTTCCTTTATCGAGGCCCCAACCGCCTGGAGCCATAGATACTCCCACCGCCCCCGAGGGGTGAGGGCGATGGGAGTCCGCGGAGAGAGCTTCTCACTCACCGATCCCCTGCAGTTCGATTTCCAGGGGAGCGTGGTTGGACGGCCGACGTCCCTGCCTGTAGGCGTGCTTGACCTCGCAGCGGACGATGTGCTCGGCCAGTCTGCTGCTCGCCAAGGCCAGATCGATGCGCAGACCGTAGTCGCGCGCATAGTGACCCTCGCGCTGATCCCAGCAGGTGTAGCCGCGCTCGTCGGGGTGCAGGTGGCGGTACACGTCCACCAGCTCGCCCTCGCGCAGTATGTGGCGCAGGTCCTCGCGCTCGGCCGCCGCGGTGTGGTAGGAGCCCTCCAACCACGTCGGCTCGTACACGTCGCGGTCTGACGGCGCCACGTTGAAGTCGCCGGCGATCAGGAGTGGGTGGTAGTGGTCGCGACAGGCTTGATTGGCGACCGCCTCCAGGAAGGCGAGCTTGCTCGAGTCGTCCAGTTCCTGGTGGGTCGGTCCGGCCGGCACGTACACCGAGCCGAGTGTGAGTCCGGCGCAAGTGGTCTCCAGCCAGCGTCCTTGGGCGAGGTCGTGGCGGCTGTCCAGGGAGCGGCTGCGATGCGTGACCTTGTGGTCTGAGCGCACCAGGATCGCCACGCCGCCGTTGCGCCGGCCCGGGCTGTGCTCGGCGCGGTAGCCGAGCTGTTCCAGGCGCTGGTGGGGGAAGTGGCGGAACGGGCAGCGCGTCTCCTGCAGGCACACCATGTCGGGGTGCTCCCTGCGCAGCATCTCGGCGATGCGCGGCATCCGCGCCCTGATCCCGTTGACGTTCCAGCTGACGATTTTGAGCCGATGGCCGGCGCCGACCCCACTCTCGGTGCCCCTCGTACGTCCCGATGCGTGTGTCTCGATGCTCATCTGCGGATCCTCCTGTCGTGCCCCTCGTAGAAAACAGTCGCTACAGAAGTGTTGGAACTGCTTGCTACACAAACCTTGAAACTATGCCTTACACAACTGACAGAGTAGGCCAGGCAAATGGAAACGTCTATGGGCCGGATGGACAAATCTGGTCGCTGCGATTGGACAATTAGGTGCACGAGTGTCCGGGATTTGGGCGGATACCGTCCGCCCTTCGCTCTACCTTTCGAGACATGCTCGTCAACGAGCTTTCAGATGGCACAGAGATCGACCAGGCCCTACTGGTGCGCGCAATAGAGCGCCGCTCCCGCCGTGATGGCGGCGACTATCTGCGCCTGCAGCTGGGCGACCGCACCGGCGCGGTGGTCGCGATGGTGTGGGAGGATCTCGCCGAGATAGAGCGACTGGCGTTCCCCGGCAGCCCCGTCCGCGTGAGCGGTCGCTACACGGTCCATCCGAGGTTCGGGCCACAGATAAACCTTCGCCTGCTCGCTCCCGCAGAGCCGGGAAGTTACGCGTCCGAGGACCTGCTGGACGGGCCCGCGCGCGAGCCCAGGCAAATGGAGGTCGACCTGCGCGAGCTGATCGCCACGGTGCGCAACCCCCACCTGGGCGCCCTGCTCGAGCGTGTGTTTGGGGAGGGCTCGTCTCTATGGGCACGCTACGAGGTGGCGCCGGCCGCCAAGTACTACCACCAGGCCTACCGTCACGGACTGCTTGAGCATTGCCTGGGAGTGGCCCAGGGAGTCAGCGCCATCTCAGCCACCTTCCCCGGGATCGACCGCGACGTGGCCGTGACGGGCGCCTTGCTGCACGACATCGGCAAGCTCGACGCCTATGGCGAGGACACCCAGAGCATCGACCTCACCGACCTGGGACGCCTGCACGGGGAGATCGCGCTCGGCTACTACCGCGTCCGCCGCACGATCGAGGACATCGAAGGCTTCCCCGAGGAGCTGGCCTGGGCGGTGGGGCACATCATTCTCTCCCACCACGGCTCGCTCGAGCACGGCAGCCCGGTCGTGCCCGCCACGCGCGAGGCGACCTTGGTGCACATGATCGACAACCTGGGCGGGCGCCTCGGGAGCTTCGATCGGATCGAGAAGGAGCTCTCGCCGGGGGCGCGCTGGTCGAACTTCGATCGCGCACTCGGCGCGGGCGCGTGGTTCGCCGAGCGCGAGGCGAGCGCACCCGCCGAGCAGTCCACGCGCGAAGCCGCCTGAGCGACGCGCCCGCCCGCCCGTCCGTCCATCGGCGGCCCGACGGTCCCTTCCGAATAGCCCCTGTAAAAGCCGCAATTTGCGAGTCGACAGGCAGCCGGGCGAATACGTCTCGCCATCGGGTTCTATCTTTGATGGTGGATGGCCAAGGACACAGAGAAGCTGATCCGCCAGCTGTCGCTGATCTCATACCTGATGGCCGAGCGCAGGCCGGTCACGGCGCTCGAGATCAGGCGCGACGTGGAGGGCTACAGCGGCATGAACGAGGACGCTTTCGCGCGGCGTTTCTACGCCGACCGCTCGGAGCTCGAGTCCTTGCGCATCCAGCTGACCGTGGATCGCCCCGCCGACGGAGCCGCCGAGCAGGAGAACTATTCGCTGCGCTCGGAGAACTTCCACCTGCCGGCAATCGAGTTCACAGACGAAGAGCACGCCGCCCTACAGGCCGCCCTGCACCTGCTGGACGGCGAGTTCGCCTACGCCGAGCCACTGCGCCTCGCCCTGCAACAGATCACCTGGGGGCGCCCCAGTCCATTGCGGGCGCCGGAGCAGCAGTCAGTTGCTCTGGCGATCACCGCCAAGGCCGACGGTCATGAGCTGTCGGTGCGGCTGGCCAAGATCGAGACGGCGATCTTCCGCAACAAGACGATCACCTTCGACTACTACACGATGGCCCGCGACGAGGTGGGCCCGCGCCGTGTTGACCCCTACCATCTGCTCTTCCAAGGAGGCGAGTTCTACCTGCTCGGCTATGCCCACGAGCGCGAGCAGATCAGGGTCTTCAGGCTCTCGCGCATCCGCGGCAAGGTCTCCTACGCGACCAAGGCCGAGCACGACTTCAGGCGCCCGGCCGATTTCGACCCGCGCGAGTACGCGGGCCGCGCCGAGTGGCAGCTGGGCGAGGAGCAGGGAGTCGCCGAAGTGCTCTTGAGCGAGCGGATCGCCTGGCAGATCGAGCGCCACTTCGGTCGCTACGGCGAGATGGCCGGCGCCGGCGATGAAGGCCACGGCGAGGGAGACAGGGTCTTCCGCACGAGCTACTCCAGCGCGCGCATGATCGTCTCCTGGGTGCTTGGGCTGGGCGAGAACGCGCGCTTGCTTGGGCCGCCGGAGCTGGTCGAGGAACACGGACGGCGTCTCGCTCTGTTGGAGGAGCTGCACGCCGACGCGCTCGAGCTGGCCGACCGCGTTCCGGCGATCGAGGAGCCGGCAGCCCCCACGGGCGCCTCGGCGGCGCGCGCGGGACGCAGAGCAGCCGCGGCAGAGCGCGACCCCCAGGCCGACGCGGCGATTCGTCCCGAGCGCTTCGCCCGGCTCGTCACGCTCGCGAGCATCTTGATTCACGCCGGTCGGCGCGGCGAGCGCGTCAAGATCGCCGAGGTGTGCGAGCAGCTTCAGCTCTCGGACGAGGAGTTGCGCGAGGACATAAATGTGCTGAATGTCGTCAACTTCGGTGGCGGCTCCTACGTCCTGTACGCCGAGATCCTCGAGCAGGAGGGTGAGATCGACATCGACCCCGAGCCCTACAGCGACAATTTCGACCGTCCCGCGCGCCTGCTCCCGGTCGAGGCCAAGGCGCTGGTCGCCGCGATCGACCTCGTCGGCGAGCACATCCCCGAGGGCTCGCTCGCGAGCGCGCGCGAGAAGATCGTGGCGGCGCTCGGCGAGGACCCGATGGAGCAGGGCCTGCAGGTCGCACACGCCACCAGCGACGATTCCGAGGTGGCGCGCACCGTCTCGCGCGCGATCGTCGAGCACAGGATCGTGGAGCTCGACTATTACAAGGAGAACGAGGACGAGTTCTCGATGCGGCGTGTGGAGCCCTATGCGCTCACCAACGGCCAGGAGGGTTGGTACGTGGCCTCGTTTGACCCCGGCAAGCGCGCCATGCGCCACTTCCGCCTCGACCGGATCAGGCGTGCCCATGTGACCGAGGAGATCTTCGAGCCCCGCCCCGAGGTCGATCCGGGCGAAGTAGAGGGCTGGATGCGCACCGGCGAGGTACAGGCCTCGCGGACCGCACGCGTTTGGATCTCGCCCAATCGGGCGCGCTGGGCGCGCGAGCGGCGTCGCGTCGAGGAGGAGCTCGTCGACGGCTCGATCGTCGTGGAGCTGAGCTTCGCCGGCACCGACTGGCTCGTGCGCGAGATCCTCAAGGAGGCAGGCGACGCGGCCGTGATCGAGCCCGAGGACGCGCGCGATGCGGTGCTCTCGGCGGTGCGGCGCCTGCGCGCAGTGCCTGCGGGCGTCTCGTGAACGGCGACGCGCGCGCGGCATCTGACCGCGCCGATGCGAGTGCCCTGCGCCCGAGTGCCCTGCGCCAATGAGTCGTCGTGAGCAGATCAAGATGAGCGAGGCCGAGGTCGCCTTGTTCTTGGAGCAAGAGCGCACGGTGACATGCGCCACGATCGGCCCGCGCGACTGGCCGCACCTGATGCCCCTGTGGTATGTCTCGCGCAAGCCAGACCCTTTGGCGGCTTCGCCTGGGATACAGGCTCAGTCCGGAACGCCGGCTCAGTCTGGAACGCCGGCCCAGTCCGGAACGCCGGCCCAGTCCGGGTTGCCAGATGTGGTCCCCCGGATCTGGGCGTGGACATATGCCTCCTCCCAGAAGGTTCGCAACCTCGAGCGCGATCCCCGGGCAACGCTGCAAGTCGAGGCCGGCGAGCAGTATCAGGAGCTGCGCGGGGTGATGTTCGAGTGCGACGTTGTCATACACCGGGAGATCGAGACCGTCAGCGCTCTGGGGCAGGAGATCTTCAGGCGCTATGCCTCTCCCCGTGGCGAGCCGCCTGTGGACGCTTTGGCGCCGGAGGTGGCGGCGATGGTCGACAGGCAGGCCGCCAAGCGCGTCGCTTTGGAGTTCGTCGAGCGGCGCCGCGCGAGTTGGGACCATCGCAAGCTGGCCGGCGTCTATTAGGCTTCGCGCCGAATGGATTCCTTGAAGGGCCTCATCCTCTCGGGCGGCAAGGGCACGCGGTTGCGCCCGATCACCCACACGAGCGCCAAGCAGCTGGTGCCGGTAGCCAACAAGCCGGTGCTCTTCTACGGGATCGAGGCGATGGCCGCCGCCGGTGTGGGAGAGGTCGGCATCATCATCGCGCCCGAGACCGGCGAGGAGATCAGACAGGCCGCCGGCGACGGTTCGCGCTTCGGCGTGAAGATCGAGTACATAGTGCAAGACGAGCCGCTCGGGCTTGCCCATGCCGTGCTCACCGCCGAGCCGTTTCTCGGCGACAGCCCGTTTGTGATGTATCTCGGAGACAACCTGCTGCAGGGCGGCATCTCCGACCTGGTGGCTGCTTTCCGCGAGCACGCGCCGGACGCTTTGATCCTGCTCACGCCGGTGTCCGATCCCGAAAACTATGGCGTCGCCGAGTTGGCCGATGCAGCGCCCGGCGAGGTGGGTCGCGTGGTTAAGCTCGTCGAGAAGCCGTCCGAGCCGGCGACCGACCTGGCGCTCGTGGGTGTGTACATGTTCACCCCCTCGATTCACGACGCCGCCCGCGCGATCGAGCCCTCTGCGCGTGGAGAGTTGGAGATCACAGATGCGATCCAGCACCTCGTGGACGGTGGTCGTCGCGTCGAGCCCCACATCGTGCGCGGGTGGTGGAAGGACACTGGACGCCTCGACGACATGCTCGAGGCCAATCGCCTGATCCTCGACAACTTGACCGAGTCGATTCAGGGCGAGTTGATCGACTCGCAGGTCGACGGGCGCGTCGTGATCGAGCCCGGCGCCCGCTTGGAGCGTACCAGCGTGCGCGGACCGGCGATCGTCGGCGCCGGCGCCCACCTGCGCGACTGCTATGTCGGTCCCTATACCGCGATCGGCGAGAACTGTCGCATCTTCAACGCCGAGGTCGAGCATTCGATCCTGTTGGCCGGCTCCTCGGTGTGCGATCTCGACGGGCGCATGGAGTCCTCGTTGCTCGGGCGCAACGTGACGGTCAGGCGCGGCGATCGCCAGCCGCGCGCCTACCGCTTTATGGTGGGCGACAACTCCGACATCTCGATCCTGTGAAGATCCTCGTTACCGGAGCGGCGGGCATGCTCGGGGCAGACGTTCGCCGAGTGGGCGAGCGCGCCGGACACGAGCTGATCCTGGTGGACCTGCCCGAGCTGGACATCACCGACGAGCGGGCGGTCCTCTCCTTCTACGAGCGCGAGCGTCCCGAGGCCACGATCAACTGCGCGGCCTGGACCGACGTGGACGGCGCAGAGACTCATCGCGAGGCGGCTCGCGCGGTCAACGCCGAGGGCGCCGGCAACCTGGCTCGCGCGGCGGCCTCGATCGACACGCCGCTGCTGCACATCTCGACCGACTACGTCTTCGACGGTACGGCTCCGCTCGACGCCGACGGACGGCCGCGCCCCTACGTCGAGTCTGACCCAACCGGCCCGCGCTCGGTATACGGCGAGACCAAGCTTGCCGGAGAGCGCCGAGTGCTGGGCGCCTCGTCGGCTCACACGGTCGTGCGCACCGCCTGGCTGTATGGAATCGACGGACCCAACTTCGTCGCCACGATGCTGCGCCTCGCCGGCGAGCGCGACGCCGTGCAGGTGGTCGACGACCAGATCGGCTCGCCCACCTGGTCGGGCCATCTGGCGCCCGCGATCGTGGGACTGCTCGAGCGTGGCGTGAGCGGGCTGGTTCACCTGACCGGCGCGGGCTCGGTCTCGTGGAACGGCTTCGCCAAGGAGATCTTCCGCCAAGCCGAGGTCGACTGTCGCGTGGAGGCGGTCTCCAGCGAGCAGATGGCTCGCCCCGCGCCCCGTCCCGCCTTCTCGGTGCTCGAGACAGAACGCGAGGATGTCCTACCGATGGGTCCTTGGCAAGACGGCCTTGCGGGGTACCTCGCGGCACGCATTGGGGTCAACCGATGAGCGAGCGCGAACGGCAAGCGTTCATCAGTGCTCAGGGCAAGCTGGGCAAGGACGCAGCGAGCGCGGTGTGCTTTGCGCATAAGCTGGCCGATCGGAGATCCCATCGATCTCCGATCGGTAGGACGCCGCCCAGCGCCGCTCTGCGCACTGATGATGGGATGATGCGCGCATGAGATTGCTTGTCTGCGGCGGCGCCGGCTTCATCGGCTCCAACTTTGTGCGCCTGCGCCTGCGCGAGAACGAGGACGAGGTCGTCGTGCTCGACAAGCTCACCTATGCCGGTCGCGAGGAGAACTTTCACGACTTCGCCGATGACCCCGGCTTTCGCTTCGTGCACGGAGCGATCGAGGACCCCCAAGCGGTGGCGAGTGCGCTCGAAAGTGGCGGTCCCAGTGGGGCGCGCCCGATCGAGGCGATTGTCAACTTCGCGGCCGAGACCCACGTCGACCGTTCGATCGCCGAGCCGGACGCCTTCGTGCGCACACATGCCCTGGGCACCTACGTTCTGCTCGAGGCCGCCCGCGAGCGAGACCTGCGCTACGTGCAGGTCTCCACCGACGAGGTATACGGCTCGATCGAGGACGGCTCCTTCACCGAGGACTCGCCCCTGCGTCCTTCCTCCCCCTATTCGGCGACCAAGACGGGCGCCGACCTGCTCGTGCAGAGCTACTTCCACACCTATGGCCTGTCCGCCACGATCTGCCGGGGCTCGAACAACTACGGGCCCTACCAGTACCCCGAGAAGCTGATCCCTTTGATGATCCTCAATGCGCTCCACGGCGACCCTCTGCCCGTATACGGCGACGGCATGCAGGTGCGCAACTGGATCCACGCGACCGACTTCGGGCGAGCGATCGGGCACGTGCTGGAGCACGGCGCGCCCGGAGAGGTCTACAACGCGGGTGGGCCCGACGAGTGTCCCAACATCAAGGTCGTTCGGCGCATCCTCGAGTTCACTGGGGCCGAGGAGTCCTTGATCGAGCACGTCACCGACCGCCCCGGCCACGACCGTCGCTATTCACTCTCCTCGGCCAAGGTCAGAGCGCTTGGCTGGGAGCCCAAGGTGCGCTTCGCCGAGGGCTTGGAGCAGACCGTTGCTTGGTATCGCGACAACACCTGGTGGTGGGAGCCGATCCGCTCAGGCGACTATCGCGCCTACTACGAGCGCCAGTACGGTCGTACTCTGGCCTAGCTCTTCTTCGCCGGGGCGGAAGTCCGGGCGTAGGAGATCCCCGCGATCTTCCAGTGGGAGCCTTCCTTGACCAGCTTGAGCGTGGTGATCGCGCTCTTGCCCGAGTAGGTGCTCTTGACGCTAGCCAAGGCGCTCGAGCCGGTGACCGCGACCGATTCGATCGTGAGGCCGAGCGCGTCGATGTCCTTCAGCTGTTCCTTGATCGCCGCCTGGCAGCCGCCGGCGCCGCGCAGCTGGTTGGTAAGCGTGGCGGCGAGATCGTTTTCGCACAGCTTCTTCTGGTCGTTGGCGCTCGCGTCGGTCTGGAAGTTCGCCACCGTCTGCGCGACCTTCTGGCTTTCGCCGCCGAAGCCGCTCGTGGAGGCGGTTTCTCCACAGGCCGCGAGGCCGGCGATCAGGGCGAGCGCGCTCAGTCCGCTTGCGACCCGCTTTGTCGTGGCAATCACCGGCCGTAGCCTATGCGAGCAGGGCAAACGGTGCTAAAGCCAATCGGCCGGCGTCGCATTGACGACGCCGGCCGGTGGAAGCCTCCCGGCAGTCTTGGGCGCTCAGCTCTGCTCGTCGTCGCGGCGGTAGCCCAGCCTCGCCGAGATGTTGTCGGCGGTGGCGACCAGGTGTGGGCCGAGCGCGTCCACCAGCTCCTCCAGCGAGATCATCGAGCTGTGCGCCGCGATGTTCACAGCCGCCACGACCTCACGCGACTCGGTGCGCACCGGAGCGGAGATCGAATGCAGTCCCTGGGCGAGCTCTTCGTCGTTGACAGCCATGCCCTCTTCGAGCACGTGCTCCAATTCGGTGCGCAAAGCCTTCTTGCTCGTGATCGAGTTGGGGCCGCGACGCGTTAGCGTCATTTCCCCGATCAGCTCGCGCTGCTCGGCCTCGGGAAGGTTGGCCAAGAGAACCTTGCCCATCGAAGTGCAGTAGGCGGGCAGGCGCGAGCCGGGACGCAGGTTGAAATCGATCTTGTTCTGTCCGCGACGAAAGCTGCGCGCACGATCGACATAGAGAATCTCGGGACCGTCCAGCACCGACAGGTTCACCGTGTAGGAGGTGCGTTGGCGCAGCTCTTCGAGGTAGGGACGCGAATGCTCACGCAAGCCGGTCGAGTTCAGGGCGGACATACCGAGATCGGTCACGCGCAGGCCGAGCCTGTACTTGCGCGAGGCGCCCTGCTCGAGAAAGCCGAGCGCGACCAGTGTGATCACGTAACGGTGCGTCGTCGAGCGGCTCATGCCGAGGTCGTCGGCGATGTCGGCGATCCCGAGCACCGGACGCTCGGGCGTAAAGCAACCGAGAATCGCAAGCCCTCGCTCGAGCGATTGGGAGTAGCGTGGCTCGCGGAGGCTGGGTATCGACCACTCGCCCTCCTGGCTGGGTTTGGAAGAATTCGAGCTTACTCTAGGCATCTGTGCGTGGGCCCCTATCCGTAGTGCCGGAGGTGCCTCTACATTGGTGCACCTCTATTGAACAGTCATCATACTTGGGAATGCCGACGATCTCAATCGCGAACAGCGGCACGGGCGCCTCAGCGTCTACCGTGGGGTTCCAAACTGTTCTGCAGCGGCTTCCCGAGGACCCTTCGATTCACCCTTCTGACAGCTCATCGCCTGGGTGTATGCCCTGTGTCCGTGGGGAATGCTCACGGTATCAGGAGTTTTCCGGTCGCCGGCCTTATGCATCATTTAGGTTTGCGGGTGTCGTTTCAGTCAAATGCTCAGAACTGAATGTTCAGGCCGACCATCGGAATGTTCGACGGCCGGACCTGATGAATGGGCGGCCCGATGAGTGAGCACGCCGACATCGTGATCATGGACGGAGACGTCCGCACGATGAGCCCCGGCTGCTCCTCCGATGCCACCTCGCTGGCGGCTCGCGGTGGGCGCATACTCGCTGTTGGAACCTCCACGCAAGTCGAGTCGCTGCGAGGTCCGTCCACCACCGTCGTCGACGCGCAGGGGGCAACGGTGCTGCCCGGCCTGATCGACGCTCACGGCCACTTCGGCCACGTCGCCCGCTCGATGGCAAGCGCCGTGGACTGTCGTACCCCACCGGTGACTTCGATCGCCGACATCTTGGCTCGCGCACGCGAGCGCACGAGCCAGGTGGCGCCGGGTACCTGGATCCTGCTGCAGGGCACCACCTTCCAGGACGAGCTGCTGGCCGACGACCGCTTCCCCACGCCACAAGAGCTGACCGACGTTTCCGAGGAGCATCCGATCGTGTACAGGTCGAGCATCCACAACGTGGTCGCCAACCGCTGCGCGCTGCGCTTGGCGGGGATCGATCGGCGCACGCCCGAGCCGCCAGGGACTCGCATCGAGCGCGACGCCGCGGGGGAGCCGACCGGCGTTCTGGCCGAGATGTTCGACCGTTTTCCGATCCCCGAGCCCACCGATGTGGAGCTGGCGAGCTCGGTCGCGAACGTGGCTTGGGGTCATTACCTGGCCAACGGGGTCACGTCGATCCAAGAGATCTGGGACTCCGCGCAGGTGATGCGCCTACTCGCGAGCGCCTCCGCCGCGGGCGAGATCCCGCTGCGCGTGCGCGGCTTTGGCTGGGTGCCTTTGGCCGGGTCGCTCCCGGAGGTGGCAAGCGGCGCGATCGCCGATGTGCCCTTGCGGGCCGACTGGTTTGAAGGAGGCGGCGTCAAGCTGTTCGTGGACGGAGGCAGCTCCTCGCACACCGCCGCCTTCTATGAGGAGTACCTCGACGCTCCGGGCAAGCGCGGCGCGCTCACCTACGAGTTGGGTGAGCTGACCGATCACATTCGCCAGGCCTTCGAGGCGGGCGCCCAGGTGGCCCTGCACGCCGCCGGCGACCTCGCCCAGGACATCTCCCTCGCGGCCTTCGAGCTGGCCGGCGCGCGAGCCGGCGACGGGCGCAGGTCCAGAATCGAGCACGGCGCCAACACGGCTTGGAGCGCGCAGCGCACAGCCTGGTGCAAGCGCGCCGGAGTGCTGCCGGTGCCCAACCTCGGCTTCATCTACAACTATGGGGAGTTCTGGCCGCGCTCTCTGGGAGAGCAGCGCAGCCGCGACTGTGTACCTCTGCGCACCTTGCTGGCGGAGGGCTTTGAAGTCCCGGGCACCTCCGACACGACTGGCGGCGATCCGCGCCTGCTGAACCCTTTTCACAATATGTGGTGTGCGATGACCCGCACCACCTTCGCCGGACGCACGATCGACCCCGGCGAGCGTATCGATCGCGAGCAGGCGCTCGCCATGTACACGCGCCACGCTGCCCACGCCGGCTTCTGGGAGAAGCTCGCGCGGCACGCTCCAGGAGGGTAAGCTCGCCGACATCGTGATCCTGCGGCGCGCCATCGACGAGGTCGGCGAGGAGGACTTTGGCGAGCTGTCGGTCGCCCACACGATTGTGGACGGCAAGCTCGTCTACAGCGCCGACGGGGACCTACGCGATCGCGTCCTCAACTTCGAGGGGGACCACGCGAACCGGATCGGGCGCTGAGATGGACTGGTGTTCGCGACCGCCTGGCGCTGAGACGGGCCGGCGTTTGCAACGGACCAACAGTGAGACGGGGCGGGATTTGCAACGGACGGACGCTGAGACGGGCTGGCGCTGAGATGGAGTTTTATCTGTTCCTTCCCGGACAGTGGTGGGACCGGAGCAAGCCACCGGCCCGGCTCTACGAAGAGATGCTCGACCAGGCGGTCCTCGCCGAGCAGCTTGGCTACGACGGGATCTGGCTGGCCGAACAGAATCTGGTCAGCTTCCTCGCCGCCCCCGACCCGCTGCAGCTGGCCGCGATGATCGTCGAGCGCACCGAGCGCATCCGCGTAGGCGTGGCCGTGCATGTGCTCCCGTTTCATCACCCGCTGCGCCTTGCCGGGTCGATCGCCCAGATCGATCAATTGAGCGGTGGGCGCATCGACGTAGGGGTCGGGCGGGGTGCTTCGGCCTACCAGATGCGCCAATTCCAAAGTGAGCTGGAGGAGGACGAGAGTAGGGAGTTCTTTGCCGAGCACGCGCGGATCATGGTCGACCATTGGACGGCGCGCGGCGCCCTTGCTCACGATGGGCGCTTCTTCTCCTATCCGAACGCGACGGTCCTGCCTCCGCCGCTACAGCAACCGCATCCGCCGCTCTGGATAGCGGCGCTGTCGCCACGCTCGATGGACTGGGCGGTGAAGCTGGGCTTTGACTCGCACTTTCTCTTCAGTCCGTTCCGCGAACCGTTCTCCTATGTCGAAGCGGTCTATAACTCGTTCGCACGGGCTGTCGATGAGCTCGGCAGGCCTCGCTTGAGCATTAAGTTCGGTGTCAATCGCATGACTTATGTCGGTGGGCCGAGCGATACCCGCGATGTGCTGCGCTACGTTCGTATGAACCAACGCATCGTCGAACAGCAGCTGGCAAATGTGGAGCAGGTGCAGGGAGGCGAATACGCGGTCGAGCGCCCCGTCTTTGAGGATGAGCCGGGCTTCGAGCAGATGCACGCAAATATCGCTTTCGGGGCGGTCGAGGAGGTTCGCGAGAAGTTGAGCGCCTATGCGCGACTGGGCGTGGACATGTTCTCCGCATGGCACAACGTCGGTCAACCACACGAGCGGGTGGTGAGCTCTCGATGGAGCTGTTCGCGCGGGAGATCATGCCGGGGCTGCGGTGATCGTGTCGGGGTTCGAAGCGATCGCGGTCGGCTCGCCCCTTGCGGGAGCTGTAGCTGTCTCGGCTGCGAGGCGGGGAGCCTTCGTAAAACGCAAATGAAGCTGTTCGAACCGCTAACGCTGGGCGAGCTGGAGATCCGCAACCGGGTCATGATGTCCCCGATGAGCCAGCGCGCGGCGCAGGATGACGGGTGCGCGAGCGACTGGCACCTCGTCCACTACGGCTCGCGCGCGGTCGGCGGGTGCGGGCTCGTGATGGTCGAGGACACGGCGGTGGCGCCGCTCGGGCGCACCAGCAGCAGTGCGCTTGGGCTGTACGAGCCGGCCCAAGTCCAGGCGCTGGTGCGGATCGTGGGCTTCAGTCGCTCCCAGGGCGCGGCCGTGGGCGTGCAACTGGCCCACGCGGGACGCAAGGCCTTGGCGGACAGGCGTGGCCAGGCCGGCGCCCTCGCCGCGTCACCAGCCCCCTTCGGGCCAGGTTGGGTGCAGCCGCGAGCGGCGAGCGCCGAGGATCTGGCAGGCGTCGTGGAGGACTTTGCGCAGGCGGCGCTCATGGCTGCGGACGCCGGCTTCGACGTAGTCGAGGTTCACGCTGCGCACGGCTATCTGTTGCACCAGTTCCTCTCGCCCCTGACGAACCTCAGGGACGATGCCTACGCCGGCGATGCCGCGGGTCGCCGGCGCCTGCTGCTCGAAGTCGTGCGTGCGGTACGCGCCCGGTGGCCTTCGCAGCGGCCACTGTTTGTGAGACTCCCGGCCGGCGACGGCCAGGCGGGCGGACTTGGGATCGAGGAGATGGCGGACTGCGCCCGCGCATGTCTTGCCGCTGGAGCGGACTTGGTCGACCTCAGCGGAGGCACGCCTCTCTTGGGCGGCCACCGCGCCGGTCCCGCGGATGTGCTCGCGCTCGCCAAGGCGCTCGCGAAGCCACCCGCGAGGAGCGAGCCGGTGGGCGAGGGGCAGCGTTCGCTGGGGGCCGGCGCGCCGTCCCACCACCTGCCGCCTGCAGGTGGGCCGCCCGATAGCTCGTCGTCTGCTGGCCCGCCGGTCGCGCTCGGCGGGGGAATAGTCGATGGGGCCTCCGCGCAGGCTTTGCTGCGCGAAGGCCATGCGTCGCTGGTGTCTGTGGGGCGTCCGCTGCTGGGCGACCCCTATTGGCCGATAAGGGCGGCGCTTGAACTGGGCGCTCAGGCTCCCCTGCCCTCCGCCTACGCCGAGGCGTTCGCCGGCGAGGAGGGTGTTTCTTCACGAGCGTTCGGCAGGGCTGTATTCTCGCCCGATCATTTCGAAGCAGGTCGACGATCGCACAACGTGTAAGCCGAGTGGGTTGGGCAGCAAAGACCGGATGGGCTTGTAGTCATTCACTGGCAAAGTGCAGGTCGATGGTCGTGGAGGCGGCCGCGACAACATCGGACGAGCCCACCGCTGGGTGGGGTCGCGGGGAGGAAGACAATGGTTGGCAGAAAAGTTGTGAAAGCACGCGAGCTGCTCGCGTGCGGTTTGGTCGCCGCGGTTGCGCTCACGGGCATCGGTTGCGGCTCATCGGAAAGCAAAGAAACGCTTGCTTCGGGCGCGCCCCTGAAGATCGGCTACCTGGCGTCACTGACTGGATTCTGCGCGGGGTTCTCCCAGGACTACGTCAAGGGCGCCCAGCAGGCCGTCAAGACGATCAACGCCGAAGGCGGCGTGCTGGGACACCCGCTGCAGTTGCTCGTGCGCGATGACAAGGCCGAACCGAGCGTGGGCGTGAGCCAGGCGCGCGACCTTGTCTTGAGCGAACACGTGAAGTTCCTTGCCGGTACCTGCACCAGTGCTGTGGGCAAGAGCGTGACGAGGCTTGTGGCGAACCCCAGTCATATCCCCTACGTCGTGGGTGTCGCCGATCCGACGATCTTCACGGGATCCGACAGCTACGTGTTCGGCACGATCCCGACGGCAAATATCGAGGGCGCCAATGCGGCCGCATTCGTGCGCGCTCATCCGCAATGGAAGACGGTGGCCTTGCTCGCCGAGGACTACAGCTATGGCTATGAAGTGATGGCGGCTTTCCGCAAGGCGATGCAGGGCAGCTCGCAGAAGATCGTGAGCCAGGAATACGCTCCCTCGGGGGCGCCCAGCTACAGCGCCTACATCAGCAAGCTGGTTGCCGAGAAACCGGACATTGTCTACAACACGCTTGTCGCCGAAGACATGATCACGTTCGTCAAGCAGGCATACCCTCTCGGCTTCTTCGGAGCGACACAGCTGTTTGGCCCGCTCGACTATGTGACGCTCGACGCCATGACCAAGCCGCCGGTCGGCGCCCACGGCTACGGCTATTACCCTGCCGCATCGATGTACAGCACGCCGCTTGCCAAGAAGCTGGAACCGCTCGGCGCCGAAGTGGCGAACAGTGGGAGCGCCGGCGACGGGTTCAACCAGGTCGAGATCATCGCGCAAGGGATCGAGCTGGCCAAATCGACCGATCCGGTTGCGGTGCGCAACAAGCTCTCAGGAGCCACGGTGCAGATGGTGCAGGGCAGCGTGAAGATCCACGCCTGCAACAACCTGACGGCGGTGCCAATCGCGATGGGCCCGGTGGCGGCAGCCACAGCGGCTCTACCGTTTGCGCACTTCTCGCCGATCGAATTCGTGGATACGAGCAAGTACTTCACCTGCTGAAGCCGATGGCCCGGCCCACCGGGGAGGCGCGTGAGGGCGCCTCCCCGGTGGGAGCCAGTCTGGGTGGGGAAATCGGCGCTCGCCACGGCCAGGGGGCCCGCCCTTCGCCCGGCGCGATCCCGTGTGGGAGTCGGGCGATCCCGTGCAGGCGTTGGGCGTCGGCCAAGCTCGCGATGATTGGGTTGCAATGAGCTTCCCCACTTTCCTCGATCAGCTGTTCGCGGGGCTTGGCCTGGGCTTCATCCTGTTCTTCTCGGCAGCCGGCCTCAATCTCGTGTGGGGGGTCTTGGGGGTGATGAACTTCGCCGCCGGCGCCGTCTACATGCTGGGCGCCTACCTCGCCACGACGGTGATCGGGCGCGTGGGCGCCTCCACGCTCGGCTGGGTCTTGGCGCTCGCGCTCGTCCCTCTGCTGGCCGCGCTCGGTGGGGCTGTGGTCGAGATGGCGCTCCTGCGGCGCACCTATCGCGAGCACGACGAGAACCAGCAGTTCATGCTCACGCTCGCGCTCTCCTACCTGCTGGCCGGCGGGGTCGTGGCGGTCTACGGCTCCGGCTTCAGGACGGTGGCCCTGCCCGGCTCGCTGAACGGCAGCTGGGACGTGCTCGGCGCGACCTTGCCCAAGTACACGGCTGTGGTGATCGTGCTGGGGGTGCTCGTGGCGGTCGCGATCTGGGCCTTGATGTACGGCACGCGTGTGGGCCTGCTCACGCGGGCGGCGGTCGACGACCGCACAATGCTGTCGGTGTTGGGCGTGAACGTGAACCGTCTCTATACCGCCGTGTTCGCCTTCGGGATCGGCCTGGGGGCGCTCGGGGGCGTGGTGGATGCGCCCAACGGGGCGGTCACGACCAACTTGGAAACGGCTGCGCTCGTGCCGGCCTTCATCGTGGTCGTCACCGGGGGGCTCGGCAACATGACCGGCGCCCTGATCGCGGCGGTCGCGATCGGCGTGATCGAGAGCTTCGTGACATTGCAAAGTCCCACGCTCGCGCCTTTGACCCCATACGCGGTGATGACCGTGGTCCTGCTGGCGCGCGCCGCTGCCGGCCGGCGCCTGCTGCCGGGGCGCGCCGCGGTGAGCCGATGAGCCCGCTTTGCGCCGCCGGCGACCGCGAGGTCCCCTATTGGGGCGCGTTGCCGGCCGCTTCGGCGGAGAACCGCCGATGAGGCGCTTGCGCGAGTGGCTCGGGCCGGCGCCCGACTGGGCCCCGGCGCTGGCGCTGGCGCTGATCGCGGCCGTGCTGCCGGCGTTCGTCTCCAGCGAGTATGTCCTGCTGGCGGCGAGCATGATCGTGACGATGTTGCTCGGGGTCAGCTTCAACCTGCTGTTCGGCTATGCGGGCATGTTCTCCTTCGGCCAGTCCGCCTTCTACGGCTTGGGCGCCTATGTGACAGTGCTGGCGCTCAACAACGGCGGTGTCGGCTTCTACGTGGCCCTGCTGGCCGGGGTCTGCGCGGCCGCGCTGGTGGCCACGGTGAGCGGCGCTGTGCTGGTCAGGCTCGAGCCGATCGCCTTCATCATGCTCACCTTCGCGCTTGCGGACCTGCTCGAATTCGCCGCCAACCACGCCCACACGCTGACCGGCGGGGGCGGCGGCACGATCGCGAACCTGCCCGATTCCCTGAACGTGATACTGGGAGTGAACCGGGTCTACTATGCGATCTTGGTCGTGGCCTTGACGGTGCTTGCGGGTGTATTCGTGTTCGTGCGGAGTAGGATGGGATTGCTGCTGCGTGGCATTCGCGAAGACGCGCTGCGCGCTCGTACGCTCGGCATCGCCGTGGACCGGCGGCGGTTGGGAGTGTTCACACTCGCGGCGGCCGTGGCGGCGGCGAGCGGCGGTCTGTCGGTGCTGTCCGCCCAGATCGTCTATCCGAGCGTGTTCGCCTGGCAGATCTCGGCCGATGCCCTGATCGTGACCCTGCTCGGAGGTGTGGGCTTGTTCTCGGGCCCCGCGCTCGGCGCGGTCCTGCTGGGTTTGATCGACTTCTATGTGGGCCGCCTGACCACTAACACCCTGCTGATCGACGGTGTGGTGCTGTTGGCGGTCGTGCTGATCGCCCCGCGGGGGGTCGGCGCGGCCGGTCGCGGGAGCCTGCCCGGGGCGCCCGGAGCGCTGTTGAGCCGCGTGCGCGCCCGGGCAGGTCGCGCGCGCCGTGCGGGCGCCGCGGGGTAGACGGGCGCTCGTGGGCCGCGGGGTGGGCAGGCGCTTGTGGGCCGCGATCGGGGAGCGCCGATGAGCACGGCGGATGCCCTGGCAGTCCTGGAACTGGACGACGTCAAGCGCCATTTCGGCGGCATCCGCGCCGTGGACGGTGTGACCTTCGCGGTCGAGGAGGGCGCGGTGGTCGCCCTGATCGGTCCCAACGGCGCCGGTAAGAGCACCTTGTTCGCTTTGATGATGGGCGAGCTTGCGCCCACCTCTGGCGCGATCCGCTTGGACGGCCGCGACATGAAGGGCCTCTCGCCTGAGGAGCACAGCCGGCTGGGAGTGGGGCGCACCTTCCAGGCTCCGCGCCTGTTCGCCGGTCTCACTGTCGCCGAGAACGCGCGGATCGCCCTGCTTGCGCGCAGTGGCGCCGAACGGGGACGACGGTGGTGGGAGCGCTCCGATCGGGGTGCACCGCGCGCCCGTACGCGCGCGCGCGCAGGGCACCCCCTATCGCCCAACACACAACCTCCCCTCCGACACTCTTCGCTGCTGCTCGGCGAGGGTCACGCAGCTCCTCTCCGACACTCTTCGCCGCCACGCGGCGAAGGTCAAATCGAGCAGGCTCTGAGCGAGGTGGGCCTGCTGGATGCGCGCGAGCAGCCAGCCTCGGCGCTCTCCCAAGGCCAGCGCAAGCGCTTGGAGTTGGGGATGGTGCTCGCCTTGCGCCCGCGCGTTTTGTTGTTGGACGAGCCGACCGCAGGCATGGGGGTCGACGAGCGCGCCACGATTATGGCCCTCGTCATGGATGTCGTGCGGCGGCGGCGGCTCACGTTGGTTTTCTGCGAGCACGACATGGAGACCGTCTTCGCCCACGCTCTGCGGGTCGTGGTCATGGATCGGGGCAGGATTCTCACCGATGGATCGCCCGAAGAGGTGCGGCGCGACCCGCAGGTGCAAGAGATCTATCTGGGCGCCCAAGGAGAGCCGTCCTCGTGAGGAAGGTCCCGCGAGGAGCTGGCCCGCGACCGATCGTCGGGCGTCTCCGACCACACTGGAGGCGTCGTGAAGCTGTCGGTTGAAGGACTTCGGGTCAGCTATGGCTCGAGCCAAGTCCTGTTCGGCCTGGATATGCGCGTCTCCGCCGGCGAGACGGTCGCCTTGATCGGCCGCAACGGCGCCGGCAAGACGACCACCTTGCAGTGCGTCATGGGTGTGCTGGGGTCTCGCAAGGGTTCGATCGAGGTGAACGGAGTGCAGACAATCGGTCTCCCCCCGCACCGGATCGCGCGCCTGGGTGTGGCCCTGGTGCCGCAGGGCAGGCGCGTCTTCTCAGAGCTGACCGTCGAGGAGAACCTGCGCACGGGGCTCCGCGCCGGCAAGGGTGGTGCTGGCAAGGAGGGTGCCGGCAAGGGTGGTGCTGGCAAGGAGGGTGCCGGCAAGGGTGGTGCTGGCAAGGAGGGTGCTGGCAAGGAGGGTGCCGACGGAGGCGTACGTTGGACGGTGGAGGAGCTCTACGAGGTCTTCCCCTTGCTGGCCAAGGTCAGGAAGTCCAAGGGCGCATGGTTGAGCGGCGGCGAGCAGCAGGTCCTGTCGATCGCGCGCGCCCTGCTCACCCACCCCGGGATGCTGCTCCTGGACGAGCCGACCGAGGGCTTGGCGCCGCGCGTGGTCGAGACTTTGGCCGAGCAGCTGTTGCGGGTCAAGGCTTCGGGCCTGACGATCGTTTTGGCCGAGCAGCATCTCGGGCTCGTGCGTGAGCTGGCGAGCAGGGCTTATGTGATCGACAGGGGCCTCGTGCGCGCGGAGGGCGAGCCGGGCGCGCTGCTGGCCGACGAGCAGATCAGGCACGCTTACCTCTCGTTGTGAGGATCGCTCCTGGACATCTGTGCGCAACCGCGGAGCGCGACCGTTGACGCGACTGCGTCGCTCGGGATCTGGACCGCAAGCGGAGCGGCGGCAGTGACGCCACCGCGCGCCCCCAGCAACCGCGGGCTCTACGAGCGCGCGCGTGTGCGCTTTCCGGGCGGCAGCTCGCGCACAACTTTGGCGGCGGTGTCGCCCCCTCCGTATGCGTCTCGCGGCGAAGGCGCGATCGTGGTGGACGTGGGCGGGCACGAGGCGATCGACCTGCACGGCGACTATTCGGCGCTCGTGCACGGCAACGCTTACGCGCCGGTCCTGGCGGCGGCGCGTGAGGCCCTGGAGGCGGGCTCGGCGTTCGGTTTGCCGACGGCCGCGGAGGTCGACTTGGCCGAGTGTTTGGCCGCGAGGATCGGGTGGGCTGAGCGCTGGCGCTTCACCGGCTCGGGCAGCGAAGCGGTGATGGCCGCCGTGCGCGCCGCCCGCGCGGCGAGCGGTCGCGAGAAGGTCGTGCGCTTCGCCGATTGCTACCACGGCGGCTGGGACGCTCTCGCCAGGCCGGGCGCGCGTGGCGTGCCCGAGGGGGTGCGGCGCGATGTTCTCACGCTCCCGCTTGGAGACTCCTCGGCCTTGGTGGGAGTCTTGGACGAGCACAACGGCCAGGTTGCGTGTGTGCTGCTCGATCCGATGCCCAATCGGGCCGGCCTGCTTCCCGTGGAGCCGACGTTCGCGCAGTTCGTGCGCGAGCAGACGCGCGCACGGGGTGTGGCTCTTATCGTGGACGAGGTGATCACTTTCCGGATGGCTCCCGGCGGGATGCAGGAGCTGTGTGGGATCGAGGGGGACATCGTCACGCTCGGCAAGCTGATCGGCGGCGGTCTACCCGTGGGCGCGCTCGGCGGACGCCCAGAGTGGATGGACGTGTTCGACCCCAGTCGCCACGACGGCGTGGCCTTGGCCGGCACGTTTGCCGCCAACCCGGTCTCGATGCGGGCCGGCCTCGCGGCCCTGCATGCCCTCGATGCGTCCGCGATCGAGCGGATCGACCTGCTCGGCGAGCGTCTGCGCACAGGCCTGACGGGTTTGGGCTATGAGGTCACGGGAGCGGGTTCTCTGTGCAAGCTGCACGCCGCCGACCTGCCGGGCCTGTGGCGGCGGCTGTATCGCGAGGGCGTTCTAATCGCCGCGGACGGCCTCGCTTCGGTCTCCACGGCGATGGACGAGGTCCTCGTCGAGCGCGCTCTCGAGCTGTTCGCCCGAGCGGCCCGAGACGCGGAGTGACGCGCTTCGCAACGGGCCCATTTGCGCCCATGCGCGTGGAGCGACTGCTCGCAAAAGGCTGATCTGCACACGCGCAAGCGCTCGTCAGCGGGGGCGCGGAAAGGCGGCCAGGACCCGCCGCGCGAGCTGGGTGTCGCCGGTGAGCCTCCAGGGCGCCTGTGTCCCGTTCGGTCCCGAGCGCCTGCGCCCAGGCGGTCGCGGGACCGGAGATGCTCGCCCAGGGGACGCACTGGCCCGGCTCGACGAGCGCGATGCGGCCGTCGTGGATGTCGAACAGCTGACGTGTGGGCGCTTCGAAGTCGTCGATCACCAGCTCCACGACGCCATTGGGAAGCGCCGAGCCGTCGAGCAGTGCGGGTAGCGCCCGCAACGTGTTCGCGTCGATCCGGTCCAGCTCGCCCGCCTCCTGCTCGCGTGTTGCGTCGTCCTTGTGGGGCGTCGCTCCGAACCATCTGGCCCAAGCCCGCGGAAGCTTGCTCCACGCGACCCTGCCCCCCGCGGGCTGTCGCGTTTTGTCTTCGATCGCCACCTGCGGCAGTCTAATCGAATCGTCCCGAGAAGCGATTTTGTGCGCTTTTTCGAGGTGTTCCAGCGTCTGGACACGGTCCTCCCGGCTCCGAGGCGCGGTCGCGGGCCAGCCTCGACGAACTGGCTCGTTCCTCGCCGCGCTAGCCTCGACGGACGTGGCTCGTTCCTCGCCAAGTCCAGCTCCCACCGAAGCCGATCCTCTGGCGGCGTTCAGCGCCGCGACACGCGCTTGGTTCGCAGCTTCCTTCGCCGAACCGACCCCGGCCCAAGCACAGGCATGGCCCGCGATCGCAAGCGGCGAGCACGTGCTCCTGTCGGCGCCCACCGGCTCGGGCAAGACGTTGGCGGCGTTCCTGTGGGCGATCGACCGGCTCAGCTTGAAGTCAGGCGGGGCAGCACACGTGGGCGACGGCGGGAAGGATGTGAACCCTTTGCGCACCGGCGACAGCGGGGAGGACGTGACCTCCGCGCACGTGGGCGACCGCGGGGAGCATGTGGACCGTCCAAAGAGCATGCCCCGCGCGCGCGAAGGGGGTGTGCGCGTCGTCTACGTGTCGCCCCTGAAGGCGCTTTCCTATGACATCGAGCGCAACCTGCGCGCTCCCCTGCGCGGGATCGGCGCCGAGGTGAAGGTGGGCATCCGCACCGGCGACACCTCCCAGTCCGAGCGGGCCGCGATGGCGCGCAAGCCGCCCGACATCCTGATCACCACGCCCGAGTCGCTCTACCTGATCCTTGGCTCGCGCGCGCGCGACATGCTGCGCAGTGTGGAGACCGTGATCGTCGACGAGATCCACGCGGTCGCCTCGACCAAGCGCGGCGCCCATCTCGCGCTCACCCTGGAGCGCCTGGAGGAGCACGTGCGCGAAAGCGCCCGCGCGGGCGAGGTGCACGAGAGCGCCGCTGCCGGCGAGGCGCATGGAAGCGCTCGTCGCGCCGGCAAGATGCATGGGAGTGCCCCCAGCACCGGTGAAGTACAGAGGGTGGGCCTGTCGGCCACCCAGACTCCGCTGGAGGAGGTCGGGCGCTTCCTGGTCGGGCCCTCCCGCAAAGTGAGGATCCTCGATGCGGGCATACGCAAGCCTTTGGACCTGCGCATCCAGGTGCCGGTCGAGTCCATGAGTGACCTGGCGAGCCACTCCGCGGCTCGGAGCGACCCCTTGGAGCCGGTGCCCGGCAGCGAGTCGACCCACAACTCGATCTGGCCGGCCATCTATCCCGAGCTCCTGTCCCTGGTGCGCGAACACCGCTCCACGATCGTGTTCGTCAACAACCGCCGCTCGGCCGAGCGGGTTGCTCTGCGTCTCAACGAGCTGGCCGTCGGCGGTCCCGATAGCACAGGTGAGCCGGCGGGCGATGGTGGGGATGGATCGTTGGGCGTGCCCGTCGAGGACGGAGGGCCGCCGGCGCGGCGCGAGATCGCCAGGGCCCATCACGGCTCGCTATCGCGCGAGGAGCGCACCACGATCGAGGAGCAGCTCAAGGCCGGCGAGTTGCCCTGTCTGGTCGCCACCTCCTCATTGGAGCTGGGCATCGACATGGGCGCGGTCGACCTCGTCCTGCAGATCGAGTCGCCCAAGTCGGTGGCGCGCGGCCTGCAGCGCATCGGCCGCGCCGGTCACGGCGTCGGCGATGTGTCCAAGGGCCGCATCTTCCCCAAGTTCAGGGGCGACCTGCTGGAGTGCGCGGTCGTCTGCAAGCGGATGCGCGAAGGAGCGATCGAGCCGACGGTCGTGCCTCGCAACGCGCTCGACGTTCTTGGCCCAGCAGATCGTCGCGATAGCCGCGGCGGCGGAGGATCGCACGCGCGTGGGATCTCGGCCGGTCACAGACCGCGAGAAGAGCGTCCCCAGCGAGGACCGGCACGACCCAACCCCCCCCTCCCCGCCCGACGGAAGCGTCTCCGTGGAGCGCTTGCACAGTCTCGTTTGCCGCACTTACTCCTACGCTGACTTGTCGCGCTCCTTGCTCGAGAACGTGCTCGACATGCTCGACGGGCGCTATCCCTCCTCCGAGTTCGGTGAGCTGCGCCCGCGCATCGTTTGGGATCGCGTCGCGGATCGCATCAGGGCGCGCAAGGGCGCCCGCCAGCTGGCGATCGCCAATGCGGGCACGATCCCCGACCGGGGCCTGTACGCGGTCATCCTGCCCGACGGCCGGCGCGTGGGCGAGCTCGACGAGGAGATGGTCTACGAGGCGCGTCCCGGCCAAGTCTTCCTGTTGGGCGCCTCCTCCTGGCGGATCGAGGAGATCGGCCGCGACCGCGTGATCGTCACCCCCGCCCCCGGCGTGCCCGGCGCGGTGCCGTTCTGGAAGGGAGACGGGATCGGGCGCCCCAAAGAGCTGGGCGAGGCGATCGGCAAGTTCGCGCGCTGGGCCGTCGACCAGGACGCCGATCTGCTCGTGCGCGACTACGACCTCGACGAGCGCTCCGCCGCCAACCTGCTCGACTACCTGCGCGAGCAGCAGGCCGCCACCCAGGCGATCCCCAGCGACCGCACGATCGTGCTGGAGCGCTTCCGCGACGAGATCGGCGACTGGCGCCTGTGTGTGCTCTCGCCCTACGGCGGTCGCGTCCACGCCGCCTGGGGTCTTGCGATCTCGGCGCGCATACGCGAGCGCTTCGGCATCGACGGCGAGGCGCTCTGGTCCGACGACGGGATCGTCGTGCGCCTGCCCGACATCGATTTCGAGGACGCCGAGGCGGCCTCCCACGCGGACCTGGTCGCGATCGACCCGGAGGAGGTGGAGCAGATCGTGGTCGGCGAGCTGGGCTCCTCGGCCCTGTTTGGCGCTCGCTTTCGCGAGAACGCGGGCCGTTCGCTGTTGATCCCCCGCGCCTATCCCGGACGGCGCACTCCTCTGTGGCAGCAGCGCCTGAAGTCCCAAAGCCTGCTCGAGGTCGCGCGCCGCTACCCCGACTTCCCGATCGTCTCTGGAGACCTACCGTGAGTGTCTGCGCGATGTCCTGGACCTGCCCGGTCTGCAGGAGCTCTTGCGCAAGCTAATCACGCGCGAAATCTCGCTCCTGGAGGTCGAAACCGCGAGCGCCTCCCCCTTCGCGGGCTCCCTGCTGTTCGATTACGTGGCCACCTACATGTACGAGGGGGACACGCCTGCGGCGGAGCGCCGCGCCGCGGCCCTGTCCCTGGACCGGGATCTGCTGCGCGAGCTGCTCGGCCAGGAGGAGCTGCGCGACCTGATCGATCCCGGCGCCTTGGCCCAAGTGGAGGACGACCTCCAACATCGCTCCCCCCGCACCCAGGCGACCGGCGCCGACGAGCTGTGCGAGATCCTGCGCTCACTCGGCGATCTGCGCGCGCAGGAGCTATCTGAGCGAGTGCTCGCCGGGCTCGACGCCGACGCTCTGCTGGCGTCCCTGGAGCATGAGCGCCGAGTCGTGCGTGTGCGCATAGGCGGGCAGCAGCGCCTGCTCGCCGCTGACGACGCCGGCCTCTATCGCGACGCTTTCGGCGCCTCCCCGCCGGGTGGCCTGCCCGCAGCTTTCATCGCCGACGTGCCCGACGCCTTGACCAAGGTCGTGGCTCGCTATGCCCGCACCCACGGCCCCTTCACGACCGCCGAGCTGCGCCACCGCTACGGCCTCGACGTGGCCGCGGTCCTGCGCGACTTGGAGCACTCCGGCGAGCTGGTCCAGGGCGAGCTGCGCCCCGATCCAGTCCCGTCCGTGGCGTCCCCTCCAGGGACCTCTACCCCCTCGCGTTCGCGTGGGGGAGATCGGCGCGAGTGGTGCCACGTGGATGTCCTACGTCGCCTGCGCAGAGCTTCGCTTGCGGCCTTGCGCAAGGAGATCGAGCCGGTCGACGGGCGTGCTCTGGCCGCTTTCATGCCTTCCTGGCAAGGGGTCGATCGTTGGCGCGCCGGCGGCGCGGGCATCGAGCGCTTGCGCGAGGTGCTCGTTCCCTTGCAGGGCCTGGCCCTGCCGGTCGCCGCCTGGGAGCGCGACATCCTGCCTGTCCGCTGTGGCTCCTACTCGCCCGCTTGGCTTGACAGCCTGTGCGCGGCCGGTGAGCTCGTCTGGGTCGGCGCCGGCTCCTTGGCCCGGGACTCCGGGCGCGTAGCCCTCTACTTCCGTGAGGACGCTTTTGTATTGGGCCCGCCCACCCCGCCCACCCCGCCCACCCCGCCCACCCCGCCCATGTCCACGGGCGGCTCATCTACTGCGGAGCCAGAGCACGAGCTGTTGCGCCGGCGTTTGCGGGTCTCCCCTTGTTTCTTCGCCGACCTGCTGGCTGAAGTCGAGCTGCCGGTCGGCTCGCTCACTCAGGCCCTATGGGACCTGGTGTGGGCCGGACAGGTCACCAACGACGCGTGGGCCCCTCTGCGCGCGCCACGCGTCCCCTCCTCACCCC
Source organism: uncultured Solirubrobacterales bacterium (assembly GCA_963809705.1). Taxonomy (GTDB): domain Bacteria; phylum Actinomycetota; class Thermoleophilia; order Solirubrobacterales; family Solirubrobacteraceae; genus Palsa-744. The sequence continues at coordinate 1,172,023 of CAWEKF010000001.1, read as the reverse complement.
AGCTGGCCGCAGGCGCGCGCTCCCGTCCCGGCGGGGGCCGGCCGGGGCGGCGCTTCGGCGCTTCGCTTCGCTCCTCTCGCCGCGGAGCGGGCGCCCAAGTGCAGGGACGCTGGTCTCTGACCTCCTCGATCTTCGGCGAGCCGATCGACCCGCGCGAGCGCCGCCGCGCTCTCGCCGAGCTCCTGCTGGAGCGCTACGGGGTGCTCACCCGCGAGCAGGTGCTCGCCGAGGGCATCCCCGGCGGTTTCGCGAGCGTGTATGGAGCTTTGGGCGAACTGGAGACCCTGGGGGTGTGTCGCCGCGGCTACTTCGTGGAGGGTCTCGGCGGCGCCCAGTTCGCCCTGCCCGGCGCGGTCGAGCGCCTGCGCTCGGGGCGCTCCCCCGAGGAGGGCCGCACCCTGGTCTTGGCGGCGGTGGACCCCGCCCAGCCGCTTGGAGCCGCGCTCCCCTGGCCCCGGCGCGAGGATCGCAAGCGCCGTCCCGGACGCGTGGCCGGCGCCTACGTCGTGTTCGTGGACGCCCGGCCCGTGCTCTACCTGGAGCGGGGCGGTCGCGGCATCCTCACGCTCGACACGCAGGAGCCCCCGCTGCTCGTCGCCTTGCGCGCTCTGGCCGATGCCGTGCGCGCCGGAAGAGCGGACGCGATCGCGCTCGAGCGGGTGGACGGCGAGCCCGCGATCGGCTCGCCGCTGGAGCCCGCTTTGGTGGAGTTGGGTTTTCGCCAAGGGCCGCGCAGGCTCACATTGCGAGCTTGAATGCTTGAGCTCGCCTTGCTCCGTTCCTCGAGCACCTCGCAGGCTCACCCTGCGAGCTTGAATCGCCCCGGCTTCTCGAATAACATGGAGTCGGAAACATGGTGGACTTGTGGGTGCCATTGGGGGAGATGGTGTCATGGGGATCGTCGCCGGACCTGGAGGGAAGCCGGTTGCAAGAAACTTGCGTGAGTCAGAAACATTCGTCCGAATTGGCTCAAAGCGCTCTTGCCAATAGTTCAGCCCTGAATTATCTTCCCGAATAATGGGGATTAATGGAACTAGTGGAGAGGGTCGACCCAATCGGTCTTCGGCTGCTTTGGCCAGTCGTCAGAACCCCGATCTACCCACGCTTCCACCGCCCCGCGAGGAGTTGCTGTTCGAGGACGGCTCCGGTCCCTACGAAGGAGTGGTCCCGCTCTACAAGCGTCTCCCCCACGGTCCGCACGGGCTCGGCCGCGAGGTTGTGGCTCGCCACCAACGAACCCGCCTGTACGGCGGCATGGCCGAGTCGGTGTACCAGCGCGGGTACGCGGGCACCAGCGTGGCCCACGTGATCGCCCTGGCGGGTGTCTCCAGGCGCGCTTTCTACGAGCAGTTCTCAAACAAGGAAGACTGCTTCCTGGCCACCTACGACGCGCTCGCGGGCGCCTCCCGCAAACGGGTCCTACAGGCGTGGCTGTCCGAGCGAGGCTGGGCCAACAGGCTGTATGCCGCCTGCAAAGTCTTCCTCGCCGGCATCGCCGCCGACCCGCGCGGCGCCAACCTGGTGCTCGTCGAGTCGAGCGGGATCGGTCCGCGCGGCCATGAACGCATGCAGTTGACCGCGACCGCTTTCGAGCGCGTCGTGGCAACCGGCTTCAGCCTCACGCCCGACGGCATCTCTCTGCCTCCGCTGGCACCGCGCGCAATCGTGGGCGGAGTCCGCTTCGTCGTGATCAGACGGGTGCGCGAAGGGCGCTCGGGCGAGCTGGCGGGCCTGACCGACGAACTGCTCGACTGGGTCAGCTCCTACCGCTCCACCGCGGTCGCGCGCCTGCGCACGCTCGGCTCCGGCAGGCCGCCGAGCTTGGTCGCCAAACGCGCCCGCTTCCTCACGCGCGAGGATCGCCGCTCCAGCGTCATGGACGCGATGGTCCAGCTGGCCCTGGAGGAGGGTTACGCGAACATTACCGACGCGGAGATCGCCCGGGCCGCGGCGGTCTCCACCGAAGCGTTCCATCGCGAGTTCCCCAACAAGGAAGAGTGCCTGCTGGCCGTGGTCGACGAGTTCGCAGCCGAAGCCCACGACGCCGTCAAGCGCGCCACCCGCAACGACCGGAAGTGGCCCGAAGCGGTACACAAAGGCGTGGAGGCCTTGATCGGCTACTGCGCCGCCCATCCCGGGCTCGTGAAGCTGTCGTTCATCGACCTGTTCGACGCCGGCAACGGCATGGTCGCACGCGTCAGTGGCGTGCTCGACGGCTTCATCAAGGTCATGACCAAGGGGATTCCCGAACCGCAGCGAGCCCCCGAAGTGGCGGGTGAGGCGATCATGGGGGCGGTCTGGGCGATCCTCTCCAGCTACGCCCCGCACGATCGTTTGCGCTACCTGCCCTGCCTGGTGGATCACCTCACGTTCCTGATCCTCGCCCCTTACATCGGCCCGCGCCACGCTGTCGACGCGATCGAAGTCGCCGGCTCGCGCCGCGGGCGGCTGAAGGTCTCCTGAGCCCCTTTCGCTCGCCCGGCGATAGGCCAGGCGCCGAGCGCATCTGAGAGAACTGCCGGCGTCTCTGAGAGGACTGCCGACTTTGGAGACGGCGCTCGAGGTGTTGGTGCCCGAGGTGTTGGTGCCCGAGGTACGGTGCCCGAGGTGTCCTGCGCTCTTGCGCCGGGGCCCGCCACTATCCTCAGACGCGTGGCCACCGACGAAGCGATCCGTCCGCTCGCTCGCCCTCGCCGGGTGGGCCACAAGGGCGCCGCGCACCTCGCGCAGGGCAACACCCCGGCCAGCTTCGACGCGGCCTTGGCCCAAGGCGTGGACATGATCGAGTTCGATGTTCTCAGCGAGCGCGCCGACGGCAGCGGAGCCCTCCTGGTGGCCCACGACTACGAGGACATGGCCTCGCGCACTCCGCTCACGCTCGAGCAGGCGCTCGAGCATCTCGCCGGCGAGGCCTTCTCGGAAGCTCGAGTTCGACCTCGACGTGAAGATTCCCGGCTACGAGCTGCGGGTCGTGGAGGCAGTGCGCCGCGCCGGTCTCACCGAGCGGACCTTGCTGAGCGGCATGTTCCCCGACTCGCTCGCCCGCGTCCGCGCGGCTGAGCCTCGCCTGCGGCTCGGCTGGTCAGTGCCCCGCGTGCGGCGCGACTACACCAGCCACATGCTCACGGCGATTCCCGCCCTGGCGATCCTTACCGGCTACCGGGCTCTGCTCCCGCGCCGCGTCCGCGAGGCCCTGAGCAAGGGCTTGGTCGACGCGATCATGGCCCACTGGCGCGTCGTCACCCCTGCCCTTGTCAGGGCCGTGGCAGGCGAGGGAGGCGAGCTGTACGTGTGGACCGTGGACGAAGCGCCGCGCATCGCCAAGCTCACCGAGATGGGGGTCAGCGGAATCATCACCAACGATCCCCGCTTGTTCGACGAAGCTATGTGAGCGTGCAGGTCGCGGCGCTGTAGTCCGCCGGGTCGGCGCCGGCCAGGCTCTTGTGAGCCGCCGTCGTGGGCACGGTGGCCGTCTCCAGAACGGTTGTGCCGCGCCGCCACTGAAAGAAGACCTCTCCGCGCAAGACGTACGCGGGCTTGCCCGCGGCCGGCGCGAATTGAAAGCTGCGGCCCGCTTGGCGCGCGAGGTTGGCCGACCCAACCTTGAGGAAGCCGGAGTCCGCTTCGTGGCCTACGGCGACCCACTGCTTGGTCGCCGGATCCTCGTATTGCACGGTAAAGCGCATGTACATGACGTCCTTGGAGCGGCTGTCGCCAGGCATCGAGCCGCGGATGCCGATCGTGTTGGGCTGGTCTTTTGGGCTGCACACGTTCACTGTCGCCCACAGATCCCGTGAGTGAAGCAAGCGCTGACCTTGGGCGGGCGCAAACGCGGCGGCGAGCACGAGCGGCGCGATCGCGTGCATAGGACTCATACTGTGAAGATAGCGTCGGGTGGCCCCAAGTTGCGGGATTGAGGACCTATCGCGCCGCCTGTGATATCTCAAAGGCATGGCGGCAACCAAGGATGCGGAGATAGTCGAGCTGCTCGGTCGGGTGCCCGTGTTCTCGACGCTCGAGCACGAGGACTTCGAGCGAATCGCCGAGCTGGCGGTGCCGCGCGACTACGAGCCCGGGCAGATCGTGTTCCGCGAGGGCGACGCGAGCGACACCTGTTACATCGTGCGCTCCGGCCGCGCCCGGGCCGTGCGCGAGCACCCCGACGGACGCACGATCACGCTCGCCACCTTCGGCACCGGCGACATCTTCGGCGAGCTGGCGATGTTCGACGACGAGCTGCGCTCCGCCACGGTGGAGGCGGTGCAGCGCACGAGCGCCGTGGCAGTGCTCGGCCCGGACATGCGCCGCTTGATGGTCGAGCATCCCCAGATTGCAATCCGCCTGCTCGCGGCGCTCGGACGGCGTTTGCGCGAGACCAACGATCGCTTGGCCAAACAGTCCTTCCAAACAGTGCAAAGCCGTGTGGCTGTCGTCCTCGGCGAGCTTGTCGCCCAGGCCGTGCAGGACGGCGCCGCCGGGCAGGAGGTCCTCCTGACGGCCACCCAGGCCGACCTGGCCAAGCTGGCCGGCTCCTCGCGCGAGTCGGCCTCCCGCTTTCTGGCCGTGCTCGAGCGCGCCGGCGTCATCTCCCAAGGCCGCGGCAGGCTCGTGGTCCACGATCCTGCGGCCCTCGACGGGTATGTCTTCTAAGCGCGAGCTTTCTACGGGAGGCGACTCTTCCGCGGGACGCGACTCCTCTGAGGGGCGCGACTCCTCTGAGGGGCGCGACTCCCATGCGGGGCGTAAGCCCTCGGCCGGGCGCGAGGTCTCCGCCGGCGGGGTCGTGGTGCACGCAGGTCAGGTGCTCGTGATCGTTCCCACCAGGCGTGCCGCCGACGGGTCGCACGTCCTGGGGCTGCCCAAGGGTCATCTCGAAGGAGACGAGACTCTGGAACAGGCCGCGGCCCGCGAGGTGCGCGAGGAGACGGGCGTCACCGCCGAGCTCGTGCAACAGCTCGGCGAGGTGCGCTACTGGTATGTGCGCGACCGCCACAGGATCGCCAAGAGCGTCCACTTCTTCCTCTTCCGCTACCTGAGCGGCGATCTGGCCGACCACGACGAAGAGGTTTTGGAGGCTTGCTGGATGGATTTCGCCGAGGCCCAGCGGGCGCTCACATACTCGGGAGAGCGCGACATGGTGACGCGCGCGCTAGCCATATCCGGGCAAGACCGATAGCCTGCCGGTCGTGCAAGTACTCAACTTCTACTCGACGATCTTCGCCGACGAGCTAAAGAAGGGCCGCAAGACGGCCACGATCAGGCTTGGCGACAAGTCCGGCAAGTACCGCAAGAACCAGGCTGTGCTCGTGACGATCGGCTACCAGTACTCGCCGCGCGAGCGCATCTTCGAGGCGGTGATCGATCAGGTCGAGGTGATGAAGGTCTCAGAGCTCTCGCCGCGAGACATCAAGCACGACAATCCTGAGTTCCGTCGCCACGAGGAACTGATCAACTTCCTCGAGCAGATCTATGGGCGTCCGGTGTCGACGGAGGATACGGTCACAGTCGTCCGCTTCTCCCAGATCCTCGACAAGCCGACCGCGATGACAGAAGCAATGAAGGGCTTTGGCGGCGCCCAGAACTGAGCGGCCACGACCGTGACACCTGAGATTGGGGTTACGGCCAAAGTCGCGCCAATGGGAAACAGTGCGTGACAGAAGCACGCTGAAAGCGGAGGATTGGCGAAGGCCGTGAGGCTTCTCCGCGGACTTCGCCCGTCACCCCTGTGCCAGGCGATATCCGACGGGGATCGTCCCGTCGCCAGGACAATGTCACCCAAGCGAGAAACCATCACCGCGCAGCCTCGTCCGAAAGCCACCAGTGGCGGGCGTAGCGCGACGGGTGACAGGCCAGCTGCGATCGGCGCCGGGCGAGCGGTTCAGCGCGACGAGCATGCACACGGACATGTGACCGAGATTCAGCGCGCCCGCATGATCGCCGCGATGATCGACACGCTCTCAGAGCGCGGTCGCTCGGGCGTGACCGTCGCTCACGTCGTCTCACGCTCCGGCGTCTCGCGCCGTACCTTCTACGAAGTTTTCGAGGATTTCGAAGATTGCTTCTTGGCCACGCTCGACCAGTCGATCGCGCGGGCAAGCGAGTATGTGCGCGAAGCCTACGAGCCTGACGCGAAGTGGAGCGCCCGGATCAGGGCGGCCCTGATCGCGGTGCTCGAATTCGTCGAAGACGAGCCCGCGATGGCTCGTCTGTGCGTGCTGGAGACGCTTGGCGCGGGGCGCAACGTGCACGAGCGCCGCATCCGGGCCCTCGAACCGGTGATCGCCGCGGTCGACGAAGGTCGTCGCGAAAGCAGGTCCGCCACAGCGCTTCCGCCCCTGACCGGAGAGGGAGTCGTGGGCGGAGTCCTTTCGGTCCTGCACGCTCGCCTGCTCGAAAGGGACACCCAACTGCTCGACTTGACCGGTCCCCTGATGGGCATGATCGCGCTTCCCTATCTCGGACCGGCGGCGGCCCACCGGGAGAAGCTCGCGAGCCGTGCCTGCGCGTCGCAGGCGCGCTTCGCCGGCCAGCAGGGATCCCCTGCGCGACCTGCAGATGCGGCTCACCTACAGGACCGTGCGCGTGTTGATGGCGATCTCCGCGAATCCGGGCGCATCCAATCGCGAGGTGGGCGCCGGCGCCGGGATCGACGATCAGGGTCAAATCTCGAAGCTGCTCAGCCGCTTGGACAAGCTTGGCCTGGTCGAGAACAGTGGGGCCGGCCAGGTCAGAGGCGCCCCCAACGCGTGGTCGCTGACAAAGAAGGGCTTCGAAGTCGAGCAGATGATCGGCGGGGAGAGCCCCGTCGCGATATATTGACCGCTGACGGTTGGCACTCTCCCATCGAGAGTGCCAACACGGGTGTCCGCCGGTTCCGCGGGTGGGTCGCCGAACGAAAGCAACTCTAAACGGAGGTTTTCAGCATGAAACTAAAGCCCCTGGGCGATCGTCTGATCGTGCGGGCCATCGAGGAGGAGCAGACGACCGCCAGTGGTCTCGTCCTTCCCGACACTGCCAAGGAGAAGCCGATCAAAGGCGAGGTTCTCGCCGTCGGCGACGGCAAGCTCGACGATGCCGGCAAGCGCATCCCACTCGACGTCGCAGAGGGCGACGAGGTCCTCTACAGCAAGTACGGCGGCACCGAGATCAAAGACCCGAAGACCGGTGAGGATCTGCTCGTGCTGCGCGAGTCCGATGTCCTCGCCAAGATCGCGTAAGGAGATCTGAATAGATATGGCTCATAAGGAACTCAAGTACAGCTCCGAGGCGCGTAAGTCTCTGGAGGCCGGCGTCGATGCTGTCGCCAACGCCGTCAAGGTCACGCTCGGCCCCAAGGGTCGCTATGTGGTGCTCGACAAGAAGTTCGGCGCGCCCACGATCACCAACGACGGTGTCACGATCGCTCGTGAGATCGAGGTCGAGGACGTCTTCGAGAACCAGGGCGCCCAGCTGGTGCGCGAGGTGGCCACCGCCACCAACGACGTCGCCGGCGACGGCACAACCACGGCCACGGTGCTGGCCCAGGCGATCGTTCGCCAGGGTCTGAAGAACGTGGCGGCCGGCGCCAACCCGTTGGCGCTCAAGCGCGGCATCGAGAAAGCCGTCGACCAGGTCGTGGCCAACATCGCCTCGCAGTCCAAGGAGGTCTCCGGCAAGGACCAGATCGCCCGTGTGGCGACGATCTCGGCCGGTGACGATGAGATCGGCGACGTGATCGCCGACGCGATCGAGAAGGTCGGCAAGGACGGCGTCGTCAACGTCGAGGAGGGCCAGACGTTCGGCATGGACCTCGAGTTCACCGAGGGTATGCAGTTCGACAAGGGCTACATCTCGCCGTACATGGTCACCGACCAGGACCGTATGGAGGCCACCCTCGAGGACCCCTACATCCTGATCGCCAACCAGAAGATCGGCTCGGTGCGCGACGTGCTGCCGGTGCTCGAGGCCGTGATCCAGTCGGGCAAGCCGCTCTTGATCATCGCCGAGGATGTGGAGGGCGAGTCGCTCGCCACGCTTGTGGTCAACAAGCTGCGTGGCACCTTCACCGGTGTGGCCGTCAAGGCCCCTGGCTTCGGTGATCGTCGTAAGCGCATGCTCGAGGACATCGCGATCCTGACCAAAGCAGAGGTCATCACCGAGGAGATGGGTCTCAAGCTCGAGAACACCCAGGTGTCTCAGCTCGGGCACGCTCGTCGTGTGGTCGTGGCGAAGGACAACACCACGATCGTCGATGGCGCGGGCGATGCCGAGGCGATCAAGGGACGCATCAACCAGATCAAGGCTGAAGTCGAGAACACCGACTCGGACTTTGATCGCGAGAAGCTGCAGGAGCGCTTGGCCAAGCTCTCCGGCGGCGTCGCCGTGGTGAAGGTCGGCGCGGCTACCGAGACGGAGATGAAGGAGAAGAAGCACCGCGTCGAGGATGCCCTGCAGGCCACGCGCGCGGCGCTGGAGGAGGGCATCGTGCCCGGCGGCGGCGTTGCCTTGCTGCAGGCCTCGGAGTCGGTCTCGCTCGACGGTCTCGAAGACGATGAGAACACCGGTGCTCGCATCGTGCTGCGCTCCTTGGAGGAGCCGCTGCGTCAGATCGCTGAGAACGCCGGCCTGGAGGGCTCGGTGGTGGTCAACGACGTGCGCAAGGCCAAGACGGGCGAAGGACTGAACGCGGCCACCAACGAGATCGTCGATCTGGTCGCCGCCGGGGTCATCGACCCGGCGATGGTCACGCGCTCTGCTTTGCAGAACGCCGCGTCGATCGCCAAGAACATCCTCACCACCGAGGCGATCGTCGCCGAGGTGCCGGAGAAGGAAGGCGGCGGAATGCCGGGCGGTATGCCCGACATGAGCGGGATGATGTAGTCAGACCGATTTGCCCGCGCGCCGCTCTTTAGCGGCGCGCGGGTTCCGTCGATAGGAATGACAGAGGGCCCGGCAGGATGCTGGGCCCTCGTCTATTCCCGTCCCATCCTACGAGTACAATTGTCAGCACGGAAGGTGATGTGGTCTGGGATCGCACGCAGCTGACACCTGTGGGTCCGGGCGGCCCCCGGATGGAGTTCGATTCTCCCGCCTTCCGCCAGACTCAACTCGATGATGGTCATACAACAGAGCGCAGCGCCAGGGTCAGTGCGTACGACTCGCCACCGTATCGCTCTGGGACCATCATCGAGCTGGTAGACATGAGTACAAAGGGTTTGCTATGGTTGCCGTAGGTGTCAGCTGCTTGGGGCTAGCCACCCCATCACCCATCGCATCGGCCCGCCTGCAGGCGGGCCGAGTTGTTTACAGCCCTATTCCACAGCCGACACCGGCCGCGGCCCGTGCCCCACGTACTTGGCGGTCGGCCGAATCAGCTTGGCCTCGCGCTTCTGCTCGAGGATGTGCGCCGACCAGCCGGCCACCCGCGCGCATGTGAACATCGGCGTGAACAGGTCCGGGGTCACTTCGGCCAAGTCGAGGATCACCGCCGACCAGAACTCGACGTTGGTTGCAAGCACACGGTCCGGCTTGCGCGCCGTCAGCTCCGCCAGGGCCGCCTTCTCCAAAGCCTCGGCCGCCTCGAAACGGGGCGAGCCCAGTTCCCGGCAGGTGCGCCGCAAGACGCGCGCGCGGGGATCTTCGGCGCGGTAGATACGGTGGCCGAAGCCCATCAGCCGCTCGCCGCGGTCGAGCGCGCTCTTGACCCATACATCGGCGTCGCCGGTCTGTTCCACTTCGTCGAGCATCTTCAGCACGCGCGACGGGGCGCCTCCGTGCAGAGGACCCGACAGCGCGCCCACGGCCGCCGACAAAGCCGCGGCACAATCCGCCCCGGTCGAGGCGACCACGCGCGCGGTGAACGTGGATGCGTTCATCCCGTGCTCGGCGGCAGAGATCCAGTAGGCGTCGATCGCCTTGGCGTGATCCGGATTGACCTCTCCCCGCCAGCGGATCAGGAAGCGCTCGGGTATCGAGCGGCCCTTGTCGACCTCGGACTGGGGCACGGGCGGCTGGCCGGCGTCGCGAGCCGATTGGGCCACGAACGACAGGGCCATCACCGATGCCCGCGCGAGGTTGTCGCGGGCCTGCTCGCCTGAGATGTCGATCAGAGCGTTGAAGCCCCACTCCGGAGCGAGCATCGCCAAAGCCGATTGCACGTCCACGCGATGATCGCCCGAGCGCACCGTCAGCACATGCGGTTCGGCGGGCGGCAGGCCGGGCTTGAAGCGGCCGTCCACGAGCAGCCCCCAGACCTGCTCGTAGGGGATCGCGCCGACCAGATCCTCGATGTCGACGCCGCGATAGCGCAGCGACCCGCCGGCCCTGTCGGGCTCGGCGATCTCGGTGGCGAAGGCGACGACGCCCTCCAGGCCTGACTGAACTTCGGGTGGTGTTTGAACCTCGCTCATCGCGCTCTGCTTTCTGGGCTGGGCTGCTTGACGGGAATGGCGCCTTGTGGGCGCACCCATATGATGAACGACCCTGCGATCGGAGGAGGAGCCAGTGCCCGACAGTGACCTGATGTTCGCACCCGCGACCGAGCTTGCCGCGATGGTGCGCTCCGGCGAGGTGTCCTCGCGCGAGCTGGTCGAGATCTCGCTTGCGCGCATCGAGCAGCTGAACCCCAAGCTCAACGCCTTCGTCGAGATCGACGGAGAGCGCGCGCTCGCGACCGCCGAGCAGATCGTCCCAGGCGACGAGCGCCCCTTTGCGGGCGTGCCGATCGCGATCAAGAACAACCGACCCGTGGAGGGCCTGAAGGCGACGATCGGCTGTTCCCTGCTGGCCGACCACGTCGCCTCGCACGACTGCAACATCACGCGCCGTTTCAAGGACGCGGGCTTCGTGATCGTGGGGTCGACCACGCTGCCCGAGTACGGCATCCTGCCCGTCAGCGAGGCGCGCCTGTTCGGCCCCACGCGCAACCCTTGGGACCTGGAGCGCACGCCGGGCGGATCGTCCGGAGGCGCTGCGGCCGCGGTGGCCTCGGGTATGGTGCCGGTCGCCCACGGCAACGACGGCGGCGGGTCGATCCGTATCCCGGCCGCCTGCTGCGGTCTGGTCGGGCTCAAGCCGGCGCGCGGTCGCATCTCCGCCGCCCCCGAACGAGGCGAGGCGCCGCTCGACATCGACGGCGTTCTCACGCGCACGGTCGGTGACACCGCGGCGATCCTCGACGTGCTCGCCGGCTACGAGCTGGGCGACGCCACCTGGGCGCCGCCCCCGGCCGAGCCGTTCGCGGCCGCGGCCGGCAGGGAGCCCGGCAAGCTGCGGATCGCGGCGACCGTCTTCCCGCCGATCGCCGACGCGGTCGTCGATCCGATCTGCGCACAGGCGGTGCCCGATGCCGCCGAGCTATTGCGCGCGCTCGGGCACGAGGTCGAGGAGGTCGATCCTCCTTGGCGCATTGAGGGCCTGTCCGAGCTGTTCGGCGCCGTCTTCTCGATCCACATCGCCCTGCAGATCGTCTACTCGGGCATGGTCGCCGGCCACGAGCCGAGGGCCGAGGACATGGAGCCGATGAGCTGGGCGATCCACCAGATGACCCAGAACATAAACTCCGTGCTGGGCTTCGGCATGGAAATCCAGCTGCAGGCGCTCACGCGCCAACTGGTCGAGTTCCTGGCTCCCTACGACGCTCTGCTCACGCCGGCCTTGGCCGAGCGCCCGCTGCCGATCGGCACACTCGACACCGCCGCGCCCGACCCGATGTCCACGTTCACCCGCTCGGGGCTGTTCACGCCATTCACGCCGATCTTCAACGCGAGCGGACAGCCGGGGATCTCATTGCCGCTCTACCAGGGCGAGGATGGCTTGCCGCTGGGCGTGCAGCTCGTCGGCCGGCCCGCGGGTGAGGCTGCGCTACTGGCGCTGGCCTCGCAGGTTGAAGCCGCTGCACCTTGGGCGGGTCGCCGGGCTCCGGCCTCTTAGAACGTGTTTCATAATGACTTGAGGCGTCGCCAGCAGATGATTGCGGCGGCGAGGTGGAGGAACGCGAGGTGTTGTTCGGGGTCGCGCTCCCAGCGGATCCTGAGTCGTCGGAACTGGTGTAGCCAGGTGAAGGTTCTCTCGACGACCCAACGGTGGCGGCCGAGCCCGGAGCCGTGATCGGTGTTGCGTTTGGCGATCACGGGCTTGATGCCGCGCGCGCTGACCTCGCGACGGTACTTGTCGTAGTCATAGCCACGATCTGCGAACAACGCGTCAGGACGCTTGCGTGGACGGCCGATCTTCCCCGCGACGGGCTTCACGCCGTCCAACAGCACCAACAACTGTGTGACGTCGTGACGGTTGCCGCCGGTAAGCGCGAGTGCCAGCGGCAGACCGCCGGCGTCGGTCAGGAGGTGATGCTTTGAGCCCGTGCGGGCACGGTCGACCGGCGAGGGGCCGGTGAGGAGCCCCCCAAAAGCGCACGAATATGGCTCGCGTCAGCAGCAGCCCGTGACCAGTCGATCTCGCCGGCCGCGTTCAACCGCTCCAGCACCACCTGGTGCAAACGCTCCCAAACCCCGGCTTGCTGCCATTCCCGTAGTCGTCGCCAGCACGTCACACCGGACCCATAGCCGAACTCGGTTGGGAGATCTCGCCACGCGATCCCGGTGTGCAGTACGAAAAGGATCCCGTTCAGCGCAGCTCTATCGTCCAAGCGCTTGCGCCCCGGATATCGCCGGCGACGCTCGACCACCGGCAACAACGGCTGAACCTCAGCCCACAAGCCGTCATCTACCTCAAACCGTGATGGCACCTCCAACACCCCCGATAGTCGACCACACCTACCGGAAGACTTCGCCGCCTACCCAGACACCCCTTCATTCTGAAACAGGTTCTTAAACAACTCGACCCGCCAGCTGGCGGGTCGAACGTGAAGGGGAGCAACCCCACCCTCCGTTGCAGACAATCGTACCCGATGAATACGATGGAATTTGAGTTCTATCTCCCCAGCACAGCCGGCATTGGTTGCGGCGTGACGTCGAGCGCTTCGGCGTCGGAACAGCCGTTCCTGGCCACCATGTTGGCCTCCAGCAGCTCGGCCTCATCCCAGGTTACGGGCGTGCTCGCGTGCATTGTGCGCTCGAGGAGCCGCAGTGTGCGCGAGACTATTGGTGTGGGGATTGGCAGCAGCGGACGTTCGCGATCGAGCGAACTCAGCACTGTGTTGAGGAGTTCGTTATAGGTCATGGTCTGGGGACCGCCCAACTCGTAGCACTCGTGGGGGGTGTTGTTGCTGGTGCGCAGGGCCCCAACCACGCAGCCGGCCACGTCCTCGGCCCAGATCGGCTGGCACACAGCGCGCCCGCGACCCGAGATCGGCACGAGCGGCAGCAGCGACAGGCGCTCGATCAAGGTCAGCCAGCGGTCGCCGGGCGCATACACGAGCGAGGGGGCGATCACGGTTGTGCGCATGGCCGACTCCCTGACAGCCTGCTCGGCCAAGGCCTTGGCCCGGAACAGGCGGGCGCGGTGGTGCTCGGATGCGCCGAGCGCCGAGAAGAACACAAAGCGCTCCACGCCCGCGCGCTGGGCAGCGTCGACCATCCGCCAGGTCGCAATCGCCGCCAGCTCCTCGATCGAGCCGCGCGGCTGGTCGCGCGTGGAGGCGGCCAGGTGCACGACGGTGTCCACGCCCCGCATCGCGTTGCGAAACGAGGGGGGGTCGGTCAGGTCGCCCAGCGCGATCTGGACCCGCACGCGCTGGGGACCCAGGCGCCTGGGGTCGCGCACGAGGCAGCGCACGGTCTGACCTTCGGCGAGCAGGCGCGGCAACAGCGCGGAGCCGACGAGTCCGGTCGCGCCGGTGAGCAGGAGCATCGCCCAAAGCTAGCGAAATGACATTGGGTGGCCCGCCACGGCCCGATGCCGAGGCCATCATGGGATGGGATAATCGGACGGCTTCGCCCGACGCCGACGCCGTCGTGGGACGGGGATAGCGGCCTCGCTACTATTCGTCGTCCCGCACCAGTTGACCTCACAACGAATCGAGAAGGAAGCGAATGGCCTACGTAATCGCCGAGCCGTGCATCGGCACCAAGGACAACTCCTGCGTCGAGGTGTGCCCCGTGGATTGCATCCACCCGACGCCCGACGAGCCCGGCTACGACGCGGCCGAGATGCTCTACATCGATCCCGAGGAGTGCATCGACTGCGACGCCTGCGTCGAGGCCTGCCCCGTGGATGCCTGCTTCGCCGAGGACCAGTTGCCGGACGAGTGGCAGAAGTTCGCCTCGATCAACGCCGAGTATTTCGCGAACGCCAAGTAGCCCAGCCCGACCTACGCAGGCCGCTGCGCGGCCTGACCGATGGTTTTTGGGGGAAGGTCTACGGGTCTCAAGCGCCACGACCGATGGTCGGCGTGGGGCTGCTTAGGCCATCGGAAGCGACATGCCGGCTGGCTTCGGGCTTGCCGGCGGCGTGGGGGCGCTTGGGGTGATCTCCACCAGCGGCAGAGTTGGTAGCTCCATGGGCGCCATCGCGATCAGGCCGCGCGCGGCTTGGCGGATCGCCTGGGAAGCGGGGTCGTCGGGGTCCTCGATCACCAAGGGGGTTCCGCTGTCGGCCTGTGCGCGCAGGGGCATCGTTAGGGGCACTTTGCCGAGCAAGGGCACGTCCAGCTCGTCGGCCAAGTCCTTGCCGCCGCCCTCGCCGAAGATCGGGTAGCGCTCGCCGGTGGGGGTTGTGAAGCCGGACATGTTCTCGATCACGCCGCAAATCTCCAAGGACACCTTGTGGGCCATCTCGGCCGAACGCCTGGCCACCTTCTGGGCGGTGGCTTGAGGGGTCGTGACGATCACGAACTGCGCTTGGGGCAGCATCTGGGCCAAGGTCATCGACACGTCGCCGGTGCCTGGGGGCAGGTCGATCAGGAGATAGTCGAGCACGCCCCATTCGACGTCCTGCAGGAACTGGCCGAGCGCCTTGTGGAGCATCGGTCCGCGCCACACGACCGCCGCGTCCTCCTCGAGGAAGAAGCCAATCGACATGACCTTCACGCCGTGGGACTCAAGCGGCACGATCTTGCGTTGGGCCGATACGGGCGGGCGCGTGGCGCCGAGGCCGTACATGCGTGGGATCGAGTAGCCCCACACGTCGGCGTCGAGGATGCCCACCTTCTTGCCGTCGGCGGTCAGGGCCGCGGCGAGGTTGGCGGTCAGGGTCGACTTGCCCACGCCGCCCTTGCCCGAGCCGATGCACAGCACGTTGCTCACCTGGGCGAGCGCGCCGGCAGGCAGGCTGCCGCGCCCCAGCTTCTGTTGCAAGGCGCTCTTCTCGCTGTCGCTGAGGACGTCGAAGTAGACGTTCACGTGGGTGACACCCTCCAAGGCCGCCACCGCCTCGGCAACCGAGGTCTGGAAGTGGCCCTTGATCGGGCAGCCGGCGGTCGTCAGGGACACGGTCACGTCGACCACGCCGTTGGCGGAGATGTCGATCGAGCGAACCATCTCCAGCTCGACGATCGAACGGCGCAGCTCCGGGTCGATCACGACCTCCAAGGCCTTCATGACTTCGTTGCGGTTCATGTCTGCTCGCATTCTGACAAACCTTCGTCGCCGGCCCGGCGAGAACCGAGGATGAGGCGGGACGAGCGGCGGAAGGGGCCCGATGGGGTGGGCGATTGCGCGCCTCCGGCGCCGGGGCCCAAAAAATGCCGCCGGGCGGTAGGGGGACCGCCCGGCGGCGAGGGAGGAGAGGGTGCTTCTACTACCGGCGGGATATGGGCCGGCAGACTTTCCCGTCGCCAGCTCTCCGGGCCGCTACGGGGGAAGTTCAGGCCGTCCGCCCCGCGTACTTTGGCGCGCGGGGTGGACGGTTGTCTCGGTCTAGACCAGGCTCAGAATGCGCTCCTGGACTTTGTCGGCGAGCTCTTCGCCCTCGCGGCGGCGCTGGCGCAGTTCACGCTCGACGCTTGTGCGCGTCTTGCGGACCTCGCGCTCGACGCGCACCCTGGTCTTGCGCACCTCGCGCTCGAGGCGGTTGCGGGCGGTGACGCCCCTGCGCTCGAACTTGCGCAATTGGGCAGAGGCTTTGGAGGTGCTGTTGTAGCTTGAGATCGCGTCGTTGACGCCCTCGAGCACACGCTCGCGGGCGATCAGGGCGGCGCCGATCGGGATCAGGACGGCGCGCTCGGCCGTGCTCGACTGCTTGGAAGTGGCGGTGGTGCGCTTGGGAGCGGTCGTGGACCGCTTCGAGGTTGAGGCCGTCTTGGCGGCGGTTGCGCGCGGTTTTGGGGAAGTCGTCTTCGCTGTTGGCATTGGGGAGAGGGTCTCCTGTCTATGGGGGGCACACTTGTTCTGGTTGGTGCAACTTTAGCACCGAACACATGTTCCTAACCCGCTCTGGAAGTATGGTTACACGCCAACTTCAAGAACGGGTGAACACGCTGTAAAGAAGCTCTATGAGATCCCCTACCCCGGGAGACAAAGAACAAGCGTTCGTGTGATCCACCGCACAGAGCTGCCCCGCGCGGGCGCGCGGTCTTCTTTAACAAAACGTAGCTTGGTTACCAGCCGCGCACGCGCGCGGTCCGGCCTCGGGGCGCGTTCCCTGAGTCAGGCCTCGATCGCGGGACGGTTCCCGGGTCAGGCCTCGATCGCGGGCCGCGTGCGGGCCAGCCAGGCGCCGGGATCTTCGAGCTCGGCCATGGTGGGCAAGGTCTCCGCCGAAGTCCACGCCACCGCCAGGGCATCCGGCCCGGCCTGGGCGACGACCGCGTCGCAGAACTCGCGCCCCAGCTCGTACTGGCGCAGCTTCATCTCCAAGCCCAGCAGCTTCTCGAGGATGCGCCACGGCCAGGCGCGCTCGTGCCGCCGGCGGTTCATCGCGGTGCGCATCCGCTCCAAAGTGGGCAGCTCGGCGGCGCCGACCGCGTCCATCGTGTGCTCGGCGTGGCCCTCGATCAGCGACATCGCGGCCTGCATCTGCTCGACCAGGGCCCAGCGGTCCTCGCCCAAGCCCAAGCGCAACAGTTCCCCGCCGCGGAGTCGATCGACGAGCGTCTGCAGATCGGAGGCGTCGGGGATGTGGAAGGCACGCCCCAACCCTCCCCCCAAACCCACCTGCATTCCTCCGATCAGCTCTGACAGCAGGCTGCCGAGATGTGCGCGAAGCCAGGGAGCGCCGCCGAACTGGACGGCATGGGTGACCTCGTGGATTGCCACCCAGGCGCTGAATTCGTCGTGGTCCACGTCCAGCTTGCGGGCCGCCTGGGCCAGGTTGGGCGCCAACAGGAGCAGGCGCGGCGGCTGTGTGGGGTCGAGCAGGGAGATGTCGTACTGGCCGAGCACTCTCTGCGAAAGCATCCCTGTGACCGCGCCCACCTGGACGCCGAGCAGGAGCTGGGTGATTGAGCGCAGGGCCGGTCCCAGCGGCCCGGGGCTCTTGCCGGCGCGCTCGGTCAAGGGGTCGAGCAGGGGGCGCATCGTGGCGATGTTGGCTTCGATCCAGCGCTTGCGGTCGATCGCTTCGATCGGGGGCAGGGGCTCGGTGGGGGTCAGTCCGGTGTAGGCGCTCACCCTCGCGGCGAACCCTTCGGCCAGGGCCTGCGTTTGCTGCGAGTGCGAGCCGGGTTCTCGCTCCCACCCGTTGGCAGAGCCGGCCAGCATCTCGCCGACGCGCTGGGCCACGTTCCAGTCGATGCCATCCATATACAGAGAGCGTACGCCCCCGGCGCGGGCGCGCTCGTATCCTTGGGTTGTGGCCGTGTCCAGAATCGCGTTTGCCCCCTCGGCCGAGGCTCCGGGCGGCGTGGAGGTGGCTGGCTCTTTCTTCGAGCGGGCGGGCGCTCGCGATGTGCTTGCGTGGGTGAGGCTGTTGAGCGATCCGCGCGACTCAGCCGCAGTCGTGCGTGCGCTCGGGCGTCCCCCGATCGAGCTGCGCCAAGTGGACATCGCGCGCGTGGTCCAGGTGGCTCGCAAGGCCAAGCTCGACATGATCGCCGCGCTCGGGCCGGCGATGGAGGCGCCGCAGATGCCGCCGGAGGCGCGCGAGCGGATCGCCCGCTTCCGGGAGCTCCACCGCGAAGCCGCGGCCGCGTTCGAGGCGTTGCGCCCACGCTTGGCGGTGAGTCCGCGCGAGCTCGTGGCCGAGTTGACGGCCGCCTCGGAGGCGAGGCTGCTGGGCGAGGAGGCGTTCTCCGAGAAGCACCCCCAGACCTTGGAGCAGACCGTCGAGCTGATGCGCGAGGAGGTGCTGGGGGGAGCGACCCGGATCGCGGGGCGCCTGGGCGAGCTGCGCTTGGACACCGACCTGGACATCTCCCACGGCGTGGTCCGCTACCTGGAGCTGGTCAAGCTGGCGGCCCTCAGGGACCGCCCGGCGGGCCAAAGCGTGAAGGAGGCCCTGGCGGACATCAACCAGCGCCTGCTCGCGGCTTGCACGCCGCTGCAACGGGAGATTTTCCAAACCTCGACCTTGGACGAGACTGTGCTGGCCGAGGAACGGGGCGAGGAGGAGGGGGGGGAAGGTTCGTGCCAGGCCATCCCCCAGGCGATCCCAAGCACGTTCGCCCGTCGCGAGGAACCCTCTCTCCAAGCGTTCTTGCCTCGGCGTGGCGAGGGCTTGGTGCTGTCCGCCTCGGACATAGACACCTACAGGGCCTGTCCGCTTCGCTACAAGTTCGGGCGGGTCCTGAAGATCCCATCCGAGCAGACCTTGCATCAGCGCTTCGGGATCGCGGTGCACCAGGTGTTGGAGCGCTACCACGCGACCGATCGGCGATCGATACCCCATTCGGGGCACGCAGTGGGATCGCCGATCGGCCAGCGCACCACGGTCGGTCACATGATGGAGCTCCTCGAGGCGTGCTGGCGGCGGGGCGGCTTCGGCGAGAGCGATGCCGAGCGGGAGCTGCACGGGAAGGCGAGGGCTGCGCTCGTGCTTTACCACCAGCGCTTGGAGGCCCATGAGGCCGAGCCGGTCTGGTTCGAGCGGGGGTTTTCGTTCAAGCTGGGGGCCCACCACCTGCGGGGGAGGGTCGATCGCGTGGACAAGCTGCCCGACGGCAACTACGAGATGATCGATTACAAGACCGGGCGCCCGCGGACGGTGGAGCAGCTGAAGGACGACGTGCAGCTGTCCCTGTATGCGGTGGGGGCCAGGGAGTCGTGGCAGGTGGACGCCGAGCGGCTCTCCTATTACTACGTGCTCGACGACCTGAAGGTGCCGGTGCCGAGCGCCGAAATGGACGCCGACTGGATCGCGAGGGTCGTGGAGGAGGTGGGAGAGGCGATCATGGCTCAGCGCTTCGAGCCCACGCCTTCGCCCAGTGTGTGCGGGCTTTGCGACTACCGGATCGCGTGCCCGGCGTGGGAGAGGTAGGCGCCTTTCGCTCCCCTTTAAGCCGTGCGGATAGGCTCGCCACGAGGATGAAGAGAAGCGTCTTGAAGGGAGGGGCTGTGACGCGCGGGCGTGTGTGCTTGCCTGCGCTTTCGCCGCCGGCTGTCGCGCTGCTGGTAGGCGCGGGTCTGCTGGCGGGCTGCGGCGGCGGCTCCTCTTCGACTTCGACTCCCGCGGTGCCGGCCTCGCCGGCGGTCGCGCCCGCTCAGGGGACGGCGGCCACCGCCGACGCGGTCGCCTTCGTGTCGAAGACCCCGATCTCCAAGGCCAGCTACCAGCACTGGCTGGCGGTCGAGACGGCGCTCGGCGCCGCCGGCTCGCCGAGCCATCAAGCGCTCGGCTTCCTGATCACCTCGGAGTGGGTCTTGGGCGAGGCGGCGGCACGCCACATCGAAGTCTCAGAAGCCGAAGTCAAGCAGCGCTACGGCCAGCTTGTGCAGGAGAGCTTTCCGAAGGCGGGCTCGTTGAAGAAGTACCTGGCCAAGTCGGGTGAGACCGATGCCGACCTGCTGGCCCGCATCAAGGTCGAACTGCTCGCCTCGAAGATCGCGGCCAAGGTCACGGCGGGCAAGAGCGCCTCCCAGCGCACGGCTCTGTTGAGTGCTTTCGAGAAGGGCTTCCACGATCACTGGAAGGCATATACCGACTGCAAGGCCGGCTATGTGATGGAAGATTGCAAGCAGTACAAAGGCAAGTCCGAAGACCTGACGGCCACCTCCGGCAGGTCTTCAGGTTCGGGCTCGTCTTCGGGCGGCTCCTCCAGCTCCACCAACAGCGCCTCCAGCTCCAGCGGCGAGGTCTATACCGCTCCTGGCGCCTTCTCGATCTCGAAGCTCCGCTTTCGAGCGCAACGGGCAGATACCGGCCCAGTACACGTGTGCGGGCGCCGGCATCTCTCCGCCCTTGTCTTGGGAAAAAGCGCCCGCGAAAGCGGCCGAGCTGGTGTTGTTCGTGATCGACAACAGCTCTTCCGGTTCCAGTGGAGGCATCCGCTGGGTGGTCGGAGGGATCGACCCCTCCTCGACGGGCGTCGCGGCCGGCAAAGTGCCGCCCGGCGGGATCGTGGGCACGAACACGGCCGGCAAGGCCGCCTATTCGCCGATCTGCCCGGCCAAGGGCAAGAGCGACACGATCGAGTTCGTGATGTATGCCCTCAAGAAGACGATCCCGATCTCGCCCGGCTTCAAGCCCTCCCAGGCGGAGGCGGACTATGGCGCGGGCAAACTACTGATGGGCCAGGCCGCTGTCACGTACGGCATCGCCTCGCGTTGAGGCGCCGCGGCGCGGGAGGACGCCTGTGCCGGTAGCAGGCCTGTGCCGGTAGAGCTCCTTGTGCCGTCAGAGGCCTGCGCCTTCAGCTGTCCGCGCCGCGCTGGCGCAAGAACCGCTGGAATTCGCGCGCCAACAGGTCCCCAGACGGTAGGTCTTGAGGAGAGATCGCGGTCTGGCCGTCCTCGGCGGCGCGCTTCTCCAAGCGCTCCACGAAGGCTTGGATGTCCGGGTCGGACTGGACCGCCAGGCCGACCTGGTGCTCGTACTCGCCGGCTGCCTCCTCCAGCTCGGAGACATCCACGGAGACGCCGACCATCATCTCCAGCTTGCGCAACAGCGCCAGGGCGGCCTTCGGCGAGGCGGCCGCGGCGACATAGTGGGGGACGCTCGCCCACACGCTGGCCGAAGGCAGTCCCGCTTCGGTGCACTTGGCGTGGAGCACGCCCACGATCCCGGTGGGGCCCTCGTAGCGGCTCGATTTGAGGCCGATCCGCTCGATCATCGAGGCGTCGGAGGCGAACCCGGTCATCGCCACGGGCTGAGTGTGGGGCACGTCGGCGAGCAGAAGCCTCCGAGCGTGACCACCAGCTGCACGTCCAAGGCCTCGGCCAGGTCCACGATCAAAGAGCTGAAAGAGGGCCAGCGCATCGAAGGCTCGGCGCCCTGCACGATCACCAGGTCGCGCGGCGCGCGACCTGCGCGGGCCTCGAGGATCTCGACGGAGGGCCAGGAGATCACGCGCGCCTGGGTCTCGTCGATCTGGACGTTGGGGCGGTTGGCCTGGAAGTCGTAGAACTCCTCGGCGTCGGTCCTGGCGAAGCGCTCGGCGCCCAAGGACTGCGCCAGGAAAGCGGTCGCGGTCGAGGCGGCGTCGCCGGCGTCGTTCCAGCCCGAGAAAGAGCACACCATCGCGGGGGCTCTCAGGCCGTCGGGTCGACGATCCCAGATGAGCGGCTGCATCCGAACCACCGTACATCATGCAGACGCAATGTCCATGGAGATTCATACGAGCGCAGCGTCCACCGGCGCGCCGGGAGCGCACGGGGGAACTGGCGACGCAAGCCACGAGGCCCAGACGATCGCGACCCTACGGGCCGGCGACGCGGTCGACGCCGTGTTCGCGTGCACGCGCAAGGAGCGGCTCCTGACTCGCGCCGGCGACCCCTACCTGGCCTTGGAGCTGGGCGACCAGGGCGGGAGCGTCAAGGCGAGGGCCTTCCGCGACGCGGACCTGCTGGCGGGGCGCTTCGAGCGCGGCGATCTGGTGCGGGTGCGTGGGCGCGCCGAGCTGTTTCGCGAGGAGCTGCAGCTCTCGGTGCAGGAGGTCGCCAGGGTCGAGCTTTCCGAGCAGGACGCAGTCCGCTTCCTGCCGGTGTCCAGACGCGACCTGGACGAGCTGGAAGGCTTCTATGAGCAGCTCGCCCGCGAGGTCTATGACCCGGGATTGGCGGCTCTGCTGGGGCGGTTGCTGGCCGACGAGGAGCTGCGGGCGGAGCTGCGTCGGGCGCCCTGCTCGCTGCCGGAGCCGAGCCCTGGACGGGGTCGTGGCTCCTCCTCCCACCACGCCTTTCTGGGCGGTCTGCTGGAGCACACGGTCGCGGTCGCGCAGATGGCGCTGGAGCTATGCGCCGTGCATCCGCGCTTGGACCGCGACCTGCTGCTGTGCGCAGCCTTGGCGCACGACTTGGGCAAGACGCGTGAGTACTCCTACGGCGCCGAGGTGACGCGCACCGAAGAGGGCCTCATGCTGGGCCACATCGAGTTGGGACTGCGCCTGATCGCGGTCCATGCTCCTCCCACGCTGGGGGCCGAGCGGAGGGTCGCTTTGGAGCACTGCGTGCTGACCCACCATGGGGTCGGCGAGGGGAACGCGTCCGCTCAGCGCTTCGCCTCGCCCGAGGCGCTTGCGCTGGCGCGCCTGAACGCGCTCGACGCGGGCGTCAAGGGCGCCTTCGAGCGCGGTCTCGGACGCAAGCTCTGAGCTTGCTCCACACGCGTGCCCTACGCGCGCGCGAGGCACCCGTTTGCCGAGCATAGGACCCGATCAAGTTTGGCTCCGCCGATGCCGATGACGAAAGCGTGGGGGACCAAGCCGAAACCCGTGCCCAGGTGAGCGAGCTATCGCTGTTGCGGCCCGCTGAGCGCGTGCCGGAGCCCGCGGGCTCCGGGGGCGGACTGGGACCCGCGGCCACGCTGGCCCAGCAGATCGGCGACGGGCGCCCGGTAAGGCTGATCGGCGACGTGGTGGTGGAGCTGGGCTTCGCCACGCGCGAGAAGGTCGAGGACGCGGTCGAGATCGCCCGCGCCCAGGGCAAGCCGACCGGGCAGGTCCTGGTCGAGCAGGGAGTCCTGCGCCACGACCAGCTGGCCAGGGTCGTGGCCGAACGCTTCGGCCTGGACTACATCGACCTGTCCGTGTACGAGCTGGACATGGGCGCGGTCAACCTGATCGACATGGACGCGATCCGGCGCTACCAGGCGGTGCCGGTGGGCTTCCTGGAAGACGGCACGCTGCTGCTGGCGATGGCCGACCCGACGAACGTCTTGAGCATCGACGACATCGCGATGCTGACCGGCCGCAGAGTGCGCTCGGCGAGCGCTTCGATCGAGGATCTGAACATCCTGATCATGCGGCTCTCTAGGGTCGAGCAGTCCGTCGAGGAGATCGTTGAGGAGGAGGAGACGCAGGCCGAGGCCGAGCTGCACATGGACGAGGCCGACAAGGACGCGCCCGTGATCAAGCTGGTGCACTCGATCATCGCGGAGGCGATCGAGCAGGGCGCCTCGGACATCCACATCGACCCAGGCGAGGGCGACATGCGGGTCTTGCTGCGCATAGACGGGGTGCTCTCCCAGACGGCCACGCTCAAGCGCTCGATGGCCAACAGCGTGATCTCCAGAGTGAAGATCATGTCCGAGATGGACATCTCCGAGCGACGCGTGCCCCAAGACGGGCGCTTCGCGTTGACCGTGAGCGGCCGCCGGGTGGACGTGCGCGTGACGACCCTGCCGCTCGTGTATGGCGAGGGCGCCTATCTGAGGATCTTGGACAAGGGCGTGGCCGTGCGGGGTCTGGAGTCCTTGGGAATGCAGCGCACAGAGCAGGACCGCTTCGCCTACGCGATCGCCAGGCCCAACGGAGCGGTGCTCGTGACCGGACCGACCGGCAGCGGCAAGTCGACGACCCTGTACGCGGCGCTTGGGGCGGTCAACGACGGCAGCCGCTCGATCCTGACGATCGAGGACCCGGTCGAGTCGCGGATCGCGGGCGTCAAGCAGATGCAGGTGGCGCCCAAGGCCGGGATGACTTTCGCCGGGGGGTTGCGGGCGATGCTGAGGGCCGACCCGGACGTGATCATGGTCGGCGAGATCAGGGACCGCGAAACGGCTCACATCGCGGTCGAGGCCGCTTTGACCGGCCACCTCGTGCTCTCGACGCTGCACACACGCGACGCCCCCAGCGCGTTGGGGCGCCTGATCGACATGGGCATCGAGCCGTTTTTGATCTCCTCGGCGATCGACTGCCTCGTCGCCCAGCGACTGGTGAGGGTGCTGTGCCCGCACTGCAAGCAGCCCAGCAAAGCGCCTGAGTCGCTGCTGGCCGAGTATGGGTTGTACGAGTCCGAGGCGTTCGAGCCGGTCGGATGTACGCGCTGCGCGGCCACCGGCTATCGCGGGCGCATGGGCATCTACGAGGTGATGTCGGTCAGCGAGGAGATCCGCTCGCTCGTGCTGGCGCGTGGCTCGGTCGACGAAATCGCGGCCACCGCGGTGGGCCAGGGAATGCGCAGGATGCGCGAGGACGGGATCGCCAAGGTGCGCGCTGGGCAGACCTCGATCGCGGAGATTGAGCGGATGACGACCAGCATGTTGTGAGTCCCGTGCCGCCCTTATGAGGGGTGCGGTTTGTTTTGGGGGAGCGCCCTGACGGGCGCGGCTGGGCGTGCATACCTGTCTTCGGGCGCGTCTTCTGAGTTATGCGCCTGGAACTGGAGGGATCAAGAGCTGAACCTGGATGGCCCCCTTGGGGAAAGCTTCAGCCGTAAAGGAGTAGGCGTGGTAGGGCAGACCCTTGTAGGTCACTTCGCCGCGCGCGGGGAGGCCGGCCGGGGCGGGGCCCGTGTTGCCGAGCTGCCCCTGGTCGAGCGTGAGCGGCACGCCGCCCTCGCTCAGGAAGACATCCAGACCGGCGAAGCGGTGGGCGAGGATCACGTAGCCGAGATCGTCCTGTACGGACAGCAGGAAGTGGCCGACGACGTGGCCGTGCGCGCCGCGGACGGCGCCGCGGATCGGGGCCAGGACGTGTGGGCCGCCCACATCGGCGACCAACCGTTCGCCCAAAGTGGCGCGCACTCGCACCACGTGCAGAGTCGATTTGAAGAACGCCACGATTGCCGCTTCGGTGGCGGGCCGGTTGTCGCTTGCGACTGCTTCCTGGAAGGCGCGCGAGCCTTCGAAGTCGCGCACCACGGCGCGCGTCTGGGCGCCGGACCGCTCGTCGCGGTAGATCCGTTCAGCCGATGCCCCGATCGCGTCGGCCGCGGTTTCGGCGGGCTTGGCGGCGCAGGCGGAGGCGGGCGGGATCGGCGCGAGCACGTAGGTATGCACGGGGATCTCGGGAAAGCCGGTGCCCGGGAACGAGTAGACCGCATAGCGCGCACCGCTCCAGGTGAGCTCTCCGCTCACTGGGATGGAGGCGGGAGCGCTGTTCGAGGAGCCGCCCAGGGCGCGCGAGCGGCTTCGCACGAATACTTGGGCGCCGGAGATCGTGTGAATCGTGTCTGCGTAGCCCAACACCCCTTGCTCGGAGGCGACCACGCTGCCGATCGTTTGCCCTTCCGCGTCCTTGAGCGGCGCGCTCACCGGCGCCACGCCGTTGGCGCTGCCATAGTCGAGCAATGTGCGTCCTCTGACGGTGACACGCACGCGCACCAGCTGATTGCGCAGCAAGGGCACAAGCGCGGCTCGCGCCGCGACCGGGTCGCCGGCTTGGGCGGCGGCGATCAGAGCGGGCGAAGTCGCCACCCGTTCCACGGCCGGCCGCGCGATCCGTCCGCCTGAAAGCTCGTGGTAGACGTGTTTGGCGATCACCCCGAGCGCCCTGGCGACCGTGCCCGCGCACTGGGGCGAAGCAAGGGGGACGGCCGGCGAGCGCTTGACCCCGGCGTCGGTCTGGCCGTCGGCGTGGGCGCCGGAGCCGCAGCTTGTGAGCAAAAGCACCGACAGGGCGACGCCCGCCACCAAGGTGGATCGCCGGCAGTCCGCGATCCGGACGCCGGCGATCCGAAGGCTGTTCGGGGGAGCCGCCGCTGGCACCAGACCAAGGCTACGCCCCCGATTTTGGTTATCGGTTAGACCTTTCTTAGCGACTCTCTACACCGCCGTGCCCGGACGATGTCTGCCGGGCGCCCGAGCACGGCGATGGCGTTACTTCTTTTTGGGTTTGTTTTTTTCCTTGCCTTTCGCTTTCTTGTGCTTGTTGGCCTTGGCGACAGGCCGGAGGGTCGCCGGTTCCAGGCGCGTGCCGCCCGGGTAGGCCTTGGACTTGGGGCAGTGCAGGGGGCGGCCGAGGTCGAACGGACCCGAGATCCCCTGTGTGGGAACTCCCTTTTCGAGATAGATGTCGGTGATCGTCAGCAACGGGTCGACGCGCGGCTCGGCGCATATGGGCGCGCCGATCGAGAACTGGCCGGTGATGTTCTCCCATCCCAGCTTGGTCGCCCCCACACAGTTGTCGGCCCAGCCGGGAAGTTCGCCGCCGCAGGAGAACGTGTCTGAGAGGACTTCAGGCTTGTCGTTGGCCACGATCGGCTGGGGCCCGTAGCCGCTCAGGGGTATGTTCGACTCCAGCGAATAGCCGGTGATCGGGCCGTTGCAGTAGAACGTGTATCTGACCTGCTGTTCGCTGTTGCCCAGTTCCGCCTCTCCGGCGGATATGTGGCCGATGCAGTTGAGGCCGTTGGCGTTGCCTTCTTTAGACCCTTCTTCGGCCGTCGCCGCCGGTGCCGGAGTCCCAGTCGCAGTCGGAGCCGAGGTTGAGGTCGGGGTCGGGGTTGGAGTCGCGGTCGAGCTCGCGAGCGCCGGCCCCGCGATCGCCAGGGAGAGCAGCAGCGAGCCGAGGATCGCTCTGAGCCAAAGGGATGCTCGGCTGGGGTGTGGATTTGTGTGCAACGGGTATCTCCGTTTCTTGTTTGACGACATGAAGGCGGTTCAGCCGCCTGGTGGTGTTGTTGGTGCGGCCTGGGCCGCCTTCTTGGCCGTGGAGGCGGCTTTGGCCGCCTTGCCACTGCTGCCGTAGACCGCGGCGCCGAACGAAGCGACGCTGGGATCGTTGGCATGGCCCAAGGGGAGCACTCCGAACAGCCGTGAGAGGCTCTTCAGGAGCGTGAAATCGTTGACGCTTTCGCTGACGCGCCAGCCCGCGTGCACGAAGCGCGAGAGCAGCAACGCGCCGACGGGCTTGGCGTTTGCCGAGCCGGGCGATCCGGGGCCGCTGTCGGGGACGATCACGATCAGCCCGCCTTCGCGGTAGGTGGCGGTCGCGAGTATCCAAGGCACGACTTCTTCGAGGAAGCTCTCGGCCGGCGCAAGCCCCGCGGGGGCGCCCGGCGCGCATGGGGTAGGAGAGCCGTCGTCGCAGGCGGACGGCACGATCCAGCTGAGATTTGGTGTGCTTGCGGGGGCCGCCAGGTCGCTCTGTAGATGGGCGAAGTCCACATCGTCGCTCGCGCAGGCGCCGCCGTCCAGCAGGGAGTGGAAGTACACGAACGGGTTGCGGAAGGTCAGGTAGGGCGCCCCCGCGGCCGGTGTTTGGTCGGGGTCGGGCGCTCCGAGTTCGGGGTGGCGGCAGCTCGCGGCACCCGCCGGGGAGGAGGTTGCGGTGCTCGGAGCGGTTCCGGCACCGGTGGGCGTGGCG
This sequence comes from uncultured Solirubrobacterales bacterium, assembly GCA_963809705.1. Taxonomy (GTDB): domain Bacteria; phylum Actinomycetota; class Thermoleophilia; order Solirubrobacterales; family Solirubrobacteraceae; genus Palsa-744. Next base: position 1,144,527 of record CAWEKF010000001.1, on the reverse strand, counting down.
CCCGGAGTGGCCGGGCTTGCGGCGGTGGGAGAGCCGGCCTGGGCGCCTTCCATGTTTTGGACGTATGCCTTCCAGGTCAGTCCAGCGGCCGTGAGCTCGTCGGCGAGGGTTTGCACGGGAGCGGGATAAACGCACCCGACCCCCTCGGCGACGCCGGTTGCGTTCACCGTGGGGGGCTGCAGTTCGCTGTAGGTGGGGCAGTTCTGTTCTGTGTCCAGGTTCACGCCTTGGCCGGAGAGCACGGCGATCCCGTTCGCGAGCGAGCTGGGCGCGGTCAGCGTGTAGCTGCTCAGCAGTGCACCCTTGGGTAGGAGCTGCTTGGCCAGGTAGGAATCACTCTGGCCTTTGGCGGCCGTGGCGAGGAGGCTCGTGCCGGAAAGGGAGATCAGCCACACGTGCTTGATCGGCGGCAGTTTGATTGGGGTTCCAGGCGCCGCTTCAGAGCCTTTGGAGGACCCTTTGGATGAGGACTCTTCCGAGGAGCCGTTCTCCGGGCCGGCCCCACCGGAGGATGGGTTTTCCGAGGCGGAAGCGGTGCTGTCTTTGCTCGACGCGGGGGGTTCGGGGGCGGGCGTGCCGGCGGCGGCTGAGGTGCCGGCGGGGGCTGAGGTGCCGGCGGCGGTTGGCCCGGAAGCGGTCGTAGAGGTTGGCATGGGCGCCGGGGCGGCCGAGCGCGCCGCGCCGGCGCTCGCGACCAGGGCCGCCAGCGCTCGCTCGGCCAAGGTGGAACTGTCCGCGGGCGAGTTGGGCGGGTTCGGTCCGAGCGCGGCGCCGGCGACGATCCCGGCCGCAAGCACGGTGGCGACGAGCAGCGCGCCCATGCGCCGCGAAGGCGCTCTCCCACTTGAAGATGTCGTCGATTCGCTGCTCTGGGGGCCGCTCGTAGACACCGTCGATCCGCTCACGCGCTGGCCGGTCGAAGACGCCGGCTTCCAGAAGGCCGTGAAGTCCAGGCGAGGCAGGCCGCGCCTGGCGCCGCAATGCAAGCAGTAGCGCTGGTCCTCGGCGAGCGTGGCACCGCAGCCGGTGCAGCGCTCGCCCGCATCGGCCCGCGCGTTCGGGGTGGGCGAGTGCCCGTGGTTGTTCTCGGTGATCATCGCTTGGATTGGCTTCTGTATCGCTTGGATTGGCTTCTGTGAGTGGCGCTCGTTGCGCTGGTCCCGCGCATCTGAGGCCAGCAACATTTCCCATAAAATAGCTAATGTCGATCTTCTTTATGAAGAATATGCTAGGCTGCGCCGCCCAAGCTGTCAACTATCCGAACGGAGCTTCAGTAAATGCAACGACGAACTCGCCGTGTCGCCGCTCTCCTCGCGGCGACGTTCACGCTCTCGATCGCGCTTCCCGCCATCGCCTTGGCGACAGGTGCGCTGTCGATCGACGGAGCCACCGCCTCCTTCCCGCTCGTTCAGCTGCTCGTGCAGAAGTACGAGAAGCTCAACAAAAAGGTCAAAATCAAGCTCACCCAAGGCGGCACCCAGGTCGGGATCAACGACGTGGCGGCCGGCCGCGTGTCGGTCGCCGATGTGTCGCGCGATCCCCTGAAGAGCGACCCCGCAGGACTCGTCTTCTATCCGGTCGCCAAGTACTACCTGTGCGTGGTCACCAACTCGGCCAACAAGCTCGCCAACCTGACGCAGGCCCAGGTCGAAGGGATCTTCACCGGCAAGACCACCGCATGGAGTCAGGTTCCGGGCGCCACTGCAAGCGGACCGATTGACATCATCAGCCGCAACTCCTCGGCCGGCACGCTCTCCAACTTCCAGACATTGCTCATCAACGGCAAGAAAGTGTCAGGGCCAAAAGGCGCGGCGGTCGCCGAAAAGCCGTCCGAGGGTCTGCAGCGCCAGGCGATCGAACAGGATCCCAACGCGGTCGGCTTCCTGTCCGGCTACTTCGCCAGCAAAGGCGTCAACGCCGCCGGCTTCAACGGTGTCGGCTGCACGCTGGCCAATGCCACCGCCGGCCAGTATGCGGGCGTGGCGCGCTTCTATGAGGTGACCAAGGGCGGTGCCAAAGGCGCGGCCGCGTCGTTCATCAGCTGGATCGACACCAGCAAGGCCGCGAAATCGATCATCTCCACGCAGTGGATACCGCTCAAATGAGGACAGGTCTCACACGTGCCGGGACTTATGTCGCCGGCCCGTAATTGGCTGGCGCGCCTGCGCCATCCGTGGTCCGACCGCCGCGCCGAGGCTCACGCTTGGCGCGGCGTCGCTGCTCGTATGCCTGAGCGTGGTCGCGATGGTCGTGTTCGTCGCGGTCCACGCCTGGCCGACGTTCGCCCACAACGGCCTGAGCTGGATCGGGTCCGGCGGCAACCTGGACCGGCAGATCGAAGGCATGGTGTCCACCAGCATCGATCCGCCCGCGTCGGCCTATCACGTGAGGGCATGGCCTTTGGTGTACGGCACCTTGCTGACGACCGGGCTCGCTTTGGCGATCGCGTTGCCAGTCGCTCTGCTGTCCTCGATCTTCATCGTCGAGTTCGCGCCGGGCACGGTACGGCGGGTGATGATCCCGGTCGTGCGACTGCTCGCTTCGGTGCCATCCGTGATCTACGGGCTGATCGGGATTCTCGTGCTCGTGCCGTTTGTCGGCAACCACCTGGTCACGATCCCGGAGAAGACGGCTTTGCAGAGCACGGTCGAGCTGACCGGGGCGGGCGTTGGCGTCGCCTCATTGATCCTTGCGGTGATGATCACGCCGATAATGGTCGCCTTGATCAGCGAGGCGCTTGCGGCCGTGCCGCCCGCTTGGCGCGAGGGTGCGCTGGCGCTCGGCGTGCATCGTCTGCGCGCGACGCTCGCGGTCAGCCTGAAGGCGATCCGCCCGGCGATCGTCGCGGCGGCCGCTTTGGCGTCGGCGCGCGCCCTCGGCGAGGCGGTGATGATCTCGATGGTCTCCGGCTCGGAGTCATTTGCCCCAAACCTGCACAACGGTCCTTTCACCTTCCTGGCGGAGCCGCTTCGCACGCTTGCCAGCTCGATCGTCGACAACCACGAAGGCTTCGGCGGGGCTCCTGCTCTGAACTCGACGCTCTACGCATTTGCGCTGCTGCTCTTGTTCTCAGCGATCGCGCTTTCGGTCGGGGCTTACCTGGTCAAGCTGCCTCTGCGCAAGCACCAGCTGAAGTGATGAACGCCGCGGAAACCGACATCGCCCTTCTGCATGTGCTCGAGCCGGCCCCCGCACGGCCGCTGGAAGCTCCTCGATGAGCACTTTCGTCTTTCCCGCCGAGCAGCATCCCGATCCGGCCCCACCGAGCCCCACGCGAGGGCGGGGCTCCTCGATGTGGGAATGGCGCATCCGCGACCAGGTCGTGCTCGTGGCTGCCTGGATCGCCGGTCTCGGGCTGTGCCTCGTCACCGGGGCGATCGTGATCTATATGGGAGTGCGCGGCTTTCAGTACCTGCGCCCGGACCTGCTCGTAAGCCGTCCGCTCGTGAGCACCAGCGAAGCGGGCACCGGCGGGTTCTTGGACCCGTTGCTCGGCACGTTTGTCTTGACCGCGATCGGGATCGCGATTGCCCTGCCGCTCGGCGTGTGCAGCGCCGCTTGGATTACCGAGTACGGCCGGGGCGGACGGGCTCATCGATCTCTGACCCGGCTGGTGGAGTCGAGCATCGAGATCGTCGCGGGAACCCCGGACGTTGTGATCGCGATCTTCGGCCTCACGATCTTCGAGCTTGGGATCTTTGGTCCACTATCGAGCACCTCCGAAGCGGGCGTGGTCACCGGGCACTCGTTCATCGCCGCCGGGGCGACGATGTCCTTGATCGCGCTGCCGCCCTTGTACACGGCGACGCGGGACGGCTTGCAGGCCGTTCCCTTCCACATGCGTGAGGCGGCGTTTGCCCTCGGCAAGACGCGCATCGCGACAATCCGGCGTGTGCTGCTGCCGGCGGTGCGCTCCAACATCGCAACTGGGGCGACGCTCGGAATTAGTCGCATCGTCGGAGACACGGCGATCGTGATCATCGTGCTCGGCGAGACCCAGCGCAACGAACCGAACGGGTCGCTGCCGATTCTCGGATTTCTGCGCGGCACCGGATCGTCGCTGACCAGTTACGTGTACGACAACTCGCCGGCGGGAGAAGGAAACGCGGCGAACAAGGCTTACGCGGCGGCTTTCGTGCTGCTCCTGTTCATCCTCGCCCTCAACGCCGCCGTCGGCTGGATCAGCCGCGCCCAGGCCCGTTCGAGCGGTTTTGACAACGGCGGCATTCATGACTAAGCTCATCGAACCGATGGAAAACATGATGATGACTCCCGACGAGACGCTTGCAGATCCCTGGAAGGCGATCGATGACGAGTCCCGGGAAGCCGTTCCCGCGCTCGAGACGCCCAACGCCAGGGACGCTGCCCATGCCCGAGGCTTGGCGAGCGACGCGGTCCAACCACGTGACGCGGCTGGCCAGCCACGCGACGTGGTACCGCCGGTGCGCACGATCGTGGTCGATCGCCAGCCCGTCCCGGTGGCGCCCCCCCGCGAGCGCGAGGCCATCCGCTCGGCTCTCACCGGAGCTGGACCGGAGCGGCTGCGCCTGGACGATGTGAGCATCTACTACGGCTCCAAGCGCGCCGTCAACTCCGTGTCGCTGTCGATCCACCAGGGCGAGGTCCTGGCCCTGATCGGGCCATCTGGCTGCGGCAAGACAAGCCTGCTGCGCACGCTCAACCGCCTCACCGAGCTGACCCCGAGCGCGGCCCGCTCGGGGAATGTGCTGCTCGACGGACAGGACGTGCATGCGCTACGCGACACGGCCTTGCGCTCGCGCGTGGCGATGGTCTTCCAGCAGCCCAACCCCTTCCCGATGTCGGTCTTCGACAACGTCGCCTTCGCCCTGCGCGAGCAGTCGCGCAAGCGTCCGCGCCGGCGCGAGCTGGAGCCGCTGGTCATCGACGCGCTGCGACGGGCCGGGCTGTACGAGGAGGTCCGCGACGAACTCGATCGTCCGGCTCTGCGTCTATCCGGAGGCCAGCAGCAGAGACTGTGCATCGCGCGCGCGATCGCCCCGCGCCCGGAGGTGCTCTTGATGGACGAGCCGTGCAGCGCGCTCGACCCGATCTCCACAGGCGTCATCGAGGACCTGATCGGCGAGCTGCGGCGCGACCTCGCCGTCGTGATCGTCACCCACAACCTGCCCCAAGCTCAGCGCGTGGCGGACAAGGTCGCCTTCATGTATCTCGGCGACCTCGTCGAGTACGGCACCGTCGCCCAGGTATTCGAGGAGCCGCGCGCCGAGCGCACCCGCGAATACGTGCACGGCACTTTCGGGTGAAGGTGGCGTGAACGTCGTTCCCATCCAAACCCCGCCCGAGCAGGGCGCGCCGGAGAAATGCGCCAACTGCGGCGCCTCCTTGGTGGCCGATCAACGCTACTGCCTGACATGCGGGCAACCGTGCTCGCCTACGCGATTGGCGTTCCTCGACGTGCTGCAGGCCGAGAGCGAGTCGCGTGGTCAGGTGACGCTTGCCCAGCCCATAGCCGGTTACCCGCCCGCCGGCTACCTGCCGCCCGTGCAAGACGACGGAGCGATCGGATGGCTGCGCCGCTACTCGGGGCTGTTCGGGTTGCTCGGGGTTCTGCTCGTGACCGGACTGATCGGTCTGCTCGTCGGCCACTGGCTGGCGCCCTCCAAAGCGAGCGGTCCGCAGATCGTGAAGATCGAGGGAACCCTCCCGGCTGCTGCTGCGGCCGCCGCTTCCCCCGCCGCTGCCGCGACAGCGGCCCCCGCCTCGCCTTCCGCCAAAACGGCGACGACCTCGAGCGCGGCCACCGAAGCCCAGGAAAAGAAGGAAGTGAGAGAAGCGGAATCGCCCAAGAAGAAACTGAAGGCGCCCGTCAAAACGAGCTCCTCCAGCATCGGCAAGCTCGAAAAAACGACGGGCAAACAGCACCAAAAAGAAATCGAAGCCCTTACGGCGGGCGGCAAACCGATCGAAACGGGGAAATGACGGTGGCTGCATGAATTCCCTTGCGAGGCAAGTTCGGGCTCCGGCGTCGGACCCGCGGCACTGATGGCCGGCCCGATGCAAGCCGTCGCCGGTTCGCTCGACGAGCTGCGCCGTCGCCGCTTGGCGCTGGCCGAACGAGTCGCCGGGCTCACCTGGGACCTGGGCGGGCTTACGTATGAGATGGCGATTCGCGACCATTATCGGCTCGACGTGCTCTCCCGGCGCGCCGCCGAGCTGCAACAGGCCGACGCCGAGCTGGGCGAGGTGGAACGCCTGCTCGGAGCAGCCGAGGCCGGCGTGCACGGCCAATGCCGCTCATGCGGCGCGGTTCACAGCCGCGGCGCCGCCTACTGCTGGCACTGTGGCGCGGCCCTGCTGCAGGAGGCGCGACCTTCGGCGGTGACTCGGGACGCCGCATCTCCCCCTGCGCCTTCTGGTTGACAGTCTTTTCTTTTGAGGGCGAGTCGAGTATTGCCAGTTGGCTATACTGAATCCATGGCGAAGGTAATGGTCTCGCTCCCCAATGACCTGCTTGGCGCTCTCGATGCGGAGGCCAGGCGCCGTCGCACCAGTCGCAGCGCGATTCTGCAAAGTGGCGCACGTCGCGAGCTTGGCCTGCTGCGTCGCGAGCGGGCGGCCGTGCTCTCTGAGCTGGATCGCGTTTCGCGTGCGTGGGACGGGCCGCTGGGCTCCGCTGCGCTCGTGCGCGCAGAGCGGCTTCGCGACGGTTGAGCGCCTCGACTTTCGCTATGGACGGCTGGCTCGTCGATGCCAGTGTCGCCTTGAAGTGGTTCCTTCCCCTGGATCGCGAGCCCGACGGCCAACTTGCGCGAATGGCGATCGGACACCTGGGGATGCGCACCACCAGCCTGGCCTTCTACGAGGTCGGCAACATCCTGACGCGCCATTCTCAGCTGGAAGCTGTCCAGATCGGCGCGGCGCTCGACCTGCTCGAAGACATCTGTGGCGACCCGATCGAACTCACCGCCGAGGATCGTCATTCCGCGGCAGCGCTCGCGCGCGAGCATGAACTCACTTTCTACGACGCCTCCTATGCGGCGATCGCTCTCCGCACGGGCCGTCGGCTGCTATCGGCAGACGGAGACCTGATCGCGCCAAAGCTGGCTGTCACACTGCAAGATGTCTTGACATAGGCGATTGCGTGGATCTGGCCGCCCCGATCCACCAGCGGGGCGCGCAACCCCGCATCGCGGTAGCCCTCAGCGCTTCTCAGTCGAAGCCGGGTCGCGCTGGGCGAAAGCGTCCTGGGCGGGCGGCGGTGTCTGCGCAGGCGCCTGGGGCGCCGCGGGCGGCAGGGTCTGGCGTTGCTGGTCGTGGCCTTGGCTCTCGCCGGTCACGGACTGCTTGAACTCGCGCATCCCGGTACCGAGCGAGCGGCCGATCTCGGGAAGGCGCTTGGCGCCGAACACCAGCAGCAGGATCACAACCAGGAAGACGATGTGAATTGGGTTGTCGAGTCCCATCTAAGTCAGTCTAGGCGCTATCCGGCGGAAGCGGGCGATTTCTCTATCGCTTCCTCATTAGGGTCGCCCGGTTTAGTTTTAGAGTCGCGCGGTTCGCTCATCGCCTTGCGCGCCAACTGGATCGCCACGAGCGCCATCAGCAGGGCGAAACCGACCCGCAGCGCCGTCCCGGACAGGGCATTGGCCAGGGCCACGCCGGCCGCTGCGCCGGCGATCGAGAGCAGCCCCATGACGATCGCGTCGCGACGGCGCACGTTGCCGTAGCCGTCCTGCTTGGCGGTCCCCACGATCGCCACCGGCACGATCGCCAGCAGCGAGGTCGCCTCCGCCTGGTGCTGGCCGAGGCCGAGGAAGATCACCAGGCCGGGCACGAACAGCACGCCCCCGCCGACGCCCAGCAGGCCGGCGACGACGCCCGCGCACACTCCGATCGCGATTGTGGCGATCACCGTCGCAACCAGATCACCGTCGCAACCAGATGTCGCGCGCGTGCGATGGCGCGGCCTTCGCCACGACGATCGGGATTGGTGTGGTCGCGGCGGTCACCGCAGCAACAGCTCCACCGCGCTCGCGACCAGGATCGCTGCGAACAAGAGGGAGATCGAGCGTGTCGGCATGCGCTGTTGCAGCCACGTTCCGATCAACACGCCGCCCACCGCCGGCACGCCGATCAAGACCGCGTCGAGCACGTGCACGTTGCCGTACGCGCCCTGTGTGGCTGCGGCAAAGGCCGCTATGAACACGATCGCCGCAAGCGACGTGCCGGTCGCCTCGCGTGGCCCGTAGCCGAGCCACAGGACGAGCAAGGGCACGATCACGCTGCCGCCGCCCACCCCGAACAGACCGCTGAACACGCCCGCCGCGGTTCCGATCGCGGCCAGCTTCAGGGTGCGCTGCGTCACCAGCTCCGGCGACTTCTCAGCAGCCATGAGACGACTGTGGCGGATCAGCCCGCATGGAGCGCCATACTAAAGGCGTGTCCCCGGCTGCCACGCTTGTGGAGGCGCTCGAGCCGCTCCGCTCCGACCCTGCCCACGCGGCTGTTCTGCTCGATATCGACGGCACTTTGGCGCCGATCGTTCGCCACGCCGCCGACGCGCACGTGCCCGAGGCCACGCGTACGCTCCTGATCGAGATATCAAAGCGCTACGGCTTGGTGGGCTGTGTCAGCGGCCGGCAAGCCGCCACCGCGCGCCAGATCGTCGCGATCGGGAGCATCGCCTACGTCGGCAGCCACGGCGGCGAGCTGTTGCGCCCGGGCGCCACACGTCCCGAGCTCGACCCCGATTTGACAGCCTGGTCTGAGCGCATAAGCGAGTTCGCTGCGCGTGCCCTCACACCCGAGGTCCGGCGTGCCCGCGTGCGCAGCGAGGATAAGCAGGCGATCGCCGCCTTCCACTGGCGCGGAGTCCCCGACGAGCAGGGCGCCGCCGCGCTCGTGCGCGACATAGCCGATCGTGCGGAGGCTGAGGGCTTCGTGGCGCACTGGGGTCGCAAGGTGCTCGAGGTGCGTCCGCCGGTCGCGCTCGACAAGGGTCTCGGCGTCAGCGCGCTCCTGCAGAGCGCCTCCGAGCGCGAAGGCGGGGCTCCGGTCAAGACCGCGCTGTACGTGGGTGACGACAGCACCGACCTCGACGCCTTCCGTGGGCTGCGCGCGCTGGTGGCCACCGGAACGCTCGAGGTGGCTGTGTGCGCCGCGGTCAGATCGGAGGAGACGCCACCCGAATTGGCGGCCCTGGCGGACCTGGTCATCGACGGGCCGAGCGGTGTGCGCGCTCTGCTGCAGGCTTTGCTGTGAGCCTCCGCACCCCGCGTTGGGGCTCTGCTGTGAGTCTCGCTCCTCGTCGCTTGACTCTCGGCGGCTCCCCTCCCCACGGCGCAGGCGTTTCGGGGCGCTAGCGAGAGGCGTGCACTTCGTCGACTTCCTCAGGGCCACCGTCCTGCTCAGCGCGGCCGCGGCGACGGCGCTCGCGATTGTCACGGTGCTCGCCGCTGCGCCCTCCGGGGACCCCACCGTCGTGCCGATCTCGGTGGGCTGGTGGGTCCTGGCGGCGGCCGTCGGCCTGCGCCTGGGCCGCCATGCCGAGGTCAACCCGCCGATCGCGCGTCTGCTCGCCGACGCCCGCGCGAGCACCGCCCTGCCCGAGTATCGCCCCGGCGCCACCTTGCTGAACCGCCTGTGGCCGCTTTTGCTGTTCATGCTGGTGGCGGGCGGCCTGGCCTTCCTCTTCCCCCAGATCCCAGGCATCGGCGCCGGCTTTGGGATCGCCCTGGCCTTGTGGTGGCGCCGCCAGGACGCGGCCGTGGCCGCGATCGAGGAGCGCGACGGCGTGCGCTTCCACGTCCTGCGCACTTCCCCCTTCCGCGCGATCGCCCTGGCGCGCACGCCAGGCTTCAAGGCGCTGCGCCCCCAACGGATCGACGGCGCCACCACCTGATTGTGGACATTCTGATCGTCTCGCTCGGCTCGACCGGCGGCCTGCGCAGCGCCGACGAGGAGTTGCTCGGCTCCCTGCGCCGCGCCGGCGCCGAGGCATCGATCGCGCGCCCCCAGCCGCCGCGAGCCGCGCGCACCCTGATGCTCACCGACTTGCTCTGGGCCTTGGCGGCGCGCCGGGCTGTCGTCTCGGAGTTGCGACGCGTCGAGGCCAGGGCGCTCGTCTACTCAAGCACGACAGCAGCCCTGCTCTGGCCGAGGCCGGGCGCGATCCGCTTCGACGCGCCGGCCGCTGGCAACCGTCCCGGGCGCCACGGCCTGTGGCAGCGGCCGCTCGAGCGAACACGTCTGCGCGAAGCGCCTCTGCTGTTGCCGTGGAGCGCCGGCGCGCTCGTGGAGTTGGAGGGGCTCGGACCCACGACACGTACGACCTCCTCTCCCCACCTCTATCCCGCTGTCACTTTGCCGGTGCCGATCGAGCCGTCGTCCGGCCCCTCGGCGCCTGGTCCGCATGAACAGGCTGGTTCGGCGCCCGAACGCGACATCGCAGCCCTCGCCTACGTCGCCAACCCGGCCAAGAAGGGCCTCTCCGCCATCCTCGATGCGTGGGCCTCGGCGCGCCGGCCCGGCGAGCGCCTGGTGCTCGCGGGGGCAGGCGTTGCGGATCTGCGCGCCCACGGCTTCGCTTTGCCGGCGCCGGGCGTGCAGGTCGTCCCGATGTTGCCCTATGCGGAGTACCGAGCCCTGCTCCGCCGCACCCGCGTGGTCGTGTGCGCGGCCCGGCGCGAGGATTACGGGATCGCCCAGTTGGAGGCTCTGGCCGACGGGTGCCTGTTGGTCACGACCCCCTCGCCCGGCCCGTATGTGGCTTTGCCGATCGCGCGCTCGCTCGATCCGCGACTGGTGGGAGAGGACCTCGCTGGGGCTTTGCGTGTGGCGCTCGACGATCCGACCCCCGGCTATGCGGCGCGCGCCGAGTCGGCGCTCGCGCCGTTCCGTCGCGCCCAGCTCGATCGGGTCGTGGCCGAGCAGCTACTGCCGCGCCTGCTTGCGTAGCTTCGCGAACTCCGCCCAAGGGCGCGTATTGGCGACGTCCTCGGCCTTCAGCCAGGCCCTGCGCGCCGTCGCGATGCCCCATCGCATCGCCTCGAAGCGCTCGACCCAGTGGGCGTCGGAGTCGATCAGGATCGTGGCTCCCGCGCGGGCCGCCGCGCGTGCGTGCACCTCGTTCAGATCGCGGCGGTCCGGGTTGGCGTTGATCTCGAGCATCGTGCCCGTCCGCGCCGCGGCCTCGATCAGGGCTCCCATGTCCAGGCCGTAGGGCTCGCGCCGCTCGATCAAGCGCCCCGTCGGGTGCCCGATCGCGTCGACCAGAGGATGCTCCACCGCGGCGATCATGCGCTCGGTCATCTTCTGCTCGCTCATCCCGAACGAGGTGTGCACGCTTGCGATCACCCAGTCGAGCTCCGCCAAGAGGTCGTCCTCGTAGTCGAGTGAGCCGTCGGGCATGATGTTGACCTCGCTACCCGCCAACACTTCGATACCGTCGAGCGCTGCGTTGGTCTCCCTGACCCGCTCGATCTGGAGTCGCAGCTCCGCCGGGGACACGTGGTTGCCGAACCCGTGCGAAGCCGAATGGTCGGTGATGGCCAGGTACTCATAGCCCCTCGCGCGCGCCCCCAAGGCCATCTCCTCGATCGTGTGGTGGCCGTCTGAGGCCACCGTGTGACAGTGCAAGTCGCCCTTGATGTTGTCCAGCTCGATCAGCTTGGGCAGCCCGCTTGCGCTCCCCGCGATCGCGCTCTCCACCACGCTCCCGGGGTCGCCGCTCGCCCTCTGGAAGTCAAACGAGGCGGCGGCCAGCTCGCCGCGATCCTCGCGCAGCTCGGGCTCGATGTAGGCCAGGCCCAGCAACCCGTACACCTCCTGCTCGCTCGCACACATCGTCGTGGCGCCGGTCTCGTCGCTTGCGACCCCGTACTCGGACACGTGCAGGCCTTTGCGCACGGCCGCTTCGCGCAGGGCGGCGTTGTGCTTTCCCGAGCCCGTGAAGTGCTGCAACAGGTTGCCCAGCTGGGAGGGCTTGGCGATGCGCAGGTCGATGCTCGCGCCCGCATGGCTGCGCCCGCGAGCGCCCGCCCTGGCGGCGGAGGAGACCGCTTCGATCTCGGGCAGCGATGCCAAGCCTTTGGCCAGCGCGACCGGTTTGCGGGTCACCGCGATCAGGTCGATGTCCTTCACGCTGTCGGCCATGCGCCTGGCCGACCCGGCGAGCATGACCTCGGTTCCCGCGCCGCCGATGTCGGTCAACCCGTCGGCGAGCGCCTGGCCCAGGGCGAGCGCCTTGGGCAGGAGCAGGCGCGGCGCGGTATACGCATCCGGGTCCTCCTCCATGCGCTGCAAAGACTCGAGCACGCCCGCCTCGAACTTGGGTCCCAGGCCCTTCACGTCGCGCAGTCTGCCCGCCGCCGCCGCGGCGCGCAGACTCTCAAGCGAATCGATGCCAAGCGTCGAATGCAGCATTCGCACCCGCTTCGGCCCTACGCCCGGCAGGCGCGTGAGGGCGACCAGGCCGGGCGGGATCTTGGCCCGCAGCTTCTCCATCGCGGGGATCGTGCCGGTCTCGGCCAGCGCCAAGATCTTCTCCTGCAGGGTGGCCCCGATCCCCGCCAGCTCGGTGGCTCTCCCTTCGCGCGCCAGGGCGGCCACCGAGACCGGCGCCTCGCGCACGGCTCTCGCTCCGCTGCGGTAGGCCAAGACCCTGTGCACGATCGCTCCGTCGAGTTCGTACAGGTCGCCCAGCTCCTCCAAGGCCTCGGCGATCGCGTTGTTCGACGGCTCACCGGCCATGTTCAGCGTCTCGGTTCAGGGGGCTCCGGAGAGCGTGTACGGCGCGCGTGGTCCGCGTTCGCCAATCGTGGGCACGTGGGACCGATGCCACTAGCTCACCCGGATCGCCACGACCGTGTTCGGCGCGAGCATGAGGCGGGCCCGGTGGGCGTGCGCCGCCAGCGAGCCGCCTCGTTCGATTGCGCTGGTCGTGGAGATCGTGTCGGTGCGCAGGCGCCCGGCCCCGTCGGGGACCGCAATCGTGAAAGGCGTGGGCTGTGCCCGGAATGAGCTTGCGATCAGGCTCACATGCCCGCCCGCCGTGACCTTCGCGGCCAGGATGTTCGGGCTCTGAGAAGCGGCGCTGACACGGCTGGGAACAGGGATCCAACGGTGCAGGAACAGCAGGGCGTCGCCCAGCGGGCGGGTGGCCACTTCGCCGTCGGCTTCGAACGCAAACGCGTCATAGCTCGTGCCCGCATTGTGGAAGCGCACCTGGGTCCAGCCGGCGAGCACCGCCGCCAGGACGTAGCGGGCCGCCCACACGCCGGCCACGGGCTCATTCGAGACGCCGGGTCTGCCTCCGCACGAGCCGCTGTTGCTCTCGGAGATGATCGCCGGCCGGCGGGCCGCTTTGGCGGCGGCGAGCAGCCAGGCATACTTTTCAACCAAGCCCACGCTTGCGTGCTCGGTAAGCAGGCGAGCCGCGGTCGTCGGGGCGGCGGCCGTGCCGCAGGCTGCCGTCGGGTAGGCGTGCACGGTCATCGCCACCGGTGGTTCTGCCTCCAGCAGCTTGGTCATCGGCGCGCGCCAGCCGATCCCCGCGAGGTCGGGCCCCTCGATCGGCACTGGGCCAAGCTGCGCGCGTCTGGCGGTCCATTCGCTTGCGAACGCTTCGGCCGTCCACGGAGCGGGGCGATAGGCCGGGACGGTGAACCCCGGTTCGTTGGGCAGGATGTGGCTAAAGCCGTACAAGTCCGGCTCGTTGCCCAGCGAGAAGCTGAGCTGTGAGGCAGGGATCGCCTGCTCGGCCTCGGCGATCGTGGTCTGCTCGTCGGCGACTGGGCCTGCGGCGAAGTTCAAGCCGACCACGATTGGGGAGCCGCTCGCGCGCGCCAGGCAGCCGAGCGTCGTCCAGAAGGAAGGGGGAATGAAGTAGTGGTAGGCGGCGGTCGGTCCCGCCAAGTCCTGGGAGTCGCCGCCGATCCGCACCGTGGGCGCTCCGAGCGACTTCAACCTCGCCACCAGCGCTTGGCTTGGACAGGGTCCGGCGCCGAGCGCCTTCTCCATCAAGGGGTACTCAAACGAAAGGCCGAAGGGCGAGCGGGTGACCACGGTTGTGCCGGGCGCGGCCGTGGCCACGAGCGCGCCCTGTGGGGCAGAGCGCTGCGACGTAGCGCTCTGCAACGCGGCGCCCCGCAACGCGGCGCTCTGCGATACCGGTGCGAGCGCAAACACAGTCGCGGCAAGCGCTCCCGCAACGAAGGCTGCGCGCCAGCGACTCATCGACGCCTATCATAGCCAGGCGAATGCCTTCGACCCGCGCCTCACGACGCCTCGTCGCACTGCTTGCGGGTCTCCTGCTGGCGGGCCTGCTTGCGGCCGGCGCGGCCGGCGCGGCCAGCTATCGCTTCGGCCTCTCCGACTACGAACCAAGCACGTTCTCGGACCCCAGGGTGGGAGAGCTGGGCGTGCACTTGGCGCGCGACGTGGTGCCTTGGAATGCGGTGCTGGGCAAGCGCGACCTGGCCAATGTGACGGCTTGGCTGGACGCGGTCAAGCACGCCTACCACATCACCCCTTTCATCACTTTTCAGCACGCCGACAACAACGCCCGCGCGCCCACGCCCGCACAGTTCTTGAGGGCGTTCCTGCGTTTCCGCAAGCTGTTCCCCTGGGTGAAGGAGTTCGCGCCCTGGGACGAGGCCACGCACAGCACCCAGCCGACCGCCCACGATCCTTGGTTGGCGGCCTCCTACTACAACGTGCTGGCGGCTCACTGTTCCGGCTGCGAGGTGACCGCGCCGGACATCCTCGACTCCGATGGCAACGTCGAGGCCTGGGTCGGCTCGTTCCTGGAAAGGGCCCACCCCTATCCCAAGATCTGGCCGTTCAACCCCTACCACTCGGTCAGCGTGGGCAGCCCGGTCCTGATCGAACAGTTCCTGGCAGCGGTGCATGGTCAGATCTGGTTCAGCGAGGTCGGTGGAGTCGTTTGGTGGCGCTTCAAAGGCCGCCTGATCGACCACGGCGAAGCCTATGCAGCTCGTGTCGCCCACAACATCTTCTCGCTGGCCAAGCTCAGCTCGCGCATCACGCGGATCTACTACTACCACTGGCGCTCGCCCGGAACACCCAAGGCGAAGGCGGCCCGCAAGGCCACCTGGGACGCCGGCCTGGTGAAGGCCAACGGGGCGCCGCGGCCGGCTTTGTATGTGGTGGCCAAGGAACTGCACCGCAACTTCCAGCGGTCGATCCCGAAGCTCTTCTGAGCTAGCCCGCCGCGTGGGCGGTCCGCGTGAGCCGTGGCCTTCGCGCGCGGCCTGGGCCAGCCACGGCCGTCGCTAGGCGCCTACCACTTCGAGCACCGCGGCGCGCAGTCCGCGCCAGGAGATCGTCACGGGACAGGCGCGGCCCGAGGCGGTGACGGTGCAGGTTCCGTGGGCGAAGGCGGCCCCGGGCGCCGACAATCTCGTGCTCGCCCCCGGCAGCCAAAGAGTCGTGTGCAAAGCCGTCTCTGGCGGGCATCTTCATCGCCAGGCGGACGCCGCTCGGGGTCGCGGTCAGGGTCCAGGTCGTGCGTGCTACCAGGCGCCCGTCGGGGCGCCGGTAGTCGCCGCTCAACACGACCCTCCGCCCGCGGCCGCGCGCGCCGGCGAACGAGGGCGCGGCTGTCCTGCCGTGAGCGGTCGTCAAGCTCCACACGCTCGATAGGCCGCGCCGGCGGGGACGCAGGGCGAGCAGATCGTGCCAGCGTCCGTCGTGCTCGAGCTTGACGGCCACGAGCCCTTGCGCCGAGCGGGGATCGCTGCTGGTGGAGTGGCCGCTCAGCTGCCACCAGACCGAGCCTGAGCGACCCCACACCAGACCGCTCGAGCCAAGGTCGTCGGCGATCAGTTCGCGGTTATCGCCCGGCAAGGGCTGTAGCGGCGCTTCGGGTCGTGGCCACTGCTCGAGCGCGTCGGAGAGCAGCCACAGGGTCAGCCCCTCGTACTGGTTCAAAGCCGCATAGCCGTCCATGATCGACCGGTTCCATTCGATGCTCAGACCTGGAACGATCGGCAAGAGGCCGTCGGCGCGCAGGGGATATGCGGTCAAGAGATAGGAGACGGCGCGCTGCGCAAACGAGCGCCAGGCGCCGGCGGCGCCAGGGTCGAGCGCCGCGCGCCTGGCCCCCAGCGCGGCCGCGGCGGCCTGCACCCAGGACTGGTCGAGCGAGCGCCCCGACAGGGAGAGCTGGCCGTCGGGGGCCATCATGTCGAGCGCATAGCGATCGGCCTGGCGGCGCAAGCTCGCCACTGCGGGCGTGAGCGCGGACGGGTCGAACTCGCCGATCAGCTCCAGCATGAAGGTCGAGAACAGCTCGTAGGCGGGCGGCTCGGCGCCTGGGTCCGACAGCTCGCGCGCGGCGCCCCCGGCGGCTGTCTTCATGAGCACGCCGATCGGCGGCGCGTCTCCTTCCGGCTCGCTCAGCGTACTGCCGCTCGCGCCGGCGATCGCCATGCGCAGCGGGGGGCCGGCGTGCTTGACCGCCAAAGCCAGATCGGACTTGATCTGGGCAGCCGCAGGGACCCCGTCGCCGGCCAGAGAGCCGGGTGCGCCTGGGACCCGGTCGGAGAGCAGAAGGGCCGCGCCCGCCGACCAGACCAAGCGCCAGTTGTCATAGCACGGCAGTTCAAGCAGGCAGGTAGCTTCGGTGGGCGGTCCGATCTGTCCGGCCTGTTGCTCCAAGGGCTGTGCGATCTGGCTCCAGGCGCTCGCCGAGAAGTCGCCTTGCTCGCCGTCGTGGATGGCGGCGGCGATTGCCAACAGGTTGAACGGGTCGTTGGGCACGGGCAAAGTCAGGGCTGAGGCGACGATGCGCGTGCCGGTTGCTTCGAGGGCGCTGTCGCCCGTGCGGTGGGCCACCTTGAGCATCGTGTCAGCGAGCAGGATCACGCCGTAGTTGTCGCCCGTGTCGGCTGCGTCCAAGGGGTCTTCGACTCGCCCGTCTGGACTGGTGTAAGGCTCCCACGCGCGCGCCACCCCCGCGATGTAGGCGTCGAGCGGTTCCGCGTCAAGCGGCTGGGGTGTGGCGCCATAGGGAGCTTCGCTCGCAGACGCCGCTGGCGCGCAGAGCAGCAGCAAGATCGTGCTCGCGACGACTCCCAAGAGCGCCGAGAGCGGGGTGGCCCGCTCCGGGGACACGCTAGGGTACGCGCCTTGTGACCGGCGCTCCCTGGCTAATCCTTCCGACGTACAACGAGGCGGAGAACATCGAGGCGATAGTAACCGCCGCCGGCGATGTGCTCGCCACCAGCAGTGACGGCGCCCACAAGATCCTGATCGTCGACGACGGCTCGCCCGACGGCACAGGCGAGATCGGCGATCGCCTCGCCGCCGAGCGCGATCAGGTCGAGGTGTTGCATCGCACCGAGAAGAACGGCATCGGCCCGGCTTACCTGGCGGGCTTTCGCTATGCGCTCGATCATGGAGCGGCCTATGTGATGGAGATGGACTCCGATTTCTCCCACGACCCCGCCGACTTGGCGCGCCTGCTGGATGCCGTGCGCTCCGGCGCGGACCTGGCGCTCGGCTCGCGCTACGTGCCCGGCGGCGGCGTGTCCGACTGGGGGCTCTTGCGGCGTGTCGTCAGCGAGGGCGGCTCCACCTATGCGCGCTGGGTTTTGGGCCTGCGCGTGAAGGACCTCACGGGCGGCTTCAAGTGCTTCAAGCGGGGTGTCCTGGAAGCAATCCACTTCGACAGCGTGCGCTCCCAGGGCTATGCCTTCCAGGTCGAGCTGACCTACCGAGCGGTGAAGGCCGGCTTCAAGGTCGTGGAGGTGCCGATCGTCTTCAAAGACCGCGAGCTCGGCCAGAGCAAGATGTCCTGGCGGATCGCGGCCGAGGCGATGTGGCTTGTGCCGAAGTTGCGCTATGGGCGCCAGCCGCCGGCGCCGGCGGGGGATGCCGCCAAGGCAGATGCGCACGCCGCGCCGAGCGGTTCGCTGCGCACCTGAGCGTCGGAAGACGTCGCGCGCAGCGCTCGAGCGATCGGCGCGGGGCTCGCCGTCTCAGGTGGTTGCTGTGAACGGTCGATAGAGAGGCGTGGACGCCTCCTCCTACGCGCTCTATCACGGCGTTCGCCGCACTCGGAGCACCCTGAGGACCTGGCGACGCAGGCCGCTGCCGGTGCTCGGCGCCTGGGTCGCCGGCTCGACGCTGGCCGCGGTCGCCCTGCTATGCGCTGTGCTGGTCATCTCGGAGCTGTTCACGAGCTATACCCAGCCGGTCGAGCTGCGCCCCCCGTTCGCGGTCGGCGACGCGGGCGATGTGGCGAGCGTGCTGTTCCACAACCTGCTTGTGCTGGCGTTGCACGCGATGGCCTGCGTTGCCGGTTTCATCGCGGGCAGCTCCCTGCCTCTGCAGGCCGAGAGCAAGCGGGGGGTCTCGCGCTGGGTGCACGAGCACGGTGGGCGCATCGCGATCGCCTTCGTCGCTTGCGCCACCGCCTTTTCGCTCTCGGCCCAAGCCTACGTGCTCGGCCACACGCTCGCGGGGGTGGCCCATTTCCTGAGAGTGTCGCCTGGACTGCTGCTGCTTGGCGTCTTGCCCCATGCGCTGATCGAGCTGATTGCCCTGTTCCTGCCGCTCGCGGCCTGGATCATCGCCAGCAGGAGGGGAGATTGGGATCAGCTGTTGGCCGCGACCGTGGTGACCGTGGCGATCGCCCTGCCCATGCTTGTGCTGGCCGCGCTGATCGAGGTGTATGTGTCGCCGCACATGTTCACGGCGCTCACGGGCCTCCACGCGCCGATCGTGGGCACTTGGGAAGGCTTCACGGTTCGTGTGACCGGCTAGCTCGGCGGTCGATGGGTTGCCTCTATCGGGGGTGCGCGGTTCGCGCTCGCCATGCATCGTCCAGAGCGCTCCTGGCCGGTTCACAGCCGGTTCGCACAGGTGGCCGGGACCACCTTTTCGTTGTATACTTCACTTTGTATAGCGCCCCCGCGATAGGAGATTTCAATGGCAGGCACCCTCACCGAAGTAACCGACGCCAACTTCCAGGCTGAGGTCGTCGAGTCGGAGAAGCCCGTGCTCGTCGACTTCTGGGCTCCCTGGTGTGGGCCCTGCCGTGTGGTGGGTCCTGTGCTCGAGGAGATCGCCTCCGAGCGTGAGGACTTGCGCATCGTGAAGCTGAACGTCGACGAGAACCAGCAGACGGCCGCCGCTTTCCAGGTGCTGTCGATCCCGACGATGATCCTGTTCAAGGGCGGCAACGCCGTGAAGACCGTCGTTGGCGCTTACCCCAAGAAGAAGATCGAGGCCGAGCTGGAGCCAGCGCTATGAACGCCCATGACGCATCGCCTATTTTGTAACAGGCTCTGAGAAGGTCTCAGGCGATGCGCGCTCGGGTCCAGGCGATGAAATCCGGCTCGCCGAGGATTCCGGCGGCCAGGTTCTCGATGGCTTCGGCGGTGCCGTCGAAGCCGGTCGGAGGATGGGCGAAGACGAGCCCGTTGCGCTCCAGGAACTCGCGCATGGCGTCGTAGGCTGTGCGCTTGTTCCCGTCTGGCAGCGGGTGGTAGGCGACGATCCTGGAGCAGTAGACGGCGGCCTTCTCGTGGAGCGCTGGGAACGCCTCGTAGTCGCCGAAGCCGGCAAAGGGAGCGGCGAGCGCGGATGCGGCGAGGTTGACCACCCGGGGCATCCGCGCCAGTTGCGGCGCCGCGATGCCGGTGTGGATCTCGGCTATGAGTAGGAAGTCGCCCAGCTCGATCCTCTGCATGGCGCCGCACGCTAGCAGAAGAACGGTGTCTAGATTGCATGAAGTCTTCTGGCTTTCAGCCTATTTTCTTAAGAATAAGCAGGAAAATATCTATTTGCTTTCTTCCGACTTTCTTTTCGCATACTATATTGTAGTCTTTATTCAGTTGTGGCTGTGTATAGAGGCATCTATTTTTGGAGGCCCGCAGGTTGGGCAGAACGTGGAGCGGATTGAGAATGGCCAAGTCAATGACATTGCGATTGGACGACGAGCGGGCGGCGATGCTCAAGCTCGTCGCCCGCGCTGACGATCAGACCGTCACCGAGGCTGTTCGCACCGCGATCGACGCTCATATCGAAGAACGCCGCAAAAACGAGCAGTTCAAGGAGCGACTGCGCCAACGTCACCAGGAGGAGCGCGTGCTCTACGAGCGTCTCGCGAGCTGACGTGCGAGCGCGCACACGCGCGGGGCGCCTTGGGCTAGATGGGCTCAGCCCGGCTCAGCCCAATCTCGAGGGCGAGCCCTTCGATGTCGGTCTGTTCGCGGTAGTCCATCGCGGCGGGGTCGCCCTCGCCGAGCTGGAGCTGGGTGGCGAGCGTCTCTCCGGCCACATAGCTGCGGTGCTCGCGCGCGGCCTCGACCAGGGCCGGGTCGCCGAGGAGAACCAAGGCGATCCGGTCCTCGACCTCCAGGCCGGCGCTCTTGCGGGCGTTTTGGACGGCGTGGACGATCTCGCGGGAGCGGCCCTCGCGCAGGAGGCTGTCGTCGATCGTGAGGTCGAGGGCGACCGCGTGGGCGCCGTCTCGCTCCACCGAGTAGCCAGGGGGCGCCTTCATCGTGAGGATCACGTCCTGCTCGGCGAGCGTGTGCTCGCGGTCGCCGACCGAGATGCCGATCGGCTCGCTTGTCCCGCCTGCGGGATCGCCGCGCACGGCGGCGGCGACACGGACCGGGTCCAGCGCGGCGATGGCCTCGGCGGCCAGGGGCATGTCTTTCCCGAATAGGGGCCCCAGAGCGCGGTAGTTGGCCTTGACCTCGTACTCGCCCAAGTCGTCGGCCGCCTCGACGAAGCGGACGCGGCGCACGTTGAGCTCCTCGCGCACGATCTCGGACAGGCGCTCGATCGAAGCCCGCTCGCGCCCGTCGGCCACCACCACAGCCTCGGCCAGGGGCTGGCGAATCTTGATCTTGGCCTGGGCCCTGGCTCCGAGACCGAGGCGGACGGTCTCCCGCGCGATCGCCATCGCCTCCTCCAGAGACTCGTCGCGGGCGGGCAGGGTGTCGCCCAGCGGGAAGTCGCACAGGTGCACGCTGGCCAAGGCGCCGTCGAGGTTGTCGTAAATCTCGTCGGCCACGAAAGGACAGAAGGGGGCGAGCAGCTTGGAGACGGTGAGCAGGCATCCGCGCAGGGTCGCGAAGGCGGCGGGGTCGCCGTCCCAGAAACGCCGGCGCGAGCGGCGCACGTACCAGTTGGAGAGATCGTCGAGGAGGTCGGCGATCGCGCGCCCGGCCGTGGTGGCGTCGTAGGCGTCGAGGCGCTCGGCCACGACCTCGGCGGTGGCGGCGGTTCTGGAGGAGGCCCAGCGGTCCAGGTGATCGGACGCGCTGGTGGTGGCCGCGGCGCTTGCGGCTCCGTCTGCTCCGGGCCTCCGGGGGGTGGTGTCGGCGCCGGAGGCTTCGTCGCCGTTCAAAGCGGGGGCGTTGGCGTTGGCGTAGAGCACGTAGAAGAAGTAGGTGCTCCACAGCTGCTTGAGGAACAGGCGCACGCCCTCGCCGATCGCCTCCTCGGAGAAGCGGTAACCGTCCCAAGGTTGCTTGGAGGTGAAGAAGTACCAGCGGAACGCGTCCGCGCCGTACTTGTCGAGCACCTGCCACGGCTCGACGGTGTTGCCCCGGGACTTGGACATCTTTTGGCCGTCGGCGTCGAGGATCAGGCCGAGACAGACGACGTTCTCATAGGAGGAGCGGTCGAACAGGAGCGTCGAGACGGCCAGCAGCGAGTAGAACCAGCCGCGCGTCTGGTCGAGCGCCTCGCAGATGAAGTCGGCGGGGAATTCTTTTTGGAATTGTTGTTCGTGCTGGTAGGGGTAATGGTGCTGGGCGAAGGGCATCGAGCCCGAGTCGAACCAGACGTCTATGACCTCAGGTACTCGGATCATCGGCAGGCCGCACACAGCGCCTGTCAACGGTCCTGGGCTCTCGCCGGACTCGCCCTGGGTCGATGGGATGGACCCCAGGTCGTGCCGGTGGGAGCACGCGAGCTTGACCTCATCCACGTAGGGCCGGTGATGGTCCTCGAGTGTCTTACCAGAGCGCTGCTCGAGCTCTGAGAAGGAGCCGATCGTGAGCGTGTGGCCCGCCTCGCAGCGCCACACGGGCAGAGGGGTGCCCCAGTAGCGCTCGCGCGAGAGAGCCCAATCCACGTTGCCCGCGAGCCAGTCGCCGAAGCGGCCGTGCTTGATGTGGGGCGGGTGCCAGGCGACGGTCTCGTTCGCGGCCATCATGCGGTCGCGGATCTTCGAGGTGGCGATGTACCAGGAGGGCTTGGCGTAGTAGATGAGGGGGGTGTCGCAGCGCCAGCAGTGGGGGTAGGAGTGCTCGTAGTTCGAGCGCTTGAACAGGAGCCCGCGCGCGTCGAGGTCGGCGATCAGCTCCTCGGCGAGGGCGGGCTCCTTGACGGTGCGGCCTCTGAAGGAGTCGCCTGCGTTGTTACGCACGTCCATGCCATATGTGCCGTCCGGCTTGACGGGATTGAAAAGGGTGTGTGGATCGCGCTGGTCGAATATGCCTGCCGCGGCGGCTGCGCGGAAGTCGTCTTCGCCAAAGGCCGGCGCGATGTGCACCAGGCCGGTGCCGTCCTCGGTCGTGACAAAGTCGCCGGCGATGATGGGCGCGCCGCCGAAGTCGACCTCGCATGTGGGAAAGATTGGCGCCTTGTATGCCGGTCCGCTGTACACCCCGTCGCAACGCTCGCCGATCAGATCGCTGCCAGGGAAGCGCTCGAGGATCCTCGCGCCCTCACCGAGCACTCGCTCCACGAGCGCGCTCGCGACCACATAGACGGTCTCCTCCGCTGTCCGCCCCTCGCTGTCCCGCGCCCGGCTGGGGCTGTCCTGTCCGGCGGTGGGGGTCCCCCCCCGCGCGCGGACGTATTCGACCCCAGGCCCCACCGCGACGGCCACGTTCCCCGGCAGGGTCCAAGGCGTCGTCGTCCAGATCAACAGCTCATCGCCGGCCTTCACCGGGCCTTGGTCGGCCACGATCGGCAGGCTCACATACACCGACGGGTCGACCACATCCTTGTAGCCCAGGGCCACCTCGTGCGAGGACAGGGCCGTGCCGCAGCGGTAGCAGTAGGGGACCACCTTGTGGCCCTCGTACAGCAGGCCCTTCTTGTCGATCTCGGACAAGGCCCACCAGACCGACTCGATGTAGGTCTCGTCCAGAGTCCTGTAGGCGTGCTCCAAATCCACCCAGAAGCCGATCCGCTCGGTCAGGCGGTCCCACTCCTCCAGGTACTCGAATACGGAGTTGCGGCACTCGGCGTTGAAGCGCTCGATCCCGATGCCCTTCTCTGGATCCTCGATCTCGGCCTTGGTGGTGATCCCGAGCTTCTGTTCGACGGCGATCTCGACGGGCAGGCCGTGGCAGTCCCAGCCGCCCTTGCGCTCGACGCGGTAGCCGCGCATCGTCTTGTAGCGCGGGTAGATGTCCTTGAACACGCGCGAGAGCACGTGGTGTGAGCCGGGCCGTCCGTTGGCCGTGGGGGGGCCCTCGTAGAAGACCCATTGGGGGGCTCCCTCGCGGTTGCGCAGGGACTCGCCGAATACGTCGCGCTCACGCCAACGCTTGAGTATCTCCTGCTCGAGCGCCGGCAAATCCTGGCGCGCGTCCACCTCGCGCGACGGTATCAAAGGGTGTCTGGGTGGCGCCGTCATCGGGTCGCCCATTGTAGGTGTGCTCCACATTGGCGAGGCGCTCGCGCAATGCGGCCACCGCTTCGGCCGGCCCTGGGCCTATGCGCTCGACCGTGCTCGCGCCCGTGTCGGGCAGAGCTTCGCGATAGTCGAAGACCCGTAGTTCGCCGCCGCTCTGTCTTGTGGCATACACCAGACGTCCGATCGCCTCCAGGGAGGAGTTGCGTCCGGCGAGCACCATCGCCTGTGGTTGCAAGGCGCGCAGGGCGCTGCCGACGCGGGTGCTGTCCAGGTCGACGGGCAGCGCCAGGACGCGCAAGCCGGCGCGCCGGAGAAACAACTCCAGGGCCTGGGTGTAGAGCCCGTCCATGCCCATCGGCCTGCTGGCGTCGAACACGAGAACGCTCTCCTCGCGCGTAGCGGGCGGGGCCACGCGCTGGGCGGCCGCCAGCCAGCCGGTGGCGTAGCGCCAGGCAAAGCAATACTCCGGCGAGGTGGGCGCCATCGCCTCGACGCCGGGCAGCAGGACGGTCTCGACGGTGCGCTCGGTCGAGCGCACGGCCATGCTCTCCTCCAACAGGCGATCGGCCTTCTCGGCGCTGAACTCGGCGAATGTGGCGCACAGCCGAGCCGGGGTCGATGGGCCCTCGGCCCGCTGGCGCACCAGGGAGATCGCCGAGGCGATGTCCTGGGTCTCGGCGTGGGCTTGGCGCAAGGCCTCGATCTCGGCGAGGTCGAACTGGCGGTGGCCTCCCTCGGTGCGGCTGGGCGTGGGGTAGCCGAAGCGGCTCTCCCAGCTGCGCAGGGTGTTCGGGCTGACGCCGAGGAGGGCCGCGGCCGCATTTGTGCGAATCACGCTCATGCACAGGATTGTTGAGCTTTGATGGCGTTGCTCGCAACCGGCGCAACGCGAGCTGCATCTTGGGATCTCGCTTGCAAGCACAGGAAGGCTCCCGGGAGCGACGACGGCTTGCAGAGGCTCTGAGTGGAGTAGGGGTCAGCCCCAGAGGACATCGAGGAGGTGTGTTATTCGGCGTGGTGTGACGTGGATGGGTGGACCGCGTACCTGGGCACGACTGGTATGGAGGCCGGGGATACGGTGTCGCGTCCATACGATGGGAGCGTGCCTGGGCGCGAGACAATCCCGATGAGGCTGCGCCTTTACCACCATTCGGACGGTGCGCGCGTGGCCTACCGCGAGGTGGGGGCGGGGCCGCCGCTTGCTTTGCTCCACTCGGGCCTGCTGTCCCATCGCGAGTGGGAGCCCGTGGTCGAGCGTCTCGCCGAGCGCCACCGGCTTGTGATCCCCGACCTGCCGTTGCACGGCGACTCGGAGGATCGTCCGCGCCACCCTTACACGATCGAGTGGTTCGCGGAGGTGATGAGCTCCTTTGCCGACGATGTGCTCGGGCCGAAACCGCTCGTGGCGGGGCACGACGCGGGCGCCGAGATCCTGCTGCAGGCCGTCCTCGCGGGCCTGCTGAAGCCGAGCCGGATGGTGTTGATGCCCAATCGGCTGCATCTGCCTGTCGAGGGCGCCCGCAAGCGCGAAGCTTGGCGCCTGGCCACGCTGGGCGGCTCGCTGCCCGGCCTTGACCGTGTGCTCAGCCATGCGACCAAGCTGGTGTTCACGCCAGAGCTGGGCATGCGCATGTCCGAGCGTCGCGCGCCGGAGGCCGGCGATTTGATGCGCCACGCTTTCGCCGACGTTCCCGGCAACCCAAATCTGGCGCGCTCGTGGGCCAAGTGCGCGCGGCGCTGGCCGCGCGGGGCGCAGACGCAGCTGCTGGAGTTGTATCCGCGGCTGGACATGCCGGTGTTGCTGCTGTGGGCGGACCACGATCCCGTGCATCCTTTGGCTGGCGCTGAGGCGACCCTGCGGCTGCTCCCGCGCGGCCAGCTGCGGGTGCTGGCGGGCACGGGCTTTCTGATGACCTATGACGACCCGGTGGGGGTCGCGCGAGAGCTCGTCGCCTTCTGTGGATGAAGGCGACCCGTGGGAGTGGCGCGGTGAGCTCGCCTTTCGAGGATGAGATACTGACGCGCCCACTCAAGCGAGGAGAGACGATGACAGCAGCCGGCAAGCAGCTCTGGGGCGGGGAGACCGCCAAGGCAGTGGACAATTTTCCCATCTCGGGCGAGACCGTGCCGGCGTCGGTCGTGCACTGGCTCGCCCGCGTCAAGGGCACCGCGGCCGCGGTCAACGGCGAATTGGGGCTCTTGAGCAAGCGCAGCGCCGCGAGCATCGAGAAAGCGGCAAGCGAGATCGCGGCGGGCAAGCACGACGGGCAATTCCCCATAGACGTCTTCCAGACCGGCTCTGGCACCTCGACGAACATGAACGCCAACGAGGTGATCGCCACGCTTGCCGGCGAGAAGGTGCACGCCAACGATCACGTCAACATGGGCCAGTCTTCGAACGACGTGTTTCCCTCGGCCGTGCACCTGGCCGCCCTCGACGTGGCCCAGAACGAGCTGCTGCCCGCCCTCAAGCAGCTGGAGCGCTCGTTCGCCAAGAAGGCCAAGAGCTTCTCAGGCGTCGTCAAGTCGGGGCGCACTCACCTGATGGACGCGGTCCCGGTCACGCTCGGCCAGGAGTTCGCGGGCTACGCCGCCCAGATGGCACTGGGCCAGGAGCGCGTGCTGGCTGCCCTCGCGCACGTCGGGCAGATCCCGCTCGGCGGCACCGCCACGGGAACCGGTCTCAACACGCACCCCAAGTTCGCCGAGAAGGTGAGGGCGCGGCTCAAGCGCGAATCGGGCCTCAAGCAGATCGCGGCTCCGCTCGACCCCTTCGAGGCGCAGGCCAACCGGGACGCGCTCGTCGAGCTGTCGGGCGCCCTCAAGACGATCGCGGTGTCTTTGACCAAGATCGCCGGCGACCTC
The DNA here is from genome assembly GCA_963809705.1 of uncultured Solirubrobacterales bacterium. Taxonomy (GTDB): domain Bacteria; phylum Actinomycetota; class Thermoleophilia; order Solirubrobacterales; family Solirubrobacteraceae; genus Palsa-744. The sequence goes on along the minus strand of CAWEKF010000001.1, from coordinate 1,118,045 downwards.
GCTTTGATGGGCTCTGGCCCGAGGGCCGGGATCGGCGAGATCTTTCTGCCCGAGCTGCAGAAGGGCTCCTCGATCATGCCCGGCAAGGTCAACCCGGTCATCCCCGAGGTGGTCCTGCAGGTCTCCGCGCAGGTGATCGGCAACGACACGGCCATCACCATCGGCGGCTTGCAGGGGCAGTTCGAGCTGAATGTGAGGATCCCCCTGATTGCGCGCAACCTGCTGCAGTCTTTGAACCTGCTCACGTCCGCATCGCGCGTGTTCGCCGAGAAGTGCGTGGACGGGATCACGGTCAACAAGGCCGGCTGCGCCGCCTCGGCCGGCGCCACGCTCGCCGTCGCGACTGCGCTGAACGGGGCGATCGGCTATGACAAGGCGACAGCCATTGTCAAAAAGGCGACCGACTCGGGGCGGCCCTTGCGCGAGGTGGCGTTGGAGGAGGGCGTCGATCCGAAGCTGTACGACACCACCATCGACCTCAAGAAGATCGCGGCTGGGAACAAATAGCGCCGCGCATCAGGTGCGTAAGCTGTTAGCATCAGTCATCATGCGAACGACTCTCGATATCGACTCGTCCGTACTGGCGCAGCTTCGCCACCGTGCGCGCGCAGAGCGCAAGAGTATGGGGCAGCTGGCGTCGGAGCGACTGGCGGCTTCGCTGGGGTCCGAAGGCGAGGTCGAGCCGCCCCGATTCTCTTTGCCCGTCTGGCACATGGGCAAGCCGAAGGTCGACCTCGATGACAAGGAGGCGCTCTGGCGAGCGCTCGAGGGTCAGGCCGACGGCAAATGAAAATAGATAGACGGTGAGCGTCACCGTCGATGCGAACGTGTTGCTGTACGCCAGCAACACCGACGATGAGATGCACGGACCCGCGCGCGAACTGGTCGAGCGTCTGGCCAGCGGGCCCGATCTGCTGTATCTGTTCTGGCCCGCGGTGATGGGGTTTCTCCGCATCGCGACGCACCCGACGATCCTCCCCAATCCAATCGCACCCGAGCAGGCGACGGCGACGATCGCGGCCTTGCTCATACGACCTACGGTGCGAACTGAGGCTGAGAGTCGAGACTTCTGGGAGATCTACACAGCGACCGCGGGCCAGGACGCCCGCGGAAACCACGTGCCCGACGCGCATCTGGCGGCTCTGATGCGCAGCCACGGCGTCAAGGTGATCTACACACGTGACCGCGACTTTCGTCGCTACGACTGGATAGAGCCTCGTAATCCGTTCGGCTGATATGTCGGCGTGTTTGTCATCAAGCGGGCGTTGGTGACACGCCGGGCCGTGCCGCGAGCATCCCTTCCAGCACGATCCGCGCCCCAGCCTTCGACAACGGCTCGTTGAGGTTGCCGCACTTTGGCGACTGCACGCACGAGGGGCAGCCGCTCTCGCACGGGCACTCGGCGATCAGGCGGTGGGCGTCGCGGCACAGCTCCTCGAAGCGCTGGAAGGCCAGGCGTGTGATGCCGATGCCGCCGGGGTGGCCGTCGTAGACGAAAATCGTGGGGGCGCCTGTCTGCGGGTGCATGTTGGTGGACAGGCCGCCGATGTCCCAGCGGTCGCACATCGCGATCAGAGGGAGCACCGCGATCTGGGCGTGCTCTGCGGCGTGCAACGATCCGAGCAAGGCATCCATCGGGATCGTGTCGTTGCCGCTTGCCTCGCGGCTGGCGCCTCGCCTCGTTCCGTCGCCGTTTGCACTCGCCCCTCCGGCGAGACCCATAAGCGTGGCGCCGTCCAGCTCGAACCAGAGCGCCTGCGTGGCGAACGAGGTCTGAGGCAGGTCGAGCATCACCAGGTCCACCTGAGCGTGGTCGGATAGGCGCTTGCGCTGATAGCCGAGCACAGTCTCTGTGACCGAGACCTCTCCGAAGGAGAGCGTCACGCCGAGCGCTTCGCGGCGGTCGAGCAGGCGCTCGATGTTCGTGTCTGTCTCGCGCTTGGGCTGGGTGTACCAGTCGCCGTTGAAAGGCGCCACCAGGGCACGGCGGTTGTCGAGATCCAGTTCGCGCACCTCATAGGAGCGACCTTGGTGCAGATAGATGGCGCCGTCGTGGACGGTCGAGTGGGCCCTGGCAGCCTCGGTCTGTCCGAGCAGCTCGCCCGAGGAGACGTCGACGATCGCAAAGCTGTCCGGGGAGGAGGAGCGCAGGGAGACCGTGGCGGCGGGGTAGTCGGCGGGGCGGCGCAGGACGTAGACGTCGACGCCCACCCGCCGTCCGGGCTTGTCCGCTTTTGTGGCGCCGTTGGCATTCGCGATCGGGGCGGCGCCTTGTCCGCCCGCCCGCTCGACATCGCTGTGGGGACGCTCCCGCTCGACATCGATATGGGGACGCTCACGCTCGACATCGCTGTGGGGACGTTGAACGGTGCGCTTGCGCAACAGCCCGGCTGAGACGAGCGCCTCCGCGTGGGCCTTCCAGCGCGGACCGAAGAACTCCTCATCGCTCCCTTCGAGTGGGCCCTCGTATGCGGCGCACAACAGATGGGCTTGATGGATCTGGGCGCTCTCGTGGTCGAGGATCGCGGCCTCGACCGGGCGCTCCAGGAACTCGTCGGGGTGACGGCAGAAGAACTGGTCCAAAGCGTCCTCGCCGGCGACGTACACCGCCAAGCCCTTGCCGCGTCGTCCTGCCCTGCCCCACATCTGGCGCAGAGCCGCGACCGTGCCCGGGAAGGTGACGACCAGGGCGGCGTCGAGCTCGCCGATGTCGATCCCCAGTTCCAGGGCATCGGTCGTGATCACGGCGCGCAGCTCGCCGCTGGTCAGGCGCGCCTCCAAAGCCCGGCGCTGCTGGGGGGTGTAGCCGGCGCGGTAGGGAGCCACGCGCTCCGCCAGCTCGGGGTCTGTGCGCTGCAGGTCTTCGGTGATCATCTTGGCGAGCAGCTCGACGCCCTTGCGCGACTTCATGAAGCAGATGCACCGCGCCCCGTCGCGCACCAACCGCGCAAGCGCCTCGGCTGCCTCGCCGAGAGTTGAGCGCCGCGCCCCGATCGTCTCGTCCACCAGCGGTGGATTCCACATTGCGATCTGCCGGCGCGGCGTCGGCGAGCCGTCCCGCTCGATCAGGCCGATGTCCTCGAGTCCGGTGAGTCGCTCGGCCAGTTCGACCGGGTTGGCGATCGTGGCAGAGGCCAGCAGGACGCGCACGTCGCTGCCGTATGCCGCGGCGATCCGCAGGAGGCGACGCAGGACGTTGGCCACATGCGAGCCGAACACGCCACGATACACGTGGGCCTCGTCGACGACGACGATGCGCAGGTGGCTGAACAGGCGCTCCCAAGCGCCGTGATGGGGCAGGATGCCGACGTGGAGCATGTCCGGGTTGGTGAGCACCACATTCGCCCGCTTGCGCACGTCTCCGCGCACGTCCTTGGGGGTGTCCCCGTCGTAGATCGCGGGGCGCACCTGCTTTGCCAGGCCAAATGCGCCGAGCGCGCGCGCCTGGTCTTGGGCGAGGGCCTTGGTCGGGTACAGGTACAGGGCTCGCGCCAGCGGCTCGGCGCAGAGCGTCTGCAGCGTCGGCAGGTTGAAACACAGCGACTTGCCCGAAGCGGTGCCCGTTGTGACGATCGTCGTCCGCTCCCAGGCCGACGCGAGCGCCTCGGCCTGATGGGAGTAGAGCCGCTCGATCCCGGCCCGCCCCAAGCCGGCGAGGACGTCGGGGTGCAGCTCCGAGGGGATCTCCACCAGGTCGGCCGTGCCCGGCCCTTCATGGGCCTCGCGCACGATCCGCCCGTCCTCGCGCGCCTCGTCTACGAGGGCGCTCCAGGGATCGATGGTGCGCACGGTGGCCACGCCTTGCGATAGTAGAGGCGATGCTTGATCCCGTAGCCGAGGAATGGGCGACAAGGCGCACTTTCCACCATTCGCTCTACCCGGCGGCGCGGATCGCGGCTGAACGCGAGGGGAGCGTGTCGGTGTGCCTGCCCGCGCGCGAGTGCGCCGCCACGATCGGCGAGATCGTGGACGCCTTGATGAGTCTGCGCCGGGCCGGGACGATCGACGAGATCGTGGTGGTCGACGCCGCTTCGGCTGACGGCACCGCCCAGATCGCTGCCGAGGCGGGCGCGAAGGTTGTGCAGGAGGCTGGGCTGATGGTCGAGCTGGGGCCGGTGCTCGGCAAGGGCGACGCCATGTGGCGCGCCCTGTCGGTGCTCGAAGGCGAGCTGGTGGTGTTCCTCGATGCCGACAGCGCCGGCTTCTCGGGGCATTTCGCTACGGGCTTGCTCGGGCCTTTGGTGTGCGAGCCCGAGGTCCAGTTCGTGAAGGCGTTCTACCGGCGTCCGTTCGAGCATGGCGGGATCTCCTTGCCAGAGGGAGGCGGGCGCGTCAACCATCTGCTGGCCCGCCCGGCGCTTGCGCTCTTCTATCCGCAGCTCGGGGCGGTGAGGCAGCCTTTGGCCGGCGAGGTGGCGGCGCGGCGCGAGCTGCTCGAACGGGTCCCCTTCGCGACCGGGTATGGAGTGGAGATCGCGATGCTGATCGATGTGTGGCGCGAGGTTGGGCTCGACGGTCTCGCCCAGGTTGACCTGGAAATACATCGCAACCGCCACCAGTCGCTGGCAGCTCTTGGGGAGATGTCGGAGCGGGTGCTCGCCACAATCGCGCGCCGTCTGCGCGAAGAACAAAGGCTGAGCCAGGTCGATTTGGCCGAGGCGCCGGTCGAGCGCCCCGCCTTGGCCGCCTTCACGCGCACATGACGATGCGCTGTCTGTATGTCGATCTCGACGGCACCCTGCTTGGTCGTGGCGCTTCTTTGCTCCACGACGGGGACGGTCGGGTCTCGCTTGATGGCGTGCGCGCCATGCAGGCCTGCTTGCGCGCCGATGTCGAGATCGTCCTGATGTCCGGCCGCCGCAGCATCCAGGTGGCCGAGGACGCGCGCCTGCTCGGCCAGAGCTCCTACATCTTCGAGACCGGCGCCTGCGTCGTCCTGGGCGATCCGAGGCTGGGTGGAGAGGAGCACTGGCTCACCGGCGAGCTGCAGCCCGGCGAGCTGACGATCGCCCAGCAGATTGAGCGCTCGGGGGCGCCTGCCATGCTCTTGGAACGCTACGAGGGTCGCCTCGAGTACCACGAGCCGTGGCACTTGAACCGCGAAGTCTCGCATCTGTTCCGCGGGCTGGTGGACGCCTCCGAGGTAGACGCGTTGCTGGCCGAGCAGGGCCATGGACACCTGCGGCTGGTCGACAACGGGGTGGTCAACCGGCGCTCTGCGGCGCTCGCGGATTTGCCGTACGTGTGCGGATACCACCTTGTCCCGGCCGGGGCCTCGAAGGCGGGCGCGGTCGCCTTTCACAGACAGGCGCGGGGCTATGCGCGCGAGGAGACGTTCGCGGTCGGCGACTCGCGCGAGGACCTGGCCTGCGCGGAGCACGTGGGCGTGTTCTGGCTAGTGGCCAACGCGGTCGAGCGCGACCCTTCGATCCGCGAGGCGACCGCGTCCTACGAGAACGTGCGCATCGCCGAGGCCGACCACGGCGCCGGGGTGTACGAGGCGGTCGTGAGCACGCTCGTCACTCGATGATGCCCTCTCGCTTCTCCTCCTCGTAGAGCCGTTCGACCACGAACTCCTTGAGCAGTGTCTGGTAGCCGGTGTTGCGCCTGGCGGCGAGCGTACGCAGCCGCTCCAGCGTGAATTCGTCAAACCGTACTGCTACCGGCTTGGTTCGGCCCTTGGCGAGGAATGCATCCTTGGGGAACTTGTCGCGTCGTGCCTGGGCTTCGCCCGCGGCCTCGAGTTCGGCTTCGACCTGCTTGAGCGCCTTCTTGTCGGGGTCGGTCGTGTCCAGACCGGACGTCTCGCGAGCTGGCTTGCCGCGTGCATTTGTCTTGCGAGCGGGCTTGTCGCGTGCCTGCGTGTTGTGTGGCGGTGTGTCACGAGCCTGCTTGCCGCGTGCGGGCGAGTCGTGAGCCTGCTTGCCGCGTGCGGGCGAGTCGTGAGCCTGCTTGCCATGTGCGGGCGAGTCGTGAGCTCGCTTGCCACGTGCCGCTGAGTCCTGGGTGTCGCGAATGTTCTTGTCCCTGCTGGCCGGCATGGGCATCCCTTTTTGTCAAATTTACCAAGGTATCTACAACAGGTTGATACTATAGGCAATCCAACAAAATTTGCAACTTACAACTCCCCGGCTCGGCCGCTCTCCGTCTTGCCGGTGCCCGCGATACGACGCCACAAGCGGCGCCAGAAGCCGGGCGCCGGGCGCCTGCGCCAGCGCGCGGGCGGAGGGACCGTGGTGCGCACCAGCGCGACCCACTCGTCGAGCGGCAACTCACCCGATATCAAGCGGCCGAGCGCGCCCGTTACCGGCGCCTCCACACCGGCCCCTTCGAGCGTGCGAGCCAGCTGGGGAACCCACTCCAAAGCCTCGACGGTCTGGCCGATTCGCGTAGGGATCTCAGCCGCCCGCACGCCCTCGGCGAGCAGCTCGCCCGCACGACGATTGCGGCTCTCGCGCGCCAAGGCGGTCGCGACCAGGTCGCCGACTCCGGCCAGCCCGATCATCGACTCCGGACGCGCGCCCAGGCCCTCCGCGTAGCGCCAAACCTCGGCGAAGATGTGCCCAGCCGCGGCTCCCGCGGCGTTTGCGCCCTGCGCCTCGGTGGCGCCGGCCGCGAGTGCCGCCGCATTCTTGGCTGCGCCGGCCAGCTCGACGCCGATCGGGTCGTTGGACTGCTCGCACACGACTCCGGCACGCGTGAATATCTGGGCCAGCGTCTGGGCCAGCTCTTCCTCGACGCAAGCCACGACCAGGCCGGCGCCGGAACGCACCATCTCCTGGGCGTGGGCCGGTCCACCCACGCACGCTACGCGGCGCGATCCGAAGATGGCGCTCAAAACTGCGGTCGGCGGATGCCCGTTGGGAGGCACGAGCCCCTTCGCCACCGACACGACCGCCGCACGCCTCGCCAAGCCGCCGGCTTGAAGTGCCGAAATCGCGACATCCAGGCCGCGTGAGGGAACCGCCAGGAACACGTAGTCGGCACGAGCGACGCCGGCGTCCACCGGCTCGATGCGCAACTGGCTCGGCAACTCCACGCCCGGCAGGTAGAGCCTGTTCTCGCGATCGTCCGCCAGCGTCGTGGCCTGCTCGGCGCGGCGAGTCTGCAGCGTTGTGCGCAGGCCTGCCCTGCTCAAGAGCACGGCCAAAGCGGTGCCGAACGAGCCTGCGCCGATCACGCTCGCACGACGCGCCACCGGGCTCGGCAGCGCGCGCGGGCGCGCGGCGCGCGGCGTCTGACTGGCGGTAGGCTCCGAGGAGGTCATCTGATGCGCGAGCCTACTGCCCCCGAGACCAGCGACGAGGAGTGGCGCAACTGGGCTGGCGACGAAAGCTGCCGGCCCCAGGAGATCGTGCGTCCCGGATCGACCGAGGAGATCGCGGCGGCGGTGGCGCGCGCGGCCAAGGCGGGTAGGCGAGTGCGCGTTGCGGGCACAGGGCACTCCTTTACCGACATCGCCTGCAGCCAAGGGACGCTGATCGTGCTCGACCGCTTCCAAGGTGTGCTGGACGTAGATCGGGAGTCCGGCCTCGTGCGCGTGCAAGCCGGAATCTCGATCGCTCGCTTGAATGCGACTTTGGCCGAACACGGCCTCGCGCTCGAGAACTTGGGCGACATCGACGCCCAGAGCATCGCCGGAGCAATCTCGACGGCAACGCACGGGACCGGCGCGCGACTGCGCAACATCCCCTCCCAAGTGACCGCCTTGACGCTCGTGCTCGCCGACGGCTCGACCTTCGCGTGCTCCGGCGAGCATGAGCCCGATGCGTTCCTCGCGGCGCGTGTCGGCCTCGGGGCACTTGGGGTGCTTGCCGAGGTGACTCTGCGCTGCGTGCCCGCCTTCACCCTGTGCGGGATCGACGCTCCCGCGCCACTCGACGAGACGCTCGCGCGCTTCGAGGAGCTGGCGCTGGCCAACGACCACTTCGAGTTCTACGTGTTCCCCCACTGTGACACCGCGCTCACGCGCACCAACAACCGCACCGAGCAGCCCCCCGAGCCCCGCGGCAAGGTGGTCGAGTACGCCAACGACGTGCTCCTGACCAACCGTACCTTCGAGATGTTCTGCCGCATAGGGCGGCGCTTGCCGAATCGCATACCCGAGATCAACCGGATCGTGACGCGTCTTGCCGGCAAGTCCAAGCGGATCGACCGCTCTGATCGCATATTCGCCAGTCCGCGCCTGGTGCAGTTCACCGAGATGGAGTACGCCTTGCCGCGTGTCCACACCACCAAGGCGGTCAAGCGCGTGCTCGACGCGATTGAGCAACGCGGCTTCGCCGTGCCGTTCCCAATAGAGGTGCGCACGGTCGCCCCCGACGACGCCCTGCTCAGCACGGCCCAAGGGCGAGAGAGTGGCTACGTGGCGGTGCACATGTACCGCGGGATGCAGTGGCGTCCCTACTTCGAAGCGGTCGAGCAGATCATGGACGGCCTCGAAGGGCGCCCCCACTGGGGTAAGCGCCACTTCCAGACTGCGGCCACATTGCGCGCCCGCTACCCCGGGTGGGACGGCTTCCAAGCAGTCCGCGCCCGTCTCGACCCCGAAGGCAGGTTCGCCAACGCATGGACCGATCGCGTGCTTGGGTCCATCGGGGCGACTCAGTGAGCGATCCGCTCCGGCGACGGCTCGAAAACGCGACCGCGGACTTGGAGCCGCCGTTCGCGGTTGTCGACCTCGACGCCTTCTGGCGCAACGCGACCGACATGGAACGGCGCGCCTGCGGCAAGCCGATCCGGCTGGCCTCCAAGTCGGTGCGCTGCCGGGCGCTCCAAGCCAGGGCGCTTGTGCGCCCAGGCTTCGAAGGAACGCTCGCCTTTACCTTGCCTGAGGCTCTGTGGTTGGCCGGGCACGGGTTCGAAGACTTGGTCGTGGCCTATCCAACGGTCGATCGGGAGGCATTGCGCGCGCTCGCGAAACTCCTCGAAGGCCCGTCCCACTTTGAAGGCACGCCCCATGCACGCTTGTCGATGATGGTCGACAGTTCCACCCAGCTCGACTTGATCGAAGCTGCCATCGGCGAGCGGGTGCATACAATCGAGGTGTGCCTCGAGCTCGACGCCGGCCTGTGGCTACTCGACGGTCGTGTGCGCGTCGGCGCGAAGCGCTCGCCGGTGCACACGCCCGAACAGGCCGCTGCTCTCGCGCGCGAGATCGTGGGCCGGCCGCATTTCAGGCTCGTGGGAATGATGGCCTACGAGTCCCAAGTTGCTGGTCTCGGCGACGCGCCCCCAGGCCGGCGTTTGCGCGCAGCGACGATCCGTGCGTTGCAGCGGCGCTCGCTCGCGGACTTGGCCTCGCGCCGCCGCGCCGCGGTCGCGGCCGTGCAGGACGTGCTCGCGGCCGCCTCTGAGGCCCCGCTCCGCTTCGTCAACGGGGGAGGCACCGGCAGCCTGGAGTCGACTGCGTCCGAGTCGGCGGTCACCGAGATCGCGGCCGGCTCGGGCCTGTACGGGCCGACGTTGTTCGACGCTTACCGCGCCTTCCAGCCAGAGCCGGCGGCGCTGTTCGCGCTGCCGGTGGTGCGCAAGCCGCGAACGTCGGTGGCGACGGTGCTCGGCGGCGGATATCTCGCCTCTGGGCCGGCCGACGCCGCGCGTCTGCCCGCTCCCTTCTTGCCGACAGGGCTGGCGCTCGACAAGCAGGAGGGAGCAGGCGAGGTCCAGACCCCGCTCACGGGCGCTCCCGCTCGCGAGCTGCAGGTCGGAGACCGCGTCTGGTTTCGCCACGCCAAGGCGGGAGAGCTGTGCGAGCGCTTTGATCGCCTATCTTTGATCGAAGGCAACCGGATCGTCGAGGAGGTCCCCACCTATAGGGGCGAGGGCAAGTGCTTTCTCTGAGCCTGGTCTAAAGGTATGTTTGGCCAGCGGAAGCAGATCCTTCTGCAGCGGGTGGTTGGCCACACGGGTCCAGCGGCCAACGTACCGCGCTTCGATCGGGGGCTATGTGCCAGATGCGGGCGGACAGGACCGCTAAAACCGAACAGGACCGCGGACCGCTAAACCACTGTTGCCAGGTTCCTGCCCGCTGCCCTGAGCGCTTGCGGCGTGCCCGCCTCGCAGATGACTTGCAGATCGACGATGCGAGCCTCGAACCGGTCGAGTTCGTCGTGGGCGGTCACCGCGTATGCAGGCACTCCTCCCTGGCGGGCACGCGTGGCGGCCTCGAACGCGACGCTGCCCGCAAGCGCGCTGTCGTCCAGGCGAGCGCAAGCGATCACGAGCGCGCGGGCGGCCCGCATGCGCCGGTCGAAGTCGACCTCGTCGAGCGGGCCCGAGGCATCGGCGGTGCGGGCGCACGGCTCCTTGTCGATAGGGCACAGATCGCATTCAAGGCGCCCCTCCGCGGCCAAACCGCGCCCGATTGCGCCCGCCACCCGCTCCGCGTCGAGGCGCTTGCCGAATGCGCCGGCGAGCACGAGCACGGTCTCGGAGATCATGACTGGCATCCTTTCAGCAATGGCCGACGACGATCACGTCATGCTCGAGGTGTGCGGCCGGGAGCTGCGCGTCTCCAAACCGGACAAGCTTTTCTTTCCCAAGCCCGGCTTCACCAAGCTCGACCTGGTCGCCTACTACGTCGAGTGCGAGCAGGCTGTCGTGCGCCACTTGAGGGAGCGGCCCACCGTCATGAAGCGGTGGGTCGACGGAGTCGCGGGCAAGCCCTTCTTTCAGAAGCGCGTTCCCAACGGAGCCCCCGAGTGGTTGGAGACGGCCACCGTCACATTCCCCAGCGGTCGTCACGCGCGCGAGCTTGTGCCCAATGACGCGGCCCATCTCGTTTGGGCTGTGAACCTCGGTGTGATCGACTGGAACCCCTGGGCGGTGCGCCGCGCCGACCTCGACCATCCCGACGAGCTGCGCATCGACCTCGACCCCGGGCCCGGCGTCGACTTTGCGACGGTGCGCCGTGTCGCGCTCACAGTGCGCGAGGTGCTCGACGAGCACAAGCTCCTCGGCTTCCCCAAGACCTCCGGCTCGCGAGGGATCCACGTGTTCGTGCGCATCCTGCCCGAGCACGAGTTCTCCGAAGTGCGCCGCGCCGCGCTTGCGCTCGCGCGCGAGGTGGAGCGTCGAATGCCGGGCGAAGCGACCTCGCGCTGGTGGAAGGAGGAGCGCGAAGGAGTCTTCATCGACTACAACCAAAACGCTCGCGACCGCACCGTGGCCTCTGCCTACTCGGTGCGGGCGGTGCCCGACGCGCGCGTGTCGTGCCCCTTGGAGTGGGAGGAGGTGGCCGATGTCGAGCCGGCCGACCTGCGCATCGACACAGTGCCGGGGCGTCTGCGCGAGCGCGGCGACCCGACGGCCTCCATCGACGAGCGCCCCGGCTCTTTGGGGGCGCTCCTCGACTTGGCTGCTCGCGACGAGCGCGAGGGTCTGGGCGACGCCCCTTGGCCGCCTCATTTTCGCAAGCAGGCCGGAGAGCCAAGTCGCGTGCAACCGAGCCGGGCGAAGCCGCGATGACGCTCCGGTCGTCGTTCTCTCGTCCCAGCCGGGCGAAGCCGCGATGACGCTCCGGTCGTCGTTCTCTCGTCCCAGTCGGGCCAAGCCGCGATGACGCTCCGGTCGGCGCCCCATGCCGATACGACCGGGTCGCGGCGTGCTGGGCAGCGACGCTGGACAGGGCCGCACAAGCGATGACTCTCCCGCTCTCCCCACCCCTCAAGCCCGAGCTTGCGCTTTCGCGCAAGGCCTTGCCTGAGGGCGAGGACTACATCTACGAGGTCAAGCTCGACGGCTTTCGCTGCATCGCGTTCGTCGACGGCGACGAGGTTTTCCTGCAGTCGCGTAACGGCAAGACGCTCGGCCGCTACTTCCCCGAGCTTCTCTTCCCACCCGGTCGCTACGTGCTCGACGGCGAGATCGTCGTGCGCGACGCGAGTGGGCGCGAGGACTTCGATGCGCTCGGTCAGCGTGTCCACCCGGCAGCCTCTCGCGTGCAGCGGCTCGCCGTGGAGACGCCTTCCGTTTACATCGCATTCGACCTGCTCGCCTACGAGGACAACTCGTGGCTCGATCAGCCCTTTTCCAGGCGCCGCGCCGGGTTGGAGCGCCTGCTCGCCGAGGATTACTTCGCGCAGGCTCCTGTCGAGTTGATGGTCGCGGTCGAGACGCCTCAGGAGGCCGAGCCTTGGCTGCGCGACGCCGAGGGGGTGATCGCCAAGGAGCGCTCCGCTCCCTACCTGCCCGGCGAGCGCAAGGGAATGGTCAAGGTTAAGCGCAGCCGCACGGTCGACGCCGTCGTGGCGGGATGGCGGCCGGGCAAGGAGGAGCACACCGTCGGAGCTTTGATCTTGGCTCTCTACGAAGGGGACGAGCTGCGCGTGGTCGGTCACTGCTCAGGCCTGACCGCAAAGGTCAAGCACGAATTGGTTGATTCCCTGGCTCCGTACGAGACGGGCGAGCGCGGCTCGGCCGATCCGTCTCGCTGGAGCGCCGACCGCAACCTCGAGTGGGTGGCTCTACGCCCGGAGCTCGTAGTCGAGATCGACTTCGATCATGTTTCCGCCGGTCGCATCCGTCACGGCGCGAAGCTCAAACGCTGGCGTGAGGACAAGGACCCAAAGGAGTGCACGGTCGAGCAGTTGGCGCGCTGACCGGCCGTTGTGGGCGCTGCCCGGCTTGGGAGTCGGTCGTTGGGCGCGGGCGCTCGCAGGCGCGTCTCGCGGTTGATCTCCCCCGCAAGCAGGGACCAGATACGCTGAGCGGATGAGCCAGGAGAGCGCCGCCACCGCGACGGTGGCCGAGGAGGAGTACCTGCAGATCCTGTTCTGGCTGCACGAGGCCGGGTTGCCGATGACCGGCGCCAACGTCGCTCGGGCGATGCAGCTCTCGGCCCCCACCGTGCACGAGATGGTGGTGCGCTTGGAGCGCGACGGCTACATCACACGCGGCTCCGATCGCGCGATAGCCTTCACTCCCACCGGGGCCGAGCACGCTGAGGGCATCGTGCGACGCCACCGCCTGATCGAGCGTTTCCTGACCGATGTGCTTGGGGTGCCTTGGGACGAGGTTCACGAGGAGGCCGAGCGTTTGGAGCACGCAATGTCTCCCGTGCTCGAGGAAAAAATGCTGGCTGCGATAGGCGACGCCACGACCTGTCCGCATGGCCATCCGATAGTCGCAGGCGCGCGTCTTGCCGGCGTCCCGCTTGCCGATGTGGCGGTGGGCGCGAAGGTGCGCATCCTGCGCTTCGAGAACGAGGCGGAGGACCTCCTGCGCTACCTCAAGGAGTCGGGCATCGAGCCTGGGCTGGTGGGCACGTTGGTGGAGCACGACGAGGAGCGGGTCGTCGTGGAAGGCGCCGAGGGGTTGCGTTGCGTGCTCACGCCCAGCGTGGCCGAGACCGTCTCGGTCACGGCGGATCCCTCGCCGCCGCCGCGCACCGCGCTCCCGGAGCAGCTCGTATTGGGCCAGCGCTACGGCCGCTAAAGAGACTGGAAGGCTTCGGCGAGGCGCGCCACGCCTTCGTCGATTTGCTCGGGGGTCACACCCGAGTAGGCCAGCCTCAAGGTGTTCTCGCCACCCTCCAGCAGGAAGTCGGTTCCCTTCACGAAAGCTACTCCAAGCTCGCCCGCAAGCTTGAGCAGGGCGCCCACGTCGGTTCCCTCGGGCAGCTCCACCCACATGAAATAGCCGCCCTGGGGGGCCACGAACTTGGCCTCGGGCAGGTCGCGCTCGAGGGCGCTCTGCAGGGTCAAGGCGCGCTTGGCCAAGGCCGTCCTGACCGTCTCGATCGAACGCTCGATCGCGCCCGAGGAGCAGAACTCGTAGACGATCGCCTGCGAGACCATGCTCGGCGAGATGTACGTGTTCGTCGCCAGTTTTGCGATATGGGCGATCAGGTCGCTCGGTCCCACGAGGTAGCCGACCCTGATCCCGGGGCACACCGTCTTCGAGAACGAGGAGGCGTACACGACTCGCTCGGGGTCCATCGAGAGCATCGTCGGCAGCTTCTCGCCGCTGAAGCGAAGGTCCACATAGGGGTCGTCCTCGAAGATCAAGAAGTCTTGTGCGCCCGCCAGCTCCACCAAGGCTTCGCGCTTCTCCAACGAGAGCGTGTAGCCCGCCGGGTTCTGGAAGTTGGGGATGATGTGGGCCAGCTTCGGCCTGGCGATGGCGGCGGTCGCCCCCGCGGATTGCCCGCCGTTCAGCAGGGTCGTCAAGGCGTCGGTGTTGATCCCGTCGGGTTGCAACTCGACCGGGTGCACCTTCGCGCCACGCTCGCGCAGGGATAGCAGTGTGCGGTCATAGGTGGGGCGCTCCACGATCACGTCGTCGCCCTGTTTGACGACCTGCTCGAACAGAAACGCGTCGGCTTGCATCGAGCCGTTCGTGACGAGCACCCGCTCGGGCTCCACGCCGTGCTTGTCGGCGATCCAGGCCCTCAGGCGCGGGTAGCCGATCGAGGTTCCATAGGCGGTGGCCCCCGCCGGATCGCTCTCGAAAGCGCGCGCCGCGGCATCCTTCAGCCCCTGCACGTCGACGATGTCGAGCGACGGCGCGCCCCTGGCAAATGAGATCACGGAGGACATCCTACGTGGGCGGCTTGGGCAGCAGCAGCCTGCCGAGCTCCTCGCTCAGCTCGGCCAAGGTCTGCTCCAATCTCTGCTTGAAGCGCACCAGCTCCGCACGGTCGATCGGCTGCGGGCGGGAGGGGGGTGTGGGGGCCGGAGGATGCTCGGGCGGGGGCGGTCCAGGGGGGGGCGTTGGCGGCGGCTGCGGGGTTGGGCTCGATGGTGGAATCGGCGGACCAGGGGGGTCGGGAACCGGCCGTCCAGGCGGACTCTCGGAGGGGATCTCGCCATAGGCGGTCTCGCGCACGTCGGCTTTCCAATCCTGTCCGGTCGCGGCCGGTTGTGCGGGCACTTCCTCGCCGCCGAACACCGGAGGTCCGCCGAAGCGGTCGCCCTCGGCGATCGCCTCAGCCGCCTGGGATGGCTCCATGGCCTCGTCGACCAGTCTTCCCTGTGGTTGTGTGTGAGAGGAGGCGACGCTTGGAGCGTAGGAGGAGGCGACGCCGGGAGCATGGGAGGGGTCGGCGCCGGGCGCTGCGCTTGGCCCTGTCACGGGTGCGTTCGAATCGGAGGACGCGCTGTCCGACTCCTGAGTGCGATCGGCCGGCGCATCGCGCGGTCCGATCGAGGTCAGCTCGTGCTCGAGCTGCTGGAGCTTGAGCTCCAACTCGCCCAGCGTCTTTGCGACCTCCTGGTCCACGCCCTTAGCGTAGCTGCTGGCCGATCTGCGATCCGTTCGACCGCAGATCGGTGGAGACGCCGCCAAGGATCTCGACTGCGATCTCCGCGACTTCGGTCGGCGTGCGACCGACCCTCACGCCCTTGGCTTCCAGCGCGAGCGCCTTGGCGGCGGCGGTTCCGGCAGAGCCGGACACGATCGCGCCCGCATGGCCCATCTGCTTGCCCGCCGGCGCCGTGAATCCCGCGATGTAGGCGACCACGGGCTTGCTCAGATGCTCGGCGATATAGTCGGCGGCCTCCTCCTCGGCGGACCCTCCGATCTCGCCGGACAGAACTATCAGCTCGGTCTGGGGGTCCTCTTGAAACAGCGCGATGATGTCCACGAACGAGGATCCCGGCACAGGGTCGCCGCCGATCCCCACGATCGAGCTGCAGCCGAAGCCGGCCTGGGCGATCTCGTTGCCGATCTGGTAGGTCAAGGTGCCCGAGCGCGAGACCACGCCCACGTTGCCCTCTTTGAAGAACGAAGCAGGAATGATGCCCACGTTGGCCTTGCCCGGGGAGAGAATGCCCGGGCAGTTGGGACCGATCAAGCGGGTTCCCGGATGATCGCGCTTGAGCGTGTTGTAGACCTTCAGCTCGTCGTGGGCGGGGATCCCCTCGGTGATCGCAATCACCAGCTCCACGCCTGCCGCCGCGGCCTCGAGGATCGAGTCGGCCGCAAAGCGCGGCGGCACGAAGATCATCGCCGTGTTCGGTTGCGCCTCTTTGGCGGCTTGCTCCCAGCTGTCGAATACGGGGATGCTCTCGACGTCCTGTCCACCCTTGCCGGGCGTCACACCGCCGACGACGTTCGTGCCGTAGTTGCGGTTGTTGAGCGTATGGAACGACCCCTCTTTGCCGGTGATCCCGGCGACGGCGAGGCGCGTGTTCCTGTCCACGAGAATGCTCATGCTGCCGCTAGCTCCACTACCTTCTCGGCCGCCTCGTTCATCGTTCTCGCCGCGTGCACGTTTGGCAGGGCAGCCTCCTGCAACAGCTCGCGCCCCTGAACGTCGTTGGTGCCATCGAGTCTGACGACGAATGGGACCCCACCCGCCCCGGTCGGTTTGATGTCCCTGAAGGCGGCGATCAGGCCCTTGGCCACCTCGTCGCATCGAGTGATGCCGCCGAAGATGTTGAACAGCACCGCCTTCACTTTGTCGTTGGCCAGGATCAGCTCGACGGCCTGCTTGACCTTGCCGGCGTCAGAGCCGCCCCCGGCGTCCAGAAAGTTCGCCGGCGCCCCGCCAGCCTGAGCGACGACGTCGAGGGTGCTCATCACGAGCCCCGCGCCGTTGCCGAGGATGCCGATGTCGCCGTCGAGAGCCACGTATTGAACGCCCTGTTCCTTGGCCTTGCGTTCGATCGGATCTTCGTTCTCGCTGTCCGACAGCCCTTGATTCTCGGGATGCCGATACAGGGCATTGCCGTCGAGCGAGACCTTCGCGTCGAGGGCCTTCACCCGCCGGCCAGACCCACCCTGACCAGCCCCGCCGGGGGTGGTCCCATGGTCAGGAGATGGCGGGGTCACGATCAAGGGGTTGATCTCCGCGAGCGTGGCGTCCTCCTGGAGCCACACCTCATAGAGGGCCATGAGCGCGTCGGCCACGCCCTCGACCACGTCCTCGTCGGCGCCGCCCTCCTGCGCTATTTCGACCGCCTCCTCGCGGGTGAGGCCCTGCAGGGCGTCCACGTGGTGGCGCACCAGCTTCTCTGGGCTCTGCTCGGCCACCTGCTCGATCTCGACGCCGCCCTCCACGCTGAACATCACCATCGGCTGCTTGGCCTGCCGGTCGAGCAGGACCGAGGCGTAGTACTCGGTCGCGATGTCGCTCGCGTGCTCGATCCACAAGGTGCGCACCACGTGGCCCTTGATGTCCATGCCCAGGATGTTCTGGGCATGGAGGCGGGCCTCGTTCTCGTCGGCGGCCAGCTTCACGCCGCCGGCCTTGCCACGCCCGCCGATCAGGACCTGGGCCTTGACCACGACCGGGTAGCCCACTTTGCTTGCGGCCGCGACCGCGTCCTCGACCGTGGTGACCGCCTCGCCGGCCGACACCTCCAAGCCGTGGCGGGCAAACAGTTGCTTGCCTTGGTACTCGAGCAGGTCCATGCGGCGCGAGACTCTAATGGATTTGAGCCCCACCCGCCCAGGCGCAACGCGCGCCGAGCCGTGGGCGAGGCATAATGCCCGCCCGATGCCTATTCCAAAGAACATCACCTTCGTCACCTTCGATGTCTACGGCACCCTGATCGACTGGGAGACCGGCATCTACGAGGCTTTCGCCAAGGAGGCCGAGCGCGACGACTTCGAGATCGACCGCAGCGTCCTGATCCCCCTGTTCCATGAGATCTCCCAGGAAATCGAGGCCGGTTCCTACGAGCTGTATGCCGAGGTCCTGCGGCGTACGGCGCTGGAGATAGCCGAGCGCCTGGAGTGGAAACTGGAACCGTCTCGCTCCGGTTTCCTGCCGGACTCCGTCCAGCGCTGGAAGCCCTTCAAGGAGACTCCCACTCAGCTGAACAAGCTCGCCAAGAAGCACAAGCTCGGCTTGATCTCCAATATCGACGACAAGCTGCTCGGGCAGACCCGCCGCCACATCCCGATGGACTTCGACCTGGTGGTGACTGCGCAACAGGTGCGTTCCTACAAGCCCGACCCAGCCCACTTCGTCGAGTGCGCCAGGCGCTTGGGCTCCAAGAAGGGCTGGGTCCACGTCGCCGCTTCCCACCATTCCGATGTCTCCCCATGCGTCAAGCAGCGTATTCCGGTTATCTGGGTCAACCGCAACAAGCAGACGCTCGAGTCCTCCCAGCGCAAGCCCACCGCGGAAGTGCCAAACCTGCGCGAGGCCGCCAAGCTGCTCGGGATCTCCTGAGTCGTTGGCCGGCTGCGATGCTGGCCGGGCTGTGATGTTGGGTCGGGCTGCGATGCTGGCCGGTTTCGCCGAGGAGCAGCCCTGAGTGCGCGTCGTCTCTCTACACGCTGACGTACTGCTCGCCACCAGCGCCATCTGGCAGACCAACTGCACGATCGTGCGAGGCACGTCGGCGCACGTGGACGCAGATGGTCCGCTCGAAATCCACATCCCCGCAGAGCGGAGCACGGGCTCCGAGACGTTTGTGATCGATTCGCCGATATTGCCCGAGGAGCTGGAGGCGCTGCCGGCGCTGCTTGAGCAGTCGCGCTTCTCGCCGCCCAGCGGGCTGTTGGCGACGCATGCCGACTGGGATCACATGCTTACGCGGCTCGTGTTCCCGGACGCCACGCTCGGCTGCGCCACGAGCACTGCCGAGCGAATGCGCTTCGCCCCGGGTGAGCCTCAACGAGAGCTGCGGGCGTTCGACGAGGAGCACTACGTCGAGCGCGCACGACCGCTCGCGCTCGGCTCGGTGCAGGCGCTCGACGTTCCGGGCAGCTGTGAGATAGCTCACAACCAGTTGGCCCTGTTGCCCGCCGAAGGTCACACCGGCGATGGGATGGCCATATGGATCGACTGGGCAAGCACCCTGGTCGTCGGCGACTATCTCTCAACGCTTGAGATCCCGACGCTCGGAGAGGGGGGCTCGATCGACGCCTACGTCGAGACTTTGGAGCGTCTGCGATCGCCGATCTCCGAGGCCGAGTACATCGTTCCGGGGCACGGACCGGTGCTCGACTGTGGGCGCGCGACCGCGGTGCTCCAGGAGGATCTCCTGTATCTGGGCGCTTTGGACGAAAGGGGCGCAGACGCCGAGTTGCCGGATGGGCGTCGCGGCCAAGCGCAACGCCGCGTTCACGCCGGGAACCTGGAAAGAGCTGCCGGCTAGCGCGCCGCGTCGTTGCGACGCACGTACCAGTTGACGGTCATCTCGGCGACGACGGCGCCATCGGAGTTGGTCATCTGCACCTCGACCGGGAAGCGAATGCGCCCGTCCTCGCTCAGCTTGGCCCTCAGCGCGCTGCTGTCCTCGGTGAAGCGGCCGGTAGCGGTGATTTCGCCCTTGGCGAGCTTCTTGTAGGCGATCTGCGCCGACTCGGCCAAGGGCGTGATATCGCCCATGATGTCCAGGAAGGCGCCGACGAATGCGGCTCCGGAGGCGGCCTCGCCGGCGGCGAACAACGCGCCTGCGTGTGACGAGCCCACGTGGTTGCGCAGGCGCTGCTCGTCCGGCAGCCTGACCACACCGTGGTCTTCGGCGACGGTGATGGTCTCGAGGCCGAGGTGCACGTTGAACGGGATCGCCTGGCTGAGACCTGCCGCGACCGCCGTGTAGTCCACTGTTGACATGTTCAATCCTCCTGCGCCGGAGCGCTCTTGATTGTGGCGATCGGCGCGCCCGCGTTGATCGGCTCGCCCTCGACGATCGGGAGCTCGGCGATCGTGCCGGTCTTGTGGGCGGTGATCTCGTTCTCCATCTTCATCGCCTCGATGATGCACAGGATCTGGCCCTCGGTGACCGCGTCGCCCTGTTTGACCAGCACCTTCCACATGTTGCCTTGCAAGGGCGACTCGAGCGTGTCTGGCCCTCCGGCGCTCGCCGACTTCGACCTGGCCGAGCGCTTCGGCGCGGCCTGGCCGGTCGCGGTCGACCCGTTGAGAGCCGCCCCGCCGACGGCGCCGGCGAAGGGCGGGGCGGGTGGGGCTCCTATGATCTTCACGTCGAAGCGTTGCCCGGACACCTCGACGGTATAGGTCTGCTCGACCTTGTCCGGCTCCTGCTCGTCGGTCTTCGCGGCGGCCTTCTCAAAGGCGAGCGTCTTCAGCCAAGCCTTGTCTTCGAGCAGGTCCCTGCAAGTCTCGCCTTTGGCCCATTGCTCGGTTCCCAAGAGCGCCTTGTGGAAGGGGATCAAGGTCTTCAATCCCTCGATCTCGTATTCGGAGAGCGCTCTCAACATGCGCTTGGTCGCCTGCTCGCGGTCGGCGTCCCAGACGATCAGCTTGGCCACCATGGGGTCGTACATCGGCGAGACCTCCCCACCGGCCCCTACGCCCGAATCGACCCTGACACCCGGGCCTTTGGGCTCGGAGTAGGCGCCGATCTTGCCCGGGGCGGGGGCGAAGTTCTTGGCGGCGTCCTCGGCATTGATGCGGCACTCGATCGCGTGGCCGCGCAGGACGATGTCCTCTTGGGAGTAGGCGAGCGGCTCGCCCGCGGCGGCTCTGATCCCCTCCTTGACGATGTCCACGCCCGTGGTCATCTCGGTCACACAGTGCTCGACCTGCACGCGCGTATTCATCTCCAGGAAGAAGTACTCAGCCTCGCCGTCCTCTTTGGGCGCAAGCAGACCCTCGATCGTGCCGGCCCCCACATAGTCCACGGCGCGGGTGGCCTCCACGCCGATCTTGCCGATGCGCGCGCGCAACTCCTCATCCACGACCCATGCGGGCGCCGGAGACTCCTCGATCACCTTCTGGTGGCGGCGCTGGATCGAGCAGTCGCGCTCGCCCAGGTGGATCACGTTGCCGTGGCGGTCGGCGATGACCTGGACCTCGACGTGCCTGGGGTCGGGCAGGTAGCGCTCCAGGTAGACGGTGGGGTCCGAGAAGAACTTCTCGCCCTCTCGGCTGGCGCCCTCGAAGGCGCCCTCCAGCTCGTCCTCGGTCAGGGCGACCCTGAAGCCCTTGCCGCCGCCGCCGCCGGCCGCCTTGACCGCGACGGGGAAGCCGATCTCCTGCTTGGCGATCTTCAAAGCGTCAGCCGGGGTGGCCACCGGCTCGGTCGTGCCCGGCACGATCGGCACTCCGGCGGCCTGCATCAGCTCGCGCGCCCTGGTCTTCGAGCCCATCGCCTCGATCGCGCTTGCGGGGGGGCCGACGAACACGATCCCGGCGTCCTCGCACGCCTGCGCGAAAGGGGCGTTCTCGGCAAGGAAGCCGTAGCCGGGATGGATCGCCTGCGCGCCGGAGCGCCTGGCGGCGTCGAGGATCTTCTCGATGTTCAGGTAATTCTCGGCCGCGGGCCCGCCGCCCAGGTTGTAGGCCTCATCGGCGCGCGCCACGTGCAGGGCGTCGCGATCGAGCTCTGAATAAACAGCGACGGAGGCTATCCCCATCTCCTCCAGGGCTCTAACGATGCGCACGGCTATCTCGCCGCGATTGGCTACCAGGACCTTCGAGAACATCGGGCGCGAAGCCTAATGGATTAGCCCGGCGCCGACCGTGTCGTTGGACGCTTCGTCGATCAGGATGAAGCTCCCGGTACGACGATTAGTCTCGTATGGATCGAACACGAGTGGTGCACTCGTGCGCAGGCGCACTTTCCCGATGTCGTTCAGAGCCAGTTCTTGTGGGGCCTCGCCGCGCTCCAGGGTGTGCACATCGACGTGGTCGCACAGCTCGTCCACGATCGCCGTGACCTCGCGGGTGGTGTGCTTGACGAGATAGCGCCCGCCGGTCCGCAACGGCTGGTCGGTCATCCAGCACACGTCGGCTTCCAGTTCGCGCGCCACGGTGGGTGCTTGCTCGGGCCGGCAGATCGTCTCACCTCTGGAGATGTCGATCTCGTCGCTCAGCCTCAAAGTCACCGACATGGGCGCGAGCGCCTCTTCCAGCTCCCCGTCATAGGTGTCGATCGCCGCGATGCTGGTGCGCTGTCCCGCGGGAAGCACCACGACCTCTTCTCCCGCCCTGAACGCGCCGCTTGCGACCTGGCCCGCATAGCCGCGGTAGTCGCGGGCGGGTGGGGTCCGGTTCACCGAAGGGCGGATCACCCACTGCACGGGAAAGCGGGCCGGGCGGTCATAGGGGTGGTCATAGGCGACCTCCACCTGCTCCAGCAGCTCGAGCAAGGTCGAACCGGCATACCACTCCATCGCCTGAGAGCGATCCACGACGTTGTCGCCGTTGAGCGCGGACATCGGGATGTAGGTGATGTCGCGACCCATGCCGGTGCCCGTGCCGATCCCTTGCAGCTTGCGGGCAAACACCTCGAATTCGCAGACCAACTCGTCGAAGCGCTCTTGGGAATTGTCCACGAGATCCATCTTGTTGACGGCCACCACCAAGTGTGGAATGCCCAGCAGGGCGCTGATGAAGGCGTGGCGCTTGGACTGCTCCAAGACGCCCTTGCGCGCGTCCAACAGGATCACCGAAAGGTCGGCCGTGGAGGCGCCCGTCACCATGTTGCGCGTGTACTGCTGATGGCCGGGGCAGTCGGCGATGATGAACCTGCGCTTGGGCGTGGCGAAGTAGCGGTAGGCCACGTCGATCGTGATGCCCTGCTCGCGCTCGGCGCGCAGGCCGTCGGTGAGCAAGGCCAGGTCGAGCGCTCCCCCGCCGCCGCGACGCTCGCTCGCCTGGGCGACGTGATCGAGTTGGTCCTCGAACACCTGCTTGGTGTCGTACAGGAGCCTGCCGATCAACGTGCTCTTGCCATCGTCGACCGAGCCGGCGGTGGTGAAGCGCAGCAGGTCGAGGGTCACTAGAAGTACCCGGCCTTCTTGCGATCCTCCATCGCGGCCTCGCTCACACGGTCGTCCGCGCGCGTCTCGCCGCGCTCGGTGATCCTGGTCGCGGCGATCTCGGTCACGACCTCTTGGAGCGTGGCGGCATTGGAGCGAACGCCGCCCGTGCAGCTCATGTCGCCGACGGTGCGGTAGCGGACCGTCTCCGAGAAAACGCGCTCGCCCTCGATTAGCTCTATGTCCTCGCGCCACGCGTAGAGCATCCCGTCGCGACTGAAAACCTCGCGCTCGTGGGCGAAGTAGATCGAGGGCACCTCCAAACGCTCTTGGTCGATGTACTCCCACACGTCGAGCTCGGTCCAATTGGAGATCGGGAAGACCCTCACGTTCTCGCCCTTTTTGATGCGGCCGTTGTAGAGATTCCAAAGCTCGGGGCGCTGGTTCTTGGGGTTCCAGCCGCCGAAGTCGTCACGGAAGGAGAACACTCGCTCCTTGGCGCGTGCGCGCTCCTCGTCGCGGCGCGCGCCGCCGAAAGCCGCGTCGAACTTGTGCTCGGCGATCGCGTCGAGCAGGGTCACCGTCTGCAACTGGTTGCGCGAGGCGCGCGGGCCCTTCTCCTCGACGGCGCGGCCCTTGTCGATCGACTCCTGCACGCTCGCCACGATCAGGCGCTCGCCGAGCTCGGCCACGCGACGGTTCCTGAACTCGATCACCTCGGGGAAGTTGTGGCCCGTGTCCACGTGCATCAACGGGAACGGGAACGGTCCCGGCCGGAACGCCTTCTCGGCCAGCCTGAGCAGCACGATCGAATCCTTGCCGCCGCTGAACAGCAGCACGGGGCGCTCGAATTCGGCGGCGACCTCGCGCATGACGTGGATCGCCTCGGACTCCAGGGCGCGCAGGTGGCTCAGCTGGGGGCGCTCAGCGACGCTCATCGGTGTTCCCGATCTCCATGGCTGGCTCGAAGTTAGCGCTCATGCTCGCTCGGGGTTGTGAACATTTACGTCGTCGACATGCAGCCCGCACTCGGTCTTCTCGCTGCCGGCCCAGCGGCCTTCGCGCCCGGCGCCGGGCAGCGTGCATGGCGCGCAGCCGATCGAGGCATAGCCTTGGTCGTGCAATGGGTTGTAGGGAAGGTCGCGCTCGAATATGCGGGCCCACAGGTCCTTGTCGCTCCACAGGGCAAGCGGGTTGTACTTGTGCAGGCTTCGCTTAGCGTCTTCTTCGATCAGCTCGGTCTGTGAGCGCGTGGGACCCTGCTCGCGCCGGATGCCGGTGATCCAGCCATCGGCGTCCTCCAATGCGCGCTCCAGGGCCGCGACCTTGGCCACCGAGCAACAGTGATCAGGGCCGCTCCACGGCTTGCTCGCGTTGCTGGCGTCGTGCACCTCGACCACGACGCCGAAGCGCTCCTCGAACGCCTTCCACGTTTGCAGGGTCTCGGGGAATAGCACGCCCGTGTCGATCGTCGCAATACGCACGGGCGTCTGGCCGTCGCCGATGCGCAGCAGCTCGTCGATCAAGACCGACTCCTCCTTCTGGAAGGAGCACAGCAGGACGATCCGCTCGCCGTGGCGCTCGACCGCCTCGCGCAGAGTGTCGCCAAGACTGCGTGCAACCTCCTCGCCGGCGACTTGCGGCGCCGCCAGCACGCTTTGCGCGGCGTCCTCGGGGGAGGCGCTCTCGACGATCTGGAGCGGGGTGTCGGCTAGACCGCGCACTCGCCCTCGCCGCGGATCACCTGGAAGGGCACGTCCCGGTTCCAGTCGATGAATGTGTTCATCGTCTCCAGGCCGAAGTCGACCGGCAAGGAGAGCTCCTTGACGAGTCCTTCGAGCTCGGCCGTGCCGACACGCTCGACGAACGGGCCCCACTCCTCGCCGTCGTTGCGGTTGGCCTGGTAGTGATCGATCCAACGCTCGATCGCCTCGGGCACGCGCTTTGCGGGCAGGCGCTGCTTCAGGCGCGTGCCGAACTTGACCTCGCCGCCTTCGTACACGCCGCCCACGTGGGGGATGTAGGCGGGGATCGTGTGCTCGCCGACCTTGATCGAGGCGCCATAGAAGCCGATGTCGGCGACGTGGTGCTGTGAGCAGCCGTTGGGGCAGCCGCTCATCTTGATGTGGATCTGACGGGTGAGCGGATCGGTGATGCCCATCGCTTCGATGCGCTCCTGCACGGCCTGGTTGAGACCCATCGAGCTGGTGATGCCGAGCTTGCAGGAGTCGGTGCCGGGGCAGGACACGACGTCGCTTATCTCGCGCGAGCCGGCGTCGCCGAGCCCAAGCGCGGAGAGCTCTTTCCACACGTCATACACGCTCTCCTTGCGCACCCAGCGCAGCACGAAGTTCTGCTGCACGGTGGTACGCGCATAGCCGCCGGAGTAGTCGCGCATGATCGCGCCGAGGCCCCTGAACTGCGCGGGCGTGAGGTCGCCGCGCACGATCTTGACCTCGACGGTGACGAAGCCATCCTGCTTCTGGGCGGCCACATTGGCCTGCTCGAAGCGCTCGAACTCGGAGATGTCGCCGTTGGGGCTGCCGTATGCGGTCGGCGGGGCGGGGGCGGCCTCGCGCTCGTCGTCGAGGAACAGGCGATGCTCGACCGAGAAGTCGCGTTCTGAGACCCACTCGCCCTTGAGCTCCTCCTCGACCTGGTTGCGAAGCTCGTCGATGCCGTACTTGTCGACGAACACCTTGATGCGGGCGCGGGCGCGGTTGACGCGCAGCCACTCCTGGCGGTCGAAGATCCTGAAGACGGCCTCGGAGATCTTCAGGTAGTCGCCATTGTCGAGCTCCACGAAGTCATAGAGCGCGGGGGCTACTCGCGGCATGATCGAGGTGCCGCCGCCCACGAGCATCTGCACACCACGGACCTCGGGGTGGGCGGGATCATCAGTCTTCTTGATGCGCGCGCGGAAAGCGATGTCGTGGATGCCGCTGATCGCGCGGTCTTGGGGTGAGCCGTCGAAGGAGGTCTTGATCTTGCGCGGCATGCCCTGGGTGGTGGGGTGGCGCACGAAGTAGCGCACATACGCGCCCGCGTAGGGGGTGAGGTCGAACAGCTCATCGGCCGCCACGCCCGCCCAGGGGTCGCCGGTGACGTTGCGCACCGTGTTGCCGCAACCCTCTCGGCTGGAGAGGCCGGCTTCGCCCAGCTCGCTGATCGCTTGCTCGATTTCGGGCAGCGGGATGTGGTGCATCTGGACGTTCTGCCTGGTCGTCACGTGGCCCTTGCCCAAGGGCGCATACTTTTCGACGACGTCGGCGAACTTGTCCATCTGCTCGGGGGTGATCCCGCCGAAGGGGAGCTTCACTCTGATCATCTGGACGTCTGGCTGGCGCTGGCCATAGACGCCCTGGCGCAGGCGGAACTTGATGAACTCGTCTTCCTCCATGTCGCCCGCCAGGAACTTGGTGGCCTCGGTCTTGAAGTCGTCGTACTCCCGCTGCAGGATCGGGATCACGTGCCCAGGGACGTTCTGCAGGACCTCGGGATCCTCTAGCGAGCCCTTTTTGGGGGCAAGCTCCGCGGGTATCGAAACTGGCTCCATCTGGCGAAACCTCCTGGTCCGGGCGGGGCGCCCGGGTCATTGCTTACGACCGGTAGAGGGATTGGCGCTAAAGCCTAGCGGCTTTTAGGTATTTATCCAAGGGTCCGGTTCGTCCACCGTTCCCTGTCGCGCCACGCCTTCGAGCATAGCCGCGCTCAGCCATGGGTCCACCGCCGGCGCCGTGGACGCCTTGGGCGGCGCGG
The DNA here is from genome assembly GCA_963809705.1 of uncultured Solirubrobacterales bacterium. Classification (GTDB taxonomy): domain Bacteria; phylum Actinomycetota; class Thermoleophilia; order Solirubrobacterales; family Solirubrobacteraceae; genus Palsa-744. The sequence goes on along the minus strand of CAWEKF010000001.1, from coordinate 1,091,657 downwards.
TATCGCGCATGAATCGCTCCAAAGCGGCCACGATCGCCGCCGCCTCGGCGGGCGAGGCCGACGGAGCGATCAGCTCCAGCTGGGGGCGGCGGTTGGGCATTGGCGCATTGTGACCTACCGCGACGCGAGACGATCTATCGCCTCAAGATGCCCTCGGCGAATTCGACCAGGTCGCTAGCCTGTCGCAGTGCCGCCTTGAGCTGTTGACCGCCGATGTCGAAGAGGCCGTACTGTGCCTCGTCCTTGAGGCTCAGCAGGCGGCGCAGGGAGTTCGCTGCCTTCTTGCCGCCGGGAGTAACCCGCTCTACCAGCGTTGCCGCTTCACTGTGATCTTGACCTCGTGCGCGCCTGCCAAGCGCCTTGCAGCACGCCGCGTCGGCTGCGGCTATTCCGGACAGCACCGCGAGCGCGGCGGACGGGCTCGAGTAGTCGAGGTCGTCGCCTTCTTCGGCGACGAGTCGAGCAACCTCCAAGAAGCTGCGTGCGTGGCGCAGGCGGGTTGCCGCGTCGGCCTTCGAGCAGGGCTGGAGCCGTGAGGGCTGGCGTGGGCTCATAGCTGGGGGTCCAGCAGTGAGGTGAGGTCGCATCCATAGACCACAATCGCGTCCGTGCGAAGCTCGCTGATGATCGGTCGTTGTTGCCTGCGCAAGTCGACAAGCTCGGGTTCTGAGATATTCGCGATCGTCGCGCGATTGCCTGTCCAGGCTTCGATCTGCTCGCGCAAACCGTCCCCCTGTGCCTGCCAGTGCGGCTCGTCTGGTGCGATCGGGGTAGGTCGCACGACCAGCAGGTCGATGTCGCTGTCGGTGTCGCCGTCGCCTCGAGCGGTGGATCCGAAGACCGAGGCGTGCACCGGTGCGATTTGCCAGCCCGCGATCGTTTTCCGGATGCGCTCAAACAGCTCCGCGCGTAGATTCATCAGGGCCTCGACTGTTCCTGCCGCAATGTGCTCACGATTGAGGGTGAACAGGTAGGCCCGGTTCAGCTGCACACGCGTGACGAGTCCGTGCTCGCTGAGCCGATGCAGAACACCGAGCACTCCGCTGTGTGAGCGTCGACCAGCCAGTACCGCCACCTCTCGACCCGTGAGTCCCAGCGAGGTGCCCGCGAGCACGCGAAGAACATCACCGTCAAGTGTTGGGCACACCGCTGCGTAGGGGCGAGATACATCCACAGTGGTCACTATACCGCCCATCTGGACGAAATAATGTCCATATGGAGGGAATATCGTCCACTCGGGACGGCGCGGATACGGGCGTGCCCGGAATCGCTCGCTTCTTTGTCTCCTACGACCGGGCCGCTACAGCGGGATGTTGCCGTGCTTGCGCTTGGGGCCCGGTTCGCGCTTGGTGTGCAGCGTGTCCAGCGCCGCGATCAGCTTGGGGCGCGTCTCGTGGGCGATGATCACGTCGTCGATGTAGCCCCGCTCGGCCGCCGTATAGGGGTTGGCGAAGCGCGCCTTGTAGTCGTCCATCAAGATCTGTCTGCGCTCGGCCGGCGTCGGGCTGCCCGCGATGTCCCGCCGGTAGATGATGTTGACCGCGCCCTCCGGGCCCATCACCGCGACCTCGGCGGTCGGCCAGGCGAAGTTGAAGTCGGCTGCGAGGTGCTTGGAGGCCATCACGTCGTAGGCCCCGCCGTAGGCCTTGCGGGTGATCACTGTGATCTTCGGGACCGTGGCCTCGGCGAACGCGTACAAGAGCTTGGCTCCGTGCCTGATGATGCCGCCCCACTCCTGGGCAGTGCCCGGCAGGAAGCCGGGCACGTCGCAGAAGGTCAGCAGGGGAATGTTGAAGGCGTCGCAGGTCCTCACGAAGCGGGCGGCCTTGGCGGATGCGTCGATGTCGAGCACTCCGGCGAGTTGGTTGGGCTGGTTGCCGACGATCCCGACCGCGTGGCCGTCCAAGCGCGAAAAGCCGCAGATGATGTTCTTGGCGTGGTGCTCGTGCACCTCGAAGAACTCGCCGTCGTCGACGATCAGGCGCACCACGTCGCGCATGTCGTAGGGCTTGTTGGGGTTGTCGGGCACGACGTGATCCAAGTCGGGGTCCATCCGCAAGGGATCGTCGGTCGGCTGCACGCGCGGTGTGGTCTGCATGTTGTTTTGGGGCAGGAAGCTGATCAGATAGCGGCAATCCTCCAGACAGGCGTCCTCGTCCTCGGAGGCGAACTGGGCGACGCCGGACTTGGTGTTGTGGGACATCGCGCCGCCCAGGTCCTCGAACTCCACTTCCTCGCCCGTCACCGTCTTGATCACGTCGGGACCGGTGATGAACATGTGGGAGGTCTCCTTGACCATGAAGATGAAGTCGGTGATCGCCGGCGAGTAGACGGCGCCGCCGGCGCACGGGCCCATGATCAAGGAGATCTGCGGGATCACGCCCGAGCTGCGAACGTTGCGCAGGAACACGTCGCCGTAGGAGCCGAGCGAGACGACGCCCTCCTGGATGCGGGCGCCGCCGGAATCGTTGATGCCGATCACGGGGCAGCCGATCTTGGCCGCCAAGTCCATGATCTTGCACATCTTCTCGCCCATCACCTCACCCAGGGAGCCGCCGAACACGGTGAAGTCCTGGCTGAACACGCACACCCGGCGGCCGTCGATCGTGCCGTGACCGGTCACGACGGCGTCGCCCCAAGGACGGTTCTTCTGCATGTCGAAGTCGTATGTCCGGTGGCGCACAAATGTGTCCAGCTCCTGGAAGGAGCCCGGGTCCAACAGCTTCTCGACGCGCTCGCGAGCGGTGTACTTGCCGCGCGCGTGCTGCTTCTCCTCGGCCTCGGGGGCCGAGTGGACCGCGGCCACGCGTAACTCCTGCAGCTCGGCGAGCTTCTCGTCGTAGGTCTCGGGGGCCTTGCTGCGCATCGGCGCGGATCTTATCCGCGCGAGAAGGGCCTGTGGTGCGCGGCGCCCAAGTGGTCGAGCACGCTCGTGAGAAGCTCGGCGGTCTCCTCGGTCATCTGCGCTTCCACGGACGCCAGTTCGGCGGCCAGGTCGGCGACCGGTTCAGGCGGCGGCTCCGGGTAGATCGGCTCGGGCGCCGCCATCGCCACGACCTCTGGCTCGGGGTCTGGCTCGACCGCCGGCGCTACGGTCACGATCGGCTCGGGCTCGACAACCGTCCTTGGCTTCGCCCTGTGCTTGCCGAACAGACGTGCGAAGAATCCCAGCTTCGGCTCGGGCGCGACGACCCTCTCGGGCTTGGGCGAGGCGGCGATCGGCTCCGTTTCAGTGACGGCGGCCGGCTTGGGCTCGGCGGTTGCCTCGGGCTCGGCGGTTGCCTCGGGCTCGGCGGTTGCCTCGGGCTCGGCGGTTGCCTCGGGCTCGGCGGTTGCCTCGGGCTCGGCGGTTGCCTCGGGCTTGACGGTTGCCTCGGGCTTGACGGTTGCCTCGGGCTTGACGGTCGGCTCGGACTCAGGCGCCGCCTCCTCGGATGGAGGCTCTGCGACGACCTCGGACACGGGCTCCTGCCCGGGCTCCTCGACCAGGTTCGGCTCGACAACGGCGACAGTCTCAGGTTCGGGGCGGTTCGGCGGAGTGCGTGTCACCGACAGCGTCACCCTCGTGCCCCACCCCGAAGGCTTGAGCTGCACGACGCCGCTGGCGTCCTTGGCCTCCCATTCTACCTTCGTCTCGGGCTCGACGCTCGTGATGCGAATCTCGCCGAGCTCGCCGAGGTGGCGCATGAGCGCAGCGGGATCGCTCAGCTCCGCCCACAGCTCGGGCGGGGACTTCACGAGCGTGCGTTGCACTTCGGTCGAGACGCTCATCGTGTTCAGATTCGCCCGGACGGCGAGGTCTCCTTCCCGATGCGCCGGTCGCTCTCCGCGCCGCGATGGCGGGGGGCGACGCCATGCAGGCTCCACGTGCGCGACGGCCGGTCTCGACCGCCGCCGCGCACGGAGCCCGAACGCTATTTGGTGTACACGCCCCAGTTCGCTTCGCTGGTCAACGTGAAGATCAGGGCGCCTTCGAGCTTGGCTTCTTCGCCAATCGATTCCAGGCTCGGCGTTGCTTCTACCAGAGCCCCGGATACTTCCGACCAGACGTTTTTGATCGGCGAGCTCGGGAAGCGCACTTCGAGTTTGGATGTTTCCGCTGGTTCTTCTCCGACTTTGACCGCTTTGCCGCCGCTCCACAGTTCGCCGGCGACCGATCCTCTGACGGTCATTCCTTCGAGACGGCAACCTGACCCGGAGAATTTGAGAACGATGAACTTGAGACCCGACGCCGGCAGGAGATCCATGTCGATAACTCCGGTCCGTTCGGAGTCCGAGTACACGAGCTTGCCCCGGAGTGGTTCGCTGAGCTCCGGGAATGGCCCGACGCATGGCGTACCGTTCCCTGCCAGCACGCACGAGGACCATTCGAACTGCTCTTCGTTCGTGGCCGAGTTGGCGCCTGTCGAGCCCAGCAGTTTGGCGCTCGGCGTTTTCACGTTGCCGCATTCGTAGCGGATACCGGTCGATGGGGAGACAATGGTGATGTGGCCGCTGGTTATGATCCCGGCCTGTTCGCTTTTGCCCGACAGCAATCGCGATTTCGCGATCTTGTAGAAGGGGCCTTCGGCAGCCTGCGCCGCTGTCGTGGAGAGCAGGCCGAATGCGAGAACCGCAAGCGCGGCGACAGCTGGTGTGATCGTCCGTCTCATTGGTGTATCTCCTTGTCTGCTGGGTAGCTTTGCCGATAAGGGATGCGCATAGACAGCAATCGTGCGGCAGGCCTAGTAATTACGGAACGATTCGCCTGACTCCCGGTGAGCCAAATTTGCCGCCCAGATCCAACCGGCCCGAATGCCGGAAAGAATATAAACACAGAAAAACCAAATGACAATCAAGGTGGACGCATGGTCGAGTGCGCCCGACTCGGATCGCGCTGTCGAATGCTCGCGTGAGGAGGTCTGGCGGCGCTCTTAAGCGATGATCGCGCGCGGCGCGATCAGGTCCTGCTCGTGCAGCAGCTCGGCCAGCTGGACGGCGTTCGTCGCCGCGCCCTTGCGCAGGTTGTCGGCCACGACCCACATGTCCAGAGCCCGCTCGCAGCCCGGGTCGCGGCGGATGCGGCCCACGAACACCTCGTCGTGGCCGGTGGCCAAGGTGGCCAAGGGGTAGAGGGCGGTGGCCGGGTCGTCGGCGACCGCGATCCCGGGTGCGGCCCGCAACAGCTCGCGGGCCTGGTCGGGAGACAGGGGGGAGCGGGTCTGGACGTTGACGGCCTCGGAGTGGCTGTTGACCACGGGCACCCGCACGCATGTGGCGCTCACCTTGATCTGGGGGTCGCCCAAGATCTTGCGGGTCTCGTCGATCAGCTTGCGCTCCTCGTCGGTGTGGTCGTCGCCGGGCGCGAACGAGCCGGCATGGGGCAAGGCGTTGAAGGCGATCTGGTGGGCGTAGGCCTGGGGCGGCGCGATCTCGCGCTCATGCAAGATCGCGTGGGCTTGGTCGAGCAGCTCGTCGACCGCTCGCCTGCCGGTGCCGGACACGGCCTGGTAGGTGGAGATCACGAGGCGCTCGATCCCGGCTGCGTCGTGGATCGGCTTCAAGGCCACGACCATTTGCATCGTCGAGCAGTTGGGGTTGGCCACGATCCCGTGGTGGGCGGCCAGGGCCTCGGGGTTGACCTCGGCCACGACCAAAGGCACCTGATCGTTCATGCGCCACTTCGAGCTGTTGTCTACTACGACCGCGCCGGCTTCTACGAAGCGCGGAGCCCGCTCTTCGGAAGTGGAGCCGCCGGCCGAGAACAGTGCCAAATCGAAGCCTTGGATGGTGTCCTCGGTGAGGGGTTGCACGATGCCGACTCCCTCGATCTCCTTGCCGACGGAGCGGGAGGACGCGAATGGCACGATCTCTCTCGCGGGGAACTGGCGCTCGCGCAGGAGCTGGAGCATCAAAGTGCCCACCTGTCCGGTGGCGCCCACGACGGCGACTCTGTAGCCCTCACTCATAGTCAGTTCAGGGTACCGCCGGTGCGCTTCCGGCATATGGTTCGTCCGGTACGCGGCTCGGGGGTTGTTGTTCGCGAAACGGGGTGCCCTTTGCGCGCGCGTGCGTATGCGCGCAAGTCATGCCTTTGCGCAACACAACACCACGGCACAGGAACCCTCAGGTTTTTAGGACCATGAACAAAATCGTGAGAATCACGAGCAGGTCCATGGTGGCGCCCACGGCGCCGATGCGCTTCACGAGCGTGTCGTGCTCGTCGCTCCAGCTGACCCGAGCGTCGCCCGCGGCGGCTGCGTCCCTGTCGGCGACCTCGCAGAGACGCTTCTCCCTGGGGCTCAGGAACATGCCCTCGACCGCGCCGATCACGACCGCCACGCCGATGCCCCACTGGACGTAGAACTCGCTCCACACGTGCAGCTTGGAGGCGAGATAGATGCCGCAGACGACGACGATCGCGAGCCCCGGCATGATCACCTTGACGCTGATCGCGTGGATCGCCCTGTACAGCGCGGGCAGCGAGCGCGAGTCGGCCTTGCCCACCGCGCCCAGCAGGACCGGGTAGGCGAAGGTCGCGCCGAAGGCGAACACCACCGCCATGATGTGCACGGCGAGGACGACTTCAAAGAAATGCACCGTCGCGATCACGCGCCGCATCCTAATGGAGGCATGTGACGTTGGTCCTGGCCGGCACACAGGCGTCCGGCGATCCGATGTGACTATTCGAGCCCGGCCGGCACGATGCGCCGGCCGACGAGGCCGCGCATGCGCGGCCTCGTGACGCGCCGCATGCGGCGCGTCAGCCCATCGGCGCATGCGCCGATGGGTGGGGACGTACATGTACGTCCCCACGGGAGGGCCGCATGCGGCCCTCCCGCCCATGCCGCATGCGGCATGGGCAAACACACCGGCTCAAAAAGTCGGCGCGTACTTTCCGAACACGTCCTGCATCGCCCCGCAGACCTCGCCCAGCGAGCACTTGTCCCTCAGGGCTTGACGGATGGAGGGCAACAGGTTGTCCTCGCCGCGCGCTGTCTCGCGCAGCTCCTCCAGGCGCCTGTCGATCAGCGCCTGGTCGCGGTTGGCCTTGAACGCCTTCAGGCGCTCGACCTGTTCGCGCTCCGATTGCGGGTCCACGCGCAACAGATCGGGCACTTCGAGGTCCTCCTCCTCGAACTTGTTGACGCCCACCACGATGTCCTGTCCGATCCGGTAGCGCTCCTGATAGCCCCAGGCGGACTCGTCGATCTCGCCGGTGATGAACTGGATCGCGTTCACGCTGCCCCCCAGCGCGTCCACCTTGGCGATCAGCTCGTTTGCCCGCGCTTCGATCTCGTCGGTGAGGGACTCCACGAAGTAGGAGCCCGCGAACGGGTCCACGGTATCGGCCGCGCCCGACTCGTACGCCAAGATCTGCTGTGTCCTCAGGGCGATCTTGGCGGCGTGCTCGGTCGGCAGGGCCAAGGCCTCGTCGAAGCCGTTGGTGTGCAGGGACTGGGTGCCCCCGCACACCGCCGCGAAGCCCTGCAAGGCCACCCTCACGATGTTGTTCTCCGGTTGCTGCGCCGTCAGGGTCACGCCGCCGGTCTGGGTGTGGAAGCGCAGCATCGTCGACTTCGGGTTGGCGGCCCCGAAGCGCTCCTTCATGATGTGCGCCCACATGCGCCTCGCCGCCCTGAACTTGGCGACCTCCTGAAACACGTTGTTGTGCCCGTTGAAGAAGAAGGCCAGGCGCGGCGCGAAGTCGTCCACGTCGAGCCCCTTCTCGATCGCGGCCGTCACATATGCGATCCCCGAGCACAGGGTGAAGGCCACCTCCTGCACCGCCGAGCAGCCCTTCTCCCTGAAGTGGTAGCCCGAGATCGAGATCGTGTTCCACTTGGGCACTTTTTCCTGGCAGTACTGGAACAGGTCGGTCGTGATCCGCATCGTCGGCTTCGGCGGATAGATGTAGTTGCCCCTGGCGATGTACTCCTTCAGGACATCGTTTTGGGTGGTGCCCCTCAGCTGCTCGCTCGGCACTCCCTGCTCCTCGCCGACCAGCTCGTACAACAGCAACAGGCAGGCCGCGGGCGCGTTGATCGTCATCGAGGTGGAGACCTGGTCGAGCGGGATGCCGTCGAAAGCGGTCCGCATGTCGTCGATCGTGTCGATCGCCACGCCCGTCCTGCCCACCTCGCCCAGGCAACGCGGGTTGTCGGAGTCCAGACCCAATTGCGTCGGCAGGTCGAAGGCCATCGACAGGCCCGTCGAGCCCTTCGAGAGCAGGTACCTGTAGCGCTCATTGGACTCCTTCGCCGAGGCATAGCCCGCGTACTGCCTCATCGTCCAGGTCTGTTTGCGATACATCTCCCGGTGTACCCCGCGGGTATACGGGAACTCGCCGGGCTCGCCCAGGTCGAGGTCCGCGGGCAGGTCTCGCTCGTCGTAGAGCGCTTCGATCTCGATCCCCGAGTCGGTGAACCTGCGCGGGTCCTTGGGGCCCACGATCGGAGCCACCGTCAGGTGCTCCTCGTGCTCTGTGCTCGATCTGTCGTCACTCATTGCTGGGACAAGATCATATGAAGCCTGTATCGTGCGGGCCGTGCCCACCTGCTTGGTAACCGGAGGCGCCGGCTTCTTGGGCTCGCATCTTTGCGACGAGCTCTTGGCGCGCGGCCACAGGGTCATCTGCGTCGACAACTTCGAGACCGGCTCTCTGGCCAATGTCGAGCACATCCGCGACCCCAAGCGCTTCAGGCACGTGAACGTGGACATCATCGACTCCTACGAGATCGACGAGCCCGTCGACTTCGTCTACCACCTGGCTTCGCCCGCCTCGCCGATCGATTACCTGCGCCTGCCCCTGCACACCCTGAAGGTCGGCTCCTACGGCACCCACAACACATTGGGCCTCGCCAAGCGCCACCGCGCCCGCTTTTTGATCGCCTCGACCTCCGAGGTCTACGGCGATCCCTTGGAGCACCCCCAATCGGAGTCCTACTGGGGCCACGTCAACCCGATCGGTCCGCGCGGCGTCTACGACGAGGCCAAGCGCTACGCCGAGGCCTTGACGATGGCCTACCACCGCCAGCAGGGCGTCGACACGGCGATAGTGCGCATCTTCAACACCTACGGCTCGCGCATGCGCCCGCACGACGGCCGCGCGATCCCCACCTTCCTGCGCCAAGCCCTGGCCAACCGTCCCCTCACGGTGTTCGGCGACGGCTCCCAAACGCGCTCCTTCTGCTTCGTCTCAGACCTGATCCGCGGCCTGATCGCCCTGGCCGAGTCCAGCTACCACGACCCGGTCAACATCGGCAACCCCGACGAGTACACGTTGCTGGAGTTGGCCGAAGCCGTCAAGGAGGTCACGGGCGCCGCCTCGGACATCCTCTTCGAGGCCCTGCCCGTCGACGACCCCAAGCAACGCCGGCCCGACATCTCCCTGGCCAAAGAGCTGCTCGGATGGGCGCCCGAGGTGTCCCTGCGCGACGGTCTGCGCCGCACGATCGACGCCTCCGGCATAGAGCAGCTGGTTGGTTGAACGCTTCCGCCCAGAGGGTTTCTGAGCGCCTGACCAGGCCCTCAATGCGCCCAGGCGCTCGCCTGGGCGCGTTCGCCCAGAGCGGTTGCGACCCCTCGCCCATTCACATTCATATGCCCACGCGCACGCGTGGGCAATCTCGCCCACATGGGTTGCGACCGCTACATCTGGGAAACTGAGTTGTTGTGATGTCCGAGATGGGAGTTCGTTCCCCGGACGCGCCGCCTGCCAGCCGTTCCGCGCGGCCGGCTCCGTCTGTGCGTGGGGGCGCCGCCACGAGCCCTCTCCGTGTCGCCGGCGCCCAAGGTCTCGCCGATCCGCCGGCTCTCACAGACGCATCGAATCGCACAGACGCTCCCCCCCGCTCCGACCGCGACGTGCGCTCCAAGCGCCCGCCCGCGCTCTCATTCGTCCTGCGCATGGACACGATGCGTCGCGGCCTGCGCGTCCTCTCGCTGCTCGTGCTCGACCTGTTCGGGCTGTCGCTCGCGATCTTCACCGCCCTGGCGCTCAAGGCGGCCGTGCTGTCCAGCTTCGACGCCAACCAGGCCTATGAGGGCACGAGGTCGATCCTCGCCTTCGCCTACCTGTTGACCGCGCTCCTGTTCGCCCGCTCGGGCCTGTACGCCGAGCGCTCCCAGCGTCCCGGCCTCTCGCGCATCGTGGGCTCGCTCTTCCAGGTCGCCTTCGTGGCCCTGATCTTCGCGGTGGTCTCGGGCGAACACTTTTCCTCCTACTACATCTTCTATGGCTCGCTCGCCTTCGCCCTGCTCTACGTCTCGTCCTTGCGCTACCTCTACGAGCGTGCCACCGGGGCGATCCTGCGCGCCGCCGGCTATCAGCGCCGGGCTGTGCTCGTGGGCACAGGCAAGCACATCCATGACGTCGCCACCGCGCTTGCCGACGGCTCCAATTCGCCGATCGAAGTCGTCGGCTTCGTCTCGCCCGAGCCCCTGCCCCCCAACGGCATCCGCTGTCTCGGCACGCTCGACCATCTTCAGGCCGTGATCGCTGCCGAGCGCGTTGACGAGGTGATCATCGCCGACCCCGACTTTCCCCAAGAGCGCGCGGTGGACCTGGTCGACCAGTGTCACCGGCGCGGTGTGCGCGTGCGCATAGCGCCCTCCACGATGGAGATCCTGATCCACCGCGCCGAGTTCGTGCCCGGTCAGTCGGTGCCTCTGTTCGAGCTGGGCCCGCCCGTGTTCGAGGGCATCGACTTCGCCCTCAAGCGCACTTTCGACGCGGTCGGCTCGACCTTGCTCCTGGTCGCGCTCAGCCCCTTGCTGTTGGCGATCTTCCTGGCCGTGAGGCTCTCCTCGCGCGGCCCCGCCCTCTACCGCTCGATGCGCCCCGGCATCGGCCAGCGCCCGTTTGCGTGCCTGAAGTTCAGGACCATGTACTGCGATGCCGACCAGCGCCAAAGCGCCTTGGAGGAGCTCAACGAGGCGAGCGGCGCGCTCTTCAAGATCAAGGAGGACCCCCGCCTCACGCCCGTCGGGCGCTTCCTGCGGCGCTTCTCCTTGGACGAGCTGCCACAGCTGATCAACGTCTTGCGCGGCGAGATGTCTCTGGTCGGGCCCAGGCCTCTGCCCGAGCGCGACTTCGAGCTGCTCGAGGACTGGCACCGCAAGCGCTATCTGGTGCTGCCGGGCATCACCGGCCTGTGGCAGGTGTCCGGTCGCTCCGAGCCTCGACTTCGACGACCTCGTGCACCTCGACTTCATTTACCTCGAGCGCTGGTCCTTGGCCCTGGACCTGGCGATCCTGCTCAAGACGATTCCAGCCGTGCTGATGCAGCGGGGGGCGTACTGACGAAGGCCCTCCCCGGCTCGGACAGCGCGCGCTCGTAGACCTGCCAAGTGGCGCCCGCCACGTCCTCCCAGCTCCACGAAGACGTAGGTCCTGACGCATCGCTCTCGGCCACGGGCGGGATGACCACCACGCGCCCGCGCTCCAAGCCAAGTCTGGTGACGGCATCCTCGGCCACCGCCTCGGTGGGCACGATCGCGTGTGTGGCGCGCGCAAGCGCCAGATGGCGCAGCCGCAGGTAGACGCCGCCGCGGCGCAAACGCTCGCTCGGGCGAGTGAGCGCGTCGATGTCGTGGATGGTCACCACCATCGGACACGGACTGCGCAAGATCGCGCCATCGATCCATGGTGAGTGATAGACGTCCGCGTGTCGCGGACGGTGCGTCTCGAGGATCTCGATGCCTTCGCCCGCGACTTTGTCCAATCCGCCAAGCAGCCCGCGCGAGTAACGACCGATGCCGCGCACTTCGACGCAAGGCCGGCTATCGAAGGCGACCCTCATCGTGTCCGGCGCTCCGACCCGCGAGCCCCGACCACGAGACATCCTCACGGCTTTTCCACCAAAAGCACTGTCCGACAACATAGTCCTTTCGCGGCGCTCCGTGTGCGGTTCGAAGGCTAATCGTTCCCGCTGTTTCCAGTCGTTTGCTGTTCCTGGCCCCCCATCTGTTCTGCCGGTTGCGGACGTGCAAGCGTTGGCCGGTCCTTGAAAGCGCATCGTGCCAGGCCGACTTGGACCCGCGCTAGCCTTGCCGGCCATGTCCTCGCGCGCCTACCACGAGAGCCTGTGGGAGGGCATACCGCCGGGCTTGGCGCCCAGCGACGCGAGCCTGCGCGAAGCGTTCCTGCTGAGCCACCTCACTGCCGAGAGGGAGCGCTTGGCTCGTCCGGTGCGCGTACTGGACCTCGGCTGCGGGGAGGGCCACTTCGCCGACATCCTCGTGCGCAGGGACGCAGAGGTCGTGGCTTGCGATGTCGCGCAGGAGCCCTTGCGACGCGCCCGCGCGAACCATCCCGGGCTCGACGTCCGCCTGGTGGAGCCTGGGGGGCCGCTGCCTTTCGAGGATGCGAGCTTCGACATAGTCTGGGCCGGTGAGACGATCGAGCATGTGCTCGACACCTCCCGTTGGCTGTCGGAGGTACGTCGCGTGTTGCCCTCAGGCGGGCTCGTCCTGCTCTCCACGCCAGACCACGGTCTGCTTTCGCGCCTGCGTCTCGCCGTCAGCGCGCGCGCGTTCGCGGCCCATTTCGACCCGCGCTCAGACCACCTGCGCTTCTATGCGCGCCGCTCGCTCGCCGACCTGCTGGCCGACTTCGGTTTCGCCGAAGTCGCGGTGGCGGGTCGCGGCGGGGCGCCAGGCGCTCGCAGCGTGCTCTTGGCGAGCGGGCGGCGCAAGCGATTCTGAGCGCTTGCGCCCTGCACGGGACGGCGTGCTCTGCGGGTGGGGGGGACCGCGGGCGGCGCGGCCCGCAGCGCCTCCACGTAAGCGTTCTGGATCGGGATCGACTCCGGATCCAAATACACCGCCGCGCGCAGCTCGTCCACCGCTTCGCGCGGATTGGCGCTCATGTCGTACTGCCCCAGCGTCAGCCACGTCTGAGGGTTGGAAGGCTGTAGCTGGACCGCCTTCTGCAAGGTCGCTCTCGCGAGCGCGCTCTCGCCCGTCGCCTTCTGCACGGCGGACAATGTGAACAGGGCCTGTGCGGACAGCGGGTCGCGTTCCACCCCCGCCTGCGCGGCGGCGCGGGCGGCCACCGGGTTGTGTGGCAGCAGGACCAGAGCCTTTTCGGAAGCGTCAACCGAGCGCTGGGGCTGCCACTCCGTCCAGGCCGCCGACAGCGCGCCCACCACGACCGCGACCGCGATCCCCACGCGCACCGGTCCAAGCTCGCGCGCCGAAGGCGCCTTCAGGCGCGCGCGAGGAATCTCGGCGCCGGCCGCCTCCGGGGAGCCCGCCGGCGCTGTCGCGTTGCCTGCCGGCAACGACCCTCGCCCGGCCAGCCAACCGGCGCACAGCAAGGCCACGAAAGCGTCTCCGGGCACGTACCAAGTCCAGTCGACGAACGAGTGCGCCCCGAACACGATCACGATGCACAGCATCGTCAGCGTGCCGATCCGCTCGGGCGTGTAGGCCAGGGGCGCGTGTCCCCACCTGAGCGAAGGGAGCGACCGAAGCTGGGAGACACTCGCCTCCGGCGAGCGTCCGCGCTTCGGCCAACGCACCATCCAGCGCCGGTTGAACGGGTGGGTAGAGCGTCCCGCGGCCCCCATCCAAGCGAACAGCAAGGCCAGGCTGATGGCCAAGCCGACGATGCCGAGATCGGCCAGCGTCTGCACCACATACCCATGCGCTTGCCGCACGTCCAGAGGCTGCTTGCGGTAGCGCAACCGTGCCGTTTCGTAGCCGGCGGCTCCGGCGCCGAGCACGGGATGAGCTTCGAAGATCTGAAGCGCCTCCTTCCAATAACGCGCGCGCACGCTGCCGACAGCGGTCAGGCGGCCGGGACTGTTGGCCGGCACGGGCGCGTTCGGATTCGTCAGCGAGGAGAGGTCGTGGGAGACCGTGCCGGTGAGCCCTCGTTTGGTGGCCGCGAGGCCGCCCAGGCCGGTCAGCAGGAGCAGCACGAGCAGCGACGCCAGCGCAATCCCCACGGCGCGGCGCGTGGAGCTCGTCGGCGCGCGCCGGTCGCCGAAGAAGCCGATCGCGATGCCCACCAAGGTCAGCAAGATCAGCATCGCGACGAGCAGCGCGCCGAGTCGATGGCCCGCGTCGGTGCGCATCCCAAGCGCCACTCCGTCGCCGCTCAGCGCATGGCGCGAGAAGTCCCAGGCGACGACCGGAGCCGCGCCGAGCACGCCCACGATCAGGACGCGAGCGCCGCGCAGACGCAAGGGCACAAGGCACATCCACGCCGCCACCCCGATCGCCAAGGCCGCCAAAGCGCCGCGCGAGTAGGCGAGCATCAACGTGACGACCAATAGGCCCGTCGCGGGGTAGGCCAGCGCGCTCAGCAGCGCGTGACCCGCGCGCCGCGCGCCCAGCCACAGGCAGCCGATCGTGCCCATCGCCGCGGTCAGGCCGATCGCGTTCCAATACCCATACGGTTCCTGCAAGCGGGCATAGAAGTTGGCTTCGGCGCTCAATCCCAGATCGTTGGGCAAGACCTTCGTGAGCAGCGCATAGGCGCACACCAGGACCGCGGCCAGCACGATCCCGCCCAACAGTGCGCGCCATCCGCCCGGCGCTATCCAGGCGAGAGCGACGGCCGCCGCGAACAGTCCGCTGTAGGCGAGCATCCTGCCGGCGTCCTGCCAGCTCGCGTCGGGAGCCACCGACCACGCGACGGAGATGCCCGTCAGGGCGGCGAAGGCCAGCAACAGGCCGACCGACCACAGCCCGCGCGCACGGAGTCCGGCTGCCGCGAGCACGACTGCTCCCGTGAGAAGCGCTCCCGCGGCGAGCGTCGTCGTCAGCTCGAGCGTGGTCATCGGCGCCAGGTTCAAGCCGCCTCTGGCGAGGAACGTCGCGAAGCAGAGGAAGCCGGCGACGGCCAGCGTCGCGGCGGCGGTCGCGCCCGGACGCGGCTCCCGGTCGAGGGGAGTCGCTGGCGCCTCGACCGGCTCCTCGCGCAGCGCCGCCGGAGCGTGCTCAGCCGTCGCGGCGTGAGCGGACACGCTTGCGCACCTCCCCGACCGTGAGCGCGATAGCGCCGGCGAACATCAACGCGAGGACGGCAAACAGAGAGTGGGGCAGCGTGTTTACGACAGACGCGATATTGGCGTGAACCACGCCCGGGCGGACCGGTTCGCTGCCGATGCGCACCGGTGTCGCGCCATCGTGGTGGGCGCTCTGCACCGCGCTCTGCTCGGCCGGCGTCAGCGCCAGCGGAACGCTTGTTGGGCTCGATGCGGAGGTTGTTTCGCCGCCGCCCCCTGCCGCCGCGAGCTCCGCTTTGCGAATCTCTTCCGTACAGGGCGTGTACTCGACCACGATCGTGGGCAGCTGTTTGAGCGCCTGGCGGTAGGCGCTTTGGCTATAGCCACCGAACGGTTCCCCTTTCGCGCACTTTTCGACGATCGTCGACGCTTCGCCGGCCCGGGCGGATGTGGTGCCCGCGAGCGATGCGAGCATGACGATCGCGACGACCGTCGCCCGCAGGCGCGCGCCGCCGTTCGCCCGCGCGCGCCTTGGCCTTGGCGCTCGGCGCATAACGCGGGCAAGCGCGCCCATTCCCTTTCGTGAGTTACCCGACAGCCCTTCCAAGAGGCCCAACGCTACCTCACCGTCCCCCTGACAGGCCCGATGCGCGTCCTCCCGGGAGCGACCCCGTGTACTCCCTGCCGCGGCCCACTTCGGCAAGCGCTCGCGAGAAGCCTTCGGCCCAAGCGTCGTACGTGTAGCGGGCGACGTCCTGGCGCGCGGCCGCTCCCATCTGGGCTCGCAGGGCGGGGTCACGTGAGAGGCGCCGCAAGGCGGCGGCCAAGGCCACAGCGTCCCCCGCGGGCACCACCAAGCCGTTGCGGCCATCCTTCACCAAACCGCCGGCCGCGGCGCCGACTGCGTCGCTTGCGATCACTGGGAGTCCCCGATTCATTGCCTCGTTTGCCACGAGTCCCCACGGCTCGCGGAATGTGCGCGTCGGAATCGATGGCACCACCAAAACATCCGACGCCTCGTAAAAGTTGCGCAGCTGCACCTGGGAGACCTGCTCGAAGCGCGCCACCGCGCCGCCTGCCTCGACCCCAGCGGTTTCGCCTGCCTCGACCCCAGCGCTGCCGGCCTGGACTCGCGCCACCGCGCCGCCGGCCGGGACCCAAGGGGGGGTGGATCCCGCGCCGACGAGGACGAGCGCGGCGGTTGGTGCCTGCAGGCCCGACATGCTCCAAGCCTCCTCGAGCACCCCCAGTCCCTTTTCCCGGGCCGGCCGTCCTGCAAACAAGAACTTCACAGCCGCGCTGGCCAGCCATCTGGGGTCGGTCGGGTCGCTCGCCTCGGGTGAGCCCCAGAAGGCGTTGTCGACCGCCTGGGGCGCCACGTGAACGCGTTGCGCCCCCTTGGCCCGCACGTAGGCGCTCACGTGCGGTCCATAGGTGACGATCGCGTCGGCCGATCGGTACAGGCGCAGCAGGGCCGGATAGCTGAGCGCGTGGGCCGCGCTGCGCGGGTGCGCCCACAGCGACGCCCACAGGATCAAAGGCGCTCGCGCGCGCCGTGCTCCCGCCCACGAGCCGGGCAAGGCCACGCGTCCGCCCGTGGAGGCCACCACGGCGCGGTAGCGGCCGCTTGCCGCCAGCGCGTACAGCTCACGCTCGTGCACGTGACGGTGGGGGAAGGGCAGCTCGTCTGCTGTCGGTCCACCGCCGTGTGCGAGCCGGCCGCCGAACAGTGCGAACTCCACTTCCTCGCGCTCGTGCAGGCGCTCGAACGCGCCGACACGGTAGGCCGGGGCGTGGCCTGTGACGAACAGGACGGGCTTCATCGGTGAGCGGGCAAGATCGGCTGCGGCAAATGGTGGGCAGTGCGAGTCAGGGCAGGCGAAATCGCGGACGGAAAGCAGTGAGCGGCGCAACCCGGCTTCATCGGTCTGGTATCTCAGACGCGCGCGATGGGTTCTGCAGCGCATGCTCGTATGCCGCAAGGGTCTGCTCGCCGCAACGGCGCCAGCTGAAGTTGGCCGCGACCGTCTCGCGAGCCCTCATGCTGGCCTCGCGCAGGCGACCCGGATCGGAGAGCAGCTCCTCGATGCGCTGAGTCAGCCGCTCGATGTCGCCCGGCGGAACAAGCACAAAGCCGTCGCCGGCGGCCGCGATCTCCTCCGGTCCCGGCTCGCCGCGACAGCCGATCGCAGGCACGCCCCCGGCCATCGCCTCTATGTAGGCGACGCCGAAAGCCTCCTCGGTCGAAGGCATCGCAAACAGGGTGCAACGGCGCGCCACCGCGACCGCCTGCTCGTGTGGCAACTGGCCGTGAAACTCGACCCGCTCGCCCACGCCCAGACGAGCGGCAAGTCCTTCGAGCGCGATCCGCTCCGGCCCGTCGCCCACAATCGCGTAGCGCAACGTCGGGTGACTCTTGGCCAGCACCGCAAGCGCCCGCATCACGTCGGCGTGGCGCTTGCGGGCGACCAGGTGGCCGACCGTGACCAGCGAGGGTTGCAGGTCGCGCTTGCCGCCCGCCTCGGGCAGGTCGGCGCCGAGATGAACCACTTTGGCCTCGCGCGCTCCATAGCGGCGCGCCAGCTCGGCGACGCCCGCGCTGTTGGCGAGCACGTCGGTGGCGGCCGCCAGGTTGCGTTCCACCGCCAAGCGTCCCGTCTCGCTGCGCGGCGCCGTGTAGAGCACGTCGCCGCCGTGCACCGACACGACGAGCGGCAGGTCGAGCCGGCGGGGACGGTGGAGCGCCCGGCGTACCGCATCCGCGGCCGGGACCGCGTTGTGGGCGTGGACGAGATCGAACTTGAACGAGCGCCGCATATGGCGCAGGGCCAAGCCGAGCGCCGGAGCGGCCCAGGCGCCCCACGCGTGGTAGTAGCGCGCTCTGGGTGGGGACGCGTAGCGCACATAGGCGACATCCAGACCGTCGAGCGTTTGTTTGCGCGGCTGGCTCGCAAGCTCGCGCAGCGCGTGGCTCGGCCCTCCCGGGGCGAGTGGGCTTCGAGAAAAGGAGGCGCGCGGAGGCACGAGTCGATGCAGCACGATCACCCTCACCTCGGCTCCCGCGTCGCGCGCGGCCAGAGCCTGGCGGTGTGCCCACACGCCCAGCACCGGGTCGCCCTGGCGCGGGTAGAACTCGGATACGACGACGACCTTCATGATTCCCTCCACCCCGCCTCCGGCGGCGCGGTGGAGTTGTGCGGGTGTGGGGTTTCCCTCCATCCCGCCTCCGGCGGGGCAGTGGAGTTGTGTGGGTGGGCGCTCACCAGCGGCGGTGGGTGACGAGGGTTTGCCGGGCTTCGCTTGCGCTCAGGTAGGGCCGTCCGGCCAGGAACGCGCGCGCCTCGTCCAGGGCCTGCTCGCGCGAGTAGGCGCTTGCGGCGGGCGCCGTGCGGTGGGCTATCGGGGTGGCGTCGACCACGCCGCAACGCCAACCTCGCCGGCGCGCGAGCGCGGCCCAGTGGAGATCCAGGCCCCAGCCCATGCGCAGATCGGGAAATGGCAGCAGCGTCGAGAAGGTCGAGCGAGCGAAAGCCGTCACGGGTCCGATCTCCACGAAGCGAGTCTCGCGCACGACATCGCTGCTGCGCCGCCGGGTCACCCGCCAGGCGGCGTGCGAGGCAAGCCGGTGAGCGGGCTGGGCAAGGTCGAGCGCGAAGCGCTCGGCCAGGAACAGGAACCGGTCCAGGAAGCCTTTGGGTAGAACGATGTCGTCGTCCACGACCAGCAGCCAGTCTCGATCCTCCGGCCGGTGCGCGCCGAGCAACCGATTCAGGTTCTCGAACTTGCCGAGGCCCCCGGCGGCGGCGAAGTGGATCTCGACGTCGTGGCGCGAGCGCGCCAGCTCGGCGCGAATGGCTCCGACGAGCGCCCGGTGCTCGGGCCGTTCGACTCCAAGCACCAGCGCTTTGCGCGTCGGTGGCCCAAGCCGTGCCGCGCGAGCGAGGCGACGGCCTCGGCCGGAGAGGATCGCCAGCGTATCGGCGCCCAGATCCAGGGAAGCGCGACGGACGCCGTCGACGCCGCCCACATGGCCGCTTTCGCCCGACAGGAAGTCGTCGCGTGGGGCGGTGTCCATCGCCGGTCCACGCGACGAATACTCCGAGCGGGTATCCGCTCGCAGCGCTTCCAACAGGCGGCCGCCGCTGTGCGCGACCATCGTCAGGCCGGCCGGACAGCGGTGGCGCACGACGTGGCCTGCGCATCCTGCGAGCGTGCCCAGCTCGTGGGCTCGCGAGGGCGCCTGGCCGCGCCACGCGTCGAAGCGCCTGGCGGCGCGTCCGCGCGAGTAGGCCGCGCGGCAAAGAGCACGCAGGCGCGCGTCCGCAGGCGACCGTCGGTGCTCCAAAGACGCTGCCGCCACATAGAGGACGGGCCCTTGTCCAATGTCGTCGCCTGCGGGGCCAATGTCGTCGCCGGGCTCGAACCTGCTCGGCTCACCTCGGTTGGGTGTCTCGCGGGCGTCGTGGGGTGTCTCGCGGGCGCTGTGAGGGGTCTCGCGGGCGAGCCGTTCCTGCCACTCCTGCTCGTCGCCGCCGTGCTCCAAGGACACGTCGAACGGCCCCACCCGATCGAGGGCTGCGCGGCGGATCGTCATGTTGGCGCCCCACGCGAAGCGCGTTCGGGTGTCATTCGACCCGAGGTCGAGCGAGGTGATCGGCGCTCCCTCGCGCCCGCAGGAGCGCGGCGGCGCGCCTTCCAGGCGTGGGCGGATCGGACCCGTGAACACGTCCACCTGCGGGTGCTCGCGCGCGGCGCGCAGCAGGGCCTCCAGCCATCCGTCGCAGGCTTCGACGTCGTCATCGACGAACACCACCAGCTCGCCCGCCGTGCAAGCGACACCGGTGTTGCGCGCCACGTTCAACCCACTCGGCCCCGCATGGGCCTCGTAGCGCGCGCCGAAGCGGTCCGCGAGCCGGCGTGCTTGCTCGGAGGCTCCGGCGTCGTCAACCACGACCACCTCCGCGCCTGCCGCGGACGCCTGCGGCGCGATCGAGGCGAGCGCCACTCTCAGATATTCCAAGCGCGCCCGTGTGGGCACCACGATCGACGCGGAGGGCGACACGGGCGCGCGGGGCGCTGTCGGGGATGGGCTCGACGCGGAGGGCATGACCGCAACAGTCTAGGTTTGCGGAGAAGTTGTACGGGTCGGCGCGATCGTCCGACCCAAGCCAACCGATCGGACGCCGGGCGCGGATAGGCTCCGTGAGGGCATGGTCCTCTTCCTGCACAACCGCTATCGCACCACCGGCGGCGAGGAGCGCGTGGTCGAGGAGCTGCTCGCAGTCGTCCGCGAGCGGATGGGGGAGCCGGCGCAACTGCTTGCGCGCGACTCCTCCCAAATCGGCGCGGCGCGCGCGGCCGCGGGTTTGTTGCGCGGCGGTCTCGGCGCCCGCGAAGTGGCCAAGGCGGTGCGCCTGACCGGGGCCACGGTGGTGCACGCCCACAACCTGAACCCTCTGTTCGGCTGGCGCGCGCTGGCCGCCGCGCGCGCGGAGGGCGCTCGCGTGGTGCTGCACCTGCACCAGTACCGCTTGGTTTGCGCCAATGGTGTGTCCTTCACCGCAGGTCGCGAGTGCACACGCTGTCACGGGCGCAACACCTTGCCCGGCGTGATCCACAACTGTCGCGACAGCCGCGCCGAGGCGCTTGCCTATGGCGCCTCGCTCGCCCTGTGGCAGCGACGCATGGCCGAGCAGGCGGACGCTGTGATCGTGCCGAGCGTGTTTGCGCGCGAGCGCTTGCGCGAGCTGGGGGCCCCGCTCGATTGGGAGCGCGTGCACGTGCTGGCGCCTCCGGTCGAGGCGCCAGTCGGGATTGAGGACGATACCCCTGGCCACGTCCGCGGCGATCCGCGTGACGAGGCCGGGCCGAGCGCGCAGGCAATCGTCCCCCGTCCAGATCCGGATGACATGCAGGCGGGGGGTTTTGCCCTTGTCGTTTCCCGACTTGCCCCCGAGAAGGGGGTCGACGTGGCGATCGAGGCTTGCCGGCTCGCCGGGGTGCCCTTGGTCGTGGCTGGTGATGGTCCACAAATGGGTGCCCTGCGCGCGCGCGCGCGTACGCGCGCAGGGCACCCCAAAGTGGAATACCCACACCCACAGGTCGGGCAAGAGCCGGCGCCTCCACCCACAGGCGCCGGGAGCGGTCAGGAGACCCGCTCGTCTGTCGCGCCGGAGGGTGGCGAGGTGCACTTCCTCGGTCGCGTCGACGACGCCACGCTCGAGCGCCTGCGCAAAGACGCAGCGCTCGCGATCGTCCCCTCGCGCTCGGCCGAGACCTTCGGGATGGCGGCCGCCGAGGCGATGGCCGCCGGCCTGCCCGTCCTCGCCAGCCGTGTCGGCGCGCTGCCGGAGTTGGTCGAGGAGTCGGCGCTGGTCGAGCCGGGTGATCCCGCGGCACTAGCCCAGGCGATCGGGCGGCTGTGGGGTGACGTGGCGGTGGGGGAGAGGGGTAGGGCGCGCGTGCGTGAGTTGTGCGGGCCGGATGTGGTGGCCGAGGGCCTGCGGCGGATCTACGCGGGGACAGCATCGTGCCCCAGCTGAGCCCATAAGCTCCCCATCGTGGCCACGCAACCGAGACGCGCGCTGATCACCGGCATCACGGGGCAGGACGGGTCATTCCTGGCCGAGCTGCTGCTCGAGCAGGGCTATCAGGTGATTGGCATGGCGCGGGGCGGCGGCGAGCGTGGGCTGGACTGCTCAGAGCATCTGCGCACGATGAATGGTGTGAGCGCCCCGAAGGGCACGGGCGAGCGCCTAACGCTTCTGGATGGAGACCTGCTTGACGCGAGCAGTCTGCGGGCGGCGGTCGAGGGCAGCCGGCCCGACGAGCTGTACCACCTCGCTTCGCCCTCATTCGTGCCCGACTCGTGGGAAAGGCCGGCCGAGACGCTGAAGGCGATCGCCGGCTCCACCGCGACGCTGCTTGAGGCGGTGCGCGACACGACCCCGCAGACCCGCGTCTGGGTGGCCGCGTCCGGGGCGATGTTCGGCGACGCCGGCGAGAGCCCGCAACGCGAGAGCACGCCGTGCCGGCCCACGACGCCGTACGCGATCGCCAAGCTGGCCTCGCATCAGCTTGTGGGGGCGTTGCGCGTGCATGACGGGCTGTATGCGTGCTCAGGGATCGTGTTCAACCACGAGTCCGAGCGCCGGCCGCTCCAGTTCGTGACCCGCACGATCACTCATGCCGCGGCCCAGATCAAGCTGGGTCTGGCTGAGGAGGTGACGCTCGGCTCGCTGGAGGCGGTGCGCGACTGGTCGTTCGCGGGCGACGTGATGCGTGGCGCCTGGCAGATGCTCCAGCAGGAGCGGCCCGAAGACTATGTGCTGGCCAGCGGCGTGGGGCGAACGGTGGCCCAGCTGGCGCAGACCGCGTTCGCTTGCGTGGGGCTCGAGGCGGAGCGCTATATACGGATCGATCCGAAGCTTGTACGCGCCCCCGAGCGGACCGCCAGCGTGGGCGATCCCACCAAGGCGCGCAAGCAGCTCGGCTGGGAGCACGAGCTGAGCTTCGAGCAGCTCGTGCGGCGCATGGTCGAGGCCGACCTACGCGGGCTGCAAGCCGTTCCCGGACGCGCTTGAGCACGGACGCATCGCTCCCGCGCCTCGCACCCGGGTTGCGCCGTAGGATCGCATCGGGGTCGGCGCCTACACTGCCGGGATGACGACCGTCGGCATCATCGGGCTCGGCTATGTCGGGTTGCCGCTCGCCGTGGCGTTTGCCGAGGAGGGCTGCGAGGTCCTCGCCGTGGATGTCGATCCGCGCAAGGTCAGGCAGCTCAAGCAGGGGGAGTCCTACGTCGAGGACATTCCCTCCGAGCGGCTGCAGGCGGTGCTCGGACAGATGAGCGTCGCGACGGGCTATGAGCAGCTTGCCCGGGCCGACGCGGTGCTTGTGTGCGTGCCCACCCCTTTGAGCGTTAACCGCGAGCCCGACCTGGGACCGCTCGTGGACAGCATGCGCGCTCTCTCGGGCGTGTTGAAAGCGGGTCAGCTGGTGGTGCTCGAGTCGACCACCTATCCCGGCACCACACGCGAGCGGGTCGCGCCCCTGCTTGAGGAGTCGGGCCTGAAGGCGGGCGGCGACTTCCACCTGGCCTTCTCGCCCGAGCGGGTCGATCCGGGCCGGACGGACTTCACGATGCGCAATACGCCCAAGGTGCTCGGCGGCCTCACCGAAGCTTGCGCCGATCGCGCCGAAGCCTTGTACGAAATGGTGTGCGACGAGGTTGTGCGGGTGTCCAGTCCGGAGGCGGCCGAGCTGTGCAAGCTGCTCGAGAACATCTTCCGGTCGGTCAACATCGCGTTGGTCAACGAGCTGGCGATGTTGACCGACCGCATGGGCATCGACATCTGGGAGGTGGTCGAGGCTGCCGCCACCAAGCCCTACGGGTTCATGCGCTTCGAGCCTGGGCCCGGCATGGGCGGGCACTGCCTGCCGGTCGACCCCTTCTACCTGAGCTGGCGCGCGCGCGAGTTCGACATGGGCACCGAGTTCATCGAGCTGGCGGGCAAGGTCAACCAGCAGATGCCTTATCACTGTGTGGCCAAGGTCCAGCGCGCCCTCAACGACGCCGGCCGGTCCGTCAAGGGCGCGCGCGTGGCGGTGTTCGGCGTCAGCTACAAGCCCGGGGTCGGCGACGTGCGAGAGTCGCCCGCCCTGAAGATCCTCGAGCTGCTGAAGGGACTGGGCGCCGAGCTGGCCTATCACGACCCGCACGTTCTCACCCTGCCCGAGTTCGGTCTGAGCAGCGTGCCGCTGGAGCAGGCGCTTGGCGACGCCGATCTGGCCCTGATCGTGACCGCCCATCCGAGCGTGGACCACGCGCTGGTCGCCCAGCGTGCGCGCATCACGGTGGACTTGCGCGGGGTCCGACGCGCGGAAGCAGCGTGGCCGAGCGTGGTGCGTCGTACCTGACCGATACGGCGCCGGGCCCCGTGCTCGGCGAGAACGTGAAGGTCGGCGAGAACGTCACGTTCGGCGCCTACGTGGTCGTCCACGACGGCACCACGATCGGCGACGGCTGCGTGATCGAGGATCACGTCGTGCTCGGCAAGCGTCCCCGCCTGGCGCGCAGCTCCTCGGCCAAAGGCGACGTGGGCGATCTGGTGCTCGGCGAGCGTGTGACCGTGTGCTCCGGCGCGGTCGTGTTCGCCGGAGCCAACGTCGCCGACGAGGCGATCCTGGGCGATCAGTCGTTCGTGCGCGAGCGCTCCCAGATCGGCGCCGGATCGGTGATCGGGCGTGGCAGCGTGGTCGACAACGACGTGATCGTAGGCGCGCGTGTGAGGGTCCAGACGAGCGTCTACCTCACCGCTTTCACCGTCGTCGAGGACGACGTGTTCGTGGGCCCCGGCGCGACCACCACCAACGACAACACGATGAACCGCCACGAGGGTGGGCGGACCCCAAATCATTCCTGCGCGGAGCCTTATTGCGGCGCGCCTGTCGTGTCGGGGGCGGCACGGTGCTCACCCCCGGCGTGGAGATCGGCGAGGAGGCGTTCGTGGCGGCGGGCGCCGTCGTCACCAGGGATGTGCCCGCGCGGGGCGTCGCGATCGGCGTGCCGGCGCGAGTCGTGCGCGAAGTTGGCGAGCCAGATTTGCTGGAGCACTGGCACTAGAGTCGCGACGCATCGAGCGTTTAGCAGGCCACGACGTGAATGGCACGACGCGAGGCGCTCACCAGCTTGTCGATATCTTGCACGTCGCTGGTGAGGATGCGATCGCCGGTGGTCGCGATGGCGACGACGGTGGCATCGACCGGATCGTCGGTAGCGGCTTTGCCAAGCAGCATTCCCGCTTGTCGTCCGAGCTCTTCGTCGACGGGAACGACGTACACCGCCTTCAGTAGTCGCGCGAGTCGCGCCTGGCGTCCGCCGCTGTCGCGCCAGGTCTCGGCGATCACGGCGCCATTGGTCCGCAGCCCAAGTCCGAGGCGCTCCGCCGCGCGCAGCTTGGCATGCAGCTCGCGGTCATCGCGTTCGGCTGCGATCAGAGCGCCTGCGTCGAGGACGAGCGCTGGCATCCCGGTTCAGGCGGCTTCCGGCAGCGCTGGGAGCCGCAGGTCGGCAGCGGCTTTCGCAAGCTCCTTGGGTGTGAGTTCGCCGTGCTGCTTCTCCCACTCCTCCAGATAGTCGGCGAGCGCCTGCTCACGTAGCTTGGCGGTGGCGGCCTCTGCGAGCCAGGCCGAGAGGCTGGTTTCGCTGTGGCGTGCCGCGTCGCGCACCGCGTCGCCGAGTTCGGGTGCAAAGGAGATGCTCAGCTTGTCGACCTTCATATGCCAAGCATACCGCAGTCAGAACTACTGTGGTATTCCGAACTTAGGCAGAACTAGAGCTCGGTACGAACTGCCCCCACGACCTCTTCGACCTGCTCGCGCGAGAGGACCGGGCTGATCGGGATCGCCAGGTGCGTGCGCGCGGCCTCTTCGGTGCCGGGCAGCTTGGCGCCCTCGCCCCACGCGCGCATTGCGGGCTGGGCGTGGACGGGGGTGCGGTAGTAGGCGCGGCAGCCGATTCCCGCCTCGCCCAAAGCGGCCGCGAGACGGTCGGCTTCGGGGTGGCGCACGACGTACAGGTGCCAGGCCGGCTCCGAGCCGACGGTGGCGCGCGGCAAGGTCACGAGGTCTCCCAGGCCCAGCTCGCCGTACTCGCAGGCCGCCCGGCGACGTCCGTCCGACCAGTCGTCGAGGTGGGGAAGCTGGACGCGCAGAATCGCCGCCTGCAGCTCGTCCAAGCGCGAGTTGTAGCCGACCAGGTCGTAGGTCACCTTGTCGTGGGAGCCGTGGAAGCGCAACACGCGAGCCCGTTCGGCCACCTCCTCGTCAGAGGCTCACGACGATGCCGCCGTCGCCGAAGCAGCCCAGGTTCTTGGAGGGGAAGAACGAGAATGTGGCGGCCTTGCCCAGCGAGCCGGGCCGCCCCTGCTTGCCGGTCGAGCCGGCGGACTGGGCGGCGTCCTCGAGCACCGGCACGCCCAGCTCTTCGATCTCGCCCACGGGCGCGATATTGCCGAACAGGTGCACCGCGATCACGGCCTTCGTGCGCGGCGTCAGCGCCTCGGCGACCGTTTCCGCATTGATGCAAAAGGTCTGCGGGTCGATGTCGCAGAAGACGGGCGTCGCGCCCGTCGGGGGGATCGCCTCGGCGGAGGCGTAGAACGTGAAGGAGGGCACCAACACCTCGTCGCCCGGCCCCACGTCCATCGCGCGCAGGGCGACCGTGATCGCCTCGGTGCCGTTGGCGACTGCCACTGCGTGCTTGGCGCCGCAATAGTCGGCGAACTCGCGCTCAAAAGCCTCGACCTCGGGGCCAAGGATGTAGTGGCCCGAGTCGAGCACCCTCGCAACCGCCTCGCGCAAGTCATTGCGCAACGGCTTCAGGGCGGTGGAGGTGTCGAACAGGGGAACGGTCATTGTCGGTGCGCTCAGCGGCTCAGCTCAGCTGGATGATCGGACGAGCCCGAGGCTTGCTTGAGTCGTGCCCGCCCCATCGCGCCGTCCCTCAGCTTGCCAACAGCTCGATGTCCGCGCGCGTCATCAGCCTGATCAGCTCCTCGAAGCTCGTCTTCGGCTTCCAGCCAAGGTCCTGCTCGGCCTTGGCGGGGCTGCCAATCAGGTGGTCGACCTCGGCGGGCCTGACGAAGGCTGGGTCAATCGTCACGTAGCGCTCGAAGTCGCCCAGCCCGGCCTCGTCGAAGGCCACCTGGCAGCATTCCCGCACCGAGTGGGACTCGCCGGTGGCGATCACATAGTCCTCGGGCTCGTCGCGCTGCAGCATCAGCCACATCGCCTCGACGTAGTCCTTGGCGTAGCCCCAGTCGCGCTCGGCATCTAGGTTGCCGAGGCGCAGCTCCTTGAGCAGCCCGTGCTTGATTGCGGCTGCATGCCAGGTAATCTTGCGTGTAACAAACTCAAGCCCCCGGCGGGGGCCCTCGTGGTTAAAAAGTATCCCCGAGGTCGCGTGCAGGTTGTAGGACTCGCGGTAGTTGACCGTGATGAAGTGGCCATACGCCTTGGCGACCCCGTAGGGCGAGCGCGGGTAGAAGGGCGTGGTCTCCGTCTGGGGTACCTCCAGGACCTTGCCGAACATCTCGCTCGAGGAGGCTTGGTAGAAGCGAGCCTCGGGGCAGACTTCGCGCATTGCCTCCAGCATCCGCGTGACGCCCGTGCCCGTGAACTCTGCCGTCAGGGTCGGCTGGATCCAGGAGACCGCCACGAAGGACATCGCCGCCAGGTTGTAGATCTCATCCGGCTGGGCGGCTCGCATGGCGTCCACCAGCGAGCGCTGGTCGAGCAGGTCGCCCTGGTGCAGGACGATGCGGTCGCGGATGTGCTCGATGCGGTCGAACTTCTCGGTGGAGGCGCGTCTCACCATCCCGTGCACTTCGTAGCCGTGCTCCAGCAGCAGCTCGGCGAGGTAGGACCCGTCCTGGCCGGTGATCCCGGTGACGAGCGCGGAGCGTTTGTCGTTCATGCGCCGGAGCCTATAGAGCGCAGCCACCGAACCGTCGCCGCGATGCCCTCCTCGACCCCGATCTTGGCCTGCCAGCCGAGCGCGTCCTTGGCCTTCTGCACCGAGGGCCAGCGCCGGGGCACATCGACCTCGAACGTGGGCATGTGCTCCAGCTCGAAATCGGAGGGATCCTCGCCGCATGCCTCCCACACGATGCGGGCCGTCTCCGCCACCGTCAGCTCGCGCGAGGCGGAGATGTTGAAGTCCTCGTTCAGGCCCTGCGGCGAGGAGGTGGCCGTGACGACGCCGTCGGCGATGTCGTCGATGTGGGTCAAGGTGCGCGTCTGCTCGCCCGAGCCGAAGATCTGCAAGGGTCGCTGCCCGGAGAGGACCTTCTTGATCAGGTCGGGCACCATGTGTGCGATCCCCGGCTCCTGCTCGGGCATCTCTCCCGGCCCATAAGCGTTGAAGGGCCTACAGATCGTGAAAGGCAGGCCGTGCTCGGCGTGGGCAGCCCTGCAGTAGACCTCGCCGGTCAGCTTCGAGAAGCCGTAGGCGGACTGGGGCGTGGGGCAGTCCGGCAGGTGCGCCTCGGCCGTGGGGAACTCGGTGGCGCGCTCGAACACCATCGAGGAGGACACGTACGTGAAGCGCTCCACTTCAAGGTCGAGCGCGGCCCTGAAGACGGCGTTGTAGAGCCCGTTGTTGACCTCGGTGAGGGTGTGGGGCAGCTTGTGGAAGTTGGCGATCCCGCCGACGATCGCGGCCAGGTGGATCACGTGCGAGCAGCCGTCCATGGCCAGGTGGGCCTGCGCGAAGTCGCGCAGATCTCCGGTATGGACCTCGCAACCCTCGCGCATCCACAGCGGAGCGCGGCGCTGGTCGGACACGCGCACCTCGTATGCCGGGTCGGCGAGCAGGCGCTTGACGACCGCGGCGCCGATCGTGCCGGCGCCGCCTGTCACGAGGACACGGCTCATCGAGCCGCGAGCGTCCCGGGGCGCTGTGTGAGATGAACCGGAAGGAGGGCCACACACACGCGCGCGGGGCATGCGGTCGCGTTCATGTGTGTGCCGCCCCCAGGGCCGCCAGCTCGCTGGCGTAGGCGAACACCTGGCCGGCGCCCCAGCAGTTCCACGGGTCGACCACGAGGCACTCGGCGCCGGCGCAGCGGGCGATCGCGGCGAGCGCGGCCGGCTCGCGGAACTCGGCGTGATTGGTCGCCACGACGACCACGTCCGCTTCCGCGACGGCTTCCTCGAAGGAGACGGTCGGCGTCGGCACGTGCGGATCGTGGGGGACGACGTCGGCCAGCTCGCGCTCCAACAGGCGGATCAGCTTGTGGGCGAGCGAGTCGCGCTCGTCGTCGGTGTCCGCCTTGAAGGCCAAGCCGAGCACGGCCACCTTGCGCCCCGACAGCGATCCCGCGCCAAAGGCGTCGGCAGACGAGCCCATCGATCCGACCGACGAGCTCGCCGATCCAGCGGCCGGCCTCAGCCGCCGGCGGATGCCTTCCACCAGGAACAGGGGCACCGACTCGTTGACGCGCGAGACCGCCAGGAGCATCCCGGGCGCGTTGGAGCGCTCCTCGGAGAAGGCGAAGTCCTTGCGCAGGCAGGTGCCGGCGGTGAGGCCCGGCTGGGCCAAGCCCCCGCGCGGGTAGTCGCGGTTGACGAGGTCGATCACCTCGAAGACGTTGGCGCCGTAGCGCTCGCAGTCCATCATCAGGAGGTTGGGCAGGGCGAAGTGGGTGTAGCGCAGGATGTTGGCCCAGATCTTGGCCAGCTCGGCTTGCACGGGCGTGGTTTGGACGATTGGGGCCTCGAACACGGAGAACAGCTCGGCAACGGCCTCGCCCGAATGGGGGCCGACGCCACCGACGATGCAGGGTAGGGAGTCGATCTCCTGCAGGAAGCGCCCGGCCGCGATCCGCTCGGGGGCGTGCGCCACGAACACGTCCTCGCCGATCCGAAAGCCGCGGTGCTTGGCCAGGTAGCCGGCCACGAACTCGGTCGTGCCGGGCGCCACGGTGGAGCGCAAGGTGAGCGCGTGGCCTGGGCGCAAAGCCCCGAGCAGGTCGTCCAAGGCCGAGCGGATGTCGCGCATGTCGATCTCGATGTGCGAGAAGGAGGGGGTGCCGAGCGTGATCACGATGTGCTTGGCCTGGGCGGCGTCGGCGACCTGTTCGGAGAGGGCGAGCCGCCCGCTTGCGCTGACGCGCTCGAGCAACGCTTGGGCGCCGGTCTCTTGGAAGGGCATCAGGCCTTCGCGCACGGAGCCGAGACGGGCGGGATCGTTGTCGATGCCGATCACGCCAAGGCCGCGGTCGGCGAAGGAAAGCGCGAGCGGCAGCCCCACGCGACCGAGGCCGACCACCGAGACGTCGGCGCCTGTATTTAGGTCGCTCATGGCAGCGCAGAGGTTATCGGTGCCACTCTCTGGCGGGTGGCGCGCGACTCGGCCAAGGCTGGGCTTGCCCGATCAGGGCAGTAGTGTGAAGCTTGGAGCGTGGCGGGGGCGCACGACGCCCAGATGGCGGTGGTCGAGACTGGCTATCTCTGTGGCGTCGTGGCGCTCAGCGAGTGCGACGAGCGACGCGTCTGCCATACCGAGGGGAAGGTCGAGATATTGCTCGGTCAGCTCCGCGATGCGCGCCCACTCGTTGTCCAGCACCGGCTCTGCAAGGAGCTCACCCGCGGCCAGAGCACGGGCGAACGCGAGCCTCGGCGTGCGGGCCGATACGGTCGCTCAGCAGGTAGGAGACCTCCGTGACGACGAGCTCGGGGACCAGCAGCGGTCCGGAGGCTTGGGTTAGCAGCTCGACGCAGCGCTTGTGGTCTCTGTCCTGTGTGGCGGCCGCGGCGTACAGTGGCCCAGCGTCGACGATCAGCACCGCTAAGAGGCCGAGTGCCGGCGCCCGATCGCCTCACCGACGAAATCCTCAGCATGCTCGGCGGCATCGCCCGGTCCCCCCGCGCCGATGGCAAAAAAGGACAGCGCCCCAGGAGGCGTCGGCTCTGGTAGCTCCCGCTCGATTGCGTGCCGGGCGACATCCGCGATCGACACCCCACGCAGCCTCGCCTCGCGGCGTAGACGCGCATCCAATATATCCGGCAGCATGATCGTGGTTCGCTTCATGCATACAGCATAGCGCATATCTAGAGGCGCTCCTGCAGGTACTGCCGCGCGAAGCCCACCACGAAGCGCGGGTTCTGGGTCAGGTAGCGGCGCCACAGCCGCCGCGGCTCGCGCGAGAGCCGGTAGGCCCACTCCAGGCCGCCCCGCTGCATCCAGGCCGGCGCCTGGGAGACGATGCCGGCGTGGAAGTCGAAAGCGGCGCCCACTCCCACCAACAGGGGAGCTGCCAAGAGGGGGCGCATCTCGTACATCCACAGCTCCTGCTTGGGCTGGCCGGTGCCCACCCACACGATCTGGGCGCCGGAGGCGTCGATCTCGGCGACCACGCGATCCCGCTCGGCGGCGGTCAGCGGACGGAACGGCGGCGACCAGCCCCCGACGATGCGCAGGCCGGGGAAGCGCTCGCGCAGGCGCTCCATCAGCAGGTCGAGGGCCTCGGGCGAGCGACCGCCGTACAGGTACATCGGCGTGCCGGCGCCGGCGGCGTGGGCGCAGAAGTGGGCCATCAGGTCGGGGCCGTACACGCGCGTGGCTCTGCTGTGGCCGAGCAGGCGCAGGGCCCAGACGAGCGGCTGGCCGTCGGGCACCGCCAAAGTGGCGCCGAGCACCGCCTGCATCGTGGAAGGGTCGTCGCGGGCGGACATGACCAGGTTTACGGCAGCCGCGGTCACGGTCGCGCGGGCGCCGGCCTCGATCGTGGCGTCCATCCAGGCGATCACCTCGTCGTATGAGGACACCGCCAGGGGCACCCCCAGGATGGGTGCGCGCGGCGGCGGAGCGGGAGCGGTGGATGTGGGCGGTCCGGAGATCGCCCGAAGCCTAGTGGCGCAGCCGCCGTGTCCGCGGACGCCGGGCATGGGCGGGGCGGCGAGCGCCGGAGATTGGTCGAAAAGCCGGCGGTGCGGTTGCTTTGGACGGCTTGGATAGTCGATGTCAAGCGGATGATCCGTACAATTCGCGATGTTCGGCGCCGGTTGGCCCCGGAAGAGACGTGACGTGACGCCGCTCGACCTGCGCCGCTATCGCGCGGAGCGGTTGCTGCGCAAGGACTTCGAGGGTATGCGCGGCAGGGTGCTGACGGTCGTGCGCTCGCAACTGCGCGGCGCGGGCATGGCGCCTGCCGCCGCGGATCTGGAGGCCTGTTACGCCGAGGCTTGGCACGGCTTGTACGCGAGGGTGCTGGATGGAGAGCAGATCGAGAACCCGGCTGGATGGCTCGTGCGGGTCACGTTCCGCCGCGCCGTCGACGAGCACAGAGCGGCTCGCGCGACACGGATGACGGGGAGGGAAGAGGTTCGTACCCTTCACACTCCCACGCCTTCCCCGATTTGGCCGGCGAGCTGGACGACAAGGCCCGCTTGAGGCACCTGTTCGAGGGCTTGCGCACACGCCTGAGCCCGCGCGAGCGAGAGGCGGCCTCGCTTTGCTACCTGCAAGGCCTTACAAGGGCGCAGGCCGCCGAGCGGATGGGCGTGAGCGAGGCGCGGATGCGCAAGCTGATGGAGGGCGCCGGCGCTGGAAGGCCAGGCGTGGCCGCCAAGATGGGCGAGCTGCTGGGCGCGATCGCGGCGGGCGGCTGGTGTGAGGAGCAGGGATCGCTGATGAAGGCCTATGCCTTCGGCATCCTCGCTCCCGACGGCGAGCGCTATGCGCTGGCCGTGGTGCACTGCCGGGAATGTCCGGCCTGCCGCGCCCATGTGGCCTCCCTGCGCGGGCTGGCTGCGGTGCTGCCGCTGCCGTTGCTGCCGGGGCTCGCGACCGCCGGGAGCGGTGTCGCGACGGGCAGGTCGAGCATCCACGGCGCGGCCGGCCGCGCGAGGGACGGCTGGGAGCCCGCGAGGCGGAGCGCGACGGGCTTTTCGCTCCGGGGCGGCAAGGTGGGAGGGGGCCTGAGTGGCCTGCAGGGCTCGCTTGCCGCCAAGCTGGCGGTCACGGTGGCGCTGGTGCTCGGAGCCGGCTATGCGGTGCTGAGCAGTCGCGCCCACGGCAGTCCTCACCGACTTTCGCCGTCCTCTGTGCTTGTGCCTTCGTCGAGGGGCGCCGGTGTGCTGGCGCGCGCTTCATTCGGGGCACCCCGCGCGCGCACACACGTACGCGCGGGGCACCCCCATCGCGCAGACACAACCTCCCGCTCGCACCGCACACACGCGGCATCGTCTCCTTCCAAGACCCCAACCGCCGCTGCGTCGACGCCCGAGTTCGGGCCCGAGCGAGCCTCGGGCGCTCTGGCCCCCGTCCCGGCGGCGAGGAGCGCCACGCCGGCTCAGACCGGTCGCGGCGGCAGGGAGTTCGGCCTCGAATAGGCCTCGCCGGTCGAAGGCCTTGTGCTGTTCCCGCGCCGGCCTCAGCCGCGTGGGAAGACCTGGCCGAGGCGCTTCAGGGCGAGCGGGTTGCCGCGCGGGCGCAGTCGGCGCGTGGCCACCGCCCGCAACGGGTCCAGGCGCTCGCCGACGATGTCCACGAAGTCCTGGTAGGACACCTTCAGACGCAGGTCGGGCTTTGGCGCGAGGCCCTGCTCGACGGTGCTCGAGCCGTTGTTCACGCACAGGTGCCAGGCCGGTATGTCGGGGTCGGTGAACTCCCACTGGAAGATGGTCGGCCGCTTGAGGCCGTGCCTGGGGTTGACCTGGCGGCGGATCGTGTCGAACAGCAGGGCCACGGTCTCGGGATCGCGCTTGGTCGGCCCCTCCCTGACGCCGATCACGCCGGCCTGGGCGAGCGAGCGCCCGCGCTGGGAGATCTCCACCGGAGACAGCCCCGGCGGCAGCAGGGGGGGACCCGGCAAGGTCTCCGCGGGCAGGCCGGCCGAGCGCAGCTTGGTCGTCATCGAAGTGAGCCCCTCCACTCCCACTTCGTCGTAGGTGGCGCCGAAGACCGTGATGTAGCTTTCGTCCCAGCCGGGCGGCATCAGGACCTGGGCGGTGTACCTGGTCACTTCGCGCAACAGCCCGGCCACGGCCTTGGGCACTCCGACGGGGTCTTCGCGCCTGAGGTCGGCCAGCAGCTTCACGCCGAAGCCGATGTGGCGCTGCTCGTCGGCGGCGATGTTCTGCATCCCCTGCCTGAAGGCCGGCAGGACGTCGCGCTCTTCCAGGTAGCTGCAGATGAAGTGCTGTCCCGGCTGGGCCAGGGAGGCCTCGATCACGATGTGGTAGAGCGTCACCGCAGCCGCCAGCTTGGCGGGCGAGCGGTCGGCTCGCAGCTCGTCGGCCATCGTGTCGAGGCGGTCGAAGATCTTGCGGAAGCCGGACGTCAACTGCGGCTTGATCGCGCGCAGGCCGCTGTCCATCGAGCCGTCGCCGATGCCGCACACCTCCTGCATGAAGCGCTTGAAGAAGACGGCGTGCCTGGCCTCGTCGACCTGCTGGGTGGCGAGGAAGTACTTCTGCTCCTCCCTGGGCGCCGCGTCGATGTAGGGCGAGAGGTTGTCCGCGACGGCGTCCTCGCCCCAGAAGAACAGGGCGTAGTTCCACAGGGCCGCCTGGCGCTCGAACTCGGTGAACCGCTCCTGCCACTGCTTGGCGTCCTCGGTGAAGTCAAGGTCCATGGCGCTCCAGTTGCCGCGCTCCCAGCGCGAGTAGAGGTCGACGTAGGAGATCGCGTCGACCGGCAGGCTCTCGACGGACGCCTCGGCGGTCGAGGTGGAGGGGGGTGTCGCTGTGCTCGCCATGTGCTCGCTCCTCTTGCTTTGATTTGGCCAGGCAGCCAGTTCTGCAATCTAGCGCAATGTTGGGCTACCCGCGCCCCCAGCGCAACGCCGGTCAGGCGCGCTCGCGCGCTCGGTCGGAGCTTGTCCGGTTTGAGCGCGGCAGGCACAGGCATGCGTAGTGCACCGTGAACAAGCGTCGGGCGAGCGGAGGCGCCAACCCGTGCAGGCTGCTGCGAGCCGCCCACTTGACCGTCGCCCTCGTCTGCTGGGTGGGTGTGCGGGCAAAGAAGCGCTGGGCCGCCAGGGGCAAGGCGTCCTCCAGCTCGCCCTCGACGCGAAGGCCCGCGCGGGCCACGATCGCCCGCGCGCCATCCCGGTCAAGGCGTTGCAGGTGGCCGACCTCGTGGGTGTGCTCGCGCTTGCTCTCACGCCGCGCCGAGAGGTTGGCCTCGAGCGGCACCTCCATCACGACCGCCTTGCACGCCCGTCCGACCTCGGCCAAGAGGGCTGCCGGATCGGGCACGTGCTCGAGCACGTGCGAGACGATGCCCAGGTCGAAGGCGCCGTCGGGGACCTCCAAGCGTGCGCCGTCATACTGCCGCACCGAGTCGATCTCGGCTCGGCCGCGCGCGATCCGGACGGCCGCCTCGGTGATCTCGACTCCCTGCAGGGTTTGGCCGAAGCGGCGACGGCGCAGCTCGCTGAGCAGGGCTCCGTCGCCGCAGCCCACGTCGAGGATCTTGGTCGGACGGATGCCCGCCTGCAGGCACAGCCGTATGACATGGTCGGCCTTGCCCTTCGCACCCAGGGCCCTCCAGCCGGCATAGAGCTGTGCTTGCGCGCCCTCGCGCGCATAGGACTCGTCGTAGAACTCGACCAGACGTTGGCGCTCGGCGAGGTCGGCTCGGGCTTCGCCGCGGGCCTGCTCAGACGGGAGATCGTGGGTTTGGGGCGCGTCGCTGGGATCATCCTCCACCGCGAGGATTATCCTCACCACGATGACGCGAGGGCTCCGAGGGTCGATGGGGTCGCTGCGCGAAGCCCCGGCCACCGTTCCCGCCCTGGTCGCGGTTGGGGTGTTCGTCGTGTGGGCCACGAGCCAGGCGGGCTATCCGCTCACCCATTGGGCTCCGGGCGCCCTGGTTGTCCTGGCGCTGCTGCTTGTCGCTCTGGCGGCTGTCCCGCTGCGCTGGGCGAGCATTCCCTTCGCGCTCAAGCTGGCGCTCGGCTGTTTGGCCGCCTATACGGCGCTCAGCTACTGCTCGATTCTGTGGGCGGCCGCGCCGGGGGAAGCTTGGGAAGGCGCGAACCGGACGTTGCTGTACCTGTTCGTGTTCGCGCTATTCGCGCTGTGGCGCGGTCGCGGGGCGAGCGCCGCCCTGTTGGTGGGCGTCTGGACGTTCGCGACGATCGTGCTGGCCGCATATGTGGCGCTGCGCTTGGACACGGCCACCGGCAGGAGCTTTGCGGCCTTGTTCTCGGGCGAAAGGTTGAGCTATCCGGTCGGCTATCCCAACGCCAATGCCGCCCAGTGGTTGATGGCCTTCTGGCCGGCTCTGCTGCTGGCTCGCGGACGAGAGCCTCCACTGGGCCGTGCGCGGGCTGCTGGCGGGCGGCGCGGTCGTGCTCGCCGACGTGGCCTTGCTGAGTCTCAGCAGGGGGTCGCTGTATGCGACGCCGGCGATGGTCGTGCTGGTCTTCGCCCTCGTCCCTGATCGCCTGCGCACCTTCGCCACAGCCGTTCCCGTGGCGGTGGGGATCGGAGCCACGGCGCCTTTCGTGCTGCGCGTCGGCGATCGCCTGGAGGCAGGGCACAGCCCCTACGCGGCCACCCATGCCGCAATCGCGGCGACTTTGCTTGCGGCCCTGCTCGCAGGCGCGGCGGTGGCCTTCGGCGCGGCGGTCGAGCGTCGCGGGACGCTCTCCCCGCGTCAGGCTGCACAGGTCCGGCGCGGAGTGGGCGCCGTCGCTCTGGTCACGCTGCTCGTCCTGGTTGTGGGGGGTCTTGCTGTCGCGGGCAATCCGGTCATGAGGGTGCGCCACAGCTGGGAAAGCTTCGAAGGCGGCTACTCCTCTACCCCCACCTCCGGCAGCCGCCTGTTGAGCGGGCTGGGCAGCAACCGCTACGACTTCTACCGGGTGGCGCTCGACGAATTCGAGGCCCATCCCGTGGTCGGCATCGGCGTGGACAACTTCCAAGAGCAGTATCTACGCCGCGGTCGCAGCGACGAGACGCCGCGCTATCCCCACAGCGTCGAGCTGCGCACGCTCACCGAGACCGGCCTGCTCGGCGCGCTGCTCGCGGTCGTCGGGCTCGGCGCGGCGCTCGCGGCGGGCTGGAGGGCGATGCGTCGCGCCGACGACCCGCTCGC
Organism: uncultured Solirubrobacterales bacterium; assembly: GCA_963809705.1. Lineage (GTDB taxonomy): Bacteria > Actinomycetota > Thermoleophilia > Solirubrobacterales > Solirubrobacteraceae > Palsa-744. Next base: position 1,055,102 of record CAWEKF010000001.1, on the reverse strand, counting down.
GGCGACGGTCGCGGCGTCCGCTCTGGCCGGCTTCGCCTACTGGGCGGTCCATGGCTCGTTCGACTGGTTCTGGGAGTTCGCCGGCCTCGGCGCGCCCGCGTTTGCGCTGCTCGGGATCGCCTGTTCGCTGGCGCCGGCCCCGGGGAGCGACGCTCTGTCCATCTCAGAGCCGGACGCGGGCACGGGGGATGATGGCGCAGGCGAGGGCGATGACGGCGATGCGTCTCAGGGGAGCGCGTCGCGTTCTCAGGAGGACGCGTCGCGGGCGCCGGTGGGCGGTGGCGATGCTTCGCAAAAGGGAGCCCCCCCCGCGCGCGTAGGGGGACCACGTGTGCGTATCTTCGCCCTCGGCCTTGGATGCCTCCTCGCGCTCGCCGCGACCCTGTCCCTGGCGGCTCCCTGGCTGAGCGAACGCCAGATCCAGAGCGCCGCGCGGGCCTGGCCGAAGGCGCCCTTGGCGGCCTATGGACGGCTGAGCGACGCAGCGAAACTCAACCCTCTCAGCGACCGGGCCTACCTGGTGGAAGGCAGCATCGCGCTGCGCTTCGGCGACCTGGCTCGTGCGCAGCAGGCCTTCTCGAAGGCGCTGAAACGGGTCCCCGACGACGCTTATGCGACGCTCGAGCTGGGCGCGATCGCCTCCGAGGCGGGCGCCCGCGCGAAGGCCCTCGAATTGCTGGAGCGGGCCGTGCTTCTGAACCCGCGCGACCCCCTCACGCGCCAGGCCCTGGAGACGGTCCAAGCGGGGCGGCGCGTCGACGTGGAGGCCCTGAATCGAGCGATCCTGCTCAAAGCTGAAGATCTCGCGTAAACATCTGGTCTTTGCGGGTTATTGTGCAGGAGAATGCCGCCCACCTTCGCTAGCGTAATGAGCTGAGCCCGGTTGACGCCTGCGGCGGTCGCAGCGGCGGCCCTCGCGAGCAGACCGGGTGAAGCAGGTCAACCGTCATAAGCGCCACCGATTCGTTGCCGGCAAGGAAAACGAGCTGTGTGTTGCTCGCGCCGAGAAGGGAACCCAAGGTAGGGAAAAAATGAGTCGTATGAGTAGGATTGCGGTGGCGCTGGTCGCGCTTGGCCTGACGCTCGCAGCGGCATCGTCGGCGGCCTTCGCGGGAAGTCCCCTGTTGAGCGGCTATGGCGGCCCCGGCGCGGGTGAACAGGCGGTCATCGGCTCCACCCTGATCGGGGGCTCGGGCGGCGGATCCGGGTCGGGAGGATCCGGCTCGTCCGGTTCGACTGGATCGGGCGGCTCCGGCTCCGCCGCGACCGGTGGCGGCTCGGGCTCGACGACGTCCGGCGCCACGTCTGCCGCGACCGGTGGCGGCTCGGCCGGGGGCGCCGGTGGTGGAGCTGCCGGCAAAGGCGCCTCCAGCGCCGCCGGCGCTCGCCGCGGCGGCTCGCCCGCGGGCGGCTTCGCATCCGGCTCAAGAGCGGGCGGTACGGGCGCTCAGACGCGCGCATTCGTCTATCCGGCCGGGCTGCGCTCCGCCTCGGTCGACTCGCCGGCGCTGGGGATCTCCGGCTCCGATTTGCTCCTGTTGCTGGCCGCGATCGCCACGCTCGCGTTGGTGACCGCGGCGACCCTGCGGCTTTCCCGACTACAGCGCCAGCTATGAGCGACCGATAGAGGCCACAGAGGCGCTTACGCCCAACGCTCATGGAGATTTCACGCCAGACATCCTCGCTTCCGCTGACCGGCCAACTGCCGGTCAGGCGCGACGCCCCGTTTCCCCACAGCCTGCCGCGCGGCGCCTTCAAAGGACGCTTGCAGTGGCTGCTGGAGGGCGCCGGTTGGAGCGCCCTGCGCCCGGCCTCCGATCTGCTGCTGATGTACCTCGGTGTGGTCGTCGTGCTGGGAGGCATGGACTCCGCGCTCCACGTGTCTTCGCTGCAGGCGCCCCTGCTCGTGCTGCCCCCTGTCGCTCTGCTCCTGCTCTACCTGAGGGGGCTGTACCGCAGCCGTCTGCATGCCCTCCTGCTCGACGGGGTGGTTCCGGTTATCAGCGCCGTCTCGGTCGGCGCCGTGGCGGTGGCGATACTCGGAGCTTTGGCCAACGGCTCGATGCCCAACCAGGACGATTGGCTGGAGACCTGGCTGTGCGTGCTCGTGGGGCTCGGCCTGAGCCGCATCGCTATGGCGCTCGCGCAACGCTTCGCCCGCAGGCGCCGCCTGGTGGGCAAGCCGGTGCTGATCATGGGCGCGGGCCTCGTCGGCTCGCAGGTGGCCCGCCGCCTGGACAACCATCCCGAGTACGGCCTTGCACCGATCGGGTTCCTCGACGACGACCCCCGCTCGATCGCCGAGGTCGGTGGTCGCGACGTGCCCGTGATGGGCACGGCCGAGGATCTCGACAAGATCGTCGAGCGGACCGGCGTGCGCAACCTGATCGTGGCCTTCTCCTCGGTCGCTGACGCGCGCATCAGCCGCCTGATCCAGCGCTGTCAGGAGCTGGGCATCGAGGTCTCGGTGGTGCCGCGCATGTTCGACACGATCAACGACCGGGTCGGCTACGACACCGTCGGCGGCCTGCCCTTGCTGTCCTTCTCGGGCGTCAACCCGAAGGGAGTCCAGTTCGCGATCAAGCACGTGATCGATCGCGTGTCGGCCATCCTGCTCTTGGTTTTGCTCTCGCCCGTGATCGCCTTGGCCGCGCTGGCCGTGCGCCTCAGCTCGGCCGGCCCGATCCTGTTCCGCCAACGCCGCGTCGGGCGCGACGGCGCCGAATTCGACGTCTACAAGTTCCGCTCGATGCGGCTCGACGCGGGCAACGCCGCGCGACCGGTCGGGGCCGACATCGGCGTGCTTGACCTGGAAGGCCTGCTGCCGGTGGACACGGCTCCCGGCGGCGTGGAGGGAGGCGAGGATCGCCGCACGTTCGTCGGGCGCATCATTCGCCGCGCCTCGATCGACGAGTTGCCGCAGCTGTTCAACGTCCTGCGCGGCGAGATGAGCCTCATGGGACCGCGGCCCGAGCGCCCCGAGTTCGTCGAGATGTTCGGGCGCGACATCGACCGCTACGGCGACCGCCACCGCGTCAAGTCGGGCATCACCGGCTGGGCGCAGGTCCACGGGCTGCGCGGACAGACTTCGTTGGCGGAAAGGGTCGAGTGGGACAACTACTACATCGCCCACTGGTCCCTGGCGCTCGACTTCAAGATCGCCTTGCTCACGCTCGTCGCGATCTTCCGCAACTCCGACTAGCGCTCCGGATCTCCCGCAACTCCGATTAGCGCTCCGCGGTCTGGAGCACGTCGAGCGCGGCACGCGTTCTCAAAGGCTGGCGCTGGCCGTCCGGGCAGTGCCCATCCAATACTGAAATACGTTTACGCGCAAGCCGCGCGTACCGAGGACTCCAGGCAAGGCGATCGCGTAGTGGTTGAAGCGGTCGAGCGTGAATTGGGCCCGGTAGACGGGACGCGCGCCCTTGAACGCTTCCATCTGCAGGTAGTCGCCGACGGGCCCTGAGCCGCTCGCCAGGACGCGCCCGCCGCGACGACTCAAATGGACGGTTACCGGGCTCGGCCTGCCGAAGGGCGAACGAAACACGCCGCGCAGAGCGCCGAAGGAGGGCTTGTGGGCCCCCGTTTCGGTGAGCACGCCGAAGTCTTCGCGGCGGGTGCCTTGCAGCGAATAGACAATCTCCGCGGCCACCCAGGGCGTGCGCGCGAGCGAGCGGAACACGTTCCTCAGGTTGGTGGCCTGCACCTGCTTGGTCACGCAAGCCTGTTCCTGCTGGATGCGCTGGCGCGGCCAGCAGCTGCTCCAGCCGAACTCGTTGAGCCACAGTGGCGTGGTGTCGCCGTTGGCCAGCTGCACTTCGTGCAGGTAGCGCAACGACGCGAGCACAAGGTTGTAGAAGTGGACGGACAGCCCGTCGTAGTAGCCCTTGATCCCGGCCGCGTACAGCGCCCGCAGAAACGCCCCGTTGGAGCCCACCAGCGATCCTCCCAGGACGGTCATCGTCGGGTCGGCCCGCTTGATCGCGGGGTAGGCGGCCCTCAGTATTTCCGCATAGTGCTTGGCCTTTTCAGGTCCCGCGAGGTAGTCTTCGTTGGCCTGATCGGGCTCGTTCCACACTTCGATCGCCGCCAGCTTGGAGCCGTAGCGAGCGGCGAGGAAGGCCACGAACGAGCCGTAGGCCGCTGGGTTTACGGGCGCCCAAGCTTGGGCCTTGCTACTGGTGCCCGCCCGGCACTTGCGCAACAGCGAAGCCGGCGCCGAGGACGCCCAGCACGGGGTCCACATCGCCAGCGCCACCACCTTGATGCCGGCCGCCGCGGCCCTGTCGACGAGGTTATCGGTGAAAGCGAGTGCGCCAGGGTCGATCTGTCCCCGCGTCGGTTCGAGCATCGACCAGGGGATTTCCACGCGAATCACATGGGCATCAAGCGAGTGTGCCCACGAGATGTCTCGGCTGACTCTTGCCGCCGAGGCGCCGAATGTGATGCCCGTTGCATTCATACCGGCGAGTGGCGGGCCCGGACCCGGCGCGACGACGCTCTGGGCGCTTGCGGGCGCGAGGAGCGTCACGGCGACGGCGAGGAGCGCCGGCGCCCACAGCGCATTGAATCGCCTTGTCACAGACATCACGATAGTCCGGCTCTGTATGAAATGCGCCTGCTCGTGCCCAGTCGGGCGCCTGCAGGCAGCTCCCGAGCCCGTATGGGGAGGGCATGCTCGCGTCCGGCTAGGCTACGTGGTCGCTATGTCGCCCACCTGGATCTGGCTGCAGGCCGCGATCGTCGTGTTCGTGGTGATCGGCATGATCATCGCTATCACCAAGCTCGCGTGAGCGCAGCGGGCGGTCCCCGCCGCGTCCTGGTTGCGCAGAGTGCGGCTCGTGGTTGGCCCACGGGCGCCCCCGGTTCAGCGCCGCCGCCAGCGGATGCGGTGGGACCGGCGCTCGCGCTCCAACGGGGCATCGGGGCGCATCGGGATCTCCTCGCCCGCGAGGATCGCCGCCGGGACGGCTTGCGTCAGCCAGTAGGTGAATGCCGCGTAGCCAGACTCGGCCAGCTCTTCGGTCATGCCGGGCGGTCGTTTGACCGCGTCGTGGGCGTCGGAGGCGACATTGTGGACGAGCTTGCGCTCCATCAGGCGACGCGAGAAGCGACGCACCTCCCCGCCGAAGCGTCCCACCAGGGATCCGGCCGTGATCGAGGTGAGCACGCCCGCATTGACGAGCGCCTCGAGCAGCTGTGGCTCGCGGTGCAGGGCCGGGCAGCGCTCCGGATGTGCCAGCAACACGCGATGCCCGGCGCTCTGCAGCGCCATCACGACTCCCTCCAGGCCGGTCACGATCGGCGTGAACGGAGGCTCCAGCAGGACCCAGGGCCCCGCGCCGAGGCGCAATCGCTCCAACTCGCCCGGGTCGAGCTGCTCGACGCGGGTCATCGCGATCTCTCCGCCGGTGCGGATCTCCAGGTCGATTTCCTCGCTGCGCAAGCGCTCGTTCAACTCGTTGGTGAGGCGGGCGATGGTGGTCGCGTCGTTGTGGTGGTGCCAATTCACGTGGGGTGTGGCCACCATCACCCGCGTCCCCCGGTCGGCCGCCGCGCGAGCGAGCTCGAAGCGAGCCCTCGATCGTCTCGGGCCCGTCGTCGATGCCGGGCAGCACGTGGGTGTGGAGGTCGATCACCGCGCTTGAACGATATGCGAGCAGCCCGCTGCCGGGTGTCGGGTGGCCAACGGTATGTGAGCGGCCCCGCTCTCGTTGCCGGGCGCTCGGTGGATATGATCGCTCGCTTCAGTTTCCGTGCAGTGCGAACCGCCGCCAAGGGAGAGTCATGTTCAGATCGATCGTGGTTGGAACCGACGGCTCGGACACCGCCGGCCAGGCCGTGCGCCAAGCGGTGGACCTCGCCAAGTCGGTCGGGGCAAAGCTCGAAGCTCGTGTGCGCCTACGAGCCGGTACCGGCTCAGCGCCTGCGCGAGGAGCGCCGCGAGATGCCGGAGGACCTGGAGTGGGCGGTCAACCCGCGCGAGGACGTCGACGCGACGCTCGAGGCCGCGGCCGGGCTCGCCCGCGAGGCCGGGGTTGCCGTCAACGTGTATCCGCGCCAGGGCGACCCCGCCGACGCGATCCTCGACGTCGCCGAGGAGCAGGGCGCGGACCTGATCGTGGTCGGCAACAAGGGCATGACCGGCGCCAAGCGGTTCTTGCTTGGGTCTGTTCCGAACAAGGTGTCCCACCATGCGCCCTGCTCGGTCCTGATCATCCGCACGACCTGAGCATCGCCCGTGAATCGCTGATCCGGTTGCCTTCCTGACTTAGATCAGCACGAGGTTGGGAGGCGCCGAACGCCTGGCCCGATGTTGTGGACATAGCCGTTGAACCGCAACAACAGCTCCGGCGCCATGTGTTCGCCGGTCGGCGTTTCTTCGCTGACCGCCAAACTGACGTCGTCCGGCGAGTCGGCCACCACGTCGGGCAGCAATCGCGTCGGGCTGGACGCGCGCGCGTCGCGCAAGCTGAAGGCGAGCGCCAGGGATATGCCGATGGCGATCATTGCCCACAGGAGAGGGCGACGAATGTGTGCGGCCTTGCGTATCACGCTATCTGGATATGCGGGTGCTTGTGGCACGTCATGCACGGCGGCTGGTCTGAACGGGGGCCTCGGCGATCGGTTGCGTCGGGTCGGACGTCGCGTCCAAGCCAGGTATCGCCGGGCGCAGCGTGCCCGGCAACAGATGCCACACAAGCCGCGCCCACCGTCCAAACGGCACCACCGCGTGGATCGTCCTCAACTGCATCTCCACATCGAGCGCTCGCATCGTCGCCAGCGGTCCAAGTCGTCCGACCCGCCGTATCGGGACCTCATGGTCCGGCTTCTCAGTGCAAACAAGGGCCACATCGACCCCCTGGGCTTGTAGCCTTGACAGCCACACGAGCGCTGTCTGTGCGGCTTTGCCCTGGCCGGCGATGGCGACAACCTTGGGCCGGCCGGCCGGCCTGCGGCCGAAGTGACGGTTGCCGGTGTTGCCGGTAGCGAGCGGTAAGCCTTGGTCGATTGGCCTGCTGGGCTCGAGAGGCGAATCGCGAGCGGGCTGCATGAGCACTCGAGCCCAGACGAGCGCGTCGGACGAGGCGTCCAGGAATATCTTCAAGATCCCCTGCCAGCCATCGCGCCAACCTTCGTCGACGACTGTCCGAAAGAGTACCTTTGCGGCCGGTCGCAGCAAGATGCCCTTGAGGTATGCGGCTGGATTCCGGGGACGCCTTATGTGGCCGCTCTCAAGCTTCGCGTAACTCCAAGCGTCGCGCAGCGCTTCGCTCAGGCTGACTGCCAGAATGTGCTCGAGATCCCCCTCCAAGGCGACAGGCCGCTCTCGTGGCTCCAGGCCCTCGTGGACGCCGCGCGACTCGTCGTGTCTATAGGTATCCCGCCTGAACAAGCGCGAACGATAAGCCGGGTACTTGGCGGATGGGCCGAGCAGGCGTCCCAGAAACCAGTGGCGTAGGGGCAGGACGGCCATCGCCACGCCTTCGGGGGGGGGTGCGTCCAGAAACTCTTCGATGCTTGCGCGTAGTCTTGCCGTGACACACTCGTCGGCGTCTAGCTCAAGCACCCAATCGCCCGTCGCGTTGTCGAGCGCGACGTTGCGCTGAGCGGCGAAGCCCGGCCATGGGTTCTCGATGACCTTCGCGCCCGCGGCCTTGGCTATATCAATTGTGTGGTCGGTCGAGCCTCCGTCCGCGACGACTATCTCGTCACAGAAGCTCAGACTGGCGAGAGCGTTGGGCAGGTACTCCTGCTCGTCTTGCACGATGAGGCAGGCGCTCAGGCGTGCGCTCGCCGTGGCGGAGCTGCCCATCATGGAAACCCTGGGTCGGAGGGCGGGCTGACGACCATGCTGGCTGAGTAGTATGCCCACGCGTGCTTGGGCATAAGATCGTCTCCATCCAGACGACGGGTGAGCGCGGCGGCGCCGAGTACGCCAACGTCGACCTGCTGGATGCCCTCGTGGCACGTGGTCACGACGTTCTTTTGCTGACGAACATGCCCGAGCTGGCACAGGGAACCCGTGTGCCGGTCCGCCAGATCGATCTCGGTCCTAAGCTCGCGCGGCGCAGCGCTCTACGTGTGGCGTTGCAAGCACCGCTAATTGCCATAAGGATCGCCCGGGCGCTGCGTGCCGAGCGCCCGTTCGGCGCTGTGTTCTCGAGCTTCAAGAAGGAGCAACTGCTCGTATCGCTTCTGCCCAGCCGGCTGACCGGTCTGATTGTTTGGGCCGAGTGGGGGCCCGTACCGTTGCCGCTACGGCACGGGCCCGCTCGTGCGGCGTACACGCTCGCCGCACGCCGAGCACGCCGGATCTTGGCCGTCTCTAAGGGTACGGCCGATACCGTCGTCGATACCGGAGTTCCTCCAGAGAAGGTCCTGGTGCTGCCGGATCTCGTCAATCTCCACCAGGTCGTGTCCGATCCAGACGGTGGCGCCGAGTTGAGGGCAACATGGGGGGTCAGGGAGCACACGCTGGTCGTTGGCTGCGTGGCGCGCTTTCAGAGACGCAAGCGCAACGACGTCGTAATCGATGCCATGGCGCATCTGGACGGAGATGTGCTGCTCGTGATGGCCGGAGAAGGAGATGAGGAACAGGCCCTTCGCGCGCGCGCGGCGCCTTATGGAGATCGAGTCCGCTTCGTGCCCAGCGTACGCGGCTATGTCGACGCCTTTCTATCGGCTTGCGATCTGCTCGTATTCGCTCCGAGCCCAACGGAGGCTGACAGGCCACGCGTAATCGTGATGGCCCAGCTGGTCGGGTTGCCAATTGTTGCGACACACCCTGAGGGCGCCGAGACGCTGCGATCCAGCGGGGCGGGCACGATTATCTCTCCTCACAACGATCCTCGTGCGCTTGCACAAGCCGTCGCTGCCTATCGGGATGACCCTGAGCGCCGCCGTCGCGAGGGCGAGATCGGTCGCCGCACGATTCTGGAAGCTTACGATCCGGAGCTAACTCTGCGAGCGGTCGAAGACGCACTGGGGCTTGCCGCGTGAGCCGCGGTCCACTCCCGGGCGACTCCTCGGTCCTCGTCATCGGCGCCGGCCCGCACGGCTTGGCGGCAACTGCGCACCTGCGCACAGCGGGTGTGTCAGCGCGCATTTTTGGCAAAACGCTCAGCTTCTGGCGGGAGACGATGCCGCCCGGCATGTTCCTGCGGTCCTCGCCGCGTGCTTCGAGTATCAGCGACCCGTCCGGAGAACTGTCGCTTGCAAATTGGGCCAGACACAAGCACCGCGCGCTCGACAGACTGCTCCCAATCCAGGATTTCGTCGACTATGGAGACTGGGTTCAGTCAAGGGCCGCGCCGGACCTCGACAGTCGAGTGGTAACACGGGTCGAGCGTGGATCTCGTGAGTTCATCGTCACACTTGCTGACGGCGAGCAGACGGCAGCCGGCCGGGTGGTGGTGGCCGCCGGGCTCGGCTTGTTTGCGTATGTGCCGCCCGTATTCCAAGAGCTGCCCGCATCGCACGCGACCCATGCCACGCAGAGTCCCGACCTCGGGCAGTTCGCGGGGAAGTCGGTGGCGGTGATCGGCTCAGGGCAGACGGCGCTCGAGTCGGCTGCGCTGCTGCACGAGGCGGGCGCGTCCGTCGAAGTCCTCGCGCGCAGCCCGAGAATCTTCTGGCTTGGCGGTTACGGCTGGGGCGGCCTCGACGGACGACCCGTGTTGCCGTCTCCGAGCGGCCCTGCCGGCCCACCCTCGTGGAGGGCACGCAGGAAACTGCACTGGCGCGCCGCGCCGACGGAGGTCGGAGGTCGGGTAACCGGATGGATCGGGGCGGCCCCCGATCTGTGTCGCCTGCTTCCGCGCGCCGCGCGTGAGCCGCTAACCGAGCACTGCGTGCGCCCGGCGGGCGGATACTGGCTGCCGGACCGGCTTCGAGATGTGAAGATCACGCTTGCCCAGACGGTCCTCAAGGCGCACGCGCTCGACGCTCAGGTGAAGCTGCGCTTGGACGACGGCGACGAGCGCCTTGTCGATCACGTGCTGCTGGGGACCGGCTACCGGATCGATGTTCGCCGCTTCCCGTTTCTCGCCCCACAGCTGCTCGCGGGGCTCAAGGTCAAGGATGGCTCTCCGGTGCTCGCACGAGGACTTCGAGTCCTCGGTCACGGGCCTGCACTTCACGGGGGCCTTGGCTGCGGAGAGCTTTGGTCCCGCGATGCGCTTCGTCGTCGGCACTGCCTATACTGCGCCTGCGCTCACGCAGGGCGTGCTCGGCCGTCGTCGCCCGCTTTTTCGCTGGGCCTTCTAGCTCCAGCGAGGTCACGTACACGGGCACGCAGACCGGCTAGCCGTCGGCGGATCAGCGTGTCGGCAAACGCCAGGCCTGGGCCGGGGTCACGTGGATCCAACAGCCCGAAGTTGCGGGCGTGGCGGTATGAGAGCGCGATGCGCCATAGGAATGCCGGCCGCTTGCTTGGCCGTGTCGCCTGCAGCGCTTGCCAGATGACCGGGGCGTCGGCGTCCGGGACGACGAGGCGCACGCCCTTGCGCAGCGGAGGCTGGGCACCGGAGACCCTTCCGCTCAGCGCCTGTACGAGCCTGGTTGTCGCCTGCACGCCGCACGTATCCCCGAGACCCCACTGGCCTGGTATGCGTACGTTGACCTCCAGAAACCAGCGCTCTCCCGTCTCCGCGTTGCGCTTGGTCTCCACGCCCGCGACGCCGACGAAGCCGGCCTGATCCAGGACGCGCCTGGCAATTGCAGTCGTCTCGGGCAGCGGCGACGCTTCCCCCAAGGCCGTGGCGCCGAAGCCGGGTGGATTCTGGCGCAGCTTGCGACAGCCGAAGCTCACGGGGTAGCTTCCGTCGGCGAGCCGCACGAGGATTGTCTCCTCCACGTCCTCGTCGCCGCCGGGTATGTACTGACACAGCAGCATGCCGATGCCATCCTTCAGCGGCCGAGACAACAGGCGAAGCGCCTCGCGCCCGTTATTGGCGATGAACACACGAGCCTGTCCATAGCGCTCGCGCCACTCGTGCGAGAACACAGGCTTGACCACGCACGGCCACGGAGCGCCGGCGCAGGCGGCGTCGAGCTCTCCAGCGTCGTTGACACGGGCGGTCCACGGGACCGGTACGCCCGCAAGCCTGGCGATGCCGTCTGCCTGCTCCTTGTCCATCAGCGCGAGATGGGCATGGCCCGAGCGCTCAAATGCGAGCAGGCTCTCGGGCAGCGTTTCGCACGAGCGGATCAGCAGCTCGCAGCTGCGGTCTGTCGCCGGCAGGACGACGGCTTGCTCGGTGGTGGTCGCGACGCGTCGCAGTTCGTGCAGCCAGAGCTGTCCGTCTCCAAACGGCGCGATCACGCTCTCCACGCGCCGGGTCCTGGCTGCCCATGGGTCGCTCGGCTCCAAGAAGAGTGTCACGCGTGCTCCGAGTCGCACCATGCGCCGTGCCACTGCCAGACCTGCGGTGAAGGGGTCGAGCACGATCACGTGTGGCCAATGCCCTTGCCCGAGCGTGTCCGAGTTCACGTGGCTGCTCTCCCTCTTGAGCGCAGTCGCCGGCGCATGCTCCTGTAGCGCTCGAGCCGGCGGGCGGGCACCCTGCGCTTGATCGTGCGCCGCAGTGTGGTGACGCCGATCGTGGGCAGGACGCGAGCGCACGTCAACGGCAGGCGCGCCCGGGGAAGAAGCAGGATCGTCCATGTCACCGGCTCGTCCCGATCGGCGAAGCGCCCCTTGTACGGTTGATTGCCCACGCCGAGGTCCAGGCACCGCTCGCCCCGCGCGAAGGCCTCCTCGATCATGCCCAGGATCCCGACCATCGGCGGCTTCAGGCGCGCAAAGCGCTCATCCCATCCGCCGTTCACGTACAGGACGCGGCCACCGCCCGCCAGGAACAGCTGCGCGGAGATCGGCTCGCCCTCGATTTCCAACATTCTCAGGCGAAATCGCTCGGACTCCAGTAGGCGTGCCCCCATGTCGAGGAGGGCCGCCGAGATCGCGTCTGTCGCCGCAAGCAGGTGCGACTCTCCGCGGCGCTCCCAGCGTGAGGCGTGCAGTCGCATGAACGCATCCACGTCGTTCGCGAGCGTGTCCGCTGTGCTGGAGCGTGTCTTCCCGCCCGCCGCCGCCAACTGTCGTCCAAGGCGGCGCATCTGGGAGCGAAAGTTTGAGCTCTTGCCCGCGAGCCAGGTTGCGTAGGAGTCCTCGCGCAGGGAGACGATCGGACAGCTGTGCACGCTGTAGGAGCTGCTCAGAGGTCGCATGTGTCCGGGCCAGCTCGCTCGCAGCTCGCTTGTCCACGCCATCGACTTTGGCGATCCCTCGAGCGCCACGATATCGGCGCTCGGCTGCGAGGCGCCCAGCGCGCGAGCTATCGCGCTTGCCACCTCGGACTCGCGGCCCTCGATCGACAGCGGCGCGAGCCGGCCGGCGAGTTCGATGCCCGGCAAGCGGAGGTCAAGACGTCCCCTGCGTGCGGCTGGATCGACATAGAAGGGGGCGAGGCCGACCAAGCGCTCGCCCTCTGTGACGGTGACGATCCGGGGTTGGGCCGTCGGCGGCGCGAGGTGGCTCCACCAAGCGAGCACGCAGGCCGGCGACATCATGGGCAACTGGCCGGCGAGCGCGAGCTCGTCCCATTCGGCTTCCAGCGTGCCCAGGGCCGAGAGATCGGTGATGAGCGAAGTGGTCAGCACCCGACGGCCGATCAGCGGGGCATCAGGCGGGCGAGCGGGCGCAGCCTGTCTATCTGCTCGGTTGTCAATAGGCGCTTGCCTTTCTCTCGGATCCAAGCACTACCCGCCAGCGGCGCCGTGTGGGCGAGAGCGAGGGGCAGGCGCGGACCGGCAGGCAAGATCAGGCTCCAGGTGACGGGCGCGTCGCCGTTGGCAAATCGCAGCTTGTAGGTATGTCCACCCCAGCCGAGCTGAACACGACGATCGCCGTAATCGAAGCCGTCCTTAATCTTGTACAAGAACGCGAGCAGTGCCGGGCTAAGCCGCTTGAAGCGTTTGTCCCAGCCCATGTTGAAGCCGACGATCTCTCCACCCCCGGTGACGGAGATGTCCGCGCAGATGGGCTCTTCGTCGAGTTCCATGATCCGCAGGCGAAAGCGCGGACCGGTGTGATCCGCGCCTGAATGCTCGTCGCTGAGCAGCGCGCGGCCAGCGTCCAGCAGCGTGCTCGTCAAGCGCTCGCCCAGCGCCAAGAGGCGCGACTGGCCCCGCCCCTCCCAGCGCAGCGCGTGGAGTCGCGCGAAGGACTCGACGTCCGCCGGAAGGGTTTGCGCGGTGCTGAGCCGCGTCGTGCCACCCTCCTGCTCGAAGAGCTTCTCGAGTCTGCGCATGCTCGAGCGAAACTTTGCGCTGCGCCCGGCGAGCCAAGCGTCGAACGAGTCCTCGTGGAGCGAGACGACGGGCATCGATTGCAGGTCATATCGGAGTATGAGCGGCCGTATGGCCCCTGGCCAGCGGTCGCGCAGCGCGAGCTGCCAAGGAGAGGCGAGCGGCACCGGCTCCAAGGCCACCAGGTCTGGACGTGGGTCTGCCTCGATGAGCACCCGTCCGACCGCCTCGGCGAGCTCCCAGGCTCGGTCCGCCCTCGCCAGCGGCCCCACGCTTGTGGAGAAGTTCGCCGCCAGCAGTCGGTATGTGGTCGGTCCGCCGCTTGCTTTGGAATCGCAATACAGCGGCGCGATCCCGACCAGGCGCTCGCCGTCGTTGACCGCGACGATTCGCAGCCGGCTGCCCGCGGGCGCCTGGTGGCGCCACCAGGCGAGCATCCATGCGGGCGATGCCATCGGCAGCGCATTGGCGCACGCCAGCGCGTCCCATTCGGGCGAGAGCTTCTCCGCGCTCGGCAGGTCGTCGATTATGCGAGTGGTGATCATCAGTCGTGGCGCATCGTGATTTGCGGTGCTCTGTGCCGGCGTTCGCGGCTCTTCCTCGTTGGCGTATCGACTCCCACCGCGGTCAGGCTTTACGCGCGCAGCCGCCGGCGCAGGCTGCGCAGGGTGTCCAGGCGCTCGGGTGTAAGCGTGCGCTTGGCTGTGCGCCGGGCAGCGCTATTGGCCAGCATTGGGCTGGTGCGTAGCGCGGTGAGCGCCATTCTGCGTCCGGGTGGGATGAGGATGCCCCATCCCACGGGATCGTTGCCGTCGGCGAACTCAAGCTTATAGGGGTTGTCGCCGACGCCCAGGTCAAGACGCCGCTCGCCGCGCTCGAAGGCATCCTCAATGGCGTGGACCATGCCGAGCGTCGCCGGGCTGAGCTTGCGCCAGCGCTCGTCCCAGCCGCTGTTGACGGCCAGCAGCTCTCCACCTGCCGCGAGGAAGAGGTTGGCCCATACCGGCTGACCTTCGATTTCCACGATCCAGATGCGAAAGCGTCCGCTCTCCGTGAGATCTTGTCCGGCCGCTTGGAGCATCTTTGCCAGACGCTCGCCATGTGCCACGAGACTCGACGTTCCGCGCCCGCTCCACCGTTGGGTGTGCAGGTGCATCAGCGCCTCTATGTCGTCGGTCAATGTGTCGAGCGTGCCGAGGCGCATCATGCCGCCCTCTTCGTCCAGCACGCGCGTGCGCCTGCGCTGATTTTTGCGGAAGCTCGCGCTCCGTCCAGCCAGCCACTCGGCGAACGATCCGTGCAGGGTGACCGTCGGCGATCCGTGAACGTTGTAGAGCGAACTGAGCGGCCGCAGCCGCCCGGGCCACTGATCGCGCAGGGCGGTCAGCCAAGGCGATGCCGGCGGGATGCCCTCCAGCGCGATCAGGTCTGCTCGTGGGGTCGCCTCGGCGAGGGCATTCGCTACCGCGCCCGCCACTTCCCACTCGCGGCTCGGTGCTGCGAGTGGCGCTATGCGCACGCCGAGCTCGATGCCGGCGAGGCGGTAGTCGACGCGGCCGTCCCGTCCGGTGTCCACGAAGAATGGAGCGACGCCCACCAGTTGGTTGCCATCTCGGACCGCGACCACGCGTGCACGCGCCGTCTCTGGGGCGAGGTGCTCGAACCACGCGAGCAGCCATGCCGGGGCGCAGGCGGGCTTTCCGCTCGCAACCGCCAGGGCATCCCATTCGGGCGCAAGCGCCGCGAGTGCTTGGAGGTCGGCGATTAGCTCACTATCGATCACCGTTATGCCCTAAGCGCTCGCAGTTGCTGCAGGTCGACGATCCGGGTCGCGAACAGGCCGACGCCGTAGAAGGCCACTCCGATCAAGCCTGCGGGGAACAGGCCGAGTGGGCGTGCCAGGACCATCACGCCCGTCATCGCGCTCGCCAAAAGGAGGGTCTGTAGAAGCTTCCACGGGGACGGTCGCAGGCGCAACGCATAGAGGCTTGTGCTCAGCATCAAGATCATCGTCAGAAGCTCTGTTGCGACTGTGGCCCACGCCGACCCGTATGCCCCGTGGTGTGGGATCAGGGCGACATTCAGGGCCACATTAGCGGCGGCGCCGATACCGGAGTACAGCGCGAGTCGCCACTGCTTACCGAGGATCGGCGCAAGGAAGCCGGCGAGCGAGCCGAAGCACATCGACACGAACGCAATCATCAGGATTGGGAGCAAGCCGGCCGAACGCGCAAAGCTCGGGCCGTAAAGCAGGCGCACTATTTGTCCCGATAGGGCGATCGTGCCGGCAAGGATCGGAAGTGAGATGACGCCCATCGTGTTGGCGCAGATCTGCACAAGTCGACGCGCCCGGTCCGGATCGCTCCTGTGAACTGCCGAGAGCACGGGGAAGAAGGACGCCATGACGGCGGCCGGTAGGAATCCGAGCGGCCCGAGGAATCCGTAAGCGGCTCCGTAGATCCCCGCTTCGCGCGGACCGGATATCTGCAGCAGCAGCACAGAGTCCACCTGGTAGTAGACGGTGATGAACACGCCCGCGATCCCCATGGGTATCGCCACGCGCATCAAGGGGCGCCATAGACGTCTGCCCGCTCGCCAGGCGATATGGGTGAGTCGGCGCGTAGTGCGCATCTGCAGCCAGGCGACCAGCGCGACGAGTCCGGCATAGGCGATCGCGAAGTCGACCACTGGGGCGTGGGTCAACGCCAACGCGAGTACCGCGGCGAGCCAGAGAACGCCTAGTAGGACCGTGAAGGAGAGCACCAGCCCCGATCTCAGCCGCGACTGGAACACGCTCATCAACGCCGCCGCTCCGGTCGTGAGGATCGTCGTGGTCATGATCAGGGCGACCTCATGGCTGCTGCCTGTGTCGCTCAAGAACAGCGGGATCGAGATGACGCAGAGCGCCATCGCCCCTATGGATAGGGCGGTGCGGGCGCCGGCGAGGGCGCCCAGCCATTCAGACTCGCGCTCGGGCTCCGCGGCCATGCGTTGCATCGCGACCGTTGTGATTCCGAGGTCGGTCAGCACTCCGAACAGCCCGACGAACGAGGAGGCTCCGTTCCACACGCCATAGCCGGACGGGTCGAGCGTGCGAGCCGTGAGCGACACGGTGACCACGCTCATCGCCATCGTGGCGGCACGCGCGAGCAGCTGAACGAGCACATTGGTGGCGATATGACGCCCGCCGGCCGCGGCTGCGTCGCCGGCCGCACCGCCGGCGAGCAGGCGGCGCGGGAGCGTGGTTGCCCTCGTCAGCATCCGCGATACTCTCGCAGCCTTGCGTGTTCTGGTCGTTTTGCCACACCCGCCACTGCCTGAGGGTAGTGCGGCCGCCAGATGCGGAATCGGTCTTGTGCGCGGACTGCTCGAATGCGGCGTGGAGGTGGCGGGGCTGGCGGCGAATCTCGGGTCGGCCTCGATCGAGACGGCGCCGGCGGACCTGCCGATCGAGACGTTCACGGTGGAGGTCCCCTCGGTGTGGCAGGCGCGGCGCGATCGTCTGTTGCATCCCAACGGGTTGCTGCGACGTGGGCCATTTGCGGCGAGATTGACCGAACTCTCCAAGCAGGTCGATCTCGTTCACTTCGTAGAGGCCCAGGCTGCGGTCGCAATGGGGCTCGTCGACCGCCCGGCGCTCGCCCAGATCCATTTCCTTACCCGACGCGACCGCGAAATCAAGTGGTTGTGGCGGCGCGACACGCGGATCGCGATCGAGCTCTTGCGCGCGGAGCGGCGAGTGTGCAAACAGGCTCGCTGGTTGCTCGCCAACTCCACCGAGGTGGTCGGCGGGCTCGCCGCGGCTGCGCCCCGCGCAAGGGTCGCAGTCGCGCCGCTCGCGCTGGACCCCGTCTTCTACACTCCTCGCGCCTCTGTCGAGGATCCTGTGGTCGGATTGATCGGCACGGCGCGCTGGCCACCCACGAGACACGCAGTCGAACGGCTGCTCAGCGACGTGTGGCCGCTCGTGCGCGAGCAGCGACCTGAGGCGACTTTGCTGCTGGCCGGCCAGGGCATGGAGCGCGAGGCGTTCGCGCATCTGCCTGAGTGGCCCGGCGTGCAATGGTTGGGCAGGGTCGCCAGCGCGACCGATTTTCTGCGGGAGGTTGGCGCCGTGCTCTATCCCCTCACGGAAGGCAGCGGCGTCAAGGTCAAGGTGCTCGAGGCCCTCGCCCTGGGGATACCGGTCGTCACGACGCCGGCCGGCGCGGAGGGGCTTGGCGCGCTCGGAGGCGTCGCAGTGGAGAGGGACGATCGCTCGCTCGCGGCTGCGACCCTGAAGCTGCTAGAGGACACTCAGGCTCGACGCGAGGCCGCGGAGGCCGCGCACAGGACTTTCGTCGAGCACCACACGCCGCTGCCTGCCACCAGACCTGTGGTCGAGCTCTATGAGCGGATGCTTGCCTCGTGAAGGATCTGGCGCCGTTGCGAGTTCTGGCCTACACCGACTCGCAGTCGGTCGGCGGCGCGGAGTTGGCGCTTGGGTATCTGTTGGGGCTCTTCCAGCCCGAGATCGAGGTCGGCGTACTGGCCACTGCGCGACATGTCGCCGAGGCGATTGCCGCGCATCGCCCCGGCACTTCGGTCCGCACAGTGCGCCCCCCTAGTGGCGCTTACGATCGGGGGGCTCTGCGAGAGCACGTGCGCGCGGTACGGGCCTTCTCGCCCAATATCGTGCACGCCAACCAAGCCTGGCCTTGGGCTTGCGCCTACGGCGAGCTGGCCGGGATGCTCGTTGCAGGGACGAAGGTGCTGGCGGTCGATCACCTTCCGGTAGCCGGTGCGATCCCGCGCACGAGACGGTTCGGCAGGCGACTGCTCGCGCGGCGTTTGCACGGGCACGTCGCCGTCGGTGAGCGGGCGGCCCGCGAAGTGGAGGAGATCGTTGGTCTGCCGCACGGCTCCGTAGGCGCGGCGCCCAACGGTGTCCCGCTGGAACTCGCCTCGGTCGACGCAGGCGTCGCTCACACGCATGTCAAGCCCGACTCGGGGACACCCTCGCTGCATACAGAAGACGCGTCGGCTGGCGTGATCGTAGGGTCGCTAGGGCGGCTCACCGACCAGAAGGGCTACCACCTGCTCGTGCGCGCCCTGCCGGGGCTACCCGACGCGAGGCTCGTGCTGGTGGGCGACGGTCCGGAGCGCGCTTCGCTGGAGCGGCTGGCGGAAGAACTTGGGGTGGCCGGACGCCTCACGATCTCCGGTTGGGTCGACGACGCACGCTCGTGCCTCCATGGCTTCGACATGTTCGCGCTGCCATCGGCCTGGGAGGGGATGCCGCTGGGAATCATCGAGGCCATGCACGCCGGCCTGCCGGTGATCGCAAGCGATGTGGGCAGTGTTGGCGAGGTCGTCGCCGATGGCGAGACCGGCTACCTCGTCTCCTCGGGCGATCTGGATGGCATCCGCGAGCGCCTCCTGCGTCTTTCGGTGGATGCCGACGCCCGCGCGCGCATGGGCGAGCGAGGGAGGCGTGTCGCTCGCGAACGCTTTACCGACACGGCGATGGCGGCGCGCTATGAAGCTATCTACCGCCGGCTCAGGCCGGTGCGGCCAGGAAGTTCCAAATCGGCTCGGTGAACGTCTCCTCGAAGCGATCGCGCGAATACGGACCGCTGCCGTCGAGGTCGAAGATACGCAGACCGACGCCGTCGAGCAGATCGAATATCTGGGTGGGCCGGGTTCCGTACAGGTCGGCCCCGCCTGCGCCGTGCTCGAACAGGACATGCGGTCGGTGACGCTCGAGCGTCTCCACTGCGCCTTGCAGGACGCCCAACTCGGCGCCCTCCACGTCGATCTTGATCAACGTCGGGATGGGACCGTCCGCAAGCACGTCGTCGAGGCACTCGGTGCGGACCGAGATTTTCTCCACCCGTTGGGCCTCCGGCGGCAAATCGTCACGCTTGCGCAGTCCGCTGTAGGCGGGCGCGTCGACTACCTGGGTGAACTCGGCGGTGCCCGCGGTCGCCGATACTGCGGAACAGCGCACATCTACATTCGGAAAGCGTACGACCAGGCTCTCGTACAGCTCCGCGATCGGCTCGAACGCAATGTGTTTGCCCTCGGGCGCCAAACGCACGATCGGATCGAGCACGTTGCCCTCGTTGGCGCCAACATCGACGGCGTTCGAGCAGCTGCGCAAGACGCTTGTGAGCGCCACCTTCAGGCCCTGTTCGTCGCGCAGCTCCCTGCGCTGCAACGGGTCGAAGGTCAGGCGCGCCTCGCGAACACGGGCGAGGATCTCCTCTGTCTGCTCCTCCTTGCCGAGACGGGCGATCATGGAGCGCGTCGATCGCTTGAGTGTGGTGCTGCCGGCGCGAAGAGGCGAGGTCATCTCCAAGCGGATGCTATCGGCCTCCCACACTGGCCCCCGAGGGTCGCGCGAGCGGTGCCGGAGACGCTGCGATCGCAAGGATGAGACGCTCTTGATCGCAAGGACAGTGCGGGGCAAGCCCGAATTAGGAGAAGTGCACCGGGTAATACATGAAGGATGCTCCGCGTTTGCGCTCCCGACGGCTTTCCTGGCGACTCTCAAGCCACGTGCCGCGTGGGACGATGAGAGCGTGATGCCCGAGATACACGCTTGGAGGCCCCTCAGAATGCTCGATCGTGGGGGTGCGACATGAGTTCGGTCGAAAGCGGCCGCCGCTCCATTGGCTCCGGCGAGCGCTTCGAGCGCGCCAGCGAAGAGGACGCGCTGGCAAATACGAGAAACGTGCTGCGGCGTCGCTGGCCAATGATCCTTGGCATCGTCGCCGTATGTGTGCTCGTGTCCGTGGTCCGGCACGAGCGCGCCTCAAAGTCATACGCGGCGACCGCAAGCGTGGCTTTCCAGAGCGCAACACTGCCCGACGCGGCTCTGCAGGTGACGCCCAGCGGCAGCGGCGAACCAGTGCGCGACGCGGCCACCGAGGTGCTGATCGGGCACTCCTCGGAAGTCGCCGAAGGCGTTCGCAAGAGACTGCATCTCTCGGTCGATGCCGCAGAACTGCTCGAAACGGTGACCGTGGAATCAGCTCCCGACGCGGATGTCCTGCATTTCACCGCCACGACCGGAGACCCGCGCTATTCGGCGAGGTTGGCCAATGCCTTCGCAAACCAGTACATCGCCTTCAAGGCGGCGGGTCAGGTGGCCAGCATCGAAGCGGCGGAACGACGATTGGGCCAACAGATAGCGTCATCGCCGGCCGGCTCGGCGGCGAGGACGGCTCTCGAACAGTCTCAGCAGCGGCTGTCGGGGCTGCGCGCGGTGGCCGGAGGTGGAGCGAACGTCATCAGCATGGCGACTCCTCCCACCGCGCCCACCGGCACGAGCCTTTCGACGAGCGCGATCCTCGGTCTTCTGATCGGCCTCGCCGTCGCCTTCTCGATCGTCTTCCTGCTCGAGGCGCTCGACCGTCGTATAAAGACGATCGAGGAGTTCGAGCGCGCATATCGCTTGCCGGCGCTCACCGGCGTACCGCAATCCTCGTTCGGGCCCGTTGCCGCGCAGGAGCGGGCCGGCTTGTTGGAGCCGTACAGGATCGTGCGCAGCGCGCTCGACTTCGCGGCGGTGACACGTCAGGTGGACACGTTGCTGGTCACGAGCGCAGTTTCGGGTGAGGGCAAGACCACTGTCGCCGTCGATCTCGCTCATGTGGAGGCCTTGACCGGTCGTCGGGTGGTGCTGATGGAGCTTCGATCTGCGCCGCCCCACGTTCGTCGGGCATTTCGGCTTCAGCTCGAGCGAGGGCTTGACGACGGTTATGGCCGGCGGCGGCAGCGTTACCGACGCTCTGATCAACCCCTTCCCCGATCTGCCCAACTTTGCGGTGCTACCGGCCGGCAGGTTGCCCCCCAACCCGTCGGAGATGCTGGGTTCAGCACGGATCTCGGAGATCATCTCCGAGCTAAGCGACGAGGAGTCGATCGTGATCATCGACGCGCCTCCCCTCAATCCCGTCGCGGATGCTCAGGTGCTGATGAACAGCCCAGCCGTCCATGCGGCGATCGTCGTGGCGAGAGTGGGCAAGACCACGCGCGAGGAGGTGCATCGCGCGCGGTCGATTCTCGATCAGCACATGATCGAACCGGTCGGCTTGATCGTGACCGGGCTGTATGACGCCGGTCGCTATGGTTACGAGGCGTACGCAGCCGCCGGCTCGGCTGAGGAGCTCCACCGGGAGTCCCTCTCGCGGCCGGTGATCTCGCGGCGAGTCCGCTGAGGATCGGCGATCGTGCCCGCGCGGCGCCTGCGACTGGAGAGTGGTGAGTTCCTCGCCGCGGCCGCGACGGCGAGCATCACTCTGCTCATCGCCCTGCTTGCCGCGCACAGGGCTGGGGTTGCCGGCTTGCTGGCTCCGCTGGCGCTGGTGGTCGTCGCGATCCTGATGCGTCGTCCGGCCGTCATGGTTGGGCTCACGGTTGTGCTTGCGACGATATGCGAGGGTCCCACTTTCGGATTTCTGCACTTCACCTCGCATCTATACGACCAGATATATAAGGGCCTCACGCCGCTGGACATGCTCGTAGCGCTGGCGGTACTCTCGGTGGGCATCGACCTGATCGCTCGCCGGCGTCCATTGCAGGTGCCGCGCGCCCTTGCGCCGGCCTGGATGCTGCTGTTGCTCGGCATGATCGCCGGTGTGGTGACAGGGCATTCGGCGGGAGTGAGCTGGCGCTCGGCGATTCTCTCGGAGAACGTGCTGGCCTACCTGCTGCTGCTGCCTCTGGCGGTCTGCAATCTCAAGCTCGACCGGCGCCAGGTGGGATTGGCGCTGACTGTGGCGGTGGCGCTCGCGATCCTCAAGGGCGGCTTTGGCATCGTCGAGGTGCTCGGCCACTACGGACAATCGATCGAAGGAACCTCGACGCTCACCTACTACGAACCGGCCGCCAACTGGCTGATCATGGTGGCGTTGCTGGCGATCTGCGCGGCCGTCTCTGATGCGTGCCGGGCCACCCGTTTGGATGCTGGTTGGAGTCCCCCTGTTGATCGCTTCGCTAGTGCTCTCCTATCGACGCTCGTTCTGGATCGCGACCGTGGTGGGCATCCTGCTGGTGCTGCTGCTGGGCACGAGTCCCGTCGGTCGTCGCATGTTGCTTCCGTCGGCTCTCGCGATCGCCTTGGGGATATTGCTGCTTGGCTCGATCCATTTTCAAGCTCAGGCGCCGATCGTCAAGCGCGTGGAATCGCTCAATCCAGCCAGTCTCTCGACGAACGCTGAGGACCGCTATCGCTTGGACGAGCGCGCCAACGTGCTCGGAGAGATAGCTCGCCATCCTGTGAGTGGGCTGGGCATGAGGGTGCCTTGGGAAGCGACTGTGCAACCGCTCTCGGTGGAACACGAAGAAGGTAGGCAGTACGTCCACTTCGCCGCTCTGTGGTTCTGGTTGAAGCTCGGCATCCTCGGCTTGCTTGCCTACCTGGCCTTTATCGTCGGCGCGGCCCTGCTCAGCTGGAAGGTGTGGCGGTCGAGCGCTGAGCCGCTGCTCAGCGCGTTCGGACTTGCATCCCTGGCCGCCTTGGCTGGCCTGGTGGTGTTGGAGACCACCGCGAGCTTCACCGGAATCGATCCGCGCTTCACCGTGCTCTTGGCTGCGCAAATCGGGCTGCTGGCCCTGCTCGACAGGACCGCCAAGCGCCGGCCTGTTTGACGGCTCGGCAGGCCTCCGGCGGTCGAGCCGAGCCGAGGCTTGTGCAGCAGTCAGGGGTTGAGCGAGAGCAGCGACTGAACCGTGGAGGTGTATTCACCCTTTGGTGCTTCGTTGCTCTGAAGGGCTCCGAAGTAACCCTCGCGGCTGCTCGATGCTCCGGTTTCATCCTGGTCGCGGGCCTGGAACAGGTAGAACGAGGCGAGGCGGCTGCCGTAGCGGGCACGCATCGCCGTCAGGTTTGAGGTGAGCGTGGTCGCGGCTTCCGAGTAGGTCATGCACTCGTTGAAGCCGTAGTTGTCGTCCAGGCAGCGTCCGTTGTCGCTCGACAAACCCCACTCGGTCACGTCGAGCGGGATGGTGCTCGGCGCGCCGTCCGCCTTGGCGGAGGACAGGACCTTGTCCATGATGGCCTGCCAGCCCGGTCCGTAGGGGTGCACGGTCCAGCCGGCCACCAGCGATCCCAGGTTGGGCACGGCCTTGAACATGTTGTCCATCCAGGAGGTGCCGGGTGCGTTGCCGGGGTCGCCTTGAGCTAGCAGGCCGACGTTTGGATTGGCTGCGTGGATCGCTTCCTCGGCTTCCTTGAACCGCAGCGCATAGGTCTGGGCGCGGCTTGCATAATCGGCGGCGGTATCGTTGGAATATTGGTATTCGTAGCTCGTCTCGTTGCCGAACTCGATGCTTGTCACGGCACTCGAAGCAGGCAGGTTCTTGCCCCTCCAGAAGCTGCCGCCGGGGCCGAACTGGGCTGCCCAGGCGCCAAGGCTCTGAGCCTGTGCGGGGGTCGGGAGCGAGCCGTAGAAGCTGGCGAGCAAGAGCGGCTTCACGCCGACCTTGGCAGAAGCTTCGATCGTTGAGGACATTTGCGACGTTGGGGTGCCGATTTCAAACTCCTCACGGGCGGTGTGGGCGCCGAGCTTGTGGACGAAGGGCATCTCCCATGTGATCGCCGAACCGGCGACCACGCCCATTTCAAACGAGCCGGGCGAGCTTGTGCCTTCGATCTGTTCGCCCTCACCGGTCCCGGTTGAGCCCGATCCTGTTTTGGCAGAGCCTGATTCGGTGGTGTCGGTCGAGCCGGCAGAGCCTGAGCCGGTCGTATCGGTCGGGCCGCTTGTGCTGCCGCTGCCCATGCTGCTCGCTGAGCCGCTGGTGCCCGAGCCGTTGTTTGCGCCGGCGCCCGCGGTTGTCCCGTCTTTGCTTTCGGTGGATGCGGTCGAATCGCCGGTCGTGGGACCGCCGGCCGAACCGGTCGAGAAGCGATCGGCTTTGGAGCCGTGATGCCAGCGGGCGGTGCGACCCAAGAAGCTCTTGATCAGCCTTTCGATGTCCGTCAGCTTCGCGTTCGCTTGGTGTACGGCGCGTCGTCGGGAGGCGCAGCTCCCGGAGTGTGCGCTGGCGCAAGCGGTGAGCTTGGACGATACGCGCGCCAGCGCGCGCCTGTCGCTTGCGCGGACCACCAAGGCCCTATGCAGGGCCGCGCTGCTTACGATTGCGGTTGGCTGGGGAGTGCGCGCTGCCGCGCCGGCGCTCAGGGCCAACAAAGTCAAGCACGTCGCCACCAGCACGGTGAGGATCCGCTGGGCCGGGATCCTGCCGGGGAGGGGGTGGGACGGTGACATGCTGCTCATCTCCTTCGGGAGCCGGGCTGTCTGCGTGAGACCCCTGGCTTTGCGAGCCCGCCTCGCGACGGGTGTGCCTTTGTCGGGAATTGCGATGGCGCTCTACGTGATGCACTGGCGCCTCCGCCTGCCTATGTGTTGCAAGAATCCTTTCGGCCCTACATCGCCCTGTCTTGAGGCGTTTTGAGGCTTTCTGGACGCTTAGGAGAAAAGTGCGCGGGCGGTTGCGGAGCGTCTGTCAGTAGTGTCCGCGGCGCGCTTGCGTCGAGCTGCGGGGGGCGCTCGAATAGGTGGGGCGAGCCCGGTGGCTCAGGCTGGATGAAGCGCCCCGAATGCGCCCGGCCCGCCACTGCGGGCACCGGCGGCGTCCGCTGCTCAGAACGCCACGGTGAGATCCCGCCACAGCTCTTGTGAGGGCCGCCGGCGCAGCTGACTTTCTATGCCGCCGACGATCTGAGCGAACTGGCTGTGGTCGAGGGTCCAGATGAGAACGATGCCGGCGTGCGAGCGTCCCGCCTCGGCCCATTGGCGCACAAGCGGCGCGAAGTCGCGGCTGTTGCGAGTGATCAGAACTTACGATGTATCTGCTCGCAGCGGCCCCGCCAAGGCCTCCACCGAATAGCGCGCTTCCGCCAACCTGCGCCCTGCGCGCGCGATCTCGGGGGCGCCGTCGCGCAACACTTGGACCAAAGCCTGCGCAAACGCATCGGCCCCCTCGGCCACCAGGCAGTCCACGCCAGGGTGCGCGTCCAGCCCGGCGATGGCCTTTGGCGTGGCGATCACCGGCATGCCGTAGGCAAGCGCCTCGATTAGCTTCAAGGGGCTGCCGCCGCCTTGGAGCAAAGGCACGACGGCGCAGCGCGCTTGGGCGTATACGGTGGCGAGGTCTTCGACGAAGCCGAGCGTGCGCACGCGGGGATCTCGGCTTGGGGGTGCGTCGAGGCCGGCGCCGACCAGCACCAGCTCGGCCGCGGGAAGCCGATCCCACACGCTTGGGTAGACCTCCTCGAGCAGGAATCGCAAGGCCGCCTGGTTGGGCTCATAGGCGAAGTTGGCCACGAAGATTGCGGCTTGCTCAGGCGCGAGGCCAGGCACGGGCTCTATCGCGGCGACATCCACAACATTGGGGACCAGACGCAGCTTGGCCTCGGGGCAGAGCGCTCGGGCGGCTCGCATATCGGCCTCGCTCACCATCCACGACTCCGCCGAGCGTGTGAGCAGGCGTCGCTCGAAAGCCTCCAGGCCGCGCAGCGAGCGGGTCGTGTCGGGGCCGAGCTCGTGGCGGAAGGAGGACTCGAGGTTGTGGGCGTTGTAGATCACCGGCCGCTTGCCCGCGAGCGCGGCGAGCGCGGCGGCGGCGGTTGGGCCGTCCGCGATCACGCGGCCGCGACCCGGGATCGCGGCCAGGCGCGACGCCTCAGAGGCCAGCTCCGGGGAGATGCCCCGGGCAAAGCCGTCGGGCACACCCGTGAGCCGGGCCTGGGCATATGCGCGCAGGCGCGCCAGGCCGCGCGACGGGACCGCCTCTTGCAGCGTGACCCCGGGGATCGCCCGGTAGGCCTGGTCGGGTTCGGGGGCGCCGAAGCGCGCGTACAGCACCGTGACCGGTCCTTGGGCGGCCAGAGCCCGCACGAGACCATACGTGCGCATATCCCGGCCCGAGCGCACGGTCGGAGTGTGGGTCGTGACGAGCAGGTCCCCCACCGCCGACGGTCTCCCCCCCGCGCGCGGGTGCACCGCGTCGGGGAGAACACCAAGCCCATCCCCAGGCCCCCCGCACGCGCGCGTGGGCACCCCCTCCGCGACAACACCGACTCCCCGATCGGCGGCCGCCACGGCCGCGCCGATCTCCTCCAGGCGTCGCTCCCACGAGTGGGCCTGGGTCTCGCGCGAGCGCGCGGCTCGAAGCTCGGGCGAATCGTCGGCCATCGCCTGCTCCAGCAAGGCAACGATGGAGGGCGCGTCCGCGGCTGTGGCGACCTCCTTGACGTCGGCCAAGGCCGGCAGGCGTGTGGCCACCACGGGCAGGCCGGCCGCCAGGTACTCGTAGACCTTCATCGGAAAAATGCTTTCGGTGAGTTGGTTGAGCGCGTAGGGGATCAGGCCCGCGTCCGCGCCTCGCAGCACCTCGGGGAGCGCCTCATAGGGACGGGCCCCCAGCAGGTGGACATTGGGCTCGGCGGCCAGCTCGGACATGTCGGCGCGCGGGTCTCCGGGCCCGGTTGGGCCGACCAGCGCGAATGACCAATCGCGCCGGGACCTGGCCAGCACGAACAGCAATCCCATATCCAACTTGGTGGTCACGAGCGCTCCCGTGAAGACGATCCGCGGGCGCGGCAGGTCGGCCATTCCAGGGTCGATCGGGCCGTTCTTGCAAGGCCTGCGCGAAAAGTTCGACGTCGGCCACGTTGGGCACGTAGAGCACGTTGCGCGAGAGGGCGCCCAGGCGCTCGGCCAAGCTGGGGGCGCTGGCGAGCACGAGCTCGGCGCGCGCCGCGAAGCGCGCCTCCGAGGCCCTGAACGATGGGCCGTCGATGCCCGGCTGGGCGGCGATGTCGTCGACGCAGTGGTACACGACCAGCTCCGGCTGCAGCGCGGCAACCAAAGTCTCGGCCTGGGGGACGTAGGACCACAGGATCGGCCGGGTCATGCCGAGCTTGCGGGCGGCGCGACGCACCAGCCTCGGCAGGAGCCAGGCGTTGACCCTGCGCGCGAGTGGGTTGGCGTGCAGGGGGAGCACCAGCGGGGAGAGCACGTGCAGGCCGCTCGGCGTGCGCGCCTCGCCCAGGCCCGCCATCGCCGTGCGTGGTCCGCCGACGCCGTCCACTGTGCGCGCCCCGTCCAGCCCGCGCACGTCCACTGTGCGCGACCCGCCCAGGCCGCGCACGACCCGCCTCAGAATGCGGCGCACGTCGCGCCCGGCCAACTGGGGCCGGCGCAGCCCCAGCGACTCCACGAACAGGACCCTGTTCTCAAGCGCGAGCCGCTTCATCAGGTGGTGCTGGTTAGTCTGCAGGTCGGTGTCCCAGTCGGCGAACCCAATGCAGACGATGTCGCGGCCCTGAAGCCTCGGCGGATCGGCCATCGCGGACATGATCTCAGGCGCGCAGCGGGGAGAGGATATGGATGGGGCGCGCTCCGCGCGCCTGCTGCTCGTGCCTTCCTCCGAGACGGGCGAGCCGCACGTCCCGGACTTCGACAGCGGCTCATTGCCGGCGGCCGTGCGCGTGGGTCCGGCGCCCGCCCGTCCCGTGCGCTTCGCGCAGCAGGTCGCCTACAAGCTCGGTCGTCTCGGCTACGAGCGCCAGGTCGTCGCCCCGCTCCTGGCCACTCGCCGCTCTTTGCTCGGCGAGCGCGCCTGCGGTCCTCCGCGCTTCTTGGTCAGGGTCGACGAGTTTCCCCACTACCGCGCTTGGGACGATCCGGGGCGCTTCGACACGGCTCGCTTCGAGCGCTTCCACGAGATCCTGGGCGGCGCCGGCGTGCCCTACCTGGTGGCGGTCCTGCCGCGCGTCAGCCGCGACCCGCTCACGCCCGCTGAGGGTGTGGCGCGAGAGGGTCAGGGTGTTGCGCAAGGGGGCGACACACGCGCGCGCGTAGGGGGCGACTCCCGCCCGCTTCAGGACGACGAGCGGGCAATGTTGGCGCGCCTGGGGCGCGAGGGCGTGTCGTTTGCGTTGCACGGCCTCACCCATCGCACCAGATTCGCCTCCCCCCGCCGCCACTCCGAGCTGTGCGGGCTCGACCTGCGGGAGACCGGCGCTCTGCTCGACGCCGGCCTTGCCGAGCTTGCGGCAGCAGGCATGTCGACGGAGGTGTTCGTGCCGCCCTACAACCGCTTCGACGCGGCCCAGCTGGGGCCTTTGGCAGAGCGCTTCCAAGTCGTGTGCGGCGGTCCCGAGTCGATCGGACAGCTCGGCTTCCAAAGCACGCCCCAGTGGCGCGGCGAGACCGTGTACCTGCCCGCCTACGCTCCCTTCTATGGTCGGGCCGCCGAGGTGAGGCCGGCGGTCGAACAGGCGATCGAGGCCCGGTGGGGGTTGTGGGCGCCGATCGTGTTGCACTGGGGCTGGGAGGCCGAGGAGGGCTGGACTGACTTGGAGAAGCTCGCGCGCGTGCTCGCCCCTTATGCGGCGCCGTGGGTGGATTTCATGGATGCGATAAGGCGCAGCCGGTGAGCGGCTCGTCGATCGACAGCTTGCGCGCGCGCTTCCCGCGGGTGGCGGTCGTGCACGAGTGGCTCACGATTCCGGGCGGCTCCGAGGACGTGGTCATGGAGCTGCTCGAGATGTTTCCCCACGCGGAGCTGTTCACCTCGATCTACGACCCCGAGCCGTGGCCGGAGATCGTCACCGAGCGGCCGGTCCACGCCTCCTATCTGAACCGTGTCCCCGGCGCCAAGACCCACTACCCGAAGCTGCTGCCCTTGATGACGCGGGCCTACCGCGCCTTTGACTTCTCAGGCTTCGATCTGATCCTGTCGAGCAACCACGCTTGCGCCAAGAACATCAGGACGCCGCCCGGCGCCTTGCACGTGTGTTACTGCCACACGCCGATGC
Source organism: uncultured Solirubrobacterales bacterium (assembly GCA_963809705.1). Taxonomy (GTDB): domain Bacteria; phylum Actinomycetota; class Thermoleophilia; order Solirubrobacterales; family Solirubrobacteraceae; genus Palsa-744. The sequence goes on along the minus strand of CAWEKF010000001.1, from coordinate 1,025,974 downwards.
GCTACGCCTGGGACGAGAATCTCTTGCAGGGCGAGGAGATCGGCAGGGCCACGCGCCTGGCCCTGCCGCTGATGCTGCGCCGCCTGCGCCGCCAAGATGTCGAAGGGGCAAGCTCGCCGGACGTGTTCGTGGCCAACTCTCACAACGTGGCCGACCGCATCAGGCGCTACTACGGCCGCACCGCCGAGGTCGTCAACCCCCCGGTGGATGTGGCCCGTCTTCTGACCTTGCCGCGCGACCCGCGCGCCCATTACCTGGTGTTCGGACGGGTCGTTCCCTACAAGCGCGTCGAGCTGGCCGTGGCCGCCTGCGCGCGCCTCGGGCGCGAGCTGCAGGTGGCCGGCGACGGGCGCGCGATGGCCTCGGTCAAGGCCGCCGCCACGGGACACGCCGGGATCGAGCTGCTCGGCCGGGTGGACGACGCCCAGCGAGATGCCTTGATGGGCAGCGCCTGTGCGCTGCTGTTCCCCGGCGAGGAGGATTTCGGGATCGTGCCCGTCGAGGCCCAGGCCGCCGGACTGCCCGTGATCGCCTATCGCGTGGGCGGGGCTTCTGAGACGGTCATCGACGGCGAGACGGGTGTTCTGTTCGACGAGCAGAGCGCCCTCGGCTTGGCCGGCGCGATCGAGCGTTTCGAGGGTTTGCGTCTCGACGAAGCCGCGATCCGCGGCAACGCAGAGCGCTTCGGACGCGAGCGTTTCCGCAAGGAGATGGCCGAGGTGATCGGACGGTCCGCGGCGGTCAACTGAGCACAACGACGAACTGGCGTGCCCCGCTTCCTGGAGCGGAGATCCCAAGTGTCAGCGAGATGCGGCGTTTGTAACGACGCACGCGGGCCAGCGAGCGCGGGCTGACGTGCAGGCGCTCCACGAACGAGCCGCGGTCGGGGCCAAAGGTCTTACGTGCGAGCACAATCGTTAGGGCATGGCGGACGAAGTCCTTGCTTTTGCGGGCCGCGATAAAGACCGTGGCGTGCAAGGTAATCGTTCCCCGACAGTTGTTCGCGGGAGCGATGCAGCGTAGTGCAACACGCACGACTCCCTTGGCGCTCATGTGTATGTAGGTCCGGCGCAAGACAACCGGGAAGCGCTCAGTGGACGGGCTTGTCGCTCGCGCGTTGGGCGAAGCTGGGCTTGGGGGGCCATTCCCGGCCGGCGCGGTGGCTTCGCCCTGGGCGAGCTGAGCGATGCGGTAGGCGCTTACGCTGGTCCCGGTCGCCAGGAACAGCCGCCCCCCGGCTGCAGACGGTGAGGCGAAGTGGTCGATGACGGGGCTCGGCAAGGTCTCTGTGTAGCGAGGGATGCCTGTGGCGGGGTCGAGGCCGTACAGGGTGTCCCCCCCGCTGGCGAATCCGCCCGTGGCAACCGTCCAAACCAGGCCGGCGGAGACGATCGGCGGCCCAACTGCGTCTTCGGGACCTTGCCACAAGGGCGTAAAGGTCTTTGCCGATTCTGAGTAAGCGAGCGCCTGGACCCCGTTCTCGCAAGGTATGTAGAGCGTGCCGTTCGCGAATGAGTCGCCGCCGAAGCTGCCGGAGAAGCCACCATGTTCTTGGCAGACGGGATGGCTGAAGACGGCGGCCGCGCCGCTTTGCATGGTCGCCTCGTCGATCAGGTAGCCGACGCCGTCCTTGCCAGCCTGGAACAGGAGTCCCCCGGGCAGGAGCTCGGCGGCGGCGGAAGAGAGGTCCAGATCGTGGTTACTCTCTTCTTCCCAGTTGGGCGGCTCGAACCAGCCCAAAGGTGAGGTCAGTTCTGTCGCTGGATCCGCCACGAAGTCGCCGGCCAGGTTGAGCTTGACGACGCTGTCGGAGTAGTCGAACACGGTGGCCGTCTGTTCGGCCGGCGGGTCGGGATTGCCGGTGGTCGCGTACACGTTGCCGGCTTCATCGACCGAGGGTCCGGCCGGCGCCCACACTGCTCCGCCGGCACTGGACGGGGGCGCCGGCTGGTACTGCCAGAAACGTGGCTGGGACCCGTCCTCAGGCGCAGCGACCACTGCGCCTCGATAGTCACTGCAATCGCCGTCGTTGCCGCCATAGCCGAACACGACATTTCCTTCGTCGAGGTTCAAGGCGGTGCGCTGCAACAGCGCTTTGGGGTCGGCGCCGGGCGGGTCCACATCGCGGCTGACCACTTCTTCGCCGCTGCTCAGAGAGAGTCCCTTGAGCAGGTGCTCGATTTCGTCTTTCCCGTTGAGGGTGTCGGCCACCATGTAGATCATTTGCTTGGCCGGGTCGATCACAGGTGTGCCGACCACGCCGACGGTCGGCTTCACGTCCCCACACGGCAGATCTTCGGCGGGCACGGGTGTGCCGAGGCTCTTTTCCCAGACGACCTTGCCGGTTGAGGCTTCGAGCGCATATGCCTCGTCTCCTACGGTCGCCACATAGACGCGATCGCCGAGCACGAGCGGCTGACTCCAGATCGGCGCGCCCAGGTCGCTGGTTTGCCAGGCGAGCACCGGTTCGATCGGCTGTGTCGCATCCGGGTCGTCCCCCGAGCGCTGCGCGTCACGGTGGTAGGTGGTCCAGGTTGGTTCGGCTCGGGCGCTGGGGGCCAGGGCGCTGGGGGCCAAGGCTCCCGCGAGCATGATCGTCAGCGCGCAGGCGAGCGAGCGCCATGCGATTGCCCATAGGCCCTTTGTCTTGCCGATAGGTCTCGTCCCCGAATTGGCGGCTTGCTCTACGACCATCTGCGCACCAGGTTATTCCCTGCTACATCGGCGTCGAGCCTTGGCCCTGGCATCGCCGGGCTCAGAAACGCCACGGTGAGACTCCGCCACAGTGCGCGCACGTCATGCCCGATTGGTGCTCCATGCCCTCCTCAAAGCTCTCCCTCAACCCATGCCCTCTTCAACCCCTCCCTCAACCCATGCCCTTCTCAAACCCCTCCCTCAAACCCCGCGCTGCTCCACCAACCTGCGACGAAGTAGGGGATTGAGGATGCCGTAGCGGCCTCTGCCGAGATGCTCGATCAGGCCTGCCTGCACCAGCTTTTTCAGAGCCCGGTCGGCTTCGCCTCGGTGCATGCCTGAGGCCAAGGTCGCCCCGGCGGCGATCCGGCGGGCGATCCGGAGCGCTTGCTTGTGGCTTGAGCGGATCTGCTCCATGAGCTGGTCGATCAAGGCGCTGTCGCGCTGATAGGCGCTGTCGTAGCCCTGCTCGACGAGTGGTCTGTCGATTGTGCGGCGGTTCAGCAGGATGCTCAGGAAGTGTGTTTGTTGGGCGATCAGCATGGTCACTCGGGGGTGCAATTCGCCCAGGTCCACGATCCTGGCGAGGGCGTCCTCCGCGATCTGGCATCCGTCGGCCTCGAAGCGCTCCCCGAGCCCCTTCTGCCAGTCCTCCTCGGCGATTGGACGCAGCGGATAGAAGCCGCCGAAGCCGCTGAATGCGCGGTTGTGGGGCGCGAACAGGTCTCTCATGACGTGCTCGACGGAGCCGGCGAACAGATAGCTGACCTGGGTGGAGCGCTGGAAGATCGCTCGCATGCGCTTGGTCAAAGCGTCCGGATCTCCGTATGGCTTGCGGCTGCTTGCAATCTCTTGGAACTCGTCGAAGAACACCACGCATCGCTTGCCGTCGGCCAAGGCCACCCGTTGGGGAAGCTCCAAAGCGTCGCTCAGCGCCCGTTGCGGGTGATGGGCCGCGAGCCCGGGTGTGATGGCCAGCTCGACGGCGTCGCCGAGCTGGCTTTGCATTTTCATGACGAGCGCACCTTGGGCGGCTGTGAGCGTTTGTCTGCCGAAGCGTCTTGCCTTGGGCAGCAGCTTGCGCACGGCGGGGCGGTTGCTGAGGACGGCGCTCGCCAAGGCTTCGGCCAGCTCGGCGTCGTCGGCGATCGCGAAGAGGTCGATCGCGGCGACATAGAGTCCGCGCGCCTTGGCCCGCGTCAAGGCGGCCTCGCACACACTCGTCTTGCCGGTCCGTCGCGGACCGGCAAGCACGAGGTTGGTGCCGGCGGTCAGGGCGCTGGTCACCTCTCTGATGTCCTCTGCCCGTCCGATCATCTGGCTGGCCGGGATCGGCTCGTCGGTGGGGAACAGATCCCCGCTTGCCTGACGATCGGCCGATTGTACACGCTTCATGTAGGCATTGTACACAAGTTATGTGTACAGAGCTGGCGGGCCCCGATGGCGGGCAGCCGTGGCGCGTGGTCTACGATGCTGACCACACTATATGTGAGCTTTGTACACAGTAATTGTGGTCGGGAGTGTGCGGGAGCGGAACCGTGCGTGACTTGCCCCCGCGCTTGACGCGGTCGAGCGAGCTAACGGTGGGTCGATCGGGCTCCAGACTTGCGTCCGAAAAGCTCTTCCAAGAAGAACCGCGTCTTCGGCAAAGGCTCCCGTGATGGATAGAGGCGCTCCAGCAAATCCAATACCTCTTGAGCGCCCCGTACCCCTCGACTCGACAGCTCATCGCCGAGTGCCTGCAGCGCCTTGAGGATCTCTGTCCGCGTAAATCTCTTGGAGGGCTTCTCAGGCACGATCGAACACCTCTCTTGCAATGAACACGCCGTGACGCGCAAACACGGCTGGGGTGTGAGCGAACGTGTAGGCCTCGAATGCGGGCCTATCTGTCGCGAACCACCAAGGCTCGACAAAGCGACTGGGCTCCTCCACCCAGCTGGGCGCGGCGATTTCGCCCTCACGCGCGAAGAACTCGGCTGTCCCGGCCAGGGCGGCGTCGAAGCGGGGATCGCCGGTGTAGGGGGGCTCCTCACGTATGAGCGAGATCTTCCCGGGTCGCGATGACCCTCTGAAATCATCTGCAAATCCGAACAGCAGGCGTAGCGCGTCGCGCTCTCGTGCTTGTGCGAGATCTTCGGCCATTTCCGGAGCGAGTTGCTCGAGCGAGGCGGCACCGCGTCGCGTGCGGGGGGATGAGCTGAGCTGAAGATCGTGCTCACAGGCGTCTAGTAGCCGCTCCAGGGTGGCGAGGGTGGGCGTCCGCACGCCCGACTCGTAGGCCGCTATCGCCGGCTGGGCCGTACCGGCGCGGTGGGCCATCTCGAGCTGTGTAACGCCTGCGTTGCGGCGGGCCTGCTTGATCAGGCTAGCAACCTCCATTAGCCAAATATACACATCCAGATATATTCTGCCGAATCCCTCTTCTGCTCGGGCGCCAGAAGCGGGTATCTCCAGAAAGGCAGCTCGCCTACCCCACCGCCCCCGGCCCGCCACGAGCCGTGGCCGCCGCCGCGTCAAGCAAACCGGCCCCATACAGCTTGCGATCCTGGGGCCCGCCCAGAGGGCGGGCGGTGGCCGTGAGGCGCCTGGTCAACTGGGCGACCGTGGGCCGGCGCCCAAGGATGCCTGCCGCGATGACCAGGGCCGCGGTGGCGCTCACATGGGGAGTGGCCATCGAAGTGCCTTCATAGCCGCCCGGGAAGCCGAACACGCGGGGCGAAGAACCGGTGAAGGTCATCTGGAAGATGTCCCTGCCGGAGGGCAGTTCGGGCGTGCAATTGGGGTCGCCGGGCAGATCCGCGTCGGGTCCTCCGCCGGGGGCCACCAAAGTTATGTGGGGGCCGTCGTTGGAGTAGCTGGCGAGGCACCCGTGTTCGGTGGTGGCGCCCACCTCGATCACGTGCTTGGCTCGGGCGGGGTAGGGGATCGTGGTGGAGCCCTCGTTGCCGGCGGCGGCGACGACCAGGACGTTGTGCTTGTAGGCGTAGCGCAAAGCTTGGATTAGCTCGGGAATGTCGGCGGCGCCGACGTCGCTTGAGAACTCGAGGCTGAGGTTGATGATGCGAGCACCGTGCTTGACCGCGAAACGGACGCCTTCGGCGATCACCGAGGCGTCGCCTTCGCCGGCGCTGTCCAAGACCCGGACGGGCATGATCCGGGCGGCGTAGGCCAGGCCGGTGAGCCCGCGGTGGTTGTCGGTGGCCTCGGCGATCGTGCTGGCCACGAAAGTGCCGTGGCCGTTGTGGTCGTTGGCGTAGGGAGTTCTGTCGATGAAGTCGTAGCCTTGGACGAACGAGTACCTGTTGAAGTCGGGCGAGCGCCTGTACTTGCCTCTGTTGGCGTAGGCCACGCCGGTGTCGAGCACGGCCACGACCACTTTCGCGCCGCCTGGGGCGTGGTCGGCGATCACGTTGGCCCAGGCTTGGGGGGCGTTGATGCCGTAGGTCCCGTCGAAGTTCCATTGGGTCTGTTGCCAGCCGCCGGGCGTGTTGCCGGAGACGCCTGGGTCGTTGGGTATCGAGATGGCGGTGGCGTGGGCGATGTAGTCGGGCACGGCCCACGCGACGCCGGGCTGGGCGCGCAGGCGGGCGAGGGTCGTGGCGACGCTTGAGCCGGGCGGCACGCGCACGCGCACGGTCGATTCGCCGCGGCCGGCCAAGACCTCGCCGGGCACATAGGCGCCGGCGGCGCCCGACGCGAGCACCAGGCAGGCGATCAGAGGCGCCGCCAAGGCGAGGAGGGCCGTCAACCGACGGTCGCGCATGCGGCAGGATTGGAGGCGGTCGGTCGGCGGCAAGCTTGTTCCTCGGTAATGATGATGCGTTGGGCCTGCGGAAGTTGCGCTTGGCAACGATGCGACCGTCGAGAAGGCTATGCGAGAACGGTTCTTTCCACGCGACGAATACTTCATGCGGCTTGCTTTGCGCGAGGCCGAGCGGGCGCTGGAGCACGAGGACGTGCCGATCGGCGCGGTCGTGGTCCACGACGGCGAGGTGATTGCGGCGGCCCACAACGAGCGCGAGCTGCGCCAAGACCCGACCGCCCACGCCGAGACGATCGCTCTGTGCGAGGCGGCGACGGCGTTGGGCACTTGGAGGGTGTTGGAGTCGGCGCTGTACGTGACGCTCAAGCCTTGCGCGATGTGCGCGGGGGCGATCGTGCTGGCGCGCGTGCCCAGGGTCGTTTTCGGCGCCACGGATTCCAAGGCGGGGGCCTGCGGGAGCGTGTTGGACGTGGTGGGCGAGCCGCGCCTGAACCACCGCCCCGAGGTGGCGGGCGGCCTGCTGGCGGGGGAGTGCGGGGCCCTGCTCAGCGAGTTCTTCGCCTCGCGACGGTGAGCTTCCGGCTTGAGGGCTTGGAAGGGGGGCGGACCGCCCGGCAGATCTCCGGAACGTTCGATTCATCGGTGAACACGGGCGCCATCACGCTGCCCGGGGCCGACGAGTGGGGATGGCCGAGCAGGTGACCCATCTCGTGGATGACCGTTAGGCAGAACATGTTCCAGTCACTGTCGATGGCCGCCCACGTCGGCCAATGCCAGTGGGCAAGTGAAATCGTGCACTGCGTGTAGGTGCTCGCCGGTGCTTGCAGGTCGTTCGGCCCGAGCGACGAGTTGAACGTAGCCCAACCATCGGTCGAGGGGTTGAGGCCGGGGAAGAGCGGCCTGTCGGCGAGGACCGTGACCTGGCCGCCGCAGGGCACCGCGCGCCAGAAGCGCTCCGCGATCGCCGTGGCAAGCGTAACTGGGTCACGGCTGCCTGACTTGCCAAGCGCTACCCGTCGGGCTGAGGCCCGCTGGTGCGCCGTGCTCGAGGCATGAGGATGGAAGGGACGGCGTGCGTGAGCGCCGGCTGATGCGGCGAGCAGAAGCGCTGTTGCAAGCACGCCGGCAGCGAGGATACGAGCCATGCCACATACGCTGAGGCCAGAGGCCGCCGGGCTCATCCCCTCCCCGGGGGGATCTTAGGGGGACCGGCAGGGGGAAGTAGGGGTGAGAGGAGGCTCACCCCTACGCTCTTTCCTGCCGATGAGAGCGTAGGCGCTCGCGGGCGCCTTACCGCCGATGGCGCCACAGACCCCCATCACCATCGTCCTTGCCCAGTTCGACGATCTCCTCACCAGAGGGCTGCGAGAGCTGATCGAGAGCGATACGAGCCTTGCGATCGTGGCCGCCGGCGTGGAGCACAGCCGAATCTCCGTCGTCCTACGTGCCCATCAGCCGGGTGTGGCGATCCTCGACGCCGGCGCCCTGGCCAAGCCGGCCGACGTTCGGGAGCTCAGCCGCCGCCATCCGTCCACCCGCCTGGTTCTGCTCGCGGACGGCCCTTCGATGGTGGAATGCGCCCAGATGCTCGCGTTCGGAGCAAGCGCCGTTCTCGGCCGGGACACGCAGTCGCGCGACGTGCTCAACGCGATCCATCTCGCCTCACGGGGGCTTCAGGTGATTCCGCGGGCCGCGCCCAACCCGGGCGGCGGTCAGGTCACGGCTGGGCAGTTGCTTACCCAGCGCGAGGCCGAAGTGCTTCCCCTGCTTCAACTGGGCCGCTCAAACGCTCAAATAGCTGCCACCTTGCAGGTCGGCACCGAGACGGTTCGTACCCATGCGCGCAACATCTACCGCAAGCTCGGAGTCTCTTCCCGCCGCGAGCTCGCCGCGCCGCCCGCGCCCGACACAAAGCAGCCGCCTGGCCCAGCTACGAGCTCGTCATGGCGCAGGGTCACACCGCGCCTGGCGCGCCCACGGCGCGGGGGCGGCTCGCAGCACAATTGACCGGCGCCCGGTTCGTCCTGTGGCCCCCTGCCTCGGCGGTCAAATTTGCCTATTCGTCCAGCCGAGGGCATGAAGAGCCGGGATCCAGCTCTTAGTTCGTATCAGCTCAATGAGCGCCATGCGACGGGCAGGAACGCTTCGGGATGACCCGCAAGAGGTCATCGACGTGCTTACGAGAAGGTGGATTCTTTATGCGGTCACGGCTGACAACACTCCTCACGGTTGGATTTCTCAGCGTCGGCACCAGCGGCGCGCTGGCGCTGAGTGGCGCTGACTTTGGCCTGAGCGGCCATCGCCAGAGTGCCAGCTTCGCCCAGTACCGGCCCGAAACGCCACCCGTATCGATTCCTCCGGTGTCGGGGCCGCCGGCGAGCACTCCTACGGTGCCAACTCCCACGGTGCCAACTCCCCCGGCGCCGCTTCCCCCAGCTTCACAATTCCGTCCTACGCGGGCGACGGCGGCGCTCTCAACGCACGGCGCCGCCACAATAAGTTGCGCCGCGGCTTGCCATATCGTGCTGCGCGCGCGGCGCGGGTCTCATCGTGTACACGTGACGTTCAAGCTCGGCGCCAAAGGCACCACAACAGTTCACCTGTCCAAGCGCGCGCTGCACCAGCTTGGCCGTGGGCGGGTGGTGTTGAGCATCGAAGTTGATGGCAAGGTGGTTGCGACGCGCACGGTGAAGTTGGCGTAGCGGCCCACATCGGCCTGGCACGCACAGGCCGAGCCGCTCTGGTCAACGTTTGGGTCGGACTAGCAGCCTTCCTACGAAACGCCTCGGCATACCGTTGCGAGAGTCTCCAGCGGACGCGCCCGGTCATCCGACCCTGCTGGTGTGGGCCAAAGCAGGAACCCGGTGGCTGCTTTGATCATTTCGCATAAGCCGCGACGGCCGGAATGTCGCCCATCATCCAAGCCACGAGCGTCCGACGCCAGTCTCTGCTCACTCCGCTAGGCTGGCCCGCGATGGTCTAGCGTTAAGCGGGCTCATCCCGAGCACGGAGGGGTGGCAGAGTGGTTGAATGCGGCGCTCTCGAAAAGCGTTGTGCGTCTAAACGGCGTACCGGGAGTTCGAATCTCCCCCCCTCCGCTTACAGCCCCCAGGCCCCGCCGCCCTGGCGCCGCCCAGGGCCTTGGCGGGCCGCGCCCTACCAGCGACCCCTCACGCCACTGAGCGGCTACCACTACCGCATCGCGCCGATCCCCCAAGGGCTTTGGCCCCTACAATGCGGTTTCTGCGGGACTGGCGCGAGTTGTGGCGCGAGCAGTCAATTTTTGGCTCAACCATGCGGTTTTGCGTCAGTCTCGGAAACCGTTTCAGGGGTTAAGCCTCTGACGGGGGTTCGAATCCCCCCTTCCGTTTCGGCTGGGTGCGAGATCGTTGCTCGACTGACCTCGGCCTCCCGTTTGGTGGTTGCGACGGTTTTTGGTCCAGCTCGACCCGGGGCCCAGTCAGTGTGCGACTGGTGCCGGACGTGGCCCGCGGAGCCGATGCTTATATCCCGGGATCGGACTGGGTCGGTACCGACCCAGTCCGACGGGCCTGTCACGAGGGGTCCCATCTCCCGGAGGCGACGGATAGCGAAGTGGGAGCGAAACTGTCGCTGGAGTCTCGCAACCAACCCAGGGGCAGGCTCGTAGAGAAACTCCACACCATCTGGCATCACGATGAGTACTGGACGATGCTCATCAAACGCCGCTTGTGCGAATGACGATCCGAACGTGGCGGAATCGCCTGCGATGAACGCCGTCCGGTCCGGGTATTCGAAGCGATCTTCCATCAGCGCCGTGAGGGGTCTGGCTGAAGCGCGCGCGATTGACAAAGGAGCGTCATCGATGAAATCGTCGAAGAACGGTTCGAGCGTCATGGATGCCAACTTTCAATGATCGAACGCGATGCTCGTATCGGATAGGCAACGGCCTTCGGGAGCACGTCACGAGGATCGCCAGATCCAAATGGTACGGCATCCTGCTTGAGGTTTCCAGCGTACCGGTGCATGTGGTGCGCCTCGTGGGCGTTGTCTATCAGCCGGATCGTGTGCCATTGGCTATCCTGCAAGACCTGAAGCATTGCTGCGTAGTGGGTCACGGGCCGACCGCCGTGGCGAACCAGTATGCGGTGCCCGTGCGCTCCAACGGCACGATCCATTCACGATCAAACTCCATCGTCGGGCAGATTGGCGTATCGCTCGGATGCGCTCATAAAGACCAAACCTGTCCGGTTCATTGGTCGTCCTCGACCGTAGGCATGAGCGCTGATCGTGGAGTTCAATGATGCGCTGCAAGGCAGAGACATGTTTCGAGCTTTGTCCCGCCAAGCCCGTTGGCCCGATGCGAGATCGGCGCTGGCGCTCAGCATGGCGCCAGCGTTGGCGCCATGGCACTGCCAGTTACTTGGAATCGCACAGATAGTGACGTGGTAGGCTGCTCCCGGCATGGGAGAGCCAGATGAGGTTCATCCGCCCTTCGAGGAAAGGCTCAGCCGAGTGGAGCGCGGCGATGCCTACGGAGAGCTTTTGGCTACGGGCGAGGCGATCGTGCGGATATCGAGGATCGATGATGCGGACGCCTGGCGCGCCGATCTTCGGAGGCAAGCTCGCGCTGATCGAATCAGAATTCGGACAGGCGTCACTGGCAAGCTCGCGTGGGCCTTTCTCATCGACTCAAAGCACGGAATCGACATCGTCGACGACAGCTGATATGGACGGCGGTTTGTCAAGTGGGTGTGTGTGATCGCGTCCGCGGGGGCGGGCGTGTGTGAGTGTTGGTCGGTGGGTCGGGACGCCGGGCTCGGTGTCGGCGTTGCCAGTCTGACGATGCGAGGGTTGGGTACCTCAGGGCCCGGTTTCGTGCTGCCGGCTTGCGCTGTCTAGGAGCGAGCGTGCCGCCCGTGGACGGTGCTCATAGCTGAATCGCGCGTGCCGGCCGCTGATGGCCCGGCGCCCCGGCCCACCGACCTGCGGGGTTGTTGGTCTGGGTTTAGTCGGCGGTAGCGGCGGCCCAGAGGAAGCAGGCCAGTTGACGCGCGCACGCGACGACGGTGAGATTGTGTGGCTTGCCTCGCGAACGCATCGAGCGGTTCACGCGATAGAGGCGTTGCTGAGCATGGTTTGCGATAGCGAGGATGTGATCGGGCTGGCCGGTTTGACGGTTGGCGAGCGTTGCTCCCAACCTGGGTTGGCGGCTGTAGTGCCAGGCGGACTCGACCAGCAGTCGCCGGGCGAGCATCGAACCGGTCTTGGTGATCGCGCCCTGGCGCGAGGACTCCCCGGACTGGTTCAGCGATGGTGTCAACCCGAGCCACGCCGAGAGCGCTGGCGCTGCTGGAAACGCTTCCAGTCCGCGCCGAGCTCGAGGTGAAGCGAGAACGCGGTCAGCGTGTCGATCCCCCGGAACGCTCTGAGCCTCGCAACGGTCGGCCACCAGCGCTCGTCGGTAGCCATCTCCGAGAGCCGCAGCGCGATCGCGCTCTTGCGTGACGTCAACCCGTCGACCGCCGCGATGAGGTCGGCGAACACGAGGTCGCTGGCGGGCTCCTCAAACTGTTGTGCAGAGAGCCACTTGCGATGCTCGACCGTCCAGGTCGTCGACTTCGGATAGACGCGCCCGTGACGCAACAACATCTTCGACACACGGTGGCGAGCGTTCATCAGATCCCGCCGACAAGCATCATGCGTACGTGTCATCTCCCGCGCCGCCTCGACCTCGGGCGCCGGCACGACAACGCGTGTCAACGATCCCGCCAGCAACAACCTCGCGAGCAACTCTGCATCCTTGCGGTCGGTCTTGACCCGATCTGAGGGACCGCGCGGCGTCTTGCCCGGCGCAATGACCTGCACACCGATCCCGGCCGCCCTCGCCGCTCGGTAGAGCCCGAACCCGGTGGGACCAGCCTCATAACAAGCGCGAACCGGACCAGGCAACTCGCAAAGCCACGCCACAGGCCCCTCGATCCCAGGCCCAAACCGCGCACGCAGCAACTCCCCCGTCATCGCGTCGATCGCTGCCGCGTGCGTCGAACGGGCATGGACATCAAGCCCCACCCACGTCATCGTTACCGGCATGGCCGGACCTCCTCATCTCATTGGGTCAGCCGGAGCCTTCTCTCCGACCAGACAAACCCCCGCGAGGAGTGTCCGGCCATCCACCACACCGATCAACCCCACGGGCTAACCGACATAGGGTCTAGACGCCGCCGTCTCATGTGTTGTCGCTCTGCGGGTTCGCCGGCGCAGACGGAACTACGGCGTCCGGCGTGCCCCGGATTCCCTGTCAGGCGGGATTCGAGTTCAGTGTCGTCTCGCCATCGCTGTACAGCTCAGTCGGCATCGGCGGGCAGGATCGTGAAGGCCCCGCCTTGGAGTGGCGCGACGGCGCGGAAGTGTCGTTCGTCGAAGCTAACGATGCGGGTGGTGTTGTATCGGCGAGCGAGGATCACAAGCGCACAGTCGGCAAGTCCTAGTTCGAGGTCGGCATAGTGCGCGTCCAGGTCTTGAATCGCTGCGTAGTCCCCGTGCTCCAGGCACGCGACCGTGAAGCGTCCCGCGGCCAGATCGGCGATGAAGCTGCGTTGTGGTCCGCGTCCCAACCGCCGTCCGAGCAGGTAGTCCACCTCCGCCGTGATCGGCGCAGGGATCACCAATGGGCCATCGATGGTCTTCAGCAGTTGCTCGATTTGGGGGAAGTAGCGGTCGTTGGCATCACCGAGTGCCACGAGCGGCGCGGCATCGATGATGGCGGTCACTCTCCGAAGTCCTCGAGCAGCGCCTCGTCGGGCACGTCGGCAATCGACGAGCCGTCACCGTGTCCAGATCCGGCTAGCACGAAGTTCCGGTCCTGCGGTGTCCTTGGCTGGTAGCTGCTCACGGCCTCGCGCAGAATCTCCGCCTGAGGCCGGCCCTCCTCGCGGGCTATTTGCGCCAAGCGCTCAGCCTGCTCCTCGTCCAGATACACGCTCGTTCTTACGCATGGGTCCAATATAGGGCATCATGTAGGGCAGTCAAATGGCCGTCTCGGGCCAGTGGTCGGGTTGCCTATGCTGACTTGCCAAAGCGCTCCAGGCGCAGTTCGCAAATACACTGCCATCCGGGTCCGAGTTCTAACATCGTCCCGCGACCCCGTTTTTGTGGTGTCTAGGGTGATCTCGGACCAGTGAAGCCGCGGCGCAGCGCGGGCACTCGCAGCACGACCCTGCCGATCGGTGTGGGCTGGGGCAGCCCGTTGACGAAGCGGACGTATTCGACGTCGATCCTGATCGGACGGGCGCAGGAGCGGGACGTCGGCGGGCGGCGGGATAGCAGTAGTCCTATGGGTATGCGGACGGTCTCGCCACGCGCCACGTCTGCGTTAGGGCCGGATCCGCCGATCTCTTTGCAGGCGCGCGCCGAGACGTAGTAGTCCTGACGGGCGCTCGTAACGGGGTAGGGGGCGCGGAAGCTGACGTAGGCTCCGGCGAGGTTGTGGACCTGTAGGTGTACTCGCACCGGCACGTGCACGATCGGCAGGGGGGCCGGTCGCGGGGGTGGGACTTCGGACAGCCCGCAGGAGGCGAGGCGGATGCCGCTGCCGGTGTCAATGCAACGCTTGCCTGCATAGTTATAGGTGATCGAGGTGATCGCGCCGTTGGGAGCTGCGGGAGTGCTGTAGTTGGCTGGTTCGTCGCGACCGTCGGTCTCGCTGATGCTTCCAAGATGTCGGCCTGAGCTGTAGCGCTGCACGATGAGGTACGCGCCGAGTCCGGGCAGGACCGGCTGGCTGCGGATTTCAGATCCGGAGCGGTAGGTGATGCTGAGCGCGTGCGACCCGAGTAGCCCGAAGGAGATCTCGCGACGATCTTGCGCTATTCCGCCGGTCGGGGGGTTGTTGGCGGCGCTGAGCTGGAGTCCGACGATGTCCCCGGCGTAAGTTTCTTCGGGGGCGGCGCATTTGCCCGACAGCAATCCTTGAAACCCGCCCAACACGTCGGGCAGGGCGTCGGCGGGTAGGGGGTGGAAGCGTCCGTCGTCGGCGAACGGTCCGTCGACGCCGAGCTGGCCAAGCCGGCCGTGGTAGACGCGCCCTACCTGGACGCAGATGAGACCCCGGGTCGTATGCGTGATCCGCATGCCCCAAGGTAGCCCCCCAGCGGGATCGGCGACGCGCAGGGGCAGCAGCCGGCTTCCGCCTTGGACGGGTATCCCCTCGCCGGCGCTCGCGAGCGGACGGCTGAAGGGCTGGACCGGCGAGCCGGTGAGGATCACCCCGGTCGCGGCCAGGGCGATCGCGGTGGTCGCGAACACGAGCGCGAGCGCGACGAGCGCGATGTGCAAGCGCGAGCGACCGAGCACCGACGTGCGCCTGGCGGTCGGCCGCAAAAGCCGGCGGCCTTTGCGAGGGCGAGCCTCCGGCTTCAACCAGGGCCTCGCCGAACCTGTCGATGGCGTCCATTGCTAAGCCTCCCTCATCTTCGTGCGCAGCTCGGCGAGCCCGCGGCTGACACGCTTGCGCGCGACCGACTCCGAGCACTGAAGGCGCTGCGCCAAAGCCTCGTACTCGGTGTCTTCCAAGACCCGCCCCTCGACCGCGACGCGCTGCGCGGCAGACAGCTCCTCCAAGGCCGCCAGGGCCGAGTCGCCGGCGGCGGCGGCGGCGCGCCGCTCGACCTGTTCGATGTCGTCGTCGCTGAACACGAGCGGCTCCAGTCGCAGGCGTCTGCGTGCCCGGTCCTCGACCTTGCCGCGACGGATCGAGTCGACGAGCTTGCGGTGGGCGATCGTGAACAGCCAGGCGAGCGCCCCGTCGGGTCGTGGCTCGTAGCCGGGTAGCGCTGCGAATGCGGCCGCGAAAGTCTCGGCGGTCAGGTCGGCTGCCAACTCACGGTCGCGGGTGCGCCGCAGAAAGAAGGCGAGCACGGCGTCCACGCGCCCGCGATAGAACACCCCGAAGGCCTCCGGTTCGCTCCTGCCCGCCACGAGCAAATCTTCGTCGCTGCGATTCTCCTCGCTCTCCACAACCAGTACATCGTGATCGCTTGCGATTTGTGACGTGACGCAGCCGGCGCGGGCAGTCACGGTCCTCGCTCGCTATTTGAAGACGCGCCTGCAGGTTGCAGAACCCTAACCGGCTAACCTTCCAAAACAGCTCAGTAACGGAAGGAAGCGATGTCGGGCCATGACCACAAGATCGAGTGAGGCGCCGCAGGGTAAACGCGTGGGTCTCGGACCTCTGACTGATGCTCGGGCGAGGCGACGACCAACCTCGTGGAGGCGGTAGCCACCCTGACCGCCAGATGGCAGGACCGCATCGCGGACGTGCGCGCTGACGCTGTCGTCCACAAGGTTCTGGCGCTCCTCCCGGCCCACCCGGTGATCGGCGGAGAGATCGTCGCGCGGGAACTGGGTGTGAGCGAGCGAACGGCTCGCGCCGCGCTTGACGCCCTGCAAGCGCACGATGTCCTCGAGCAGTTCGCGTCCGCCCATCGAGCGCCCGAGAGCGCCAGGGCTGCATCCGGTCCGCGTGTCTAGCCGTTGGAAGGCGCCCCCCCGTCGTTGGCTGCGAGAGCTGCGGCATGTCGACTCCGCTCTGTACACCGCGGTAGCAAACACACCCACGCCAGCCCTCGACAGGTCGATGGCGGGCCTGTCCAAGGCGGCCAACTACTCGCGCCTGTCGATCGCCTCAGCTGCCCTGCTCGCCCTCGCCGGCGGCCCCAAGGGCCGTCGCGCGGCCGCCCATGGCCTTGCCTCGGTCACTGTGACCGCCACCATCGTCAACCTGGCCGTCAAGCCGCTCACCAGTCGCCGCCGCCCCGACCGCGTGGCCGAAGGGGTGCCGGCAGACCGCCATGTCAGGATGCCGGTCTCGACCTCGTTTCCCTCGGGCCACGCCGCGGCCGCTTTCGCCTTCGCCGCCGGCGTCGGCCATGTCATGCCGGTGGCCGCCATCCCCCTGCGGCCCTTGGCCGCCGCGGTGGCCTACTCAAGGGTGCACACCGGCGTGCACTATCCCGGCGACGTGATCGCGGGCTCTTTGATCGGCGTGACTTTGGCCCAGCTCACGAACCGAGCGCTCGACCGTCGCGGATAGACCTCCGAGCGGCCGGTTGGCCTCGAGGCGAAGCCGAAAGCCTCTCATGCGATCCGGTGCGCTCCGGGCGCGACCGGTGAGGGCCCGCCAGACTGCCGCTCAGGCGATTGTGCCGTCCGTCCCGGGCGCGACCACGTACACGATGTGGGCTCTGGCCACCGCCAGGAACGCGTGTCGCTCGGAGGGGCCGCCCGCGAGCGGCTGCAGGGTCACGTCGGTGAGCGTCAAGAAGTCGCGCTCGGAAGCGTTGAGCATGTCGGACACCCGCGAGCGGTAGCCGTCCCGGGCCAGCATCAAGGAGCCTTCGATGCGATGCCTGGGCGTCTCGAGGCGGATCCGCTCTCGGCGCTCCTCGCTGCCGTGCGGATCCTCCCCGAATGCCGGCCCTTCGCCGCTGACGCTGCTCACGCGATCATTATGGAGCCTCTCACGGCACGACGATCGTGAAGGCGTATTCGTTCGACGCCGCCCCGGCGGTCGTGTAGGTGTCCACCTCGAAGTTCCCGGCGGGACAATTCGTGTGCTGGGCGTTGATCGCGACGATGCCCGGCGCTTTCGAGGAGGTGTAGCTGACCTCCGGCGAGGCGACCGCTGCGTCGGAGTCCGAGCTGATTGGCGCATCCGGCGCCAGGCAATACACGCCGAGAGCCGGTTTTGAGACGCTGGCGATCTGGGAGGTCTGCTGGCTGACGAGCCCCATCGCCGAGGAGGTTGGGGTTACGAGGCTGGCCTCCACGACGGCATAGGCCCTCGCGGTGCCCTGCGGTCCTGCGGGACCCGTCGCCCCGGTCGGTCCGACGGGTCCGGTCGCCCCCGTTTTGCCTGTCGCCCCCGTTTTCCCGGTCGGGCCCGCCTTGCCGGTTTTGCCCGTTGGTCCGGTGAACCCCCTGGGTCCGGCTGGTCCCGGCAATCCTCGCGGTCCGCGCAGAAGGCACTCGCGCACGCGGTGTTTGGCGATGTGGGCGACAAAGCATTTGGTCGAGGCTGTGTGGGCGCTCGGCAGGATCGACACGCCCGCGAGCGCGGGCACGGCGACCGTCATCGCGCCGATTACGGCGGGTGTGGCAAGCAGCATCAGGGTGCGGTGGCGCATGGATCTCTCCCGTTCGTGGACCAGGCTGTGCCTCGTAAACCGCCGAGAGGGCTCGAAGGAGCGGTATGTCTCGCAAACGGGCGCCCCGCGTGCGCGCGCGGCCTTCTTAACAAGAGCTGCCTTTCAATTTGGCCGCGCGCGCACGCGGGGCATGCCGCAGAGACACATAACACTCCGCCCCGCCCGCCGAATCGGGCCGCGGAGACAGGCCACGCTCCACCCGCGCCGGGCCTGGCTCAGCCGATGCGCTCGGCCACGCGCGCCGGCAGGCCGGCCCGCACCGGGGCGACCGGGTCGGCCTGCCCAGCCGGCGGGTTGCGCTCCTCGCGCACGATGTACAAGGGGCGGTGCTTGACCTCGTCATAGATGCGCCCCACGTACTCTCCGATCACCCCCAGCGCGATCAGCTGGATCCCGCCGATCAAGAGGATCAGGATCGTGATCGTGCCGAAGCCCGGCAGGTAGGAGTCGGTCAAGCGCAGGCCCAGCACGATCGGGATCGCCACGAACGCGATCCCCGCCGACAGCAGACCCGCATAGGTCGCCAATTGCAGAGGCAGGTGCGAGAACGAGGCGATCGCGTCCAGGGAGAAGCGCAGCATCTTGCGCAACGTGTACTTCGTCTCCCCGGCGCTGCGCGCGTCGCGCTCGTAGGGCACCGCGGTCTGGGTGAAGCCCACCCAGACGGTCATCCCGCGCAAGAAGCGCGAACGCTCGGTCATCGACAGGAGCGCGTCCAGCGCGCGCCGGTCGAGCAGCCTGAAGTCGCCCGAGTTGGGCTCCAGGTCGACCTGAGCCAGCTTGTCGAACAGCTTGTAGAACCAGGACGCCGTCGCCAGCTTGAAGGCGGTCTCGCCCTGGCGCTGCTCGCGCACCGCATAGACCACGTCCGAGCCGTGCTCCCACTGCTCGATCATGCGCGGGATCAGCTCCGGCGGGTCCTGCAGGTCGGCGTCGATCATCGCCACCACGTCGCCCCTGGCGTGCTCCAGGCCCGCCGTGAGTGCCGCCTGGTGGCCGAAGTTGCGCGACAGGTGGATCACCCGCACCCTTGGGTCCTCGGCCGCGAGGCGGTCCAGCAGGGCGGGTGTGGAGTCCGCGGAGCCGTCGTTGACCAAGACCAGTTCGAAGGTGTAGTCGGCGACGGCGGCGCAGGCCCGCTTGACGAAGGACTCGACCAGCTCCTCCTCGTTGTAGACGGGCGCCACGACGCTCAACAGGGTGGGCACGCGCGCTGGGGCGCCAGGCATGTTTGTGTCAGTCGTGTTGGTGTGCGAGTCCGACATGTCGCTTTCCGAGGAGCGCGAAGCTGGTTAAGTAGGGACCATGAGAAGAGTAGGGGACGGGGCCGCGCGAATCCTGAGAATGCCCTTGATCTTGCAGTTCGTGAAGTTCGGGATCGTCGGCGTCTCGAACACCTTGATCTCGTTCGCCGTGTACACCCTGCTGCTGAAGGGCTTCGACGTGTGGTACGTGGCGGCGTCCGGCATCGGCTTCGCGGTGGGGGCGATCAACGGCTTCCTGTGGAATCGCGCATGGACATTCAGAGGCCATGTTGGCGATGCGTTGACGCCAGTGCGCTGGTTCGTGGTGCAGTCCTGCGGGCTGCTCGTCAACCTCGGGCTCGTCTACCTGTTCGTCGACGGCCTCGGCCTCGACAAGCTGACCGGCCAGGCCGCGACGATCGCGATCGTCACCGTGCTCACCTTCTTCGTCAACCGGGCTTGGACCTTCAAAGGGGCGGGGGAGCGGGTCCTGGTTGAGGCGGCCGACTCTTAGCAGGCCTCAGCGGGCGGTCCTGGCTCGGTCGTGGACTGGTGGGGAGGCGCAGGTCGGACGGCGCGGGGACTTTTCGCGGCCCGGATGGACCAAACCTATTCAGGAACCGCACCTAACGGAACGCCGCCGCCGGCCCGCCTAGCGAAACACCGCCAGCAGCGACAGCCCGGCCGGGATCGAGCCGCCGCGGCCGATCACGGCGGCCTCCAGGTTCAAAGGCTGGCGCAAGGACCAGTTCAAAGGCGCGGGCGGCACCCACAGATCGAGGCTCGACTTGGTGGTCGACGGCTTGAAGCGCTCCAAGGCGCGCAGCGCGATCGCGACCGGGAGCAGCAGCGAGTTGAAGTGGGCCGAGCTGTCCTCTCGCCAGCCGGCGGCCAGCGCAGCGGCAAGCAGGGTGCGCCGGTTGTAGCGACGATGGTGGTGGTTGACCTCGTCGTGGCCGCTCCACAACCACTGGTACGCCGGAACCGTCACCAGCAGAGCTTCCCCGGACTTGGTTACGCGCCGCAGCTCGCGCAGGGCCCCGATGTCGTCTTCGAGGTGCTCGATCACGTCGAGGCTGACGCTCAAATCGAAGGAGCCGTCGTCGAAGGGCATATCCAACACCGAGCCTTCCAACACCTCGCCCGCTTCGCGTTCGCGCGCCAGCCGAACGCTCGTGGGCGACAGCTCCACGCCGGTGACCGTCCCGTGGCGGGCCAGATCCACCATGTTGCGCCCGCTGCCGCAGCCCGCGTCGAGAATGCGTGCCTCGGCCGGCAGCTCGAGGCGCGCGATCGCTCGCTCCAGAACGCGGCGGCGCCCTTGGTACCACCAGTGGCGGTCCTCGGCGCGGTGAGTTTGCAGCTCGTACTCCAGCTCCATCCAACCGGCATCTTTCACGAACGGGCGGCGGCGCGCGGCCTGACCCCTCTCGTTGTTTCGATCTGCTTCCCTGCGTGGAGGGTCCAGGTGTGCAGAGGACCTCGGTAGGACAGGCCTGCTCCCACGGGTCGTCGCGCCGGTTGGCTATCGTTTGCGTCCTTCCCAATCGGGACACCGGGGCCCCCGATCTGGGTCCGACCAGAGCACACGAAACAGGAGGCGCAGCATGATGGCGAGCAAGTGGAAGGTCTCGACCGCGGTCTGCGCGCTGACTTCGGCCTTGGTTCTGGCAAGCGTCGCTTTCGCCGCGACCGTCGTCAAGGGCGGCTCCTACAGCGGCGGCCTGATCCCCGCCCGCGACGGCGTCGTGGTCAGCTTCAAAGTCTCCGCCAACGGCAAGCAGGTGACCGGCCTGAGCACCTCCAACCTCCCGCTCTACTGCAGCGGCGGCGGCCCGCCGATCCCGATCCACTTCAAGAGCGCCGCCATCTCGAGCAAAGGGACCTTCTTGAGCACCGGCATCTACCATATTCTGGAGGGTCCCAAGAAGGGCCAGGTCGGGGCCAAGCTGAAGATCACGGGCAAGTTCCTCAAAGGCGGCCAGGAGCAGGGTACGCTCGCGACCAACTACGTCGGCTTCGTCAACTGCAGCGGCAAATCGCCCTACGCGACTAAAGCCTAAGCGCCAGTTGGGCCAGTTCGGCCTCGGCGCGCGCGCTCTCGCGGTCCAGGGCGGCCAGGAAGGCATCCACCACGCGCGCGTCGAACTGGGTGCCGGCACAGCGTCTCAGCTCGGCGCGCGCGCGCGAGCTGCCGATCGAGTCTCGGTATGAGCGGTCGCTGGTCATCGCCTCGTAGGCGTCGGCCACGGCCACGATGCGAGCCTCCAAGGGAAGCTCGTCGCCGGAGATCCCCAGCGGGTAGCCACGGCCGTCGGGTCGCTCATGGTGGGCGCCCACCCAAGCTCTCACGTCGGCGAGGCTGGGGTGTTCGAGGATCTGCACGCCCAGTTCGGGGTGGCGGCGCACGGCCGTCAGCTCCTCGGCGGTGAGCGGCCCGGGCTTGTTCAGGATCGAGTCGGGGACGCCCACCTTGCCGATGTCGTGGAGCATTCCGGCGAGCCTGACCCTGCCGACACGCCGTGCGGAGAGGCCCAGTTCGCGGGCCATCAGCTCGGCGTAGCGCCCGACGGTCTCGGAGTGGCGCGCGGAGCCCGAGAAGCGCAGGTCCACGGCCTCGGCGAGGTCGAGCATGACCGACAGGAAGCGCTCGCCGTCGGTGTCTCCACCGCCCCCCTCCGAGCGCGCCAAGTCGCGCAACAGGGGGCTGTGGCGCACGGTGCGGTCGCGACCGCTGTCCTTGGCCGCGTAGAGGGCCTCGTCGGCGGCGCGCAGCAGCGAAGCCGCTGTCTCGCCGTGCATCGGATAGGTGGCCAGGCCGAAGCTGATCGTGATTGGGACGGAATCCGAGGCGAACTCCTCTCGCACGAGGCCACGCAATCGCTCCGCCACGAGGAAGGCGCCGTCCTGGGAGGCGTCGGGCAGGATCAGGGCGAACTCCTCGCCGCCGACGCGCGCGGCCGAATCGATCTGGCGCTTGCCTTCGCCCAAGACCCGCGCCACCCGCTGCAGGGCGGCGTCACCGACCTGGTGGCCCGAGCGGTCGTTGACCTCCTTGAAGCGATCCAAATCGCCCACCAAAACGGTCATCTCGGTCTGTCCGCGGCGCGCGCGCTCGAGCTCGAGGTCGAGCAGCTCGCGGAAGCCGCGTCGGTTCGACAGCGTCGTCAAGGGGTCGGTGCGGGCAGCGTCATAGAGTCGGGAGATCAACTGCTCGACGCGCACCCTCATCGCCATGATCACGATCGCAGCGACCAGCAAAGTCCCCATCCCCACCAGCCACCAGGCGGGCACGCCGCTCGGAGGGCGATGAGACACGAGCAGCGCGCCATAAGCAAGCCCCACGTAGCCGATTTGCAGGGCGGCGTCTCTGCGCGAGAGGAAGTAGGCCGCATAGAGGAAGATCCACAGGTAGAAGAACACGAGCGGGCTCGGGCTCTCCCCCGAGAAATAGGCCACGCCGGTGATCAGAGTGCTGCCCCAAGCCAAGGCGATCGGCAGGGTCCAGGCGGGCAGCCGCCGGGCGCGCCAATACAAGAGACCCGCGATCACATAAGCGTTGGCCACGATCGCCAGCAGCCCTACCTCGTTTTGGTGGGAGGGATGCGGCAGGATCACCGTGAGCGCGGCCAGCGTGGCGCCGGCCGCGAACAGCCCTGCCAGCACCTTTGCGACCAGGCTGGTCTGGAAGCTTGCGCTCGCTATGTACCCACCAAGCGCCCCCTCAGGCGCTCCACGACCCGAAACATCCTTCATTTTCGAGATATCGGACGTTCGCCGGTGGTGCATGAGACCATTCGAATGAGAGGGACGTCCACTTGACTTCGGCAGCTTCCATGCCGATCAAGCTCTGGAGGATGAACCGCATCGCGATCCTTGTCTGCGCGCTTGCGTTCTTTTGCGCCTGTGCGCGAGCGGACTCGCCGCGTGCCTCCGCGGCCAAGCAAGCCGGCACGGGCGCCCACGGCTACCTCCAGGTCGCCGAAGCCGGAATCGCTCGCGCGCAGCGGCTCTGGTGGGACGGGCGCCTGGATTGGTATGACAGTCGCCTCCGCGATCGGGACCGGTACCCGCTCGCAACGATCTGGGACGCGATACCGCTGTTCGAGGCGCTCGACGCGATCGCGATCGCACGGCCCACGCCGGCCCACAGGGCGGCGGTGAAGAGGTTCGCAAAGGGCGCAGAGCGCTACTGGGACGCCACGCTGAGACCCGACCCCGGCTTTGCGCCGTATCCGGGCGACAGGGGCCAAGTGCAAACTTGGTTTGACGACAACGGCTGGTGGGGCCTTGCCTTCCTGGATGCCTACCAAGCCACGGGGGTGTCCAGCTACCTGAAGGAGGCCGAGCGCGCCTTCGAGTTCGTCGCCCGCGTGGGCTGGAACGAAAAGGGAGGTGGACTGTGGTGGAACACCTCCCATCCCTACATCGCGGGCGAGCCCTTGGCCGCCGGCTCGCTGCTGGGAAGCGAATCTTCGTGCTGACGGGCCAGCCTGGCTACCGCGACGAAGCGCTCAAGTTCCTGGATTGGGCCGACGCCGGCTTTACGACCGAACGCCACCTGTACAAGCGCACCGATTTCGACCCCACCCCGACCCCTTACATCGAGGGGACCTTCGTAGAGGCCTGGCAGACGCTTTGCGGAGTCGGCGTCTCCGCAGCTTGCGAACGAGCCGCTGGGTTGGCCAACGCCTCGGCCGAACGCTTCTCAGACCGACTGAACATGGGTCCCCAGTTCGACACGATCTATCTGCACTGGATGTTGCTCTACGGCGTCCAAGCGGGCGAAGCGCGCTGGCGCGCGCTCGCCGAAGAGATGGCCGCTGACGCCCAGGCCAGGGCGCGCGACGGGCGGGGTCTGTACTTGAAGGCGTGGGACGGCACCCCGATCACCGAGCATCAAGCGCTGCCGAACATGCTCCAAAGCGACGCGGCCACACTCGAGCTGTTTGCCTGGCTGGCTGTCGCGGAAAGCCCCACGCGCGCGTAGGGCAACGTTTTTAGCGAGCTCAGACTCCCCCCTCGCGATGGTCCGCAGTGCCGTCGCGCCGCGTCACGCGCTTGCTGCGAAGGTCTGTCCGGCGCGCTTGGCTTCGCGGGCCAACGCGACGATGAAAGCCTCGACGACCAAAGCGTCGAACTGGGTGCCGGCCCCATGGCGCAGCTCGGCCAGTGCGGCGTCGTAGCCGATCGAGTCGCGGTAGGGGCGGTCGCTGGTCATCGCCTCGTATGCGTCGGCGACCGCCACGATGCGGGCCTCCCGGGGGATAAGTCCGGCGTGCGGGCCGAGCGGGTAGCCGAGGCCGTCGGGGCGCTCGTGGTGCATCGCCACCCATTCGCGCACGTCGGATAGGCTGATGTGCTCGATCATCTGAGCGCCCAAAGCCGGATGGCTCTTGACGATCTCGTACTCCTCCACGGTGAGCGGACCCGGCTTGTGCAAGATGCTGTTGGGGACCCCCGCCTTGCCGATGTCGTGCAGGATGCCGGCGAGCCGGATGCGGCTGATGCGCCACTCGGGCAGGCCCAGCTCGCGGGCCATCATCTCCGCGTAGCGCCCCACTGTCTCGGAGTGGCGGGCCGAGCCCGAGAAGCGTAGGTCGACCGCCTCGGCCATGTCCAATACGGCCATCACGAAGCGCTCGCCCTGAATGTCGTTGACGTCGCTGGGCGTCCTCTGCTCCAAGCGCAGGGCCGGGCTGTGGCGCACGATGCGGTCGCGCCCGCTCTCCTTGGCCGCATACACGGCCTGGTCGGCGGCGTGCACGAGCGAAGCGGCCGTCTCGGAGTGTTCGGGATACAGCGAGACGCCGAAGCTGATCGTGAGTGGCACGCGCTCGCCGGCGAACTCTTCGCGCACGGCGCGGCGCAGGCGCTCGGCCAGGGCGCACACGCTCCCCACCTCGGTGTCGGGCACGATCAAAGCGAACTCCTCCCCGCCGACGCGAGCGACCGTGTCCAGCGGGCCCTTGTGCTCTTCCAAGAGCCCCGCCACGCGTTGCAAAGCGAGATCGCCGAGATGGTGGCCGAGGTGGTCGTTGAAGTCCTTGAAGTCGTCCAGGTCGCCGACCACGACGCCCATCGCCGTACCCGAGCGACGCGCCCGTTCGAGCTCGAGGTCGAGCAGCTCGCGAAAACCGCGCCGGTTGGTCAGCTTGGTCAGGGGATCGGCGCGGGCGGCGTCGTAGAGGCGCCCGATCAGGAGCTCGACGCGAGCCCTCATCACCATGATCACGATCGCGCCGACCAGCAGGGTGCCCATGCCGACCAGCCACCAGGCCGAGATCGCGTTCAGGGGCGCCTTGAGCGCGAGGAGCGCGCCATAGGCGAGGCCCACATAGACGATCTGCACAGCGGTCTGTCGGTGGGTGAAAAAATAGGAGGCGTACAGGAACACCCACAGATAGAAGAACACGAGCGGGCTGGGCGTTTCCCCGGAGAAGTAGGCCACGCCGGTGATCAAAGTGGAACCCCAGGCCAGCGTCGCCTGCATGCTCCAGGCCGGCAGGCGAGCCGCCAGGGTGTACAGGGCGAGGGCGACCAGGTAGGCGTTGGCGATGATCGCCAACAGCCCGACCTCGTTGGCCTGGGCCGGGTGGGGCAGGATCACCGTCAGTGCGGCCAAGCTCGCGCCGGCGGCGAACAGCGTGGCCAAGACCTTCGCGACGAGGCTCGCCTCGAGGCTGGCCCCCAGGAACGACCCGCCCCAGATATCGTCCTGGCCATCTCCCCGGGAAAGCGCGGACATGACCTTCGGGAAGCGATTGCCCGCGGCGCCAGCGAGAGAATTGGGAACTGTTCGCATTGTTGGTGAAAGCCTTCGGGTAGACAGCCTACGAGGAATATCGACTATTCGCAACCGTACGACGATCCTGGTGCTTGGCACTGCGCAGTTCGTGATGGTGCTGGACAGCACTGTCATGAACGTGTCGATCTCCCAGGTCGTGGCTGACCTGAAAACGACGGTCCCCGACGTGCAGTTGGCGATCACCGCCTACACCTTGGTGATGGCGGCCTTCATGCTGACCGGCGCCAAGCTGGGCGACATTTGGGGTCGGCGCCGGGCTTTCTCGATCGGCCTGGCGGTGTATGGAGTGGGCTCGCTGACGACCGCTCTGAGTCCCACCGTGGGCGTGCTCCTGATCGGCTGGTCGGGGATCGAGGGGCTCGGCGCAGTGTTGGTGATCCCGGCCATCTTCGCGCTCACGGCCGTCAACTACAGCGGCTCCGAACGTGCGCTCGCCTACGGCCTGCTCGGCGGGATCGCGGGCGCGGGCGCCGCGGCGGGACCCTTGATCGGGGGCTTCGTGACCACGGCGCTGACCTGGCGGGTGGTGTTTGGCGCCGAGACAGTGGTCGTGTTGATCCTGTTGACAGTGGTCCACCGCATCGGCGAGCAGCGGCCAGAGCGCCCGCCCAAGCTGGACCTCGTCGGCGTGGCCTTGAGCGCGCTGGGGCTCGGCCTGACGGTGTTCGCGATCCTCAAGATCAGCACCTGGGGTCTGTTCGTGCCGACCGGGGCGTTGACGATCGGGGGCACGAAGATCACCCCGTTCGGCCTGTCGGTGGTGCCGTTCATGATATTTGCGGGCTTGGTGGTGCTTGGATGCTTCTTTCGCTGGGAGGAGAGGGTGGAGCGCGAGGGCCGCACGCCTCTGCTGAGGGCCGATCTGTTGAAGATCCCTCAGATGCGGGCGGGCCTGTCGACGATCGTCTCCCAATACCTGATCTTGGCGGGCACTTTCTTCGTGTTGCCGCTGTACCTGCAGCTCGTGCTCGGCAAGAACGCCCTGGAAACGGGCGTGAAGATCCTGCCGATCTCGGTGACGATGATGATCGCTGCGATGCTCGGACCGCGCCTGGCCACGAAGACCTCGCCGCGCATGGTCGTCCAAATCGGCTTGGGCTTCCTGCTCGTGTCGATACCGGTCCTGATGGCCACGATCTCCCCGTCTTTGTCATCGGTGCCGTTCGCCGTCTCGCTGGCCGGCTTCGGCGCGGGCATCGGTCTGTCGATCTCCCAGCTCGGCAATGTGGTCATGTCCTCGGTGGGCGAGTCGCGCTCCAGCGAGGCAGGCGGCGTGCAGGGCGCCTCCCAGAACCTCGGTCAATCACTCGGCACGGCCTTGATCGGCGCGGTCCTCTTGACCGGCTTGACGACTGGCTTTCAGAGTCGTGTGCTGGCCGATCCCGCGATCCCCGAGCACGTTCAAGAACAGGTCGTGAAAGGCACCGAAGAGGGTCTGCCGATGGTCTCCCAAAGCCAGTTCCAGGCGGCCGTGGCCCAGGCCGGAGTGGTTCCCCCCGAGAGCGAAGCGCTCGCGACCTACTACAACGAATCCCAGATCGAGGCGCTCAAGAAGGCTCTCCTGGTCGCTGCCGGGTTCGTGCTTGTGGGCCTGTGGTTCGCCCGCTCGCTGCCCGGTGAGGCGCTGGGCAAGGAGGGGGAAGGGTTTGTGCCCACGGAGCTACCCGCGGTCGGAAAGCCCGCAGCCTGAGGCGAGCCCACTTCTCTCAGCTTCGTGCCCGCAGCGTGTGAGTGCGACGGCCACGAGCCCGAGGGCGAGGAAGACCCGGCCGAGCACGCTCCCGATGGCGGCCCAGGGCAGCGCCGACCAGCACGCCGATCCCCACCTCGCTCAGCCCATGTTGACGTACCCGGTCGCTTCGCCGAGGCTGCGCACGTTGGCGGCCACCTTGTTTTCGTAGTTGCCCTCGATTCGCGGTCTTGAGAACGGCGGTTTTGACACCGATGACTTCCTTGTCGTTGGCATCGACCTGGAAGGAGATCGTCGCCGCTTCGCTGAGCAGGTTGATGCCGCCACAGGGGATCTCGATCTTCCGCGAGGAGATCTGGCTCGCGGTCAAGGAGGAGAATCGCGCCGCGGCCGAGGTCGCGGCGGACGCCCTCCCCCCGATGGACGCCCTCCCCCCGATGGACGCCCTCCCCTCGGCGGATGCGCTCCCTTCGATGGACGCGCTCCCCGCGGCGCCGATCGGCGAGCGCGCGGCCGACTCGCCGGAGCCGGAGCAGGATTAGACTGATCGAGTCCATCCCGCCGAACCAGGAGAGTCCGATGCGAGCCATGTTGATCCATGAGACGGGTGGCCCGGACGTCTTGAGCTTCGAGGAGACCGAACGCCCAGAGCCAGGCGATGGCGAGGTATTGATCGCGGTCAAGGCGGCCTCGGTCAACCCGATCGACTGGAAGATCAGGCGCGGCCTGCGCGAGACCAAGATGCCGAAGATCTTGGGCAACGACGCGTCCGGTGTGGTTGAGGTCTCGCGGGCCGAGGGCTTCGCGGTGGGAGACGAGGTGTTCGGGATCGTGTCGAGTGGCGGCTACGCCCAGCTCGCCACGGCGCCGGCTGGCTCGATCGCCAAGAAGCCGGCAGGGCTGAGCCACGAGCGGGCGGCGAGTTTGCCGGTGGCGGGCATGACCGCGTGGCAGGCGTTGTTCGACAAGGGCAAATTGCAATCCGGGCAGACCGCCTTGATCGCTGGTGGGGCGGGCGGAGTGGGGCACTTGGCGGTGCAGTTCGCCAAACACGCGGGCGCCAAGACGATCGCGACGGGCTCGGCTGGCAACCGCGAGTTCGTCTTGGGGCTGGGCGCCGACGAGTACATCGACTACACCAGCCAGAGCGTGAGCGAGGTGGCGCAAGACGTGGACGTGGCCTTCGACGCGGTTGGCGGGGAGACGACCGCGTCCCTGGTGCCCACCTTGCGTGCCGGGGGAGTGCTGGTGACGATCGCCAATGCGCCCCCCGAACAGGCCGCGGCGCAGCGCGGAGCGCGTGCCGAGCTGTTCTCGATGAGCCCAAGCTCTGAGCAGCTTGCGCGGATCGCGGCTTTGGTCGCCGAAGGGGCTGTGCGTGTGGAGATCGCCGAGACCTTTCCGCTCGAGGAGGCGCGCAAAGCCCACGAACTGAGTGAAGCGGGTCACACGCGCGGCAAGATCGTGCTCATGGTGAGCGACTGAGGCGAGCATGAAGCGGGACAGCGGTTGGTGGGTGATCTTGCCCTATGCCCTGGTGTGCGCCTCGACGCAGGTTCTGTGGCTCACCTATGCGGTGATAACGACCGAGTCGGCGCGCCATTATGGCGTGTCCAGCGCGGCCATCGGCTGGCTGGCCGAGATTTTCCCGTTGCTCTATGTCGTTCTCGCGATCCCGGCCGGGATTCTGCTGGACCGCTGGTTTCGCCCGGTCCTGGCCGGCGGCGGGGCTTTGGTTGGCGCGGGCGGCCTGCTGCGCCTGGGCGGGGACACGTTCGCCTGGGCGATGGCCGGGCAGGTGACGGTGGCGGTGGCCCAGCCGGTCGTCCTGAGCGCCGTGAGCAAGCTGGCCGGCGAGTACCTGCCGGTCGAGCAAAGGCCGGCCGGCATCTCGGTGGGATCGGCCGGGGGCTTCGTGGGGATGGTGCTCGCTTTGATCTTGGGACCCACGGTCGGCGGTCACGGCCAGCTGCAGAGGCTGCTCGAGGTCGAGGCGGTCCTGGCGGTCGTGCCGGCCCTGATGATGATCTACGCCTTGCGCCGGCCTGGCCGCGAGGGTGAGGAGCACGCCGCGATGGAGGGCAGTGCGGCTCGCGCGCTGTGGGCGTTGCCTGCAATGCGTATCTTCTGCGGACTCGCGTTCGTGGGCTTTGGTGTGTTCGTGGCGATCGCGACCTGGCTGCAGACCTTGTTGGAACCGTCGGGAGTCTCCGAAACCACCGCCGGCCTGCTGCTCGTCGGCATGGTGGTCGCGGGTGTGATCGGCTGCGCCGTCCTGGCGCCGGCGGTGGTCTCGCGGGGAGCGGAGCGCGGGTTCTTGCGTTGCGCGGTCTTGGTCAGCGGCGCCGGCTGCATCGCCCTGGGGGCGATGCCTTGGATCGGCGCACGCGCCGCGGTGATCGTGGCGATGGGCTTGATCCTGCTGCCGGCCCTGCCCGTGATCCTGACCGCGACCGAGCGTCTCGCCGGGCCTGCGGCCGGCACCGCCGGCGCGATCGTCTGGATGGCCGGGAACCTTGGCGGGCTCGTGGTGGCCTTGATCGTGCAGGCCTTGGTTCACCATCCGCTCGCCGCTTTCATCGCGATGGCCGTGGTGTCGTTTATGGGACTGCCGCTGGTGGCTCGGGTTGTCACAGTCCCTCCAGGGGAGGAGCCCTTTGGTGAGGCCAGCGGCTCGGCGGTCGCAGGGAGCACCGTGTCCCTGACCTGAGGACCCGATCGGGCATAGGGACGCCCCGCGTTGCCGAGACAGGGCTCCGGTGGCCTTGCCTCTGTCGTCACGGCACCGAGTCGTCACAGTGGGTTGACCCGAAGTCCATATCTTCAACAAGTTGTGATGATTGTGTATGGTTCGCCGCAATGGTTGACGGGCCTGATTTCGAGTCCTCGCTTCGGGGACTGGATGGCGAATGAGCCTGCGTGCGAAGGTGGCGCTGCGCAAGCGCTGGCGCAACGACACCGGCAACCAGGGGATCGACCCGCTCCGCGAGCTGACTCCCAGGACGCTTGACGAGCTTCGCCAGGCGGTTCGCGACGCGGAAGCGGATGGGTGCGCGATACGTGCCGTCGGCTCCGGGCACTCCTGGTCGGATGTGGCTTTGACCGACGGCCTGCTCGTCAAGCCCACAGGTCTCACGCGTCCCCTGGACCTGCAGACAGAGCTGCTGCGCTCCGGCGCCGGAGAGGCTGCGCAGGACGGCTCCCGGCTCGTGCAAGTGCAGGCGGGCATGACGATCGCCAAGCTCAATGACCACCTCGAAAGCTTGGAGCTGGCGCTTCCCAATATGGGCGGCTTCGACGGGCAGACCGTTGCCGGGGTGATCTCGACCTCAACGCACGGTTCCGGTTTCGAGTTCGGTCCGCTCTCGGACTTGGTGCGCTCGCTCGACATCGTGGGGGCGACAGGCGCCGTGTACCGCGTCGAGCGGATCGACGGGCCGACCGATCCAGCCGCCTATGCGGAAGCTCATCCAGATCGGACGTTGGTGAAGAACGATGGCTGGTTCAAGGCGGTGGTTGTCGGGATGGGCTGCATGGGCCTCATCTATTCGGTGATGCTCGAAGTCGTGCCTCTTTATTACCTCCGCGAGGTCCGCTCGATGAGCACCTGGTCTCACGTGCGTGCCGAACTGGAAGATGGGCAAGCGCCCAGGGGCAAGGTGCACTACGAGGTTCTATTCAATCCCTACCCTCGCCAGGATGGGGAGATCGAATGTCTTATCACCACACGCACTCCTGTGGACCGGTCCGAATTCAGGCGTGATCACCGCCGCAGCCGCAGCCTCTTGATGGAACTGGCGGCTCGCTTTCCGCTGACGCCGGCGCTGATCAATTTGGCGCTGGGACTGTGGCCGAAAATCGCCCCTTTCATGATCGCCCAAGCGCTCAAAGCGCTCGTCAACGACGACTACGTGAACATCAGCTACAAGGTGTTGAACATCGGAGCGGCCAACTACCTGCCCGCCTATTCGGCCGAGATCGGGGTGTCTTTCGACGATCGTGGTCTATACGCACAGGCCGTGGAGCGCATCGTCGAAGTCGCGGCGCGGCGGGCGCGTGTGGGCGAGGTCTACCACAGCTCGCCGATCTCCTTGAGGTTTGTGCGGGGTACAGATGCCTTCATGTCGATGATGCAAGGCCACGACACGATGATGATCGAGCTGATCATGGCCACCCACACCGAGGGCGGGATCGAGCTGCCTGGGCGCTCACGAGAACGCCTTGTACGAGCTGGGCGGCCGCCCGCACTGGGGCCAGATCAACTCGCTGACCGGCAGCCACGATCTCGTCGCGAGTATGTACCCGCACTATGCGCAGTGGCAGGAGGTGCACGCCCAGCTCAACTCCAGCGGCGTCTTCGACAGTCCGTTCAGCAAGCGCGTGGGGATCTCGCGGGCGAGCTTCCTCAGAACTTGACCAAAGTCGCCACCGAAACGTGGGGCCAGTTGATTCCGGCGAAGTTGAGGATCACGGTCTGGCTGTATTGAACTTGCAGGCGCGTGCCTCCACCTTCGAGCTGGATCGTCTCGATCCAGAAGATCGCGCTCATCTTGACCACGTTGGCGTTGCTTTGCAGGAAGGGGATGTTCTCGATGCCGCCGATCGGTTCGCTGGCCACGAGCAGGACGTCCGTTTTAGAGATCTGCTGGCCTTGGATGGCTTCTTGGAGCACAACATTGGGGTTGGCGATCGCGTGTAATGGGATGCCCGGAGGAGGGTCGGCGTTCAGATAAGGGTCGAGATAGCCGAGCCTGTTGTCGATCGGCGTGCCCAACTTGGCGTCCACCGGGGTGGTGCTGGCCGGGGATATCTTCGGGCCTCCTTGGACTTCGAAGCCATGGCCCTGGGCGAGCAGGGAGTTGCCGTGCGGGATCGTCGCCAGGCGCACGATGCTGGGCTGCGCTTTGGGAGCTTCCGTTTCGGGCACATTGAGCCAGATTCCCGGCTCGATGTGCAAGCCGCCGCTGCCGCTCGCTTCGCTGACTCGTTGCAGGTAGGTGAGGCCGAGGAAGAAGATGTCGTCCTGCTCGGATCCCCGATTTGGGATCTGACCGGAGATCGAGGTGAATTCCAAGACCTCCTTCGTCGCGTTGAGCTCCAACGAGAACGTTTTTTTGTGCTGATGATCGGGTCGGGCGATCAGATTGAAGCCATTCCCGTTCCAGGCGCCGCGCAGACCCGCCAGCACGCCCAGCTCTTCGTCGGTGCCTTCCCCGCCGCCACGCGGCTGGCCGGGCGGCGGGCCCTTGACAGGCGCGGGGGCGGCCGGCGCGCCGAGTTCCAGGTTGGCGGTCTCTGTAGCCACGAACTGGCTCGGTTGGGTGACGTGGGGCGCGGCTTCTGCGGAGGCTATGAAGTCCGCTTCGGTGAGGGGGTTCGGGCAATTTCCAGCGGCTTCGGCGGCCATCGCGAATCTCCGATCGTCGGGGTGCCGCCCCGGCACGCATCGCGGCAGCCTAATGAGATGGCCATAATACTGATTAACGCACTTCGCCGCAGTATCGGAACTCAGATCTTTACGCGACGGCAACATGACGGCGCAGCGCGACCATGCGGTCGGCGTGTCACAGAGTCGGTAGGCGCCCCGAGCGCTTGGATCGCCGGCCGGCTACCATGCACACATGTGCCGAAACATAAGGACGCTCCACAACTTCGAGCCGGCGACCACCGATGACGAGGTACGTGCCGCCGCGCTCCAATACGTGCGCAAGATCAGTGGTTTCACAAAGCCCTCCCAAGCGAACGCCGCGGCGTTCGAGCGTGCCGTCGAGGAGGTGGCGCGCGTGTCGTCCCAACTCCTCGACGAGCTGGTGACCACCGCGCCACCCAAGGACCGCGAGGTCGAGGCGGCGAAGCGCAGGGCTCGCAGCGCGCAAAGGTTCGCCGCCTAGCCACGCCCAAAGGTTCGCCGCCCAGAACGCGCCCCCGGACAGCCAGTCTGGCTGGACAGATGTTCGAGCGCCGGTCGGATTCGTCAAGAACACGCAGGAGATGCCGACGAGTAAGCTAAGGGCAGGCGCGCGTACGCGGAACGGAACGAGACGGGCGGAACAAGACAGCCTTGGATCGCCCGCAGGACGACCAGACGCCGCGGGATGACCGGACGATCGTGTCGGTGCGCGATGGCCAAAAGACTTCGATACCGGAGTGTTATGACGTCCATTTCTGCGCAGTTGAAATCGAGGCCATTCGGCATCTCTGCGCGCGAGCTGGCCCCCGAAACGAGCGTCATCTCGATCGAAGGGGAGCTCGACCTCTCCACCGCGCCTCGCCTGAAGTGGATGTTGATCGACTTGCTCGAGTCCGAGCGCACCCGCCTGGTTGTGGACCTCTCCATGGCGAGCTTCATGGATTCGACCGCCCTTGGCGTGCTCCTCGGCGTCAAGCGGCGACTCGAGGGCGAGGCAAGGCTTGCGATCGTGTGCGCCATGCCCAACGTTCTTGAAGATCTTCGAGTTCGCGGGGGTGGATGGCGTCTTTGAGATCTTCCCGAACCTCGCGGGGGCGCTTGCCTATGTGCAAGAACCGCCCACATAGGTAAGCTGATTGAGCTGCTCATGGTGGGGACACGATGAGATCTCCGCGGGCCGCCTCTCTGACACAGGGGCTCATGCTGACGATCGTCTTTGCCTGCTTGGCGTTGCCCTGTGTCGCGATCGCAGCCAAGCTCGGCCGCCTTGGAGCGAAAACGGACGTGTCGCAGCGCCACGAAATCAGTGTGTCTCGGGAAGGCAGCCCGACCGGTCAGCGTCAGGTCGACGGTGGCCTTCGATTGTCTACAGGCGGTTTTGGGTTGGGCGCCTCGCGCGGCCCACAGGTTGATGAGGGGAGCCAGGAAGAAACGTCTCCCGTTTATCGCGAACGGTCGTCTGGGGCCGCAGGGCACGGCGCCGGTCGCAATGAACGGCAGGGCACCGCTGGAGACGGGCAAACGTCCGGGGCCGCCCCGTTGGAGAGCTCGCCAGGTCGTGGATCGCAGAATCCCGCCAAACGAGAACCGGTGGACAGCGGGCAGCGCAAATCGCAGAACGCCGGAAGCCCCGAAGCAATCGCTCCCGCGGGCCAAGGGGGACACGGCGCAGTCGGTCACGAACGGGGGGACCACCGGCCGGAAAGGCAACCCGATGCAACCGGGCAAACGCGGGGGAACCACTCGCTGGGCGACCACGGACGGGGCAGCCGCGCGCAGCGCACCGCGAACAGGATCGCCACGCGCACCGCGAACAGGACCACCACGAATAGCAGCGCCAGGCTGGGCAGTCGTACGCACGGCGATCCCACGGTGGGAAGTCAAGCGCGGCGAACCGGGCGCTCGTCCGGCTCGGCCCGCGCCGACGTGGCTCCAGCCAAACCGATCGTCGCCGCGCCTTCGCCGAGTGCGGTCCCGGCTGCTTTGGCCGGTGGGAGCTTGGTGGCGGCCACTCCCTCGCCGGCGCCTGCCGGGTCGCCCATCGTCGTTTCCGCCTCGCCGGTTTCCTCCCCGTCGGTCGCGCCTGTCCCAGTCGCAAGTCGTCAATCGCCTCAGAGCGCCGGTCGATCTGGTCGCGCAAACCGCCGTGCCGCGCGCGCAGACCATACCCGCAACGCGTTCTCGGGCGGGCCGGTCGTGTCTGCCGCCGCGACCGGTTTGACCCCGGGGCAGGCGCTGCCAAGCGGGTTGGCGTCGGGAGGCAGGTCAGGCGCCAGGACCGCACACCGAGCGGCGCAAGGCGCACACACGCATCCCAAGTCATCGCCGATCGTGACGACGATCACGCGGATCGTCGGCGTCGTGCCGACGGCTGTGTGGGTCCTCGTCGGCGCGCTGTGTGCGCTCGCTTTCGCTTTCGCCCTTCGCGCGGGTCTTGTAGCGATGCGTGCTAGACGGCTGGAGCGCCAACGCGGAGAACTGCTCGAGGATGTGGGCCTGCTTCAGGCCGCCTTGCTGCCGGTCCCGCCTGCGCGACTCGGTCCAGTGGGAACCTCAGCGGCCTACCGTCCTGCGGATGGTCCTGGAGCGGGCGGCGATTTCTACGATGTGTTTGCGCTCGATGATGGCAAGCTGGGAGTCGTTCTGGGCGACGTCTCTGGGCATGGACGGCAAGCCTTGCCCCACACCGCGCTCGTGCGCTTCACGCTGCGCGCGTATCTTGAGGCGGGCCTGCCTCCGCGCGAGGCCTTGCGCACCGCGGGAGCCGTGCTGGACCGCCAGCTCGGTGGGTCCTTCGTCACGGTGATGGTGGCAACCTACCAACCGCGCGAGCGCGTGTTGACCTACGCGGCCGCAGGCCACCCGCCACCCATTGTGCTCGGGCCAGAGCCGCTGCCCGCAGTCATCGTCTGCTCGGCGCCCCCGATCGGGACCGGGATGCGCACCGGCATGCGCCAGACAGTGGTGTCGGTGCCTGGCCGTTCGCAGATCTGCTTCTACACCGACGGCTTGACGGAGGCCAGGGTCGGACGCGAACTGTACGGTCCCGAGCGGCTCGCGGACACGCTGATCGAGCTCGGACCGCTGGCAACGGCGTCGGATGTGCTGGCCCGGGTGGTCGATCAAACCACCCTTCGCCCGGACGACATGGCCGTTTGCCTGTTGAACGTCGCGGGCGGCTCAGAGAGACCGTCGGTCTTGGTCGAGGAGCTTGAGCTCGATCGTGAGGAAGCCACGAGCGATCGCGTTGAGCGGTTCCTGCTCGCGTGCGGGATCGAACACGGCGAGCTCGCCGAGCTGACCGGCTCGGCACAGGCCATCGCCGGTAACGCTGGCACGGTCCTGATGCAGCTGCGCGCCGCCCCGGGAGCGCCGGAGGTCACGTTGCTGCGCGACAACGTCGAGCTTCTGCACGCAGCCCACGCCAGACGTGCCGGGCTGGGGGGGCCGCGATGAGTCCGGCGCCTGTTCTTGCTCCAGATGCGGCGATCGTGTTGGGGATCGCCTCGACGGCGATGCCCTTTGCTCGCACGCAAGAGGAGGCGGTCGAGCGTTGGCTTCGGGTACTGCGCTCGACCGGCAGGGCCGGGGCCGTTCTGCGCGCGCTTGGAGTCAGCGAGGGCGCTGTCCAGGCACGTGAAGATGTGGTCGAGGCCAGCGAAGCCGCGATTGAGGCCAGCGAGGGCTCTGCCGAGGCACGTGAAGATGTGGTCGAGGCCAGCGAAGACGCTGTCGGAGTCAGTGAAGCGGCGCTCCAAGCGTCTGGTGAGGTTGTCGACCGCCCCCAGGGAGCCTCGATGGACTTCGATTGTCGCGAAGCCCCAAGCGACGTCGTGGCGCAGGTCGTCGAGCGTGCCGCCCAGATCGCACGCGAGCGCAGGGCCGGCGGGATCGCGACCACAGACCTGTTGATGGCCGTGATGTGTGTGTACGGGACCGATTTCGATCGCGTGCTGCGAGCGCACGGCACCGACCGAGACGAGCTGATCGCGCGGCTCGCCGCCAACTGACGCTTCGTCCGCAAGCGGTTATGCGCCGGCGCGCTCGGTCCGCGGCTCGGCCACGCTGGCCGACCACACTACGAATGTGAGCACGGCCAGGCCGCACAGGAAGTCGGTGAAGAGGGTCGCATAGAAGAAGGCCGGTATGTGGGGATTGCCGTAGGCGAAGTGGCCCAGCGTGACCAGGCCGGTGAGCGAATACACGACCAGGCAGACTCGCGCCTCCTGGTAGCGCTTTTCGCGGTAGCGCCTGTAGCCGATCAGACCGATCGCCGTAAGCAGTGGCCAGCCGATGACGATCGCGACGCGCACCACCGTGTAGAAGCTGCCGCCCGGCCCCGGATAGCGGTTGACGGCGATGAAGTTGTGGGTGTAGTGGATCGCAGTGGACAGGATGCTGGCCGCCAAGATCGCCTTGAGCAAGGTCAATGTCTGTCGCTCGTCTCTCATCGCTACCTCCAGTACGCGTCCGGTGCGCGGTCCAGCGCTCCGGCTCATCCCGGCCCACGCAGTTGATAGATCGTCCTAGAGACGATAATGTCAAGTTTGGCGGTGTTGTCCTTGCTCGAGGGCGCTTTCATATTCAGGGGCATCTTCATCGCGAGGCGGCGAGCGTGAAGCGCAGGGTCCTGCTGGCCGTGGCCCTCGTGTTCGTCGCGGTGGGCGCGACCTGCGATCTGCTGCTGCTTGCGGCCCGCGGCTCCCAGGCGCCCGCGTGGGCGCATCTGTGGTGCTCGCCCTCAAGCTTGAGCCATCACGGCGGACGATCGGGTACGGGCCTTGCCGCTCTGCTCGGCTACGCCAAGGCTTTGACTCCGCATTGGCCCCACATCCTGCCGATTCTGGTTGCCCTGGCCGCGCTCGTCTACCTGAAGCGAGCCAACGCGCGCTACCACGCGCGAGAGGAACGGTCGCCGATACACGCGTGATCCGACGGAGTGGGAGCGATCCGACGGAGTGGGAACGATCCGACAGGCGTGGGATGAGCGCATAAGCGCAGGACCGACACACCACGGTGGAGCGATCGGCATCGAAGCGCACGATGCCAATGATGTGTGAGAATCCGCCAAATGAAACTGCGCGAGATGGCTCAGCTGCTTGCGGCCTCGCTTGCGTTGGTGCTCTACGTGTATGTGATCGGGTGGTTGATCACCTCCGCTCGCCTGGCGGCCGCGCGCCTGCCCGCCCAAGCGTCGCTGCCCCTGATCGATGACAAGACGATCCTCGCGACCGGGGTGCGTAGCGTCGTCGTCATGGCCTTTGTGTTCGCCGCGATGTGCCTCGTGGCATACGGCCTGCACGCCTTCACCTGGGAATCGCACGCCGCCCAGTGGCATGCGGTCGTGCGCTTCGGTCGTGGCAGGGCACGAGCTTTAACCCCTCCTCCATCACCTGCTTTCAAAGTGGCTGGAGATACAGAGACGGGCGAGGAGCCTCAGACCCAAGGAGATCGCGAGCCGCCGGCAGGGCCGGCGAGCACGCTGCACGCCAACATGGGCGACCCTTTCGTGCGCGTTGTCGCCGGCTTCAATGTGGTCGTCCTCTCAGCCACCTTCGGCCTGATCGTGGCGAGGATCGTCAAGCCCTTGATCGACCAACTCGAACCGGATCGCTGGTGGGCTCTGTTGGCGCCCTGGGCGATTGTCACCCTCGTGGCGGCCTTGATTTTGGTGAGGGTGAATCCCCTGCGCGGCGGGCGCTTGGTACACGCGCTCCTGTGGACTTTCGTGGTTGTGATCGCCTGCGTCTCGATGGCCCCGATCGGCCTTTTGCTACTCACATGGGCCGGCATCGCCACGGTTGGGCGCGCTGTGGGCCGCCGTCAGGTCAAGCCCACGTCGAAGGTCGAGTTTGCGCTCTCGCCTCTGCCCTGGCTTCTGCTCACCGTGTATGCCCTGGTCGGGCTCGCCTATTACGCCACCCCACCCGTGTCGTTCCCCCAGGCGATCGTCACCGGCCCGCACGAGAGCCAGGTCGGCGGCTATTTGGCCCAGCGGGCCGGCGCGGTCTACCTCGTGTCCTGCACAGCGCTTGCCGACGCCACCTCCACCGACGAGGCCGTCTTGACGATCCCCAGCGGTCAAGCCACCTCGGTAGCCACCAAAGACACCCGGTTCAGCGTCGACTCTGGTGCGCGACCCTCCCTGCCGACCGTTCTACTGCACGCTTTGGGCATCGAAGCGAGCACCCCCACCTGGATCAAGCCCGAGCTGCGACCCGAAGACGCCCACGTGCGCCGGCGAGCAGCCCCCGGCGCCCAGCAACGGCTACCGCGACACCGATCTGGGTGAAGGAGTGATCGCCGGGCCCGCGCCTCCGGGGGGTCGCGCGGCCGACGGCGAGCCGCCAATCGAACAGACCACCCCCGCCGCGATAGCCGCTTTGGCGCGTCGCTACCAGCCCACGGTTTTGGTGACGGTCGCCGACCGCTTCTGGCCCGTCTCGGTTGGGGCCCTGCTGCAAGACATCGGCTCCGGCGGCGCCCACACCTGCCTGTACCGCAAGGTGGGCGTGTGCGCGATTCGCCAGCCCAAGCCCACCGACCTGCAGCCCCAGGGCAGCAGCCCCTCCGAATTTCTGCAATATCCCGCTTCGCTGAGCGGCAATCCCACCGGCCAGTTCAACGCTTTCCTACGCGGCCAGTCCGAACCCGGCGAGCCTCTGCCCTCCTTGCATCGCTGGCTGGCCGACCCCGGCCTGCTCAACCCGTGGAGGACCGCCCAGGTCTATTTCTATTACGCCGGCCCTTCCAACCCGGCCCACTGGCCGGCCTCCAACCGCACCATTCCTGCTGGCTTGGTGGCGCTCCAGTATTGGTTTTTCTATCCCTATAACTATTACCCCACCGTCGCCACGCCCGACCTCATGAACGGGGCTCCTCTGGCTGGGGATGTAGTCAACACAGATTTGCACCAAGGCGACTGGGAGCACGTCACCGTGCTCGTCGATCCTAAGACCGGCAAGCCGTTGTGGCTGTACACCGCGCGCCACAGCGACGAGGGTCACTATTACCCTTGGAATAGTCCCCTCCTAACTTTCGACGAAGGTCACCCAGTCGTCCAAGCCGCCTTCGGGGGACATCCCACTTATGACGCCCATTGTGGGGTTCGGCCGCGTTATACCCACGGGCTGGGCGGAGATGTGGGTGACTGGCTTGTGTGCGGTTCGGGACGCTTCGCTTTCCGGGCGGCCATGGCGCCTCTGGTGGACATAGCCCGGACACCGTGGGCTTGCTGGCAGGGACACTTCGGGACCGCTTCCGCCAGCGAGGTGAACCCGGCCAAGAACGAGGGTTCGGTCCAGTTGGCAATCGACCAATATTATGACGTGGCTGGTCCCCGCTCGCCTCTTTGGCAGGCCGAGAACGGGCATCTCGCGGCGGACTACAAACAGGCCCATGACACAGGGGTGTGTGCGGGTGGTGCCGATCCTTTGGCTGCCGAGCTTCAGGCTTTGCGGGTGGGGGTGCCCGGGGCCTATCGGTGACTGGTACCGGCTTTCGCCACGTGCTTCAGCCGGCCCAAAATGTCGGTGGTGGGGGCCACCTTCGCTTTCTCATAGTCGGACAGACGTGGCGCCGATGTGCCGGCGGCCTGGGCGAATTCCCTCAAAGTCATCCCGTTCTGCTTGCGCCATGCGCGAATCTGTGTCGCGTAATCCGCGCGTCCCCGCTGAGTTAGATCCTCGCGTGCTCGGTCGATCACATGCGTCATCAAAGCGTCGACGCCGTAGTGCTCGCCCCAACCGACGACGGTCTCGGTGGTTCGGGCGGCGGGTCCCCACGGGTTGTCCCTGATTGCATTGGCAAGCGCACGCCAGTCCGACAACGAGCCGCGGTCGATCACCGTCTCGATCGCCTCGGACGGCCACTCGTCCATCGGCAGGTTGGTGTCGAAGTCGAGGTTGCGAAAGCGCATCGTCACTTGGCCATCCTCTCGGCCAGGTCGGCAAGCAGACCCTTGACCGCCGACCAGTCGTGCCAGCGGGCGTCCAGCGCCTTATAGCTCGCGAGTTGCCCAGTGACATCAATGTCGCGCGGTTGGGGGTCAGCGAGTTGCCTGGCGAGTTGTGTGGCGACTGCATCCGGGCCGCGGTTGATGTCCGCGTAGTAGTCGTCCATGTTCGCCAAGGCGGAAGCGGCCTCGTCGAGACCGATCTGATCCGCCAGGGCCGCGATGTCAAGGTAGTCGCGCGTCTGGTTGCGACTCAAGCTGAGCCAAGCCTTGATTCGCAGGATCTCCGCCGCAGTTGGCACGACCAGTCGCTTGCCTCTTATCTCGGCGTCGGCCGTCTCAAGCGGCCGGCTACGCAGCAATTGACGCAAGCCTGTTTCGATACCTCCAAGTTCGCCAAGAATGATCTTCCCGGGCTGGGCCTTGGTCATCGACCAGTCTCCGAGAGACTCCAGGTTCTCGAGGATGGTGTCGAAGCGCTCGTCCAGGTCGGCCACGACATGGTCGTGATCGAAGGACTCGCGGTGGTGCGCGTAAAGCGCCGCGGCCGATCCCCCGACCAGCACAGCGCCGGGCACCAGTTCCTGCAATTGCGCAGCCTTCTCGAGTACGTCATCCAGCGATGGCTCCATGGCGGGATGTTATCAGATCAGATAACAAGTCCTCGGGGGGGCTTGGCCACGTGCTGGATGACGTGACGCGCCTATCGCTCGACTCAGCCGCGCAGCTGCTTGATCCGGCTGCGCGTAAACGCCGGCCAAGTCTTGGGCCGGCGCACCAAAGTCAGGACCAGCGGCAGGGAATCGAAGTAGGTGAACCTTTCCTTGGCGAGCCCGTCCTCGTCGAGCACGAAGCGGTCGACGGACTCCCAGGAGATTGGCGATCCCTTGGTCGTGCCTCTGACCGTGAACTCGATCAACACACCGTCAGAGGTCGCCCCCCAGCGGTGGACTTCGGCGGTCATGTCGGGGATCAATTCGAACAGGTCCGCAAAGGCCCGCTTGCCGGCCTCCAAGCCCACGGTGGTCGGAATCATCGGCGCCGCCAAGCGAGCGTCGTGCGCTACCAAGGTGCCCAAACGCTCAGATGCCGGAGCCCGCCAGAATGCCGAGAAGCGCTTGACGAAGTCGGCGGCGGTGTCTTGATCCACGTCCGCACTTTATACGCCTGGACTGGATCGCGACGCCTAAGAAGGTCTTTCAAAATGATCTGCACGCCCGGATCGTCCCTGGACGCGGCGCTGGATCGCCACGTGACGTCTTGCACGTACAACCAGCACGCACTGCGACGCCCCGCGACGACCAGCTTGGTCCATGAACGCCCGAACGCACAGCTCATTTTGAAAGACCTTCTAACTAAGTGCCTTGACAGCTATATAGCTGATTAGTTATATTAAGTGGATGACCGCCCTTGCCACCTTCCGAGCCCTCGCCGAGCCCAACCGTCAGGCGATCCTTGACCTGTTGCGCGACGGAGAGCGACCGGTGGGCGAGCTGGTCGAGCGGATCGACTTGAGCCAGCCGGCCGTGTCCAAGCACCTGAAGGTGCTCAAGGACGCGGGCATGGTCGAGACTCGCCCGGACGCCCAGCGACGGCTCTACCGCATCAGGCCCGAGCCTTTGGCCGAGATGGACGAGTGGCTGGCCGGCTATCGCGGGCTCTGGTTGAAGAGCTTTGGTCTACTGGAAGAGCATCTGGACAAGCGGAGGCAAACATGAACACTGGAACTCTCCTCACTGACGGCGCCCAGCCGGCCGTGCGCCTCGAGCGCCGTCTGCCCGATCCCCCTGGGGTCGTGTGGCGAGCGCTCACCGAGCGCGAGCAATTGCGGTCGTGGTTTCCTTGCGACGTTGTCCTCGCCGGCGGGAAGTGGGAGGTTGGAGCGTCCATCTCCTTTCCCTTCCCTCCCGAGGTGATCGACCTGACGATCACCGGCGAAGTGCTCGAGGTCGAGGAGCCGACCCGGCTCGCTTTCACTTGGGGTAACGAGACGCTCAGGTTCGAACTGGCCCCTGCCGATGGCGGGACGCTCCTGGTTCTTATCGACGAGCTACCCGCGAGCATCGCCGCGCGCAACGGCGCGGGCTGGGAGACGTGCTTGGACCGCTTGGCCGGACTCGAGCCCGATCCGGACGCTTGGCGCGGACACTTCGATGCTTATGTGACCGCTTTCGAGTCGACGCTCGGTCCCCAAGAGGGCCCGCCCGCAGGGTATAAGGGAGACGTCGCCGAGGAGGCTTAGCGTGGGGGTCTAGCGTTCTGCGTGTGGCCGACCAAGTCCCCGCGGTATGCGACGTGCTCGACGCGATAGAGCGTCGCAACTGGAGGCGCCTGCGGCGGCTGCTCCACCCCGACATTCACTGGACAACCGCGGTGGAGGAGGATCTGCATGGCGCCGGCGAGGTGATCGCGCGGCTGTCCCGCGATCCACCGTCGGCGCCTCCCTCCTATCACGAGGTGCGGGGCGGGTTGATGTATCGCTGGATCGACTGTCCCGGCTGACGGGCCGATGCCTCAGCGAGCCGGATTCTCGATACAGCAGAGCTGCGCCGCCCCGGTCGCGAGCAAGCGTCCCTCGGTATCCCAGATCTTGCCGCTCACGCCCATCAGCCCGTCGGCGGCGACCGAGCACTCGTGGTCCACCAGGAGCCATTCGCCGGTGGGATTGAACCGGTGCAACCACAGGCTCGTGTCCAGATTGGGCGCGAGGTAGTCCCAAGAGCGGTAGCGCTGGTAGGCGGCCGGGAAGCCGAACGTGTCCAGCAGGATCAAGCAGCGGGCGGCGTCCAAAAACGGGTCTTGGAAACAGGCGGTCGGACGAAACCGCGTCCACTCCCGCAGCACCGGGGAGCGATCCTCGGCCCCCGCGAGGATCGGTCGTCGCTCCACGTTCTCCCAAAAGCGAAACGCTGGGCGGCCGGGTGCCGGCGCGTACTCGTACGTGTCGACCTGCTCCGGCGGCGGAACCTCGGGCATGACAGGATGCTGGTGGGCGTGTCCAGGGGCGTCCGCAGCCGTCTTGGCGAAAGCCTGCAGAATCGGCTTGCCCTGTTGGGTC
Source organism: uncultured Solirubrobacterales bacterium (assembly GCA_963809705.1). GTDB lineage: Bacteria > Actinomycetota > Thermoleophilia > Solirubrobacterales > Solirubrobacteraceae > Palsa-744. The sequence goes on along the minus strand of CAWEKF010000001.1, from coordinate 982,167 downwards.
ATCCCAACCGACAGCGACTCCGCGCGCGATCCCCGCTTGAGCGAAGCGACCTCGATCTCGACGGGCGCGAACGCGGGCGAGCGCAGGAAATGGCAGTAGAAGCTGCGCGGCCTTCGGATCTGAGCCATCTCGCCGGCCGCCCTCAGGGCGATCGCGGCAAGATAGCCGCCGTTGGGTCCCCAGATCTCCCATTGATCGGACAGTTCAGCGGTGAACCGCCAATCGCTGCCGAACACCTGTGTGGCCTCACCGAGGTCGACCGCCATGGGCGCAAACTACAGCGGATCGGGGGCCGCGGCATGCTTGAGGTTGTCACAAAGCCTTCGCTTTGGGCTAATAGGTAAGGACGATGGAGCGGGACAGTCTCAACGGGGATGCGCTGCTGGCCGCGGCCGGCTCCGACGCCGAGTCGTTCGCGGCCTTCTACAGGCTTCTCGAGCGGCCCGTGCTCGGCTTCTTCATGAAGACCACCGGCAGCCCCGAGCTGGCGGCGGACTTGGCCGCCGAGACGTTCGCCAGGGCGCTCGAATCGGTGGACGGCTATGACCAGGCCAAGGGCCGGGCCGATCAGTGGTTGTTTGGGATCGCGCGCAACGTGCTCGGCGCCAGCTATCGCGCGGGGCGCGTGGAGGCGCGGGCGCGCGAGCGCCTGGGCATGGGGTGCTTGGTCGTCGACGACCACGCCGCCCACACGATCGCGCGCCTGAGCGAGGGCGGCGAGGAGGCCGCGCTGGCGTTGGCGGAACTTCCCGAAGAGCAGCGGCGCGCCGTGCAGGCGCGCGTCGTGCAAGGCCTCGATTACGGGCAGATCGCAGGCGAGCTGCGCTGCTCGCAGGCGGTCGTGCGCCAGAGGGTCAGCCGCGGGCTGAACACACTACGAGCAAGATTGGTTGGTGGAGGATGAGCATTCTCGAGCAGTTGGAGCGCGACCTTCTGGAGGCGGCCAACCGCAGGCTCACCGACGGCGTCCAGGGCGCTGCCGGATCGCAGGGGCGGGGGTGGCGGGCGCGCGTGACGAGGGGTTGGCGCTTGCCTTTGATCGCTTGCGGCTGCGTGCTGGCGAGCGCCACGATCGCGCTGGCCGCGACCGGCGTGATCCTCACTGGAGCGCCGGTTCGCCCCGAAGCACAGCCCAACCCAGCCGTTGGGCAAGGTGCTCCCGTGCCGGGCGCGTCCCGGTTGCTTTCGTTGCGTGTGCCCGATCCCGAAGGGGGTTTGGAGTGGGGGATGAAGGTCGTGCGTACCACGCGAGGGGAGCTGTGCATACAGATCGGGCGTGTCCAAGACGGGCAGCTCGGACAGCTGGGGATCGACGGGGTCTTCCACGACGACGGACGCTTTCACCCGATGCCCGCGGACATCTTGCCCGGGAGCATCAGGCAGGGGGCGAGCAGGGGCGAGAACGATGCGACCGCCACCGTCAGCTGTGCTTTGGCCGGTCATGCGGTCGCGGGCGAGCACCGGGGCGTGGATCGCAGCGCGGGCGCGGCCAACGGCCGCGAAGGCGCCCGCCCGAGGAGCGAGCTGCGCGACATCTACTTCGGTCTGCTCGGACCGCAGGCGGTGAGCGTCAGCTTTCGGGCGGGCAAGGCACCCCGGACGATCCCCGTGCTGGAGCCGCTGGGCGCGTATTTGATCGTGCGGCGGGCCGAGCCCCGAGAGCAGGTGGGCGTCGGCGGCGAAAGCGTCGGCAGCGAAAGCGATCTGCCCGCCTATCCGCCGCTCACCGCGATCACCTACCGGGTCGCAGGCAAACTCTGTGAGCGTGGCCCGGTCGTGGCCCCCGGCGGGCGCGCCCAAGTCAACGATCCCTGCCCCGCGCCGCACTGGCCGGCGGCTGGAGACCTGCCGCTGCACGAACTTCACCAACCGCCACACGTGCGCCTGCAGGTCAGCCATGGCCTGATTGCGGGCGCGCGACTCAGTTTCAAGGCGCCATTCGCGGTGAAGAGCGCCAAGCAGGACTACACGATCCGGATTCCGGGTGTCTCGTGCGGCCGCCAGACGTCTGTCCATCCTCGCCCTGAAGAGATCGCGACCGGCTATGACGAGGCGACCCTCGGCCGCGACGTGGCCAAGGGGGCCGCGGTCGCGCACTGGTTCTCGGCCAGGGAGCTGTTTGCGCCTGTGTGCGGCCTGCGTGGGCGCCCCAGGGCGGTGCACAGGAGCGCCGCCACGATCGAAGTCCTTTACCAAAGCTATGAAGGGGCGGCGCCGGTGATTGTGGGCAAGGCCTTTGTTCGAGAGCCGCCAGGCGCCCGCCCGCGCCTGTAACCATTGGGGCCATCCCGGACATTCACCTTGCATGACCGACGAGGAGCGCTTCCGGGCGCTGTACGCCGCGCACGCCGGCGCGGTGCTGGCCTACGCGCTGCGGCGCACCAGCCAAGCCAACGCCGAGGACGTGGTGGCCGAGGTCTTCCTTGTGGCGTGGCGGCGCATGAAGCAGGTGCCGCCAGACACGCGCATCTGGCTGTTGGGCGTGGCGCGTCGCGTGCTGGCCAATCAGCGCCGGGCCCAGACCCGCCAGAGCGCCTTGCGCGAACATTTGGCCCTGCACCTGCCTACGAAGGTTGAAACCGTGGGCCGCGACCCCGGCAGTGAGCGGGTGTTGCGCGCTCTGGCGAAACTGCGAGATGACGACCGCGAGGCGCTGTTGCTGCTGGGCTGGGAGGAGCTGAGCCACAGCGAGGCGGCCCGTGTGCTGGGGATCAGAGCGCGCACGTTCAGCGTGCGCGCGCATCGCGCCCGCAAGCGCTTCGCGATCGCTTTGGCATCCGAGCAGAGCGCTCCGAGCGATCTTTCCGACACCAACCCGACGCCCGTGGAGGCCCTTTGATGCAGTCCGACACGATTGACTTCTCCGACACGATCGAGCTCCTTCGCCATGCGAACCCTGTGGCGACCGACCCGCCTGTGCCGCCGATCGAGCCGCTGCTGGCCCTCCGCGACGGAGAGCCAAGCTCGCCCGCGGCCACCGTCGATCCGCGGCCACGCCTGCGTCGGCGGCCCAGACGTCCGCGAACACACGGGGCGCGACGTCCGCGGCGTCTGCGAGCGCTCGCCGGACTCTCGCTCGCGGCGGCAGGGCTCCTGTTGGGCGTGGCGCTGCTCGGCGGTGTGAGCAAGCGCCAGTTCGACGTGGCGGCTGCCGTGTATCGCGCGATTGCGCCAGGACCGGGGGTGCGCTACCTGGTGGTCGACCAGGAAAGCGGCGCCGGGAGCAACCGCTACTACAGCCACGTCGAGCGTTGGAGCACCAGCGATCCGCCGCGCGAACGCGTCATATGGCGCGAACAGCGTGGCTACGGCCGCGAGCGGTCTTGGGTGGGCGAAAGCTCGGTCCGGCCGGGAGGGGCCTCCTGGAGCTGGTCTACCGCCCGCCCCGGCGTGATCGAACAGGCACAAGCCGGCCAGACGCTGAAGGACACGCTGTCGGTCATACGAGCCGCGTACCACTCCGGCCGCTTGCGCCTGGTCGAAACGACTACGCTGGGGGCGCGCAAGGTCTATCGCTTGCAGGCCGATCTCCCGCGTATGAAGGCCGCGGAAGGCCCGGAGGAGCTGCTGGTCGACGCGAAAACCTTCGTGCCGATCGAGGCCATCGACTACGCCCGCGAGCCTCATGGCCACCTGCAGCCCTTCTTCGAGGATTTCACCCGCGATCCTCACGGCGACCTGCAGCCCGTCTTCGTGCTCCACTATCGAACTTACGAGGAGCTCCCCGCCACTCCCGCCAACCTGGCAAAGCTGAACATGGCCCCGCACCCGGGAGCGCGAGTTCTTACACGCCGCTGAAGCCGGGGCCACTGCGGCCGAGCCAGGGAACTAACATTTCCCTAACACAACTTTCGGGAAATCGTGTATAATGCCCGACCCACCAAGAAAGGAGCAGTAGAAACAAGAGTTAACCGTGTCAGACATAAGATCGCCAGCGGACGAAGTGTCGAACCATCTTTCCTCAAGACAAGACCCGCGTGTGAAGCCGCAGCTCTCCCGATCGGGATCGAGCGCGTAAAACACCCAAGGACACCCAGCCGAAAGACACGGCGAGCGCACACAAAAGACTTGTGCGCCCGCCCCGCCGGCCTCTCACCGGAGCCAAGCCCGGTCGTGTGGTGAGCGCACGCAAAGCGTGCGGCTTCGCAGCGACGACGACTCTCCACTGGCGATCTGAACGAGTCTGACCCGACGAAAGGAAGGTCACATGAGCAAGTTCGGAAAACCGGAGGAGGACAGCATGGATGCTACGAGAGACAGTTGGTATGCGATGCCCCATCGCGAGTTCCGCGAGTGGACGGGGATCGAGTTGGGCGACACCAGGCAGGTGTACGCGCGCGACGTGAGAGCGCCGAAGGGCGCGTCGCTGGTGTTCATGCCCGAAGACGAGGCACGGCGCTTCCGGGAGGCGGCGCGGGCAGGACGGTTGATCTGCCCGGTCCCGGGCTGTGCGGACCCGAGGCTGACCACGCGTCACGGGGAGGACAGGCGCGACCATTTCGTGCACAGGCACGCGCCGGGTCTGCGCCATGCAGACTTCCCGGCGGAGGTGACCCGGCAGATGTTGCACCGCTGGGCGGCGGGGCTGGACGAGCGACTGGAAGTGCTTGACGAGCAAATCGTCGCGGGAGTGAAAACGACGGTGCTGGTGCGCTCCAAGACAGGTAGGCAGGTCGCGCTGTGCTACACAAGCGGAGCACTGGGCGCGGAGGCGTGGCAGGAACAGCACGCGGCGCTCGAGCGCGCGGGTGTTGCGGGGGTGTGGCTGTTGCCGCCGAGCCCGCGGTACTTCTCCCGGCCGCAGGCACAGCCGGCGCCCCCCAGCGAGGAGGCGGAAGGTCTGGTCGTGGACACGCATCTGTTCAAGACGATGCGCAGGGAAGGCTCGTGGCCGCTGATCGTGAACATCGAGCGCGAAGAGGTTGCGAACCTGATCGTGCCGGGTAGGGCGGTCGCGACACGCTTGGGCCTGGAGAAGCCTCCATTCGTGGAGGACGTGTTGCACGTCATCGTCAGCCCGCTTGGGAAGTGCACGCTGTGCAAGGACGGGATGGCGACCGCGGCGGTGAACAAGTGGCAGTTGGAGAAGATCCGCGGCGGCTACCGCCGGCGGATGGAGGCGGGACATGTGGCGCGAGAACGGGGTCAAAGCGCCCGTCGCTCAAGCGGTCCGAGGCGCACGGGACAGCCCCGTCTCTCCGACGCGTATCGCGCCAGCGGCGCGACGGGGAGGGTGCGCTCGGCGCCGCCGGCTCTCGTCCCGAGCGCTCTGGGCAGGCCCGAACCGGCCGGGCGCCCACTCGCGAGGCCCGCGCTCGCGAGGCCCGCGCTCGCACAACGCGAGCGAACAACAGGCGCTGCGTCAGGGCCGCACGTCCGAAACGGCATGCGCGCACGAAGCGCGTCGAGGCCGACCGCTCCGGGCAGGGCGAGCGAGCGGACACGCAACCGACAACGACCGACGATGATCGCGTGGCTGATGGAGAAGCTGGCACGCATCTTCGGAACACGCCCGGCGGCCTGAAGGCCGGCAAAGAGAACGAGCAAAACGCACGGCGGCCGGCGCAGAAAAATGCGCTGGCCGCCGAAGCGTCTCGTATGCCGGATCGATGCCGAGCGCGCTCGCGCCGGCGGACGATCCGGATTAGAAGACCGGAGAATACGGAATGAGATTCCGGATAATCCGGATCGGAGGGTTGCGCAATCTATCCGGATCGGAGCTCACAGTGGGCGTTTTGGTGCGTATACCCTTCAAGATCTCTGGATCGTGATCGCCATGTAGAAGCTCTGGTGCAGGATCAAGACCGTTGGGCCATACCACCGTTCGCGCCTCGTCGTCGATGTGAGCTTGCCGGAAGTACTCGGGATCGCGCAACGGCTCCCCAAGGGTCCCGTGCAGCAAGAAGGCGCAATCGACGTCGTGCTCGACGCCGTCGTTGAACGCGACTCGCAGGCGATAGTCGTCGAGAGCCCTGACGCTGGTGACTCGAAGCATCATGTCTTCATGCTAGGGCAGAGGTCGCATGCTCAGTTCCCGTGCCAGCTGTCCAGCCTGCAGCGAGCCATCCGGTCAGCGACCCAGTTTCGCCGCCGCTCGACGTGGATCAATCGCCATTCGCGGTGGCGTGAGAGCAGAGCCTTTACGCGGTGGCGCAGCCTGACCAGCTCATCCGTACTTCCGACGGCAAGGTGAACGACGGTTGTGGAGTCGAGTCGGAAGTCGACGGGTCCGGGCAGCTCGGCAAGCTCGGCATCTCCCATCGCCATGAGCAAAGCCAGATACTCTGCCTCGGTAGGTCCACGGCAAGCCATCAGATATGTGCGGTTGCCAAGTGAGCCGCTGACGTAAGCAAGACCAGCGACGCCGTCCTTCCACGAGGCGTCGGTGTTGATGTAGATCGGTTTGGCTAGTTTTCGTGCCCTCCGCTTAGCCAGAACCACCGGCCGCGGCGCCAGCAGAACCTCGGCATCAAGCGGCCCGACCGTCTTCGGAGCTTTTCTTCTTAGAACCTGTTTCAGAATGAAGGGGTGTCTGGGTAGGCGGCGAAGTCTTCCGGTAGGTGTGGTCGACTATCGGGGGTGTTGGAGGTGCCATCACGGTTTGAGGTAGATGACGGCTTGTGGGCTGAGGTTCAGCCGTTGTTGCCGGTGGTCGAGCGTCGCCGGCGATATCCGGGGCGCAAGCGCTTGGACGATAGAGCTGCGCTGAACGGGATCCTTTTCGTACTGCACACCGGGATCGCGTGGCGAGATCTCCCAACCGAGTTCGGCTATGGGTCCGGTGTGACGTGCTGGCGACGACTACGGGAATGGCAGCAAGCCGGGGTTTGGGAGCGTTTGCACCAGGTGGTGCTGGAGCGGTTGAACGCGGCCGGCGAGATCGACTGGTCACGGGCTGCTGCTGACGCGAGCCATATTCGTGCGCTTTTGGGGGGCTCCTCACCGGCCCCTCGCCGGTCGACCGTGCCCGCACGGGCTCAAAGCATCACCTCCTGACCGACGCCGGCGGTCTGCCGCTGGCACTCGCGCTTACCGGCGGCAACCGTCACGACGTCACACAGTTGTTGGTGCTGTTGGACGGCGTGAAGCCCGTCGCGGGGAAGATCGGCCGTCCACGCAAGCGTCCTGACGCGTTGTTCGCAGATCGTGGCTATGACTACGACAAGTACCGTCGCGAGGTCAGCGCGCGCGGCATCAAGCCCGTGATCGCCAAACGCAACACCGATCACGGCTCCGGGCTCGGCCGCCACCGTTGGGTCGTCGAGAGAACCTTCACCTGGCTACACCAGTTCCGACGACTCAGGATCCGCTGGGAGCGCGACCCCGAACAACACCTCGCGTTCCTCCACCTCGCCGCCGCAATCATCTGCTGGCGACGCCTCAAGTCATTATGAAACACGTTCTTACTGGCACGGCGGCGTGACTACCAGGTGCCATCTGGCTCTGCTTGCGAAATGAGCTTCGCGGCATATTCGAGATGCCGACCGATCTCAAGGCGTAGCCGTCCAACCGTGCAAGCATCAGATGGCACGCTGATGTCGATACCCATCGGTCGTTTCTCGTCGGGCCGTGGCACGTACATGGCGATTAATCGGCCCCCGACGACGAACTCTTCATCGCTGATGACCGGCTTTTGCAGATCGATCCGTCGCAGATCCTCGATCAGCTCCCGATGGGTGACAATCGAGCGCGGACCCTGCGGGACAAGGTTGAGGTCTTTTATGAGCCACTGCCGCCATTCGTCGGGGAATGTGGCAAGTAGCGCCTTGCCGAGCGCTGTGCAGTAAAGCGGGATGCGCGCACCGGCTCGCAGCTCCAGATCGATTCCATATTGGCCGCGACGATGGCTGAACAGCCGATGAACATAGGTCGCGCTGTGATGACGCATCACACCCAGGCCGACTGTGTATCCCGTCTCCTCTCGTAGTTCTTCGAGTACGGTCAGGATCGGCAGCGCTCGGCGCATTGTTGCGATCAGGCTGAGGCCAGGATCGGTGGCCCTGGGTGCGAGTAGATATTTCTTGCTTTTGTCCTGCTGCAAGTAGCCCATCTGCACCAGCGTGCGCGCATACCGCTGAGCGGTTGGTCGCGTGAGTCCGGTCTCGCTCGCAATATCGGCGAGGCCGAGTACCGGAGATTCGCTTGAGAACGCCTGCAACAGCTCGAACCCACGCTGAAGTGATTCCGAGAGTCGCACACGTGGCAGCTTCCGAGGTCGCTGCCGTAACTCATTGCTATTGTCCGGCGCGCAGCTCACGGCGGTGTGCTGCTTGTGCCTTCGTCTCCTCGGGCGCGACCGTGTGACGGCGTGCGGGAGTTGTGGATAGACACGGCCACGATCTCAGCCTCGCCAAGCATGGGTCTAGACAGCCGGTAGTGATCCTTTGAGGACCGTTCCAGATAGCAGAGCCTGATCAGCCGTGCGATCTGTGCGTCTACGTCTTCTCTCGACCCTCCGGTTGTGTGCGCAATCTCGTCTGCGCAGCGCGTTGAACGGGGATCGTCGACTGATGAATCGTCGAAGCAGCTCAGTACGCCTAGCGCAGTAGCCGTCTGGCCGAGCACCCCACTCCCCCCGTTAGGGTGCTCGGCCTGCTCTTTGGGTCCCTTTCCAAGGGAAGACGGCTCTGTCTTGCTCATTTCGGCCTCCACGACGCGAAACGCGCGTGGGAAGGTTGGTTGGGTATGCGGGCCTGTATCCACCCGACGATCTGAATAATGCCGTCTTGTCGCTGCCCCGTATAGTGACCCGTCAGTACGGATTTCGGCAGCAGGTCCGCCGGGCTAGCGACGCTTGCTGAGGACCACCTGGGAGCCGGCGTGCGGCGCGACGATCACGCTGCGCCAGCGCGGCCGCTCCATGCGCCGCGTGGCGGCGTGGGGAGTCCTTTCACGGAGCACGGTGCGCAGTATGACCTTCATCTCGAGCATCGCCAGGTGCAGGCCCGGACAGCGCCTGCGCCCGCCGCCCCAAGGTATCCAGGTTCGTGGATCTGGTGGAGAGTCGAGGAAGCGTTCTGGACGGAACTCGTAGGGATTTCGGTATAGGGCCGGGTCGTGGTGCAATAGATAGATGCACGCGAGTAGTTGGGCTGGCGGGGCATAAGCCCAGCCGCCGATCTCAATCGGCTTTGCCACCGCTCTGGGTATTGAGAACACGAACACGCAGCGATGGCGAAGTACCTCCTGGACCGTCGCGGTTAGGTACTCGTCGGTTCGATCCGCGTCGACCTCGCGGATCAGCCGATCGCACGCCGATGGATTGTGGGCGAGCAGTTGAAACGCCCATGCTAGTTGGGCGGCGGTCGTCTCGTGGCCGGCCAAGGTCAAGGACATAACGTTGTCACGCAGTCGTCGCGCGGAGTCGCGGGCGCCGCCGTCATTCGGAAGCGTTGCCAGCTGCCTAAGCAGGTCGTCGCCCGAATCGGCGGCCTGCTGATGGTCGGATATCAACGCCGTTAGCAGTTCGTCAACCTGAGCCCGCCGGTACAGAAATCGGCGCCAAACGCTTTTACCCGGTCCGTGTCGCAAGCGCGGTTCTACAAGGGTTGCGCTCTGTGTCACCGTGAGCATTTCAAGCACTCGGCGATGCAGCATCTCCACAGGCGCTTCAAGGGCGCCATCTAAACGGCCGGTCAGACTGCGCAGTATGACCTCAAGCGTGATTGCCCGTAGACCGTCGTGCACCGGGACGGCTTTATCGACGGGCCAGCTCGCCAGCGCTCGTCGTGCGGCGCGCGCCACCATGTCGCCATGTCGCCGGATCACTTGCTGATGAAACGCGGCGATCACGACCTTGCGACCATGACGGTGAGGTGCTCCATCGGACAGCATGAATGATCGCTCTCCGACGATAGGCGATACCGTTGCGCCGCCTTCGCCAGCTCGGAGGGAATTCTCAGGAGCCGCGACCAGTGCTCGAATGTCCGCTGGATCGCTCAGGAATATCAGCGGCGGATGGCTTGTTGCTGTGAGGGTGAATCGCGAACCGTAACGCTGACGACAATGAGACAAGTAAGCAAATGGTATGCGCCAAAACAGGGCAGTCTGGAGCGGCGCCGATATCGGTGCCTGGGGCGGTAGTCGGCTCGGCGTCGGTAACCTGTGGTGACCATCGATCGCGCGCCACGCGCGCGCCGCCGGGACAAGTAGCTGCATGAGCGAACCGCCGCTGGCGGCGATGCGCTTGTTCATCCGCACGCGCTGCGGAGATCTTCGACTGCCGATGGGCGACAGGTACATGGCTACCATGCTGGTCGCCATCAAAACGTGACCGTCTCGGTTGGGTAGGCGATCCATCTCCGCAACCAAGCGTTTGACTATTTCACAGAGGCGTTCGCAGGCTAGGCTACTGGTGTCGTAATAATCGACGTAGCTGTGGTTGTCGCCAGCCCGATCACTGTCAAGGTCGGCGTAGCTGTCGAGCATGGTGATCGCAAGCGCCATCCAGGGGAAGTAGGCGGCGCTCACGCGCTCCGCGTCGGCGAGCTTGTATTCAGGTTCGGCGGCCAGGGCAAGGAGTGGATGCGGCAAGAAAGCGCTCGAAGCCGCTGCGACCTCAAACCACGACAAGTCGGTGTGATGTTGCGCGTTTTGCGACGCCCACGCCTTGAGCCCCCTTGTGCGCTGCTCGCTATCGTCTAGGTGGTTCACCCCTTGAAGCGCGCACTGCCGCACGCCAGCCAAGATGAGCGTGCGCAGCTGGGGGTACGAAGGCAGCGATCCGCTTAGCCGGCGACAGGTCGTCACCAACTCCCGGAGGTACCCGTCGTCCTGGCGCCAGGGATGGAACTGGTAATAGTCAGAGAGAGGTATGCAGGGGTCGAGCGCCTCCACCAGTGCGCGGTGTAGGCAGTATCCATTTTGCGCACCGACGGTCGCTCCACTCTCGCTCAGATTGTCGAGGAAGTCCCACAGTGTCTGATATGTAACCAATAGCCGTAGCAGTCGTGGGTCACGGTGCTTCGGCAGTATGCAAAAGAGCGCCGCGCCAAGCGCGTTGTCGCGCTTTTGATCGAGGGATCGCAGCGCGTCCTCTCGTAGCGTACTGTTAGGGATGGAGGCGGCACGCGTTTGCCACTGGTCAAGTTCAATTGATGCCAGCGGCCAGGTCCAAGCGCCCGCCCGCGCCACCGCTCGCGCCAGAGCAGCCAGCTTCTGCGGCGTAAGAATCGCCGCCGCAGCGTCGGGAGTATCTCCCATTGCCGCGACATCCAATCCGGCGGCTAGGGCCTGGGTGCTGCGCTTGCCACGCGATAGCCGGGCACGGCGACGATCACAGCTCCAACCACGGTCACGAGCAGGAAGCTTACGAAGGCCATCACCACGCGCGATGAGAATATGACCGGCATACCCGTAACCGACAACAAAGCGTGGCTTAGAAGAAGCTGACCGTATACCCCAAAGGCTGCGCCCAAGAAGCAACCGACGACGAGCAGTGTGGCCGACTCACACAACAGAGCGGTCCACAGCACTGAGGGCGCGTACCCTTGCATTTTCAGGCGAGCAAAGCGGCGCTGCCGCTGCCAGATCATCGCTCCCATTGCGGTCGCCGTGGCGAGTAGACCGGCGAGCAGGACGAGCAGCGAGATTTGGCTCAGTCGGCCTAGCCCCTGGCGACTGGCGGCTCGTTGCAGAGCGTCACGTTCTTGACCGCTTTCCACGCTGAGGCCACTGGCTGCACCGAGTGCGTGCCGTATCTCGGCACGGACCTCTCCGAGCGAATAGTGGGGTGCCACCGCGATCTCGTAAGCGCTTGGATCACCGCTTCCCCAGGCGGTTGTGTAGTCGGCGGGGTTGAGGATGACCGCGCCGGGCGGCCATCCAAGATTCGTGCTCGTGGCGGCGAGACGCAGCGCAATCGGTCGCGGCGCCGGCAACGTAAAGCGCTCACCGATACGCAGGTGGTTTTGACGCGCGAGCGCCTGGGACACGACGGCCCAGCCGCCGTGCTTGAGAGCCGCTGTGGCAGTGGTAGCTTGGCCTTCGACGACCTGCATGGTCGGTATCGGGTTCGCCGTATTGGTTGGCGGCGCCAGCACCCACACGCGGCGATCGCCATATTCGAGCAGGCTGCCGCGATATATGCCGACCGCTTGGACTCCGGGAAGCCGACTGAGTGATGGCGCGTCTTGCGCGTGAAACGAGGTTGTCGCCAGGAGGTTTTGAGGGCCAAACGGCAGTACCCATAGGTCGCTCGCGCTGGTGACTTCGCCGAACAAGCGATCGAGGCCATTCTGCAGGTCTTGATGCGATCCTTGGATGGTGACGCTGCCGAACACCGCTATTGCGCCGGTCGCGGCGATGGCCAGCGAGCGGGGTCTGCCGGCTCGCTCGCGCATCTGCACGACCGCCAAGCGATTCGCGCCATGAAACAATGCATCCGGCAGGCGGTCCAGCAGGAGCAAGAAGCCGTCGAGAATCGCCGGCAGCACACAAAGAAGCGCCCCGATGAGCAGGACCACGCCGGCAACCGCGGATTGAGGCGCCAGAGCCAGGATGATCGTCGTGCCTGCCAGGCAGGAGATACCAACTACGATCATGGCCGCTGTCCAGCCGCGAAGCCCCCGGCCTCGCATGACCTCGGCCTGTCGCGCGCGCTTCAAGATGTGACGCAAGGGAGTCAGGACACCGATCGATGCGGCGAGCATTCCTCCGCAGACCGCTATGGCAACGCTTTCGACGGTGACGATGCGGCGGGAGCCGATGGGGAAGCCGAAAGAAAGGTAGCCGGCATTGGAGTGAAACACGGTCACCGAAAGCGCCTCGCCCAACGCCAGACCGACGACCGAGGCGATCACTCCCAGGACAAATGCATCAAATAGGAGCGCTTGAACCGCAAACAGGCGCGTGGCTCCGTTGAAGCGCAGTTCGCGCACCAGTCGCTGCCGCAAGTGAACAGTAAGCAACATCGCGCTGAACGCGAACATGAAACCGACCAGCGCGCAGATAGCAGCGAAGGTGCTCGTGGACTGGTTGATGGGCCCGGCAGCTTGAGCGAACACCGTCGCGTCAAAGTTCGCCGGCTCGACGTTGATGCCGCTACCGGCAAGCCGCGTCAGCGCCTTATGAACACTCTGTGTGTCATGCGGCTGGGGCTCGACAAAAATGCGCGTCAGGCGATGGTGCAGGCCGGTGAGCGTCTGCGCGTAGCGTAGAGGCGCAATCGCCAACGGACTTTCAGCAAGCGAGCCGATGTCACGATGCCTCAGTTCGGCGGCCACCAGACTTTCGATCGAAGCCGCACCGATTTGGAGATGCACGGTTTCGAGTGGCCCGGCCCCTACTGTCTGAGCGACCGATTCAGGCAGCGCCAGCGAGCTTTGGTGTGCCAGCTGGTTCGCGCTGAAACGCTTGAGCAGCGGTCCTGCTAGGTGGATGGTATGCGGATCGGCTCCGATCAAGTCGACGTTCTCGCGCCCGACTGAGCCGGTGATGCCGACCCGCTGCTCAAGTACCGGCACCGCAGCCCGAACGCCGCGAATCTGTCTGACCTCGGTAAGCAAGCGTTCGCTGAAGCCGTCAGGCCCTCGCGCCTCGAGCTGATACTTGGCGGGACCTACCACACTGCCGGTGAGTTCTGAGATCGAGCTGTCCAGGCTGGTGCTCGCCACTTGGGAGGCAAACAGCAGCGCGACCCCAATGGCGATGCCGAGAACGGCAAGCAGCTCCTGTACTAGGACCAGCCGCGCTTTCAGGCGGGTGACGTAGAAACGCGCGATTTTCAGCGCCCCGACCATCAGCCGATGGCCTGGCCGTGGTAGGTCGGATGAAGAAAGTCCTCGGGGCGGTAGTCGGTGATCCGCCCGTTCTGGAGCGCCAGCACTCGGTCGGCGATGAGCGTGGCCTGCGGATCGTGGGTGACCAGTAGCGTCGCTGTGTCACGTTCCCGGCAAACTTCGGCGAGCAACTCCAAGACCGCGCGGCTGCGCCGGGTATCGAGATTGCCGGTCGGCTCATCGGCCAGCACCAGCGGCGGTTCGGTTGACAGCGCCCGCGCGATTATGACCCGCTGGCGCTCGCCCATCGAGAGCTGGTCGGCTCTATGGCGCAGGCGATCACCGAGGCCCAACTGCACAAGTAGCGGCTCGATGCGGCGTTCGGCCCGGCGCGTGTTTTCCATCATCCACAGCTTCATCGCGGCGTTCTGGCGAACGTCGCCACCGGGCATGAGGTCGAACGTCTGGTCGATATAACCAAGCTCGCGCAGCCGATAGCGGGACCGCTCGGCATCGCTGAGCGAGTTCAGATCGCGGCCGGCGACGGTCACACTCCCGGCGTCGGGTCGGATCAATCCAGCGATCAGCATCAGCAACGTGGTCTTGCCCGACCCGCTCGGCCCGTAGAGCGCTACCAGTTCTCCGCGAGCTATATCCAAAGACAGTCGGTCGATAGCCCGTACCGGCTCGCCGTCACCGAGCCGGTAGTGCTTCACGAGGTCGCGTACCTCAAGCATCGCTACGCTATTCGCGGCTGATCGGCTGCCCGCAAATCGATGACGTTGTGCTCCGGCTCAGGCGCCCGCGGCGGCACGAGCAGATGACCGCCGGCCAGAGTAGTCACGCAGTCAAACCATGTGGTCGCGTCAGCATCGGAGGCGCTCATCAAAATTGCGATCCGGTCCTCGTGGGCGATCGTGTGCAGCATGCGCCCGATCTGCTCGGTCGCATCCATGCCGAGCGTCGCCATCAGATCGTCAACCAGAAGCAGCTCGGGTAATCGGACAAGGCCCTGAGCCAAGGCGGCCACCGCTCGCTCAGAGTCCGACAGGCTCGACCAAGACTGCTCGGCGTATTCGTCGGCACCGACGCGGCGCAGAGTCGCGCGAGCCTGGGCATATGCCTTTGACTTGCTCCAGCACGCAAGCAGCGGAACCGCCAGGTGGGCGATGACCGGCAGGTCAAGCTCACCGACCGGCTCGACAAACGCGATCTGACTGCTAAGCAGCCGCGACAAGCGGCGATCCGAGAGCCGACAGAGATCCTCGCCCTTGAATAGCACTTCGCCGCTCGCAGGCCGGTCGATGCCCGCGGCGGCCCGCATGAGTGTGGTCTTGCCTTGGGCGCGCTGGGCAAGCACCGCCACCAACTCGCCCGGATAGACATCGAGCGAGGCGTTGGTCAGGACATGGACTACGTGGCGGCGGCCGCGCGAGAAGTCAAGCGATACGTTCCGTAGCGAGAGAAGTGCATCCATTGGGCCATTCAGCTGCTTACGCGACTTGGGGGTACGACCCCGTCTGATACTCCCGCCACGTCCCCTCCAAGTACACCTGGACGCCCTGTAGCCACTTGATTCGGCTCTCCCACCATACTTGGTCGCCAGAGCTGACAACGACGTCCATCTGGGTTGACCACTGCTTGGGGTTAGCCAATCGGCGTCGACGCTGCGTCTCTAAGTTCAGGTCTTGGAGCTTTCCAGCGCAGACCAGCGTGGCGTCATGGACCAGCTCGATCATGCGGGGGAGATAGTCGGGCTGGCACAGCGCGATCTTGGCGTGCAGCTCCTCACGGACGAGCGGGGTCGTGATCGACGCCCACATCCACTTCCGAAAGTGCTCGATACCAGCGGGCGTAGGCTCGTAGACCGGTACGCCGGCGCCACTGGAGTTCACGCCGACAACCCCAATAGCCGTATGGGTCGCCGAGTCGACCCGCCGCGCCAAGCCGGCTCCGACCAGGCGTTTGACTGTTTTGGCCGCCATTCCGCTTGTGTAGCCGACTGAGCTAAAGCGGTCAGAGAGGCGTCGATCCAGCTGGTAGCAGCTCGACGGCTCTTCGGCGAGCAGTCCGAGAACGACCTCCCGGCCAAATCCATCCGATGCTGTCGCGGTGCGGCCCATCGGTCTTCAATCATAATCTACCGCGATTCCATTTGCCGAATCATTCGCACGATCAGGTGGGAAAGACAGTGCGGCGAGCTGAACACAAGGTGCCCGGTCTACTGCCGAGAAGGCTCGTAAAATGGCTTCCTACCTGTATGGGGGCCGCCGACTGGTCGTAGACGGCTCGCTTGCGTCGGCGAGCTGGGAGCAGTCGGGCATCGACGAGCTGGAGAGTGTGTGCGTGGTTGGCGAGCGCGTCGAGCTCTTCGACAAGGCGCCGGATGGGGCCGAGCGCTGGTCGGGTGCGGACTTCGCCCTGCTTTCGCCCTCGAATCCAGCGGGCGGCGTGGAGCAGGACACTCAGCCGATGGCGGGTTTCAGCGAAGACGTCTGGTTCTAGTGTCCTGAGTCATTGATCCGTTGGCAGTAGGAGGTGAGGCTGTCGAGGATCTGATCGGTGGTCTTGTGCCAGCCTTGAACGCTTGGCGCACGCTTTGCTTGGCGCACGCTTTGCGAGACCTCGGTTCACGCCTCAAGGCGTCAGATCGCGGCGCGAAGAGAGGCGCACACCTGAGAGCGATGAAGTCAACGTCTGATATCCTTACCCAGCACAGCAAGTAAGGAGCAACCGAAAATGGACGCCACAGCCCGCCTGACCTCGAAGGGCCAGGTGACGATCCCCAAGACCGTGCGCGACGCGCTCGACCTTCACGAAGGCGACGAGCTCGTGTTTCGCTTGGAGCGAAAGAGGGCGATCGTGGCGAAGACCCTCGACTTCATCGAGCTGGCCGGCTCGGTGGCGGTGCCGGCGGGCAAGCGCGGCACGCCGTGGGATGAGGTGTTGCGCCAGACACGTGGAGCGCGCGCGGGACGAAGCCGCTGAGCGCGTTTGTTGACACGAACGTATTGATCAGGCACCTGACGGGCGACCCGCCCGAGATGGCTAAGCGGGCAACGACGGCGCTGGCGGGCGAGGGGCGGCCGCTGCTGTTGAGCGACCTGGTGCTGGCCGAGTGCGTTTATGTGCTGGAGTCCTTCTACGAGTTGAAGCGCGAGCGTGTGGCGGGACTGATGCGCGCCGCGCTCGGCCTGCCGTCGGTATCGGTGGTGGACCGCCCGCTGTTGCTAAGAGCGCTGGAGGTCTACGAGCGGGACCGCATCGACTTCGCCGAGGCCTACCTCGTGGCAAGCGCCGAGCTGACCGGCGTCGGTGAGATCCTCTCCTTCGACCGCTCGATCGACCGCGTGCAAACGGTAAAGCGAATCGAGCCATGACGTGAGGGTCTGGCTTTCCGATCCTGCCGCCTTGGCCACCACCTCGCTCATCACCCGCGGCGGCACGGCCGCGTCGGTCAAGTCGGCGGCGATCACAGCGGCGCGGGTCCTACTGAGGCGATCCGGTCAGCGAGGCGCTGTGACCGACATGTTGAGCGCACGGTGAAAAGCAATCGAATCGTGGTTGGTGGGGATGGAGATAGCCTTGAGGGCCGTCGCGCCGCGATGACGACTGCCGAAGTGCCGTGTCAGCCACCGCGGCGCGCACGATTCAACTGCTTGGTCGTCCTAAGCTCAATTGCAAGGAGGAGTCCTCTGGCAATCAGCTTGCGTCGATCGCGGCGTGCCTGCTTGAGCGTGTGTCGCCCCACCGCCGCGCTGCTGTGCTCACCCTGCTTACTGGCGCCTCTGCACAGCTCAAGACGATAAAAGCTCATGCGGGTAGGAAATCTACCAGCAGCCGGTTTACCGCATCCGGCGCCTCGAGCTGCATCCAGTGACCTGGACCATCCAGGCGCTCGTAGCGCCACGGACCGGCGACGTGAGCGCCCGACCTGGTCATCTGTCCCTCGGTGAGCGCGAAGTCGCCTGAACCCCACACGCCCATCGTCGGCGCCTGTATTGGTGGCGGCTGCAAACCGGAGAGCAGAAAGCGCTCCGGGGAAATGTTCGCCCGGTAGTAGTTACAGCTCGACATGCCAATCCCCTCCTCTCCCAAGCGCCGAGCGCGGCAGCCATGGACGCGGCGGGTTTCGAACCTGCGACCTCTCGCGTGTGAAGCGGCCTGGGAAAGGCTCGGGAAAGCGCAAGAAACGGCTCAAATAAGCCATGTGCGGAATGGAGACTTATGCGTCGGATCCCTTTAGATACCGGTTCCTCCCTGTGGATTTAGCCCACCTGAGGGGCCAGGTGGGCTAAAGTCCAGGGACGCCCCATGGGGTCGTTCGCTCGCAGCGGCGTGAAGTTCCTCATCGACGCCAACTCCCGCTCCGACTCTCCAACCACTTGGCCGACAAACGACGTTCAACGCTTGTTTCGCTTGGTCGCCTTTTAGTGCGGCTCGCTCTCGAAGCTGACGGCCGTCTTCGGCGTATTGAGTCAGTTGGTGGGGTTGGTTGGGTTTTCAGCTGATGGTGTGGTTGAGCGCGAGTTGGGTGCCGATGTCCTCGGTAGGAATGGCAGCGGGGTCGAATTCGTTGGCGTCGTTGAGGCCGAGCCATTCGATCATCTCTTGGTGTTCGTCGTGGCTGGGGTCGGCGAGGATGTCCTTGAGGTTCGCGTATCCCCACGCGCTGCCGCAATCCTCGGGTGGGCATGCTCCCTTCGCCGCGATCAGGACTGGGTAGTGGGTTTCGGGCTCGGGGTCGAGGAGGTCTTCGACGAGGATCTCGTGCTGCCAGTCGTCGCCGAAGTCGTAGGTGTAGCGGAAGCGAGCGCCGACGTCGACCAGCTCACCAAGCGTGACCTTGCGCTCGTCACTGAACCCGAGTTCGGAGTCGGCAATGCCGAATTCTTCGTCAGCGATCGAGAAAACGTGCATGTGGTAGTTCTCCCAGCCGAGCGCCGCTTGGATGATCTCGTGCAGTTGATCTAGTGTCCTGAGTCGTTAGTTCGTCTGGGGTGGGTTTTAGACTTGGTGGATGCCAAGTCCATTCGCGGTTGAGGTTGTTTTGGGTGAGGGGGAGCGCGAGCAGCTGGAGTCGTGGGCACGTCGCGGCAAGAGTGCTCAGGCTTTGGCGCAGCGTTCGCGGATCGTGCTGGCGGCGGCTGAGGGATTGAAGAACACCGAGATCTCTCAGCGGCTTTCGCTCGATCACGCGACGGTACGCAAGTGGCGATCCAGGTTCGCTCGGGATCGCCTTGACGGGCTGGTTGATGAGCCGCGTCCGGGGAAACCGCGGACGATCAGTGACGCCCAGGTTGAGGAGGTGATCGTAAAGACACTGGAGTCAACGCCAAAGGACGCAACGCATTGGTCGACCCGGTCGATGGCGAGCCAGGTCGGGCTATCCCAGACAGCCGTTTCACGGATCTGGCGGGCGTTTGGGCTGCAGCCACACCGGCAGGAGACGTGGAAGCTCTCCAAGGATCCGCAGTTCGTGGCGAAGGTCCGCGACGTCGTGGGGCTCTACCTGAACCCGCCCGAGCGTGCGGTCGTTTTGTGCGTGGATGAGAAGGTGCGCCACGAGGTGCTGTCGGATCGAGCGGGGTGAGAGACCCCGTCGCTGGGCTGCCGCAGCGGCCTGGTGGTAGCTGAGGGCAGCCTGATCCCGGAGCTGCGGGGGAGGGCGGAAAGCGGCCCTGACAACGCCGTGACGCGGAGGGACTACCGGACTTCGTGGGTGCGGCAAGCGAGACGGAGCGGCGAAACGCGAGTGAACCAGTGATTGAATCCCCTCAAGCGACGCGGTCGGCTCTAACCCGGTGGATTTGGGCTGATTATGCGGTGCGTGGGTTCCCCGCAATTCTCCGGGGGACCCGGTCCCTGACGACGGCGGTCACGTCGTGTCGGGGTCTCGCGGCGAGTGACTGCGCTTGTCGTCGCGGCAGGCCCGCAGGGGAGAAGCTGGTCGTCTATCCCGTCGATCGATCGGCAGTGAACGTGGGAACCCGCCGGTGGCCCCTACCCCTTGTCGGGGTAGGGAAGGCTCAGCGTCGGCTGATGCCACCGGGCGGGGGCGGAGCCTCCGTAGTAGTCCGAGGCCGGGAAAGCCGGCTGCATGGCGAAGGGAGGCAGCAGGTTTTGGGTGTGCGGCTGGAATGCGAGGAGGTCGTCGTTGAATAGCGACGCGCCGTTGCTTGAGGCGAGTGGTGGCTCAGGCGCGGGTACTCGAGATCCAGAGCAAGCTCAACAAGTGGGCTGAGGATGATCAGGACCGGAGGTTCATTGACCT
Source organism: uncultured Solirubrobacterales bacterium (assembly GCA_963809705.1). Taxonomy (GTDB): domain Bacteria; phylum Actinomycetota; class Thermoleophilia; order Solirubrobacterales; family Solirubrobacteraceae; genus Palsa-744. Next base: position 962,175 of record CAWEKF010000001.1, on the reverse strand, counting down.
CCATAACCTCGTTTGTGATCCAGCCACGTTGCAGGTCGCGTGGCTACGGGTCAGAGCGAACCGTGGGTCACGCTCGGCTGGCGTGGACGGCGATACCGCCTACTACGTCGAGCATAGGTTGGGCGTGCAGCAGCTTCTGGCCGGGCTTCGTGAGGAGCTACGGTCCGGGAGCTACCGGCCGCTGCCGGTCCGGGAGCGGATGATCCCCAAGCGCGGCGGGAAGCTCCGCCGGTTGGGAATCGCGACAATCCGCGATCGGGTCGTGCAAGCGGCGGTCAAGCTGGTGCTGGAGCCGATCTTCGAGGTCGATTTCAAGCCGTGTTCCTACGGGTTTCGGCCGGGACGCCGGGCGCAGGACGCGATCGCCGAGGTGCACTACCTCACGAGCCGCTCTTATGAGTGGATTGTCGAGGCAGACATCGAAGCGTGTTTCGACGAGCTCGACCACTCGGCCATTCTGGACCGGGTGCGACGGCGGGTCGCAGACAAACGCGTGCTGGCGCTCATCAAGGCGTTCTTGAAGGTCGGGATCATGACCGAGCACGGCGGCCTCGAAGCGAGGCTGACAGGCACACCGCAGGGCGGGATTCTCTCGCCCCTGATGGCCAACATCGCGCTGAGCGCGCTCGACGAGCATTTCGTCAGGGCGTGGCAGCAGATGGGCGATCAGAGGCAGCGCGCGGCGCGCAGACGCCACGGCAAGCCGAACTACCGGATGACCCGCTACGCCGATGATTTCGTCATCTGCGTCGCTGGTGAGCGGCGGCACGCCGAGGCGCTGATCGCCGATACCGAGCAGGCGATTCGTCCGCTCGGTCTCGCGCTGTCAAAGGAGAAGACCGGGGTCGCTCACATTGACGAGGGCATTGACTTCCTCGGTTGGCGAATCCAACGCCACCAAGGGAGCAACGGTCGCAGGTACGTCTACACCTACCCGTCCAAGCGGTCACTTCAAGCCGCGAAGGCGAAGGTCAAGGCGATCACCCAGACCGACCATCAGCAGACGCTCGACCAGCTAATCCACCGGCTCAACCCGGTGCTCAGAGGCTGGTGCGCCTACTTCCGATCGGGGGTGTCCTCGCGGACGTTCAACTACCTGCGCGCCTATACCTGGCAGCGGGTCGTTAGATGGCTGCGACGCAAGCACCCCAAGACGAACTGGCGCTGGCTGCGACGCCGCTACCTTCCGGGGTGGTGGCCGACAGACGGCAAGACGATGCTGTTCAACCCCGGCAGCGTGAGCACAACGCGCTACCGCTACCGAGGCAACCGCATCCCGACACCGTGGGAAGCCGGGTACCTGCCACAAACAGACCCCGGCCTCCCCCTCGACCGCCTGCAACGACGCCTGACCATCACATGAACACCACCGGCATACCTGTGGAGAGCCGGATGCGCGGGAACGTGCACGTCCGGTTCGGTCGGCGGCCCGGGGAAACGGACCGGCCGAAAAGCCGACACCGCGCCCCGGGCCGACCCTACAGCCAGATCCAGGCGCTGGACCGCACCGCGCCGATATTGCCGATGCTTCCCGGCACCCCGCAGCGCGCGACGCATGACTACAAGCGCTCGGGCACCTCCAGCCTCTATGCGGCTCTGGACATCAGCACGGGCAAGGTGATCGGGTCGCTACACGCTCGCCATCGAGCGATCGAGTTCAAGAAGTTCCTGCAGACCCTCGATCGCGAAGTCCCCGCCGAACTCGACGTGCACGTGATCCTCGATAACTCATCCACCCACAAGACGCCCGCGATCCAACGCTGGCTGCTCGCGCATCCCCGCTTCGTCCTGCACTTCACCCCAACCTGCGAGCTCATGGCTAAATCTCGTCGAGCGCTGGTTCGCAGAGCTCACCACAAAAAAACTACGCCGCGCCACCCACCGCTCCGCGCACCAACTCAACAACGACATCCGCACCTAGATCGACACCTGGAACGACGAACCCAAACCCTTCGTCTGGACCAAGACCGCCGACCAAACCCTCGACTCCATCACCCACTACTGCAGACGCATTACCAACTCACGACACTAGGCGGGTGTCGGCGCGCCGCTGAAGCTGGCGCCAGACCGGCGGCTTGCTCACGCCGAGCAGCTTGACCTTGATCTGCAAGATGCCGTCGTGGCTGGTGGTGTGCTGGCTGATCGGTTGCTCTTGTGGTTGCTGATCGCTGACACGAACGGTAGGCCGAGCGACAGACGGTGCAGGTCGTGTCATCAGCGGCAGATAGTGCCGACGGTTCACACAGCGCGGGAGACGACCGGTTCGCGTGCCGGGCCACGTCAATCCCAGGTGCAGGTCCGGGGCCGGTCGTGTGGCGATGCGGCCCCGCGGTTCAGCTGTCTGCGCGCGTCCAGGTCTGCGTTGCCGGATCCCACTTGATCAGTTGGCGGGTGGCATCCTCAATCAGCGGGTCGATAAACGCGCGGATCTCATTAAGCAGCTCGCGCCATGATGCCGGCGGCGTCCGCTGGTAGGCCATTCGTTCGAGCATCGCCGTGTATGTCTGCTGGCGGTCTGGCATGTTGGCGAGCGCGGCTGCGAGGGTCACCACTTCGTGGTTGCGGTGGGCGGCGACATCGACGATCGCCGAGTGCAGCTCGCTCGCCCTGAAGCTGTGAACGCGGCTGAGGACCCACGTGTCGGCGAAGTCGCGGTCGCGCGTGTTCAACTCGCGGCGGCTCATCATCGTCGCGACCTTCTCGGCCAGACTCATCTCTGGCGGGTAGGACGCCAGCCGGATTGTGCCGGTGCCCAATAGCTCGGGCAGCTCGATGACCGTCGAGGAGTGCGGGTCGCCGAACGAGAAGTCGAGCGTCGTCGTGATCCTCGCCGTCACCAGATGCGCGATCAACTTCACCCGCACCCCGTGGTATTCGGCGTCTTCGCGCATGACCTCCGTTCGGATGCTGTCGGTATCGAATGCGAGCCCGTCGTCCACATCGAGCTTGGTGACGACGATCTCGGCGACGGCGGTCGCTACGACGGCCTCGTCGTTGTCGACGCCCACCGTGGAGAGATCGGCGTCCTTGGTTATCCGACGAGCCGACATCGCGGCCATCAGCATCCCGCCCTTCAAGGTCATCTTGTCGGCGTATTGCGAGGTCGCCAGACGCCGCAGGAACCCCTCGACGGCGTAAACGACGAGTAGGGCGTTGGTGTTGCCGCCATAGTCTGAGCGGGCGAGTGTCTGGATCTGGCGGAAGATCCGCGTGGCGTTCTGCGTGCGTTCGACGGTGTCGTCGCTCACGCGAGGATCACCTCAAGCGCCTCTCGGATCCGGCGTTCCCCGCCGAGCTGCCGTGCGAGCGCGGTCAATTGCAGCGGGTCCGATCCGGCTTGCCGCGTGTAGCGCGACAGCGCGGCGAGCGCCACGTCGCGCCCGACGATGTGGGGCACGCGCATCGCGTCGACGATGCACCGCGGCGCCGAATAGATCCAGAACGGCTCGCCGGCGTCGGTGTGCTGAGCAAGCCGGTCTAGGCCGAACGTCTCGGCGGCGAACCGATGCAGCCGGGTTGCCGGCATGTCGATCTTCGGCCAGTGGGCGCCGCGCGGAACGGCGAGGTCGATTCTTGCCGGCAGCTCGTCGGACAGATCCCAGTACGACAGGCCCGAACTCAGGCAGATCGTCCCGTCCGGAACCCGCGCCGCGAGCGCCGCGAACTCGGTGTTCATGGCCGGATCGCTGTCAACTGACTGCATCACGCCGCGCGAGAGCACGACCAGATCGCCCTCGTCACGCAGCCGGTAGATCTGGTGACGCGGGATCCCGGCGTCGACAGCCTCGCGGACGCGGAACGGCCGGTTGCCGAAGTGCTGCTTGATGATCCTCAGCTCAGAACGCGGCATGCGACAAATCCTAACCACCTCATCGGCAGGTGGTGAGGATTTGTTTGGTCGCCCTTGGATGGGGAGCGGTCGGAGCGCACCATGCAGACCGTCCCGCCGCCGCGATGCGTTCGCCCATCTGTGAGGGAGTCGGCGGCTCGCCCTCGAGGCTGACGGCCGTCTCGCGCACGAGGCGGCTACAACGCCTGCCCGTCGCATCGACGAAATACTCCATCCTGGAGCGGTAGTATTGTCACGGATATGTCCGGAGAAACCGTAGATTCTAGTGACAGTTCTGTGATGGGCCGGCTGTATGAGATCGCTGAGGCCCAGGGCGGGTTCCTCGCCGCGCACCAGGCGGTGGCCGCCGGCATCCCACGATCCACGCTGTCGTACCACGCCACCGAGGGCGGCGCGCTGGAGCGTGTCGGGCATGGCGTCTATCGAATGCGCCGGTTTCCAGCACCACCGCACGGTCATGCGATCGCCGGATGGCTTGCGCTCGCGCGCGCCGATGGCGTGGTCTCCCACGAGAGCGCGCTGGAGCTCCTGGATCTCACCGACCTGATCGCCGATGAGGTCCACATCACCCTGCCCCGTGCAAAGCGAGGGCTGCGCACCCCGCCCGGTGTGCACATCCATTTCACCGACCGATTGATCGACCGCCGAGCTCGACGGCTTGTGCTCGGTATCCCGGTGAGCAGCGTCGAGCGCACCGTTGCCGATCTGCTGCGCAGTGGTGGATGGACGGAGCAGACCGACCTCGCCATGCGTCAAGCCATCCGGCGCGGCCTCACGACACGCCGGCGGCTGGAGGCGGAACTGCCGGCGAAGTGGCGCTCGCGGCTCGACGGCGCTATCGAGTGGGACGCGACGTGAAGTACCGCACGTCCGCGGCGTTTCGCACAGCGCTCGAGGCTCGGCTCAAGGCGGCGCAGCACGATGGCGTTGGCTTGGCGCGACTGCGCAAGCGCGTGGTGTTCGAGCGTCTGCTCGCGGCGCCTGCATGCCGTGGCGCCGGACGCCTGGGTGCTCAAGGGAGGGTTCGCGCTCGAGCTGCGGCTCGGCGCGCAGGCTCGCACCACCAAGGACATCGACGTCGATTGGGCAATCGGTGAGGACGAGGCGGTCGGATTGCTTTTGGATGCCGCGGCCGTGATGCTCGACGATCGCTTCGAGTTCGCAGTCGAGCGGTCACAGGTGGATGACGACCTGCCGGGAGGGGGCCAGCGCTGGACGGTCGCCGCGACGCTCGCCGGGCGCGAGTTCGAGCGCGTAGCCATCGACATCGGGTTCGTCGCAGAGCCCGTGTTCGAGCCAGAGGGCATCGGCTCCTCCCACCTACTGGACTTCGCGGACATAGCGCCCGTCCGCATTCCCACGGTCGCGATCGAGCAGCACGTCGCCGAGAAGCTCCACGCCTACACCCGGACCTATGCCGCAGCCATGCCCAGCTCGCGAGTCAAGGACCTCGTCGACATCGTCGTGATCGCCCATACCACCGCGATCGACGCGGACCGACTCACACGCGCGATCAGGGAGATCTTCCAGCGGCGCGGCACCCATCCTGTGCCCCACGCCGTGCCACCTCCGCCCAGTGATTGGGGCCCGGGTTGGCGCAGGCTTGTCGTGAACGTCCCGGCTGCCGAAGATGTCGGCATCGGGTACGCGACGGCCGCATCGCTCCTTGACCCCATCCTCGAGAACGCACTGACCTCCGGGACGTGGGATCCGGGCGTGGGTGAGTGGCTTCAGGGGTGATGTTTTCCATCTCCCACACGGCCGTGTTCAGTCCTCGGGGCCGAGGTCCGGCCCGGGCGCTGCGGGGACGTAGTCCGCGTCCGGGCTACTCGGTCGCTCAGACCAGGGCTGTGTGCCGTCTTGCAACAAGCAGACTTGATCGGCGGCTCCGATGGCGCGTCCCACCACCGGCCAGGTCACGCAGTGGCCGTGGAAGGACGGCAGGACGATCACGTTCGGTGCGCGCCTTTATGCCTACGGTCGTCGTCATCGGCTGGTGTTTGGTACCAACACGCAGGGCTGGAACGACGTTCGCGCCGAGATCGAGCTCGAATCGATTCTGCAGCAGGTCGAGCGCGGCACCTGGGCGCCGCCGGAGAAGAGGACATCGGTAGGGCGGACGGAGGCCGCCCGCCCTGACGGCCACCAGCCGTTTGGGCCGTTCGCTCGGAAGGTCGTCGACGCGAAGAAGAGTCATGGCCTCGACGAGAGCACGATCGCCGACCTCGAATGGAAGCTCGGCTATCTGATCGGGCACTTCGGGCGCATGGAGCTGATCGAGATCGATGTCGCGAGGGTCGACGGGTTCCGTGACGAGTTCGCGTGCCGCTCGCGCGTGATCCGCGAGGCCGAGACTCGCGGCAAGCCGCTGATGGAGACCGTCGAGCGCAAGGCGGGGAAGCCTTACAAGCGCCGCAAGCGTCCACTCTCGAACACGTCGATCAACGGGCTGCTGACGCTGCTCAGGCCAGATTATGCAGCGCGCCGTGGACTACGGCCACGTCGCGCACAACCCGATGAAGGTCGGCGCTCGCAAGGACCGCTTCCTGCCGTCGGTCAAGCCCGATCGCACGTTCCTGGAGGTCGACGAGCTGCTCTCGCTGCTGGACGCTGCCGGCGAGCTCGACGGCGCCGACCGGCGTGACCGGCGGGTGGGGCGCCGCGCCGCTCTGGTCACGCTCGGGCTCGCGCGCAGTGCTCGCCTTGCGAATGAGCGGCGGGCCGAGCAGGGTCTGGCACCCCTGCCAAAGATCACGCCGCATTCCGCTGTGCCGTACCTGGGCGATGCTTGCCGCGCAGGCCGGACGCGATCCGCGCTGGATCGCCGATCAAATCGGCCACACCTCGGCAGCGTTCACGTTGCAGGTCTACCAACAGACCCGCAACCGCCGCCTGACCGACCGCGAGCGCCAGGCGATCTGGGAGCTGATGCGCTTCGCCGACGAGTCCGCCGAGTGCCCGTTCACGCGTCAGGTCACCCGCACCGACGACCCGAAGTTTAGGCCAGTGAATAGGCCAACGGGCAGTTTCAGTCGATTGGGCGAGTCGGACAGTCTTGCTGGGTATGAGTAAAAATGCCCTGTTTTCAGGCTATTTCATGATGGGCGCGGGTGGTTTCGAACCACCGACCTCTCGCGTGTGAGGCGAGCGCTCTCCCGCTGAGCTACGCGCCCGGGCCCCCGATTCTATTGCGCTTCGAAGGTAGGGGCCGCCTATCCTTCCCTGGCCGCTCCGGTCGGGTGGGGCTCCAGGCGCACCGCTGGGATCGAGTAGGCCGCGGCCAAGGCCGCCAAGCGGCTCGCGGGCAGCTTGGCACCGAAAGCGGTGGCGCCGCCCAGCTTTTCGTAGCCGGTCAGCAGGCTCTTGCCGACCAGGGACAGGTTGAAGTGGGCGTCGTAGATCGCGTCTATATAGAAAGAGGAGTTCGTCCGCGAGTATCGTGCGGCGGCCGGAGGGCCCGTGGCGATCGCGTCGATGGCGGCCAAGGTCAGCCGCCACGAGCGGGGCGCCAGGCGCTCATAGCTTTCGTAGAGCCCCGCGATGCCCGCGGCCGGGCCGGTCAGGCTGCGCGGTTCGGCCAGGAAAGTGGGCGCCGGGACCAGGGCGGCCTTGGCGCTTGCCCTGGCCACGGCGCCCCGCAAAGCGGGGGAGGGCGCTGCGGGCAAGCCGGAGGCGAGCGCGGGCCAAGCCCCCCGCGAGGCCGCGATCTCGTCGCGGACGGCTCTCTCCGAGGACTGCAAGCCGGCGCTCACCTGGAGGAACTGGCTGCGCTCCAAGGCCAGTTCGCGTGCGGTGGGCCCGTCCGAGGAGCCCGTGCCGCAGCCGGCCAGCCCGAGCAGGGCCAGCGCGACGATTGCGGAGCGGAGCTTCAGGACGCTAGACGGCGAGCAGGTCCACCACGAACACGAGCGGCGCGTTCGCCGGGATCGTGGGCGGTGAGCCGGTCTTGCCGTAGGCCAGTTCGGAGGGGATGATCAGCTCGCGCCGGCCACCCACCTTCATGCCGGCCACGCCCTGGTCCCAACCCTTGATGACCTGGCCCTTGCCGAGCGTGAAAGCGAACGGTTCGGAGCGCTTCCAGGAGGAGTCGAATTCTTTGCCGCCCTTGTAGAGCACGCCGACGTAGTTGACCGTAACCGGGTCGCCCGCCTTCGCTTCGGGGCCGGTGCCTTTGATCAGTTCCTTGGTCACCAGCGTTGTGGGGGCGGCGCCGGTCGGCACCGTTACCGCGGGCTTGGTCGCCAAGGGACCGCTGGTCGGTGTCTTGGCGCTTGCGGTCGGCGTTGTCGCGGTCGTGCTGGTGGGCGTCGTTTCGCCCGCCACGTGAGGTACGGAGCTGGTGTCCGACTCGTTGCCCACGGCGATCGTGGAGGAGCCGGACGAGCCGCAGCCGGCGATCAGGACGACGAGGCCGAAGGCGGCCAGGGCCGAGCCGATGCGGGCGCGGGAATGTTTGGAGGTATGCGAAGGAGTCAAGTTCATAACGGCGGGCAGCCTAACGCATCGGACGAATTGGCGCGCTAGGATCGATGATGGACCGTGCTAGGCGGGGATGTAGCGGCGCCCTGAATCCGCAATCCGCTCTAGCGGGGCTGAACTCCCCTCCGAGGGGGTCCGCTCCGGTCGCTCCGCCGCCGGGAGCGTCGATGGCTCGGGTCCCTCGCGGTGTCGGCTCGTGAACCAGGTCAGGTCCGGAAGGAAGCAGCCTTAAGCGATCCCCGGCAGGCGCGTTTGGGAGCCCCCGAACCGGAGTCCTCGGTGGCGGCAGGCGCTCGGAATCCGGATTCTCGACGAGGGGTGCACGGTCCTTTTTTTGGGGTGGGGGGGGTCGTTCGTGCGGGCCTCGGCTCGGGCGCGCTTGTGGAACTCACACGCCGGTTTCGTTCGGGCGCTTGTGGACTCGTGCCGGTCCTGGCTCACGCGCACTTCTCGAATATCAACCAGGAGCGGTTGCTTTGCGTGGCGAGGAAGCCGGGAGGGATGGAAACAGCGGCGTGGGGATCTTTGAGGTCGAGGATGTAGTCGCGTTCGACTTCCATGCTGGCCGGGTCCACGTAGGTGCCCGTTTCGATCTGTTTCGCTTCGGCGCTCACGACCAGACCGGGCCGCCCTTTCAGGTACAGCGCAAGCAGGGGGATCGGCGCGTGGTTGGGTACACCGACGGGGCCGCACTTCAGGGAGATCGCTTTGCTTTTGACGAGCGCCAAGAGGTCTTCTTGGATGCTTTCCTGGTGGGCCAGTTCGGCGAGCTGCTTGTGGGCCGACTTGACCTGTCCCGGCAAGGTGGCCACGAGCGCGATGAGCACGACCCCTCCGGCGGCCATCCAAGGCATGCGTCGGCGGTCGTCGTTGGCCAGGGCGATCCAGCCGAACGCGCCGGCGCCGCAGAACAAGCAGAGGATCGCGGAAGTGAGGAACGCGTAGCGCGTGTCGATCGGCAGGCCAAAAGCGGCCATCAAGGCGAAAACGAAGACCGCCACCACGCCCGCGATCGCTCCGAGGCGCGCCCTCTCGCGCAGCCACAGCAAGGACAAGACGCCACCCAAAGCGGCTCCGACGAGCACAACCGGGCGCAAGACCTCGCCTATACGCCGCGGGATGTATTGGGGCACGTCGCCGATCCCGGTGGCGCGCCCGAGTGTGGCGGCGGTGTGTTTGGTGTTCGTGAGGGACCACATCGCGTTGCCGGTCACCGCCAGGTCGCTCACGATCCAAAGCAGGGGCGCGGCCGCCGCCAGCAGGCCCAGCCGCGCCAAGTCCCGGCGCGAGCGCGCACGGCCTTTCTGCGTGTGCGTGAGGTCTGGTTGCGTGCGCACCGGATCGGCGGTGCTCACGACGTCGGCGGTGGGTTCGCCGGACGCGGACGAGTCGGGTGCCGCCTCCGGGCGCGGACGCTCGGAGGACACGACCAGCACAACCCAATAAATCCCAGAAAAAAGCCACGCCTCAGGCCGCAGCAAGCCCGCCAAGCCCAGCAGGACCAGTACCGGCGCGCCTGCCCGGCGATGCCTGGTCTCCACCAGCAGGGCACTCAGCACGAGCAAGGTGTAGGGGACGTCCACGTAGGCCCGCGCCCCATAGGAGAGGACCGGCACCCTGGTCAAGAACACGAGCGCTGCCACGACGCCGGCGGCACGTCCGAACCAGGCCTCGCCGAGCCGGTAGAGCACCCAGCCGCAGGCCGACAGGGCCAGGAAGGCCAGAGCCACCACGATCGCGCTCTCGGCGCTCGCCCCCAACGGAGCCAGGGGGATGCCCAAGACCTCGATCAGGGGGTGGGGCGTGGGCGCGATCGGCAGGCCGTATTCGGGTGTTTCCCCACGCGTGATCTGCTGCCCCCAGACGAGGGCATAGAGGGTGTCGTAGTTGAGAAAGCCCACACCCGCGATCAGCCACAGCACAAGCGCCCCACCGAGGATCGCCAGAGTGGCGGGACCCCAGCGGGTTGCGTATCGCCGCAAGGCGTGACTTGCGCGCGCGCGTGGGGGGGCCTCTGCGGTGGTGCTAGCCACGCGGCGCACGCTACCTGAGCGGGCCGCGACCGGGGGTAGACTGGCCGGCGTGGCCCCGCAATCGCTCTATCGCCAGCATCGTCCCCGCTCGTTCGCCGATGTGGTCGGTCAAGAGCCGGTCGTGCGCACCCTGCGCCATGCGGTGGAGCGGGGCAAGGTCCATCACGCCTACCTGTTCGTGGGCTCGCGAGGCACCGGCAAGACTTCGATGGCCAAGATCCTGGCCTCGTGCCTGAACTGCGAGGAAGGCGGGCCCACTGTAGATCCGTGTGGCCGCTGCGATTCGTGCAGGGCGATCGCCTCGGCCACCTCGCTCGACGTGATCGAGATGGACGCGGCCTCCAACAACTCGGTCGACGACATCCGCGACCTGCGCGACTCGGTCGCTTTCGCGCCGGTGTCGGGACGCCACAAGGTGTACATCCTCGACGAGGCCCACATGCTCTCCCAGGCCGCTTGGAACGCCTTCCTGAAGACCTTGGAGGAGCCGCCTCCGAGCACCGTGTTCGTGTTGGCCACGACCGAGGCCGCCAAGGTGCCGGCGACCGTGGTGGACCGCTGCCACCGCTTCGACTTCCACCGCCCGACCGTCGAGCAGATCGCCTCGGTGGTGATGCGCGCCGCCGAGGCCGAGTCGATCCAAGTCCCGCCCGAGGCGGTGGCCGCGATCGCGCGCTCGGCCACCGGCAGCTTCCGCGACGCCCTGGGCACCCTGGAGCAACTGGTCACCTACAGCGGCGCCACGATCGCTTTGGAGGACGTCCTGGCCGTCCTGGGAGTGGCCGACGAGCAGCTGATCTCCGATGCTTTCGACGCTGTCCGGGCAGGCGACGCGCGCGCCGCTTTGCGCGCCGTGGCCAGCTGTGCCGAAGGGGGCCGCGACGCCGCTTCGTTCACGCGCGACCTGGAGGGCCGGGCGCGCGAGCTGTTGGTCGTGCAGACCTTGGGCGATGTGCCGCCCGAGCTGTCTTTGACGCCGGAGATCGACGAGCGCCTGCGCGAGCAGGCCCAGCGCCTGGGGGCCGCCGAGGTAGTGAGGGCGCTCGATCTGTTGGGCGCGGCTTTGGAGGCTGTCCGCGCCGGGGCGGACCCGCGCACGCAACTGGAGCTGGCTTTGGTCAAGGCCGCCACCCCCGCCACCGACGGCTCAACCAGGGCCCTGCTGGCGCGCATCGAGCGGCTCGAGCAGGCTTTGGCGGGCGCCCCGGCTTCGCCCACGGCGCCCCCTGCCTCTCCGGTCTCGCCTGCTCGCCCGTCTGTCCCCGAGTCCCCCGCCTCGCCATCCGCGGCGGCGGCGCCGATCGAGGTCCCCGAAGCGGCGCCCGTGCCCGCGCTTGTTGCCGAGGCGGCCGGGGCGCCAATGTCCGCCCAGGCGGTGCAGCCCACGCAATCCGCCGAGCCCGCCCGGTCCACTGAGCAGGCCCCCGAGGCGGCCGGCGCCCCGGTCGCGGTGGCGATCCCACAGGCCGGCGATCTCGACGCCCTGTGGCCGGCGGTGCTTGAGACGGTTCGCGACCAGCACAAGCTCCTGCGCGCCTTCTTCAGCGAAGCGACTCCGATGAGCGTCACCGATGACCACATCACGATCGCGTTTCCGGTGACCGCGTCCTTCAACAAGCGCAAAGCCGAGGAGCCCGACAACCGCAAGATCCTGCTCGACGCCTTGAAGGCGCTCACCGGACGCCGCTACAGCGTCTCCTTCGAACTGTCCGAGGACGCTCCCGTCGCCGGCGGCATCGACCAGGAGACCCTCAGCGAGGAGGAGATTGTGGCCCGCTTGATGAGCGAGCTGGACGCCGAGGAGGTCTCACCCGAGCAGCTTGCACAACAGAAAGGCAGCGCCCAGTGACCCCCCCACAGCAGCGACCCAATATGCAGCAGATGCTCAAGCAGGTCCAAAAGATGCAGCACGACATGGAGCAGGCCCAAGAGCAGTTGGCCGAGGAGACGGTCGAGGCCTCCGCCGGCGGGGGCATGGTCACCGTCACCGTCACCGGAGCTTTGGAGGTGCGCTCGGTCAAGATCGAGCCGGACGCGGTCGACCCCGAGGACGTGGACATGCTGTGCGACCTCGTCTTGGCGGCCACCAACGAGGCTCTGCGCTCCGCCCAGGACCTGGCGGCCTCGAAGATGAGCGCCGTCACCGGCGGCCTCGATCCCGGCGCGCTCGGCGGCCTCGGGCTGCCAGGCCTGTAGGGGACGGGCACGGCCCAGGCGACGGGTGGAGAGTCAGGACGAAAGCGGGAGTTGTCCGCCCCAGGGGAAGGGGTTCCAGGGGAAGGGTCCCAAGGGGAAGGTATGTACACATTTTTCGTGGAGTTGCCAATGGTATATATAAAAAGTAACTACTATAGTAATTTGATGAAAAAATGGATATAGATACCCATGGCCCTCTAGCTCTCTGGTGAGCTCCTCCTTCGCCCCTCCGATTCAGCGACTCGTCACCGAGCTGTCCAAGCTGCCCGGCGTCGGCTCGCGCACCGCCCAGCGCCTGGCCTTCCACATCCTGCGGGCCTCTAATGAGGATGCTTTGGGCTTGGCCGAGGCGATCAAGGAGGTCAAGGAGAAGGTCGGCCTGTGCGAGGTCTGCTTCAACCTCGCCGACGAGCCCCGTTGTCGCATCTGCCAAGACCCGCGTCGCGATGAGTCCGTGATCTGCGTGGTCGAGGAGCCCTCGGACGTGATCCCGATGGAGCGCACCCACGAATTCAGCGGCCTCTACCACGTCCTGGGGGGCGCTCTGTCTCCGATCGACGGCGTCGAGCCCGAGGACCTCAAGATCGAGGAGCTGTACGCGCGGGTGGGGGATGCGCGCGAGGTCGTGCTGGCCACCAATCCCACGACCACCGGCGAGGCCACAGCCTTGCACATCGCCGAGGAGCTGCACCAGCGGGCGCCCAGCCTCACGGTCACCCGCCTGGCTTCAGGCCTGCCCGTCGGCTCGGACCTCGAGTACGCCGACGAGGTCACTTTGGGCAAGGCCCTGGCAGGGCGTCGTAGCTTGTAGTTCGGAGCCGCATGCGTTATGACTACGCGACGCGCCGCACGCGGCGCGCCGGCCGGTGGCGCATGCGCCACCGGCCGACCCCGTGCATGCACGGGTCATGCCAGGGCCGCATGCGGCCTTGGCCCTGCCCCCTTCAACTACGCACACTCGCAACGGCACGTTGCAACGGTCCAACGGTAGCCTTGCTGAGATGCCTGAGATCGTGGTCATGAAGTTCGGCGGGACCTCCGTCGCCGACGCCGAGCGCATCAAGCGCGCCGCGCGGCGGATCGTCGCCAAGCGCGAGGCCGGCTTCGGCGTCGTCGCGGTCCTGTCCGCGCGCGGCAAGACGACCGACGAGCTGATCGCGATGGCCGAGGAGGTCTCTCACGCGCCCGACCCGCGCGAGATGGACATGCTCCTGTCCACCGGCGAGCGTATCTCCTGCGCCCTGTGCGCGATGGCGATCAACGACCTCGGCCACCGCGCGATCTCCCTGACCGGCTCCCAGGCGGGCATCGTCACCGACACCTCCCACACCAAGGCCCGCATCCTGGACGTGCGCGCCGACCGCGTCAGGGCCGCTCTGGACCAGGACCACATCGTCCTGGTGGCCGGCTTCCAAGGCGTCTCCACCGCCGACGACGTCACCACCCTGGGCCGCGGCGGCTCGGACACCACCGCCGTCGCCGTCGCCGCGGCCGTGGGCGCCCGCGAATGCGAGATCTACACCGACGTGCCCGGCGTCTTCAGCGCCGACCCCCGCATCGTCCCCGACGCGCGCAAGCTGCCCACCGTGTCCTTCGAGGAGATGCTCGAGATGGCCGCCTCCGGCGCCGGCGTCCTGCAATTGCGCTCGGTCGAGTACGCCCGCAACTATGACGTGCGCATCCATTGCCGCTCGTCATTCGACGACTGTCCCGGTACCGTGGTTGTCTCAGAAGGAGAGAACATGGAGAAGGCCCTGATCACCGCCGTCACCCACTCGACCTCGGATTCGATGGTCACCTTGATCGGCGTCCGCCACGAACCCGGCGTGGCCGCCCGCATCTTCGAGGCCCTGGCCGAGGCCAACGTGAACGTGGACATGATCGACCAGAACGTGCCCACCTCGGCCGGCGGCAAGGCCGAGATCTCCTTCACCGTCCCCCACGAGGATCTCAGGGTCGCCACCGTGGCGCTTGAGCCCTTGGCGGACGACGTCTTCGCGAGCATGTCCACGCGGCGCGAGATGGGCAAGGTCTCGATCGTCGGCGCCGGCATGCGCTCCCATCCCGGCGTCGCCGCCAAGGTCTTCAGAGTGCTCAACGACGAGTCCATCAACATCGAGATGATTTCCACCTCCCCGATCAAGATCTCCTGCGTGATCGCCCGCGACCTGGTCGAGCGGGCCGTCCAGTCCCTGCACTCCGCTTTCGAGCTGGCCGGCCCGGGCACGATCGGCGTGGAGGAGCCCTTCAAGGCGCGCCCCACCGTTTGACCCGCGGGTCAAGGCCCCAAGACGCGTCGTGCCGAACCGAGTCAGGTCAGACGGCAATGGGTCCGATTCGGCCGCTCCGCGTCGCTCCGATGTGTTGGCCATTTGGATAAACCTCTTTGCATAAAATTGGGACCGTCAGCCCACTCATCCGAATAGGCGTCCGCGGCTCTTGACATTCGTAACGAGCGCGGCTACCGTGCCCCGCATCAGCGTTAGGTAAAGACGGAAACTGGGAAGTTCGCCGACGGACACCAGCACACGAAGGCCAGCACGAATCGTTGACGACTCGGACGGATGCGGGCGTCGTGCTGGATTTTGATTTCAACACGCGTCACGGGAGACAAGGTTGGAGGCAGCCAGCGGTCAGGTGGAGCGGAAGCCGGCTACGCAAGCCGACTTCGACGCCTCTCTGGCCACAGGTTCGATAACGACAAGGCCGGACCGCCGGGGAGGCTTGGGGCGGAGGATCGGCTCTGGGCCGATTCTCGAGACGCGCGGGCCCGCCGCGAGCTTGGCGCGAGACTCGATCTTTCGGCGCATGCTGCTCGGCGCCGACGTCCTGGCGATCGTCGCCGCCTTCGCGGTCGCGATCGAGATCTCCGGCGGGCGCCTGCACCTGGGACGCATCTGCCTGGCCGGCCTGCCCCTGGTGGTCCTGGGCGCCAAGCTGTTCGGCCTGTACGACCGCGACGAGGCGGTGATCCGCAAGACGACCCTGGACGAGCTGCCCAAGCTGGTCCAGGTCGCCACGCTGTGCGTCCTGTTGGCGTGGCTGGCCGAGCGACCGCTCGGCTACGGCATGCTCAGCCACAGCGACGTCCTGCTGCTGTGGGTGGCCTTGGTGGCGTTTCTGGTCGTGGGGCGCTGCTCGGCGCGGGCTTTGGCATTGCGCGTCTCCCCGGTCGAACGCTGCCTGTTCGTGGGCAGCGCCGCCTCCGAGCAGACGATCCGCTCGCGCCTGGTCAAACACGGCGGCGTCAAGGCCGAGATCGTCGCCCACGTCGACCTCCACGAGATCGAGCCGTGGTCGGCCGACACGTTCTCCCAGCGCAAGCTGGGCGAGATACGTGACCTGGCCACCAAGATGGACGTGCACCGGGCGATCGTGTCTCCCAGCGACAGCGAAGCGGGCGAGATGCTCGACCTGGTCAGGACCCTGAAAGCGGCCGGCATACGGGTGAGCGTGGTGCCGCGCCTGTTGCAGGTGATCGGCTCCTCGGTCGTCTTCGACGACCTGCACGGCGTCACCCTGATGGGGGTGCGCCGCTTCGATCTGACCCGCTCCTCGGCCATGGTCAAGCGAGCTTTCGACTTGATGGGCGCGACCTTGGGTCTGATCGCCGTCGCGCCCCTGATGATCGCGATCGCGATCGCGATCAAGCTCGACTCCAAAGGCCCCGTCTTTTTCCGCCAGATGCGGGTCGGGCGCGACGAGCGTCGCTTCGGCCTGTTCAAGTTCCGCACGATGGTCCCCGAAGCCGAGCAGCTCAAGCACACTTTGGTCGATCGCAACGAAGCCCAGGAGGGCCTCTTCAAGATCGCCGAGGATCCCCGGGTCACGCGCATCGGCAACTTCCTGCGCAAGACCGCCTTGGACGAGCTGCCCCAGCTGTTCAACGTCCTGCGTGGCGAGATGAGCTTGGTTGGGCCCCGCCCTTTGATCCTCGACGAGGATCAGCGCATCGAAGGCTGGCACCGCCGCCGCCTCGCACTCCATCCTGGCATCACCGGCCACTGGCAGATCCTCGGCCCAGCGACCGTGTCCCTGCGCGAAATGGTGGCGATGGACTACCTCTACGTCGCCAACTGGTCGCTATGGACGGACATAAAGATCCTCGTGCGAACCGTCCCGCACGTCCTGTGTCGTCGCGGCCTTTGAGGCCAGGATCTCCCCGATCGCCGTTTCGAAGTCCGCGCGGGCGTCTTTGAGCAGGCGCGGAGAGCGCTCCCAAGTCACAACCGCGCGCTCAGGACGGGTCGCAAGGCGCCACACGAGCGCGGCCAGGCAGCCAAACCAGATGAGTGAGATCAGCACGATGGTCATTGGCATTCGCTCCTCATTCAGTCCTATTTCGCTCGATTCGCTTCGATTCCTCGGTGATTCGCAAAGCCCCGATACGGCGATTGCCCAGCTGGCCCTCCAGCGATTGCCCTTTTGGGACGACACGCCTGCCCTTTATGTCGGACGTATTCCTCTGCAATTTGATACTCGATGCTCCAGACCGAACAACTGTCCAGTAACCCTCCGACGCCCGTCCAACTTGTGATTACCGCCTCTATCCGTCCTAAACACCCAAGTAACGTCCATGGATCGCAATGTGGGCCTTTTTTGTGCTCTCGTGCGCCGGCCCGCAGTTGGGTTGCAGCCGGCGGTTGAGCCGACGGTGGGCTCATCCTTCGATGACGCCGAACTCCTGCGAATAGATCGCCCCCGGCTCGCCTTCGGCCAGGGAAGGCGGGGCCGACGGCGCCACGCCCAGCCCCGTTTCGGTGTAGGCCGCGTTGAGGATGTTGGCCAAGTGCTCCGGCGATGCGATCCATGCCGCCACGATCGCCTTCGGCGTAGCCAGGTAAAGGGTGCCCCAAGCGATGTTCTCGCCGAGTGTGTAGCCCACCTGAGAGTTGGGGATGTAGCCGCTCGCTTCGATGCGCCCCAGCGGCGTCTCGCCGCCGGGGGAGACATGGGCGAAGTAGTCGTCCTCGACCATTTCCCGAGCGTGCCCTTCGGCGGCCTGAGCCAGCTCCGCGTTGGCCTGCAGCGGCAGCTCTCCGTTGCGAGCCCGCTCCTGGTCGACCAAACACAGGGTGGCCTGCTCGACCGCTTCCAAGTTGCCCGCTTCGGGCATCAGTTCGGTGTTTTCGCAAGTCGTCCCCAGCACCTTCGCGATCGTGGCGGCGGCCGAGTCGCCCACGGTCACCGCGGTTTCCCTGGGCTTGCCGGACCGGTGTGATGAGGCCTGGGTGTGTGAGGGCTGCTGGGCCTGCTTGGCGCGCTTGCCCGTCCGCGACGGCGTGCCGTTCATGTGCGCGCCGGCGCCGGTCGAGCGCGAGCGCGTGACCTGCTTGGTCCGGCGGGCGCACTTGTGAGCGCGCTTTGTCGCACGTTTCGCCGCGTGCTTGCCGTGGCGCTTGCTGCTGGCCTTTGCCGTGCAGCTGAGCTGGGCGCGCTTGCGGTGGTGTCGTCCGGCGCCGGTGGCGAGCGCGGTCGGGGCGGATATTGAGCACGCGAGGGTCAGGGTCGCCGCTGTGAGCAGTGCCTTCATGCTTGGCCTATCGGCCGCGCGGCTCCCCTTTCTTAGGGGTCAGGCTTCAGTTGGCTCGATTGCAGGTATAGGCCCAAGCGGCCCCGCGGCTTTATGCTTGCCGCGATGGCGGAGGACTGCGCATGAGGTTCGCTTGGCTGATCGTCGCCGCGATTCTGCTGGTGGGCTTGGCCGGCACGGTGGTGGCCGTGCACGGACGCGAAGCGCCCACCCAGTTCGTCTCCGCCCAGCAGTCTGTCGCGCCGGTCGGCTCGGTCCAGTTGGCGAGCCTGGTCGCGACCACGAGCGACCCCCGCCCCGGCTACGCCGGCCGGGCCAAGACCGCCCATTGCGTGGCGGGCGGCTCCACCGCCCTGGGCAATCCGTGGACGTGTGTGGTGCGCTACCCCCGCCTGCCCCGCGTGCGCTACCGCGTCCTCGTGCACGCCGACCTTTCGATTTTCGGCTCCGGCCAGCCCGAAGGAGCGCCCCTGCGGGGCGTGCTCACGATCAAAGGCTGCTGCGTGGCGTCCTAATCGAGCTCTTTGCGCAGCTTGCCCAGGGCCCTGTAGATGCGGCCCTCGACGGCGCTTTCGCCCTCGCCGAGCACGCCGGCGACCTCACGCAGCTTCAGATCGGCGCCGAAGCGCAGGGCCAGCGCCTCGCGCTCGTCCTCGTTGAGCGCCAGCAAGGCCCGCTGCAGCTCGTCGCGCTGCTCCACCGCGCTCAACGCCGGGTCGGCCTGCTCCTCGGCCGTGCCCGCGCCCACGTGCTGCAGCGCCCGCTCTTCGTGGGTTTTGCGGCGCGCGTTGTCGCGCAACAGGTTCAGAGCGATCGTGTAGAGCCAGCGCCGCTCGCTGCCCTTGCGCGGGTCGAAGCGCGCGCGCGAGCGCAAAACGCGCTCGAAGGTCTCCGACAGGAGGTCCTCGGCCAAGGTCCTGTTGCCGGTGTGGTAGGTCAAGAAGGCGTACAGCCGCTCGGAGTGCTCCTCGAACAGCCTCTCGAAGTTGTCCGCTTTCATGCGCAACCCCATTCTGGCGGGTTGGCCCGAGCCAAGACGAGCTTGGGTCCTGGGTGTCAGTTCGTGGGCCATCGGCTCTCTTTCTCGGCCAAAGGCCCCGGGATCGGATCCCGGGGCCTTTGGCTGTGCCTCATGTGAGCGTTGCGCTCACCTTTGCTTTGCCTGCCGCGTCCCTCAGCAGAGGTTGTAGGTGTGCGTCTGCGTGACCGTTTTGCCGCTGGCCGTGACCGCGGTGATCGTGACCGTGGCCGAGCAGGGCAGGCTCACGAGCGTGATGTTCTTCGAGGCCTTTTTGCCCTTGAGCACCGACACGATTTTGCCGTTGACCTTGAGCGTGACCTTGCGCAGCTTGGACCTGTTCGGCACGTTGATGTGAATTTTCACGCGCTTGCTGCTGGTCGTCGCTTTCTTGGTCGTGGTGGCCGCCTGCACGCCGCTGTTGGCGGGCGCGGCGACCGTCACCGTCGACGAGTTGTAGTTGTTGGTGACGTTGTTCGTCGTGCTGTTCGTCGAGCTGTTGTCTTCGGTGATCGTTTCGGTGATGAACGTGTTTTCGTTGCAGGCGTTGTTTTCGGAGCCCTGCCCGTTGTTGTCACCGACGTTGCCGCTGCCGTTTTGGATGTTGCATTCGCCGCCGTACTGAGCATTGGCCGCGTTGCCGCCGCCGTTGCCGCCTTTGCCTTTGCCGTGGCCGCCCTCACCGGCGAGCACGCCGCCGGTCGTGGCGACCAGCAGGCCGACGGTCAAGCTGGCCACCGCGAGCCTGCGGGCGCCGGCCCGGCCGCCCTTGGCGCCGGACTTGGCGCGGGCCATGGCCGTGGTCTTGATGCGGTCGAGGTCGAGCGGGCTGGCCTGAGGGCGCTCGTCGCGCAGGCGCTGTGCGACGCCCTCCAACTCATCCATGTGTGCGTCGTCTTTGCGCGGCATTGATCGTCTCCTGTCCTGGTGAGTCGGTTTGCCGAGAGAAGTCTCGTTATGCCCCTATACGAACGAGCGCTCCTTTTTCCGACATCCGCAACAAAATGTTGCTCCGCCGGCGGGCGCGGGTGGTCTGTGCGCGCCAGGGGGAGCCCCCGCGCGGGGGGCTTGCTGGTGGATGGGTATGTATGTACGCGGAAGGGGTGCCCGCGCGCGCGGGCCCTTGCTCAGAGGTTGGTGATCGCGAACTTGCCCGAGGCCAGGGCTTCGAAGCGTAGGCGAGGGGCCGCCCGTTCCCACACGCGCGGGTCGTGGCCCCGCAAGACCCGTGCCGCGTGCCTGAGGCCGCCCTCGAGCGGGTTCAGCGCGATCGCGCGGTCGATCGCCCCGTGCGGGTCCAGGCCCGCGCCCGCCCGGGCCACGGCCAGCCAGAACCACTGTTCCCAGCTCTGCGGTTCCAAGCTCACCGCCTGGCTCATCGCCGGCACGGCCGCCTGGGCGTAGCCCAGCTTGAGGTCGCAGATGCCCACGATCGCATAGGCCTGGGGCCGCTTGGCCGACAGCGACAATGAGGACAACGCCTCTTCCTTGGCGCTCGCGCATTCGCCGTGCAACAGCTCCCGGCCGGCCCTCTGCACCCGCGCATACGAAGTGGCCACGAGCAACGGAGTCACGGCCAACACGAGCCAGCCCAGCGCCACGGCCGTGCGCCCCAGCGGCAGGCCCGCAAGCCCCGCTTTGCCGTCTTCGCGGCGCGCCAGGCCGAGCCCCGCCAGCATGAACACGCCCAGGGTCACGGCGGGCATCTGCCAATCCCAGTCGAACATTTGGTGGACCGCCCAAGCCAAGACCAGCGCGAACAGGGCGGCGAAGATCCCGCGGTCCGGCCCGCGGATGCGCGCGGCCAAGCCCACGAGCATGCCCAGCACGACGATCCCCACCAAAATGAAACCCACGATCCCCAGCTCCGCAAGGCTCTGCAGGTAGAGCGAGTGGGCATCGACCACGTATCCCTTTTCGGTCCTGTAGCGCGGGTAGTACTGCTGATAGGTGCCGGCGCCGGTGCCCCTCAGCCTCTGGGTCCTGTAAATGTCCAGGGCCACGCGCCACAGCGGCAGGCGGCCGTCGTTGGCCGGGTCGGTGAGCCGGTCCCTGGTCTGGACCTTGTGGGTTTCGTGGGTGCCTTTCACGAATTTGCCGTACTCCCTGCTAGCAAAGCCCCCCGCGCCGAGCGCCAGCGCGACTGCCACAACGACCACGCCGACCGCCGCGCCCAAGCCGGCCCTGGCCGCCAAGCGCGGCGGCTCGCGCACGACCGGCAGCGCTCCGATCCGGCGGTCGGCCAGCGCCAGCACGGCCCGCAGCGCGCCCGCCGCCACCATGCAAGCCGCCACCACGACCGCCACGTGGTGGCCCTGGGAGACTGCCAGCGCGTCGGTCGGGCGCCTGGTCGCCAGCTCGGTCGCGTCCCAAGCCGAGCGCATCGCGATCGCCGTGGTCGGGACCGCCGCGATCAGGGCCGTCGGCAGGGTCGAGACTCGAGTCAGCAGGCAATACGCGAGCAGCCCGATCGCCGCCGCCCCCAGCGCTCCCCGCGAGAAGGTCAGCAGCAGGGCCGCCCCCACGCCCGGCAACACGGCCGCCGCGATCGCCCTCACGGCCGGGTGCTCGGCCCGGTCGGCGCTTATGTGGAAGCCCAAGATCAACACAATCGCCGCGACCATCCCCTCCGCGTTCCAGTAGGTCAGGGGATAGTTCAGGCGGTCCGCATAGAAGGAGGTAGCGGTCGGCCACGTGTGCGGCAGCACGCGCGAGACGAGCCCCACCAGGCACACCACGGCCAGCCCGCCCGCCACGGCCTTCACCAGCCAGGCGGCCCTTGCCTTCGTGTGCCTGACCGAGCCGTACAACAAGAAGGCCAGCACATACAGCAGGGCGCGCGAGTAGGCGTCCAAGCTGTGCGCCGTGGCCTGCGACCACCCCGCCGAGGCCAACGTGAAGGCCGCATACAGGACCAAAGCCCCGAGCGGGATCGTCAGCGAGCGGTCAAGCCCCTCGAACGGACGCTCGGCCAGCGTGGTTCTCAGCACGAGCGCCCCGGCCAGCACGATCGCCACATAGCCCGTCGTGCTCGGGAAGTAGCCGCCCGCTTCGAAGCTCAGGTAGATCAGCGTGGCCGGAGCCAGCGCGATCAACGCCACCCAGCCGACCCGCTCCATGGTCGAGCGAGAAGTCGCTTCGCTCAGGGGCGCATCCAGCGCCGCTGTTGTGCTGTCGAGCGCTCCCACCGGCACTCCCTGAGGTTACTTGGAATGGGTGGCCCCGGTTCGCCTGGCGCCGCCGCGCCTGAGTCCGGGGCGCTGAGGCTCACGTTTGGGGCGCCGCATACCAAGGGCCGCGGCAGTGCTCGCGCAGGTCAAAGGCGGCGTTCATTGCGGCGACGAGGTCGGCTGCGTGGGCGTCGACTGTGAGGGATCCTGGTCAGTACTTTATGTGCGCTTCGGCTTCCGTGTAGGCGGCGCCTTCTTCCTCCTTGAGCTTCAGGGCGGCTTCGCTTGTGCCGGATGCCGGGCTTGTGTATTCAAAGATCGTCGATGATTCGGCGAGGCCCGATGTGGGGATGCTTAGGCCGGTGGCATTGGTGAGCGTGCCTTCGCCACCTGTCTTTTCGACCTTCGCCTTGGTGGCGCCGCCGAGGTTGCTCACGATGTTCCCGTATTTGTCGGTCACGCTGGCGTGAGCCTTGAATCTCTTGCTGGCGCCGATGCTGGTTGTCGTGCAGGCAAAGGGGCACGTCCCGGCTTCAAGTTTGCCGGCGGTCACTTCGGCGTGCGCCCAGGCGAGGCGCTCCGGTGCGGCTGCCGTGACGGTCAGGGAGGCTGACGTGCCTTCGATGCTGCTTTCTTTCGCTTTGAGAGCGGTGCTCTGGGCGTCATAAAGCTTGATCGCGGAGGCTGTGCCCACGCCTTCGGTAAAGGTGACCATTGTCGCCGAGGTCGGGTATTCGGGCGCGGTGCTGTTGGGCGAGCTTGCCGGGCCGCTCCAGATCAGCGTCTTGCTGCCCGTGTAGCCGGTGGCGATGTTGCCCCATTCGTCGGTGGCGGTGAGCGTCACGTTGAAGGCAGGGCCCGCTTCCTGTTCGCTCGGCGCCGCCACGCTGAATTTTTTGGTCGCGGCTACCTTGACGGCAAAGGAGCCGGAGATACCTTCGATCGCGCCATCTGTGACCTTGAGCGTGGTGCTCTGGACATCGTAGAGCTTGATGCTCGTCGCTTTGCCCACGCCGTTCGTGAACGTGACCGTCGTGGCCGTGGCCGGGTATTCGGGTGCGTGCCCGCTGGGGGAGTTGGCGGGGCCGCTCCAGGTGAGCGTCTTGGCGCCCGCATAGCCCGTGGCGGTGTTGCCGTATTCGTCGTGGGCCGTCAGCGTCGTGTTAAAAGCGGTGCCCGCGGTCTGTTCGCCGAGCGCGGATATGGCGAGCAGCTTGGCGGCAGCGGCCTTGACCGCGATGGAGGCGCTGCCTTTCACGGTGCTCCCTTCCTTGACCGTGAGCGTAACGGTGGCAACGGCGTCGTAGAGGTCGATTTCGCTTGCTATGCCCACGCCGTTTGTGAACATGACGGTCGTGGCCAAGGCGGGGTATTCGGGTGCGTGCCCGCTGGGGGAGTTGGCGGGGCCGCTCCAGGTGAGCGTCTTGGCGCCCGCATAGCTCGAGGTCTGATTGCCGTATTCGTCTGTGGCCGTCAGCGTGACGCTGAAGGCGCTGCCGGTGATCGCTTCGCTCGGCGCTGTGAGAGTGAGCTTTTTGGTGGCAGCCGCTTTGACCGTGAACACGCTGGAGGCGCCTTCTACGGAGGAGCCTTCGTTGACGGTGAGCGTGGTAGGGGCGGCATCATAGAGCTTGATGCCTGTCGCTTTGCCCACGCCGTTCGTGAACGTGACCGTCGTGGCCGTGGCCGGGTATTCGGGTGCGTGCCCGCTGGGGGAGTTGGCGGGGCCGCTCCAGGTGAGCGTCTTGGCGCCCGCATAGCCCGAGGTCTGATTGCCGTATTCGTCTGTGGCCGTCAGCGTCACGGTGATGGCGGTCGCGGCGGTCTGTTCGCTCAGCGCGGATATGGACAGCTTCTTGGTGGCGGCCGCTTTGACCGTCACCGCCAGTCCGGTGCTGTTGTTGAGCGAGCCTTCCTTGACCTTGATGTGCGCTGCTTCGGCCTTGTAGAGCTTCATCACACCGTTCATCGCGCTCGACACCGTGGCCTTGCCTTCGGTGAACGTGATTTCGGTTGCTTGGCCGAAGCCCCTTTCGACGCCTGACTTGTCGAGGACGACCGGTTCTTCGCCGTTGGGCGCTTCCGCGGCGCCTTCGAAGATAAGGCTGTGTGGGCCTGAGTAGGCGCCGACCGTGTTGTTGCTCGCGTCCTTGGCGGTGATCGTCAGGTTGTCGGTTTCGCCGGCGGTGGGCGTGGTGCTCGCGGCTTCGAGCTGGAAGTGGGTAGCCGGGCCGAAAGCGACGGCCACCGATTTGGCCGTGCTCGTCGCTGTCCAGGTACGCCACACGGCGGTGACGGTGTATTCGTGCGTGCCAATCGATACGCCCGTGTCGGCGCAGTTCGTCGCGGTCGAGCGAGAGCTGGAGGCTCGGACAGCCGCTGCTGGGAGCGCCACCGTCGCGAGTCACGTAATATTCGACCACGCCGCTCCCGGGTGGAGTGACGGCCGACCACATGAGCTCGACCGTTTCGGCACCCGGCGTGGCGCTTGAGATCGTGGGCGAGGAGAGCGTCGCCAGGTTCGCCGATGCGCTCGTTTCCCCGGCGTTAGACCAGTACGCGAAGGCGCCTTGGGCCAGCAAGCTCAGTGCCATCATGGTCGTGGCCGCGATCCGCCGGAGTGTTCTGAGACGATTCGGTCTCATGAGTGCCAGCTTGCGAGGGTCGGGGGCGACGACCGTGGCCGTCGCCTCTTACCTTGAGCAGTTGCCGCCGACTGTCCGCTTGTCCTGGGCGTCTAGGAGGCTTTGTAGTGCAGCGTGACCGACGCGCCCTTGCACGCGTTCTGGTTGACGCTGGCTTCTTCTTTCATTTTCAGGTTCACGGTGTATTCCTTGGTTTCACCGTGTGTGACCACGACTTTTGGTTCCTGCGAGGCAGGCGTGACTTCGAACCATTCCTTTTTGCATTCCGCCACCGAGGTTTCCTTGACTTCCACTTCCAGCTTGGTCAGGTACTCGTTCTGGTTCGCGTCGGTATTCTTCACCTTCACCGTGACCGCGGCGCTACCGCCCGGGTAGAGGTTTTCAACCAGCCCGCTGCTCACTTCGAACGAGGCGCTGGCGTAGTTCGCCTTGACGCTGCCCGATCCTTCGCCGGAGCTGGTCCAGTAGGCGAACGCGGCGGCTGTGGCCATGGCCAGGACGACTACCACGACACCAAACGCAAGGTGGGACTTCTTTATGTTGAAAAAACGAAACATAGCGGCAAGAGCTCCCTATTTAGATTTCACAGAACTTGCCGGGCAGCTGGGCGATCTGCGAGAGACCCCTGGCTTTGCGAGCCCGCCTCGCGACGGGTGTGCCTTTTTTCCAGAAGCGGCCCGGCTCTCCGTGAATGGCGGAGCTAGCCGCACCTCCTCTATCGGCCAGGGCGCCAGCGAGCTTTAGCGCCGGGCGCCGGCTGGCTTAGCGCGCCGCATGTGAGCGTCACCGGCTGGTGCTCGTCGTGGGTGGCGTGGGCGTGCGGCAGCCTAGCTGGTACGGCTTGGGGACTAGGACCCGCCTCGAGCCGTGCTGTAGTGCTCTTTCCAGATCAGCTTGTAGATCGGGATGCGGCGGGGCAGGTCGCGCACGCCGGGGATCAAGGGGATGCAGACGAGCGCCAGACTCAGGACGCCCATCACCAGCATCACCAGCAGGTCGCCGTTGGCTGAGGACTTGAAGGGTTCGACCTGATACCAGAGGGTGTACAGCCACAGCCACATCTGGCCCGGGTAGCTGCCAGTCTCGTTCATCATTCCCCACTGCTCGCCCAGCAGGTGGTCTTTTTCGGCGCGTTCTTCGAGCAGGCCGCCGTCGGCCATGAACAGCAGGGGCTTGGTGTAGTCGGTTTGGAAGAACTGCTTGCTCGTCAACAGGTCGCCGTCCAGCCCGCCGCTCTGTGCCAGGCCGAGCAGACTGTCGATCATCGTGGGCACCGGTCCGTATTCGCCGGACTTCACACCGGTGAGCGAGCCGTTTGACGCGGCGGAGGCCTTTTCCAGCGATTTTGCGTACGCTTCGCTCCAGGCCAGCCGCGTCTTCGCCGGCGCCGCCTGATAGGTGGAGACGGCACTCTGCAGCGCGGGGTCGGCGGGAATGCTGCTCAGCGGCCCGATCACGTAGTCCTCGGCTGTGTTGATTGGGTGGCTGACGCCGAGCCACCTCTGGGGGCGCAGGAAGAGGAAGTGTTGGACGCTCCCCGACATGTGGTTGTACGGCGGCCCGTATTCGGCCGTGTCGCTGGTGCCGTCGAGCTCGCTCACGGCCGTCGTCGCGAAGTTGACGGGCAGCTTGGTCGACCACTGCTTGACCGTGCTCGGCTTCTCATCCGGCGAGGAGAACAGCACGCTCAGCAGCACGGCCAGCACCACGACAACGCCGACCGCGATGCAAAACTCCTTGACCAAGTCGTAAGGCGCGTAGCCGCCCGTCCACGGCATGGTGTTGTCTTTGTTCCGCAGCAGCGATCCGAGGCGACTCACGACCGCGCTCCCTCCGGGACGGAGGGGGGCTCTGGGAGCTCAGGCGTGGCCGACTCAGCCTCGCCCCGCTCCTGGATCGCGAACGGTGGAACCACCCCGTGGCGGCGAACGAGCAGCACATGGGCGATGACGAGCGCGACCACCGCGAGCGGCAGCAGCAGCACATGGTAGGTGTACATCTGCCCGAAGTTGGTGAGGTTGAAGAACGCCCCTACACCGACTGAGTTCATCGCGTCCTTGGCCTGCGTGGAGATCCACTGCGCGTCGAAGTTCTGCTGGGAGACATAGCCGGTAAGAGCTGTGGGAACCGCGACCAGGAAGGTGATCGCCCCCGTCACCCACACGCGGGTGCGCCCGCCGCGCCAGGCGGCCATCCAGTACTTGCCCCACAGGTGGACGACCATCGCGAAGAAGAACAGCTCCACGGCCCACAAGTGGATGCTGTTGAAGAAGTGCCCGACGCCAGTGTAATGCCACCACGCCGGCCCCTTGAGGGAAAGGATCATGCCGGAGCCTATGATCACGACCAGCGAGGCGATCGAGGCGACGCCGAACACGTAGATCCAAGAGGCGACATACGTCGGCTGGTTGTCGGGCAGCAACTTCTCCGGCGGCAGCGCACCGACCCCGGCTTCGCGCACGCGTGCGGTCCACGACTTCTCGGGGACGGGCACGTTCATGACGCACCTCCCCGTCGACGCGACGCGCCCGGGAACGGCAGCGCGACCGCCAGTGCGAAGACGATCAGCATCGCCGCCATCACCACGACGTTAGACACCGACAGCTCGATGAAGTGCCAGTGCACCACGTGCGCGGGATGATTCAGGTTGAAGACCGCGCCCATCACGGCCACGACTGTGGGATGCAGGATTAGCCTCCCCCGATCATTGTTCGCACCACTCGTGGGTTGCCTCGCAGTAGCGTCATCCGGCCGAAGTCGCACCGACGAGCGCCTCATAGGTATCGTTCATCATGCACCGGCCATGGCAGCGCCTCGGCCTCTGAGGTTCACCTGCCAGTTGGCCAGCGGGAGCAGGAACAGGATCGCACCCAGCGCGATGAGTAGCCATCCGGCGAGGGTGGCGATGGTGCCGACCAGTGACCATCCCCAGGCGTTCAGGAGCAGGCCGCGCAGGGTCTCGCCTTGGAAGAGGGTTGCCTTCTCTTCGGCCAGCTTTGCGTTGGTCGGCGCGGCGAGGGCTGCCGTGCTGACCTGTGCGTAGGTCTGTCCACCGGCGATCTTGGAGAGATGCACGTTGATGAAGTTGTTGGCGTACGCCTTGGCCTGGCTACCGGTGGTCAGTTGCTGGCCTGCGTACTGCTTTACACCGGGTAGCAGCTCGGGGCTGCCAGCGGCGGGGAAGAAGATCTTCTGTGGGACGAGTTGGTCGTGGACGACCTTCTTGTCATAGCTGCCTCCCACGACGGCGACGATGCCGACGATCACGATGCCCAACGCGGCGACCATCGCGATCGAGGTCAGGCCGGTGAGCTTCGCCAGCAGTGGGCTTCGCGGTGACTGAGGGCGTGGTGAGGGCTGGGGTTGTCCATTGGCAACAGGATCGGCAGCTTCGAGGGGCGGGACGCCACTGTCGGCGGTCGCGGTGGACGGAGAGGGCATGACTGAACTGGGCACGGTATTCCTCATTTCGTTTGGTGTGCGCATGAGCGCCAGCGACCAATCGAGCACCGCGGACTTGAATAACATAGCATGAAATCTAAATCTAGGAATAGATTTCTAGGAAATCGAAATCTAGATACGCTAGTCTTTGTCTATGACCGTGACCGAGGCCACCACTCACCGCTGGAAGTTCCTGACGAACCACGCCCAGGTCCTCGCCTGCATCGCCCACGATCCGGGCGTGCTTCTACGAGAGATCAGCGAGCGAGTCGGAATCACCGAACGCGCCGCCCACCGCATCGTCACGGAGCTCACCGACGGCGGCTACATCACGCGAGAGCGCAACGGACGTCGCAACCATTACACGATCCAATCCGGCCTACCGCTTCCCGACCGCCTTGGCCGCGTGCAGCGGATCAGCGACCTGCTCACGATCCTCATCGGCACGACCGACGAGTTCCCAGATGCGCCGGTCCCGAGGCCATCCAAAAGCAGCAAGGCCGACAAGGACAGCAACGCCGCAAACGGCAAGGCCAGTAAGTAGTCATCATGGCCGGCACTTCACACGCCGAGACCGCGAAGGGCTCGCATTCCGACCAGCTTCGCGTGGTCATCGTCGGCGGCGGAGTGGCCGCGCTCGAGACTGCGCTGGCCCTGGCCGATCTTGGGCGCGACCGAACCGATGTGACGGTGATCGCGCCCAACACCGAGTTCGTGTACCGGCCGATGGTCGTCCGCGAGCCGTTCGCCCAAGGTGCGGCTCGCCGCTATCCACTCGCTTCGATCGTGCGCGATGCCGGCGCGACGCTTCTGCACGGCGAACTTGGCTGGATCGACCCAGTCGGGCGGACGATCCACACGAAGGCCGACGAGGCGATCGAGTACGACGCGCTTGTCCTCGCGCTCGGCGCGAGCATCAACAAGCGCTACAAGCACGCCCTGACGATCGACGACCGCGACTTGGACGAGACCATGCACGGGCTGATCCAGGATGTCGAGGGCGATTTCATCCACAAGCTTGCGTTTGTTGCGCCCGGCCGCATGGCCTGGCCGCTGCCGTTGTACGAGCTCGCGCTGATGACGGCCGGACGCGCGTATGACATGGGTATCGATCTGGAGACGACGATTGTCACTCCAGAGGACAGCCCACTCGCGATCTTTGGCGCCTCGGCGAGCAGTTCCATAGCCGAGCTCCTTGCCCATGCGAGCATCGAGACGATCACCTCCGCATACGCCGAGGTCCCCAACGCCCGCGAGGTCGTGGTCAACCCTGGTGACCGACACCTCGAGGTGGATCGAGTGATCGCGCTACCCGAGCTCTTCGGACCCGAGGTGCACGGCATCCCACTGGGCGAGCACGGCTTCATCCAGGTGGACCCACACTGCCGGGTACCAGGTGTCGAGCACGTCTACGCGGCCGGCGATGCGACCGACTTTCCCATCAAGCACGGTGGCGTCGGCTCACAGCAGGCCGACATCGCTGCGCAGTCGATCGCGGCACTGGCCGGAGCTTCGGTTACGCCTCAGCGCTTCAACCCCGTGATCCACGGCACGCTTTTGACGAACGGGAAGCCTCAATATCTCACCGCTCACATCACCGGAGGACACGGGTTCAGCTCGGAGATCACCGACACGCCAACCTGGTCGCCGCCAAGCAAGATCGCCGCCAAGTACCTAGCGCCGTATCTTCAGGAGCGCGACTCTCCAGTCGGAGTCCCCTTGCCGCGCTGTTGCGCTCGCCGTGAGCGTCAGCAGGATCAAGAAGGCCCAGACGGGGATGACAAGCAGGAGGGATCGTGAGAATGCGTGGAGTGATAGCGCGCTGGAGCGTGTCCATGATCAACCGTTCGTTTCTCGGTCATTATTCGACCATGTGGTGGGCGATATATGACCACGGATGATGCCGTTCGGCCTGGTTGCTGATCGCCCTGCTCGTCTTCTGGCACTTCGTCTCTGTAAAGATGCGTGCATGCAGGACGGCATCACACGTGCCCGCCTTGACCTGGACACCGACGAGCGCTTCGTGGCGCTGCGCCGCCAGCTGGGGGTCAGCTCCTTTGGGCTCAACCAGCTCGTGCTGCAGCCTGGCCAGCGTGGTCGCATTCACCGCCACGACCGCCAAGAGGAGGTCTACCTGGTGCTGGAGGGTCGGCTGAGCCTGTTGGTCGAGGGCGAGCCGATCGAGCTTGAGCAGGGAGAGCTGATCCGCGTCGCGTCGCGGCTGCGTCGCCAGCTGGTCAACCGCGGGCCAGACCGGGTGGTGCTGCTTGCGCTCGGTGGCGACGGCGAGCACGTGGGCCGCGACGGAGAGGCGTTCGCGTCCTGGCAGGATGAGCGCGGCGCCGCGCCGCAGGAGGTGCCGCTTCCAGACGATCTGGATGAACGAGAGCTGAGCTCCTGATCACAACTCGCCGAGGGCGCTCGCGACGAGCGCCAGGTCTTGGTCTGTTTGGAGGTGATTGGTGTGCTCGCGCAGGTCGTAGGCGGCGTTCATGGCTGCGACCAGGTCGGCTGCGTGGGCGTCGACTGTGACCTTGGCCTTTTGGTGTTGGGTCAGCCAGTGGGCGACGTCTGGCCAGTGCCATAGCCGGGTCTTTCCGTCCACGTGGACGATGGGGGCGGGAAAGTCGCCGGGTCCGCGCTTGCCGGTCGAGAGCAGGCGGATGTACTCGCGCGAGAGTCCGCTGCGCGCGGCGATGGCGGCCATCGTGACGAAGTCGTTCTGGCTCTATGCGGATGACCCCAAGACCATCTACGGCTCGGGTGACGTCGGCGATCGCGCTGGCCAAGGCTTCGCTGAAGCTGTTGGCTTGACGATCGAAAGCTCCGTATTGCGCGCCGTCGCGGACGCCGAACAGGGCGTCGTCGCAGCCGTTCTCGAACAGGGCCTCCAGGTGCTCATCTTCCAGAACGTTGGCGCCCTTGAAAAAAAGCGTGAAACTGTGCGTAGTGGGTTGAGTCATCGGTGTTAGATCGCTGGGCGTATGTGATCGCATTTCTTGACGGCCTCTCTGATGCGCTTCGCGATGTCTCCAGGTCTTCGTGGTGTACTCCAGATCGCGACTTCGCAGCCCTGCCCACAGGACACGACTCGGCCCGCCGGTAGGACGGGCCGAGAAGCGAGGGAACGACCCTCAAAACGCCTGATAAGCATCTATAAGGGTAGTGCAGGCGGCCGCAAACGCAAGTAATGGTGGCGCTCGCAGCCAGACTGCGAATTGGGTCGGGGGATGGTTGGGCGTACTTGTCTTTGTCGCCGCGCGACTCGGAGACTCAGATGTGCTGTGCTGCGTGTATGAGTGGTGTGGTGTAGGTATTGGTGAGTGTTTGGGTGGTGTGTTGGTTGGCGGGTGTGGTGATGCCCCCGTGGACCTCAGTGACCGTTTGAGTCATCCGAATATGCTGCCGATAACGCCGACATGGCGATCTCTCGTCGGCAGCGTCGTGTGATTGGACGCGAGCTACGCGATCTGGTGTTTCGCGTCTGTTCGGGCGGCGGGGCCTTCATCGGCCTGATGTGGGCGCTCAAGCACACCAACGCCAATCCCCGGCCGTCCCAGGTGTGCAAGCCTCACATCGGTGTCCACGGGCGTGTGGCTACGCATGCTTTTGGGCAGTGTCTTGGCAGCGGTATGGCCTCTGAGATTCTGGCCTGGATCGTTCCAGTGCTGGTTGGCGCTGGGGTGGGAGCAGGCATCGGCTTCTTGCTCGCCTCGATGATCGGTCTCGGGCGCAGACCGTCGGGGAAGGTCCGCGAGCGCTCACCGATGACTTCCACCACAGCCGGAAGGTGGATAAGGGCACGCTATCCCGGGGAATGTCGCGGGTGCGGCTGCTCGGTGATGCCTGGCGACCGGATCCGCTACCGGCCAGGACAGGTGTTGTGTGCCAGCTGTGGCGAGCGTGCATGAGGCGGCACCGCAAGCACCGCGATCGGCGAGATCGCTCGGAAGGCCGAGGTCGGCGAGCGCGTGCCGTCAGCTGAACTGAGGCAGACAGACGCGGCATTGGGCGGGGTTCTACGGGACTTCTATAGTTTTCCGCGATCCGCGCATCATTTGTTCCGCGAGTTTTGCGTTCTGTTTGCCACGCGATGCGCAGTTGGGTCCGGCGAGCATCTCGGCCGCTCGCGCTGGGGGAGGGTGGCTTGGCCGCGCAGGGTGTTACTCAATCGTCGATGAACCTGACCTTGACGTCCATCGCCCGGTAGGTCCCGAGTGCTCGCCGGTCGGCACTCAGAATCTCGGCGTCGTGGGTGGCGGCGGTCGCTGCGATCAGCGCGTCATAGAGGGAGCCGCCACGCACCCCGGTCTCGACGGCTTTCCGCAGGGCATCGCGCAGAGCGTCGGCGTCCATTGCAAGCCACGGCTGGGTAAAGCCGCGTTCCAGGGTCTTCAGAACGACTGCCGGCGCTATCCGGTGTCCCTCGGGCATACGACTGAGCGCTGATGTCGTCTCGAAGGCGACATGAGCGGGTAGCCTGACCTCACTTTCGGCGAGCGCCGCGCGAGCCGGGTGGTGAGCTTCGTGCCACGGCGCGAGCGCCGCGATCACGACACTCGAGTCGGGTGCGATCACAGTCGCACGCGCTCGACCGCCGTGCGCGCCTGCGCGACACTCATCGGCTCCATCGGTCGGTCGGTCACGATCACGGGGAAGCCCCCTCGCTCCTCCACGCGAGCGGGCACGTCGGCGACCGTCAATTCCAGCCTGCCGTCGGCCGCGGTCAACTCCAGGTCAGTCGGGCCGTGCACCCCCAGCTCCTCCCGGAGGGTCTTCGGGATGACCAGACGACCAACCCCATCAATGGCAACACGCATACCATCAGATTACCAAATGGAATCCGCCGCCGCCGTGTTTGAAGGCTTTGCGCCTGTTCACGCTCGCCGAGGTTTGCGTGAGCAGGGTGACGGCGTTGCTCTTGAACGCGCCGAGGCCCTTCGGCGCGCCGACGCCCGAAGGACCGTCGAAACCGGGGGCCGCGTCGCACGCGGTTGTGCCTTCGCAGTCGATGTCCCCGTACTTGCAGTTCTGACAGACGCTGTGCACGGTCTCCACGTCGAGGGCGATCTCAAGCGACCAGCCTTCTTTGTCGGCCTTCGGCAGCAAGGTGGTGCTCCCGCTCTGCCCGACCTTCTCAAAGCAGCCGCCCGCGGCTGTGCAGGACGGGAGCCCATAGTCGCTGTCGAACGTGGCGAGGTCCGCTTCGATCTTTGGGTCGTCGTAGGCATCGACGATCGCGACCGTCTGTCCGCTGCCGCCTTCGCCGGGGGCTTATTCGTGCTCCAGCGAGACGCCGCGCTCACGGCGTGACCCCGAATTCCGCTTCGGTCACTTCCTCAAGCCCACCAAGCAGCGTGGAGTCACGGCACGGGACCTTGCCGAGACGACTCTCGGCTCGGCCGGCCATGTCCGCTCCGTGTTCACGGATATATGCTACTGATCGCAGCCGGGCGATCGAGACGAGGCGGACGATCCTACCCGTATTGGGGCGGCGAACCTGACGCGGATGCGTCTAGTGGCTAGTATGAGTTGCGTGATATGGCTACTATATGGTGCGTGTGATGGTTAGTCGGACTTCGATGCGATATCGGGAGCGTCTGGTGGACCCGTTGTTGGACGAGCTGCTCGAGCAGCTACCCGCGATCCTTGTGCTCGGTCCTCGCGCGTCCGGCAAGACGACCACTTTGGAACGGCGTGCGGCAACGGTCGTCAGGCTCGACAGGCAGGCAGGCGCGACCGCGTTCCAAGCAGATCCGGACGTGGCGCTGCGCGGTCTACCGGAGCCGGTGCTCCTTGACGAGTGGCAGCGCGTACCCGGAGTCCTCGGTGCTGTCAGGCGCGCCGTCGAAGTCGATCCTCGCCCGAATCGCTTTTATGTCACAGGTTCGGTCCGCGCCGAGTCCGAACACGAGGTCTGGCCTGGCACCGGTCGCATAGTACGCCTGACGATGTATCCGATGACGGTGGCAGAGCAGCTTGGTCGCGAAGGTCCGTCGCTGTTCGACAAGCTTGCGGGCGGCGAGGAGCTTACGGTTCCAAAGGATTGTCCGGACCTGCGCGGCTACGTAGAGCTTGCCCTGCGCAGCGGTTTCCCCGACGCGAGTCTGCGACTGTCCGGTCGTGCCCGAGAGTTGTGGCTCGAGAGCTACATTGAGGATCTGCTCAGCCATGACGTGGAGCAACTCGAGGAGCACTTGGGCAGGCGGCGGGACACGCAGCGTCTGCGGCGCTACCTGCAGGCGTATGCGCTCAACTCGGCCGGCGTCGCCGAGCACAAGACGATCTATGACGCCGCTCAAGTCAACAAGGCGACGGCCACCTCATACGAGGATCTTCTAGCCGGTTTGCTGATCGCCGAGAACGTGCCTTCGTGGACGTCGAACCGGCTCAAGCGACTCGCTCAGAGACCCAAGCGCTATCTGATCGATGCGGCATTGATCGCGACGACGCTGCGACTCG
Source organism: uncultured Solirubrobacterales bacterium (assembly GCA_963809705.1). Lineage (GTDB taxonomy): Bacteria > Actinomycetota > Thermoleophilia > Solirubrobacterales > Solirubrobacteraceae > Palsa-744. Next base: position 927,348 of record CAWEKF010000001.1, on the reverse strand, counting down.
ACGAGCAGGGGGCGATCGACGACGGCGATTTGCTGGGACGCATTCTCGACACCTTCGTCGCGGCACAGATACGTGCGACGATGGCGACGTCCGCCTCGCGACCGCGAATGCACCACCTGCGAACCGAGCAAGGACGGCATGAGATCGATCTGATCGCGGAGCTGGCGGGACAGAGGGTCGTCGGTATCGAGGTCAAGGCCGGCGCCGCCCCGACCGCGCACGAGGACGCCAAGCACCTTCGTTGGCTGCGTGAGGAACTCGGCGAGCGCTTTCTCGCTGGCGTCGTCCTGCACACAGGTCCACGGGCATACGAACTCGAAGAGAAGGTCATCGCCGCCCCAATCGCCGTCCTCTGGGGGTAGCGGTTTGGGGATCCGCCGGGCAGATTGTCCTTATCGCTGCAAACGCGGCGTCAGCCGGCCAGCACGCGGAACTCACGGTGTGACCCCGAATTCCCCGGGCTCGGCGAGCGCCCTTGGTCGCGGCGTGGCCCGCTGTTACCGTTCTCGAGATGACCAAGACTGAGCTTTACGAGCTGGTCGATGCTCTGCCTGAGGAGTCGCTGCCGGCTGCTGCGATCCTGCTGCGCCGTGCCCAGGATCCTGTGGTTGCCAAGCTCGATGCGGCGTCCTATGACGACGAGCCGCTGACTGAGGAGGATCTGCGGTCGGTTCGGGACGCACGGACAGAACCCGGCGTTGCCTGGTCTGAGGTCGAGGCGGAGTTGAACGCTGACTGACCCCGACGGATGGCGGATTGAGATCCGTCCCGCCGCGCTGAAGGCTTTGCGCCGGCTCGGTCGCCGGGATCGAGAGCGAATCAGCGCGGCGATCGGAGCGCTGCCGAGAGGCGACGTCAAGCTGCTGCGTGGCCCGGAGCGACTTTGGCGACTGCGCGTAGGCGACTGGCGTGTGATCTTCGCCGCGTGGATGCGGAGCGCGTCATCGACGTGCTCGCCGTCCGGCCACGCGGCCGCGCGTACGATCGCTAGCGGGACGCCAGCCGGCGTTTATGGGCGGCTCTGGCAAGCGGAGCGACGTCTCGGAGTTGATGTCCAAGCTGGTGCCCGTCCGGAACCGCATCGCCCATCACGAGACGGTCGTCCGGACGCCGCTCGTCGGCCACCACGACGACATGCTGCGACTCTCGGCGCTTATCGATCCCGAAGCCGCTCTTTGGATCCAGAGCATCTCCCAGGTGCCTGCGGTCTTGTTAGACCGACCGTGAGTGCTCGCCTGCAGACTGCCGCTACGTGTGAGCAGCGTCAGCGGGCCAGTACTCAGACACCAATTCTTGAGTGTGCCGGATATTCGTTCTTGCTGGACGCCCCAAACACGATCGCCTCGATGTTCGGCTGCGCGCAGACCCACTCGATGGCCTCGCGCGGGGGTATCGCCCCCGAGGCATAGACAGACATCGCGATGGCGCGAAACCGGCGCTCCTGCAGAGCCGCTTCATATGCGGCGGCCCCTCCGCACATGCGAAAGCCGATCTTGTTGATATTCGAGCAGACGATTGGATTGTCTATCTGCAGTTCTTCGAGCACGTCGAGCAAGGCCGGCATGTTCATCGTGATGAATCCGGGCTCGGCGTCATAACGGTCTTTGACGTGCTCGGCGAAAACGCGGAATGCATCCTTGAAGCCGAGCCCAAGCAGCAGGTCGACGACCACGTTCTGGAGAAAGATGACAGGCGCGCTCAAGCCCTGGAACATCTTCATCTCGGCGTCGATCAGGAGCGTCGTGAGGCCCTCGATGTCCTTCTTGGCGACCGAGCTTCCGCCGCGTATGGCGGCATTCATCAGGCCCTCGTCGGGCAAGAACCGCCTTACGGCGCCCAGCATGCCGTTCTCGGTGACCGCGTTTGCGTACTTGTGGGCGTAGGGCATGCCCGGGTAGAAGACGAAGTCGGGGTAGCGCTCTGAATTGGCCCGAATGTGGTCGCAGACGAGCGCGATGCGCTCGTGGGTCGTGCACATGAAGGTTCGGATGCCCTCGGCGTATGCCGTGTCCAGGACATCGATCACCGCGCCGATATCCTGAAAGCGCAGCGTCTGGGCGCGGGCCTTCTCCTCGGACATGTGATTGACGCCGAAGAACTGATTGTCGCCGAACAGCAGTCGGTCCATCATGAGCATCTCCGAGTGGGCGGTGAGAAGCGGCTGGACATCGAAGTTGTCACCGCCGCCAAAAGCGGAACTTGCGCGGGGACTTGACTGGCGCCGGCGTGGACAACTCGCCGCTCGTGGGGGTCGATGCGCCTTTCGCCGCGTCTGCGACCATCGTGGCGATGACCTTGTCGGTCACGGCCGCTGTCGCGAAGTTGCTGATGCCATCTGGCTGGCGCTCCTTGATGCGCTGCACGAAGTAGTCGATCTGGGCGCTGTACTCCTCGCCGCGGAGATAGAACCAGACGGGCTCGGTCAGCTCGGTCGTGTAGCGGACGTTCCAGCCCTCCTCGTACCCAGGGGGGGCGCTTGCGGTATCGCGCAGATAAACCTGGCATTCCTGTCGATCGGCGTAGATGCGCCCGGCGGTGCCCCAGATGGTCACACGAGTCGTCATCTTCCGGTACGACTCGTCTGACCAGTTGACCGAGAGCTGGCCTGTCTTGCCTTCAGGGAAGTACAGGGTGCTGAAGACCTCGTCGTCTATCTCTCGGGAGAAGACCCGGTTCAGGACGGTCCCGCCGACGCCGCTGGGCTCGCCGACGTACCAAGTCACGAGGTCGATGACGTGAGCCGCATAGTCGTAAAGGCAGCCGCCGCCCTCCGAGCGCTGGCTTCTCCAGGTGCCGCCCTTGGGCTTGAGCACGACGGGACCATATGCCTCCCCAAGAATGTGGGTTACGTCGCCGATGGCGCCTTGGTCGAGGACGGACTTGACCTCGCGAAAGGCCCCCACGAAACGGTTGTGGTAGCCCACCTGCGTCACGAGGTTCCGTTCGCGGCCGAGCGCCTCCAAGGCCTCGGCGTCGCTGACGCTCAACGTGAAGGGCTTCTCGCAGAAGACATGCAGATCTCGCTCCAGCGCCTTGCGGACCATGCGCGCATGGAAGCTCGATGGGGTGGCGATCACGATGGCGTCCAGGTCCACCTTGTCGAGCATGGCGTCGAAATCGTCGTAGGTCTGGACGCCTGTGTACTTGCCAAGCACGCTGAGGACATAGCCAGAGGAGTCGCAGACGCCGACGAGGTCCACGTCTGGATGCATGTTGACGATCGCGTGGTGGGACAGGCCCATCTTGCCGAGACCGACGATCGCGACTTTGATCATGACTTCAACTCCGGACGATATACGGCTGACACGGCGCATACAATACCGATCCAGAACCTTGAAGATGTACGTAACGTTTGTATCTTGCCCGAGTTTACCGGCACATGGTCCTGCGTACGCGCTGGGCGCGTGAAGCTCATGGTCGGGTCACATAGACTATCAAGAGACATGCTCTATGTTCTCAGAGAGTACCTATCGTTCGTGATAATCCGCTCAAACGAGCAGACATCCCCATCTAGTTCGACGTGCGCAGCGTCCTGGCAATTGCCTGTTGGAGGGGAGATATCGGCTTGACGACACTACTGGTCGCCTCGACTGGCGGGCATCTCAAGGAGTTGCACCACCTGTATAAGCGATTGTCGGGGGTTGGAGGGCCTTTCCGCTGGGTTACTTTCGACACTCCTCAGAGTCGATCGCTGCTCGACGGCGAGACTGTTGACTTCGCACCCTTTGTAGGGGGCCGTGATCCGGTCAATGTGTTGCGCAATCTGTCCGACGCCCGCGACATCCTGCGTACTTATGACGTCGATACGGTCGTGAGCACAGGGTCGGCGGTCGCATTGCCCTACTTTGCGCTGGCACGCTTTCGACGACTGCGTTGTCACTACATAGAGAGCGCAGCGCGCAGCGACGGGCCCTCGGTGACTGGTCGCTTGATGAGCAGGATCCCGGGCGTCTATCTCTATACCCAGTATCCGGTGTGGGCCGGCAAGCGATGGCTCTATCGTGGATCTGTGTTCGATGCGTTCGAACCTGCAGCCTCTGTGCACGAGCAAATTAGTCAGCTCAAGCGGGTCGTCGTAACTCTGGGTACCTATCGTGGATATGGGTTTCCACGTCTGATAGAGCGTCTCCTCGAGATCCTACCGCCCGAGACGGATGTGTTGTGGCAGACGGGAGACACCGATACCAGCGGATTTGGTTTCTCTGGGCACTACGCTCTCCCTGAGCGGGACTTGACTCAAGCAATGCGCGAGGCTGATGTGGTTATTTCACACGCTGGAGTGGGGACCGCGCTCGCGGCACTGGAAGTTGGCAAATGTCCGTTGCTTGTGCCACGCCGGCTGTCGTTGGGCGAGCATGTTGACGATCATCAGATCCAGGTCGCCCGCGAGCTCGGCAATCGTGGGCTGGCGGTTTCGGTTGATGCGGATGATCTTCGCTACGACGACTTGATCGAGGTAGCAAGGAAGAAAGTAGCCACGCTTGCTCAAGCTCCGGTCTTCCTCACTTCTGGCGGGCCGTGTAGATAGATCGACCATAGTCTCATATAGAGACCGACAGCTATTCAGGCGGTTTCGCTGCTCGAGATATTATCCTTCCCTAGATCGCAGATAGTCCGCTAGGCGTAGTGCGAAGACCAGGATCATAAAAGTAGAGTTCGCCTGGCCTGACGTCACAAAAGTCGAGCTGCTCGCGACATAGAGATCGTTAAACCCGTGTATCGCCAGATTACAATCGACAACCCCATCCTGTGGGTGGAGGGACATCCGGGTAGTACCCGCTTGGTGGTAACCTCCGAAGAGTTGTTCGCGAATGGCCCCCTCGCGATCCTCGTAGAGGTACTCAAGATGGCCGAGCCCGTGCTCGCGCAGATATGAGTCTAGGCAGCGATGGGCTCGGATCACACCTGCGACATCTTCCTCTCCGAACCAAAGATGGGTGGACAGGCGCGGCATTCCTACCGCGTCACGCTCGGATGTTGGCTCAACGCCACTCTCGTAGTGTGGTAGATGCTCACCGTGGTAAAGCAGAGGATAGACATTCGCTGCGCTAGGGACGAAGAATCCAGGAACCTTTCGGCCTCGCTTGAGAAAGCGCCGGTAGCCGAACCCGAGTGCAAAGCGAACAGCTGATGGAAGGTTCCGCAGAACATTCGAGAGATGTCTGCGCTTAGGTGCGGGCTGTGAGGTCTTGATGTGCGCTTGGCGGATCCCCTCAGACACGAAAAACCGTCCCAATGGGGATACGAGCATCAGATACACAAATGACAGAATTCCACTTCCGTGTTCGGGGTCGCTGATGTCAGGGTTGACGAGCCACAGGGCTACGTTCGGCAGCTGTTCGTCGACTTGGCAGTCCTCCGAGAAGGTCAGGCGCCTGCGCACGTAGACGCCGTTGGGATCGCGCTCATGGTTGTAGATGGTCTCTGCAGGTGGAGTAGCGAAGTGTACGCGAGCAATGCGGCTCTCGACATGGGCCATGTACCAGTGTCCAAGGTGTCCGGAATGATTACCAAGCCCATTTGGGTGGCTGCGATTGGACGCAAAGAGGAGACGGGTGACCTCGAGTCCGCCACAAGCCAGGATGTGATGCGAGGCTGAGATCTTCACTAAACGGCCATCCAGGCTCTGCGCCAGGAGATGTTGCACACGTGGTCGTTCTGGGTCGCAGACGATCTCCGTGCAGGTAAGGTTGGTGAGGAGTGTCAAGCCTGGTGTATCCATTAGGGTGGTATGGTACTCGCGGCCAAAATTGGTCGGCAGTGACCAACGCTCAAGAGCGGACGCTCGCACACGGCCATCCGGGAATCCGGGGACGAGCGAGCGTATCGCGAGACTCGGCACATCGTGGGCATTGAAAACAGCCTCTCCGCAGACGCACCAATCACACGCCCGTTGAAAATAGGGTTGAAGTTCGTCAAACGACACAGGCCATGTTGCGTCACCAACGATCCCCCGCGGCTTGAAATCGATCGGATCGAAGGGCACGCAACGTCCGCCCCAAAGGTTGGAGGCACCTCCAAGCTGGCGACTAGTGGCGAGCGACATTGGGACATGCATGGGATCCTCCCCAGCAAGATCGCCAAGCTGTTGGGCCTCCGGCTGGCGGGTGTTTCCTCCGCTGTCGATCAACAGAACACGACGTCCCGCTCTGGCCAGTTCCAATGCCACCACGATGCCCGCCGGTCCAGCGCCTACCACTGCGACATCCGTCTCTAGGCATGACTCTGCAGTAACAGCAGCCGTGTCTCTGCTCATTGTGCCAATGCTTCCGATCAGCCCGTTGGGCCCAGGATCTCATCCTTAACCCGGCACCTGAGCTTCCGCGAGCACTGGGTCATCCTCGTTGGTCTCGGCGGAGGCGATGGATTTGAGTTCGCACAGGCGCTCCGGTCGGGTTGTGCTGTACAGCACGACGCCTCTAGGGTTAGCGTACAGCGCGTCGCGCAATAGCAGCGAGGCTAGGGCTTGTGACGAGGAACAATTCATACCCAACGCTTTGGACCATTGCGAGCGGCGTTGGGCAGATCCCTTGAGGTGGTTGATGATTCGGTGGAGAGCGTCGCTTAGAATGCCGAAGGTGATGAGCGGCTCCATGTCATTTGGGAGAGGGCAGATCCGAGAGATGATGTCGTCACGCATCTGCAGGATCGTTGTAGCGGGGAGAGATTGCTTGATCTGAATACAGGGGTCCTGTTCGCCGGCCACCCCCCAAGCACGCAAATGACCTGCCTGACGCGCCTCTTCCAGGTAGTCGCAGATACCCGGCAGGTCCACTTGATCCGTAGGTGCCGGGTCGTGAACAAGCAGAATGTCCACGTAGTCGGTCTGAAGCTCGCGTAGGCTTGTCTGCAGACTGGCGCGTGCCGTCGCGGCGTCGTAATGGCGAGGCGCGTGGAAGACGTCCGCGTGCTTCTTTACATAACCGCGTAGTGCTGGGTAGCGCGCGAGCAGCCTGCGGGCAGGACCCTGCATACGGGCTAGATGCCCTGAAGCCGATGCAGGCTCGATCCCGAACTTCGTCGCGATCACCACACGGTCGCGACGGCCCCGCGCGAAGCGTCCCAGTTCGCCCTCGGCCGCTCCAAGGCCGTACATACGTGCCACATCAAAATGCCTGATACCTTGGTCAAAAGCCTCGTCAAGCAGGCGCTGACGCTTACGACTGGCAGGCTCACGCATTAGACCGCCACAACCGAGTCCTACCCGTGTGCTCGTGATGTCCGGGGTCAACCTGACGCTCTCCATATAAGGACGGGAGTCTATCCGAGAGTGTCTCTCGGCGGAGGGCACGGTCGCGCACGAGTCGTGCGGTTTGGCTGTTGACGGTGCCGGGTCCCTCTAGGAGCTCGCAGATGGAGAGCTTGTCTCGGAGTGTTGTGACCAGGGTATAACCGAGCTGCCTGCGCCGTTTTGACCTCGATGACCGATCACTTTGGCGGGATTCCCGCCAACGATGCTAAATGGGGGGACATCGCGCGTTACGACCGCCCCGGCACCGACGATAGCTCCCTTTCCGATTCGCCTGCCTTGAAGCACCAATACCCGCTCACCGACCCAGGCGAAATCTTCGACCACAGGCACTTTGATTGGAGTGGTATCGTGGGCTCCAACTGGCTTACTTAGATCATCGGCGGCGCGATTCTCCTTGAAGAAGACGCAGTGCGGTCCAATTATCACACCGTATCCGAGGTGTGCGCCATAGATTTTACAGCCCGGTCCGATGCTCGATCGATCGGCCATGTGCAGATACCGGCCGTCAGCCAAGAAGGCATTCGACCGGATGTCGATTTCCCTCCCCGCACTCGCCAGAAAGCCTCTAGCCAAGAAGCTCCTCAGGCGGGTTGACGCCGTGCCGCCAGGGAACGGCATGTCTGGAAGAAACTGAGCAAAGCAATAGTAGGCCAAAAGGCAGAAGAACTTTTTCATGCCAGGAAGGATACTCTGTCTATGGGCTTGCCGCACGTCTGGCGGATCTAGGCGTTCGGTGGCTCGATGGGGCCCAACTACAGTTCGAGCCTCAACCCCAAGAGCCATCGCAGCCTTGGCCCTTGGCGCTATTGGAGTGCTAAGTGCCAGCCTCATGGTTGAGCGGACGATCTCGCCCTGTTCCCGTGGTTGAGCTGTCCGTGCCCAAGCCTTGAATCAACTGACCTGGTATATGATGCGTTCCCACAGAACGTTGGCAATACGATACAGACCCTGCAGCTTGGCGGACCGCTGGTGGTGTCCGTATGGAGCATAAGATGCTAAAGACTATTCACATAGGCCCTCATCCGCTGACTGTCGGGGGCACCCAATCCGTCATGCGTACCATTTCTGATTTTGGTATCGGCTCGGATCAAATCTCTCTGATGCCGACGTGGAACGGTCCGAAGCACCTCATGAATTCTGCGTTGGTCCTGCGTGCAGCCGGAGCTATAATGCGTGCTGCCTCGGGCACCATCATACATGTACACATGTCAAATGGTGGTGCTTACGCTCGTGACGGACCCCTCGTAGGTCTTGCGAAAGCTCGAGGACTAAAGGTAGTAGTCTCGATCCATGGGTTTGACTTCCCGGAGTTCTCCAATACCCATCGACGGATGGTGCGATCTATTTTGTCGAAGGCTGACGGAGTGCTGTGTCTCTCTAGTGAGACTAAGACTGCTGTTCAGCGACTAGGAATCAGAGCTCACATTAAGCGCCTTCCAAACCCAGTCGCGATCGACGACGAGTCTCCTCCGGTGGGTAATACCGACCCAGTTGTGCTATTTGCTGGAACTATAGGTATGCGCAAGGGCGTTGACGTACTCGTCAGTGCATGGCAGATGCTGCTCGATGCAGGCATTGAGGGACGCTGCCGGCTGATCGGGCCAATCGATGACTATCAGCCACCGATGTTGGAGAGAATGACGATCGAGAAAGCCGTTGATCCCCGGCTGATACGTCCTCTCATACGCTCGTCGAGAGTTATCGTCCTTCCCTCTCGCGCCGAGGGGATGCCGATGATCCTGACTGAGGCCCTCGCAGCAGGCAGGCCATTTGTGGCGACCCCCGTTGGCGGCACGCAAGAGCTAGCTCCCTGCAACGAGATGATCGTCCCGGTCGAAGATGTTGCAGCACTTGCCCACGCAATGGAACTGTTTTTGGTGGATGCGCAGAGAGCTCAGCGTGTAGGGTCTCGATGCCAAGAGTTCTGTACAGAAACGCGAGGTCCTGAGATAATAGGCACGCAGCTGAGGACATTTTACCAAGCGTTGTAAGCCACTCGACGGAAGCGTGTTGAGGTGCCGAGAATCTAGAGTGCGCCTGGTGGACGACGACGCATGTTGCCTTGCGGGGAGCATGCCGGCCACTGTTTGGCCTAACGGGTTTCGCTCGTGATCCGCGTCTCGCTCGAGACCCGACCACTTGGGCCGTATGTCACTAAGCCGCGCGTCATAGAGCTACGCGCCATCGGGATAGCTACGACGGGAGTTCCGCCCCTGGGCAAGCGCGCTATGCAGGTTGGAAGGCTACAGGTTGAATGAGCCAGGCTAAACGACCGGCGGCGAGTTGGGCATTCTTTGATACCATGCGCACCGACCTGCAAACTCCTTTCTATAATGTGGTCCAGTCATCTATACGTCGCCCGGCCTGACCCTCTTGTGTGATGGCCAGCAATAGCCGATTGGCGGTCATAGTCGTCTGCTACCACAGCGACTCGGTCATTCAGTCGTGTGTCGATGCACTCGACAGCGCGGTTGTTGCCATCGCCGCCGATGACCGACCTCGTGTCGACGTGATTCTGGTCGCTAATTCTGCGCAGGATTATGCGAAGGAGGTAACGAGTCGAGCATGCGAGCTTGTCTCTATCGACGCCGGAGAAAACATAGGGTTCTCTCCGGCTGTTAATCTTGGTATGCAGGCTGTGATTGATGCCGACTACTTCCTCCTGCTCAATCCCGATGCTCAGCTTACTGTAAACTGTCTAGATATACTTCTATCCGTAGCGAGGTCCCGTGACGCTGCGCTTGTAGGGCCCCTGCTCACTGACTCGACAGGCCAGCCCCATGGACTATCCGAGCGGCCCTTCGTATCGGTGCGGCATGAATTGGCAACGCAACTACTTGCTGCCGAAAAGATCCGGGCAGCGTACGGTAAGCACGCGTATACCGTGGGTGATGCGCGATGTCTTACTGGTGCTTGTCTGCTGGTTGAAGGAGATTTCCTACGCGCCGTAGGCGGCCTGGATACTGAAGTACATATGTACTTGGAGGACGTTCTGCTTTGCTGGGAGGCACATGAGCGTGGTAGACGAGTAGTTCTGGCTTCTGACGCCCGCTGTGACCATGCAGTAGGAGGAAGCGCGGGGGACGAAAATTTCGCATCTTCGCTTGGTCTACATCTAACAGCTCTTGGGGCGCGTATTTTATTCGTGCGGCGCACTTCAGGTGCTTTTCAAGCCCTCCTAGTGAGAATCCTTATAGGTATAGGTTCTGCCATCCGCATCGTGTTTGCCCCAGGCTGTCAACGCAAGAGGCATCTCGCCACGCTGCGGTGGGCACTCGCATCGGGTCGGCCTCCCGTCTGGCGGGAAGGCCCTGTAATCGATCCTCCATGACGGCAACGTTTTATAGGCGTTGTGGCTAGGCTAACCCCATCAGAGTCGGTTCTTGTCCATAGACTTAGATAGAATGACCCTACCTACTTTTTTTATCATCGGCGCCCCGAAGGCTGGTACCACTAGTCTTCATTACTACTTGGATCAACATCCGGAGATCCATATGTCATCTGCGAAGGAGCCCCATTTCTTTATCGATCCAGATCGTGTTCCATCGTACGTCACTCATCACGTAACTTGTCTGGATGATTATGAAAAGCTTTTTGATTCGACAGTCGCGATAAGAGGCGAGGCGTCACCAAGCTACTCTGAGTATCCAACACACAAGGGTGCACCAGAGCGCATCAGCACGCTCATTCCAGGGGCCAAGTTTATCTATTTGGTACGAGATCCTGTCGACCGAACGATTTCACATTATATGCATCACGTAGCGGTGGATGGGGAGCGTCGATCGCTGCGCGATGCCCTAGGCGATCTCTCTGATCCTAAATCGCCCTATATATATGCGAGCCTATACGCATCACAACTGGATCATTATCTAAAGTATTTTCCCCAGGATAGAATACTCCTAATTGATCAGTTTGACCTGCTTGAAAATCGGTCGGGTGTGCTACGTGAGGTCTTTATGTTCCTTGGAGTGGATGAGACATTTTCTTCCCCGCGCTTCGACGAAAAGATCGGCGATAGCCTCGAGAAGCGCGTCTATCCACAGAGTTACATGCATATAGCAGCACGGATTACGACGTCGTCCCTTCGGCGGCTTCCACGTGGCTTGCGTCGATCTCTTCGTCGCTCGGTCGAGAGAGTTCTTTGGCCGCCGCTGGAGCGTCCGGCCCTCGAGGACGACCTGCGTGGTCAGCTAGAGGAACTTTATGCTGAAGACGTGGCCAGGCTTCGCACTATGACTGGGAAGAGGTTTTCAACGTGGAGTGTCTGAGCGTCTACGCTGGCTACCCCTCGTGTTCGGCTCGGCGATCGAGTCGTTTGTCGCCACCGTGTTAGCGTAGACCCCTTTCACCGGTCCAGCGGGCCGAACTCACGGGTTGGGCCAGTCAGGTCTGTTAGCGCTTGACTTGTCGTAGGGAAAAGACACGAAATGCGGTGGCGTTGACGCCAACCAATCGACGGCCCAACACTGTGAGAACAACATTACAAAACACGATGCTTGAAGCAAAAGCAATTGCGCTGCCAGTCATCCCAAGCGATGGCACGAGTGCAATGCCGAGCGAGAGATTGACCAATAGGCTCGCAGCAATCACCCACATGGCAGGGCGCTCATTGCCTGTCATGATGAGAACATTCCCAGAGGGCCCGGTCGCGACGTTGACGAGTTGCGCGAGGGCAAGGATCGTCATCGCTGTCGCACCGGCCCCGAAGCCTGCACCGAAGATGTTGAGATAGACTTTGGGGAAAATCGCAAATGCGGCGCAAACCGGTAGCGCTACGAGGGTGGCTGTACGGGCCATGTGTTCACTTGCGCGCTCGAATCCAGCAAGATCGTGTTGAGCATAGAGGCGCGCAATCGCGGGAGCTAGCGGCATATTGACAGCGAAATGCACTAGCAGGATCACCGCAGCTCCTCTCTCGACTGCGTTGTAGATCCCCGTTCCACCTGTACCAGCGATAATTCCAAGCATGATAACGCCGAGATATCTGTTGGCTGTCCACACACCGTTAATCATCATTATTGGGAGCGACGCCTTTATCCATTCTCGGGTGGCGTAGTTTGGGGACACCGAACGGAGTACAACAGGAAGGGCGCGCCTCAACAGTACCGCTCCTACTACAAAAGCAATAGCGGTTCCCGTCACGCACACTCCGAGTGCGAGGGTGGGGGTCAAAATTCCCCCGCCGATCCAGGCGAGGGAGCCAAGGCCCGCAAGGATCACGAGCGGACCAATAATGTACTCAGGGAACTGCCCGGTGACGACTCGGCCAATGGCTTGCATTGCGCCCTGACGCAGGAGTGTAAGTGAAGTGATCGGCAGAAGCAACATAGCCACACAAACCGGTGCACGTAGTGACGACGCCAGCAGGGTGACAGAAACAATACAGCCAACGCCGGCAATCGATACTGAAGTCCACAGTGCGATCTGGTTCGCACGCCGCAATAGGCCCTTCATGTGTTGCATGTTTTCCTGAACATCGTAATGCGCAATGCCACGCACAAGAAATTGATCGAAGCCAGCAAGGGCAGGAATAGTCAAGAAACTAGCCAAGGCAAATGCGAATGCGTAAATGCCATAGCCCTCCGTTCCCAATGCATGAGCAAGCAAGATTATCGTCGCGAATGCCAGTAGATTCGATATTATCTGTAGGATCGCTGTGCCAAAAGCACTCCGGCGCATCCGTTTTAGTAGTCCACCCAATATGAGAGAGTCATCTTGGAGCTCGACTGGTGTAGCGACATCATTGGTCACAGCTGACGCAACTCCTGATTGTTGGAAGTTCATGGCCAATTTTGTCTCGCGGAAACCGGATTACGACCGCAATATATAACCATCAATATCAAACACGGGATACATCACACATCGAGCATCTCTTTCCGTGGTTGCATGGAACGGGTATGTTTCGTTGGGCTGGCGAAAATCGGGATGTCCTTCCACCTGAAGGAAGCAGGCTGGCTTGTGGGTTGAGCGAGTGGCCTAATCATAAAACTAGCACCAACCAACGGCCAAAAAAGCGCTGCGAGTTGCTGCCACTCGAAGGTCGCAACAGTCGTAGAGGCTACAAGCATGGCAATCTCGCCAGCTAGAATCCCGGTCGCTACGAGCGCGAGCTCGCTCTCTTTGACGTTGTGGGCGTCCCAGGCACACATGACCACATTGCCTATGATAAAAAGAAAAAATAGTAGGCCGATCGGCCCCAGCTCAACGGCGTACTGTGCGTAGGCGTTATCGATCGAATTTGATAGATGGGTCCCTTCTTCGAGCCCACCTGTGAGGTGCGCTGCTTCCTGTCGACCGGGAGCGGTCCCAAACGGATGCGTCTCGGCGTAAGAGAACGAGGCTGTCAATAGCGCCTTACGATAGCGGACACTGTTGACGGTTTCCTGACCATTTTCGTTTGAGATGAGGCTCGTTGCGAGGGAGGCGATCTTCCCCTCGACTGGAGATGCCGCAACTGCTACGATACATATAAGTGCGCCAGTGATGATAGTTAGGCGCTTGCTTCCGCGGGTTAGTGCGATGAGTGCAATGACAGCGATGGCAGCACCGACCCATGGGCCGCGCCCACTGATCAGTATTAGAGTCAATGCATAAAGCAGGATTGCAGCGGCACTAAAAATCCGTCGCAATCCAGTAGTGCTGAGACAGCGACTGATCGCGATCGGGAGCATGACAGCGAGTGCCGTACCGAGTACAAGGGAGTGGGGGAAAACTCCTTGGGCGCGAATGCCCCCAACCCGAAGTGCCGCATGGAAAAAAAATGGTTCGTCCACGGGAAGCAAATAGTGACCGGCTGCCGTCTCGTAGACCGCGAGTAGGGCACCAACAAACATTACACCGATGAGCAGGTCGATGAGGTTGACAACATGGCGCTTGTTATCGATTGCTCTCCACACAAGCCATGCAATTGCGAGCGATTCGACCGAATATGCCACGCCGCGACTAATCGAGGTCAGATCATGCGAGCTAGCGATCAACATCACATAGACGGAGAACGCAAGGCCAGACACGCGGTATGCGGCCGGCATGCGTAGTGTGCGAGGTCCGTTGGCAAACCATCCAGCTAGTCCAAAAACCACGATTATCCGGAGTGGGGTTAGTCCACTTGCACCTATGGGGATCCGTACGGTCGGAGGTACAAGCACACAGGCAGGGATTGCCAGGAGGCTCAGGTAACGTGGGGCAGTTAGAGCGGCAAGTCCTAGCACCAACGCCGCAAGAACTCCAAAGGCGAGCTTCCAGCCTCCATAGGCGAGTACTGCCCCCAAGGCAAGCGTCAACGCCAAGGTTCCGGCGAAGAGAGTCGCTTCCACACGCCTGTCGCGCAGCGTTGAAACCATTGGCGAAGTCTACAGTCTCGCGCTCGGACTACGCTGGGCAATCGCAGAGCAAACCTTGTTTGACGGAGCTTTGGAATGGACTTCTCATGGTGAGGGTAAGGCTCGGTTGCTGCCCGATGGAGGAGTATGCCGATGAACGTCTACGTGACCGACTTGGTCCCGGGTCATCGCGGCCCCTGCGGCGTCAGGTTGTCAGTCGGTATCAGCAACCCAGGCGAGTCTCTGCTCGAACTCGCTTAGAGCGCCTAACAAAAGGTAGGATTCGTTGTGGGGCTGTCGAAGTCCTGCGTCATGGCTAAACCTTTGTTGAGCGACGAGTTGTGGGCTCGTATCGAGCCTGTTTTGCCGGTCCGTGCGCCGCAGGTCACGGGGCGTCCTCGGGTGCCGGACAGGGCCGCGTTGACAGGGATCCTCTTCGTTTTGAAGACGGGGATCCCGTGGGAGCATCTGCCCCAAGAGATGGGTTGCGGCTCGGGAATGACGTGCTGGCGGCGCTTACAGGAATGGAGCGAAGCCGGGGTATGGCAGCGCTTGCACCACGTGCTCTTGGACGAGTTGCAGAACACCGGACAAATCGACTGGTCTCGCGCTGTTGTAGACAGCTCGCACGTGCGAGCAAAAGGGGGGGCGAACAGACAGGCCCCTCGCCAGTCGATCGCTCCCGTCCTGGCAGCAAGCATCACGTAATCGTCGAGGCGAAAGGTATCCCGCTCGCGGTCACGCTGACCGCCGCCAACCGCAACGACGTCACCCAGCTCGTTGAGCTCGTGGACCGCGTACCGCCCGTCGGTCGCCACGGCAAGTTCCGTCCCCTCAGCCTCTACGCCGACCGTGCCTATGACTCGGCGCGCCATCGAGCAGAACTGCGCGAACGCCAGATCACTCCGCACATCCCCAAACGCAACACAGGCCACGGCTCTGGCCTCGGACGCCACCGCTGGGTGGTCGAGCGCACGATCTCCTGGCTGCACGCCAACCGCTACCTCGCCCGCCGCCACGCACGCCGAGCCGACATCCACGAAGCCATGCTCACACTCGCCTGCGCCAACATCTGCCTCAAACACCTCAACCACTTTTGTTAGACGCTCTTAGAGGATAGGACCCTGAGGGGGGTCGAGGACGAGACCTAACAACGCGCAGATGCTGGTGCTGGGGCGCTTGCCCGAGCCCGGCTATACGAGGATTAGGCGGCCCATGATCGATGAATCGGATGATCGACGCTTGTCGAAGCTATCAAGCGAGCGCATTGCCGGGACATCGAATAGGATGTTGGTCTATCATCACGAGCTTGCGATGTTGCGAAGCAGGCCACCGGCTGGCGATCTCGTCAATCTGCCACGGATGCGGCGAGTGAGGCGACTTGATGGATATTGAGAACACAAACCTAGGCATCGAGCAGGTGCTGGGCGTCCTCCGTCGCCGTGCGCCATGGATCTTGCTTTGCTTCGTTCTGGTCGCCGCCGCTGCCTATGGCTTCTCTAAGCACCAGACGAAGAAGTACACGGCAACGGCTTCGCTGCTCTTCAGCAACAACCAACTCAGCCAACAGGTTGCTGGACTTGCGGTAGCGAACAGCAACAACCAGCTGGCCGTGCAAAGCACGAACCTCAAGCTTGTCCAACTCGGTGATATGGCGGCGAAGACCTCGAGCCGGATCGGCCAGGGGCTGACGAAGGAAAAGGTCAGCGAAGCCCTGAGCGTCAGCGCGCAGGGAGAATCGAACATCGTCGACGTCGCAGCCACCGCGACCTCTCCGGTGCTCGCCGCGGACATCGCCAACACGTACACGCGGCAGTTCGTCACCGAGCAGCAGAAAGCTAACCATGCCTACTACGGCTCCGCACTTGCGCTTGTGAACAAGCAGCTCGCTGCACTTACAACGAAGCAGAAGCTCAGTCCTGCAGGTGTCGCGCTTGCGGGCCGCGCACAATCGCTTGGCGTGCTTGCCGAACTGCGTAACGGCAATGTCGAAGTCGCGCAGGCCGCGACAGTCCCAACCTCTGCATCCTCACCAAAAGTACTGAAAACTACTGCCCTCGGCGCCGTCCTCGGCCTCCTCCTCGGCATCGGCATCGCCTTCCTCCTAGAGCGCCTCGACCGCCGCATCCGCGAGCCCAAGGACCTCGAGAAGGTCTACGGCCTGCCCCTGCTGGGCGTCGTCCCCGAGAAGCTCGGCTTTGCAGCGCTCGGGCGGCGGCCAGGGCGTCCCCGGCGCTGCGCTTCCCTCCGGCGAGTCCGAGGCCTTCCACCTGATCCGCGCCCACATGCGCTACTTCAACGTGGACCGCGAACTGCGCACTCTGATGGTGGCCTCGGCCGCCCCCGGCGACGGCAAGACCACGATCGCGCGCCATCTCGCCGCCGCGTCGGCGCGCGTGGGCGCGCGCGTGTTGCTGCTCGAGGCCGACCTGCGCCGGCCCACGATCGCGCGTCAGCTTGGCATCGCAGCCGGACGTGGGGTGGCGGATGTCTTGATCGGCAGTGTCCCGTTCGTCGAGGCTTTACACACGATCCAGCTGGTGGCCCCCACGACCGAGAAGCCCGACGGGCACTCCTTCGACGTCCTCGTGGCGGGCGCCACGCCGCCGCCGAATCCGGGCGAGTTGATCGAGAGCAAGGCGATGGAGAGCCTTCTGGAGCAAGCCAAAGCGATCTATGACCTGGTCGTGATCGACACGCCGCCCCTGACCGCCGTCTCGGATGCGTTCCCTCTGCTGAAGAAGGTGGACGGGGTTGTGATCGTGGGGCGCGTGGGGCGCAACCGCAGGGATGTCGCCGAACGCTTGCACGAGACCTTGACGGGCGCCGGCGCGCCTCTGCTCGGTGTGATCGCCAACGGTTTCAAGTCCGGTAGGCGCGGCGGCTACGGGTACGGCTACGGCTATGACTACACGCCCGCCAAGCCCGAGCCGCCGACCGACACGCCCGTCTCGCCGAACGGGACGGCGGCTGCCGAGGCGCCGCCGGTGCCTTCGGCCAACGGCTGAACGGGAGGCTCGGAGGCGGGGCCGGACGCCCCGCATCGTGGGGCTCGGGGACCCAGTGGGCTGCGCGGATGCGACCCGAATGATCCGTCTCCTTGTTGCGTTCCGTCCGCACTGGATGGGAACGTATGTTCGATGTATGGACAGATCAGTGCTTTGCGGGCTTTGCCATCACAGCTTGACTTGTTTACAGCTGTTGCTGGCGGTGGCGGGATTGGCGCGATCATCGGCGGAGCTGTCGCATGGATGTTGAATGAGGACTTGGCTCAAGGCGGCACCGTCGGTGGCATACTCGGCATGATCCTTGGAGCCATGCTCGCGATTCTCCAGTCGAAGGGCCTATAATCATGCCTGTGCTTAAGAGGTCGCTAATCGCAGTGGGTGTCACGGTTTGCCTGGCGTTCTTGTTGGGATTCATGGCTTCGCACGGCGTTTTGGGCGCGTACGGGTGGGCGGTCGCGTTGATCGCAGGAGCGGCCATATCCGCTGCAGTGGGTGTGGCGCTTGTCCCGCTGAGTCGCCGTGCTACTAGAGACTCCCAGTTTCATCTGCCTCGACGCTGACCCGCAGAGATAGCCGCGGAGCGATCGCCCCGGCTTCTCGGTGCCCCGCTGGTACCGTTGGACCCATGCGCGCCTTGGGCTTGGACCCTTCCACGGCCGGCTTCGACGCGCTCCCGGAGCGCCGTCACCGCTTCGGGCTGCCTCCGACAGTTGTCCAAAGATCGTGAACACTGTCGGAAAGGCCCCCATGCGTTCGTATAGGGTTCTGCACGAGCCAACAGCTGCGCGGCCGCACCCGATTGCGGTGAGCCCAGCCAGGGAAAAAAGAGGCGATAGCCGATGCTCACGAATGGCAAGGTAGCCAGCCCCGATACGCCGCACAGCCCCAACGTCAAGTGGCAGCGCTCGGCGCTGACCCGCCGAGAACGTTGGGAGTCGCTCGGGCACGCAGGCGCCACGATCTGGTTCACGGGCCTGCCCGCGGCCGGCAAGTCCACGATCGCGAGTGCCGTCGAGTGCCGTCTCGTGGGCGAAGGCAGGCCCGCCTTCATGCTCGACGGGGACAATCTGCGTCACGGTCTCAACGGGGACTTGGGATTCGGCGAAGAGGCCAGAACCGAGAACGTGCGCCGCACCGCCCACGTGGCGCGCCTCTTGGCCGAGTCCGGCACGATCGCGATCGTGGGCCTGGTCAGCCCCTATGCGCATGACCGCGAACAGGCCGCCTCGCTGCACGCCGCCGTGGACCTGCCGTTCGTCGAGGTCTTCGTCGACACGCCCCTGGCCGTGTGCGAGCGTAGAGACCCCAAGGGCCTCTACGCGCGCGCGCGGGCGGGAGACCTCGCGGGTATGACTGGAGTCGACGCGCCCTATGAGCCGCCCGCCAACCCGGATCTCGTGCTGCACTCCGGCCGGGAAAGCACCGAGGATGCCGTCGCCAAGGTCAGCGCGACCCTGCTCGCGGCCTGCGCCGCTAAGCTGGCTGTCTGACCCTCGCGTCCGCCGCGACTCTCGTCCGATTCGAGGGTTATTTCTCTACATGTGGGGCAATGTAAGAGCCATGAGACGAAACGCGACATTTCTGGGGGCCGCCGTCGCGCTCGCCTCGCGCTTTGCCTGGCGCTGTCCGCGGGGACAGGCGCCCTGGCCGCTTCGCCACCGCCCCAGCCGGTCGTGTACACCGGCGGCGTCACCAGTCTGACGCCCACCTCGGTGATCCTGCTCGGCGTGCTCAACGCCAAAGCGCGAGCCCGCCAACTACCGCTTCCAGTACGGCACGACCAGGGCCTACGGCAACCAAACGCCGCTGCTGCCGGGCGGCCGCTCCCCGGCGACGATCCATGTGAACCAACCTGTGGGCGGTCTGACGCCCAACACGCTCTACCACTACCGCATCGTGGCCTACGGCGCCCGGGGTGCCGTGATCGGAGGCGATCGTGCCTTCAAAACGCCCAAGGTGCCCCTGGCCCTGTCGATCTCGGCAAGCCCCAGTCCGGTCCCCTTCGGCGACACGTTCGTGCTCGGCGGCGTCCTGTTCGGCACGGGCCACGCGGGCCGTGCGGTCGCGTTGCAATCGAACCCGTTCCCCTACGTCCAAGGCTTCAAGCACGTTGGGCAACCCCGAGATCACGAACGTCGCCGGCGGGTTCTCCTTCCCGGTCGTGGGCATGCCGGTGAACACCCAATTCAGGGTCATCACGACCGGCGCGCCCTACATCGTAAGCCCCGTGTTCATCGCAGGGAGTAGCCGTGCGGGTCAGCTTCCATGTGCACCGTGTACACCGCAACCGGCGCGGGCGCTACTACCGGATGTACGGCACGGTCGCCCCGGCCGAGGTCGGCGCCGAGGTCGGCTTCCAGCTGTCGCGCCCCGGGCAATCCTCGGTCAATGTGGGCGGCACGTTTGTCCGATCCGGGAGCCCCACCGTGTCGACCTTCAGCGCGATCGTCAGGGTGCGCCACCGCGGCGTCTATGAGGCGCTCGTCCGGGTCAACGACGGCGCCCACGTATCGGCCTACAGCGAGTCGATCCGCCTCGGCTGAGTTCGGCGACGCGCCCCGGTGGCTGCGTGAACCGCCGCGGCGTGGACGCTACGAGCACTCGTCCAGGGGCCGTCCGGGCGGCCTTACGATGCGCAGTGGCTACACGCGCGAGCATAGGTTTCGCGCTGCCCGCTTCGGAGCGTCCGGCGGGCGCTCCCAGCGACGGCCGGGCCACCGGCGAGGCGAGAGCCGCCGACACGCCGGCCACGTGGGCGCAGGAGGCGGCGATGGTCGCCCTGATGCTCCTGCCCGGCGCGCTTGATCGTGTTCACGGGCTTCAACGCGGGCGGCTACTTTCCCGGGCACGCCTGCGGTCGTGGCGATCGTGCTCACCCAGGTCCTGCTCGTCCGGATCCTGCAGGCGCGACGGCCCTTCGAGGGGATCGCCCCGGTCACGCTCGTGGCGGTCGCCGCCCTGGGCGCCTATGCGGGCCTGACCCTGGTCTCGGCGCTGTGGTCGCACGCGACCGGGAGGGCCCTGATCGAGTTCGACCGGGCCTGGTCCTACCTGTTGGTGCTGCTCCTGTTCGCCACCGTTAGGGCCACCCAGGACAACCTCCGCTGGCTGTTGCGGGGCCTGGTCGCGGGCGCGGCGATCGTGTGCGTGGCCGGCCTGGCGACGAGGCTGGCGCCCGACGTGTGGCACACCGCGCCGGACGTGTCCAACCAGCGCTTGAGCTTTCCGGTCACCTACTGGAACACGCTCGGCCTGCTCGCCGCGATGGGGATCGTGCTCGCTTTTCACCTCACCTGCAGCCTGCGCGAAAAGCGGGTCGTGGCGGTGCTTGCGGCGGGCGCCCTGCCGCTGTTGGCGGCCACCCTGTTCTTCACCTTCTCGCGGGGCTCGATCCTGGCCGGAGCGATCGGCCTGGCCGTATACGTGTGCGTGGCTCGTCCGAGGGGCCTGCTCAGCGGCGCGATAGCCACGATCCCGGCGACGCGGCCTGCTGTTGGTGGCTGGCCTACAAAGCCAACCTGCTGGACACCCTGGACCCGACCACCCCGGCCGCGGTCGCCCAGGGACACCGGGTCGCCTGGGTGGCCGCCGCTTGCGTGCTTGGCGTGCATGACGCTGCGCCTGGTCTGCGCCCGCCTGCTCGACCCCAGGCTGCGCCGGGGAGGCGCGCTCGGGAAAGTCCCGGTCAAGACCAAGCGGGCCGATCTTCGCCGGCGCTGGGCGCCGTGGCGCTCGTGGTGGCCCTGTCGCTGGGCGCGCCCCACGCGGTGGCCCACGAGTGGAGCGGCTTCATCGGCGGCGCCCCGACCAAGCTCGCCAAAGGCGACCTGCGCTCGCGCCTGACCGACCCCTCCAACGACGGTCGCACCGAACTGTGGCAGGTCGCCCTGCACAGCTTCGACGCGGCCCCCCTGAAGGGCAGCGGCGCGGGCGCCTACCAGACGCTCTGGAACGCCCACCGCTCGCGCCCGGCGTACGTCATCAACGCGCACAGCCTCTACCTGCAGGCGATGGCGGAGCTGGGCCTGCCCGGCATCCTCCTGCTGGTCGTGCTCGTGGGCGCGATCTTGGTGGGGATTGTCGTTCGTGCCTCCGGTTCTCGCCGGGTCGTCCATGGAGCGGTGCTGGCATTGGCGGTCGTATGGATCTTGCACGCCGGCGTCGACTGGGACTGGGAGATGCCGGTCGTCACACTTGGCGTGCTTCGCCGCCGCGGGCCTGGCCTTGAGCCCGCGCGGGAGGAGGGCGTGCGAGTTGGTTGCCGGCGCGTCAGACACGGATCGTGCTCGGGCTCCTGCTCCTGGCCACCCTGGTCGTGCCGGTCTCGATCGTGGGCTCTCAGAGCAAGCTGGGCGAAGCCGAGCACGCCCTGTATGCGTCCGATTGCGGGGTCGCGACGCCCGCGGCCCTGTCCTCGATCGGCTGGCTGGACGTGCGCCCCGAACCGTATGAGGTCGTCGGCTTCTGCGATCTGCGGATGAGGCCGTCCAAGGCTTGCGATCTCGGCGATGAAGGCCGCTGTGGCTCAGGATCCGCACAGCTGGGAGCCCTACTGCGCCCTGGCGATCGCCCAGGCCTCGGCCGGCGTCGACCCGCGCGCCAACGTGGCCATGGCGCTGCGCCTGAACCCGCTTGGAGCACCTGACCCGCGAGGCGGCCAAGCAGCTGCGTCGGCTCGAACCCCACCGAATGGGTGAGGCGCGCCGCGATCGTGAAGGCCGCGGCGCTGGCCAGCAACCATCTCTCGATCTTGCCGTCTTGAGCGGTTGTCGCTTCTCAGGCCAAAGCGTCGCGCAGCTTCTCCAAAGCCCGCCGGACCCGGCTCTCGACCGTCGTGAGCGGCTCGCCGGTCAGCTTGGCGATCTCGGGCAAGGTCAGCTCGGCGCCGTAGCGCAAGGAGACGGCCTCGCGCTCTGGGCCGCTGAATGTCGCCAAGCCGTGCTCGAGCGAGCCCTCGCTGGCCAGTTCGTCGAAGCGGAGCTCGGCGAAGTGGTCGATCTCCTCGAAGTCCGACGCCGCCAAAGCCCCGGCGGCCACCTGCTCCAGGGCCTCTGCTCTCGCCGACGCGACGACGGTGGTGGTCGTGCAGGCAGTTGAGCGCGATCGCATAAAGCCACGTCTTGGCGCTGCCCCTGCGCGGGTCGAAGCGCCTGCGTGAGCGCAGGACTCGCTCGCAGGTGTCGGCCAAGAGGTCTTCGGCCAAGACCGAGTCGCCCGTGCGGTAGCGCAGGAAGGCGTACAGGCCCTGGGCGTGCTCAGCGTAGAGCCGCTCGAATCCGTCGTCCTTGAACCCGTGCACAGGCGTTGCATCGTCCGTTTGTCCAGGCCGGCAAGCTCCAGCCCGGAATCTGGCCCTTCGTTCGTATCAGCCCACATGAGCCACTCACACGAAGACGAACACCTCACCGACGATCTGAGGCACGTCGCCGACGTGCTTCGCGACGGGCGGCCCTCGCTCGACCCGCTGGCACTCGACCGAGTGAAGCTGCGGGCGATGCAGGCGACCCGTCGGTCCACCTCTCGACCAAAGGGATCTTTTCATGAAGCAACGTCTCACAACCCTGTTCGCGGCCGGCTTCCTAGTGCTTGGCATGGGCGGCACCCTGGCCCTGGCCGGCGGTGGCGACGGCAAAAATGGGGGCGGCAGCGCGAGCTACCATCAGTACCGCCCCGAATGCCCCTCGGGCTATGTCCTCACCGGCCGGCACTGCACCCCGATCCCTCCGCCCAAATGCCCGCGTGGCTATGAAGTGAGCGGTGGCAAATGCGTTCCCACGCCGCCTCCCACGTGCCCGCCCGGGTATGAACTGAAAGGCCGCGATTGCAAGCCGATCCCGGTTCCCAAATGCCCGCCCGGCTTCGTGCTCGAAGAAGGCTCCTGCCACTTCGTGGGTCACGAAAAAGGTGGCGGCGGCGATAAAGGCGGCGGCGACAAAGGAGGCCAAGGCGGCGGCTCGGGCGGCAAAGGCTCGGGCGACGGTAAAGGTGGCCAGGGCTCCGGCGGCGACAAAGGTGGCTTTGGCGGGGGCGGCGGCTTCGGCGGCGGCTTCGGCAAAGGCGGCTTTGGCGGCGGCGACAAAGGTGGCTTTGGGCGGCGCATGGCGGCAAAGGCGACCACGGTCATCGCTAGACCGGTCTGATCGATGCGCAGGTTGACGGCGGCTGTCGTGTTCATGGCGATCCTCGTGGGGATCGCCGCGACAGTCGCCGTCCTGCGCGAACGGGGCGCCGCCGGCCTGCTGCGCATCGAACAGTCGCGCGCTCTGGCCTCTGAAGCCGAGCACGGTCGTGGCGGCAGCCCAGGTGGAGGTCGTCGTGGCGCAGGCGCCCGAGCCGGTGGCGCCCAGCCGGCGCACCCAGCCGGCGCAGGTCCAGTGCCGGGCCGGGGGAGGGGGCGTCCTGCGCGACCCTTGGTCGTGCACGATCCGCTATCGCTCGGGCGCCTTGGCCCACTACCGGGTGCAGGTCCAGCCCGACGGTCACTACAGCGGCAGGGGCGCCGGCCGGATCGAAGGCTGCTGCGTGAAGGCGCCGACGCTCGATTGAGCGTCTCTGCGGGCGAAAATGATCGCTACGAGCGCACGAATCTGGCTGGCGGGAGTCACGAATCCGCGGCCGATGTAGGAAGTTGAGCGCGTGGGACGTATTGAAATATCGAAGGGGCTTTGCGGGCGTGTGCAGGGACACGGTTGTGCTCGCGGGCCCCATAGATGCTCGGAACGGAGAAAGTCGATGCGCACTCAGCAACGTCCACGTCGCTATGTCTCGCGCCACTGGCTCGTGGCGCTCAAGCCGATGCTCCGCTATAGCGCCACCCGCGACGCTTTCGTGCTGCGGGCTGTCGGCAGCTCCTCGGGACCGGTCCTGCGCGTGGACCGGCGCAAGGCCCGTCGGGTCGGGTACAGCGGCGCCGAGCGTCGCGGCGTCCGCACCGCCTGAGTGGGCGGACGCCCGACCGGTCCACACTTTTCGCGCTTGGTCCGCCCACACTCTCAGCGCCGGGCCTCATCGCTCGCCGGCGTAGATGAGCTTCGAAAGATATTGGGAACTGTCTGTATGCCCGTCTATCATTGAGTGCGAGCCTCACGAACGGGCCGTGGGTGTGCCTTGTCCGAAGGTCGCAATATGCGGCAAATAGCGGATGGATTTCGAAGAAAAACCCGCAAAATGCGGGTCGCATGAGAAATGTATCATTTGGATCGCATCGCACGATGCGAGAGCAAATCATTCGATCTAATCGGATGATGGGCCTGGAGAGCCAAAGCTAAAGGAATCGAGGCGCGGAAGCCGAGATTCTTGGGCGAACTCGTCATCGTACGGGCACAAAGGGAAGGGCATACAAGGATGATTTCCAGAGTAGGATCCAAGGATGGGTTCATGGCCGCATCGGATTCGACTGAAGCGCGATCGGCTCTGGGCGCGAGTGCCCGGGAACACACGATCGTGATCGCCGACGACCACCAGGTGACTCGCCTGGGCGTGCGCATGGCGCTCATGCGCGGCGGCTTCCAGGTCGTCGGCGAAGCCGCCGATTGCGAGGGCGCGGTCAACGCCGTCGTAAGTGCCCGTCCCGACGTGTGCTTGCTCGACGTGGACATGCCAGGCGGTGGCATCGAGACGGCGCGTCGCGTGGCCGAAGCGGCGCCCGAGACCTCGGTGGTGATGCTCACCGTCTCCACGAACACCGAGGACCTGCTCGAGGCCTCTGCGCGCCGGCGCGCTCGGCTACCTGCCCAAGGACACCAGCCCCGAGCGGCTCCCCGCGGCCCTGCGTGGCGTGCTCAAGGGCGAGGCTGCGCTTCCGCGTACGCTCGTGGGGCGGGTCTTGCAGGAGTTCCGAACGTTCGCCGCGGCCGGCGCGGCCAGCCCGGTGCGTGTGGGCGCAGTGCAGTTGACCCCGCGAGAGTCCGAGATATTGAGGATGCTCCGCTCGGGCCTGTCGACGATCGAGGTGGCCGAGATGCTCTCGCTCTCACCGGTCACCGTCCGTCGTCACATCTCCGCCGGCGTGACCAAGCTCGGCGTCGCCGATCGCGACGCCGCGATCCGCGCGATCGAGCCGCTCGCCGCGGCCTAGACCAAGCCGGCACGCACCGCATACACGGCGGCCTCCACGCGTGTGCGCACGCCGAGCTTCTCGAAGATGTTGGTGACGTGCTGCTTGACGGTGTGCGGGCTGATCGACAGCTCCAAACCGATCGCGGCGTTGTCGGCGCCCCCGGCAATCAGGCGAAGCACGTCCCGCTCGCGCGTCGTCAGGAGCACGTCGGTCCTGCTCGGCCTCCGCTTGTGCGGAGTCGCTGTCGGGCGGGCCCACATGGATCACCAGGGCCTCGATCACGGCGCGCGATAGCACCACATGGCTGCTGGCCGTCTGGCGGATGCCGGCGATCAGCTCGTCCGCCTGGGCGCCCTTAACCACATAGGCGCTGGCGCCGGCCTGCAGCGCTGCGAGCACCTCGGTGGCCTCGACCGAACTGGTCAGGACGACCGTGCGCGCCTCCGGACTCACGTCGGCGATGCGCTGCAGCGCTTCAGAGCCCGGAGCGCCCGACATGTTCAGGTCGATGACGACGAGGTCCGGCTTGAGCTCCTCGGCAAGCAGGAGCGCCTCGGCGCCGTCCTTGGCCTCGCCGACGACGCTGAGGCCGGCCTCTTCGAGCAGGTCGCGCAACCCCTCGCGAAAGAAGTGGTGGTCGTCGGCGAGGACCACCCGCAGGCTGGGATCGGACGATTCCATCGGCCGAACATAGCGAATTGGACGTTTGACGCATCGCTGCCGGGGCATTCATCCCGGACACGGGCCGACCAGCGATCAACCGTCATCAGCCGTCCGTAGGAAACCCGTACGCGGTCCGCGGCAGTACACCAAACGTCCGTCGCGATCACGCGACTGTGTCCAGTCGACCCCAAAACGGTCAAGTTTTCGGTAGGTGGGGACCGAAACAACTGGGCACATGCCCACGCCCCAGGGGGAGGTCCCGATGCTCAAGCTACTCACACGCAGTCTTCTGGCAGTAAGTCTTCTGGTGCTTGCTTTCGTCGTCCCATCGGCGTTTGCGGCAAAACACTCACATTCTGCAACATTTCGTGCACCGCGTCATCGCGGAGCCCGTCGTCGGCACAGCGACAGGCAAGGCGCGTCGTGGCAAGGCCACGAGCAAGACCCGGCGCTCAAGCAAATCCGTCCGCTTGGTGGCCCTCAACACGACGACCGCCTCGACCACGCCCCTGATCGGCGAGACCGCCGTGGAGTCACACTTCGATTCCGTGAACGCGGGCGAAGCCGAAGCGTTTCGTGTTCAGGCCAACGCCTCTGCTTTCACTGGTGTGGCCCACATTTATATAGACCCCCATAACGGGGCTCGCACACTCTCGGTGGGTCTATACGGCAACGCAAATGGACACCCCGGCACTCTTTTGAGCAATGGGTCCGCATTTCAACCGTTCAGGGTGGGACCTGGAACGCCGTCCCTCTGACGTCCGTCTCCTTGACGTCGGGCACACCTATTGGCTCGCCATACTCGGCGAGCATGGAACTCTGCGCTACCGCGACCGGCGCGGTGGCCCTTGCCCAAGCGAGACCGAGGCTCAGAGTCTGGGCTCGTTGCCCTCGACGTGGCGAACAGGGTCGCTCTACGCCGATTGCCCCCTGTCCGGCTACGTGACGGCCGGCGAATCGATCCTGGGTCCGCCCACGCCCGTCGAACCGACTCCGCCCATCGTCGAACCGACTCCGCCCATCGTCGAACCGAAACAGCCTGTGGTCGAACCGACTCCGCCTGTGGTGGAACCGAAACAGCCTGTGGTGGAACCGACTCCGCCGGTCGTCGAACCGACTCCGCCGACGCCTGCTCCGACCAACATGGTCCTGCCGGCGATCAGTGGGACGCCGATGGAAGGCAAAGTCTTGAACGCCTCCAACGGCTCTTGGAGCGGGGGTCCCACCTCCTTCAAGCACCAGTGGCAGGACTGCAACAAATCGGGCGGCGAGCTGCACCAACATCAGTGGCGCCACCGGCGCCAGCTACGCGCTCGCCTCGACTGACACCGGACACATGATGCGGGTGATGGTCACGGCCACCAACGAAGGTGGATCTGACGCGGTGAGCTCCGCGCCGACCGCACCCGTCGCGGCCGCTCCGGCGCCGCCCGCGCCTCCGACAGCTAGCTTCACGGTGAATCCGGCTGCGCCCACGGTCGGCCAATCGGTCAGCTTCAACGGCGCCGCCTCCACCTGCGCCGACACGCCGTGCGCCTATGAATGGTCAGACGACGGCTCCGCGACGCGGCCCCCCACGGTGCTGTGGCCGCTGGGGACTGGAGAAACGTTCTCCTTCGCCTTCCAAGAAGCGGGCGCCAAGTATGTCCGCTTGACGGTGACCGACGCCTCCGGTCAGCACCGCGACGGTGGAGCACAACGTGGTTGTCGAAGCCGAAGCCGAATCCGAATCTCCGCCTCCGCCTCCACCGCCTCCCCCGCCGGTCCCGCCCGCCAATACGGCGTTGCCGGCGCTGAGCGGGACCGTGACCGAAGGCCAGGCCTTGAGCGCAAGCAATGGCACGTGGACGGGCAGCCCCACGTCCTTCTCCTACAAGTGGGAGGACTGTGACGCCTCGGGCGCCAATTGCGCTGCGATCGCAGGCGCCACGGCTGCCTCCTACACGCTGACCGCCGGCGACGTCGGTCACACCGTGCGGGTCGTCGTGACCGCCGCCAATGAAGGCGGCTCCACGGTGGCCAGCTCCGCCCAGACCGAAACCGTGGTCGCCCAGCAGTCGAGCGGCGGCGGCACCGGTGGTGGCGGCACCGGTGGCACGGGCGGTGGCGAAACATGCACCACCACGATCTCGAGCGTCTCGCAGATCGGCAGCTCGCTCAAAGCGGGCGCCGTCGTCTGCCTGGCGGCCGGGACCTATGGGGCGGTCAGCATCACCACGACCCCGTCGAGCAATGCCACGCTGACCGCCGCTCCCGGCGCCCACGTGGTCGTGGCCGGCGTCAACATCGCCGCCTCGAACATCACGGTCAGCCAGCTGCACAGCACCGGCACGATCAACGTCGGCTCGGGCGGCCCATACCCCGGCTTCAGCCACGACATCATCGAACACAACGATGTCGGGCCGACCAACGGCTATGGGATCAGCGTGATGAGCGCGACCTCGACTCCTTCGAGCTACATCACGATCGCCTACAACCGCATCCACAACACGAGCGCGACCAGCGAGGGCGACGCCTCTGCGCTTCGACGGCTGGAACCACATCACCGTCGAAGGCAACGACATCTACGAAATCAAGGAGTGCCCAGGCTCGACCTGTCACACCGACACCTTGCAGTCCTACAACGGCGGTGTGGCGACGACCGGCCTGACGATCACCAAGAACTACACCCACGACAACGTCGGCGCCCAGGGCCTCCCGTTCCTCAAGGATGGCGACATCTCAAATGTCACCGATCTCGGACAACCTGAGCCTGCGCAACACGAACACCAATGGCCAGGTGACCGGCATCTGGGTGGATGAGAACATCCAAGGCCTAACGATCACCAACAACACCTACCAAGGCACCTCCGGCTCGATCGTGCAGGCGGACGGCTCCGCCTCGAACCCGACGGTCGCGATCAACCACAACGTGTTCGACAACATCAACGTCAGGCCCGGAAGCGGTCCCTCGTATACGACGACCGAGAACTACGACGTGTTCACGGGCAACGACGAGTACACGTTCAACGTCGGGCCCAACAGCCTGATGGAAACCAAACCGGTGTTCACGAACACCGCGATCGACGACTATCGCCTGGCGAAAAACCCGAATCACATCGGCGTCGACTGGAGCCCGGCCGAAGTCCAGTTCGGACCGACCAACTGACAGCCGAGCCCGCGCGCTCCGCAACGGGCGCGCGGGCAACGCTTCGTCCGTTGCCGGACACAAGGCGCGTGGATTGGCGCTGCTTTCGCATCGAGCTAAAGGGCGCTCGTTCTCTTCGCAATGAGCGCCCTTTTGCGCCGTCTTCACAAAGCGTCTGCAAGTTCCCGTGCAGGGTTATGTATAGTAGCCGCCGGATAGGGCCCTGGAGGAGACCGGGTAGGGGTCATCGAGAACCGGACCGAAGCCTCACGACGAGGACAGGAGAGGTTTCGATGCCGAGGGCGTACTTGCGCGCATCAGGATCGAAGCACGTCCCGCATATGGCCGATCGCGCTCCTGGTGGCGCTGATCGCAGCCTTTTTCGCCTTCTCGCCGGCGGCATGGGGCGAGACGCTCGGCACGTGCGCTGCTCGGCGACTCCGCCGTCGAGTCCCGGCACGTGGCGCTCGCCGGGCGGTCGCGTGGAGGCGTTTCGGATGCGCGCCCACGCTTCCGGGCGGGCGGCCACGCTGCTGGTGTTCGTCGACGACTCGAAGCACGGCCACGAAGGTGGTGGTGGGTCTCTATCGCAACGCTCACGGTCGTCCCGGCGAGCTGCTCGGGACCGGGATCGTCGAGGCTCCCGAGGGCAGGGCGCCTGGAACGCGGCCAGTCTGTCCCACGTGCCGCGACTGGTCTCCGGTAGGTCCTACTGGCTGACCGTGCTCGGGGAGGGTGGCGCTTTGCGCTACCGCGCCCGTCTGCACGGACGCTGCCTGGGCGAGAGCAAGCATCAAGGCCCACCTCAGCGCGTTGCCGGGCGCCTGGAGCGCGGGACGGGTCGTGCGCCACGCGCACTGCCCGATCTCGGCCTACGCGATCGCGGGGTCCTTCTCCTCGGCCTCGCCTTTCCTCGCTGCGCCAGGTTCCCCCGGCGCCAATGGAGCACCCGTGAACCTGACGCCGCCCACGATCACGGTCCAGTCGGGTGGGGCGTCTGCCGGCGCTCCCGTCGCTCGCGCCGTTCGCTCCGCCCGCCGAACAGATGCCGCCGGTCGAAGAAAAACCGAAGGAAGAACCGGCCAAAGAAAAAACCGCGGAAAAGCCGTCTGAAGAAGGGTCCAAGCAGAAGAACCCGAACCGAAGAAGAACCGACCAAAGAACCGGCGCCCCACAACAGCGTGGTGCCTGCCATCGGCGGCACGCTGACCGTGGGCGACGTCTTGTCCACCACCAAGGGCACTTGGAGCGGCAGTCCGACCTCCTACGCCTACCGCTGGCAGGACTGTGACGCCTCCGGCACGAACTGCGCGAACATCTCAGGCGCCACCGTCACCACCTACACCTTGAAAACGGGCGACGTGGGGCACACGATCCGGGTGGTCGTCACGGCCACCAACGAGGGCGGTTCCACCTCGGCGACTTCGGCGGCCACGGCCGCTCGTTAGCGAACCGCGCTCCGCCCCGCCTCCGCCTCCGCCTCCGCCTCCGCCGGCCCCCGCGAACACGAGCCTGCCCACGATCGGCGGCGTTGCCACTCAAGGCCAGCAGCTCACGGTGGACACGGGCTCGTGGAGCGGTAGCCCGACCTCCTACAGCTACCAATGGCAGGACTGCAACAGCTCGGGCGCGAGCTGCGCGAACATCGCGGGCGCCTCGGCATCCGCCTACACCCTCGCCGTGGGCGACGTGGGACACACCCTGCGCGCGGTCGTGACCGCCACCAACGCGGGCGGCTCCACACCCGCCAGCTCGGCGGCCACCGGCGTCGTGGCGGCCTACTCCAGCGGCCCACCCTACCCGACCTGTACGCAGACGATCTCCCAAGGCGCCAACGTCGCCTCGACCGTCTCGGGCGCCGCCGCGGGCAGCGTGATCTGCCTGAACTCCGGCGCATACGGCAACCTCACGCTCAACGCTTCGCACAGCTCCGACGTCACCCTGCAAGCGGCGCCCGAAGCCCACGTCACTGCGGGCAAGGTCAGCCTGGAAGGCAGCCACATCGTGGTGCGCGGCCTGTGGATCGACGGCGAAGTGGCGCTCGAAGAAGGCGCCTCCTACATGACGATCGACCGCGACGACATCACCGGCGGCGGCGAGGGTATCGTGTTCGACACCTCCGACTGCACCGTGCCCAACGCCCCGACCTGGGCCGGTTGCGAACCGCACAAGCCGATCTCCAATGTGGTCATCTCCTCCAACCACATCCACAACATCGGAGAAAACAGCACCGAAGACGCGATCCACCTCGACAACTGGCGCAACGTGACCGTCACCGGCAACGAGTTCGACCACATCATCGAGTCGGGCGAACACACCGACTGCCTGCAGTCGGTCTACGGCGGCGAAGGCCTCGTGTTCGACCACAACTACGAGCACGACAACGACTGCCAAGGCATCTTCATCAAGGACGGGGACGCCACCAACGTGTCCTTCACCGACAACCTGTTCCTGCGCGACCAGGTCGGCACTTATGCCAACTTTGCCCAAATCTGGAACGTGAAGGGCCTCACGATCCAGCACAACACGATCTGGGACGGCAAGGGCTTCGCGCTCGTCGCCGAAGATGCCTCGTTCACGCCCACTGCCACGATCGACCACAATGTGCTCAACATCTTCAAAGTGTCACAACCGATCGGCAACCCCTTCTCGATCACCGAGAGCGATGACATCTTCGGCGAATCGCCCACCAACCTGAGCGAGGGCGCCGGCGACAGCGTAGTCTCCAGTCCCAAATTCGCAGACACCGCCACCGACGACTACCGCCTGGCCAGCAACCCGAACGGGATCGGCATCGACTGGGCGCCCTCCGAAGAGGACTACGGTCCCGCCAGCTGAGCCGGCGGCGCGGACGCCTCGCCCGTCAGGGCGTGTGGTCGCCGCTCGATGTGGGGTTGCGGCCGGTCGTGGCGTCGCTGCTGGTCCTGGCTATGGCGGCGCTCTTGCTGCAGGCGTGCTCCGGTTCGACGGCGACCGGGACAGTCCGCGCTCCGGCAGACCCGACGCGGCCGGTCAGACCGGTGTATCCATGCCAGCCGGCTTGAGCGGATCGACCGCGGCGGTGCGCTGCGGCGCCTTGGTCGCAAGCCTGGCCCAGGCTGAGGAGGCCGTGGCGAAAGCGGCGCCGGGCACTACCGTCTGCCTGCAGGCGGGCACGTATTCGGGCAAGCTCTCGCTGGCCGCCAAGCCGGCCGGCTATGTGACCGTGACGGCGGCGCCCGGGGCGCACGTGAGCACCGGCTCGATCGCGATCTCGGGCAGCCACCTCGCCGTGCAGCGACCTGTGGATTCACGGCGAGGTGGCCCTGGCGGCGGGCGCGTCGGACATCGCGATCGTCCACGACGACATCTCCAACGCCGGCGGCGTCGGCGGCGAGGGCATCGTCTTCGAAACGTCCGACTGCACTCGCTCCCAACGCCCCCAAATGGCAGGGCTGCGAAGCGCAAGCGCCGATCTCCGGCGTCGCGATCCTGGCAAACCACATCCACGACATCGGGGCCGGCGCCAGCGAAGACGCGATCCACCTCGACAACTGGCGCGACGTGAGGATCGAAGGCAACGAGCTCGACCACATCGTCGAGTCGGGCAACCACACCGACTGCCTGCAATCGGTCTACGGCGGCGAAGACCTCGTGTTCGACCGCAACTACGAGCACGACAACGACTGCCAAGGCTTCTTCGTCAAGGACGGCGACGCCACCAGCGTGTCTCTCACCGACAACCTGTTCGTGCGCGACCAGATCGGCACCTACGCCAACTTCTCCCAGATCTGGAACGTGAAGGGCCTGACGATCGAGCACAACACGATCTGGGACGGCAAGGGCTTGGCGCTCGTCGCCGACGAAGCCTCCTTCCAGCCGACCGCCACCGTCGAGCGCAACCTGATCGCCACGTTCACCTTGGAGCAGCCGACCGGCGCCCCTTACGCGATGGTCGAGCGCAACAACGTCTTCGGACAGGCGCCGTGGTCTTTCAAGCCGAGCCGCTCCGACAGGACCGTCGCCCGTCCGCGCTTCGTGGCGCCTGCCCGCGACGACTACCGTCTCGCCCACAATCGCCGGGGCATCGGCGTCGACTGGAGCCCGGCCGCCCAGAGCTACGGTCCCACTTCCTAGATCTGGGCCCGCCGCGGACCTCGCCCCAGAGTCGGCGACCGGTGTTCGCTTCCGTACTCCGCGCGAGCAGGGCGGCTCGTCGATCGTTGAATGGGTATGTCCGCGACACCCGTGAGCGCTACGGCGCCCGAAGTCGCCGCGCCCCTGACCGTGCCGCAGAGCTCTGCCGTGGCGCGGCGCCTGCGCTTCCTCAAGCAGTACGGGGTCTGGCGCAAAGCCGTTCGTGAGCTGTGGCGCTTCAAGTGGCGCGAGCACCGCGGCCGTCCCGTCGTCGGCGCCTACCACACGCGCGGCGGGAAAGTGGCCTACCGCATTCGCCATGCCACCCGCGACGTGGGCATCTTCGCGGAGGTCTTCATCGCCGGCGAATACGACCCCCCGCCCGCCGTCTCGGCGCGCCTGGACGCCTTGGGGCGTCCCCCGCGGATACTCGACCTGGGCGCCAACATCGGCCTGTTCGCCGCCTACTGCCGCGAGCGCTGGCCGGACGCCGTCGATCACCGCGGTCGAGCCCGACCCCGAGAACCTGGAATTGCTGCGACCGACGGCCGCCGCCGCCAAAGTCGTGGTCGTGCCGGCATGCGCCGCCACCCACGAGGGCACCGTGCGGTTCGTGGCTGGAGAATTCGCGGAATCGCACGTCGCGGCGGCCGACTCGAGCGAGGACACGATCGAGCTTCCAAGCGTTGACGCCTTCCGCTTCGTTCAAGCAGCGGACTTGGTGAAGATCGACATCGAGGGCAGCGAGTGGGAGATCCTCGCCGACGCCCGCTTCGATCAGCTCGGCGCAGACGCCGTGGTGATGGAGTGGCACGACATCGGCTGTCCCCATCCCGACCCGCGCGCGGCCGCCCACACAGCGCTCGAGCAGGCCGGCTTTGAAGTGCTCTGCGAAAACCGTCCGCTCGCGAGCAACGGCACGATATGGGCGCTACGTACGCGCTAGCCCCCGCGCACCCCGACGCGCCGATCGGCCAAACGGCGCGCGTGGGCGTCGTCCCGGCGCGCGCATTCGGCCGGCGACCGCGCTTGCTGGCGGCCTTGGAGGCCGCCTATCCGGTTCGTTTCGAGGCTCACGACGGGGCCGATCCCGGTGAGCTGGACGCCGTTGTGGTTTTCGGCGGGGGCGCGCCCGAGGCCCAGTCCACCGGCCCGGCCGACGTTCGCGTCGAAGCGCGGACCGATGGCCGGGGAGAGGTCGGCGCCGATCGGCTTGCCGGTGCTCCAAACGATCGGCGAGGAGCGGGCTTTCAGTGGGGTGGATGGTCCCGTTGTGCTTGCCCGTGCGCCCGAGCTCGCCCAGCCCCTGCGCGGCGCCCATCTGAGCGACGCCTGGAGCGAGCCGCTGCCGGCCGCCGTGAGGTCCTCCCGACAGAGCGTGCTCGCCACGGTCGGCGGCAAGCCCGCCTGGGTCTTCGACCCGGGCGCCCATCGGGGGGCGCCGCGGCAGCTCGTCTCGGTGGCTCCCGCAGAGCTTGAGCCAGGCGAGTCCCTGCGCGAGCGCTTGGCTCCCGGACGCTGCTTGGCTCTGCTGGCCTTCGCCAACTTCCTGAGCCGTCTCACCGCCGAGTCGCCGGCCCAGGCGCCAGCCTTGAGGGCGGCCTTCGTGCTGGACGATCCCAACCTGCACTGGCCCACCTACGGCCACCTTCGCTACGCCGATCTCGCCCGTCCACGCCGAGCAGCACGGCTACCACATGGCGATCGCGATGAGCCCCCTCGACGCGTGGTTTGCCCACCGGCGCGCCGTCCAAATCTTCCGCGAGCACCCGGTCCAGCTATCGCTCTGCATTCACGGCAACGATCATCTCGGCGCCGAGCTGGGTCGTATCGCCACCGACAGGCAGGGCTACGTGTTCGCCCGCCAAGCTCTGGCGCGAGCCGCCGCCTTCGAGCGGCGCACGGGCATCCCCTACGAGCGAGTGATGGTCCCTCCGCACGAGCAGCTCACCGAGCCCGCCGCCCGTGGGCTGCGCGCGGGCGGCTTCGAGGCGATTTGCGTCTCGCGCGCCTACCCTTGGATCCGCCCGGTCCGGTCCGGTCCGGCCGCCGCCCTCTCCGCCGGCCCGCACGAGCGCGGGGCCCTGGTGGGATGGTCGTCGCGCGAGACTCTGGTCGGCGGTCTCCCGACGCTGCCACGAACCGGATTCAACGCACCGCCCGAGGACTTGGTGCTACGCGCCTTCCTTGGCCAGCCCTTGATCGTGTATGCCCATCACGACCTGCTCGAGCACGGTCTCGGATGTTCTCTCCCAGACGGCGTCGAGCATCGACGCGCTCGGGGATGTGAGATGGGCCTCGCTTGGCGGATATCGCACGTAACGACAATCCCATTCCCAAGCCCGATCTCCCCGACCCCTCGGCGGCGCCCCGTCCCCGCGTCTGCGTCCTCTGCTGCGCCGCTGCGCCAGCGAGCTGCGCGACCGCGCGCGCATCGGCTGAGTCACTCGCCCGACGCCCGGTTTGAGACCGAAGCGAGGTCAGGGTCACGCCCGATTCAGGTTCCGGGACGCTCGGAGCGCCGGTTCAGGCGAGGGATAGCGCGAGCAGAGCTGTCGTGGCGGCTGCGCCACGAGTTGGCTCGCACGAACGCTTCACGCTCGTCCTCCGCGGCCCGGCCGAGCGCCAGCGCTTGGCGCTACCGCCGCCGCGAAGTCGCCACCCTCGTCGACCAGCATGCACGCGCGCGTCGATCCCCCGCATCGGCGCCAAGTCGGTGGCCGCGACCGGTAGTCCCCCGGCCAGGTACTCGTACAGCTTCAACGGGCTCATCGCCTCGGTCAAAGCCGTGCGCCGATGCGGGATCAGGCCCACATCGGCTGTGCGGATCAGCTCCGCCAGCCCCGCACGCTCCAAAGGCGGGTGGATCGCCACGTTGGGCTCATCCTTCAGCGGCTCAAAGTGGGCCGCGCGTGGCGAGCGGCCCCACCAGCGCGATCTCGCGCCTGCGGCATGGCTCGCGCGGTCGCGCGCAGCCACTCCACGTCCAGGCGTTCGTCCAAGGTGCCCACGTAAACGAGCACCGGTTTGTTCGGGATCTGCGGGCTGCTGCGTCGCGGGCTTCAGCCACTCGGTCGGCTCCAGGCCGTTGGGCACGACCAGGCTCTCCCCGGTGGGCGCCACCCGCTCGAGCAAGGCCGCGCTGACCGCCGCCACGCGATGGCCGCGCTCGCGAATGCGCTCGTAGGCCATCGGCATATGCGGCCCACCAGCGGCGATAGCCCGGATGCACGGTCCAGTCGTCCAGCGCGTAATAGGTCACCGCGCGAGCCCACCCCAAGTCGGCAAAGCCGGCCACCAGCGGATGGGTCGTGATCACGACCGGGTCCTCCAGGCCCATCTTGCGAGCGCCGCGCTCCATCGCGCGCCCGTAGGCCTCGAATTCGCGAGTCACCCCTCTGCATCGAGGTGGCATCGGTGCGACGCGCTCTCACCGGCGAGAGCAGTCGTGTGTCCGGGCTCCTCGGGAAAGCCTCCTCAGGGCGGGCGAAGCGATCCCGCACCAGCTTCACCGGCAAGCTCCGAGCGCGGTCGCACACCAGCACGCGCGCCACCTTTCCGTGCTCGACCAAGCTCAGCGCGAGCCGGTCCTCGCTGCCGAACCAGCCGCGCCGTGCAGCCGCGCCCCAGCTGAGCGAGGAGAACGTGAACACCACCTCTCCCGGGCCGGCGTCGGGCCGCTCGCTCCCAGGCGTCGGCCCGCTTGGGCGCGGCAGCCAAGGCTGCTCCTGCTTCGCCATACATCTCCCAAAAAACGCCTGCTCCTGCCGGGAACTTGTGTCCGGCCATCAGAGTCTTATCGGCCCCTTTCGGGCCAAACGCCTCGCGTGCCGAGCCGCGCGCCACCGCAAGCCCCGCGCGGGGCCGCCCGTTGATTTCAAGAGGATCGCCCGTGCCCGAGGAGACGCTCAAAGAGACCACGATTCGCGGCCTTCGCTGGCTGGCGATCACGCGCGTGTTCGGCGAAACCTTCGCCTTCGTCGCCGCGATCGCCCTGGCGCGCCTGGTCGCGCCCGCCGCCTTCGGCCACGCCGCCGTGGCCTTGGTCTTCCTGCCTCTCGCCGGCATCCTCACCTTCGAGGGCTTCGCCTCCGCGCTCGTCCAGCGCGAGACGCATCGACGAGGACGACCGTCGCGCCGCGGTCCTCATGAGCATCGTCGGCGGCGCCTCTTTGAGCGCCTTGGTGTTCCTGCTGGCCGAGCCTGTCGGGCGACCTCTGTTCGGCGCCGAGACCGCCTCCCTGATGCGCCTGATCTCGCCGATCCTGTTCATCGCCGCCCTGGGCGGCGTTTCGCGCGCCACGTTGTGGCGCGCCCTGGACTTCCGCAGCACCAGCCTGATCGACTCGATCAGCGTGGTCGGCGGCTACGTCGTCGCCGTCGGCCTGGCCTTGGCCGGCCTGGGTGCCCGCGCGATCGTGATCGGCGCGCTTGGTCCAGATGACGATCAGCTCGGCCCTGCTGTTCGCCCGCGCCCCCGCCCCGTGGCCGCGCTGGTCCCTGCACGCCCAGCGCCGGGTCGGCGGCTTCGGCCTGCCCGCGGCCTTGGCGGGCCTGGTCGAGGTCATGTTCCGCAACGTCGACTACGTGATCCTCGCGGCACGCCTCTCGGCCACCACGACCGGCATCTACTACCGCGCCTTCAACCTCGGCGTCGTCTACCAAGACAAGCTCAGCGGCGTCATGGTCCAGGTCGCCTACCCCGTCTACTCGCGCACCACCGACCGCGCCAAGCTGCGCGCCGTCCACGAGCGCGCCGCCCGCGTCCACGCCGCGATCATCTTCCCGCTGCTGGCCTCCTTGATGGTGTTGGCGCCCGTGTTGGTGCCCTTCCTGTTCGGCAGCCGCCTGGAAGCCCTCGGTCGAGCCGACCCAGGTACTCGCCCTGGCCGGCATGCTGGCCGCCGTCCTCACCGGCTACTCCCAGGTGATGCTCGCGATCGGCCGCCCCCGGCCGCTGCTCGCGTTCAACGTCGCCCGCCTGCTCGTCTACGCCGGCGCGGTCCTGCTCGCCTCCCGTCACGGCCTGATGGTGGTCGCCGTGGCGGTCGTCGCTCGCCTACCTGGTGATCCTGATCGGCGCCTACCACTTCCTCCTGCACCCCTACGTCGGGATCTCGATGCGTCGCCTCGTGCCCGAGCTGGGTCCTGCCGTCGTGGGTTGTCTAGCGCTCGCGGCTGTCACGGTGCCGGCGATGCGCCTGCTCACCGGAGAGATGCCCCGCATCGTTCTGCTCACGCTTGTCGGCTCCGCCGGCATCGCGGTCTACGCACTGGTCCTGCGGCTCGCATTCCCGGCTGCCTGGCAGGACGTCCGACATCTGATCGTCCAGGTCCTCGGGCCGCTCGGCGAGCGGCTGCGGTGGCGTCGTCGCCCGCCGGCCGGCATGGAGTCGCCGGTCGACGCAGTCGAGGTCCCGGCCGGCTAGCGCAGAGGCGTCGACGCGGTTGCCGGGCTGGCGGAGTCGGCGTGCGCGTAGGGGCGTGTGTTGGTATACACAAATTTTGTCGAATTCACCTAAGTATATACAAAATATATATACTATCGTGAATTCCACAAAAAGAAAGACACAACATGCAGCCCCGGGCACCGTTTGCTCGGGCCGCTCGGCATCGCTTGTGGGCTGGGCCGCTCGGCCCCAAAAGGCGGCCCTAGAACAGGCGCCGCGCCGCCGGAGGCGGAAAGGCGGTCGCCGGCGGCTCGCCGAACGGCGGCTCGGCGCGCCCGAGCAGCGTCTTGACGGCGCGCTGCGCAGCTTCGCGGTGGACCGCGGCGTCGCTGCCCATCACCGAGGCGATGCTCGCCCGGATCACGTGCCGGGCGCCGATCGCGCCCAGGTAGAGGCTGCGGTGCAGGCGCGCGAAGTGCTTCTGCGCGTACTGTCTGCGCGCGAAGGCGTCCTGGGCGATCATGCGCGGCCGCACGCCGCCCTTGCACGCATGGTGGATGATCGTCATGTCGGGCAGGTGGCGCACGCTCCAACCGGCCCGCTTCATGCGCAGGCACAGGTCGGGCTCCTCGGCATAGATGAAGAAGCGCTCGTCCATGCAGCCCGCGCTCAGCAAGGCCTCCCGGCGGGCCAGCATGAACGAGCCCGAAGTCCAGTCGCACTCGCACTCGCGCTCGTACAAGCTCATATCGAGCACCCGCTCGCCCGCCCACGAGGGGCTGACCGGCCAGCGCTCGGAGGCGAGCGCCTCGCCGAAAGCCCGGCCGCGCTCGGAAAGCGCCTGATCGTGGGGAACAGTTCGCCGTCTGGAGTCAGCTGGCGCACGCCGGCCAAGCCGATCTCGGGGCGTTCATCGAGCATCTCCACCAGCTCGCCGAAGGTTCCCGCCAAGATTTCGGTGTCCGGGTTCAGGAACAGCACATAGCGAGCGCTGGTGGTCTCAAGGCCACGGTTGTTGCCATGGCCGAAGCCTCGGTTCGCCGAGGGGACCACGCGCGCCTGGGGAAACTTGGACTTGACCAGATCGGGCGTGCCGTCGCTCGATTCGTTGTCGACGACGACCACGTCGAGCGAGGCCCTGCCCGCGCGGGCGTACACGGTCGAGAGGCACGCCTCCAGCCAGTGAGCCTCGTTGGTCGAGACGATGACGATCGCCAGATCGGCCACGAGCGGCCCGCCCGTGGGGTCGGCCCGACGGGCGTAGGCGGTGGCCACTCCGTTGGATGCCGGCGCCGTTGGATGTGGAGTCCTCAGACATGCTCAGCCATAAAACGAATCATCGGCGCGCTTGCTTTCGCTCGCGCAGCCGCCGGCCCTGGCGCCATACGGGTCGGCGCACGCGCTCCACGGCGACGGGCGGTCGCGCCTACGCCGCCCCGCGTCAACGGGGCGACCGCGCGCTCGCCGATCATGGCCCGGCAACGTCCTTGGCGCAGCGCCTCCACGCAAGCCTCCACGCTGAGCGAGCCTTCATGGGTCTGCAAGTTGGTCTTCACGTCGGTCTTCGAATGGGTCTTCGAATCGGTCTGTGAGCAGGCTTTCGGACTGGCCGTCGCGCGTGCCGTCGGACATGTGCTCGAGCGGCCTTCAAGCTGCAGCTCCATGCTGAGCGGGAACAGCTGGTGGGCCTGTGCAGGTCGAGTGCCCCGACACCCACCAGGCCGGCCTCCGCCGCCATGCGACAGGCGCGCGGATTGGGCGCCCATCCGTCCCACTTGCGCGTCCAGATCTCGATCCCCGTGCTGAGGGCCAGCCACTCCGGCTCGAACACCTGCCAAGCGTCTCTGCGCACCGGGTGGGCCAGCACCGCCGCGCCTCCGTGCGCGTCGACCGCGCGCAACAGCTCGGTGGTCGGCACCCCTTCGCCGAGAAACGGCACCGGCCCCCATACCGGCACGTGCACGCGATCGTCCGGGCTCGCGTACTCGATGCCCGGCACCAGCAGCGGCCCGTCCGGCAGGCTGGCCTCGCGGCAGGCCGCGACATAGGCCTGAAAGCGCTCGGCGCTGAAGCCGCGGTCGTGCTCGCACATGAAGACCGCGTCGCAATGCCGTCCGCGAAACAGCGCCGCGATCTCGGCCAGCGGGATCTCGGCGTCGTAGGACCACTCCGAGTGGACGTGGAATGCGGCCCTGATCGTGGTCATGCGCGCCTCTTCGCCCACGTCTGTCCGGCGACCGTCCGCAGCGCGTCATCGAGGAACAGCTCGCGCATGCCCGGTCCCAGGTTGTACCAAGCGCTCCTGCGGCTTCCCCGCAGCAGCGCCTTCACGGTCTGGCCGCGCCCCGGCCAAGCCCCGGGGTGCGAGCCGGGGCCGCGCAGCACGAACAGCAGGTGGACCAGCTCGCGTCCCAGGTGGCGGCACAGCAGCTCCTCGCGCATCACCGGCGGCGGCGGCGGGCGACGGCGCCCGCGGGTCCAGACGCCCGCGCGGCCGCCCACGCGGGGTACTCATAGCCCAGGCGCCGCGCCAAGGCCATGCTCCCCCAAGGTCGTCCGTTGAGCTCCATGAACCACCACTCCTCGCCGGCGCGCAACAGCTCGACCATGAACAGCCCACGCCAGCCCGCCTCGGCGAGCATGCGCTCGATCGGGCCCACCAGCTCCTGCGGCACGGGCGTCGAGGCGCACGCGCTCGAGCCCGAGCCGGCCGGATTCATCATGCGCACGCGCCGATGGGCGCTGAGGTTGTGGATGCCGTTCTCGTCGGCGATCCCGAACACGCCCGCCCCGGCGCCGCTGACCCAGCGCTGCACGATGGTCGCGGTCTGCCGGTCCCCACGTGTCTCGCAGCTCCTCGGCCTGGGCCGCGTCGCGCACGAGCCGGGGCGCGAGTCGGCGCAGGCGACCGTCGCATTGCTCGGCGGCGAGCGCCGGCTTGAGCACGGCCGGCAGCCCCAGCTCGGGCGGCAGGTTCCAGTCCGCCAGTCCCATCTCCGGCGTGAGCAGCTGCCACGCCGGCACCGCAAGCCCGGCCGCTTCGGCGGCGAGCAGCTGTAGGCGCTTGTCCAGCGCGAGCCTCGCCTGGGCTCCGCGCGGCCCGGCGAACAGCGCGTCCGGCGCAAGCGCCCGATCGCACACGAATACCGCCTGGTCGTCGAGCGGCATGATCAAGTCGTGCTCGGCGGCCAAGGCAACCAGCTCGGCTTCGCACGCCGCCAGGTCCTCCTCGGGTGCGGTCAGCTCGACGATCTCGACGCCGCGCAGCTTGCGCAGCGACACCTTCCGCCCGCGCCGCGCAAAGCTCGCCACCGTGTAGCCGGCCGCGATCAGGCTCGCCGCGACCTCGGGGGCGGCCAGGGCGTCGGCGAAGCCGATCAAGACCGATCCGCCCTGGGCGCGCGCTGCCTGCGTTTGACGGGCCGGGTTCGTCGCCGATGCGCGGCAGGCTGGCCTGACCGCAGATGCCAGACGGGCCGAGCTCGCACCGCAGATTCTCCTCGGGGCGGGCTCACCGCAGGCGCTTCACGAGTCGCTTGCCGGCCAGCGCCGGGCTCTGCCAATTAGGACCCCGCCCACCCGGCCCGCCCGCCCGCCGCGAGCGCCAGCCAGCGCTCGAGCGCCAGCTCGCGGTGGACGGTGTTGCGCGGCGCCAGCCAAGCTCCCACGCGTGCGCTGCCGCCGTCGCTGTTGTAGACCCTGCGGTAGCCCGCCTCGCGCAATCCGTGCAGCACGCGCCGGTCGTAGGAGCCAAACGGGCAGGCGGCCTCGTCGACCTCGACGCCGAGCAGCTCCTCCAGCGCCCGGCGCGAGCCGACCAGCTCCTGCCGCAGCTCACCGTCGCTCAATCCGCGCCAGTCGCGGTGGCGCAGGCCATGGCTGCCGATCTTCATGCCGGCCTCGTGCAGTTCGCAGAGTTGGCTCTCGGTCAGGTAGCCGGGAGAGCCGACCCGCTCGGCCAGCACGAAGAAGCGCGCCCTGTGTCCACTCTGCGCGAGCGTCTCCAGCGCATGCTCGGCGTCGGAGGAGTTCCCGTCGTCGAAGGCCAGCGTCACGCCGCGCGCGGGCAGGGCGCCCACGATCGCCTCGAACCAGTCGACCGGAACCCACACCTTGCGCTCGGCCGCCGTGGCGTCCGGCGGGGTTTCGTCTCCCAGCCCGTGGAAGGTGAGGATCAGCTCTCGCTCGAGCATGGCTTCATCACCGCAAACGCACGATCGTGAAGCCGTGGGACGGGTTGGTGCCGCCGACCGGGTCGGCGAGCGTGCCGACCGTCTCGGTGGTGCGCGCCGCGCCCCGGATGTAGGCGCCCAGCAACGGGTTGTAGTCGACGCCGAATGTCGGCTTGCCCCAGATCGAGAGATCCCTCGCGCCGAGCGCCGCCAGCGCCACGCCCTCGCGGCGCATGTGCGCGATGGCGGCCCGTTCTTCGGCCGGGGTCGCGATCAGGCCCGGCAGCACCGTCAGCTCATACAGCGCCGGTGGGCGGTCGCTCATGAAGTACAGCCCACCGTCGGTCGGCGCCGCCAGGATCGGCTGCCCGGGCTTGGTCTGGGCGTCGATCCGCTCGACGGCGGCCTGCAGCGCGGGGCCAGCCGCGGCCGTGGTCACGAAACTGCCGCGCGGGGTGTGGACCGTGGTCGTGTCGTGGACATACAGCCCACCCAGGGCATAGGCGGCCAGGCCGGCCGCCACGAGACCGAGCAGCGCAAGCACGGCGCCTCGCGCCTGCGGCCAGCGGGCGGCTAGCGCGTTCGTGCAGGATCCCCAGCAGCAGGACCAG
This sequence comes from uncultured Solirubrobacterales bacterium, assembly GCA_963809705.1. Taxonomy (GTDB): domain Bacteria; phylum Actinomycetota; class Thermoleophilia; order Solirubrobacterales; family Solirubrobacteraceae; genus Palsa-744. Next base: position 883,631 of record CAWEKF010000001.1, on the reverse strand, counting down.
GGGAGCGGCGTAGTAGGGGGCGTATGAGCCCTCGGTCGTGAAAGCGTTGTAGGCGCGCAGGCCGAGTCCCGCCGCCGCCACGATCAAAGCCAGGTCGGCCGGCCAGGAGCGTCCCAGGGGAGAGCTCTCCCCGCGCACCAGGCGCACCAACGCCCAGGCGCCAGCGGCCAGGCCGAGCGCCGGCAGCCAGCTCATGCCGAGCACCAGGTGGCGCGCCTCGAGCTCGATCGCCGAGCGCTGGCCGGTCAGGATCCCGCCGGCGCGCAGCAGTCCGTCGAGCAAGGCGATCGTCACGATCGCCGCGGCCAGCGGCCACAGGGCCGATAGGCGCTTGGCGAAGCTCTCCCGGCGCTCGCGTGCTCGTGCTCCAGCCGACCGCGCTCGCGACCACCGCTGCGAGCAGGCCGCAGTAGATCGCGCCGCGGGCGATCAGCCCGAACAGGCTGCCGAGCGTGAAAGGCATCCAGCTTTGCTCGGTTTTGGCCCCCGAGCTGAGGAACTTGACCGGCCACAGGTTTTCGGTGAACAGCCTCGATGCGCCGGCCTGGGCGGAGAACAGGGCATAGACCACGGCCGGCATCGCGATCGCGGGCAAAGCCATACGCCAGGCCGCTCGCCAAGCGCCGCCGCGCCCGGACACGCGCCAAACGCCCACCACGTAGGCGACGCCGGCTCCTGCCGCCACCGCCAAGAACTCGGGGCGCGTAAGCGCAACCAGGCCCGCGGCAAGTCCGGCAAGCGAAATGCGCTCGCGGGTGAGCGCCAGCAGCATCAGCAGCAGACACAGGATCCCGAAGGTGGCCGAGTCGGTGTGGGGCAGGATGAAGTTGAAGGCGGTCCCCGAGAAGCCGATCGCGAGCAGCACCGCGCTTGCCAGGCCGGCCACAAGCGGTACCAGCCACTGGCGCGCCAAAACATAGAAGGCGGCCACGATCGCCGCCGTCTGGGCCAGGCCGAAAGCGAATGCGGTCGTGAAGCTGGACCCGAACAGCTTGAAGCTGAGCGCCAAAGAGTAGAGCCCGAGCGGGCCGTAGTAGTAGCGCACGTCCTTGTAGGCGACGGCGCCGTGCTTGATCAGGTCGGCTGTGGTCAGCTCGGCGCCCGCGTCGATCTCGGGCACGCCCCACTTGCGCCAGGTGAGCGCTGTCAGCGCCACGAAGCAAAGCCCGAGCACGCCGAGCACCGAGCGATCGCCCGGCGAGAGGCGCTCCCGCGTAGTGGAGGCCGTGGCAGGCGCCGGTGGCACCGGCGCGGACGCCGAGGCCCGCAGCGGGGCGAGCGTCGTGCTCACGCCGGTGCGGGGCGGACGACGAGGGTGCTCACGAGCATCTCCAGCTGTGGGCGAGCGACCACGCGTAGGCCGACGCCATAGAGCGCGCAGCCGACGATGCCCGCCAGGGCGGCCTGGGCGAACCCGCTCGGCAAAGCGGCGCCGAGCGCCCAACCGGCGCCGAAGCAGACGACCGCCAGTCCGAGGAAGCGTCCCGCGTCGCCGGCCAGCTCGCGCAGCATCGCAGGCGCTCCGGCCTGGCCGGCCCCGGCGACGAGCAGCACTGCCGCAAAGAAGGTGGGCGCCACGAAGAAAGCTCCGACTGCGCCGTCGACGCCGAACAGGGCGCTGCCGATCGCGGTCGCCGCCAGGTGCAGCAGCACGAAGGGAAGCGCAAGGATGTTCAGCAGCCGTGAGCGCCCGACCGCGAACAGAAGCGGCAACAGGAAGTTGACGAGCAGTGCGCACACCGTCCACGGCACCAGCAGGGCCGCGAATGTCTGCAGCTCGCCAACCTCCGCGCTCGACAGGCTCTTGGGCAGCACCGCGTGGATCAAAGGCGCCCCTGAGACGATCAGGCCGGCAAGCGCGGGCGCCACGATCAACATGGCGTAGCGGAAGCCGCGCGGCACTGTGCTCGTGACCAGTGCCTGACGCTGTGCGCGTGCATCGCGGGTCATGTCGGGGATGTTGGACATTCCCAGCGCCATGCCCGTGCCGGCGACCAGGTAGCTGGCGAACAGATAGGCGTAGGACAGGACGGTCGTGCCGCCCGCCGAGGCGTGGCTGGCGAAGGCGAGCGTGATCACGAACAGGACGTTGAAAGCGAGGTAGACCGCGGTGCGCCCCAAGATCAGGCCGGCGTTGGCGGCGATCGAGCGCAGCGCGAAGGAACTGTGCTCGCGCCCGCCCGCCAGTCCTCCGCTGCGACGCAGGCCGACCAACATCCAACTGCACGTGACCAACGCCATCGCCAGCATCGACCAGCCGAGCGTCTGCTCGCCGGCGCTGCCCATCAAGGCCAGGAAGGTGACCAGGCCCGCGCCTGCGCCGGCCATGTAGGCGCCGGCGACGAACGTGAAGCGATCTCTGATCGCGAGCACCGTGGCCGCGCCCGCGGCCCACAGTTGCAGGACCATCGCGCAGCCGAGCACCGGTAGCGCCGCGGCCGTCACGTCGCGCCCTTGGGTGCTCAGACCGGGGGCGATCAGATGCGCGAGCGGGCCTGCCAGGGGCCCGGTCACGATCAGGACCGGCAGGGCGACAAGTCCGAGCGTCGCCGCGAACTCGCGTACGCTCAGGCGCGCCCCCGGCTGCACCAGCAGCGGCACCGAGGTCAAGCGCAGGCTCTGGCTGAAGACGCCGAACGTCGAATACAGGGCGAACGCGACGAAGAAGCCGTCGGTGCGCACGTTGGTGCCGAAGCGCCCCAGATACAGAACCGCCTGGATCGCCGAGGCGGCGGCCATCGCGAACGTCGCCAAGCGACATCGCCATGCCGGCGCGCGCTTTACGTGTGGTGGCCCCCTCGTCCGGCGCTTCGAGGGGAGCGGGCGCGAGCCTGCTCGCCTCGCTCCCCAGGCTGATCGTTTGTGTGCTCATGCTTGAAAAACGCGGCGAGGTGGGCGTTTCTCGCGTGCGCGACTGGCCTTGCACGCGCTCTTTTAGAAGAGCCTGATGCTCGAGGTCGTGAACCCGCTGGTGCTCGCCGTGTTGCCGTAGGAGTCCTTGATCGCCGAGTTGAGCGTGCCGCTGACGGCGTCGGGGCCGCCGGCAGTGAGGTTGTTGCTCGGGTCGCTGATCGAGGTGACGGTCAGCTTGATCGTGTTGGAGCTGACACTGGTGCTCGCGGTCACGACCGCATTGGTCCCGCCCGTGTTGCTGTAGTGGGAGGTGAGGGTGTCGCCCGCCGACCAGTTGCCCGAGCCGATCCCCGACACCGCCACGCTGGTGGCGCCGATGATCGCCCGCGAGTAGGTGAGCGTCACGCTGGCCGGAATGCTCGAAGCCGCGATCGGCTCGTTGAAGGTGAGCGTGATGGCGTCGCCGACCTGCGGCTTGCCGGCGGTGCTGCCCGGGGTCGTGTCGGTGATCGCGGTGAGCGCCGGCTTGGTCGTGCTGACCCTGGTCGCGCCGATGGGCGAGGTCGCGGAGTTGCCGGCCTTGTCGGGCACTGTGTACTCGTACTCGTAGCAGTGCCCGGTGCTCACGCTGCTGTCGGTGAACGGCGAGGCAAGGCCCGTAGATCCGATGTTGGTGAAGGCGGTGAACGCGCCGCAGGTGTTGCTGGTCAGTGTCAACGTCGCGGTCGCGCGCTTGAGCTGCCCGGCGGCGGTGTTCACACCCGAGCCGCCGTCGGTGGCCGAGAACGTGACCGGCATCGGGGCCGGTGGCAAACGACGGCGCGGTCAGGCCGACGATCGGAGCGGTCTTGTCGACCTCGATCGTGGTCGTCAGGTTGGCCGTGTTGCCGACTCGGTCGGTGCCGGTGAGCGTGTACTTGTAGCAGCCGGCCGCGAGCCCGCTCTGGGTCGGTGTGCCGGTCAGGGTGGTCGGAGTCCCGTAGTTCGCGCATACCCCGTTTGCAAGCGTGCCGGTAGAGCGGGTAAGCACCGAGGAGAGGAAGCCCGAGCCGGCTGTCGGCGCTGAAGTCCGTGCGCGTGCCGATCGTGAAGTTGCCGGTGGTGCTGTAGCCGGTAGCACCGCTCGCGGTGGCCGTCGTGCCGTTGACGCTGAGGGCGCCGCCCGTGGGCGCGCTGCTGTCGGCGATCAGGCTGTAGGTCGCGCTTGCCGAGCTGGCGCCCGCGTTGCTGGCCGCGAACAGGGTCGGCGCGGTGGGCGGCTGGACGGCGGTCGCGCCGAAGGTGTAGACGATCTGGCCGCCGGTCTGGGTTTCGCCGAAGCCGCTGCCGGTGAGCGAGCTGAACGTGTAGCTTCTGATGCCGGTCTCCGCGTCGGTGGAGCTGGCGGTCAGGGTGAACGTACCGCCGGCCGCGGGCCTGAAGTACAGGGCGTTGGTCGACGGCTTGTAATACGTGTTGGCCGACAGCCCGCTGAACGTCAGCGACGGGGTGCTCGGGATCGTCGTATCCACGATCACCGTCGTCGAGACGCTGGCCTGGTTGCCGACGTTGTCGACGCCGGTGAGCGTGTACCGGTAGCAGCCGCTGGGCTCGCTCTGGCTGGGGGCGCCCGCGATCGCGATCGGAGCGCTGAAGGCTCCGCAGGTGTTGTTGGCAAGCGAGGCGCTCGCGAGCGTGAGCGTGCTCGAGCGCAGGCCCGACTGGCTGGCCGATTGGGCCTCCGTGTAGTCGGTGCGAATCGCGATCGGGTAGACGCCGGTGACGTTGTAGCTGGTGGAGCCGCCGGCGCTGGCCGCGGTGCCGTTGATGTTGAGCGCGCCGCCGGTCGGTGCGCTCGTGTCGGGCACCACGTTGAAGTTGGCGCTCGCGCTGATGCCGGCGTTGTTGGTCGCGGTCACCGTCTGGGCGCCGGATGCGCTCGCGCCGGAGCCCGACCAGGTGTAGCTGCTCTGGTAGGGCACGCTCGTGTCCGCGCCGCCGCCCGAGCTGAAGCCGCTCAAGGCGGGGAAGACGACTTCCCTGATGCCCGAGGAGGAGTCGCTCGTGCTCGCGTTTACGGTGAAGGAGCCCGAGTTGCCGCTCTGCGGGTTGGTGTAGGCGGTGGTGCCGTTCAGGTACGTGCTTCCGCTCGCGCCGGACAAAGTCAGTTCAGGCGTCGAGGGCGGCGCCTGGGCGACCGTGAGCTGGCGCGTCATCTTCGCCACGGCGCCGGTGCTGTCGGTCGTGCGCAGCCCGATCGTGTACGTGCCAGGTGTCGTGAAGGCGTGCGTCAAGGTCGACGTCGAGCCGGTGTCGGTGGCGTATTTGCCGCTGCCGTCCAAGTCCCAGCTGTAGTCGGTGATCGTGCCCTGCGAGTCGCTGGAGCCGGACGCGTCGAAGGTCACGTTCTGGCCGGTCACCGCCGGGGAGGGGTTGACGCTGAAGGAGGGCACCAGGGCGAGATCGACGTCGCGCGAGTGATAGTGGGCGAACACCGTCGTGGGGCTCAGCGGCTGGTTGTAGATCGCCAGTTCGTCGAGCGAGCCGTTGCCGAACAGGGAGCTGTCGTCGCGTGACATCAGGTACAGCGTCGAGTTGGCGAACGGGCCCTGGGCGGTCGCCGCGCTCTCCTGCTGGAAGCTGACGGGCTGTCCGTCGACGTAGGGGGTGATCTCGCTGCCGGCCGCCGCGGTCGTGTCGAGCACGATCGCGTAGTGATGCCACACGCCGGCGCTCGGACGCTGGAAGAAGACGCTGTTGCGGTTGGATTCCGTGCCGATGCCGATGCCGAAGGTGCCGCCGAACTCGCCGGCGTTGGGGTCGACGATGAAGCCGCCCGCGTTTTCGTTGAAGTTCGGGGTGAACTCCATCGCCAGGGCGTCGTTGTTGGCGTAGTTGTTCCACTTCAGCCAGAACTCGATCGTGACCTGGCTCGTCCCCGACAGGTCGAGCGGGATCGCGCCGGAGTCGCTGGAGCCGTTGAAGCCGACCGCCGTGCTCTGCTGGATCGGTCCCGGCTGGCCGAAGGTGCCGCCGATGATCGAACCGGCCGAGAGGCCCTTGCTGTCGAGGATCGTCGGACCGTGCGGTTCGTCGAGCTTGTAGTAGTCGATCAGGCCAGGCGTGCTCTGGACCGCTTCGGAGTAGCTGGTGGCGGCCTGTTCGAGCACGGTCACCGTTACGGTCGTGCGGGCGCTGAGGCCGTGGTCGTCGGTCGCTTCGACGCCGATCGTGTGCGTGCCCGGCGTCTGGAAGCTGGTGGTGACGCTCGGCGTGGAGCCGGTGTCGGTGGCGAATTTGCCGCTGTTGTCGAGGTCCCACTTGTAGTCGGTGATCGTGCCTTGGTCGGTCGATCTCAGCGGCGTTGAGCGTCGTGCTCTGCCCGACGATCACCGGGCTCGGCGAGGCGTTCGCCTTGACCGTGGGCGGCAGGTTGCCGACCGTCAGCGAATGGCTGGTGCTGGCGCTGGCGTTGTGGTTGTCGATCACGCGCAGGCCGACGTTGTAGGTGCCTGCGGTGGCGATGCTCGTGGTCAGCACCGGGTTTGAGCCCGTGTCGGTCTCATACGTGCCGTCGCCGTTCAGATCCCACTGGTAGTCGACGATCGAGCCGGCCGGGTCGCTGGAGCCCGAGGCGTTCAGCGTCACGCTTCTGCCCGGGCCGCACCGGGTTCTGGGAGATCGTGAAGGCGGCCTTCGGGGCCTTGTTGGTCCCGTAGGAGTTGAAGTGCTGGAAGATCGTGCTTGCGCTCAGCGGCTGGTTGTAGATCGCCAGCTGGTCGAGCGTGCCGGCGCCGAACAGGGCGCTGGCGTCGCGCGACATCAGGTACAGCGTCGAGTTGGCGAACGTGCCCTGTCCGCTGGCGGCGCCCTCCTGCTGGAAGCTGACCGGCTGTCCGTCGACGTAGGGGGTGATCTCGCTGGCGGCCGGCGCGCTCGTGTCGATCACGATCGCGTAGTGGTGCCACGCGCCCGGCGCTAGGGCCGCTGGAAGAAGACGCTGTTGCGATCGGATTCGCTGCCGATGCCGATGCCGAAGGTGCCGCCGAACTCGCCCGCGTTGGGGTCGACCAGGAAGCCGCCCGCGTTGGAGTTGAAGTTCGGGGTGAACTCCATCGCCAGGGCGTCGTTGTTGGCGTAGTTGTTCCACTTCAGCCAGAACTCGATCGTCAGCTTGCCTGTGCTCGACAGGTTGAGCGGGATCGCGCCGGAGTCGCTCGAGCCGTTGAAGCCGATCGCGGTCGTCGGGTCTTCGGCGACCGCGCCGGGCAGCCCGAACGTGCCGCCGCTGATCGTGCCGTTGCTGGAGCCCTTGCTGTCGGCGATCGTCGGCCCGCTGGGCTCGCCGAGCTTGTAGTAGTCGATCAGGCCCGGCGTGTTCTGGACGGCTTCCTCGTAGTAGGTGACGCCCTGTTCGAGCACCAGCACTTTGATCGTCGTGGTGCTCGTAAGTCCTTGACTGTCGGTCATCTGCACGCCCACGGTGTGCGAGCCGACGCTCTGGAAGCTGGTCGTGACCGTCGGCGTGGAGCCGGTGTCGGTCGCGAAGTTGCCGCTGTTGTCGAGGTCCCACTTGTAGTCGGTGATCGTGCCCTGATCGGTCGATTCGCTCGCGTCGAGCGTCACCGTCTGGCCGGTCAACGCCGGGGTCGGGGTGGCCTTGACCTTGGCCGTCGGCGGGAAGTTGCCCACTGAGATCTGCTGGGTCGTGGTGCCGACGGCGCCGTCGCTGTCGGTGACCCGCAGGCCGACCGTATAGGTGCCCGGGTTGGCGAAGGTCGTGCTCGTGGTCGGCGTCGAGCCGGTGCTCGTCTCGTAGGTGCCGTCGCCGTTGAGGTCCCATTCGTACTTGACGATCGAGCCGTTCGCGTAGTGCGAGCCGGAGCCGTTCAGCGTCACGCTCTGGCCGGCGTGGGGCTGGTTCGGCGTGTTGGCGATATGACGGCCACCGGGCGCGGCTCGGGGCCGTTGGAGTTGAACTGTTCCTGGATCGTGCGCCGCGCCCAGTTCGCCGCTGTAGATCGCCAGCTCGTCCAGCGAGCCGCTGCCGAACAGGGAGGTGCCGTCGCGCGACATGAGATACAGCGTGGAGTTGGCGAACGCGCCCGCGCCGGTGCCGCTGCTCTCCTTCTGGTAGCTGACGGGCTGCCCGTCGACGTAGGGCGTGATCTCGGTGGCGGCCGGTGCGTTCGAGTTGAGCACGAAGGCGTAGTGGTGCCACACACCGGCGCTCGGACGGGCGAAGAAGACGCTGTTGCGCGCCGCCGCCGGCGCCGATGCCGACGCCGAAGGTGCCGCCGAACTCGCCGGCGTTGGGATCGACGATGAAGCCGCCCGTGTTTTCGTTGTAGTTGGGGGTGAACTCCATCGCCAGGGCGTCGTTGTTGCCGTAGGCGTTCCACTTCAGCCAGAACTCGACGGTGATCGTGCTCTGGCTCGGAGAGGTTCATCGGGATCGCGCCGGACGCGCCCGCCTCACCCTCGATCGGGTCGCCGTCGCCGGCGAATTCGACCGCTGTGTCGGAGTCGCCGTTGACGGCTCCGGGCACGCCCAGATTCGCGTCGATGAGCGTGCCGGGGCTTGAGCCCGCGCTGTCGGCGATACTGGAGCCGGAGGGCTCGTCGAAGCGGTAGTAGTGCAGCAGGCCGGGAGCCGCGGTGACCGCATCGGTGTAGCGGCTGACGCCCTGGCTGAGGACCTTCACCGGCAGGCTGGCGGTTGCGGTCGCGCCCTTGCTGTCGGTGACCTGCAGGCCGATCGTGGTGGTGCCGGTGCTCGCGAAGGTCTTGGTGACCGTCGGCGTCGTGCCGGTGTCGGTCTCATAGGTGCCGTTGCCGTCGAGGTCCCACTTGTAGTCGACGATCGTGCCGCCGACCGAGCTGGAGCCGGCCGCGCTGAGCGTGTCTTTCTGGCCGACGCCGACCGGATTCATCGCGGCCGTGAGCGTGGCCGTGGCGGTGTTGGCGACGTTGACGGTGCGCTCGGTCGTTTCGGTCTGGCCTTTGCTGTCGGTGACCTTCAGGATCACCTTGTAGGTGCCCGGGCTCGGTGAAGGCGTGCGTCAGCGTCGGCGTGGTGCCGGTGTCGGTGGCGAATTTGCCGCTGTTGTCGAGATCCCACTTGTAGTCGGTGATCGTGCCGCTCGGGTCGCTCGAAGCGGAGGCGTCGAAGCTGACGTTCTGGCCGATGTAGACCGAACTCGGCGTGGCCGTGAACGATGGCCGCGGCGGGTTGGGCGGGTGTCGTGTCGGGGGTGATGTCTTCGGCGGGCGTGGCCGCCTTGGCGCCCATTTCCGAGAGGATGTTGTAGGTCAGCTGGTCGACGGGGCGTTCCACGTCGAAGTCGTAGGCCCACTCCATCGTGCCGGTCGCGAACACGAGCGCGCCGCTCGGGGCGCGGTACTCGACCGCGCTGACGTTGCTCGGCTCGCCTGGGGGCGGCGTCGTGGCGCGTGCGCGCCCGGCGTCCTGCAGCCAGGAGTCTTCGGGGTCTGGCGACGTTCGTCAGCGTGAGCTTCTTCACGCCGGCCGGCTCCTGCGCCAGGTAGCCGGGCTGGGTGGGGACCTGGTCCCACTCCCAGCCGACGATTGGCTTCGGGCAGGGTGGTGGCGCTCGTCGTCGAGATGCCCGCGTTGCGCCAAGCCGGGTTGGAGGCGAATTCGCCGTTGGCGTTGCCGGCCGGGATCGTCAGGTGGAAGCGTTCGGAGTCGTTGTCGCCGACATACATCACGCCGAACAGCGAGTTCTCCGGTTCGTTGGGCCCGATACGTCCGCCCGGGGGCGCGTTGGGATCGCCCGCGGGGGCGCCCGGATCGCGGCGCGTGGTCGTGGCGTACTGGGGCCGCGGTTCGCCGTCCGGACCGATCGAGGCGGGGTCGTTGGGCGTGGCGCCCGGGTTGCCGTCGCTGGAGCCCTGGATCGTCTTGTAACAGACGAGCGTGCGGTGATTGTTTTCGTAGCGGGTCTGCCAGTAGGCCGTGTTGGCGCTCAGCGAGACGATGCTCACGCCGGCGTTCGCGCGCGGCCTTGAAGTTGTTGAACTCGTTGTAGGACCAGTACTCGGAGTGGCCTGAGATGAGGTCGACCTTGTGGTTGAGCAGCTGGCTGCCGTTGGAGTCGAGGTCCACGTCGGACGTGTAGTCGACTTCGTAGCCCTGCTGCTCCAGCCAGGCCACGGTCAGGTAGTCGGGCCCGAAGAAGTGGTTGTACTGCTGTTCGCCTTCCTTCTCGGGACGATCGAAGGAGACCGCAACCGCCCGCCCGTCGCCGGCGATCGTGTTGGCGCCGCCGCAGGCGTCGTAGTAGAGGGACTTGCAGCCCCACGTGTTGTAGGCCTCGTAGTCGGCGCTCGGCAGCACGTAGAGGACCTGCGAGGGGCGCGCGTCGTTGCGCACCGGGAAGACGACGTAGTTCTCGATCGCGTTGTCTTCGGCGTCGGTGATCACGGCCTCGTAGATGCCCGAGATCGGCAGCTTGCTGCCGGGGACCGTGTAGCTGACGCTCCAGTTGGAGCAGTTCAGTTCGCCCGTGGTGGTGTTCTCCGGGTTGCACTGGAAGGAGTTGCTGACTTTGACGTTGCTCGCGCCCGCGCCGGCGATCAGACGCGCGCCGTCGCCGCCGTACCAGCCGATCCGGTAGATCGTCGATGTTGACGTTCGTCGCGGGGAACGACGGCAGGTCGGTGCCGATCTTGATCGGCACGTTTTCGCCGAGGTTGTAGCTCGTCTGCGTCGTGAAGGCGCCGAGGTCTTCGCTGTAGTTTTCGATCGCCGACTGGTTGGCGGTCGTTCCTTCTCCCATGCAGTTGTTCTCGTTGACGATCGGGTTGGAGTTTGGGCAGGACACTTCAGCCGCGGACGCGCCCGAAGGGCGGCCGAGCAGGATCAGGGCGAAGCTGGCAATGAGCAGGACGAAAAGTCCGACGACGACTCGCGTCGCCTTGGGGTTGGATATGGCGCGTTGTGTAGGCATCTGGTCAGGCAAACGCACGGGAGCCACGCCTACTTTTGTGCGAGATCGGAGAACGTTCGCGCAGGACGAGGATCATCGCCCCGACGAAGAACAACAGGTAGGGCACGTGCGGGAAGGAGAGCACGTCGAAAAGCCCGCTGGCGAGCGCGATTACGCCCACCGCGGCGAAGGCCGCGAGCGCCACCGAGGCGCGCCTGGGGTCCGGTCCGCGGATCGTGCGGTGCGCAGCGCTCATCATCGTGGCGAAGATCCCCAGGTAGGCGAGCAGGCCGATCAGCCCGGTCGTGATCAGCAGCCCGAGGAACTCGTTGTCGAGGATCCGGTACTTGTGCGGGTCATAGCTTTCATAGCCGCGCCCGAGCAGCAGTTTGCTGAGCACGTCCGGGCGCACCGCGTCATAGCGGGCGGTCCTGTCGGTCGTGCTGAGCACGTTGTTGACGTGCCCGGGCTCCAAGCTGGGTGAGGACCGAGCCGAGCGCCCCCGGCGAGGTGATGTGCACGAGCACGCCTAGCACCAACGCCAGTCCCAGCAGCGAGCGGGTGACCGTGCGCGGTCGGTAGGCGACCAGTAGCAGGATCGCCCCCACCGGCGCGACGATGCTCGTCTTGCGCGAGGTCGCGACGCCGCCGGCGAGCAGCAGGCCGATCGCGATCGAGTAGAGAATGCGCTTGCGCCGGGTCGGCGGCGTCGATCGAGCCCATGACGGCGAACGGCAACACCATCGCCAACAGCGCGGCCAGCTCCAAAGGTTGGTTGGTGGGCCCGTAGACGGTCAGGCGCCCGATCGAATCCGGCATGTCCAGTTCGGCCGGCAACGTGATCGGGAAGATCTTGCCCCACAGCGAGTAGAAGACGTTGTAGTGCATGCGGTACTCAACGACCGTGGCCACCGCCACGATCACACCGAGCACCACCATCATCGCCGCGTAGCGAGGCACCTCGCGCGGGCGCATGACCGAAGCGACGATGAAGAAGAACAGCAGGTAGGAGAACAGCAGCGCGAGCTTCTTGACTACGAGCGAGACCTCGTCCATGCTCGCCAGCGCCTGACCGTCGAGCGCGACCCCCAGGCAGCAGACGGCGAAGAAGGCGAGCACAGCGAAATGGACGCGCGTGAGCCGCACGCGCGGGCGCGCCTCGCCGCTGACGATCGCCAGGCTCAGCAACCACAGGGTCGCGATCGCGACCAGCAGGGGTCGGTCCAAGGTGCTGCTCAAGGGCAGGCTGACCGGCAGGTCGATCGCGTCGAACGGGACCAGGAACAGCATCACCACGAAGCCCGCCAAGGCCCATGGCAGGATGCGTGTCGTGTGTGGCCAATCGTCGCTGTCGAGCGGCTCGTCCTCCAGTCGATCCAGACCGTCGCTACGCGCCTTGGCGCGTGCAGCGAGACGGCGCCGGTTGCGCCGCGCGTAGAGCAGGCTCGCGCCGAGCAGGAAGACCAGCGCGAAGCCGAACAGCATCGCCTGCCAGCGCACCCCGCTGCCGACAAGCCCGCCGGTGGTGGGGCCGAGCGGCCTCAGCACGACCGCTTCTTCGCCGAAGAGCTGAGCCGGCTGTTCGGCGCGCACGTGTCGCAGCAGCAGCGCGCGGGCGGCGTCGACCAGGTGCTTCGCGGCGGCCACCGTGGGCGCCTGCGAGTAGATGCTCAGCATCGGGCGTTCTCCGTCGACGTCGAGCAGCAGCCGGTAGTTGTGATCGACCAGGATCGGGTTGGGCGGAGTTGGGCGCTTGGGCCCCAGGTTTTCGCGGCCGAGCAGCAGCGTGAAGGGGCCCGAGGCGGCCACGCTCATGCCGTGCAGGCCGAGCGCCTGGCCGAGTACGGCAGTCGCCGGGTCGCTCTGCAGGTAGAGGGCGTAGTTGACCGCGAGCTGAGCCGCGAGCGTGTTGGCGTTGACCGACGCCGGCGTGATGCCCGCGAGCTGGGAGGACTTGGTGTCGACCAGCACCTCGGCCTGCGCCGCCCCCAGCGCCAGCTGGCGCGGGTGCAGCCCGGGTGGCGTCAAGGACGGCCTGTAGCCGACCAGCAGCGCGGCCAAGGCCGCGACCACGACGATCGCGGCGAGCGCGCGGGCCAAGGGCCGGCGGGCCGCGGAGTGCGCGTTCGCGCCCACTTCGCGCTCCGCGCTAGCGGCGCGGTCGAGCCGGCGCTGGAGCCGGCGCTCACCGGAGTCGGCGAGTCGGTGTCGGGTCCGCCGGAGGGACCCATGAACAGGGACAGCCGGTCGAAGTCGGGGAGTTGCTCGGACTCGTAGAGTCGCGGCCTCCTCCGCGCGCCGGCGTATCCCTTCGATGCCGAGCAGCAACAGCAGGCCGAGCAGCAGCACGCCGAGGAAGGCCGCGACCATCAGGGTCGAGCGCGTGCTCGAGTTAACCGGGCCGGCCTGCGGCGGGCCGAGCTGGCGGATCGTCACGCGGTGCTGGACGGGTGTGGCCGACTGCTGCTGCAGCGTCGAGACGTAGCGCTGGACGCCCGGGAAGATGCTTGCCGCCACGTGCGCCGCGGCCGCCGCGTTGGGCGCCTGGACCGAGGCGGTCACGACCGGCTCGTTGGTCTGCGCGACGAACGTCAACTTGTACTTGACGGTTTGGGCCAGCAGCTGGTTGGCGCGCGCCTCCGAGGGCGTGACCACGTCGAGCGCCTCGCCCGGGCCGCTGTAGGGCCCCTGGGCGGTGATCTCAGAGACGGGCACATTGGCCGAAGCGGCGATGTCTTCGAGCACCGCGGCGCTGGTCATCACCTGCGCGAACACCGAGGCGCGCGTGGTCAATGGGACAGTTTCCTGGGAGAGGTTGGCCAGCGCCGAGTCGGGAGAGTCGACCAGGACCTGAACCGTGGCCGCGCCCGTGGGCACCGAGGACACGGTCTCGCGCACCGCTACGGCTGTGCCGGCGGCGAGCGCGACGATCGCGAGCGTCGCCCACCAGCGAGCTCTGAGGATGCGAAGGGCCTGGGCGAATTCCATTGCGATTACCCCCTAACGCGCCAGGCCACGGGAGGCAAGCTCGCGGGTGGCGTCGTCGACGCGATCGACGGCCTCTTGGTCGGCGAGCCAGGAGAGCAGTCCGGCCATGCCCTGCTCGAGCGTGGTCGCCGCCTCGAAGCCGAGCAGCTCGCGCGCGCGAGTCGGGTCGGCGACGCAGTGGCGGATGTCGCCGGCTCGGTACTGGCCGTTGCGGATCGGCTCGACCTCGGCCTCCAAGCCCGCGCCCAGCGCTTCGCGCGATCTGCACGACCGTGCTCGGTCGCCCTGTGCCGAGATTCATCGCGTGGCCCGTGGCCGCCTCGGACTCCAAGGCCAGCAGGATCCCGCGCACGATGTCGCTCACATGGATGAAGTCGCGCGACTGTTCGCCGTCCTCGAAGATCACCGGCGGGTGCCCGTTGAGCAGGCGCGAAGCGAAGATCGCGGCCACCCCGGTATACGGATTGGAGAGCGCCTGGTCGGGTCCGTAGACGTTGAAGAAGCGCAGCGCCACCGTGGGGATGCCGTAGGCGGCGCCCGTGACAAGCGCCAGCTCCTCGTGGTCGCGCTTGGTGATCGCGTAGATCGAAGTCGGGATCAGGGCCTTGCTCTCGCGTGTGCCCACCGGCTTCAATACCGTTCCGCAGTCAGGGCAGTAGAGCTCCCACTGACGCGCCAGCAGCTGCTCCTCGGGGCGCGGTGGCGGCGCGGTGCGCCCGTGCTCGGGGCACTCGTATTCGCCCTCGCCGTAAATCGACATCGAGGAGGCCACGACCAGCCTGGTCGGCAGCGGTCGCTGGGCGACGAGCCGCTCCAAGAAGATCGCGGTCTGCATCGTGTTGCGCTCGGTGTAGCGAGCGATCTCGTACATCGACTGACCGACGCCGACGGCCGCGGCCAGGTGCACGACGCGGTCGACACCGCGCAGCGCGCGGTCGGCGCAGGCGACATCTCCGACCTCGCCGACGATCAGCTCGACCGAGTCCGGCAGCTCGGGGCGTCACGCCGCCGTGAACCTGCTCCTCCAGGCAGTCGAGCACGACGACCTCATCGCCGCGGGCAACAAGCTCGCGGACGAGGTGTCCACCTATAAATCCGGCTCCTCCTGTCACCAGTGTTCTCATGCTCGTCCACCTCGTCGTTTCGGTCGTAGTCAGCGGTTCGTTTGCTTGGCTACCTCACGAAACGCGGCGCCCCGACGAGTTCTTTCGTGCCTTGTAAAGCCAGTTGCCGCAGAACGTGAAAGGGGTTGTGCGAGAGAACGTCAGGCGTCGCGCGGGAGAACGTGAGGCCCGCGCTGTTCGCGCGAGAGAACGTGGAGATGCTCATGAGAGGAACGATCCCGTCGCGCGTTCTTGGGTGGAATGCCAACGAGCCCCGTCCCAACACCTGAGAAGGCACGCATGTCGAAAAGCTCTGAGCAACCGCGCGTCCTGATCGTCTCGCCCGTGCGCAACGAGGCGCGGCACATAGACAAGGTGGCGCGGGCGGTGGCCGCCCAGGAGCTGGCGCCTGCGCGCTGGGTGGCGATCGACGACGGCTCGACCGACGGCACGTACGAGTTGCTCAAGGAGTTGGAGGGGGAGATCGATCTGCTGACGGTGATGCCGCGCGCCTGTCGCGGACGTCGGACCGGACGGGCGCGGGCCCAAGGATCGGCTCGCCGCAGGCAATCGAGGTGCGCAACTTCAACCTGGCCCTGGCCGAGGTGGACAGCGAGGAGTACACGCACGTGATGAAGCTCGACGGAGACATCGAGCTTCCTGCCGAGTATTTGCGTGTGCTGATGGAACGCTTCGGCGAGGATCCCTCGCTGGGGCTCGCCGGAGGAGTGCTGGTCGAGCCGACGCCCGAGGGGGGCACGCGCAGGATCCTGATTCCCTCCCATCACGTGCACGGCGCCCTGAAGTGCTACTCGCGCGCCTGCTTCGAGGCGATCGGCGGCGTTCAGGAGCGTCTCGGGTGGGACACGATCGACGGCACCTACGCGCGGATGCGCGGCTTTCGGACGCGCAATTTCCGCGATCTGGTGTCGATCCACCATCGCCCGATCGCAAGTGCCGACGGTCGCCTGCGGGGGAGGGCTCGCCACGGCGAGTGTGCCTACATCACCCACTATGGGCCCCTCTGGGTCGGGCTGCGCTCGCTGAAGGTCGCGCGCAACAGCCCGATCGGGCTGTCGGGCATCGCCTTCGCATATGGCTACGCGCGTGCGTGGGCTCTGCGCGTGGAGCGAGTCCCCGACCGCGAGTATCGTCGCTTCACCCGTCGTGAGATCAACCGGCGAATGTGGCGTGCGCTGCCCGCCCTGGCGCGCAGGCCCAAGTCCGCACGCGAGCAGCGACCGTTGTCAACCGTTGTCTGAATATGGTCCTTAATGGGCTGATAACGTCAGGACCGGCCGCTGGCTACGGCGGGACGGCGCCAACCGAGTCATTCAAGGCCGGTCTGCAACGCGTCGCCAACCGACCGATCTTTTGCCATGCCTTGGACAGGTTGCGCGACGCGGGCGTGCGCGAAGCGGCGCTCGTCGTCCCGGCCGAGGTTAAGGGCGAGATCGAAGCGTGTGTCGCCGCGGAAGGGCCGGACCTGGTCACCCGCTGCTTTGCCTACGAGCACGACCAGCACCGCGATGCGCTTGCCGCCGCGATCGAGGCGCTCGGCGAAGCGCCCTGCATCGTGCATCCCCCCGACGGCCTGCTCGTTCAGCCATTGGCGGGCTTCGTGGAGATGCTGAGCGTCGACGCCCCGGACCTGGTGGTGCTCGTGCGCAAAGTTTCCCCCGATACCGACTCGATCGGCTTGGCCACGCGTCGCCTGTTGCGCTTGGCCAGTAACGCTTCGCCGCCAGGCACGATGCATAGACCTTCGGGCGTCTGCCTGTTCGGCCGCGGCGCGCTCGCGCGCGCGCGAGAGCTGGATTGGAGCAGCGAAAGCGAGCAGGCCCTCGTGGCGGTCGCCGAGCGACTCGTCGCCGACGGAGGGTCGGTGCGCGTCGAGTACGTCGAGGGCTGGCTGCGCAGCACCGGCAAGTCGACCGATCTGTTGGAGATGAACAGAGTCGTGCTCGACGAACTGCGCCCGCAGACCGATCCGATCCAGGGTTCTGAGAACCGGATCGAGGGCGCGGTCGTGGTCCATCCGAGCGCATGTGTGGAGTCGAGCGTGATCATCGGTCCCGCGATCGTCGGCCCGGGCGCCTTGGTGATCGAGTCCTACATCGGTCCCTACACCTCGATCGGCGCGCACGCCCATATCGAGGGCGCCGAGGTCGAGCGCTCGATCATCCTCGCCGGCGCTTCGATCATGCACGTGGGCGGGCGCCTGGTCGCGAGCGTGGTCGGTCGCGACGCGCGCGTCGCGCGCGACTTCTCGCTGCCGCGGGCGATGCGCCTAACCGTCGGCGACGGCGGCGAGGTGGTGTTGTGCTGAGGGTCGCGCGCGCTTCGCTGTCGTCCTCGCCCGCTCTGATCTCCTCGGGTGAGCCTGACCAAGACGGACCAGGGCGCGAGGGCCGAGGCGCCCGCTATGGCCAGGACGCTCGCGAGACCCTGCGCGTGGCGATGATTCACCTCTCGGACTTCAGTCTCGACTCGCGCATCCAGCGCCAGGCGCGGGCGCTGGCCCAGCGCGGCGACGAAGTGGATCTACTGTGCGTGGGCGAGCAGGAAACGGCGCACGTCGGCGCGGGAGTGATTCGAACCCATCGCTCTGGGCGCGACCAAGCCTCAGGGAGGGGGCCGCGCCTATATACGCGGCTACGCCGAGTTCCTGGCGCGCGCGCTATGGCGTTTGAGCGTGCTCGACGCGCGCAAGCGCTACGACCTGGTCGAGGTTCACAACATGCCCGACATCCTCACCGCCGCGGCGCTCTTGCCGCGCCTGCGTGGGGCGCCGGTGATCCTCAACGTGCACGACACCTTTCCCGAGCTGTTCGCCACCAAGTACGGCTGGCCGCACGACCACCGGCTGGTGCGCCTGCTCGAGGGCGAGGAGCGTCTCAGCGCCGCCCTTGCGACACGGGTTATCACCGTCACCGATCAAGCCCGCCGCTGCCTGGAAGAGCGCGGTGTCGGCGTGGGTCGCACGAGCGTGATCATGAACTCGCCCGACGAGCGCGTGTTCGGGCCGCCGCGCGAGCCCGTCGCTTGGCCTGCGGAGGGGCCAGTGCGTGTGCTCTATCACGGTGGCTTGGCGCCCCGCTTCGGCGTCGAGACCCTGATCGGGTCCTTCGAGCGCCTGCGCAACACCGTGCCGCGCTTGCAGCTGCGGGTGTGCGGCTCGGGCGAAGACCGCGATCGCCTGGCGGCGTTGGCCGCCGAGATCGACCCGGAGCGCATCGACGTGGCGGCCGAGCCGGTCGCCTTCGAGCGCATCCCCGCGGAGCTGCAGGCCGCCCACATCGGCGTGGTGCCGACCTTGGACGACCGCTTCACCCAGCTGCTCCTGCCGGTGAAGCTGCTCGAGTACGCCCACATGGGCCTGCCGATCGTGGCCTCCCGCCTGCCCGGCATCGGGGGCTACTTCTCAGAGCTTGACCTGCACGAGTTCCAGGCCGGCGACCCGCAGGACCTGGCGCGTGCGATCGAGGAGATCTGCGCCGATCCCGAGGCGGCGCGCGAGCGCGCGGCTCAGGCGACCCTGCGCCTGCGGGGCATTGCCTGGGAACAGCAGCGCGAGCGCTATCTCGCCCTGGTGGACGAGCTGACGGCGAGCCGTTCCAACGCCTCGCCGGCGACGCGCTCGGCCAGCCCGACAACCGACTCGCCGTTGAGCAGCCGTGGGTAGATCTGGCTGGCCGAAGCGAGTGCGAGGCCCTCGACACCGGGCCAAACGGGTGCCGTGCGTGGCTCGTGGCCGAGCGCATGGACGGGCTCGACGAGCGGCGCGCGCTGCACTGTCCAGTCGACTACGTCCTCGTCGCTGAAGTCGGGAACCAGGCGCCTGAGCATCCCGGTGTAGCTCCTGTAGACCGACTCGTCGTCCTCGGCGAACTGGGGCGAGTCGGGGTCGCAGTACTTGGGCAGGTAGGCCAGGCGCAGGCCGTCGGTGTGCTCGGTCCCCACAACGTGCGAGGTCTCCACGACTGTCGTGATCGGAGTGGGGTCGCAGATGTTGATCGAGTAGTAGGGCGTGAGCGAGCGCTTCAGCTTGAGGATCAGGCAAACGACGCCCAGGTAGCGCTCGGGATAAGCCTTCAGCAAGGGCTGCAGGTCCTCCGGCAGCAGGTGCTTGAGCCCCGGCGGCTGCAATGTGGGGATCGTCAGGTCGAAATGCTCGGCCTGGCCGTCCACCATCACGCCCTTGACCGCGCCGCCGGGCTCGTGCACCAGGCCTTCGACGCCGGCGCCGAGGCGCACGTCGACGCCCAGCTCGGCCGCACGGGCCGCGGCGGTTGCGATCAAAGTCTCGTGGCCGCCCCGCAGACAGCCCATCCGCTCGCCCGAGCTGCCCTGCTCGCGGGCGGAGCGCATCCTGTTGGTGCGCGCCCACAGGTAGGTGGCGGGCAATTCGGAGTGGCGCGCGTTGAAGCGCGAATCGAGCAGAGGTCGCCAGATGCGCTCGACCACGCGACGGCCGCAATGACGCGTCAAGCCAAGCTTGCAGAGGCTTGCGCTCGAGCGCTCTGTAGTCGCGGCGCAACTGGCAGTACAGGACGAACCAGGCCAGCCGCGCGCGGCCGAGCAGGGACAGCGGCGGGAAGCGCAGGAAGTCGGCGATCCCGTTGAACGGGTGCATCTTGCCGTCCACGAAGAAGCCGACGCCGACCGGTTTGAACGACAGCTCGTCGTTCAGCCCAAGCTCCTCGGTGAGCGCGATCATGCGCTGGTCGGAGGGCACGATCACGTGATAGAAGCGATCGACCCGGTGTCCGGAGAAGTCGATCGAGCCGGCCAGGCCGCCCAGGGTGGGGGCGCGCTCCAGCAGCGTGACCTTCGCGCCCTGCTGGGCCAGGCGCAGGGCGAGAACCGTGCCGAGGATGCCGGCGCCGACGATGCCCACGTGTGGGCGTCCGTCGGGCGCGGTCTCGGCACCGGTGCTCGATGGCTCCCGGCTCATGACCGTCCCGCCGGTGCTCATCGCTTCTCGGCGACAGCGTGCAGGTGAGCCACGGGGCGCTCCTGCTCGGCGCGCCCGGTCGAGTGCTCGCCGCCGAGCGGTGAGATCGGGGGCGGCTGGATGCGTCCCACCAGGTGGGCTGCCATCAGGCGACCGTAGGCGAGCAGGGTCGGCTTCAGATTCATCTTGGAGGTGCCCAGGCGGCGCGACCAGTCGTTGACGGTCGGCACCTCCGCGACGGTCGCGCCGGCGTTGTAGAGCTTGAGCAGCAGCTCCACGTTGGCGGCGAAGCCTGGCTCGCGTACGAGCAGGTAACCATAGGTTTCGGATGCCCGCCTGAGCGTGCCGGCGCGATAGACGCGGTAGAGCGAGGAGAGCGTGTGGATCTCGCGCAGGCCGCCCGTGTAGCGGAACACGTTGGAGACCGATTTGGAGGCCGCCAGGCGCCACGGCGCGACGCCCAGGATGCGCCCGCCGGGCGCGTACACCGACGCGAGCACCACGTCGGCGCCTTCGTGGAAGCGCTCCAGCATTCGCGGCAGATCGGAGAGATCGGATGTGTTGTCGGCCTCCAGGGTCACGATCGCGTCGTCGTCTTTGGACTCGCCGAGGGCGGCCCTGAGACCGGAGTTGATGGCGGTGCCGAGACCCCGGTTGACCTCGTGGCGGACGATCGCAAGATGCACAGCGTCGCTGTGGGCTTCGATCGCCTCGGCGGTGCCGTCGGTGGAGCCGTCGTCGACGAAGATCACGCGCGCGCCCAGTTCGCGGGCCACGGGACCGAGCTCGGCGAGCAGGTTGGGGATGTTCTCGCGCTCGTTGTAGGCGGGGATGACGAAGCGGATCATTTGCGGCCTCCTCAGGCTGCGACTCGTACGGGTTGGACGATCGGCATGTCCAGCAGGGTGATCGGACGATTGTTGGCAGCCGAGTCTCGCACGGCCAGGGCGGCGGCGAGCGCGCGGCAACCCTCGCCCGCGCCGACCGGCTCGGGCGTGTCCTGAAGGACACAGCGGGCGAATGCCTCCAGCTCGGCCTGCAAAGGCTCGACGCGCGGCAGGGCGAAGCGCACGGCGGCGCCCTCGGCGTCGCCGCGGATACGGGCCAGCTCGTTCCAGCCCATCGGTGCGCCGGTGGACTCGGTGAACCACACGTCCTGGGTCAGGTAGGAGGCGCTGAGCATCCCGCCCTCGCCGATCACCGTCATCTCGCGGCGCTTCTCGGGCGTCAACCAGTTGACGTCGAGCAGGCCCTGGGGGCCGTCTTCGCCGAAGCGAAGCAGACAGGTGATGATGTCCTCCTGGGTGGGGTGCACGCAGCGGCTGCCTTCGGCGTAGATGCTGGTGATGTCGCGGCCGAGCACGAACTGCATCAGGTCGAGGTCATGGGTGGCCAGGTCGATCGCCACGCCCGTGTCCTGGATGCGCACGGGCAGCGGGCCGACGCGGGTGGCGTGGGCCCTGAAGACCTGGCCGATGCGTCCCTCCTCGATCAGCTCGGCGAGCTTGCCCACAGCGGGGTTGAAGCGCTCGACGTGGCCGACCATCAGCTTCAAGCCGGCCAGGCGGGCGGCGGCGGCCATGCGCAGGCCGTCCTCCAAGGCTGTCGCGATCGGCTTCTCCACGAACACGTGCTTGCCGGCGTCGATCGCGTCGAGCGCGATCTTGGCGTGCTGGGCGGAGGGAGCGCAGATGCAGACTGCGTCGACGTCGACGCGCTCCAACAGCCAGCGGTAGTCGCCAACCCACTCGATCGGGCGGCGCCCGATGCGCGCGCGGGCCGTCTCCTCGTCCGGCTCGGCGATCGCCACCAGATTGCCGATCGCGATGCGCTCCCAAGTCTCGACGTGGTAGGCGCCCATGCGCCCCGCGCCGATCAATCCGACGTTCAGCTCGTCCATGTGTCGGCGCTCCTTCTCTTCGTCGTGTCGGTTTTCGATTCGGTTCTCATGCCGCAGCCTCCACGCCCGTCCCGGCGGCGAGCTTCCCTGCCCCGCCGCCGGGCGAGATGTGCGCCCCCAAGAACGATGTGACGACCTGGGCGATCCGCTGCGCCGCATGGCCGTCGCCGAAGATCGCGGGGCGCGCGTCGGGCAACGGGCTGTCGAGCGCCGCCGCGAAAGCGTCGGGGTCGACGCCCACGACGGTGTTCCAGCCCGCCTCGACGGTGTCGGTCCACTCGGTCTCCTCGCGCAGGGTGACGCAGCGCACGCCCCACAGGTAGGCCTCGCGCTGGACCCCGCCGGAATCGGTTGCGATCGCGCCGGCGCCACGCTCGAGCTCGAGCATCCGCGTGTACGGGACCGGGTCGATCAGCTCCACGTTCGCGGGCGCCGCCAGTCCCCAGGCGTCGATGCAGGCGCGGGTACGCGGATGCAGGGGCATCACCACCGGCAGCGGCGAGCGCGCCAGGCAGGCCAGGACGGCGCCGAGGCGCTCGGGCGTGTCGGTGTTGTAGTTGCGGTGCACCGTGGCGAGCATGTAATCGCCGTCGCCGGCGGGACGCACGCGCGCGCGCCAGCGCTCGAGCATGTCGCAGAGCGGGTCGCCGGTGACGTGGATCTCGCCCCGCACGCCTTCGGCTTGCAGGTTGCGCTGAGCGCCGGGGCTGGGAGCGCACAGCACCTGGGCCAGCTTGTCGGTCTCGATGCGGTTGTACTCCTCGGGCATGTCCTCGCGGTAGGAGCGAAGGCCCGCCTCCACGTGGACCAAAGGCACGCCGGCCGCGGCCGCGGCGCGCGCGCCGGAGAGCGTGGCGTTGGTGTCGCCACGCACGATCACCGCATCGGGTCGCTCGCTCGCGATCAGGTCTTCGAGGCGCTCCTGGGCGAGGGCCACCTGCTCCTTGGCTGCGCGCGAGCCGACGCCCAGGTTGTGGCGCGGGCGCGGCAGCCTGGTCGCAAGGATCTGCCCGTCGGACATCGCCTCGTCGTAGTGCTGGCCTGTGTGCACGAGGATCTCCTCGGCCACCGGGGCGAGCGCTTCGCAGACAGGGGCGGCCTGGATGATCTCCGGGCGAGCGCCGATCACCGACAGAACGCGCGGCTTGGCGGTGCGGAAGACGGGCGGCGAGTCGCTCGAGGTGGACTCGCGGGACATGGTCAGCTCGGGCATCTCGACGACCTCAGGCGGCTGCCCTGTCGGCGAGCACGGGCAGAGCGAGCGGGGCGCCGCCGCGACGCATGGACTCCTCGGCCAGCTCGATCGTCGCCACGATCTCGATCCCCAAGGCCAGGCTCGAGCGCGGTTCCTCGCCGGTGCGGATCGAGTGGACGAAGTCTTCGAGCTCCAACCGCAACGGCTCTTTGGGCTCTACGCGGGGGATCAAGACGTCCCCTGTGCGGTAGATCAGCTGGTGCTCGCCGAAGTTGGCGGGCGTGGGCGGCAGCATGTCCATGCCGCGGTCGTAGATCCGCACCGGTTCGTCGGAGGCGGTGTCGTCGTACTGGACCATCCTCTGGCTGCCGACGACGATCATCTGGCGGACCTTGCGCGGCGCCAGCCACGAGATCTGCACGTTGGCGGTCTGGCCCCGCTCGAACGTGAGCGTCATGAAGGCGGTCTCGGGCACGCCTTGGCGCAGCACGCTGCTGCCCGAGACGGCAACCTCGACGACCGGGTCCTCCAGCCAGTACAGGAGGATCGAGAGGTCGTGCGGGGCGAGGTCGCAGACGACGCCGTCCTCGTTGTACTTGCCCAGGTTCATGCGCGAGGAGGTGACGAAGTGGACGTCGCCGATGACGCCGTCGCGCAGGAGGTCGCGCACCGTGTTCACGGCCGGGCTGTAGATGAAGGTGTGGCCCGGCATCAGGACACACTTGTTGGCGGCAGCGACATTCGCCAGGTCGTGGGCGTCCTCCAAGCGCGTGGCCAGAGGCTTCTCCACGAGCACGTGCTTGCCGGCTTCCAAAGCCCGCTTGGCCAGCGCGTGGTGGGTCTGCGGCGGAGTCGCGATCACGACGGCCTCGATCGCGGGGTCGACCAGGAGGGCATCGAGGTCGCTCACGGCGCGGGCGTCGGGATGGCGCCGGTTGAAGATGTTGCGGTTGGCGGGCTCCAGGTCGCACAAGGCCTCCAGGCGCAATTCAGGGCATTCGGCCACGTTGCGCGCGAGGTTGGGGCCCCAGTAGCCGTAGCCGACGATCGCGGTGCCGACCGGCGGCTCGCGGCGCAGGATGCTGTTGGCGGGCGGAAAGCTGTTGTCAAACATTCAAGCCACCCCTTGGCGACGGAGGACGACGGGCACGGTCTTGAGCAGGATGCGCAGGTCGAGCAGAAGCGAGTCGGCCTCGGCGTACTCGATGTCGAAGCTGACCATCTCGTCGTAGGTGCGCTCGTTGCGCCCGCTCACCTGCCACAGGCCGGTCAAGCCGGGCTTGACGGCGAAGCGGCGCAGGTACTCCTCGGGGTACATCTCGACCTCGTAGGGGATCACCGGCCGCGGGCCCACCAAAGCCATCTCGCCACGCAGGACGTTGATCAGCTGGGGCAGCTCGTCAAGGCTCCAGGAGCGCAGGAAGCGACCCACGCGGGTGACGCGATCGTCGACCGAGAGCTTGTACAGGCGACCCCGCTCGGCCTGGCTGTTGCCGCCGATCAGGGTTTGCACGTACTTGCGATGGCGGCTCGCGTCGGCGTCGTGGTGCATGGTGCGGAACTTGAAGATCGTGAACTCGCGCCGGTCGCGGCCGACGCGGCGCTGACGGAACAGCACCGGGCCCTTCGAGTCGAGCTTGATCGCGATCGCGATCGCGATCAGCAGGGGCGACGTCAGCAGCAGCGCGACGGCTGCCACGGTGAAGTCGAAGCTGCGGCGCACGCCTCGCACGAAGGACGAGCGCGAGGCGCTCGTCCTGCTCGGCGCCGGCCGCGACCGGCTGGGCGCCCGCCGTTGCCGGAGTGGGGGTCCTCTCAGCGCCGGCGAGCGCCGGCTCGGCGCGGTCGAGCACGGCCACAGCCAGCCCTTCGACCGGTTGTGTGGGCGTTGCGCTCATATCCGATCAACGCGCTGGAGCGGTTGTGTCTTTCGTGAATCCGTCCACCGCATCGACGATTCGCTCAAGCTCGGCGTCGCTCATGCCCGGGAACAGCGGCAGGGAGCAGATCCGCTCGGCCTGGGCCTCGCTGACCGGCAGGCTGCCCGGCGCGAGGCCGAGATGGGAGTATGCCTCGGTGCGGTGGATCGGCGAGGGGTAGTGAATCGCCGAGGCGACTCCACACGCCTGCAGATGGTCGCGCAGCTCGTCGCGACGCTCGCTGCGCACGACGAACAGGTGATAGACGTGGTCGGCCTCGGCAAACGGCAGCTCGACCAGCTCGATCGCTCGCTCGCCTTCCAGTGCGCCGGCGGCGGTGAGCCGGGCGCGCAGCTCGGCGCCGAGCCGGCGGCGCTGCTCGTTGCGATCCTCCAGAAGCGCCAGCTTGCGTCGCAGGACCGCGGCCTGCAGGGCGTCGAGGCGGGCGGTGGCGCCCACGATGCGGTGGTTGTAGCGCGGGCGCTCGCCGTGGGCGCGCAGCAGGCGGATGCGATCGTCCAGCTCGGGGACGGATGTCACGACGGCGCCGCCGTCGCCCCAGGCGCCGAGATTCTTGGTGGGGTAGAAGCTGAAGCAGCCGAGCACCCCGATCGATCCGGCGCGGCGGCCGCGGTAGCGGGCGCCGTGGGCTTGGCAGGCGTCCTCGATCACATGGATGCCCGCCTCGCGGGTCACTGCGAGGATCGGGTCGAGATCGACCGTGGCGCCGAACAGGTGCACGGGGATCACGCAACGCGTCTTGGGCGACAGGTTGGCGGCCACGATCTCCGCGGTGATGAGGTGCGAGTCCGGGTCGACGTCGACCAGGCGCGGCGTGGCGCCCACCGCGCTGACCGCCTCGGCGGTGGCGATGAACGAGTTGGTCGGCACGATCACCTCGTCGCCCGGGCCGATCTCCAGAGCGCGCAAAGCCAGGACGAGCGCCTCGGTGCCCGACGAGACCCCGATCGCGAAATCGGTCTCGCAGTAGGCCGCGAACTCGCGCTCGAAGCCTTCGACGTGCTCGCCGAGCGTGAAGGCGCCGTGCTCGGCGACCTCGCGCACCGTGTCCAACAGCTCCTCGAGCAGCTCCGGGTCGGCGCAGTCCAGGCGCGTGAAGGGCACCTGGACATCGCTCGTGCGGATGCTGGCCGGCCGCGCGGTCAGCATGCCGCCGCGAGGGCCGTGTTGGCGGTCGAGGGCGAGGAGCCCAGCCGCGCGAGCTCTTCCTGGAGCGCCCGCCGGCCGCGATGGTGCAGGCCGTGGATCGAGCTCTCGGTGCGGCCCATCTGCTCGGCGATCTCCGGCGGCGAGAGCCCGACGACGTGGCGCATCACCATCACGTCGCGCTGCTCGTCGGGCAGGGTCGCGAGCGCGGCGTGCAGGTCGCGCGCACGGTCCTGGGACTCGGGGTCGACGTGATCGTCGGGGCCGAAGACCTCTTCGGTCGGTGTCGGACGGCGCCGGCGCAGGTGGTCGAGGGCGACGTTGCGGGCCATCCGCAGGAGCCAGCCGGAGAACGGGACGCCGCAGTCCTTGTACTGCGCGATCACCGTGATCAGCTTCATGAAGACGTGCTGGGTGAGGTCCTCGGCCTCCTGTTCGTCGCGCACGATGCTGCAGATGTAGCCGTACACGTTGTCCGAGTAGCGGACATACAGAAATCGCAGCGCGTCGCGGTCTCCCTCCTTGGTGCGTGCGATCGCCAAGCGAATTTCGTGGGCCGTCTCGGGCGACTCGTCCAAGGTCGCACGGCGACGGAAGCCTACGTGTCCATCCGTGACATTGAGGCGGCGGTGCATATGTTTTCCCCGTGGTTGGCGGTGAAATCCCCTGCGTGCATAGGCCCGCAGCAGAGAATCTGAAGTGATCCTCGTGCGTCCGTTGTGTACGCCAGAGGTTTGTGAGCAGTGATGATGGGTAACCCCCATCGGTCCTACAATGGCCCGTTCGTCGCTACCTTCGTTCAGGTCATGAACGCTGGCCTACACCGCGTGACGGGTGATCGCGCTTGATCGCCTGTCCGCTCGCCCTAGTCCGAATCCCATATGAATGCTGGGTTTCTACGAGGCGGTGGAGCGTTCATACGTGCCAGGCCGCTGGTCGGCGGCGGCCTGCGGGGAGTTCCCACAAAAATTTTAGATCGTCGCGATCCGCCGCTCTTGCCTCATTGCCGATGGCGTTCGAGGGCAAATAATCGCCCCCAAGCCGAGAGAGCTTAAGATGGCAGGTGTGTCAAAAGTTTCGGGCAGGCAAAACCGTTAATACATTCGCCGAAGGCGCGGCTCTCATTGTTGGCGCGGCTCTCACTCTTCCAAAGACCGCTGCAAAGCCTCCAAGACCCGCACGACTCGCAACCCGACGCGGCCGTCCGAGCGCGGGGTGCGGCCGAGGCGTATGCACTCCACGAAATGCTCGCACTCCAAGCGAAGCGGCTCGGCGGATGAGATCCGCGGCGAGAAGGACTCTCCAGCCCGCGCGATGTACTCGCCCCAGGATGTGGTGTCCTCGTCGAAGCCCTTGTCGTATACGGTGAGCTTGCCTTGGATGAGCATGTCGTCGAAGGTGGCCATGCGCTTGGCCCCGACCACTGTGATGCGCCTTTCCTTGTGGGGGTCGAGCCAGGAAAGGTGCAGGTGGGCGACGCGTCCTGAGGGGAAGCGCAGGTAGCAGAAGACCACGTCCTCCACTCCTCCCCGCACATACGATTTCCCGTGGGCCGAGCACTCGACGGGCTCTTCGTCGATCAGGTGCAACACGACCGACACGTCGTGGGCGCCGAGGCTCCACAGCGCGTTCTCCTCGGCCCTGAGCTGGCCCAGGTTGACGCGGTTGCCGTAGATGTAATAGAGCGGGCCCAGCTCGTCCTCGTCGACCAGCTCCTTCAGGCGGGTGACGGCCGGGTGGTACTCGAGCAGGTGGCCGACCATCAGGATGCAATCGCTCGCGTCGGCGGCGTCGACCGCGCGCTGGGCGTCGAGGACGGTGGTGGCCAGTGGCTTCTCCACGAAGCAGTGCTTGCCGGACAGCGAGCACGCGCACGGCCAGGTCGGCGTGGGTGGGCACGGGCGTGGCCAGCACCACCGCGTCCGAGATCCGGGTCGGCGAGCAGGTCGTCGAGGTCCGCGCTTGCGCGCGCGCCCGGGAAAGTGCTTGCCAGCTTCGCGCGCGAGGGCTCGGAGGCGTCGCACAGCCAGGCCAGCTCGCACCCCTCGATCGCGTCGAAGTTACGCGCCAGGTTGGGCCCCCAATAGCCGAGGCCGACGACGCCGATGCGGACGGCTGCTCGCCGGACTGGACAACCTGCGGTTGTCCAGGGGTGGGAGAGGATTGGCGCTCGCTGGACCGGACAACCTGGGGTTGTCCAGGGGGGTGGGGATCGTGCTCGCTCACAGGGCCCCGATCGCTTCGACGCAGTGCTCGGCCGCTTTGCCTTCTCCATACAGAGGGGGGCGCTCGCGGGGCAACGGCTGCTCCAAAGTCTCGAGCACCCGCTCGACGTCGAGGTCGGTGAGCGTGTTCCAGCCGCCGTCCACCGTCTCCACCCACTCGGTGGAGGACCTCAGGGTGACGCAGGGGACGCCGGCCAGGTAGGCCTCCTTCTGGACGCCGCCGGAGTCGGTCAGGACGGCGCGGGCTCCTCGCACCAAGGCCCCGAACTCCAGGTAACCCAGAGGCTCGGTCAAGCGCACGCCGCGGATCGCCTCCAGCTGCTCCCACAGGCCCGCCTCGACCAGGCGCGCTCGGGTGCGCGGGTGCACCGGAAAGACGACGGGCTTGGGCAGTTCGGCGACGATCCGCATCAAGGCTCGCAGGCGCCCCGGATCGTCGACATTGCCGGCGCGGTGGGCGGTCAGCAGCAGGTACTCGCCCGGCTTGCACTTCGTACTCTGGCCGGTATCTCGGTCCTCGGCGGCGCCAAAGCCTGCCACTTGAGGGCCACGTCGACCATCACGTCGCCCACCACCTCGATCTTGCCGGCGACGGCCTCTTTGCGCAGATTCTCGGCCGCCGTCTCAGATGCGCACAACAGCAGAGCGCTCATGTGGTCGCACAGGATCCTGTTGAGCTCCTCGGGCATCGAGCGGTCGAACGAGCGCATGCCGGCCTCGATGTGGATGACCGGCAGCTGCTGCTGGGCGCCGGTCAAAGCGCCCGCGAGCGTGGAGTTGGTGTCGCCGTACACGAGCACCGCATCGGGCTCGGTCTCTAACAGGAGCGGCTCCAAAGCCGCCAGCATACGCGCGGTCTGGGAAGTGTTCGAGCCGCCGCCGATCCCCAATTCGCGGTCGGGGCGAGCCAGGCCGAGCTCCTTGAAGAAGACGGCCGAGAGCTGCTCGTCGTAATGCTGGCCGGTGTGCACCAACAACTCTTCGTGCTCGGCACGGAGGGGTCCCGACACCGCTGCTGCCTTGATGAACTGAGGGCGGTTGCCGACGACCGTGAGGATCCTCATGAGGGTGACCTGGACTGGTGGCCCGGGGGGAGGTCGGGAGGGGGGCTTGCCCCCCTCCCGCTCCATTGCTGGGGGCGGTTTCCGACGACGGTGAGGATGCGCACGAGTGCAGCCTACGCGGCCGCACCGACCACTGATGTCGACCAGTCGATCACCGAGGTGGGCCTGACCACGTGGCGGGAGAGGCCCAGTTCCTTCGGTTCCAGGCCCAAAGCCAAGCCGACCAGCTGGGGCAGGTGCAGGACCGGCATGTTCAGCTCGCGGCCGACCGCTTTCTCGGCGAGCGGCTGCTGCATGTCCAGGTTCAGGTGGCACAGCGGACACGGGGTCACCAGGCAATCGGCCTCGGCGTCCAAGGCGTCGCCGAGGTGGCGACCGGCCTGCTTGAGCGAGGCCTCCTTGTTCATCGTGATGATCGGAAAGCCGCAGCACTTGCGCATGCCGGCGTACTCGATCACGGTGCCGCCCAAGACCTCGATCAGCTGCTCGAGGTAATGGTCGCGCGGGTGCTCTCGTCGATGCCCAGGCGCGCGCGAGGGCGCACGATGTAGCAGCCGTAGAAGGGGCCCACTTTGAGGTTGGTCAAAGGCCGCTTGACCATCGAAGCGAGCTTGTCCAAGCCGATCTCCTCGACCAGGAGCCACAGGAAGTTCTTGTTGGTGAGGCCCTTCTCGTAGGAGAGACCCTCGTCGGCCAGCGTGGAGTTGACGTGGGCGCGGTACTCGGCGTTTGCGTCCAAGCGCTCTTGGCACTCGCCCTGGGCGCCTTGGCAGGTGGAGCAGATGTTCATCATCAACTCCGCTCCTTGCACCTGCTGGGCCAAGCGCAAAGGTGCGAGCGTTCAAAGTGTCGGCCAGCTCCTGGTTGTGCTCGGCGATCACGCCGGCCCCGCAGCAGCTGGCGCGGTCGAGTTCGACCAACTCGATGTCCAAGGAGCGGCGCGACCTTCGCCATCGAGCCGTGCAGCTCGGGAGTGAAGCCCCTGCTGACGCAGCCGGGCCAGTAGGCGACCTTCATCTGTTGCTCCCTTCGGATGCTCGGACCGCAAGGCGCTTGGGGGTCATGCGCTTGCCTCGCTTGCCTCGGAGGACGACTCCGCGGCGCCCACGCCGACCGGTGTCTGCTCCTCTTCGTCCTCGCCGGAGATGTACAGGTTCAGCTCGTAGCGCTCGGGTTTGCTCTCGACCTTCTCGTAGATCCTCTTCACCGCCTTGAGGTCTTGCTTGGCCGGATCTTGTGGCCGAAGATCGCCGATCTTGACTGCCCACTTGCGTTTCATCACGCCGCGGATCGCGACCGGTAGTGAGCTGAGCAGCTCCTTGCCGGCGGCCGGGTGGAACTTGCCGAACCACGAATTGCCGCCGTAGGAGCGGGAGAGTCAGTCTCCGCCTCGTGCAGCAGCCCGTAGTCCTTGATCAGCGTTACGAACAGTTTCCTCGTGACGGTGGCCGTTGTTCTGGTCGTTGATGTGCTGGTCGGCTCCGGCGATGCGTCGCAGCCGCATGATCTGACCCATCGGGTTGACGTCCTTGGGGCAGGCCTCGACGCACTTGAAGCAGTGCGTGCAGTCGTAGATCCCCTGAGGGTCTTCGGAGAGGTCGAGCAGGCGCTCGCGCTGCTCTTCGTCGCGCGGGTCGCCCACGAAGCGGTAGGCCTTGGCCAGCGCCGCCGGCCCGATGAAGCCGGGGTCGACCTCCATCGCCAGGCAGTCGCTCACGCAGGCGCCGCACTGGATACAGGCCATCGTCTGGGTGATGTCGACCATCGACTCTCTCGGTACGATGTGCTCGCGCTCGGGCTGGGGACCCTCGTTGATCAGCCACGGCGTGACGCGCTTGACCTTCTTCCAGTGAACCGCGTCCATGTCCACGATCATGTCCTTGATCACGGGCATGTTGCCCATCGGCTCGACCTCGATCACGCCGTCCTTGGACTGCGCCTTGGCATGGTCAAGGTGGGTGTGGCAGGCGAGCCCGGGTTCGCCGTTGATGCGCACGCCGCAGGAGCCGCAGATCGCGGCCCGGCAAGAGCAGCGGATGCCGATCGAGCCGTCGAACCTGGCCTTGGCCTGCAGGATCCCCTCAAGGACGGAGCGGTGGGGCTCCAGCTCGATCGTGTGCTCGTCCCAGTAGGGCGCCTCGCCCGACTCGGGGTCGTAGCGGCGCATCCGCAAAGTGAACTGCTCGGGAGGTCTGTGAGTCTCGGCCATCGGATGTGCTCCTCGCTCGGCTGGCGCTCTTGTGGCGTTTTTTGGGGGGGAAGAGGTTCGTACATGCCTAGTATTTCCGCTCCTCCGGTTGCCACTGGGTGATCGTGACATCGGAGTAGCTCACACCTGGACCATCCCCGTTGAGGCTGATGTCGATGTGCTTGAGCCACTCCTCGTCGTTGCGCTCGGGGAAGTCGGTCCTGAACTGGGCGCCCCGGGACTCCTTGCGCTCGATCGCGGCCACGACGATCGCCTCGGCGCAGTCGAGCATGTAACCCAGCTCGATGGCTCCGAGCACGTCCTGGTTGAAGACGGTGCCTTTGTCGTCGATGTAGGCGCTCTCGGACTCCTCCTTGAGGCGCTTGACCACCTCGTAGGCCTTGTCCAGGCCCTCCTGGTCGCGGTAGACGGCCACGTACTGGTTCATCGTCTCGCCCAGCTCCTGCTTGATCTCCGAGACGCGCCTGCCTGCGCGCGGGCGGGCGACGATCGCGTCGATCATGGCGATGTCCTCGCGCCGTTGCGCGTCTCCGGTCTCCGGCATCGCCATCGCGGCGGCTCTGGCGGCGGCGTGTTCGCCCGCGCGCCGACCGAAGATCAAAGTGTCCAAGAGCGAATTGGCGCCGAGCCGGTTGCCTCCGTGCACCGACACGCAGGCGACCTCGCCGGCGGCGTACAGGCCCTCGACGGAGGTGGCGCCGTTGATGTCGGTCTTGACGCCGCCCATGATGTAGTGCTGGCCGGGCCTGATCATGATCGGCTCGCGCGTGATGTCCACGCCGGCGAAATCCTTGCCGATGTTCACGATCTCGCGCAACGCCTCCAAGGTGCGCTTGCGCGGAACCTTGGTGATGTCCAGGTAGATCCCGTCTTTGTTCGCGCCGACGCCGCGGCCCTCGAGGATCTCGGTCTGCTCGGCCCTGGAGACCACGTCGCGCGAGGCCAGCTCCATCTTGTTGGGGGCGTACTTCTCCATGAAGCGCTCGCCCTCGGAGTTGAGCAGGGTGGCGCCCTCGCCGCGCGCGCCCTCGGTGATCAGCAGGCCGTTCTCGACCAGGGTCGTGGGGTGGTACTGGACCATCTCCATGTCCATCAGGGGCGCGCCGATGCGGTAGGCCTGGGCGATGCCGTCGCCGGTCACGATCAAAGCGTTGGTCGTGGGGCTGTACACCTGGCCGGCGCCGCCGCTTGCGAGGATCGTGTTCTTGGCTTTGAGGACCTCCATGCGCCCGGAGCGCACGTCGCGCGCGACCACCCCGCAGCAGCGTCCCCGAGTCGTCCTGCAGGAGCGAGGTGACGAACCACTCCTCGTAGCGCTCGACCTGCTCGTGGTGCTTCATCAGCTGCTCGTAGAGCACGTGCAAGATCGCCTGGCCGGTGATGTCGGCCACATAGGCCGTGCGCTTCATCGAGGCGCCGCCGAAGGCCCTCAGGTCCAATTCACCGGAGTCGTTGCGGTGGAAGGTGACGCCGATGTGCTCCAGGTGCATGACCTCCTTGGGGGCCTCCGAGCACATGATCTCGATCGCGTCCTGGTCGCCCAGGAAATCGGAGCCCTTGACCGTGTCATACGCATGCGATTTCCAGTCGTCGGCCACATTGATGGCGGCGTTGATGCCCCCGGCGGCGGCGACCGAATGCGAGCGAACCGGGTGGACCTTGCTCACGATCGCCACGCTCGAGCCGGCCTGCGCGGCGGCGAGGGCGGCGCGCTGGCCCGCGAGGCCCGCGCCGATGATCAATACGTCATGTGATGGCATGGCTCCCTGGATCGTCGGAGAGAAGGAGGTGTGTCGGAAGGAAGTGTCGGGCGAGACTCTATAACGAGCGTCCTCGACTGCGCCGAGTCGGGCCGCCTAAGACCCCCCCGCCGGGCTCAGCGCCTGGCGGATCTGGGCCACTGTGACCTCTCCCTGCAGGACCCCGTCGGCGTCGACCGCGACCATGCCGCCCAGGCGGCCCAAGCCCTCGCTCTTGAGCAGCGCCTCCAGAGGCTCATGCTCGTCGATGCCCACCGCCAGGTCCTGCTCGAGCACGTCGCCCACCTCCAAGGCCGGGCGCCCGGCTGCGATCTCCGCGTCGATCCGCTCAGAGCGCACCACGCCGAGGAAGTGGCGGGCGTGGTCGACGACCGCAAACCAAGGCCGTCGGTAGTGCTGGAAGAACTGCTCCTGGGCGTCGAGCACGTTCAGCTCGGCGGGGATCGTGGGCGGCTCGCGGTCCATGATGTCCGACACCCGCACGCTCTGGATGCGCTGCCCCAAGGCGCCCTGCAGGACCGCGCCGCCGGAGGCCTGGTAGAGGATCAGGCCGAGCACCATCGTGAACAGGCCGCTGAGGCTGCCCTGCACGAACAGCGCCAGGCCGGCTATGCCGAGCAGGATCGCAAAGCCCTGGCCGGCGCGGCCCGTGACCCGCGTGCCCCGGTTGCGGTCTCCCGTGCGCCACCAGATCACCGCGCGCGCGATCCGTCCGCCGTCGAGCGGGAAGGCGGGGACCAGGTTGAACAGGAGCAGCAGCGTGTTGATGAACAGAAACCAGCCGAGCAGGCCCAGCAGGGGTGTGGTGGTGGCGCCTTCTCGGGTGAGGGCCGCTTCGGTGAAGTCGCTGCCGCTGGCCGCGATCGTGATCGCCACCGCGCAAATCACGACCAGGGCGAGCGTCACCGCCGGCCCGGCCGCCGCGACCTTGAATTCCTCGCCGGCGGTCTCCGGTTCGCGCGCCGGCTTGGCCATGCCGCCGAAGAACCACAGGTCGATCCCCAGGATCGGAATGCCCAAGCGGCGCGAGACCAGAGCATGTCCCAGCTCGTGCAGGATCAGCGAGCCGAAGTAACCGAGCGCGCCCGCCACGGCGACCGCGTAGGCCGTGCTGCTCGATCCGCCCAATATCTGCTGGAAGTATTCGGAGAGGATCACGATCAGGAACAGCAGCACGAAGAACCAGCTGACGCTGACGCCGATCCTGATGCCGAAGACGCGCGCCAGCTGGATGCTGCCGCGCGTGCGCATCGGTGCTCTCATGGCCATGTATTGATCTTAGGCTGTGTGGGCGAGCGGGCTGGAGCCTGATGGATGTTTGGTTGGAGTCCGGGCAGTTGCCCGAGGCGGGGCGCGACCGTGGTCCAGAAGCAGGTCTAAAACGCGTGTGTTGTGTGACTCCCTTTTTGAAAACTACGATGGCATATACAAATCGTAAATACCAAAGTGAATTCCAAAAAGTTTATATATCAGACCTGCGGGCGGTTGCGCTCGACGATCGCGC
Source organism: uncultured Solirubrobacterales bacterium (assembly GCA_963809705.1). Classification (GTDB taxonomy): domain Bacteria; phylum Actinomycetota; class Thermoleophilia; order Solirubrobacterales; family Solirubrobacteraceae; genus Palsa-744. Next base: position 848,856 of record CAWEKF010000001.1, on the reverse strand, counting down.
CGAAGTCCGTGCCCGCGGGCAGCGTGCCGTACTCCAGGCCGCCGTCGCCGCCAAGGCGCGAGGCGCAGAACGCGTCGGCCACCGCCGGGTCTCCGTGGCGCACGAGCAGCGATCCCTGCAGGCGCAAGCGCCATGCTCTCCACGACGCGCCGCGCGCGCGACTCCAAAGTCATCGGATCTGAGAACTGGCCTTCCAGCTTCTTCACGTGGGCGTCCAGGCGAGCGTCGGCCCCTTCGGCCTGCTTGACCTCGTGCATGAACACCTCAAGCGAGCGCGGGCTCTTGACCAAGGCTCGCAGAACGTCAAGGCTCATCACGTTGCCCGAGCCCTCCCAGATCGAAGCCAACGGCGCCTCGCGGTACAGGCGCGGCATGCCCGACTCCTCGACGTAGCCGTTGCCGCCGAAGCACTCCAGGCACTCGAAGCGTGGTTGGGAGCGCGCTTGCACACCCAATACTTGCCGACCGCCGTTGCCAGCCGCTTGAACAGGTGCGCGTCGCTCAGCTCGTCCTCGCCTGACTCGGATCCCACCCGCCCCGTCGATATCTCAGCGCCGGCCTCGTCATAGGCCCTGGCCAGGCGCATCGCCGAGCGCTGTCGCCGCCTCCGACTCGATGCACAGATCGGCGAGCACGTTGCGCATCAGAGGCTGGTCGATCAACAGCTTGCCGAAGGCCGAGCGATGTGCCGTGTGCCAGGTGGCCTGCACAACCCCGGCCCGCATGCCGGCGGCCCCGCCGATCACGCAATCGAGACGTGTGTGGCCGACCATCTCGATGATCGTCGGCACGCCTCGGCCCGGCTCGCCCACCATGCGCGCGATCGCGCCATGGAATTCGACCTCCGCGGAGGCGTTGGAGTGGTTGCCGAGCTTGTCCTTCAAGCGCTGCAGGTGAAATGCGTTGCGGCTCCCGTCGGGCAGGATGCGCGGCAACAGAAAGCAGGAGATGCCCTCTGGCTCGCCGCTCGCGGACTCGGCTTGGGCGAGCACGAGGAAAAGGTCGGACATCGGCGCCGAGCAGAACCACTTGTGGCCGATCAATTCGTACTCCGCGCCCGGCCCACCGCCGTTTAGGGGACGCGCGAGCGTGGTGTTGGCTTTCACGTCCGAGCCGCCCTGCTTCTCGGTCATCGCCATGCCCGCGATCGCCGAGCCCTTCTCGCTTGCCGGGATCAGCCGCGGGTCGTACGTGGTCGCGGTCACCGAGCGGGCCCCACTCAGCCAGAAGCTCGGGCTGGGCGCGCAAAGCGGGCAGGACCGCGAAGGTCATCGTGATCGGACAGGCAAAGCCCGCCTCGGCCTGCATCGCCGTCATGTACAAAGCCGCGCGTGCCGCATGCGGCGCCGGCTCCGAGCTGGTCCAAGGCAGCGAGTGCAGTTCGTGCTCGACCCCCATCTTCATCAGCTTGTGCCAAGCGGGATGGAACTCGACCTCGTCGATCCTGTTGCCATAGCGGTCGTGGGTCTTCAGGACGGGCTTGTTCTCGTTGGCCTGCTTTCCCCACACCTGCTGCGGCTCGCCGCCCACCAGCTTGCCCAGTTGCGAGGCCCGCTCGGTCACCCAACCGGCGCCCTCGCGCCTGGTGGCCTCGACCAAGGGCAGGTTGCTCGCGAACACGTCGACGCCTTCCAGCGGCGGCGGCTGGTTGGCGACGGTGTGCGTCTGCCAGGGATCTTGCTTGTGAGACGGTGGCCATCAACACGACAGGTTACCTCTCCGCGATAGCATCGCCCGCCCCGCCCAAACCGCTTCCAGCCGAAGGACCGCCCATGGCCAAGATCAAGGTGCAAAACCCCGTCGTAGAGCTCGACGGCGACGAGATGACACGGATCATCTGGTCGTTCATCAAGGAGCAGCTGATCCTGCCCTACCTGGACGTCGACCTGAAGTACTACGACCTCTCGATCCAATCGCGCGACGCGACCGAGGACGCGATCACCGTGCAAGCCGCGGAAGCGATCAAGCAATACGGGGTGGGAGTGAAGTGCGCCACGATCACACCCGACGAGGCACGCGTGAAGGAGTTCGGCCTGAAGGAGATGTACCGCTCGCCCAACGGCACCGTCCGCAACATCCTCGGCGGTGTCATCTTCAGAGAGCCGATCGTCATCTCCAACATCCCTCGCCTGGTCCCGGGCTGGACGAAGCCGATCGTGATCGGCCGCCACGCCTTCGGCGATCAGTATCGAGCCACCGACATGGTGGTGCCAGGACAGGGCAAGCTCGTGCTCACGTTCACGCCCACGGACGGTGGCGAGCCGATCGAGCTTGACGTGTACGACTTTCCCGGCCGGGGCATCGCGATGGCGATGTACAACCTCGACGCCTCGATCCGCGATTTCGCCAGGGCCTCTATGCGCTACGGCTTGGATCGTGGCTATCCGGTGTACCTATCGACCAAGAACACGATCCTCAAGCGCTACGACGGTCGTTTCAAGGACCTCTTCCAAGAGGTCTACGAGACCGAGTTCAAGACCGATTTCGAGGCAGCCGGAATCTCCTATGAACATCGTCTGATCGACGACATGGTGGCCGCCTCCCTGAAGTGGGAGGGCGGCTACGTGTGGGCGTGCAAGAACTACGACGGCGACGTCCAATCCGACACCGTCGCCCAGGGCTTCGGCTCGCTCGGGCTGATGACGAGCGTGCTGATGAGCGCCGACGGCAAGACGGTCGAGGCCGAGGCCGCCCACGGCACTGTCACCCGCCACTACCGCATGCACCAGGAGGGCAAGCCGACCTCCACCAACCCGATCGCCTCGATCTTCGCCTGGACGCGTGCGTTGTAGGCGCGCGGTCGAATGGACTCCACACCCGAGGTGAGCGAGTTCGCCGAGACGCTTGAGCGTGTGTGCGTGGAGACCGTGGAGAGCGGCAAGATGACCAAGGATCTTGCGCTCCTCGTCGGCCCCGACCAGGAGTGGCAGACCACCCAGGAGTTCCTCGCCTCGATCGACCAGAACCTGCAACAGGCGATGGCCTGAACGTCCGCAAACCAGTCCACCTGAACCAATACACCCCACCTAGGAGCTGAGAATAAAGTGAGCAATCCCGTACGAGTCACCGTCACCGGCGCCGCCGGCCAGATCGGCTACAGCCTCGTGTTCCGTATCGCCAGCGGTCAGATGCTTGGCCCCGACCAGCCGGTGGACCTGCGGCTGTTGGAGATCCCGCCGGCGATGGGCGCTCTGGAGGGCGTGGCGATGGAGATCGTCGACTGCGCCTTTCCCCTGCTCGCGGGCCTCGACCTGCACGACAACCCCGAGGACGCCTTCGACGGTGTGAACATCGCCCTGCTCGTCGGCTCGCGCCCGCGCACCAAGGGCATGGAGCGCGCCGAGCTGCTGTCCGAGAACGGCAAGATCTTCACCGGCCAGGGCAAAGCCCTCAACGAGAAGGCCGCCGCCGACGTGAAGGTTTTGGTCGTCGGCAACCCCGCCAACACCAACTGCTTGATCGCGATGAACAACGCGCCCGACATCCCGCGACGAGCGTTTCACCTCGATGATGCGCCTCGACCACAACCGCGCGTCGCCCAGCTCGCCGACGAAGGTCGCCGCGCCCGTCACCGATGTGAGCAAGATGGGTGTCTGGGGCAACCATTCGCCGACCATGTACCCCGACCTGTTCCACGCCCAGGTCAAAGGTGAGCAGGCCGCCAAGGTGGTCGACGACCAGGCTTGGATCGAAAACGACTTCCTGCCCAACGTCGGCAAGCGTGGCGCCGCGATCATCGAGGCGCGCGGCGCCTCCAGCGCCGCGTCGGCCGCCAACGCGGCAATCGACCACGTCCACGACTGGGTGGCCGGCAGCAGCGACTGGGTCTCGATGGGCGTCGTCTCAGACGGCTCCTACGGTGTGCCCGAGGGCTTGATCAGCGGCTTCCCTTGCACCTGCTCCGGCGGTGAGTGGTCGATCGTGCAGGGCCTCGACCTGGACGATTTCTCCCGCTCCAAGATCGACGCCTCGGTCGCCGAGCTGAGCGACGAGCGCGACACGGTCCAGAGCCAAGGGCTGATTTAGCGAACGCGGTCCTGCGACTCGCTCTAACGATCGCGGCACTGGGCGTCCGCTTGATGCGCTTGAACCGGCCGGGTCATTTGAGCCACGGCCGTGTTGTCATGTCGCTTGCAGTCCGACGGATCGTTCGTCCCTGGCAAGGATGCACCGACCGCCGTGTGCTAATGCACACAAGGCCGAGTCGCTGACGCGAACCCGCCAGAGGCAGCAAACGAGACCAGGACTGCGGGGTGCCAGCCGCGGCCCTGCTTCTTGATCTTCTTTTCCTGCTCCAGGCCGGGCAGCACGCGGTACAGGTAGTTCTGCTTGATCCCCATCTTGGCGGCCAGCTCGGGGATGGTGATACCGGGCTGGCCGGTCACGTACTGCAATGCCTGGGCGGCACGCGTGCCACTGCCCTTGCGTCGTCCGCGCGGCGACGAGGTGTCGCGGTGGCGGTGCTGGTCGCCTCGGCGGCGGGCGCGGCGCTTGTCTTCGTCGCGTTCTTGCGCCCCGGGGGACGTCCGCGGCGCTTGCCGGTTGTGGTCTTCGAGCCGCGCGGGCGACCCGGTCCACGCCTGGCGGGAGCGGCGGGTGTTGCGGGAGCGGCGGCGGCTGTCCTGGAAGCCGGCGCGGATCCACGGACACCTGCCAGCGCCGTGGATGCCGCCTCCAGGCGGTTGTACTCGTCGATCAGCGGCTTGAGCTCCGCCAGTCGGTCGTTGATCTCTCGGCGCTTCTCGTCAAGGAAGTCAGTCACGATTTGTGTCCTGTTCACTGGGAGTGAATGCAAACCCGAAGGTCGAGCTGCACGGTCTATTGAGCTTCACTCTACACAATTCTCCGGATCGTCCGTGCGCATCGGCGCGTTCTGCAACCGATTTACCAGGAATAATCGCGGTAGCAGATCTTATCCCTCCATCAAGGCACGCAGGCGCTCGAGCGTGTGTGTGGCCTCCCGCTCGGGCATACCGCCGACCAGCGCGCGACTAGCGAGCGCTCCGAGCGGGCCGAGCGGGGCGTGGAACTCGTTACGGTAGTCAAAGCGCGTGCAACCATTGGAAGCCGGGCGTCAGCGTGTACTCGGTGCGTGCGCGCGAGCGTGCCGGGCCGCGTCCCTTCCACACGGCGTGCTCGCCGGGCACGCACTCCACCAGAGTCCAATGAACGTCGACGCTGACTCCTCTCAGGTGTATTTGCTGATCCATGCGATAGCCCACTCGTGCGGCGCCTTCGTCGCTGTGGCGCAGCTTGCGGTGAATAGTGACCCAATCGCCCAAGCGCGCCGGGTCCATCACGGTCTCCCACACCTGCTGTGGCGGGGCCGCGATCTCGATCGAGGCGGTGACTGTGCTCATCGTGCGGCGAGTGGTTCGCTTCTTTCCCACTCACCCAAAGCGTGTTCGACGGCCGAGTCGAATGAGTGCAAATCCACTCCGAGCAGGTCCGCCGGATCGTCGCCCGGGGCAGCAGGTCGTCCGGTCAGGCTTTCCATCAAGGGAAGCACCAGCTCGGGTCGCTCGTCGGCGATAACGGCGGCCAGGCGCGCGGCGATCGGCGTGACTGTCAGTCCGATCCCGATGCTCGGACGAGCAAGCATCATCAGCTCGGCGATGCGCTCCACGATCTCGCCATAGGTCACTATCTCCGGTCCGCCCGCGTCGAGCGAGCGCCCGCCGACGGCGTCCACCGAAGCGCACGCGGCCAGCATCTCCACGATGTCGCGCTCGTCGATCGGCTCTGCTGCGAAAACGTCGCCACGAGGGTAGGGCCAAGACCGGCATGCGCTCGACGAGTCTCACCAAAAAGCGAAACGAGCGAGACCGCGCGCCGATCACGATCGAGGCTCTGAGGGCAACCGAATCGGGAACCGAGTCGAGCAGGATGCGCTCTACGGCGTTGCGGCTGGACAGGTGCGGTGAAATGCATTCGACCGGAGGGGCCTCGATTGGGGAGGCCACCGATTTGAGGAGCTCAGGGATTTGGAGAGGGACATTGCCCTGAAGGGGCACGCCTGGATCGGACACGCCTGGAACGGAGCCGCCGGGAACGGGGCCGCCCAGATAGACGATCCTTCGTACGCCCGCCGTGCGAGCGGCTTGCGCGAACGTTTGCGCTGAGGCACGCTCGCGGGCGGGGAACGAGTCGCCGTCCGCGCCGCTCGGCGAGGGCTCCATCGAATGGATCAGGTAGTAGGCGACCTCCACGCCGCGCAGCGCCCCGAGCATGCCCGTTCCCGCTGAGCGTGTCGCCGATCGTCAGCTCGAAGTCCTCCAGGCCGATGGCTCCGCGTGACGGAGAGTGTCATAGCCTCGAGCGCTCGCTCCACGCGACCGCGGTCCCTGGCAAGTGCGCGCACCTCGTGGCCCTCCTCGAGTAGACGTGGAAGCAGCGCCGAGCCGGCGAAGCCGCTGATCCCGGTGAGCAGGATGCGCATGCTTCCATCATGACGGGCCTACCCGAGAACCGGTGTCGCAAGCGGCGAAAAACAGCCCAAAATGGGCGATCGATCGCAAGAAGCATCACAACATCGAGGTTCGTTTCTGGCTATTTGCGGCATAGAGCGGTTTTCCCTGCGATTTGCGGAGTCGGCTCCTCGCACGGCCCTTGAGGGAGGAGCTCCCGGCAGTGCTTTGATCCTGCCTCCGTCGAGTCGAGCCACGAAGCAAAGGGGAGTCAGTGCCGAAGCAGAGCAAGCGAGCCACCCGCAAGGTCACCTGCGAGGAATGTTTTTTCCATCGCAACCTGCTCTGTGCCTTGGATTTGGCCGAGCCCTGCGCCACCTTCCGTCCCGCCGAGGCCAAGCTCGCGCCGCCGCAGCAGCTGCGCTTCGTGTTTCGCCAAGAGCGCCGCTCGCGCGCGGCCTGGGCGTTTCCTTCCGCCCAGGAACAGGCAGCGCTTCACGCGTGAATAGCTGTTCTGGTCGGTGCATGCACCGACCAGCCGGACCGTACATGTACGGTCCGGCGACATCGCCGCATGCGGCGATGTCTTCCCTGATTATCGTTTTGTTCGCTCCGCGTGCCTGGCGATCCAGTGCGCGCCGGGCGTGTCGGTGAGGCCGTGCACGATGATCGAGCAGAACACGACCAGGGCGGTCAGGTCGAAGATCTGCTCGCCCGCCGCGATGTGCTGGTCGAGCACGAGCAGCGAGAAGGTCATCGTGGCCACTCCCCTTGGGCCCGAACCAGCCCATGAACAGACGCGTCTGGGCGTCGGTATCGGTCCCCATCAGCGCGATCCAAACCGCCACCGGCCGCGCGATCAGGAAGGTGACGGCGACCAGGCCAAGCGCCGCCCAACCGCTGCTCTCCAAGGCGTCGAATGTGAGCAGCGAGCCGAACACCACGAAGATCCCCAGCTTCACGATCTCGACGATCTCATCCGCGCGCTGCTCGAAGTGCCTGCGCAGGTCGGGCCGGCGCACGCCGAGCACGATCGCCGCCACGAACACCGCGATGAAGCCGTTGCCGCGCGGCGAGAGCACCGTGATCCCGTAAGTGGCGAAGGCCACCCCAAGCGCGTACAGAGACTTCTGGTGGGAGGGGATCGGGTGCTCCAACGGCCGCCTGCTCTCGCGGGGCATCAGCAGGGACGCGCACCAGCCGAGCGCCAGGCCATAGAGGAAACCGAGTCCCACGTCCTGCAACACGAAGCGCCACCACACGAAATTCTGCGATTCGCTGGAGAGGGCGGCCAGGAAAGTGAGCACGGCCGGCAGGGCGAGGCCGTCGTTGAGCCCCGACTCCAGATTGAGCGAGTGGCGGATCAAGCGCGGCACCCTTGGATTGGTGACGATGCTGGACGTCAGGACCGGGTCGGTGGGCGACAGCAGCGCGCCCAGCAGCAACGACTCGGTCCACGTCAGTCCCACCATCAGGTGCGCCGCGCAGGCCACGATCCCGGCGGTGATCGGCATCGCGATCGCCAGCTTGCGCAGGGGCAGATGCCAGGCCTTCTGCAGCATCTCGCCCTCCACCTCCAGGCCGTCCCTGAACAGGATCACGATCAACGCCACGAACGCCAGGTCCTCCACGAAGCCCGACTGGGCGTGGAAGCTGACCCATTCAAAGCCCCCGTCTCCGACTATGAAGCCCGCGATCACGAACAGCGCTGCCAGCGACAGAAACGAGCGCTGAGCCAGGCCCGAGGCGAGCGCCCCCACAATCAAAAGCCCACCCAAGAAGGCGGCCGTGGCCTGAAAGGTCGGCACGCTTAGGACGCGTCCCGCCGGCGAGACGGGCGTCCCCGAGGCGGGTCGGCCCGCTCCCCACACAGGCGATGCGGCGATCACACAAGCCCGAAGCGCCCTCGCGGGCAGGTGTGGAGCCGATCATCAAGGGTATATTGGACATCATCGACAAAGCTTTCATCAGAGGCGGTGCTTCCATGGCGGCAAAAGACAGGATCGGCAAGGCAAGCGAAGCGGTGCGCTCCAGCGAGTACATCAAACGCTTGATCGAAGACGAGCAATTGCGAGCGAACCTGCTCGCGGCCTACAGCTCTGCGCGCAGCGCCTACGGGCGTGTCAGCAACGGCAAGCCGGCGGGCAAGGCCCTTTTGGAGGATCGCAAGCTCCAGAAAGAGCTGGCCGAAGCGGCCTCCGCGCTGCGGGACGCGTCGTTTGCGATCCGCGAACCGGCTCCCAAGCCCAAGCGCAAAGGCGGTTTCGGACGCCTGCTGCTATTGGCGGTCGTGGGCGCCGTCCTGGCCCTGGCCCTGAGCGAGGACCTGCGCTCCAAGGTGCTCGATCTCCTGTTCGGCGCCGAGGAGGAATTCGACTACAGCTCCACCACGATGCCCGTCCAGGAGGCCCCCACGCCGGAGAGCGCCCCCGCCGCGTGAGCGCCACAGCGCCGACCAGGGGGCTCTCGGGCGAGAAGGCCCAGCGCATCGTCGAGGCGATGCGCCACAGTGTGGCGCGTCGCGGCGTGGCCGGCTCCACCTTCGATCACGTCTCGCGCGAGGCTGGCGTCTCGCGTGGCCTGCTCCACTACTACTTTGGCACCAAGGAGCAACTCCTGGTCGAGGCGGCAAGGCGCGACTGCGACCAGCGCATCGAAGTGCTCGAGCGACAGTTCGCGGGCGCCCAGACCGCCGACGATTTCGTGGCTCTGCTGGCCCAAAACCTGCAGGAGACGATCCACGAGGACCCCGACTTCGTGACGCTCGTGTTCGAGCTGTTCACGCTTTCGCGTCGCAACGCCGACATCGCCGTCGAGTACGCCCGCCTGGTGAGCCTCACGCGCGAGCGCCTGGCCAGCGTCCTGGCCGCCGCCCAAGAGGACGGCGTCCTGCGCCTGCACGCCGAGCCCGAGGCTGTCGCCGACATCCTCTTCTCGCTCGGCGACGGCTTCGCCCTGCGCATGATCGCCGAGCCCGAGCGCGACTTCAGCGCCTCGATCCAGGCCGGTATCGAGTGCGCCCGCTCCCTGCTCGCTGACTGACAACTGGCGCGCACTCTTATAATCGAGGCTCATGCCTACCTATGAGTACAAGCGGCCCGACGGCACCACCTTCGAGGTGCAGCAGGCCTTCAGCGACGATCCTCTGGCCGTCGGACCCCGAGAGCGGAGTGCCGGTCGAACGTGTTCTGCACGCCCCCGCCGTGCACTTCAAGGGAAAAGGCTTCTACAACACCGACTACGGCACGCGCAAGCGCCAGCGTGAGAACGCGGCCTCCGGGGACGGTTCGTCCTCGGGCGATTCCGGGTCGAGCGATTCCGGGTCGAGCGACTCCTCCTCATCCACCGATTCGCCTTCGGCCGACTCGGGGCCTAAGAGCGAGACCAAGAAGAGCGAGTCGAGCTCCAAGCCGGAGAAAAAAGCGGAGTCCAAACCGGTCGCGGCGGCGAAGTAGTCGTTGTACGCCACGACGTGGCCCCCACGCGCGTGCGCCCGCGCGTGGGGGGTAGGGGGATGTGGTTCGCCACAGCGGGACACACGCGCACGCGTACGCGCGCGGGCCCTTCCGGTGGATCAGCCGGACAGGAAGCGCGCGGCGGCGGCGCGGCGCTCGCTTTCCGAGACGGTGAGGCCTTCTTCGCTGTCGGGCAATGTGATGTTGCCGGAGGGCTTGAGCACGTGGGTGGGCGGTGTGCCGCCAATCGCGAGCGCTCCGAACAGGCCGAGCAGGGTGGGGCCGCTCATGTCGGAGATGATCGCGGGCGGCGCGTTCCAGGCGATCAGGGGGAGGCGCACGAAGCTCGAGAAGGACGCAAGGCGCGACTTCATGTCGTTGAAGAGGGCCTGCTGGTGTTCCTCGCGCTGGATGTCGGTCTCGTTGGGCGCGCACAGGTTCTCGCGGGTCCTGGCCAGCGCGAGCGCCTGCTTGCCGTCGAGGCGGTGCGTGCCCTTGGACAAGCGCAGGGTGTAGCCGCCGTTGCGGAAGCCTCCGTCGAGGTTGGCGACGATACAGTCGCCCGTGTAGTCGACGCCGCCCATCGCGTCGATCAATTGCGGAAAGTTTTCGAAGTTGACTTCCACCAGATGGTTGATCGGGATGTGGACCAGTTCTTCGACGACTCTGATCGAGAGAGCCGGTCCGCCGTAGGCGTAGGCGGCGTTGATCTTGTTGAGGCCATGGCCCGGGATGTTCACGACCGTGTCCCGCGGGATCGACAATCGCGCGGCGTGCCCGCCGCCGGTCCTGATCAGCATGATCGTGTCCGAGCGGCTCGGCCCGGACGTGTCGGCGCCCGGTTCCTTGGAGCCCTTGGGCCGGCGGTCGGAGCCGAGCACCAGGATGTTGTTGGGCGAGGTGAGCGGGTACCCGGCCGGCTTGAGCGCCGCGGCCACGTCGGAGGGGGGAGGGGTGCGCTCGAAGTGGGCGCTCACCAGGAAGAGCGTCAGGGAGAGCGCCAGCCAGGCCACAACCAGGCCGAGCAGGTAGAGCAGGAGGCGCTTGGGTTTGGTGTGCTTGCGCCAGCCCGCGCCCTTCAGGCCGTTGAGGTCGCCCGACCCAGGCGCTTCGCCCGGCCGGCGGGGGCGGTGCGGCCCTCTGGGCGGAAGATCCTGAACCAAGGTGTCGCTCTCGCGCCGGCCGGGCATGCGCGGCGCGGCGCGATAGCGCTTGTACCTGGGGGTGTGGTCGGGTTCGCGAGGCACGGGGCACCTATATTTGCCGCATGACACCCCGGGAGGAGGCAGTTGCAACGGATCTGCCGCGCGCCCGGGAGGGGAGGCTCGTCGTGTGTCCGACGCCGATCGGCAACCTGGGGGACATCACCCTACGCGCGCTCGAGACTTTGCGCGAGGCCGTCCTGGTCGCTTGCGAGGACACGCGACGCACGAAGCTGCTGCTCGACCGTTACGAGATCACAAGCAAGCTGGTCAGCTTCCACGAGCACAACGAAGAAGCGCGCGCTCGTGATCTGGTCGAGCGCATCGGGGCAGGGGGTTCGGTCGTGCTCGTCTCAGACGCGGGCACGCCGCTCCTATCGGACCCCGGGTATGTCCTCGTGCGTGCGTGTCTGGAGAAGGGGCTTCCCGTCGAAGTCCTGCCGGGGCCGAGCAGCGTGACCACGGCGCTCGTGGCTTCGGGTCTGCCGGCGGACCGGTGGCGTTTCGTCGGTTTTTTGCCGCGCAGGCGCCGGGAGTTGGAGCGTGTATTGGAGGGCAGCGAGGAGACGCTCGTGGCTTTCGAGTCGCCCGGGCGACTGGTCGGGACGCTCGCAATCCTGGCTGCGCTCGACCCGGAGCGGCCGGCGGCGGTGTGCCGCGAGCTGACCAAGCTGCACGAGGAAGTGCGGCGCGGGCCGGCCGGTGAGCTGGCGGCGCACTACGCCGAGCATGCCCCGCGTGGCGAGATCGTGCTCGTGGTGGGAGGGGCCGCGTCCGGAAGCGCGGATCGTGCGGAGGCGCTGGCGGCGCTGCGCGCGCTTGTAGAGGCCGGGGCCAGGGCGCGGCCTGCTGCCGGGGCGATCGCCAAGCTCACCGGGGTGAGCGCGAACGAGCTGTATCGGGCTCTGACGGATCCGTGACCCTTACTCGACCAGTTGGAAGTGTGCGCCGAGCGCTCGATAGGTTCGTGCCGCGCGTCGGTCGCGCGAAACCAGCTCCAGGCCGTGCTCGAGGGCGGTCAGGGCAATCAGCCCGTCGTAGGTGGCGCCGCCCCTGACTCCGGCCTCTGCCAGGCGCTTGGGTGCGCCCGCGTGGTCGTTCGCGGCCAGGGCGGCGTGCGTGGAGGGAAGCCGCTGGGTGAGCGCCTCGGCGGCGGTGCTCGCGTCGGTCTGGTGGGGGGGCGGCAGTCGCGTGAGGACGCTGTACGTCTCGGCCGCCACGTGCGCGATCGTCACCGCACACGTGGCCAGCGCCTTGCTTGCCGCCTCGTGGGCTGTGTGGTCCGCGAGCAATGCGGCGATCGCGATGCTGGTGTCGGGCGCTCGCTTGGCTCGAGCCGTGGGGCTCACCCTCACCTGTGCTCGCGCGCAGCTTCGAGTGTGCGTCGCACATCCTCGTCGCCGATCGGCGTGCCGGTTGCGGCGATGGACGGGCCATGGGGGCCTGCGACGAGCTTGGCCGGCTCATGAGGCGCTGAGAAGCCTCCAGGTGTCCTTCGACCACCTCGGCCTCAAGTGGCCGAGCCGGAGAGAATCCCAACTGGTCGCGCAGCGGCTTGGGTATCACGATGCGACCGGCAAGATCGATTGCCACTTGCATGGTAGGAGCATACCATAGGAATGGCAGAGTGCCCGCGCCATTCTTCGTCGCGGTCCGCCGGTAGCCTGGGAGGGCTGTGTCCTTCTATGTGACGACTCCCATCTACTACGTCAACGCGGCGCCCCATCTTGGGCACGCCTACACCACAATCGCCGCCGACATCCTCGCGCGCCACCATCGCCAGCGAGGCGAGGACGTGTTCTTTCTGACCGGCACCGACGAGCACGGCGAGCCGGTCGCCGACGCGGCCCACGCGCTCGGGATGGAGCCGCAGGCCTTGGCTGACCGCAACTCCGAGCGCTTCCGGGCCTTGGCCCCGCGGATCGAGGCCACCAACGACTTCTTCATCCGCACGACCGATCCCCAACATATGGCCGTGGTCCAGGAGGTCTTGGCCAAGGTGCGCGACAACGGGCACGTCTACATGGGCACCTACGAGGGTTGGTACTGCCCCAAGTGCGCCGACTTCAAGGCCGAGAACGAAGTCGACGAGGGCGAGCTGTGCCCGATCCACCATGTCCCATTGACGCGCGAGCAGGAGGACAACTACTTCTTCGCTCTCTCCGCCTTCCAAGAGCGCTTGGAGGGCCTCTACGCCGAGCGGCCCGACTTCGTGGCGCCCAGAACGCGCTACAACGAGGCGCTCGCGTTCATCAAGTCGGGCCTGCGCGACGTGCCGCTCTCGCGCCACAAGCTGACCTGGGGCGTGCCGGTGCCCTGGGACCCGGCGCACGTGTTCTACGTGTGGTTCGACGCGCTCTTGAACTACTACTCGGCCCTCACGTACGCGCCTGCGCCCAGCGGCGCCGGCGCTTATACGCGCGCGCGCGAGTCACCCTCTGGAGATGTGCACACACCCGGCGCGGAGGCGACCGAGCACGCGCTCACCGAAGCGTTCTGGCCCGCCGACGTGCACCTGATCGCCAAGGACATCCTGCGCTTCCACGCCGTCTACTGGCCCGCCCTGCTGATGGCCGCCGGCTTGGAGTTGCCGCGCAAGCTGTTCGTGCACGGCTATCTGTTGATGGACGGCGAGAAGATGAGCAAGTCCCTGGGCAACGTGCTCGACCCGTTCGCGGTCATCGACAGCTTCGGCGCCGACGCCCTGCGCTTCTACCTGCTGCGGGACGTGTCCTTCGGACAGGACGGCTCGGTCTCCACCGCCTCCTTCGAGCAGCGCTACGTGTCGGAGTTGGCCAACGACTACGGCAACCTCGCGAGCCGCACCCTGGCGATGATCGTGCGCTATCGCGACGGCGTTGTCAACGGCGACCTGGACGACACCTTGGCAGCCGACTTCGAGGGCCTGGGCGAGCGCGTGAGCGGCCTGATCGACGGCGTCGAGCTGACCAGCGCGCTGAATGAGATCTGGCAGCGCGTGCGTCGTCTGAACCGCTATGTGGAGGAGCAGGCGCCCTGGCAGCTGGCCAAGGACCCGGCCCGCGCCGCCGAGCTCGACCGCGTGCTGGCGACCCTCGCCGAGGGGCTCAGGGTCGTCTCGGTGCTGTTGCATCCCTACCTGCCCGAGGCGACCGCCAAGCTGCTCTCGGCCCTGGGCGCGACCGACCTCTCCTACGCCGGCGCCGGTTTCGGCAGTGGCGCGATCGATCTGGTGGAAAAGCTGGAGCCTCTGTTTCCCAAGCGGGACGCCGAGGAGCCCGCGGCGTCGACGGCCTGAGCGATGCCAAACTGAGCCAGAGCGCGACATGATCGACAGCCACACCCACCTCTACCTGTGCGAGGAGCCCGACGCCGAGCTGGTCGAGCGAGCGGTCGCGGCAGGCGTTGTCAAGATGCTCGCGGTCGGCACCAACGGGGAGTCCTCGCGCGCCGCCCTGGCCTCGGCTGAAGCCTTCCCCCAGGTATATGCCTCAGTCGGGTGCCACCCCAACGAAGCCCACGGCTTCGACGACGCTGACTTGGCGGAGCTGACAGCCCTGGCCGAACATCCCCGCTGTGTCGCGATCGGCGAGACCGGCTTTGACTATTACCGCGAGCACGCCGCGCGGGAAGACCAAAGGCGCGCATTCAGTGCGCAGATAGCGCTCGCCCAGGAGACCGGCACGCCCCTAACCATCCACACCAGAGACGCTGACGAGGACACACTCGCGACGCTCGCCGCCGAGGCCGAGGGACTGCGGGTGGTCATCCACTGCTTCTCGATGCCCGACCGCCTGCAGGAGTGCCTGGACCGCGGCTATTGGATCTCCTTCGCCGGCAACATCACCTACAAAAGCGCCGGCGATTTGGTCGAGGCGGCGCGCCTCACGCCCGCCGAGCGCCTGCTGATCGAGACCGACGCCCCCTACCTCTCCCCTCAGGTCGTGCGCAAGCACCGCAACCAGCCCGCCTACGTTGCCCACACCGCCGCCTTCATCGCCGAGTTGCGCGGCGTCTCCGTGGACGAGCTGGGCGCCCTGGTGGAGCGCAACGCCGCGCGCGTCTTCGGATGGTGAACCCCCTTTCGGGGGGTGGGGCGTCTCCAGCGGGGGGCAGGCCCACGCGGCGCAGTCGCGACCTGGGCCAGAACTTTCTGCGCGACCCCAACATCCTCGCCGTGATCGGGCGCGAGGCGCAGGTGTCAGCTCAGGATGTGGTCCTGGAGGTGGGGGGAGGCGAGGGAGTCCTGTCGGCCTACCTCGCGCCTTCGGCGCGCTGGCTGCACGTGGTCGAGCTGGACGAGCGTTTGCGCCCCATCTTGGAAGCGAGCATGGCCGGATTCGAGAACGTGACGCTCCTCTGGGGCGACGCCATGCGCGTCGACCTGACCGCGCTCGAGCCCAAGCCGACGAAGATGGTCGCGAACCTGCCGTACGGGATCGCGGCGGGGGTGCTCCTGCGCACGATCGAGCAGCTGGAGGGCATCCAGCTGTGGCTGGTCATGGCCCAGCGCGAGGTCGGCGAGCGCCTGGCGGCCGCGCCCGGCAGCGGCACATACGGGGTCACCTCGGTCTTGGCGCAGCTGGCCGGAGATGTCCAGGTTGTGCGGGCCGTGCCCCGCACCGTGTTCAGACCCGTGCCCAACGTGGACTCGGTCTTGGTCAAGGTCGTTCGCAGCGGACCTGCGCCCTCGCCCTCGGTGCGCCGGCTGGTCGGCGCCGCCTTTGCGCACCGGCGCAAGGCCTTGGCTCGCTCGCTCGTGCTCTCCGGCGTGGAGCGTTCGCGCGAGCGGATACGCGCCGCCTTGGTCGAATTGGGGCATCCCGCCGACGTGCGCGCCGAGCGTCTCGCGCCCAAGGACTTCAGAGCGCTGGCGGAAAAGCTGGACATCGCATGACCGCCGCCCCCGATCCTGGCGCTCCTCTGGACACCAGGCAAGCGCGGAATTTGCCCCTGCGCGCGCTCGCCCCGGCCAAGATCAACCTGGGCCTGTTCCTCGGCCCCACCCACCCCGACGGCCGCCACGAGCTGGTCAGCGCTATGCAATCGATCTCGCTCGCTGACGAGCTGATCTTGGAACACGCGCTCGGGACCTCCGCGGATGAGGTCGTCTGCCCCGGCGTGCCCGGCGAGAATCTCGCGGCGCGCGCTTTGGCCTCGTTCAGAGCGGCCACCGCCTGGGACGCCCCGCCGCTGCGTCTCACGATCGACAAGCGCATCCCCGTCGCCGCCGGCCTGGGGGGCGGCTCAGCCGACGCGGCCGCCGCGCTGCGCCTCGCCCACGCCGCTTCAGGCTTGGGGGATGAGGGATTGCTGCTTGTGCTCGCCTCTGAGCTTGGGGCCGACATTCCTGCCCAGGTGGCGCCCGGGCGCTGGTTGGCCACCGGCGCCGGCGAGGTCTTGCGGGCCTTGCCCGAACCCGTTTCTCCCTTCGGCGTCTTGGTCTTGCCCCAGGCGGCGATGCTCTCGACAGCGGATGTATACGCCGCCGCCGACCGGCTCGGCCTCGCCCGCGACGCGTCCGCGCTGCAGGACCGCCGCGCTGCGCTCACCGAGGCCTTTGAGTTGGGAGCGGCGCTCCCGAACGACGAGCGTCTCCTGCACAACGATCTCCAAGCCGCCGCGATCGAGCTGTGCCCGGAGATCAAGCCCGCGCTGCGCCGAGCGAGCGAGGCGGGCGCCGAGCTGGCTTTGGTGAGCGGCTCCGGGCCCACCGTGCTCGGCCTGTTCGCCCGCGCCAACGGTCTTGCCCGCGCCCAGCGCGCCGTCGCCGGCTTGGCGGGCTTGGAGCCCGCGCCCGTCGCGGCGACGCCGGTCGGCCCCGGTTTCGGGGCGGTACAACAGGCGCGTACGTAACAATGGCGTCGGTGAGCACCAACACAATCACCGACCTGATCGCGGTCTGCGCCGGCGTATTCGGCCTAGCGTTGTACGTGGGCCTGATCCTGGTGCCCGCGTGGGGCTCCTACTCGCGCATGTGGGAGCGCCTGGCGGCGACCGTCCTGTCCCTGTACGTGCTCGCGGTGCTCGTCGGCGCCGGGGTGCTCGGCGCCCTGCTCGCCGTCTACCTGTGGGGCTGAGCCAGGTGCCCCTCCGCCGTGTCTGAGCTGGGCGGCTTGGACGCCGTCACCGAGGCCGTCGAGTCCGGCGCCGGTCTGCCCGAGGTCGTGCGCGCCGCCTCGCGCGCTTTGGACGCCAGCCTGGCCGTGACCGACGCCGCCGGCGCCACGATCGCCGTGGCGGCGCGCTCCAGCGCCGACGAGCGCTCCCTGCTCTCAGGCGGGGATGGCGTCACCAGCCTGCCCTTGCGCGTGGCCGACACGGTGGTCGGTTCCCTGCACATGCGCGCCCGCGCCGAGCCCAGTCCCGTGGTGCGTCGCCTGCTGGTCACGATGATCGCCTCCGAGGTAGAGCGCGTGCGCGCCCCCGACGTCGCCTCCGAGACCGCCGCCGCCGACTTCCTGCGCCTGGCCCTGGTCCGCAAGCCGCTCGCGCGCGAGGAGGTGCTCGTGCGAGCCGCCGAGTTGTCCCTGGACCTGGCCGAGGGAGCTTCGGTGATCGTGGCGCGAGCCCACCCCCAAGCGCCCACCGAGGAGGGCTGGCGCGCCCGCGCGCGCGCGGTCGCCGAGCGCGGCGCGCGCGCGGTTGTGGGCAAGTCGTTGGCTGCCCTCTCCGAGCGGGACGGGGCCGCCGGCGTGGAGATCCTCCTGCTCGTGCCCGGCGGCGAGGAGGCTGCGGCCGCGCGCGCCGCCGAAGGGGTCCTGCGCGAGATGGAGAGCGCTTTGGCCGGCTACACGTTCGCCCTCGGGCGCTCCCGCATAGCCGAGGACCCAAGCGAGCTGTCGCGCGCCGCCGGCGAGGCCCTGCTGGCGGCCAACGTGGCCGAGGGCAGCGCCCCCGAAGGAGTCCTGCTCGCCTTCGAGCAGACCGGCGCCTACCGCCTGCTGTTGAGCGCCATGACCGACAATCCCGACGAGCTGCAGCGCTTCTACGCCGAGACGGTCGAGCCTTTGGTCGCCTACGACGAGCAGTACGAGACCGAGCTGCTCGGCACTTTGGAGACCTTCCTGGAGGCCGACGGCAACGTGGCCGGCACCGCCCAGCGCCTGTTCACCCACCGCCACACGATCTACTACCGCCTGGAGCGCGTGCGCGAGCTGACCGGATTGGATGTCAGCTCCTCCGACGGCCGCGAGAAGCTCAGCCTCGGCCTGAAGGCGATGCGGGTCTTGGGCATCTCCTCGGCGCGCGGCCCCGCCTCCGAGGACGGCGCGCGCGGCGGGCGGGTGCCGCGGCGGGGCTGACAGTCGCCGGCTCGCCAGTGCTTGTGTCCGATCCGAGTCGGTCGGTGTGAACGCCGGTGTTGTTGTTTCTCTGGAGGGGCGCCCCGTGCGCGCGTGCGCGCCCACGCGTGGGGCGCCTCCCGGAGTTGTGCTCGGAGGAGTTGTGCTAACCGGGGTTGTGCTAACCGCGCACGGCGAACTCCACGGTGTAGGTGGCCCCCGGCGTCCCTTTGGTGAGGATCGTGGGCGCGGCCGGCGCCACGCCGACGCCGATGTCGCGGTAGCCGCCGGTCAACACGATCTGCCGGTGCGGCGCCGAGTGCATCCAGATGCTCACCATCCCCGCCGGTGTCGCCATCCGCTCGGTTCCCCAACCGATGTTCTGGGCGGCGGCGACGCTGTGCGCGCCGATCGCGTAAGGCGAGGCCGTGATGCGCTGCCACGGCGTCGTTCCGCTGGGGGTGTCGTCGCCGAAGTAATCGCCGACCACCATCGCCTTGGCCTGGCCCGCGGCGATCTGTTGCAGCGAGCTGTTGGCGCGTAGCGGTCCCAGGCGGTAGACGGCCCGTTCGTGGTCGATCAGGCAGAGCGTTGCGGCGGCGATCTGGGCGATGTCCTTGCGGCGTGGGACGCAGGCCGGTGTCCTTACAGGATGCTTGGGCGCGAGGCGCGGGCGGTGACGAGCTGGAGCTCGCCACCGCAGCTCCCGCCGCCGGTCAGCGCGCCGAGCGACGCCAGCGCGCCGATCGCAGCCGAGCGCCTCATACGCTTCATTGCCAAACCCCCGACCCTTGGCACGCAAGCATTCTTGCAGGTGCGCACGATGCAAGTTCGCACCGCGTTCGCGCGCGTCCCTGCGGGCGCCGGTAAAGTCCCTCGCGAAGCCTTGCCCCTTGGGGGGTCGTCCAATGGCAGGACATCAGGTTTTGGTCCTGAGAATCGGGGTTCGAATCCCTGCCCCCCAGTGCGCCCCAAGGACACCCCCTCGGGTTCCCCCATAAGTCTGAATGAGCATGTCAATGTGCGCCGTCCAAGGTTCCACGGCGAGGGCAATAGAGTCATGTCGATGGCCGCCCCCACCGTCCTGATCCTTGCCGCCGGGCAGGGCACGCGCATGCGCTCGGCCACGCCCAAGGTGTTGCACGACCTGTGCGGCATTCCGATGGTGCTGTGGCCGGTGCGCGCGGCTTTGGCCGCCGGCGCCAAGCGCGTCGTCGTGGTGGACTCGCCCGCCCGCGCGCTCGCGGCAGTCCTGCCCGACGGAGTCGAGCTGGCCGTGCAGTCCCAATCCGACGGCACCGGCGGCGCCGTGCGCGCGGCCGCCGAGCAGATCGACCCCGATGCGCCCGTCGTGATCCTCAGCGGCGACGTCCCCCTGGTCGGCGCTGAGGCGATCGGCGACTTGGTCGAAGCTCACACGAGCAGCGGGGCCGCGGTCACGATGGCCACGGCGGTGCTCGACGATCCCAGCGGCTACGGACGCGTCGTGCGCGATCCCGACGGGTCGGTGGCGCGCGTCGTGGAGACCAAGAAGCCGGGCGACGCCACCGACGAGGAGCTGCGGATTCGCGAGGTCAACTCCGGCATATACGTGTTCGACGGATCCGCGCTGCTCGGCGCGTTGCCGCGGCTCACGGCCGACAACGCCCAGGGCGAGTACTACCTGCCGCAGGCTTTGGACCTGCTGCGCGCCGACGGCGCCAAGGTGGCCGCGCATGTGGTCGAGGACGAGGGGCTGATGCTCGGCGTCAACGATCGTGTCGGCACTCGCGCGCGTGCGCGCGCTCGCGCAAAGGACGATCGCCGAGCGGCACATGCGCGCCGGCGTGACGATCGTCGACCCCGCGTCCGTCCAAATCGATGTGGATGTCGAGATCGACGGCGACACGACGATCGAGCCGTTCACCACGATCCGCGGCGCCACACGCATCGGCGGCGAGTGCATTGTGCGCTGCTCCTATCTCGTGGACTGCGTCCTCGAGGACGGCGTCAGCGTCGGGCCGTTCGCCTACCTGCGCCCCGGCACAGTCCTGCGCTCGGGCGCCAAGGCGGGCACGTTCGTGGAGATCAAGAACTCCGATGTGGGTCCCGCCACCAAGATCCCCCACCTCTCCTACATCGGCGACGCCGACATCGGCGAGCGCTCCAACCTCGGCGCCGGCACGATCACCGCCAACTACGACGGTCGCGCCAAGCACCGCACCACGATCGGCAGCGGTGTGCGCGGGGGCGTCGACACCTCCTTCGTGGCGCCCGTGACCGTCGGCGACGGCGCATATACGGCCGCCGGCTCGGTCGTGACCGACGACGTCCCGCCGGACGCCCTGGCCGTGGCACGCGCGCGGCAAAGGAATGTCGAGGGCTACGCCGCGCGACGAAGGTCCGAAGACCCCTCGCCGGTGACGCCTGCCACCGCCGGACAAGAGTCTGCTACCGCCGGACAAGATCCCCCGGCGCCCGCGAGCCGGCCAACGGGCGAGGGGGAGTCATGAGGCCCGGCGCTCTACACTCCCGGGGTACATGAGCGTGATCGACACGCGCACGCAGACCTCGCCGGCCACGAGCCTGCCGATTGACTACAACAAGCGGCTGATGCTCTTCTCTGGGCGCGCCAACCCCCAGCTTGCGGTCGATATCGCCGACAAGCTGAGCGTCGACATCGGCCCGGTGAAGCTCAACACGTTCTCCAACGGCGAGGTCTACTGCCGCTACGAGGAGTCGATCAGGGGCGCCGACGTCTTCATCGTGCAGTCCACCTGCGGCAACCCCGCGACCGGGGTGACCGCCAACGACTCCTTGATGGAGCTCCTGTTCATGATCGACGCCGCCGTCGGCGCCTCCGCCCACCGCGTGATCGCCGTCACGCCCTGGTTCGGATACTCCCGCCAAGACAAGAAGTCGGCCCCTCGCGAGCCGATCTCCGCGCGCCTGGTGGCCCGCATGATCGAGGCCGCCGGCGCCGACCGGGTGCTCACGATGGACCTCCACGCCGGTCAGATCCAGGGCTTCTTCCAAAAGCCGGTCGACCACATGACCGCCCTGTTCATGCTCACCCAGTACTTCGCCGACCTCGGCCTCTCAGACCTCGTGGTGGTCGCCCCCGACGCCGGACGAGTCAAGCTCAACAAGAAGTTCGCGTCCAAGATCGGCGCCGAGCTGGCGATCCTCGACAAGGAGCGCCCCGCCCAGCAGGTCGCCGAGATCGGCTACGTGATCGGCGACGTCAAGGGCAAGACCGCGGTGATCGTCGACGACATGATCGACACGGCCGGCACGCTCAAGGCCGCGGCCCGCACGGTGCTCGACGCAGGCGCAAAGAGCGTCTACGCCGCCGCCACCCACGCCGTCTTCTCGGGCGCCGCTTTCGAGAACCTGGCGGCCTCCGGCCTGAAGGAGATCGTCGTCACCGACACGATCCCGGCGCGGCCTGGCCTGCCCGCCAACATCCGCGTGCTTCCCTGCGCGGAGCTGCTCACCGACTCGATCCGCCGCATCTTCACCGACGACTCCGTCAGCGAAGTGTTCGGCGGCGAGAACCAGTTGTTTTGAGCGCGCGAGCAAGCGACGCCCGACTCCTCCGCAGCGGCAGGGGCGCCAGCCCAGGTTCGCGAGGAGATGGCGGGTCGGGCCACGCGGCCGATCCGCGGCCGTCTCGCCTCCCTGCGCCCGATCCACTGGGCTTTGATCGCGCTCGTCGTAGTCCTGTTCCTCGCGATCAGCGGCCTCTTGGCGCGCTTCTTCGCCACCGAAAACGTCGAACGCGATGACATCCTCGCCGTTCTGAGCGCCGAGGCGGTCGGGAACGAGCGGGGGATGCTCGCCCAGCTCTCCGGCTGCGCGAGCGCTCCCAAGTGCGTGGCGGTGGTCAAGGCCGACGCGGCCTCCCTGCACCGAAACGGCTCCGTCAAGATCCTCGACCTCACCTCCGAAAGCAACCATTCGCTTGGCGGCTCCACGGGCCCTACGCGCGTTGCCTGGACGGTGATCGGGCACCTGCCGACCGTCCAATGCGTCACGGTCAAGCGCTCCGGGAACTTCTTCACAGGCATATCCGTGGCCCTGCTCTCGATCGGCAAGCCGATCAACAGCGAAGCGGATTGCTAAAGTCCTCGGGCTTCTCATGGCCACCACGACCACAAAGCTCGACGTCGCAAGTCGCGACCCCGACGGTTCGCGCTCCGCACGACGCCTGCGCCGCACCGGACGCATACCCGGGGTGCTCTACGGCGGCGAGGCCGACCCGGTCAGCTTCAGCGTCGACGCGCGCGAACTACGCCTCGCCTTGGCCGGCTCGGGTGCGGTGGTGGATCTGAGCATCGACGGCGCCAACGCCACTCCGGTCGTACTGAAGGAGGCCCAGCGCGACCCGGTCCGTGGTGAGACCACCCACGTGGACCTTCTGCGCGTGCGCTTGGACAAGCCGATCCACGCGGTCGTGCCGCTCGAACTCACCGGTGTCGAGGACACGCCGGGCGTCAAGGAAGGCGGCATCCTCGAGCAGCTCACGCGCGAGCTCAACATCGAAGCCCTTCCCACCTCCATTCCCGAGTCGATCGTCCACGAGCTGGGCGACTTGGGCATCGGCGACACGCTTGCTCTGGAGGCGATTGCGGTGCCCGACGGTGTGACTCTGCTCGACGATCCCGCCACGACGGTCGCTTCGGTCTCCGCGCCGCGTCTCCAGACCGAGGAGGAGAGCGAGCTGGAATCCGAGACCGAGCTCGTCGGCGAGGCCGAGGGCGAGTCCGGCGAGGCGGCCGCCGACGGCGGCTCCTCCGAGGAGTAGCTCCTGAAGCTGTTTGGCGGCGGCGCGGCCATCGACTGGCTGATCGTTGGCTTGGGCAACCCCGGCCGCGAGCACTCCCACACGCGCCACAACGTCGGCTTCATGGTGGCCGATCGGCTCGCCGAGCGTTGGGGGTTTCCGCGCGCGAAAGCCCGTTTTCGGGGGCTTATCGCCGAAGGCAAGGTGCCCGGAGGGGATTTGCCCGGCGAGGGTTTGTCCGGTAGTGGCCTCCAGGGTGATGTGTCCACAAAAACGGGTGCCCCGCGCTCGTACGCGCGCGTACGCGCAGCCCTGCTGTGGCCGCAGACCTACATGAACGATGTCGGACGCTCGGTTGGTCCTGCGCGAGGCTCGTTGAAGGTCGCGCTGGAGCGCGTGTCTGGTCGTGCACGACGAGATCGACCTTCCCTTCGGCGACGTGCGCACCCGCCTCGGTGGTGGCTTGGCCGGTCACAACGGCCTGAAGTCGATCAAGCGCGAGCTCGGCGGCGCCGACTTCATGCGCGCTCGCGTCGGTGTGGGGCGCCCCAAATCGACCGACCCCGAGATTGTCTCAGCCTATGTGCTCGGGCGCTTCCGCGAGCCCGCCGACGAGGTTGGCGACCTGATCGACCGGGCCTGTGAGGCCGTCGAGCAGGTCGTGCTAAGTGAAGAGGAGTAGCCGATGAATCCCCACGTGCACACAGCCGCCACGCGACGGCGCGCGGCGCCCGTGCCCTTCAGCGCGCGATCGCGGGAGCGCTGAGCGATGGCCTTGCGAGAGCTGCTCGGCGCCATCCACCAGGACGCCGGCGCCACCCGGCTTGCGCGCGAGGGAGGTCACGCCTTTGTGTCGTCCTCGTTGCGCCCTTATGTCATCGCCGCGCTCGCGGACCGAGACGTCTCGCGTCCAACGCTCGTAGTGGTCGGCGACGACCGCGCTGCTCGCGACCTCGCCGGAGACCTGCGGGCGTGGTTGGCGCCGAGGCGCGTGCGCTTCTATCCGTCGCGTGGTGTCGCCTACGAGTCGCATCTCACACCGCCGCCGCATCTGGTGGGCTTGCGTGTGGCCGCGCTCGACGCCTTGCTTGCCCCGCTCGACCGAGATCCAGCTGGGGCCCCGTCGGCGCCGAGTCCCGGCTCGCGCGATTCGAAGGCGGATGCCGAGGCGGCCGTGGTCGTCGTCTCGGCGGTGGCCCTGTCGGAGAAGGTTCCCGACCCGGCCTTGCGCCCGCGCTCGTTCACATTGCGCGTGGGCGAGCTGCTCGACCTCGAGGAGTGCGCCACCGACCTCGTCGGGGCCGGCTACGAGCGCGTCGACCAGGTCCAAGAACGCGGCCAGTTCGCGATGCGGGGGGGTCTGCTCGACGTGTTCCCCGCCACCGAGGAGCACGCGGTGCGGGTGGACATGTTCGACATCGAGATCGAATCCTTGCGTTGGTTCTCGACCTTCACGCAGCGCTCGCTCGGCGACGTTGCCGAGGTCGAGATCGCGCCCGCGGCCGAGCTTGCCCCCGAACACCGGGAGCTGGCCGAGATCGCCGCCGCCACCGGAGCTTTCAACGACGGCGAAGGCGAGAGGGGCGAGGGCCGTCCTGACATCGCCGAGCTGCTGCCGGTAGGGCGCTTCGGCGCCTTGCTCGACTTGATCGAGTCGAGCACCGACCTGATCGTGGCTGCCGAGGAGGAGCTGGCGCCAGCGCTGACCGACCACTGGAGCGACGTGTGCGCCGCTTTCGCCGACGAGGACGCCCACCATCTGTATGTGAGCCCGGAGGAGGTGCAGTCCAGTGTGATCGAGCGCGCCAAGATTTGGCTGTCCTCGATGTCCAGCGGCCAAGAGATCGAGCTGAGGGCCTCCGCCGCCGACACCGCGGCGCGCTCCCTGGCCGAGGCCGAGCCCGAGCTGGAGAAGCTTGTGCGCTCGGGCTATCGCACGGTCGTGGCCTTCCCTCGCCGGGGCGAAGGCGAGCGGGCCGCCTACAACCTCGGCCGCCTCAAGGCCGACTGGCTGGACGCCGATGTGGATGTCGCGCGCGCGCCCTTGGAGGCGTCGCTACGTTTCACCGCCGCCTCCCTGCGCGAGGGCTTCGTGGCGCCGTCCCTGAAGTTGGCCGTCTACCCGGAGCACCGGCTCCTGCGCCGTCGCCGCGCCGAGCGTAGTGCCGGGAGCGGCGCCGAAGGGCTTGGCGGCGGACCGACGCGACGCGGCGCCCTGCGCTCCTTCACCGAGTTGCGCACGGGCGACATCGTCGTGCACGAGGACCACGGGGTGGCGCGCTTCGCGGGCTTTGAGACGCGCACGGTGGCCGATGTCACACGCGACTATCTCTATCTCGAATACCAAGGCGACGACAAGGTCTTCGTCCCCACCGACCAGCTTGCCAAGATCTCGCGCTATGTGGGGGCTGGCGGAGACGGAGGGCCGCCGCTCTCAAAGTTGGGCGGCACGCGCTGGGAGGCGATGAAGGCGCGCGCGCGCCGAGCTGCCCAAGAGCTGGCGGGCGAGCTGCTCAGCCTCTACGCCGAGCGCCGCCGCCGCGCCGGTCACGCCTTTGAGCCGGACTCCGATTGGCAGCGGGAATTCGAGGAGCGCTTCCCGTTCACCGAGACCGCCGACCAGCTGGAGGCGATCGAACTTGTCAAGGCCGACATGGAAGCGCCCCGGCCGATGGATCGCCTGGTGTGCGGGGACGTTGGCTATGGCAAGACCGAGGTGGCCTTGCGCGCCGCCTTCAAGGCCTCAAGCCAAGGCAAGCAGGTGTTGATGCTGGTCCCCACCACGATCCTCACCCAGCAGCACTACGGCACATTCTCAGAGCGCCTGGCCGACTACCCGATCACGCTCGAGCACGTCTCGCGGTTCCGCTCGTCCGCCGAGCAGAAGGCTGCGCTCGCAGGCTTCGCAAGCGGCGCCGTGGACATCCTGATCGGCACCCACAGAGTGCTCTCGCGCGACGTGCGCGCCAAGGACCTGGGGCTCTTGATCGTGGACGAGGAGCAGCGCTTCGGGGTCAAGCAGAAGGAGCTTTTGCGCCAGCTCAAGCTGAAGGTGGACGTGATCTCGATGTCCGCCACTCCGATCCCGCGCACCCTGCAGATGTCCTTGGCCGGGCTGCGCGAGATCTCGGTGATCGAGACGCCTCCCGAGGGCCGGCGACCGGTCAAGACGTATGTGGGCGAGTACGAGGAGGAGCTGGTCAAGCGCGCGATCCTGCGCGAGCACGGCCGCGGAGGGCAGGCCTTCTTCATGCACAACCGGGTCGACTCGATCGAGGAGACCGCCGAGCGTCTGCGCGCCCTGTGCCCGGGGGTGCGCTTCGCGGTAGCTCACGGGCAGATGGGCGAGGGCGAGCTGGAGGCGGTCATGATGGACTACCTGCAGGGCGGCGCCGACGTGCTCGTGTGCACTTCGATCATCGAGTCGGGCATTGACATCCCGCAGGCCAACACTTTGATCGTGGAGCACGCCGACGTCTTCGGCTTGGCCCAGCTCTACCAGATCAGGGGCCGCGTGGGACGTAGCCGCGAACGCGCCTATGCCTATCTGCTGTACGACTCGGCGGCCGTGCTCACGCCCGATGCCGCCCAGCGCCTGTCGGCCCTCTCCGACTACACCGAGCTGGGCGCCGGCTTCAAGGTGGCGATGCGCGATCTGGAGATCAGAGGCGCCGGCAACCTCCTGGGCGACGAGCAGTCCGGTCACGTGGCTGCGCTCGGCTTCGAGCTCTACATGCAGATGCTCGACGAGGCCGTTCGCCAGGCCGGGCCGAGCGAAGGGGAGCAAGCCCAGGACCTGCCCGAGCCGGTGCGCTTGGATGTCAACGTCAACGCTTACGTCCCGGCCGACTACGTTCCATACGAGCAGGCCAAGATTGAGGTGCACCGCCGTGTCGCCTCGGCCTTGGAGGTGGCCGACGTGGAACGCCTGCGCGAGGAGCTGGAGGACCGCTTTGGTCCGGTCCCCGAGCCGCTCGCCAACCTTTTGGCCTTGCAGCGGGCTCGCATCAAGTTCGGTCAGGCCGGCGCCCAGGCCGTCAGCTTCAGGGGAGATCGCTTGGCGGTCACGCCGATCGAGCTCGACTCGGTGCGCGCCAAGCGCCTGCGCGAGGAGCTGCCCGAGGCCCTGTACGAGTCGGGTCGCTCGCAGGTCTCGGTGCGAGTGCCCAAGGAGGGCGCCGAGCGCTTCCCCACCGTGGTGCGCGCCGCCGACGTGCTCTTGGCGGTCACGCGCGAGGCGGCTTAGGGAGCGCCCACGCCACCTCGAAACGTGCGCCCCCGCGAGGGGGCGCAGCAAGTTCCCGAAGGGTGCTTAGGGATCTTTAAGGAAGTCGTTAAGCACGCCTTGGGATGTTTCCGCTAGAGTGCCCGCGTCGTGTCCAAACTATCGGGTCAAGTTGCGGCGCTGGGCGCCGTTTTGCTTACAGGGGTGACGCTCGCCGCGTGCGGTAGCGGCGGCATCCCGGGCAACGCCGTGGTCAGTGTCAACGGCACGCCGATCACGACGGAAACGTTCAATCATTGGATGAACGTGGCCGCCAGCTCAAGCGCCGCCTCCGCCGCGGCCTCCGGGCAGACCGCGCCCAAAGCGGTCGTTCCGGACCCGCCCACCTACAAAAATTGCATCGCTCACCTGGAAGCGACGGCGCCGAAGCCGACCAAGGGCCAGCCCAAGCCGACGGCCGCAACGCTCAAGAGCCAGTGCGAACAGCAGTACACCGCGCTCAAGCAGCAGGTCTTGGCCTACCTGATCTCCGCCAATTGGGTGATCAAGGAGGCCGAAGAACGCGGCATCAAAGTTTCCGACGCCGAAGTCAAGAAGCAGTTCAACCAGATCAGGGCCCAGCAGTTTCCCAAGGAAGCCGATTTCCAGAAATTCCTGGCCAGCACCGGCTACACCATCTCCGACCTGCTGCTGCGTGTGAAGCTCAACGCGCTCTCCTCGAAGATCCAGCAGAAGGTGAGCAAGGAAGCGGGCAAGAAGCCGAGTCAGAAAGAAGTCCAGAGCTACTTCGAACAGCACAAGAGCCAGTACGGTCAGCCTGAAAAGCGCAACATCTTGATCATCCTGACCAAGACTCAGGCGCAGGCCGAACAGGCCAAGAAAGAAATCGAATCGGGCAAGAGCTTCTCCAGCGTCGCCAAGAGCAGCTCGATCGACCCGGTCAGCAAGGCCGCCGGCGGATCGTTGCCCGGAGTTGTCAAAGGCCAGGAGGAGAAGGCGCTCGACGAAGCCGTCTTCAAAGCTCAACTGAACGTGCTCGGCGGCCCGGTCAAGACGCCTTTCGGCTACTACATCTACGAAGTCAAGAAGACAATCCCAGGCAGCCAACAGAAGCTTTCTCAGGTTCAGTCCACAATCTCCCAGCAGATCATGGCCGAAAAGCAGCAGAAGTCGCTATCCGAATTCATCAAGAATTTCCGCAAGAAGTGGGAAGGTCGCACCGAATGCCGCGCCGACTACTCGGTCAAGGACTGCAAGGGCTACAAGGCCCCCTCGACCTCGACCTTGCCGAGCACGGCCACGCCGACGACCGCCACGCCGACGACTGCCACGCCGACGACCACCACGGGCACCACCACCAAGTAGCGCCGGTCCACGCGGCGCCGGGTCGGGTCCCAGGCAGCGGAGCGCAGCGATGAGCCAGATCGAGAAAGTCCACGCCCGCCAGATTCTCGACAGCCGTGGCAACCCCACGGTCGAGGCTGAGGTCGCTTTGCGCTCAGGCGCCCACGGTCACGCCGCCGTGCCCTCCGGTGCGTCCACCGGCGAGTTCGAGGCGACCGAGCTGCGCGACGGCGGCGAGCGCTGGTCGGGCAAGGGCGTCGCTCAGGCGGTGACCAACGTCAACGGCGAGATCGCGGGCGCGGTGGCCGGCATGGACGGCAGCGACCAGAAGGCGCTCGACGAGGCCCTGATCGCCCTCGATGGATCCCCCAACAAGTCGCGCCTCGGCGCCAACGCGATCTTGGGCGTGTCCTTGGCGGTCGCTCATGCCCAGGCCGCCGAGGAGGGGATGCCCCTGTGGCGCTACCTCGGCGGCGAGGCCGCTCGGGTGCTGCCCGTGCCGATGATGAACGTCCTCAATGGCGGGGCGCACGCCGACAACAAGGTCGACTTCCAAGAGTTCATGGTGGTGCCGTGCGGCGCCCCGACCTTCTCCGAGTGCCTGCGCATGGGGGTGGAGGTGTTCCACGCGCTCAAGCGCACCTTGAGCGCGCGCGGGCTGTCGACTGCGGGCGGCGATGAGGGCGGCTTCGCGCCGGACCTGGGCTCCAACGAGGAGGCCTTGGAGATGCTCGTCGCCGGCATCGAAGCCGCCGGCTACCGGCCGGGCGAGGATGTGGCGATCGCGCTGGACCCGGCCACCAGCGAGCTGTATGAGAGAGGCGCCTACGTGCTCGAGCACGAGGGCCGCACGCTCAGCGCCGCCGAGATGGCCGATTACTGGGCGACGCTGGCCGCGCGCTACCCGATCGTGTCGATCGAGGATGGCATGGACGAGCAGGACTGGGACGGCTGGAAGACGCTCACCGAGCGCATCGGCGCACGCATGCAGCTTGTCGGAGACGACCTGTTTGTGACCAACACCGATCGCTTGGCCCGCGGGATCGAGCTGGGCGTGGCCAACTCGATCCTGATCAAGGTCAACCAGATCGGCACTCTCACAGAGACCTTGGCGGCCATCGCGATGGCCCGCGAGGCCGGCTACACGGCCGTCATGAGCCATCGCTCGGGCGAGACCGAGGATGTCACGATCGCCGACCTGGCGGTCGCCACCGGGTGCGGACAGATCAAGACGGGCGCCCCTTCGCGCTCGGACCGGGTCGCCAAGTACAACCAGCTCCTGCGCATCGAGGAGCAATTGGGGGTCGACGCGGAGTTTCCGGGTCGCTCGGTGTTCAGGGGCTGAGCGGGCGCGGGACGGCTTGGCCCAGCTGATCGCTTGCAGAGCCTCCGGGTCGCAGGACGGCTTGGCCCAGCTGATCGCTTGCAGAGCCTCCGGGTCGCAGGACGGCTTGGCCCAGCTGATCGCTTGCAGAGCCTCCGGGTCGCAGGACGGCTTGGCCCAGCTGATCGCTTGCAGAGCCTCCGGGTCGCAGGACGGCTTCGTCTGGTCGATGGCTCGGATGGGCGTTACAGGTGGGGGCGGGGCTGGACTTGCAGGAGCTTCGTGGGTGGGGGCGAATGCGACTGTATGTCGATGGCCCAAGTGCGCTGGGATCGTGTTGGCCGCATTGCGATGTTGTGCGTGATGGTGGCGATCGCCTACCTGTATATGAGCGCCGGTCTGCGCCTGTTCTCGGCTTGGGGCGAGTCAAAGCGCGATACCTCCCAGGTGCGCGTCTTGGAAGCTCAGAATCGAGCCTCTGCGCCACCAGCACGCCACGCTTGCCAGTCCCGCGACCGTGCAGGCCGACGCGCGCCGTCTCGGCATGATCCATCCCGGCGAGCAGGCCTACATCGTCAGTGGCCTGCCCTCAAACTGAGGGACGCTCAGACGCGCTGCTAGCCTCGGCCTCCGTGCCTGGATTCGACAACGCCCTATATCAGTGGCAGCAGGGCGAGCGCCGCCTCTCCCGGGCTCCCTCCGAGCGGCGTCCCCGGCTGCAAGGGATCGTCGACAGGCTCGTCGCCGAGTTGCGCAAACGCCTGGGCGGCCGCTTCACCGCCGACGAACTGGCGGAGCTATACGAACGCGGCACCTCGTGGTGCTTGCAGCTCGCGATGGACGCCGCACCCGAGGACCCTTGGGCATGGGATTCGGCGGTGGTTATCGATGCGGCCTTCGCACGCTACCTGCGTGAGGCCACCGACTACGCGGGCGGGCGGCTCATTCCGGTGGACGGTTAGTGTCTTAATTTTCGTTGAATTCACGATAGTATATACAAGATGTGTATACTTTAGTGAATTCCATAAATAATAAGGTATGAACCCTGTCCTCTAATCGTCTGAGCCCGTGCGACGGATCACGATCTGGTCCTCCTCCACGATGACCTCGACAGGTCGATGGCCGGCCCAATGCTCGGCGTAGACAGGGTTGTCTTGGATCGCAGGATCCAACCACAGGCCGTAACCCTCTTCGCCGTGGTCGAAAGTTCCCTCCAAGGGCGCCCCGGCGCGGGTCGAAGAGCGTCGTCCACGGCGGCTGCGCCTGCGACGTGACGGCGCGGGGGCCTCGTCCCCCTCCTCGTCGTCCTCGCCGGCTGCGGCTCGCTCAGCGGCTTCGGCCGCCTCGGCCTCCGCCTTGGCGCGTTCGGCCTCCATTGCGGCCTCGAGTTCGGCGGCGATCAGCTCGTCGTCCTCGGCGCGCAGGTCGATCTCGTCGGGGTAGGCCACCGCTGCGGTGGCGCCCTCGCTGGGGCCCTCCTCGCCGGAGAGGTCGTTCTGGCGCTTGAACTGCTCGATCTCCTGCACGGTGACCTCGAGCTGGTGGGCGATCCAAGCGTCGGTCCGACCTTGCCGGACCCAGCTTCGGATCTGGTTCAGGTGCGGGCGCAGCGATCTACGAGCCATGAATGGACCCCATAACGGCCCGGGAGACTAGCGCATGATCGGCCGGCTCGCGTCGAACCCTCCGGATCGATCGCGCGCTCTCAACTACGCAAATCTGCGATGACGCCAGTCAAGCTTTGGGAACGGACTCGCGTTCGGTGGGGCGGAACACTATGCTTGCTCTATGGCGGGGCCGGGGGCGACTTCGCCATAAGTCCATGGCTAACGAGAAGGGTGCACAGCGATGCTGGTTCTGACGCGCAAGCCCAACCAGAGCATCATGATCGGCGACGACGTCGAGGTGTCGGTGTTGTCGGTGGTAGGCGAGAAGGTTCGTATCGGCATCCACGCCCCGCATGACATCCCGGTCTTTCGCACAGAGATCTACGTGGAGATTCAGCGCGACCGGGGTCAGACCGCCGAGGTCGAGAACGATACGGTCCGGGGCGAGGTCGACGACGCCTTGGGCAAGCTGGGCGAGGCTTAGCCCGATCGGCGCCGGCCGGCCAGCGGAGCCGGTCCAGTAGCGATGCGCCGCGCCGCGCCGGGATCGGTGTGAGCGCTGACGAAGCGCTGCTTCAGCCGAGCAGCAGGTAGAGCGTGCGGAACATCACGACCGTCACGATCACGGCGGTCAGGATCAAGGTGAGCACGAGCAGCACGAAGCGGACAGAGCCGCGTTTGTGACGCTTGTCCATGTCGCGCTTGATCGCGCGCTGCTCGGCGGTGCGCTTCAAGGAGGCGCGCCGCCGGCGCTCCATCGAGATCTCGCGGGCGAAAGCCTGCTCGATCTCGGTGATGCTCTGCCGCATCCTCATGACGCCGTCTCGCCGTCCCTGGCTGCGTCCTCAGTCGCTCGCGTGCGTAGCACGCCACCGAACTGCCTGTGCCCCGAAGGGGTACGTCCTTGCCAGGAACGGCGATACGACGCCCTGAGGGGGCTGCGTTTGGGTGTCATTGTCACCGTCCTCACGCCACCGGGGCCTTGCCCTCGGCGCGCTCGTAGACCTGCACGAAGCGCAGGTAGTTGGCGGCGATCCGTTGAGCTCCCGTGGAGCGTTCGATCTTGCCGTCCACGTATTCCTTGAGCGGGTTCCACCAGATCGAGCGCCCGATCGCGAAGCCCACGAAGCCCTCCACCGGCGCGGCCTGCTCCAGCCAGTGGTCGACCTTGGCGTCGTCGGCGCCCCGGCCCAAGACCACGCACACGACGCCCTCGCGCCCACCGGTCCTGGCCTGGGCGGCCAGCATTTCGCAGTCGGCGCGCTCGTCGACGCCCTCGATCTTCCAGATGTCCACCTCGATGCCGGCATCCTGGATCTCGGCGATCGCGCGCCGCATCAACTCGGGGCGCAGCTCTGCGTCATAGCGCTCGGTGCTGCCTTCCACGCTTTGCAGCTGGACGGTCTCGGCCGGCACCAGCAGCTCGAACAGGAACTTGCGCTGCTTTGAGTGCAGCCAGTCGGAGAGGCGCTTCAGCTTGCCCAGCTGCTCCCCGTTTTCGGCGGCGTCGCCGTCGGGGTTGTAGCGCACCAGGACCTTCGTGAAGTCGGGGTCGAAGTTTTCGATGTGCTCGCCGAAATCGTCTCCGTACTGGAAGTCGAACATGTTCTGGCCCGAGCGCTCGGCCGGCATCGCCAGCTTGAGGCCTTGGGCCTTGGTTTCCTCGGGGACGCTGCCGCCGAACTGCTCGTCGACGAGCACGCCGGTCACAGACGCGTCCGCTCCTTCGGCGACCGCGCGTTGCATACCCTCGAAGATGAGGTGCTTGGCGTCGGCGATCATCGCGGTCTGCTCAGGATCGGGCTCGCCCTCGATCCCGAAGAACTTCTTCTGGAAGGAGCCTCTGTGGTCGAAGGCCAGGATGTAGAGCTTCTTCTCGTAGCCGAGTTGCATCGATCGGTTTCCTTTGGCGTTGGTGTCTGGGCCGGCCGTGGGGCCGACCGAGATAGGCCCTTAGAATAGACCGATGACCTCAAGTGCCGATCTGTTCGTGGTCTGCAAGAAGTGCGGCTCCGAGGTCAGCCCCTACATAACCGAGTGTCCTTACTGCGGTCATCGGCTGCGCCGGCGCGCCCCCAAGCTGCCGCGTGACAGCCTCGGCAAACCGCGCACAGGGCTGTTCAGGCGCAGGTCCTTGGGCCGTTTGCGCAGCGGCGAGATCGCAGGGCTTCGCTCGGACACGCCGCCCTATGTCACGATCGCGCTGGTGGCGGCTTCCTGCGGCGTGTGGATCGCCGCGCAGGGCGGCTATCTCAAACTCGACAAGCTGATCCTGGCAGGGCCCCTGAAAGGGGACTGGTGGCGCCTGCTTACGACCCAGTTCGTGTATGGGCGCGGCTTCTCGGCCGGCCTGTTCATGTTCTCGACGCTGCTCGCCGTCGCCCTGTTCGGGGGCCTGCTGGAGCGCCGTCACGGACCTTTCGTGGTCCTGGCGCTGTTCTTCGCGGCGGGAGCAACAGGCGGTCTGGCCGCCGAGGCTGTCTATGCGTTTCCGCTTGTCACCGGCGCCAATGCCGGGGCCTTGGCTCTACTGGTGGCGTGGGCCGCTCCGAGCATGATGGCGGCCCGTGCGGGCGACTACCACGAGGGCGATCTGCTCGGGACCGGGGCGATCGCGGTGGTCTTGCTGGCGATGCCCTACGCCCGTCCCGAGGTGAGCTGGCTGGCCGGCGTGGTGGGCGGCCTGCTCGGCCTGCTGTTCGGCCTCGGCCTTCGCACCTATCCCGATAGGTCCTGAGTCGCGCGCGGCCGGTTTGAGCGGCCTATGATTGGACCGCCACGAACAATTCCGACAGAGGAGCCTTGAACATGGAGATTCGCTTTCTCGGCCACGCCGCATTCGAGCTGACGGACGGCGATACGTCGGTATTGATCGATCCCTTCCTGACCGGCAACCCAAAGGCGGCCGTCTCCGCTGAGGAATTGAAGCCGGATGCGATCCTGTTGACCCACGGCCACGCCGACCACATCGGCGACACCGTGGCTATCGCCAAGCGCAGCGGCGCGCACGTGGTGGCGATCGTCGAGATCGCCAACGAGCTGGGCGAGGAAGGACTCGAGCAGGTGCACGACCCCAACATCGGCGGCACCGTGGCTTTGGAGTGGGGCTCGGCCAAGCTGGTGCCTGCCTGGCACACCTCGACCACCCCCAAAGGCGCCGTCAACACGCCCGCCGGCCTGATCGTGGAGATCGGTGGAAAGACGATTTACCACCTCGGCGACACCGCCCTGTTCTCCGATTTGGGCCTGATCGCCAAACAGGCGGGGACGATCGACGTGGCCCTGATGTGCATCGGCGGCCACTACACGATGGACCGCCACGACGCGGTCGAGGCGGCGCGTCTGATCGGCGCCAAGCAAGTCGTTCCCTGCCACTACGATACCTTCCCTCCGATCGAGACCGACGCGCAGGCCTTCAAGGCCGAGGTCGAGTCCCAAGGCGTCTCCGAGGTGGTCGTATTGGCGCCGGGCGAGTCCCTCTCGCCATGACCATGACCCACGCCGTGGTCTTGATCGAGGCCGAGCGCGACGCATTGTCCACGCTCGGCGCGGATCTGGCTGACGTCGAGGGGGTCGCCGAGGCCTATTCGGTGACCGGCCAGTGGGACTTCATCGCGATCGTGCGGGTTCCCGATCACGAGCAGCTGGCCGACGTCGTCACCGATGGGATCGGCCAACTCCCCGGAGTCGGGCGCACGCAGACGATGGTGGCCTTCGCCGCGTTCTCCAGGCACGACCTGGAGTCCCTGTTCTCGATCGGCGAGTAGGGCCTTCGGGACAGTGGATGCGTGCGAGAGCAAACACGTGGACGCGGCCTGTGGTGAGCGCTGGATGAGCGAGCGCTGATGGCCTCGGTGCCGCTCAAGCCGCAGTACGGCCCGACTTTGGGCGCCTTGCTGGCCCCGCGCTGGCACGCGGCGCGGCCGGTCTGGCGGGCCTTGGCGGTCGCGGCGGGCGCGGCGGTCCTGGCGCTGGCCGGATACGTCGCTTTGAACCTGCTCGACGCCTCCTACTCGCACGGGGCGCCTGTGCCTTTCAGCTTCAAGTACAAAGGGCTCTACAGGACCGCCCCGGACCCCGGCGGCTACGTCAAGGTTACGCGCGAATCGGGCGGCCGTCTGGAGGACTCGTATGCGGTGGCGCGCCTGCGCGGGGGCGCCTACACGGGCAACGTGAGCGGGGCCCTGCCGGTGGCCGCCGCCGCTTACGCGCAGACGCTGGCCCACCGTTTCGCCCGCTTCCGTTTCGAAGGGGAGGGCAAGACTCGCATCAGCTCCACTTTGGGCGGCTATGAGGTGCTCTACAGCGCCTCGATCGACGGGCGTTCGATGCACGGGCGCGACGTGATGCTCCTGCCCGAACGGTCGGGCGCGCGCGAAGGCGTCGTGGTCGAGATGCTGACCGCCGAACCGGTAACCGTGTCCGAGCCGGTGGCCAGCTCGGGCGTGCTCGAAGTGCCTTTGAAGAGTTTCTCGTTCGGGTAGGCCG
Source organism: uncultured Solirubrobacterales bacterium (assembly GCA_963809705.1). Lineage (GTDB taxonomy): Bacteria > Actinomycetota > Thermoleophilia > Solirubrobacterales > Solirubrobacteraceae > Palsa-744. The sequence continues at coordinate 812,777 of CAWEKF010000001.1, read as the reverse complement.
GCTGGCTGGCCGGCTTTCTTGACGAACAGGTTGTGGCCGCCGGGGAGCGGGCGGTGGTGGCGGATCGCCCGGCGAGGGCTACTTGCCCGAGTTCGGCTGTGTCGGCGCTGAGGTGCTCCCCGAGTTTGGGTCTGTGCCGGCCGAGGCGGGCGTTGTGGGCTGCGTCACGACCCCGCTCACGGGCGGAGGCGTGGGAGCCGGCGGGAGCGGCGGGGGCGTGGTTGCGGTCGGCGTTTCAGCTGGAGTCGTTTCGGCCGGTGGCGTCGGTGGGGTCGCCGTGGTCGTCGCCGTGGTCGTCGTTTCCACCGGCGTGGTGGGCGCGGTCGGCGTTTGGGCGCTCGGCAGCTGGGTCGACTCGGTTGTGACCTCGGTCACCGGCTGAGCGACCGGCTTGGGCGGGGGCGGAGCCGGAGCGGGGGTGGTGGCGACGACAGGGGTCGTGGTGGGAAGGCTTGTGGGATCGCTCCGGGGGGTGGTCTGCTTGGGTTTCTTGGCGACGCGGCGCTTGTGGGCGGTGGCCAGGCCGGCGCTGGCGGCGACCGAGGCGGACACGCTCACCGGCTGGGCGACCGAGTGGGTCACCACCGGCGCGCTGCTCTGTGCTGCCGGAGCGACCGAGGCGACGCTTGCCGCATGATGGTGGTGGGCCGGGGTGACCGCATGGTCGGCCTCGACGGTGCTGGCGGTCACGATCGCGGCGACGGCCAGTCCGGCGACGGCCTTGGTCGCCAGAGCGGACACCCCCGCCGTGACGAACCCACCGCCGGCGCCGGCCCCTCCCACAGCGCCGGCGCCGGCCGCGGCCCCTGCTCCGCCGGCGCCGGCCATGTGGCCGGCGCCGGCGGTTGACCCCAGCTTGGTAAGGACGAGCTTCTTGAGCAGCAACAAAGGCCCCACAGGCAGCATCGCGGCAAGTGCCACGTTGTTGTCCTTGAGCTGCTTGCGAAAAGCGCGGCAGCGCTCGCAGTCGCGCACGTGGCGGCGCACGGCCGCCGTCGGCTTGGTCAGACCCTCGGCGACTTCGCCGAGCTCCAAACGGGCCTCCTCGCAGGTCAGTTTGCGAGCCTCGGCGGCCTCCGCCAAGGAGATGCGGGCACGCACCAACAGCGACTTGACGGCCGGCACGGTCGTTTCCATGGCGTCGGAGATCTGCTCGTATGAGAGCGCGTCGATCTCGCGCAGGAGCAAAGCGGTGCGCTGGGTCTCAGGCAGCTGTTGGACGTCGCCGATCAGTTGCCTGAAGCTCTCGCGCTTCATCACCTTCTCGGCGGTCGAAAGGCCGCCCTCGGCGTAGTGCACGTCCATCGAATCCACGCCGATCGCCGAGGCCTTGCGCAGGTGGTTGAGCGAGCGGTTGCGCGCGATCCGGTACAGCCAAGGGCGCACGTTGATCTCGCGCTCGTCGGCCAAAATCGCGTTGAAAGCAGCCGCGAACACCTCTTGGAGGACGTCTTCGGCGTCCTCCTTGGAGCCGAGCATATGTCTGCAGAAGGCCAGCAGGCGCGACTGGTAGCGCGAGAATAGCGTCTCGAAAGCCGCGTGCTGACCGCGCCTGATGAGCGCGATCAGGCGCTCGTCGGACTGCAGGCGCAACAGGGCCGACGGGCTCCTGAGGCCGGGCGCTGCTGGGGCTTTTAGTGCGGAGACCTCCACGGCGGTCCTTTCGCTGCTGTCACTCCTAAATACACCGTAGCGAGGGCGTAGTTGCGGTCTATTACGAAGTATCGCTGGCCTTGTACAAGGCCAGATAAACGTCGCCGGCGCGCTTTGGGGGGCGCCCTGCAGTCTGGGCGCCGACACAATGGGTATGGGTGCGCTGAGAGGAGCTGTCTAGCTGTTGTCCACTCTAGACAAACACATGAGTCGCTGGACTAGAGTGTCAAAGTGCGCCCGGGTGGCGGAATTGGAAGACGCCGTCGACTTAAAATCGATAGTCCGCAAGGGCGTGTGGGTTCGAGTCCCACCCCGGGCATTGGGCAGCGCCTGCGGCCGACTCTTGGTGGGGCGTGTTTGTTGTGGCAAGTACGAACGTCGATCCCCATCCCCATCAGCCTCGTCATGTGTCTCGCAAAAGGGACGACTTACGCGCGCGTGTGGGTGGACCTCGGGTAGAGTCGCGACCATGTCCACGCCCAGCACACAAACGCAAGACCAGGTCGAGGAGGAGCTGCACGGAGGACGCTTGATCGCGCGCCGCCTGAAGGCCCACGGGGTGAGCAAGCTGTTTACGCTCTCGGGCGGGCACCTTTTCTCGATCTACGACGGCTGTCGCGAGGAGGGCATCGCGATCGTGGATGTCCGCCACGAGCAGACGGCCGCGTTCGCGGCCGAGGGCTGGGCCAAGGTGACCCGCGAGCCCGGCGTATGCGCTTTGACGGCCGGGCCGGGCGTGACCAATGGGATGAGCGCGATCGCCTCCGCCCAGGCCAACCACACGCCCATGGTCGTGCTGGGCGGCAGGGCCCCGACCTTGCGCTGGGGGCAAGGGTCCTTGCAGGAGATCGACCATGTGCCATTCGTGAGGCCCCTGTGCAAGCTGGCGACCACGGCCCAGTCCACGGCGGAGATTCCGGGCTTGGTTGACGAGGCTTTTGGCGCGGCGCTCGCGCCGCACGGGGGCCCCACATTCGTGGACTTTCCGCTCGACTATGTGTTCATGAGCGCACCCGAGACGGGGGACTCGCGCGCGCGCGCGAGTCAGGCTGTGCGGGGAGCGGACAGCAGCGAGATCGAGCGGGCCGCGCGCCTGCTCGAAGAGGCGGAGCGGCCGGTCGTGATGGCCGGGACTGACCTCTATTGGGGCCACGGCGAGCAGGCCCTGCTGGAGCTGGCGGAGACTTTGGGCATACCCGTCTTCCTGAACGGACTGGCAAGGGGGTGTGTGCCGGCGGACCATGAGCTGTTCTTCTCCAGGACCCGCTCCCAGGCCTTGCAAGGCGCCGACGTGGCCTTGGTGGTCGGTGTGCCGATGGATTTCAGGCTCGGCTTCGGAGCTTCTTTCGGCGAGGACACAGCAATCGTCGCGATCGACGTGGCCGAGCCCGGACGCAGACATCCCAGAGACCCCGCGGTCGAGCTGTATGGGGATTTGACCGCCACTTTGAGCGATCTGCGCGCGGCCGCGGGCGGCAATGGCCTGGCAAGCAAGGGGTGGGTGGGCGAGTTGAGGGCCGCCGAGACCGCGCGGCGCGCGGCCGAGCGGGCCGAGCTTGAGGACGAGCGCAGCCCTTTGCACCCGATGCGCCTGTATGCGGAGCTGGCCAAGGCGCTCGACCGGGACGCGATCGTGATCGGCGACGGGGGCGACTTCGTGTCCTATGCGGGGCGCGTGATCGACAGCTACAGGCCCGGCTGCTGGCTCGATCCGGGGCCGTTCGGGTGCTTGGGCACAGGGCCGGGATACGCCTTGGCGGCGAAGCTGGCCCACCCCGAGCGTCAGGTCGTATTGCTCTTGGGCGACGGCGCGTTCGGCTTCGCGGGCATGGAGTTCGACACGCTCGCGCGCCACGGCGTGAACGTGGTGGGTGTGATGGGCAACAACGGGATCTGGGCTTTGGAGAAGCACCCAATGGAGTTCCTGTATGGGTACTCGGTGGCGGCGGACCTGAGGCCGGCCACCCGCTATGACCAAGTGGTCGAGGCTTTGGGCGGCCACGGCGAGCTGGTCGAGCGCCCGGCGGACGTGGGGCCTGCTTTGGAGCGAGCATTCGGAGCCGGCAAGCCGGCGCTCGTGAACGTGCTGACCGACCCGAGCGTGGCTTACCCCCGCAAGTCGAACTTGGCCTAGCCGGCGAACCTGGCCCAGCCAGCACATAAGGAAGCCGCCCGGGTCGGACGGCTTCCTCAGGGCTTGACCTCGAGACATAGGCAGGGGCGCAGCCTCGAAGCCGGGTAGGGTGACCCATGCGAGCGGGTCTATGGACCGGGGGTGAAGGGGCGCGACAGACTCGCCCTCCACTGCCGATAAGGGCCTTTCGGTGGGAGGCTGGGATTTATTGAGGGAGGAGTGGTTCGTTCGTATGTGTGTCCACTCGCCGGCGGGATTTCAGCCGAGTCCGGCCAAGCGCAAGGCGCCGCCGCGCAGTATGTCGTGCTCTGAGACCTCGACTTGGTCCAATTCGAAAGCCTTCATGGCCTCCTCCAAGAGGATCATGCCCGCGACGATCGTGGGCGCCCGGTCGGGGTGCAGGCCCACCACTTCCCGGCGCCCGGCTTCGGTCAGGTCGGCCAGGCGCGCGATCAACAGCTCGACGGTGGCCCGGAGTAGTGGGTAGCCATGTACACGCTCAGGGTCATAGGGCTCCAAAGCCTGGTCGATCGAGGCGGCCGAGGTGGCCGTGCCGGCGACGGCGATCGCCCGCTTCACGGCCTGGCGCTGCTCGGAAGGGAGGCCGGCCAGGAAGATGGACCGCGTGTCGGCCGCCAACGCCTGCAGCTCGTTGGGCGAGGGGGGATCGGTGTGGATGTGGCGCTCGCTCATCCGCAACACGCCCGCTTGGACTGACACGTGGAAGGAGGCCTCGTGGTCGGCTCCCACGATGAACTCGGTCGAGCCGCCCCCGATGTCGATTACGACTGTCGGCTCAGTTGAGACGGGTCGATCGCTCATGGCGCCCAAAAAGGTGAGCTGGGCCTCTTCGTCGCCCGTGAGCACCTGCGCGTCCAGGCCGAACTGGGAGCGCACCTGCTCGGTGAACTGGGCGCCGTTGGACGCGTCCCTCACGGCCGAGGTGAGGACCGCCATGTTGGCCTCGCACTCGTACCGATCGATCGTCGCCCGGTAGGCGGTGAGGGCGCCGGCGACGCGAGCGATCGCCTCCTCGGAGAGCTTGCCGCCCGCGTCGACTCGGTCGCCGAGGCGCGTGACTTGGGACTCGTGATGGAGCTCTTGGACGGCGCCCGTCGCTTGGTCGACGTCCGCGACGAGCAGGCGGGTGGAGTTGGTGCCGATGTCGACGACTGCGGTGCGCATGGGCGGGGATCGTAGAGGGTGGGGCTGGGTGTTGTGTTGTGCGCGGTGGGGTGCCCCGCGTGCGCGCGCGTGCGGCTGGTGCGCGAGAGGGCAGGCGATGCGCGAGGCGATGCGCGAAAATCCCAGACGCTGCCGGCGGGCGCGTTGCGCGATTGGATGGTGGGCCCCAGAATGCCGTCCCGCGCGCGGGGGGCTCCCGCGAGGCCGGTCGCGGGGAGGATCGCTTCGCCCAAGCCTTCCGAAGGAGTCCTTTCTTTGCTAGAACATGGGTGCGACGCGGGGTGGAGCAGTCTGGTAGCTCGTCGGGCTCATAACCCGAAGGTCGCAGGTTCGAATCCTGCCCCCGCTATGAAGCGAAACCCGCACAGTTGAGCGGGTTTCGTGCTTTCTGGGGTCTTGTGCGGGGCATCGCCCGAGGCAAGGTGTGAACAGAAGTGCAAACATCTCTCGAACGAAGGCGGGTTCGGGGCGCACCGATGGCCAGTCGGCCGGCCGAGCCAATCTCGACGACCAATCCTCTCTGAACTCGGCGATTGGGTCTTATGCCGGTCGGTAGTCGTAGTTCGACTTGATCTCGCGGTTTAGGTAGCTTCCCTTCGAATCCGCGCGCATGATGTCGTCATAGGTTGCTGGGGGCACATCCGAATAGACGTAGGTGCTTCCTGACGTGAAGCGGACCCACAGCTCGCGTGCCTCAGCGTCGTAACCGATCGCCTCGATGTTGCTTGAGTCGACGTATTCCATCTCTGGTTGCGCCATCAGCCCTCCTTCGGTTCGCTGGCAGTTGTCGATTGAGCGCGCCAGTTCTTAACGGCGTACTCATAGAGACGTGGATCAGGGCGCGTCGACCTGAGCCATGCGCCTGGAAGTGCTGGATCCTCACCGATTGGCTTCTCGCGTGCTCTCCGCACGCGGACGCGGGACGGCACCTGAAGGGCGTCGCCAAGCACAAGGGCCTCGCCCGTCCGCAACGAGGGCAACAACGCAGTCAGGCCACCGAGATCGTCCGGGATAGCGGAGGCCACTGCATGCCGATCCTCTGGATTCGTCATTCGTAGCGCCAGCATCGTCCCGCATTGGCTCAGCACCGCTGAATCGATATCTGACGGTCGCTGGGTCACAATCATCAGGCCGACCCCGTACTTCCGGCCCTCCTTTGCTATCCGCGAACAGGCACGGTGGGCCGCAGTGTCGACGCCTTCGGGTAGAAAGCGGTGGGCCTCATCCAGGACCACGAGGAGGGGCTGCTCGCGTCCACCGACCGGCAGCTTCATGCCCCAGAAGAGGGCGTCGTAGATTATCCGAAGCATCGTTCCCACAACAGGGCCGAGTACCTCGGACGGAAGGCCCGACACGTCGAGCACGGTGATGGGGTCGTCTCCTCCGACCCACTCAGCTAGGAGAGAAGGAAGGTCCGCTTTGATCTTCCCGTCGGTATCCGGGTGTAGGGGATCCTTTGGGTCGAACATAAACGCATAGCTGGTATCGAGCAACTTCATACGGAGCAGATCGAGTTGCTTGCCTATGCCACGTGCGTTTTGGTTGCGATAGGGCGGTGTGTTGTATGACGTAGGTGCCGGATATATTGGCGGACGCAGGGTCATCATGTCGCCGGGGTCATCGGGCGGGTAACGGGTGTCCTCATCCTGCTTGTTGCGCTCCTCGAAGGTCATTCGCTCGTCGTTCTCGAGTTCGAACCAGAGTCGTCGGATGCTGAAGGGAAGCGGTGAGTCAGCCGTCACAGCCTCAGGCGGCGGTGGGTCCGAGAGATGGGCGGCTGCATCCACCTTCATCTGGCGCACGCGATCGCGCAGTACCTCCACCATCGCGGGCTGCATACCTCCCATTGTCATCCCCATCAGCTCATCGAATGGGAGTGCCCAGTATGGGACCCGCAGATGAGGCGGCATTTCGTCGGCGGCTCCTGTTCGGATGACACGCGCCGGACGGCCGGCGGCGGCTCCATACTCCCCGTGGGGGTCAACAACGAGGACTCGTGCGGACGGGAACCCTGAACTCAACTCCTCAAGCAAAATCGCAACGAGATTCGACTTACCGGCACCAGTTGAACCGACAATGCACGCATGGCGCGTAACGAGGCTTGATAGCTGCAGTCGGGCGGGAATTCCGGCAGAACTCGCGACCCGACCAACATCTATTACGTCGCGCTTGCCGCGCTCGCGGTATATGACCGCGAGATCAGACGGCGTTACTAGATGGACTTCGTCACCTACAGTTGGGTACTGGCCTACTCCACGATCGAAGTAGCCCCCTACGGCCTCGCCGAATAGAGCGAGCGTGAGCCATCGGTACCCATGTGGCGAGGGATCGTCGTCTACCTCCAGCATCCCCACCGCTTGTTCGGCCGCAAGCTGTGGTGCAGCGTCAGCTCCAACCTGCGTACATACTCCGAATAGCTGCGTATAGCCAAGGGGGATTCTTAGGAACGCCCCAATCTGGCCTACACGGTATGAGTCTCCGCCTACCATGATCAGAGTTGAGGGCGTCTTACGCAACCGCACACGGACGAGACCGCCCTGAACTGAGACTACAAACCCAACAAATGTCGGCGTGTGCCTGGAAGCGTCACTCATCTGTGCCGGTCACGCGATCGAGGAACCGGCCAAGCCAGTAGAAGTCACCGAGTCGGAAGCGACCAGTGTTTGCAATTTCATCGTCATTTGACATGGCATCCGAGTCGAACGGGATGTCAAGAAGATCGGCGGTCCGCTCGTCAACCGGCTCGGTAAGGCGCCAAGGAGCAGTAACTCCGCCGACGGTTGCGTGCTGTGGTCCGTACACGACCAGGTTGGGGTGGCGCAGAGAACGCTTCAGAAGCTCGTGATCCTCAGATGGTTCCGAGTGCTGTAGCACGACGACGTGCAGCCTAGCCCGCGTCTCCAGAGCGTCGAAGATCACCGCATTCAAATGCTCGTCGTTGAAGCTGAATCCGGTTGTAACAAGCAGGGTGTCCTCGCGTGCGGTCAGGACACGCGAAAGACGGTCGAGCATCGAGGCATACGGTTGTCGTCGTGACTCGTCGTACTTGTGGGCTGACGGGAGGATCAACTCGCCATCGGGGCTCTCAACGCCTCGCGTTACGCGTCGCCCACTGTGTGGCAGCGGCTCCCATTTCCAGGTAACCGAGCCATGGATCTTCCACAGCCGCGTCCATCCGTTACCCGGTTCGAAACTATTCGTCGGTGTTGCGCCGAGGAAAAAAGGCTTGCGGCCACCTGCGAAGCCATCGTAGAAGGGGATACGCTCGTCCTCAAGTGCACGCTCTAGCAGCGTGTCATAGTTTGTGGTGAAAAGCTCCACTGGTGTGACTCGTGCTATTCGTCCGATCCAACGTGCGAGTGCGTGGTGAGGTAGGCTTGCCGGGATTCGGGCCTCATCCGGGAGTGCTGCATGGGCGATGCGTTCGCGGATTGCTCCCTCTATCTCAATGAGCTGCTCCTTGGTGCCATCTGCGACGCTGTCTGTCGGCCCCATCGCTGCGACCGCCAGTCGAACGGCTGAAAGAATCTCCTCAATATCGGCTGGACGCGACGCGCGGTGCTCATGGGATTCAATTTGCGCGGCGAGGGCATCATAAACCCTCTTGTGTTGCGTCCCGGCCTCTGTCACTGCCTCGGCGCAAAGCTGGCCCAATGACACGACGGCGGGCACAAGCGTTGGGTCCAGCATCTTCCCAGCTAGGTCGCGGGGCGAGCAAGAAGCACCGGCACCGATGAGAAATGTAATCGGGTTCTGGTGCGACGCGAGATGTTCGCGGAACTTTTCAACCTCGTGACGTGGGTCGTGAAAGCTCATGGAAGGTTGCTCATATGACGGACACGGCCCTTCAACCCGCGCAGCGTGGTCGCCAAAGAATGGTTAGCGCGAAGCGGGCGGGTTGCAGCCCACTATCCAGAATGTGCAGAATGATATGGACACGCGTCCATGCTGTTCGACATGCGACGCGCCTTTCCTTGCGCTGCTTGGTGCGCTCCTGTCGGGGTTCGCCCCGCTAGCAGTCTGGTGTCATGTCGTGACCCTCGGGCCTTGCGATCTTGTAGGTTCGGACCGTTGGTCAACGCTCGCGCCCGATGGCTCGGTTGGATATGTCCCGCCGCGGGGCCTTGCTTAGCCAGTTAGTAGGCGAAAGCAGACTCCGCAGGCGTAGCGGGTCGCGTGTGGGGTTCCAGGCGAGGTCTGCTGACTCCCGATAGGCGGTTGATGGTGTGTGGATGCGGCTGTTGGTCATGCGTTGGGCGAGTCGTGTGATGCGTTGGGGGTCTTGGCCTTCTCCGCCGAGTTGGTCGCGGGCGAGGTGCCAGTCGGTGCCGTGGCGGGCGCGGGTGGCTTGGACGTAGGCGGTCTCCTTGCTGGTCTGCCAGCCGCCGGTGAGCACGATGGCGCGATCGACGGTCGCGCCCTGCTGGCGGTAGACGTGTTGTGCGTAGGCGAGCCGCAATGACTCCACGTCCTCGCCGGCGAGTCGGACGTGTGCGGCCTGAGCCGTCGAGCGCGACGCGTCACGGTCTGCGTCGCCGATCGCGGTGACTTGGCCGCGGGTGCCGTTCTCGACGCGCGCCTGCCCGGGCTGCCGGTGCTGGGAGGTGAACGCGACGTGATCGCCTTCGCGTAGCCCGTAGTGTGACGCTGGACAGCGGGAGTCTCGTGTGCGCCGAGTTCGCCGCGCTCGGCGCGGAGGTGTTGTGCGCGGGCGTTGAGACGGTCGATCTCCTTGTTGGAGGCGTCGGCGATTAGCGCGACCTTGCGGATGTCGTGATGTCTCGGTGAGCTTTGCCCAGGCTTGGACGGCGCTCTCGGCTGCTTGGTCGCGGGTGTCTGCGAGGTGGAGTCGTCCGCGGGAGTGGTAGTGCGCCATCGCGCGCTCTGGTTCGCCGGCTCGGAGCGCTTGCCATGCTCTGCTGCTCGTCGGGGTCTTTGGTGCGGTGGACGTCTCCAGCTCTGCGGTGGCGCGTGTTGGGTGAGCCGGTCGAACATGCCGCCGGGTCCGATCGAGGGGAGCTGCTTGCCGTCGCCGACTGCGATCAGCTTCGCGCCTGAGCGCTCGACCAGCTCGGTGAGTGCGTCCAGGCGCTTGTGGTCGACCATCCCGGCCTCGTCGAGGATCACCGTTGTGCCGGGCCGACGTGGATGCTGCCCGTGTCCGCGCGTGCGATGAGCGCGTCGAGCGTGAGTGTCTGACCGTGGAGTGCTGGGCTGTCGGCGCCGAGTCGCTCGGCGGTGGACCCGGAGACGGCGATCCCGATCGTGTGGTGTCCGGCGAGATGCTCGGCTCGCGCGGTCGCGTCGATCACGACGCCCTTGCCGGTGCCGGCGGGGCCGACGAGTACTGCGGCGCGCTCTGGACCTGTCAATACGGCGAGTGCGGTCCGTTGCTCGTCGGTGAGGGGAGCGCCGATGCGCTCTGCGACCTCACGCGTGGCGTTTGCTCTTGCCTTGTCGCCGACATCCCGGCCGGCGGGTTGGGCGAGGATGGCGGTGCGTCGTTCGATTGCCTGCTCTTGTGCGCGGACGGCGAGTGTTGTCATGCGGCCGCCTTCCAACGTGAGGATGCGCCGGTCACGGACCATCGCGTCGCGCGACCCGCGAGCGCCTGGTCGGGGCGCCAGCTCTCCGGCGGTCTGCTCCAACGCGACCGTTCGCAAGTCGCGTTGCCTGAATACCGCGTGGCGCTCCGTCAGCCGCTGCTCGATCCGATCCTCCAGCGGACTGCGGGTAGCGGGTGGCCGTTCGCCGGCAAGCAACCGCAGCGCCTCGTCTGGACCGAAGTCGTGTCGGCGGGCGGTATCTCGCCAGGCGTTCTGCAGATCAGCAGCGCGTGGTGAGCTGCTTGGCACGGCGGTTCTCGAGCGCGAGATCGCGCAGCTCGCCGCGCTCTGGTGCCCGGCCGTAGCGGGCACGGAACTGCTCTGCGGCGCGCGCGACCTCTCTGGAGCGGCCGGAGAACGCTTCCCGTAGCTCCTGGGGTACGTCTGCGATCTCGAAATACTTGCCGTCCCTGCCCGTGCCCTGTTCGATCTGGTAGCCCTCGCGGGTGAGTTCTTCTGCGAGCACGGAGCGGTAGAACGCGCCGAGTTCTCCCGCGGCGCGGAACACAGGACGGGATGCGACGGCCACGATCCTGTCGTCCTCGCGGATCGCGCTCGTGATGACGACGTGACTGTGCAGTTGCGGGTCGGGCGCGCTGGCACCAGAGACGCCGCGAGCTGTCGTGTGGCGGTACTCCACCGCGATCAGATCCTTCGCGGGCTCCTCGACCACCTCGCTGCCGTAGCGACGGCGGACGACCGGGACATGCTCGCGCATGTATTCGACCGTCTGCTCGACGGCGCGGGTGTGAGCGTTCTCGATCTGCTCGCGCTGCCACGGATCGGCCAGTGCCCACGCGACCGACACAGACTTCGGGGCGCTGAACACGCTGTCGATCCCGCCACCACGACCGCCGTCTGCACCGGCGCGCCTCAACCACCCTCCGCTCTGTGGGTGGCGGCCCTCCATCAGCGAGACGAAATCCTCGCCGTCCGCCGGACCGTCGGTCTGGACGCCGAGCCGTTCGAGGGTTTGGATGTCTGCGAGCCATCGTCCCTGGGCCTGCGTCATCTCCCCATCGGGAGTGAGGTAGTAGTCGCCGCGCTCCGGTGCAACGGTCTTGCTCTCCAGGTAGCGGGCGTAGTCGCCACCACGCGCCGCGGGGATGCTCGCAGCGGTCATCACATGAAGTGATGACCGTGAGAAGGCCGAAACGGCCACCGACTTCGTCACACAGCGATCACACAGCGCTCGCATCCTTGTGCATCTGGTCTGCAACGGTGGCCTTTTGGGCGGCGCGGCGCTCTAGGAACGCGACGACGGCGAAGACGACGGATGTGCGTTCTGTGGTTGGGCGCGATGTCTGATGTGTTGCCGCGGGACGCCGCGGACGGCTCCGGGACGGACGCCGCTGGACGGTCTTTCGAAAGTCGGTGGCCGTTTTCGCGCGCTCACGGTCATAGACACATAGGGGCAACACCGCCCACAGCAAATCGCGAGTCGCGAAAGGAGGGTCGTAGCGATGATCGAGCTGACTGTCAGGCTCACGGACGAGCAACTCGTCGAGATAGCCGAGCGCGCCGCTGCTCTTATCCCGACCGGCGCTCCGGCCGTCTCGCCGTGGCTGAACGTCGCCGAGGCCGCCGAGCGGCTGCGCTGTCGCAAGGACCGGATCTACGACCTCATATCCCTTGGCAAGCTCCACCCTCGCCGTGACGGCCGCCGTGTCCTCCTGCACCGCGACGATCTCGACAGCTACGTCGAAGGACGGACTACATGACCTGCCCGTCGTGGGCGTCACTCGTTGGCTTGGCGTTCTTGCTCGTCGATCGCTTTGGCGAGCTGCTGAAGGTCGGAGTCGAGCGCTCGCAGGAATCTTTGGACGGTGAGCCACTGGACGCCACGTCTGCCTCGCTCGATCCGCGAGATGTATGTGGGATCCATCTGGAGGCGCTCGGCGAGTTCCTCCTGGGTGATCCCGGCTGCGTCGCGCAGGCGACGAAGCGCCCCGCCGAGAAGGCGCAGCTCGTCATCGCGGTTGGGCTCGCTCATGGCTGTCTTGGTATTCCGGGTCAGGTTGTTGTAAGCTCTGCGATACGGAAAATAGTTGGCGCCCGCGCGGGTAGGACCGCCGGGCGCCGTGGCACCGAGAGCGCAAACTCCCGGCGCGCGAGCCAAGCTAGCAGTCTGCCTGCTTGCTTCCTCGCCCAGAGCAGTCCTCCCGGGGCCTCCAACCAAAGGAGGAGCCCATGAGTACTACCAACCCACAAGGAGTTCTGTCCTCACTGTTGGCCGAGGATCGGCCGTGGACTGTCGAGGAGATGATCCGCGAGAAGGGCAACCGCCTGGAGGTCGTGGACGCTATCGCCGAGCTGCACGCCGCAGGGCTCGTCACCCGGATCAACAAGCACGTGATTTGCGCCTCGCGCGCCGCCATCCGAGCGGACGAGTTGAGCCTGTGATGTCCCCCGGCTTGCAGTCCAGCGTCGCCCTCACGGGGGCGACGCACGGCCGGGGTCGAGGCAGAGTGTTTGCCGGAAGGACGCCTGATGGCGGCAAAGATGGAGAAGACTCGCACGCGGGGCATCTACAAGCGCGGGAGTCGGTATGTGTTCGCGTACCGCGTGGACGGCAGGCAGCGATGGGAGTCATGCCGCACACTCGACGAGGCTCGCCGGGCGAAGGCAGCGCGAGCGACAGATATCGGTCGCGGCGAGTTCGAGGAGCCTCTCGGATCACGCTGCACGAGTACGCCCGCGAGTGGATCGAGCGCTACCAGGGTACGGGTCGCAGAGGCTTTCGCGAGGAGACACGCTCGGAGTACCGGGCGCTGCTCGACAAGTACGCGCTGAGCCACTTCTCCGCGCAGGCGAAGTTGACCGAGATCACGCCGAGGCACGTCGCGTCCTTCGTGGGCTGGCTGTGCGAACAGACGAGGTCGGCGGCGACGAAGGAGGATCCGGGTAGGCGGGTGCCGTTGTCGGACAAGACCGTGCGCAACGCGCTCGGGCCGCTCAAGGCTTGCCTGGCGACGGCCCGCCGAGAGGGGCTGATCCGCCACAACCCGGCGACCGACGTGGCCCTGCCTCACCGAGCGCGAGTGGACTACGAGGATGACGGGCCACGCCCCTTCCCTCGCATCCAGGGCGACGACGACGAGCCGATCGAGACGATGGAGCTGGTTGTCCAGCACGTCCACGCATCGCATCGGCTTATGTTCGAGCTGCTCGCGGCGACAGGTCTGCGGCGCTCAGAGTTGCTCGTGCTCGAAGGTCGTCATCTCGCGCTCGACGGTGATTGGCCGCACGTCAAGGTGCGTCAACGCGTGCGCCGTCGCCGTGGAGAGGGTCTTGTGATCGGCCCGCTCAAGTCCCGCTACTCCAAGCGCAACGTGCCGATCCCGCGTGCGCTCGCTGATCGCCTCCGCGCTCTCGATACTGCGTCCGACGACTTCGTATTCTGCACGGCCACCGGCACGGTCCTCGACCCGGACAATCTGGCCATGAGAGTGCTTGCGCCTGCGTGTAAGGCGGCCGGCGTCGAGTGGGCAGGCTTCCATACGTTTCGCCACACCGTGGCATCGCGCTTGTTTGCGGAGGGCAGAAATGTGGTGCAGGTGCAGCGCTGGCTCGGCCACCACTCTGCCAGCTTCACGCTCGACACCTACGTCCACCTGCTTGACAACGACCTCGGCGAGCCGCTGCAAGGTCTGGCATTGCCGAGCGAGCCGACGTAGCTCAGCGGAGCACAGTTCCTTTCAGCCGCCGCGGTGTGCAAACTGACCTTGCTTTGACCTTGACCACTACACAAGATGACTTGATCCGCCGCTTCGAGCGTGCGCTGACAGTCCATCACGGGCGGCGGGCCGGCGAGCCTGAGACGCGGGTCGAGCTTGACCATCTGTTGCCTGACCCTTCGGCGGGCGGCGCAGCACTGGCACGTTGGCGGCTGGCGACGAGCGCTGGCAGGCTGTATCCACCGCCTGCACCAACCGAGGCCATGAAGGCGTGGCACATGGCCGAGGGCCGCAAGGGTCGTCGGCTGCTCGCTGGCGACCTTCGCAACGACAATCGCGTCGCGGCGCTCTTGGCCTGGCACTTCGAGCCCAGTGGTTCAGGCGGCAGCCAGCGGCCGCATCTCATCATCGCTGCGGCGATACGCAAGGACGTTGACGATCAGGCGCTGCGCGCCGAGTACGTGGTTGCTCTGTGGCTGCTGATCTGCGTTGTGGTCGCGATCGACCGCAGAACGATCAAGGCCGGTCGAGTCGGTCTCGTCCTCGATGGTGCGATTGCGCTGTCTTCGGCAACGTTGATCGATCTTGGCTTCAAGCGCGGCCGCAAGCGCGCTGGGTATCGCGGCGATTACTACACGCTGTCCGTGTGAGCGCGCCAGATTGCCTCGGCCTTCTCGGCCCATCGCGGCGGTAGGGCGGCGCGCAGCTCGGCGATGAACTCGTCGGCCGGCGTGGCCGGCGGAAGGTCGGCGAAAAATGCGTCGATTTCGGCGGTTGTCAGCCGCACCGCGTCCGGGTGGTTATGCTCGGTCCACTCAAGAACGTTCCCGGCGACCTCCTCCAGCGAGGCGCGCTGTGCGACCCTGGCGATCTGAAGCACCTGGGCGGCTGACAAGTGCTTGTCGCGTCGTCCCCACCGTTGCGGCTCGATGCCGAGCGACCGGACGATGCGGCTCATTCCGCCGGTGTCCAGGCCGACGAACTGAGCGGCTTGGGAGAGCGTCGGGAGCGACCGGACACGCTCGGTGCGAGGTTGAGCGGCTACAGCGGGCATGGGATCAGGATAGCGCAGAAGATGCAGAGAACGCAAGAGACGCTGTCTATGCAGTTAACGCATGGTTTCGGCGACGGTAGGCTTCCCCCAATGATTCGCGAGCAGATGAGCCTCGATCTCGATGTCGAAGTTGTGTCGATCCTGCGCTCGCGCGCTGCCGAGGCAAACGTCAGCGAGGGTGAGATAGTCGATCGCGCCATCCGTGCGTACGACCTGCGCTCGCTGGTCGCTCGCATCCGCGGTCGCAGCCGTCTCGATGAAGGGGCAGCATCGGCGCTCGTACGTGATGAGCTGGACGCCGTTCGCGCCCAGGGTGACGCTGTCTGATGGCTGGCGAGCTTGTCCCAGATCCTTTCGGCGAGAAGCCTGCGCCTTGGTGGCGCTCCCTGCTGCAGTCTGGCAACAAGGGACGGGCTCCCAAGCGCTATGCAGGAGCTGCAGGCGCCCTTGGTCCGATCGCGGGGCTCGCTCTCCAGGGCGGAGACAGCCTCGACAAGCCGACAAGGCTTGCCATCATCGCCGGTCTGACGTTCCTCCCGCCGCTGCTCGTCGAGTCCTTGTGGAGGGTGTGTGAGCGTCGCGAGGAAGAGGAGCTGTTGACGATCCCTGTGACAGCCGGCAAGGAGTCTCGGACGACCTGAGGCTAGCCGCAGGGTGCAAACAAAGTACAAACATGCCCCACGCCATTCCACGACATCGCCAAATCGAGCGAAAGCCGAATTCTCAGCAATAGAGCCAAATCTCCCGACCCCACAACACCCCAAAACACCCCCAAAATGGGCTCATAACCCGAAGGTCGCAGGTTCGAATCCTGCCCCCGCTACTCGAAAAAGCCCCGCTCAGGCGGGGTTTTTTGTGGGTACGATGGGGGTCGGTTGGGGGGCAGCGCTCTCGGGTCAAGCTGACGCTCCTGCACCCCTTCGTGACCGGCACATCTGACCGGACCACGCCGCATGTTGGTGACGATACCGTCGGGCGCCCCAAGCTGGCAGGTCACAGCGTCTCGCTAGAGGAGAGCTGTCCCTAATGGGAGGCTTATGGCAGAGCGCGCCGCCATCCCGCGGTGCTAGCTGACCCTCATAGTCATGTAGGTGGTGTTTCGGCTTTGGCGGTAGTCGCCGAATGGCTCGCACGGTGCAAATCCCGTGCTGGCGTAGAGCGAGCGGGCCGGCGCGAATGCTTCGTGGACTCCAGTCTCCAGACTTACGTGTTCGAAGCCGCGCTCTCGGGCGACGGCGAGGAGATGGTCGAGCATCGCGCGGCCAATGCCCAGGCCGCGGACATGCTCGGCGGTATGCATCGTCTTCAGCTCAGCGTGCCGACCATCAAGCCGCTTGAGCGCGCCGATCGCCACCAGCTCCCCGCGGCAGCGGATACTGAAGAGGGTGACGGCAGGGTCGAGCAGACTATCGACCTTGAGTGCGTGCGCATCCTGTGGCGGGCTGTGCAAACGCCCGAACTTCAGATGATGCTCGACGAGCCCTCGTACGTCATCGAGCGTTGGATCGGCGATCGCGACGTTGAGCGCATCCATCAACACGCGAGATTAACAGCGAGATTGGTTCTGACTGCCAGTGCGCGAGTCGGCGCTTGAGGGGCATCTACGTGGTTTCGATTCTGCTCAGCGTCGGGTGAGACGACTGCGGCCGGGAAGGTTGACGGCTTTGCTGCATGCTCAGGTCGTCGCGTGGGTGATCTTCGACACGGTTGTCTGGGCGCGCGGCATGAGAGGCTTGCATCGTGAGCTTCCGGTATCGCGTTCTCTACCGCTTGGGGTACACCCCGTGGGACCAGGACCACGTATCGGCGGAGCTTGCGGCGCTGGTGCAGGGCCCATCGGCGCTCAAGCCGGGCAAGGCGATCGACATTGGTTGTGGCACCGGCACTCAGGCTGTCTATCTGGCGCGGCGGGGCTGGCAGGTCGCTGGCGTCGACGTGGTCGAGCATGCTCTCGATCGAGCTCGCCGTCGCGCCGAGAGTGCAGGTGTCGCTGTGCGCTGGATCGCTGGCGATGTGACCAAGCTCCCGAGCCTCGGTTTGGGAGGGGACTACGGGCTGATCCATGATCGTGGCTGCTTCCACGACCTGTCCGAGCAGGCCCGCGACGCCTACGTGGCTGGCGTTACCTCGCTCGCCGCACCGGCCGCCACGCTGCTGTTGATGACGTTTGTGCCCGGGGCGAGGAGGATGGGTGTGGCTAAACGGCGCATCCGAAGATGAGATCAATCGGCGCTTTGGCTCCTCCTGGACGTTGTCTCGGTGCAGAGCGACTCCGGGCCGGACCCGCCTGGGCCGATGCGGCGTGTGCCGCGCATCTGGTACCGGCTGCGCAGACGTTGAGCCACTTGTGCGATTGGTCTCATGGGTGGGTCGGGTGTACGGTCGTTGCTCTATGAGCGTTGGAGAGACGGCCGTTGCTGATCGGACAGCTCGACAGGCGAGCGTGGTGGACGGGTTGCCGCGCAGGATTCGGTTGCCGGCGATCGCGCAGACCCTGTGGTCCGTGTTCGGGATGGAGTCGTTCGTCGAGTTCTGTATTAAGCGCTATCCGGCCGACGGGATGCTCGCGTTTCGCATCACGGGGATCGGCGATGTCGTCAGCGTGCTCGACCCGAAGCTCATCGGTGAGATCTTCACCGGCGATAGCGACGTGCTGCGCGGCGGGGAGGCCAACGCCCAGGCGTTCGGGGCGATCATCGGACCAAACAGCCTTTTGTTGCTCGACGGTGAGCGCCACCTGTACGCGCGACGATTGCTGTTGCCGCCGTTTCACGGCGAGGAGATAGCTCATCACGAGCAACTGGTCGAGCAGATCGCGACCAGCGAGGTCGAACGGTGGCCGCTCGGGGACGAGTTCGCTTTGTGGCCTCGGATGCGCGCGATCACGATGGAGGTGATCCTGCGCGCGGTGATCGGCGTGCAGGACGAGCAGAGGCGTCGTCAGCTAGCCGAACTGTTGCCCGCGTTCGCGCACGGCGGCGTGTTCGGCGCGCTCGCTGAGGCAAGACTGCCGTGGCTCACACGCGGACTGATCGGACGTCGAATGCCTTGGGTCAAGAACAGAGCCCGAGCGACACGATTGCTGCTCGAGGAGATCGCCGAGCATCGAGCCTCTCCTGACGGTCGCAAGGACATTCTGGCGATGCTTATCGCCGCGCGCGACGAGCAAGGCCGTGGTCTTACCGACTCGGAACTGCTCGACCATGTGCTGACATTGTTGGGCGCCGGTCACGACACTACGGCGGCGGCGCTCGCATGGTGTTTCGAGCGGGTGCTGCGCCATCCCGACGTACTCGAACGCTGCCGCGCAGCGAGCGCGGAGGACGACCACGACTATCTGACCGCTGTCGTTAACGAGACGTTGCGAACGCGCCCGGTGACCGACTCGGTAGCGCGCAAGCTGAGCACGCCGTTGGAGCTGGACGGCTACCGGATACCCGCCGGCACTTTCGTCCTAGCCTCGATTCGAGGCGTGCAGTATTCGCCAACAGTCTGGCCGGACCCGCACGGTTTCCGGCCCGAGCGGTTCCTCGAGCGTCCAGCGCCGTACACGTTCATCCCATTTGGCGGCGGCGATCGGCGGTGCATCGGAGCGAGCTTCGCCACGATGGAGATAAGGACCGTCCTCGCCACGGTCCTGCAACGGATCGAACTGCGGCCTGCCAGACAGCGCGACGAACGAGCGACACGCATCCGCAGCATCGCCATCGTCCCCGCCCGCGGTACCAGAGTCATCGCATCCGCACGCGCCCAGTGACCGTCACGTCGTACGCAACACCGCAACGAAGCGCAAACTCCCGGACCTTGGCTTGGCTGGGGATGCGCCATCAACGTAATGAGGGGCCCCCGGTGCCCTCGACGGGCTGACGCCGGTTGCCGCCTGGCTCGCCAGCGCACGTGCGTGGCGAGCCAGGCTACTCCACGTCAGGCCACGATGGCGCATAGCCTGGTGACTTGCCTCATTTCCGAATAGTTTGGACGGGCAGGCATCGATCTCGATGTGGTGTTAGGCTCCGATCGAGATGGAGCCGGATATCGACCTTGGTCTCCTGCCGATTGATCCCGAAGCGCTCACCGCGACGATCAAGCTGCTCTACACCGTCCGGCTGGCGCAACCTACGCCGATGAGCGAAGATACGGTCGAGGGTCTCCTGATGCATGTGAGCATCACGTTCAATGAATTCGTCGCTTCGGTCCTCTTTGACGGTCAAGGCAACGGCACTCGGGTTGGACCTAATCTGGAGGCCGGGATACATGCGTGTGCGGTCGCGTGCTTGTTGGCGACTATCAGCGACAAGGCTCCATACGAAGGGCAGCATTTCGCTCAAAACGGCGGGGGAGGCTCTCGGCAGACGCTCGTCGAGCGGTGGTTGAAGGCGATCGCCGAGATGTCCTTCGTCGAGGAGGATCCGGTGTGGCGACCGACACCAACATCCTATGTCTGGTCGACGGCTCTCATGTTGAGCATGAGTGCTCGGGCACTGCTTGAGGAACCTCGCATAGCGATCGATCCGGAGGAAGTCCCCGATCGTCCTCGCCCGATGGGCACGGACATAACACCCGAGGACGCCGCCGTACTGCTGGTGAGGTGTGCCGCCGCTGCGCTCTGCATGGCTGCGCTCCTTGCGCCGGACTTCCGATTGGAGGGCAAAGAGTGACGGACAGCATTCTGACCCTCTCTGTCAATAGCTGAACGATGATTGTATCTAACGTCAGGTAATTGGTTGTATTCTGTATCAAGGGATTTGTGTAGTGTCCTGGGCGTGCAGCCCGCTTGCTGGCGTCTCATCCTCGCGAGGTTCGTCCATACACGCGTATGGCCGTGGTAACGCAAGGGCCTGTAACACCGCGCCGCGGCTATCCCCGTTGGTTCTATACGCGCCAGGGGACGTGGAACGCTGAGCGGATCCTCGCGGCGATGCGGGCATGGGCGAGTGAGACCGGAGCGCCTCCTCGTTCGTGGGAGTGGTGTCCGGGTTCTGCGCGCAATGCAGGCCTGATAAGCGATCGGGAGAGCAAGTGGGAGCGCGAGCATCCACGCTGGCCCGGCAACACGACGGTGTACCGCTACTTTCGGTCCTGGGGCGAAGCGCTCGAGGCGGCCGGCCTGAAACCGTTCGTCCGCTACGAGCACGACCTTCCGCTCGTCGAGCGCGTCGCGCGCGCCCAAGCGATGTCAGCGGCCGGCGCGTCGATCTCGGAGATCATGGCTGAGATTGGCGTGAGCCGCGTGACTGTCTACGGCTATCTCAAAGCACACCGCTGCGCACAATGTACGGGATTCGTCGTCAGGGGCGGCGATCTCTGCCACCGTTGCGCAACCCGGCGAGGCAACCCCAAGCGCTGGAGCGCCACGGAGCTGTTGGACGCCGTCGCGGCGTGGGAGGAGCTCGAAGGGGCGACCGCCAACCAACGATGCCTGGCGACCTGCCAATAACGGCGAGCCCAACCGCTGGCAGCAGGAATTCCCTCGTTGGCCACCCGCGAGCGCCGCGAGGATCGTTTTCGGCGACTGGACGAGCATGATGCTCGCCGCCGGCCATCCGCCGTACCACCCCAAATGGGATCGCGAGCAGGTGATCGACGCGTTGCAGCGCATGGCGGGCGAGCTCGGCCGAGCCCCAACCAAGGAAGAGTGCGACGAATCCCCCGACGGCTATCCCTCCGCCTCCACCGTCAAGCGCAGATTCGGCTCGTTCACAGCCGGCGTCCGCGCCGCCGGCCTGGAACCGATCGGCCCACACGGCACACGCCGCTAATATCGCCCCGCCGTCGAACGCATCACAATCCAGCGAGTGGAGTGGCAGGCGACCAACAGAGGAGTGATCGCCGGAGCTTTGTTCGCGGCGTGCGTGGTGAGCGCTGCACTGGTGATGGGCACCGGTACGGCGGCTGGTCGGGGGCACCGGTCACGCTGCGCTCCTCCGCATTCCGAGACCGTTGTCAGGGACCGGGACGTTCGTGTCTACTCATTCGCAGGCAAGGCGCCAGGACACGAGGGTACCTACGCGTGCCTGCTGCACGGCGGTAGCACTGTCGCGCTCGCCAAGCCGCGCCGGTACCGCCCAGACTCGATCGGCCACCTCGTGCTTGCCGGGACGATCGTCGCCTACACCGACAGTACGCATGGGGTCGATACGGGGAGCACAGACATCGTGGTCGTCAACGTCGCCGCCCGACGCACCCTGTTCACGATCCCCGGAGTTGGGGGCTTCATAGATGCTTGCGTCATCAGCTTCCGTGACGTGACCGATCTCGTCGTTACCGATCGTGGCTCGGTGGCGTGGATCGTGCGCAAGGGCGTCAACTGTCGGACAGCGACTTTCGAAGTTCATAGCGCTCACGCATCTGGCGCCCAAAGTTTGCTCGAAGAAGGACCGGCGATCGTCCCGGGTTCGTTGCGGGTGTCTGTCCAGACCGCAAGCTGGGAAAGCGGCGGACAGCGAAGATCCGCGAGTCTCGCGTAGCGCATGAGGCGTGTAGCTCGGCCCACTGCGACCCGGCTCCTGCTCGGCGCGGGATCGAAGGCTCTGGACGGGGCGCGTTATGGCTGAGTGGGTGCCGGCGGTCTGCGATGTGCTCGCCACGATCGAACGTCGCGATTGGGCCCGGCTGCGACGCCTGCTCGCCTCGGGGGTGCATTGGACGACCGCCGTGAGGAGGGCAGTGATGAGGCTTAGGCAAAGCCTGTCCGCTGGCTGGTGCGTATCAATGAATAGTCTGCCCGCGCTTCGGCTTCAGGGACTCCATCCAGGAAGGCTGGATGCTGGAGCGAAGGCGACGAGAGCCTGGTAGAGGGGAGAGTCGTCTGTATCGTCGGCGGTGCCGATTGCATCAGGCTCGTTCTCCGGCTGCTCGATGCGCAGCTCGGAGCGGTCGCACTGCAGGAGCCGGTCCATGAAGGTCTCAAGCGATTCGCCGAGGGTGGCCACGCGCGAGCAGGTCGGACGCACGGTTTGCTTGGCTGGGGCGCCTGGAGGAGGAGGAACGCTCCCTTTCTTGGGCTTGCGCCAGACCGGGGCGCCAGGGCCAGGCGGAACCCCAGGTACAAAGTGCTTCCACAGCTCGATTGCAGAAACGACGCGGAACCATTCCTCGCACCCGCCCGGTGGTGCCCACTGGTGACCTTTGAGTCGCGTCTGTGCTCGACGGGGAACAAGATCTGCCGGAGGCGGAGCGGCTGCGCCAGGGGCGCCCGGCACCTCGCTGATCGGAAAGGGAGGGCACGGAAGGACGTAGAACGTTCGCGCTCTGAGATCGGCGCGACGCAGATAGTTCCAGAGCTGTCGCACCGGGAGAATGAACTGGTACGCCTTGTTTGCCTGCGGGGCCTTGTTCTCGAACACAAACAGCTTGCCGGGCCCTGGGAGAGAGCTCGCAAGGTCATAGTCGAGGACCTGACGCTGGGTTGGCGCCCACAGAAGAGCATCGGGCACGCGTTCGGCCACATACGCGGTCACCCACGCATCAACGGTCCGCTCAGGGAGAGCAACAGGCATCGCCGTAGCCTTACGCATTCGGGCCCGAACGGTCTCGGCAGCAAGCTTGCGATATGCCCGAGTTGACCGACGAAGAAGCGCGTGCGCGGTCGCTTGGCCTGGCACTCCTTGACGCGAGCCGCATCTATGAGGGCTTTGAGATCCCACGCAGCGAGGGACGCCTGCGAAGGCGGCGCCTGCAGCCGTATCGAAGCGCCATCATCGGTCTTGTTTGGTCGCCAACGGCGCTTTCTCCGCGCTGCTTACACGCTCGCCGACGATGGCCAAGTCCTTGAGGCCATCGGGCTGCTGCGGTCGATGTTCGAGTTCTTCGTTTGCCAGCGCTGGCTCGCGAGTGATCCGGATCGCAATTGGAAGCTCTGGATGCAGGAGGATCATGCTGCCCGCGATGTCTTGCGGGAGGGGCTTCGCCAGCATGCGCTCGCTCTGCACGGCGCCGCCGTTGCGTCCCTCACGCCCGCGCAGCGCGAGGAGGCAGCGGTGATCGCAACTGCACGCACCAAGGTCGCTGCAGAGCTCGGAGACCGGCAGCCCGACGATCGACGGAGCCTCGAGCAGAGAGCGGTCCAGATGGGCCTTGGTTTCCTGTACGACTTGCTTTACCGCTACGAGTCCAGCGCGGCGATGCATCCCACGCTGCTCGCTGTCGATCTGCTCTTGGAGAAGCGCCCGAAGGGGCTCGTGCTTCGTGGCGAGCCTACGGCGCAGTTTGCGCCTGTACCCGTTTACCTTCACTGTGCGTATCTGCTCTTCGAAGCGCTCAACGAATGTGGCGAACATACGCAGGCGCTTCGCTTGCCAGAGTTGCCGTTGCTCGGTCGCGAAGCCCGTGTGCTTGCCGAGCAGAGCGCGAACGCCCGCTTGCCAAACTGGCAGGATCTAGTCGCCAAGGACTTCCCCGCGTAGCGGTCAACGCCAAGCGCGTCGGCGGTCAGTCATGCATCCTGGGCATCCGGGCTCCGCAGGTTCGCGAGGACGCTCTCCACGCTCTTTTGTTGTCCGAGCATACGGCTCATGTAGGCAACGTTCGCCTCTGCGAACCGGCGCACGAAGTGCTCGCTTCCGGGAGCATGGCCGTGACCGAGCGCGATGAGGTAGTTCTTGAGTGGCGCGCTCGCCATCGGCCCGGACTTCCAGCCGCGCAGGAGGGCGAGGAATGATGTGCCCTTCTGCATGAATCCCTCGCAGAAGAAAAGCTCCTCTGCTGAGACGATGGCCAGTGACCCCACTCGCTCGTGCTGGAGGAACCCTTTCTTGCGAATCCGACGGTCGACCTCTCTGAGTATGTAATCCATGTGCGGGAAGGAATGTGAGGTCACGAGCACCGGCCAAGCGTGCGCGACGAGCACCGGGTCGATGGCGGGCAGCTTCAGATCCCCGTTGAAGAAGTCTCGGATGGAACGGTCGAGCTGTCGGGTCTTTTCCACGACAAGACGGTCCACGTCGGAGTCAAAGCACTTCAGGTTGCCCTGCATGGTCGTGCTGGCCTGCAGCGGACCGGAGACGACCTCAACGAACACCGGGTTGCGCTCGTATTCGAGGATCACGTCCGATGAGCGCCGGCGATGCGAGCGAGGGCCGTAGAGCACGTCCGCGGTGATCGTGGCACCCGAGCGCTCCAGCTCGACCGCTCGCCTCAACGTCCGCTCGACCGACTCCTGGAAAGCCTGTCCGAAGATCGAGCTGTAGTAGCGGCGGTCGCGTCCGTTGGCGATTGCGGCCTCGCTCAGGATGTGGAAGACGCCCTGGGAGACACGGCGGCGCAGGCTGGCCATTGACAGCGGCAGGAAGAGACCCGGCTCGATCTCGACCAGCGGGAACCGCTCGAAGGTCAGTGAGCTGTAGGTGCTCTCGCCGTACTGGCTCGCCTCATCAACCATCTCGTCACGCAGCGCATCGAGGTCGCGGGCTGTTAGCGTGAAGAACGCTTCCCAGGTCTCTCTCGCCATTGCTGCCTTAGCGAACGCCTGTGCGGGGTTGATTGCCGGCGCGGTGTTCTCATTTGCCCCGCGGGTCAGGAAGCGCGCGAGTACGGCGGCACCGACCGTGAAGTAGTCGGCAATCGGCATGCCAGCGTGGAGCGCAAAGGCGTCCTCGACCTCTCTCGCGCGCTCGTCCTCCAGATGAGGCCAGATGACCCGGTAGACCTCGTGATGGATCGCAGTCACCGGGAGCTGGTCCTCGTGATAGTTCAGGCAGCACTGCCGAATCTCCCACGCTGTCCGCTGAGAGGGCTCTTCTATGTCCAAGTCGGCGTCGAGGAGGTCTGTCACCCCGATCAGGCATGCTCCCCACACCTCGCGCAGGGCTCCGTCGCCGAAGTCATCTTGTGGTCTGCGATCCGCGTGGAGGATGACCAGCCGTGCGAGATGCACAAGCTGCTGTTCGCAAAAGATCGTGCTCGTGCTCCCGTCGCGCAACCTCTGGAGGAGAGCCTGGCCAAGCTGCCCGTCGCCGATGACCTCCTGTACGAGTCGCTCCTGCAGACGGACGCTCTGTGCCGGGTGCGTCTCTGCGGCGAGTCGGGTACTCAAGTGCGCGATCGCCCACAGGCAATCCGCCGCTGATAGCTTGCGCAGCCGTTCAACGAGATCCTGCTCGCGTAGTACGTCTCCGCCCGTGAGGTCCCGGTGGCTGAGGTACACGCTGGCGTTCAGCACGGGGCCCGCGTCTGCCCGTTCCCCGGTGGCCGGCACGAGTATTCCTAGCTCGTGAAGTGTGAAGCTGCGTGGCGTCTGGAGGTAGGGCACGGGTTCAGGCTAGCGGGGGTCTGCGGGGGCGCCGCGTGAGGGTTCGCTAGCGTCGCGGACGTGAGCCTGACCAAGCGCCAGATGGAGGAGGACGAAGAGCGCGGCTGGAGTAGCGGAGGGGACAAGTACGTCTGCGCTGAGCATGTCGAGGACGACGCTCTCGCCGGGCTGATAGCGGAAAACGCCTCGTCGACGCCCTGCTCGTACTGTGGTCGCGGGGACGGTGTGCCTATCGACGTGCTGATCGAGCGCATAGGCTCAAGCCTGTCATACGAGTGGGGCAACGCGGACGATGAGGGAGTCGGCTGGGAGGGCGGCTACGTCGGCAAGACCTACGACACCGACGAGCTGCTCACGGAAGCCGGCGACCCGCCGCTCAACCACCCGGGGCTGATCGCAGACGTCGTGTGCTCTCTGCCGCAGCAAATGTGGGCGCAGCGCGACTTCTACCGCCTTCGCCCCGATCTGCGCTTGCGCTACGGCTGGGAGCAGTTCGGGCAGACCGTCAAGCACCATCGCCGGTACTTCTTCGCCGATCACGACGGCGACACCGAAGACCCGGACTACATCGCGCCGGGTGCGCTGCTCGAGGCCATCGGCGACGCCCTCCGCTCCGGCGGGCTCGTTCGCGCACTGCCGGACGAGCCGGTCTACCGCGTGCGCCCCCATGATTCGCGGGAGCCCCCGCGGACGGCCGCCGAGCTTGGCGCTCCTCCCGCTGCGCTCATCGACAAGTCGAGCCGGATGAGCCCTGCAGGAATCCCGCTCTTCTACGGTGCGCTCGACCCGGCCACGGCAACCACTGAGGCCCGCGACGCCAATCCAGACGCTGAGGTCGGCACGATGGGCACGTTCCGTGTGCGCCGCCCTGCGCGAGTCGTTGACCTCTCGACGTCACCGGAGGTCCCGAGCCTGTACGACCCCGAGCGCCGGCACCTGCGGCCTGGCCTGATCTTCCTGCGCCACTTCGTGGGCGAGATCTCAAAGCCCTTCGTTCGTGACGATCGCATCCACATCGAGTACGTGCCGACTCAGGTGGTCACCGAGTGGCTGCGCACGCGCTTCGATCCGGGTCCTGGCGAGCCCCTCGTCGGTGTCCTGTATCAATCATGCCGCAGCCCGGGCGGGATGAACGTGTCGCTGTTCATCGGCAATGACGGAGCCTGCGACCCAGGTGACGAGCGAGACTCCGCCCTGCTGGTTCTCGATGGACACGAGCGACTGGTCGGGTAGCGCAAGCTCGAGAAGGGCCGAGGACGGCGCAGGTGTCGGAGAAGTCGACGGCGGTGCGTCGGCTGCTGCTGGCTCATCAAGAGCTGCAGCCATTCCGTCCACAGCAAGTGTCAATCTTTTACTCCAAAGACACGCAGCTTGAAGAGAGCGAACAATGAACACGCTGATACGACAGCGGACGGCTACTGGAACTGAGTTCGAGAACATCATCGATGGCGATCCTGTCGACGTCCAGGCGGAGTACGATCGAGTCGACGGCCGCGGGATGATGATCGTTCGCGACCGTCGGAGCGACGAGCCGAGCCGAACGACAGGGCTCAACCGGACCGTGTACGCAAGCAGTGTGGTGGCGATCGAGGCCACTGACCACCCCGCCGATGCGCTCCCGCTGACGATGATCGAGTCCGAACTTCGCGCCCGAGGACAGACATTCCTTGCTCAGGATGCCGTGCACGCAGCGGAGTTCGCTAGTGCATAGCCGAGGCAATGGCCGCCGGTATGCCGGTCGAAACGATCGCACAAGTCTCGGGCGTCCCGGTCGAGAACATCAGGCGGCTATCGGCCGGCGGCTAGTAGTAGACAGAGCGTAGCGATGAGGGACGACACGAGCGATACCCCCATCCATCGCGTGATCATCCGCGTCGCCGTGCCCCCCAACGCGAGTGCCGTGCTTCCCTTGGAGGCGGTTAAGGCTGTGCTCGAGACGGACGGCAGAGTCGTGCTTGGAATAAACGCGAGCCGCGAGGACGAGCGAGCGCCGAGCGACCCGACTGAGCTGCCGTAGCACGAATTGATCGTCCAAAGCTGATGGCCGCCGAACTACCTACTTTCCAGCTCGAGGCGTACAAGACGCTCCGCGAGGAGATCACACACCACGTACAGGCAATGAGTGCGCTGCTCGGAGTGGCCTTGACCGCGAGCGCCGCGATCGGCGCGTTCGGGCTGAGTAAGACCGGCAACCGAGAGGCGCTCCTCGTACTGCCATACATCCTCAGTGGTCTGGCGCTCGTGCAGGCTAATCATGGCATTCAGATCAGGCGGCTCGGCGAGTACATACGGACATACCTATGGCCGGCGCCCCAACCCGATCCAGTGCCGACATCACCGTCGGAGCAGCTACCGCCGTCGTGGGAGGAGTGGATTGCCGATAGGCGGTTGGAGCGACGATCCTGGAGTCCGACCAGGTCGGCTCAGTTCGCAGGGATCTTGGTGGTGCTCGCCTTTCCCAGCATCGGCGCGCTGGCGCTCACGAGAAGCGTCGCGGTACGAACGACGTCGCTGACGATCGTGTGGTGGCTCGGTGTCGTCGTGATGGTCGGGACGATCGCGTTCATCCGGGCGGTGCAGGCAGATCTAATCAAGGGAGATGAGTATCGGGCGGCAAATCCCCGTCCCCGAGTGTGTGACGACGGTCGCGGCTCGGTC
The DNA here is from genome assembly GCA_963809705.1 of uncultured Solirubrobacterales bacterium. Classification (GTDB taxonomy): domain Bacteria; phylum Actinomycetota; class Thermoleophilia; order Solirubrobacterales; family Solirubrobacteraceae; genus Palsa-744. The sequence continues at coordinate 784,561 of CAWEKF010000001.1, read as the reverse complement.
TAGCTGTCGATGCCGGCCAGTAGGGCCACGGGATCTGTGTGGCCGTCTCAACCACGCTCCTCAGGAGGTCTCGTCCTGGGCTCTACCTTCGGTCCGCTGCCCGGCGACCTTCGGGTTCAAAACCCGCGGGCTTGGGCTGCTCGGGTCAAGGAAAAGCCAATAGAAGGCCCGAAAACGGCCGCAAACCACCGAACAAGGATCGTGCTAAAGTACCGCGATTAGCAGGGCAAAGGTGGCCAGCCGCAAACAGCCGCAAACGCGCGGACGGGCTCATAACCCGAAGGTCGCAGGTTCGAATCCTGCCCTGGAGTGGACCCCGTTTGACGGACAGTCGGGCGCTTGGGTGGCTAGCTGTTGATCTTGGTTGTGATTGTCGCTCTCTCATAGTCCTCGGGTGAGAGGTAGCCGAGGGTGGAATGTCGTCGTTGTCGTTGTAGAAGCCCTCGATGTACTCGAAGACGGCGGCGCCGAGCTCTCTGCGAGTCGGCCAGGGTTGGCGGTGAACGAGCTCCTTCTTGAGTGTCGCGAAGAAGCTCTCGGCGACGGCGTTGTCGTAAGCATCGCCGCGTGAACCCATCGAAACAGCTATCCCGGCGTCGCGGGCCTGCTGGCCGAAGGCCAGGCTGACGTATTGCGAGCCGAGATCGGAGTGGTGGACGAGTCCTGGTTCTGGCTTTCGGCGGTGCAGGCCCATCTTCAGGGCATCGAGGACGAGCTCTGATCGCATGTGCTCTGCCACTGCCCACCCAACGATCATTCGGCTGTAAGCATCCTGGACGGCGGCGAGGTAGAGCCAGCCCTCCCAGGTCCGCAGGTAGGTAATGTCGGCGACCCACAACACGTTCGGTGCCGCCGGCGAGAATTGCCGCTCGACGAGATCATCAGCGACCCGTACGCCGGGGACCCGAATCGTGGTCTTGCCGCGCTTGACCCGCACCAGGCCCGAGATCCCGACCTGACGCATCAGCCGCTGCACGCGCTTTCTAGAGACCTCGACGCCCTGACCGAGCCGCAGCTCAGCCGCCACACGGCGAGAGCCATAGACGCCCCTGGCGCGCTCGTGGATCTCCTTGATCCTCTCGGTCAGCCACGCGTCGCTCAGAGCACGGTCAGACGGTGCCCGTCGCTCCCACCCATGAAAGCCCGAGCGGCTGACGCCGAGCACCTCACACATCACAGAGACAGGGAAGCTGGCCCTCTCCGCCGAGATGATCCGGTAAACGCTCACCGGGTCTCGGTCTCCGCTGCGAAGAAGACCGCGGCTCGCTTGAGGATCTCGCGCTCCTGCCTCAAACGAGCGTTCTCCCGCCGCAGCTGCAGCAACTCCTCTCGCTCGTCGCTGGTCAGCCCGTCGTCGCGCTCCCCGCGATCGAGCTGATACTGCTTGTTCCAATTTTGCAGCGACTGCTCGCTGCACCCCAAGCTCGCAGCGACGTCTTTGATCGACCGGCCCGCACGGACCAGCCCAACGGCTTCCCGGCGAAACTCCTCTGGATACGGCGGTCTCGATTTCGGCATGAACAGCATCCTTTCGCGTCCACGCCACACAAGCCCACAACTGTCCACGAAACCGGGGCCACTCCACCCCGTTTGATGGTAGGTACTCGGGCCAGGCTAAAGGACTTCGACCACTTCCTGGGCATGTTGCGGATAGGCGATCGCCAGGGCGATCCAGGTGTCGTTCGTAACTGATGTGGAGGCGATTTGTCGGAGCGACGAGATTGGCGAGGTTCCCGTGATTGCCTGCGCCTGTGTTACCTCACGGAGAGTGTGAGCCCTGACGAAGTTGTCGGTGATCATTCCGGTGGTCTCGATCGCCTCATCGAACATCGCAGCTGCTGCTTGCGCGCGGGCAACCTCGGCGACGGCCTCCTCGCGATTGGAGACGTCATTGATTGAGCGGGCGGTGGTGAGCGCAGCCTCGAACTGACTCGCTGCTGCTTGGACGGTCGCAAGGGCGGCATGAAATTGCACCCCCGTCATCAATGGCGGGTAGAGCACCGGCTCTTGCACGTTCTTGTCTCGCTTCCTCGACCAAGCGGGCGCTAACGAGTGCTGCCTCGAGCGTTGGAGCTGCATCCACCCGCGCGATTGCCTGCGCTTGGGCAACGACGCCGAGGGTCCAGAGGCGCAACAGAGGGGCATCAATTGACCGCGCGAGGGAGTTCGCAGCGGCCAGCGGTGAGGCGGGGTCTCGTCCCGCTGCCACCTGCGCCCGAGCAATATCGGCCAGTGCGCTTACCTGTATCGCGGCGTCCTCGATCGACTCAGCGGTGCAAATCGCCGCCTCATACTGTCCAAGCGCTGCTTGTGCTCGGGTGACATCAGTCAAGGCCCAGGGGCGCGACCAAGGGTCGTCAATCGACAGGGCGGTCTCGCGCGCGGCCTCGAATTGTCCGGTTACCGCTTGTACCACACAGAGCAACCGTGCCGCATCGTTCTCGTCAAGCTCCTCTCGTACATCCCCGAACACCGCGTCGAGCGAAAGTCCCGTGCAAGTTCCCACCGCTGACTGAGCTCGGATTACCTCTGCCAGTGCCTCGATGCGATCATCTGGGTCGTCGATTAAGGCGGCCCTTGCGACCGCCGCCTCGAAATGGCCAGCTTCAGCCTGTGCAAGGGCTAGTTCGGCCATTGCCCAGCCGCGCTCATCGAGGTCATCGATTGAGTGGGCGGTGGAGGATGCAGCCTCAAGGGCCGTCGAGGCATCCGTTTTCACCCTCAGCTGCGCTCGGGCAAGCTCGACGAGGGCGCTAACGCGCTCCGAGCTGAGGTCGTGATCGCGTGGTGTTTGAAGTGCTGTCTCGAGCGTCGGGCGGGCATCCGCTCCCGCTACTACCTGCGCCGTGGCCACTTCCGCGAGCGCCACGACGCGCCCGAAAGCGTTCCCGATCGAGCTCGCGGTAGCACATGCCTCCTCAAGCGTTCCGGTGGCATCCTCCCCGGCTGTCGCCTGCGCCCGGGCGACAGCCGTCAGCGCCTGAACGAACATCCCTGCGTTCTTGATTGAGCGGCAGTATTCAAGTGCGGCCTTGACACGCTCTGCAGCGGCTTGTGCTCGCACGATCTCAATCAGCGCGAGGTCGTGTGTGTCGGCGCCGAAAGAGTCGGCGCTGGCACGCGCCTCTGCGAACTGCCCGGCCGCGGCCTGTGCCCGGACAACATCCAACATCGCCCACCGGCGTTTGTTGATGTTGTCGATCGAGCGGGCAGCCAAAATCGCCGTATCGATGGTCTTGCTGGCGTCCGCTTCCGTCGCTGCTTGCGCTCGAGCAATGTCGACCAGCGCGCTGACGCGACTAGCGGCGTCCTCAACCGACCGAGCGGCTTTGACAGCCTCCTTGATTGTCGCGTTCGGATCCGCGGCCGCCATCACTTGTGTCTGCGCGAGATCAGCAAGCGCTTTCACGCGGCTCCGCGCGTCGCTGATCGAGCGCGCGTTCGCGATCGCGGCGTCGAGCGTCGAGGAAGCAGCAATCCCGGTCGATGTCTGCGTTCGAGCGATCTCCGCCAGCGCTGCGACGCGCTCGTCGACACTGTCGATGGCGGAGGCAGTGGTAATGGCTGCCGCAAGCGAAGAGCTGGCATCTGCTCCTGCCGCTGCCTGCGCCCGAGCAACACCCGCCAGCGCGCGGACGCGCTCAGCGCCGCGATCGATCGCGCGCGCGCTTTCAAGTGCCGCATCGAAACGCCCAGTTGCTGCCGCCACTCGCGCGAGTTCGACCAGTCCATCACTGAAAAACGGGTATTGGCCGGAAGGTCTCGCAGCCATTACAAGCCTTGGATCAGCAAGAACTCCCCCAACCCAGGCAAGCACTGCGACGAGAAGCTCCGTATCTGGCCACGGGACGACCTTTTCGGTCGATGACAGTCGCTCAAGTGCCCGCTCGACTCCTTCATCATCACCACGAGCCTCTAGTTCGCCGGCGACGAGCAAGAGCCAGAGCGTCTTCGATGGCTCGTTGCGTAGGCTCGCCAACTCAATCGCTTCGCCAGCCCTGTCGCGGCGTAGCGCGTCAAGCGGATTGGTTTCGCTCAGCGCTTGCCACCGTTTTGCATTCTTGTCGAGGAGACGGATCGCGACCGAAATCTCTCCCAACTCAAGTGCCGCAACAAAACCAGCTACTAGTAGGCGCAGCGGCAGCGCCGGTTCGTCACAAAGCGCGTCAGTCTGACGGTTTAGGAACTCTTCGTCCTCGGCTAGGTTGACGATTGCCCACCGCGCATCGGCAGGGTTATCGTCGGCGCGAACGACCTGCTCGTGTAGGTAGTCGAGAAGGTAGCGCGGCGCGTATGTGCCGCCGTGCTCGCGCCAGTTCTCGCAGTACTTTCGAAGCTCGCGTCGCGCATCGGCCACCTCGTCTTTGAAGGCCGGCGAAGCCGCGTACGCTGCGGCTATCGCCGGGTGCTGGAAGGAGACACTGTGGCCGTTGGCGTTATCCGCTAGCGTGCGTAGCCACCGGCGAAAACGCCACTTGAGCCCACGCACTCTGCGCTCGCTGATCCCGAACAGCTCTTGGAGATCGTTGTTCGCGAGAGGCCCTCGAGCGGCCGCGAGGTAGTCGAACAGGCGAAGGATGCTCTCGTCGGACTCGTCGCGCGCGAGATCCAGGAACTCCTTCTCGATGAGTCCGACCAAGCCCGACGGTGCGTCGGCGACAACAGCCGAGACGTCCTCACCGGCGCGCGCCGCGCAAAGCATGTCATCGATCTTGTAGTTGAGATAGATCGGCAGGCCGCCGGACTTCTCTGCCAGCTGTTCGAGCAGTTGCGGCTCGTTTGCGTACTGCGCGAGCTCCCCGTCGCCTGCCTGCGTAAGCCACTCGCGGATCGCCCCCCAGTCGAGGTCGCTGGTCAACCTTACGATCTCATCGTGCTCCCAGGCTTTCGGATCGAGGAAGTCACGCTCCTCCAGCCGGGTCGATGCGATTACGAAGACACCAGTCGGCAGCGGTAGATAGAACGGGCTCTCCGGCCTTCGCGCTGGGTCTGGCCACTCGATCTCGTCCAATCCGTCGACGACGATCACGAGCGGCTCGTCAGCGTGCGCCTGCCTGGATAGAAGTGCCATCAGGTCTGCCCTGCTCCGCACCCGTGCCGCGAGCTCGCCAGGCTGCTCGCCGTGGTAGGCGAGGACTTGGCGCAGGAGGTTGTCCCAGCACCCTGTGGCGGTGATGGTTGCCTCGCGCGCGTCCGGGTTCACGAAGTGGTAGGCAATGAACGCGTCTTTGAGGTGGTGCTCGCGCACCCAGCGCGCAAGCAGCACGGTCTTGCCGGATCCCGACGGCCCCGCAACCACCAGCGAGCCTGCCTTCCGCTCTCCAAGGAACCGATCAAGTTGGTCAAGAGACTGGTCGCGACCGACCAGTGGGGAGCGCATCACCTCGTCGAGTCGCTGCTCAGTCGCAACGGACGCATCCCGGCCGAAGTGTTGCCCGAACTTCTGCGCAGACCTTGCGCTACGGCTGAACGAGCGGAGGTCGTCGATCATCCCCTTTAGCTCGTCTGTGTCGAGGGAGGTGAGGAGTGGCCTGAGCGAGGCGAGCCGATCGTCGAGGTGCTCCTTCAAATCAGTGACAGCCGTCTTGAGTGTCGCATCGGCCTCGGCGAGTTGCTGGCCGAGCCAACCATTCAGTTCAGTGAACCGCTCCTCGAAGGTCGCCTCGAGTTCGGCCTTTCGTGCCTTGGCTCTCTGCTCGAGCACGTCGATGCTTGGCGCGCTGCCACGCTGCCCGTGCTCGACTGCGAGCACCGAGACTTGCAAGGCCACCCAGGCCGACTCATCGGTCGTGAGACGGTCGAGAAAAAGCTCCCGTGCAAGCTGGAACCACCGCGGCCGCTCATCAACGGGTCTCTTAGCTGGCAGCCCCTCGCGTACGAGAAGCTCCAACTCTGAGGGAAGCTCATCCGGCTTGCTGCAGCTCGCGCGCGAGCCGAAGGAACCACTCGGTTGCCCGCTCGTCGATCTCCGCCAGCGCATCCGGTGGTGTCGCCACGACATCGGCGAGAGGCAGGACATCCTCCAGGGCGGCCGCAACGATCCCACCGCGCCCCGGCGCGACCTCAGACTCGGTGGTGTCGCTGATGAGCGGGAAGTCCAAGCGTCGCTCAAGACGTTTCTCGAGTACGAGCAGCGTCCGCTTCCGCTCGTCCAGGCGGGCAGGAAGCCGCTTCAGCTGGCCCAGGCCGCGCCACGGAACGCCCATCCGCTCAAGACACCAGTCGCACTCGATGACCCCGCTGGCGAGAAACGCCCACCAGATCGCCCGCTGCAGGTGGTGGTTGTATGGTCGGGCTCGCTGGCGACTCTCCCTTCGTGTCCGCTCGAGCGCAGCCATTCCACGTGCATCGATTCGGCTTGCGAGGACATTGCCAATGACGCCCGCGAGGAACTGCCCAGACCAGAATGCCGAGAACGGCTCGATCATGGCCAGGCAGACTTAACTCGCAACTGCCCGGTCACAAGCCCGAGGTGCGACGGTGGTAGCTGGCGCACAAGCACCCATTCGGACTGTGATCCGAGTCCTCTCTAGACCTCGATCCGACTACGACTACTGGCATCGCGCTCAGGTTTCATGAGGTCCAGCCAACGTTACCAGGGCCGCTTGATGCGGGAACCACCGAGGAGGCATTCGACTGCGCCGCGGTGGTGTACCTGGCCGGGTGAGGGCCCGGTTCGCGCTGCTGCGATCGTCACCGGCCGGACCCCTACCACGAACGCTTGTGGCTATACGATCGCCTCCGCACCGGCGAGCTGCCCGGGCCGACTGCTGCCTACGTCTCGCTGACGCGAGCCAAGAAGTCCCGAGGCGTCTGCACAAGGACGCCGGCGCCGGCAAGGTCGGTCAGGTGTCGGTCTCCGGAGACGAGCACATCGACACGTGCTGCGAGCGCCAGCGCCACGAGGTAGTCGTCGTCGGGATCGGGCGTGTGGGTCGCCGTGGACGGCGGGTCGGCCACGACCTCGGAGATGCCTACGAGACCCGCGATGAAGTCCTGGATGGCCTCCTCGGAGAGCTTCGATCTGAACTTTGCTCGTCGCATCACGGTCTCCAGCTCGCTGAGCAGCTGCGGTGAGAGGACGGGCTGCCACTGGAGCTCAACCGCTGCGTCGAGCAGTTCTCGGCAGGTGCCTGTGGGCTTGATGGCGGCGGCGATGAGGACGTTGGTATCTACGACCGCGCGGCGGCCTGCTCACTTGCGGCTCCGCCGCTCGGCGCGAACGGCGCGGACCTCTTTGACGGCCAGCTCCATAGCCTCCTCGTCGGTGAGGTCGTCGGGGTTCTGAGCCGCGAGTCGGTCCAGAACTGCGCGAAGGTCGACGCGGGCGGCCTCGGCGCGGCTCGTCTTGAGGTACGCCCGGAGTGCGTCCTCGACGAATGCGCTGTCGGTGCTGTGCATCGCCATCGCGGTCGCCTTGGTGGCGGTCATCACGTCGTCGTCGATGTAGAGGGTCGTCTTGCGCTTCGCCATGCCTCGATGATAACTCAATACCGCTATGCCGTCAAGCTGGTATGCGGTGGATGGCGTCAGGTGTGATCGCATGGCCCGACCCCAGGGTCGAAACCCGAAGGTCGCCCGCCAGCCCGCACGGCAGTCGTCCCCCAAGCGATCTCCGGCCTGCCGTTTGCGTAAGCAGAGCGCCAAGGAGGCATCAGCGCATACATCCCGTGCTAGAACCCGGCTCCACAGCGGTTTCTATGGCGGTCGGACGGTCGCTAATGGGTCCATAGCGCACCCCCGCTATGCCGCTGACGGGGACCTTCGTGGTCCCCGTCAGTGTTTCTGGGCAAGCGCGAATCTACTCTAGGCAATTCCCTGGATTAGCCCGTTTGCTGTTCTAGCAAAACCCTCTGTAGGAGAAGTTCCCTGCTAGACTGTGTTTGCTATGCCAGCAAACATGGCTCTAGAGAGAACTAATCTGGTCGATGAGGCTGTTGCAAGGCTGCGCGGCATGCTACCCGCGAGTTGGGATGTAGAGCGCTCAACTGGGGCCGCGTCGGCCAGGGGCACGCCGCCGGAGGGATCCGCCTTGGTGGACGACGCTATCGATCTTCGTGCCCGAGAGGGGACGGCCGTGACGTTCGTCGTCGAGGCAAAGCGGTCCTTTGACCCCCGCGCCGCTGAGCAGCTATCCACCGGCGTCCCGCGGATGCTTCGCTCCATGGCCGGCCGGTTCCCGATTCTTGTTGTTGCTCCGTGGTTGAGCGCCCGAACCCAAGAGCTTCTCGCCAGGGAAGAGATCAACTTCATCGACCTCACGGGCAACGCGTTCATCAGCCTGGAGGACCCGGCCCTGTACATCAGGGCCGCCGGTGCTATCCGCAACCCCGAGCCTCCGCCTCGCGGTCGGGCGACGGTTCGCGGCCCAAAGGCGGCAAGACTGATCCGGCTGCTCGTAGACGTGCGGCCTCCCTATGGCGTAAGCGAGATCGCGGCTGCCACCGAGCTCGCGCCAGGGTATGTCTCGCGACTGCTCGACGCGCTGGATCGCGCGGCTTTGGTCGAGCGTGCTCGCCGTGGACGCGTCGAGGATGCCGACATCGCGGGGTTGCTACGGCGGTGGGCGGAGTCCTACGACGTCCTGAAGACCAACGACGCGTCCCTGTTCCTCGCGCCGAGCGGCACGAAGGAAGCGCTATCACGACTTGCCGGGCGCTCGAACTCCTCGCCGGTTGCCATTACCGGGTCCTTTGCTGCTATGCGCCTCGCTCCGGTCGCGGCGCCCGCCTTGCTGATTGCCTACAGCAACGACGTCGAGTCGGTTGCCGAGGAGCTTGGGCTTCTGCCGGCCGACGAGGGAGCCAACGTCGCCCTGTTGCGAGCGTTCGACCCGATCGTCTGGGATAGGGGTAGCGAGGAGTCAGGTCTTCGCTACGTTGCGCCATCACAGACCGTCGTCGATTGTCTGACGGGCAACGGTCGCATGCCGGCCGAGGGCGAGGCATTTATCTCATGGATGAAGGGGAACGAGTCGCGCTGGCGACTATCTTCGATTGAGGATCTCAGCGTCTCCGAAGGCGCCCGATGAGCGACGCAAGTGATGCCCCGGTGCCACTCGAACTCGACGAGCGATATGTAGCTGCACGGCGCGTCCTCCTCGACGCCCTGACAGCGCTGGCACCCCACATTGAGGCTGTCATCCTGGCCGGGGCGCAAGCCGTCTATCTCCACACAGGGACCGCTGATCTCGCTGTCGCTCCTTACACGACAGACGGTGATCTCGTCCTGGACCCCCGGCTCCTCGGAGATGCACCAGAGCTCGAGGCTGCGATGACCGCCACCGGGTTCTATCTTCAGCCCCATCTCGGCGGTCATGTAGAGCCGGGGATTTGGCTCACCAAAGCGTCGGCAGGAGGCGAGGAGATCCTCATTCCGGTGGACCTCATCGTCCCCGAGGGTGCCGCCCCGGGAAAGGGGAGACGCGCCGCTCGCCTGGGAGCTCACGGAAACCGAGCCGCCCGCCGAGCAGTCGGACTCGAGGCAGCGCTCGTAGACCACAGCACGATGACTATCGCGGCGCTCGATTCGACAGACAACCGGTCGCTCCAGGCGAAGGTGGCAGGCCCAGCGGCCCTATTCGTCGCAAAGGCCCACAAGCTCAACGATCGAGCCGAAAGCCCACGCCCAGATCGACTCGACGACAAGGATGCCGCGGACGTCGTGCGACTCATGCAGACCACGAACCCAAATGAGGTTGCCGCCACGCTCAGCGCCCTCGGCGAAGATGCGATCGCCGGTCCACCCTCAAAGAACGCGCTCACCTACATCGAGCAATTGTTCGGCCGACGCGGAGCTCTAGGCATAGAGATGTCTGCACGGGCCTTGCGAACCGCTATGCCCGAAGACCGTGTCGAGGCGCTGTGTACCGCATATGTAGCGGCTCTCCTCAAATCTTCCCGCGACCACACCAAGTGGCACCAAGTTTGAGGATCTGGATCGCACGGCAACGACACGAGGTCCTGTGCCTCCTAACTTAGGCCCAAGGCTTCTTCGATGCGATGAACGGGCGTCGATCGGTGCTTCCATCCCGTTCCTGCTGCGCCGTTAACGGGAACAAGTTCTGCAGGCATGAGGCCTTTGGGGTGCAGGGTTTTCGTGTTCTCAAAGGCTCGCGCGACGGCCTCGGTGACGGTTGGGAACGGCGGTTTGATCTGGCCCCACTGCGGCGGTTTGAAGTGGCCCCACCTCCGTCCGACTGGCTGCTGACTGTTTGAGGCTCGTGGAGCTCGAGCGGGAGGCGGCAGTGAGGAATGGGATCACGAGTGGAGACGTTCGAGCAGATCAGGCGGGACAGGGATCGGGAAGGCACCTCGACGAGGGCGTTGGCGGCTAGGTATGGGGTGCACAGGCGGGCGGTGCGTCAGGCGTTGGCGGCGCCGTTGCCGCCCGTCAAGCGCAAGCCTGTGGGTCGGCCTGCGCCGAAGCTGGGGCCGTATCGGGGGTTGATCGACTCTTGGCTTGACGGGGACCGGGATGCGCCGCGCAAGCAGCGCCACACGGCCAAGCGGATCTGGGAGCGGCTGCGTGAGGAGCACGCTGCCGATGTGGCTGAGCGCACGGTCCGGGAATACGTTCACGGTTGTCGACGTGAGCGTGGCGAAGGGGTCGAGGCGTTCGTGCCATCAGCTGACACTTCATGCCTCCTCTAGTGGGGGATTTGTGCGTTGACTAGGTGTAGCGCGGTAGTGATGTGTGTAATGCTGCATAGAAATCATTAAATTTCAATAGGGCATTACAGAAATCATTCCTAAATTGGGAAGTAGGCATGATTACGTAGCATTGCCGGGCCTTACACAAGAGTCTCATAGAGGCATGTGACTGACCAGCAGGAGGTGCTGCTTGTTTCCGAACTTATCCTCCTGATATGACTGTGTATGCTGGGCTTCCCAGTGATCGGCTCGCTGAATCAGCGGGCGGATCGAATTATCAGCTCGTTATGGCCCGAGCAAAGCCGCCGGTACGACGGCGATGCCGTCGGGGCGCCGGTAGGCGGCGTGTCCGGTGGTGATGACGATCGCGTCGGCGAGGTCATCGCCAAGCTCGTTGCGCAGCCAGTGGAGGTGGCGCACGTCTCGCTCCTCGGGTGTCTGGCCGAGCTTGACCTCGATAGCGAGGACCCGCTGGCCGCGCTCGACAATGAGGTCGATCTCGCGGTCGCCGCTCCAGGTGCGCAGGTGCGAGGTCCGAGCCTCGGCGGCTTGGGCGTATACGCGAACGTCGAGCGTGACCAGCGACTCGAATAGCGCTCCGAGGAGCGTTCCGTCGCGAGTCATCGGGGGGCCGGCCGGCCGGGCTTGCAAAAGCGTGGGCTCGTCAACCCCGAGTAGACGGGCCGCTAGCGCAGGATCCGCGAGATGGTGCTTGGGTGGCGAGGAGAGGCGCGAGAGCCGATTGCGGGTTGGTAGCCACGCAGGAACCGGGTCGAGGATCCAGAGCCGCTCGAGAACGTCGCGATAAGGTTGGGTCGTTGCTCTGGTTGGCTTCTCGCCTTGGCCGCTTGTTGCTGCATCTCGGATCTTCTCGTATGAGGCAGTTGTGGCTGTGGCGGCTGCGTATGCCTGCATCCATCGTCGCAACGTCCCGGGCCGGCGCACGTGGCGGCCGAGGTCCTCGAAGTCGCGGTCAACGACGCGGTCGATGTAACCGTCGAGTTGTGCGCGCGCCAAACGGTCGGAGAGGCCGCGGAGTCCCGGAAACCCGGATGCGAGGATCTCGTGCACATACCTCTCCAGGTTGACGTCGGTGCGCCCGGTGATGGGCCCGCCTCCGCCCTGCAGAAGATGTCGGAGACTCACGCTCGGGGATCCGACATCACGCTCGGCGAGTGTCATCGGCCGCAAGCGCATCTGCACGATCCTGCCGGCCCCCGAATGTGTTGGCGGATCCGTCGGGGATGCCGAACCAGTGAGGAGAAAGCTTCCGGGGCCAGCTCCATCGTCAACGGCACGACGCACGTGATCGAAGGACTCGGGGAAGCGCTGCCACTCATCGATCAGAACCGGCCGCTCACCCTCGAGAAGCCGCGACGGGTCAGCCTGGGCGATAGAGCGCTCAGCGTCGTTGTCGAGGCGATAGACCGTCGCTGCGCGTTGTAGGGCTGTGGCGGTCTTTCCGACTGCCTTTGGGCCCTCAAGCGCGATCGCGGGTAGCCCAGAGAGCAGCTCGTCGAGGCTCATCATCGACGATGCGTCGCCTGTAGCGAGCGCTGGCGACATCGTTCAAGTTCTGCCTCTCTACCTCGACCATCAGACTACTATACCGTCTCGCGCGTCCCTACAGAACTATTACGCAGATGTCTACGGAACTTATTCGCTGACTCGACGTACTACGACGGCCTGCCTCACGGCAGCTTGCTCACTTTCGTGATCTGTACATCTGTCCTCCTCTCTACAGCGAACTCCACAAGCGCCAGCTGGTCGCTAATGGGTCCATATCGCCCCCCCGCTATGGTCTGATTTGCGACCATCGACGCGAAGTCGTCGAGGTCGCTGGCGGTGCTGAAGTCCCGGACGATTGGCTAGCGCTGCGCTCGCGCGACGTGGCCCGCGTAGATGAGGCCGAACATGTCTCCGAGCAGATCATCGGGGACAGCGTCGGGTTCGATCAGCTTCTCCTGAGCTAGGCCGAAGGCCAGGCTGAGGAGACCAGTGGCGATCTGCTCGGGCGCGGCGAGAGGTGGTGCACCTAGGTGCTGCAGGCGCACTTGAAGTCCTTTCGCGAGCACGGAACGCAACTTCGCTTCTCGCCTGACGTAGCGGGCGCGAAGCCTTGAATCGTGGATTGCTTGCGAGCGATACTCGTTGTCCAGGAGCAGCAGCTCGCGCTGTCCGGACATCAGCGCGAGGAAATGCCGGTTCGCCTCGGCGGCCATGTCGTCCTCGGGCGATGCGGAGTCCAGAAGCTTGATTGCTTCGCGCATCGGACGGTCGATGCGCTCCTCGAGCAGGGCAAAGAAAAGGTCATCCTTGCCTGAGAAGTAAAAGTAAATGGCGCCCTTCGAGTAGCCGGCGCGAGAAGCGATCTCATCCACCGATGCGTCCCGGTATCCACGCTGGGCGAAGACCTCCATTGCCGCTTGCAGCAGCGCGGCACGCCCGTCGCGCCCTTCCGCGCGCGCGGTTCTTGTGCGCCGGTCCAGTCGTCGTCGGTGGTTCTGGGTTGCAGTCGCCATCTCGTTTTGTGTAGTATACCTACTGACTAGTCAGTAGGTATACGTTTTGGCGCAAACATGGAGTACCATCGCGTGTGCACCATCACAGCCTCACCCTCCTCACGATCTCTACGTCGCGCGGAAGCCGGACGCTCTGCCGATCAGGACGCCGAGGGCCAGTCGTGAACTCAGGTGCCGCGCAAGCGTGGTTCATTGCCGGTGCAATCGTGTTTATGCTCGCTGGCGGTCTGCATGCGCTCGGAGCGCTGCTTGACACTGTCCGTCCCACGTTCTTCGCTCCGATCGAGGATCAAGTAAAAGCGGAGATGGAAGGCACAGGCATGCGGTTCCGCCGGCTGTTCCCCGGCGACACGGCCAGACAGTCGATGTGGAGATTTTGGCTCGGCTTCAACGTCAGCCACGGCCTCGGCGCCTTCACCTTTGGGCTGTTTTCGCTGCTGATTGCCGTCCACGACTTCCAGATGGTCGACCGCATCGACGCCATCCGGCCGCTCACGATCGCCGTCTCCGCCGCCTATCTGGCAATCTCGCTGCGCTACTGGTTCTACACAGTAGTGATCATCACCGGTGCCGCCACGGTGTGCTTCATAGTCGCCGCCGTACTCTCGTCATGAAGACGAGAGCTGCGGCGGGTCGCACCGCAGCGATGCAAACGAAGCTCTACGTTATCCCCACGCATCCGTGTCGCACAGGGACGCTGATGCTGGAGCACAAGGGCATCCCCTACCGACGGGTAGACCTGCCCGCCCCCCTACACCCGCTGGCGCTGCGGCTTCACGGCTTCCGCGGTAACGCGGCCCCATTTCGCGACATCGATGGCCGACCTCATCGAATGCTCGTACTTGCCGACCGGATGGGCACCGTGCCCGCGCTCCTCCTTGACGGCAACCGGGTGATGCGCAACCGAGACATCGCTCGCTTCCTCGACGAAGTCCAGCCCGATCCGCCGCTGTTTCCCGCCGAGCCAGCTAGGAGGCTCGCGGTCGAAGACGCGGAGCGATGGGGCGACGAGATCTTCCAGATGGCGGCACGCCGGCTGCTCCTCGCGGCCATGCTGCACGGTCGGGATGGGATCGTCAACCGCGGCGAAGACGGCCGACTCGGGCCGCTGATATCTCGACACGAGACCACGAGGTTCGCTGTGGCACACATCGTGGCTCGGATTGCCTTCGCCGTGAATGCTCGATCCGACGGCGACCTGTTGGCGGCGCTGCCGGGCATGCTCGACCGTATCGATGCCTGGACCGAGGCCCAAGTGCTAAACGGCGAGCACCTTAACGCGGCCGATTTCATGATCGTTACGAGTCTCGCCCTGCTCTGCTACCGGCCCGACGTTCGAGCAGAGCTCGAGCGGCGACCGGCTATCCGGCTCCTCGACCGGGTCCTGCCCGAGTCTTGAGACGAACGCGGCGGTGGCCTCCGCCCGCCTCCCCATTGTCCGGATGCGAGCAGCAGCGTGACGCTGTCGCCTCAGACCCAAGAGCGAGATGGCCAAGTTACGTATGGCTGCCCGACGAAAGATTCCCGTGCTCATGGAACTGCGGTATCGCGACACAACGATATCGTTTGGTTGGGACGGAGCGATGCTAGCTCGCGGCCGCGGAACGACCCGTTCGATCAGACCGAGACGTCGCCGATAAGGGCGAATCGCTCCGCCGCTTATAGCAAAAAAGCCTGCAAAATATGGGATTTGCGATCGCGGTAGGGACCGCCGTTGCTGGCGGCCCCTACCGCGATCGGATTTGTTGAGGTGAGACGGTGTCCGTCTATCGTTCGGCGCTATGGCGATGGGGGCGAGAGAGCCGAGCTTGGGCGACCTGACTGCATTCGCGCGGGAGCAGTTCGGACTTGACCCGACTTTAGACCGTGTGGCGATGACGCGGCTCGCAGCTATCGGTCTCACGGTTCAGGCGTGGCGCAACACGTCGCTGGAGGATCTCCATGCTGGTGATCACGTCACTGGGGGATTCCCGGATTCGGACATGATGCGCTTCAACGTCGCCACCTTCCGTGTTGTGTGCGAGCAAGTGAGGCCAGACCGGTGCGATTGGGATGCCCTTGAGGCCGTGCTGACCGATCCGGGTCGCGTCTTGCCCGGTGGCGTGACCGTTGGCGCTCTTGCCGGAAGCGAGTTCGAGCAGTTGGCCTCTGACGTGCACAACGCTTTGTCGATCAGCCGGCTGATCGAACAGCGGCGAGGTTTCCCATTTCTCCTTACGCTCTTAGCGCTTCAAGCTGGTACGTCTGATGGGAAATCATTCGTTCGTCAAGCGGCGGTCTCCTGAAGCGTGACGGTGTGTCCGAGGCGTTCGAGCTGTGCGATTAGCCGCGGGACGTGCTTTTCGGGGTCTAGGCGGGTGAAGTAGTCGCCGCCGGCCTCGCGGTGGACCTCGCCGGTGCAGAGCATGTGCCAGGCGGAGACGATGATCGAGTGTCGGATCGCGCCGATCGCTTTGCGGTGCCCGCGCCGGGGCTTGAGGCGACGGTATTGCGAGGAGAGGTAGGTGTCGCGGGAGCGGGTGTTGGCCTGGGCTGCCTCGGTGAGCGCGACCTGGAGGCACTTCGATCCCTTGCGCGTGTGTCCAGAGCGGCGCTTGCCGGCTGACTTGTCGTTGCCGGGACACAGTCCGGCCCAGGACGCTAGGTGCCCGGCGGTCGGGAACACCGACATGTCGGTGCCGATCTCGGCGATCATGACCTCTGCGGTGCGCCGCTGAACGCCGGGGATCGTGCAGAGCAGCTCAACGGCTGACTCGAAAGGGGCGATCTTCTCCCCGATCGCGTCTGAGAGCAGCGTGATCTGCTCATCTAGGAAGTCGATATGGGCGAGTATCGCGCCGACCACCAGCGCGTGCTCCTCGTCAAAACGACCCTCCAATGCTTCCCCTAGCGCGGGGATCTTGGCCCGCAGCTTGCCTCGTGCCAGATCGGCCAGTGCCTCGGGGTCGGTCGTGCCCTGCACAGCGCGTCGAGCATCGCGCGACCCGAGGCGCCGAGAATGTCCGAGGCTACGCAGTCGAGCTTGATCCCTGTGTCCTCGAGGATCTTGTGCAGACGGTTGGCCTCGCGTTGACGCTCAGCGATCTGAGCCTTGCGATAGCGCGTGAGGTTGCGCAGCGTGCGGATCGGCTTCGGCGGCACGAAGCTCGCTTTCAAGAGTCCCGCCTCAAGCAGCTGGCAGAGCCATGCAGCATCGGAGACGTCGGTCTTGCGCCCAGGGACCTGCTTGACGTGCCGCGCGTTGACCAGCATGCACTGAAACTCGTCCTCCAGGATCGCCCACGGCGGCTTCCAATAGACCCCTGAGGCCTCCATCACGACATGCGTGACCCCATGCGCGCTCAACCAGTCGCGCAGCCCAAGGAGCCCCTGCACCGTTGTCTTGAACTCCGCCACATGCTGCTCGCGCCGGCCACCACCGGCTGGGGTACGCACGCACGCGGTCACCTGCTCCTTATGAACATCCAGCGCCCCGGGACGCTCTATCACCCTCTCCATCACCGACTCCCTTGCACTCGACGACACGATCATCGCCCGGGGAGCCCTGAGAACTAACGAGTCTGATGGGCGTGCTCTTGGCAACAGTCCGAGGTGCCGGCAAAGCTCCCACGCCAAACTAACTACGGGCTCACAGCCACCAAGCGGAACCGGCGTCAGCAGGCGACCCCACAAGGATCACCGATTTCATCCGCCCGCGGGTGCCCGCCAAAGACGGGCATGGACAACTAACAAGGAGTGGTACGGATCGCCCTGGTGGCAGGACATCGTAAACGTATTCATCGAGCTTCTTGACGATCCTGCATCCCCGGCATGGAAGTACGACGAGCATCGGGGAGTCGTGCCTCCGGCAGCCTCTGATCGCGCGGCGCTGGCTGAGGTACTGCTGGAGAAGCCGGAGTCACTTGACGACCAGGCCATCTACTGGTGCCTAAAGCATGGTCTAAGTCGCTCAGCGACCTTTGCGGGCTTCGCGCGTTGGCGGGTGCGCCGTGATCCGTCTTGGGTCGATCCTGGGCCATGGCTCAGCGAAAGCTGAGACCTCAGACTCGAAGCACTGCTACGCCGCTTAGCGCAGGTTCGCGTCGGTCAGCGACCAGTGGCTACTCGAACTGCGGCGTGCTCCAGCCGGGCATGATGTCGGGCAACCCGTCGCTGATGCGGTCGGGGAAGCTCGCGGGGCGCTTCTCCAGGAACGCGGTGATTCCCTCGACCGCGTCTGCCGATTGGCCGCGCGCGACCATTCCGCGCGAGTCGGCGCGGTGGGCGATCATGGGGTGCTCGGCGCCGAGCATCCTCCACATCAGCTGACGCGCTAGCGCTACAGAGACGGGAGCACTGTTCTCGGCGATCTCGCGCGCGAGCGCGCGGGCGGCGTCGAGCAGCTCGTCTTTGGGGTGCAGGCTGCGCACGAGCCCACCTTGGAGCGCCTCTTGCGCGGAGAACACGCGACCGGTGGCGACCCATTCCATCGCGCGGCTGATGCCCACCACGCGCGGCAAAAACCAGCTCGAGCATGCCTCGGGAATGATGCCGCGCCGCGCGAATACGAAGCCGATGCGAGCGTCCTGCGCGGCGAGGCGCACGTCCATCGGCAGCGTCATCGTCGCGCCGACGCCCACGGCGGGCCCGTTGATCGCGGCGATCGTCGGCTTGGTCGATTCGAACGCCCGCAGCGTGAACTCGCCGCCGTTGTCGCGCGCTGGGCCCTCGATCGAATGTTTGCGGTAGTCGAAGGTGTCGCCACCGCTCGCGAGGTCGGCGCCTGCGCAGAAGCCACGGCCGGCACCGGTGACGATGATCGCGCGCACCTCATCGTCGACGTCGGCGTGGTCGAAGGCCGCCCGCAGCTCCTTGCCCATCTGCGCCGTCCAAGCGTTCAGCCGTTCGGGGCGGTTGAGCGTGATCGTGAGCACGCCGTCGCGGGTCTCGGTGGTGATCTGTTCGTAGTCGATAGCCATAGGTGGCCATTCTAGGTCCCACGGAAGGTGAGCGATGAGTACCTGGATCTTGGAGCCTGGACACACAGAGGCAGAGTTCCGCGCCCGTCACGACTTTGAGGCGAGGGCGCGGATCGACAGACACGACTTCGGCGTCTCCTGGCAGGACGAGCTACCCGGTGGTGGCCTGGTCGTGAGCAACGAGATCGAGCTGATCCTCGACGTCGAGGCCATCCTGCTCGAGGACCTCGAACGGACCGGCGCGATCGACTACTACCGGCCAGCGAAGGCAGACGCCACCCAGTAGGCCGCGCCCGCACTCGCGGCCGAGCCGGCGGCGGCCTGAAACGTGCACACACAAATCTATTAATTAGGAGACAGCGCCGCATGCGGCGCTGTCCCGGCCGGTACATGTACCGGCCGGCCGGACCGTGCATGCACGGTCCGGTGCGGGTCGCACATGTGCGACCCGCATATATAGGAAGGATGGGAGGGCCTACGCCTTGGGCGGCAGCGATCGCGCGTAGGCCTCATAGAACTGCGGGTGCCACTCTGCTTGGTCGGCGTTGAAGTGGACCCGACGCTGTACACCCTACCTAACTGAACTTCGTCTCAGGCCGCTCCTGTCGCACGCCGTCGAGGTCGATGTCGACCTTCTCGTTGTAGAAGGCCATCAGCCCCGCGATCTTTTGACTCTCCGGAAGTGGGCTTGGATAGGACCACGCCAGATTCTCCTGGACCGCGTCTCCCAGGCGCACGTTCCACGCCTGGGCCGCCCCCTTGTACGGGCAGTGGGTGACTATGTCGGAGAGCTCCAGCAGATCCATGCGCACATGGGTCTTGGGCAGGTAGTAGCGAACAGGTAGGCCTGTCTCGAACAGCAGCCTGGGGCTGGTCGACTCGGCGAGGGCGAAGCCGTCGACGCTCACCACCACGAACCGGGAGCTGGCGAGGATGTCCACACGTGTGTAAGGGTCGCGCGGGTGGGTGAACACCTCCTCGTCCTCCTCGAACCAGCCGTCCATCGCGTCCCACTCCAGGCGGATGGCATCTTTCAATTCCTCGATTGGCGAGTCCTCGTAGCGAAGTGCAGCGCTGGCCGCTCGCTTGGCGCCGACATTGACGGCGAACGTCCTGCCGTCGCCTCTACTGGGTGAATGCGCGATCGCGTCTTCGGGCTCGAGCAAGTCGGTACGCATGTCTGCAGCCGGGAAGTAGTAGGTGGGGTGGTAGGGCACCTCCCAGACGAGCAGCGGCCTGGTCGTATCGGCGACCAGCTCACCGCCGAGGTAGGCGCGCAGCCGCTTGGCTCCCCGCTCCACCCGCACCCGACCGCGCTTTCCACTTGTCTCGGAGATGTCTGCCATGTTCATAACGTAGCGGCATCGGCGTGGGCGCATCGAGGAGGTTTAGATCGCTCCTCAAGCGCTACGAGCGCCATCTGAAGGCGCGCTACGGGAATTATCGCGCTACGGGGTGCAGTTAGGCTCCTCGCACCCGCCGCCGGCGCCGGGGAGACGGCCGAGCAGCTCGATCAGCGTCTCGATCTCGGGTGAGCTGTAGCGCTCCTCGAACAGCGCCTTGATGGCGGCCATGTGCGAGCAGGATGCCTCCCGCAGCTTCTCCCGGCCGGCGTCGGCGAGTACGGCGAAGGTGACCCGGGCGTCGCCCGGGCAGGCGGCCTTGTCTACGAAGCCCCGCTCGCGCAGGCCGTCGAGCAGGCGCGTCACGCCCGAGGGCGTGAGCTGCAGGCTGTCGGCGAGGTCCACTCTGCGCATGTGGAAGTCCTGCGCGCGTGAGAGCAGCAGCAGCGCCTCGTACTCGTTGACCGTCAAGCCGTGGTCGGTCTGTAGCTGGGCACTGACCGCGCGGCGCATGCCAGCGTGGCCACGCAGCAGCCTCACCCAGGCGTCCACCGCACGAGACTCTTGCGCACTCAATAGTTGACTACTCACAGATCCTCTGCTAGATTGTTGATTACTCAAGTATATCCCCGTTCAGGAGGTCCCAAGATGAGCACCACCGTCGATGCCCCCCAGATACTGCCAGCCGGCACGTGGACTGTCGATCCCGTCCACTCCCAGGTCGGCTTCGCCGTCGCCTACCACGTCGGCACCTTCCGCGGCAGCTTCGCTCCCGTGCAGGCCCGCCTCGAGGTCGGCGAGGACGGCGAGGCCAAGCTCACCGGCTCCGCCGCGGTCAGCGGCGTGAAGGTCCAGGACGAGAACCTCTCCGCGCACCTGCAGGCGCCCGACTTCTTCGACGCCGAGCGCACGCCTGAGGTCGCCTTCGCCTCGACCTCGATCCGCCCCTCGGGCGATGAGCTCGAGATCGCGGGCGAGCTCACGATCAAGGGCACCACCCTCCCGGTCACCGCCACCGGCAGGGTCGGCGAGCAGAAGGACTACATGGACCGGCCCTACTTCGGGCTGGAGCTCACCTCCACCATCGACCGCACCCAGTTCGGTCTCAACTGGAACAACCCGCTCCCCAACGGCGACCCGGCGCTTGCCAACGAGGTGACCGTCACGGCCGAGCTGTTCCTCACGAGGGCCTAGACCGATGAAGATCCTGGCTATCGCCGGCAGCCTGCGCCGCGACTCCCACAACCGCATGCTGCTGCTCGCCGCGGCCGAGCTGCTCCCGCCGGAGGTCGACTTCGAGCTGTTCGAGGGCCTCAAGACGGTGCCGCCCTACGACGAGGACGACGAGCGCGAGCCGGCGCCCGCGGCCGTGGCGCGGCTGCGGGCCGCGATCGCCCGCGCCGATGCGCTCCTGATCGCGACGCCCGAGTACAACTCCTCGATCCCCGGCCAGCTCAAGAACGCGCTCGACTGGGCCTCGCGCCCGATCGCCTCGAGCGTGCTGCGCAACAAGCCCGTGGCCGTCGTCGGCGCCAGCACCGGCGCCTTCGGAGCGGTCTGGTCCCAGGCCGAGCTGCGCAAGGTGCTCGCCGCCACGGGCGCGCGCGTGCTCGACGTCGAGCTCGCCGTCGGGCACGCGGCCGAGCGCTTCGACGAGCAGGGCCTCCTGGCGGACGAGAGCGTTCGCGAGCAGCTGGAGGAGGCCCTCGATGTGCTGCTCGGAGCAACGCAACCACGGGTGACCGTCGCGGATGCTTGACTTGACGGTGCACCCCAGACCTCGGTCGGGCTTCGGAAAGTCGATTGTGCCGCGCCAGATTTGACTGTAGCTTCCAAAGCATGGGAGACGATCGGATCGTTGCCCGGGATGGAGCGTTTGCCGCACGTTCGCTGACGGTGCGCTTTGGCGGTATCACGGCGCTTGACGCGGTCTCCTTCGAGCTTGCCGGTGGCGAGGTGCTGGGCGTCATCGGCCCCAACGGCGCCGGCAAGACGACGCTGTTCAACGTCATCTGCGGCTTCGTGCAGCCGCAGTCGGGGACGCTCGAGTGGGACGGTCGGACGCTCGGCGAAGGTCGCTGCGAACCGGCTCGCCCGGCTTGGCATTGCGCGCACGCTGCAGGGCGTGGGGCTGTTTCCACGCCTGACCGTGCTCGAGAACGTGATGGTCGGCGCGCAGCGCTTCCGCCGCGCCGGTGTCGCGAGCGCGCTGCTCGGGCCTGCCGCGATCCGATCGCGACGAGCGCGCTCTGCGTGAGCGCGCGCTCGCGGCGCTGCGCGGACCTGGGATGCGAGGACGTCGCCGCCCGCCTGCCGCCGACGCTCGCCTACCCGGTGCAAAAGCGCGTGGCGCTCGCACGCGCGCTCGTCGGCGAGCCGCGCCTGCTGCTGCTCGACGAGCCCGCCGGGGGTCTCGGCGCGGACGAGGTGCGCGAGCTCGGCGAGCGCATCCGCGCGTTGCGCGGATCGATGGCGGTGATGCTCGTCGAGCACCGCATGGATCTCGTGATGTCGGCCTGCGACCGCGTCGTCGTCCTTGACTTCGGGCGCGTGATAGCGCAGGGCGATCCCGCCACGATCAAGCGCGACCCGCGGGTGCTCGAGGCCTATCTGGGTCGCGAGGCCGGCGAGGGCGTCGCGCCGCGCCGGGAGCGGAGAGGACGCCTGAGCGCGATGGCACTCCTGGAGATCGAGCAGCTCACGACCGACTACGGGCCCGTGCGCGCCGTGGACGGGGTCACGCTCGCGGTCGAGGAGGGCAGCGTCACCGCCGTGCTCGGAGCCAACGGCGCGGGCAAGACCTCGCTGCTGCGCACGATCTCCGGGCTCGAGCGAGCGAGCGGCGGGCACGTGCGGCTCGACGGCGAGGACATTCTCGGCGTCGCGGTCGAGGACATCGTCAGGCGCGGGCTCGCGCACGTGCCCGAGGGCCGCGGCGTGATCGCCGAGCTCTCGACCGAGGAGAACCTGCGCCTCGGCGGCCTCTGGCGAGGCGCCGAGGCGGCGCCCCTGAGCGACATGTACGAGCTGTTTCCGCCCCTGCGCGAGCGACGCACGCAGCTCGCCGCATCGCTCTCCGGCGGCGAGCGCCAGATGCTCTCGATCGGCCGGGCGCTTGATGGCGCGCCCGCGCGTGCTGCTGCTCGACGAGCCCTCGCTCGGGCTCGCGCCGCTCGTGAGCGCCCAGATCATGCAGCTGATCTCGAGCCTCGCCGCCGATCGCGAGCTCGCTGTGCTGCTCGTCGAGCAGAACGCGCGCAGCGCCCTCTCGATCGCCGACCGCGGCGTCGTGCTCAACCTCGGCCGCGTCGTGGCCGACGACGCGGCGCGGGCGCTCGCCGCCGACGAGGGCCTGCGCCACGCCTACCTGGGGTTCTGAGCATGACGCGATTCATCGACCTGACGCTGAACGGGATCTCCACGGGGGCGATCTACGCAGTGGTCGCGCTCGCGCTGGTGCTCACCTGGCGGGCGACCCGGATCGTCAACTTCGCCCAGGGCGGCATGCTGATGATCACGACGTTCATCGCCTCGAGCGTGATCGCCAGCAGCGGCTCCTACTGGCTCGGCTTCGCGGTCGCGCTCGCATGCGGCCTGGTGCTCGGCGCCGTCGTCGAGCGCGTGCTGATGCGCAGGGTCGAGGGTGGCCCTCCGCTGAACGCGGTGATCGTCGCGCTCGGGCTGCTTGATCCTGCTGCAGGCGCTCGCCGGGATGATCTGGGGCAACACGCCGCGATCGTTCCCGCCCGCCTTCTCCATCCGCGGCTACGACGTCGGGGGCACGCGCGTGCTGTTCGCGCCAAACGACACCTTCACGGTGCTCGTGGTTGTCGCTGTCGCCGCCGGTCTCGCCGCGCTGTTCCGCGGCACCGCGCTCGGTCTGAAGATGCGCGCCGCCGCGTTCGAGCCCGAGGTCGCGCGCATGCTCGGCGTGCGGGTCGGGCGCATGTTCACGCTCGGGTGGGCGCTCGCGGCGCTCGTCGGCTCGCTCGCCGGACTGCTCGTCGCCCCGGAAGTCTTCGTCGGGCCCAACCAGTTCGACCCGATCCTCATCTTCGGCTTCACCGCGGCCGTGCTCGGCGGGCTCGACAGCCCTGTCGGGGCAGTCGTAGGCGGAGTCCTCCTGGGGCTCGCGCTCTCCTACGTATCGGGCTATGAGGGATCGTCGCTGGTCACGCTCGCGGCGCTCGTGATCCTCATCGCGGTGCTGATGATCCGTCCCAGAGGACTGTTCTCCAGCACACAGGAGCGACGCGTATGAGCGCCGTGACGGCACGGATCCGTCGGCCTCAGGGCACGCTTGCGCGCTCGCTTGGGCTCGTGCTGTTCGCCGGCGCGGTGCTCCTCGTCGCGAGCGAGGCGCTGGGAGCCTACGACGAGTTGCAGCTAGCCAACGGGGCCTACTACTTCGCGGTGCTCGCCGGCCTCACGGTGCTGATCGGTCTGAGCGGGCAGATATCGCTGGGCCACGGCGCGCTGATGGCCGTGGGCGCCTATACCGTTGCGCTGCTGATCGGCAACGAGCAATGGGCGCTCGTGCCGGCGCTGCTCGCGGCGGTGCTCGTCACCACGCTCGTGGGGGTTCTCGTCGGCGCTGCCGCGACGCGCCTGCGGGGTCCCTATCTCGCCGGCGCGACGCTCGCGTTCGCGGTTGGCCTGCCGGCGCTTGCGGACAAGTACACGAGTCTCTTGGGCGGCGAGAACGGACTGGTCATCAACCCGCCCACCCCGCCGTCCGGCCTCGGCGCGAACTTCCCCTCGGAGCGCTGGGAGGCGTGGATCGCGTGCGCCGGCGCGCTCGTCGTGCTGTTCGCGATGAACAACCTCGTGCGCAGCGGCGTGGGGCGCGCCTTTCGCGCCGTGCGCGACGACGAGATCGCCGCGTCGCTGTGCGGGCTGCACGTGGGGCGCGTGCAGACGGTCGCCTTCGTCGTGAGCGCCGCCTGCGCGGGGCTCGGCGGAGGACTGCTCGCGGTGGTACTGCAGCTCGCCGCGCCCGGCGCGTTCGCGCTGCAGCTCTCCCTCTCGCTTGCTCACGGCGGTCGTCCTCGGTGGGCTCGGCTCGATCGTCGGTGCGGTCTGGGGCGCGGCGGTGCTGGTGCTGCTGCCCGGCTGGACAAACGACATCGCCCACTCGTTCTCCCTCTCGACTCAGGTCTCGGCGAACCTGCCGCTGGCGATCTACGGGCTCGTCCTGATCCTCGCGATGCTCGCTCTGGCCGAGCGGCATCCAGGGAGCCGTGCGGGCCGTCGTCTCGCGAGTACGCG
Organism: uncultured Solirubrobacterales bacterium; assembly: GCA_963809705.1. Classification (GTDB taxonomy): domain Bacteria; phylum Actinomycetota; class Thermoleophilia; order Solirubrobacterales; family Solirubrobacteraceae; genus Palsa-744. The sequence goes on along the minus strand of CAWEKF010000001.1, from coordinate 759,818 downwards.
AGCGTCACACGCCAGGCGCGGGAGAAGCCTCACCGTAGACAGCCGCCGATTGACGTTACAAATCGTCCACGAACGGCTAAAACCAACAGTGAGAGGTTTTAGACCGTCGGGAGGAGACGAGATGAGGCTTCGCAGCTACAGGACTGGGGCGGCCGGCGTCGCCGGCGCGATCGTTGTCGCGGTCGTGCTCGCGGGGTGCGGTTCGAGCAGCAGTGAGCCGGGCGTGAGCGCGACGAGCGTCACCTTCGGCTCCCATCAGCCGCTGACGGGTCCCGCCGCTCCCGGCTACAGCGAGATAGCCCCGGCGTCCCAGGCTTTCTTCAACTACCTGAACGCCCAGGGCGGCATCAACGGACGCAAGATCCACCTGATCTACAAGGACGACGAATACAACCCGGCAAAGACCGTCAACGTCGTCCACCAGCTCGTGCTCCAGGAAAAAGTGTTCGGGATCTTCGAGGGTCTCGGCACGCCCACCCACACCAAGGTCGTCGGCTTCCTCAACAGCTCGAAAGTGCCCGACATGTTCGTCGCCTCAGGGTGTCCGTGCTGGGACAACGGCACCGCGCAGCCCTACACCTTCGGTTGGCAGCCGAACTACACGATCGAGGGCAAGATCCTCGGCCAGTACATCAAGCAGCACTTCGCCGGTAAGAAGGTCGGCGTCTTCTACCAGGACGACGACTTCGGCACCGGCGGGCTGACGGGGATCAAGGTACGAGCTGCCGGCGAGCCAGATCGTCTCCGCGCAGCCCTACCAGCCGGGCGGCACCAACGTCGCGCCGCAGATCTCCGCGCTCAAGGCGGCGGGCGCCCAGGTGCTGGTCGACTTCACGGTGCCGATCTACACCGCGCTCGGCCAGCTGACGTCGTTCACGCTCGGCTACAAGCCGCAGCTCGTCGTCTCCAACGTCGGCATCGATCCGACCACGGTCGGCGGCCTGCTGAAGACGTTCTCGAAGGGCAAGGCCGGGACGGAACTGATCGAAGGCGCGATCACCGACGGCTACCTGCCCTCGACCGCCGACCTGTCGAACCCGTGGATCGCGCTGTTCAAGAAGGTCCACGACCAGTACGACGCGAGCGCGCCGTTCGACGGCAACGTCGAGTACGGCATGGCAAACGCTTACACGCTCGCCCAGGCGCTCCAGCTCGCCGGCAAGAGCCTCACCAGGCAGGATCTCGTCGACGCGGTCAACACGTCGGGCTCGAAGCTCACCGGCCCAGGCCTGGTTCCGTTCCGCTACTCCACGAGCGTTCACGGCGGCTACGCCGGCGCCGAGATGGGTCAGGTCCGCAATGGACAGATCGTGCTGTTCGGCGGCCCGCTCGTCACCGAACCGACGGCCGGCAGCGCGATCACGCCGTACACGACCGCACAGCCGGCGCCGCCGGCGAGCGGCGTCTCGGTCCCATAGGCGTGGTGCGAGTCGAGGTTCTCGAAGGGGATCGTGGTCAGGTGCGCCCTGTGCAGCTGCGCGATGCTCGGCTCGCATCCGGCGAAAGCGGCTCACGGCCGCCTATCGAGAGTCTCGCCGCATGCCGTCACGCGCTTCGAGCAGTCGCTCTCGAAGGCGAAGAGCGTCCTCACTGCCCGGTGGCCCGGCATACCCGGACTGCCAGGAAACGACCACCCACTGGCCGGATGGCAGCGCGAACGCGACGGCCGCTCGCGAGGCGACCGGGCTGCCGAGGTCTATGCCGCCACGTCCCCAACGCCCGACCTCCGGCAGGCCCAGGGCGTCGCACACCCTCAACCATGGCTTGCCGAACGCGAAGAGGAGCTCGACTGGAATGTCGGCCAGCGGCCGCCAGACGAAGGTCTCGATGATGTCAGCGGGCGGCGCGATCGGCGCGGTCACCCGAGCGGAGTGCCAGGGGTAGAGCCTCGAGCGTGAGCAGCTGATCCGCGGCGAGCTCTTGGTCCTGGAGCCACTCGCGCGCGAAGCGCAGTCGGCTCCAGGCATAGCGGTTGCGCCCCTTGACCCGCGACCACTCCTCGCCGAGGTAGGGAAAGGGGGCAGCCCACTCCGAGTACGAGCCGCGTTCGCGGATCTCACGGGCGAAGATGCCATTGGGTCCCTGAAAGTCGAGGCAGGCCCGGCCCGGGTTCAGGCCCAGGATCACCATGCGCGGCGTCCCGCGCAGATCGCCAACGTAGGGCTCGGCGAACGCATCGCGAGTGACCTGCCCGTCTCCGTGCCCGTCATAGCTCGCGTACCAGCGTGGGAGGGGGTCGGGCAGCGGATCTTCACCGGCCAGCCAAGCGGCGGTCAGCTCATCCCAGAAATCAGCGATCCGGCCCCGGGCGCCTGCCATCGGAAGCCGCCTACAGCCACCACGACTCGCGCACGACACCAGCATAGTCATCGCGCGTCCCTACGAGAACGATGGCTCCCTGCCGGGTTGGACGGGGAGGCTGAGTCGGGTCGTGGGGGGGGCCGCACATGTGCGGCCCCCCATCCGGCGCATGCGCCGGATGAACAGCAGCGAACTGCCAATCTGGCCGGTCTGTCCCGAACGGTCCACCTCGACGGTTAAGGTCCCAACGTGGAGTCCGCTTCTTTCCGACCGTTCGCCCACCTGGCAACACCCAACATGGCCTTGTACAGGCTCATCATGGGCGAGTTCGTGGCGGCCAAGCGGCGCTTCGTCGTGCACTTGCGCGGCGAGGACCTCAAAGAGGCGCTGGCCCAGGACGCGGCAAGCGGCCGCATCTCCGAGGAGGCGCTCGCGGAGGCCCTCGGACGGCTTGTCGAATGGGGCAACCTGCGTGCCGACCCCGACACCAGCCGGGTCACGACGGTCGAGGACTTCCATCGCGCGCGCTTTCTCTATCAGCTGACCCATGCCGGCGAGGCGGCCGAGCGAGCGCTCGGCGTGTATGAGGAGCAGCTCGGCAAGCGCGGCGCCCTGCAGGCTGTCGCTCTGGCGGATATCGCCACCCAGCTGCGTGCTCTGCGCGAGCTTGCCGGCAAGGCCGATCCCGATCCCGCGCGCCTGGGTCTGCTCCTGCGCGGCCTTGTCGACCGCTCCGAAGATCTCGCCAACAACGCTCAGGCGTTCATGGGGTCGTTGCGGCGCACGATCGAACTGCATGACGCCGACGTGGACGCCTTCCGTGCCTACAAGGACCAGCTGGTCAACTACTTGGAGCGCTTCATCAAGGATCTCGTCACCGTCGGCGCCGAGATATCGGGATTGCTACTTGGCTTTGAGGACGCCGAGGTGATGCGCTTGCTCAGCATCGTCGCGCGCCGCGACGCTGAAGACGCCGCCCCGGGCAGCGCTCCTGGGAAGGGCCGGGAGAGCGCCCCCGGGAGCAGAGAGGAGGATCGGCACGCCCGCGCGGACGGGAGCGGCGGTGGGGACGGTCGGCGCGAACGCGATGTCGCGAACGAAAGCGACCCCCGCGAGGTCGCCTATCGCGCCGGCATGGCAATGTGGCAGGAGCGCTGGCAGGGCCTGCGCCAGTGGTTCGTCTCCGAGCCTGACCATCCAAGCCAGGCAAAGCTGTTGCGCAGCCGTGCGCGCCAGGCGATCCCCGATCTACTGGCAGTGGTTGCCACGCTCAACGAACGCCGCTCGGGGCGCTCCGACCGTACCGCCGATTTCCGCGCTCTGGCTCTCTGGTTCGCCGAGGCGCCCGACGAAGCCGCCCTGCACCGGCTGTGGCGCGGCGCGTTCGGCCTGTACGGCTCGCGCCACCTGGTGCTCGACAGCGATACGCGCACCGCCCGCGAGGAGCAGCCGGTGCCGCCGTCCACATCCTGGCGCGACGCTCCGCCTCTGCACATCAGCCCGCGCTTGCGGCGCACAGGCAGCTATGAGCGTCGCGGGCGCGCCAACCGCATAACCGACCGCGAGGAGGCCCGTCGCCTGCTTGAACGGCTTGCCGCGCGGCAGAGCGAACAGACGGCGGCCGCGCGGGCGCGCCTTGCGACTGAGCGGCCCACCAAGCTGGGCGAGCTTGGCGAGCTTGATCCTGACGCTTTCGGCCTGTTCCTCTCGCTGTTGGGCGACGCCCTCGCCTCACGCCGCCCCGACCGCCGCGAGGTCGCCACCACAACCGTCGACGGCACGCTCGGCGTGTGCCTCCTCGCGCTCGCGGATGCCGGCCTCGTCGAGGTTCGCACTCCCGCGGGCATATTCCGAGGTCCCGACCACGTGATCGAGATAACCGACCTCAGCCCACCGGCGAACGTAACCGACCTCAGCCCATCGGCAAACGGATCCAGGCCCGCCCTGCCCGACGCACGCTCGACCGGCACAAGCGAGGACTCCTCGGCGGTGGCATTGACGTGACCCATGCGCTCGACAGCGCGCTGGAGGGCGCCAGAGAGGCGAACCTGAGGCGGGCCGTGCGCGCGCTGCTGCGCCGACCGTTGCTGCGAGCCGGTGGCGCCCAGGCCGAGGAGTTCCGGCTCGTGCGCCGCTACGCCGCCGAGCTGCGCTCCTGGTTCGACGCGAACACGGGTTGGCGCTTGATCGTCGACAGCGAGGTGGCGCGCCTGGTCAAGTTGGCCCCCACTACCGACGACCCCACGCACCCGGCCCGCGACCAGCGCTCGCGCGCGCCGTTCAGCCGCCGGCGCTACGTGCTCGCCTGCCTGGCTCTGTCGGTGCTGGAGCGCTCAGATGCCCAGATCACGCTCGGACGCTTGGCCGAAGGGGTGAGGGTGGCCGCCGCCGACGAGCAGCTGGCGCGCGCGGGCGTGACCTTCACGTTGAGCGGGCGCGAGGAGCGGGCCGACCTGGTCGCCGTCGTGCGTCTACTGCTGGAGCTGGGCGTGCTGGGGAGGGTGGCGGGCGACGAGGACGCCTACATACGCGATGCCGGCGATGCCCTTTATGACGTGCAGCGAAGAGTGTTGGCCGGCGTGTTGGCCCCCTCGCGCGGGCCTTCCACGATCGTCCCTCACGAGTTCGACGAGCGGCTGTCCCAGCTCGTGGCCGATCCGCTGCCCGAGGCGGAGGACTTGCGCAACCGCGCGCTGCGCCACCACCTTACGCGACGCTTGCTCGACGACCCGGTGGTCTATTACGAGGAACTCGATGCCGACCAGCTGGCATACCTCACGAGCCAGCGCGCCGCCCTCACCAGGCGCGTCTCAGAGCTGACCGGGCTCGTCGCGGAGATTCGCGCGGAGGGGATCGCGATGGTCGACCCCGACGACGACCTTACCGACGTGCGGATGCCAGACACAGGCACCGACGGACATGTGACGTTGCTCCTGGCCGAGCACTTGGCGGGCCGGCTCGGGGAGGACGCTGTGGCCGAGCTTGGCGACGACAAGAGGGCGGCCCGAGGAGTTGGCGCCACGGCCGAACCTGGAGGTGGGCCCGCCCCCAATGGACCACAACCCGTCGCGGAGGAGCAGCTGTGCCGGTTCGTTCGAAGTTTGACCGAGGAGCACAAGTCCTACTGGCGTCGCGCCGCACAGGAGCCGGGCGCCGAGGCGCTTCTGGTTGAAACCGCTCTCGAGCGGCTCGCGGCGCTGCGGCTCGTGCGACGTGGGCCGGCCGGCGTGACGCCGTTGCCCGCGCTTGCCCGCTACGCGCTCGCGGACCTGACGATCGTGGAGAGCGGTACACAGCTGGAGATGGCGGGGTCCGAGCAGCCCGGCGCGGCGAAGCCGGGGCCGAGGGGGTTTGGACGGGCAGGGCAGGCACAGCCGGGGCTTCCGGCGTGACCCCACGAAGCCTTCCGCAACCCGAGCGCGAGCGTTGGCAACCGCTGCGCGCCGGCCTGGTGGACATCTTCTACTACGACCAGGAGGAGTTCCACTTTCGCGACGGGCGGCTCCTGCTGCGCGGCAACAACGGCACCGGCAAGTCCAAGGTGCTCGCCATGACCCTCCCTTTCCTGCTCGACGGCGAGCTGTCTCCTCACCGTGTGGAGCCCGACGCCGACCCGAAGAAGCGCATGGATTGGAATTTGCTGCTCGGCGGCGAGCACCCCAATCCTGAGCGTCTCGGCTACACGTGGCTTGAGTTCGGTCGGCTCGACGCCGAGCAGGGCGCCCAGTTCTGCACGCTCGGCTGTGGCCTGAAGGCGATCGGCGGTCGCGGCATCTCCGAGCATTGGTTCTTCATCAGCGACCAGCGAGTTGGCGAGAGCTTGATGCTGGTTGACGGCACCGGGCGCGCTCTCAAGCGAGATGGCCTGGAGGACGCGATCGGCACGCACGGCGCCGTGCACCGAACTGCGCGTGCCTACCGCCGAGCGGTGGACGAGGCGCTGTTCGCCCTCGGTCAGCGCTACAGCGCCTTGATCGATCTGCTTATCGAAATCCGTGCCCCGCAGCTCTCCAAGCGCCCGAGCGAGGCGACGCTGTCGAGGGCGCTCACGAGAGCCCTGCCGCCGCTCGACCAGGCCCTGATCGCCGATGTCGCCGAGGCTTTCCGTGGGCTGGAGGAGGACCGCGACGCGCTCGCCGCGATGGTCCAGGCACGCGACGCCGCCACGGCCTACCTCGACACCTACCGCCACTACGCGCGTATCGCCTGCCGTCGTCGCGCTGCCCCGCCGCGTCGCTCGCAGACCGTCTTCGACCGCGTCAGCCGTGAGCTGGCTGAAGCGCAGGCGGCTTATGAGAAGGCGCGCGCCCAGCTGGCGCAGGCACAGGAGGCGCTCACGGTGCTGCGCACAGACCAGGAGCGCTTGCGCGCGCGCGAACGTGCGCTGCACGAGAGTCCGGAGGCGCGCAGCGCGCGCGAACTGCAGCGCGCCGCCGAGGACGCCCGCCGTGCCGCCGAGCACGCGACGGGGGCGAGGTCGGCGCACGAGCAGGCACTTGCCAGGGTGCGCCAACAACAGCAGCGGCTCGCCGACGCCAACGCGCGCGCGGCACAGGCGGGTGAGGAGCTGGCCCGAGCGCGAGCCGCCGCCGCCGAGCAGGCTTTGGCGGCCGGGATCGCCACGGCGTTCGCCGAGGCGGTGGACAGCGCGATCGACGCGTCCCCCGCGCGCGGAGTGGCTAAGCCTGAGCCGGGCGAGGGCGAGCGGGCTGTGGGCGAGCGTTCCGGCGCCGCGGGGCGCGTCGAGACGGAGGCTGCGTCCAAAGAGGACCGCTCCGAGCGCGCCACCGATGTGCCGGAGCTGCGCCGTCGCGCCGAGCAGCTCATCGAGCACCAGCAGCGGGCGATCGATCATCTGGCCGCGCTGCTGGGGGTGTCGACCGAGCGCCGCCGCGAGCTGCTCGCCGCGCGCGAGCGCCAGGAGGAGCGCGCCAGCGAAGCCACCACGCTGGCCGAGCGACGCGAGCAGGCCGGCAAGCTTGTGGCCGAGGCCGGCCGCGAGCTGGCCAGGGCGGCGCGCCTGTATATAGATACAGCCACCGCCTTCGCTATTGAAGACGCAGCGGAGCCGCTCGCTGCCTTGGAGCTGTGGGTAGAGACGCTCAGCGGTTCCAACCCGCTGGCGGAGGTCGTCGGCGCGGCGGGCCGCCGGGCGAGCGCGGCGCTCGCGCGAGAGCAAACCGAGCTTGAAGCAAATGAGCGGGAGACCACTCAGCTGGCGAGCGAACTGACAGCCTCGATCGAGCGATCCCGCGCAGGCGAGCACGAGCTGCCGCCGGTCCCGCACACACGCGATCCCGCCGCGCGCGAGGGACGGGCCGGCGCGCCTCTGTGGTTGCTGGTCGATTTTCGCTCGGACCTGCCCGAGCAGCGGCGCGCCGGCATCGAGGCGGCGTTGGAGGCGTCGGGCATACTCGACGCTTGGGTCAGCCCCGACGGCGATCTGCTCGCGCCGGGCGCCGCGGATGTGCTGCTCGCCCCCGACGCGAGCGACAGGGCCGATGGCGCACGCCTACAGGACGTGCTCGAACCGGCGCTCGATCCGGAGGATCCCCAAGCGCGGGCGGTGGGCCAGGAGGCGGTGCGCCGCGTGCTCGCGGCGGTTTCGCTCGGGCAGGACGATGGTCCGGTCTGGGTGACCCCCGAGGGGGAGTTTCGCAACGGTGTGCTGCGTGGCGCTTGGAGCAAGCCGGCAGCGGCGTTCATCGGTCGCGGCGCCCGCGACGCGGCGCGCCGGGCCAGGCTCGTCGAGTTGGAGCGGCTCCTCGCCGAGGCAAAGCGACGATTGCAAGAGCTGGCCGCCGATCGTGAGCGCCTGCGCGAGCGCGGGGAGGAGTTGGAGCGCCAGCTGCGCGCGATGCCAAACGATGAGTCGTTGCGCGACGCGCACGGCAAGCTCGCCGCCGTGGACGGCGAGCAACTGCGCCTGGCCGAGCGCATCGCGAAGGCGGCCGAGCGGTGCGAGCAGGCGCAGGCGGCCATGACCCGGGCGGAGAGCGACGTGCGCGAGAGCGCCGCCGAGCTGGGTTTGCCCGAGGAGCGTGCGGCGCTCGAAGGCGTGCGGGTTGGGTTGCAGTCCCTCGGGGTTGCCCTCGCCGGATTGTGGCCGGCAATCGCTGCGCTCGATCGTGCCCGTGAGGCGGCGGTAGATGCGGGCAGGGATGTCGAGGGCGCAACGCGAGAGTCATTTGAGCAGGACGAGCGTCGGGGGGCGGCCGAGCGTGAGGCGACCGAGCGCAAGGAGCGCCACGACACGCTCGCGCAAACGGTCGGAGCGGCGGTGGCGGAGTTGCAACGCCAGCTTGCCGGTGTCGCGAGCGACTTGCGCGCAAACGGGCGCGGGCAGGCTGAGGCGGATGAGCGGCGCTCGCGCGCCCAGCGCGAGGAGGGCAGGGAGGACGGCCGCCGCCAGCAGCTCGCTGTGCAGCTTGAGCAGGCGACCGAGCAGCGCTTGGCGGACGTCGACGCGTTGCGGCGCTTCGCGAGCACCGGCTTGATCGCGGTTGCGCTCGGCGAGGTCGAGCTGCCCGAGGACGGCGAGGAGTGGAGCGTCACGGCCGGGTTGCGCGTGGCGCGCCAGATCGAGCAGGAGCTGGCCGAGGCCCCCGACGACGAGCCGGCGTTGCAGCGCGCTTCCCGTCGAGTGACCGACGAGCTGAACGTCCTCGGCGACGCGCTGCGCCGCCACGGCAACAACGCGTCGGCAACGATGCCCGAGGAAGGGATCGTCGTCGAGGTCGTCTTCCGCGGGCGCTCGACCACAGTGCCCGAGCTTGCAAGCGCTCTGGCCGAGGAGGTCGGCGACCGCGAACGTCTGCTCGACGAGCGTGAGCGTGAGATCCTCGAGAACCATCTCGTGGGCGAGGTCGCGGGTACCCTGCAGGAACTGATCTCCGACGCCGAGCATCGCGTCGGCGAAGTCAACGGCGAGCTGGCCGACCGTCCGACGAGCACCGGCATGCGCCTGCGCCTGCGCTGGCGCGTCGCTGAGGACGGCCCGCCGGGTCTCATCGAGGCACGCGAGCGTCTGCTGCGCCAGTCCGCCGACGCATGGTCGGAGGAGGATCGTGCTGCGGTCGGAGCTTTCCTGCAAGCGCAGATCCAGGAGGTGCGCTCGCGCGACGTCGCCGGCACCTGGATCGAGCAGCTCACCGAAGCGCTCGACTACCGCGCATGGCACCGCTTCGCGATCGAGCGCCACCAGGGCGGCGCGTGGCGCAGCGCCACGGGTCCCGCCTCCGGCGGCGAGCGCGTGTTGACGGCAAGCGTGCCCCTGTTTGCCGCGGCGTCCTCCTACTACAGCTCGGCGGGCAACCCGTATGCGCCGCGTCTGGTGATGCTCGACGAGGCGTTTGCCGGCGTCGACGACGACTCGCGCGCGAAGTGCTTCGGGCTGCTTACCTCCTTCGACCTGGACGTGGTGATGACCAGCGAGCGCGAGTGGGGCTGCTACCGCGAGGTCCCCGGCTTGGCGATCGCCCAGCTCACGCGCATGGACGGGATCCCGGCCGTGCTCGTCAGCCATTGGGAGTGGGACGGCGCCATGCGCAGGCAGGTGGAGCGTCCCGCGCCGGCGGTCGGCGGCGGCGTAGGCGCCGGCGCTGTTGCGGTGGGTGAGGCAACGGTCTCCGGGAGGGGCGCGCCCGGCGAGCCTGGTACTCCCGGTGACGGTCAACTGCTTTGAGCGCCGAGGAGGAGCGCCTGCGACGGCTGCTCGGCGACCCCGACATCGAATGGGTGCTCGCGCGCGCGTGTCGCCGGATCGAGCTGGGCCAGCCACTCGACGGCGTTGTCACGCTCGCGGATGCCTCGCCCGCTCAGCGCCGCGCGGTTCAGCGCCTGCTCGGCCGCGCCCCGCGCGCCGGGCGTGCTTTGAGCGTGTCGTTGCGGGACGTGGATGAGTTGCTGCGTCGCTCGGGCGCTTGGCCTGCCGGTCTGGAGGCGGCAGTGGTCGCGCTCACCGGGCCGGTTGTCGTGCGTGCGGATGCGCTCGCGGCTGAGCAGGCCGCCTGGGAACGGGCGTTTGCGCCGCTGGACGAGCTCCTCGAGCGGCGGTTGGCGGCCGGCGCGCCCGGAGGCGAGCAGCTGGCAGTGTGGCTTCAGCGACTGCGCGGCTCGGGCGCGGTCAAGCGCACAGAGCCCAACCCAGATGCCGCACTGACGCTGCTGCAGCGGCTCGCGACGGTGCTCGAAGCGCTCCCGGCCAACGGCGAGCCATTGGCTCGCTTCGCCGCGCGCGTCGCCGGAGGCGCGCACGCACTCGACGACGGCCGGCCGCTCGCCGCGCTCTCGCTCGGTGCTGCCAGGGCACTTGCAAAGCTCGCGGTTCCCGCGCCTGAGGAGTCGCAAGCCGAGGCGCGTCGCGAAGCGTGGGCCGGCGTCGGTGTGCTGTGCGACGAGCTGTCGAGCGTCGTGCTCGCGCTGGGACTGCCGGGCGAGAGCGAGAGTGGCTCAGGTCGGATCCTGGGTGTCGCGCGGGAGAGCGGGCAGCCGCTGTGGTTGACGCTGCGTCAGCTCGTGCGCGACATGCCGCGCTGGGAGAGCACCTCGCGCCGGGGCATCTCGGGGCAGACGGTGTACATCTGTGAGAACCCTGCGGTCCTCGCCCTTGCCGCCGACCGCCTCGGGTCCGAGTGCGCTCCGTTGGTGTGCACCGGCGGCCAACCGGGCGCCGCGGCGATGCATCTACTGCGCGCGCTCGCAGGCGCCGGTGCGCGCCTCGTCCACCACGGCGACTTCGACTGGGGTGGCGTGCGCATCGGCAACGTCCTGCACGCCCGCCTGCCGGTGGCGCCGTGGCGCTTCGACGCCGAGCAGTACATGCAAGCGGCGGCATCCGCTCCGGTGTCTCAGGCGCTCAGTGGCGCGCCCGTGGAGGCGAGCTGGGATCCGGACCTCGCTGCGGCGATGCGCCGGGTCGGGCGACGGATCGAGGAGGAGCTTGTGGTCGAGGGGCTGTTGACGGACCTCGCGGGGTAGCTGCCGAGCCCTCGACGTTCGGTGAACGTGTGCTGCTCACCCGGCGGCGCGCGAGCGCAGTATCACCCGCGCGCCGCGCCCCGGGATCATGGTGACATTACGATGGTGGGCGTGCTCGGGCTCGGCCCGGTCGGCCTCCAGGTCCAGGCGGCGGACCATGGCCTCGAGCACCACGCGCTGCTCGGCCATCGCCAGCGCCGCACCGAGGCAGCGCCGGGTGCCGCCGCCGAAAGGCAGCCACTCATATGTCTGGGGTGCCCGCCCACCCCTATGATCCAGCCAGCGCTCGGGGCGATAGGCGAATGGGTCGGGGTAGAGGTCCTCGCGATGATGGACAAGCAGGATGCTGATGCTCACACCCTGTCCCGCTGGTACCACATACTCTCCGAGTCGCCAAGGCACGGCGACTCGGCGTCCGATGATCGGGATTACCGGACGTGAGCGCATACCCTCGATGATGGCCGCCTCGACATGCTCCGCGGCCCCAGTGTCTGAGCGCACCGCGTCGCGCAAGCGCTCATACGCTGCTGGGGTGCGGACCAGGCGCTCCCAAGTCCAGGCCAGCGAGTTGGCGGTCGTCTCAAAGCCGGCGAGTACGAGCGTGAGCAGCTCGTCGCGCAGCTCGTGATCGGTCATCCGCTCGCCGTCCTCGCTCGTGGCGCGCAACAGCAGCGAGAGGATGTCTCCCCGCTCATCCAGGTCTGCCGCGCGACGACGTTCTTCGATCACGGGGTAGGTCGCGCGATCCAACAGGGCCACTGCGGCGCGCGTGAGACCGACGGGCTTCTCGCGTCCCAGGTTCGAGAGTTCGCCAAGCAGCGCCAGCGGGGAGGTCGAGGCGGCCGCCAGCTGCTTGATCGTGACCCTCAGTCGATGCTCAGTGGTCCCGGGTGCGGGAGCGCCCTCGATGCCGAAGATGCCCGACATGATCACGTCGAGGGTGATGGCCTGCATCCTTGGGGCAAGAGCGAACGGGCGGCCAACGGGCCAGCGGTCCAGTTCTCGTTCGGTGACGTCGCGAATCATTTGCGCGTAACCCTCGATCGCCTCGCCGTGGAATGCAGGCAGCAGCAGCTTGCGCTGGCGCAGATGGCTTGGTCCGTTCGCGGTCAACACCGAGTTTGGTCCCACGATCGGGCGCAGCGGCGACTCAGCGGTCAGCGAGGGCACCAGCTCGGGCTTGGCGGTAAACAGGGAGCGAACATGGTCGGGGTGACTGGTTATGACGACCCCGCCCGGAATCACCACGAAGCGAACCTCGAACACCTCGCCGAGTTCACGTCGCGCAGCGAACACGAACTGAATCTGCCGCTGGGTGAAGCGCAGAGTCTGCACGGCGCGAGGTAGCCGGACGCTCGGCGGCGCGCGCAGTGGCTCCGTGTCCTCTACCGGGCCGGCAGGCGAGGCTGGTGCCTGTCCAATGTAGGAGGAGCGGTCGAGCGGCGCGTCGACGGGACGATCTATCACTGAGGAGGACTCCATCGCGAAATACGCTAGCGCACCGATGCTGCACGCTCCGGTGGGCATCCCCCGCGTTTAGGTCAGCTTGGCGCCTTCGACCACTCCGCCTTGTGCACGCGTTTGGCCGCTTGATAGTCGATGGGCGCCTGCCGCGAGTCGACGTCCCCGAGTGTTGGATGTGCCGGCACGAGGTCCGCCGCAGAACTCACCGCGGGATAAGCGCTGTGCTTCTAGAGCACGAACGGGATCAGCATCTTGGTTTTCTCTCGATAGCTCGGGTATGTGGCCGGGAACGAGTCGGTCATCAGCTTTTCCTCGACCATTGCGCTCCGCACATGTGTGGACCGAGCGCGGCGCGGGAAGTGTAGTGTGGACGCTCGTGGGCTCGATCCGAAAGATTCCGGGGTATCGAACTATTCCTGATGCTTTCCAGGCGAGCGCGGAGGCGGCGACGCTCTGCGAGGCGTTCCAGGTCACGGCTGCCGAAAACGCCGAGCGCGTTGCTTTGCGCACCCCGGGTGCGAATGTCGAGTTGACCTTTGCGGATGTTGCTGAGCGCGTCAGGAAGATCGCGACCGGCCTGCACGAGCTCGGAGTGAGACGAAGCGACACCGTGGGCCTGATGCTGCTCAACCGGCCCGAGTTCAACCTGTGCGATTGCGCGGCGATGCATCTTGGGGCGACGCCCTTTTCGATCTACAACACCTGCTCCCCAGAGCAGGTCGCCTACCTGTTCGCCAATGCCGCCAACAAGATCGTGATCACCGAGCTTCAGTTCTTGCAGACGATCCGCGCCGCCGGAGTCCCGCTTGAGCACGTCATCTGCGTGGACGGCGCACCGGACGGCGCCTTGGCGCTCAGGGATCTCGAATCGCGCGAGTCCCCCGGCTTTGATTTTGAGGCGACCTGGCGCGCTGTGACTGGGGAGGACCTGATCACGATCTGTTACACCTCGGGCACAACCGGGCCGCCGAAGGGCGTCGAGCTGACCCACGCGAACGTCTTGGCGGAGTGCCGGGCCGCGTCGGCGCTGATCTCCGTGGGGCCCGAGGATCGCCTCGTCTCATACCTGCCCCACGCGCACATGGCCGACCGCTACTCGTCGCACTACTCCTCGATGCTCTACGGCTCCCAGGTGACCGTGGTCGCCGACCCGCGCGAGGTCGCCGCGGCGCTCCCGGATGTGCGCCCGACGACGTTCGGCTCGGTGCCGCGAGTCTGGGAGAAGATCAAGGCGGGCCTCGAGGCGGCGATCGCGGCCGAGGCGGACTCCGATCGCCAACAGGCGGCGCGCTGGGCGATCGAGGTGGGCCTGCGGCGCGTGCGGGCCGAGCAGGCCGGCGAGCAGCCTTCCCCGGAGCTGCTTGCAGAGTACGCCCGCGCCGACGCCTTGGTGCTCTCCCGGCTGCGCGAGCGCCTGGGCCTCGCCGACGCGAAGATGGTCTACGCGGGGGCGGCTCCCACGCCGATAGACGTGCTCGAGTTCTTCCACGCCATCGGCCTGCCGATCTGTGAGCTGTGGGGCATGTCCGAGCTGACCTGCGTAGGCACGTGCAACCCGCGCGAGCGTCCCAAGATCGGCACTGTCGGTATTCCCGTGCCCGGTCTGCAGGTGCGCATCGCCGATGACGGAGAGCTGCTCTGTCGCGGGCCGATCCTGATGCGCGGCTACCGCTCGGACCCGCAGCGGACCGCCGAGGCGATCGACCGGGACGGATGGCTGCACACGGGCGATATCGCCGAGATGGACGAGGACGGCTACGTGAAGATCGTCGACCGCAAGAAGGAGCTCATCATCAACGCGGCGGGCAAGAACATGTCACCGGCGAATATCGAGGCTCACATCGAGAGCTGCGAGCTCATTGATCGGACAGGCGATCGCGATCGGCGATATGCGCCCTTACAACGTGGCTTTGATCGTGCTGGATCCCGACGGCGCCGGCGTGTGGGCCGCCGAGCACGGACTTGGCGACCCCAAGCCGCAAGCGCTCGCGCAGGACCCCGGCGTCCAAGCCGAGGTCGCCCGAGCGATCGAGCGGGCAAACGCCCACCTGAGTCGCGTCGAGCAGATCAAGCGCTATGCGATCCTTCCCCACGACTGGCTGCCGGGTGGCGAGGAGCTGACGGCGACGATGAAGCTCAAGCGCAAGCCCATTGCGGAGAAGTACTCGGCCGAGATAGCCGCTCTCTACGCCCGAGCATAGGCAGCTCTATCCCGCTCGTCCTCCACGCGCGCGTGGCACATCTCGCTCGCTGTTGACGCGCTCTCGTTTGGTCTGGATCGCGTTATAGATCTCGATTCGGTGCACCGGAATGGCCGAGGGCGCCTGGATGCCCAAGCGCACCTTCGTGCCGTCGTTCGAAAGCACCGTTACCTCAATGTCATCGCCGATCATGATGCTTTGTTCGATCTTTCGTGTTAGGACGAGCACGAGCTGCGACTCCCTTGGGTCTCCAACACGATCCTGCTAGGTATCAAGCCAGCACATCGATCACATGATCGGCACACATATATCCCTTGCACAGACATCCCTTGCGATGTCATCATCTATAGAAGCTTAGCGCCGGAATACAGATCAGGAGCCGCAAAGTCGTATGCGCCGCAGCCAGCGAATCCTTGATAGCGAACCATGATCGCGTCGTTCAGGAATCCTCTCATGCAGTTGGCCCCGAAAGGGCGTCCTGCTCTTTGGTTGGTCGTATCGCTCGTGTTCGCCGGCTTCCTCTTCGCCGTTGGCGCCCAAGCGCAAGGAGCGAACGCGCTCGAAGTCGCCACGGATTCGCCTCCCGGCGAGGCTGCGCCAGAAAGCGGTGTGTCTCCAGAACAAACACCGCCTGCTACCGAAGAAGCCCTACCCACCGGCGCACAGGCCCCAGCCGCAGCCGAACAAACGTCGCCCACGGTTGAACAAGACCCTCCAGCAGCCGAACAAACCTCGCCCGAACCTGAAGAAGCCGAGGTCACGGCAGAACAAACGCAATCCCCGGTCGAACCACCGGACGTCGAAGACCCCTCTCCGCCGGCTGAACAGACGCCGCCGGTAGCTGAACAGACGCCGCCGCCGGTCGAACAGACGCCGCCGCCGGTCGAACAGACGGCGCCGCCGGTCGAACAGACGGCGCCGCCGGTCGAACAGACGGCGCCGCCGCCGGCCGGACAGACACCGCCGGTCGAACAGACCATTCCCGAACAGATCCCTTCGGCAGACAAAGAAGCGCCGCTTACCGTCGAAGGATCTCCTCCCGACCACGAACCGCAGACCGCCGAACAGACCGGCAAGGCGAGTGGGGAAACCAGCTCTGAAGGGGGGGCAACCGAAGGGGCTGGGGACTCACAGACTCCCACCGGCGCTTCGGGGTCGGACCGCAGAGAACCGGCAAACGAAGTCGCGCCCGCGCCCTTCACTGCTGCGACGGCTCCCAATGTCGCCATATCAATGCCAGGTGCCCCGACACCCGCCGCCGGGAAGAATCAGGCTTCGGCCTCGCTGGGAGCGCCGACAACCTTAGCACGCCAGTCCCAACGGGTGAGTCGCGAGCTCGCCGCGTTTGGAGCATGGACGATCGGGACAGGCTATGCCGGTCGCTGGATGGACACGTCAGGGGCGGCGCTGGTCTCCACCGTCGCCTTCGCCACGGTCGGCACATCTCCGGCGGCCATGATCGCGACGAGTGTGCCAGCCCGCGACAAGGACGGTGGTCAGGCGGTCGAAAATCATCTCTTCTCTCCCATACCCGGGTCTGGCGGAGGGGGTGGCGGATCGGCTGCGGGAGGGAGCTCGGGCTCCGCTTCTTCGGCGCCGTCCATCCTCGTGGGCGCCCTGCTCCAAACAGCTCCCAGTGTGATGCGGCTGTTGTGCGTATCCCAGCCATCGTGGCGCACAACGTTTTTCGCTCTGATCCCCGAGCGACCGGACTAGCTCCTCGCCAGGTCTCTCTGCGCCTGCGCTCCGGGTCACTCGATCCTGGGCGATTTGGCTACCGGTTCGAAGATCTTCTGGAAGGAGCTGTACTCGTTATGAAACCTCATTTGACATCGTCGATAACGATCAGGCATACACGCGACCAAGACGGGACCGCGGAAGCGCTCGCGCATCCAGTCAGTTTCGGTGATCGCGATGCAGGCCAAGCACAGGCCGTGCGCGCGCGGGCGAGGACGCTCGCGAGCGCGCCCGTGTGGAGGCACAAGCTGATCCTGACGGGCAGGTTGGATCGTCGCACCGCAGTCGAGCTCGAGGATGAGATCGAGTGTCTGTGCGAAGAAGGCGTCACGACCCTCACCCTGGACCTGCGCCAACTCGGCGCGATCGATTCGGTCGGGGCCAGAGCGATCGCGTTCCGTGGCGCGGTATGTAAACGGCGAGGACGTGACTTCGCGGTGATTCCCGGCTCGCCCGTCGTCCACCGTGCGCTGGCCGAGGCGGGTGCGGAGAACCTGCTTATGGGCGATCCTGGCGAGATGGGTGTCCTCTGTCGCCCCCTCATTTACCCGGATAGCTCGCTCCGCGACACGGCGACCGCGATGATCAAGAGCCTGTGACAGAGGTCCCCAAACTGCGACCCTCCCTCGGGAAGGTCGCAGTTGTTGGGGAGTTGGGCGCATCGGCGCCAGTGCCGAGGTCCCGCCGAGGACTGGTGCGGCGCCGCTCGCGGCATGCCCGCGCATGCGCGGCCCTGCCACCCGGGTGGCACAGCCTCATTTCCTAGGCCGCGACCAGCTCCGCGTTGGCTCCAGCCTCGAACTCCTCGCCAGAAACGGTCTCCGGCTGTGCGACCTTCGGTGGGCGCAATACCAAGGAGGCCGCGACGATGCCCAGGCCAACGCACCCGGCGGCGACCAGGTAGGCCAGGTGATATCCGCCGGTCAAGGCGCTCGCCAGCGAGTCCCCGCCGGCGCCCAGCGCCTTCGTGTGGTCGGTCGCGATCGTGCCAAGCGTCGCCAGGCCGATCGCGCCGAACAGCTGCACCGACACGTTGATGATGCCCGAAGCCAATCCCGCGTCGCGCGCCGGCGAATCGGACATCCCCATCGTCAGCAGCGGCAAAAACGAGGCCCCTGCTCCCAGCCCGAGCGTCAGGAATGCGAAGAACAGGCCCGGAAAATAGCTCGCGTGTAGGCCTTGTGTCGCAAGCAGGAGCAGGCCCACGACGATCCCCGCCAAGCCGGCCATCAGCGTTTGCAAAGCGCCGAAGCGCTGCATCGCCCTGGCCGAGAGCCCCATCGACATCGCCGCGATCGAGAACGTCAGCGGCAGGAACGCCAGGCCAGTGTCGATCGCGTCGTAGCCGAGCACCCGCTCCAAATACAAGGCGCCCAGGAAGAACGCCGAGAACATCCCAGTGATCAACAGCCCGCGCACGAAACTGGACCCCATCAACATGCGCTGACGCAAGATCCTCAGCGGCATGATCGGGTTGGCTATCCGCGACTCGAGCGCCAAGAAGCCGGCCAGCAGCGCCAGCGACGCTCCGCCCACGCCAAGTGTGCGCGCTGAGAACAGCCCGTATTCGCTGGACTTCACGATCGCGAAAGCGCCGAGCATCGTCGCGAGCGTGATCAAGAAGGAGCCCACCACATCGACGCCGCCCGCCAGACCGATCCCTTCGTTCTCCTCGATCAAGATCCAACCGAGCACGAACGCGATCGCCCCGATCGGCACGTTCACAAAGAAGATCCAGTGCCAGTCCAGCGACTGCGTCAGCGCGCCCCCGGCCAGCAGCCCGACCGAGCCGCCCCCAGCCGAGACGAACGCGTACATGCCCATCGCCTTGGCCTGCTCCGCCCGCTGTGGGAACTCGGTCACGATGATCGCCAAGATCACGCTCGAGGCGACCGCCCCGCCGATCCCCTGGAGGATGCGAGCCCCGATCAGCATCGCCTGATCTTGGGCGAGCCCGCACAGGATCGACGCCGCCGTGAACATCACGAGCCCTGTCAGAAAGACCTTCTTGCGCCCCACCAAGTCGCCCATCCGGCCGGCCAGCAGCAGGAAGCCGCCGAAGGTCACCAGGTAGCCGTTGATCACCCACGTGAGGCTCCCTTGGGAGAAGCCCAGTTCGCGCTGGATCGAAGGCAGCGCCACATTCACGATCGTCGCGTCCAACACCATCATCAGCTGCCCCAGACACAGCACCGCCAGCGCGATCCAACGCCGGCGCTCGCGTTTGCGCTCGGCTTCGTCGTGGGCGTTCGTCAGTCGAGTGTCAGGCTGTTGGGTCCCCCGCTGCTGGACGTCCGGCTGCTGGACGTCCAGCAGCTCTGTGCCTTGGCGCCGCGGGCTTTCGCTTTGCCGGGCGCGTCCTCCCGGGGCGGTGGCGGTCTTCATGTTGCTCCTTCCGGTCTCGCTCACGGGGAACACCATAGCATGGATAATCAATCTTACAAGTATCATCTTGTTAGCGAGGATGATTGCTACATCGTGGTATAATGGGCCGGCTATGGGCAAGCAAACTCATATGGCCGATCTCCACACCGCCGACCTCGGCTCGATGGTCCTGCTCACGCGCTTGGCCAAGCAGGTCTACCGCCGCAGCACCGAGGATCTGTTGGGCATCCACATGCGCCTGGTGATGGCCCTCAGCTACCTGCGCGACCACGACGGCGCGCCCCAGCAGGAGCTGGCCGAGGCGCTCTGCATGGACGCCAACAACGTTGTGCTCCTGCTCAACGAGCTGGAGGATCTGGGTCATGTGGCCCGCCGGCGCGACCCCGAGGACCGCCGCCGCCATCGCGTCGAGCTGACCGACCGTGGACGTCGCGCCTTGACCAAAGCCGAGCGTGCCCAGGAGACGATCGAGGACGAGGTTCTAAAGGCGCTCGATGCCGAGGAACGAGCGACCTTGTGGCGCTTGCTCACGCGGGCTTTGCGAGCTGCCGAGCCCGATGTCTCGCCTGTTGCGCCCATAGCCGCCGAGCCAGAGGTATCGGCCACCGTGGGGACGCCGCGATAGGGATGGAGCGCAAGTGGTGGACTTTGATCGCGGTGTGCGTGGCGACGTTCATGCTGCTGCTCGACATCACCGTCGTCAACACCGCCTTGCCGAGCATTCGCAAGGACCTCCATTCGTCGTTCACCGATCTGCAGTGGGTCATCGACGCCTACGCGCTCACGCTTGCCGCCTTCGTGCTCACGTCTGGCTCGCTCGCCGACAGGCTCGGGCGCAAGCGCGTCTTCGTGGTCGGCGTCGCGATCTTCACGGCGGCCTCCTTGCTGTGCGGGCTGGCCGGAACCCCGACCGTCTTGAACCTCTCGCGCGCGCTTCAAGGCGTCGGTGGCGCCATCATGTTCGCGGTGTCCTTGGCCTTGCTGGCCCAGGAGTGGAGAGGCCCGGAGAGAGCGAACGCCACCGCGATCTACGGGGCGACAATCGGCGTAGCTGTTGCTTTGGGACCGCTCGTTGGCGGCGCCTTGACCCAGGCGATCGGCTGGCAATCAATCTTCTTTTTGAACATCCCGATCGGGATCGCCGCGATCGCTGTGACTGTCTTGAAGATCGCCGAATCGCGAGATGAGACGGCTCGCGGCGTGGATTGGGGCGGCACAGTCACCTTCTCCTCCGCCAACGCGCTGTTGGTGCTCGCCCTGCTGCGAGGCAACGACGACGGCTGGACCTCAGGTGTGATCCTCGCCCTACTCGCGGCCGCGGTCGTGCTGTTCGCGGCGTTTGTCGCGATCGAGTTGCGCGTCGCCCAGCCGATGCTCCCGCTTGGCCTCTTCCGCAGCCACGCTTTCACCGGGGCCCAGATAACCGCGTTCGCTCTCAGCGGCTCCATGTTCGCCCTGTTCCTCTACATCACGCTCTACATGCAGGAGATCGAGCACCTCTCGCCCCTGCAGGCCGGCCTGCGCTACCTGCCGTTCACGGTGGGCTCTTTCTTTGTCGCCGGCGGCACGGCGTCCCTGGAGGGCAAGGTCTCCGCGCGAGTGCTGCTCGCTTCCGGTCTGGCGATCACCGCCGTTGGCCTTGTCCTGATGAGCGGCGCCAAACCGGACGACTCATGGACGGTCCTGCTCCCAGGTTTCATTGTCGGCGGTCTCGGCGTGGGCATTGTCAATCCGGTGCTGGCGAACGTCGCCCTCTCGACCGTGCCCGAGCGGATGAGCGGCGTGGCCTCCGGAATCAACGACACGTTCCGCCAGGTCGCGATCGCCTCCGGCACCGCCGGGCTTGGCGCTTTGTTCCTTGCTCTCTCGAGGCAGCGCATCCAGGATCTCCTGCCGCATGCAGGCGCCACACACGCGCGCGGTCTGGCCGAAGCGGTCTCTTCTGGCACCCTCCCTCAAGGCACCCCCGCGCCGATCGTTCACGCCGCGCGCGAGGGCTTCACCCATGGCTTCTCCGCGATCCTGCTGGTTGGTAGCGCCATGGCGCTTATCGGCGCCGTGCTCGCCCTGCTGCTCGTCCGTGACAGCGACCTGCGCCACGACGAAGCGTCCGAGCTCGCGGTCGAGCCGGCGATTGTCTGACGGACGCCCCCGATCTGGGGCATCTTTGATTTACGAAGGCCTCACCGCGGATGCGCGGGGGGCCACACGGGTGGCGACCGCGGTCGGTAGCTACCCGCTCGGTGCGCCGGCCCGGCGCTTGGCCTTGCGCTCGGCCGAGTGCTCGGCCTTCTTCTCACGCGCCTGACCGTATGACTGGGCGACCAGCGTCTTTCCGTCAGTCCAGCCGAAAGCCCTGATCAGCAAGAGAATCGCAAAGAGAATCCCCCAAGCGGTCGTCACGAGCTGCTGGGAGACCGAGTAAGCGGTGGCGTTCGAGGTGCTTGTGATGCCCTTGAGCGAGAGCACGTTGAAGCCCTGAACCACCCCTGCGCCGCCCGGCGTTACCGAGCTGACATTGGCGATCGAGTTGCCCGCCACCACCCTCATCAAAGTGTGAAAGCTGACCGGGATGTCATAGGCGGCCAAGAACACGGCGATCACGCCAAGCATCGCCAGCCAAGCGATCGCCTCGGGCAGTACCACTCGCCCGAGGAAAGCGCGAGGGTGGACGAGGATCTGGGCGCCCACCTTCGCTTGCGACCACCACTCCCTGACGCGCCGGCGCAAGACGCGTCCGACCATGACCATCAGCGCGGCGATCCCCACCACCAAGATCGCGGTTGCCCAAGGATGTTCTGAGACGAAGCCGAGCTGCAGCGAAAACGAGCCGCCCACCGTCAGGAACAGGTACACGTAACAGAACGTGCCGATCGCGGTGAAGAAGATCTTCTGCACGGCCATGCCCGCCAAGACGCCCGCGAAGGTGGCGCCCACGACGATCGTGGTGAACATCAACAGCATCGCCAAAGTGCCCAAGTTCGCGGGCAACACCGAATTAAGCGCCACCGCCGCCGCATAGCAGGCGAGCACCTGTATCCAGCGGACCTCCGCCTGCGGGTAGCCGTAGCGAAGGATCGAATACCAAGCGAATGCGGTCGCCGTCGTCTGCAGTGTGAGCAGCGCGATCCCACCGACCAAGTAGCCCAGCGAGACACTGGTGAGCGTGTCCCAGACGTGTTTGAACCAGCTGGTTATGTCCCAGCCGGCCAGGGTCGCCGCGGCGCCGATCACGACCAGGACCAAGGCGCCGATCAGCAGCCCCCTCAGATGAAGGCGCAAATTTTCGTGACTCAGCCCAGGATCTTGGCCTTCGCGTCGGCGAACTCCTGATCGGTGAGCACGCCCGACTCGTGCAACTGGCCCAGCTCCTTCAGCCGCTCGATCGGGTCTGTTTCAGGAGCGGCAGGCGCCGGCGGCGCGTACGCCTGGGGCTGCGGTTGTTCGGCCGGCTGCTGCTGTTCTTGGGAGGCCCAGCGTCCCTGCTGGCGGCGGCTGACGCGGTTGGACACGGTGGTTGCTGTTCCGGCGATGACGGCCGTGCGGGCCATGGTGCGCATGAGTGGCATTTCGATATTCCTTTCCGGTTTTCAGGATGCGCTGTCGAGCGCGTCGAGCGTGTCCAGCACGTCCTGCGCGGCGACCCGCTCAAAAGCAAGTACACGACCGCCGTTGCGACGCACCGCCGTGGCAAATGGCGCGGCCCAAGTGTTCTCGAAACAGATCATCACGGCCGCCTCTCCCGGCTCCAAGGCCTCTCCGGCCGTGCTCGCGTCCTCGTCGCCGAGCATGCCCGTGCGCGCGCCCGCGAACACCACCAGGTCGTCGACCCCATCGCCGTCCAGGTCGGTGATCTCCAGTCCCGAGACGTTGCCTTCGGCGTCCTTCTGGACCAGGAGCACGTCAAGAACCCTGACGATGCCTCTATCCACGAGATCTATGAACAGCGGAATCGCCTCGCCGGTGCGCGGAGCGTCCGGTGGATAGCCGATCACAACGACATCGACAGGACCCAGTTCCAGCTCCTGGTTGCTCATGGCTGCTCCTCTGATTGGCTTGCGCCTACCGGCTCATGTGAGCCGATCGGCGCACCGAAGGCACCCCAAAGCGAGGGCCAGAACGAGTGTAACGCCAGTCCCCGTGCCTCGCTTCGCGCTACGAGCAGTTGAGTGGAGCCAGCGCCTTTTCGTAGCCAGAGGCAAGCTGCGTCAGCGAGGATTTGAGCTGTGTTTCGAGTTTGCTGAGCGAAGGTTTGGAGGTCAATTCGGACAGGATCGAGCTGACCTGGGCTTCAAAGGTGTGGGTTGCCGCTTGGACCTGTTCCTTGCGTGCCGGTTCCAGGTTCGGTTGAGCGTCCTTGATCGTCGTGAGATCTTTGCCGATCGCTTCCAAGCCCGTTTTGGCTTCGCCGGGAGCGCTCAAGGAGAGCGTCAATTCGCTCAGCTTCTTGACCTGCTTGGAGATGTCCGAGCGCGCTTGGCAGACCTGGGCCTTGGCCTTTTCCTGGGAGGATTCACCGCACGAGGCGAGCACGAGGGCTCCGACCAAAAGACCGATGACGACAGGTGTCTTGCCGCGGGCTATGAGCACCAGAGAGGCCTTTCGATTGGATGAGGCCAGTTACGACACAACTACTGCGGGCAGTCTAGAGCACGGTCTCCTGGCCTGGGTTCAAGACCCGCACCTCCACGTCCGGCGCCAAGCGGGCGGCGTGCTCAGCGAACAAGCGCGGCGGCTCCTCCAGCAGCTTTCGATGACCGTGGCCCAAGCCAATCGGCAGCAAAGTCCCCCAGTGAATCGGAATCGCCAATTTGGGGCGCAACAAGGCGACCGCTTCGGCCGCCTCGAGTGGACCCATGTGGCCCGGTCCCAGCTTCGGGCCCCAGCCCGCGACCGGCACCAGGGCCACCTCCAAGGATCTCTCCAAGTCCGCCATCCCGGGATAGAGCGCGGTGTCGCCCGCGAAGTAGACCCCGCGCGCGCGGAGTCTGTGCCCGCCGTCGTCCGGCATGCCCACCGCGGACCCGTGCTCTGTCGCGGCCGGACTTCCCAGCACATAGCCCACCGCATCGGCGAGCGGGCCGCCGGGGCGGCGGGCGTCGTGGTCGGCCTGAACCGCTCTGACCTGGAGCGTCCCGACCCGCGCCACCTCGCCCAGGCTCAGCTCTGTTACGGCTCCGAACCCCCGCTCCTGGAGCCAAGGTCCCGCGCCGCCAGGCACGATCAGGGGCGTGTCGCGACCTAGGCGTCGCAGCGAAGCGAGGTCGAGGTGATCGTGGTGGGAGTGTGAGATCAGGACCGCGTCCAGGTCCGCGAACAGTTCCTCGCGGGGCATCGGCGCTTGGCGGCGCAGATGCGCGACGCGCCCGCGCAGCAAAGGATCCGTCAGCAGCCGCACGCCCCCCAGTTCGATCAAGACGGTGGCGTGGCCCAAGAACGCGATACGGTCTGCGCCCGTGTCTCCGCGACGGGCAGCCATCGCGCCATCGACCATAGCGAGAAGGTAGCAACGAGATGCACACAGCGATCGATGAGCGCCACGCCCGGCAGCGCTTGCGGCTTGTGCGCCAAATCGTGGGCTTCGCGTGGCGGGCGCTCGCGATGCTGGTGGTCCAAGCGGTGGTTTTGGTCGCCCTGACGGCGCTCCTCTCCAGCCGGGACACCTTGTCTTTTGATGCCGCGATCTTGGTCGCTGCCGCAATGGCGGTTCTCAACGCGGTCTTGTGGCCGCTGCTGATCAGGGTCGCCTTGCCCTTGACGATCGTCACCTTCGGCTTGGGCTCGCTTGCCTTGAGCGCCGGCATGGTCGCGCTCGCGTTCTACGTGGTGGACGGCAAGACGCCTTCGTTCTGGACCGACATGGCGATCGCCTTCGGTTTGGCTTTGGTCTCGATGCTGGTGGCCCCACTGCTGGACGTCGACGGGGACGCGCGTCACCTCAGAGTCGTGCGCAGAAGAGTGAGAAGCTCCCGACGCAAGCACCGCACCGAGGTGCCCGGGGTGATCCTGTTCGAGATTGACGGCCTCGGCGAGGGCGTCCTGCGCGAGGCGATCCGCGCAGGCCACGCTCCCACGATCGCGCGCTGGTTGTCCGACGGCTCCCACCGAATGCTTGGCTGGGAGTGCGACCTCTCCTCCCAGACAGGCGCCTCGCAGGCAGGGCTGCTGTTGGGCAGCAACTGGGATATGCCCGCCTTCCGCTGGTACGAGAAGGAGTCGGGGCGCACGATGGTCTCCAACCATCCCGCCGACGCGGCCGAGATCGAGCGCCGCCGCTCCAGCGGCTCCGGTCTGCTGGTCGACGGGGGCACGAGCCGGGGCAACATGTTCTCGGGCGACGCGCCCCGCTGCACCGCCACGATGAGCGTGATTCGCGACCGCTCCAGGTCCAAAGCCTCGGACCTGTTCGCCTACTTCTCCGATCCCTATGGCTTCATGCGCACGATCGTCCTGTCCTTGGCCGATATCGCCGAAGAGCGCCGGACGGCACGCCGCCAACGTCGCAGCGGCGCGGCCCACGTGGACCGCAAAGGCCCCTATCCCTTGATCAGAGCCGCGATCGCGGTCGTCATGCGCGACCTCGTGACGGCTTTGCTATTGGCCGACATAGTCGAGGGCGTGCCCGCCAGCTATGCCACTTTCGTCGGCTACGACGAGGTTGCCCACCATTCGGGTATCCGCGAGCCCGACGCCTTCGCCGTGCTCAAGCGACACGATCGCCAATTGGCTCGTCTGGAGCGAGCCACAGCCCAGTCGCCGCGTCCCTATCGCCTGGTGGTGCTCTCCGACCACGGTCAGACCCAGGGAGCGCCGTTCCGGCAGCGCTACGGCCAGACGCTTGAGCAGGTCGTCAGTGGGGCCTTGACCCAAGGCGATGTTTACGCCCCCGCGGCGCTCGACGAGGCCTGGGGCGACATGGGCGCGGTCCTGGCCGACGCGCGCCAGGAGGACTCCGTCGGAGGACGCGTCCTGGCCCGAGCCACCCAAGCGCGCGCGGTCGAGGGGACCGTTGCCCTGGGGCCCAACCGGGAGGCTCTGGCCGACGGCGCACAGGCCGCCTCCAAGGAGGCGATCGTGATGGTCTCGGGCGGGCTCGGCCTCGTCTACCTGCCCTCCAGTCCCGAGCGCATGACCTTGGAGCAGATCGTCGAGGCGCATCCTCGCTTGGTGGATGAGCTCGCGAACCACCCCGGCATCGGCTACGTGATGGTGCGCTCGCAGGCGCACGGATCGGTTGTGATCGGCGGGGCGGGACGGCGGCGTCTGAGCGATGACACAATCGAAGGGGAGGACCCGCTGGCCGACTTCGACGCCACCGCGGCCGACCATCTGCGCCGCCACGACGGCTTTCCTCACTGCCCGGACATACTCGTCAACTGCGTGTACGACCCCGCCACCCAAGAGGTGGCTCCCTTCGAGGAGTTCATGGGCTCCCACGGCGGGCTCGGCGGACCCCAGACCCGGCCTTTTGCGGTGGTGCCTGCGGAGTGGAGCGAGCCCGTCGAGCCGATCGTCGGCGTCGAGGCGATGCACGAGGCTTTGCGAGGGTGGCTGGGGGTGGGACAGCAGCGGAAATGAAGTCGGGACGCTAACCCCGGGCATATAGGGGCTGGTGAGCTTTGGTCACGCAAACCCAAGGAACTTTGGGTTGGTCCGGGCTAACTAAACTTTATGGCTTCTTCCTTTGGTAAGGTAGGGCTTACTAAAGGATGCGTGGACCAAGATGAGCAACGGCAAGCAGCTGAAGGTGGCGGGGCGAGCGGGGAGTTTCATCTCGGCGAACAGCGGCCCTGAGGGCTATCTGACCTTCGCTCCCAAGCCGCTGCCGCCGGATCCCCCACTCAATATCACTCCTCGTCTCCAAGAACTGCTCGACCGAGCCAACCAGGCCCTTGGACGGTTGGACGGCGTAACGCTCCTGTTGCCCGATCCAGATCAATTCCTATACACCTATATCCGCAAGGAGGCTGTTCTCTCGTCTCAGATCGAGGGCACACAGTCCTCACTTTCCGACCTGCTCCTGTTCGAGAACGACGGGACTCCGGGTGTGCCGGAGGCCGACACCCAAGAAACCGTCAACTACATCGCAGCGATGAACCATGGTCTACATCGCATCCAAAGCGGGGAGCTGCCGCTCAGTCTGCGTTTGCTTAAGGAGGTCCATGGTCGACTGCTCGCTCGCTCGCGAGGCGCCGACAAGACTCCGGGGGAGTTCCGAACCACACAGAACTGGATCGGAGGGACGCGCCCAGGAAACGCTCGCTTCGTGCCTCCGCCACCGCACGAAGTCATGGGCGCATTGGGAGCGCTTGAGCTCTTTCTGCATGGTGATCCAATCCAGACGCCCATCCTTGTCAAGGCCGCGTTGGCTCACGCGCAGTTCGAGACGATTCACCCTTTCCTCGACGGCAACGGTCGTGTCGGGCGACTGTTGATCACGCTTCTGCTCTGTAGCGAAGGTGTTCTGGCTCGGCCACTTCTCTACCTCAGTCTCTATCTGAAGCGCAATCGAGACACCTACTATGAGCGATTGCAAAGCGTTCGCAGCGAAGGCGCATGGGAGCAGTGGCTCGAGTTCTTCCTTGAAGGAGTGCTCGAGGTGGCCGAATCCGCCACCAGTACCGTTCAGCGTATCGTTCGCATGGTTGAGCGAGATCGCCAAAAGCTGCATTCCATCGGTCGAGGATCCCCGACGGCCTTGCGCATTCACGACTTTGTTGTCAGATTTGTCCTCATGAGCGTTCCGCGCGCAGCCGAGACCCTTGAGCTGAGCGAACCGACCGTCAACAATGGCGTCAGGCGACTGCAGGAGATCGGTGTCCTGCGAGAGGTCACCGGTCGTCGGCGTGGTCGGATATATGCGTATGACGAATATTTGGCGTTGCTCAACGAGGGGACGATTGAGTAGTCGCGGCGCTCCAGCGCCTGAAGAAACGCGCCTTGGCCTCGGTTGCGAGGCCCCTCAAGGGGCCTCGGAGATCACCAGGCGCAAAGCCCCTTCGAAGCTGTCCTGCGCGCGCAGGCGCCCGTGCTCGGCATCCCACGCCCCCGAGTCCAAGGCGCCCGCGAGTCGCTCCACGATGCGCTGTTCAGTGTCATCGTCAAGCAATGCCCACACCGACTGGGCGCTGCGCACGTCCTCATCGAGCAAGGCCTCCGGGCGCCGCCAGAAGGCCTCGAAGAAGCCGTCGGCGCAGTCGCCGGGGGTCGGGATCCGCTCCACCCTGGTGTGCCCGCCCAGCGCGGCTCTCACCTCCTCGATCGCCGGGAAGCGCGGCTGCTCCTCGGCCACGCCCTCACGCAGGTAGTCGAGCTGCCAGGCGGGCAGATGGTCGAGCTCGAACGTGAACACGACCACCGGGCCCTTGGCCACCCTGCGCAACTCGGCCAAGCCGGCCGCGGGCGAGTCCCAGTGATGGATCGTCACGCAAGCCATCGCCGCGTCGAACGTCCCGTCGTCGAACGGCAGCGCCTCCGCGCGCGCGTCGATCGCCGGCGCCGCATCCGCGGGTCGCTGGGCGCGCATCGTGGCGCTCGGCTCCGCCGCCAGTACCCAGCGGTCCCGCGGCTCATAGGAGCCGCCACCCGCGCCCACGTTCAAAACCGTCCGCGCCCCGCCAAGCGCCGCATGGATGCGGGCCTCGATGCGCGGGTCGGCGCGCCGGTGCTCCGCATAGGTGCGTCCGTGGCGCTCGTAGTCGACGCTTCCCTTCATTTATCGCCCTTGGGCGCTTGACCTTGGCCGTCGAGCATGGCTTCGATCGCCGCGATGTAGTCGGCGGCTCCCTCCACGATTTCCCGCGTTTCCGCGCGATCGGGCGTGATCGCCTCGTAGTCGCCCTGCTCGCGTGTGCTTTGCGAGCGCGTGGCGAGCGCATGAAGGTGCTGGTCGAACGCGCCCGTGGTCACATAGCGCACGTGAAACAGGTGCCACGTGCCCGTGTGGGTGCGGGCGTATTCGTCGCGCTCGGACAGCGCCGCCCTGGCGGCGTAGAGCATCGCGTAGTAGGCCGCGCTCACGGCCCCCTCCAGATGTCCGGCAGCGAAGGCTTCTCGCGCGAGCGCCGCGCGGTCACGCGCCTGATCCATGAACTCAACCGAGCGTGGGCTCACTCCAAGCGGCTCCCATAGAGCACGATCTTGTCGCGGTCGACCTCGGCGATGAAGAACGAGCGGATCTCGCGCCGCCCGCGCAGCCACTCGGGCGTATCGCAGAAGAACGAGAACCACATCGGGCTCACCCCCTCCTCTTCCGCGATCGGGTAGAGCACGTCGAGCGCCCTCCCGCCGTTCTCCCACCTACGGCCCTCGACGAGCACCATCAGATCGATGTCCGAGTAGGGACGCGGCGTCTCTCCGCGCGCGCGCGAGCCATACAGCCAGATCGCATGCAGATCGTCCCCAAACTCCTCGCGCAAGCCTTCCACGAGGAGTTCCAAGACACGTCGCTGATCGGCAGACAGCGAAGCCGGGGCAAGTACGTCGGAGAGCTGAGTCGGCATGTTTCAGAGGATAAGCTGCTTGACGGAGGGGTCGTCGTGGCTGCTTGCGCCCCGAAGCAGGTATGAACGTATCGCCTATGGCGGTGCAAAGTGCGCGTCACGCCGCTCGCATATCGAACGCACTACTGTCATTCAGGCAATGTCCGCGCAAGCCGAGTGTGCCGAGACAGTCTCCGGTCCCGAGTCGGCCTCGGGCTCCGAGTCTGCGTTCAGCGCTGAGTCGAGTCCCGAGTCGGCCAGCACCAAGCCCACCTCCGGTCCCGAGCCCGCCACGCCACAGCGGCGACCGGCGATCCTCGCCGTCGACGACGAGCCCGCGGTCCTGGCCGCGGTGGCCCGCGACCTGCGCAGGGGCTTCGGCGAGCGCTTTCGCATTCTGCGCGCCGCGTCCGGGCCTGAGGCCTTGGAGCTCCTGCGCGAGCTGCGCGCGCGCGGCGACCAGGTGGCGATGCTGATCGCCGACCAGCGCATGCCGGGCATGTCCGGCACCGACTATCTGACGCAGGCCCGCCAGCTCGTGCCCGACGCCAAGCGGGTCTTGCTGACCGCCTATGCCGACACCGAGGCCGCCATCGCCGCGATCAACGAGGTGGCGTTGGACTACTACCTGCTCAAGCCCTGGGATCCGCCCGAGGAGCAGCTGTTTCCGGTTGTCGAGGACTTGCTCACCACCTGGGAGGCCGGCGCGGCCTTGGAATCGGGAGGCGTGCGCGTCATCGGTCATCGCTTCTCGCGCGAGTCCCACGACCTGCGCGACTTCCTCGTGCGCAACCGCGTTCCAGCGCGCTGGTTGGACGTGGAGCGCGACGGCGAGGCGCGCGAGCTCTTGCGCGTAGCCGGCGTGGACCCAGAGCGCCTGCCGGTCGCCTTGCTGGAGGACGGGAGCGTGCTCGAGCGCCCCACGATCCTCGAGCTGGCCGAGCGTCTCGGCGTCAGCGGCACGCCTGCCCAGGAGCACTACGACCTGGTCGTCGTCGGCGGCGGGCCCGCCGGTCTGGCCGCAGCCGTCTATGGCGCCTCGGAGGGGTTGAAGACCGTGATGGTCGAGCGTGAGGCGCCCGGTGGCCAGGCGGGCCAGTCGAGTCGCATCGAGAACTACCTCGGCTTCCCCGCCGGCCTCAGCGGCTCAGACCTGGCGCGCCGCGCGACCGACCAGGCCCGGCGTTTGGGGGCCGAGCTGCTCACCGTCCAGGAGGCCGTCGGCCTGCGCGCCGAGGGCTCCGCGCGCCTGGTCGAGTTGAGCGGCGGCGGAGCCTTGAGCGCGAGCTGTGTGATCGTCGCCTCGGGCGTCTCCTATCGCCAGCTCGACACGCCCGGCTTCCCCGACTTGACCGGCGCCGGCGTCTACTACGGCGCGGCCATGACCGAGGCGCGCGGGTGCGCCGACCAGCGCGTGGTCGTGATCGGCGGCGCCAACTCCGCCGGCCAAGCCGCCGTCTACTTCAGCGGCTACGCCGCCCAAGTGACGATGCTCGTGCGCGGCCCCTCGCTCGAGAAGTCGATGTCCCACTACCTGATCGAGCAGATCG
Organism: uncultured Solirubrobacterales bacterium; assembly: GCA_963809705.1. Classification (GTDB taxonomy): domain Bacteria; phylum Actinomycetota; class Thermoleophilia; order Solirubrobacterales; family Solirubrobacteraceae; genus Palsa-744. The sequence goes on along the minus strand of CAWEKF010000001.1, from coordinate 728,720 downwards.
CGGCCCAACCCAACATCGAGGTCCTCACCGGCACTTCGGCCTCGGCGGCCGAGAGCGAGGGTGGGCGCTTGACATGCCTGCGCATCCAAACCCCCGATGGCGAGGACAAGTTGCAAGCGGACGCTTGCTTTGTCTTCATCGGCGCCTCCCCCCGCACCGATTGGCTGGACGGGGTCTTGGCACGCGACGAGCGGGGCTTCATCCTGGCCGGTCGCGATGCCCAGGCCAATGGTTGGCCCTTGCAGCGCGAGCCCTATGTCCTTGAGACCACCGTGCCCGGCGTGTTCGTCGCCGGGGACGTGCGTGCCCGCTCGATCAAGCGCGTCGCAAGCGCCGTGGGGGAGGGCTCGATGGCCGTCTCCTTGATCCACGAATACTTGGTGGACGCGTGAGGCTCGCCGCACCTCCGCCATCCAAGGCCACGCGGTGAGCACCGCAGGCGGGTCATCCAGTCCGGACGCGGACGCGAGCGAGGACTCTTTCGCGAGCGAGCCGCCCGTCAGCGAGGCGCCCGTCACACTGGGGGAGCTGCGTGGCGTCGATCTGTTCGACGGCCTCGACGACGCCGAGCTGGCTGAGTGGGTGGGGCTGGCCCATACTCGTCGTGTGCTCGCCGGCGAGGTCATCGCCGAGCAGGGGGAGGAGCCACCTGGCCTGCAGCTTCTCTTGGAGGGGCGCGCCCAGGCTTTCATCCTCGCCCAAGGTCAGAGCGAGCCGGTCGGTCACCACACCGCGCCAACCTGGATGGGGGCGATCGCCGTCCTGACCGGCGGCACGCTCGGCGTGCGCATGCAGGCCGAAACCGACTGCCGCCTGGCGACCGTTGTCCCCGAGGACTTCAAGCGCATGGCCTTTGCCCAACCTGGGATCCACCAGCGCGTGATGCGCCAAGTTGCCCCGGTGATGAGCCGCATCACCGAGCGCGAGCAGAACCAGGAGCGACTTGCCTCCCTGGGCACGATGGCGGCCGGTTTGGCTCACGAGCTCAACAATCCGGCCGCCGCCGCGCGCCGCGCCGCGGCCCAGATGACCGAGGCTTTGGAGGCGATCGGCTCGGCCTTGGCCTCGTTCGTGGAGGCCGGTATCGAGCGCGCCGACGCCGAGCAGCTCGTGAGACTTCAACAGCAAGCCGTCGCCCAGGCGGCCTCGGCCACGGCACTGGATGCCTTGGACGCCTCCGATGCCGAGGAGGACCTGCTCGCGCGCATGGAGGCCCTGGAAGTGCAGGAGGCTTGGCGTTTGGCCGAGCCCTTGGCTGCGGCCGGCGTCGATCAAGCGTGGCTCGATCGCGTCGCCGAGCTGGCGGGCCCCGCGACCGGCGCCGCCCTGCGCTGGGTCGCCGCCACGCTGACCGCCGGGCGCCTATCGGAGGAGCTGTGCGAGTCCACCGCGCGCATGTCCGCTTTGGTGGGGGCCGTGAAGTCCTACGCCTACATGGACCGAGGCGCTCTGGTCGAGGTGGACATCCACGAGGGCCTGGAGACGACCTTGACGGTGCTCGGCTACAAGCTCAAGCACACCTCGATCGCGCTCGAGCGCGACTACGATCGCGCTTTGCCGAAGTTGACCGTGCGCGGCTCTGAGCTCAACCAAGTGTGGACGAACCTGCTCGACAACGCGATCGACGCCCTGGGCGAGCGGGGCACGATCGCGATCGCCACGCGGCGCGACGGCGACTGTGCGCTCGTCGAGATCGCCGATGACGGACCGGGCATCTCCGAGGACCTGGTCGGACGCGTGTTCGACCCGTTCTTCACGACCAAGGACGTCGGCCGCGGCACGGGCCTCGGTCTGGCTACTGCCCGGCGCATCGTGGTGGATCGTCACGAGGGCTCGCTGACGCTCGACTCCAGGCCCGGTCGTACCGTCTTCAGTGTGCGGATCCCTTTCACTCAAACCAGAACGGAGTGACCCACATGGCCAATTGCACACACCTCGAACAAGTCCAGATCACCCAGCTGCCCGAGTCCGTAGAGGGCTGCGAGGACTGCCTGGCGATGGGCGGCGCTTGGCTGCATTTGCGGATTTGCCTGGAGTGCGGTCACGTCGGCTGCTGCGACTCCTCGCCCAACCGTCACGCCAGCGCCCACGCTCACGCGAGCGGGCATCCAATCATCCGCTCCCTGGAGCCCGGCGAGACGTGGTCCTGGTGTTTCACCGACGAGGTCGCGATGAGCATCCCCGAGGTTCAGGGCGAGACCCGGATACCGCCCTCGCCGTTGGGCGGTTGAGGCACAATCGCACCACCCAGGGAGACCAGATCTTCCCGAACGAGCTTGCGCCGCGTACCGGGGAAATGATGCAGCGGGGCACGGAGGTCGTCAAGCAGACCCTGGAGGCGCGCTGAGCGCTACACGCGATCGCGCCGACAACGGATTGAGCCGGTCGGCGCGTTCCCCCATGGGGTCATCTTATTTGCATCGGATTTGCGCTCAGCACGCGGTACGTCAGGTGGGTTACTCCGGGCGCCTCGACGGTTTGGGTGATCTCGAGTTTGGTATCGGTCGGAGAGTCTTCGAACAAGCGGGTGCCCGCGCCGAGCAGGACCGGCACGACGTTGAGCTGCAGCTCGTCGATCAGTCCGGCCGCCAGGTACTGCTGCGCCACATCGGCGCCGCCGCCAAGCCCCACGTCCTTTCCGCCGGCCGCCTGCTTGGCCTGATCGAGTGCCGCCTCGATGCCGTCACTGGCGAAGAAGAAGGTGGTGCCGCCCTGCTTGGGCAGCGGCTCGCGGGGGTGATGGGTGAGCACGAACACGGGTACGTGGAAGGGCGGGTCCTCGCCCCACCAGCCCTCCCAAGGGCTCTCTGTCCACGCGCCGGCTTCTCCGCCGAACATGCGCCGGCCCATGACGATCGCGCCGATGTTCGCCAAGCCCTGCTCCATGATGGGTGTGCTGGCGTTGACCTCGCCGCCCTCGCGCCCGTGTGGCGCCCGCCAGGCGGCGAGCTTGAACGCCCACTCGTGCAACTGCATACCCCCTTCGCCCAAGGGTTCTGCCTCGCTGGGGTTGGGGCCGGCGATGAAGCCGTCCAAGGACATCGAAATCTGGAATCTCAGCTTTGCCATCTCATCTCCTTGGGATTGCACGCGGGACTTCGATGGTCTTATAGACCGAGCGCCGTCCCCGGATTCATCGCACGGCTAGTCCAGCTGGAACTCGCCGTTCTTGTAGATCACGCGCTCCTCGCCGCCGCGCAATCGGGCGGTGACGGTGCGGTCGGTGGTGGAGACGATGTCTGTGTGCACGCTTGAGTTGTTAAAGCCCAAGCGCTCCCAGTCCGAGGCCTTCGCCTCGGCCGGGTCGCCCGTGTAGGCGTCTTGGTAGGAGCGACCCAAGGCGATGTGGGTGTTGCCGAACGGCCCGCCCACGTTCTCGTCGTACAGCGTGTGGGCCATGAAGCGAGTGATCCGCGAGAAGCGTTTGTCGGTCAGCGAGAACTCGCCCACCTTGTCGGCGCCCTTGGTGGCGATCATCTCCGTCAGGATGCCTTCGTTCTCCTTGGCGCTCGCTTTGCTCACGCGGCCGTCTGCGAACTCCAGGCGGATGCCCTTCACCAGGTTGCCATAGCGGTACAGGGGCTGGTTGAACTCGATCCAGCCCTCGGTCCCGCGCCAGTCCGGACTCGTGAAGATCTCGAAGCTGGGAATGTTGCGACCGCGCCCGCCCAGCCAGCGGCGCTGCTCGCCGATCCCCACCTGCAGGTCCACGTCCTCGCCTTGCACGTGCACTCGCTCGATGTCCAGCGCGTCCAGGCGCTCCCTCGTCTCGTCCAGGCGCTTGCCCACATCGCGCCAGCGCGCGATCGGGTCCTCCACGTCCAAGAAGCACGCGTGGACGATCTGCTCCCAATACTCCTCCTCGCTCAGTTTGGCCTCCGCCGCCATCGCGGCGGTCCCGTACAGCCCGAGCGTCCAGCTGAAGCGGCCTTCGTTCTCCTTCTCGGTGCGCCAGTCCAGCAGCCTCCTCAGCGCCTCGCCGCGACGCATGATCCGCGCCGGATCCACCGACTCCAGCGCGTGGGGGTCGCTTTCGGCGAGCACCGAGACCTGATGGTCCATCTCGTCGACCAGACCCCGCATGTACTTGGCCGGGAAGTAGTCCAGCTGGGCCTCGCTCGTGGCTTCGAAGAAGTCCTTGGACAGGTTCATGCGCGCGTCGTCGTCTGGCTCGTATGCGCCGATCACGTGCCCGCCGGCGCGCCACACCGCCTTGCGCAGCTCGGCGTACAGGGGCTTGGCGCTCTCGGGAGCGGCGATCCTCACGACCTCGCCGCTCTTCACGCCCTCACCGCCGCCGAGGGCGAAGTTGACGAGGACGGATGCGTAGCGCTCGAGGATCTCCTGGGGTGGGGTGTATGTCATGGGCGTGACCTTACCTTTCCAAGGACTCCGCCAGCTCCAGCCAGGACGCCTCAAAGCGCTCGCGCTCGGCCACGAGCCGCTCCAGCTCGACCTGAAGCTCGCCCAGACGGCCGTGGTCGGTGGCGCTGGTCGCCATCTCCGTTTCCAAGGTCGCCTCTTCGGCGGTCAGCTTCTCGATCGCGCTCTCCATGCGCTTTGCCTCGATTTCGCGACTGCGTGCCTGCTTGCGCGCCTCGCGCGCGGCGGCCCCCGGGGAGAGCCCGTCCGCGCTCGAAGTGGCCGCCGTGTGTGCGGTGTGTGTATTCGGGGAGGCCGGCTCGTCGGCTGCGGCGGCGCCAGCCCCGCGTTCGCGTTCGCGCAGGTACTGGTCGATCCCGCCCGGCACGTGCCTCACGCCACCGCCTTCGATTGCGTACACGTCATCGCACACGCGCTCCACGAAGTAGCGGTCGTGGCTCACCACCACCAGCGTGCCCGGCCAACTGTCGAGCAGGTCCTCCAAGGAGGCGAGCGTGTCGATATCGAGATCGTTGGTGGGCTCGTCCAACAGCAACACGTTCGGGCCGCCCATCAAGAGCCGCATCAGGCCCAGCCGGCGGCGCTCGCCGCCGGATAGGTCGGCCACGAGCGTGCGTCCCTTCGGGCCGCGAAAACCGAAGCGGTCGCACAGCAGCGAAGCGGTGATTTCGCGCCCGTCGCTGAGCACGGCGTGGCTGCGCGCCTCCTCCAGGGACTCCAGCACGCGCAGGCTCTCGGGGATCTCGGTCGTGTCCTGGGACAGGCGCGCCAGCTTCACCGTCTTGCCGCGCTCGACCCGGCCCTGCGTTGGATCCAGCTCGCCGGCGAGCAGTTGCAGCAGCGAAGTCTTGCCCGAACCGTTGACTCCCACCAAGGCCACGCGGTCGCCGGGTCCGAGCTGCCAGGTGAGGCCCTTCAGGATCTGCTGTTTGCCAAACGTCAAGGACACGTCGAGGGCGTCCACCACCTTGTTGCCCAAGCGCGCGCTCGCAAAGCGCGCCAGCTCCACGCGATCGCGCGCCTGCGGCTCGTCGGCGATCAGGGCCTCGGCCGCCTCGATCCTGAATTTCGGCTTGCTCGTGCGCGCTGGCGGCCCACGTCGCAGCCAAGCCAGCTCCTTGCGCAACAGCTGCTCGCGGCGCTCCGCCTTTGCGGCCGCCTGGCGGTCGCGCTCGGCGCGCGCCAGCACGTATGCCGCGTATCCGCCTTCGTACTGGTGAACGGCGCCGTTATCCACCTCCCAGGTCGCGGTGCACACGGCGTCCAGGAACCAGCGGTCGTGGGTCACCACGAGCATCGCGCCCCGGCGCGCGGCCAGGTGGCGCGCCAGCCAGTCCACGCCTTCCACGTCCAGGTGGTTGGTGGGCTCGTCGAGCAGCAACAGCTCCGGCGGGTCCAGCAGCAGGCGCGCCAAGGCGATCCGCCTGCGCTCGCCGCCGGACAGCTCGGCCACCGGCGTGTCCATGCCGGCGGGGAAGCGCTCCAGTCTCACGCCCCCCAAGAGCCCGTCGAGCACGTCCCGAAAAGCGCGGTCGCCGGCCCATTCGTGAGCGGCGCGCTCGCCCACGAGCGCTGCGCGGATCGTGGCGTCCCGGTCGAGCTCGTCGTGCTGGCCCAGCAAGGCAATGCCCACATCGCCGCTGCGCGTCAGCGTCCCCGCGTCCGGCGGCTCGGCGCCCGCGATCAGCTTCAGCAAGGTCGACTTGCCGCCGCCGTTCTCGCCGACCACGCCGATGCGCTCGCCCGCCGCGACGCCGAGCGTCACGTCCTTGAGGACCGTGCGACTGCCGAAGCCCTTCTCGACGTCCTTCAGGTTGACCAGGTTGCGTGGGATCGGCATCCGCTCATCCTGGCGGATGCCGCCCGCTCAGCGCTTGGCAGTGCGCTTCTTGGCCGCGCTCGGCCGCGCCTCGCCCCGCCTGGCCGCCGTGGGTGCGCTCGCGGCGCTCGGCTTGGCCGCGCCGGCGGGCGTCGCGGCTGTCGGCGCGCTTGCACCGGCCGCCGAGGCGGCCATCTGCTTGAGCATGTCGTCGTGGTCGAGGTCGATGATCGCCCTCGCCTCGGCGGCGGCCAGAGGCACGCGGCTGAGCGTCAACTGGTTGTCCTGGAGTTGCTCGCCGCCCTGCGACCAATTGGTCGAGCCGGTGATCAGATACAGGCCGTCCACGACCACCAGCTTGTCGTGGCTGATGGCCCCGCGCGAGGAGTGCCCGATCGCGATGCTGTTGCCGATCAGGTCGTGTTTGAAGCGTTCGAGCAGTTCTTTCTCGGACTTGCCGCCCGCCTGACTCTTGTCGAGGCTGAGCGTGACCACGATGTCCGGATTTTCGGTGTAGCCCTGGAGAATGGCCGCAGTGTGTGGATCGTCGAATCCGTACATGTTCACCGCCACCGTGTGCGTCGCCTGTAGCAAAGCCCACACGATGACCGCATGCACGCCTGGATCGCGCGGGGCATAGAAGGTCAGGTCGGTGGTGCTGTAGCCGTCCGGGAAGCGCCCGGCCTGCTTGAAGCGCCCCAACTCTTCGAAGGACAGGGCGCCCAGCTCCTGCAATGAGAGGCCGTTCAAGTCGGCCCGCGCTTTGGTCATGTTCGGCGGAAATTCCCACTCTTCGATGAATTTGCTCATTGCGCCCTTTCTGGGAGTGTCGGCGTAGCGGGAGCGTGCGAGCGCCGCAGCTTACCAAGATTGTGGCAATAGTCCATTCAACAGAACTAGCCAGAAGAATGCGCGTATGACGGGCTGGCGCCTAGAAGAGCTTTTCGACGCCGCCGATCGCGGCGCTGCCCAAAATCACCTCGAGCGCGACGCCCGAAGCGCCCACGATAAGCGCCGCGAGGACCACCAGGAAGTCTTCGAGCAGCACGCCCAACGAGAGCAGCACGACCCCGAGCGCCGGCAGCGTGTCGAGGCCCGTGAAGGGCGGGGCGACGAACGCGGCCAGGGAGCCTCCGATCACGAGCAGTCCGAAGACGATGTTGCTCAAGCGGTGGTCGAACAGAAAGCGCAGGCGGGGCCTGGAGAAGCGCTCAAGCCAGCGGATCGCCTTCATCAACGCCGCGATGAAGCGCTGCTGCTTCTCGCCGGCAAGCTCCAGCCTTCGCCAGCGCCGGGGCAGCCAGATCTCCTCGCGCCCAACGATCAGCTCGAGCGCGAGCAGCATCGCGATGATCTCGAACACGTGCGTGGCCCCGCCGGTCGGCAGCGGCAGCGCCGGCACGCCGAGCAGGACGACAAAGAGGATCGCGAAGCTCTTCTGCTCGAACAGCTCGATTAGGCTTCCGAGTGTCTTCTCGCCGTCGCTTTCGAGCCAGCGCTCCAGGTCATCGCTGACCTTGCTCGGCTCGGGAAGCTCGCTCGTCTTCGGGGCTGGACGGCCCCGGCGCCTGCAGGTGCGATGGCTCCGGCATCCGATGGACGATAGTCAGGGCGGGTGAGGGCTACCTCGGGCGCAGGCGACTAGCGTGTCCGGCAAATGTTGACTGAGCTTCCGGCCTCGTCGGCGGTGCAGCGGCTTGGTCCGCGCCCGTACATCTGTCGAGGGCATCCGGCTCACATACCGGGACCTTCTAGCGTGCAAGCGCGATGTTCGATGCCCGTCGCCGGACCCTGCCAACTTTCTGGTTCCTCCTCGTCGCCTACCTGGTCCTGGTCGCCCCCACTTTCGGCGAGGCCAGCCACGCCGGTTGGCCCCCGATCGGCCACCACGAGGGCCATCCCAACAACGAAAGCGGCACGCTGCGCGGCTGGCCGAACGTCCACAACGAGCTGCTCGGCGGCGACGGCAACGACGCGATCTGGGCGGGCAACGAGGGGGATGTGCTCTGGGGCGACTCGCACGCCGAGCTGAACCCCACCACCCAGATCGACGAGCTGCACGGCGGTCCCGGCAATGACTGGATCTACGCCAGCCACGGCTACAACCACATCTGGACCGGAGCCGGCAACGACCACATCGCGCTTGTCTATGGTCACGGGATCGTGGACTGCGACGGCCCAGGCTTGAAGGTCTTCGTGATGCGCTACCTGCCGCAGAACAGGCCCTGGGAGCTGATCGGGTGCAGCGACAAGGCGATCGTGCGCTACAGGGCCTAACAGGCGCGGTCCCACAAGGCTGGGTAGGCCGTCGAGGCCAATCCACATCATGTATACTGGGCGTCTACATGGCGGCGACTACGACCATCCGCGTATCGACTGAGACGCGCGATCTGCTGAAGGCGCTGGGCGAGCGTCTCGGGGGCTCGACGGGCGAGATCGTCGCCGAGCTGGTCCACGCGGCCGACGACGATCTGTTGCTTGCCGATGCGGAGCGCGCCTTCAACGCCTTGACCGACGATCCCGAGATGCTCGCCGTCTACAGGTCGGAGGCTGAGGAAATCGACGGCGCCTTCGATGCGCCCGCGCCGGCCTGGTGAGCGCCGGTCCAGAGCAGGGCGACGTTTACTGGACAGACCCCGATCCCACCCGGGGTTCCGAGCAGGCGAAGGCGCGCCCGTTCGCGATCGTGTCGGTCGATCAGCTCAACCGCTCGCAGGTAGGGATTTCGCTCGCGGTGCCTTTGACCCGCACCGATTTCCACAATGCGCTCCACCTTGCGATTTCACCGCCCGAGGGCGGTCTCAGGCAAACCAGCTTCGCCATGCCCGAGCAGTTGCGCGCTATTTCACACGAGCGACTGTCAAGAAGACTCGGGCGCCTTCGCCCGACGACACGCGAGGAGCTTCTGCGTCGTTGCAGGTTGCTCTTGCGGTAGGCGACCTTCTGGTCCGGCGCCACCTCAAAGCGCCGCTTCCCGCCAATCCGATAGATATGGAAGTCGCCGTCGAGCAATCAGCGGCCCGGCGTTGTTTGGCGAGCCAGGCTGGTGCCGACTTGGTCGACGCCCTGGTCAAAGCTCGACGTCGTGTCTCTCCAGCCAGGCGACGAAACTCTTTACGAGGCGAGGCAAGTGACCAAGCAGTCGGCGCACCTGTCGGTGTACCTCGTCTGCCTGGATGTCGGGCGAGGCGTGCTGGAGGTGGTTGCGGGTCCGATACAGGGTCGTGAAGGTTTCGGCCTGGCGCGCCGTGAAGCCGCCGTCGACTCGGATTGCATCCACGATTCCCGGCACGCCGGGCATACCGGAAGTCGGCTTTGTGTTCGTCAGCTTTGCCCCCGCCTTGACAGCCTCGGCCATGTTGTTGACAAGTGCGAGGTAGCCGCCTGTAACCATGTACACGCGATTGATGTCGTCGGGATCGGGCGAGTGGAATGCGTCCGTCCATGCCTTTGTATCGAAGTCCTTGCCAAACTGGGACATCGCCTTGCGTAGCGCCCGGGTCTGGGTCGAGAGGCGCTCGAGCTTGGCATCGAGGCGGTTGAGCTCAGCCTTGTTCGCCGTGGGGCGTATGGGCTCTGCGGGCGAGTCCTTTGATGGGCGGTTGGTCATCGGGCTGTCGCCAGCAGCTCCTTGACAGAGACACGGGCGCGCTCGCGCTGGGCTTCATGTGCTCGATTTGCCTGCAATTCGATCTGGTCTCGTTGGGCTTGCAGCTGCCCCCACTGGCCGTCGCGGTCGAGCAGCGTCCGGCCCTCGTCGATGGCCTGTAGGAGCAACAGCGGATCTGTATCGCGCACTCGGTCGAGGCGGGCTATGTCGACCTTGCGCTCCAAGCCGCGCTCCAGCCGCACCGCGAGTTTCACTCCCGCCTCGGGATGATCATCGCCGAAAGAAACCAGGAGGTCGATGTCGGATGCCGGTGTGTCCTCGCCCCGTGCGGTCGAGCCATACAAAATGGCAAGCCGCACGTTGGGCTCGGTCCGCAGCAGCTTTCTCAAGCTTGCCAGCAGCGGCCAATGCGTGATGGTGTAGCCGTACTCTTGATCGTCTACGTTCTGGCGGCGGGGACTCACCCGCTCAGGGCGAATCGTTCCATCGGCTGCCGCTCGGCGCATGGTGCGTGCATCGGCGCCGACCTCCCGTGCCAAGTCTGCAAGGGGGATCATATTCAGAGGGTAGCGCTTTGTATGACCGCTAACCAGCGGTCCGTGGCATTTCTGTGTGGGACTCAGGGTCCGAGAGCGCGCGCGATATCGGCAAGCCGTCGCCAGAGGCGGCGCTCGTCGAGGTCGCGGAAGCCGAAGTGACGGTAAAAGTTCGCGGCGTCGGGTGAGATTGCGTCGACCACGACTGCCCGAGCGCCGAATTCGTTGCCACCTCGTACGCAGCGGGTAAGCGCGTCTACGAGCAGATGCCCGCCGAGTGAGCGGCCGTGCTCGGAGCGGTCGAGCGCGAGGCGGGCGAGTAGCACGACGGGGATCGGGTCTGGCATCCCGCGGCGCAGCCGCGAGGGAGCTCGCTCGTGCTCGACGGCGCTCATCGCCAGCGCGTAATAGCCGACGACTCGCTTGCCCCGGCAAAGCACGTAAGTCGCGGCGGTTCCGCTCGCCGCGGCGGTTCGAGCCGATTGGTCCAGCCATCGATCCAGCGCTTCGACCCCGCAATCGAATTCGGCCAAGCTGTGCGCTTCGGTGAGCGCCTGGACGGCGCCGAGCGTATCGGTGCTCAACGAGCGGGGATCGGGCTTTGCGTGCGGGCGTAGCGGCGCAGCGTCGGCATCTCCTCTGCCGGAGCGTTGAGCGCCTCGACGAATCGCTCGAAAGCCTCGCTGCTCAGGTTGATCCGCTGGGCTCGCTCGATCACCTGCTCGGCTCGCTCGGTGGCCACCGAGAGCACGAAACCGGTCAGCGTCTCGCCGCTCAGGTCGGCTGCGGCTCTGAGAACCCGCTCCTGGCGTTGACTGACCCTCATGTTGATTCGCCCTTGGCGCGCTGACTCGGCAGATCCCATACAACGATTGTACAGCCTGAGTATGTACGCTGCAAGACTTATGGTGCCGCCGGCACGACCGCAACCGGCCCGTCCTTGTCCGCCAGATTTCCCGTCTCAAACGCGGGCGAAGCGAGCCGCTCGACGTGCTCCATCGAGCTGAGGAACTCCTCGGCGTCATCCAAAAAGCTGATCTTGGGCGTGCGGTAGTGCATCGGCACGACCCACTTCGGCTGCAAACGACCCACGATCGCCTTGGCGCCCGCCGCGCCGATCGTGGGGCCGCCGCCGACCGGCAGGATCGCCATGTCCACCTCGCCGATCGCCTCGGCCTGCTCGGGCCGCAGCTCGCTCTGGCCGAAGTCGCCGAAGTGGGCGACCCGCACGCCATCGAGCGTGAACACGAAGATCGTGTTCGGGCCGCGCTGGGTGCCCGCCGCCTCATCGTGCTCTGAGGCGACCGCGACAATCTCGCCGATCGGGGACTCCAGGCGACCCGCCGTGGAGCGCAAGGTCGCGGGTTCGCCGGCGATCGCCTCCACGCCGTTGTGGTCGAGGTGCTCGTGCGTGACCAGCAACAGGTCCACGCCCTCCGCGGAAATCGGCGGGTAGTCGAATTTCATGCCCCGGCTCGCCAGCGGAGATAGGTCGGCGAAAGGATCGATGAACACCTTCGCCTCCGGCCCGGTCAGGGCGAAGGCGGACTGGCCGAACCACTCAACGTGCATGCTGCTCCTCCAGTTCTCGGGTTTTCTCGGGTACCGCTGTCTGCCGAGCCGCTCTCGCGGCCGGGGTCCTATCGAGCGAGGGCTCTTTGACGTGCTCGTAGCGTCCGCCCCGCAACAACGACGCGGCCGCGGCGATCAGGCAGGCCACGATCGCGAACACGAAAGCCGTGTGCAGGCCTTCGCGAAACGGGCCCGAGATCAGATGTGGGAAGAACGTGGGGCCGGTCAAGATGGCGCGGGCGTGGGCGCCGACTGCGTTCAAGGCGTGTCCTCCGACCAGGCTCTGGATCGGGTTGTAGCCGAGGAAGGCAGCAAACAGGATCGAGATCGGCGGCGCGTGCGCGACGCGCCCGGCCACCTCGGAGGACAAGCCGTGCGCCTCCAGTCCAGACTGGGCGGCGGCTGGAAGGCTCGAGGCCAAGCCCACGATCAAAAGGGTGAAGAAGATCCCGACCGAAAGCACTTGCGCCGAGTTCTGGAAGGTCTGATTCATGCCGCCGCCCGCGCCCCGCTCGCCGGGCGGCAGGCTGTTCATCACGGCCGCCCGGTTGGGCGAGGCGAACATGCCCATCGAGACGCCTGTCAGAAACAGGACGAAGGCGAACACGCCGTACTGGAAGTCGGTCGGCAGCAGCATCATCAAACCGAAGCTGAGCGCTGCCCCGAGCATCCCGCCGGTCGCAAACGGCCGCGCCCCGAAGCGGTCTGAGAGGAAGCCGGAGGTGGGGCCCGCGATCAGCATCCCCACGGTCAGCGGCAGCATGTAGATGCCGGCCCACAACGGCGTCTCAGTGAACGAATAGCCGTGCAACGGCAGCCATATGCCCTGCAGCCAGATGATCAGCATGAACATCAGGCCGCCCCGCGCGACCGCCGAGAGGAACGTGGAGAGCGTGCCGAACGTGAACGCTCTGATGCGAAACAGGGCCAGGTTGAACATCGGCTCGGCCACCCTCCGCTCGACCGCCACGAACGCCGTCAGCGACACGGCCGCCGCTCCCAGGAGCGCCAGTACGCGCGGCGAGGTCCAGCCGGTCGCGTGGCCGCCGTAGGGGCGGATGCCGTACGTGACTGCCACCATCACGAGCACCAGCCCGGCGGCGAACGTGGTGTTTCCCCACCAGTCGATCGAAGCTCGTTTGGGCGAGCTGCGCTCCTCCAGCTTGAGGTAGCCCCACACCGTCCCGAACAGCCCGACGGGCACCGAGATCAAAAACACCAGGCGCCAGTCGATCGGGGCCAGCAGGCCGCCCAAGATCAAGCCCACGAACATGCCGCTGACCCCGACGATGTTGTTTATCCCGAGCGCCATGCCCCGCTGTGTGACGGGAAAGGCATCGGTGATGATGGCGGCCGCGTTGGCCAGAAGGCACGCCCCACCCACCCCTTGCACGATCCGAAACACGATCAGGTAGTCGGCGCCTGAGCGGCCCTTCATCCAGTCCACCGCCAACAGCAGCGAAGCGAGCGTGTAGATGACGAAGCCCAGGTTGTAGATGCGCACGCGCCCGTACATGTCGCCGAGGCGGCCCAGGCTCACGATCAGAGACGCTGGAGACGACCAGGTAGCCAAGGATCATCCACAGCAGGTAGAAGCTGTTTGCCGGCACGAGCGGGTCGAGTTGGATGCCCCTGAAGATGTCGGGCATCGCGATCAACGTGATCGAGGCGTCGAGCGTCGCCAGGAGCACCGCCAGGGTCGTGTTCGACAGCGCGATCCACTTGTAGCGGTCGGCGTGGGGGGCGCCCGCGCGGGTCGATGGGGGAGGGGAAAGCCGCAAGCCAATGACTCTAGCCACGCCGGCCGACCCTCCGCGCGGGTATTCGCCAGAGCGCTCCTGCGCGGACTGGTTTGCGCCGGTCTTGGACCTTTCGGCGGGTCGCAGCGCGCTTCTGGCCGGGGAAGGAGTGGGGCTGAGAAAGCGTCTGTGGTGCTAGTTTCGAGCAGCTATGTCCACGCCCGCCTCATCGCCCACGGAGCCCTCCCAGCCGCCCTCCGGCGGGGGCCTGAGCCCGCGCATCGTGCTCGCGCTCGTGGTGATCGTCGTGATCGTCGGCGGCGTGGCCCTGCTCACGACCGGCGGCGGCAGCAACCGGCCCAGCTCGAGCACGGTCAAAGGCGTCGCCTCAGCCAAGTACAGCGGCTCGCTCGCCTCGCCGGCTCAGCCCGAGCCGCCCCTGAGCCTGCGCAACTACAGGGGCGAACGCGTCAACATCGCCCAGTACAAGGGTAAGGCGGTCCTGGTCACGTTCCTGTACACCAAATGCCCCGACGTGTGTCCCCTGATCGCCTCGAACCTGGGTGTGGCGCTCAACGAGATGGGCCCCGCCAAGGCCTCCAAAGTGCAGGTGATCGCAGTGTCGGTCGATCCGCGCGGGGACACGCCCACGGCGGTCGCCAGCTTCCTGCAGCGCCACGGCGTGGCGGGACGCATGCAGTACTTGATCGGCTCGGCCCACGAACTCGGGGGCGTGTGGAAGGCGTGGGGGGTGGGCGCCGAACATGACGCCGAGCAGCCCCAGCTGGTCAACCACTCGGGTCTCGTCTACGGGATCGATGCCCAAGGCAGGGTGACGACACTGTACGCGGCCAGCTTCACCCCGGCCGAAATCGTGCACGACGCGCCGCTACTGGCCTCCAGCTGAGCCTGTCCCGCGCGGGCGCGTACGCGCGCGCAGGGCGCCCCTACGAGCAACCGCACCTGCGCTCACTCCCCGCGAGCCGAGCCCTCCAGGCGCTGGCGCAGCTCAGGCCCTCGGCCGGCGCCGACAGCTCGCGCGGCGCGCTCGTCGCTCAACTGGATGCCCTGAGCTTGGGCGAACTCGAGCAGGTCCTGGCGTTCCTCGCTCTCGCGCGCCGTGCGCAGGAACAGCCAGCAGAACAGCCCCAGCGTGAGAATGCTCTCCTCGACCATCATGATCGCCCCTGCCAGGTTCTGGTCGGCCAAGCGGCGAGATGTGCCAGATCGCGTCGCCGTGGACGTAGAAGGGGTAGAACACGGTGCCAGACCACAGGAACACGTTGCCGAGCACGGTGGCGGTGAGACGCACCGCGACGATGTAGCCGAGCTTGGCGAGATTGCCGAACCACGCGGGCATCGGCAAAGGCCCGAACAGGCACATCCACATGTTGATGCCGAAGCCGAGGAACATGGCGTGCTCGAGCGCGTGCACGCCCGAGTGCTCGCAGGGCCGCTTCGTAGAAGACGGGCAGATGCCACACGTACAGGTCGATCGCCCACAGCGGGAAGGCGATCAGGGGGTGGGCGAGGATGCGTAGGCGGTCGAACAGCTTGACCCTCAGAATCGGCGCGATCAGGGGCCCGGTCAGGCCGAGCACGATCAGCAGGGCGGCGATGTCGCCGAGCAGGAGGTGCTCGACCATGTGCGCGCTCAGCAGCTCCTGGCTGTCGCCGCCGAGCGAGGTCAGCGCCGCGCCGATCGTGACGAAGCCCGCATAGAAGCAGGCCTGGCGCCAGCCGGGCACGGGCCTCCTCTGGCGCCCAAGGGTCTGCACGCGCTTGGCGTAGGCCAAGCCGAGGAGTGCGAGGGGCCCGAGCTGCAGGAAGGCCTCGAGGGTCGTGGAGGTGGCGAGCGGCGAAACGAGCACCAGGCTTGCAAGCCTACGACGCTCGCCACCCGCGAGTCGCCGCGGGCCGACCGGGCTTGGACAGGCCGCCCGTGGCGTACACTGGCGCGCTCATGCTCTGCCCGCGTCGCCTGCTGCCGTCCGCGTTCGGCGGCCTCGGCCTCGCGGCGCTGCTGTTCCCTGCGGCGGCTTCGGCGCACGGGATCGTGGGCAAGGCCGACCTGCCGATCCCCGTGTGGCTGTTCAGCTGGACAGCCGCGATCGTCCTGGTCGTGTCGTTCGTGGCCCTGTCCACGTTGTGGACTGCCCCCCAGCTTCAGACCGAGCACCGGCGCCGTCTGTTCGTCATGCCGGCGTTTGTGGCTCGACTGGCGAGTTTTTTGGGGGGAGGATTGTTCGTGCTGGTCGTGTACGCGGGCTTCGCCGGAGCGCAGGTGCCAAACGCGAATTTCGCCGTCACGTTCATCTATGTCGTCTTCTGGGTCGGGACGCCGGTGGCAAGCGTCCTGTTCGGCGACGTCTTCAAGGCGCTCAGCCCGTGGCGCTCATCCGCTCGCTTGATCCGCTGGGCGGGCCGGCGGGTGGCGCCGAAAGCGTTTGCGCGAGCGCCCCTGCGCTATCCGGAGCGGCTGGGAATGTGGCCGGCGGTCGCCGCCCTGATCGGCTTCGCCTGGCTGGAGCTGGTGTATGTGCCGGCCGACCGCGACCACCCCGCCACGCTGGCCGCCCTGTCGCTGGCTTATTTCGCGGTCATGCTCGCCGGCACGGCCATGTTCGGCGTTGAGGAGTGGTGCGAGCGCGCGGATGGCTTCGGCGCCTACTTCGGGCTACTCTCGCGCATCTCGGCGCTGTGCCAGGACGCGCGCGGGGTCGTCTACCGGCGCAGGCTGCTGAGCGGTCTGCCCGACATGGAGATCAGGAGCGGCTCGATCGCCTTGGTCTGCGCGATCATCGGCACCACCACCTTCGACGGGCTCTCAAACGGCGGTGTGTGGCGCACGAACGAGCCGCACCTGCAGAGCATGTTCGCCGATCTCGGCTTCAATCTGACGCCGGCGATCGAGCTGGCCTACTCGCTGGGGCTTGTGCTGTGCGTGCTCTTGATTGCCGGCGTCTACCGCCTGGGGATCGTGGGCGTGCGCAGCGTCAACCACAGCTTCTCCTCGACCGAGCTGAGCCGCTCCTTCGCGCACACGCTCGTGCCGATCGGCTTTGCCTACGTGCTCGCCCACTACTTCTCCCTGCTCATCTGGCAGGGTCAGGCGATCGGCTATCTGGCCTCGGACCCGCTCGGCAACGGCGCGAACATCTTCGGCACGAGCGCGTATCAGATCGACTACAAAATCATCTCCTATGCGGCGATCTGGTACGTCCAGGTGGCGGCCTTGATCGCCGGCCATGTGGGCGGCCTCGCGCTCGCCCACGACAGGGCCCTGGCCATGTATTCGAACGCGCAGGAGGCGATCCGCTCGCAGTACTGGATGCTGGCGGTGATGGTCGCCTTCACGAGCTTCGGCTTGTGGCTCCTGTCGGCGGTCGGGACGTAAGCGAAGGAGTAGAGTGCACGACGTGTTGACGGGCATCCTGTGTCTGCTGCCGGCCCTCGCCTTGGCCGCGACCCTGCTCGCAAAGCGCTATCCGGGCGAGCGCGCCTTGGCTCGCCTGGCCGATCCAAAGCGGCGCATGCGCTGGGAACGTCCCCGCGCGAGCGCGCCGCGCGCCGCACGCGCGTTCACGGTGGCCGCGCACGGTGGGCTTCTGATCGCCCGCTCGCTCGCGGTGCGCCCGCCGCCCGCGGCGCTCGCGGCGAGCTGAGAGAGCCGCGTCCGCGAGGGCGCGGCAAGTCGCCGTGAGCAGAGGGTTGCGTGCTTGCACGTCGCCCTCGTCTGCCTAGCACCCTCACGTGTGCGGTCCTCCGCGTGCGTACGTATCGGTCCTTCGAGATTCGAGGAGATTCATGTCACGCCGTCCTATCCTGGCCTTCGCCTGCGCGCTTGCAATGGCATCGCTTGGCAGTGCCCTCGCATGGGCGCCTCCTCAGAGCGTGTCCGCAAGCGCGGCTGCGGCGAGCACGTCCACATCCGAGAGCGCCAGCCCGATCGCCGATCAGGGCAGCAATTACAACTACCGCTCGGAAATCACCTCGATCATGCCTGACGTAGAAGGCCTGAGCATCGAAGTGCTCGAGTTCGCCGACCGGCTCGTCTTGACCAACCACACGGGCAGGACGGTCACCGTCTACGGCTACTCGGGCGAGCCCTATGCGCGCGTGCAGCCCAACGGCACGACTGAGGAGAACACGCGCTCACCGGCGGTCTACCTCAACACGAACTTCTATGGCGACGTGACCGTGCCCGCCTCGGCCGGCGCGTCGCTGCCGCCCAGGTGGGTGACTGTGGATCGCACCGGGTCCTTCGAATGGCACGACCATCGCATCCATTGGATGAGCCCTGTCACGCCGCCGCAAGTCAAGGACAAGAGCAAGCGCACCTTGATCTTCCACTGGAGCGTGCCCATATCGGTGGGTGCCCAAAGGGGCACGGTGGCGGGCCAGTTGTTCTGGGTGCCGGATACCTCGAAAACCCCCTTCGCGGCGATCGTGGCCCTGATCGCGATCGTGTTGGCGGCGATCGCCTTCGTCGTGTGGGTCCGGCGCAGGAGGGCGCGCGGAGGCGGGCCGGGCGGCTCGGGCTCTGATGACGGCGGCGAGATCAAGGAAGCGTGGTGACGGGCGCACCCATCGGCCGCCGGCGCAAGGCATCGGGCCGTGGCGGCGCGCACGCTCGCGCGAGCCTGCTCGTCGGCCTGCTCGTCGTGGCGCTGGCGCTCGTCAGCGCTCCCACGGCCTTCGCCCACGCACAGCTGCTGGGCACCTCGCCGCTGTCGGGATCGACGGTGGCCAAGCAGCCGAGCGAGGTGATCTTCAAGTTCAACCAGGCGGTCGGCGGCACGCTCGGCGCGGTACGCGTCTACAACGCCCAGGGCCAGGAGGTGGACAACCTCGACGTGAGCCACCCCGAAGGCCATCAGCACTGGATGGGCGTGGGGCTGAAGCCGGGGCTGCCGGACGGCACCTATACCGGCACCTACAAAGTCATCTCCGCCGACACCCACATCGTCTATGGCGGGCTCGTGTTCAACATCGGCCACGCCGGCGCCGCCCCCAGGTTCACCGTGGCGGGCCTGATCGGGCGCGGCGAGAGCGGCGAGGCGACCAAGCTCGGCTTCGGCGTGGTGCGCGCGCTCGACTATGTCTCGCTGGCTTTGGGGATCGGCGGGCTGGTCTTCCTCGTGTGGGCCTGGCTGCCGGCGCTGGCCGCCACGGCCACTTTTACCGTCACGGCCGCCTCCTCTGCGGTCTCCGCCTCCTCGGCCACCTCGGCCTCCTCCGCCTCCACAGCTACCTCCACCGCTGGGGACGCCGAGGAGTGGCGCAAAGCCTCGCGGGCATTCGCGCGGCGCCTGGAACTCCTGTTTGCGGTTGCGATCGTGCTCGGCATCGCGGTCGGCGTGCTGGGCATCCTGCTGCAGGGCGCCAGTGCCGCTGGGGTGTCGCTGTGGGCATCCCTGAAAGGGTCGATCGTGAACAACACCTTGGAAAGCCGCTTCGGCAAGGTGTGGGCGGCGCGCACGGTCGTGTGGGTGGCGCTGGGGGGTCTGTTGGTTGTCAGCCGCTCGCGGCGGTGCCCCGCGCGCGCGTGTATAGGCGCGGCGGCGCTCGGCGCCTGCTTCCTGGCGATCACTCCGGCACTGAGCGGGCACCCCAGCGTGCAAGGGCCGCGCGGTGTGTTCTTCCCGGCGGACGTCGTGCACGTGCTCGGCGCGAGCGTGTGGGTGGGGGGAATCGCCTGCCTTCTGCTCGCCCTGCCCGCCGCCACACGCAGGCTGGAAGGCCCGCAGCGCACGCGCCTGTTGCTCGCGACGCTGGCTCGGTTCTCGCCCCTGGCGCTCGCCTGCGTGATCGCGATCGCGATCACCGGCGTGATCCAGGCCTACATCGACGTGCGCAGCTTCGAAGGGTTGTTTCACAGCACCTACGGGGCGCTCGTGATCGTCAAGGTGGTCCTGCTCTCGATCTTGATCGGCGTTGGCTGGGTCAACCGCTCGCGCATCATCCCCGCCTTGCGAAAGCTCGTGAGCGCCGCCGCGGCGCCGGGACGCGGCGGCGCGGCGGCGCGGCGCTCGATGCGTGGCGAGCTTGTCCTGATGGTGGCTGTGTTCGGCGTGACCGCCGCGCTCGTCAGCTATGCCCCGCCGATCGACCTGGCGAGCGGCCCGTTCTCGACGACCGCCTCGCTCGGCCCGGCGGAGCTGGAGATGACAGTCGAACCGGCGCGGGTCGGGCTGAACACGGTCCACATCTACCTGATCGACGCCAAGACGGGCGCCCAGTTCACAGCCACGAAGGAACTCACCGTCACGGCCAAGCTGCCCGCCAAGGGGATCGGCCCCCTGCCATTGCAGGCCAACCTGGCCGGCCCGGGCCACTACGTGCTCAGCTCGGCCGTGCTCAGCCCAGGCGGCACCTGGCAGCTGCTCGTGACCGACCGGGTGTCCGAATTTGAAGAGTACGCGCGGGCGGTCTCGGTGCCCATCAAATGACCGGCCGGCCATAGACCACGCACGACCTGGCCGGAAAACCATCGAGGAACCGATTCGAGACGACCCCAATCCAGGAGGACACATGAATCCCAGGACCATCACCGCTCTGCTTGCCACGGCGAGCTTGGCCGCCCCGGCGGCCGCCCAGGCGCATATCAGCCTGCACCCCAACACGATCCCGGCGGGCGCGTTCGTGACTTTGAACGTGAGGGTGCCGGGCGAGCAGGAAGGCGCCTATGCGTATGAGATCGACATGCTCGTGCCGCCGGGCTTCACCGAGGTGGACACTCAGAACGTGCCCGGCTGGAGCGTGAAAGAGATAGTCGTCAAACCGGCGAGGCCGATCCAGACCGACGAAGGCCCGGTCGACGAAGAGGTCTCGCAGATCGTCTGGACGGGCGACCGCTCCAAGCTGGGGCGCCTTGAAAACGGGACCTTCATACAATTCCCCCTGTCAATCGCGATGCCCAGCGACATCGCCGGGCAGTCCCTGGCGTTCAAGACGATTCAGTATTACTCCAACGGCAAGGTCATCCACTGGATCGGCCCGTCCAGCGCCGAATACCCCGCGCCCACGATCAACGTGACCGCCAAGGGCGGCCTGATCGAGGAAGTCGCCGGCAGCGAGGCGGGGCCCACGGCGGGTGAGACGGCATCCACGGCGAGCGCGCCCGCCGCGCCGGCGAGCACCGGTTCCTCGGGTGGCGCAAGCAAGGGCCTTGCGATCACCGCCCTGGTCATCGGAGCGCTTGGCCTGATCGCGGGCATCGGCGGCCTGTTGGCGGCGAGGCGAGCGCGGAGCGCGGTGTGAGCGAAATCTATGACTGGATGGCGGGCGAGCCTGGTAACTTTTGGGGTAGCCCATGACTGTGCTCGCCTGCGCAATGCACTGGTATGCCTCCGCGATGTTCGTGGTCCCTGTCGTCGCCGTGGGCGGCTGGAGCTGGTGGAGCTCGCGCCGCGCGGCTCACGGCGAGGACAAGCAAGGGCCTCCGGCACGCGCATAGCAAGACCAGGGCGCCCGCGATGTGGGCTTTGGCTTAGGTCTTCGGGCCGGTCGTCGTAACCGCTTGAACGGCCGGCCCGAAGCTGATCCTCACCAGCGCGCCACCGCCGGGTGCGTTCTCCGCTACGACCGACCCTCCGTGGGCTTCGGCCGCTTGGCGCACGATCGCCAAGCCAAGTCCTGACCCGGGCTGCTTGCGGGCAGCGTTGGCGCGGTAGAAGCGCTCGAACACGTGGGGGAGGTCCGACTCGGCGAAGCCGGGGCCGTGGTCGCGGATCGTGAGCAGGTCGTCGTGCAGGTCCACCTCGATCGGCTCGCCGGGGGGACTCCACTTGCAAGCGTTCTCGAGCAGGTTGGAGACGGCGCGGTCGATGCGGTCGGCTTCGCCGGTGACGAGCGTCGGCTCCAGGTTCACTTGGAAAGCGAAGTTCGAGCGTCGCTGTGAACGCTGCACGGCGACCCTCACGATCTCATCCAAAGCCACATCGCCGACAGCCCCCTTGGGCTCGGCGCCGCGGGCCAGCTCGACCACGTCGCCGACCAGGCGCGTCAACTCGTCCAGCTCACTGACGATGTCCGCACGCAGACCCGCCTGGTCCTCGGGTGGAAGACGATCGGCCTCGGCCAATGTCTGGATGTTGGCTCTGAGGCTGGCGATCGGGGTACGCAGCTCGTGGCCGGCGTCGGCCACGAGGTTGCGCTGGGCCTCGACCGAGCGCTCCAAGGCGTCGAGCGTGGCGTTGAAGCTGGCGGCCAGGCGCGCCAGCTCGTCGCGCCCACCGGAGGGCAGGCGCTGGGAGAGATCGAGACCACCGGCGAGTGTCTCCGCGCGCCTTGTGAAGTGGGCGATGGGAGCGAGCGCTGCGCGCCCCACCAAAGCGCCCAGGGCCGCGGCGAGCGCGATGCCGGCGACGGCCACGATTACGAGGATCAGAAGCAGCCGGCTCAGCTCTTTGTCGACCTCGGTGAGCGGTCGCGCCACCAGCACGGCGCCGCGCGCGCCGGTGCCGAGCGTGAGCACGCGCAAACGGGTGCCTTTGATGGTGCGGTCGCTCAGAGCGCGGCCTTTGCCGCTCCTGGCGATCTCCTTGTCGGAGGCCCTCAGGGGGATCGTCGTGGAGGAGCCCTGGCCACCGGGAACGTGGACGGCGCCGCTGGGCCCCACGAACTGGATGTAGCCGGAGGGGCCGCCCAACGGCACGGGCTGGACTTTGCTGGGGAACCCGTCGCCGTCTGGGTAGGGCGGCGGTCCTTCGCCGCCGGGGAGAGCCCCGGCATTCGGAGAAGCTCCGGGCGGAGGAGAGCTCCCGTCCCGCGAAGAGCCGCGCGAGTCGCCGCCGGCGTCCCCGGGGACGAACGCCAGGGCGCGCTGGGTCAGGGAGCTGTCGACTTCGCTGCGCAGGTCCGAGCGCACCGCCACATACAGGCTGACCGCGGCGACGAGCACCGCGATCGCCGCCGCGAGCCCGGCGGCGGCGGCGATGCGCGCGCGCAAAGTCATCCCGGCCAACCGTCCATCCAACGACCCCGCGCGCTCGCATGCGCCCCCGAGCCATGCGCCCCCGCGCCTACACACGCGCGCGCGGGTCCACCTCCAGCACAACTACAAACACACGAAGTCATGGCTCGCGCAACACGTAACCGACGCCCCTGACGGTGTGGATCAAAGGACGCGCGCCGGCCGCCTCCAACTTGCGTCGCAGGTAGCCCACATACACGCGCAGGGCGTTGGAGGCGGGGCCGAAGTCATAGCCCCAGACACGGTCGTAGATGAGGCTGTGGGGCAGGACGCGGCTCGGGTTGAGCATCAACAGCTCAAGGAGCTGGTATTCGGTGCGGGTGAGCTCGACGAAGTTGCCGTCCACGGCGGCGCCGTGACGGGCGCTGTCGAGGTGTAGCTCGGCGAAGGACAACGAGTTTGGATCGCCTTGGGCGCTGGTGCGACGCAGCAGAGCACGCAGGCGCGCCTTCAGCTCCTCGACGTCGAACGGCTTGACCAGGTAGTCGTCGGCGCCGGCGTCGAGCCCGTCGATGCGGTCGCTGACGACATCGCGGGCGGTGAGAATCAGGATCGCGACGCGGTTGCCGAGCAGGCGCAGGCGCCGGCATACCTCGAGCCCGTCGATACCGGGCAAGCCGATATCCAAGACGACCGCGTCGGGCACCCCTTGGACGACCATCTCGATCGCCTGCTCGCCGTCCTCGGAGACCTGGACTTCGTAGCCGCCGAGCGTCAAAGCACGCCGCAAGGCTTCGCGCACAGCGCGGTCGTCCTCTACGACAAGAATCCTCATGTCCCGATTCTGACGTGTGGAGCTGGACTTGCGCAGAACTCCTACGTTGGCCTTATGCGGCTCATAGCGGGCTCTAGGGCAAGGGTTCGATGCTGATCGCCTAAGCAACCAGTCTCACTGAAAGGGAGACCCGCATGTCAACTCCATCGATCAGCGCCCCGACCCGCGTCCCCAACGATCTGGACAGCTTGACAGGCCACGTGGGGGCGACCGCGCGGCGCCTGATGCGAGGCCGCGAGGTCGACCCCGCCTGGTCGCGGCCGGCGCTGTGGCTCGTGGCCCTGCTGGCCGGTGTGCTCACGCTGTGGGGCTTGACGAGGAGCGGGTACGCGAACACCTATTACGCCGAGGCGGCCCAGGCCGCCAGCCGCGACTGGACCGCTTGGCTGACCAATGCGCTCGACTCAAGCGGCACGGAGAGCCTCGACAAGGGGCCCCTGTCGAACATGCTGATGGGGCTGTCGGGCAGACTGTTCGGCTTCTCCAGCTTCAGCATGCTCTTGCCGGAGGCGCTGTGCGGAGTGGGTGCGGTGTTGGTGCTGCACAACACGGTCAGGCGCACGCTGGGGCACAGGGCGGCCATCTTGGCGGCCTTGATGCTGGCGTTGACGCCGATCTTCATGGCGATGAGTCGCTACAACAACCCCGACGCTCTGCTCGTGCTGCTGGAGGTGACGGCCGCTTGGGCGCTGGTGCGGGCTCTGCGATCGGGTCGCACGCGCGAAGTGTTGTTGTGTGGGGTGTTGGTGGGCTTGGCCTTCAACGTGAAGATGTTGCAGGCCTACCTGATCGTGCCGGCGCTCGCGGCGACGCTGCTGATCGCCGGGCAAGGCAGCGTGCGCCGTCGCATGGGGCAGTTGCTGGCGGGCGGTTTCGCGATGCTGGCGGTGAGCTTTGTCTGGTACGGGACGATGATGTTGATCCCGGCCGCCGACCGACCATGGGTGGGCGATACGACCGACAACTCTTGGTTCTCGCTGATCTTCGGAGCCAACGGCTTCGGTCGCGTATCGGGCGAAGGCGACGCGGCCGGTCCGGGCGGCGGGGGCGGTGGCGCCAGCTTCGGCGGCGCGGCGGGACCGGGGCGCTTGTTGAACTCGATCGTGGGCGGCCAGATCGCTTGGTTGCTGCCACTCGCGGCGGTCGGCCTGGTGCTCGGATTGTGGACACGTCGGCGCGCACCCAGAACCGACAAGGCGCGCTCGGCCTATGTGCTGTGGGGACTGTGGACGGTGGTCTCTTGGGCGGTGTTCAGCTTCTCGAAGGGGGTCTTCCATCCTTATTACACGACCGCCTTGGCGCCTGCGGTGGCTGTGCTCGCAAGCGGCGGGCTGGTCGTGTCGTGGGATAAGGCGCGTGGTTCGACGGCTTGGACGGTGGCCCTCGGGGTGGCGGTGGTCGGGACGGCGGCGTTCGCCGCCGTCCTCCTTGGTCGCGCGAAGGACTTCGCGCCATGGTTGGCTCCGACGGCGATGGTGCTCGCAGTGTTCGCGACCACCGGTCTGCTGCTGGCCAGGGCAAACGCGACCCGCTCGCGTATCGCGGCGGGCGCCGCCGCGGTGGCGCTGGTGGCGCTGCTTGCGGGTCCCGCGGCCTATTCGATCGCGACCGTGGGCAAAGCCCTGAACGGCGGCAACCCGCTCGCGGGTCCGGCCGGCGCTGAGGCCGGTCTCAGCGCCGGCCCCGGCGGCGCGCCGGGGAGCGGGGTGGGGAGGGGAGGATTTGCTCGTGCGGGTCTCCCGCCCGGAGCTTCGGGGCTGCGCTCCCCGGGCGCTGGTGTACCAGGCAGGGGCGTGCCGGTCGGCGCTCCCCCGGCGGGTTCTGCGTCCGGCCAAGGCGGCCCTCAAGCTCTGTTTGGCGGGTCCGGTGCGTCGGGCGGTGCCGGCAGCGTTCCACGGACGGGTGGACTTGCCGGCGCTGGCGCGGGCCCCGGCGTCGGAGGCGGCGAAGCGAGCAAAGCTCTCGTCTCCTACCTGAAGGCCCACCAGGGCAAAGCGGCGTACATCGTCGCCGCGGTCGGTTCTGGCACGGCAGGCAGCATTGCTTTGGAGAGCGGTCGCGAAGCGATCGACATGGGCGGCTTCATGGGCTCCGATCCCGCTCCGAGTCTGGCCAAGCTGAAGAGCTTCATCGCGTCGTGGCAGCTGCACTACGTGCTTTTGAGTGGGAGCGGTGGCGGCGGACCGGGGGGAGGACCCGGTGGTGGCACCTCGGCCGCGAGTCAGGCCGCGGTCAAAGCGCGCGACGCTTGGATCGAAGCGCACGGCACGGTGGTCCATGTGAGCGGGGTGAGCTCCGGTGGAGCGACGCTCTACTACTTCGCTTGAGCGGAACCCCGGCCTGGAGACCAGGCGCGAGCGGCGGACGAGACGGGGATGCCCTCGGCCAAGCGCGCGTCGGGGACTGGCGTGCCGGTCACGGTTTGCAGGGGGATGACGCCGGCCCAAGTGTCCAAGGCGTAGTCTTCCTCGTCATCGACGGGCGGCCCGGTGCGTAGCTTGGCCGAAGCCTCATCCAGCGGCAAAGACAGGACCTGGATCGCCTTCAGCTCTTTGGCGGTCGGCGGTCTTGCCTCATCCCAACGCCCGGGGATCAAGCGCTCGGTGAAAGCCTTGATAGCCGCCATCTTCTCGGCGGGCTTCTCGATCGCGGTGGCCTGACCGAGCACGACGACCGAGCGATAATTGACCGAATGGTGCACGGCCGAGCGCGCCAAGACGAGTCCGTCGAGCAAGGTCACGGTCAGGCACATCTGGGTGTCGGCCGCCAAGGCGCGGATGGTGCGACTGGCGCTGGACCCGTGGAAGTAGACACGCTCGCCCACCCGGGCATGAAGCGTGGGGATCACATACGGCTCGCCCTCCACCGCAAAGCCGACATGCGCGATCAAGGCCTCGTCGAGGATCGCGTCGATCGTCTCGCGCTCATAGTCGGCGCGAGCCGGCATCCGTCGCACGCGCGTGCGGGGGGAAGGGGCCTTGGTAATGCGCTCTGTCCGGTTGGGTGAGGACATGACGACACTCTATGGGTTTGTTGGCTCTAGAAAAGGGCCAAATTAGTATAGAAATCTAGGTCCAATGGATTTGCATCTCGAGATCTCCGAAATCGCCGGCGGCTCGTTGCGAGGTCGCGTCGAGCGGGCGTTGCGCGACGCGGTGCGCAGCGGACGGCTCGCCCCCGGAAGCCGGCTGCCTTCGACGCGCGCCCTCTGCGCGCAGCTTGGTGTTTCGCGCGGTGTGGTGGTGGACGCCTACGCACAGCTCGCGGCCGAGGGCTACTTGCAAACACGACGCGGGGGCGGTACGAGCGTCGCTGAAATAGCGGTGTCGGCTGGGCCGAGCTGAGCAAGGGTCACGCCTGCCGGTCTCGTCCGCCACGATCTCAACCCGTATCGACCAGCGCTCGACGGCTTCCCACGGGCGGTCTGGCTGTCTGCGCTGACGCGAGTGCTGCGCGCTGTTCCCGACGAGCGCCTCGCCTATCCAGACCCGGCGGGCACGCCTGAGTTGCGTGCTTCGCTCGCCGCTTACCTGGGTCGAGTTCGCGGCGTGCGCGCGACTCCTGAGCAGATCGTGATCACGGGTGGTACGCGTCAGGGCGTCGAGCTGCTTTGGATCGTGCTTCTGGCCGATGGGGCACACCGAGTGGCGGTCGAGCAACCTGGTTGGCGAGGTATGAGCGAGACCGCCGCGGACGTGGGTCTGCTCCCAATCCCACTGCCTGTCGACGAACACGGTCTGGTCGTGGAGCGTCTGTGGAATGAGCAGGTGGACGCGGTTGCGCTCGCGCCCGCCCACCAGTTTCCGACCGGTGCGGTTCTCTCGGCCGCCCGTCGTCTAGAGCTCGTGGAGTGGGTGCGAAAGCACGACGCGCTGATCGTCGAGGACGACTACGACGCCGAGTACCGCTATGACCGTCAACCGATCGGATCGCTTCAAGGCCTTGCCCCTGAGCATGTTGCCTACGCAGGCTCGACCAGCAAGACGCTGGCACCCGCGATACGGCTTGGCTGGCTGGTCCTTGCACCTGGACTCGCCGAACGGATCGCCACTCGCCAGCGCAGACGCGGCAGTATGCCCTCGCCACTGGATCAGCTGGCGCTCTCCGACCTGATCGAGCGAGGCGAAGCCTCACCGCCATCTGCGACGCCAACGGCGTCGCTACAGTCGCCGCCGCGAGGTACTCCTCGAAGCGCTAGCCGCCAAGTTGCCCGAGGCGAGGGTGTCCGGCGCGGCCGCCGGCCTATATGTGGTTGTCGACCTGCCTGACGGCCTCAGCGAGCAGGCCACGCTTGACGCGGCGCGTGTCCGAGGCATTGGGATCGAGGGAGTCGGCGGCCCCTCGCCTGCGCTTGTCGTCGGCTATGCCAACCTCGCCGACGCGGCGGCGGTGCCAGCCGTGGAGGCGCTGGCGGCGAGCGTTCAGGACGCCGAACGTACCCCATAGGAGGCCAGAAGGTAACTGACGACTCAGGGGCTGCCGCGGTCGGGGAGACCAGGCGGGGGAGACCCTTGCGGGGAGCTTTCCGCGACTCGTCGCGAGCGTCCGGCGAAGTTGCCGACGAGCACGCCGATCACCGTGACCAGGTAGAGCTGGCCGAGCAGCATCTCGACGACCGCCAACGACCGGCCCACGTTCGTGGCGGCGGTGAGGTCGCCGAAACCGGTCGTCGTCAGGACCGCGAAGCTGAAGTACACGATCTGGCTTGTCGTGGCGTGGGCGGTCTGGGCGAAGTATTGGGCGCTCTCGACCTTGCCAACGAAGCCGATCGTCCAGGCGAAGACGAGGCCCACCAGCAGATAGAGAGTGAGCGCTCCGGAGACGGCCTGGGGCGTGACTCCGTGGGCGCGCACGAGGCGCATCAAGCCGCCGATCAAGGCCAGGGGAATCGCGGCCGACAGCAAGCCGCTGATCGCGAACAGAACCTCCTGCGAAAGCGCGCCCGCGGCCTCGCCCACCACGGTGAAGCTCGTGAGTCCCAGCAGCACGATCGCCACCGGGCGGCGCACGTTGCGGCTTGCGCGTGAGGTGGCCACGACCGTGAGCAGCGCCAGCCATTGCAATGCGCAACTGACGGCTCGCGACCAGTTCGCGGCGGGCGCGACGATCACGAACACCAGCAGCGTCAGCGTCAACAGGAAGACGACGCCGTAGCGAAACCCCGCGTCTCTCTCCTCAGCGCTCGCCATCGCGCGACATTGTCGCCTACTCGACGGCGGGGCTCATCGGCGCCACGGGCACCGCCAGGCCGGCCGAGCGTTTGACTCACGTCCTACTCGACGGCGGGCTCATCAACGCCACGGGCACCGCCAGGCCGGCCGAGCGTTTGACGGTGGCGATCCAGCGGCCGTACTGGACCGCGGGGCGAATCTCGCCGCAATGCCCGGCGAAGGCGCTGACCGTGTGCTCGATGTCGTCGGTCAAGAGCGCCAGGCCCCAGAAGCGGGCCGGACCGTGGCTTCCCCGGGGGCGAGCTTCGGCCACCTTTCGGGGTTCTTGCACCAGCTCGAGGATCACCCCTCCGAGCCGGAAGAACGCTTGGCGGGGAGCCCCCGCCGGGGTCGGCCGCTCGCGGACGCGGCGCAAGTCAAGCCCGGCGGCCTGAAGCTTGTCGATGCCACGGTCGAGATTCGGCGACATCGCCACCACGTGGTCGATCGCCCTGACTCCGTTCGGATGCGTGTTCGGGGGCTCCTCGCCGAGGGACTCGGGTGTCGCCTGGGGAGGCTGGTAGATCGTGGTCGGCAGGCCGTCGAGCGCGGTGTCCGCGATCCCGCGCAGCGACCATCCGAGCATGCCCCGGCCCGCATCGCTCCCGGCCAGAGACGACGCGCACATCGCCGAGCCGCATCGCGTCGCCGCGAATCGCGAAGCCGAGCGCCTGCCAGCGCTCGGGCTCGTCGGCGAGCGAGATCTCCGCGATCGTCGTCGTGCTCCTGCGGCGCGTCTTGGGCGTCGGTTGCCGCTCCTCCGATATCGCTCGCCGCTCCTTGGGCGTCGCTCGCTGTGGGTCTGACACCGGCTTACGCGTTCAGGCGGACCGGCAAGGTCTTCAACTGGTTGATGAAGCCCGACTCGACCATCAGGGGCTGGCCATCGAGCTGGATGTCGGGGAAGCGGGCGAGCGTCTCCTCGAACAGGATCCTCAACTCCAGGCGCGCGAGCGCTGTGCCGAGGCAGAAGTGGCGACCGCCCGCCCCGAAGGCCTGGTGCTCAGTGGTGCGCCGAGCGTCGAAGCGGTCGGGGTCCTCGTAGTGCGACTCGTCGCGGTTGGACGACACGTACCACATGACCACCTTCTCGCCCGCTTTGATCTGCCGGCCGCCCAGCTCCGCGTCTTTGCTGGCGGTGCGCCTGAAGTGGGCGAACGCAGGGAACATGCGCAACGACTCCTCGACCACGCCGGGCACGAGTCGCGGGTCCTTGAGCACCAGTCGGCGCTGCTCGGGGTCTTCCATCAGGGCGCGCATGCCGCTGCAATAGGTTGCCTTGGTGGAGTCGTTGCCGGCCGCCACGAGCAGGAAGAAGCCCATCACGATCTCGTGCTCGGCCAGCTGCTGGCCGTCGACTTCGGCGTGCACGAGCACGCTCGTCAGGTCGTCGGTCGGGCGCTCGCGACGCTCGGCGATCATCTCGCCGCAACGTTTGAAGATCTCGGGGATCTCTTTCTCCATCACCGCCTCGACCCCGTCGGGGTTGAGGTCGGGATCGCCGGCGCCGAGCGTTCGAGTTCATCAGGCGCGCCCATACCGCATCGTCCTCGGGCGGGATGCCCATGAAGCTGCCGATCACCCTCGAGACGACCGGCTGGGCCACGTCGTTGACCAGGTCGCACGTCTCGCGTCCCTCCAGGCCGTCGAGCGTGTGGCGCACTATCTCCCTGATCGCCTCCTCGTGGGCGGCGATCCGCTTCGGGGTGAAGCCGGCCTGGAAGAGGGCCTTGACGCGGTCGTGCTTGGGTGGATCCATGCCGATGAACATCGCCCTCGCCAGCTCGACCGGAAAGACCGAGGAGACGACCGTCACGCCGCCCATTTCAGAGGAGTAGGTCTGCCAGTCGCGGCTCACGGTGTGCACGTCCTCGGCGCTTGTCACCGACCAGAAGCCGCCCTCCTCGGGGAATTCGCTTATCTCCCGCGTCCAGTGGACCGGGCAGCCTTGCCGCAGCTCTTTGAACAGAGCGTGGGGCGGACCGTCGATCCAGTGCTCGCGCTCGAGCACTCGCTGTTCTTCGAGCTTGGCGAGGTCTGCGTCAGCGAGGTTGGTATCGGTTGCGGTCATCGGAGCCTCCAGTCGGCTGCATAGGTTCGGCTGCTCGGGCGCGGTATGGGTGTTGGGTGCTGCATTGCTCGGTGCTGCATGGTGCGGGTACTGCATTGCTCAGTGCCGCATGGGTGTTGGGGTGCTGCATGGTGCTGCTGGGGTTGCAAGGGTTGCGGCATGGTCTGTTCGGGTACGAGTCGACGGTCGCGGCCCGATGTTACTCGCCGAGCAGCGATTTGGCTACACGGCCAGTTTAGCCTCTTCGCGGAAGGACTTGAAGAAAGTCTTGGCATGCCTTATTCTGATTTGCATGGCCACCAAGGAAAGCGTTCGCTCGCCCGCGATCGAGGACTACAGCAAGGCGATCTACACCCTCGAAACACGTAATGACGAGCCCGTTTCGACCAACGCTCTGGCCGAGCGCCTGGAGCTGACGACCGGCTCGGTGTCGGGAATGCTCAAGAAGCTCGACGAGCTCGGCCTGACCTCGCATGTGCCCTATCGCGGCGTGCGCCTCACGCCGGAGGGTCGTCGTCTGGCGCTGGAGGTGATCCGCCACCATCGCCTGCTCGAGCTTTACCTGGCCGAGGCCTTGCAGATGCCGTGGGATCGTGTGCACGACGAGGCCGAGGTCTTGGAGCACGTCCTGTCCGAGGACTTGGAGCAATTGATCGCGGCCAAGCTCGGCCACCCCACGATCGACCCGCACGGCGACCCGATCCCCAGCGTCGACCTGGAGCTCGAGGAGCGCCCCACACGCAGCCTCGACTCGCTGACCCCCGGAGACGAGGGGACCTTCGTGCGCGTCTCCGACGCCGACCCGGCCATGCTTCGCTACCTGGCCGAGCAGGGGATCATGCCCGGTGGGCACATAGACGTGCTCGCGCGCCAGCCTTTTGGGGGGCCGCTGCTCGTGAAGGTGGACGGGCGCGAGCACACGCTTGGAGGCGGGCTTCTGCGCGCGATGCGCGTCAACGTCGAGTCCCCCGCGTTCGCGGAGGGGGCGCATGAGTGACTTTCCCGCCATCGCGGAGGGTCCCTCGCGCAAAGCGGGCTTCTCCGTCCCGGGCTTCTCCGTCCCGGAGGCTCGCGAAGTGTCTGCGGTGAGCGACAGCGCTCTGCGACCTGCCGCCGCGCTGGAGGGCGCGTCGGTCGCTCTGCCCGAGGGCGCTCTCGTGCCGAGCGCCTTGGAACAACTCCTTGCCAGGGGCAGGCTGCGGGCGACGCTGGCGATGCTGGGCCCCGCCTTCGTCGCGGCTATCGCCTATGTCGACCCGGGCAACTTCGCGACCAACCTGCAGGGCGGCGCCAAGTTCGGCTATCTGCTGTTGTGGGTGGTGCTGGTCGCGAACCTGATGGCGATGCTGATCCAGTATCTCTCGGCCAAGCTTGGCATCGCCACCGACCGCGACCTGCCCGAGCTGTGCCGCGAGCGCTTCCCACGTGCGGTCACATGGGGTTTGTGGGCGCAAGCCGAGATCATGGCCATGTCCACCGACATCGCCGAGTTCCTTGGCGCCGCGCTCGGCTTGAATCTCCTGTTCGGCGTGCCTTTGCTGCCGGCCGGCCTGATCACCGGCGCGATCGCATTTGCGATCCTTGAGTTGCAAACTCGCGGCTACCGCCGCTTCGAGCTGGCGATCAGCGCCCTGCTCGGGATCGTCTTCCTCGGGTTCCTCTACGAGGCTCTGCGCATCGGGCCCTCGGCCAGCGGTTCGCTGCAGGGCCTGCTACCGGGTGTGCGCGGCACGAGCTACATGTACTTGGCTGTGGGCATCGTTGGGGCGACCGTCATGCCCCACGCGATCTATCTGCACTCGGCTCTCACCAATGGACGGATGGCCTGTCGCAACGATTCCGAGCGCCGGCGCGTCTTGCGCTTCGAGAAGCTCGACGTGATCGTCGCCCTGGGATGTGCGGGGATCATCAACATGGCGATGCTCGCCGTCTTCGCCAAGTTGTTTCACACCTCCGCGTTCTCCGGCCTGGACTCGATCGGCGTAGCGCACGCCCAGCTGGGGCATCTGGTCGGCGGTGGCGCTGCCCTTACGTTCGCGGTCGCGCTGTTCGCCTCGGGCGCCTCCTCGTCCAGCGTGGGCACCTACGCCGGCCAGGTCGTCATGTCCGGGTTCATCAGAGTCAGGGTTCCCCTGGTGGCCCGCCGTGCCGTGACGATGCTTCCCGCGATTGCCATCTTGGCGGCCGGCATGAACCCCACGGCTGCGCTCGTGCTCAGCCAGGTCGTGCTCTCGTTCGGTATTCCGTTCGCATTGGTCCCGCTGGTCATGCTCACGAGCAACAGCGGCGTGATGGGTGCTCATGTCAACCGCGGTTTGACCACAGCTGCGGCCTGCGCGATCGCCGTGCTCATCACACTGCTGAACTTCTTCTTGATCTATCAGCAGCTGTTCGCGCACTGACAGATCGCGTTCGCGTCTCGAAGGGCCAGGTATCCAGGGGGTGCCGCCCGCGCTCCGGCCGACTCAATGCGCCCGCCGCTGTAGAGCAGGGGCGGATCGATCAGGAAGGACATGCCCGCTTCTCCTCGCGAGAGTGTTGGTCGTATCGCACGAACGTCGATCCTCTCATGTAATCGCCCGCTCGTGTCCGGTGCGGAATGCGTCGCGGCCGAGCAGACCGAAGGCCAGTCGCGTCGCAAGCGCCATGATCGTCATCTGCGGGTTGACGCCGAGCGAGCTGGGCACGACCGAGCCGTCGGCCACATACACGCCGCGCGTGCCGTGGACCTGCAGGTCGCCGTCCACCACCCCGTGTGTCGGGCGCGCGTCCGCGCGGGCGCTGCCAAGCGGATGAAAGGCCATCAGCTTCAGGTCGCGCAGGCGCGCCCTCTGTGGGCTGATGCCCTCGGGGAGAGGCAGGTAGACCTCGCGCGCGCCGGCCGCTTCGAATAGCTCCCTCATGCGCGCCAAGCCGACGCGAAAGCGCCGCAGATCGGGGTCGGTGAGGTCGTAGCGGATCAGCGGACGTCCGCCCGCGCTGTGAATGCTCCCGCGAGAACTGTCGCTGACCATCACCCCGCACTGGGCCAAGCGGCGGTAGTCGGCCATCGCCTCGGCGTGACGCGCGCCCGTCAACGGCAGCGACATCGCCGCATACGCGGGGGGTCCTGCCACGCCCTCGAAGACGATCCCTTGATCGGCAAACTCGTCCACATAGAAGCTCTGGGGCACTCCTTTTGCCATGTCCACCGTCTCCTCCATGCGCGCGAACACAGCTGTCGCCGGGTGCAGCGACAGGTTGTGGCCGAGCTGGCCCGAGGTTCCGCCGATGTCGCTGCGCTCGAGCAGCAGGGGCGTGTGGATCGTGCCCGCGGCGACGATCACGGTCGGCGCGCGGACCTCCAGGCGCGTGCCGCTTGTCATCCGCGCGCTGACCCCGGTCGCGGTCGCAGGCCTTGGCTCGATGGGCTGTGTGGAGTGCATGCTTGAGGATGTCCCGCGCCACGCTCGCCCACCGGGTTGTGTGGCGCCGCGCTCGACGAGCACTCGCTCGACGCGAGCTCCCGTCACGATGCGCGCTCCCGCGCGCTCGGCGCGGGGCACGTAGGTGATGCCCGTGTGCTGCTTGGCCGAGGTGGGGCAGCCGAACGCGCACACCCCCGAGCCGACGCACCCGCGCGCGTTGCGGCGCAGGTAGCCATGCGACCAACCTAGCCGCTCGGCGCCGCGACGCGCCACGGCGGCGTTGCCGCCGGCCAGCTCGGGCGTCACCTCGCTCACCGACAACGCCCGCTCGACGCGCTCGAAGAAGGGGCGCAGCGAGCTCTCGTCCAGCTGCAGGCCGAACTCGCGCGCCCACCGCTCGAGCACGCGCGGCGGCGTGCGAAAGCAAGTCCCCGAGTTCACCAGTGTGGTGCCTCCCAGCCCGCTCCCCAATGGAAGCAGGATCGGCGGAGCACCCAAGGTCATCGTCTGTCCGCCGTCGCGGTACAGCTGTGCCAGCATCTGCGGCGGTCGAGCGGTGAACGAGTCGGGATCGTGCCAGTGGCCCTCCTCGACTACCACCACGCTCGAGCCCTGCTCGGCCAGCTCGGCCGCCACGACGGCCCCGCCGGCCCCCGCGCCGATCACGCAGACTTCGGCCTCGATGCGCTCGGTTCGGGCGGCGCTCATGATCGTCTACCACGCATGTCCGCGTGGTTCACGGTCGTTGCCCAACGTGTATCCATGCTGCTCACGGTCTTCCCTCCGCTCGGCGCAGCGCTCGTCCGCGGGCTACCACCGCCGCGCCATCCCAACCAAGCGCGAGGGCCACCCCGGGATCGTCGTAGCGGCCGAGCGCCAAGAGCATCTGGGCAAGCTGGTTGAGGGCCGGCGCTCGTTCGAGCAGCGTCTTCCCGCGTGGCCGGCGCCCCACTGCAACCAGCATCCTCATGCCTGCCCTCTGTGGCTGCGGAGCGGAGGCGATGAACTGCGCGAGCGTGCCGCATTTTGTCGAGCCGGTCGGCATGGCTCGATCACCGTATCAGCGACACCCGAGACTTTGGCTACGCGGCCAGTCGGCTCTGTCGCGAGGGACTGGACGACTCCGTCGAGATCGCGCCTGTCCGTCGAGATCGCCTGTCCGTCGAGATCGGGCCTGTCCGTCGAAGAATGGCTATCCGTCCGAGAACGGAGCCAGCGGCACGCCGTGGTCGCGCTCTCTCATGCCCAGCTCATAGGCGGCTCCTTGCGCGGTGTGCAACGTACGGGCCGCGCCGCCGCTCGCGCCCTTGCGGGCCCCCGGCCGCACGTTCAGCGCCAGCGCCGCCACCGAGCAGTTGACGACGTCGTGCTCGCCGCCGTCTGGATCGGCGTAGCGCCAGCCCGCGCTCGCCCCGGGCGGCGCGTCGACATGGGCTTCGACCTGCAGGCCGGCCTCGCCCGGGATGCTGAGCGAGCAGCGCGCCGCGCTCTCGGCCACCTTCAGTCCACGCACGCCCAGCCCGCCCAGGCGTTGCACCCGACCGCCCAAGGAGATCGCGCCGCTTGCCATCCACGGCGTCAAGCGGCCCGCCACAAGCACCCTGCCAAGCGCCACGTCCAGCCAAGCGGAGGGGTCCTCCGCGAAGCCGATCCCGTGCAGCCAGATCCAGCGCTCGGCGTGCTCGGAGCCCCAATTGTGGCCGACCATGCCCATCCACCCGTCGAGGCGCAAAGCGCGGTCAGGCAGCTCGACCGCGCCCGTGAACGTGGCCGCCGGCGCCGGGCTGGTCGGCTTGGTGCGCGGCAAGGGCGCCTTGTACAGCCAACTCCGGGCGAGGTGGCGCAGTTCCGCCGCCGCGGGCTCGAAGCGCAGCGACCAGCGAGCCGGACCGCAAACGCCCTCGGCGACGCCCGGTCCCAGACGCGAGTCCGGGCCTATCGCGACCCAACCTCCGCTCGGCGCCGCAAGCTCGGCGGTGGTGTGCTTGTGCATGAACGGCGCGCCTCGCTTCGCGTCGAACACCGTGCACCAGATCGAGCCTTGCGGCGCCTGTCCGGGGCGCTTGTGCGCCGTATAGCGAATCCACACGCCCACCGGCTCCTCGGGAGAGACCGCGCGCAGGTAGAAGGACTCGTACATCCCCGCGTCGAGCTTGGTCTGCGGGAAGATCGGGGTTGGGGCCATGTCGGTGATCGTAACCGCGGCGTTGCGCGTCCGCCGTCGCGAGTGGGCCGCGGGGGCCGCCGGTCGCGGCGGTCGCGCGATCGTAACTCCCGTCGGCCCCGTCCCTGCAAGGATCTCGCCATGCAGCATGAGCCGCTTGTCACTTTGCCTGCTGCCCTGCGCGGTACCGCGGCCGGCGAGTCCGGCGCCGACGGCGGACCCGGCGCGCGCTTTCTGATGGGGGTCGACGGCGGCGCCACCAAGACGCTGGCCGCCGTTCTCGACGTGCAAGAGCGCCGCGTGTACCTGGGTCACGGCGCCTCCTCCAACCCGGACGCGGTCGGGGCTCACGCAGCCACCGACTCGCTCATCAAGGCCACCGACGAGGCGATCGCCCGCGCGGGGATCGCCCGTGACCGGCTCGACGCGGCGGTCCTCGCGGTGGCGGGCACCGACACCGATGCCGTCGCGACCCACGTCAGAGCCCTCAGGCCGAGCAGCTGGGTGGTCGTCAACGACGTCGTCGGCGCTTGGGCGGCGGCCACCGGCGCGCGCCCCGGCGTGGGAGCGATCTCGGGGACCGGCAGCAACGTCTTCGGCGTCGGCGCCGACGGGCGCGCCTGGCGCGCGGGCGGTTGGGGTCACGTGCTCGGCGACGAGGGCTCCGGCTACTGGCTGGCCGTGCAATCGATCAAGGCGGCGCTCGACGACCGCGACCGCTCGGGACCCGCAACCGCCTTGAGCGCCGCCGCGACCGACTTCTTCGAGGTGCCCACCGTCGAGGCTTTGGCCACGCTGGTCTACTCCAAGCCGCTGGCCAAGGGCGAGATCGCCGCTTTCGCGATCGAGGCGGCGCGAGTCGCCCACACCGGGGACCAGGTGGCGCGCGGACTCTACGAGCGAGCGGCTGTCGAGCTTGGCAAGCAGGTCGCCGCGGTGATCGCCCAAACCGGCCTGGGTGGCTCCTTCCCCGTCGGTTTGATCGGCAGCGCCTTCAAGGCCGGAGACCTGTTCGTGCAGCCGCTTGCCGCGGCCGTCCACAAGCTTGCTCCCCAGGCTTCGGTGGCGGTGGTCGAAATGGCGCCCGTCGGCGGCTGTCTGCTGCTCGCGGCACGCTTGGCCGGCTGCGAGCATGCGCTGGACCAGTCTCAACTGAAACCCCTGCTCGACGCCGTGCTCGCGCGCGAGGGTGTCTTCAGGGAATGATCGCTTCGCGGTTCTGAGAACGATCGTCTCGCCGCTTCAGGGAATGAGATCCTCGCGACGTGCGACCGCGCTCGGGCCCTCGCCCGAGATGCGCGCGGACGCGGCCGTATTGGCAAATACAGCAGCTTCCAGCGCAGCGCGGCCTTCGGCCAAGGCCACGAAAAATGCACCCGCGAACACGTCGCCCGCGCCGATCTCATCACGCACGACCGTGACGGGAGGGAAGGGGGTTTGCGCTACCGAGTTGCCCTCGGGCAGATGCACCGTGGTGGGCCGAGATCCGGCCGTGACAGCGATCGACGCTCCGTGGCGACGCGCCGCTTTGAACAGCGCGTGACAATCCGGGCACTCGTGCTCGGCGAGCACGGCCGCGTCGAAGCGCTTCGGGAGCAGGCTCGCTTCGAGCGCCACAGTCGAGATGTCCCAGGGCAGCGCCTCGCTCTCGGGCGGCACGAGCGGGATGTCGCCCAGCAGTGAGCTTGTGTCCAGTTGGACGAGCGGAGGTCCGTCATCCTCGCGCCACCAGCGCACCAAGCCCTGGGGTGTAACACCCACGAAGTCGGCGCGACCCTCCCAAGAGACGGGTGTCTCGCGCGCGACGGGAGCGAGATGCAGGATTGCCGTGTCCACGGTGATCGGCTCGACGATTGGACCTGCCCAGGCAAGCATGCCTTGGGTGCGCGCCGCGCCGGTCCCACGAGTGCTCAGGGTGGTGGTGTGCTCGGCCGGGACCACCCGCAGCTCGAACTCGTCTCGATGGGGCCTGAGCAGCTCTTCGATCTCAGCCGGCACGCCCTGCGTGACGATTAGCGTCCGTAGCCCCAGGCGCGCCGCCTGCAAGGCGCTGTAGAAGGCGCTCCCGCCTACTCGGTACAACGTTTGGTGTTCGGGATGCTCGATCGCGTCGCGCGTCACGTGGCCCACAGTGACATAGTCGAAACGGGTGTCGCGATTTGCGGGGGCCGGGCGAGGGGTGAGACGTGCGTACATGGTTAACTTTTCACGGAATTCACGATAGTATCCACAATAAGTATATACTTTAGTGAATTGTAGAAAAAGTAATACACAAACCTCCTGCCGCAAAGCGAGGCTCATCGAAGCGGCAACGCCCATGCATCCATGGTCTGTCCCGATATCGCCCAGACCAATAGCGCAGAGGCATCGCCGGGCCGATCAGACGCGCGGTGGTATGCGCACCGGCAGCTCGGCTCCGGCGATGGACGCCGCCGCCAGTCGGCCAGTGAACACACAGCCGCCCAGGAAGGTGCCCTCCAACGAGCGCTTGCCGTGCACCCCGCCGCCGCCAAAGCCCGCGGCCTCTCCGACCGCGTACAAGCCGGAGATAGGCTCACCCCCGCGGCCGTCGTCGTTCGACCGCAACACACGGCAGCTCAGGTCGGTCTGGATGCCGCCCAGGCTCTTGCGCGCCATCGGCTGCAGGCGGATCGCCACCAAAGGCATCGCCTTGGCGTCCACGATGCGCTGGAAGCGGGCGGTGCGCAGGCGGTCGCCGCGCCAATTGCGCAACTGGCCGATGCGCCTCAATTGGTCGTCGTTGAAAAGGCCCTTGCCGCGCGCGATCGTCTCGTCGTAGCGGCCCACTTCGCGCTCCAGCACCGCCGCGTCGATCGGCTGCTCGCCCGTCAGCTCGGCGGTCACATCGTTCATCCTGCCCGCCAGCTCGCCGAGCGAAGCGGCCTGCACGAAGTCGGGCGAGCCGTCCAGGAAATGGTTCACGAGGCTCGGGCTTGCCGAGCAGCACGCTTAGCAAAAACGGCACGACCCGCCGCTCCCTCAGATGGGGGTTGTGCTGAGAGCCGGACACATCGAGCTCGCGCTTGGCGATCTTGAAGTTGCAGACCAGCCACGAGTACTTGCGCTCGTCCTCGCACATACGCTCGAGCGCCGCATAGGCGTCGAAGGTGGGCATCACCGGCACTGGCCCGTAGCGGTGGCCGTCCGGGTCCAACATCAAGCCCGACCGCGGCGGGATCAGCTTCAGCCCGTGGTGCTCGCGCTGCGGTTTGGGGTGGCGCACCGCGTCGGCGTAGTTCCACATGCGCGACAGGTGAGTCACGTTGCCGCCGACTCTGCTCACCTCTTCGTGCATGGCGCCGTCGGCGTAGTAGTGCGAACCCATCAACAGCCTCTGCGGCGCCGGGCCGAGCCGGTCGGTCGGCCATTCGCGCCGCACGATCTCCAGGTTGCCGCCGATCCCGCCCGCCGCGATCATGACGGCCTTCGCGGCACGCGCGTCGTAGCTGTCCGGCTCGGCATGGGGTGTTGTGTGCTGCGCTTGGGACGTGCCACCCCGCGCGCGCGGGGTGGTCTCTTCCGGTGTAACACGACAACCGACCACGCGCCCCTCCTCGACGATCAAGCCCGTCACGCGGGAATGCAAGCGCAGGTCCAGCGCCGAGCGTCTCGGGTGCGCCTCGATGGCGCCCCACACCGCCTGCACCAGCGCCTTGCCCGTGCCCCAAGTCAGGTGAAAGCGGGGCACCGAGTTGCCGTCGCCGAAGTTGCCGCGCTCGGCCCAGTTGACGACCGGGAAGAACTTCACTCCCAGCTCTCTCAGCCAAGCCCCGACATCGTCTCTGGCGCGCGTCACGTACTGCTCGGCCCAGCGCTTCGGCCACACGTCCTCAGGGTCGAACTCGGCGATCCGCAGCCAGTCCTCGAGCGCGAGCCGCTCGCTGTCGGGGATCCGCGAACGGCGCTGCTCGGGGGAGTCGACCATGAACATGCCGCCGAACGCCTCGCGGGCCAGGCCGCCGATCTCCTCGGCGCGACACCGGTCGAGCAAGAGCACGCTGTGGCCGCTGCGCAACAGCTCCAAGGTGGCCACCAAGCCGGCGAGCCCGGCGCCGACGACGATCGCATCGGGCTGCGCATCGTTCACGGGAACGCTCCAAAGCCGATCGGCCGTTGGCGGTTCGCCTCTCTCTCGCGCGCATGCGGGTGCGGCTCGTGGGCGGCCGTCGAGTCGGCGGTCGGCGTCCGGTGTCTCTGTCTCATGCCAAGGCCATCCCCGGGGCGACCTTCACTTCGACGAGCTCCGGCTTATCCGACGCGAGCGCTGTGCTCAACCCCTCGCCCAATTCCTCGGCGTCGCCAACCGCACGCGAATTCACCCCATAGCCGCGTGCGACCGCGGCCACGTCGAGCGCCGGCAGATCGAGGCCGGGCGCGCCCACGATGTCCTCGAGCATCCCGAACCACTTGAGGATCGCGTACTCGTCGTTGCGCAGGACCAAGAACGTGACGGGCACCTCATAAGCGGCAGCGGTCCAAAGGCTCTGGATCGCGTACTGGGCCGAGCCCTCGCCGATCACGCATACCACCGGCCGACTGGGTTGTGCCAGCTGCACGCCGATCGCGGCGGGCATCCCGAAGCCGAGGCCGCCGCCCGAGGAGAAGTAGTAGCTGCCGGGAGCCGACAGGCGCAACTGGTTGCGCAAGGCGAGCGTCGCCGAAGGCGACTCGAGCACGACGATACCGTCCTGGGGGAACACCTCGGCAAGCGCCCGCACCGCCGTGGAGGGGCTGATCGGGTCGGTAATTGGCGCTGCCTCCGGCTCCGGTCGCAGTGGCGGCGCGGGGCGATCGGACTCGCCGACGGCGGCGGCCAGGGCGGTGAGCGTGAGCGCCGGGTCGGCCACGATCGCATCGCCCATCGGCGCGCGCGCGGCCTCGTCGGGGTCGCTCGTGATCGCCACCAGCTTCGTGTCTTCGGCCAGGAGCGGCCCTGGCACGTTGGGGTAGTAGGGAAACACCGAAGTGCCCACCGTCAAAACGAAGTCGTGGGCGGCCAGCATTTCCCCGACGGGCAGCACGGCCGGCGGCAGGATGCCCTGAAACAGCGGATGATCCTCGGGGAAGCCGATCCGCCCGCCGCCCGGAGCCGGTGTGGCGTACACCGCCAGGCGCTGGCGCTCGGCCAGGCCGATCGCGGCCTCCCAACCGCCGCAGGCGTCGATCTCGGGGCCGGCCACGAACGCCGGACGCTCGGCCTTGCTCAGCAGCTCGGCGAGCCGGGCGATCGCCTCGGGGGCAGGTTGGGTGGCGCCCGCAACGGTGCGCGCGGTCTGGTGGGCGACGGCGCCCTCGTCCACCACCGCGCCCCAATCGTCCATCGGGACCGACAGGAAAGACGGCCCGCGCGGAGGCAGTCCCGCCACGTGGATTGCTCGCGCGAGCGCGTGCGGCACGTCCTCGGCGCGCGGCGGCTCATAACTCCACTTGACCAACGGGTGCACCATGCGTGTCGCGTCCCTGTTGGTGAGATTGGCCTGCAAGGTCATCAGGGAGCGGTATTGCTGGCCCGCGGTGACCACGAGCGGACTCTTGTTGGCCTGGGCGTTGAAGATCGCCCCCATAGCGTTGCCCACGCCCGGGGCGGTGTGCAGGTTCACCAGCGTGGGGCGCCCGCTCGCCTGGGCGTAACCGTCGGCCAGGCCCACCACGGTGGCCTCCTGCAGGCCGAGCACATACCTGAAGTCGGCCGGGAACTCGGTCAGCATCGGCAGCTCGGTCGAGCCAGGGTTGCCGAACACGGTGGTCATCGAGCGTTCGCGCAGTAGCTCGAACACGGCCTCTCTAACTGTCCTCACGCCACGTCTCCTCGGGTGGTTGGATGCCCTCACGAGTCTCCCTCCGCAGCTTGTCGCCTGGAGTGAAGGAGGTTCTTAGGCGCCGCACAATACCCCCAAGCGCATCGTTGCAGGCGCCCGTTTGTTCAAGGGGGCGGAGTGTGCGGGCGCAATCGAACTGGGCGTGGGAGCTTCGTTGCACCGCCCTGGGGCGCCGAGCGCCCCTTGTACTTTGTCGTGGAGGCCGGATCTTGAGCAGACTCAGCGCACGCATCTCTCCGCTTGGCGGCGGTTCTTTGGCGGCTTTTGCGGCGCTCTTCACGGCGGCTGCGCTTATCGCGACGCTGCTCGCCGCAAATGTGCTCGCGGCGACGCCCGCTCGCAAGCGCCAAGCGTCGCCGGAGGGAGCCGGATCGCTCTATCCCGCGCAGGCCCAGCGACCCAGTCGAGTCGTGCAGCCAAGCGAATTCGCGCGCAGCTCGTCGACCGGCGCCCCAGCTGCTACCGGCGGAGCCTCCGGTCCAAGCGCGCCCGCGGCAGCGCCAACCAAGACATCGAGCACGACGGGCACAAAAGCGCCGGCCACGAAAACCACTCGGAAGAAGCCCGCCAAGAAGAAGCCCGGCCTGACGGGCGATCCGGCGCGCGCGCTGCTCGCCTATCAGGCGATGCAACAGAACTTCTACATCCCCGGCACGGGCCTGTACGAGGGCGAACCCTACTCCTACCTGTGGCCTTTCTCGCAAGCGTTCGCAGCGACGGTCAGCGTGGCCTCCATCTCGGGACAGGCGGCAAGCCAGGCCAGCGCCCACTCCCACGAAATCCAAACGCGCCTGTTCGGCCTCGGCAAGTATTGGGCCACCCCCTCCCCGGTCGCGGGCAAGGCCCCCACAGGCGAGCAGCCCGAAGGCGAAGAAGCCGGCGAAGGCTCCGAACCGGCCGAAGCGCCGGGCATCGCGCCGCCCGAACTGCCCTCCTTCAACGGCGAGGTCGTGCCGCCCGGCGGCGCCAGCTATTACGACGACAACGAGTGGGTCGGGATCGAGCTGCTGCGCCTCTACAAACTGCGCCACGAAGCGGTCGCCTTGGAAAAGGCCGAGCAGATCATGGCCTTCGTGATGGCCGGCTGGGAGAACAACCCCAAGCTCGCCTGCCCGGGCGGGGTGCCCTTCTCAGACGCGCCCAGCAACACCGACCGCAACACTGTGACCGACGGCCCCGCCGCCGAGCTGGGCGCGCAGCTGTTTCGCCTCACCGGCAACCTCGTCTATCTGGGGTTCGCCCAGCAGGCCTACCAGTGGGTGCGCAGCTGCCTGACCGAGCCGGGCGGGCTGTACGCCGACCACATCCGTCTGCACGGCGTGATCGATCCCACCGAGTGGAGCTACAACCAGGGCGCCATGATCGGCGCCGGCGTCCTGCTCTATCAGGCCACCGGCAACAGCGAATTCCTCTACCAGGCGCGCCAGACCGCCGAGGCGGCTTTGGCCTACTTCACGATTCCACGGCTTCTGAGCGAAAACCCGTTCTTCGTGTCGGTCTACTTCAGGAACCTGATGTATCTCGACGCGGTCACCCACGATCCGCCCGGGCCGAAGCTGGCCCAAGCCTATATCGACAGCGTGTGGGCGCGCCAGCGCTTGAGCGACAACCTGTTCGCGTTCGGCTCGCCGCCCTCCACGCAATTGCTCTACCAGGCGGCTGTCGCCCAAGTCTACGCACTGCTCTCCACCTCGCCCAGCACCTATTTCTGACCAAGGCCCCCCGCGCGCGCGGGGCACCCGATTGGGAGCGCAAACACCTGTCCGCACACTCAGCCGAATGGGCTGCGGCGATTACGCGCGCGCGAGC
This sequence comes from uncultured Solirubrobacterales bacterium, assembly GCA_963809705.1. Classification (GTDB taxonomy): domain Bacteria; phylum Actinomycetota; class Thermoleophilia; order Solirubrobacterales; family Solirubrobacteraceae; genus Palsa-744. Next base: position 684,808 of record CAWEKF010000001.1, on the reverse strand, counting down.
CGGCGCCTGCTTGAGCACTCGGCCGAGTAGGCTTGGGGGCGGATGAGCGCGGACGCCGCCAACATGATCACCGCCGAGGGGCTCGAGCAGCTCAAGGCCGAGCTTGCGAACCTCGAGGGCGAGGGCCGTCGCGAGATCGCAGAGCGCATCAAAACGGCGCGCGAATGGGGCGACCTGAAAGAGAACAGCGAGTATCACGACGCCAAGAACGACCAGGCCCACCTGGAGACAAAGATCGCGAAACTGCGCGAACGGATCTCAGCCGCCGAGGTGGTCGAGGCCGCCGAGGCTCCTGACGGAGCCGTCGGCTTCGGCTCGACCGTGGTGGTTCGCGACGAGGCGGGCAACGAGCGCGGCTGGCAGATCGTCAGCTCGCACGACGCCTCCCCCTCAGAAGGGCGGTTGTCGGCGGACTCGCCGGTTGCCCGGGCGCTGCTCGGGCGACGTGCCGGCGAGCGAGCCTCCGTCGCGCTCCCCAAGGGCGAGAGCGTCCTCACCGTCGTAAGCGTCTCCTGACGCTCCTCTCAGCGCGCCCTCGGGGCCGACAGTCGGCGCGATCGCCGAGGCGAGCAGCGTTCCCGCGGCCTCCACGTTCAACGAAGCGCTCGCGCGGCGCGCGGCCACTTCCTCCTTGCGCCGATACAGGCGCTGGTCGGCCAACTGCATGACCGAAGCCGGGTCGCTGACCTCCACCGGGATCCGGACGACCCCGTGGGAGGCCGTGATCGAGAAGCTGGGACTGTGCTCGCACAGCGCCGCCACTGAGGAGTGCACGAAGCGCTCGTTGGGCTGTGCTGAGACATCGAACAGCACGCAGAACTCGTCTCCGCCCATGCGGTAGGCGGTGCCGTGCGGCGCGACCACGCTCTGCAGGCGCTCGCTCAAGCGCACCAACAGGGTGTCGCCCGCCGGGTGGCCGAAGGTGTCGTTGAAGAGCTTGAAGCCGTCGAGGTCGTACAGAACCAATTCCCAGGGCTCGTTCGCGCCCGCCGTCTTGCAGGCGAGCCGCAGATCGCTTATCAGCAGGCGCCGGTTGCCCAAGCCTGTCAACGGATCGGTCAGCGACAGGCGGCGCGAATGGTCCAGCAATGCCAGGTTCTCGCGCAGTGTGACGAGCAGGTGCGCGCCGACGGCCAAAACCGTGGCCGCGGCCAGGATCAGGGCGGGCGCGGTCAACTGGGGTCCCAGGTTGCCGTACACCAGCACCCCGAGCGCGGCGAGCAACGCCAAAGCCGGCACCGACATCATCTGCCAGCTCGTCAGCTGGCGTGGGCGCAGCCGCGCCGACGGGGTCCAAGCGGCGATCGCAAGCAGGATCGCCGCCAACGGCCATAGGCATTCAAGCCAAGTGCCCGCCTGGTAGGAGTCGGTGGCCGCCTGATAGAGGTAGATCGAGTCGGCGATCCCGCTCACCAACATGCTCGCCGCGATCGGCAGCCACACGTTGCTCCCGCGCCAGCCGGTGATCGAGAGCGCGCCGACCGCGAACATCATCAGCAGCAGGTCGCCGATCGGGTAGGCCAAGGACACCACGATCGAGCTGTGCAGGCCGGTCGCGTTGTGCAAGATCGGAGGCAGCACGAACGCGGCCGCGACGCAGGCGGCGCCCAGCCCCGCGATCAGCCCGTCCAGCCACATGCTGACGCGCAGTTCGCGCAGGTGGCGTCGCGCGAGCAGGCCCAGCGCCACGTAGAAGCAGGGATACATCGTCAGGAACAGGACGTCCGCGCCGGACACGCTGCCGCCGGCTTCGGCGCTGGTGCCTTCGATCAAAAGCGAGTAATACAGTTCGCCCAAGCCCCACGACAGCAGGCCCGCGCCCATCGTCAGCCAGGCCGCGCGCTCCTCGCGTACGAACGCGCCGCGGGCCAGGACCACCAGGCCCGAGCCGAGCATCAGCACGTTGTAGATGCCGTCCTGGAAGAGCCCCTCGCCGCCGGGCCCGCCGAAGCCGAAAATGGTGTGCAGGGCAAACACGCCAAGCCCCCCCATCAGGGCGGCGAGGACCAGGGTCGGGAGATGGAGTCTCGGGCGTGCGCGCATTGGCTTCGGCGGTCGCCACTTACATCGGCTCCCGACGGCAAAACCCTGAATGTTCAGCTGGAAAATGCGGAGCGCAGGCGTCGCGTGAAGCGGTCCGGCGAGCGCTTGTACAGGCGAGCGCCGAGCTTGAGCGCTCGTTTGCGCAAGCGCGTGCGGCGGCGCCCGATCAGCTCGAGCAGATCGTCGCGGGCGCGCGAGTCCTCGCCGAAGGCGTCGGGGCGCTCCTCAGCGTAGACGCCCAGCATCCACAGGTCGTGCTCTTCGCCGAGCAGGTCCCCCAGGCGATCGGCGCGGCGAGTGGCTTTGCGCGCGCCCTTCGCGCGCTTGCCGCCGAGCATGTCCAGGGCGTAGTAGAGGCTCTTCACGCGCTTGCGCCAGTCGTGCATGGCCTGATCGCCTGGCACATGTGCGTTTTGGGCGTCGGCGCGGGGCTGCTCGCTCATGACGTGGACATAGCGCCGGCGCCCTTCCTTGTAGACGCGCCGCAGTCCGGGGGCGAGGTCCTCGAAGTCGCGCTCGAGCAGGTTCCAGCGCGCCAACTGCCGGCGCATCGCGGCGATGTCCTTCGAGCACCTCGGCGCTGTTGGCCGGCTCCCCGCTCTGTGCGCGCTCGCGCTCCAAGCACATGCCCAAAAAGTCGATCCCCGGCCGCGACAGCGCCTTGGGGTGGCGCTCGGCGAGGCTCGTCAACGTGGCCAGGCGCACCTGTGCGTCGCGGGCGCCGGCCAGACGCTGGGCGGCGTCGCGCAGAGAGGCGCTCACGCGCTTGAACTCGGGCTCGCCCAGCTCGTCGCGAAAGAGGCGCGCGAGCGCCCGCATGCGCTTGATCGCCTTGCGCGCCTCGTGCACCACATCTTGATCGCTTCCAATAGCCATTACACGCCACCCCCATATTGGAGGCTATCGCCGCGACAATGCATCCATGTCAAAGTTGCCGCAGGCGCGCTGGTGGACGGTGCGCCGCGCCCAGAACCGCAAGCCCGCCACCTACCGCTGTCCCTTCTGCGGACGCCACCTGCCCGCGATGAGCGAGCACATGCTGATGTTCCCCGAAGACGACAAAAGCAGGCGCCGTCACGCCCACACCAAGTGTGTCCTGGCCGCCCGCGAGCGCGGTCAGCTGATGTTGCGCGAGGACTGGCTTCGCACCCAACCGCGGCCGCCCTCGTGGTGGCGGCGGCTGTTGGGGCGCATCAACTGAACCGGGCGCCCTGCGCGCGTGCGCAGGGCAGGCCGGTGGGAACACAACGCACGATGCCTACGCGCGGGCGAGCAGGCACGCTCAATCAGCTGGGATAGACGTGCACGTATTCGGGGTCGACGCGCACGATCACCCTCTGTTCGCCGGGCTGGCGCAGGGGATAGGTGTCCACGCCCATGTACTTCAGCGCAAGCGCGTCGATGTGCTCGTCGGCCCCCTGTTTGGTGCGCTCGGCCACGCGGCCGCGGATCGTCACGTACTCGTAGGGGTTCTCCAGGTTCTGCACGGTCAGGGTGACGCGCGGGTCGCGCTCCAGGTTGCGCGGCCAGGCCCTTCCTTCGGCGGTGTTGAGGACAGGCTGTCCGTCCTGCACGTCCACCCAGGCGGGGGCCGCGTGCACCGATCCGTCTGGGCGCAGGGTTGATACGGTCACAAAGTTCTTGCCCTTCAACAGCTCCTCGGCGCGGCCTTCGATCGCTTGGCTCATCTGATTCCCCTTGCGGTAGTGGTGAGGAGAATCTACCCGCAAGTGGGGCTCGCCTCGCGCAGATTTATTCTCCACTGCGCTCAGCCACCGACGGGATCTGCCCGAGCGGGACCAGACGCCCGTTGTTGAGCTGGAAGCGGACCGTCTTTTCGCCCCCGCTCGGCTTGCTCAGCGGGTCGCCCGCTTTGTAGATCGGGTAGGAGAGTGTCACTTCGGTGTCGCCCTGGCTCACGACCTTCACGGTGGCGCTCGGCTGACTGGTGTCGGTCCCCAGGTAGTGCCCGTCCACGAAGAAGAAGGCCTGCTGGCCGTAGCCGTCGCTGGAGCCGGTGCGGGTGCCCACGAGCACGCGCAAGGTCTGGTTGGGCTGGTACTGGGAGGTTTCGTTTGGTGTGTAGCCGTGCGCCCTGACGACCGCCGTCGCGGCGCTCACGCCTTCGGCGCCGGCCGATTCCTTGGCGAAGGCGGGCGCGGAGCCCGCGCGCGTCGCTTCTGCGCCCCCGGTTTCGTTCGTGTGCGCGCCGGTGTTCGTCGACGTTGTGGGTGGGGGAGAGGATTGGGTCGTGCCGGTCGTTGCAGTCGGCTGGGTCGCAGCTTCGGACGGCGTCGTGTTTGCCACGGACACCGTCTTCGTGCCGCCCGAGCCGCACCCGGCTATCGCAACAGCGATCGCCGCCGCGGCGAGCGCCAGCGGCGCGCGGCCGGCCCTCATTTGCCCACCTTTCCGCTTGGCGCCCTGTGGACGCCCGATCTGATCTGTGCCCATCGCTCCCCCTATTCGCCGTCGCGGTGGCCCATCCTCGCATTGGTTACCCGCGTTGCGCGCCGATATCCCGGTGGGGGAGGCGCCCTGGCGGAGATCGCCCCGTTTCAATCTGGATGGAGTCGTGCGGGAAGGTCCGTACGAACTTTCTCCCCCAAAAATTATTAGCCGCTGCTAATATACTGTGCTGGATCGTCCACGAGCAGGAGCCTCACATGACAAACGCGCGCAGGAACTGGACTTTGGGCATCGTCTCGGTGGCGTTGTTCATGGTCGTGCTCGACAACCTCGTCGTCTCGGTCGCCCTGCCGAGCATCAGACGCGACTTCGGCTCCTCGATCCAGTCCTTGGAGTGGACCGTCAACGCCTACGTGCTCGCCTACGCCGTGCTCCTGCTCACCGGCGCCGCCCTGGGCGACCGGTTCGGGCGCAAGCGCATGTTCCTGATCGGGCTCTCAGTGTTCACTTTCGCCTCGGCCACCGCGGCTTTGGCGCCCACGAGCGACCTCCTGATCGCCGCGCGCGCGATCCAGGGGGCGGGCGCCGCGATCGTCACGCCGCTCACGCTCACCCTGCTCGCCGACGCGTTTCCCGCTGAGCGCCGCGGGATCGCCCTGGGAGTGTGGTCGGGCATCTCGGGCACGGCCGTGGCGATCGGCCCGCTCGTCGGCGGCGCCGTCGTGCAGGGCATCTCCTGGCATTGGATCTTCTGGCTCAACGTCCCGATCGGCTTGGTCCTGCTGCCGGTCGCCTTGCGTCGCCTGGCCGAGTCGCGCGGCCCCTACGGCACGCTCGACCTGCCCGGCCTCTTGCTGGCAGGCGCCGGCGCCTTCGGCGTCGTGTTCGGCCTGGTGCGCTCCCAATCGCTCGGCTGGGGCGCTCCGGCGATCCTCGTCTCTTTGATCGGCGGCGCCGTGCTGCTGGCCGCGTTCGTGCTGTGGGAGCTGCGCGCCCCCGAGCCGATGCTGCCGATGAGCTTCTTCGCCAAGCGCTCATTCGCCGTCACCAACGTGGTCTCCCTGTCAATGTACTTCGGCATGTTCGGCTCGATCTTCTTTCTCTCCCAGTACATGCAGAATGTGCTCGGCAACACGCCTTTGCAGGCGGGTCTGAAGCTGCTCGTGTGGACCGGCGCCTCGATGATCGTCGCGCCCTTGGCCGGAGTCTTCTCCGAGCGCTTCGGCTCGCGGCCGTTCATGGTCGCCGGCTTGACCCTGCAGGCGGTGGCGCTCGGCTGGCTGGCCGCGATGACCTCCACGCGCCTGCCCTACACGCACATGCTCATACCGTTCATCATGGCCGGTGCAGGCATGTCGCTCGTATTCGCCCCCTCAGCCAACGCCGTGCTCTCCTCCGTGCGCGTAGACCAGGCCGGCCAGGCCTCGGGCGCCAACAACGCGATCCGCGAGGTCGGCGGCGTGCTCGGCGTCGCGGTCCTGGCATCCGTGTTCACCGGCGCCGGGGGCTACTCCTCGCCGCAGGCTTTCGTCGATGGCTTGATCCCCGCCATGTGGGTGGGCGTGGCCGTGCTCGGGGCCGGCGCTCTGACTGCCCTGCTGCTGCCGTTCCGCACGCCCCGCGCGGGCGAGGTCGCCACAGCCGAGGCCATGCATCCGGTGCTCGTCGGAGAAGCCGCATGAGCGCGGGCGGCGCCCGCGAAAAGGGCGCCCCCCGCGCGCGCGGGGGGCATGTTGGCGGGGATGTCGATGTCGCTGGGGAGGGCGCCCCGCGTGTGCGCGCGGGGGGTGTTGGCGGGGATGTCGATGTCGCTGGGGAGGGCGCCCCGCGTGTGCGCGCGGGGGGTGTTGGCGGGGATGTCGATGTCGCTGGGGAGGGCGCCCCGCGCCGGCGTGTGCCCGCCGCCGAGCGCCGCGAGGCTTTGGTCGAGGCCGCGGTCCACGAGTTCGCCGTCAGCGGACTTCACGGCACCCCGGTGGATCGGATCGCAAGACGCGTGGGTGTCGCCCAGCCGTACGTGTTCAGCCTGTTCACCGGCAAGCGCGACCTGTTCCTGGCCGCCGTCGAGCACTGCTTCGACCGCTTCGCCGACACGTTCGCCCACGCCGCCGCCGAGTATCGCGCCGGGCGCGCTCCCGAGGACTGCGAGGATGTCTTGATGGCGATGGGCGGCGCCTACAAGGACCTGCTCGCCACCGACCGCGCCTACCTGATGCTCCAACACCAGGCCTATGCCGCCTGCGACGACGAGGTCGTGCGCGCGCGGGTGCGCCGGCGCTACGCCGAGCTGGTCGCCTACGTCGGCGATCTCTCGCAAGCCGAGGCCGAGCGACTGGACGACTTCTTCCGCCATGGCATGGCCCTCAACGTGGCCGCCGCCATGGGCGTAGCCGAGCTGCTCGGCCGGCTGCTCTTGGGTTCAGGCCGAGCTTGCGAGCCTCGCCGGCGCGGACGGTGTTGTCTCGTAGCTCCTGTTGTTGGGCCACCCGGTGCAGCGGGTAGCATCAAGCTGTGGCGATGTCCGACTCAACGCAAGCCCCGGTCCAAAAGCGCAGCCGTCGCGAGCTGGCCCGCACTGGCGCGCTCGTGGTCCTGGCCGTGTTGATGACCTTGTTCGCGGTGCTCAACCTCAAACAGGTCGAGGTCAACTGGATTTTCGGTAAGAGCTCCACGCCTCTGATCATCGTGATCGTGGTGTCTTTGCTCGTGGGCATCGTCTTGACCCACTTCGCCGAGATGCGCTACCGGCGCAAGCGCTGAGGCCGCGCCCAAGGTTCTAAGCGCGCTGCGCGGTGACGATGCCTGCCGCCTGCTCGGCGCCCAGGAACGGAGTCAAGACCACATAGGCAAGATAGTCCGACAGCTCCGGCAGCGCGCCCGTGGCGCCATCCCTCGTCTGTGAGTAGATCGTGTGCCAGATCGCGCCCTCGATGCCCTCCTGGGCAAGTCCCGTGGTGGGCGGTCCCGGGGCGCCCGCGGTCAATCTGGCGGCCACTTCGCAAGCCAGATCGGCGCCCAGATCGATGGCGCGCTGGCCCATTGCGAACACGCCTGTCGCGATCGTCTGGGCATAGGCCGGACGCGCCGCGAAGTAGCGCATGAGGGCATCCAAGGCCCGGCGCACCGCCGTCGGCCACGAGGCGGTGGACGCGAGCGCGGGGTCGGAAACAATTTCGCGAACCTCCTCGCCGAGCATCTCGATAGCCGCCAGGAAGCACGCCTCCATGTCGTTGAACAGCCCAAAGAACGTGTCGATCGAGACCCCCGCCTCGTCGGCGATCCGCATCGGCGTGAGGTTGCCATAGCCTTCCAAGGAGGCCAGTTCCAGAGCGCTGCGCAGCACCTTCGCGCGCTCGTCCTCATCGCCCAGCGCGGGCTTTCCGGACACGGCCCTGAGCCGCGCTCCGAGCGGGTTCGACTTGTGCGTCCTGAACGCCAGCGTCCAGCTCAACATGTCCGGCACGAGCCCTTCCATCTCCTCCGTGCGGCCCTCGACCAGACGCACGAAGGCGACGCGCCTCAGACCGCCCACGATCGCTCGAGCGATCGGCTCGGGCAGCGCCTGCGCGTCTGGCGCCTGGGTGAAGCTGGCCGCCAAGCGCTGCTCGAACAGGGCCAGCGTTCTGGTCAGTCGCTCCCAGCCCGGAGGTCCGGCCGAGGGCGCGTCGACCAGCATCAGGCGAGCGCCCTTGGGGTTGCCCTGGACCACCTCCGCGAACTTCTTCAGGGCGGCTCCGAGGCGCTCTTCGAGCGGCCCCTCGGTCACGTTGTAGCCCATCGCGATCCGGTCCATCGCCCTGCTCGCGATCAGGTCGAGCGTGGCCAAGAAGCATTCCTGCTTGTTGGCGAACTGCTCATAGAAGGCCCGCCTCGACACGCCCGCCAAGCTCACGACCTGCTTGACGCTGGTGCGTCCGTAGCCGTTCGTGGCCACGGCCTCGATCATCGCTCCATACATCCGCAACCTCTGGTTGGCGGCCACCTCGTCCGGGCCCATCTGGTGGGGCCCGCGCGGCAGTCGCTTGTACAGCGGCGCCATCGTGCCGCCCTCGGACGGCTTGTCGGCCCGCGCCGAGACGGCCGAGCCGCTGCCTGCGGAGGACCGGTCGCCCGGGCCGAGCAGCGAGGGCCTGTCGTGTCTGGACGATGCGCCGCCACTGCCCACCGACGTCTGCGCGGATGGAGTGCGCCGACGTGCCAGAGCGCCGCCGCCGAGATTGTTCCCGCCCGCCTTCACTGCGTTCTATCTCCTCGAATACTTATAGCCCCTCGACTATCAAGGAGTCTTGAAAACAATATCATTCCATGTCAGAGATTTATTGTCTACGTACAGTTGGGGCGCCCAGGCTATGACACGGCGGCTCGCACCGCCTCGCGAGCCCAAATCCGCCCGCGAAGGCCTCAATGCAACAGCGCTCTGAGCACCAGAATGCCCAAGCCCAAGGTTGTGCCCACCAAAACATCGAGAGCGAGCTCGATCGACTTGGCTTTCGAGCGTACACCCGCCGCCAGCTCGAAAGCGATCAAGCTCGCCACGACCGCCCACACGCCGGCCGTCACCGCCGTGGTCTGGCTTGCTCCGGCCGCCCAGGCCACAAGCAGCGCCAGCAGAGGGAGCCCCGCCCCCCTGACGATCGACCAGTCCTGGACGAACGTGTGCCACAGCTCGGCCCAGCTCACGCGCCGCTGCTCGGACAGGCGCAGGCCGAGCACGTCCGCGTAAGCGTGCGCAAACCAGTACAGGGTCATCGCGATCGCGGTCGAGCCGACCGTCTCCGGGTAGGTGTCCTTCAGACCGCTCTCGGCCGCCAACAGCGCCCCCACCGTGATCAACCCGTAGACGACTCCCGCGGGGTAGCGCTCGGGCACGACCCAGCCGGCGATCCTGTAGGGCCAACTCGGCTTCGCCGGCCTGTCTGGGCTTGCTGGCCTCTCTGGGTTCGCTGGCCTGTCTGGGCTCGCGGGTCTCTCTGGGCTCGCGGGTCTCTCTGGGCTTGGCCTGTCTGGGCTCGCGGGTCTCTCTGGGCTTGCTGGCCTGTCTGGGTTCGCTGGCCTGTCTGGGCTCGCCGGTCCCTCTGGGCTCGCCGGTCCCTCTGGGCTCGCCGGTCCCTCTGGGCTCGCCGGTCCCTCCGATCCAGCCGACGTTTCCGGTTTCGCGGGCGTCTCCCGCGCCGCGGGAGGTTCCCGCAGCCGCGGCTCGGGGGTCGACTCGTGGGATTGTGCTCGCGCCATTGCTCGACTCCGCTTCTTCGAAGTCCCCGCGATGGTACCGACGGGACAGAGAGGGCCTTTATCGCGTGGCTCTAAGCGGTTTCTCACCGCCCGATGACCGGCCGTTTAGGTGGCGAATCGAGCCTCCACCGTATGTTCCCTGACGCCCGGATCGCCTCGGCGTGAACGACCTCATCGCTGTGGTTCATAGTCCTGGCGCTCCCACCCCTGGCGCTCACGTCCTCGACGCTCCTGCCCCCGGCGTCTTGGCGGCGTCCGCCGGCCGCTGGCATGGACGCGAGTCCGCGTTGAGATGGCTCGCGTTGGGACTCGTCCTGGTGCTGGCCTGTGCGACGCGTCTCTGGAAGATCCAGAGACGTGCCCGGCAACGTCTTCTACGACGCGGCCGTGCGCAGCATGGCCTCCTCTTGGCACAATTTCTTCTTCGGCGCCCTGGAGCCCAGCGGCACGGTCTCGATCGACAAGCCGCCGGTCGACCTGTGGCTGCAGGTCGCGAGCACTCGCGTTCTCGGCTTCGGCCCGCTCGGCCTGCACCTGCCCGAGGCCATGGGCGGCGTACTCGTCTGCGGATTGCTGTTCGGCGCCTTGCGGCGCCCTTTCGGTCATGTCGCGGCCTTCTCCGCCGCGCTGGCCTTGGTCGTACTGCCGGCGTCGGTGCTGACCGCGCGCAGCGACACCATGGATTCGGTCTTGGCGGCGTTGGAGGTGGCCGCCCTGTGGCTGTCGTGGCAGGCGCTCCAGAGCAGACGCCTGCGCTGGTCGGTGGCCGCCGCCGCGGTCATGGGAGTCGCCTTCAACGTCAAGCTCGCCGAGATGCTCATCGCCCTGCCCGCCTTCGCCTTGGTGTGGCTGTGGGCCGCCGCCCCAGGCGCCCGCATCCGCGCTGCCCTGGCCACCGGCGCGACCTTCCTGGTCGTGGCCATGTCCTGGACCGCGATCGCATCCGTGACGCCTTTGCGCAGCAGACCGTTCCCGATCGGCTCCTCCAACGGGAGCATCTGGCACGTGACGCTCGTCTACAACGGCCTCAGCCGACTCTCCAGCCAGGGCGCCACCGGCAGAGCCGAAGGCGGCGCCGGCCCGCTGCGCCTCTTCAGCACCGGCCCTCTCCAGTATCGGACCTTGATCGGGATCGCCCTGCTCGCCACCTGCCTGCTGGCGCTGTCGGCGCTCGCCGCGATCCTCTCCCGAGACGGGATGCCGGCTCTGCGAGCAGCCTTGGCCAGACCTCCGGGGCGGTTTGCCGCCGGCATCTTCCTGTGGTTCCTCACGGGTCTGACCGCCTTCAGCGCGATGGAACGCCTGCAACCGCGCTACCTGGAGGCCTTCGCGCCGGCGGTGTGCGCCATGTTCGGCCTGTCGGTGGGCATTCTGTGGAGCGGCGGTCTCGGTCGCGGCGGGCTGGGACGAGGCGGGCTGGGACGAGGCGGAGCCTCGAAGAAGCGGGCGAGTCGCCGAATTGCGCTTCGGGGCGCCCTGGTCTGCGTTGGGGCAGGCCTCCTGGCGGTCTCGCTGGCCAAGGACGCCTACATCGTCGACCGCGCGCGCACCGACTCTCTCCTGACCGACTTCAGCACGCCCGCGCTCAGCCGCTACCTGCGCGCCCATCGCGACGGCGCCCGCTACGAGGTGGCCAGCGCCAACGTCAACGACACGATCGGCATGGTCGCGCGCGACGGCCTGCCCGTCCTGGTGCTCAACAGCGTGGACGGTTCCCTGACGCGAACCAAGCAACTGCGCGTCGACGTGGCCGCAGGCCTGGTGCATTTCTACTTCGCCGCGTCTCACACCTGCCACGCAGGGCCTCACTGCGCGGGCAATCAAGTGTGGGCCTATGCTCACAGCGTCCCGGTTGCCGGCCAGCCGAGCCTGCGGCGCTTCGCCTCACGCTGAGCTCGGCTCGCGGAGGCGGTTGACGGCGGTAGGATGCAGGGATCGCGCCGACGTTTGATAAAAACTGGCGAGACTTACATCGACCCAGGCGGCGACTCTCCGCCCGCGGGCTGCGCCAACTCGAACCAAGTGCGCACGCGCGGGGGCAGCAGCTTGGAGTGCTGGTGTCGGGTGCCCGCGTGCGACCCGGGTCCCGCCACAGTACGATGGTGCCCTCATTTGCCGACGTAGCTCAGTAGGCCAGAGCACGCATGGTAAGCGAGCGGCTTAAGAGCACCGAATCGCTAGTAATGGAGCTATTTTCGGCTTGCTTGTGCGGAATACGCTCCTGCCGCTGAGCGGACAGAAGCGGACAACTACGGTCAAAGAATACATCGCGCGGCGGTCACGTCACGGTACGCAAAACGAGAGCCGACGGCCGGATTCGAACCGGCGACCCCGTGCTTACCATGCACGTGCTCTGGCCTACTGAGCTACGTCGGCAGTGAAGGCTTTCATCGTACTGTGGCGGGACTGGGGTTGCACCCGGGCACCCAGCACCACATGCTACCATCTGGGGTACCGAAGTACCGAGTAGATCCCATGCTGCGTGCACAATCCCCGATCAAGGTTCATGAGGCCACCAAGGAGAAGGTCCGCTACGCCGCGTTGATGGCGGGCCTCAAGCAGGCCGAGCTTGTCGAGCGCGCGGTCGACGAGTACGTCGAGCGTCACCGCGAGGACTTCGCGCAGCGCATGGAGCAGGCGCACCAAGCGTTGCTGGGCGGGAAGACGCGCGACGCTCGCGTACTCGCTGGGCGTCGAGGAGGCCGATGTCGAGCGGGTCGGCGGGGTCGCGTCCGATCAGTTCGGCCTCGCGCAGACCGAGGCGTGCGACCTCGAACCAGGCGAGCTCACCCGAGGGCCAGTCCGCACGAGGCTCCCACAGCTCGGCCTCCGCGGCCGCCAGTACCAAGCCGAAGAGCACGTCCCGCAGGCGCTCCTCGACGAAGCGCCCGTCGGCTGCCTGAGTCGCGATCGCAACCCAGACCTCCTCGCCGGGCGCGGTGACGTGCAGACGAGCGTCGATCAGCCCGCCAAATGAGACAGCGATATCGCGGTCTCGATGGTCGAAGGCTTCGGCGAGGAGGGAGGCGATCGAGTCGGCGGCCTCGTCGATGATGCGGGCGTTGCGCTCAAGCGCATCGCGGAGCCGGTCGTCGTCATCGGGCAGGAGGCGTTCGGTTCGGTGTAGCGCGGCGAAGAGCTCGTAGGCGTCCTCGCCGGAGCCCTCCTCGCGCTGCGCGCCGGCGCAGAGCCAGAACCGCGCAGCGTCGGACTCCAGCCACGTCGCGCCCCGCCACCGTCCGTGGCGGAGCCGGTACACGAGCGGACGCTCGATCGAGAGGATGCGCTTCTGTCCGCGTGGCGCCGTCGGCGCGACACGCCGCGCCTCGCCGACGAGCGCGTGGTCGAGCCCGCCGAGATCGACCTCGACAGGTGGCATCTCAATCTTCAGATCCTCGCGCAGACAGCGAAGCGTCACCCGCGTTCGTCGTGCTGGTCTCCTCGACATCGGCAAGAGACACTACCCGGAGGTCCCGATCCCTCCCGGTCGCCACGATTACGCGCCGGATGTGCCCAGCGACCCACACTGGACGAGAGCTCAACACGTCCAAGCGCTGCAACACCCCGGTAGCCTTGCGTCCGTGGCTTCCAATCCGGTGATCGATCCGCCGATCATCTGGCGCACGAAGCTGCGTTCGCTAAAGCCGGGGGTAGACCACGCCAAGCAGGTTGCCTATTGCATTGACGGTGGTCGGGTCGGGATCGGTTGGGGCGTCGACGACCTCCCGACGGGTACCCCGTTGGCCGATGTGGTGGCGGCGATCCGCAGGAGAAAGGAGCCCGGCTGGGGTCCTCAAGCTGCCTCGACCGTTCGGCTGTTCGGGGAGGAGGCGAAGGTGAACGACTTCATCTGGACCCGGGATCTCAAGGGGTGGGCAGCCTCCGAGATGTGCCGACAGGTGCGGCTCATCTGGCCTCCATCTTTTGGGCACGGTAGACGATGTCTGCGGGGATGCGTCCTTGGGTGAGGCGTCCGTGGTGGACACGGTCGTGGTTGTAGAAGTGCAGGTAGGTGTCGAGCTCGCGCCGCAGGCCGGTGTAGCGGGGGTAGAGGTAGCGGGCGAACGCGGGTCGCCAGCACTCGTCGAGGATCGTCTTGTGCAGCGCCTCGACGTGCCCGTTGGTCTGTGGGCGACCGGCGTGGATGCGGGTGTGACCGGCTTTCAGGGCGCTCGACGGTCTTGTTGAAGTCGCCCTTGAACTCGTTGCCGTTGTCGGAGAGCAACGCGCTCCAGTCGCCAGCCGGCGGCCTTGAGCTCGCGGGCGACGCGTTGGGCGAGCTTGCTGGTCTGTCGAGCGGTGGGGTTGCCCTGCTTGCAGATCGACGAGCTCGGCCCAGGCGTAGGAGGAGGCGATGTCGATCGCGGTGAGCTGCCAGATCGCGCCCTCGGTGCCCCTGCAGTCGTCCGACGTAGAAGCAGTCGATCCCGACCAGCTCACCCGGCCGTGAGACGTCGATGTGCGTGTTCTGGAGCGGGATCTCGGGGTGGCTCATAGGGAGCGGCGTAGCCCGCGATCAGCCCGAGGCGCTTGGCGCGGGTGTTCAGCCCGTGACGGCAGAGCACCTTCCACACACCGTTCGGGGAGACGACGATCCCACCCCACTTCTCCCGGGCGAGCTCCGAGGCGACCCGCCGCGGCCCGAGCCCTGGGTGCGCGATCGAGAAGGACACGATCCGCTCCTCGACCATCTTCGGCAGCTGGTTGGGCATCTGCGGGCGCCGGCGCTCGCGGGGCCTGAGCATCTCAAGGCCGTGCCGGTCGACCTGGCGCTTCCAGTGGTAGTAGGTCGAGCGGTGCACCCCGAAGGTCCGGCACGCCGCTGAGACGCTCGTCCTCGCTGCCTCCGCGAACAACTGCTTGGCGGTAGCCGAACAGCACGTCATCCTTGGTCATCAGGATGCTTCTATGAAGTCAAGGGCACGGCGACGAGTCGCTTGTAGAGGGTGCGGGAGAGGTGTCGCTTGAGGGCGCGCATCGCTTCGCGTGTGGTCTTGCCTTCGCTGATACGGCGGTCGAGGTAGGCGCGTGTTTCGGCGTGGTGGATCGAGCGTGAGAGGGCGATCGTGTGGATCGCGTTGTTGACTTGGCGGTCTCCGCCGCGGCTGAGCCGGTGACGGACCGTCTTGCCCGAGGACGCGGGCTGCGGAGCTGTGCCGTTGCAGCGTGCGAACGCGGCCTCGCTGGTGAAGCGGGGTGGGTCACAGGCCAGCAGCTTGCCGGCCGAGATCGGCCCGACGCCTGGCTCATCCAACAGTGTCGCGTCGAGTGAGCGGATGAGCGCGGCGATCTCGCGCTTGTAGCTGTCTGTTTGCTCATCCAGCGCACGCTCGCGTCGCGCGAGATCGCGCAGCACGCTGAGCACCGTGGTCTCTTGCACGCCAGCGTCCGCGCGGACGCGCATCGCCGCGAGCCGGTGAGCGAGCTGCTTGCCGTTGCCGACGCCGATCTTCTCGCGCAGCGCTCCCGGCGCGGTGACGTGCAGTGCCTGGATCTGGTTGCGCAGCCTGGTGCGCTCGCTCACGCACGAGCAGTAGACCACCAGCAGTACCCGCAGTGCCGCCCGCGTTGCGCCCGCACGAGGTGTGGACAGGCCCTCACTCGCGAGCACTTTCTTGGCCGCCAAAAGCGCGTCGATACGATCAGACTTGCCCGCCCGGCGATCGCGCCGACGCGGACGCTCGACCTCCCTGACCTGCATCCCGACCTCTTGCAGGTACTCGCACAGCCCGGCGCCGTAGCTGCCCGTGCCCTCGATCCCGACGAACACCTCTTCGCCCAGGCCCGCTGCCCAGTTCGCTAGCTCGCGGTAGCCCGCCGGGCTGGCAGCCACCACGATCTCGCTCAACAACTCACCGAGCTCGTTGAGCGCGGCGGCGACATGCTCGTGCTTGTGCGTGTCCACTCCCACTGCGATCATTGCGTCCTCCTCATCGTCATGGTTGGTGATGTGGAGGCCACCGGACAGAGCTGTGTCAAGTGATGTCAGGCTTCTATGAAGTCACGGCGGCATCCGGTACGGCGGCGGCGGGAGACAGATCCAAAACAAGGCACGACTCGGCCAGCTAAACCACGAGTCATCCCGCCGCCAGCCGCACCCTGTCGGGGGTGTCGGACGACACCGCCCGGTCGCCTCCCGCACTCGCCCTACGGGCTCGCTACGGAGGCGACCAGCCCACCACACCAAGAGTCCAGCGGGCACCCGTGAACCTACACAGCTCAACCTCGCTCTCTTCACTTGGCGGTGAAGGAGGCAGCCTGAGCCGAGGCGCGGACGGGTTCCCCGGCGGGGGAACCCGTCCCACCTCAAAGACCTATCCAAGAACCCCCAACTGTCGGGGGCACTCGGAGACAGCCCACTCTAAGGCTCCGGATCCATATCCACTGGGCGGGAGCCCCCAGTGCTCCCGCCCCCCGAACCAGGCGACTAAGACTACGGTCGCGGATGAACGGGAGCAGGTGTACCGCCAGCGATCCAGATCTCCCAATCCACTCGCCCATCGTCCGTTGCACGAGTGTCGGAGCGGTCGATTGACGCGCTCGCTTTTGCGCTAAGGCGCGGCGGCGGTGCTCTTTGGGTCGACCAGGATCTTCGCGTGGGTCTCGGGATCTCCGAGCGCCTCGAAGGCCCCGTCGACGCCGTCGAGTCCCACGGTGCCGGTGACAAGAGGACCGGGGTTCACCTTTCCCTCGGCGAGCATGTGAAGCGTGTCGCGGAACTCGACGGGGGTGTAACCGAGGACGAAGCGCAGGTCGATTTCCTTGTTGATCGCCATCGCCGGCCTGATCTTGTCCGTACCCATACACACGCCGACGACGACCACGCGGGAGAACAGAGGCGCACTCGCGATCACCTGGTCGAGCACCCCGGGCACGCCCACGCATTCGAAGATCACGGGGCTCTTGGGCTTGGCCAGGCCGAGCGCTTCGGCCGCGCGCCAGGTGTGATGCCAGGGAATCGGCAGCCGCTGCATCTTGCCCATACCGTCAACTGCGAGGTCGAGGGCGGCGGGAACCGCGGTGAGGTGCCCGTGCTTCTCGGCTGAGGCGTGGGGCGATTCGTGTGCTGGGTCGACGACGACGTCAGCGCCGCATGCCCTCGCCAACGCGCGACGCCCCGCGGAGAAGTCGCTCGCGATGACGGTGCGCACACCGTGTGCCTTGAGCATGCAGATCACCGACAGGCCGATCGGCCCGCAGCCGATGACGACCGCGACGGTGCGCTTCTTGACCTCACCTCGGCGCACAGCGTGCCAGCCGACAGCCATCGGCTCGGTCAGCACGGCGACTCCGGGCGCGAGGCCATTGGGCACGGGAACGGTGAGAGACTCCTGCACGAGCATCTGCTCCGCATAGGCACCGGGAGCCGCCACCGACAGGCCGGTGGCGTGGACGTCCTTCCCGACACGCAGCAGAGGCAACGAGACCACCGTCGTCCCCGTCGGCACCGACCGCCGACAGGAGGGGCCGTGTTCGACGATCTCACCGCAGAACTCGTGCCCCATGACGACGTCCTGGTCGGAGCGCATGAAGTCCGCATAGCCGGTCTCCAGAGCCACGTCTGCCATCTCGTTGCAGTGATGGCGAGCATGAAGGTCCGATCCGCAGATGCCACAGCGAAGGACATCGATCAATACCTGCCCCCTTTCGGGGGCCGGCGTCGGCAGATCGACGACCGTCAACTGGCCTTCTTTACAGTTCACGGCCTTCATCGGGCACCCGCGACGATCGATCCGGCGAGCACGCGCAAGAGCTCGACCCAACCCGACCCGGGAAGGTCGGGCTCGACGGCACGCTGCACCCCGGTGCCGAGTCCGAGCGCGAGGATGATGGTGCTCAGCGCCTCGGGGTCGATCGGGAAGTCCTCGCCGAGCCGCGCAGCGATCACTTCGGCCCAGCCCGCGCGAAGGCGCGCGTGGCGAGCGGCGGTGGCGGCCCTGTAGGTGTCGTCGTGAGCGCTGAATGCCGCGAGCTCTATCTCAAAGCGCGTCCACTGCGGTTCGCCGATGGTGTCCTGCGCCCACGCAGCGAGCACGTCAAACCACTCATCGAGGCTGTCCGTCTCCTCAAGTGAATGTCTGAGATCGCGCGCCATGCGCTCGTACAGCTCATCGATCACGGCGATCCCCATCGCGGTCTTGCTGGGGAAGTTGGAGTAGACCGCGCCGCGGGTGAACCCTGCGTCCTCGCCGATCTGCTCGAGGGAGGTGACCTGGAAGCCGTCGCGCAGAAACAGGCGGGTGGCCGCGTCGACGATCAGCGCTCGGGTTCGCGCCTGGGACTCTGCACGCGTCAAACGGGTCATCGTGCGAACGCGTAGTCGTCGAGGTCGAAGCGGGCGCTGCGCCAGGCCGCCTCGAGCGAGAGGCTGGGCCGGAACGGCGCGTCGCCGTGCTTGTCGAAGTAGTAGCTGTTCGCGTTCGAGCAGGCGCCCCGGAAGAAGACCTGGTTGTGGCGGCGCCCGAGCATCGACTCGAAGTAGCGACGGTTGGCCTCGGGCGTGATCTCCACGCGCGTGGCGCCTTCGCTGCGCGCCCGCTTCAGGCAGCGCACGATGTGGCGCATCTGGGTCTCGATCAGACCGAAGTAGGACTGGCCGTTGAACCCGTAGGGACCGAGGATCGAGAACGAGTTCGGAAAGCCGGGGACGCTCACGCCCTCATAGGCCTGCAGCCGGTTGGCATCCCACCACTCCTCGAGGTCAACACCACCCACGCCCAGCATCTCGAATGCCGGCAGGTTCCCGGAGTCGAACACCTTGAACCCGGTTGCAAGGACGAGCACGTCGAGAGGATGCTCGACCCCGTCGCTCGTGCGAACGCCCGTCTCGGTGATCGCCTCAATGGAGGTGGTTTCGAGCAGCACGTTCTCCCGGTTGAAGACGGGGATGTACTCATTGGAGAAGCTCGGGCGCTTGCACCCGAGGGAGTACTTAGGCGTGAGCTTCTCGCGCACGACGGGATCCTTGACCTCGCGGAGCATCTTGCGAGCGGTGGCTTCGCCGCGGGCGGTGAGGCTCGGGAACTGGCCGGCGAAGTGGGCGGCGAGCACGAAGGTGACCTCCACGAAGGCCTGACTGGCCCAGCGTGTGGCGAGCTCGGCGCCGGGCACCGAGCGCAGTGCCCGGCGCACGCGCGGGCTCATCGGGGCGTCGAGCTTGGGTAGGCACCAAATGGGAGTGCGCTGGAAGACGGTGACCTGCTCGACTTCAGGGGCGATCGCGGGGATGAGCTGGATCGCCGAGGCACCCGTGCCGATCACCCCGACGCGCTTGCCGCGCAGGTCGACCGAGTGATCCCAGCGCGCCGTGTGCATGGTCGTGCCGGCGAAGGAGTCGAGGCCCTCGATCTCGGGCGGTTTGGGCTGGCTGAACACGCCTGTCGCGCCGACCACGTATCGCGCGGTGATCTGCTCGCCGTTCGCGGTCTGGATGTGCCACGCGTGGGTGTCCTCGTCGAACCTCGCCCCGACCACCTTGGTGTTCAGCTGGATGCGATCGCGCACCCCGTACTTGTCCACGCAGTGCTCCGCGTAGGCCTTGAGCTCCGTCCCCGGCGCGTACACGCGCGACCAGTCGCTGCGCTTCTCGAAGGAGAACTGGTAGCTGAAGGACGGGATGTCGACCGCTATCCCCGGGTAGGTGTTCCAATGCCAGGCGCCCCCGACACCGTCCCCGGCCTCGAGCACGACGAAGTCGCGGAAGCCGGCCTGGTCGAGCTTGATCGCCGCCCCGATGCCCGAGAAGCCGGCACCGATCACGACGACCTCGTGGTCCATTGCGATATCCGAAGTATCCATATGCTCAAGGTATCGAGAACGCTCGCCGAGCGCCGCGGCAGCGCTGGCCACGAGCGCCCACCTGGAAGGGCCGCGGTAGTTTCCGCTCACGCGTATCTCCCGACCACGATTGAAGGTCGGCGCGATCTGATCGCGTGCATCTACGTGGGTTCCGTCGATCATGAGGTTTCATGTTCTTCGGCCGTCATCGCAGCGACAAGCGCGAAACGAAACGTGCGGCTGCCGACCTAACGAAGCTCCTCCGCCGATGCGCTCGCATCCGCGTTGAGGCATCTCTGCACAGGCAGACGCCGCTTGCGCTGCAGTGAGCTGCGCGGCGGTCGCAGCGGTGGTCGTCGGTACGACCGAAGGCCCTCGGTCTCCAGAGTTGGCTACGCAGGTGGCGGTGATCCGCGGCCTGCGTGCGAGGATTCTCGGATGGACGCTGAGGAGCGCTTGCGTGCTGGCCGTCTGGCGGCGCAGCGGTTGACGCCTGCAACGGCGTGCAAGAGCGCCGAGGAGGCGGCGTTGGCCGTAATCGGCGTCCAGGCTCAGGATCTGCGCGCCGCGGCTCTCGCACTGCGCTCCCGCGTGCCCGGCCTCACTCGAAGCGCCGTCCGCGCCGCGCCGCTCCTGCGCACGTGGACGGTCCGCGGCACCGTGCACCTGATCGCGGCATCCGATCGCCCTTGGCTGCACGCGCTGTTCGCCAGGCGAAATGCCCGCGTGTTCGGCGCGCGCTTCGAGCGCTTCGGCATCGTTGAAGAGGTGAACGCCATGCGCGAGGACGTCGTGGAGGCTCTTGCGCCGACCGCCCCCGCGACCGGCCGTCGCTGCTGCGCGCGCTCCTCGAGCGCGGCCACCCGCCGCTCGAGCAGGGTCCGATCAACACATTCGTTCCCTGGCTCTCAACGCAAGGTCTTATCGTCACGGACGCCGCCGGCCTGCTGCACGCGGCCGATCCGCCCCCCGCGGTCCACCTCGACGAGGCGTTCGCGATCCTTGGCGCCCGTTACCGCGCAGGCTACGGCCCGTGCGACGCGTCCGATCTCGCGAAGTGGTCCTCGCTGCCCATCACGCAGGCGCGCCGAGCGCTCGACGCCGCCGGCCCGCAACCCGACCTTGACGCATGGGCCACCGATGAGGCGCCACCCTGTACGATGCTCGCCGCCTTCGACACGCTCATGCTCGGCCACCGCACTCGCGAGCCATTCGTCCTCGCCGAGCACGACCACTTCGTCCTCAGGGGCGGCGGGATGCTCAAACCCGTCGTACTCAATCGCGCGGCAGCAACGGGTACTTGGTCAATCAAGAACGGCCGCCCCGAGCCGGCGTGGTTCGGGCGCCCCGCACCCGCTTCGGCGCTCGCCCGCGAGACCGCGGACATCGAGCGCTTCCTCACATCGTAGCCGCGTGTCCTCCATAGAGCGGCGCGCGGCTCCCGCTTCTGCAGAGATGCGAGGTCCGAGCAGGTGTCACGCACACGAACGCGGTGGGACGACTACCGAACGACCCGACCGATGATCGGCACACGCCCGCTTGCGCCGCGCAAAGCGTGGGCCCTCGCGTCCCATCGCCTCAAACCTGGCCCCGTCCGGAGCGAGCGTGAGTGCGGTCTTTGCTCGGACGCTCACTCGCTTATGAGACCAGCAGTCGACGGCCGTTGCCCGCCGTGGCGAGCGTGCACCCATGTTCCCTCGGGAACCCAGGCCTTACGCCAAATCGGTAGCCTCGCTGCACGGTTGAGCCTTGTCCCTGGGAGACCTTGTGGTGGAGTCGGTTGAGCTTGCGACGATCCTGCTGACCGATCTGGTCGGCTCGACTCGGCTGGCTACCTCGGTAGGCCCCGTGCGGGCAGATGAGCTGCGCGAGGAGCACTTCACGCTGTTGCGCGACGCGATCGCAGGCTTTCAGGGCAAGGAGGTCAAGAACACCGGCGATGGGCTGATGATCGCTTTCAGCTCAGCCTCGGCGGCGGTCAAGTGCGCTGTGGCGATGCAGCAGCTCTTCGAGCGCCGCTACCGCAACGCCGAGCAGGGACTGCGTGTACGCATCGGCCTCGGCGCGGGGGAGTCGACGGTCAAGGACGGTGACTACTTCGGCATGCCCTCGATTGAGGCGGCGCGCCTGTGCACACAGGCACCCTCTGACGGCATCCTCATCTCGGGGCTCGCAAAGACGCTCGCGGGGCGCTGTGAGGGGATCGAGTTCACCTCGGCGGGTGAGCTCGAACTGAAGGGCTTTCCAGAGCCCGTCGAGGCGTTCTCGGTCTCGTGGGCGCCGATAGCCGAGGAGACCTCCGGCGCGAGCCGCTGGCCCTTGCCGGCGCTGCTTCGCTCGGTGCCGCCCGTCTCCTATGTGGGACGTGTCGAGGAGCGCGCTGCGCTCGCGGAAGCGATGAACCTCGCTCGCTCGGGCCAGCGCCAGGTCGTGCTGCTCTCCGGTCAGCCGGGGATCGGCAAGACGAGACTCGCAAGCTACGCCGCCCACAGCGCGCACGCCGAGGGCTTCGCTGTCGCGTGGGGCGCCTGCTCTGAAGACCTTGCCGTTCCCTACGAGCCGTGGATCGCTATCTGCTCGCACGTCGTCGAGCACGCGCCGCAGGAACTCCTTGCCCGGCACGTGAAGCGGCACGGAGGAGAGCTTTCGCGCTTGGGGCGGGAGCTGAGCGAGCGCGTCCCCGACCTCCCCGATCCACAGACCTCTGACCCCGAGACAGAGCGCTTTCTGCTGTTCAACGCCGTCGCGGGACTGCTTGGCGAGGTGGCCTCAGACGTGCCGCTGTGCGTCGTGCTCGACGACCTGCACTGGGCCGATGCGCAGTCGCTCGCGCTTCTGAAGCACCTGCTGCGCACGATGGAGCAGGGCTCGCTGCAGCTGATCGCCACCTTCCGCGACTCAGAGCTCGGCAAGGACCACCCGCTGACAGCCGTGCTGGCCGACCTGCGCCGCCTCAATGGCGTACAGCGCATCGCCCTGCACGGGCTCGGCGCAGACGAGGTGGCGCAGCTCGTGACCGCCGTCGCCGGTCACGAGCTCGAGCAGGACGGGATCGAACTGGCCGCCCAGATCGCCACAGAGACCGACGGCAACCCGTTCTTCGTGGGCGAGATCCTGCTCGGGCTCTCGGAGTCCGGCGCGCTCAGCTTCGACGAGGCCGCCGGACGCTGGAGCATCGACGCTTCAGCCGAGATAGCGCTGCCGGAGAGCGTGCGCGAGGTGATCGAGCGCCGCGTGGAGCGCCTCGGGGAGAAGTCACAAGAGGCGCTGCGCTTGGCAGCCGTGATCGGTCGTGAGTTCGACATCGAGCTGCTGTCGGCCATCGTCGAGATCGACGAGTCCGTGCTGCTCGACCGGCTCGAGGCCGCGGCCGCCGCATCCGTGCTGAGCGAATCCTCAGAGCGCGTCGGGCGCTTTCGCTTCGTGCACGCGCTCATCAACGAGACTTTGTATGAGGGACTCGGGGCGACGCGGCGTGCTCGCATGCACCAGCGTGTGGCCCAGGCGCTCGAGGAGGCTCTACGGCGAGGACCCGGCTGAGCACCTCGGGGAGCTCGCGCTGCACTGGCGCTTGGCTGCCGTGTCAGTCGACAAGGCGAAGGCAGCCGGCTACGCGCTTCGCGCCGGTCAGCAAGCTCTTGAGCGCCTCGCGCCGGCCGAGGCCCTCAAACTGTTCGCCGATGCTGTCGAGCTGATGGGCGACCTCGACAGCGCCGAGCGTTGTGAGGCTCTGATCGGGCTCGGTGAGGCGCAGCTCCAGACCGGCGACGCCGCCTACCGTGAGACGCTGCTCGACGCGGCGCGGATCGCCTCTGCCCTCGCGGACGCCGAACTCGCCGCGAGAGCGGCGCTGGCGAACAACCGCGCAGGGGTCTCGAGCACGTTCGGTGAGGTCGACGCAGAGCGGCTTGCGGCGATTGATAGGGCGATCGAGCTCGATGATCCGCCGAATCGTGGGCGCCGCGCGCGACTGCTCGCGCTCAAGGCGCTGGAACTCCAGTGGGCCCCGGACTTCGGGATGCGTCGCGCGCTCGCCGAGGAGGCGATCTCGCTGGCTCGTGCCACGCAGGACACGAGAACGCTCGTCGAAGTCCTCCACGTCCACGAGACGATCCGAGCACCGGATACCCTCGCCTGGCGAAGCGATCTTGTCGAGGAGCTTGTTGGCTGCGCCGCCGAGGTAGGCGATCCTGCGCTTAGCTTCTGGGCGCACAACAACGAGTTGCAAACTTGCTTCGAGCGGGGGGACCTCGAGCGCGCAAAGATCGCACTCGAGCAGCTGCAGCTGATCGCGCACGAGCTCGACCAGCCCACAATGAAATGGCTCACCACGTACACCACGGCCGGTTGGGAGCTCATGCACGGCGATCTCCTCGCCGCCGAGCGCCTATTCGAGAGCGCGTTTCAGATCGGGCAGGAGGCGGGACAACCCGACGCCGTCCTTGCCCACACCGCCTCGCTGCAGCAAGCGCGTATCTATCAAGGCCGCGCGCAGGAGATCGTGGAGATGATCGAGCAGAGCGTGAGCGCCTATCCGGCGATCGCGGCCTGGCGAGCAGCCCTGGCGGCGACCCTGTGCTATCTGGATCGAGGAGTCGAGGCCGCGAAGATCCTCAAGCATGCTGCGAGTGACCGCTTCGAGCACATCGCGCAAGACTCGGCCACGTTGACCGCGCTGGCGCTGTATGCCGACGCCGCCGTGTTGACAGACAGCTCGGGCCCGGCCTCGATCCTGTACGAGCTCATCGAGCCGTGGGCCGACCAGATCGTCTGGAACGGCATCATCGGCTACGGGCATGTCCGTATGTGGCTGGGCCTGCTCGCTGCGTGCATAGGAGACCACGAGCAGGCCGATCAGCACTTGGCGTTCGCGTGCGATTTTCAGGAGACCCACGGGCTGCTTCTATGGGCAGCGCGCGCCCATCTCGGGTGGGCGGAGGCGCTCGCACGGCGAGGCGATGCCGCTCGATCACGCGAGCACGCCGCCCGCACGCTCGAAGCTCTCGCGGGAGCACGGCTTCGGCCTCTTTGAGGAGCGCGCAGCCGCGCTCGTCGAGGCGCAGTCAACCGCCTAGACCGGGCGATGCCGGGCGCTGTGCTGTCGCCAGGCTGATGCTTACATGGCATTGCGAGCGCGCGGCTAACCGAGCGGTTCGCTGTCGCTCCGGACGACTCCGGGCGCATCGCTTAACGAACGGCACACGCCTGCATGTACCGGGCAAAGCGGAAGCATTCGACTCTCCGCGCCTCACCCCTGGTGATCGTCCGCAGCGGTCGTTTGCTCGGCATCGGGGCGCGCGACTGCATTGACGCGAAAGCGCAACGCAGACATGAGTCCTATCGGGTCAGGTCTCGCGAAGGCGCCACCCGTGCCACATGCCGGCGTGCGTTTGTGGCAGGCTCTCCGACCGTGCGCGAGGCTGTGATCTGCGAGCCGCTGAGAACAGCCGTCGGCGGTTTCGGCGGCGTTTTCCGCGACGTGCCGCCCGCAGAGTTGGCCGCGACGGTTATCCGGGAGCTTCTCCGGCGGACATCGCTGCCGCCGCTGGAGATCGACGATGTGCTCCTCGGCCAGTGCTATCCGAATGGCGAGGCGCCGGCGATCGGTCGGGTGGCCGCACTCGACGCGGGTCTGCCGATCGAGGTGCCGGGGCTTCAGCTTGACCGGCGCTGCGGCTCTGGCCTTCAGGCGATCATGCTCGGCTGCATGGAGGTCCAAACCGGTGTTGCGGATCTCGTTCTCGCGGGGGGTGCCGAGAGTATGAGTCAGGCCGAGTTTTATGCGATGGGTCTGCGCTGGGGCATCAAGGGCGCCAGCGTGACGTTGGAGGACAGGCTGGCGCGGCCGCGAGTGACCGCCGGCGGCATCCACCATCTGGTGCCCGGCGGCATGATCGAGACGGCTGAGAACCTGCGCCGGCAGTACGGGATCTCGCGCACGGAGCAGGACGAGCTCGCACTGCGCTCGCACCAGCGCGCGGTTGCCGCTCAGGAGAGCGGCGTATTCGCTGAGGAGATCGTTCCTGTGTCCGTCAAGAGCCGGGAGGATGAGAGGCTGATCGAGCGTGATGAGCACCCGCGCTCCGACACAACGCTCGAGCGGCTCGGCAACCTGCGGGCACTGATGGCGCGCGGCGATCCCGAGGCGACGGTGACCGCCGGGAACGCGAGCTCTCAGAACGACGCTGCGGCCGTGTGCATCGTCACCCACCCGGAGAAGGCGGCAGAGCTCGGCTTGCAGCCGTTCGCCCGCCTCGTGACGTGGGCAGTCGCAGGTGTGGCGCCGGCGAGCATGGGCATCGGTCCCGTCCCGTCGACGCGGCGGGCCCTTGAGCGAGCCGGGTTGAGGATGGAGGACATGGACCTCATTGAGCTCAACGAGGCGTTTGCGGCACAGGTGCTCGCAGTCCTACACGAGTGGGATCTGCCCGACGGCCTCGAGCGCATCAACGTACACGGGTCGGGCATCTCACTCGGTCATCCAGTCGGAGCGACGGGCGGGAGGATCCTGGCCACTTTGCTGCGCGAGTTGCGCCGTCGCGGTGGGCGCTACGGGCTTGAGAGCATGTGCATCGGGGGTGGTCAGGGAATGACCGCAATCTTCGAGAATGTTGCACCGGCGGGCGTGTAGAGCACTTGGCCAGGAGATGAACGATGGAGCACGACGATTTGCAGGACATGGTGCCCGCGGTAAGGCAATTCGTGCGCTCCGAGGTAGTCCCGGAAGGGACGACGATCGAGGAGAGCGACGCGATCCCCGGGCGCATCCGTCAGCAGGCCATCGACATGGACCTCTATGGGTTCGCGCTTCCCATCGAGCACGGTGGGCTTGGCATGACCATGACCGAGGAGGTGCAGCTCGTGTTCGAGCTGGGCTACACGACACCGGCGTTCCGGTCGATGTTCGGGACCAACAACGGCATCGCCGGCCATGTGCTGATCGAGGGCGGCACGGACGAGCAGAAGCGCCACCTGCTGCCCGGACTCGCCTCCGGGGCGGTGACGGCCGCGTTCGCGCTGACCGAGGCGGAGGCTGGCTCTGACCCGGCCGGGCTCGTGACGCGCGCACGACGCGACGCCAGATCCAGCAACTCGTCATCGCCGGGCAAATGGTGCGCAACGCGGCTCGGCCCGCGGGCGCATCGACCTGACCGCCACCCGCAACGAACAGGAGGCCGGATGGAGAGCTAGAAGCCGAGTGTCTCGGGTACGAGAATAACGCTGATGCGACCGGAGGGTTCGTAGTGCATGATCAGCGTCTTCGCGAGCAGGCTTCCCGGGTAACCTGCGTCCTGCATGCGGAGGTACTCTCGCGGCAGGCTGTACTCGCGAACGCGCCGGAGCCCTTCGTCGAGGTCTCGAACGAGCTTCTGGTGGCCGACGACGAGGATCACGTTGCCGCCAGCGTAGGCGTACGCGCCGAGTTGGCTGCCGGAGCCTGAGCCGACGACGATCTCGCCCTCATCGGTGATCGCGTGTGCGCTACCCACAATGTAGTCGGGTGCAGCTCCGAGCTTGCGCATCTCGCGGCCCTGTGTCTCGCGGTCGAGTGCGCTGAGCCTAGACCGGACCGAGTCGTAGCGACCCGACTCGTCGATCTCGCTGGTTATGCCCAGTGCGCGCATCGTCTCCGACAGCGCAACGTGAACCTCTGAGCCTTGCGGTATCGCCTCGAGCACGAGCTGCCTGGCCTGCTCTGCTCCGTTCACCAGCTGCGCCTTGAAACCGCGGGCGGCGAGCGCGGCGGCGGTTAGCTCCAGGTGGGCACGATCGGCCGGGCGCTCGAACTCGAGATTGGGTGGGCCCGGATCGGGGAGGTTCATGGTCGCCATTGGGACTCCTTGGGGTCGGGACCGGATTCGCGCCAGCTGGCAGAGTACCTGCGAAACCCATGCCGCGACCGCCGCTTGCGATGCCGAGCGAGCGCGCGGAAAAACTGGCCTCGCGCTATCGCAAAGGACGACCTGCGGGCGCAACCGCCGATGTTTGGCTCTCTCTCTACCTGACAGCCGATCGGGGTGCCAGCATTCGCGATGTGCGTCATGCAATCAACGAAAGGGACGTAGTCGTCGCGATCATTGGCGGCACTCTCCTCGGACTCGCATTGACGCGGCCCAAGTTCGGTTGGGTTGAGCGACTCGAGGACTCCTCGCGACATTACGCCGAAGTGATGACGACGATCGTGGCGTTTGTGATGGGCGGATACGCTTACGGAGCCCTCTACATAGTGCTCCATCGTCAACTCGGCGGCGATATCGACAAGCTCCTTTGGGGCGCTGGACTTTTTTTCGGCCTCTATGCGGCGTGCGTGCACTTTGAGCCCTTCTCAGAGGGACACGGATGGCGAGAGCGTGGCTCAGCCATCATTCTCTACATCGCTGTGGCGCTCGCCGCGATGCTTGGTGGCGTCGTCTTCGTCGAATACACACTGAGCCACAGCGTGGGCGGCTGGTCCACACTCATCAAGGTGGCCGTGGCGGTGCTGGTCGCTTATGGCGTCTACTGGTTCGTGCGGCGGTCGAGGCGAGGAGTAACGGAGCACCCGCCAGCCGAGCCGTCGCCGGAGATGCTGGAGTAGGTGCAGATCTCAGGCGGCTTGTGTCGCGATCAACGCCGGCTTGCGTGCGCGGGGCAGCATCTTGATCTTGGCCTCGGGTCATCAGGCAACGCCGGATCTCAGAACGGAGGCGACCGCAGGTTTGTGCGCGAGGCCGGAGGTGCGGCAGACGCTGAGGCCTTGATGGCTGGGGTGCGGCTGGGCGCTTGTCGCGCCGCGAGCGTCCAACAGGGACAATCATGGGTGTGAGCGGTACAGAGATAGGGCTTGCCCTCTCGGTGTTCTTCGCGTGCTCGGTCGAGGCGGTCGAGGCGCTGACGATCGTGCTCGCCGTGGGCGCCACGCGCAGCTGGTCCTCGGCGTTCAGCGGCGTCGTCGCGGCGATGTTCGCATTGGCGGCCATCGTCGCGGCGCTCGGTCCGGCGCTGATGGCGCTGCCGATCGACGTCATCAGAACGGTCGTCGGCGGTCTTTTGCTGATCTTCGGCCTGCAGTGGCTTCGCAAGGCGATCCTGCGCTCCGCGGGCGTGAAGGCTCAGCACGACGAGCTCGAGCTCTACCGGCAGGGGCGCGAGGCGGCCCGTGCGGCCGGGGCAACGCACGCAGGTCTGGACTGGTACGCCTTCGTCATTGCCTTCAAGGGTGTGCTGCTCGAGGGGCTCGAGGTCGTCTTCATCGTCCTAACCTTTGGCGCCAACCAGCACCGCATCCCCCTTGCCGCTGTCGCCGCCGCGGCCGCCGTGCTCGTCGTCGTAGCGGCTGGCGCGGCGGTTAGAGCACCGCTGGCGAGGGTGCCCGAGAACGTCATGAAGTTCGCGGTCGGCGTGATGCTCAGCTCGTTTGGGATGTTCTGGGGCGCCGAGGGGGCGGGGGCGAGCTGGCCGGGCGGTGACGCCGCGCTGCTGGCAATCATCCCCAGCCTCTTCATCGCGGCGACCGTCATCGCCCGCACGGCGCGCTCCCTGGCCGCCGCACACGCCGTGCCGGTTCCGGCCGAGTCCCCCGATCGCGCGATGGTGGGCACATGATGGGCCTGACCCGGATGCTCGCTGGCGTGTGGGGGTTCGTCGTCGGGGACGACTGGCGCACCGCCATCGGCGTCGCGCTCGCGCTCGCGCTCACCGCGCTGCTCGCCTCGGCCTCGATCGCCGCGTGGTGGGTTATGCCGCTCGCCGTCATAGGACTGCTGGCGTATTCGGTACGGCGTGCCGGCCACGACACCTCGCGCGACACCTCGCGCGACGGATGAGCCGCAGGCGGTGTCTGCGCATATCGCTGCGAAACTGCGATCCGATGCGCTTCGACTAGGCGGCCGTCGGGTGCCATTGAGGCGCTCCACCAGTTGAGCTACGTCGGCGCCGCTTGGCGCAATGCTGGCGGGCGGGTCTCATTACCTCTACGCTTCCGCTTCGCTTTGCCGGCGCCCAAGCGGCTCGGCCGGTGCGAGCCACACAGCGGGAGAACACCATCCACATCGACCCCTACATAGTCCTGGGCAGCGCCATCATCGGCTTCCTGGTCGGCATGACCGGTGCCGGCGGCGGCGCTTTGATGACGCCGATGCTGATCCTCCTGTTCGGCGTCCAGCCCGCAGCTGCGATCTCCTCCGACCTGGTGGCCGCCGTCGTGATGCGCCCGATCGGGGCGGCCGTGCACCTGCGCCGCGGCACCGTCAACCTGCGTCTTGTGGGTTGGATGGTGCTCGGTTCGGCGCCGATGGCCTTCCTCGGCGCCTATGTCCTGCACCTGATGGGCAACTCCAAGACGGCCCAAAACAACATCGAGGTGGCGCTCGGCGCCGCGCTCCTGGTGGGCGCGACCGCGATGGTCCTGCGCTACATCCTCGACCGCCGCGGCGGCTCGCGCCGCACGGCGATGGTCCACGAGATCGTCCCCCGGCCGCTGCCCACCGTGGCGATCGGAATGGTCGGGGGAATCATCGTCGGCATGACCTCCGTCGGCTCCGGTTCGCTGATGATCATCATGCTCCTGTTTCTATATCCCCTGCTCAGCGCCGGACAGCTGGTGGGCACCGACCTCACCCAGGCCGTACCCCTGACCTTGGCGGCCGCTCTGGGCGCGCTCGTGTTCGGGCACGTCGTGTTCGGCGTAACCGCCTCTTTGATCCTGGGCAGCGTGCCCGCCGTGTTCGTCGGCTCGCTCGTCTCCTCCAGTGCCCCCGACCGCTATGTCAGGCCGATGATCACTTTCGTCGTGGCCGCCTCCGGGCTCAAGTACGTGGGCGTCGGAACAACCGCGCTCGGCTGGATCCTGTGCGCCATGCTGCTCCTGGGAGCGTCTGCTTGGCTGCTCTACGTTCGTCCCACCCAGCGCGCGGCCGCGCTCGATGAGCCTCACCGAAGAGGACGATTTGGAGGGGCCGGCGGCCGAGCCCATCGGCGTCGACTGAGCCAGCTCCTCATAGGTAACCGCCGTGCGGTTGGCGGCGGTGCGCTTAAGCACCCACTCCAGGGCCAGCATGTGCCTCGGGTCGTCCAAATCGGAGGGATGCAGGTCCAGGCGCAGCGTTGAGCCAGACACAAGCGCGCCCGCGCGCAGCAGCGCCGGCGAGAGCGCCTTGCGTACGCTGCCTGCGCTCGACAGCGCGATCGGCGGTCCCAGCAACTCGCGCCGCGCGCTCTCAGCCTGGTCGGTCTCCGCGAGCCGCACGGCGGCCGGGTGGGCTCTGTGCAGGCCCAACAGAGCCGTCCACCAGTGGAAGCGCTCCTTCAAAGTCTCCCGCAGGGCCGGCGTGTAGGCATAGCCCGGGGCCACGAACCCGCGCGGCTCGAGCCCGGCCAGCTTCAGCACGCGCCGCCCGGCGTCCACGGCGCGCCTGGTCTCCTCGGGATCGAGGCCCAAGAACTCGGTTTCGCGGTCTGCTCCGAACGCGCGCGCAAGGCCCCCCATCCCGTCGGTGCGGCCCGTCCAAGCACGGGCCCTGCGCGGGCGCAGGTGCTGGAAGCCGTGCTGGGCGATCGCGTCGCCGCCGCGCTCGCGCTCGATCAGCCACTGCACCATCTCCGGGGAGCGCTCGGCCAGCGGATGCAGGTCGCGCGCCGGGATCACCAGCAGCGTGACCTGGCCGACGCCATGGTCGTCGAGCCAGTCGCGGATCAGGGCACAGCGCTCGAACGTCGCCGGCTCGATGTCGTGCAGGGCCACGGCGAGCGTGCGACGCGATTCGGCCGTGTGCCCCCTGCCGGTCATGCGACCAGGCGATCTGCGTCCAGCGAGTCTCGCGCGCCGCCCGCCAACGCGCGCCTGTAGCCGCTTGCCAGGCGCTCGAGCGCGCGATCCCAGGTGCGCTCGCGAGCTGCGCTCAGCCCGGCCTTGGCGAGGCGCTCGCGCAGCAGGGGAGAGGCCGCCAGCTCGATCAGCCCGTCGGCCAGCTGGGTGGGCTCGGCTGCGCGCAACAGACCGCTCACCCGGTCCTCCACGAGAGTGAGCGGCCCGCCCGCGGCCACCGCCAGCACAGGCAGACCCGAGGCCTGCGCCTCCAGGATGACCTGCCCGAACGTATCGGTCGAACTGGGAAACACGAACACATCGGCCGAGGCATACGCGCGAGCCAGCTCCGCGCCCTCCAGCCAGCCCAAGAAGGTGGCGTCCGCGCTGACGCGTCCGCGCACCAGCTCCTGCTCTGGCCCGCCGCCTGCCAGCACCAGATGCAGCCTCGGGTCTCGCGCCTTGGCCTCCTCGAAGGCCTCCACCAGCAGCTCTGCGCCCTTCTCATGCGTGATCCTGCCGGCATAGAGCACATATATGGGCGGGCATGCGCGACCGTCGGCGACGGCCGTGTTCCGTTCGCGAGATGCGAGGGGAGACCCAGGGCACGCCACCCCCTCCCTCCAAATCCTTCGCAGTTCGTCGCTGCGCAAGGCGGGGTCGAAGCGATCGGTGTCCACACCGCGGTCCCAGCGCATGATCTTCTCGGCCGGCGTCCCGATCGCCGCGAGCCCCTCGTCGGAAGCTTGGCTGGGCGAAAGCACCAGGTCGCAGGCGTTGTAGAAGGTCGCGACCGCCATCGCCATGGCGTCCGCCAAGCCTTGGCTTTGGGAGCGTAGCTTCGCATAGGCGGTCAGCTCAGTGTGATAGCTGCCGATCAACGGCAGTCCCAAAGCGCGGGCCAATAGTGCTCCGGCGACTCCGACCGGGCCCGGAGAGCACACGTGCAGAGCGTCAAAGTCCCCGTCGGCCAAAGTCTGGGCCGCGGCCGCCAGGCTCGGCACGCCGATCGTCAAGCCGGGGTAGTGAGGCGCCTCCAGCTCGACCACCGCCGACAGGCGCCGGTCCACGTCGGGGTCGGTCGCCACCACCTCGACTTCGAAGCCGGGTACGCCACGCCCCCGAATCTCGTCGATCGTGCGGCTCACCCCATGCGTCGAGCCGATCCCGTCGGCCAGGATTGCCACGCGCGGCATTTCGTCCTCCGCGCTGGCCGTATAGCGAGCGAGCTTGGCCTGCTCTTTTCCCAGGAATGCCGTGGCCGGGGCGTAGGGGATCGCCGCGATACAGCTCTCGAACAGCCCCGCCGCGGCTGCGGCGAGCGCGTGCTCGTCGGCCGCGCCCGGCTCGTGCCCATCGGTGGCGCCCAGTCTGTGCCTATTGACTGCGCTCAGCCCTTGCCCATCGGCTGCGCCCTGTCTGTGCTCGTCGGCGGTGTGCGCCCCGACCGCGCGCACGGCTGTTTCGACCGCCTCGCGCAACTTGCGCTCATGCAGCCTGCAGGCCTTACGGTAAAGGTCCGAGTGGCTGAAGCCGTCCTCCTGCATGTAGGCGATCAGCCCCCGCTCGTCCAGATGGTCCAGCTCGACCGCCGCCAGCCAAGCCCTCAACAGGCAGCGCGCGTCAGCGGGCGCCAGGTCGGCGCCGGTTGCGCCTTCGCGCGCGTCGCCCTCCCGCAGCAGTCGCTGGATCATCGTCATCACGCGTCTGGGGTCCGGCGTGGCTGGATCGCCGTCGTGCTCGTCGTGGCCCAGCGAGCGGGCCGCCAGCGCGATAGCCGCGTGGGCCCACTTGGCGGCGCTTCCCTGTTTGCCTTTGCCCGACACCTTGCCTGCGCGCATGTGCGCCAAAAACTCCTCGGGCGTGCTCGCCGCGGGAGCTTCGGTCCAGGTGCGCCCGATGTCAACTCCGGCGTGATCGTCGCTGCCGCCGATGCCGGCGCCGTCGAGCGTAGCCACGTACATCGCGGCCGGCCTGTTCAGCTCCTTCGCGCGCGCCCCGTTGCGCGTCTCCCAGATCTCGAACAACTCGGCCAGGCGGCGCCTGTGGCGGGCGGTAAGCGGCGCGCCCACCGCGTAATAGGGGTGGGCCAGAGCGCAGGCAATGTCCCGGTCGTACAGATACATCGCGCACAGCTCCACGTCGCCGCTGTTGGCCTGCAGCCACTTGTGGTCCTCAGGCGTGATCCCGTAGCAGAGCACGTGCACCGCCTGGGCCTCGCCCCTGAAGTGGGCGGTCAACTCCTCGGAGACGAAAACGTCTGACCGGTCGGCGATCTCCAGGACGCCGTCGATCGTGTCGTGGTCGGTGATCGTCACGAAGTCCATCCCCCTGCGCTTGGCCAACTCGTAGACCTCCAGCGGGGGCGTTGCGCACTCCGGCAGTCCCAGCGCGCGTTGCACCCCCAGCTTTGACACCTCGGAGGCGGTTGAGTGGCAGTGCATGTCGACCCGTGTCCTCGCCGGCGTCGTGCCGGCCTGTGCGTTCGAGTCCTGTGCATCGACCCGTGTGGTCGAGCTTCCCATTTCGATTCCTCTCGGTCTTTTCTCGTATACCAAAAGGTTCTCCCTGCAAATACCCAACTTTGTGACCAGTCGGGAACCATCGTGTAAAGGGATGGTGAACCCCAATCTGGGCAAAATGAGGCAATCCAACCAAAAGATGCGCAAGGCTCGGAGTCCGTGTTTCGCCCGTCCGTGGATGCCTTCGCCCAAAGTGAGAATTGCCTCAGCTGACGCGCTTCGTCTTCGCTCTCCCATATGCTCTCGCCGCGATGCTTCCCCCTCTCGTGGCACCGCTGGCCTCCGCCCTCACCTACTTCCAGGCGATCGTGCTCGGCGTGCTCCAAGGCGTGACCGAGCTGTTCCCGATCTCAAGTCTCGGCCACACGGTCCTGTTCCCGACCTTGTTCGGCTGGAACGAGCTGGTCAAAGCCCAGTCGGAATCGGAGTCTTTCTGGCTTGCCTTTGTAGTCATGCTGCACGTTGGCAGCGCGATCGGCCTGCTCATCTACTACCGCCACGAATGGGTTCGGATCGTCAAGGCCTTCTTCGCCACCTTGCGCAAGCGCCGCGCCGAGACCGGCACCGAGCGCCTGGCCTGGCTGATCATCGTCGCATCGATCCCAGCCGGCGTGTTCGGCCTCGCCTTCGAGCACCAATTGCGCACGCTCACCGCCAAGCCCGAAATCGCCGCGATCCTTCTGATGGTCAATGGCTTGATTCTGTTCGCCGCTGAGCGCTTCCGTCGCCGCGCCGCCGTGCGCGAACTGGCGGTCCGCGAGGGCCTCAACCCCGAGGGCGGGCGCCAGCTGGATACGCTCGAGTACCGCGAGGCCTTGGTCATCGGGGTCGCCCAGTCGAGCGCGCTGCTGGCCGGCATCAGCCGCGACGGCGTCACCATGGGCGCCGGCCTCGCGCGCGGCCTGGACCACAGCGACTCCGCCCGCTACGCCTTCCTGCTGGCCACGCCGATCATCCTCGCCGCTGGTCTCGTCAAGCTGCCGGACCTGCTCGGCCACCTCGGCAACGGCATCCGCGGCCAGGCTCTGGTGGCCTGCATCTCGGCAGCCATCACCGCCGTCTTCACCGTGGCCTTCCTCGTGCGCTGGTTCAAGACCCGCACGCTCATCCCCTTCGCAATCTACTGCCTCGTGTTCGGGGGATTCATGGTCATCTACACGCTGGCGTAGATGCCCCCCGTCCCCACGCCGTCCAGGCAGGCGCTCCAAGCCCGCGCCAACCAGGCGTGGCGAGGGTCGGTCGGCTTTCTGCTGCGGCTGGCTCTGGCTGTGCTGGTGCTGTTCGTGGGGTTGCGGGTTACCGGTATCGAAGCGCGCGCTCTGTTGCTCGGGGGCGCTTTCACTGCCGTGGTCCTCGGCCTCGCGGCGCAGCAGACGCTGGGTAACGTGATCGCGGGGACGGTCCTGCTCAGCGCGCGGCCCTTCCGGATCGGCGACCGAGTGCGCCTACAGGGTGGGCCGCTGGCTGGACGGATTGAGGGCACGGTCAGTGCCCAGGGACTGCTATACACGACCTTCGCCACCGGCGAGGGTCTGGTGCAGGTTCCCAACAGCGTGGTGCTGAACGTCTCGATCCTGACTCAGGAGACTGCTGAGGGCGATGAGATCTCCGGGGAGGAGCCGCCGAGCACCCGGTAGCGCAGGAACAGGTGCGAGTCGTGCTCGTAGACGCTCACCAGCTGCAGCGCGACCGGCGGGTCGAGCTCGGGGCCGCTGAGGATTCTCAACGTCTCGCCGGTGGCGTCGCCGCTCGCGAGCAGCGGAGACAGAGACAGAAACAGCTCGTCGACGAGCCCCTCCTGGAGAAGCTGGGCGCCCAGGTGCGGGCCGCCCTCGCACAGCAGGGTGCGAATGCCGTGATCTTCGCGCAACTGGCCCATCGCGCGGGACAGGTCGAGTACGCCGTCGCGCATCGCGCGGACGTACTCGATCTTGGCCTTGCACCCCTGGGGCAGGCTGGCTTGCGAGGCGGTCAAGATCGCTACGCGTGCCTGCGGGTCTGCGAGCAGGGGGATCTCCTCGCTCAAGGTCAAACGGCCCGAGACGATGCAGGCCAGCGGTTCCTCGGCCAAGCCGCGTTCGCGGCGAGCGGCACGGCGGCTCTCGTCGCGTACGAGTCGCCTGTAGCGCTCGGCGCGCACGGTGCCGGCGCCGGCCATGACCCCGTCGACGACTGTGCGCAGGCCCAGAAACAGCGCTTTGTCGGCGGGTCCGCCGATCCCACCCGAGCGTCCGCTCAGGGTGGCGCGGCCGTCGGCGGTGCTGACCATGTTGAGGACTGTGTAGGGACGACGCGAATCAGGCGCCGCAGCGGCGCGTTCGGCCAGGTCGAGTTCCCCGACGAGCTGTTCGACCGGGGCCGCCTCGCCGGGCGGGAACAAGCGTCTCAGCGTCGGTTCCGGCGTCTCGGCGTGTCTGTGCAATCCATGAGAAGGCGTCCTGGCGCTCTCCGTCGACTGTTCGGTAGGCGTATCGGACCCCTCCTGCGAGTTACTGGGCATATACTATTTGCTAACACATTCGCATATCGACCTGCTACGGTCGTGCGGTCTGGCCGGATAAATAACCCGGCGAAAAGTAGTGCAAGCTCTCGCAGGTCGAAGCTCTAGAAGCATCCTCCGCGTAGCAGCACGCACATATCGTGGAGGAAAATCACATGCCTACTGGCACCGTGAAGTGGTTCAGCGACGACAAGGGGTTCGGCTTCATCACCCCCGATGATGGCGACAAGGACCTGTTCGTGCACCACACGGGGATCAACGGCGAAGGCTACCGCTCGCTCCAGGAGGGCACCAAGGTGTCCTACGACGCGGAGCAGGGCGACAAGGGTCCCAAGGCCGTAAACGTAACGACCATCTGAGTCGCCGTAGTACGAAGGTCCACCGGAGTGGGCATCCGGGCTGATCCCGTCGCGGAGGAGCGTCCATGACGGGATACGCCCATAGCGGCGAGCGTGTCATCGGGGCCCTGCGGGGCCCCGCCGACATCTCCGAGCGCGAAAAGTCGCCGCTGGGATCGACCGCGCGGCCGGGACGTCTCGAAGTGGCGCTCGGAGTGGGCGCCCTGGTCGCGGTCCTGGGCTGTGCGCTGCTGTTGGTGCTGGCCGCCGCCGACCGTCCCAGCATCCTCGCGGCGACCACCACGCCGCACTTCTTTCCGCACTGGATGGCGGGTCCCTTGGGTGGTTTGTGGCCGTCGTTGACACGCTCCACCAAGGCGCTTCGATATCTGTTCAGCGGGGCGATCGCCATCATGTATGTGAGCTATCTGGTGGGGCTCAGATATGTGCCGCGCCTGTCTGCGCGCTGGGCGATCGGGGCTATCGTCGTGGCGCACTTGATCATGTTCTCGGCGCCGCCTCTGGCGCTCACCGACATCTTCAACTACGTCAACTACGGGCGCATGGAGATCGTCCACCATCTCAACCCCTACACGACGGTTCCGGTGTTGGAGCCCCACAGCGACCCGAGCTATGCGCTCAGCAACTGGCACCAGCTGCTGAGTCCCTACGGGCCGGTCTTCACCCTGATGACGTTCGCAGTCGTCCCGCTTGGCGTGGCCGCCTCGTTTTGGACGCTCAAGGGCCTGTTGATGCTCACCAGCCTGGGCATCGTTTGGCTGGTTTGGCGCTCGGCGCGCCTGCTCGGTCGCGACCCCGTCGCCGCGATCGTGCTCGTCGGGCTGAACCCGATCGTGCTGATCTGGGGCCTCGGCGGCGATCACAACGACTTCCTGATGATGTTCTTCGTCGTGCTCGGCTTCTACCTGCTGCTGCGCGAGGGCACGATGCCGGGGGCGCGGCGGGACGCTGTGGAGAGCGGCGGCGAGGGTGTTGCCCGTGTGCGACATGCGGGAGGTGGCGAAGAGAAGGCCGAAGCGGCTTTGTGGTCGCCCGCTCTGCTTGGGGCTGGCGCGGCATTCGTGGCGGCGGTGGCGATCAAGGCCTCGGCGGGCATCCTCCTGCCGGTGGTCCTGGCCACGCTGCTGCACAGGCGGCGCGATCTGATGCAGGTCGTGCTCGGAATGGCCCTCAGCGCGGTCGTGCTCGGCGTGTGCAGCGTGGCGGCATTTGGCCCTCACTTTCCCGACCTGGCCACACAAGGTCGTCTGGTGACGATGGTCAGCATTCCCAACCTGCTCGGACTCGCGCTTGGATTGGGCGGGGAGACCGAAGCCCTGCGCATACTGCTCAGTGGTGTGCTCGTGGTCTGCGTGGCCGCCTGCTCGGTGCTCGCTTGGCGTCGGCGCGAGTCCTTGACCTGGGCGGGCTGGGCGTCGGTGGCCCTGCTCGTCACGCTCAGCTGGGTCCTGCCCTGGTATGTGCTCTGGATTCTGCCTTTGGCGGCTCTCTCGGCCTCGCGTCGCCTGCGCACCGCCGCCTTGCTGTTGGGCGTGTACTTCATCGTCGCCTGGGCGCCCGTCACCGGCTACGCCTTCGACGCGATCGGCTTCCACCCCGAAAAGACCGCGCTCGGGCGTCTGCACCAGCGCTACGTCAAGGAACTTCTCTATTAAGCCGCCCCGGGAGGTCCGCTGACACGGCTCTCGCCGTCGGGCATTTTGCCGTCGCGCCCGACATAGCCGTCCTTGCCGCCGGCGCACAGGTAGACGGCGTCGCCCTCTCCCACGTTGTGGACCTTGCGCAGAGTGGCGGCGTCCACGCGTGCAGAGCCGCCCTCGGATATGCGATGGGTGGAGCCGTCGCCGAACTCCATCTCGATCGTGCCCTTGTGCACGAAGTAGAGCTCCTCTTGGACATCGTGGTAGTGGCTGCCGGTTTCGTATCCGGGTGGCATCGAGATCACGTTGATCCCGAACGCGGTCACGCCCAAGCCCTTGCGCAGCTTGCGAAAGCCGTAGCCCTCACCGAGGGCGTCGAGGTCCGGCGCGACGGCATAGCCCTCGCCAGTGGTCACCTTGGGGTACTCGGATGCCTCCATGTCGTCTCCTTGTCAGTGGTCTGCGACGTGTCCGCCCTCGGGAGAGAGCGGCCTGTTTTCATCGGCCCAGCGAACCAGTCCGCCTTGCATCGACAGCGCCGTGTAGCCGGAGGCGCGGAACGCCTGGGCGGCCATGTCCGAGCGCGAGCCCACGCGGCAGTAGAAGACGACCGGGAGATCCCGGTCGATCTCCGTCGCGCGCGCGGTCAGCTCCACCATGGGTATGTGGCGCGTGTCGGCGATGTGGCCGGCTTCGCGCTCGTAAGGCTCACGCACGTCCACCACCTGCACCTGCTCGCCGCGCTCCAGCAAATCGACGAGCTGCGCCGGGTCGATGTCTGTTTGGGGGCTGCTCATCGGAGCATGAGACTAGCGGGACGACTAGGATCAAACGATGCAAGAGACCCTCACCGACACCTACACCGTCCCGCAGGAGCACCTCGACTTCTGCGCCACGATCAGGCAGATCGCGCAGGAGAAGATCGCGCCGCGCTCGGCGGAGATCGACGAGCAGGCCGAGTATCCCTGGGACATCCGCAAAGTGCTCGCCGAGCAGGACATCCTGGGGCTGCCGTTTCCGACCGAGTACGGTGGCACCGGCACCGGCACTCTGATGCTCAACATGGGGGTCGAGGAGATCGCCAAGGTGGACGCGGCCTGCGCTTTGATCCTGATGGTCCAGGAGCTGGGAACCCTGCCGATCCAGCTGTTCGGCTCGGACGAGCTCAAGGAGCGCTTCCTGCCCAAGTGCGCCAGCGGCGAGTGGTCGCCCGCGTTCGCCCTGTCTGAGCCCGAAGCGGGCTCCGATCCGGCGGGGATGCAGACGACCGCCGTTCAGGACGGCGACGAATGGGTCATCAACGGCACCAAGAACTGGATCTCCAACCTTGGCATCGCCGACTTCTACATCACGTTTGCCGTGACCGACCGCGAGAGCAAAAGGATCACCGCGTTCGTGGTCGAGGCCGACCGGGCGGGCTTCAGCGTGGGCAAGCTCGAGCACAAGCTCGGCATCAGGGCCTCGCCGACAGGTCAGCCGATCTTCGAGGACGTGCGAGTGCCGGCCGCGAACGTGATCGGCGAGGTCGGCCGGGGCCTGCGCGTGGCTTTGGGCACCCTGGAGCGCACCCGT
Source organism: uncultured Solirubrobacterales bacterium (assembly GCA_963809705.1). GTDB lineage: Bacteria > Actinomycetota > Thermoleophilia > Solirubrobacterales > Solirubrobacteraceae > Palsa-744. Next base: position 644,969 of record CAWEKF010000001.1, on the reverse strand, counting down.
CTCGGCGCCGCCGCGCAAGCGGTCGGCATCGCCCAGGGAGCGACCGACTACGCGGTCGCCTACGCGCGCGAGCGCAAGCAGTTCGGCCAGGCGATCAACGAGTTCCAGGGCATCCAGTTCAAGCTGGCGGACATGGAAATCAAGACCGCGGCCGCGCGCGAGCTGCTCTACAAGGCGTGCGCGATGGCAGACCAAGGTCATCCTCAGCGCGCCAAGTACTCCTCGATGGCCAAGGTGTTCTGCTCGGACACGGCGATGGCGGTGACCGTGGAGGCCGTGCAGGTCCTGGGCGGCTACGGTTATGTCAAGGAGTACCCGGTGGAGCGCATGATGCGAGACGCCAAGATCACCCAGATCTACGAGGGCACGAACGAGATCCAAAGGCTCGTGATCGCCCGCACGCTCAGGTAGCTCCCGCCCACAGGGCGCGTCGTGCAGCTATGGCGTTGGGGCGCCCCGTGCGAGCCCGGGGCGCCCTTTCGCGTGTTTGCGTCGTTTACTTATCGCCCACTAGCTGGCTGAGCCTTCCTGGTTCTGCCAGTTGCCCTGTTCGGCGCTGTTGTTGTTCTGCGCCGAGGAGTGCGTGGACGCTTCGTTTGACTGGTCGACTCCACCGCCGCGACCGTCTTTGTGGCCGTGACTCGAGCAGCCACAGTCACCGTTGCCGCCTTTGGAGTCTTTGCCGCCCTTGGAGTAGGGCGCGTTGACGTTTTCCTGCTGATTGGTGGCCGTGCTTTCGGCCGTTTGATTTGTGGTGTTGCTGTTGTTGCCAGTCTGGGACTGGTCGACTTCCTGGCTGCCTTTCGTGCTGCCGTGGTGGCGGCCATGATCGCCTTTGCCACCCGCGGAGCCTTCCTGGTTCTGCCAGTTGCCCTGTTCGGCGCTGTTGTTGTTCTGCGCGGAGGAGCTGGTGTCGCCTCCGTTCGACTGGCTTACTTTGCCACCGTTCGCGCCTTTGCTGTGGCTCGATTCAGGGGCGTTTACGTTGCTCTGTTCGTTGGCAGCAGAGCTTGTGGCGGTCTGGTTGGTTTCGTTGCTGTTGCCGGCCGTCTGAGTCTGATCGACCTGCGAGCCCGCACCACGATCACCGGAGTTGCCACCGGGGCCGCCAGGCCCATCTGAGCCGCCGCCGGAACCGTCCTTGGAGGAGCAGGGCTGGTGGCCATGTTTGCCTTTGTCTCCGCCACCGCCTTTGTCTCCGCCACCGCCTTTGTCGCCGCCAGAGCCTTTGTCTCCGCCAGAGCCTTTGCCGCTAGCCGAGCCTTGCTGGTTCTGGTGGTTGCTCTGTTCGGTGCCGTTGTTGTTCTGCGCCGAGGAGCTTGTGCTGCCTTTGTTTGACTGGCTCACGTTCCCATTGTTCGAGCTCTCGCTGAGAATCGATATGGGGGCGTTGATGTTGGTCTGCTTGTTCGTGGCCGTGCTTTCGGCCGTTTGATTGGTGGTATTGCTGTTTTCACCGGTCTGACTCTGCTCGACCTTCGAGCCGCCTTTGTCGCCGCCCGAACCGCTTGCGGAGCCTTGCTGGCTCTGCGAGTTGCTCTGTTCGGTGCCGTTGTTGTTCTGCGCCGAGGAGCTCGTTTTGGCGTTGTTCGACTGGTTGACGTTGCCATCGTTCGCGCCCGAGCTGCATGATCGAGATGGGAGCGTTCACGTTGGTCTGTTCGCTGGTGGCCGTGCTGTTGGCCGTCTGGTTGGTTTCGTTGCTGTTGGTGGCAGTCTGGGTTTGCTGCACGAGTCCACCCAGGAGACCGCCGCCACCCGCGAGCGCGGTGCTCGGGGCCGCTGCGAGCGCGAGCACGCTCACAGCCATCGCCATGCAATGGCGTTTCATAGATACCGCTCCTTTCAAAGAGCTTTGACTTGATTTCCAATGGGTGCCGGATCGAGCGAACCAGCACCAGTTGAGAGCCGGGCGGAGCGGTTAGCCCGGGCGCTCTGGAATCAAGACGAATGGCGCCGCGCGCGACGACTCGCTCGCAAGTCGCAGCCGGCGCATCGCCGCCAGGCCTCCCATCAGCAGGAGGCCGGCAAGGGTCAGGAAGATCGAGAAGGCTGAGCCCGCGGCAGACGCCATCGCGCCCGAGGAGCCGCCGGGAATGGGGCTGGGCGCGGGCGATGCTGGCATGCCGGAGGCTGGTGGGGAGCCAGCGTGGCGCCGCCCGCCGCCCGCCTGTGCGGCCTCGAAGGCCGCGAGCGGTTCTGTGGCGGTCCCAACCTGGACGAGTATGGCGGTCCCAACGTGGGCAAGCGGGGCGGGCAGGGAGGACGGCTGACGCTCGCCACTCGACGAGATGCCCAGCGGCGCCTGTGGCATCCGGATGAGATGGGAGGGGGACACGCTCGAGGGGGACACGGTCGAGGAGGGCACGCTCGTGGACGGGGTGGTGGTCGTCACGACCGAGGAGGGTGGCCCCGAGCGGTCTTCTGTAATTGTCACGATAGGGTTCGAGGGCGCCTTGCCGGTGGGCGGTGGTGTGGGGGATGACGTGGTGGGAGGCGGCGGCGTGGGGAGATGCCCGGTGCCTGTGATCGTAGGCGGCACGGCCTGTGTCATGGTCGAATCCGTCAGAGCGGTGACTTGGCCGGTTCCCTGCGAGGCAACTTTGCTCACGAGGGCTGCGGTGGCGCCTGCGCCCTGGACGACACCGGCGACGGTCGAGGTGGTCACCTTGGCCACCGGGGCTGACACACCGCCGATGACATGTGTGGCTGTCTGGAGCACGGGCGCGGCTGTCTTGACGAGGACCTGTTTAGTCACATCGAGCGCTGGAGCCGCCGTTTTGAGCACCGGGGCCGCTATCTTGCCGACGCTCTGCATGGCGGCCCCGACTACGGGCGCCGCCGTCTGGCCGATGGCCTTCGCAGCGGTCTGGAGCACAGGTGCGGCTGCCTTGCCGACGGTCTGCACGGTCGCGTCGAGCACTGGTTTCGCTGCCTTGCCGACGCTCTGTGCGGTCGCCCCGGACGCGGGCACTGGCACCTGGGACACGACCTTGGAGCCGGCTTCTTCTGTCACGGGCACGGCGGTCTTTTCGACGGTTTGCGCGATGGCCTTCGTCACGGGTGCGACCGCAGGCTGGACCGCCGAGCCGCCGGACTGCGCAGCCCCGCCGTTGACCCCTGGTATGGCTCCGATCGGAAGAACCGAGCCCACGCTCGCGTGAGCCGGGCCGGTCAAGACGAGGAGATTGAGCAGCACGACAAGGGCAGCGCCCAAGGCACCTCTGGGAGAGATGCCTCGCGCGCGCCGATCTCTGCTGGCGTCGCGTCTACGTGGGCCTCGTCGCATGTTTGGAGAATTTGGATGAGATATGAAGAGGTTTGAGCAGCTTTACCCGACCGCATCCGAAACCACACCCCCAAAGATCGTTTGGACGGCATGAATTGTTCGCAAATTGCGGGTTTTTCCAGAGGAAAAGCGAGGACTTTGCTGCATCTCTCTGCGGTCGCGATCCCGACCGTGGCTGGGCACATCCGGCTCGAACCCGGCGCATCGGCTTTGGCTCTACCATCCGAAGGGATGGCTAAGTCGGCCGCGCATTTGTTGACATCGCGAGCGCCCAAGTAGGTTTGGATGCGCGCGTCTAGGTCGCCCAGCGCCTTCGGCAACACTCGTCGTGTCGCGATTGCCGCGTTTGTGGCGCTTGCCCTGGGTCTCGTCGTGCTGGTCGTGGGCCAGGGCTTCAGCAACGTCCCGTTTGTGAGGGGCGTCGAGGAGATCGTGCTGGGCGCGCTGATGATCGCCGTGCTGACGGGGGCGGTCGCCTTCGTGGCGGTGCACCTGGCCGGCTGGCGCGACCCCGAGTCCGAGGACGAGTTCGAAGAGCTTGTGCGCCACTCTGAGGAGCTGGCGCGCGAAGGGCTGGTGGTCGATCCCGACGAAGCCGAGTTCATGGCGCTCGACCCGCTCAACGACGAGGACTTCGAAGAGCTCGTGCGCGACGCCCTCGACGACCTGCCCGACCTCTTGCGCAACGCGCTGGCCCATGTGGCGGTCGTGATCTCCGACGGGGGTCGCGCCCGCGGCGCCTACGGGCTCTACCAGGGCGCGACGGTGGCGCGCGACGACGTCCACGACCGCATCGTGATCTTCAGGGACACAATCCGGCGCGACTTCGGCCACGATCCCGAGCTCTTGCGCGAACAGGTGACGAGGACCGTGCGCCACGAGCTGGCCCATCACGTTGGCTTCGACGAGTTGGGCGTCTCGCGGCTGGACCTGTAGGGCGACTTGGCTAGAACGAAGGTCCAGACGAGGACCCGTCGTCGGGTGCGGCGCGTATGCTGCGCGAGCGATGCGACGTTTTCTTATTGCGCTCACCGTGTTGGCCGGCATTTGTTTCGGCGGGACGGCACTCCCGGGCGCCACGCTGGCATCGCCCGGGTGGAGCGCGCCGGGCGATTTCCCACTGCCTGCGAAGGAACCCGGCTCACTGGGCCAGACCGGCTATCAGATCGCCTACCAGGCAGGCGGGACCGCGACGATCGCCTATCTCGAAGTCCTCTCGCTGGCTCCTCTGCAGACCGTGTTGCACGCGGGAGTGCTTCCGCCGGGCGGCACTTATAGCGAGCAGCTGCGGATTGCTTCAACCGCCGGGTCGATCCCAGCTGAAGCAAAGCTCGCCGAGGCTCCAAGCGGGGCGGCGGTGCTCCAGTGGAGCGTGCTTGAGGGCAGCGAACCGGAAAACTCGCCGCTTGCCTACCTCGCGAGCTATCGCGCCGCGGGCAGCGGCACGTGGGAAGCGCCGACCACCGTCGCCGCCGACGCGACCCGAAAGAAAAACATCAGCGACACGCTTGTGCCCGCGATCTCCACGAACGGGACGGCGGCTGCCGGCGTCGAACATCTCGACCCGTCGATGCTCACCGGCGGTTACCGCGCCGACGTCGCCGTTCACCCGCCCGGCGGCACGTGGGGCGCTCCGACTCAGATATCGCCTGCGAACGACTCGATCGAAAACATGAGCCTTGCGCTCGGGTTCGACGCAAGCGGCGATCTTACGGCCGTATTTCGCAAGGAACCGACAAAAGAACGCGACACGCTCGAGGCCGTTCGTCGACCCGCTTCGAGCGGCGTTTGGGGCTCCTTGGAAGATGTGACCGGAGAAGACCCAACCTCGGATGCCTACGGCCCGGCGCTTGGAGTCGCGCCCGACGGCAGTGCGGCCATCGCCTTTCAGTACGTCCACTACACCGGGTCGAAAACCCTCGACGTGAATCTCGTCACTCGCTATAGCGCCACAGGTTCCTGGACAGCACCCTTCGACATCGCACCTGGCGGCGCTTCGAGCGGACCGATCGCCGCCGGGGTTTCGGCCACCGACCAAGCGTATGTGCTCTACAGGTTCCAGGGCACTAGTTCGGGCGAAGACTGCGTTGGCGCGATCAGGTCGTCCGCCGGCAGCGACTTGGCCACCAGTCCACATTGTGTGTCGCCGACCAATTTCAACCCCGGCTTCGGAGGCGTCGCATTCCTCGGCGACGACGCCTATTTCGCCTGGTCGGGCCAGCCAAACGGCGGCGAAAGCTACGTGGCGGAGGGCAGCCGCTGGCTCGACGGGTCGCCGACGCCCGACAGCTTCACCGACCTTGATGCTCCGGCGAAGAGCATCCGTCTGGAACAGGTGGTCGCCGACGAGGACGGCAGCGTGGCGGCGTTTTGGGACGCCGAAGTGCTACCTGGAGAACACGTCTTGAGAGCGGCCGCGTTCGACGCCGGTCCGCCGAACCTCCTGGCGGCCGCGATTCCCGCCAGCGCCATCGCCGGTCAGCCCGTGGCGATGAGCGCGAGCTTCGCCGACTTGTGGTCGGGCCTCGGCGAACCGCCGAGCTGGAGCTTCGGCGACGGGACGAGCGCCAGCGGGGTGCAGGTGAGCCACGCCTACGTCGCGCCCGGCGTCTACACGGTCACCGTGACCGCGCACGACGGGCTCGGCAACACGACAAGCAGCGCTTATTCGATTACCGTCGCTGCCGCCGCGCCCGTGTCGTCGCCGACCCCGTTGCTGAAGCTGATCGGCTCGAAGGTCGTGGGTCAGAGCGTCGTCCTGCAGCTCGCTTGCGCCGGCGCCCCGTGTACGGGGGAGGCGGTGCTCACGACACGCGAGAAGCTGATCTCGCACAAGCTGGTGGCGGTCCAGGCTCGTCGCGCCAAAGCGCGCACGACCTACAAGACGGTGACGGTCGGCGTGGCGCGCCTCGCGCTTAACGCCGGCCAGACGCTCAGCGTCTCGGTGGCGCTGGGCGCGACCGGACGCGGGCTGCTGGCGCACTTCAAGAAGCTGCCGGTCAGCCTGAGGATTCCGGTCAGCCCGGCGATCCCCGTCAAGCACTTCACGATTCTCCAGCCCAAGCGCCGCGCCAAGCACAAGAAACACTAGCCCTGAGGCAGCTTGGCGTACGGACTGTCCGGCCGCGCCGAGACAGACGAATCGTTGTCCGCTGCCGATCTCACGTAGGATTCGAGCTGCTCACGCTCCCACCAGAGGGATCCTCGGCCGCTTTCGCGCCGTCGATTGCTCCGGTCAAAGACCTACCCAAGGAGAACGCACCACATGCCTGAAGCTGTGATCGTCGACGCCATCCGCACGCCCATCGGGCGGGCCGCGAAGGGGTCGCTTAAGTCCGTGCGCGCCGACGACCTCGCCTCGATCCCGCTGAAGGCGATCGTGGAGCGCAACCCCAAGGTCGAGCAGACCTCCATCGGCGACGTGATGATGGGCTGCGGCTACGGGGAGGGTGAGCAGGGCTACAACATCGGACGCATCGCCACCTTGATCGCCGGAATCGACCATCGCGTCCCAGGCACCACCGTCAATCGCTTTTGCGCCTCCTCCTTGCAGACGATCAGGATGGCCTTCCACGCGATCAAAGCAGGCGAGGGCGACACCTACATCTCCGCCGGCGTCGAGGCAGTTTCACGCGCAGGACGAGGCAGCGCCCAATTCGAGTTCCACCCCCTGGTGGACGGGTCGGAGGGCTCGCTGTACAACGTGTATATCCCGATGGGCATGACCGCCGAGAACGTGGCCGATGAGCGCAAAGTCTCGCGCGAGGCCCAGGACGAGTGGGCGCTCATCTCTCAGACGCGCGCGGTCGCGGCCCAGGAGAGCGGACACTTCGACAGGGAAATCGTTCCCGTCACGGTTCCCGCCCACAAAGACACCGACAAGGAGGGCAACGAGATCGACGTGCCCGAGACGGTCCTCGCCAAGGACGACGGGCCGCGACCGGGCACCACGATGGAGAAGCTCGCCGCGCTGAAGCCGGTATTCAAGCCGGACGGGACCGTCACGGCGGGCAACGCCTGTCCGCTCAACGATGGCGCCGCCGCCGTGTTGGTCATGTCCGAAGAGAAGGCGTCCGCGCTCGGCCTGCAGCCGAAGGCGAGGATCATCGCCTCCACAGTCGCCGCGATTCGCCCCGAGGTGATGGGCCTCGGCCCGATCCCTGCGATCAAACAGCTCTTGGAGAACACGGGCAAGAAGATCGAGGACATCGACGTGGTCGAGATCAACGAGGCTTTCGCCGCTCAGATCGTGCCGTGCATGGCCGAGCTGGGGATCGCCGAGGAGCAGCTCAACCCGTTCGGCGGGGCGATCGCCCTCGGTCACCCCTTTGGCATGACCGGCGCTCGCATCATGACCACGTTGCTCAACAACCTGGAGACCAAGGGCGGCAAGCTCGGCATCGAGTCGATGTGCGTCGCCGGCGGCATGGGCATGGCGATGCTGGTGGAACGGCTCGCCTAAGCGGTCCCCCGGGGACGGCTGCGGTCGTCTCCGGGCCTCAGCGCGGGGGCATCCGCAGGGCGCCGTCGAGCCGGATGACCTCGCCGTTGAGCATCCGGTTCTCCATGATGTGACAAGCAAGCTGGGCATACTCGGCAGGAGCGCCCAAGCGCTGGGGGAAGGGCACGCCGGCGCCCAGCTTCTGGCGCGCTTCCTCGGGTAGAGCCGCGAGCAGCGGCGTGTCGAACAGGCCGGGGGCGATTGTGTTCACGCGGATGCCCTGCCCCGCGAGGTCGCGCGCGGCCGGCAGGGTCATGCCGACGATGCCGCCCTTGGAGGCCGCATAGGCGATCTGGCCGATCTGTCCGTCGTAGGCCGCGATCGAGGCGGTGTTGACGCACACGCCCCTTTCGCCGTCCTCCGAGGGCTCGGTCTCGATCATCGCGGTGGCGGCCAAGCGCAGGACGTTGAACGTGCCGATCAGGTTGATCTGGATCGTCGTCTCGAACGGCAGCAGAGGGTGCGGCCCCCTCGACCCGGCCACCTTCTGGGCCCAGCCGATGCCCGCGCAACACACCGCGATGCGCAAGCCGCCCTCGGCGGTCGCGGCGCGCTCGACCGCAGCTTGGAGCTGGCTCTCATCGCGCACGTCGCACGGAACGAATTCGATGCCCAGCTCGGTCGCGAGCGTCTCGCCCTTCTCCGTGTTGACATCGGCGATCGTGACCTGCGCGCCGAGCTCGCGCAAACGTCGCGCGGTCGCCTCGCCGAGTCCCGACGCGCCGCCGACCACAAGCGCTCCGCTTCCGTCGATGTGCATGGGAGCAGACCCTACCGCCAGTCGCCCTTCCGATGCTCTTGGGCGGTGAGAGGGGGTGGAGGTGGGGGAGGGGAAGGTCGTGCCCGTCTCAGGCAGAGCCCTCGGCGCTTCGCGACGGGCGCGACAGCGTGATGGCGAACAGCTCCTGTGGGTCGGTCAGCCAATCCACGATCTCGAGGCCCGCCGCTGAGAGGTCGTCCTCGACTCGCTCTTGGGTGAACTTGGCGCTGATCTCGGTGCGCATCTCCTCGCCCTCTTCAAAGCGCACCGACAGGCCCAGGTCGCGCACCGTCGTTGTGTGCGCGCGACGGGCCCGCAAGCGCATCTCGATCCACTCGTGCTCGCGGTCGAACAGCGCCACGTGCTCGAAGTCCTCGGGGTCGAAGTCGGCCTGCAGCTCGCGGTTGAGCACCCTCAGCAGGTTGCGGTTGAACTCGGCCGTTACCCCTTGCGCGTCGTCATAGGCCTGCGTCAACACCTCCGGGTCCTTGACCAGGTCGGTGCCCATCAGCAGGTGGTCCTCGGGCCCAAGCAGCTTTCCGATCTCGCGCAAGAAGCGCCGGCGCGAGCCGGGCGGGAAGTTGCCGATCGTGCCGCCCAAGAACACCACCACCCTTGGTCCCTGGGCCGCCGGCACCCGGTCGAGGTGGCGTTCGAAGTCGCCGATCACGCCGTGCACGCGCAGACCAGGGAACTCCTCGGTCAGCTCCTGCGCGCAGTCGCGCACCATGCTCTCGGTCACGTCGACGGGGATGTACAGCTTCAAAGTTCCCGCCCGGTGCAGCGCGTCGAGCAAAACCCTCGTCTTGGCGGCGGTCCCAGAGCCCAGCTCCACGAGCTCCTCGGCGGCCGTCGCGCGCGCGAGCCGCTCGGCGGCCTGTTGCAGGATCGAGCGCTCGGTACGCGTCGGGTAGTACTCGGGCAGCTCGCAGATCTGGTCGAACAGCTCCGCTCCGCGCGCGTCATAGAAGTGCTTGGGCGGCAGCTCCTTGAACGGCTTCGTAAGCCCGTCGAGCACGTCGTCCGCGAGCGAGCGCTCCTGGCCCTCATGCAGGTAGGAGTCGATCGTGATCGTGCTCTGCTCGAAGACCTCACACGGCGGATCGATGATCGGCTCCATCACTGTGTCCTTTCGCTGTGCTCGGGCGAGCGTCCCATCAAACCACGTCCCTGGCAAGGCGCACGCCGCTGAAGATTTGGTTGCGGATCGGCAGGTCCCAGTTGCGGAACGTGAGCGTCTTCACGCGCGGGCTGGTCGCCCAGGAGCCGCCCCGCAGGACACGGTAGTCCTCGCCGAAGAAGACCTCCGAGTACTCCCGATAAGGATGGGCCACGAAGCCCTCGTACCCGTCGAAGTAACTACTGGTCCACTCCCACACCTGGCCCACCTCCGCGAGTAGCTCAAGCGTTGCCGCCCTCTCCCACTCGGCCTCGCTCGGCAGTCGCGCTCCCTCTGCCTGGGCGAACTCCTGGGCTTCGAACCAGCTCACGTGGCAGACCGGCGCGTCGGGGTGTCCGTCCGGCGAGCCGCCCATGACTCGGGCCCAGCTCGCGTTCGTGACGGGGCGGACGGCGACTTGGAAAGCGGGCAACTCGACGGTGTGGCGAGGTCGCTCGTTGTCGTAGGCGAACCCATCCGCCGCGGCGCCCATCTCAAACGGGCCGGCGGGCACCGTGACCCAAGCGCCTGTTTGCCCCCCGGCACGGGGGGCGCCCGCAAGGGTGTCCTTGCTGCCCGACGCTCCCAGCGGCTGGCCGATCTTTGACCGGTCGTCAGTGGGCAGCAGGTTGGCCAGCGCCATCGTCTGGCGCATCGTCTCGGTGTGCTGGAGCTCGTGGCGCAGCACCATCTCATACACCGTCCCGTCCTCGATTCCGACCGTTGTGAGGACCTCTTCGGTTCGACTGCGCACGTCCTCCAGATAGCGCCGCGCGTCGACCGGCACGAGCAACTCCACCTCCCCCCTCACAGACCTTGGTGTCTCGAAAGCGTCGTACAGCTCGGCCAGATCGGGTCTGAAGAGATCCAGGCCGCCATGGCGATGGACCAGCCACAGATCCTCATAGGCGGCGATATGCGCCAAGTCCCATACAAGCGGGCTCATGATCGGGGAGAGGACCGCTTCGAGCTGTGCGTCGCTCAGATGGGCGACCAGCGCGAGCGTCTGCGCTCTGACGTTCTGCAGCGCCGCCAGCGCCTCCTTCGGCTCAGAGCCGATGGGGTGTGGGGGAGCGATGGGGTCGCGTTGCGCGATCGTTGCCATAGCTTCGCCTCGCCACTGTAGAAGGTTCAGCTCGCGCGCGAAGCAATCCTTTGTGTTCGCGTGCTTTGTGTTCGCGTGCTCGCCGCCCCTCGGACAGCCGGTCGAAGTCACGGCAATCATCGGGTGAGGTCACGGCAATCATCGGGTGAGGTCACGGCGTCATCGCCTCGGCGGCCGCCAATGCGGGCCCATATGTGGGGTCGCGCAACAGCGACTGCCTGATGCCCTCGCCAAGGATACCGCTCTCCCCGCGCGAGGCCCCCAAGATCGTCCATTCCCGTTCATGTCCCGCTTCGTCGCGGCTGCGAGCTCGCAGTCCACCTGTGCCCCGCTTGAGTCCCAGCCGTCGCCCGCTTGTGGTGCAAACGGCCAAGCCCTCCAGGCCGCGCACCGTTCTGCTCGGGCGCCTGTTCCAGCTTGATCGAGATCGTGTGGGCTGCCTTCGCCTGCATTTGCGTGCCACTGCCGCCGTCCGCGTCCCCGTCCGGATCGCCGCTCGCTTCCGAGACCGTCGCGCTTCCCGTCAGCACCCCGCCCTTGGTCCTAAGTGGGCTCATCTCCCACCCCAGACGCGATCCCAGCCAGCCGACCAGCAGCATCGCCGCGACGGTCGAGTCGGGGTGGTGGCGCACCGATACCGCTTCGATCCTGTCCAGCTCGGCTCGCATCGTGGGCGAGTCAAACGCGGCCGCCACCCGCTCGCGCCAAGGGGTGCTGCGCAGCCAGGCCAAGTCCACCACATAAGCGCGCTTGCGAAGAGCGCACGCCCTGTCCAACGCCGAGCGCCAAGAGGGGTCGTCGAGCGAGTCCAACAGGACGGCTTGGGAGACCTCGAGCAGCTCGTCCACCGCCTCCGGGTGACCGTGCGGGGACCACAACAATGTCGTCAGATCGGTCACCACGAGCGGGTCCACGATCGTCACCAGGTCGTCGAGATGGCGCTCGCCGATCTCCACGGTCACAGTCTCGCGCAGCAAGCCCAGCTCGCCCTGCTGTGGTTCGGCGTCGGTCGCCACGACTGCCTGCGCGTCCAAGCGAGTGCGGCTCGCCTCGTAGGAGAGCACGACCAGGCGCGAGGCGTGGTAGCGCCCGACGCTGGCCAGTCGGTTGGCGACCTCGCCGCTGTATGCGCTGTCCATGAACACGATCATGTTCAGCGCCCGCGAGGGCGCGAGCCCGCCGCTTTCGCCGTGGCGCTCCTTGACCAGGTCGCGCAACGCGCCTTCGATCGCGTCGGGCGTCGTGCCTTGCGCGCTCCACACCGCATCGGGCAGGTCACGCATTGGGGTCGTGGAGGTCATCTCAAATTTTGTGGACTTGCTTATGGTATTTACGTTTTGTCGATACTAAAGGCAATGCGTGAATTTTTAAATATCGCCCTTGATCCCTATGGGCTCAGATCGCCCGCCAAGACTGCTCCGGGCGCAGGATCTCATCGGCCTCGACCGGGCCTTGTGAGCCAGCCTCGTATTGAGGGATTCCACCTGCTCGCGGTCCCGCCGTGTCCGGGTGGGTGGACTCCCAATATTTGAGGATCGGGTCGCAGACGCGCCACTGCGCCTCGACCTCGTCGTCTCTGGTGAACAGCGTCGCGTCGCCTCTCATCGCGTCAGTGATCAGGCGCTCGTAGGCCTCCGGCGACTGCGACAGGAAAGCGGTGCCATACAGGAACTCCATGTGCACCGGCCGGATCACCATGCGCGAGCCCGGGATCTTCGCGCCCAGGCGCAGCGACACGCCCTCGTTGGGTTGCAGCGTGAGGATCAACTGGTTGGGCAGCACTCCCAGCGAGCCGTCCTGGCTGAAGGCCAAGTGCGGCACCGGCTTCAGGGCCACCGCGATCTCGGTCACTTTGCGAGCCAGCCGCTTGCCCGTTCTCAGATAGAACGGCACGCCGGCCCAGCGCCAGTTGTCCACTTCCAGGCGCATCGCCGCGAACGTCTCCGTTGTCGAGCCGGGTGGGATGCCAGGCTCTTCCAGATAGCCCGCCACGTCCTCGCCGCCGGCGTGCCCCTTTGAGTATTGGGCTCTGACAGCCATCTCCGGGATCTCCGACTCGATCGGCTCGGCGATCGACTGCAGCACCTTGACCTTCTCGTTGCGAACCTCGTCGGCGGTGAAGCTGACCGGAGGCTCCATCGCCACGTGGCACAGCAGCTGCAGCATGTGGTTCTGGATCAGGTCCCTCAGCGCGCCCGCATGGTCGTAGTAGCCGGCCCTCGTGCCGATGCCGATGTCCTCGGCCGCGGTGATCTGCACCTGGTCGATGTAGTTGCGGTTCCACAGCGGCTCGAACATGCCGTTGGCGAACCTGAACGCCATCATGTTCTGCACCGTCTCCTTGCCCAGGTAGTGGTCGATCCTGAAGACCTGCTGCTCCTCGAACACGCTTAGGACCGTCCGGTTGAGCTCGCGCGCCTCCTCAAGCGACTCTCCGAACGGCTTCTCGATCACCACTCTCACGTCCGCTCCCTCGTGGCGGTCGAGTCCCTGTTTGCCGAGCGCCTGCACGATCACCGGGAAGAACGAAGGCGCGGTCGACAGGTAGAAGGCTCTGCTCAGCGGCACGCCCGCCTTCTCCTGGAAGCGGTCGAGCGTCTTCTCCAGCTTCGCGTACACCCGCTCGTCGTCGAAGGTTCCCTGAACGTACTTCACGTCTTCGAGCAGCCGCTTGAGCACGTCGGGGTCGGGTGGCCTGCGCGAGAACTGCCTGATCGCCTGCTCGCACTCCGCGCGGTAGTCCTCGTGCTCCTTTTCCCGGCGCGCCACCCCCACCAGGTGGAAGCGCTCGGGCAATGCTCCCTCGTGCGCCAGGTTGTACAGCGCCGGCAACAGCTTTCTGCGAGCCAAATCGCCCGTGGCGCCGAAGATCACGAGCGTGGTCGGCGCCACCGGCAGGCGCTCCAAGCCGGCTGTCAGCGGGTTCTCCTGCGATGCGGTCGTCGCGACGGCCGCCATCGGCGCCTACCGCCGCTTCCCGCTCGACCTCGAGCCTTGGCCCGCGCCGCGCTCCTTAGGCCTTCGAGCCTTGGCCCGCGCCGCGTCCCTTCGGCTTGGCCACGTCGGGCTTCGCGCCCGCCGGGTTCGCCTTCACGGCGTGTCCCCCGAACTGGTTGCGCAAAGCGGCCAGTACCCTGTGCGCGAACTCGCCGTTTCCTCTGGAGGACAGGCGCTCGTACAGCGAAGCCGTGATCACCGGCGTCGGCACGTCCTTGGCGGTGGCGTCCTCGATCGTCCAGCGGCCCTCGCCGGAATCCTCGGTCCAGCCCTCGATCTTCTCCAGCTCGTTGCCGTCGGCTTCGAAAGCTCGGGCCGCCAGTTCGCACAGCCAGGACCGCACGACCGAGCCTTGGTTCCAAAGGTGGGCGATCTTGGCGTTGTCGAGCTCGTACTCGCAGGCGTCGAACACGTCGAAGCCCTCCGCGTAGGCCTGCATCAAGCCGTACTCCACGCCGTTGTGCACCATCTTCACGTAGTGCCCCGCGCCCGCTCCGCCAAAGCGCAGCCAGCCCCGCTCGCCGATGGCCCCCACGCTGTCGGCGCTCGTCTCGGGCGCCAGCACGTCCAGGATCGGCGACAGCTGCTTGACCGCGGCTACAGGACCGCCGACCATCATGCAGTAGCCAACGTCGATGCCCCAAACGCCGCCAGACACGCCCACGTCCACGTAGCGGATGCCCTGCTTTGCCAGAACCTTTGCGCGTCGCTTGTCGTCGACCCACTTCGAGTTGCCGCCGTCGACGATCGTGTCGCCCTTCTCCAGCAGCTTGGCCAGCTTGTCCACGGTCTCCTGCGTGGGATCGCCGGCCGGCACCATGATCCACACCATGCGCGGCGCCTTCAGCTGCTTGACCATGTCCGCCAGCGAACTCGCTCCGCGGGCGCCGTTCTTCACGGCTTGGGCGACGGCGGCATTGTCGAAGTCGAAGGCGACGACCTCGTGCTCGGAGTCGCGCCGGATGCGGTGCACCATGTTCCCGCCCATCTTGCCCAGTCCGACGAATCCGATTTCGCTCATCGCCGGCATCCTAGCCTGCTCGTGTAGGTTTTCGTCTCGATGAGCCCAGATCCGTCTTCCGCGCCGTCCTCCGCGTCCACGCGTCCCGACCGTAACCTCGCGCTGGAGCTGGTCCGCGTGACCGAGTTCGCGGCCCTGGCAGCCGCGCCGCTTGTCGGCAGGGGCGACAAGGAGGCGGCCGACCAAGCCGCCGTCGACGGCATGCGCTACGCCCTGCATTCCGTGGCGATGGACGGCACCGTGGTGATCGGCGAGGGAGAGAAGGACGAGGCGCCGATGCTCTACAACGGCGAGCGCATCGGCGACGGCTCTCCGCCCGAGGTGGACATCGCCGTCGATCCCCTGGAGGGGACCACTTTGGCTGCCCACGGGATGCCTTCGGCTTTGGCCGTGATCGCCCTGTCGAGCAAGGGCAGCATGTTCGATCCCGGCCCCTGTGTCTACATGGAGAAGATGGCCGGTCGTCCCGAGATCGCCGACCTGCTCGACCTCGATCGTCCCCTGTCGGAGACGGTCAAGCTGATCGCCGAGCGCAAGGGCCGCCCCGTGGGAGATGTGATCGTGGTCGTGCTCGACCGCCCCCGCCACGAGGGGGCGATCCGCGAGATCCGCGAGGCCGGTGCGCGCGTGCGCCTGATTCCCCACGGCGACGTCTCGGCCTCCCTGCTGGCCGTCACCGAGCGCTCCCCGGTCGATCTGCTGTGGGGGATAGGAGGAACCCCCGAGGGGGTCATCTCGGCGGCCGCGATCAAGTGCCTTGGGGGCCAGCTGTTGGGACGGTTGTGGCCGCGCAACGAGGAGGAGCGCTCGGCCGCCCTCCAGGCCGGCTATGACCTGGAGCGCGTGCTCACCCGTGACGACCTGGTCGCCGGCGACGACGTCTTCTTCTCGGCCACCGGCATCACCGACGGGGATGTTCTGCAGGGGGTGCGCTATCCATCCGCCGGCGGCGCCACCACCGAATCGTTGGTCACGCGCTCGCGCTCGGGCACAGTGCGCCGCATTCGAGCCACCCACGATCGCGCCAAGCTGCGCGCGCTCAGCGGAGACGCTCGCTTCGGGTAGAGGTCGAGTATGGGCTGTGTCGTCGCCCAAAGCGCGCAAAGGTAGCTGCGCGCGCGTGTACAGTTCCGGGCGTCTGACGCGCGCAGAGTACCGTCGCAAGCGGGGCGTACGATTGTCTGCATGGTTCAATGCTTGCCCCGCCGCCCGTTGCGGTACGCTCGCGCCGTGCCCCGCATCGTGCGCCGCGTGCCGTGAGAGCCGCTGAGCTGTTCCAGGGATTCGCGGCTCTGCCGGGCGCGCGGGACGCGGGCGGGCAAGGAGGCGACATCGCCGACACGGTGCTCGTGAGCGGCATCGAGTACGCGCGTACCGACCTCCTCGAGGAGAGGCGTCTGCGAGCGGCCTGGAAGCGTCGCGAGGGCGGTCGTCCCACGCCCCTCGTGCTGGTGGCCGACGATCCCGATACCGAGAGGCCCGGCTTCGTACGGGTGCTGGGTCCCGAACGCGACGGTCCACTGCGCCGCGTGCGCAGCGAGTCGATGCTGGAGCTCGCGCGCCGCACGATCTCGATGTCTCGCCCCCATGCGGTCAGGCTGGTCGCCGAAGAGCTCGACCGACTTGACGCGGAGCGTCTCTGCGGGTCTCCGTGTGCGAGAGCTCGGAACAGAGCATCTGTACGATGTGCGACTTCCGCGGTCCAAGCAGCGCTGGGCTCACCTGGAACAGCTCGTCGAGGGGGTTAGCCGCTCCGGCTGGAAGGAGCTGCTCACCGACCTCGGGTACACAGTGGAGCAGCTCAAGACCGGGTATCTGGCGAGGTTCGAGGGTAGGCCGATAATGGTCGTCCATCCGCGTGCGCACGCCTGGATGTTCGCCCGCTTCGACGAGCACGGACATCTGCCGGAGGGCGCCTTGGTGGGTCATTGCCGCGATCTTGGCGCCCCCTACGGGATTCTCGCGGCCGGTGCACGTTTGCGGCTGCTCGCGGCCGCCCCGGAGGACGCAGGCGCCACGACCAAATACCTCGAGCCTCGACGCGGGAGCGCTCGAGCCGGAGCGCCGGCCGCTGCTCGGGCTGCTCGCGCCCGCCTACCTTGCCGAAGGGGGTTTCCGCGAGGTGCTCGCCGACGCGCGCGACCACGGGCAGGCGTTGCGCCTTCGCCTGGACCGAGTGTTGCGCCAGGAGGTTCTTCCTGTACTCGGCGTCGAGCTCGGTCGCTGGGCGACCGAGCTAGGACGCGACCTTGCCGACGACGCCGTCCGCGAGGAGCTTGAGGGCGCGGCGCTGTTGTTTCTGTTCCGCGCGCTGTTCCTGCTCTACGCCGAGAGCGCAGGCCATCTGCCGATGGCCAATCCCACATACAACGCCAAGAGCCTCACGCGCATATGCGAGCGGGCCGAACAGGAGTCGGACGCGCTCGATCCTGTGGCCGGTTCGCTGTGGGATGACGTCGCCACGCTCGTACGCAGAATGCGCACCGGCCAGACAGCCTGGGGCTTGCCGGCCTATAACGGCGACCTGTTCGCGGCCGATGCGATCGCCGGCGCGCAAGTGCTGGAGTCGGCGACTATCCCCGACGCCGCGCTCGGGCCCGCGCTGGTCGCGCTCGGGCGCGAGGCCGACGAGCAGCGAGACGGCGAGTCGGTGGGGATCGACTTCTCCAACCTCGAAATTGGGCACCTCGGCTACATCTACGAGGGTTTGCTCTCGCTGCGCCTGTCGCTCGCCGACCGCGACTACGCCTACGATGCGCGCTCAGACAGGTATATCGCACCGGGCGAGGATCGCGAACCGGATGTAGGGGCCGGTGAGCTGTTGTGGCTCACCAACGAGGGTGGACGCAAGAGCGGAGGCGTGTACTACACGCGCACCGAGCTTGTGCGCCATCTGGTGCGTGGAGCGGTGGGACCGGCGTTCGACCGGCATCTGACAGAAGTGCGCGAGCTGGCCGCCAACGATCCCGACGGGGCGGCCGAGAAGTTGTTCGACTTCTACGTGCTCGACCCCGCTTGCGGGAGCGCTCACTTCCTCGTGGAGGTCGTCGACGAGTTGGCCGACAAGCTCGGGGCGCTACTTGGCGAGTTGGCGCTACCGTCGGTTGGAGCGCAGCTCGACGTGCTGCGGGCACAGGCTGCCGCATACGGAGCCGGCGTGGAAGACACCGCGCTGTTGAAGCGGCTTGTGCTGAAGCGATGCGTGTACGGAGTGGACCTTTCGACGATGGGGGTTGAGATCGCGAAGGTGTCGCTTTGGCTGTCCTCCTTCGTTCCGGGATTGACCCTCGCCTATCTCGATCACAACGTGCAGTGTGGGAATTCGCTGATCGGGGTGGCGGGCGCCGAGACCGTGGTCGAGGAGGGCACGCTGTTTGCAAGCGTCCTGGCCGGCGAGATCGCGCAGGCCGCGGTTGCCGCCGCGGAGCTGACGGCTATCGATGACACGACGCCGGAACTCGTCAAGGCAAGCCGTGCCGCGAACGATCAGTTGAGAAAACAGGAGTCGGGCATGACGCGTCTGTTCAATCTGTGGACCGCCGAGCCCTTCGGTGTGGCGGGCGCCCGCTCGGAGGCGACGGACAGATGGGAAGAAGTGCTTTCCGGTGTCGAGACCCCCGGTGTGGCCGAAGCGGACGCGCTGGCCGAGCGAGAGTGTTTTCTGCACTGGCCACTTGCATTTCCGGAGGTGTTTGCACGCGAGCGGCCTGGGTTCGATGCGGTGGTGGGGAATCCGCCTTGGGAGGAGGTGAACGTAGATGAACTGACATTCTTGTCTGCATACGGTCCGGGCTTGCGCGGGATGGCCGAGGAGGATCGGGACAGATTGATCGCGTCGCTAAACGCTGAGCGACCAGAGCTATCGATGATGCTCGGTGAAGAGCGGGGCCGGCAGGCTATGATCCGGGTGTATTTTTCTGCTGACACGGGATATCCCGGCTCATCTGGTAACGCGGACCTATATAAGCTGTTTTGCCAGAGATATAAGGCGTTGCTTCGGATGGGTGGGGCGCTTGGGGTCGTTTTGCCGAGGACTGACCTTTAACGGAAAGGGGTCTACGGAGTTTCGGGAGTGGCTTATGGCCGAGTGCCCGCCCGTCCGGATCGATTTCATTTTGAATACACGAAAATGGGCTTTTGATATCCACGGACAGACGGCCGTCAGTCTGCTTATTGCACGCAGGCAGAATGCAAATAGTGACATGGTATTGCAGGTAGCCGGCGTTGCGGCTTCGGCTGAGCAATTCAGGGCGCAGATATCGAAGGATGGCCTCCGGCTTTCCCCTGCGGTTCTTGGATTGCGCCTTGAGGTTCCGCTCCTACCGAGTCAACGCGTTGCTGATCTTGTTGCGAAGCTACGTAGATCGGCTATATTTCCGTTTGGGGGCGACCGGTGGTTGTGTTTTCCGGTGCAGGGAGATTTTAACGAGACCGCAGACAGAGAACTCTGGCAGAACTCCGTGTCTGGTTGGTCACTTTGGAAGGGTGATAGTTTTGGTCAATATGATCCCCGTGGCTCGGAATCCCGCATATGTAAGCCTTCTCAAGCGGCATTGCGAAAGGCAGCCAAAAGTCGTCCCGGGCAGGAGTCGGCTGTCGTTTCGCGTGCGCCGCTGGATGTTCGACGTGAAGCAACCGATAGAACACTTGGACGATCTCGTGTGTCCTTTCACGACGTCGCGAATCGCCTTAACGCCCGCACCGTTGTAGCTTGTCTGGTGCCGCCTAACGTGTTCCTTGTGAACTCGGCACCATACTTGGTGTTCATAGACGACAGGCCAGCCAGCGAAGCCTTTTGCCTATCTATTATGAATAGTCTTGTATTCGACTGGCAGTCCCGACGCTTTGTCGAGCGGCATCTCAACTTCTTCGTTTTGGAGAATTTGCGTGTTCCCGATGTTGACGACGACACCTTCGTCTCTCTCGCCACCGACGCAGCGCGCCTTTCCTGTGTCGATGAGCGCTTTGCCGATTTCGCCAAGGCGACCGGCGTCGCCTATGGTCCGCTCACCGACGAGGAGCGTCAGACGCTGCGTGTTGATATCGACGCGCGTATAGCCCGAGCGTGGGATTTGACCGCGGATGAGCTGGAGGTCGTCTTCTCCGACTTCACGCCCGACGCTGTCCCCGAGAGCTATCGCGAGTGCGTGCGCGCTCGCTTCGCCGAGCTCGGGAGAAGGCAATGAAGGGCCGCCCATATATTCTCGACAACCTCGAGTCCGACACAGACCACGCCGGGGCCCTCACATACCTAATGGAGGATGTGCCCGCCGAACACCCGCTCGCGGTTACCACAGGCTTCGTCAACCTGGCCGGTTTGCATCATCTCGCGAGCATCGCCGACGGTCGCCCAACGCGCCTGCTGATCGGCGCCCAGCCGGCACCCGCGCTCGGAGCCAAGCTGCCCATAGGTCTTTTCGAGGAACACTTGGAACGGTTGCGCGACGAGCGCGACCTCTCGCGCTTTCCCCCTTCGCGCGCGGCGCGACAGCTGCGGGCGATCGAGGAGTGGTTGCGGCGCCCGCAGGTTCAGGTGCGGCGCTATGTCGAGCAGTTCCTGCACGGGAAGGCGTATCTCTTCGGAGATCCACCGGACGCGCGCGTGGCGCTCGTCACCTCCGCCAATTTGACCGGCGCCGGGCTGCACAGCAACCTCGAGCTGGGTGTTGCCAACTACGATCCGCCAGTCGCCAACAGCGCCGTCGAGTGGTTCGACACGCTGTGGGAGCGCGCGATCGACTACGAACAGGAGCTGCACGAGCTGCTGTTCCCCGACCGCGAACTACTTGACCCTCAGACGATCTACCTGCGGGCGCTACTCGAGCTGCAAGAGCCGCCGCTAGACGAGCCCACCCGTGTGTCGCGGCCCGCAGCTCTTCAACTCGCCCGCTTTCAGGCCGACGGCTACGAGCGTGCGCGTGCGATCTGCGCTCGCCACGGCGGCGTTGTCTACGCGGACGGGGTCGGCACAGGCAAGACCGAGATCGGTCTGGCCTTCATCGAGGAGCGCGCCAACGAGGACGGCGTCTTCGCGCTAGTCGTCACTCCTGCGCAGCTCGCCAAGCGCTGGGAAGAACGTATTCATCAGGCCAAGCTCTCCGCCCAGGTGATCTCGTTCAACGACCTTGCGGTTGACGAGGAGCTGGTTCCCGAGGCATCCAACAGACGCCGGGTGCTTCACAACCAGAAGGACTCCTATCGGCTGGTCATCGTCGACGAGGCCCACGCCCTGCGCAACGACGACACCACCTGGTACCGCGCGATGGAGCGGCTGCTCGGTGGGGCCTCCAAGCAGGTCGTCCTACTTACGGCGACCCCGATCAACAACGGCCTGTGGGATCTCTACAACCTCGTGATGCTATTCGCGCGCCACGATCGCGCGTTCGCCCCATACGGGATCGACTCCGTGCGAGAGCTGTTCTTGGCGGCCGGGGCAAACCAGCGCGACCCCGACAGTCTCAGCCCCGACGTGCTCTTCCCGCTGGCCGACGCCGTGAGCGTGCGGCGCGATCGCGCCTTCATCGAAGCCGAGTATTCCGGACAGCAGTTCGTGGACGGCACCCCGGTGCGCTTTCCGGCCCCAAGGCTGAGAACCGTCCGCTACGACCTCGACGGCTTTCGAGCGGGACTGCTCGATCGGATCGCCGACGCCATCGATGGGCTGACGATGGCGCGCTACAGGCCGAGCGCTTACGAGCTCGGCGGTTCCGAGCTCGCCGTCGAGGCGCAGCTGGCCGGACTGCTTCGATCGGGTGTGCTCAAGCGCTTCGAGTCGTGCTGGGCGGCGTGCCTTGCCACTGTCAATCACATGCTCGCCGCCCACGATGCCTTCCTCGCCGCGTGGGAGCGCGGCGAAGTTCCCTCCGGGGAGACCCTGCGCGAAGCGACGCGCCTCGATGTCGATGAGGAGGGGCTGGCGGCGTGGTTGGGCGAAGCGCTCGAAGGAGATGCCCAGGCACGCCATGCGAGCGAGTTCGACCCGACATACGGCGACGCCGTGCGCGCCGATCGGGAGCGGCTTGGGGCGATTCGCGATGCGCCTCCACAGCTCGATCCGGCTCAAGACCCAAAGCTTGCCGCGCTGCTGGAGGTGCTCGAAGCTCGCCCGCCGAGAAGATCGCTGTTTTCGCCACCTACGGCGCGACGGTGCGCTATCTCGACGAGCACCTCCCCGCTCGTGTCGGAGGGCGGGAGCGGGTGGTTGTGATCGGCAACGAGACCTCCCCAGATCAGCGCGTCGAAGCGCTGGCGCGGTTCGCGCCCGAAACAGTGGTGCGAGCCGGCTACAAATCGCCGGAAGCCGTCGATCTGCTGATCTCGACCGATGTGCTCTCGGAGGGGCAGAACCTGCAGCAGGCACAGGCCGTCGTCTCCTACGACATGCCGTGGAATCCCCAACGGGTCGTGCAGCGCAACGGCCGCGTGATCCGTCTGCGCTCTCCTCACGGGGAGGTCTTTCTCACCACCATGCTCGCCGAGCAGGGAGAGCTGGAGCGGCTACTCGGGCTCGAGGCGCGCATCCGCGCCAAGATCGCCGCTGCCGGAGTGTACGGCATGGAGTCAGAGGTGATCGAGGGCGCTCCCGCTCCTGAGCAACGCTCGTACGAGGAGCTGCGTGCTTACACCGACCGACTCGCGGACGGTGATGCGGAGCTGCTCGACGAGGGCGAGATCGAGTCAGGTGCATTTGTCGGGGAGCATCTGCGCCGCCTGCTCGAGCGAGCGCTTCTAGAGGGTGAGCTGGAGCGAGTCCGAGGGCTGCCCTGGGGAGTGGGTGCGTGCTTTCGCCAAACGCCGTCGGGCCGCTCGAGAGGGCCAGCGGGAGTGTTCTTCGCGATGCGCACGCCTTCCTCGCCCGATGAATCTCAGGGCCGGCGTTACTGGCGTTACGTGGAGCTCGACGGTGACGCGCTGGAGGACGGCGACCTGGAGATTCTTCGTCGTATCGACCCGGCCGGTGGCGAGGCGACCACTGAGGGTCTGGACGAAGTCAATTTGGAGCGGGCCTGGGAGCTTGCGTCGGCCGATGTGGTCGAGCGCCACAACGAGCGCACCGACGTACGCGAGGAGCACGAGCAAATCGGTCCCCGGCAGCGCTGGGCGCTCAGTGTGCTGCGCGATCCCACGGTTGCGGCGCCGGTCGGTCTGGAGCAGGCCGAGGCCGCGCTGAGCGTCGGTCGCAGCTCGGCGGTGCGCAAGGCCCTTGGCGCGGTCGAGTCGCGCGTCCGCGACGGTGAGATAAGCATGGACGACGCTGCGCGTGAGATCGTCTCGGTCGTCATCGAACGCTTTGGGCTGCGGCCCGTAGAGGAGCCGGCGCTGCCAAGGGCAATCTCCGCCGAGGATCTTGGAGTGGTGTGCTGGATGGCGGTCTTGCCCCACAACGACGCTGCTCGGTTCCCAGGCGTCGGTAGTTAGGCTTGCAAGCTTCTACGGTGCCAACTGACCCACCTTCGACTCGGCCAGGTCCAGCCGCGCCAGCGAGCGCAGGAAGCCGTGGGTCACGAACACGTGGATCTTGGCCTGCGTGGCGTTGTACACGCGCCGTCCGAAGCCCGATGCGATCGCGGGATGGAAGTTCGCCACTTCGACCTCCACCTGCAGCTTGGCCTCGCCGGGCATCGCGTCCGGTAGCCTGCGAACGTCGATCTGCAGATGGCCGTGGCCGCCGCGCCCGCTGCGGGCGACGAGCACGCCGCCCTTGATGCGCCAGCGCACGACCCCGTGCTCGCCGTCCAATTCGTATTCGGGAGCATCGAACGTGAGCAGCTTCAGGGGGCGCGCCAGGAGCACCACGGAGCGTTCCGAGTCGCCGTAGAGCACCCGTACGAGGCCCAGCGTCACGCGCGCGAGGAAGCGCCAATAGGTGCGCGCCAGCCGCTCCAGGTGTGTGGGCGTCCACAGCCTTTCCAGCTCCGCCACCGGCATCGTCACGTCGGCTGCCTGCACCGAGCGCATGGCTCCGTTGACAGCGTCCTCGGTGGTGTGGTCCACCAGCTCGGACACCACCGCGATCTTCGGCTTGCGCCCCACCCCTCAAGGCTATATGCGTGGGGCTCGGGTTCACGGCGCCTCGGGGCGTCAGACCCGACCATGCCCTGCACGTGGGCTACCGACCATTGCCACATGGGCTACCGACCATTGCCACATGGGCTACCGACCATTGCCACATGGGCTATCGACTATTGCCACGTGGGACTATCGACCATTGCCCTACGTCTGGCTTTCATCGTGCCCCTCGCTTCGTGTCATGCCGCGCACGCTGGGTCGTCTCTAGCCCGTTGATTGGATGTGCGCTGTTTGCGTAAAGAGCGCGGCCGCCCCTGTCGATGGGGCTGCGTCTTGTCCTTCGCTGCTGATATCAACGTCCTGTGAGAGACCTGCCCAACCCCTCGACCGAAGCGGCCGCGCTCGAGCGGCTCAGGCGCGGTGCGCGCGCAGCCCAGCAGCTGTGCGACGTGCTGTGGGAGGCCTTGCAGGAGGAGCTCCTGGCCCCTGACGCCGCGCGCCTGGCGACCCTCTCTGAGCGACTGGCCGAGGTGGCCTCGACCGTGGCGATGCTCGCGCCGTCCATGGCCGGCGACGCGCCTTCCCATTCGCCGGTCCCGTCCGCGCCGCGCGATGCGCCTTCTCGACCGTCGGACCCCACCGGGCCCGCGCCTGGCCCTCCGATCCACGGCGCTCCGCTGTCGAGCACGCCGGTCTCCAGCGCTCCCGCGGCCGACCCCCAGGTGGGGCGCTCCGTGGTGGGTCAGTCCGCCGGCGAGCGTCGCGCCCAGCCCGCCCGCGCCCAGGCCGCCCGATCGGAGTCGCCCTCCGGCCCCGACCTCGCGGCCGCGTCCTCGCCGGCCGTCTCGCCCGTGGGCGAGCACACGCCCACCAAGCTCGTCGACGAGCAGGCGCCGGACGCGACGGCGGAGCCCATGGCCACCGTCCAGCCGCTTCAGCCGGAGATCGAGATCAGGGACGTGCGCCGCGAAGAGGGGCCTTCGGCCTGGGTCTCGTCGGTCGGGCGCTTGCTTGCCCGTCACGCCGAGGACGGCCTCCCGTTCGCGGTCCTGCTGGTCGAGATCGTCGACGTGGCTCAGCTCGAGCGCTCCGAGACGCCCCACGACCTGCACGGCCTGGTCGCCAAGGTCGAGAGCGCGATCGGCCAGGGGATGCGCGCCAGCGACCATCTCTCCCGGGAGACGCTCGGTCGCTACTGGCTCGTGGCGCCCGAGACCAACGGCACGGGCGCGCGGATGCTCGCCGAGCGTCTGGCCCGGCTGGTGCGCACATCCGCCTCCCATCGCGGTGTGCCGATGGAGGTCGCGATCGGCATCGCCGTCTGTCCCGACGACGGCACCGAGGCGCCCGCCCTCGCCGCTCGCGCCGACCTGGGCGTCTATTCAGCGCGGGCCACAGGGCGCTCGATCGCCCACACGGATCTTCCGCCGGCCGGCTGAGGTTCTGAATCAGGCGGCGGTTGTGCCGCCGCTGGCGACCGCTTCGGGGCTCGGCATCGCTTCGGCCGGCACTCCCAGCAGGGGAGTGTTGGGCGCCTTGCCCACGACCTTCGTCTTCACGCGCACCGTTTCGGCGATCGTGAGCGCGCTTGCCGCTCCCCAGGTCAGATCCCACGTGGCGCCGTTGGAGTAGGGGCCTCGATCGATCACGGGGACCGTGAGGCGGTGGCCTTTGTAGTTGACCAGGACCAGCGTCCCGCACGGCAGCGTCCGTGAGGCCACGCCCACGATGACGGGGCTCATCGTCTGTCCGCAAGCCGTCTTCTGACCATAGAAGCCCGGTCCGAACCACGTTGCGATCTGCGCGCCGTGGGGAGCGGTGGGGGTCGTGCCCGAGGCGCCGCCGGGCGCCGAGGCGCCTCCTGTCGCGCAGAGCGCGACAGGAACCTGTGCGCCCGCACTCAGGAGCGCAATGGCCACGGCAAGCAGCGTCTTGTTCGCAAACGTTCGATTCATCTGAAGCGTCGCCTACGGGGTGAGCTGACGGGCTCGCGCTATTGCCGCGCTACGGCCTGAGAACAGACCGATTCGCCCCCGCACACCGCCGGCTCCACATGGGCGCTATCGGTGTGCATTGGGTCCCCCGTTCCCCGCGACCTGGGCCGCGAGAACTCGGCGTCGGCACAAGTATACAGGCTCGGCCGACGACCTTGTGGGCGTAGCCCGGCGGCCATCACGCCGAAGGCCAGCCGCTTCGAGTCCCGGCTGCCTGCGGCCGTGTCACCGCCGCTATGGGCGGCGCAGCAGCGAGAAGGCATCCTTGAGGATGCGCCCGCCCGCGGCCAGGCCCGAGTTGGCGAGCTTCCCGAAGATGTCGGCTACCGACTCCACCAGCTCCACCCCACTGGGCGGGTTGACGGTCTTGCCCAGCTCGACCTCCTCCTCGGGCTCGTAGCCTTGATTCGGAGCCCGCCCGCCCGGCGGCTCGGCTGGCTTCTTCGAGGAGACTGGCTGCTTCGAGGAGACTGGCTTCTTCGAGGTGACCGCCTTGGTGGAGGTGGCCTTGACCTTGACCTTGGACGAGGTGGTCTTGGTGGAGGTGGCCCTGGCTTTGGCCGCCTCGGTCTTGACCTCGGCCAGGGTCCTCTTGCGGGTCCGCGTAGCCGGGGTCGCTTTGCGAGCGGTCTTCGGCGGTGCGGCCACCTTGGGAGCGCTCCTCTCGCCCGCCGAGCCGGCTGTCTCCGACTTCGCCTTGCCGGCCCGTTGGCGCGCCGCGGCCCGGCGAGGACTGGCCCTTTGCGGCCTGGTGCGCGGCAGCGCCGCCAGGACCCCGCCGTCGACGGTGTTCTCCGGACTGTCCTCGGAGCTGTTGGTCTGACGCGTGCTCAAGGTCTCGCAATCATCGCGCACCTGTCTCGATCGTGCACGGTGCGTGCTTTTTTGCCTCGCCGCGGGTCAGGAAGCGTTAGGATGGACGCGTACATCTGAGTTGTACTGTCGGGAGGGTTTCGGCCACATTCCCGGCTAAGGTAGTCCTCGAACAGCACCCTGAGGCGACCCGTCGGCGGGTATGCGATCTCGGGGGTCTCCCGACGGAAACGGAAAACGCATGTCAGTGGTGGAACTGCAAGAGCTGGAAGAGGTCAAGAACCTGCTCACCAAGGGCCAGCAGGTTGGAGTGCTCACGTTCGCCGAGATCTCCACGGCGACCTCAGACCTCGACTTGGACGAGTCCGACGTAGAGGAGCTGCACGGCTACCTCGAGAAATCGGAGATCGAGCTTGTCGAGGACATCGATCCGGCTACCGCCGCCGGCTCGCAGGTGGAACGCGCGCCCGACAAGCGCGGGCGGCGCAAGGCCAAGACCGCCTTGGACCTCAAGCCGGACATGACCACCGACTCCCTGCAGCTGTTCCTCAAGGACATCGGCAAGGTGCGCCTGCTCACCGCCCAAGAGGAGGTCGATCTCGCCAAGCGGATCGAGCGCGGCGACCTCGACGCCAAGCAGAAGATGGTCGAGTCCAACCTGCGCCTGGTCGTCTCGATCGCCAAGAACTACCGCAACCAGGGCCTGCCCTTCCTCGACCTGATCCAAGAGGGCACGCTCGGGCTCGTCAGGGCCGCCGAGAAGTTCGACTACCGCAAGGGCTTCAAGTTCTCCACCTACGCGACCTGGTGGATCCGCCAGGCGATCGCTCGCGCCTTGGCCGACAAGGCCCGCACGATCCGCATTCCCGTGCACGTCGTCGAGAAGCTCAACAAGATCGGCCGCGCCGAGCGCAAGCTCGTGACCGAGCTCGGCCGCGAGCCCACCGCAGATGAGATCGCCGAGGTCACCGGGATCGACCCCGAAGAGGTCGATTCGATCAAGCGCTCCGCCCAGGCTCCCGTCTCCCTGGAGAAGCCGGTCGGAGACGAGGAGGAGTCCGAGTTCGGCCAGTTCATCGCCGACGAGCGCGCCGAGTCCCCATATGAGCGCGCCGCCGAGATCCTCACCAAGGAGGCGTTGCGCGAGGCCTTGGAGAACCTCTCCTACCGCGAGCGTCGTGTGCTCGAGCTGCGCTACGGGCTCGGCGGCGAGCACCCCCGTACGCTCGACGAGGTCGGGCGTACGTTTAACGTCACACGCGAGCGCATCCGCCAGATCGAGAACCAGTCTTTGAAGAAGCTGCAATCGCTCGCGGAGGCGCAAAAGCTGCGAGACGTGGCTTAAGGCGTTCCGCGCCGCTCTGGATCAGCGCATCCGCAATGAGGTAGCCGCCAGTGGGCGCAACCGTGTGCGGCTGCCACAAGAACAGCAGGCCCCGGATCAGGATCTGGTAGCCACAAGCACAGTCGAGTGTCTGGTAATGTCCAGCTTACCCGGTGATCGGATCGGGGCCGGTGGGTGTCGTGAGGGGAGGCATGTCATGAGATTGGGTGCTCGTCAGATGCTTCGCATGGGTGGTGCCATGGTTGTGGCGATCGCCGCAAGCGCGTCACTGTTTGCGTACTCCGCCAGCGCGAACACCCCGGCGGTGCTTGAATACGTCCCCGCCGCGGGCAAATTCCCCGTTGCGTTCACCTCGACGAGCGGGAAGGTTGTCGTCGAAGAGCAGGGTGGCGGTGGCTCCCTGCGATGCTCCGGCTCCTCGGTCAAAGGTGAGATCGTCGGGCCGCGCGAAAGCGTCGTGGAAGGGGCCTATACGGGGTGCTCTGTCGAAGCGTTCGGCACAGAAGTCCAATGCCAATCCAAAGGAGCCACGGCAGGGGAAATCAGGATCGGCCCACTCATGACAGAACTTGTCTATATCGACAAGGCCGAACAAACGATTGGTAGCGTTCTCAATCCCAAAGGCGGCACCGACGTCACCTACGAATGCGCGGGCATGCCTGGCGAAGGCAGCGGCTCGATCGTCTCTGCGATAACCCCGATCAACCAGATCACCACCAGCTTCACACAGAGCTTCAGCCAGTCCCGGGGCTCGCAGATCCCCACCGAATACGAAAACGCGAAGGGCGAAAAGCTCAAAGCGATCGCCGAAGGCTCGATCGGGGGCAAAATCATCGGCACGGGCACCGAAGCAACGGACACCACCAAAACGGCGGAACCCGTGGAGATCAAGGTCGAACCCGAAAAGCAGGAAGAAAAGCACGAAGAACTCTCGAGTGGTAAACGGCAGGAAGAAGAAGTAGCGACGATCAAAAAACATCAGGAAGAAGAAGCAACCAAGAAGCGCGAGGAAGAAGAAGCGGGGCAAAAGGCTTCGCTCAGCGGCAGCGTGTCGCTGAGCGGAACCGCGTTCGCTGTACCGCGTGACGGCGCCGTTGCACTCAAGCTGACGTGCACGGGCACCGGTGCGTGCGAGGGCAAGCTGACGCTTACCGCGAAGGGCAGGGTCAAGAGTCGCAAGCGGGCCAAGACCGAGACGATTGCGATGGGCGGCTTCTCGGTGGCGGCGGGGCATACTGCAACCGTCACCGTTACGCTCACCGCCGCCGGGCGCGCGCTGCTGAAGGCCGGGCACGGCTCACTGTCAGCGACCCTCGCGATCCTCAAGTCATCGCCGGCGCCGGCGCAGACGCAGCGCGCGAGCGTACACCTCACTCAGAAGGCCGCGAAGCCGAAAAGGACGAAGTAGGGCCCTCAAGGATGATCGGCCGCGAGCCGATGTATCAAGCATGTTCGACGTGCATGCAGCGCTGCGCAAGCTCGTGGCCAGCAAGGGCTCCGACCTCCATCTGAAGGTCGACTCACCGCCGCTGTATCGCGTGCAGGGCACGCTTGGGCCCGATCAGAGTGCACAGCCGCTCAGTGCAGAGGACACCGAACATGTTCTGCATGAGCTGCTCACAGATCAGGTCAAGCTGAAGGAATTCACCGACGAGCATGAGGTGGATTTCTCCTTCGAAATCGCCGATGTCGCCCGCTTTCGCGTCAACGCGTTCCGCCAGCGCGGGCTCATCTCGCTCGCCTGTCGCGCCATCCCGGCCAGGATCTCAAGTATCGACGAGCTTGCTCTGCCCTCCGTCGTGCGCGACCTTGCCGAGGAAGAGCGCGGGATCATTCTGCTCACCGGCACCACGGGCTCGGGCAAGTCAACGACGCTCGCGGCGATGATCGATCACATCAACGTGACCATGAGCAAGCACATCGTCACGATCGAGGACCCGATCGAGTTCGTGCACAGCGACAAGCGCTCGGTCATCAACCAGCGCGAAGTGGGCATGGACACGAAGTCTTTCGAGCGCGCCTTGCGCCGTGTGCTGCGACAGGACCCGGACGTGATTCTCGTGGGGGAGATGCGCGACGAGGAGACCGTCCGCACAGCGCTATCCGCTGCCGAGACCGGCCACCTTGTGCTCTCCACCGTGCACACGGTGGACGCCCCGGAGTCGATCAACCGCCTGCTCGACTTCTTTCCACCCCACCAGCACAACCAGGCACGCTCGATGATCGCCGGCACGATTCGCGGCGTCATCTCCCAGCGGCTCGTCCCCGGCACCACGGGCGGTCGCGTGGCGGTCTGCGAGATCCTGCGCATGACCGGCCGGGTGCGCGACATGATCGTCGACCACAACCAGACGGGCCAGCTGGGCGAGGCGATCTCCGCCGGCGCCTACTACGGCATGCAGACCTTCGACCAGGCTCTTTTCCATCACGTCAAGGCGGGTCGGGTCACCACCGAGGAGGCCCTGAGGGTCGCCAGCAGCCCGCACGACTTCAAGCTGCTGCTACAGGCTGACGGACGTGTGGGCACCACGATGGAGGACGTTGCCCAAGCCCAGGCCCGTCGCGATGGCGCCGAGGCGCCTGCGCCACACATCCCGCCGCAGCCGGGTGCTCCCGTGCCGAGTGCCCCGGCACACGTCGGCTGAGTATGCCTTGAAACTTCGGGCTCGGTGCCCTCGCGTCCTGTTGGGCTGAGTGCCCGGGCGCCGTGTGCCGAGCGCGCTGGGCGAGCAAGCTTCGACTACTTCAGTTGGTAAAGTAACGGTTGAAATGGCCGCTGACGACACTTGCCCGGTATGCCGCACCGCTGAGGTGGTGTGCGGCAAGTGGACACTCTTGCTCGTCCGCGACCTCGCCGAGGGGCGCACGCGCTTTTGCGAGCTGGAGCGTTCTCTGGCCGGCATCAGCCCGCGCACGCTCTCGTTGCGCTTGCGCGCACTCGAGGAGGAGGGCATCGTCGAGCGCCACACCTTTCCCGAGGTCCCGCCGCGTGTCGAGTACGCGCTCACCGAAAAGGGCTTGGCGCTGCTGCCGATCATCGAGGACATGCGCTCCTACGGGGAGCGTTGGCTTGGTCTCGGCTGCGAAGAAGCGGTTGCCTCGGCGCTGGTCGCAGCGGTCGCGTAGTACGCGCAATACGCGCTGCGCCGGCAGGAGCGTCCTCGCGGGCGGCGAAGTGAGCCAATCGTGCGCTCTCTCCAGTTGCAAGCCGCGCTCGCCGAGTTCATCGCTCAGGCCGCCGACAGCCTGCACGCGGACGTTGCCGCCGGCCAAGAGGTGCCCTTCGAGCTTGCCTCGCAGTCCGGTCGCGGACGGGGCACGGCTTCTCTGTACTGCTATCGCCCGCTCACCGACGCGTTCATCGCCGAGCGCTTCCCAAAGTTGCGCCGGCTCGACGCCCATGCCCAAGCTGCAAGTTTGCTCGACGAGTACGAGGCACTCGACCGCTATCTGATCGCCTGCGGCGTCGAGCCAGGAGGTGGCGGTGGTCGTCGTGGCCGTGGCCGTGGTGGTCGCGGCGGTGACGATGGCCGGGGCGCCGACAAGCGTGACCATCCTGCCCGTGGCCGCGCGGACGCAGCATTGCTCGTGCTGCTGCAGGAGGTATTCGACCAGCAAACAGACTTCGACCGCTCGAAGATGGGACAATACGAGCAGCGCCTGGAGCGAGCGCTCGAGCGCCTGGAGGACTCCACTTTCGCCGCCGCGGGCGAGATCACGCTCGTGGCGACCCTGCACGGCTTGACGATCGCCTCGGCGGAGCTGGCGCTGGCGCGCGGCCTGTTGATCGCGCACCCAGACGCGCTGCAGGGCGCACCAGAGCAGGCGCAGGCTGGCCCCGGCGGCGAGGACGACCATCTGCTCGTTGTATTCAGCGCACAAGCAACCGATCCGCGTGCGACGATCGCCCAGGGCAAGGACGTGTTGCGCGAGCTTTTGCGCGCGCTGCGCCTGTTTGGCGACGGGCGCATCGCGCTGGGCGCGCTCGCCTGGGCGCGAACAGGCTCGGCACCGTGGGCGACGCATGCGCTCGGCACCGGCGGCCGCCCCCACGGCATGCTCATGGTGAGCGCAGAGCAGGAGGACGAGCTGCGGGCCTTCTGCAACCTGGTCTCGCGTCGAGCCCCGCACGCAAACGAGGTGGCGTGGGCGCTGCGACGCTTCGAGCTGGGCTGCGAGCGGGCCTCAGAGTACGAGGGGATCAGCGACCATTTGCTTGCCCTGCGCGCATTGCTGGGCGCGCCGTCTGAGCTTCGAGCCCGCCGGTTTGCCCGACGGCCTGCTCGCGGCGCGGCTGGCGGCATTGTGCGCCACGCCTGAGCATCGCACCGTGCTTGCCGAACGGACCTTGAAGGCAATCGCACTCGAGCGCCATGCGATCTCTGGCGTCGCCAAGGAGCGTGCGAGCGCGATCAACCTGGCGCGCGAGCTCTCAGACCATCTGCGCGCACTGTTGCGCGACGTGGTGTGCGGACACCTGCCGGCCGAGCTCAGCTCGCTCGCAGATGAACTGCTGCTCGGCGGAGCCGAGGCCGACGCGGAGGCCGCGGCCCACTGCGGCGAGCCAGGCAAGGGGGTCCGTGGGGCTGGCGAGGAGATCCGCGATGGAGAGGCAGGCGAGGAGGTAAAGCAGCAGGCGCCTGTCGCATCGGCTGGTTCGAGCGCGCCCCGTGCAGGCCGTATCGTCGGATCCTCAGGAGAACAGACGCTCGGCGATGAGGACCAAGCCGCCGAGGTCCTGCACGTCGCCGTCTAGGTGAGGCACGAGCAGCGGGTCGGGTTCGCCAAGTCCCTGCGAAAGCTCAGCGACGCTCGCACGATCGCGTGCAGCGAGGACGTCGAAGTCGGCCAGGTTCCGGGCGACGCGCGCGGCAAGCGCAGTCCCAAGCTCGGGCGAGAGCAGCTGCGTCACCTGCTCTTGTGTGTGCCCGTCGAGCCCATGGTCGTGGACACGGTTGACGATCAAGCCGCTGAACGCCATCTGCTCGCTCATAAGCTGGGCATGCAGGAAGACGGCCTCCTGCGCAGGCTCGTGCTCGGGTGAGGTGACGATCAGAAACCCCGTGACCGGATCGCGCAACAGCTGCTCGACGCCACGTGCACGCTCGCGAAAGCCGTCGGTGAGCGAGGCCAGCGAGCCGAAGAATCCGGATAGCTCGCCAAGCAGGTTGACGCCCGTCACGCGGGCAAAAACGGAGAACATCAACCCAGCACCGCGCCCAAGCAGCCCGCGCGTGACGCCGCCCTGGGAGAGCAACACCTTCAGTGCGCGCCCCTCCAGGAATTGCGTGAGCCGGTCGGGCGCGTCGAGGAAGTCGAGCGCGTCGCGCGAGGGCGGAGTGTCGAGCACGATCAAGTCCCAAGCGCCGCTGCGGTGCAGCTCGAACAGCTTCGCGACGGCCGTGAACTCCTGTGAGCCGGCAATGGGCGAGGAGAGCTCGCGGTAGATGCGGTTTGAGAGGACTTCATCGCGCGTACGCTCGTCTGGCGCCAGACGAGCGATCAAATCGTCGAACGTGCGCTTGGAGTCGAGCATCATCGCCCACAGCTCGCCGCGCGCCTCGACCCCGTGCTCGGCGAGCGTGTGCGGCTCGATCCGGTGTGGCTCGCCGGGAAGCTCTCGCAAGCCCAGCGTTCCCGCAAGTCGCTTGGCCGGATCGATGCTCACGACCACCACCTTCTTGCCGCGCATCGCCAGCCCGAGCCCCAGAGCTGCCGAGATGGTGGTCTTGCCGACCCCGCCGGCGCCCACGTGGACGCACACCTGCTTCCCCTCGAGGCGCTTCTCCAGTGGAATGTGACGCGGTGGCACCGTGGGGATCGTAGGGGCACGCACTGGCCCATGGCCAAACGAACGTGCCGTGCGCCCGCGAAGACCGACGAGCACGACGCCCTGGTGTCTCGAGGTCGAGCGAACGTGCATTGTGCAGGCGAGCACCGACGCGCCCCCAGCAATCCCCATCAACGGTGCAGGAATCGCGGAGAGCTGTGCGAATACCCAACCCGACGGCTTTCCAAAATTCGACCATCGGAGCCTGCCGTGACCGCACGGGCCAAGGTCATCGCTTTCGCCAATCAGAAGGGCGGCGTGGCCAAGACAACGACGACACTCAACCTTGCTGCCGCATTTGCGGAGGAGGGGCATCGCGTCCTGTGCGTCGACATGGACCCCCAGGGCAACCTCACGATGTCCCAAGGCATCGACCCCGACACGCTGGAGCTGTCGATGTACGACGTGCTCACCCAGCGCGCCACGATCCGCGAGGTGATCCGCAAGCGCGAGATCGACGTCGCCTGCGCCTCGATCGACCTCGCCGGCGCGGAGATCGCGATGTCCACGATGATCGGTCGCGAGCGCTCGCTGCAGAAGGCGTTCGAGCCGATCATGGAGGACTATGACTTCATCTGCATCGACACGCCGCCGAGCCTGGGCCTGTTGACGATCAACGCCCTTACCGCCGCCGACAAGGTTATTGTGCCCGTGCAGTGTGAGTATCTATCGATGCGTGGGCTCATCCAGCTACAAAACACCTTGGCGATGATTCGCGAGAACCTCAACCCGGACGTCGATATCGAGGGTATCCTCCCGACCTTGGTCGATTCGCGCACGATTCACGCCAAGGAGGCCATCGAGATCCTCGAGGAGAACTTCGGCGACCGCGTGTTCGCTTCGCGCATCCGCAAGACGGTGCGCTTCGCCGAGGCTCCCGTGAAGGGGATGTCGGTGCTCAAGTACGAGCCGGATGGTGTCGCTGCGCAGTCCTATCGCCAGCTGGCACAGGAGGTCCTGGCTCATGGCAAACCCTAAGCGGGCATCTATGCGCGAAGGGCCACTCGCGGCCCTGTTCCGCAAGACCGAGGATCTCGAGAAGGACGCCGTTGAGCGCCCGGCGCCCGACGCAGCTACGCCCGCCGGAGCAGGCGAGCCCGCCGCCGAGGCGACCCCGGGCGGCCGCGCCGAGGCGCCCGTCGAAGCGGCAGCGCCCCCCGGCGCCACCGAAGCAGGCGAACTCGCCGGCCCGCCCCCGCCCCGAGCCGAGCAGCGTCGCGAAGCTTCCGTGCCCCACCCCTCGCTCGACCCGAGCCTGGACGAGCGCTCGCCGCGTATCCCAAGTCCTCAAGAGCGCTTGCGCCACGCTTTCTCCTCGGAGATCCCCGACAGCCTGATGGACAGACCGGTCCGGGAGCCCGTGCGCGAGAGCTACCGCCACGAAGAGGCGCACCGCCACGAAGAGTCACGCCCCTTCGGCGAGGCGATGCCCGTGACCCAGCCCGTGATCCGCGTGGTGGGCGTCGGCGGAGCCGGCACCAACGCGGTCAACCGGATGGTCGAGGCAGAGGTGGAGGGCGTCGAGTTCCTGGCGATCAACACAGACCTCCAGTCATTGCAGCAATCCACGGCCGACATCACTTTGCACATCGGCGCCGAGCTGACGCGTGGTCTTGGCTCAGGTTCGGACGCCGAAGTAGGCCGCCAAGCCGCAATGGATGACTATGACCGCGTCAAGGCTCTGCTCAAGGGCTCCGACATGATCTTCATCACGGCGGGAGCCGGAGGCGGCACCGGTACCGGCGCGGCCCCGATCGTGGCCCGCATCGCACGCGAGGTGGGGGCCTTGACCGTCGCGATCGTGACCAAGCCGTTCGGTTTTGAGGGCTCGCGCCGCGCCGCCCAGGCCGAGCGTGGCGTGGAGACCCTGGCCGAGGAGGTGGACACCCTGATCGTGGTGCCCAACGACCGGCTGCTCAGCGTGCTCGACAAGGCGACCGCCATGGTCGAGGCTTTCAGGGTCGCCGACGACGTCCTGCGCCAAGGCGTTCAGGGTATCTCCGATCTGGTCACCCTGCCTGGCCTGATCAACCTCGACTTCGCCGACGTGCGCACGATCATGTCCGATGCCGGCAACGCCCTGCTCGGAATCGGCATGGGAGTGGGCGAGAACCGCGCCCCCGAGGCAGCCGCCCAAGCCGTCGCCTCGCCCCTGCTCGAAACCTCGATGGAGGGCGCTCGCTCGATCCTCTTGTCGATTACCGGCGGCCGCGACCTGTCCCTATGGGAGGTCAACGAGGCCGCCAAGGCCGTCTCCGAGGCGGCCCACCCCGACGCCAACATCATTTTCGGGGCGATGGTCGACGAGAAGCTCGACGACCAGGTCTGGGTCACGGTCGTGGCCACCGGCTACGGCGTCAAGAACTCACGTCCGCAGATGCGCGAGCCCGACGGCGAGCCGCGCGTCAAGCGCACCGGCCCCTCTGCGTCCCGCTCTGGGGTGTCCGCCCGCGACACGAGGCCTTCGCGCAGCGAGCGCTCCCCAGGCGGGGAAAGGCAGTCCCGTCGAGGCAGTTTGGTCGTCTCTGATATGGACGTGCCCGAGTTCATCCCGAACTTCTGAAAGCCTGAGCGAGATCGCGAGGAGCGGTGGTTCGCGGGCCCTTTCCGCGCTGCCCACGAGGTCGGGCAGAGGGTGAGTCGGCAGAGGGCGATGTTCTCTTTTTATGGAATTGCCATTAGTATTCACAAACTGTCAATACAATAAGCAATTCCACAAAAGTTATATATATGCCGCTCTCCCTTCACGCCGAATAGGTCGCTCCATGGGGGCCATAAAAGCCCGACCGGTGTGCTATTCGCTGGAGGTATGAGCGTGGAGAAGGGGGTTGTGGCGGCCGGGCATCCGCTTACCGCCGAGGCGGGGGCGAGGGTGCTGCGCGAAGGCGGCAACGCCGTCGATGCGGCCGTGGCGGCGATGCTTACCTCGTTTGCGGCCGAGCCCCTGCTCACCGGGTTGGGGGCGGGCGGATACATGATGGTCGCCGGCGGCGGGGAGGGGCCCGCGTTGTTGGACTTCTTCGTGGAGGCTCCGACTCGTGCGAGCGACGGGAGCGCGGCCGAGCTCGAAGCGGTGGACGTGTCCTTCGGGGACGCCGTCCAAGTGTTCTACATCGGCCCGGCCTCCTGCGGCGTGTACGGCGCTCCGGCCGGAGTGTGCGAGGCGGCGCGTCGCTGGGGGACGATCGAGCTAGCCGAGCTGGCCGCGCCCGCCGCGAAGCTGGCCAACGAGGGAGTCAAGATCAACGCCGGACAGGCCTACATCGTGGAGATTCTCGCCGATCTGTTGCGCTCCACGCCCGAGTGCGCCGCCCTGTGGGCGCCTGCAGGGAGGGTCCTGCGCGAGGGCGAGCTGCTGCGCAATCCCGACCTGGGCGACGCCTTGGCGCGGCTCGGACAAGAAGGCGCGCGCCCCTTCTACAGCGGCGACATCGCCAATGCGGTGTGCGCCTGGCTGGGGGAGCGGGGGGGCTCGCTCGACCGGCAGGAGCTGTCGCGCTATGAGGCGATCGAGCGTGAGCCTCTGCGGATGCGCTACCGCGACCGCGAGGTCCTCACCAACCCGCCGCCCTCGGCCGGCGGCGCTCTGCTGGCGTACTCGCTCGGTCTGCTCGACCGCCAGCCTTCGCCCCCGCCGCTGCAGGCCGTGATCGGCGCGATGGAAGCTGCCCAGGCGGAGCGCACGCCCGAGTTCGTCCAAGGGCTGGGTGAGGAGGGGTTTGGGGCGTGCTTTCTCTCGTCACGACTCGGGTCGACGACCCATATCTCTGTGTTGGACTCGCGAGGGCGCGCGTGTTCTGTGACGTGCACCAACGGCGAGGGCTCCGGGGTGGTGGTGCCCGGCACCGGAATCCACCTGAACAACGTGATGGGCGAGGAGGACCTTAGCCCGCTCGGCTTCCACAGCCATCCGGCCGGGCGACGGATGCCGAGCATGATGGCTCCCTCGGTGGTAATGCGCGAGGGGGAGGTCGAGCTGGTGCTGGGCAGCGCTGGCTCCAACAGGATCCGCTCGGCCCTACTGCAGACGATCGTGGGCGTGGTGGATCGCGGCTTGAGCGCGCCCGAGGCGGTCCAGGCTCCGCGCGCCCACTTCGAGAACGGGATCGTCTATCACGAGCCCGGCCTTGAGCCGGCAAGCTCGCCCGGAAACGAGCGTGAGGTGGTGCGCTTTCACGACCTCAACCTGTTCTTCGGAGGAGTCCAGGCTGTGGAGCGGCGCGACGGCCAGCTGGGCGGGGCGGGCGATCCGCGTCGGGGTGGCGTGGCGGTGGTCGCGTGAGACGTTCTGGGTGGCCTTGCAGGCCTCGTGCCGGGCGCGGCGGCGGGCCTGCGGGACGGTGGCGGTGGGAGCGGGGCGGTGTTGTCATGTGTTCGCAAAGGGGCGCCCCGCGCGCGTACGCGCGCGCGCGCGCAGGGCACCCGTTTGTCTTGTTCTCCCTGGCGGCGCTCTGCGTGTGCGCGGCGCTGCTGGCCGGCGGCTGTAGTGGAGTCGTCTCGCCTGACCTGTTCATCGTCTATCGCAGCGGAAGCGCGCCCGGGGCGAAGCTGACGATGCTGGTCAACGAAGAAGGAGTCGTCCACTGCGACAAAGGCCCTGCGCACCACCTCAGCGACCCCCAGATCATCGAAGCGCGCACGATCCAAGAAGGCCTCGAAGGCCCCGCCTCCCAACACGAGTCGCTGCCTGCCCAACCTGGCTCGGTGCTCAACTATTACGTGCGCGACGCCAACGGCAGCGTGCGCTTCAGCGACAACTCGGCCCACCAGCCGTCGGCGATGCGCAAGCTGGCCGGGTTCGTGCTCAGCGTCGCCCAGAGCGTGTGCGGCCTCTCCCAGCAGGGGGCCTGAGCAGCGCTCAGCCGAAGTGGACCTTGCCGTTGGAGTGAGCTCGCGCCTGGGCGCGCTCGCTCAGCTCCAGCTGCTTGATCGCCGCCCTGAACAGCAGCGCCAGCAAGCGCAGGCGGGCGTTCTCCGAGCGCAGCTCCAACAGCTCCTGCTTGGCCTCGGCGCCGAAGTCCACCGTGGCGGCCATGCTGTAAGCCCCCAGCGCTCCCAGTTCCTGGTCGGAGAGGGCGCGGTCGGTTGCGGCCTCCACCAGCTCGCCATACAGCTCTTTGGCTTCGCCCGCCGCCTCCTCGTCGAACGGCTCATCCTGCTCCTCCAGGAACTCGACGATCCCAGCCGGATACGGAAGGTCGTCCTGGCGTTGGAGCAAACGGAAGACGCGCGTTCCGCGCACCAGGATCGTGAAGCGGCCGTCGTCCTCGCGATCCAGCACACGCTCGATCTCGCAAGCGCAGCCCACCGGCTTGAGCTCCTCCTCGGAGAGCCACACGATCCCGAACTCGCTCTCGCCTTCCAAGCACTCCTCGATCATCGTGCGGAAGCGGTGCTCGAACACGTGCAAAGGGACGCTCTCTGTTGGGAGCGCCACGATTCCCAACGGAAACAGGGGGAAGTCCTGAACGGGCACTTCGGCCATCAGTCCAGTCTAGGAGCAGTGCTGCCAAGCCCCGTCCCAAGCGACTGAAGCGCTTGATGGCCGGAAGCGCTTCGCTTGCGCGAGCGAAGACTGGATGCGCCGGAAGGGCTCCAATGGTGGGTCGTCCGGCGGGTCACTACACTTCCGCGGATGGAGAATGAGCTTGTAAAGAAGATGATGTGGTCGGGCCTGCTGACGGCCGTGGGCGCCCTCGCGAGCATCCTCACCCAGCGCACGGCGAGCGCCGTATGGCGGCGGCTGTTCGACGAGGAGCCCCCGGAGTGAGCAGCCCAGGCGCGGGCCCCGGAGGGGCTGGGCGTCCCGCGAGCGATGGAACCCCGGGCGCCGGGGGTAAGCCGGGACAGCAGGGCATCGCCGCCGCGATCACCGAAGTGACCGAGCGCGCGAGCGTTCTGGTTCGCGAGGAGATCGAGCTAGCCAAGACGGAGATGGCCGAGAAGGCGACTCGCCTGGCCAGGGGCGCGATCGTGGCGATCGTGGCCGGCGTTTTCTTCCTCACGGCCCTGTTCTTCGTGCTGGTCGGCTGCGCTTGGTTGCTCTACTACGAGCTGCCGATCGGCAACGAGTTCACCTACTTCTGGGGCTTCTTCGCGATGGCTTTGATTCTCGTTGTGCTAGGCGTGATCGCCGGGCTGCTCGCGTTCAGGGCCGTCAAGGCAGGCTCGCCGCCGACGCCGAACATGGCGATCGAGGAGGCGCGCAAGATCCGTGAGACAGTCAGCGCCTCCTCCGAGGCTTCCGCTACCGGCTCTGCCACGCCGGCTACTGTCCCTGTGCCGCCGCCCGCACCAGTCTCGAATGCAGCCGACCTTGGAAGGGGGACCGTCGATGGCACAACGCACGGCAGCTGAGATCCGCGACTCGATCGAGTCCAATCGTGCCGAGCTGGCGCTCTCCTTGGGCAACCTGCACGGCGAAGTGGCGCGTATCACCGACTGGCGCGCCCACGTCGAGCGTCACCAGCGCGAGATCGCGATCGGGGTGGGGGTAGTCGGAGTTTTGCTCTTGGGGCGCCGACGCCGGCGCCGCAAACGCCGCTCCTGAGGTCCTGGACACGCGCTGGACCGCCACGCGTCGCCGACCCGTGCACAACTCGTGCGCAACCAGCACGCTTCGCCGACTCGAGGCGCCCAGCTTGGCGCAGGAGACTCAGGTTGACGAGACGAGGGCGTTGGGCAAGGCGCCGACGCCGAGCAGGCCCGGCCCCGTGTAGGTCCCGATCACGGGTCCCACCTCGGAGGTGAAGATCGGCTCTGAGCCGAAGACCTCGCGGCAGCGGCCGATCAGGCGCTCGGCCTGCTCGTGGGCTTGGATGTGCTGCACCACCCAGCGGTCGGCGCCGCTGTCCTGCAGCTCGTGGGCGTACTGGACCATGCGCTCGAAAGCCCGCTTGGCTGTGCGTACCCGCTCGACCGGTGTGATTTCGTACTCCAGCGAGAGGATCGGCTTGATCTTCAGCGTGCCGCCGATCCAAGCCTGCGCCTTGCCGACGCGCCCGCCGCGGCGCAGGTACTCGAGCGTGTCCACGCAAAACCAGATTTTCAAAGCCTTGCGCGCCTCGCGCACCCGCGCGGCCACCGCCTGCTTGTCCGCTCCGTCGCGAGCGGCCGCGGCCGCGGCGAGCAGCAACAGGCCGAGGCCGCCGCAGGCCGTTTCCCCGTCGATCACCTCCACCCGCTCGCCCAGGCCGCGCTCGACCAACAGGCCGTGTGCTTGGCGCGCGGCTTCGCAAGTGCCTGAGATGCCCCCCGCCAAATGTACCGAGACGATGTCCTTGCCTTCGTCGAGCAGAGGCTCCCACACGGCCAGAAAGTCGCCGATCGACGGCTGGGAGGTCGTGGGCAGGACAGGGTCGACGCGCAGGCGCTCGTAGAACGCGTCGAACGAGTCCAGCTCGATCTCGCGCCTGGGGTCGTCCTGCCAGCCGACGTACAGGCTGACCTGGTGGATGCCTTCTCTGTCCGCCAGCTCTCGTGGCAGGTAGTTGGTGGTGTCGGTGACGACGGCGACGGAAGTCATGCGGGGCGGCGGACCCTACCGCACGGGCCAGTGCGCCTCGCGCCCGCACGTGCCGGTTGCACGGCGCTGCGCAGCCGACATCCGACCGCGCTGGCTAAGAGAGGCGATTCTCGATCGGCGTGAAGCCGACCGGCTGCGGCTCGCTCGCGACCGGCTGTGCCGGGGTGGGCGTGTCCTCGCCCATCTCGAGCCCGAGCGCTTCGGCCAGCTCGCCCGACTCGTACATCTCGCACACGATGTCGCAGCCGCCGATCAGCTCGCCCTTGTGGAACAGCTGGGGGATCGTGGGCCAGCCCGAGATCGCCGACAGCTCTTGGCGGATGCGAGGGTCGGGCAGGATGTCGACCGCCGCGAATGGCGCTTGCAGGGATTGGAGCATCGCGACCGTCCGCGCCGAGAAGCCGCAGGCGGGCGCATCGGGGGTGCCCTTCATGAAGAGGATCGTGTCGTGCTCTGAGATCGCTGCGGCGATCGCGTCGTGGATGGGGTTCGAATCGCTCTCAGACATTGACTGCTCCTGACGTCGCTTCATCGGCTTGCGTGTGGGGGGAGGCTTCGGTCTTCAGCGACAGCGCATGGATCGCGCCGCCGATCTCATCGCCGAACACCTCGTAGACGAGCTTGTGCTGCTCGATGCGGCTGCGTCCGGCGAAAGCCTCGCACACCACCGTAGCGCGGAAGTGGTCGCCGCCGCCGGTGTAGTCCTCGACCTCGGCCCGGGCCCCGGGGATGGTGGCCTCGATCCGCTGCTTTATCTCCTCGGCTGTGGGCATCGGCTCCCAGCTTAGCCCACAAAACGACCTCGCTATACTTTGGAAAGCGATGATCTCGATCACGGACAAGGGTGCGGAGAAGGTGCGCGAGTTCCTGGAGGCCCAGCAGGCCGATGGGGCGCTCGCGGGATTGCGCGTGGGTGTGCGCGGCGGCGGGTGCTCCGGCTTTCAGTACCAGTTGGCCTTCGACGAGCAGCGCGACAGCGATCTTGTCTTCGAAGACCACGGCCTCAAGCTGCTCGTGGACAACGAGAGCCTTCAGTTCGTGAGCGGCTCGATCATCGACTACCAGGAAAGCCTGCAAGGCGCCGGCTTCAAGGTCGAGAATCCCAATGTGGTCGCGGCTTGCGGCTGCGGGTCCTCGTTCAGGGTGGCCGAGGAAGAGCAGGTTTCCGCCGTCTGACCTCGCGGCGCGCCTGATTGGGTGCGCCTCCGCTTATTTCGCTGAAGTCTTGACGCTTGCCTTGCCGGGATGCCCTGTTGGGCGTAGGACCGGTTCGTTGTTCAGAGAGCGCCACAGATAGCGGCACGCGAGGGTTCGGTGTGGTCGCCAGCGCTCGGCCAGGCGTTCCATCGTCTCGCGGTCGGGGTCTTCCAGGCCGTAGGCCCTTTCGATCGCCCGCTTGATGCCCAGGTCTCCCGGCGCCATTACGTCGGGGCGGTGCAGGTGGCTCATCAGGAACATGTGCCCGGTCCACTCACCGATGCCCTTGACCGCCACCAGCTCCGCCAGCACCTCCTCGTCGGAGAGGGAGTCGAGGCGGTCCAGCTCCAGTTCGCCGGAAAGGATGTGTTCGGCCAGGGAGCGCATGAAGCCCACCTTCGAGCGCGACAGGCCGACCGCGATACGCAGCTCTTCCGGGTCGTCGGCCAACAAGTCCTCGGGTGTGGGGGTGTGGCCACCGAAGCGTTCGGTGAGCCGGCCATAGATGGCGGCGCCCGCCTTGACGGAGAGCTGCTGGTTGACGACTGCGTGCAGCAGAGCGCCGTAGTGCTCCTCTGGGGCGGCTTTCTTGCGCGGCGGGCTCGAGATGACGCCGCACATGTCGATCAGGCCGGCCATTGTCGGGTCGGCGGCGCGCAGCTCCTCGACTGCCGCCTTCTGGG
Organism: uncultured Solirubrobacterales bacterium; assembly: GCA_963809705.1. GTDB lineage: Bacteria > Actinomycetota > Thermoleophilia > Solirubrobacterales > Solirubrobacteraceae > Palsa-744. Next base: position 601,741 of record CAWEKF010000001.1, on the reverse strand, counting down.
AGTGCGCTTTGCGCTTTGGCGGTGTTCGGCGCGCGTCCGGACCGGCGTTGTTCGCGGCGGGACTCATGACTCAGCCGCGTAGGGCCTGTGCGTCGAGGGCCACCGGTTCGCCGTCGAGCGCGTTCAAGGCACGCTCGAGCGAGCAGGCGATGCAGGTGAAGCTGGGCGTGTCCCTGACCGTGAAGCGCGAGGCCTCGGTCGTGCGCAGGCGTTGGACCAGGTCCAGGAACGTGCCCACGTCGTCGGTGTCGAAGGCCACCACGAACTCCTGATCGTCGAGGCCGAACGAGTAGGTGGTGTGGTTGTCCACGCCCGGGTATTCGCGTCCCACCGTGATGTGCCCCTGCATGATGCGCCAGCGCTCCTCGGCGGGCAGGGCATACCACTCGCGCGACTTGACGAACGGATAGACAAAGACGTATTTGCCCCTGAAGCCGCGCGGGTTCACGCGCTCGTCTTCGGAGTATTCCGAGCTCTTGCGCATACCCAGGAAGGAGTAGGGCTGCGCGGCCCACTTCGTCAGACCGCTCTGGGCCAAGACCACGTGGAACTCGTGGATCCTGTCGAGGTTCTCGGCCTCGGAGATCAAGAGCAGGTCGGCGTCGCCGCGCGTGCCGACCAGCGAGAAGGATTGGAGCAGGTGGCCGTCGGCGAAGTCCTCGCACGCGGCCATGAACTCGCGCTTGTGCTCCGCGCGGGCGTCATGTTCCAGGCGACGCCAGGCCGGGTCGAGCTTGAGGAAGGTGTACTTGACGAAGTGGCGGTCGCTCATGGCGGTCGATCCCGAGTATATGTCCCGTGCGATCCTGGATCGTGGTCCTGCGCAACTGCGGATCGCCTCGATCTTGGGCGCATGGGCGTGTGCCGTCAACGCGCCCGATACAGTTCACTCGTGCGGATAGCCCTCGTTTCGCCGTACTCATGGTCCTATCCGGGTGGCGTCACCCGTCACATCGAGGCGCTCTCGGCTGAGCTGCTCGCGCAAGGCCACGAAGCGGACATCCTCGCGCCGTATGACCCCGACGACGCGCTCTCGGCGCGCCTTCACCGCGGTGCGCGTCCTCAGCGGGTGGAGCCGCCCGAGAACTTCGTGCCCCTGGGACGCACGATCGGGATTCCGGCCAACGGTGCCGTCTCCAACCTGACGGGCACGCCCCATTCGGTCTACGCGATACGCCGCGCTCTGCGTACGGGCGGCTACGACGTGGCCCACATTCACGAGCCGATCGTGCCCCTGGTCGGCTTTGACGCCCTGATGTCCGCGGGCGAGTTGCCTCTGGTCGGCACCTTCCACACCTATTCGGAGAACCCCATCTCCAACGGCATCGGCGCTGTCGTGATGGGCGGGAGGCGGCGCATGAACCGCTTGCACGCGCGCATCGCCGTGTCCGAGGCGGCAGCCTGGACGGCGCGTCGCTTCTACGGAGGGCGCTACCGGATCGTGCCCAACGGGGTGCGGCTTGTGGATCGCCGCGAACAGGACCACGGCATTGAGCGGAGCGAGGTCTTCGACGGGCGCGAGGGCTTTGGCCGGCGCGATGGCTTAGAGGGGCGCGACAGCTTAGAGGGGCGCGATGGCTTTGAGGGCGAAGGCGCTGGCAACGGTGGGCTGCGCATCCTGTTCATCGGCCAGGCCGTCGAGCGCAAGGGCCTGCCCGTCCTGCTCAGCGCGTTTGAGGCCTTGCGCGAGCACGTGCCCGCCACGCTCACGCTTGTCGGCGCGAGCGCCGAGGAGATCGCCCCGATGCTGCTCGACGACCGCGGCGTTCGCGCGCTCGGCAAGGTCTCCGAGGAGCGCAAGCACGCCGAGCTGGCTCGTGCCGAGGTCCTGTGCGCGCCCTCCTTGCGCGGCGAGAGCTTCGGCATGGTTCTGACCGAGGCTTTCGCCGCCGCCACGCCGGTCGTGGCTTCCGACATCCCCGGTTACCGCGATGTGGCGCGCGATGGGGTCGACGGACTGCTCGTGCCGCCCGGCGACGCGCTGGCTCTGGCGGAGGCGCTGCGCGCCCTGGCGCTGGAGCCGGTCCGCCGCGCCGCGATGGCCGGTGCGGCACGCGAGCGCGCCGAGCGTTTCTCCTGGTCGCATGTCGCCGAGGAGGTGGTCGACGTCTACGAGCAGGCGATCGCCGTCGGGCAGCCCGCCACGCGCACGGGGCGCCTGGCCGTGCGCCATGGCTTCGCTCCGGCTGACCTGCGCCCGCGCGTACGCGCGCGGCGACTGCCGAGCCTTGAGCCCGCGCCGCGCGCCAGGCGGCGGGCCGTGCGCGTGCTCTCGCGTGTTGCCTTGCTGGCCAGCTCGCTCGTCGGCATCGCGCTCGCCTACCTGGCCTTGCAGAAGATCGGTGTCACGAACGTGGCCGCGAGCCTCGTGGCCTCCTCGCCCGGCCTGGTCGCGGCGGGCGTGGGGGTGATGTGCGCGTCGATGTTCGTGCGAGGCATCGCCTGGCACGCGATTCTCAAGGCCGCGCCGACCTGGCGCATGGCGCGACGACGCGACGCTTTGCAGGGCACCTTCATCGGTGTGCTCATGTCCGCCACCCTGCCTGCCCGTCTGGGTGAGCCCTCGCGCGCCCTGATCGTGGCCCGTCGCGTCGGACGGGCGCGCGAGACGCTGCCGGTCGTGCTCGGCACGATGGTCTCTCAGACCTTGCTCAACCTGTTCGCCTTGGCGATCCTCGGCGGGGTGACCCTGTCGAGCGTTAGCTTCGCTGGAAACCACACCAGCGCTCTGCTCGCGGTCGCCTTGGCTCCCCTCGGGGTTCTCGTGGCGTTGCTGCTTGCGCCGGTGCTGGTGCCCGCCGCAGCCGTCTCGCGCTCGCGGCGTCTCGCAAGCCTGCTTGCCGGCGTGCGCGCGGCGCTTGTGCGGGTACGTGCGGGGCTGCGCGTCTTTCGCAACCCGCGCCAAGCCGGGATGGCGACGCTGTTGCAGCTATCGGCATGGGGACTGCAATGGATGTCGTGCTGGCTCCTGTTGATGGCGCTCGGGCTCGACGACAAGGCCGGTCCAGGGGCTGCCGCCGCCGTCCTGTTCGCTGTCAACGTCACCGCTGTGATACCCGCCACTCCGGCGAATGTGGGCGTATTCCAGGCGGCCTGTGTGGCCGTCTTGGCCGGCGCCTACCACGTGCCCACGGCCGACGCCTTGGCCTACGGGATCGTGTTGCAGGCCGTCGAGGTAGCCACCGCGGTGATCATGGGGATGCCCGCCCTCGTCGGCGAGGGGCTGTCATGGAAAGACGTGCGCCTGCGCACAATGCACGCCTCGCCGGTCAAGCTCCCGCCGATGCCGGGAACGGAACGCGGCACGCCGTCGCGTGTGCGGTCATAGGATCGGTTGACAACGATCTGCTGAGTACCCGTGCGCCTCGGCATGGCGGGCAAGACAGGAGCCACGCTCAGCCCACAGAATCAAGAGCAATGAACGAAGCTTGGGTCTACATTCTGCGCTGTCGCGATGGCTCGCTCTATACCGGTTGGACCAATGACCTGACGAAGCGCTTTGCCACGCATGCGGCCGGCAAGGCCAGCCGTTACACCGCCAGCAGGTTGCCGGTGGAGCTGGTTGCCGCATGGCCGATGCCCGACCGTGGATCGGCCATGCGAGAGGAGCTGCGGATCAAGAGACTCGATCGCGCCGGCAAGCTCGCGCTGATCACCGCACGGACGATCTAAGAAGCCGTTTCAAACAGGTTCTAAATGCTCACCAACTCGATCAGGCGATCGGGATCTGGCATCGGCTCTCCCGACTCGCTCATCAGCTCGACGTGCATCGGGATCGCCTCGCGTATCAGCTTCTCGACCTCTGCCTTGGTCTTTCCGGTGGCGAGGCAGCAGGGAAGCTCAGGGCAATAGGCGCCCCAGCCGCCATCCTCGGTGGTTTCGTAGATGACTAGATACTCGGTCATCGCATCTCCTTGATCCCAGACTTACGCCTGATATCTGCAAGCTGGCCCACGCTGATCGTATCGCTTAGCTTTCCTGCGACAGTCACCCTCAGCGGATGGCGAGGATGTCTGAATTGGCGGTGGCTGCTGCGCTGGCGCACCTGCACCCAACCATACGCTTCGAGGAGCTCAATGGCCTCGCCAACCTTCTTTGCCACACCTCCTCATCCGACGGGTGACCCCGACTGGGACGGGGTCGGGGTACTGGAGCGTTACGAGGTTACCGCTGGCTGATCCTCAGTTTCGACAGACCCGTCCGGCGGATCGATGTCATCGAGCTCGCCGAACAGCGACGGATCGCGGTAGGAGCCCTTGATCACGTCGTCGGGCGAGCCGTCGGGCAAGAGCCTGCCCTGGCGCGTGCCGAAGTAGATCGCCTGCGGATGGTGGGCGACGAGCGCGAGCGTGGACTGCTCGGGGATTGGCGCGTAGCCGTCTGAGATCTCCATGCCGATCTGCTCCAAGCCGAGCAGCTTCTCCACCTTGAGGTGCTCAGACTGCTCCGGCACGGCGGGGTAGCCCCACGAGTAGCGCCTGCCCTGGGTCGATGGGATGGAGAGCATTTCGCGCGCCTTGTAGTGCAGCCACTCGGCCAGACCCTCGGCGGTCTGCACGCCGAGGCCGTGCACGAACAGCTGCTCGGCAAACTCTCCATCGGTCTCCAGTTTGGCCATCAGCTCGGTCACCTCCGAGCCGACGGTCACAGCCTGCACGGCGATCACGTCGAGGCTCGGCGGGCGGGCTGCCTTGCACTGAAGCTTCGCCGTCGGCGTCCACGGCGGGTCTGAAGAAGTCGGCAAGGCAGATACGGTCGCCCTTCGGCTGACGCGGGCACACGAAGCGTGTGAGCCTCGGCAGCAGCGTCGGCCGGATCGAGCGTCGCCGCGGAATCGCTTGTGTCCGAGTCTTCGCCCGGCTTGCCGCTCACGCGCGGGTCCAGCACGACGATGTCGTTGCCTTGGGCGTAGCAGGGGAAGAAACCGAGCAAGGTCCTCGGATGCAGGTAGTCCTGCTCTGCCCACATGCGCTCCAGGCGCGGGCGGAAGTTCTCGTCCACGAGCTCGCGCCAGGCCTCGCCCTTGATGCCCTTGCCACCCCAGTGCAGCTTGAACAGCACGTGCGTGTCGAGGTGCGAGTACACCTCGTCCATGTCCACCGGCACCTCCTTGACACCCCACCATGGAGGGGTGGGGATTGGGTCGTGCGTGCTGACATTCGAGCGCACGGAGTCATCAGCGAAGTTGAGCTGCTCCACCGGCTGCTCGCCCTTCGCGCGAAACTCGCTTGCGCCAGTCCTCAACTTCTCAAGCAGCGCTCCGTGGGCGCCGTCGTCGATCAACTGGTCCATCACCGACAGACCCTCGAACGCGTCCTTGCAGTAGAAGACACCGGGCGCGTACTGCTCGTCGGACTCCCTGCCGCCGGGATACAGCGCGCGATAGGAGAAGGCGCGGTTGATCGCGGCGCCGCCGATCAGCACCGGGTATCGCATGCCCTGGGCGTGCAGCTCCTGGATACACGCAGGCATCTGCTTGGAGGTGGACACGAGCAGTGCGCTCAAGCCGATCGCGGTCGCCTCGTGCTCTTGGGCGGCGTCCAAAATGGTTTGGATCGGGACCTGCTTGCCGAGGTCGACGACCGTATAGCCGTTGTTCGTGAGGATCGTGTTCACGAGCGACTTGCCGATGTCGTGCACGTCGCCGAACACGGTCGCGAGCACGACGGTGCCCTTCGTGTAGCCCTCGATCTTGTCCAGATAAAGCTCCAGGCGGGCGACCGCCTTCTTCATCACCTCGGCGGACTGCAACACGAACGGCAGGATCAATTCTCCGGCGCCGAACTTGTCGCCAACCTCCTTCATCGCCGGCAGGAGCACCTCGTTGAGCGTGGGCACCGCGCCGATCTTCTCGACCGAGGCGTCGATCCAATCCTCTACGCCCTCCTTGCGGCGACGCAGGATGTGGAAGTGCAGGGCCTCCTCGGGCTCCATCCCCTCGGTCGGGTTGGCGCTCGTCTGAGTCTCCTGCTCGCCCTTGGACTCGAAATGCGCGATGAACTGCTCCAAGGCGTCCTCGCGACGGTTGAACACGAGATCGTCGGCCAGCCCGCGCTCCTCGTCGCTTATCTCCGAGTAGGGCGTGATGTGGTTGGGGTTGACCATCGCCAGGTCGAGGCCCGCCTCCACGCAGTGGTGCAGGAACACCGAGTTGAGCACCGCCCGTGCGCCCGGGGACACGCCGAAGGAGACGTTGGAGACGCCCAGCGAAGTCTTCACGTCGGGGATCTCGGCCTTGATCCGTCTGATGCCCTCGATCGTCTCCACCGCCGAGGGGCGCCACTCCTCATCGCCGGTGGTGAGCGTGAAGGTGAGGCAGTCGAAGATCAGGACCTCCGGGTCGAGCCCGTGCTCGTCGCAGCACAGCTGCTTGATGCGCTGTGCGATCTCGACCTTGCGCTGGGCCGTCTTGGCCATGCCGACCTCGTCGATCGTCAGCGCGATCAGGGCCGCGCCGTGCGCGAGCGCTGTCGGCACCACACGGTCGAGCTTGTCGCGGCCGGCCTCGAGGTTGACCGAGTTGACGATCGCTCTGCCCGGAATCTGCTCCAAGGCGCGTTCGATCACCTCGGGCTCGGTCGAGTCGATCTGGATCGGCGGCTCCTGGGTCAGGGAGATGCGCTTGGCCAGTTTCCTCATCTGCTCGTCCTCGTCCGAGCGCTCGGTCAAGGCCACGCACAGGTCGAGCACGTGCGCGCCACCGGCGACCTGGTCCTCGGCGATCTGGACCAAGCCGTCGTAGTCGTCGGCCAGCAGCAGCCCCTTGGCCTTGCGCGAGCCTTGACTATTTACGCGCTCGCCGACCATCGTCGGGCGCGGCTCCTGCACGAGCGGGGTGGCCGCGATCATCGAGGAGAGGTGCGGCGGGCGTGGGCCCGGACGCGGCCCGGTGGCCCTGCCGGCCACTCTTTCGGCGATCGCTTTGATGTGATCCGGGGTCGTGCCGCAGCAACCGCCCACGACGCCCACGCCGTAGCGCTCCACGAACTCCGCCAAGGCCTCAGCCAAAGGCTCGGGCTGCTCGGGGAAGATCGTCTCGCCGTCCGGGCCCTGCAAAGGCAGTCCCGCATTGGGGATGCAGGCGACCGGCACGGGGGAGAATTCGCCCAGGAAGCGGATCGCGTCCCTCATATCCTGGGGTCCGGTCGAGCAGTTGAGGCCGATCACGTCCACGTTCAAGGCCTCCAACGTGCACAGCACGGCCGAGATGTCGGTGCCGAGCAGCATCTTGCCGCCGTTGGGCAGGAGCGAGACCGAAGTGTGGATCGGCAAGGTCTTGCCGGTGCTTTTGAAGGCCTCGCGCGCGCCGAAGACGGCGGCCTTGACCTCGAGGATGTCCTGGGCGGTCTCGATGACGATCAGGTCGGCGCCGCCGTCGATCAGGCCGGCGGCCTGCTCGGCGAACACCTCGACGAGCTCGCCGAAACGGATCTGCCCGAGCGTGGGATCTTCGGAGGCGGGCAGGAAGCCGGTGGGACCGATCGAGCCGGCGACGAAGCGCTGCTCTCCTGCGGCCTTGCGCGCTATTTCGGCGGCCTTCGTGTTGATCTCGACTGTGTAGTCGGCCAAGCCCCACTCGTCCAGCTTCAGGCGCGAGGCCTGGAAGGTGTCGGTCTCGAGCACTTCGGCGCCTGCCGCGAGCATCGAGGCGTGGACCCCTTCGATCACGTCCGGGCGGTTGAGCACGAGCGCCTCGTGGCACTTGCCCTGCAGGCCGCCATAGTCTTCGGCGGTCAGCTCGAACTGCTCCAAGGTCGCGCCCATGCCGCCGTCGTAGACGACGACGTGCTCGCGCAGGGCTTTGCGGTAATCGCGCGTGGAGGGCATCGGTCGCTCGGATGCTAGCAGCGTTCAGGCAACCTTGACACATCTATGAGAATGTTTGAACGTTGGTGTTGTTGTTGTCTCGGAGGGGTGCCCTGCGCGCGCGCGGCCTTGTTTAAAAGCAATGCAAGGAACGGACGGTCGCGCGCGCACGCGCGGGGCACCATCCAGCGACACATACAACTATCCCCGGCGCCCCCGCCGAGGGCGCCCTCGGCGAGCGGGTCGTGACGGGCTCGCCGAGGGCGCTGCCGCGGTCCTACTTGATGAACAGCATCTCCGAATACTTCGGCAGCGGCCACAGGTCGTCGGCCACGACCTTCTCCAGCCGATCTGCCACCTCGCGCACGTCTTCCATCGCCGGGATCACAGTGTCGCGCATGTACTTCGCCCACCGGTGCGCGCCGTCGGGCTGGTTCTCGGCAAGGTTCGCGTCCTCCAGCTGGACGATCGCGTAGTGCAGCTCCTTGACGACCGGCTCCACCTCGGCGACGAGCTCATCCAAGCCGCTCGCCTTGAGCTCGTTCAGGTGGCGCACCGCCGCGGGGAGCAGCATCGTGCGGGCGATCTGCGCGGCCGTCTCGGCCTCGATATTGAGCGTGACCGCGTACTGCTCGCAGAACACCTCCTCGCGCGACTCCAGCTCGCGCTTGGAGAGGACCTTGTACTTCTTGAACGTGGCCACCGTCTGGCGCTCGGTCAGCCAAGGCAGGGCGTCCGGGGTGGTGCGCAGGTTGGCGAGGCCGCGCTTCTCGGCCTCGGCGTGCCACGCCTCGGAGTAGTTGTCCCCGTCGAACACAACCTGCTTGTTGGCGCTCCAGCTGTCCTTGACGACCTTGGCGAGGGCCTTCTCGAGGGTCGAGCCGCGCTGGGCCTTCTTCAAGGACTCGGCCAGCTCGTCGATCGACTCGGCGACGATCGTGTTGAGCACTGTGTTGGGCAGCGCCGGCGACATGCTCGAGCCGAGCGCCCTGAACTCGAACTTGTTGCCGGTGAAGGCGAACGGGCTGGTCCGGTTGCGATCTCCGCCGTGCATCGGCAGCGGCGGCAGCACGGGCGTTCCCAATCCCAGGAACGACCCCGGCTTGGCGGTCTGGGCCTTGCTCGACTCGATCGCCGCGTACAGCTTCTCGAGCTCCGCGCCGAGGAAGATCGAAATGATCGCCGGCGGCGCCTCGTTGGCCCCGAGGCGATGGTCCTGGCCGGCGTTGGCCACCGAGGCCCGCAGCAAAGCCTGGTGCTTGTTGACGGCCTGGATCACGGCGGTGCAGAAGAACAGGAACACGAGATTCTCGTGCGGCGTGTCTCCGGGATCCAGCAGGTTCATGCCGGTGTCGGTGCCCATCGACCAGTTGTTGTGCTTGCCCGACCCGTTCACCCCGGCGAACGGCTTCTCATGCAGCAGGCACACGAGCCCGTAGCGACGGGCCGTGTTCTGCATGATCTGCATGGTCAGCATCTGGTGGTCGGCGCCGACGTTGGAGTTCTCGAAGATCGGCGCCACCTCGTACTGGTTGGGCGCGACCTCGTTGTGCCGGGTCTTGATCGGCACCCCCAGCTTGGCCAACTCCACCTCGGTCTCGAGCATGCACGCGAGGATGCGCTCGGGGATCGAGCCGAAGTAGTGGTCGTCGAGCTCGTGGCCCTTGGGCGGCTTGGCGCCGAACAAGGTCCTGCCCGTAGTCAGGAGGTCGGGGCGCTCGAAGTAGTACTGCTCGTCGATCAGGAAGTACTCCTGCTCGCAGCCGATCGTGGTGAACACGCGCGCGGCGTCGTCCACGCCAAGCAGCTCCAAGGCGCGCACCGCGGCGCCCGAGAGCGCGTCCATCGAGCGCAACAGGGGGATCTTGTGGTCGAGCGCCTCGCCCGTCCACGAGGTGAAGGCCGTCGGGATGCACAACAGCGCGCCGTTGGGGTTCTCCAGGATGAAGGCGGGGGAGGTGGGGTCCCAGGCGGTGTAGCCCCTGGCCTCGAACGTCGCCCTGATGCCGCCCGTCGGGAAGCTCGAGGCGTCCGGCTCGCCTTGGATCAGCTCCTTGCCGGAGAACTCTGCGATCGCGGTGCCGTCGCCGGCGGGTCCATAGAAGGAGTCGTGCTTCTCCGCGGTCGAGCCGGTAAGCGGCTGGAACCAGTGGGTGTAATGGGTGGCGCCCTTCTCCATCGCCCATTCCTTCATCGCCTGGGCGACCGCGTCGGCGAGCGTCGTGTCGAGCGCCTCGCCGCGCTCGAGCGTGCGCTGCAGAGCCTTGAACACGTGCTTGGGCAGCCGGCGGCGCTGCACCGCCACGCTGAACACGTTCGAGGCGAAGATCTGGTTCGCGGGAAGGGTCAGATCCATCGCGCCGAGCGCGCTCCCGTTGGCGCTCCACTGCGCGGCTGTCACGTTCGTCTGGCGACTCTTTGGCATGGGTGGGCTCGACTCCTCCTGTTGTCCTGAGCGATGGGCGGCTACGCATCGTAAACCTCTGCGTGCGTCCGAGGGTCGCTCAGCTGGCGAAAGCTGGGGGAGGATCTTTCGACACCCGTCCAAAGAGCTATAGAGCCTGGATGTATCGGGCGCGCATGCGCGCCCGATCGGCCGGCGCATGCGCCGGCCGGACCGTGGCGCATGCGCCACGGTCTTCCTCCAAGACGGAGGCGCGCATGCGCGCCTCCGCGGGACGGTGCATGCACCGTCCCGGTCAGCGGCGCATGCGCCGCTGACAACCACGCATAGACGCCTCTACGGAGCGGCCGGCTGCGCGGCGGCGGGCGTCGGGATCGGGCCGCGCACGACTTCGCCCGTTTCCGGGTTCACGTGAGTCGGTGGGGGAGCGGGGGCGATGTGGGCCACCAGCGCTCCAGTGGGCCTGCCGCCGCCCGGCGTGCGCGCGACCGACTTGCCGTCGAGGCCCGCCGAGACCGTGTAATGCACGATGTGAAGGCCCGCCTTGACCGGTGTCACATACCACAGGAACAGACGGTGCTGACCGGGCCCCAAGGCGCCCAGGGCCCAGGTGTTGACGAACGCCGTTTCCCCGCCTCCTGGGGGATTGACTTCCTCGGTTTGCACCGGCGGGTCGCTGGCGGTCCCGCCCGGACCCGTGTTCACGATCCACACCGGTCGCTTCCTGACCGCCAGTTTCGGGTAGTTGCTCGTGTAGTAGAACGAGTCGAGCGTGACCGCCACGTTGGGGATCGTCTTGGCGCCCGCGTTGCGCACGATCATGGCGAGACGCGTATCGTGGGCGATCGCCTGCTTGAGCGGGAAGTGGACGCCGACCACTTCGACCGTGTACGCGCGCTTCGGTTCGCGCGCATTGCGCTCAGAGCCGCCGCACCCACTCAAGAGCGCGCCCGCCAGCGCGCCGCAAACGGCGAGCGCCCAGATCGCAAGCAACTTTCTCCTCCCCACAGCGAGCGCCACGATACCAGTGTCGGTGGCGCTCTGGGCACAGGGCCGGCGCGCCGCTTTCGCCGACCGGCGCGCCCCGGCGAGCTCTACCGGTGGCGTTTCGACGGGTTATCTGTGGCATACGAACCCCGAATGGCATAGAGTGGGAAACGCCTTAGAGGAGGTTGGGTCGAAGTTGGAGGTCGGGTCAGTACAGTTTGGAGGCGCGGCCACGATCGGTTGCCGAGCGTGGGGTCGTACTCCGAGGAGGGTTTGAGATGGTGCGCAGTGCAGCCGAGCGGGCTTTCCTACCGACAAGGAACCTGCTTGAGGAAATAGGGGACATGATGATCCTGACCGGCAGGACCATCCTCTCTGCCCTGCGCCCGCCCTACCCCTACGGCGGGGAGTTCGTCTCCCAGTTCCTGTTCGCCCTGCGCCTGTGCTGGTTCCCGTTGCTGATCTCCACGGTGGCCATCTGCTACGCCGCGCCGGGCCTGCAGGCGGCCAACTTCCTGACCCTGTTCGGCGCCTTGGATCGTCTCGGCGGCATCTTCGTGCTGGCCGCGATCCGCGAGATCGGACCCAACGTGACGGCGATCGTGCTGGCCGGCGTGGCCGGCACCGCGATCACGGCCGACCTCGGCGCGCGCAAGATCCGCGAGGAGCTCGACGCGCTGCAGGTCCTCGGCGTGGACCCGGTCAAGAACCTGGTGGTGCCCCGCTTCTTGGCCCTCATGCTCGTCACGGGCCTGTTCAACGTCTACGCGATCCTCTTCGGCCTGTTCGGCGGAGTCCTCGCCGAGCTCGTCAACGGCCAGCCGCTCGGCCCCTTCTGGGACACCCTGTTCGCCAACGCCTCCACCACCGACCTGTGGGGCTCGGCCCTGAAGACCACGATCTTCGGCGCCATCATCGCGATCGTCTGCTGCTACAAGGGCATGACCGCCTCCGGCGGCGCCGAGGGCGTCGGCCGCGCCGTCAACCAGGCCGTCGTCGTCACGTTCCTGGCGATCTTCGCGTTCGACTATGCCTACACCCAGCTGCTTCTGGCAACGCACCCCAACATCCTCGTGATCAAGTAATGAACGAACTGCTGGTCACGCCGCGCGAACTGCTGGCTTCGACCGGCGAGTTCGGTCGCTTCGCCGGCAACATGATCCGGGACGTCTGGGGCCTGCGCGTCTTCCGCTTCTTCGGTGAGGCCCTGCGCCAGTCGGGCATCCTGATCGTCTCCTCGACGTTGATCATCTGGGCCCTGATGTTCGTGCTCGGCCTGGAGTGCGGCATCGAGGGCGCCTATTTCCTCGAGGCCCAGGGCGCGCCCGCCTACGCGGGCGTCTTCACCGCGTGGTGTGACCTGCGCGAGATCATCCCCTACGCGTTCGGCTACATGATGGCCGCCAAGGTCGGCACTGGCATCGTCGCCGAGCTCGGCGCGATGCGCATCTCCGATGAGATCGACGCGCTCGAGGTGATGGGCATCAATTCGATGACCTTCCTGTGCGCCACGCGCCTCCTGGCCGCCTGGGTCGTGCTCCCGTTCATGTACCTGGCCGGTGTCGGCGCGGCCTTCCTGGCCTCCTACATCGCCGTCGTGCAGCAGGTCGCCACGGTCTCCGCGGGCGGCTATCTCTTGATCTTCTGGCAGTTCCAGAACCCGCCCGACTTCCTCTTCAGCCTGATCAAGGCCATGTTCATGGCCACCGCGATCGTGCTCGTGGGCTGCTACTACGGCTACAACGCCAGCGGCGGACCCGTCGGCGTGGGCACCGCCACGGCCAAGTCCATGGTATTGAACATAATCTTGGTCCACTTGATTGGGATGCTCGGCACCCAGATCTTCTGGGGCGCCAACCCGAAAGCCCCGATCGGAGGCTGACTGTGGCCACACGCGAGCAGGGTCCCTCCGGAGGGGAAGGGCACGACTCCTCAAAGAACGCCCCCGCGGGGAACGCGTCTCCGAGAGGGGACGGGGAGGAGTCCGAGTTCCAGTTTCACATGGGCACGACTCGTCCGACCGGGGTACCCGACGCGATCGAGTTCGTGGGCGTCCACAAGTCCTTCGGCTCCAACCACGTCCTGCAGGGTCTCAACATGGGCCTGCCCGAAGGCCAGATTTCGATGATAATCGGCCCCTCGGGCACCGGCAAGTCGGTCTGCATCAAGCACATCGTCGGCCTGCTCTACCCCGACGAGGGCGACGTGATCGTGCAAGGCCATTCGATCCCCAGCCTGCCCGACGCGGACCTGTTCGAGATCCGCAAGAAGTTCGGCGTTCTCTTCCAGGACGGGGCCTTGTTCGGGTCGATGAACCTATACGACAACATCGCCTTCCCGCTGCGCCAGCACACCGAGAAGGGCGAAGAGGAGATCGCCGAGATCGTCAATTCGCGTATGCGCGAGGTCGGTCTCGGCGACGCCGGCGAGAAGATGCCCAACGAGCTCTCCGGCGGCATGCGCAAGCGCGCCGGTTTCGCCCGCTCGCTCGTGCTCGACCCCGAGATCGTCCTCTTCGACGAGCCCGACTCAGGCCTTGACCCTGTGCGCACGGCCCTGCTGTGCGAACTGATCAAAGAGGTCCACGAAGAGAACGGCGGCACCTACGTCGTCATCACCCACGACATCATGTCGGCCCGCCGTGTGGCCGAGCACATCTCGGTCTTGTGGCGTGGGCGCATCGTCGAGTCGGGGCCGGCAGCCGAGCTGTTCGACTCTGAAAACCCGTTTGTCCGCCAGTTCCTCTCGGGCGAGTCGCAAGGGCCGCTCGGCATGGAGTAGGCCGGGCGGCTGCCTCGTCGTCCCCGGCTACGTCCTTCCCTCCCGCATGTGCCGAGTCGGTGCGTCCTTGCCAGGAACGACGATCCGCCGCCTGGTGGCCTATGGGCGTCAGAGATTGACTAGCCTTTGAATGTGACTGCGGGGAGGGTTTTCTCAGGGCTGGCTGTGCGTGCTGGGCGTCGGCCTTTGCTTACGATCGCCGTGCTTGGTGTGCTTGGGGTGGGATGTGCGATCGCGGCGCTTGGGCTGCGGCCCACCGCGGCCACCGACACCCTGGTGGGGCGCTCCAGCTCCACCTACAGGGAAACCCAGCGCTTCTACGACCGCTTCGGCGAAGAGCCGGTCGAGGTCCTGGTCGCCGGCGATCTGCGCAAGCTCGTGCTCAGCCCCGACATCGACCGCCTTGTCGGCTTGGAGGGATGCCTATCGGGCAACCTGCCCAAGGCGGCGCTTGCCGAGGAGGGGGGAGCGAACGGTCCCTGCGGTCAGCTCACGCAAGGCAAAGAGGTCAAGGTCGTGTTCGGGCCGGGCACGTTCCTCAACGAGGCGGCGCTCCAGGCCGTGAACCTGCTCAGCGTGCGCGGCAATCAGGCCGAAGCGGAGGCCAAGCAGGCCCAGAGCGCCGTCTACCGCAAAGCGCGCGCACGCGGGCTGAGCGCCGAGGAAGCGGCTTCGCTTGGAGAACAGGCGCGTAAGGCGACGATGGCGGGCTTCGCCGCGGAAATAAGCGCCCTGGCGATCCGCTACGGCCTGAAAAGCGCCCCCAGCCTGGAAAACCACGAATTCGTCTCGAAAGTCGTGTTCGATCCGAGCAAGCCATCCGGCACGCCCAAGCAGCGCTTCGCCTACCTCTTCCCGAGTCGTGACGCCGCATTGGTCACCGTGCGCCTGAAGCCAGGGCTCTCAGAAGCGCAGCGGTCGCACACGATCTCCTTGATTCGCCAGGCCACCGCGATGGGCCAGTGGCATCTTGCCAACGGCGAGTCCTACCTGGTCACCGGCGAGCCGGTCGTGGTGAGCGACCTCACACACTCGATCGCCAGCTCCATCGAGCTGTTGCTGCTCGCCGTCCTGTTGGTCATGGCTTTCGTTTTGAGCCTGATCTTCAAGGGGCGCCCGCGCCTGCTGCCGCTGGCAATCGCCCTGCTCGCAGCGGCGCTCACGTTCGGCGCCCTGGCGCTCTCGGGATCTTCGCTCACGATGGCTTCGGTCGCCGTCCTGCCGGTGCTCGTCGGCCTGTCGGTCGATTACGCGATCCAGTTCCAGTCGCGCGTCGAGGAGGCTCGCCAGGCGGGCGCCCCCAGTGCGCTCGATGCAGTGCGCGAAGCCGCCTCTCAGGGCGCCCCCACGATCGCCACGGCGGCGCTTGCCAGCATCGGCGGCCTGCTCGTGTTGATGCTCTCGCCGGTGCCGATGGTACGCGGCTTCGGGTTGCTGCTTGTCGTGGGGGTCGCGCTCGCCTTGCTGTGCGCGCTCACGGCCGGCTCGGCGGTCCTGGTGCTTGCGGGGAGGGGAGGGCGCCAAGGGCTCAAAGTCGGGGGCGTCCAGCGCGCGAGGCGCACGGGCGAGGAGGGGGTGGTTGCATCCACAAACGGGGGTGCCCTACGCGCGCGTGCGGGGGGCCATGCCGGTGTACCGGGTGTTGGACGCGGTGGTGCCCTGCGCGCGCGCGCAGGGGAGGCCTGCGGGGGCGTCGCCCAACAGCTCTCCTCGTCCTGGCAGGGCGCGCGCGAGCTGCTCACCGACAATCCGGCGACCCGCTTCGTGTCGCGCACGGCGCTCGTCTATGCGGTGCAGCGTCCCGGTCGCGTGCTCGGTGTCGGGCTTGCCCTCGCCGCGCTCGGATGGGGTTTGGACACCCAAACGCGGGTGCAAACCGACATCGCCAAGCTCGCTCCCCAGAGCCTCTCGTCACTGCACAACCTGAGCGCGCTCGAACGAGCGACCGGAGTGGGCGGCGAGATCGACCTGATGGTCGACTCGCAGCTCTGCTGACCAGGGCCGCCACAGTCGAATGGATGAGCAAGTACGAGAGCGCTGTGCTCAAGCGTTTCGCCTACAGCCCGAGCAAAGGCTGTGGCCAATCGACGGTCGATACCCCGTCTGGAGCACACGGCGAGACCGTCAATCGGCCAGCCCAGCTGTGCCCCGCCTTCTCGTTGCCCGACCTTTTCCCAGCTGAAGAAGGCGTCTCCACCAAGTTGAGCGAAAAGCAGGTTCACGGCGTGCTCGCGGCGATCCCCGTGTACTTCTCGCAGGATGTGATCAGCTCCGATCGTCGCTCCGCCACGCTCGCCTTCGGCATCCGCGCGATGCCCCTGCAACAACAGCAGCAGGTGATCGAAGGGATGCGCTCCGACTTGCACCCGCCGGCAGGCGTTAGCGCCCACCTCGTCGGTCTGTCGGTCCTGGCCGCCCAGGCCGGGGCCCAGATCGCGTCTCCCTGGCGGCGGGTGCTGACCCTGCTCGTGGCTTTGGCGGCCGTGGCGATCATTCTCCTGATTGCCTTCAGGGGCGACCGGCGCCGGGCCCTGGCGCCCTTCGCCCCGATCGTGCTGGCCACCGGCTGGTCGGCGTTGGTGTTGTTCCTGCTGCGCATCCCACTCAACCCGATGTCGGTCACGCTCGGCGCCCTGGTGATCGCGATCTCCACCGAGTTCAGTGTGCTGCTCTCCGAGCGCCAGCTCCAGGAGCGGGCCGCGGGTCACAACACGGTGCAAGCTTTGCGGCGGGCCTACAGTCACACGGGCGCCGCGATCGCCGCTTCGGGGGTGACCGCGATCGCCGGCTTCGGGGTGCTCACCCTGTCGGACATCGCGATGCTGCGCGACTTTGGCTTCGTCACGCTCGTGGACCTGTCGGTGTCCTTGATCGGTGTGCTCGTCGCCCTGCCCGCGGCGGTGGTGATCGCTGAGGGCCAACAATCCGTCGGCGAGCGCATTCGAGGTGGCGTGCGCTCGCTCAAGCAAATTGTGCCTGCCTGGCGCGCCAGGCGACGAGGGCTCACCGCGCCATGACCCGCTCCGGCTCGCCGGAGCCCTCGACCGATGGTGGCTCGCGACCCGCGCGGTCTCGGCGCCCTGATCGGCCGACCTCGTCGACAGGAGGACCGACGCCGGGAGTTGCGGGGGCTCGCTACGGCGTCTACGTGGTGATCCTCGCGGCAATCCTTTTGATTGCGTTCACCGTGCATGTGGCGTTGAGTTCTCACAAAGGCAGCACGGCCATTCGCCCCGGCATTCGCGTCCCCCCGTTCGCCGCTCCGTATGCGATCGGCGGCCCGGCGGGCGAAGTGGACATCGCGAGGCACGCCAACGATGGGTTGGCGGGCAGAGTGGCGGCCTGTCAGGAGCGCGGTCCGGGAATCCTCAACATCTGTCAGCTCTACGAACGTGGGCCCGTGGTGCTCGCGCTGTTCTTCCAAGCCGGCTCGTGTGCCGCCGTCCTCACCGAGATGCAGCAGCTGGCTTCCGAGTTTCCCCAGGTCGGCTTCGCCGCGGTAGGCGTCAAAGACGATGTCTCCTCCACAGCGAGTCTGGTGCGTGCCAAGCGCTTGACCTTTCCGGTCGGCGTCGACGCCGAAGGCCGTCTGGGCGAGGCTCTATGCGATGGTGAGCTGTCCCCAGGTCACGTTCGTATATCCAGGTGGCATCGTGCAGAGTCCCTCGCTCTTGAACACCCCGTCGCTCGCCACCTTGCGCGCACGTGTGCAGGAGCTTGTGGTCGCCTCGCGCGCCCGCGGTTGGAGGCCAGGTCGCACGTGAGCGGGGATGTCCGTGGGTGGGGTGTCCGTGAGCGGGGGTGTCCGGTCCCACCGGCTGGGAGTCTTGTCGTGAGGGCGCCCGCATGAGCGAGGAGCCTGTGCGCGGCTGGTGCGAGCGCGAGGTCCAGCAGGAGCTACCCGGTCTCGGGCTGATGTCGGTTACGGTCGAGCTTCCCCGTTCGGGCTCCCTGACCCGCGGCTCTCCGCCGCCCGTGCGAGCGCGCCTGCACGAACTTTCCAATCGCTGGCGCGGAGCGCGTGCGGTGAACGTTCGCCAGGAGCCGATACCCGCCGCCTATCGGGTCTTCTTCCGTCAGATAGGCCTCGACCCGGACATTGTCAGAACACCGATCGAGGCGGCCGTGCTGGAACGGATGCTCGACGGGGGGTTCCTCTCGGAGGGTTTCCTTGCCGACATCCTCACGATCGCCCTGATCGATACCGCGGTGCCGGTGTGGGCGCTCGACGCAGACCATGTCAACGGTCCGCTCGGAATCCGCGTGAGCCGATCCAAGGAGCGCCTCGGCCGAAGCTCTGAGGGGCCTGGCCTTGGCGCGGGCCGGCTGGTGATCGCCGATGCCGACTGTCCGCTTGCCATCCTCTTCGGGCAGCTGGGCTCCGGTCACGAGCCGTCGGCGAGCACGCGGCGCTTGACTTTTTTCGCGGTGCAGGTTGCCGGCGTGCCCGCCCTACACGCCGAAGAGACCCTGTGGGCGTGTCGCACGGCGCTCGCCGGCGATGGCTGAAGGCTTTACCGCAGCCCCGCGGCCAGCTAAGATCGGGTTGGTCAATACGGGAGGAGCAGAGGATGGCCCAAACCGAGCAGCTCGCCGTCGATCGCCACATACAGGGTCGCGAGCCTGAGGCTGGCCTCGGCGAGGAGCGACCGATCGGAGATCGGCTGGCGCGCGAGGCGCTCAGGGGCCAGGTGGCCAAGCTCGAGCGCGAGCTCTCAGGGCTCGTGGCCCACACCTTCCCGCACATCTCCTCACGCGACCAGGAAGGCGAGTTTTTCAGCGGGCCGCGCCTGCTCTCGCTGGGCGACTTGGAGCGCGTGCGCGACCGGCTGGCGCTGCGTGTCGGCGAAGTCCAGGTCGAAGTCCGCGAGCGGGCTGCCTTAGAGCGTCGCTCGCGTGAGCTGTTGCGACGGATGAAGCTCGAACCGGGCCGCTACAAGTTCGTGCGCGTCCCCGTCGCCGACTTGGGCGACGGGCACTGCGGCGTGTGGGAGGTGCGACCGCGCCTCGGCTTGATCGGGATGCTCGCCGGTTGGTGGCAGGTCAAGCTGTCATCTGGCTGCCCGTAGCTGCGCCTGGGCGCATACGGCGTGCCGTGACCCACGGGCTGGGCATCGTCTCGGGGCCTGTGGTGGTCAGCATCGCGGCCAGGGTGCGTCGCTGGCGCTCGGTCATCGAGCCGACGGTCTTCTGCTCGGACATCGGAATCTGGGCGAGGAACTTGCGGCAGCGCGTCTGGCCCCAGCGGCGCTGGCTCATCAGGAGGTCGGCGACGGCCATGCTGTCGGCCTCCCAAGGGCAGTCCAGGATCACCTCGGCGACGCCGATCTCGCCGCCGGCGATCCGTCGCTTCAGTTCGGCGCGGGCAAGGCGCACTTGATTGGCGCGTTCGAGGGCGCGCATGTGCTGAGGGCCGGCAGGGGCGATAGTCGCTGTCGCGTTCATGTGTACTCACTCCCCGTCGCCGCCGCGGGTCTTCCCGGGGCGCGCAACAAGCTTGGCTGGTTGACGAGTAGCGCGTCGCTCGACCCTCTTCAGCTTCCCCTAGCGAGCTGTCGCGAAAGCTTTCGGCACCCCTCTACCGGTGGCCTGTGGGTGAGCTTCGGACGGTCGTGCTTTGCGTTCTGAGAAGCTAGCCAGCCGAGGCCGTCCGGTCAACAGTGTTCTGCTCAAACGTTCGCTAGAAGCGGGCTTTTTTGTGGCCGTTTTGACTTGTGAAGATGTGTACAAGCCGTTAAGGGTCTTTACACCGTTCCGGTTACTCGAAGCGCTCGTCAGAGCTCCGGCGGATCGCTTCAGGACTCGCTCAGTTGGGACAGCGGGCCGTGCGCGGCCTCGAACTCGCGCTTGACCTGCGCGAACACCTCCAGCGCACGGTCGAGCGTGGGTCGGTCGTGGGTCGCCATCACGCTGGTGCGCAACAGCGCTCCTCCCGGAGGCACCGCGGGATGCAGGGCGCAGTTGGTGAACACGCCCGCGTCGTACAGCGCTCGCCAGAGCAGGGCCGCCTTCCAATCGTCGCCCACCAGCACCGGCACGATCGGCGTGGCCACCGTGGCCGTCGCGCTGCCGGGCTCGGCTCCCATGCGCACCGGCTCGCCGCTGAGCGTCTCATAGCCGAGCGCGCGAAGGCCCTCGGCGAGGTAGCGGGCGTTGGCAATCACCGCTGCGAGCAGAGGCGGCCCCTCGCGGGAGCGCACGATGCGCAGCGCCGCAAGCGCGGCTCCCAGCGCGGCCGGCACCGCCGAGGCGGTGAACAGGAAAGCGCGGCTTGAGATGCGCAGGTAGTCGATCACCTCGGCCGGTCCCGCCACGAAACCGCCGCAGGCGGCCAGCGACTTGGAGAAGGTGCCCATCCTCAGGTCGACCCGATCCTCGACCCCGAGCAGCTCGGCGGCGCCCGCCCCGCGCGCGCCGAGCACGCCGGCCCCGTGCGCCTCGTCGACCATCAGGCGCGCCCCGTGGCGCTCGCACAGCTCGACGATGTCCACCAGCGGCGCCACGTCGCCCTCCATCGAGAAGACTCCGTCGACGACCACGAGCACGCCACCGCCGTCGTCCTCTGCGCGCTGGAGGGCGCGCTCGAGCTTGTCCATGCGGTTGTGCCTGAAGGGCCGCATCCTGGCCTTGGAGAGCAGGACCCCGTCGAGGATCGAAGCGTGATCGGCGGAATCCACGATCACCGTGTCACTGGCGTCCAGGAGCGTGCCGAGCGTGCCCACGTTGGCCTGATGGCCGGTCGTGAACACGATCGCGTCCTCGGCGCCCATCCATTCGGCCAGCTCGCGCTCCAGCTCCAGGTGCAAAGGGGTCGTGCCGTTGAGCAGCCGCGACCCGGTGAGGCCGGTCCCGTAGCGAGCGAGCGCGTCGCGGGCGCCCTGCATGACCCGCTCGTCGCCAGTAAGGCCGAGGTAGTTGTTGGAGGCGAGCATGATCCGCGGCGCGCCCTCCATCTCCACGACCGGCATCGCGGGCGACTCGACTGTGCGGAAGTAGGGCATCAGGTCGGCTTCGCGCGCCTCGCGCAAGAGCTGCTCGCGCTCGTGGCCGCGAACCTTGGCGAAAACGTCGATCGAGGTGGTCATTCGACGAGTGCTTGGATCGATGTGAGCATCGGCTCTCTTCCTATAGGCTGGGGGCGATGGCTGTAGAGACTTCGGGGAAGACGATGAAGGTCGAGGTTCGTCCGGTCAGGAGCCGGAGCGACCTGAACACTTTCATCAAGCTGCCGTGGCGGCTCTATCGTAACGAGCCCAACTGGGTCGCCCCCCTGTTGATGGATGTCAAGAAAAGGCTCGACCAGAAGAAGAACCCATTCTTCAAGCACGCCGAGGCCCAGTACTTCCTGGCCTACGGACGGGTCCGAGCCGTCGGGCGCATCAGCGCCCACATCGACCGCAACCTCAACGAGTTCCAAGGCAACGACTGGGGCCTGTTCGGTTGGTTTGAGTGCGAGGACGACCCCGAGGCGGCGCGCGCCCTGCTCAGCACCGCAGAGCTTTGGCTGCGCGAGCGCGGACGCGACCGCATGGTCGGCCCGATGGACTTCACCACCAACGACGAGTGCGGCCTGCTCGTCGAGGGCCACGAGCGTCCGCCGATCATCCTGTGCCCGTGGCATCACCCCTACTACCAGCGCCTCTTCGAGCAGGACATCGGCCTGACCAAGTCGATGGACCTGTACATGTGGAGCCTGCACGTCACCGGGCGCGAGAACGTGCACCCGGCGATCTGGGAGATGGCCGACAAGCTCGAGTCCGAGCACGGGATCGTGTGTCGCAACTTCCGCAAGAAAGATCTGCAAGAGGAGGTCAGCCGCTTCCTGGAGGTCTACAACGCCGCCTGGGAGCGCAACTGGGGCTTCGTGCCGCTGACCGAAGAGGAGGTGCGCCACTACGCCAAGGACCTTGGCCCGATCCTGGACGAGAACTGGGCGATGGTCGCCGAAAAGAAGGACACAGGCGAGGTCGTCGGGGCGGCCTTGACGCTGCCCGACTTCAACCAGGTGCTGGCCAAGATGAACGGCCGCCTGCTGCCGTTCGGCTGGATCACGGCTCTGCGCGAGCGCAAGAAGATCGACTCGGTGCGCGTGTTCGCCCTCGGGGTCAAGCCCGCCTATCAGCACACGGGGGTCGCGGCGCGCTTCTATCAGATGCACTTCGATGCGGCCGAAAACACGCCCCAAAAAGGCGGGGAGATGGGTTGGATCCTGGAGATCAACAAGCCCATGAACCGTGCGATGGAAGGCATGGGCGGCAAGATCGTGCGCCGCTACCGGGTCTACGAGCGCGAGTTGTAGCACCCCGTTCAGGCGCGGGTGGTCATGTGACGCGAGCGGCCTGGCCCCGGGACCTCGCGCGGGGTTCTGTGTGACGAATGGTCGGGGCTCCGGGACCTCGCGCAGCCATGTGCGACGAGCAGTCCGCCCCCGGGCTTACACTGCCTGGTGTGAGCGAGCCGCTTCACGAGGAGGTTCTCGACGGGGTGCCCGTGCTTGCTGCAGAGCCGGTGCTCTCAGAACCAGCCGGGGTGAGCATGTTCGGAACCTCGGAGACCCGCTCGCTGACGGTTTCGCGCAGCGCCCCCGTGCAGACCGCCGCCGCGGCTGCCGGCGGGTTTCTGGCGGGCGCGGCCCTACTCGGCCTGGTGCGCCGTCGCCATAGCCGCCGCCTGGCCCTTGCCGGCGCTCGTCCGTCGCGACGGCTCGGACGTGCCCGCAAGCGCTCCAAGCAGCCCGGGGAGATCGCGATCGTGGGATCGCGCTCCCTGCTCGTGGACGTGCACCTGCTCGGGGCTCCGCTCAGGGGCCGTTGAGCGTTTGCATCGTCGGGAGGGCGAGGGCAACCCGGTGGAGCTGCGCCTCGAGATTACGCCGGCCGGACCGTTTCGCCTGCCGCGCCTCGGCGGTATGGACGGGGTCCTGCGTTGCCGCAGGGGTGTGCTCGAACGATTGCTCCACCACGGCGGCCAGCCGGTGCATGTGCGCGTCGCCCAGACCGCGCCCGACGCAGTCCTGTTCGGGGCGCGCGCGCAGAGCGCCGAGGCGGCCCACCATGGGATCGAGCGGATGCGCTTTGCGCTCGGCATCGACGAGGACCTGAGCGCCTTCGAGCGCGAGTTCGCGCGCGATCCTGTGATCGGCCCGTCGATTCGCCGCCGTCCGTGGCTGCGGCCGAGACGGCGCCCCGAACCGTTTGAGGCGCTCGCCTGGGCGATCTGCGAGCAACTGATCGAGTACGAGCGTGCAGCCGCGATCCAGCGGCGCATCGTGGCTTCGATGGGGCCGCGCTGGAGCGCCTGGGAGACCTGTGAGCGTCCGCTGCGCGACGTGCCCTCGCCGGACACGCTCGCGGAGGCGGCGCCGGCTTGCCTGGAGTCCTTCGACCTGGCTGGGTCGAGGGCGCGCTTGTTGGTGAGGGTCGCGCGGGAGGTGGCGACTGGCCGTCTTGATTTGCATGGCGTCGATCATCGACATGCGTGGCGCCGGCTGCGATCGATCCCCGGTGTCGGGCCTTGGACCGTAGAGATGCTCGCTCTGTATGGCCAAGGACGCTTCGACCAACTGCCGGCCGGAGATCTGGGGCTGCTCAGGTACGTCGGGCGGAGCCTCGGCGGCGGCGACCCGCGGGCATGTGCCTCCGAAGCGGACGTGCGCTCGTTCTTCGCGCGCTACGGGCCTTGGCAGGGGCTGGCGGCCGTGCACGTGGGCGCGATCTGAGTCGCCGGTCCCAAGCGGGCCTCGCGTCGGTCAGAGCAGACGTCGTCGGGCTAGAGCAGACGTCGCGTCGGGGGCCAGGCCCAAGGGCACCGCGAAGCGGGCTGTAGATGTCATATACTTTTCGTCAAATTCACTTTAGTATTAACATTTTATAAATACTATGGTGAATTACGCAAAAATTGTACAACATTTCCTCCGCGCCGGTCCGGATTTCCGGGGACTTCGAGGCTAGCGGGGACGTGAGCGATCGCGCTCAACGATCAACGCGAACGTCGGGCAGGCCTGGGCCGCGCGCTGGGCGTGGGAGACGAGGTCCGGCGAGAGGGGTCGCTCGTCGACAATCGGGTAGCCCCACTCGTCCAAGGCGATGCGCTCGGGCAACAGCTCGGCGCACATGCCGTGGGCCTCGCATGCGATCGGGTTGACGCGCACTCGCTTCGCCATCTCTCAGGCAACCGCCGCGATGCGGGGATGGTTGGGCAGAGGCATCTGCGAGGGCCGCGCGCAGGCCTCGCAGGCGCCGTGACGGATGTGATCGGCGAACTCCTGCGCGAACACGTCCAAGGCGCTCATCGCGAAGCGCGCGGTGCCGTCCGGGTGGGCGCAGGCCCCGCGCCTGCCGATGAGCCCGGCAAGCTGCTCCACGCGTGAGCCGGCGTGCTTTGGCGCGGTGCCGGCGCACACTCGCTCGAAGGTCTCGGCGAGCGCGTCCAGGCCGTGCACGCAAGGCCCGCACTGCCCGGCGCCCTGCAGCGCGAGCCAGCGCGTGACGCGGGCTGTCTCGGCGACGGGACAAGCGTCCTCGGAAAGCAGCAGCACCACGCCGGCGCCAAGCGTGGCCCCGTAGGGGGCCAGATGGGCGTTCGACAAAGCCAAGTCCGCCAGCGCGCCGCCCTCGACCCAGGTGCCCGCATACCCTCCGAACAGGGCCGCGCGCACGCGGCTGGTGGTCCCGCCGGCGGCTTCCAGCAAGGACGAGAGCGAGGCGCCGTACTCGACCTCATATACGCCCGGATAAGCAACCGGTCCGCTCAGGGTCAGGAGGGTGGAGCCGGGTTGCTCGGAGAGTCCGAGTGCGCGAAACCAACGCGGGCCGTGGCGTGCGATCAAGGCCACGTGAGCCAATGTCTCGGCGTTGTTGACGAGCGTTGGGCGCCGCCGCACGCCGCGCTCGAAGGGCATCGGTGGCGAGAAGGTCGGCTTGGGCGGCCCTCCGTTCAGGTGGTTGACGAGCGCCGACTCGTGCCCGGCCACATAGCCGGCCGGGGCTGCGCTCAGCGCGACGCGAGGCCACTGGCCGGGCATTTGCCGGCGTTCGGCAATCGCTCGTTCGGACCGCTCGATCGCGACGCCGGCGGTTTCGCATACGCACAGGATCGCTTCGTCCGCTCCGAGCGCGCGGGCGGCGAAGGCTGCCCCATCGAGCACCAGATGGGGCATGGTCTCGAGCAGAGTGCGGTCCTTGAGGCTCGCCGGCTCGCCCTCGGTGGCGTTGACGACCACGATCGGCTTGCCTTTGCCGGCGGCCACCGTGCGCATCTTCTTGGCCGTAGGAAAGGCGGCGCCTCCGCGTCCCCCAAGGCCTGCTTGTTCGATCCGGTCGATCAGGACGCTCGCTCCACGTCGCTCGCGCCGGCGTGGCGTGGGAGGAGGACCGTGTGTGTGGATATGGGTTTGCAGGTCCATCGCGCCCTGTGCGACCACGCCCTCCAAGAGGCGCGGTAGCCCGAAGCTGGGAGCGTGCTCGCTCAGCGGGAGCTCATCTGCTTGCTCGTCAGGATGACTGGGAGCACCCGAAAGGGCGAGTTCGGCGGTGTGGTTGCTCGGGCTCATCGACCCGCTCCTTCTGAGCCTGACCCCGAGGACGCTTTGGCCGAGGATGAGCCGAGCACGGAGGAGGGGGTGCCTGAGCGGCGTGCCCATTCTTTGCCCAAGGGGCCACTCGGCAGCCACAAGATCAAGCCGAGCGTGTAGATCGCCACACCGCCCAGAGCCGCGCCGCGGCGAGCAAGCCGCTCGGGCCAGCCCGCTGCGATGCGCATCGAGACGGCCGCCAGGACAGCCAGCAGGCAGCCTACGCTGAGCGCCAGCATCCAGCTGCTTTTCACGTCGGAGCCCGTGCCCAGGCCATGCAGTAGGGCGATCGGCCAGCTGGCGTAGGAAAGCCAGTGCGCCGCGCGCCAGGTCGAGTGGCCCATCTGACGCCGCAACAGGCTCGTAATGATTATGGCCAGCATCAAATCGAACGAGAGCGCGCCCAAGCCCAGCCAGAACGGCCGGTAGGAGCCGGTGAAGGGGACCACGGCGTCGATCAACGAGATGTGCGCGAAACTGTCGAGCACGGCCGTCAGGATGTGCAGGCCCAGGAACGCCAAGGCCAGCAAAGACACGTTGCGATGCAGCGAATCCACCACGAAGCGCGGCCATTTCTCGGTGCTCCAGCGCCGCACGTCCGCTACGCCGAGCACCAAGGCCAGCGTGAGCAGGATCAATGCCACCGCGCCGCTTGAGCGTGTCAGGTACCAGTAGGCGCTCGGCCCTGTGCTTGCCAGCACGACGCTCATAGGGCAACCTTTGGTTGCTGGGCGGTGGGGCTGCTCACGCGAGCGCCTCTTGGAGCGACGCGTCCTGGGGCGGCCAGTCTCCGACCGTGCGGACCTCGCCGTCGCAACTCACCAACCGGGCGGGAAGGCCCATGGCCTCAAGCCAAGTTGAGGCCTCTGGACCGCGCACGATCGCCGCTGTAGCGGCGATATTGGCATCGGCGCAGTCGAGCGCCGCGACGCTCACCGTGCGCCACACGCTGCGTGCCGGAGCGCCGGTGGAAGGGTCGATGATGTGGTGCATAGCGTGACCTTTGTGGCTCCAGCGCCGGACCGTGGTGCTCGACGTGGCCAGCCCTCCGCCCTCGATCGAGATCGTCTGTCCCGGCGCCCGCGGTCCGGCGCGATGGTCGTCGGTCACGTGGACGGGCCAGCCTCGGGCGGGCGGCGGCCCAGCCGTCGCTATGTCGCCGCCGAGCCCCACCAATACGCCGCAGCCCGTCGCCTCGTAGACGGCCCGACTGGCGCGGTCGGCGGCCCAAGCCTTCGCGGTCGCCCCGAGGTCGAGCTTCACTCCGGCCGGGATCCTCAATGTGGCGCGCCCGCGGTTGACTTCGACCGTTCGCCAGCCCGAGCGGAAGCTGGCCCGCACGCTTCTGGGGGGACTCGTCACGCTGGACGAGCTGCGGTCGAGCAGGCGCCAATCGCGGTCATATCCCGCCAGCTCGAGCGCTATGCCGACGGTCGGATCGACGTCCCCGTCGGTCAGCTCGGCGGCACGAAGGGCGACTTCTGTCGCCTCTACCAAAAGCGGCGCGACGCGAACGGCGCGTCCGGCGTGCGCGTTCAGGCGAGTCAACTCGGAATCCCCGCGAAAACGGCTGCACGCTCGGTCGATCAGATCCAGCTCGCGCGCGACGATCGGCCGTGCCTGCGCGAGGGCATCGGGCTCGCCCACGACCAGCACAGCGCTCGTGCCGAGCGCTTGCCAGCTCGCCCTTGCGGTCGCCTGGTTGGGGCTCTCACGATCCACCGGACACCACCGGGGCCGAAGATTCCTGGGCCGGCGCCGATTCTTGAGTGGGCGCGGCTTCCTGGCTGGGTGCAGACTGTTCGACCGGCGCGGATTCTTGCGCAGGTGCGGATTGTTCGACGGGCGCCGATTCTTGGGCCGGAGCGGATCCCTGAGACGGCGCCGATTCTTGGGAGGGGGTCGACTCCTGTGAGGGCGCCGATTCTTGAGAGGGCGATTCGGGTGTCGTCGTGGGTTCGGGAGTGGTGCTCGCTTTGGGCGCCTGTGCGGGCGGTCGAATCGGTTTCGCCTCCACTTTGGAGGTATGGCCCGTGTTGGTCTTCTGCGATCCGCTCGCGCCGCTCGCCTTGAACGTTTTGCCGGGAAACGCGCTGGCCGCGACCTCGGCGAACACGCCGGTCAGCGCCACCGATCCAGCTACCAGCCAGCGGTTTGCCCGGCTGAGCCTGCGTAGCGCCGCGTCTCTGGCGTTTGTCGGTCTGGGAGACATGGTTAGTGGTGGTGGTGGAAAGCCTCGAACTGCGACCAAGCCCCGTAGTGGGGGATGAGCACGATCGCGAGCACAACCCCGCCGAGCAGCACACCTGCGATCGATATGGCGCGCCCCGTTCTCCCGGCGGCAAGTTGGTTGTACTCGAAGCGCCCTGCGCGTTCGATGAGAAAGGTCTTTTGCAGGTCGGGCAGGTGCCCGAGCACGTGCAGCGCGGTGGAGGCGACCCACACGATGAAGCTCAGCTTGTGCAGCTCGCGCAGGACCCCCGCGGACTCGGGGCCCACGAACAGCAGCGCGACGCCGGTCGCGAGCACCGCGAGCGTTGAGGCCACCACGACCGGAGCGCTGACCCGCAGTAGGATCGGGGGCGTTCCCCGCTTGCGATATGCCGGGTTGGAGGTGTAGTAGCGCACGAACCGGTAGCCGGTGCTCGCCAGCTTCAGGGCGATCGGGGGGATCAGCAGCAGCCCCACGAACAGGTGCACGGAGATCAGCGAGCGCAGGCGCAACAAGGTCACGCCGATCACGGCCAGCAGCAGGATCAACAGGATGCCGGTGGCCGCGGTGAGGCGCTCGTTGCCGGCTGTGCCGCCGCCGGCCAGGCGTCCGCCGCCGGGTTGCGCCGCCGCTGTGCCCGGCGTCATCGCGCTGTCGCGCGGCTGGGAGCCGGAGGACAGGGAGAGGCTGCGCATGGTGCGGCGTTGTCGAGGCGTTTGCCGCTCTGCGGACATGCAGCCAGTGTGTGGTGGGTTGCTAAGGGTTCGCTAACAGCAACATGAGAAAGATCATCGAATCCGCCGGAAGGTCAAACGCGGGCCGCGCCGACGCCTCGCACGTCCGATCGGGAGGATTTTTTCGGTGAGCAAGTTCACTCCGATTGGAACTATCCTCACTGGATGTCCGACTTGGCCGAGCCGATGGCGGATTCCTCTTTGACGCCGTCGATCCTGTTGGTGGAGGACGAGCCGGGGATCGTCGACTTTCTTACGCGAGGCCTACAGGCTGAGGGATTCACCGTGCGCTCCGCGCTCGACGGACGCGAGGGCGAGCGGATCGCGCTGCGCGAGAGCTTTGACATGGTGGTGCTCGATCTGATGCTGCCCGGGCTCCCGGGCCTCGATTTGCTCGCCAGGCTGCGCGAGCTCAAGCCCGAGTTGCCGGTGATTGTGCTGACCGCGCGCGGAGAGATCGAGGACAGGGTGACCGGCCTGGACGCCGGTGCGGTCGACTATCTGGTGAAGCCGTTCTCTTTGGCCGAGCTGCTGGCTCGGGTGCGCGCGCAATTGAGGGTGGCAGTGCAGACTTCGACCACTACGCTCGAAAGCGGGGACATCGAGGTGAATCTGCTCACGCGCAAGGTGCGACGCGCCGGCGCCCAGGTGGCGCTTTCCACCACCGAGTTCGAGTTGCTCGTGTATCTGATGCGCCACCGTGACCAGGTGGTGACCCGCGAGCAGATCCTCAGCTCGGTATGGGGTTACCAGCACGATCCGGCCACAAACGTCGTGGACGTTTATGTCGGCTATCTGCGTCGCAAGCTCGCTCGGCCGGACAGTCCGGCTCCAATCTTCACCGTGCGCAGGGTCGGCTACCGACTCGGCGACGAAAGCTGAGGGCTCCGTCCGTCCGGGCGGTCGGCGCGGCGATGGCGGCTGGACGGATCGCTCCCGGTGGCTTGCGCTGGCGCCTTGGCGCTTGGGTGGCGCTCGTCGTGCTCGTCTCCTCGGCCGTCACTTTCGTCGTCGTCTATCGCCGCACCGGGAGCGAGCTGCGACATCAGATCGACCAAGAGATTCGCGGCGACGCGAGCGAGCTCTCGCACGCTTTGGCTGCCTCCGACGATACGCGCCCCGGGGAAGTTGCGCGTCGCGCCACGCGCTATATACGCGCTCAGCCCTTCAGCGCAAGCTCCACGTTGCTGTTCGCGATGGTGCCGGGCGCCAACACGAGCTCCAACCGACCTGAGCTGTTTGCTCACGCAAGGACGGACAACGGCGAGACGCCCACCGAGCAGGCTTCCGAGAACCGGCTTGCGGCCAAGTTGCGCAAGGTCCAGGACGGCTACTCCACGCTGACCTTGCCCGACGTCGGCGATCTGCGGCTGCTCGAGCGCACCGTCGTCTTGCCCGGTGGCCTGCGCGTCACAGTCGGCGCCGGCGAGCCCTTGGCCGCAGTCGCTCACGCGCAAGGGAGCGTCGCGCGCGCGTTCGTCTTGGCGGGCATCCTCGCTTTGCTTGGCGCGCTCGTGGCGGCCTATTTGGTCGGTGCGCGCGTGTCGCGTCCCCTGAGGCGGATGGCTGCGGTCGCCGCGAAGGTCGACGCCGGCGATCTCCATCCGCGCATCCACGACCTCTCGCGCGAGGCCGGCGAGCTGAGGGTGCTGGCGGACGCCTTCAACCATATGCTCGATCGCCTCACCGAGGCCTTCGCCGGTCAGCGTGCCTTCGTGGCCGACGCCTCACATGAGCTGCGCACGCCCCTGACGGTGATCCGGGGGCAGATGGAGGTTCTCGCCGCGCAGTCCCAGCCCTCCGAGCAAGAGGTCAGGCGGGTGGAGCGGCTCGTGCAGGCCGAGATCAGTCGCATCGCCCGTCTGGTGGACGACTTGCTGCTGCTGGCCAAGGCCGAGCAAACCGAGTTCCTGCGTGTAAAGTCGATCGATCTGCCCGACTATGTGCGCGGGCTGTGGGACGGCGTCAGCGTTCTCGCCAAGCGCCACTTCGAGCTCGCGAACGTGCCGGCGGGGCATCTGCGAGCCGATCCCGACCGGCTCGCCCAAGCACTGCGCAACCTGATAGGCAACGCCGTCGAGCACACTGCCGAGGCAAGCGGGCTTGTGCGCCTGCGGATCGAGGCGCTCGGGGGCGCTCGGGTGCGCTTTCTCGTCGAAGACGACGGGCCCGGTATAGACCCAGACCAACGCGAGCACGTCTTCGATCGTTTCCATCGCACCGATAGGGCGCGTGACAGGGCTTCTGGTGGAACGGGCCTCGGTCTCGCGATCGTGCGGGCCATCGCCGAGGCGCATGGTGGCTCGGTTACCGCAGGAGCTTCTGTTGAGGGAGGGGCAAGCGTGATGCTCGAACTCCCTGGCTTCGTTCCCGAGGGCGCTCGAAGCGAGCCCGGCGTCGGCGTGACCGCCCACGACTAAATCGCGGCTCATTGAAATTGTTCGGCACAAGGACACATTTGCGCTGTATCTTGCATACTGTGTCGGTGATGTCAGCGAACGTTTTGAGCTAAGGGCCGATTCGGGCGATGTCGGCCAAGAACGCGGTCTTGGGGTTGGTGATCGAGCGACCGGGCTACGGCTACGACCTCGCGCGCCGTCTCCAGGCGAGATTTGGCTCTTCGGGCTTCGCGCCAACCGGCGTCTATTCGGCGCTCGATCAGCTCAGCGCGGACGAAATGGTGCGCAGCGTCGGCCAGCGCAGAAACGCGGCCAACGAGCGCGCCGCGCCACGCACCATCTACGAAGCCACGCCAAAGGGCATCGATCACTTTGAAGAGTGGATGCTCGGGGGCTCTTCCTTGGCGCCGGTGCGCGACGACCTGTACATGAAGATCGCGCTTTCCAAACCCCACAACCTGGCTCGCCTGATCGAGCTGGCGCGATCCCAGGAGGAGGACTGCTTGGCTCGCGTGCAGAGCCTCAAGCAACCGCTGAGCGGACAGGGTGGCGCTTTGAAAGCTTGGTCTGAGGTGGCGGTCCTGCTGGTGCGCGACGCCGAGATCAAGCAACTGGAAGCGCGCGTCGAATGGCTGCAGAAGGCGCGCGCGATCATGCAGAGGCTTAACGCCGCGCAAACGCGTTGTCACGCACGAGGAGACAGGGTCGCTTGAGCTCACAAGCGCGGCTCCTGCTGGACCGAGTCAGCAAGAGCTACTGGCGGGGACCGCATGAGACGGCGGTGCTCAAAGAGATCTCGCTGTCGGTATATGCGGGCGAGTGTGTCGCCGTCTGGGGGCAGCGCGGCTCGGGCAAGACAACCCTCCTGAAGGTGGCGGCTGGTCTGGAGGCGCCCGAAAGCGGCATCGTCAGGTTCAAGGACCAGAACCTGGTGGGCATGTCCAGAGCCGGCCTCGTGCGTCTTCTGCGCGAGGAGATCGGCTGGGCCAGGCGCTCAGGGCCGGAGAGCGACGAGCTGGAGATGCTCGACTACGTCGCCCTGCCCCTGCTCAAACAGCAGAACATGCGCCGCGCGCGACGTCGCTCGGCAGCCGCCTTGGCGCGTGTGGGTGTGGCCGAATGCTCGAAAGGTCGTTGGGAGGACCTGACCGACGGCGAGCGCACTCTGGTTTCGATCGCTCACGCGATGGTACGCCAGCCGAGCTTGCTCGTCGTGGACGATCCCACCGCCAACCTCGACGTGCTGCAGCGCGAGGAGGTGATGGGGTTGCTGCGCTCGACCGCCGAGCGGGACTGGCTGGCGGTGCTGATCACAGTGCCCGACATGCCCTCGATGTTGCACGCTCATCGGATCGGATCGCTCAGCGACGGCCGTCTGCTCGTGCCCTCCGGCGCCTCACCTGAGCGCGACAATGTCGTCGATTTCCCCGTCCGCGGGCGGGCGGCGCCGGGGTGATTTCGTGAATCGCGAATCTTCGATCGACTCAAATCCTCAGCCTGACGACCTCGAGCCCGACGGCGGCGACTCTCGTTCCGCGCCCCAAACCGGCGGGGAGTCCTCGGGCGCTCAGCCGGGACGCGAATCGGCGCGCGAGCAGCTCGTCTCGATAACCCTGTCGCGCAACCAGGTGGATCACGTGATGCGCTCGGCGCTCGGAGACGATGCCGCGCCGAGTCTCTCCGGCCTGGTTGCCGGGGCCGGCTTTCATCGCTCTCGCGCACGCGACACGCTCAGCCTCAGATACCGCGATCTGCAGGCAAACCGCCGCTTGTCGCGCTCGCTGCTGGCCGGCCTGCTTGTGCTCTCGTGTTTCCCCTCAGAAGGGGTGGACATCGGGATCAAGGACATATCCGAGCAGCTCGAACTGAACACGAGCACAGTTCACCGCTACGTGTTGACGCTGGTCGCGGCCGGACTGCTCGAGCGCGACCCCGACACACGTCGCTACAGGCTGCTGCCCAAATAGCGCAGCAACGGCTGCTGCCCGAGTAGCGCAGCGAGCCCGTCCGGTTGCGAGGTGGCTTTTGCGACCTCAATGGGTAACCCAACTGGGACACCTATTTGCCCGCATCCCAAGAGAGGATTTTGACATGGCCGGCGACGCACTGTTCCTCGGTTGGGGCCCCGTAGTTCGGGGTCGAGAGTTGAAGGCGCTCAAGGTCTTCCAAGAGACCGTTGCCTACTACGCAAGCTTGCAGCAGGATGGCCGGATCGACGGCTTTGAGCCTGTGCTGCTCGCGCCCCATGGCGGAGAGCTGGCGGGCTTCATCCTGTTGCGCGGGTCGCGAGCCTCCTTGGATGAGGTCCGCTCCAGCGATGAGTTCCGTCGATTGGTTGTCCGGGCGGCTTCGATCGTCGACAATGTGGGGGTTATCGATGCCTACACCGGCGACGCCTTGGCCCAACAGATGTCGGTCTTCCGGGCCGTCTCCGAAGAGCTGGGAGGTTGAGCTGAGTCGGAGTTCGATCGCATATACACTGACTCGGTGAAGACTCGAGTAGTCGTACTGGGGGCCGGGTTCGGGGGTCTTGAGCTGGTGACGATCCTCTCGCGGACGTTTGGCGAGGAGATCGAAGTAACCTTGATCGACAAGAGCGACTCGTTCGTCTTCGGCTACTCCAAGCTCGACGTGTTGTTTGGTCGCACGACGCTCGACTCGGTCCGGCTCGCTTATAGCGACATCGCCAAGCCCGGGGTGCGCTTTGTGCAGGAGACGATTACCGTGATCGATCCTGAGACTCGTCGCGTGGAGACCGACGCCGCAATCCACCAAGCCGACCACCTGGTGGTGGCGCTTGGCGCCGACTACGACATGGAGGCCACACCCGGCCTTGCCGACGGGAGCAACGAGTTCTACTCGGTCGCGGGCGCGGCCCAACTGGCCAAAGAGCTTCCCGCCTTCTCGCGAGGTCGAGCGATCGTCGGCGTGTGTGGGGCGCCTTTCAAGTGTCCTCCCGCCCCGAGCGAGGCCGCTCTGTTGTTGCACGATTACCTGACGGCTCGCGGAGTGCGCGGGGACTGCGAGATCTCGTTCGTGATTCCCCTCTCAAGCCCGGTTCCACCCTCGCCCGAGACCTCGCGCGCGCTGCTTGCCGCTTTTGCCGAGCGCGACATCGCGTTCGTGCCCGGCCGCCGCGTCAGCTCCTTGGATTGCGAGCGTCGCGTGGCTGTGCTCGACGACGGCGGCCAGATGCCCTACGACCTGTTCCTGGGGGTGCCCAAGCATCGGGCGCCCGACGTCGTCGTGGCGAGCGGGATGGCGCAGGACGGCTACATCCCAGTCGACTCACGGACTCTGCGGACAAGCTTTCCCGACGTTTACGCGATCGGTGACGTCGCCACGGTTGGAGTGCCGAAGGCCGGCGTGTTCTCCGAGGGCGCCGCCCAGGTCGTCGCCGCTGAGCTGATCGCAAAGTTGCGGGGCGAGCCCGAGCCTGACGGGTATGGTGGATTGGGCTCCTGCTACATCGAGTTCGGTGCCGGCCGTGTGGGCCGCGTCGATGTCGACTTTCTTTCGGGCCCCACACCGACCGGCTTCTACCACGAGCCCTCCGACGCGCTCGTGGCCGAGAAGAAGCGCTTCGGCGAGAGCCGGCGCGCCGCCTGGTTCGGGATACGGCCCCAGCTTTCAGGCTGACGCAAAGCTCGGCTCGGTCTTACAGCTGCAACTCGCCCCACACGACCTTGCCCGTGGCGGCCGTGTCGGCGCCCCAGCGCGTGCAGAGCGCATCGATCAAGCCCAGGCCGCGTCCTTGGCGAGGGACCCAATCTTGGTTGACCTTGCCAGCGGCGATGGGCCCGCCGTCCGCCACGTCGATCCGTAGCGTCGAGTCGCGCAAACTGACGGAGACCGAGAACGAAGACCTTGCGTGAACGACGGCGTTGGCGGCCAGCTCTGTCACCACCAGCGCGGCGTCTTGAATCAAAGCATTGCCACATCCCCGTCCTCGCAACGCCATGACCACCTGGCGGCGCGCTTCTCCGGGCGAGTCGCGCAGCGCGTCGAACTCGATTTCCCGACAGATCGACTTGGCTTGTGCCGCTGACTCTGCCACCAGCTGGTCGCTGGGCGGCGGATCGCCCTCGAGCCGATCGTCGCCCTCGAGCCGATCGTCCCTGAGGCTCCTCCAAAGCGTCTCCAGCTCGAGCGCAGCGAGCGCCCGCTCGCCAGGCGCAATGTCGCTCTGCATCCTTGTTGGCATCCGATACCTCTGGCGGCGAGCTTCTGCTCGGCGGCGAGCTCTACTCGATCCGATGGGGGGACATGTGGGCTCTCATTACCCAGTTACTCAAGCTCCAAACGACGCAGTCAGCGCAGGCGCAGTTGGCTCGCTGTGCAGCCGGTAACGGCGATCTGTGTGGTTTGGTGGATGGTGGTCCCGTTGTGCGCGGCGAGTTCGGTCGGCAGCGGCAGGGTGGCGGGGAGTCGCTTGCGCGCATTGACGGTGTGACGGAGGGAGTGCCCGTTTGTGTGCTCACGGATGCTCCGTTTGATCGTGATGAGCTTGCCCGGGGCGCAGAGGCTGGTGTTTGCTGCCAGTAGCGAGTTGGGGCCTGCGGGTAGGCGTATGTCGATGCTCTCGAGCGGTATGTCTGGCGTGTTGTTGAATTCGACGCGGCTTGCGCCGGTCTTGCCGATCGTGGTCGAGCCCTGCAGCTCGAGGGCGATGCCGTTGCCCTGCAGGACGACGATCGGACTCGGGAGGGCGTCGTGTCCGCGGGAGACGATGTAGACGGGTCCCTGCATCTCGTCGTCCAGGATGGGTGTGTGGGCGCTTGCGATCCCGACTATCGACGCGCCGGGGCATTGGGCCGGGTTCGCGTCGAACTGGGCGGCGCGACAGGAATGCTGCAGGCTCGTCAGCCTTGTGGGCAGTTGTCTGGGCAGCGTGATCTTGAGTCGTGCGAGGTTTGCCTCAGCGCCGGGTTCTGTGCGGGGTAGTTTGAGCATGATGTCGAGGCTTGCGCCGTTTGCGAGGCTTGTGTGGGCTGTGGTGGACGCCGCGAGCTTTGGCTTGAACGCCAGATCCTTGCAGCCTGTGAGCGCGTACCTGTCGGTCGCGGTGGTGCGGGTCGCTTGAGCGCTTGAGATCGTCGCGAGGATCTGTTGCTCCTCGCGACTCGTCGGGTTGACGATGAAGCGCGGACGGTCGAGCGTGAGGCTGACCTGCTGGATATGCAGCGGGACGCCGAGCACGATCTGGGGCAGCGGGTCGGTGGTGATCGTCAGGGCCGCGGTCTGCGGGTCGATGCTTATCTGCGCTCGGATCACGAGCCGTCCGAGGTCCAGTGGTCCGGTCGCGGCGTTTGTGACGATCGCCAGACCGTACGGCGCGTTCTTGTAGGGGCCGGTCAGGTACACGTTGCCGGGCAAGGCGAGCGGCTCCGATCCAGCGCCGATGGCAACGTTTGAGCTGCCGATGCGCGAGCTTTCGGGGCACTCCCCCGCATTCGCAAGCGAGTCGGGACACGCCGGCACGCTCGAGAGCATCGCCGAGAGCCCCAGCGGAGTGTGGACCTGCATACCGGCGAGGCTCTGTTCGCCGTCTTCGCGTTTGATCGTCAGCGTGAATGGGCTGTACGCTCCCGCTTGGACGTTGAGGCTGCCCGCGAGGAGCTTGGGTTGGAAGGGTTGTGGGTTCAGGCAGCCCTGCACGTCGAAGAAGGAGGAGGGTGAGGCGCTCGGCGTGAAGGGCGCGCTCCAGGGTTCCAGGCTCGATGTCGTGGTTGCGGCTCCGCACACGCTGGGGTTGGTCAGCAGCGAGTCGTCACCGCCGTAGAGGTGGAGACTGAGTTCGCTGAGCGGCAGCTGCGGGCTTTCCTTGAGTTGCACGGTGAGCTGGCCTGTCGCAGGGTTGGCCTG
Source organism: uncultured Solirubrobacterales bacterium (assembly GCA_963809705.1). Lineage (GTDB taxonomy): Bacteria > Actinomycetota > Thermoleophilia > Solirubrobacterales > Solirubrobacteraceae > Palsa-744. Next base: position 564,981 of record CAWEKF010000001.1, on the reverse strand, counting down.
GACCGTCGCGGCGAGCTTGAGCAGCAGACCCTCGTTTTGCGCGGGGCTCGTGGGAGCGCCGAGCTGCAGATAGATCCGGTAGAGGTTCCCGTCGAGTGCGTCCTGGTCGGTGCAGGCCGCCTGGCCAGGGCCGCCGCAACCGGGGAAAGCGAGGTAGACGCGGCCTTCGAGCGGGTGCGCAAGCAGCGGCGTCACGGCTTCTGCTGTGCCGATGATCGAGGCGTCGGGGCAGTCCCCGGGAGCGAGCAGGGGTTCTTCGGGACCCAGTCCCGTCGGAGGAATCGTTTCGCCGGGACCGACTTCGCCCGGGCTCAACTGTTCCCCGTTCGCGTTCAGGCCGGTGGGAATGTTGATCCCGCCCGGTCCGCTCGCATCGCACGCCTGTCTGCCGTTGGCGACGCTCGGGTCGATTGTCATGCCCTGTGGCAGTGTCACGCTCATGTCCCGCAACTCCGGGGCGCCGGCGATCGTCTGATCGTACTGGGGAACCTTGATCGTGAGATCGATCCCGTCCGGCGCTTCGGGGCGGACCGTTTCCGGTCTGACGAGCACTTCCGGTGAGAACGTGGTTTGTTCGCAATGGGCCATCATCGGAAGCTGCGACTGTGCCTGCAGGTACTGTCCGGGACGCTCCCAGGAGTCGGCCCATCCAACCGTGGTCGGCGGCGGTCCCGAGCAGGCGCTGGGCATCGTCAGGAACGGCACGGCTTCACCGCCGCTGAAGGGGATCCCGCCTTCTGAGCAGCTCATCCCGGCTCCGCCGCCCTCACCAAGGCAGTTGGCGCCACGCAGGGGATCGTGGGCGCTGTTCGCGGGAATCCCCCACAGCGTGGTTTCAAGACTGCTCAGGCGCAGGGCCGGAAGCCCGGCTTCACCAAGACCGGAGAGGTCGGGGACGGGCAGTCCTTTGCCGACGATCGCCAGGGTATAGCCCTGCGTCGTATGCACGACGCGGCCGGTCAACAGGATGCGACCGAGGAGCGGCGCCTGCAGACCAAGCTCCGCCGGAACACCGGTATATGGCGTCATGTTGAAGATCTGTCCGAGCACCGACAGGTCCTCTTCCCCTGCGGCGACATGAAGCACGAATACCCCCACCTGACTGGCGGAGGGGCACCGTTCGGCCAGCGCTGAGCAGCTCGGGACCGCCTGCGGGTTCGCCACGAGCCCTGCGGGCAAGTCGATGACGACATCCTTGGGGTCACCGCCCTCGAAGCGGACGGCGCTGGTCAAAGCAAACGGGTGGCCTGCAGCCTGGTTGAAAGGGGACGCTTCGTTCGCGGTCTCATCGGCCGTGCTCGGTTCGGTCGTTTGCGTCGTGAACCCGGTGATCGCAAACGGTTCCGCTCGCGCGGTCGCCGGCCCGAGGACCCAGCAGGCGAACAGGATCGCGCCGAGCGCCACCGCGCCCCATGCCGAGATCCCGACCGCTGCAAAGCGCCGGTCTGTCGCACGCGCACCGCGCAGGCGATCCGATCGACAAGCGGTTCGAGGGTTGGGCGCGAGTGTGGACATCGCTTGCCTCTAGCGTCGCGGGCAGGGGACGCGGTAAGCGCCGGTGGTCTGGGTGCCGTCCTGAAAGCTCAGAACCGCGGCAAACTCGTAGCCTCCCGCGGGGCACGCCAACGGTATGCGGATGCCTCGTGGATGAAACGCGACGGTGCGCCCAGCGACCCGGCGACGATAGGTCAGGCCTGACGGCCCCAGAGACGAATCGAACGTTTCCAATGCGAGATCTGGGCCTTCCGGCCAAACTTGCACCAGTGGGACGGACACCGCCAACTCTTCGCCATAGGGCGGTCCCGCTTCTTCCACCACGCTCGGCAACACCAGCTGGGCGAACACCGGCCGGTCGGCCTGGACGTACCAAAGCACTTCGACGCGGTTTTCCGCAGCTGGCCCCATCACCGCATCCAGCGACGCGACTGCGCGCACACTCCCAGCGCCGTCTGGGATCACCGCGCTCGCGCTCCCGAAGCCCAGACGGGCATTCGTCGAGCACCCACTCAACCCCGAAGCGATCAATGCCGCCGGCTCGCAATTGGCCTGACCGAGCGTGGTCGAGGCGAGACCCATCCCGACCGGCAAACGCAAGTCAAAGCTTGTGACGGGCGAGGGCGGCGCGCCACCAGGCCCATGAACACGCACCCTGAGCGCGATCGTGGTTGGACGGCCCGGCACGTCGGGATGAAACGCCACACGCAGCCCGACGCTCTGCGCTGCGCTCGCGCCACCGGGCCAGCATCCGCAGACGGCGAGCACGACCGCGACCAGCCGCGCAACCATCGTCGCCGCTCTGCGGATCCCTTTGCTCTGCCTGCCCAGTGGAGGCCCCGGCAACGTCGGCCGGCTCCCGCGCGTCCGAAGTCCGTATGCCGTCAGGCTTCGCGGCGTCGCCAACACGGCAAACGTTGTCTTACACCCCACTAGTATTTCGCGGTACCGGAGGTCACAGCCCACATCTTCAGCGTGTTGCGATTGATCGCTCCGGTGAACGTCAGGTGGCCCGAGGCGTGCCTGTAGGCGCCCGTGGCATGGGTCACGTACAGGGTGCCGTGGAAGTTGCCCACTTCGCCTGTGAACTTGAAGCTCGCATCCGCGGTGGCCGTGATCGACCCCCCTTTCAAATAGATCGTCACGATCGCCGTCACCGAATGAGCATGGATCGTCAGACCGCTGAGAACAGGCGCGTCATACGTCCCGACAGCCCGACCGCTCTCAGATATTTCCGCTCCAGGCACTTCCTGCCCGCTCGCTTCCAGGTGCGCGGTCTCCGACAGGCTCACCGTCCTGGCCACTCTCGCCGCCGGTGCGGCCCGTCCTGTCGAGGCCTGCGCGGCGCCACCCATCGCCATCGCTGCCAACGGCGCTCCGCACACGAGCGCCAGCAAGCCCCGGACTGCTCTTCGCCCCAAACCACCTCGCATAACCTTCCTCCTCACGATCGCCAAGACGGCCAACCCGGGGCCGAAGCCCGACCCGCAAATGTCCTTGACTCGCCCTGAATGCCCATTCAGCTGCACGGCCTCACGCCAAGCGGCGCATGGAGGCCAACCTCGTCAGTCTCTACAGAGCATATCGTTCGGATGTAGAGCAATCCTGCGCATGCTGCAAGTACCAAAGGCTAGGCCGCGATGCCCTCCACAAGCATGTGCAGTCCGGCATGTCTCACGCGACCGGGGGCGAGACCGGCCTCGCGCATCAACCTGTGCACCTGCGAGGGCGAGCGCTCGCGTCCGCCCTCGCACTCGACGAGCATCAGCAGGTCCACCATCGAAGTCACCGGGCTGGGGCGCCCGGGTTCGAGATGCTGGTCGATTGCCACGACCTTCGATCCGACGGGCATCGTGGCGCGCAACCGCGCCAAGATGTCCGTGCAGGCCGCATCGCTCCAGTCGTGGAGGATCCACTTGAGCACATACACGTCTGCCGGCGCCTCGATCTCCCCGAAGAGATCTCCGGCCTGACGCCGCACGCGGTCGGCCACGCCGCGCGATCGCAGAAAATCCTCGGCCTCCGCCAGCACCTCGGGCGCGTCCAGAAGAATCCCCCGCGCGCTCGGACGGCGCTCGAGGATGGCCGCCAAAAGCGTCCCGATCCCGCCGGCCACGTCGCAGATCGTGCCCTTCGCGGGGCCAGGGATAGCCGCGCACGAGACCACCCAGGTCGATCGCGGTCAGCTCGCGCATCGAAGCCGCAAAGCGGGCCACCTCCTCGGGGTGCTGGCCGAAGTGCTCCCAAACCGAGTTGCCAAACGCGCGCCGGTGCCCGGAGGGCTCGGCGCCATCGCGCAACTGCCCCTCGAGCTCTGCATGGGCGGCCGCGTTGGCGGGAGCCGCCTGATAGGCGACCCAAGCTGCGAGCGAGTACGGGTGATCCTTGCGCAGGGGCCCACCCAGGCGCGTCAGGCGCGCCCGGCCGCGGCGGTCGAGGCGAACCAGGCGCGAGGCCGCGGCGGCGCCCAGGACGCGCAGCGTCACATCCTCTGAGAGACCGAGCTGCACGGGCGAGCTCGCGCGCGTCGCGAGTCTCCGCCCCCAGGGCGTCGGCCAAGCCCGAGGTGACGAGCGCGCCGGCGAGCTTGGTGCGGGCCATTCCCGCGCTGAAATCCCACAGGGCGGCCTCGGCCGGCAGCATGCGGTCGGCGAGCCCGAGCACTGCGTTGCGCACGGCCAGGCCGGCGCGCATCGCCGCGCGGGGTATCGGCAGCGGTGGCAAAGGCATGGCGAAAGCCTATGCGACCGGCTGGCGAGAGATCGCTCGGACCTCGGGCCTTGTCGGGGAATGGTCTTCTTGGCATAGTTCAGCGGGCGGCATTCGCGCTCTGGTCGATCCTCGGCTGTCGCCACCGCTGTGTCGTTGTTGGTCTTCTCTGACCGCTCGTCGCTGTCAGTGTCACGACCCAATCGCTTCGTGAATATGGACCATTAGATGGAATCGCAGTCGGACTAGTACGAACGCGGCTAGTACGAACGCGGACTAGTACCAACGCGGACTGGTGCGCACGCGGTTAGTAGGCCGTCGATACGTGGATATGGCCCGCAAGGCCTTATGCACGCTTATGATGCGCGGTCCAGCTCCTTAGTCATAGGAGTGGAAAGAGTCGTAAAGTGGCGATTAACGTCGTGTCGAATGGTTGACACTGTTAGATCAAATCGGCTAGGGTTCGCGGCAGATTTCTGTCCGAGCAATGGTTCGCCCGAGGGAGGCTGATGTTGTTGAGATCAAGGGGTAGGCGCCAGGATAAAGGTTTTCGGCCGCGGGATCACGCATCGGAGGGGTCGCGTCTTCTGGGCTCGCGTCTCTTGTTCTTCTGTGTCGTCCTGGCCATTCTGAGCGTGGTCCTGCCTACGGCTGGCGCAAACGCTCGTACTCTGTCTCCTGAACCGTCTGGTGGTGGTTTGGTCGAAAACCCTGACCATACCTGGACCCTCTACGCTTATGGTCACGTGATCAAGGTCTATTCGTCTGCTGAAAAGGAAACCATCGATCGTGTGTGGCGCGGGGAGGAATTCGACCTCATTCCTAGTCGTGCGTCCGGTCGTGAAGTGACGGGTATCTCGGAAGCCGAAGCCGAGGCAGCTGAAGGGCTGGTCAACCGTTTGCGTACGGGCAAGCCTTACGCGACGGTGGGTGAACGTGAAGTCGGCGAAGGTTATATGCGTACCATCGAAGAAAAGGGAATCATCGGCAAGCGGGCAGAAACGCTGTTTGGCGGAGTCGAAGGAAAGACCATTTCTGCGGGCAAACCCTATGCGGTTGCCGTCTCGATTGGTGAAAGCATCGAACGGATGTTCACGCTGCCTGCATGGAGCGCTGGAGGGTTGACAGGAGAAAAGGATCACGGCGAATATGAAGGGCATCCGATCAAGTACTCCTGGGTATGGCGGCAGGGCCCGTTCAAGGTCATCTCGCATCTGGTTTCCTGCACGTCGATCTCCTACGCCAGTGGCGTGAAAGAAGGCGAAACCTGTGTCTATGCCGGGCAGCCCGTCGAACTGATCAAAGAAGAATGGGAACCCGTAAAAAAAGAATGGGAGCGCTTTAGTTTCTACGACGAAACCGGCGGCTACTCTAACAGCGAACCGTTCGTACCCATGAACTGTGTGAGTGATAGTCCCTACCCTACTTGCGGCGATCATCTAGAAGGCGAACATGAAAAAGACGAGACGATTGGCGAGTATGTCAACGTTTCGCAGCTCGAAGGCACGACTGGTGAAGTTGGCTTTCCTGCCGCCGGCCTCGGCAGCTACGTGCCGACTGGCTATGAAGTGCTGAGCGGTTTAAACGAAACGGAGCCCTCATACAAATTTGGCGAACACAAAGAAGCCACCCCGGTGTCGAACTCTGACGTGGCGCCGCTCGCCGATGAGCTTGAGATGGCTTACGCCCTGCAATCCTCGCTTTTGCCGGGCCTCGAAGGCGGGATTGTTCCCAATCCGGTAGCTCCTGGTGAACCGCCGCTTGAACTCGGGCAGAAACGTCCCACGTGCGGTAAACCGGTCGATTGCGCGACTGGTAACGAGACGCTTTCGCAGACCGATCTTCATGTCGGCGGGCGCGGCTTGGGCCTCGATCTGACTCGCACCTACAACTCTCAGGCCGCTGCGGCGGGCGTCAAGGGCCTCTTCGGTTACGGCTGGACCAGCTCCTTCAGCGATCATCTCATCCTCGAACCGGCCCTGGAACTCGCGTTTTTCGTGACGGGCAGTGGCGCCACGGTCCCCTTCTCAGAAAAAGCCGGCTTCTTCAACCCTCCGACCTTCAGCCACTATAGTCTCTCGGGCTCCCCAGGAGGCTTTACGCTCACGCTGCCCGATCAGACGCAGATGAAGTTTCACGAAGTGAGTGGGCGTTCTTGAAGCGATCATCGACCGCAACGGCAACGAAACCAAACTGGCTTATAACGAAGCCGGTCTGCTGGAAACGATCACCGACTCTGCAGGCCGCAAACTTACGCTAAAAGAGAATGCCGAAGGTTTGGTGGAATCGGCGAAGGACCCGATGGGTCACGAAGTCAAATACACCTATGAAAACGGAACGCTCGCGACGGTGACACTGCCTGGTGAATCCTCGCCGCGCTGGAACTTCAAGACCGACGGTTCGCATCAGATTACTGAAATGACGGACGGGCGCGGCGGTAAGACGATCAACAAGTACAACTCTAATCATCAGGTCGAAGAACAGACCGACCCGATGAAACGCACCCTCAAGTTCGCTTACGCGCCGCTGCAGACCACGATCACCAATGAAGCGACCGGAGCGGTGACATTGGAGCAATACGCTCCCAACGGTGAGCCCGCCTCGATCACCCGCGGTTACGGCACAGCGCTCGCCACCACCGAAAGCTGGGAATACAACATGGCAGGTTACGAGACGGCGTTCACCGACGGCAACAAACACACAACGAAATATGGCTATGATAGCTCGAATAATCGCACGAGCATGATCGACCCAGACGAACACGAAACGAAATGGGAATACAACTCAACCCATGACGTGATCTCCGTGACCACACCAAAGGGCGAGACGACTACGATCAAACGCGACAGTCACGGCAACGCCGAAGCGATAGAACGCCTCGCGCCCGAAGGGAAAACACAGACTACCAAATACGCTTACGATTCTCACGGCGACGTTGAAAGCATGACCGATCCGCTCGGGCGCGTCTGGAAATACGAATACGACAGTTATGGGGATCGTGCGGCCGAAATCGATCCTGAAGGAGACAGGCGGACCTGGGGTTATAACGAAGACTCCCAAGAGACCTCGACCGTCAGTCCGCGTGGGAACGTGACCGGTGGGGAACCCGCCAAATACACAACCGCGATCGAACGAGACGAACAAGGACGTGCGCTGAAGGTCACCGATCCGCTGGGACACGCGACGAAATACACCTACGACGCCGACGGCAACCTCGAAACAGTCACCGATGCCAACAGTCACACGACGACCTATACGTATGACGCCGACAACGAGCAGACCAAGACCAAAGAGCCCAACGGGATTGTGACCGAAACGGGCTATGATGGCGCCAGCCGAGTTATAAGCCAGACCGACGGTAGCAAACACGAAACGAAATACGTCCGCAACGTTCTTGGGGAGGTCGCCGAAGCGATCGATCCTCTCGGGCGCAAGACGACCAAGGAATACGACGCGGCGGGGAACCTCAAGAACGTTGACCGACCCAGCGAAACGCGTTACGACGTATACGTATGATCCCGCGAACAGGCTGACCGAAGTAAGCTATTCTGACGGGAAAACCCACGCAGCCAAATACGAATACGACGCCGACGGTGACCGTACGAGCATGATCGACGGTACAGGCACGACGAGCTACACTTACGATCGGCTGGACAGGCTCATCGAAAGCAAAGACGGGCACGGCGACAAAACCAGCTACGAATACGACCTGGCCAACCAGCAAATCAAGATCACATACCCCAACGGAAAAACAGTGACGCAAAGCTACGACAAAACCGGACGCCTGGAAAAGATCGTCGACTGGCTGGAACACACCACCAAATTCGCGTACGACCCAGACTCGGACCTCACGACGATAACGTTCCCCACGGGAACCAACAACGTGGACAAATACGCATACAACGAAGCGGACCAGATGACCGAAGAGAAGACGACGAAGGGCACGGAAACCCTCGCGTCGCTCATCTACGCCCGCGAAAACGACGGACAGGTCAAAACGATCACCTCAAAAGGGCTGCCCGGCGAAGAAAAACCAAGTTATGAATACGACGCCAACAACCGCCTCACCAAAGCCGGCGCCAACGCCTACGAATACGACTCCGCCGATAACCCGACCAAAATCCCAGGCTCCACCAACACCTACGACAACGCCGACGAGTTGAAAACCGGCACGAGCCTAACCTACACCTACGACGAACTGGGAGAGCGCACCAAACGCACACCCACAAGCGGAGCAGCAACAACCTACGCCTACGACCAAGCCGGAAACCTCATTTCCATCACCCGTCCTAAAGAAGGCTTAACAGCCGAAATCAAAGACACCTACACATACGACGGAAACAACCTACGCACATCACAAACCATCTCAGGAACAACCACCTACCTGACATGGAACCCCACCACGAGCCTACCACTGATCCTCAACGACAGCACCAACAGCTACATCTACGGCCCTAGTGGTCTCCCGATCGAGCAAATCAGTAGCAGCGGCACCGTCACATACCTACACCACGACCAGCAAGGCTCCACACGCCTGCTGACCGGCTCAACGGGCACCGTGACCGGGAGCACAACGTTCGACGCCTACGGCAACAAGACCGGCTCAACCGGCACAAGCACCACACCACTCGGCTACGACGCGCAATACACCAGCAGCGACACCGGGCTGATCTACATGCGGGCTCGGGTCTACGATCCGAGCACAGCTCAGTTCCTCAGCGTTGATCCGATCGAGGCGATCTCGCGGGCGCCTTACAACTATGCTGGCGACAACCCGGTGACCTACGGCGACTCAGTCGGGTTGCTGTGGACGCCGCTAGCAGGCGGCGCCGCTGGCGCTGATGCAGCCTGCGGCGCGACGTTCGAGATCCCCGGCATTGACCTCGGCACCTGCGGAGCCGCGGGAATCGCCACGGGCGCAGCGGCCCTTGGGGCTGCAGTAGGCGTCGTTACAGCCACCGCAGGCGAAGAAGGCGGCGACGAAGGCGAAGCCGAGCTCAAGGCGAAGGAAGCCGAACGAGAGAGCTGCGGCAACCCAGCTACGTCGCCCGGATCGAAATTTGAATGGAAGGGCAAAGGTGAGCCAGGCAGCGAAGAAGGGTCGTGGTTCGACCCGGAGACACGTGAATACCTGCGGCCGGATTTCAAGCCAAGCTCGCATGGCCCGCATTACGACTACAGGGCGCCGGACGAATCAGAGTGGCGCATCTACCCGGACGGACGGATCGAACCGAAGTAGCGATGACCGAGCTTCCCGTCCCCATCCAGATAGACAAGACGATCAGCCTTGACTGGCTGCGATACTCGCTCGGCCAGGGCGAGGTGATATCACCTGCTGCGCTCAAGTTCATCGAGGAGCACGAGGGTCGTGCTTACACGTTGGCCCCGGAGACGATTGATCCTGCTCGGCTGGCAGATCCTCACAACGGAGCACTCCCCCCAGGAACGGGCTCGCGAAGGGAGGCTCTTGGACGGGTACTCACAACGTTCTTCGAGCGGGGCGGGGCGTGCGTGGTGGTCGAGGACGAGATGTCCGAGAAGAGAGACGCAAATCCGAATTGGGGAGGGCGACTGCTGACGGGATTCGTCGGCGAAAAGGTGATCCATTGGGCGAATCTCTCGGGGGGAGTGGATGATGCGGTCGTTGCCGTGAATCGCGGCTCAGGCGACTATCCGACGAACGCTTTTGTCACGTCAGCGTCGGCGGAGGAGCTTGGACTCGTGGATGGTGCTGACCTCGACTCCGGCATCGCCGGTTGGGTAGTCGGGTCGCTGTTGGCGGTGATCGTGGCTGCCTATGACGCCGAGACGTACATCATCTGGGAACCAAGATAGCCGGCGCTGGGCCGGAGTCTGTCCCCAAACTATGTTTACGGCCACCCCGAAATGATTGTCGAGCAAATCAGTAGCAGCGGCACCGTCACATACCTACACCACGACCAGCAAGGCAGCACACGCGTCCTGACCGGCTCCACAGGCAAAGCAGAAGCTACCTTCACCTACGACGCCTACGGGAACACCACCGGCACCACCGGCACAGCAAAAACCCCACTCGGGTACGACGGGCAATACACCAGCAGCGACACAGGACTCATATATCTGCGAGCGCGCGTTTACGATCCGGCGACCGCGCAGTTCCTGACGGTCGATCCGCTGGCGGCTCTCACGCGAGCGCCCTACAACTACGTTGGCGACAACCCGCTCAATCTTTGGGATCCCACAGGGTTGTCTTGGCAGGGCTGCGTGGGTGGGACTCTTAGTCTCGGGTTTGTCTCATTCGGCGGAGAAGTTTGTTACGTATCGACGCCAGGGGGCAGCGGGATCGCTGCTACCGGAAGCGTCACGGCGGGTCCGGGATTTGGCGCTAACGTGCATGCTGGTGGAGGGGCTAGCAATGCCTGTCGCCCTAGCGAATACGGTGGCCCTTTTGCGCAGGCTGGTGGGAGTGCTGAGGGTCTTGTCGGTGGCTACGGCAATGCGTTCACTAACGCGCCTGTCCCCGGTCATGGGAACACGGTGGTTGGGGCTACGGGGGGCCTCACGGCTGGGTTTGGTGTGGAGGGTGGTGCTGGCGGGTCTGAGACCGCCGTGTTGCCGCTAGGCGGTGAATCTTCAGGAGGCTCCTGCTCGTGTTAAGGAGTCCATACCGGGTTGAGGAGGATTAGTCGTGCTACAAAATCTCGTTGGAGTCGCCTTCTTGATCGTTGGGGTTCTCTGGGTGGTGTTTGCCTTGCCGCTGGCGCGCCTCGGTGCCTCGTTTTACTTCTCTACGACCGATATGGAACTCCGCGCGGGGCGGCGCTATCGCGTTATCCGGGGACTGATCGTTGCTAGCTGCCTCGGCAATATTGTTGTCGGAGTCGTTGCTGCTTATTCAGGAGCACGCTTGCTGTTTGGATAGCCGTGGGAGCGCTACAGGCGATCTAGGATGTTTGTCTACGGTCCGACCGACATGAGTATCGAGCAAATCAGTGGCGGCGGCACCGTCACCTACCTCCACCACGACCAACAAGGCTCAAGCCGCCTGCTAACGGGCTCCACCGGCACCGTCACCGGCAAATGCACCTACAGCGCATACGGCACGCCCACTTGCGAAGGAACGACGACCACGCCACTCGGCTACGACGGCCAATACATCAACAGCGACGCCGGGCTGATCTACCTGCGGGCACGCGTCTACGACCCGACGACCGCGCAGTTCATGAGCGTCGATCCGCTCGCGGCGTTCACGAGGGCACCTTACACTTACACAGGGGATAACCCTCTCACCTTCGGCGATCCCACCGGACTATTCCCGTGGGAAGCCGTTGCTGAAGGTCTCGGTGTAGGCGCGTCTTGTTTGCTGGGTCCCGAGGTCTGTGTAACCGCCGGACTTCTCGTCATTGACACCCATGTGGTCAGAGCTGATATCAATAGCGCGGTAACGGGATGCAGTCCGTGGCCTGAAATTACCCCCGCGCTTGTCGCCGGTGGGATAAGTACCTTGCCGTTTGGTGGTGGCCTTGTCGCGAAAGACGTGTGGGAAGCATCTCGCGCCGCATTTCGCATAGGTGCTGCCGGTGGCATAGTGAGTGGTGGTCTTGCAGGTACGGCGGCTGCGTCGAATAACAACGTGAGTTGCGGATGCTAGATAGAGGGGCACAGTCTAGCGCCACGGTCTGCACATTCAGGGAGCATCGCTGGATTGTACGACTGCTGGCACTCTGGGCAACGGTGGCAATCCTCATACCTGTGTTGAAAGCGCTGGTAGGTCCGTCCCGGGGACCTTGGTGGGTGATAGTGTCTCTTGGTGTTCTTGGCATGATGATTCCCGCCGCAGTTCTAGTGTGGGACCACCGCCGCGGTGTTCATGTGCTCGACAGCGGCATCCGAAGCGTGACTGCAAATGGATCAAGATTCATGCCGTGGGGCGAGATAGCCGGATTTGAGATCGATGGCTATATAGCCGGCACGATTGCGGTATTTGTAGTACAGCGAGACGGTGACCGGGTGCCTCTCGGCGATACGGCAAGATGGTCTTACCAACGAAAGTCTGTCGAACGAGTGAGAGATCAGCTCACTGGCTATGAGGAGCGCTGGACTCGATCTCTGGGTCAGGCGACTTGTTCTGATGCAGAGTAACCTTGTGCCAAACGGTACTAACAGCTACATCTACGGTCCCAATGGCATCCCGGTCGAGCAAATAAGTAGCGGAGGCACCGTCACCTACCTACATCACGACCAACAGGGCAGCACACGCCTCCTGACCGGGTCCACAGGGAAAGCAGAAGCCACCTTCACCTACGACGCCTACGGGAACACCACCGGAACCACCGGCACAGCAAAAACCCTACTCGGGTACGACGGCCAATACACCAACAGCGACACCGGGCTCGTCTACATGCGGGCCCGCACCTACGACCCCGCGACGGCGCAATTCCTCACGCGCGACCCGCTCGTTGCGCTCACCGGCGAACCCTACAGCTACGTCGGCGACAACCCCCTCACGTTCTCCGACCCTACAGGCCGCTGCGGCTTCTGGTGCGTCACAGGGATCGTCGCTGGAGGCATCGCACTAGGCACGGGCATCGGAGAGGTCGCCGTTGGCGGAGCCGCCATCGGCGGTGTGTCGCTGGGTGCCATCTCCGCGGTTTCAGGGGCCCTGGGTGCGGGCGCGGATCTGAGAGAATGCGCTGGCGGAAACAGTATCTCTTGTGTTGGTGCAGCCACGGGCGGCGTCGGAGCCATAGGTGCCGCTGGGGCCGCAATTGGCGCTATCACGGGCGATGCTGCGAGCGGCGCTGCGGCGATTGGGATCACAGCCAGTGGAATAGGGGTTCTCGGTGATGCGGCCGGGGCTGCGGCTACGCCCGAAACTGCGACGAAACCCGAAACCGGGTGCGGACAGTGAAAAGGCAAGAGCTGGAGGCAATATGGGTGCCACGGATAGGCTCGGCGGCTACCGCAGAGCTGAGCCGCTATCGGCAGGCTGGTCTCGTTGTAATGGTCTTGCCGATAGTTGCAGGAGCTTGTGGCCTACTCATAGGAACGAACACGCTAGGCGATGTGCTCGGGGTAGCGCTGGCGGCAGTGGTGGCTTGGCGTCTCGCGGCGTTCATACACGCACAAATGAGAGTCGCGGCAGCATTGTCAGAGTGGTACGGAGTCAAGATCAGAGCTGGACAGCTGCCCCTCATGAACCCAAAACGGTTTGACGCCTGGTGCGAGCGTTTTGGCCTTCAGGCTCAAGCAGAGCAGGCAGACGGCGCGCGGCGCGAGTTTCGAACGCTGGGGTACGACCACAACTGGGGTCCACTTCACTGGTCAGGGCGTGGGCCGCGGACTCCTAGTAGTTGATGAATGTATTGCCCCAGGGGACTACGATGCGGCCACCAATCTGGGATATCAGCCACTAACACACAGGCATTTTCGGGCTCAGCGAACTTGAGATAATGACCGCGACCGCCTTTTCCTGCGAAGGCACAGCCACCACGCCGCTCGGCTATGACGCCCAATACACAAGCACAGACACCGGACTCATCTACCTACGAGCACGCGTCTACGATCCCGCGACAGCACAGTTCCTGACCGTCGATCCGGTCGTGCCGATCACACGGGCGCCCTACGGCTACGCCAACGACAACCCGCTCACATATGCCGATCCCTTGGGCCTCTTCCCATGGGAAACAATAGTGAGTGGAATTTCGACGGTCGCGGCGGTGGGCGTCTGTTTGACCCCCGGCATCGACGTAGCGGCGTGTGGGCCTGCGATTGCTGCGAACGCGGCTGTCCAAAGCGCCCTGGTATTGTCTAGTTCCCGGTCGCCCGGTGAAAAGGTGGGTCTGGTACTTGCAAATGGCGCTCTAGCCGGAGGGTCTGCCGTTCTTTCTGGCGCAGCCGAGATGGCAGCGGAGCAGGGTGCACCCGGAGGCATCTTGAACTATCTGAGGGCTGCCGGTGCTCTCGTGCCCTCGTTGCCCGGGTTTCTCGAACCCGAACCTAAAACGGGTAACGAATGTGGCTAACCCATCGTCCCGTCACTATCGCCTTCGGTGGACGAAGCCGCTCAATCATGGGATGACCGTTTTCTGGGCCCTCGTGTGGCTTGGGTTGGCATTTGGATCACACAAAACGAACTGGACGATAATGGTCGTATTGGGAGCCTGTCTAATGGTGGTCGCTGTGTGGGCTAACGTTGTTGCGGTCAGGAGCGGGGTATACGAAAGGGACGACGGTATTACCCTGCGGTCGCTCTTTGGCAGTACCCACTATGGATGGGACGATTTGGATCGGTTTGAACATCAGCGTCGAGGTACCCATGACATTGTCTACGCTCGGCTCACGGATGGGAGCAGACATCGCCTGACTAACTTGCTGCAGGGCCAGCGTGTGCTCTGGGATGGTGGGGAAACCAGAGATATTGTGAGTGTTCTTCACGAACGTCTTGCCGAGCGGCGCCCTGGTTGACCAGGGCGCCGCTCCATAGCTTTGAATTGACTAGGATCTTTTGCGTGTACGGTCGGCGTGAAATGGCGGTCGAGCAAATCAGTAGCAGCGGCACCGTCACATACCTACACCACGACCAACAAGACAGCACACGCCTGCTGACCGGTTCCACAGGCAAAGCAGAAGCCACCTTCACCTACGACGCCTACGGGAACACCACCGGCACCACCGGCACAGCAAAAACCCCACTCGGGTACGACGGGCAATACACCAGCAGCGACACAGGACTCATATATCTGCGAGCGCGCGTTTACGATCCGGCGACCGCGCAGTTCCTGACGGTCGATCCGCTGGCGGCTCTCACGCGAGCGCCCTACAACTACGTTGGCGACAACCCGCTCAATCTTTGGGATCCCACAGGGTTGTCTTGGCAGGGCTGCGTGGGTGGGACTCTTAGAGCGTCTAACAAAAGTGGTTGAGGTGTTTGAGGCAGATGTTGGCGCAGGCGAGTGTGAGCATGGCTTCGTGGATGTCGGCTCGGCGTGCGTGGCGGCGGGCGAGGTAGCGGTTGGCGTGCAGCCAGGAGATCGTGCGCTCGACCACCCAGCGGTGGCGTCCGAGGCCAGAGCCGTGGCCTGTGTTGCGTTTGGGGATGTGCGGAGTGATCTGGCGTTCGCGCAGTTCTGCTCGATGGCGCGCCGAGTCATAGGCACGGTCGGCGTAGAGGCTGAGGGGACGGAACTTGCCGTGGCGACCGACGGGCGGTACGCGGTCCACGAGCTCAACGAGCTGGGTGACGTCGTTGCGGTTGGCGGCGGTCAGCGTGACCGCGAGCGGGATACCTTTCGCCTCGACGATTACGTGATGCTTGCTGCCAGGACGGGAGCGATCGACTGGCGAGGGGCCTGTCTGTTCGCCCCCCCTTTTGCTCGCACGTGCGAGCTGTCTACAACAGCGCGAGACCAGTCGATTTGTCCGGTGTTCTGCAACTCGTCCAAGAGCACGTGGTGCAAGCGCTGCCATACCCCGGCTTCGCTCCATTCCTGTAAGCGCCGCCAGCACGTCATTCCCGAGCCGCAACCCATCTCTTGGGGCAGATGCTCCCACGGGATCCCCGTCTTCAAAACGAAGAGGATCCCTGTCAACGCGGCCCTGTCCGGCACCCGAGGACGCCCCGTGACCTGCGGCGCACGGACCGGCAAAACAGGCTCGATACGAGCCCACAACTCGTCGCTCAACAAAGGTTTAGCCATGACGCAGGACTTCGACAGCCCCACAACGAATCCTACCTTTTGTTAGGCACTCTTAGTCTCGGGTTTGTCTCATTCGGCGGAGAAGTTTGTTACGTATCGACGCCAGGGGGCAGCGGGATCGCTGCTACCGGAAGCGTCACGGCGGGTCCGGGATTTGGCGCTAACGTGCATGCTGGTGGAGGGGCTAGCAATGCCTGTCGCCCTAGCGAATACGGTGGCCCTTTTGCGCAGGCTGGTGGGAGTGCTGAGGGTCTTGTCGGTGGCTACGGCAATGCGTTCACTAACGCGCCTGTCCCCGGTCATGGGAACATGGTGGTTGGGGCTACGGGGGGCCTCACGGCTGGGTTTGGTGTGGAGGGTGGTGCTGGCGGGTCTGAGACCGCCGTGTTGCCGCTAGGCGGTGAATCTTCAGGAGGCTCCTGCTCGTGTTAAGGAGTCCATACCGGGTTGAGGAGGATTAGTCGTGCTACAAAATCTCGTTGGAGTCGCCTTCTTGATCGTTGGGGTTCTCTGGGTGGTGTTTGCCTTGCCGCTGGCGCGCCTCGGTGCCTCGTTTTACTTCTCTACGACCGATATGGAACTCCGCGCGGGGCGGCGCTATCGCGTTATCCGGGGACTGATCGTTGCTAGCTGCCTCGGCAATATTGTTGTCGGAGTCGTTGCTGCTTATTCAGGAGCACGCTTGCTGTTTGGATAGCCGTGGGAGCGCTACAGGCGATCTAGGATGTTTGTCTACGGTCCGACCGACATGAGTATCGAGCAAATCAGTGGCGGCGGCACCGTCACATACCTACACCACGATGAACAAGGCTCAGCACGCCTACTCACCGGCTCGACGGGCACTGTCACCGGCAGCACGATCTACGACGCCTACGGCAATAAGACCGGCAGCACAGGTACTACGACGACACCGCTGGGGTACGACGGGCAATACACCAGCAGCGACACAGGACTCATTTACCTACGCGCCTGCGCCTACGACCCCGCCACCGCGCAGTTCCTGACCGTCGATCCGCTGGAGGCGATCTCGGGCGAGCCCTACAGCTACGCGGCGACAGCCCGCTCACCTACGGTGACTCAGTCGGGTTGGTGTGGACGCCGCTGGCCGGCGGCGCCTCGGCGCTGATGCCGCCTGCGGCGCCACGTTCGAGATCCCCGGCGTTGACCTCGGCACATGCGGAGCCGCCGGGATCGCATCAGGCGCCGCAGTGATCGGCGCAGCCGTAGGCGTCGTTACAGCCATCGCAGGCGAAGAAGGCGGCGACGAAGGCGAAGCGAAGCTCAAGGAAAAGAAGCCGAACGAGAGAACTGCGGCAACCCAGCTACCACACCCGGATCGAAATTCGGGCGGGCCGGATGCGGCAGCTGTCGTTCTTGGGCAGCTTACGGTAAGGTTCCAGCTCTCAAGATTTCGCTCAATTGGACCTGATGGCTGCTCGAAGGACAAGCAAGGAGACCGCGCTCGACGGTAAGTCGCCGATACGGGCTGCGATCCTGGCGGCGCTCGTCGAAGCGCCGGGGCACGGGTGGGATGTGGCGCGGCGCGCGAGCCTGCGCATGGGCTCCTCGTGGCGCGTGGAATCCAAACATGTATATCCGTATCTCAAGCGGTTGTTGGCCGACGAGCTGGTGCGGATCGAGCGCGAGACCTCAGACCGCAAGCCCTACGTGCTCGATGTCTATCACGCGACTGAGAAGGGCAGGAAGGCTCGACGGGCGTGGCTGGCAGCGCGCCCCACAACGAATGTTGTGCGGAGCGATTTGAATGTACGGTTGGGCTTCTCGACCGAAGAGGACATCCCCGAGCTGTTGCGTGCGTTCGCGCAGCGTCGTCTCGACATTCTCGAAGAAATCGAGGAGAATGACGCGTGCGAGACGCCGCGCGTCTCGTATGTGGGGACGATCATCAGCCTGCAATGCTCAGCGGTGGATAAGCGATTGAAGGCCGAGATGGAGTGGATAGACGAAGCCTGTCGTGAGCTTGAAGCGCGGCATGAGGCGCGGCTGCGCCAATGAGCCTGCTCGCGTTCCGGCAGGTGAGCAAGCGCTTTCCTGACGGTGGAGGCGAGATCGCGGTCTTGGACCGCGTCTCGTTCGAGGTTGAGGTCGGCGAGACGGTCGGCCTGCTCGCCTCGCGTAGGGGTGGCAAGACGACGCTGCTGAAGATTGCGGCTGGCCTGATGCCACCCGATGAGGGCAGCGTCTTATGGGACGAGCGTGAGCTTGTCGAGATGACCTACAGCGAGGCTGCGCGCGCTCGCCGTCATGGCGGCATCGCGCTGGTCCGCGGAGAATGGCGCACTAGTCGCTCGATATCGGTGGTTCAGCACGTTTCGATTCCGCTCTACAGCGGGACATCGAACATGGACGAGGCAGAGGACCTTGTCTTGGGGACGCTTGAGTTGGTCGGAGCGGCGCATCTGGCGCGTCGCCGAACATCGGAGCTTGGTTTGAGCGAACGTCTACTAGTCGAGCTGGCGCGTGCGATCATCCGCCGGCCGCGCCTGCTGCTCGTGGATGAGCCTGCGGTGTTTCGCAACCCCGAACATGCTCGCGCCTTCTATGGTCTGTTGCGCTCGCTGCCAAAGGAGATCGGCTGTGCGCTGTTGATCGCCTCCGAAGAGGTCTCGGCGCTGCGTGGCTGCAAGCCGATGATGAGCCTGTCGGGCGGACAGTTGAGTTCTACGACTTCCCGGCGGAAGGTCATCGACTTTCCGACTCCGTCCATCGCGTCGTGAGCACGCTTGAGCTGCGCGAGGTCGTCAAGCACTACGAGGGTGGGGGTGAGACGGTCAATGCCGTCGATGGCGTCTCGCTGAGCGTCGCGCCAGGCGAGTTCGTCGCCTTGTATGGGCCGAGCGGTTCCGGCAAGACCACGCTGCTGATGATGGCAGCGACGATCAAGCGGCCTGACGCCGGCTCGATCACGTTCGGTGGACAGGAGCTGGCTGGTCTTACCGAGCGCCAGAGCGCACGCTTTCGCCGAGAGACGGTCGGGATCGTCTTCCAGTCCTTCCACCTCATGCAGGGCGCGAGTGCCCTGGATAACGCTTCCCTGAAGCTGTTCGCGCTCAATGTGCGGTTGTGTGAGGCGCACGATATGGCTCGCCCGTGGCTGGAGCGCTTGGGGCTCGGTCATCGCCTCAACCACAAGCCATCGGAAATGTCGATGGGCGAGCGACAGCGAGTCGCCATTGCCCGCGCCCTGGCCAACAAACCCAGCCTCTTGCTTGCCGACGAGCCCACCGGCAATCTTGACTCCAGGCGCAGCCGCGAAGTGCTCGGATTGCTTGGCGAGATTTGCGCCGAGGAGCACATTCCGGCAATCCTTGTGACCCACGATCCCCAAGCCACCGCGTTTGTCACGCGCGTGCATACCCTGCGCGACGGGACACTGAGCGACGGATTGGCCCTCGATCTTCAGACGCCAATTCCCGGATGAAGCGAGCGCGGCGCTTATCGTTGAACCCCAAGATCTTGGGGGTAGGTGTCCAGGGGCTCTATGCGATCTACCGTGAGCGGTGGCGCTATTACCGAGCGCCTGAGCTTATGGCTGGTGCCGGAATCGCCATTGGTGTATCGCTCGTATTCGGCGTGCTGGTGGCCAACAGCAGCATTCTGGGCTCAACCCGCGAAGCGATCGAGGCGGTCAACGGCAACGCATCGCTCCAGCTCGTCGCGCGTTCCCCTCATGGCTTCGATCAACGGTTGGCCCAACGGGTAGCCGAACTGCACGGCGTCCAGACAGCCTCACCGATCCTGCGCGAGAGCGCGGTCATCGAAGGGCCGAGGGGACGGATACTCGGGCAGCTCGTCGGCGTCAGCCCGAGTATCATCGGACTGCGAAGCGCGGCAACGAAAGACTTGGGCGCAGGCGCTCAACTGCTTCAAGGAGGTGTTGGTCTGCCTTCCGGCGTTGCAGATGCCATCGGTGCGCACAGCGAAGGCCAGGTCAGGCTATTGGTAAACGGCGTTGCTCACGTTGTCCAAGTCAGAGCGGTGCTTGATGCTGGCGCTATCGGACCTCTGGCTGCCAGTCGTGTGGTCGTCGCGCTATTGAGCACCGCCCAAAAGATCGCGGGTGAGCCCGGGCGTGTGACCCAAATCCTCATTAAAACCTACCCCCGCAAGACCAAGCAGGTTGAAGTCGGATTGGGGCGCTTGGCTGCTGGGCGGCTCGACGTCGAGCCCGCCAATCACGAACTGGAGTTGGCGAAGACCGCGCTCAAGCCGACAAATCAGTCGACGGGCTTGTTCGCGGCCATCTCTCTGATGGTCGGATTCCTTTTGACCCTCAATGCCATCCTGTTGACCGTCCCTGACCGACGATTGGAAGTAGCGGAACTCCGCGAACAGGGCTATGACTCTCGACAAGTCATCGCGGTGCTGGGCTCACAAGCGCTGGTCTTGGGGATTGTTGCATCGACGGTCGGTGTGCTCATTGGCTACGTATTGGCTCGCACCATTTTTGACGAAGTGCCCAACTACCTTGCGACAGCTTTCCCAATTACCGGCCATCAACAGGTCGGTCCCTTGGCCGTGCTGGCGGCTATGTCATGTGGTGTGCTGGCGACCCTCGTTGCCTCAATGTGGCCAGTTCTTGACTTGCGCAAGAGCAGGGAGATAGATGCGGTGCTTCAGGAGCCCGGCGAGCCAGGACAAAGCATCGGGGACGACATCGCGCGCAACGCAGCGCTGCTCGGCGTGGCGATCTTGGTTTTTGCCACGCTCATGGTGCTGGTCAACTCGGGCCTGACGATCCTCGGTGGAGTGGCCCTGGCGTTCGCTGCACCGTGTTTCGTACCAATCCTATTTCGCGCCGCGACCGCCGTGCTCGAGCACATCGCCCGTAACTATCACGGCAAAATGGTGGCCATTGCGACCATCGAACTAGAGGCGACGGCCACTCGTTCAGTCGCCCTTGCTTGCATTACGGCTCTTGCGATCTACGGATCAGTCGCGGTTGGCGGGGCACGAACCGACCTCATCGGTGGCATCGACAAGGGTATTGCGCAGGAGTGGCACACCGCCGCCGTTTGGGTGACACCCGATCAAAACATCTTTGACACCGACAGCTTCCATGTGCCTGGCATCATGGCCACCATCGCACGCACACCCGGCGTCGCCTCCGTCGCCGCTCATCAAGGCGCGTTTCTCGATGTCGGCAGTCAACGCCTCTGGATACGTGCTGCGCCACCAGGAAACGCATCGATGATCCTTTCCAGTGAGTTGCGCCGAGGCGATCTCACGCGCGGCCGAGCGCTTATGGCACAGAACGGTTGGGCAGCCGTATCGAGTGGTTTCGCGGACGAATACGGTCTGCATGTTGGTAGCCGATTTACCTTGCCGACCCCATCAGGACCGGCCCGCTTCAATGTCGCCGCGATTACCACGAACATTGGCTGGCCACCCGGAACGATCACGCTCAACACCAACGACTACAGTCACTACTGGCAGACCGCCGATCCAACGACCCTCGCCGTTGCCCTGAAGCCCGGAACGACCTCAGTGGCAGCGGTCCACGCCATCCGTAGGACGATCGGCAACATCGGTGCTCTACGCGTCCAAACCTCCGCCGAACGTATCGCGGAGGTCAAAACCATTGGACGCCAAGGTCTGAGCGTGCTTGGCGACATCTCCAGCCTGCTCCTACTGATCTCAGCGCTGGCGTTGGCTGCCGCGCTCTCGACCACGATCTACCAGCGCCGCGGAAGACTGGCATCGCTCAAGGCTCAGGGCTTTGATCGTCTCCAACTCTGGCGTGGCGTTCTTATTGAGAGCGCCGTGGTACTCGGAATCGGCTGTCTGGATGGCGCGATCCTCGGCCTGTACGGACACGCGCTCGCCGACCGCTATCTGCGTGTCAGCACCAGCTTCCCGGCTCCTTTCAGCGTCGGGCCGGTGCAGGTCATGCTCACGTTGGTGATCGTCCTTGGCATTTCGCTCGCCGTTGTCGCGATCCCTGGCTATTCGGCTGCGGGCGTGGCCCCAGAACTGAGCTTTCAGGAATGAGCCCCATCACCAACCACCGACTGCCCCTCGCGCGTAACGCTGTGCGGTGTGAGTCAGCCATCCGCGTCCGTCGCGATCACCTTTGCTACCGCGACCTACCGCTACTGGTTCAGCGTATTCCCAGCCGCTCAAAGCGAGATGCGCCGGCTGCGCGAACGTGCCCGAGAAATACCTGACCCAGCCCTGCGCCGTCTCGCGCTCGACGCGCAGCAACACAAGTGGGCTTGTCTTGAGGGCGCCGCCGCATACGCGACGTTCTTGACTCGCAAGCATCGCGCGAGGTTTGCCCATCTCCTTGTAGCCCTCCAAGCCCTTTTGGACTACGCAGACACGGTGATGGAGCAACCGAGCAAGGACCCGGCTGCCAACGCCTGCCAGTTGCACCAAGCCTTCCTAGTCGCCCTCGAACCCGACCGGGCGCACCGCGACTATTACCAGCACCACCCTCATCGACAGGACGGCGGATATCTCGCTCACCTCGCCGATACCTGCCGCGCCTCAATCCAAGAGCTGCCATCCTATGCCGTTGTAGCTGACACGATTATACGACACGCCGAACGGATGGTCCTCTACCAAAGCACCATCAACCTCGCCACCGCTGCCGATCACCCCCACCTCGAACAGTGGGCACGTAAGCAGATATCGAGCACTACATTGAATTGGTGGGAAGTTGGAGCAGCCTGCGGCTCATCTCTGGCGATCTTCGCGCACATCACGGCGGCTACCGATCCGGGGCTTACACCAGACGATGTTGATGCAATAGAGGATCTCTACTGGCCGTGGGCCCAGTCTCTGCACATCTTCCTCGACAGTCTCATCGACCGCGCCGAAGACCGCGAAACCAACCAACCCAACCTGCTCGACCACTACGCCTCGCAGGCGGAGATGATCGAGCGCCTTGGACTGCTGGCCAGCGAGACCGTCAAGCGTGCCCGCGAGGTCGCCCCGCACCACCGGTTGATCCTTGCGGGCATGGTGGCGCTCTACCTCTCCGACGATCAAGCGTGGATCGCCTCGGCTCGCCCCGCCTCTGAAGCCATCCTGGCGGCAACCGGGACACTGGCCAGGCCCGCGCTCCTGCTCCTGCGCTCACGACGCCTTGTCCTGAGACCCCACATGCCTGGCCTTCAAGGTCGCTCTGTCGCGCGCAGATAGCCGCGTTGGTCCTAGCTGCGTAGGGACTATGCCCAGTGCGGTCTTTTCGGCGGATCGGGCATCGGTCAACATCGCGATGTGATGCCAGAGAGACCGAAACACGCGGACACCGCGCGACGGGCGGTGTGTGGCGAAACGAAGCCGGAAGCTAGGCAGCCAAGTCGACCAAGCGCGCACTGTCGAGCGGATCGAGATCGTCGGAGGCCAAACCGTCCCAGCCCGCCTCACAACAAGGGCGCTCTGCACGCCGGCGAGGTCCCATCGACGGTCGAGCCGGTCGACGCGAAGGTGCTGGCGGCACGGCGCGAGGTGATACTGGCCAAGCGACGCGCTCGGCGGCTGGCCAAACCGGCCTATGTCAACAGCGATGCCTCGTGGAGGGATGGCGTGGCTGGCGTCGCCTATGTCAGCGGATCGCTCGGCAACAGAACCGCGCTCGTCGTGTGCGTGGGATCGAGTGAGGCGGAGTACATCGCGCTGTTGATGGCGATGGAAGACGCAGACCTCTGCGGGCTTCCGGGTTTGATCGACTTCCGCGTCGACTCGACGGCGGTGGCGCATCTTGCGGTCGGCACAACGGCCGACCTATCGAAGCTACGCCACCGGGTCAAGAATCTGCTCGCCGACCATCGGGAGTGGCGGATTACCTTTGTCGAGCGAAAACGTAATTGGGTTGCCGACGGGCTAGCTCGCAAGGCACTGGGGCAATGGCAGGTCTACCGCCGGATGGCAGCGGAGTAGACGAGTTGGGCCTGCGGTACGCCGCATAAGTGCTGGCGGCCGCCGCGATCGTCGCTTGCGTCGGGCTGCGTGCCGGCCTGCAAGAGGAGGTCGGCGAAAGCGAGCCGGAAGAGAGTTTGGATGGGGTGGACGCTGGCGACCCACGAGCGCCGCTAGAGTCCCCCACATGACGCTCGTCCTGCTCACCGGCGCCACGCGCGGCATAGGGCGCGCCGCAGCGGTCGAGCTGGCGCGCCAGGGCGCCGAGGTTGCGCTGGTGGGCCGCGATCCCGAGCGCGTTCGGGAAGTCGCAGGCGAAGCCAGGGCCGCCGGGGGAGGGGCGCCGGTGCACGAGCACGTCGCCGACCTCGCTTCGATGGCCGAAGTGAGGGCGCTGGCCGAGGATGTGAGCGCGAGCTACGAGCACATCGACGTCTTGGCCAACAACGCGGGAGCGCTGTTCGCCTCGCGCAAGGAGACCTCGGAGGGTTATGAGCGGACCTTCGCGTTGAACCATCTCGCGCCGTTTCTGCTCACCAACCTGCTGCGCGAGCGTCTCGCCGCAGGGCGCGTGGTCACGACGGCCTCCGACGCTCATGAGTCGGGGCGCCTGGATCTCACAGACTTGCAGTCGCAGAAGTCCTATCGGGCCATGCGCGTGTATGGGACCACGAAGCTGTGCAACATCCTCTTTACCCGCGAGCTTGCCAAGCGCGCGCCCGAGCTGCACGCCAATTGCTTTCACCCGGGCGTTGTGCGCACCGGTTTCGGCAAGAACGAGAACGGGATTTGGAAGGTCCTGACGACGCTGGCCGGGCCTTTCTTTCGCTCGCCCGAGCGAGGCGCTCGCTCGCTCGTATGGCTTTCGCTGTCCGAGCAGGCGGCTGGGCTCACTGGCGAGTATGTCCAGGACGAGAAGGTCCTGGCGCCCTCCGCGCAAGCCCAGGACGACGCGCTTGCCAAGCAACTGTGGGAGCAGAGCGCACAGCTCGTGGGCTTGCCCGCCGACGCGCCCACCGGCGGGGCTCATGGCTAAGGGCCGATCCCCGTTGAGGGTCTATCCCGCCAGGTCCTGACGAGCGGTCCCGCTCACAGCGCTCGGGCAGGGCACTTTGGTTTGGGCTGTGGCGTGGCTGCCGTCTTCGAATCCGAACGTGGCGGCGAAGAGGAAGCCCCCGCGTGGGCAGGAGTCGGGTAGTAGCACCCCCCGGGGGTGGTAGCGCAATGTCCTGCCGTGAACGTGTTCGTAGTAGAAGATCTTGCTCGTCGGCCCCACGGTCATGGCCAGCTTGACGACCGCCACGTTTGGCCCATAAGGCAGTACCGGCACGAGTGGAACTTTGATGTCGATGCTGCCGGCGAACGGAGGCGCCGCGGAGAGCAGCAGGCCCGGGAAGACGAGTTCGGCGCTGACCGGGCTTGAAGCTTCCACATGGAAGAGCAGGCCCACCTGCCCCGCTTCTGCGGGTGCGCGGAATATCGTGACGTGCGCCGTCTCGTAAAGGTGGCTGGGGCCGACGGGAATCTCCGCGGTGGCGGTGCCGTAGCCCATCAGAGAGTTCGCCGGACACGCCGCGGCCCCGTCGGCTTCCAGGCGTGGCGGCGAACAGCTGGCAAAGCCCAGACCGCTCAGGGCGAGTCCGAGGTGATCTGGGTAGCGCACCTCAACGTCGGTCAGGGGAGAGGGAGCCTGCCCGCCGCGAGCGCTGATCTGAAAACCGAAACCGACCGTGGTTTCCCCGCCGAGACGCTCAGGGCTGAAGGTGGCGTCGAGTCTGACCGACTGCGCCGCCTGAGCGCACGGCGAGAGGCAGCCGCAGAGGATGATCGTGGCAAGCAGGCTTCGGAGTCGGTGCACAGGCTGATCGTCGCTTGGCGGCGGTCAGTAGAGCAGCCGGCCGGTTGTCTGCACCGTCAAGTCATAGGTACGGCGGTCGAAAACGCCGTACAGCCCTGCGTGTCCGTGGGCGTGCGAGTAGCGTCCCGTGCCGCCCGTAATCGTCAGCGAGCCGGCAAAGCTTTCATATCTGCCGGCTCCATGCGTCTTGGCGGTGCCGCGGCCGCTGATCGTGCCGCCGTGCAGGTAGACGGTGAAGCTGGCGCTCAGGGTGGGACCGACCTCGCCGTGGACCCGCATCTTGCCGGGCAGGCTGCCTGAGGCCGAGCCTTCCTCGAACAGCTCCGCTCCCGAGCCGCTGACATAGCGCAGGTGGGCCGTGTCGGTCGCGTTCAGCGTGTGTGAGGCGATCGCCGCTGTGTGATGGCTCGCGCTGTTTGCGCCGGCCGGCTGCGCCGCCGGCCCAAGCGTCCCGGCGAGCAGGGCCGCGAAACTCAAGCCGGCGCTTGTGAGGCGCCCCCCCGCCAGGACCCTCCGCGTTTGTGAGGCGGTTTGCTTGGCCATATAGCTGATACCTCCACAATCCCCAGTGCGATCAAATCGTTCTATAGGACAGTATATGCTGATCTGCTTGCCGTGATTTCATTCTTCGGATCGTGATCGTCACGCACTGTTTCGGCCTTGCGTGAGCGGCAGGAGCTATGCCCTTCCAGTGCCTGCGCGAACGCCGCACCTGTGAAGTCGGGCCACAACTCGTCGCGGAACACGAGCTCTGCATCGGCTCCCTGCCATGGCAGGAAGTTGGACAAGCGCTGCTCTCCGCCAGTGCGGATGATCAGGTCGGGATCGTCCATGTCCGGTGTGTAGAGGCAGGTCCGGAACTCCTCCTCGCTGCTGCCTTGGAAGCGACTGGCGGCATCCAGGATCTCCGCCCGCCCTCCGTAGTTGAGCGCGATAAACAGGACCAGACGCCCGTTGGCCGCGGTCATGGCTTCCGACCATTGCATCTGCTCGACCAGCTCGCGCGGTGCCCCTTGGCGACGCCCCACAAAACGCATTCTGATCCCGGCACGACTCAATTGCGGGGTCTCGCTGGCGATGCGGCGTCCTAGCATCGCCATCAAGCCCCGTACCTCATCGACGGGTCGCGACCAGTTCTCGGTCGAGAAGGAATACACGGTCAGCTGCCTCACCCCGAGCGCGATGGCGTCGCGAAGGCGCGCTTTGAGCGTGTCCGCGCCCGCCTCGTGACCCTCGTTGACCGGTAATCCGCGAGTCTGTGCCCAGCGTCCGTTGCCGTCGGTGATGATCGCCACGTTACGCATCTTCGAAACCTCCCGCTCGTGTGCCTGACGGCGCTGCTCATCGTCGACCGGTCATGCTCGCGATCGCTTGACATAGACGCTTGGCGGCGCGCCACGTGCGCATGAGGGCCAGGATCGGCCCGATCGCCGGCTCCAGGTCGTGAGTTACCCGCTGCAGCGCGGGCCACGCGAACTCGCTGCTGGCCGTGGGCGCCGACGCGTAGTAGGCGACGATGCCCACCAGTGTGACCATATGGTGGGCATCGTCGGGTGCCTCCTGCGCCTTCTGCGCCGCGCGATCGATCACGCTGCCAAGACCTTGGGCGAGCGCGGCGCGATCTTCGTAGTAGCGGAGGTAGCCGGGCCGACCGGTGCTGAGGACGTCCTGCTCGTGGTCGACGAGTCCGTCGAGCAGGGTGGTCAGAGCGCAGAGAGACAGGTAGAGAGCATCGACTGCCAGCGCCTGCTCGCGCGATGCACGGGGATTTGCGGCGAGGGCGATCAGGGCGTGCAGCGCCAGTCCCGAGGACATCGCTCCGGCCAGAAACGCGCGCCACTGAAGCTGGTTCTCCACGGCGTTTTCGCGTGCCCACAGCTCGAGCTGTGGGGCGCCCGCGGATGCAGCGGCGTGCGCGCGGACCTGAGCCTCGGCGCACCGCTCGGCGGCTTTGGCGCAGACCGGCGCGATCGCGGCTTGCGAGGGCAGCCGCCGCAACGCTTCGCGGACGGCGCAAATCAGCTCCCGCAGGTACCCGCCGTCGGCGGATTCGTGCGCCGGCGGGTAATAGTCGCCTAGCGGTTCCCTCTCCAGGACGATCGCGTCCAGGAACGCTCGATAGAGATGGCGGCCGTCGCTCGTCGGGCTGGCCAGTGGACGCTCCACAAGACTGTCGAGATAGTCGTAGAGGATTTGCAGAGCGACGATCGCCTCGGCGACGGGCTTGCGATAGTGGCGAGGCGCCAGCGTCGCCAGCGTGGCCGTCGCCTGAGCGTTGAATCCCTCTTCGCGGAGGTTGACAAGCGCGAGCTGCCGCAGAGCCGGGTCGGGGATATCTTCTGCGCGCCGCGTCCAGTGCTCGAGTCGGGTGCGGACAAGGGGCGCGACGGTGATCCAATAGCGGATGTTGGCGAGCAGGAGCGCCTTGCCCATCCGCGCCATGAGCGGACGGTCGCCAAATGAGGGCATCGTCATCGAGCCTATGCCGTTTCAAGTGCGCTGGTGGCCGTGGCCGCGCATCGTTTCTCTAGGACTCGCTCAGTCCAAGGGCGGGGCGGACACGCGAGGCACGCCAGCCGGGGATCGACACGAGCAACAGAACGGCCGCGATGACGAGCGCGAACAGCTCGACCGGGCGCGCCAAGGTGGCGATGCTCGCGACCGGGAAGCCCGTTATGCGCTTCAGATAGCTGTCGATCACGAACTGGCCATAGACGCCCATGACCGCGCCTGCCAGGCAGCCTGCGCTGAGCATGAGCATCGATTCCGTGAAAAGAATGCGACGTAGCCGACGTCGCGATGCGCCGTCCAGGAGAAGCTCTGCGAGCGATACTCGACGCTGCCAGATGTTTGAGCCAAGGGCCGCTGTCATCGCCATGATCGCGGCCAGGATCAGTAGCGTAGATATGTCGCCAAGCTGAGCCAAGCCCTCGCCGGCAAGCGTGTCGAAGCGATTGCTCCAACTCGCCGCGGTAATCGCTTCCAAGCCACTGTGCCCGCCCAAGGACCTCGCAATCGCACGCCGTGCGCTTGCGAGGTCGGTTCCCGGCGCGAGATCGATCGCCAGCGCGCTTGGGGCGCGGGTTGCCCAGAGGCGACTGTAATCGGCTGAGTTCATAAGGACCGCGCCGCCCGGCCAGCCGAAGTTGGTGGTCAGCGCCGCGAGGCGCAGGTGAGAGGTTCCGGTCGGCGTCGGCAGCTCGAGCACTCCCCCGACGTGCACGTGCTGTTCTTCGGCGATCTGCTTGGAGACCGCAACCCAGCCTCCTTCGCGCAAGCGCCGGCGTGCCCTCGCAAAATCTCCGACGAGGATCTGAGTGCGCAGAACTTCGCCTCCGCTGCCCGGCGGACGCGCGACGATCACGATCCGCCGGTTTGCCATGTTCATGAACTCGCTCTGCAACACGTGAATGCCGGTAACTCCCGGGACGCGCGAGATCCGCGACGCGTATCCATCGGCGATGAAGCTGGTGGTCTCAGGGATGTAGCCGGGATTGACCACCCAAATCTGCCCATCGGTGGCGTAGGCCTGGGCGAAGTTGTTGAGTCCTCGTAGCAGGTCGTGCTGGGCGCCACTGAGCGCAACGCTCCCGAACAGGGCGACCGCGCCGGTCGCGGCGAGCGCCAGCGATCGCAGCGTCCGTGCGCGCAACGAGTCGACGGCAAGCGGAAGCGTGGTGAGTTTGTGATTGCGAAGCGCCAGCGTCTCGGCGGCTCGCAGTACACCCGAGAGGATCAGGGGGACGGCGAGGATCGTCGCCAGCGCAAGCAACACGCACGCCGCGATCGCAGTCGATGGAGCCAGCGCGAATAGCGCCGTCGCGACCACGAGCAGGCACGCTGCCATCGCCAGCAGCTTGAGCTGGGCACCGTGGTGTGACGCCTGGTCTCGCTCGCCGCCTTCGACGAAGGCGGAGTCAAGGCGCCGTCCGCGACGCAGGTCTCCCAGCGGGACCGAGGAGGCCAGGCACGTCGCGAGAATCCCACCGGTCAGCGACAGCACGACCGGTTTTGCTCCGATCACCGTATTACCGCCAAGTGTGAACGCTTGAGCCAGATAGCCCGGGCTGGTCTGAAAGATCCCGAGCGCCAGCGCATAGCCTACGAGGAGCCCGATCGCCGAAGACACGACTCCAAGGCAGAAGGCTTGGAAGAGGACCATCTGAACGATCGCTCCGCGCCTGGTGCCGTCCAGGCGCAGATCGGCGATTGCGGCGCGTCGCTCGGGCGCCGTCAGCAGGATCGCGTTGAACGCGAACAGGAACCCGAGCAGTGCGGCCAGCCCGGCAAACAGCGCGCTTGCCTGGTTGCTGGGACGCAAAGCCTGGCGCAACAAATCCACTTCATAGTCGGCTGCGGCCACTGCGAGACCTCCGCCTGCGAGAGCCTGCAACTCGGAGCGCACCGCGGCTTTGTCTCCGGGGTCGCTCTGGACCAAGATGCGGCTGACCCTGTGGGGCAGGGCGGCGAACGTTTGCAGGCGGGCGAGCGGCATGAAGGCGACTTGGGCGAGCGACAGCGCACCGGCCGCTTCGTGACCCAAGATTGCCGACACCTGCAGCCTCTCGGTGCGTCCGCGAAGGGCAACCGTCACTTCGGTGGGGGCGTTTAAGTTGAGGCCCCCGATGCCGAGCGCTTTGGCACTGGCGGTGCTGAGGCCGATGCCTCCAGCCGAGAGCACCCCGCCTGGAAGCGTGTGGGCAAGACCGTCCATGAAAGCGAGGCCGCTGGTGGCGCCCGCGATCGTGACCGTTGCGCGTCGACCGCTCGGACCGACGATCGTCGCGCTCTCTTCCAAAAGCTGTGCGGCCTGCTTGACGCCTGGGA
Source organism: uncultured Solirubrobacterales bacterium (assembly GCA_963809705.1). Classification (GTDB taxonomy): domain Bacteria; phylum Actinomycetota; class Thermoleophilia; order Solirubrobacterales; family Solirubrobacteraceae; genus Palsa-744. The sequence continues at coordinate 534,528 of CAWEKF010000001.1, read as the reverse complement.
GACGTTCGACTCGGGCGAGCAGATGTTCGCTGAATCCTTCGGGACCGCGAGTGTGGATCTGCAGGTCTGTCGGACCGGCGACGGTGCGAACTACGTTGGCGGCCGAGTTGGTGAGGCTGCTCGCGGCGACGGTGACGGCGAACACAAGCGCCACGGCCACCGCCACCCCCAGGCCCGCGAGTAGCTCCTGCACGCCGTGGACCCGCAACCTCCGAACGTAGAAGTACACCAGCGCATAGGGCCGCATCAGTCCGAGCTCGCGCGGAAGCGGAGCGGGCCGTCATTACTCGGCGTCTTCCTCGCTACGGCGGCCGGCAGGGGTTGGATGTGCGTCTCGTCCACCTCCTCCTTGAGGCTTCCCTCGATGAGTTGGCCGTCGCGCAGTGTGTAGCAGCGGTCGGCGAGCGCCGCCGCCTCCCGATCGTGGGTGACGAGCAGTGCGCCCGCGTTGCGCTCGCGGGCAACCGATCCAAGTAGTTGCACGATCTCGTGGCTGCGAGCGCTGTCCAGATTCCCGGTGGGCTCGTCGGCCAGGATCAAGCGAGGCTCGCCGGCGAGCGCGCGAGCGATCGCGACACGCTGTCGCTCGCCCCCGGAAAGCGTCTCCGGGGTGTGCTCGAGCCGGTCCGCCAGGCCGACGCGCTCAAGCCACGGGATGGCACGGGCATGGGCTTCGCGCAATCCGAGGCCGCCGATAATCAGCTTGCGGGCAGCATTCTCGACCGCCGAGACACGCGGCATGAGGTGGAAGCCTTGGAATACGAACCCAACGTCGCGCAGCAGGTACTCGCTCGCCTGGGCCTCCGAGAACGAGGATACCTCGCGACCCGCGTAGCGGATCGTGCCTTCGTCGGGCTTGAGCAACGCCGCGATGAGCAGCAGCAGGGTGGTCTTGCCCGAGCCGCTGGGGCCGAGCACCGCGCACATTTCGCCCGAGGCGATCGTCAAGCTGACCCCGTCTACCGCTCGTACCTCCTCCGCCGCCCCACGATAATGCTTGACGACGCTTTCGAGTTCGAGCACCCGCGTCGGTCTCCCGCTACCCGCGAGCCCGCCGATGACGCTCGAGCTCTGTGACCGGCGCCAGGTCTGGTTTGAGCTCGCCGCGCAATGTGCCATTGCCGAGCGAGAGCACTCGGTCCGCGCCCAACATCGCGGTGCCCTCGCCGGCGCTTGCGAGGATCGCGACGCCTTCGTCGGCCAAGGAACGAAGCAGCTTGAGGATGTCGTCGCGCTTGAGCGGGTCGACGCCTATGGTCGGCTCGTCGACGATCAGCAGGCGAGCGTCGGCCGTGAGCGCACGGGCGATGGCGACCACCACGGTTTCCTCGGTCTTGAGGCCTCTGGCCGGGAGTTGCGCGCACCAGTCGGCTCCCACGCGCTCCAGGGCCCTACACGCGCGCGTCAGTGCGGTCGCCTGTGGGACCTTGCGCGCAAACTGGCTCGAGATCAGTTGGTCCAGGACGGTCAGCCCCCTCTCCGGGCGGAAGCCGCGGCGGCAGTACCCGATCTCATCACCGAGCATCTCCGCTCCCCGCTCGGCCAGATCGCGGCCTTGGAAGCGAACAGTCCCATGGTTTGGCGGTTCGATGCCGGCGGCGATGCGCAACAGGGTGGAGCGCCCCGAGCGACGTTCCCCCCAGACGACCACCATTTCGCCCACCTCGACCGCGAGCGACACGTCCTTCAACGCAACCTCGGAGCCGCGACAGCTGGCTACACGATCAAGTTCGAGCAGGCTCATCGCCGTCGCCGCTCCCCGCGAGTGCTTCAAATCTGGCGTGCGCGTAGCGCAGCCAGGAGAGCATCCCGCCGACGGCCACACGCCTCTGCTCGGCGACCAGGCCGTCGATCAATTCCTCTCGCGAGTCGAGTCCTGAGCCGGCAGGCGGGTATCCGGCTGCGCCGGCGTCCTTGAGAAATCTACGTTCGTAGCGGTCGAGCATCTGCAGCGCCAACTGGGGGTCGTGGGCGAAGATCGCAAGTTGGCGCACCCACAGCTCTTGTGTGCGGTTCTGGGCCTCGATCTGCTCGACGAGCCAGTCTTCGTAGCTGCTGATGCCAAGTGGCGTCGCTCGGTAGTGAGGCTTGGGTTGGCGGTCGACTTTGATGCGCGAGACGATCTCGATCATCTCGCGGGCCTCGAGCATGTTGAGGGCTGAGTAGACGTGCGAGTCCCCGCTCAATGGCAGCACGTCCGCATACACGCGCTGGAAGCGATTGGCCAGCTCCAAGCCGTAGCTTGGGCGCTCTATGACCAGGCCGAGAATCGTCCAATTGACGGGCGAGGTCATCGCCCGACTGGTCCTCTTGCTTGCAGATCTGGCAGACATTCAGGAGCGGAGCATAGTGGAAATTCACGCCAATCGAAAAGAACCAATGCGGTCCCGATATGTCATCCAAAACTTTGAACCCTCAAAGCATGCCTACCCAAGCAGGCTTCAGACGCCCATCATGCTGGAGGTGGAATCCGGGGAGGCAGGGCACGCGGGAGGGATCGACGCCGGGGGGGTCGATCAGGGGGACGCGTGTCAGGCCTCCCCGCGCTTACAGGCCGGGCCCGGAGACCAGCGCAAGCAGACCCAGAAGAGCAGGCGCGAGCGTGACGCGCAAGCGCCCGAGGTCGCCGCCGGCCTTGCTCCGCGGATCAGAGCGGCGCCCGATCCGCGCATGTCGCGCTCCTTCGAATACAGCGTCGCGGTGCTCGAGTCGTTCTCGCGCGAGCGCCGCCCGCTCGGCATTTCCGAGCTGGCGAAGATCATGGGGCTCAGCCGCCCCACGACGCACCGTTACGCGGTCACGCTGGTAGCGCTCGGCTATTTGGAGCAGGACGACAAACGCAGGTATCGCCTGTCGACGCGGGCGGCCGGGCCCGGGCGCTCGGCCATCGGCGCCGTGCGCCGGCAGGTCTCGGCGCGAGTCGCCCTTGAAGATCTGCGCGACAAGGTCGGCCACACCGTCAGCATGGGCGTGCTCGACCGCAATCGTGTCGTCTACGTGCATCGCCTGTTCGGTCACCGTCGGGGCCAGTACGCGATCGACATGGAGTTGGGTGTGGGAGCCAGCGTTCCGGTCTACTGCACGGGGCTGGGCAAGGTCTTGCTCGCGAGCGTCTCCGACGCCGAGCGTCGAGAGCTGCTCAAGGGATTGCAGCTGGTCCCGCATGGCCCCAACTCGATCGTCGCCAAGAGCGATCTGGCCGATGAGCTCGCCCGCATGAACGTACGCGAGGCGGCCCTGAGCGACGAAGAGCTGATCGCCGGGTCGCGCTCGGTCGCCGTGCTGGTGCCGCGCCCCGCCGGCGACTATCCGCTGGCGATCGAGGTCACGGTGCCCTCCAGCGCCTACACCGCCAAGCAACTGCTCGACGAGGTCGGTCCTCTGGTCAAGCGCACAGCCTCGCTTATCTCAGGCGGCTGATACGTCGGTCCAGACGCCGACGCTGAGGCCGCTCGTTGTCCTGCCTCGGGCTCGCCGGCTGGACGTGTCGCCCTCGCGTCGTCCGAGGGCTCTATTCCGAGGTGCTGGCGTGCGGACCTGACGGGATCGGTCCCTAGCCCTTTTTTGCGTGCACCCTAAGCCGTGCGCGCGCACGCGACGCGGACACGGCGGCGGTCAGGCTCGCGACGTCATAGGCCCCGTGGTGGCGGCGCCCGTTGATGAAGAACGTCGGTGTCCCCGCCACGCCGCTCGCGTCCGCTGTGGCCACGTCCTCGTCCACCCTGGGCGCATACTCGCGGTGGCGCAGCTCCTCCCAGAAGCGCTCCACGTCGAGTCCAAGCCGCTCGGCGTCGGTGCGTAGAGCGGTGAGCGTCAGCTCGTCCTGGTGCGTCAGAAATGTGTCGTGCAAGGCCCAGAACTGGTCCTGCGAGGCGGCCGCCTCGGCCGCCTCGGCCGCCATCTGCGCGTGGGGGTGGACATCGTTCAGGGGCAGGTGCCGCCATACATAGCGCAGCTCGTCGCCAAAGGAGTCGAGCAACTCGCGGATGACCACCTCCGCTCGGCCGCAGTAGGGACACTCATAATCGCCATACTCCAGCAGCGTTACGAGCGCGTCCGGGGACCCGCGGATGTGGTCGCGCTCGGGGTCGACCTCGTCGGCCAGGTCGAGGATCTCCTCCTCGGTGTGGATCAGCTGGCGCGCTCGCACCGTGGTGGGCAGTCGCGCAATTGCGCGGAAGACCGTCCACCCGGCGAGCGAGGCGAGGACACCGGCGGCCAGCACGCCGAGCGTGGCCTCCTGCAGCTCGCGTCCCTTGAAGGCGAGGCTTGCGATCAAAAGCGCCACGGTGAAACCGACGCCGGCGACCGCCCCGTCGCCGGCGATCCCGGGCCAGCTGAGCACGCGCGGCAAGCCGCCCAGCCGGGGTCGCGTGGCAAGCCACGAAGTGCCCAAGATGCCCAGGGGCTTGCCCAGGACATAGCCAAACACGATCCCCAGCGTGATCGGCGAGGAGATCGCTTGCGAGAGCAGCGTGCCGCTGACGTGCACGCCCGCGTTGGCGAGCGCGAACAGGGGCACGATCAGGTAACTGGTCCACGGGTGAAACTTGTGCTGGAGGCGCTCGTTGGGCGAGATCGCCGAAGACAGGCCCAACTGGGCGGTACGGGCGAGCTCGGGCGTCGGCTGCTCGCGAAAGGAGCGGGTCAGCTCGCTCACCTGCTCAAGCTCGTCTCGCACGGGCGCATAGGCGCTGGTGGCAAGGCCCAAGGCCAGTCCGGATATGACGGGGTCAATACCCGACTCGTACAGCGCCACCCAGATCGCCACACCGAGCGCCGGGCGCAGTCTTCGGCGCCAGATGCGCGGCAGGTATCGCAGCGCCAAGAACGCTGCGAAGAAGCCGATCGCGAGCGCCAGCGCGAGCACCGACAAGTGCGCGGTGTAGGCGGTCGCGATCACCACGAGCGCGATGAGATCGTCGGCGATCGCAAGTGTGAGCAGGTACACGCGCAGGCGTGCGCCGCCCGGGGCGACCAGCGCGAGCACCCCGAGCGCGAAGGCCGTGTCGGTTGACATCACAGCTCCCCATCCATGCGCGCCCGGGCCACCCGCGTTGAGGGCCAGGTAGAGAAGCACGGCCGCCGTTGCGCCGCCCAGCGCCGAGATCGCCGGCAGCGCGATTCGGCGTCGCTCGCGCAGCTGTCCCATGTCGATCTCCCGTCGGGCCTCCAGGCCCGTGACCAGGAAGAAAAAGGTCATCAGGCCGTCGTTGATCCAGTGGCGCAGGTCCTGGGAGATCCCGCTGCTGCCAATTTGGATCGACAGCTTGGTGCTCCACAGGGACTCATAGGAGCTCGACCAGGGCGAGTTGGCCCATATCCAAGCCACCAGCACCGCCCCCAGCAGCACCGCCGCCCCGCCGGTCTCGGTCGTGAGGAAGTCGCGCACCGGAGTCGCCAGGTTGCGCGCCCAGGCCGTACGGTCGGTGAAAGTCGAGGACCTTGGGGCAAGCGCATCCAAAGCTTGAGATTCACCTTCCATCTGCATAGGCGCGAGCCTAGTGGACTGCCGCGCTCACGCTTGCCCCGGTTCTCTCGGAGTCTTCCCGCGCGCAGACGCGCACCTGGTGTCGGAGCCCGCGAAACGCGCACCTGGTGTCGGCGCCGGCGGACCGGCTCAGAAAAGGCTCTGCTGGGGCGCGGCAGGCCCGCTCTGAGCTTCCACGCCTCGCTCGTGCGGGCGAGACCATCTCCTGAATCCGCTTGCCGGCGCGCGTCCTTGTACCAGTGTGGCCAAGCGCCTGCGCTCGTCGGCGGGGGCATAGGCGCCTTTGCGATACAGCCTCACATAGCGCTCCACCAAGTCGGGACGCTGAGCGCCCAACCAGTCCATGAAGACGTCCTTGACCTCGCCGCGAAGATGCAGCGCGACTCCACCTATATGAGTTGCGCCGGCGTCCACCGCGCCTTGAAGCAGCGGCTCGAGCTGATCGGGAGCGTCGTTGATCCCCGGCATCAGGGGCGCCACCAGCACGCCGGTCGGGATACCCGCGCGATTGAGCTCGGCAACCGCCTCCAGGCGGGCGCGAGGGTTCGGAGTGTGAGGCTCGGTGGCGCGCCAAGCGCGCTCGTCGAGCGTGGGGATCGACAGGCTCGCTGCGATCGTGGTCCTCTGCGCGATCTGCAGCATCAGGGGCAGGTCGCGCAACAGAAGCGGGGACTTGGTGAGCACAGAGCAAGGATTGGCGGCGTCGCGCAGAGCTTCCCAAATGCCCACCATCAACCGATAGCGACCCTCCACCCACTGGTAGGGGTCGGTATTGGTGCCGAGCGCCACATGCTCGTGCTTCCAAGAGCGACGCGCCAGCTCGACCCGCAGCACCTCCGGCGCGTTGACCTTGACCACGATCTCGCGCTCGAAGTCGCGTCCCGCGTCAAAGCCCAGATAGCGGTGGGTCGGCCGAGCAAAGCAAAAAACGCATGCATGACTGCATCCCCTATAGGGGTTGATCGTCCAGCTGAAGGGCATCTGCGATCGCCCGGGCACGCGATTGAGCACCGAGCGCGCGCGGACCTCGTAGAAGCGCATGTCGAGAGCCTCGGGCGCGTCGAAATGGCGTACCACCACCTCGTCGCGGTAGCCGGGCAGGCGACGCTGCTCGTCCGTTTGCTGGCTGAGGTTGCTCCATCGCACGAACACATGTTCCCATGCTTCGCGGACGTGTCGTTTTTAGGGTTGAAGCGCATCCATCGGGGGCATACATGCCGGCGATGACCTTTGGTAGCTCACTTGTCTTGATCGCGGCAGGCGCGATCCTGCGCTACGCGGTCACGGCGACCGTCAGCGGCATCGACCTGCAGGTCGTCGGCCTCGTGCTGATGATTGTGGGCATCGTCGGATTGGTGCTCTCGTTGCTGTGGTTCGGCGTATGGGCCGGACGCAGGCGAGAAGCGCCACCCGTCGAACGCGAAGTCCGCGACCGCAACATCTACTAGAGAGCGCCTCCTCTAGTAGCCGCCTCCCGGGCAGCCCGTGCCCGGGAGGCTCCTACGCGCTCGTCCACGTTCGCGCACCCGCTTCCCTCGTTTGCGCGCCGCTCGGTCTCCTTCGCAACGCGCTCCAGGCGGCTACCTGTTCTCAAACAGGCAGTCCCTCTCCCGCCCGGGATCGATCGTCGCCCCAGGTGGCTCCCTGTCCCCCAACAGGGAGCCCCTTCCACCTGGGATTCACCCCGCCTCAGTCAGTCTGTTGCTCGGCTACTTCTTTGGGCACGGGACCTTGATGCTCGCGGTCGAGGTTTCCCCGCTCAGGAATTTCAGTTCGGTCTTCGCCGGGAAGCCTCCCTTGGGGCACTTGCTCGGCACAGTCCCATAGGAGATCAGCTTTTTGCCCTGCAAGTAGGCGGCGCCCACCTTGATCTTGATCGACTCGACCGACGCATACGGCGCGCCCGGAACTGTTTCCACAAGCGGCACGACCGCCGTCAGCTTCTGCGAGAACGCGCCCGAAGCGCTTGCGAAGCGTCCAGTGGAGAGAACTTCAAGTAGGGTCGGCGAAGTTCCTTCGGTGAAGAACGCCAATCCTCCGCCGGACGTGAAGAAGGCCTGCACGCTTGCTTTCTCCTGAACTCGCGTGCTGCCGAAGCTCACCACGCCAAGAACTTCACCCTTCGGGCTGGCGACCGACTTCCTTGGGCACTTCTGCACTTCGTGGGTTTCCAGGATCCCGCTCGAACATGTCGCAAAGCCCTGAGGGTGCAGCTTCGTGCCCTTCGGCAGGTACACGACCACGCCGGTGAGCGGCGACGGAAACCCTCCATATTCGGTGCCACTGATCGTGAACCGCGTTTCCACCGAGGCGCCGGCGCCGAGAATGTTGCCGGTTTTCGGATAGTTCTTGCTTTTCGCCGAAGCCGGATTGATCGGCACAGGCAGGATCTTCGCTTTTACGACCACCAGCGGCGCCGCGCCCGCCATCGACGGCAGGACGACGGCCGCAAGCGCCAAGCAGGCAAGGACGCAGCCCGAGAGCGACGCATATCGACGAAGTCGCGACTCCGCTTTCACAATGCCCGTAGGTCCACCGCTATTGCTCGATCTGCTCATGGTCGTCTCCTTGCTCGCTCATCTCTAGTAACAGTTGCAACGTCAACAAGTAGCGGTGTGTGTGGCCCCACTGTCCGGCGGATGCGATGCGAGCGCATATTTCAAGGAGGCGAGCCCGGGCTCGCGAGGTCGGCCAGGATCGACCAGGCCAAAGGTAGGCGCGCGAACCGATGCGAAGGCATTTTTCAAGTAGCGCCGCGAGCCGCTTTCGCAATCAGCGCCGCGAGCGGCTAACGTCGCCTGCGTGAGCCCCAACCCGTCCGAGTCCGAGCGACTGCAGAGCCTGGGCGTGCTGCGGTTGCGCGCCGAGAATCCGAGTCTGTTGACGATGTCGGGCACCAACACCTGGGTCGTCGGGCGCGACCCGGCCTGGGTGGTGGATCCGGGGCCAGCGCTGCTCTCCCATCGGCAAGCGCTCGACGCGGCGATCTCCGAGCGCGGCGGTCTCGGCGGGATCGCGCTGACCCACGATCACATCGATCATTCGGAGGGCGTCCAGGCTTTGCGCGAGCGTTTTCCCGCCCCGCTCGCCGCCGCGCGCGGCCCGGCCGAGATCGAGCTGAAGGACGGCGTCCGCGTCGGTCCCTTCGAAGCGATCTACGCCCCGGGCCACGCCCCCGACCACTTCGCCTTCGTCTACGGCGGTGTTTGCTTTGCCGGCGACGCCGTGCTCGGCGAGGGCAGCGTCTTCATCGCCTCCGATCCCGGCGCTTTGGCCGGTTATCTGCAGGCGCTGCGGCGACTGCGCGAGCGCGAGCTGCAGCTGCTCTGTCCCGGTCACGGCCCTCCTATCTGGACCCCGCGCGAGCGCCTCGACGAATACATCGAGCACCGTCTCGACCGCGAGCGCCGTTTGGTCCAGGCGCTCGCCGAAGGGCGTCGCTCGACCGACGAGTTGCTCGACGCAGCCTGGTCTGACGTGCCGACCGCGCTGCGTCCCTTGGCGGCTGTCAGTTTGTCGGCGCATCTGGACAAGCTCAGCGAAGAGGGGCGTCTGCCGCTACCGTTTGCGCGATGAGCGCTCCCCCGTCGAAGCCTGCGCAAGCGGGGGCCAAGGCGCCCAGGGCGCGGCCGGGAGGCGCGAACGCATCGTTGCCCGCGCAGGACTCGCCCTTTCCTCCGATCGCCGACTACGGTTTCCTGTCGGACTGCCACACCGGCGCCCTGGTCGCCTCCGACGGCTCGATCGAGTGGATGTGCCTGCCCCACTTCGATTCCCCCTCCGTATTCGCCGCGATGCTGGACCGCGGCGCCGGCAGCTTCAGGGTGGGGCCCTACGGAACCTATGTGCCGGTCGGCCGACGCTACCTCCCTGGCACGAACGTGATCGAGACGACCTGGATGACCCCCCAGGGATGGCTGCGCGTCGTGGATGCGCTCACGATCAGCGACTGGCACGACGAGGATCGCGGCACCAGCCACACACGTCCTCCCACCGACTTCGACGCCGACCATCTGCTCGTGCGCGTGGTCGAATGCATCCAAGGCCAGGTCCAGGTCGAGATGGTGTGCGAGCCGATGCTCGACTACGGCGCCACCGCTGCTCAGTGGAGCCACGTCGAGGACGAGCACGGCCATGGCCTCGACGCGACCGACGGCATCACGGCCTTTCGGCTGTTCAGCGACACGCGCATGGGCATCGAGGGCAATCGCGCCCATTCGCGCCACACGATGGTCGAGGGCGAGCAGCGCTTCTGCGCGATCTCCTGGACGCGGGAGCTGCGGGGGCCACGGACCGCCGAGCAAGCCCAGGCGCGGATCGAGCGCACCTGCCACTTCTGGCGCACCTGGCTGGCCGAAGGCAACTATCCCGACCATCCTTGGCGCGCCCACCTGCAACGCTCGGCGCTCACCCTGAAGGGCCTCACCTTCATGCCCACCGGGGCGCTCGTGGCCGCCCCCACCACCTCGCTGCCGGAGACGCCCAGGGGATCTCGCAATTGGGACTACCGCTACTGCTGGATGCGCGACGCGTCGTTCACCCTGTGGGCCCTGCACGCGCTCGGGCTCGATTGGGAGGCTGACGACTTCATCCAGTACGTCGCCGACATGGAGCGCAACGAGGACGGCTCCCTGCAGATCATGTACGGGATCAAGGGGCAAAAGGACCTCGCCGAGTCCACCCTCGACCACCTCAAGGGTTACGAGGGCTCGCGCCCGGTGCGGATCGGCAACGGCGCCTACAACCAGCGCCAGAACGACGTCTACGGGGCGGTGCTCGACTCGGTCTACCTGCACTCAAAGCAGCGCGATCACATCCCCGAGCGGCTGTGGCCGGTGCTGATCGACCAGGCCGAATGCGCGGCGCGCGTGTGGAAGGAACCCGACCAGGGAATTTGGGAGGCGCGCGGCGAGCCGCGCCACTACGTGTCCTCGAAGCTGATGTGCTGGGTCGCGTGCGACCGCGCTGCGCGGCTCGCCGAACGGCGCGGCGAGGAGGAGCACACCGAGCGCATGCAGGGGATCGCCGACGAAATCAAGGCCGACATCCTCGAGAAGGGCGTCGATGAGCGGGGCGTGTTCCGCCAGCATTACGACACCGACGCGCTCGACGCCTCCAACCTGTTGATCGTGTTGATGCGCTTCCTGCCGCCCGACGACGAGCGCGTGCGAGCCACCGTGATGGCGATCCGCGATGAGCTGACCGAGAACGGCCTGGCCCTGCGCTACCGCACCGACGAGACCGACGACGGCCAGAGTGGGGAGGAGGGCACCTTTCTGATCTGCTCCTTCTGGCTCGTCTCGACGCTTTGCGAGATCGGCGAGCAGGTCGAGGCGCGACGCCTGTGCGAGCGGCTGCTCGGCTACTCCTCGGAGCTGGGCCTGTACGCGGAGGAGCTGGAGGCCGCAAGCGGCCGGCACATGGGAAACTACCCGCAGGCGTTCACGCACCTGGCGTTGATCAACGCGGTGACGCACGTCATGGAAGGTCGCGAACGGCCCTGATCTTGCGATCCCTTTTCTTATTGATGTCATCGCCGCATGCGGCGATGACCGGACGGTGCATGCACCGTCCGGCCGACCCTTGCATGCAAGGGTCGGAACGACAAAGGGAAATCAGATCACGGTGTCGTAGCCCAGCTCGCCCGGAAGAGCTACACGGGCCACCTCGCCGTCGAACCAAACCTTCGGCTGTACCGGCAAAACCTCACGGCCGCTCGCATAGTCGAGCAGCTCCTTCACGCTGGTAAAAGCTTCGAGCTGCTCCAGGTGCTTGATCGTGGGGAACACCAGCACGATCTCCTCCCGCGCGAACGCGTCCAAAGCGCCCCGCGGCGTGAACCAGCCCTGATCGACGCACTCCTCGCCGTCCACCTCGGGCTCCTGTCCCGCTGGAAGCTCGGCCAAGAAGAAGCGTGTATCAAAGCGGATGGTCACCTCTTCTGGGGTGATCCAGCGCGAGAATTCCAGCAGCGCCCCGGGGTCTGCGAGCTCCACCCCGGCCTCCTCGGAGAGCTCTCTGGCCGCGGCCGCACGGTGTACGTCACCGCCGGAGCGGGGATCCTCCTCGTCCACCGCGCCCCCCGGGAAGACCCACACGCCGCCCATGAACTTGGCCTGCTCGGTGCGCTTCACGAGCAGCACTTCGAGCGTCTGCGCCCCGCCGCGCAGCAGAATCACGGTGGCGGCCTGACGCGGTGGCGTCGCCGCCCCCGTGTTCAGTCCCTGACCGGGCTCCTGCGCGGCGCCCAGGTTCAGCGTCTGACCGGGCCCGCTGTGGCGGTCGAGGTCGAGCTCCTGCCCGGACGCTTCGCTGTCGCTGCAAGACGGGGAGCTCATCCAAAGGACCCTACCGGCAGGTAGTCTTTGCTGCATGAGCACCACCCAAACCCTGCAACGCTGGATCTGCGAGTCCTGCGGCTACATCTACGATCCCGACGAGGGCGATCCCGACGGGGGCATCCCGGCCGGCACCGCCTTCGAGGACATCCCCGACACTTGGTTCTGCCCGGTGTGCGGCGCCCGTAAGCGCGACTTCACCCTCTACGAGGACTGAAGCGCTGAGCGACTGGGCCGAGCTTTCCGAGCTCGACAGGCGCCACGTCTGGCATCCCTACTCGGCCTCGCCCGGATCGCCTGCGCCGCTGCCGGTCGTCTCCGCCGAAGGCGTCCGTTTGCGTCTGGCCGACGGGCTTGAGTTGATCGACGGGATGTCCTCCTGGTGGTGCGCGATCCACGGCTATCGCCACCCCGCGCTCGACGAGGCCGTGCGTGGCCAGCTTGACCGGATGGCCCATGTGATGTTCGGCGGCTTGACCCACGAGCCGGCGGTTCGGCTGGCCGAGCGCCTCGTGGAAATCGCGCCGGCCGGCCTGGACCGCGTGTTCTTCGCCGACTCCGGCTCGGTCTCCGTCGAGGTCGCGATCAAGATGGCCTTGCAGTACCAGCGAGCGGTGGGCCATCCCGGGCGCACGCGCCTGCTCACTGTGCGGGGCGGCTACCACGGCGACACCTTCGGCGCGATGGCCGTCTGCGATCCGATCGGTGGGATGCACTCCCTATTCACCGGCGTGCTCGCCGCCCACGTCTTCGCGGAGCGACCTCCCGCCGGTTTCGATGCACCGCTCGACGAGGCTTGGGCCGAGCACGTCGCCAAACTGTTCGACCGCCACGCCCACGAGCTGGCCGCGGTAATCGTCGAGCCCGTCGTCCAAGGCGCCGGCGGAATGCGCTTCTACTCGCCGGCGTGTATTTCCGTGCTGCGAGGGTTGTGCGACCGGTACGAACTTCTTCTCCTCCTAGACGAGATCGCAACCGGCTTCGGGCGTACGGGGGCCTTGTTCGCAAGCGAGCATGCGGCTGTCTCGCCCGACATCATGTGCCTCGGCAAGGCGCTCACCGGCGGCTACCTCACGTTGGCGGCCACGCTCTGCACGAGCGAGGTCGCCCGCGCGATTTCCCAGGGCGAGGGTGGGGCCTTGATGCACGGCCCCACCCTCATGGCCAACCCGCTCGCCTGCGCTGTCGCCTTGGCTTCGCTGGACCTGCTCGCGGACGGGACTTGGCGCGAGGACGTTGCCCGGATCGAAGCGGGCTTGCACGAGGGTCTCGCTCCGGCGCGTGAACTGCCCGGGGTCCTGGACGTGCGCGTGCTCGGGGCGATCGGCGTCGTCCAGTTGGACCACGAAGTCGATCTCCCCGCCGCCACGGCCGCCGCGGTTGAGCGCGGGGTCTGGCTGCGTCCGTTCCGGGACTTGATCTACGCGATGCCGCCGTATGTCACCAGCGACGAGGACATCATGAGCGTTACCGATGCGATGAGGATCACAGCAGCAGCCTGACGGGTGCGTTTGAGTTCTGTCGGCTGGCGTACTAACCTGAGCAGCGGCTAGTGCGCTGATTGCTTCGCATCGGCGTCCTCCTGAGGGGCCCGGGTGACCGGGTCCCCTCCGGTTAAGGGTTCCTGACGGTCGCCGGGGTCGTCTTCGCTGCGACCGCCAGGATGCCTTGTTATCGCGCGAGCCGGTCGATGACCAACAGCGCGACGAGCAGAGCAATGGCCAGTGCGCTGATAGTTCCGCTCATAGTCCCTCCTTTCTCCGGGGGTACGACCCCGGGACATCCGGAGGAGAGGAACGTCGGCGACTCAGCTACCAACCATGGTGGCGATCCTACGGATCGCTTGGGATGAAATTTGGTCGCAACAGCCAGTCCCGCCATGGCAAGCTGTCGCTCGCGAGCGCCATCTCGGCGATATCGGCGCTTGCGATCTCCCCGAGCGTCGCCACCTCGACGGCTCCCACGCGGGCGATCGTCTCGCTGTTGGAGAAGCCTCCATCTCCGACGGCGAGCGCGGCCAGGGCGTGAGCACGACCGCCGCCAGCTCCAGTCCGACCGCCCTTGCCGCCTCGATCGTCAGCAGCGTGTGGTTGATCGTGCCCAACCCCGGCGGCGCCGCGATCACCAGCGGCAGCCCAAGCTCGACCGCCAAGTCGCGCACGCTGAAGTCCTCGGTAAGCGGCACCAGCAAACCGCCCACGCCCTCGACCACGAGAATGTCCTTGGAGCTCGCGCGCGCCCCCGCAACCAGGTCGGCGGGGTCGATGCGCCGGCCATCCATCGCCGCCGCCAAGTGCGGCGAGACGGGGGGATCGAAGCGCACCGGGGCGACCTTCTCCGAGGCCATCCCCGCGGCGAGCGCCAACAACTCGTGATCGTGTGGCCACTTGCCGGGCGGCTCGGCCAAGCCCGTGACGACCGGCTTGTAGGCGCGCACCGGCTCGCCCGCGGCCCTCATCGCGGCGAGCAGGGCCGCGCTCACGATCGTCTTGCCGACGCCCGTCCCCGTGCCCGTTACGAATAGGCCCCTCACGCTGCGCTTGCTAGGCGACGGGGGCGAGTCGGCGTCCGGGCCTGGAGGCGGGCTCGCCGAGCTGTGCCGGGTCAAGTCCCGCCGCGCGTGCCGCGTCGGCCAGGACCCCGGCGGCGTCGCGCAATTCGTGTGCCGAGTGCGAAGCCATCGCCGCGAGGCGCAGCCTCGAGGTGCCGGCGGCAACGGTAGGCGGTCGGATCGCCTGCGCGAACACCCCCCGCTCCAGGGCTGCCCCACACAGGCGCACGGCGGCCTCGCTGTCCCCGACCACGAGCGCCACGATGTGCATCTCGCCGCGCGCGACCGCAAAGCCCTCCTCGGCGAGCGCTCCCCGCAGGGAGCGAGCCGCGTCGTGCAGGCGCGCCACCCGCTCCGGTTCGGCTTCGAGCAGCTCCAGGGCCGCCAGGGCGCCGGCCACCGACGGCGGGGAGGGAGCGGTTGAGAAGATCAGCGGACGGGCGGTATTGACCAGATAGCGCGCCATCTCCTCCGTCGCGCACGCATAGGCGCCATAGGAGCCGAGCGCCTTGCCCAGCGTCCCGATCAGCACATCCACCCTGCCCTGCAGCCCCGCGCGGGCGAGCGCCCCACGTCCACCCTCTCCCAGCGCGCCGGTGGCGTGCGCCTCGTCGACCACCACCCGCGCCCCATGCGCCTCGGCAAGGTCCGCGATCTCGCGCAACGGCGCCACGTCGCCGTCCATCGAGAACACCGAATCGGTCACGATCAGACGGCGCCCGTTGCCGCGGCCTTCGCGCAGGCAGCGCTCCAGGTGGTCCACATCGAGATGGCGATACACGACCACCCGCGCGCGCGAGGCCCTGCATCCATCGATGATCGAAGCATGGTTCAGCTCGTCGGAGAAGATCGTGTCGCCCGGTCCCGCCAGCGACCCGATCACGCCCAGGTTGGCGAGATAGCCGGAGCCGAACAGCACGCACCCCTCGCTGCCCTCAAAAGCGGCGAGGCGCCCCTCCAGCCGGTGGTGAATCGTCATCGTTCCCGACACCAAACGCGACGCGCCGGCGCCGACTCCCCAACTCATCGCTGCGTGCGCGGCGGCTTCGCGCACCGCCGGATGGTCGGCGAGGCCCAGATAATTGTTCGAGCAGAGCAACATCACCTGCTCGCCGTCGAGCACCACCCTCGGCCCCTGCGCCCCAGAGACGATCCGCAGCCGCCGCTCCAGTCCGAGCTCTTCGATCTCGGCCAGGCGCTGCGCGATCTCGCTCATCGCCGCGAGACGACGTGTTTGGCCTGGTAGCGAAGCTGCGTAGAGGGATCCCACAGACGAATCTTCAAATCCGTCTCGGGCTCGGGTCCGGCTCCCGCGAGCACCTCCTCCACCACGTCGGGCGTCTCGCCCGCAAGCCAGCCCGTCCGGTTGTCGGGCCTCGGGTTTGCCCCATTGTCCGCCTGGCGCGCCACATTCAAACCCAGCTCCTCGAACATCGCCCTGTCTTCCTCGGGGCTGGAGCCGAGCGTGGTCAAGAAGTTGCCCATCATCACCCCGTTCAGCCCCGCCTTGACCGCAAGCGGCTGCAGCTCTCCCAGGTTCTCCACGCGTCCCCCGCACAGCCTGAACAAAGCTTCGGGCAGGATCAAGCGGAAGATCGCCACCCACTTGACCGCCTCCCATGGGTCTATGTGCTCGCGGTCGCCGAACCTGGTGCCCGGGCGCGGGTTGAGCAGGTTGATCGGCACGCTGGTCGGGTCGATCGCGGCCAGCTCGAAGGCCATCTCCACACGCTGCTCGCGCGTCTCGCCCAGATTCAGGATGCCGCCCACGCAAGTCTCCAAGCCCGCCTCGCGCACCGCTTGAATCGTGCGCAAGCGCCCCTCGTAGCGCACGGTGGTGGAAACCTCGTCGTAATAGCCCTCGGCCGTCTCCACGTTGTGGTGGACCCGCTGAATACCCGCTTCCTTGAGGGCCTTGGCACGCGCCGCGGACATGTGTCCGATCGAAGCGCACCGCTTCAGGTTGGTCCTCTCGGCGACCAGCTTCGCGCCCTCCAGGATCTTCTCGAAATCGCGTTTGGACAGGCCCTGGCCCTGGGTGACCATGCAGAAGCGGTGCGCGCCAGCGGCCTCGGCGGCCTTGGCGTGTTCGAGGATCTGCTCGGGGTCCATCATCGCGTGCATCGGCGTCTCGGCCTCGGCGAAGCGCGACTGGGCGCAGAAGCCGCAGTCCTCCGCGCAGCCCCCCGACTTGGCGTTGACCAGGGAGCACATGTCGGTCGAGTCCGAGAAGCGCTCCTTGCGTGCCTCCCAAGCGCGCTCGACCAGCGCTTCGATCGCGGCGTGATCCTCGACTTCGCCGAGCTTCACGGCTTCCTCGCGAGTTATCAAGGGCGGCATCTGCGGCAACCTCCGGTCGTACTCGGACGGTGAACGTAATGGAGCGGTGCTGACAGTACCGCAAGAATCGCGCTCGGGCAGGCGTGCGGCCCGCGGCTAAGATCGCGCCGATGACCCCCCTCCAAGGTGGCACCGGGCGCCTGTTGGCGGTGAGCGACCTGCACGTCACCCACCCCGAGAACCGGGCGATCGTCGAGCGCCTGCGAGCCGAGCGCGACGAGGATTGGCTGATCGTGTGCGGCGACGTGAGCGACAATCTGGCCGACGTCGAATGGACGTTGAGCCTGTTGGCCGGCCGCTTCGCCAAGGTGATCTGGACACCCGGCAATCACGAGCTGTGGAGCGCCCCCGACGAGGAGCCCCAGCTGCGCGGCGAGCGGCGCTACCGACGGCTCGTGGAGATATGCCGGCGCGAGGGCGTCCTCACGCCCGAGGATCCCTATCCGATGTGGTCCGGCCCCGGCGGACCGCTCACAATCGCCCCTGTGTTCCTGCTCTACGACTACTCGTTCTCGCGTAACATCGCCTCCACGCCGGCCCAGGCGCTTGCGCTCGCCCATCGAGCCGGGGTGGTATGCAGCGATGAGTTCCTCCTGCGCCCCGATCCTTATGCGAGCCGCGCCCAGTGGTGCCACGCCCGGGTGCGCGACACCGAAGCCAGACTTCGAGCGTGCGGCGATGCTCCGCTGGCGATCGTCAACCACTTTCCCCTGACGGACGCTCCGACCAAGGCGCTCCTGCATCCAGAGTTCGCGCAGTGGTGCGGGACCACCCTGACCGCCGACTGGCATCTCCGATTCAAAGTCGCGGTGGTGGTCTACGGGCATCTGCACATCCCCCGCACCACCTTCCAGGACGGAGTCCGCTTCGAGGAGGTCTCCCTGGGCTACCCCCGCGAGTGGCGTCGCCGATCTTCGGGCAACCTCACGCTCCGCGCGATCGCGCCGCTTGAGGAGCTCCCGTGATCGAGCAGCTGCTGCCTGCCTGCGTCGCCTGCGCAGAGCGGCGCGAGGACCCGGCCGACGCCGTCCTGTTCGCCGAGGAGCAGGCTCTCCTCGGCAATTCCGTGGAGAAGCGGCGCAGCGAGTTCACGACCGCCCGGATGTGCGCGCGCGAGGCGCTCCAAGCGCTCGGTTTCCCACCCGTCGCGATTCTCGCGGGCGAGCGTGGCGAGCCGCTTTGGCCTGCGCAAGCGCTCGGCAGCATCACCCACTGCCATGCCTACCGCGCGGCGGCAGTCGCGCGATCCAGCGAAGTGCTCACACTCGGGATCGACGCCGAGCCCCACGCGCCCTTGCCCCACGGCTTGATCGGGGACATCGCCCGGCCCGAGGAGGTCCCCCGCCTGCGGCGATTGCGAGCGGACGCGCCCGAGGTGCACTGGGATCGCCTGTTGTTCAGCGCCAAGGAGTCCGTCTACAAGGCTTGGTTTCCGCTCGCCCGGCGCTGGCTCGGCTTCGAGGATGCCGTATTGGACTTCGACCCGGCCGCCGGCACGTTTCAAGCGAGGCTGCTCGTGGACGGTCCCCGCGTGCAGGGGGCCCCTTTGACCGCGTTCTCGGGTACATGGACGGTGCGCGAGGGGCTTGTCCTCACAGCCATAGCTCTAACCAAAACCTGAGCCTCCTGCGCTCGTACCTGCCTGGGCCTCCTGTGTCTGTAACGGCCCTGGCCTCCCGCGCCTGCCCTTGGCCTCCCGCGCCTGCCCCTGGCCTCCCGCGCCTGCCCCTGGCCTCCCGCGCCTGCCCTTGGCCTCCCGCGCTTGCACTGAGTCCCTGAGCCTCCTGCGCCCATACGGCGCCGGGAAGCAATCGCTGTGACGGATGCGTCTGCCATGCTTGGCCCCCTGCATGACCCACCAGCTCGACCCCGACGCCCAGGCGCTGCTCGAAGTGATGAGCGCCGTGGGCGCTCCTCAGGCCTACGAGGTGTCGGTTGAGCAGGCGCGCCAGCAGGCGCGGGCGGCGCTGATCGACCGGGGAGCGCCGATCCCGTTGCAGGACGCTCAGCAGATCACACTGCCCACCCCTCACGGACCGCTCGCGATGCGTCTCTTCCGACCCGCCGCCGGAATCCTGCCGGTCGCCCTGTTCGTGCACGGGGGCGGCTGGACCGTGAACGACCTCGACACCCACGACCGCCTGTGCCGTCTCATCGCCCGCCGCTCAGGTTCTCTGGTGGCCGCGCTCGACCATCGCCGGGCTCCCGAGCACCGTCACCCGGCGGCGCTCGAGGACGCTCACCTGGCCTACCGCTGGCTGCTCGACAACGCGGACCGGCTCGAAGTGGACTCGTCGGCCGTCGCGCTCGTGGGAGAAAGCTCGGGCGCGAGCACCGCGGCGTGCCTCAGCTTGCTGTTGCGCGACCTGGGCGCTCCGATGCCCGTCTACCAGGTCCTCGCCTACCCGATGGCCGGCGTCTTCGAAGACTGGTCCTCATACGGCGAGCGGGGCACGGATTACACGCTCGACCTCAAGTTCGTCAGATGGGCGCTCGCGAACTATCTTCCGGATGGTCACGACCCGCGCGACCCCTATGTCCTGCCGCTCGCGTCCGGCGACCTCAGCGGCCTCCCGCCAACCCTGGTCATGACCGCCGAGTTCGACCCTCTGCGAGACGAGGGCATCGCACTCGCTCAGCGCCTGGCGAGCGCCGGTGTGAGCGTCGAGCGCATTCATGCCGAAGATCAGATGCACGGGTTTCTCTTGCTGGATCGCGCGATCGCAAAAGCCGGCGCGCTGATCGATCGTCTCGCGGATGCTCTCGCCGCTCACGTCAGCCGTCCAAGCGCCGGCCTCGATCCGCTTCAGGCGTCGACGGTCAGCGCCGATGACGTCTCGCGCGTCGCGCGGTGAGCGGTACGCCTGCGCTCCACGTGTTGAGCGTGACGGGGCTGTTCTGCCGCGAGGAGCGCGGCGCGCGCCTGGTCAAGCTTGGCGTCGACGAACTCGTTCGCCTGCTCGACGCCCAGGAAGGGCGCCAGGATCAGGTAGGCGGCGTGGCCCGTCAAGCGCGGGAGCAGGTGGACTCGTCGCGCGCGAGCATGGCGGTAGCCGATCTCGAAGATCGTCGCCGACACCGCGTCCAGCGTGGCGGGCGACGGTGGGTTTGAGGCGTAGCGGAAGCCTTCCTGGGCAAAGATGTTGAAGGCGGCCCTGCTGTCGTCGACACGTTGGATCGCCGGGCTGCCCACCGCATGCGCTTCGACATAGCCGATATGAGCGACGACCGGGTGGGTCGCGTTGAAATGCGATCCGGCGTGCAGCCCTTCCCAGATGCGCTCGGGCCAATCCTCGCAGCTGAAGAACGCCTTGGCGGAGACGGCCATCGTCTGTTGGAAGCCGAGCTCGTGTGTGGCCAGAAAGGCCTCCTGCTTATCGCGGAAGTGGGCATAGAAGACGCGCCGGTCCACCCCGGCAGCAGCTGTGATGTCTGCGATCGTCACGTCGGCGTAGCCCTTCTCGGTGGCCATCTCGCCCGTGGCGTACACGATCCGTTCGCGTTGATGGGCGGCTATCTCGGCCGGGGACAGGTTGGGACGCCCGCGCGGCAGGGCCGTCGGTGGGCGAAGCGCAAGCTCTGAGACATGACGAGCCGCAGGCATCGGGGCCCCCGGCTCGAGCGTGCGCCAGCGGTGCTCGCCCGAAGGTCGTCCGTAGCGGTCGATCCAGGCGCAGATTTCGTCGGCCAGCTCGCTCAGGTCGTATTCGTTGCGGCGCAGGCGCGGCGCCAGCAGTCCACATATGCCTCCCAACAGCGCCTGTGTGGGCAGGTCGGGGGTCGCTGTCCCCGGCGCCGCGTGGGCGCGCGAGCTTTCGACGATCTGCGCGATCCGGTCGATCAGCAGGTCGCGCTGGTCGAGCGCGCGATGGCCCCCCGCCAAGGCCTCGTTCACAAGGAATCGGGCACGATCGGGTTTGGCCTGGGCACGCTCGAACAGCATTCGCACCCCCGCCTGCAGCGCGCGCTCGGGCGGCGCAGAGCTCACCGCCTCGCTGACATGACCCAGCAACTGCTCGGAAATGTCGCGGTGCACAGCCAAGAAGCAGTCGTCCCGGTCGGCGAAGTACTCATAGAAGGTGGGCCGCGACACGCCCGCCTGGGCGATCACCTGAGCGACGTTGGCGCCCGTGTAGCCGCGGCGCACCGCAGCTAAAAGCATCCCGTCCAGCAGCCGTTCGCGCTGTGTCCCCTTGCGAGCTTTTCGAGAGATAGACATTGTGTTTATCGTGTTCTGAGTTCTCGGTGTAGCCGCTCTTCGCGGCTCTCTGCTTGCGCCCGTGGGGCCCCAGCCTAATCGTCTCTGCGGCGGCGTGCCACTCGGAGTCATCATATTGACACTGTCCGCCATGCGAGATAAGCCGCCCAGCTAATCAACCGTGAGCGTTTATCGGCGGCCAGCGCTTTTGACCGGCCCCCGGATTTGTCGCAGCCCCGACTCGTGGGCGCGCGCATGAACCCAGTTCTGGACGGATGTTCGATGAGTTTCGCTCGGGCACGAAGGCCTTGGTTGACAACTGCGCCCAGCTCGTCTTAGTATCACTGGCGATGTTTCTGACTTGCTTGACGAGAGATATGCCGCGGCTGGCTGGATAAGCGGTATTGGGGGATGGAAGAAGATGGAGCGACCGCTTCCGGCGGATCGAAGATGTGGTGTCGCCCGTGTTTATCGCGCGGCTCTCGGCGTGAGAGTCGGGACCGGTGGCTGACGCCACGGCGATAGCGCTTGTTGGGATCTCATGCCGCCTACCGCGCGCATCCGATCCCGAAGCTTTTTGGGATTTGCTGCGCAGTGGCGCGAGCGCCGTCGGCGAGGTGCCCGCCGATCGGTGGCCGACCGGCGTCGAAGGTGAGCCTCTCTCTCGCGAGGCCCGCTGCGGCGCGTTCCTGGAGCAGGTGGATCTTTTCGACGCCGACTTCTTCGGAATATCCCCACGCGAGGCGGCCGCGATGGATCCCCAGCAGCGGCTGATCTTGGAACTGTGCTGGGAGGCGATCGAGGATGCCGGGGTCGCGGCCGACCGGCTGCAAGGCAGTCACGCGGGCGTGTTCGTCGGGGCGATCGCCGGCGACTACGCCGATCTGGCCCACGGTCGGCAATCGCCGGCGCCGACGCGTCACGCGCTGACCGGCCTGCACCGCAGCCTGATCGCCAATCGGGTCTCCTACACGCTCGGTTTGCGCGGTCCCAGCATGACGCTCGACACGGGCCAGTCCTCCTCGCTTGTGGCCGTGCATCTCGCCTGCGAGAGCTTGCGCCGTGGAGAGTCCAGCCTGGCGCTCGCCTGCGGTGTGCACTTGAACATCTCGCCCCACAGCGCGCTCGTGGCCGACGGCTTCGGGGCGCTGTCCCCGGACGGGATCTGCTTCACCTTCGACGCGCGGGCCAACGGCTACGTGCGTGGCGAGGGCGGCGGCGTGGTCGTGCTGCGGCCGCTCGCCGCCGCGCTCGCCGCCGGGGATCGCGTCTACTGCGTGATCCGCGGCAGCGCGATCAACAACGACGGCGGCGGCGACGGCCTGACAGCGCCCAACCAGCCGGCGCAGGAGGAAGTCCTGCGCACCGCCTATCGCCGTGCGGGCGTCAGGCGACGCGAGGTCCAGTACGTGGAGCTGCACGGCAGCGCCACCAAGCTCGGCGACCGCATCGAGGGCGCCGCGCTCGGAGCCGTGCTGGGTAGCGGAAGGCCCGTCGGCGCTCCGCTTCGGGTGGGCTCGGTAAAGACCAATATCGGGCACCTCGAGGGCGCCGCCGGCATCGCAGGGTTGATCAAGACGGCCCTTGCGATCGAGCATCGGGAGATTCCGCCGAGCCTCAACTTCAAGTCGCCCGGTCCAGAGCTCCCGCTGGATGCACTGCGCCTGAGTGTGCAGCAGGCGCTTGGAGCGTGGCCGGACGTGGACAGGCCACTGCTGGCAGGGGTCAGCTCGTTCGGCGTGGGCGGGACGAACTGCCACGTCGTGCTGGGCGAGTCGCCGGCGCCGATATCGTCAACTTCCAGGCGCAAAGCAGCCACGCAAACGCGCGATTGTCGACCGCTTGGCGAGAACCCCCTTGCCTGGGTGGTGTCCGGTCGCGGGGACAGCGCTTTGCGCGCCCAGGCACAACGGCTGGGCGAACATCTCAGCGTCAATCGCGAACTTGCCCCCGCCGACGTCGGCCATTCGCTGGCCGTAGGCCGGGCGGTGTTCGATTGCCGGGGGGTCGTGCTCGGCGACGATCGCCAAGAGCTCCTGAGGGGTCTCGACATGCTCTCCAAGGAGGAGCCCACCGAAGGTGTGATCGAAGGGGTGGCCAGCGGGCGGGGGGGAGTCGTGTTTGTGTTCCCCGGTCAGGGCGCGCAATGGGACGGGATGGCGCTTGGGTTGCTGGATCGCTCTCCAGTGTTTGCCGAACATATGCATGTCTGCGCCGACGCGCTCGCACAGCATGTCGATTGGTCGCTATTCGATGTGCTGCGCGGTAGCGAGAACGCGCCGCGTTTGAGCCAAATCGACGTGGTGCAACCGGTTTTGTTCGCGGTGATGGTGTCGCTGGCCGAACTCTGGCGAGCCTGCGGTGTCACTCCCACTGCGGTCATGGGCCATTCCCAGGGCGAGATCGCCGCGGCCCACGCGGCCGGCGCGCTGTCACTGAACGACGCCGCGCGCTTGGTTGTGTTGCGAAGCCGAATTTTGAAGCGTTTGGTTGGACATGGAGGCGTTGTGTCGGTGGCGGCGCCGCTGGACTGGGTTGAGGAGCGTCTTCAGCGGTGGGGCGGCAGGCTCTCGATCGGAGGTGTGAACGGCCCCCGCTCGATTGGTGTCGTCGGAGACCCCGATGCTCTTGCGGGTCTGCTTGCGGACTGTGAGCGCGCTGATGTACGGGCGCGCGAAGTTCCAGCCACGGTCGCGTCCCATTCACCGCAGGTGGAGCCGCTACGCACGGACTTGATGGAAGCGTTCTCGAACATCGTGCCTCAGGCTGGAGTCTTGCCTTTCCATTCGACTGTTACAGGTGGTTTGCTGAACACCACCGAGCTTGGACCTGAGTACTGGTATCGCAATACGCGCGAACCCGTCCAGTTCGCGGCAGCGGTACGCGGACTGCTCGACGATGCTCCCAGGGCCTTCGTCGAGGTGAGCCCGCACCCTGTGCTCACCGGCTCGATCCAGGAGATCGTCGAGCACGGCGACTCGGGGGAGGCTCAGAACGAGTCCCCACAGGTCGCGGTGCTCGGCTCGCTTATCCGCGACCAGGGTGACCCAAGGCGCTTCATGTCCGCGCTTGCCGAAGCTTGGGTGGCAGGTGTGAGCGTCGACTGGGCAGCTGTTACCCGACACCCAGGGGGCAAGCGCGCGAGCCTGTCCACATATCCGTTTCAGCGCAAGAGCCACTGGCTGGCAGGCGCACCGCGCCAGAGGATCGCAGCAGGCGATGAGCGGCTCGATGTGGCCGGTGTTGAACCGTCCGAGCCCTTGAGCGGCTCGCGCTTGGCAGAGACGCTTGGGCGCCGCCCCCGTCGGTGAGCGCAAGCGGATCGCTCTGGAGACGGTGAGAGTGCACGCGGCAATCGTGCTGGGACATGGCTCGACCGCGGCGATTGAGGCTGAGCGAGCTTTCAAGGAGTTGGGGTTTGACTCGCGCTCGGCTGTGGATCTCCGCAACCGCCTGGCGGCCGCAACCGCTTTGAGGTTGCCGGCTTCGCTGCTGTTCGACAACCCGACTCCCGCTGCCCTAGCCGAATATCTGCTGCGCGAGCTCACCGCCGGGGAGACGGATCTCAAGACAAGCGCGCCAGCGCCAGCGGCGCAAGAGCCGCTCGCGATCGTCGGCATGGCCTGTCGCTATCCGGGCGGCGTGCTCTCGCCCGAGCAGCTATGGGAGCTGGTGGTCGCAGGTGGCGACGCGATCTCCGGATTCCCGCTCGATCGCGGATGGGATCTGGAGGCGCTCTACGACCCCGACCCCGACAGCGTGGGCACGACCTATGCGCGCGGAGGCGGCTTTCTCGACGACGCCGCTCGATTCGACGCCGCCTTCTTCGGGATCTCGCCGCGCGAGGCGTCCTCGATGGACCCGCAGCAGCGGCTCCTGCTCGAGACCTGTTGGGAGGCGATCGAGCAGGCGGGCATCGATCCGCGCTCCTTGAAGGGAAGCCAGACCGGGGTCTTCGCGGGGGCCGGCGCATTCGACTGCGGCGCCGCGCCGGCCCCCGATCCGGCCGAGTCCGGGGGCGCGGAGGGCTACAGGTTGACCGGCGGGGCGGCGAGCGTGATCTCGGGTCGCGTGGCCTACGCGCTCGGTCTGCAAGGGCCCGCGATCACCGTGGACACGGCCTGCTCCTCCTCGCTGGTGGCGCTCCACCTCGCCTCTCAAGCTCTGCGCGAAGGCGACTGCTCACTGGCGCTGGCGGGAGGCGTGACGGTGATGAGCACGCCGGACATCTTCGTGGAGTTCGCGCGCCAGCGCGGTTTGGCCCCGGATGGAAGGTGCAAGTCCTTCGCGGACGCCGCCGATGGCACCGCCTGGGCCGAGGGCGTGGGGGTGCTGCTCTTGGAGCGCCTATCGGAGGCGCAGCGCAACGGACACCGCGTACTGGCTGTGGTGCGCGGCAGCGCCGTCAACCAGGACGGGGCGAGCAACGGACTGACCGCGCCGAACGGACCGTCCCAACAGCAGGTGATCTTGCGTGCTCTGGCCAATGCGGGAGTCTCCGCCGAGGAGGTGGAAGCGGTCGAGGCTCACGGCACGGGAACGCGGTTGGGCGACCCGATCGAGGCCCAAGCCCTGCTCGCCACATATGGCGCCGGCCGATCGCCAGAGCGGCCGCTGTGGTTGGGCTCTGTCAAGTCGAACATCGGCCACACCCAAGCCGCGGCGGGAGTGGCCGGGGTGATCAAGACGGCGATGGCGATGCGCCACGACGTCCTGCCCGGCACGCTGCACGTGGACGAGCCCTCGCGACAGGTCGACTGGACGGGCGGGGTCTCGCTGCTGAGCGAGCAGCGAACGTGGGCGCCGGGCCTTGAGCCCAGACGCGCGGGTGTCTCCTCGTTTGGGATCAGCGGCACCAACGCGCACGTGATCATCGAGGAAGCTCCGCTCGTCGCGCCTGCGCCTTCGAGCGCGGCGGAGGAGAGGGTCGGCGCTCTTCGAGCGATCCCTTGGCTCGTCTCGGCGCGCAGCCCCGAGGCGCTGCGCGCTCAGGCGGAGCGGATGCGCGTGGCCGTCGAGGCCGAACCTGGATTCGGCGCCGCCGAGGTGGGACTCTCGCTCGCCGCTCGGGCCGCCTTCGAGCGGCGCGCAGTCGTGCTGGGCGAGGGACGCGAGGAGCTGCTCGGCGGGTTGGCCGCGCTGGCATCGGGCGATTCGGCAAGCGGCGCGATCGAGGGAGCCGTCGGGGAGGCCGGCGACGGGCTCGCCTTCCTGTTCACCGGTCAAGGCGCCCAGCGGGTGGGGATGGGTCGCCGGCTGTATGCCGATTTTCCCGTTTTCAGGGAGGCGTTCGAGGAGGTGTGCGAGCGATTGGACGTGCTTTTGGGCCGTTCGCTGCGCGAGATCGTCTTCGGCGGGGAGGAGGGGGAGGCCACCGGCCAGGAAGTGGACGACCACAGTCCGGCCGATGGGTCCAGCCAAGCGTTGACGCCCGGTTTGCTCGACCAGACGCTGTTCACCCAAACAGGTCTGTTCGCAGTCGAGGTCGCCCTGCTCAGACTCGTGGAAAGCCTGGGCGTGAGGCCCGACTACCTGATCGGTCATTCGGTCGGCGAGTTGACGGCCGCGTATGCGGCGGGCGTGTTCTCGCTCGATGACGCCTGCACGCTTGTCGCCGCCCGGGGTCGTTTGATGGGCGAGCTGCCGGGCGGCGGCGCGATGGTCGCGGCCCAGATCGCCGAGGCTGAGGCGCTCGATGCGCTCGAGGGCTACGAGGGCAGGGCCTCGTTGGCCGCCGTCAACGGTCCTCGCTCGATAGTCGTCTCGGGCGAGGAGGACGCGGTGCTGGAGTTGGCCGCGACTTGGGAAGGCCAGGGGAGCAAGGTCAAGCGCCTGCAGGTCTCGCACGCATTTCACTCGCCGCGCATGGACGCGATGCTCGACGAGTTTGCCGCCGTCGCCGCCGGGCTGTCGTTCTCCGAGCCGGCTATCCCACTCGTCTCCAACCTCACGGGGAGCCCGATCTCCGCGCAGGAGATCTGCTCGGCCGACTACTGGACGCGCCATGTGAGGGAGACCGTGCGGTTCGCCGACGGGGTGCGCTGGCTGCGCTCTCAAGGGGTCACCAGCTTTTTGGAGCTGGGACCCGACGGTGTGCTCAGCGGCATGACCTCGGAGTGCTTGGAGGATTGGGCGCCCGAGGAAGGCGACGGTCCCGGATCGGCGGGTCTTGGATCGGCGGATCCCGGATCGGCGGGTGGTTCGGTCGATGCGCCCCGGCCCATCGTCGCGGCGCCTGTGTTGCGCGCCGGTCGAGAGGAACCTCGGTCGCTGCTCAGCGCTCTGGCGCACATGTGGGTGCGGGGCAACGACATCGACTGGTGTTCGCTGTTCGCCGGAGTCGACGCCGACGGCGTATCGCTGCCGACCTACGCATTTCAAGGTGAGCGCTATTGGTCGAGCGTCGCAAGGGCGAGCGAGGGCGATGCCGTCTCCATCGGTCAGGTCTGCGCCGGCCATCCTTTGCTTGGCGCCGCCGAGGGGCTTGCCGACGGCAGGGGATGGCTGCTCACCGGGCGACTCTCGCTGCGGTCGCATCCCTGGCTGGGGGACCATGTGGTGGGCGGGTTTGCGCTGTTGCCCGGTACGGCGTTCCTGGAGTTGGCTTTGCGCGCAGGCAGCGAGGTCGAATGCGCGTGCGTGCAGGAGCTGGTGCAGGAAGCCCCGCTCGTTCTGCCCGCGCAAGGCGGGATGCGACTGCAGATCTGGGTCGGTGAATCTGAGAGTGAGGGCCGTCGTTCGTTTGAGATCCACTCATGCCCTGAGAGCCCCTCTGGGGCCGGGGAGTCTGGTGAGACGTGGACGCGTCACGCGACAGGGATGCTCGCTCCAGGCGCACACACAAGCCAGGAAACCCTGAGCGAGTGGCCCCCGGCTGGCGCAACTCCACTGCAGCTCGAGGATCTCTATGAAGCGCTCGCCGGCATCGGCTTGGATTACGGGCCGGCGTTCCAAGCGCTGGATGGCGCATGGCGTTGTGGGGATGAGGTGTTCGCGGAGGTTTCCCTGCCCGCCGAGCAAGCAAGCGCGACGCACGGCTTCCTTGTGCACCCTGTCTTGCTTGACGCGTCGCTGCATGCCCTGGGAGCGGATGCGATCGACGACGGCGATGGCTCACCGAGAGTCCCGTTCTCCTGGAACGGCGTGAACTTGCACGCTGCGGGGGTGGGCACGCTACGGGTGCGTATCTCGCGTACGGGGGAGCACGCGGTTTCGATTCTCGCGGCAGACCAAAATGGTCTGCCCGTGGCGAGCGTTGAGTCGCTTGTCCTGCGGGCGATCTCCGCGGAGCAACTCGGCGCCGCGAGCGCCAGAGACGTCGACTGGCTGTATCAGACGGAATGGGTCGAAGTCGGCTCAAGCGCGGCTGGGCCAGACGCCGGCTCAAGCTTGGCTGGGTCAGACGCCGGCAAGCGGATCGGCGAGGTGGCCGTCCTCGGCGCGCGGGACGGGGGTCTGCCGATGGACGATCTGGGCGGGCGCGTCCTACGGCACTTCACAGAGCTGCAACAGGTCGTCCAGGCTGGGCTGGCCGCTCCTGAGCTGGTGCTGCTCGAATCCGCCGGGGGCTTGGAGGAGACGCCCGCGGCTGTGCACAGGCGCGTCTCGGAGGTCCTGGAGCTGCTGCAGGCTTGGTTGGCGGATGAGCGGTTCGCCGACAGCCGGCTGGTTGTGGTGACCGCCGGCGCCGTGGCTGTGAGAGCAGGCGCTGACGCTCCCGAGCTTGCGGGAGGCGCGGTGTGGGGTCTGGTGAGCTCTGCTCAGTCTGAGTATCCGGGTCGTCTGGTCTTGCTCGATATCGACCGTGACCAATCCGCGGCTGAGGCATTGCGCGGCGCCTTGGCGTCTGGGGAAGAGCGCGTTGCTGTCCGGGATGGCGCCATTTGGGCTCCACGACTCGTGCGCGCCGGCGCTCGCGGCTCGCGGCTGAGTGTGCCGGCCGAGGCTGCTGAGTGGTGTTTGCGGGAGGGGCGGGACGGTAGCTTCGATGACCTGTCGCTGGTGGCCAAGAGCGAGCCGACACGGGATCTGGGTCCCGGCGAGGTTCGTGTCGGGGTGCGTGCAGCCGGTTTGAACTTCCGTGACGTGCTGATCGCCCTCGGCGTCTATCCGGAGCGGGCCGCGATCGGCGGCGAGGGAGCGGGCGTTGTGCTGGAGGTCGGTCCCGCGGTCGCCGGGCTCAGACCGGGCGATCGCGTGATGGGTCTGCTCGACGGAGCGTTTGGTCCAATCGCGGTTAGCGATCATCGCCTGCTTGCCAACTTGCCGGATGGTTGGTCTTTCGCCGATGGCGCGTCGGTCCCAATCGTATTTCTCACAGCTCATTACGCATTGGTCGATCTGGCAAAGGTTCGAGAGGGCGAGCGCCTGCTGGTGCACGCCGGCGCCGGAGGGGTCGGAATGGCTGCCATACAGTTGGCGACACATCTTGGCGCCGAGGTGTTTGCGACTGCAGGCGAAGGCAAGTGGGACGCCCTCCGCGCCATGGGACTGGATGACGATCACATCGCCTCGTCTCGCGATCTGGGTTTTGCGCGCCGGTTCGCAGAAGCGACGGCCGGCGAGGGCATGGATGTCGTGCTCGACTGCCTGGTGGGCGACTTTGTCGACGCGTCGCTTGGATTGCTGCGATCTGGAGGGCGTTTCATAGAGATGGGCAAGGCCGACGTTCGCGATCCTCGGGACGTCGCAAACGCTGCATCCCGGGGTGACCTATCGAGCGTTTGATCTGTTTGAAGCCGGCGCTGAGCGTATTCAGGAGACGTTTGGCGAGTTGTTGAGCTTGTTCGGCGTGGGCGCCTTGCGACCGCTGCCGGTGACTGCGTGGGATGTGCGCCGCGCGCCAGAGGCATTTCGCTTTATGAGCCAAGCGTGCCATGTGGGTAAGAACGTCTTGACGCTGCCGGCGACGATCGAGCCATCCGGCACCGTGCTCATCACGGGGGGGACGGGCGGTCTCGGTGCGTTGCTGGCTGAGCATCTCGTCGCCGTGCGCGGCATCCGTCATCTGTTGCTCTGCAGTCGGCGGGGTCGCTCCGCCAAGGATGCCGAGGAGTTGTCGGAGCGGCTCTCAGCTATGGGCGCGGATGCTCAGATAGTTGCCTGCGATGTGAGCGACAGGGCACAGGTCGAAAGCCTGCTCAAAGGAATCGACCCAGACCATCCGCTGACTGCCGTGGTGCACGCCGCCGGCGTGCTGGACGACGGCGTGCTCCAGTCGCTGACGGCCGAGCGGGTGCGCGATGTGCTCTCGCCGAAGGTCAACGGCGCGTGGAATCTGCACGAGTTGACTCGCGATCTCGATTTGAGCGCGTTTGTCATGTTCTCGTCGATCGTCGGCTCGTTGGGAGCTGCTGGGCAGGCCAGTTATGCGGCGGCGAACGCTTTTCTGGATGTGCTCGCGGTAAACCGCCGCGTTCGAGGACTGCCGGCGCTCTCGACGGCGTGGGGTCCGTGGACACAGGTGGGCGGGATGGCCGACCGTTTGGATGGGGCTGGCAGCGCTCGCCTTGAAAGCTCAGGCTTGTCCAGCCTCTCGGCTGTCGAGGGACTCGAGCTATTCGAGCGTGCTCTCAACCTCGATGAGCCCTTCGTGATCCCGGTAAAGCTCGATAGCGCAGCGCTCGCGCGCAAAGCACAAGAGGGAACGCTGCCGGCCCTGCTACGTGGGTTGACGCGGGCCAGGCGGCGACACCTCGGCAGTCCGAGTGGCTCGCTCGCGGCAAGCCTCGCGGGGGTCGAGCGAAGCGAGCGCGAACGGATCGTGCTCGAGCTTGTGCGTGCTCATGCCGCGGCGGTACTGGGTCACGCCAGCTCAGAGGCGGTCGAGCCGGCACGAGTGTTCAAGGATCTCGGGTTCGATTCGCTCGCGGGGGTCGAGTTGTGCAATCGCCTCGCCGCCGAGACCGGCCTGCGCCTGTCCGCATCGGCGGTCTTCGACCATCCCACGCCAGTTGCCCTGGCTCGGTTTGTGCTCGAGTTGGCAACCGGATCGCTGCCCACCGCGCGTCACAGGACCGGCGCGTCACGAGCTGTCACGCAGGAGCCGATCGCGATCGTGGGGATGGCCTGTCGCTATCCCGGCGGCGTTGGCTCCCCTGAGGAGCTGTGGGAGTTGGTCGCCTCCGGAATCGATGCCGTCTCTGGGTTTCCAACCGATCGCGGTTGGGATCTGGAGAGGCTGTTTGACTCTGACCCTGACGCTTCGGGCACGTCCTATGCGTGTGAGGGAGGATTTCTCGACGATGCCGCGGACTTCGACGCGGAGTTCTTCGGTATCAGCCCACGTGAGGCGCTGGCGATGGATCCTCAGCAGCGACTTCTACTCGAAGCCTCGTGGGAGGCCTTGGAGGACGGTGGGCTCGACCCGCTCTCCCTGCGGGCGAGCGACACGGGAGTGTTCGCGGGGATGGTGTCCTCCGAGTACGGGGCCGACCCCCGGTCGTGGGAGAAGCTCGAGGGCTACCGCCTGACAGGCAGGATCGCGAGCGCGGCATCGGGCCGGGTCGCCTACACCCTTGGCTTGGAGGGACCGGCGGTCTCGGTGGATACGGCGTGCTCCTCTTCGCTGGTGGCGGCGCACATGGCCTGTCAATCGTTGCGGGCTGGTGAGTGCTCGCTGGCGTTGGCCGGCGGCGTCGCGATCTCCTCGACGCCCGAGCTGTACATCGAGTTCAGCCGACAGCACGGACTCGCACCGGACGGGCGATGCAAGCCCTTCGCCAATGCAGCGGACGGCACCGCCTGGGGCGAGGGCGTTGGCATGCTTGTGCTGGAGCGACTCTCCGATGCGCAACGCCGCGGTCATCGCGTACTAGCGTTGGTATCCGGCAGCGCGATCAACCAGGATGGCGCTAGCAACGGTTTGACGGCGCCCAACGGTCCCTCCCAGCAACGGGTGATCGACCAGGCGCTCGCGAACGCTCGACTCTCACCAGCTCAAATTGACGCGGTCGAGGCGCACGGAACCGGCACGACGCTCGGCGACCCGATTGAGGCACAAGCTCTGATCGCGACCTACGGCCGCGAGCGCCAAACCGGTGAATCGCTTTGGCTCGGCTCGATCAAGTCGAACATCGGTCACACGGCCGCCGCCTCGGGTGTCGCCGGGGTCATCAAGATGGTGATGGCGATGCGGCACGGACTGTTGCCGAGCACGCTGCACGTCGACGAGCCCTCGCGCGAGGTGGATTGGTCAAGCGGCGCGGTCTCGTTGTTGACAGAGCAACAGCAATGGGAGCGTAACGGCGAGCCCAGGCGCGCGGGCATCTCTTCGTTTGGCATCAGCGGCACCAACGCGCACATGATTATCGAGGAAGCCGTTGCGACGGACGAGTTCGTCGTCCCCCGCGATCCCGGCGCGGGCTCAGGTCGCGAACGGCTCGCGCGCAACTTGGGGAGTGGGCATCCGGGAGAGGCCGGGTTGTGCGTGCTCGCCGGCGATGTCATCGCTGGGGTGACGCCGTGGGTTGTGTCGGGTCGTGGTGAGTCGGCTTTGTGTGGTCAGGCTCGTCGGCTGCGGGCGGCTGTTGTGGACGGCCTGGATGGCACGGTTGGGGATGTTGGGTTTTCTCTCACGAGCCGTGCGAAGTTGCCGAATCGCGCGGTGTTGTTGGGCGGGGATCGCGAGGGTTTGTTGGGGGGTCTGGAGGCGTTGGGGCGGGGTGAGGCGCTGGATGGTGTGGCGTGTGGCGTGGCAAGGGATGGCGATGAGGTTGTGTTCTTGTTTCCTGGGCAGGGTTCGCAGTGGGAGGGGATGGCGCTTGAGTTGTTGGATCGTTCGCCGCTGTTTGCCCAGCGCATGGCGGAATGCGGGGATGCGTTGGCGCCGTTCGTCGATTGGTCTCCTATAGATGTGTTGCGGGGTGTCGAGGGCGCGCCGAGTTTGGATCGTGTTGATGTTGTGCAGCCGATGTTGTTCGCGACGATGGTGTCGTTGGCGGCGTTGTGGCGTGCTTGTGGTGTGCATCCGGATGTCGTGGTGGGTCATTCTCAGGGTGAGATCGCGGCTGCTTGTGTGGCTGGTGGGCTTTCGTTGGCTGACGCGGCGCGTGTCGTTGCGCTTCGCGCTCGCGCGCTTGGACGGGTGGCTGGTTTGGGTGGGATGGTTTCTGTCGCGCTCACCGCGCCGGAGCTGGGTTCGCGGTTGGAGCGGTGGGGAGATCGGGTCTCGCTCGCGGCGGTGAACGGTCCTCGCTCGATGGTCGTATCGGGCGATCGCGAGGCGCTTGATGAGTTGCTCGCTGAGTGCGAGGTCGAGGGCGTGAGGGCTCGGCGGATACCGGTCGATTATGCGGCGCACTCGCCTCAGGTCGATGCCGTGCGTGAGGAGTTGCTTGAGGGTCTTGCCCCGATCGCGCCGCGCTCCTGTGAGGTTCCCTTCTTCTCGACTGTGCTGGGCGAGCAGATCGATACTGTGCGCCTCGACGCGGATTACTGGTTTCGCAATCTGCGCGAGACAGTGCATTTCGAGCGGACGGTCCGTGTGTTGCTCGAGCGGCGTAAACCCGCGTTCCTTGAGATCAGTCCGCACCCGGTGCTCACCGTGGGTGTGCAAGAGACCGTCGACGCGGTAGCGGAGCAGCGCGAGGTTGTCGTGGCTGGGTCGCTGAGGCGTGGCGATGGAGGTCCTGAGCGCTTCCTGCGCTCGCTCGCCGACGTATTCGTGCGTGGCGTGGACGTCGATTGGACCAAGGTCTTCGAGGGTTCTGGTGGGCGGATGGTCGCGTTGCCGACCTATGCGTTCCAGCGCGATCGCTATTGGCTTGATTCGCTCGCGCGGGGGATGGGCGACCTCTCGGCTGCTGGGCTTGGGTCGGCTGAGCATCCGTTGCTGGGCGCAGCGGTAGCTGTGGCTGGGAGCGATGAGCTGCTGTTCACCGGGCGTTTGTCCCTGCAAACCCACGCTTGGCTTGCCGATCACGTGGTGATGGACCGTGTGGTGCTGCCCGGTACCGCGCTGCTAGAGCTCGTCCTGCGCGCGGCCGGCGAGGTCGAATGCGGGTGTGTGCAGGAGTTGACGTTGCAAGCACCGTTGGTGCTGCCCCGCGAGGGCGCGGTGCAACTACAGGTAAAGGTCGGTGAGCCCGACGAGAGCGGCTGTCGGCCCGTAGCGGTGTTCGCACGCGAGGAGGACACACAGGAGGAGGGGCTCGCCCAAGCGCAGTGGACGTGTCACGCGCAGGGCTCGCTAGCGTCCGAGGACTCGGCGTCCCAGGCGGCGGCGGCGGCGGCGCAGGCCCTCGCTCCCCCCACAGCCGAGTGGCCCCCCGCAGGCGCAGTCTCGCTAGGGCTCGACGATCTATACGAGTCTCTGGCGGAGCTGGGCTTGGAATACGGCCCGGCGTTTCGAGGGTTGCGCGCCGCATGGCGCGTCGGGAACGAGCTATTCGCGGAGGTGCTCTCCTCCGAGGAGCAGCAGAATGAGGCCCACGGCTTCTTGGTGCATCCGGCGTTGCTCGACGCGTCGCTCCACGCTTTGACGGTGGACTCGACTCCTGGCGTTAAAGACGGGCCGAGGGTCCCCTTCTCTTGGAGTGGTGTGAGCTTGCGTGCGGTCGGCGCTTCTGTGTTGCGGGTATGTCTTTCGCCTGTCGGGGTGGACGCGGCCTCCCTGACGGTGCTCGATGGGCATGGTGCGTTGGTGTTGAGCGTCGATTCGCTTGTGCTGCGAGCGATGTCGGCTGAGCAGTTGCAGGGTTTGGATGGCGGTGGGCCGGATTCGTTGTACGGGATCGAATGGGTCGAGGTTGGGTCCGTCCCGGACGTGTGTGGTATGTCGGATGAGTTGGTGGTTCTTGGTCTCGAGGACGGAGAGCTCGCGAGGTGGCTCCCGGATGTCAGTGTGATACGTGATGTGGCGTCGTTGCGGTCGGCTGTTGAGGGCGGGCGGCCCGTTCCAGGGGTCGTGCTAGTCGACTGTGCCGAATGTTGGGGTAGCGCCCCCGCTGGTGTGGACGGCGGTGTGCCTTCTGGTGTACACGCGTCTGTGCTTGGTGTGTTGGGTTGGTTGCAGGAATGGTTGGCGGATGAGCGGTTCGTTGGTTGTCGCTTGGTGATAGTGACTTGCGGTGCGGTGGCGGCGCGTGCGGGAGAGAAGATGGCCGATCTCGCGGGTGGCGCGGTGTGGGGGTTGGTGCGCTCGGCGCAGTCGGAGAATCCCGGGCGTTTCGTTCTGCTTGACACTGACGTAAACGCGTCTCAGGGCTTGGTGGAGGCTCTGCCTGTGGTGCTGGGGTGTGGGGAGGATCGGGTTGCGGTGCGGGGTGATGGTGTCTTGGTTCCGCGGCTCGTGCGGGCTGGTTCTGATGGGTCCGGGTTGACGGTGCCGGCTGGGGTTTCGGAGTGGTGTTTGCGGGACGGCGAGGGTGGCAGTCTGGACGATCTGTCGCTTGTTGCGGCCGCCGAGCCGGGCAGGGTTTTGGGTGAGGGTGAGGTTCGTGTTGGGGTGCGTGCCGCTGGTTTGAATTTCCGTGATGTGTTGGTGGCCCTCGGTGTGGTGAATCTCGATGCGCATCCGGGTAGTGGGGGCGTGGGTGGTGAGGGTGCGGGTGTTGTGTTGGGGGTGGGGCCGGGTGTTGTTGGGTTTCAGTTGGGCGATCGTGTGATGGGTTTGTTCGATGGCGCGTTTGGGCCGGTTGCGGTGGCCGATCAGCGATTGCTTGCGGGGGTGCCCGATGGTTGGTCGTTTGCGCAGGCCGCGTCGGTCCCGATCGCGTTTCTCACGGCGTATTACGCGCTGGTGGATCTCGCGGGTGTGCGGGAAGGCGAACGGCTTTTGGTGCACGCGGGGGCGGGTGGGGTTGGTATGGCGGCTATCCAGTTGGCGCGTCATCTCGGTGTTGAGGTATTTGCGACAGCGAGTACGGGTAAGTGGGATGTTTTGCGGGGTATGGGGTTGGATGAGGATCGCATCGCGTCCTCGCGCGATCTGGGATTCGCGCACCGGTTCCTTGATGTGAGCGATGGGCAGGGTATGGATGTCGTGCTCGATTGTTTGGCTGGTGAGTTCGTCGACGCGTCGCTTGGGTTGTTGGGAGACGGTGGTCGGTTCATAGAGATGGGCAAGACCGATATTCGCGATCCAGTGGAGGTCGCGAGCGCTCATCCGGGTGTGTTGTATCGGGCGTTTGATTTGTTCGAGGCTGGTCCTGAGCGTATTCGGGAGATGCTCGGCGAGTTGTTGGCGCTCTTCGAGCGGGGTGTGCTGCGCGCGTTGCCGGTAACTGGTTGGGATGTCCGTAGTGCTCGCGAGGCGTTCCGTTTCATGAGTCAGGCGCGGCATGTCGGTAAGAACGTCTTGACAATGCCCGCGCGGATCGATCCGTCGAGGACCGTGCTTATTACTGGAGGCACTGGTGGTCTCGGTGGGGTGCTCGCCGAGCATCTCGTGTCGGCATACGGTGTCCGTCATTTGCTGTTGACCAGTCGGTGGGGGTTGAGGTCTGAGGGGGCTGGTGAGTTGTTGGAGCGACTCGCTGGGTTGGGAGCCGAGGTAGAGATCCTCGCGTGCGATGTGAGCGATAAGGCTCAGGTGAAGAGGATGCTCGACGAGGGGATCGACCAGGATCATCCCCTGGGCACGGTTGTGCATGCCGCGGGTGTTCTTGACGATGGTTTGCTTGGGTCTTTGACGGCGGAGCGTGTGAGTAGTGTGCTCTCCCCAAAGGTGGATGGGGCTTGGAATCTTCACGAATTGACTCGCGATCTCGATTTGCAGGCGTTCGTGTTGTTCTCGTCCCTCGCGGGCTCGTTGGGGAGTCCTGGACAGGCCAGTTACGCCGCGGCGAACTCTTTCCTTGACGCGTTGGCCGCGCACCGCCGCGGGCAGGGCCTGCCGGCCGTCTCGCTGGCCTGGGGTCCGTGGGCGCAGGTCGGTGGGATGGTGGATCGTTTGAGCGCTGTCGATAGTGCCCGCCTCGAGAGCTCGGGCATGGTGAGCCTCTCGGCTGAGCAGGGCATGGAGGCTCTTTGATGCCGCGCACGATCTCGGCGAGGCGCTCGTTGCGGCTGTAAAGCTCGACAAGCGAGCGCTCAAGAGCCAAGTGCTCGCTGGGACACTCCCGGATTTGCTGCGAGCGCTGGCACGTGTGCCCACGCGTCGCGCGGGCACCGTGGAAGGCTCGCTAGCCGAGCGTCTATCGGGTCTTGCGCGGAGCGAGTGCGAGAGGATCGTGCTCGAGCTCGTGCGTACGCACGCAGCCGCGGTACTGGGCTACGCCTCGTTCGAGGCGATCGCCCCGACACGGGTGTTCAAGGACCTCGGGTTCGATTCGCTCGCGGGAGTGGAGTTGCGCAATCGTCTCGCTCGCGAGACTGGTTTGCGCCTGCCTGTATCGCTGGTCTTCGACCGCCCCACGCCTGTTGCCCTGGCCGGATTTCTGTTGGACAACATCCTTGGAGAACCGCGGGGCGTACGCACCCCGGCGACGGTGTCGCAAAGAGCGACGGACGAGCCGGTCGCGATCGTGGGTATGGGTTGTCGTTATCCGGGTGGTGCGAGCTCGCCGGGGGAGTTGTGGGAGGTTCTTGCTGCGGGTGTCGATGCGATCTCGGAGTTCCCAGACGATCGGGGTTGGGATTTGGAGAGGTTGTATGACCCCGATCCCGATCGTCCGGGGACGAGTTATGTGTGTGCTGGTGGGTTCCTTGACGATGCTGGAGAGTTCGAC
Organism: uncultured Solirubrobacterales bacterium; assembly: GCA_963809705.1. Taxonomy (GTDB): domain Bacteria; phylum Actinomycetota; class Thermoleophilia; order Solirubrobacterales; family Solirubrobacteraceae; genus Palsa-744. The sequence goes on along the minus strand of CAWEKF010000001.1, from coordinate 496,940 downwards.
GCGGAGTTCTTCGGGATCAGCCCGCGCGAGGCTTTGGCGATGGATCCTCAACAAAGGCTTTTGCTGGAAGTGTGTTGGGAGGCTTTGGAGGACGGTGGGGTGGATCCATCCTCGCTGCGGGGGAGTCAGGCAGGTGTGTTCGCGGGGATGACGTTCTCCGAATACGGGGTCGACTCCAAGGGGTGGGAGAGCCTTGAGGGTTATCGTTTGACGGGCAGGATCGCGAGCGCGGCGTCGGGCAGGATCGCGTACACCCTTGGCCTTGAGGGGCCGGCTGTCTCGGTGGACACAGCGTGCTCTTCCTCGTTGGTCGCGCTGCACCTCGCGTGCCAGTCGTTGCGTGGGGGTGAGTGCTCGCTCGCGTTGGTCGGCGGCGCGACGGTGCTCTCAACGCCCGAGTTGTATATCGAGTTCAGTCGCCAGCGCGGGCTCGCTCCGGATGGGCGTTGCAAGGCCTTCGCGGATGCCGCGGACGGTACATGCTGGGGCGAGGGTGTTGGTGTACTCGTGCTCGAGCGACTGCAGAGCGCCCGCGAAAATGGTCACCGCGTGCTCGCGCTTGTCAGCGGTAGCGCGATCAATCAGGATGGTGCGAGTAATGGGTTGGCGGCTCCGAATGGTCCTTCTCAGGAGCGGGTGATTTTGCAGGCTTTGGCTAATGCTGGGCTTTCGCCTGTTCAGGTGGATGTGGTTGAGGCGCATGGTACTGGTACGACGCTTGGTGATCCGATTGAGGCGCAGGCGTTGTTGGCGACTTATGGTCAGGGGCGTGCTGAGGGTCGTCCGTTGTGGCTTGGTTCGATCAAGTCGAATATCGGGCATACGGTCGCCGCGTCGGGTGTTGCTGGTGTGATCAAGATGGTGATGGCTATGCGTCACGGTGTGTTGCCGCGTACGTTGCATGTGGATGAGCCTTCGGGAGAGGTTGATTGGTCGAGTGGTTCGGTGTCGTTGCTGACCGAGCAACGTGAGTGGGAGCGTAATGGTGAGCCCCGGCGTGCGGGCGTCTCCTCGTTTGGGATTAGTGGCACCAACGCGCACACGATCATCGAAGAAGCACCGCCGGTGGAGAGCGCATCGACATCGGATGAGCCGAGCGGTGGTCCCGACGACGTCCTGCGAGGGGATGCGATTTTTGGGGTTGGTGTGGTTGCTGGGGTGACGCCGTGGGTTGTGTCGGGTCGTGGTGAGTCGGCTTTGTGTGGTCAGGCTCGTCGGCTGCGGGCGGCTGTTGTGGACGGCCTGGATGGCACGGTTGGGGATGTTGGGTTTTCTCTCACGAGCCGTGCGAAGTTGCCGAATCGCGCGGTGTTGTTGGGCGGGGATCGCGAGGGTTTGTTGGGGGGTCTGGAGGCGTTGGGGCGGGGTGAGGCGCTGGATGGTGTGGCGTGTGGCGTGGCAAGGGATGGCGATGAGGTTGTGTTCTTGTTTCCTGGGCAGGGTTCGCAGTGGGAGGGGATGGCGCTTGAGTTGTTGGATCGTTCGCCGCTGTTTGCCCAGCGCATGGCGGAATGCGGGGATGCGTTGGCGCCGTTCGTCGATTGGTCTCCTATAGATGTGTTGCGGGGTGTCGAGGGCGCGCCGAGTTTGGATCGTGTTGATGTTGTGCAGCCGATGTTGTTCGCGACGATGGTGTCGTTGGCGGCGTTGTGGCGTGCTTGTGGTGTGCATCCGGATGTCGTGGTGGGTCATTCTCAGGGTGAGATCGCGGCTGCTTGTGTGGCTGGTGGGCTTTCGTTGGCTGACGCGGCGCGTGTCGTTGCGCTTCGCGCTCGCGCGCTTGGACGGGTGGCTGGTTTGGGTGGGATGGTTTCTGTCGCGCTCACCGCGCCGGAGCTGGGTTCGCGGTTGGAGCGGTGGGGAGATCGGGTCTCGCTCGCGGCGGTGAACGGTCCTCGCTCGATGGTCGTATCGGGCGATCGCGAGGCGCTTGATGAGTTGCTCGCTGAGTGCGAGGTCGAGGGCGTGAGGGCTCGGCGGATACCGGTCGATTATGCGGCGCACTCGCCTCAGGTCGATGCCGTGCGTGAGGAGTTGCTTGAGGGTCTTGCCCCGATCGCGCCGCGCTCCTGTGAGGTTCCCTTCTTCTCGACTGTGCTGGGCGAGCAGATCGATACTGTGCGCCTCGACGCGGATTACTGGTTTCGCAATCTGCGCGAGACAGTGCATTTCGAGCGGACGGTCCGTGTGTTGCTCGAGCGGCGTAAACCCGCGTTCCTTGAGATCAGTCCGCACCCGGTGCTCACCGTGGGTGTGCAAGAGACCGTCGACGCGGTAGCGGAGCAGCGCGAGGTTGTCGTGGCTGGGTCGCTGAGGCGTGGCGATGGAGGTCCTGAGCGCTTCCTGCGCTCGCTCGCCGACGTATTCGTGCGTGGCGTGGACGTCGATTGGACCAAGGTCTTCGAGGGTTCTGGTGGGCGGATGGTCGCGTTGCCGACCTATGCGTTCCAGCGCGATCGCTATTGGCTTGATTCGCTCGCGCGGGGGATGGGCGACCTCTCGGCTGCTGGGCTTGGGTCGGCTGAGCATCCGTTGCTGGGCGCAGCGGTAGCTGTGGCTGGGAGCGATGAGCTGCTGTTCACCGGGCGTTTGTCCCTGCAAACCCACGCTTGGCTTGCCGATCACGTGGTGATGGACCGTGTGGTGCTGCCCGGTACCGCGCTGCTAGAGCTCGTCCTGCGCGCGGCCGGCGAGGTCGAATGCGGGTGTGTGCAGGAGTTGACGTTGCAAGCACCGTTGGTGCTGCCCCGCGAGGGCGCGGTGCAACTACAGGTAAAGGTCGGTGAGCCCGACGAGAGCGGCTGTCGGCCCGTAGCGGTGTTCGCACGCGAGGAGGACACACAGGAGGAGGGGCTCGCCCAAGCGCAGTGGACGTGTCACGCGCAGGGCTCGCTAGCGTCCGAGGACTCGGCGTCCCAGGCGGCGGCGGCGGCGGCGCAGGCCCTCGCTCCCCCCACAGCCGAGTGGCCCCCCGCAGGCGCAGTCTCGCTAGGGCTCGACGATCTATACGAGTCTCTGGCGGAGCTGGGCTTGGAATACGGCCCGGCGTTTCGAGGGTTGCGCGCCGCATGGCGCGTCGGGAACGAATTGTTCGCGGAAATACAACTACCCGAAGAACAACAACACGAAGCCAAGAACTACCTAATACACCCCGCACTACTCGACGCATCACTACACACCATAGGCACAAACTGGACAAACAAAAAGACAGACACACAGGACAGAGGTAGCAACGATATAAAGCGTCCATTCTCGTGGAGCGACGTGATCATGGGCTCCTCCGGCGCTGCCGCGTCCCGGGTGCGTCTGGCGCCTGTCGGTCCTGACGCTGTGTCCCTGACGCTCATCGATGAGTACGACCGCTTGGTTGTGTCGGTCGGCTCGCTCGTGATGAGGACCATCTCCACGGAGCAGTTCGAGGATGGTCATCGAGACTCGTTGTTTCATGTCGATTGGACACCGGCGCCCGCGGACCGATCTGGCGATCCCGTCTCTGTAGACCGGTTGGTGGTGCTGGGCGAGGATCACCTTGGGATCGTCAAACGGCTGGTGGCAGATGGAGTGGACCATGAGTCCTATGCCGACCTGGCGGCTATGTGCGATGTGCTCAAGGAGCACGCGCGTACGCCGGATGTCGTGCTCGTGTGTTGTACGCCCGCGGCGATGGCGACTAGCGAGTCGGATTGGGCGCGAATGCCCACGCCGGTTCAAGTGCACATGGCAACTCGTTATGCGATGGATTTTCTGCGGGAGTGGTTTGCCGACGAGCGACTGACTGCCTCGCAGCTTGTGCTGCTGACGTGTGGTGCGGTCGCCGCCGGGCTTGACGAGGACGTTCACGATCTCGCGGGGAGCGCCGTTTGGGGGTTGGGGCGCTCGGCGCAGACTGAGAATCCAGCACGACTCACGCTCGTCGACATCGACGGCGAGGATTCATCGAACGTTCGACTTGCGGGGGCGATCAGCGCGGCGCTCACGCTCCAAGAGACGCAACTGGCGATACGTGCCGGAGAGGTTCTCGTACCACGACTGACGCGCGTGGGCAAGGATGTTCTCACCCTACCCAGCGCCTCGATCGACCCGCTTGGAACGGTCCTAATCACGGGCGGCATGGGTGGTCTGGGACGCATGGTGGCAAGACATCTAGTCGTCGAGCACAGCGTGCGCAATCTGGTGCTCGCGAGCCGTCGTGGTCTCGACGCGGCCGGGGCGAGAGGAGCTCGAGGTCGAGCTGCAAGCGCTTGGTGCGAACGTGAAAGTCGCGGCGTGTGATGTATCCGTGCGCGAGCAGTTGGAGGTATTGATTTCGTCAGTGTCCGATGAGCACCCGCTCACGGCGGTGATACACGCCGCGGGGGTGCTCGATGACGGTGCGATCGCCTCTCTGACCGATGAGCGGGTCGATGGTGTGCTGGCGCCGAAAGTTGACGGCGCTTGGCACCTGCACGAGTTGACTGAATGCCTGGATCTCCGAGCATTCGTGTTGTTCTCATCGGTCTCAGGTGTGCTTGGTGGCGCAGAGCAGGGCACCTACGCGGCGGCGAACGCTTTTCTCGACGCGTTGGCCCGGCACCGCCGCGCTCGAGGACTGCCGGGCGACTCGATGGCGTGGGGGCCGTGGGAGCAGGACGCCGCGACGACCAAGCATGTGGAGCAGGCCTATCCAGCGCGAGTGCCACGCACCGGCATGCTCGCTCTGTCCCCGGTCAAGGGGCTCGAGTTGTTCGATGCGGCGCTGAGGAGAGGCGGGACACCGATCGTCCTCGCGCCGCTGGATGCCGTTACGCTGCGGTCCCGTGCCCGCGCGGGCGATCTGCCGTCTATGTTGAGAGGCCTGTTCGGCACCGCGCCTCGCGGCGAGTCGGGCATTTCCGTCCGGCGTTTGGCGCCGAGTCTTGCCGGATTGGCGGATGACGAGCGCGAGCGCGTGGTCCTCCAATTCATTCGCGCCGAGGCGGCGACCGTGCTGCAACACGGTTCGGCGGGCGCGATCGATGCACAGCGGCCCTTTAAGGAGATCGGTTTCGACTCGCTCACGGCGGTCGAGTTGCGCAACCGGGTCGCAGCAGCCGCTGAGCTGCGACTGCCCGCCACGCTCGTGTTCGACTATCCGACGCCGGAGGCACTCGCAAGGCACATATGCGAAGAACTAAAACGGTCCCAGAGGGTTACCGCCGGTGCGGTGCAGAGAGAGCTGGAGACACTGCAAAGAATGCTCTTTTCCATCCCCGATGACGATGTCGAGCGCGCGGAGGTGAGCACGCGTGTGGAAACGTTCCTGATGGCCTTGCGCGATCGGGGCATCCTGGACGAGCATCTCTTGGACGGCGGGCTCGGGGGCGTGAGCGACGACGAGGTGTTCGAGTTGATCGACCGCGAACTGGAGGTCTCGTGAACTGCTCGCGCGAGCCTGGTAGGCGCATGGGGAGATCGTGCGATGGCCGATGAGCGCAAGCTCAGCGAATACCTGAGGCGCGTAACGGCCGATCTGCGTAAGACGCGCGGCCGACTGCAGACACTCGAGGCACGCGCGTCCGAGCCGATTGCGATCGTGGGGATGAGCTGCCGTTACCCGGGTGGAGTGCGCTCGCCGGACGATCTATGGGATCTGGTGGCCCGAGGCGTCGACGCGGTCTCGGAGTTCCCCGCCGATCGAGGTTGGGACTTGCCAGGTCTTTACGACCCCGATCCCGATCATCCGGGTACCACGTACACGCGAGAGGGGGGTTTCCTCTACGACGTCGCCGATTTCGACGCGGCGTTCTTCGGGATCAGTCCGCGCGAGGCACTGGCGATCGACCCTCAGCAGCGTTTGCTGCTCGAATGCTGTTGGGGGGCGATCGAGCACGCGGGCATCGATCCCGCGTCCCTGCGAGGCAGCGACACCGGGGTATTCGCTGGTCTCATATATCAGGATTACGGTGGCCGATTGTCCGGGTCGGCGCCGCGGGACATAGAGGCCTACCTGGGAATGGGCAGTGCAGGCAGCGTCGCTTCCGGCCGGTTGGCCTACACGTTCGGTTTCGAGGGTCCCGCGATCACGGTTGACACGGCATGCTCCTCCTCTCTTGTCGCGCTGCACCTGGCCTGCGGGGCGCTGCGCTCGGGAGAATGCTCGATGGCTATCGCGGGAGGGGTCACGGTGTTCTCCACACCGGCCGTGTTCGTGGAGTTCGCACGTCAGCGCGCTCTGGCCGTGGACGGGCGTTGCAAGTCTTTCGCAAACAGCGCCGATGGCGCCGGTTGGTCGGAGGGGGTGGGTCTGCTTGCGCTTCAGAGGCTGTCCGACGCGCGCCGCGACGGGCACCGGGTGCTGGCTGTGGTGCGAGGCAGCGCTGTCAACCAGGACGGGACGAGCAACGGGTTGACCGCACCGAATGGCCCTTCCCAGCAGCGCGTGATCCGCGCGGCACTGGGAAGCGCGGGCCTTTCCGCACACCAGGTGGATGCCGTCGAGGCGCATGGCACGGGCACGACACTGGGCGATCCAATCGAGGCGCAGGCGTTGCTGGCGACCTACGGCCGGGACCGTGCCCCCGACCAACCCATGTGGCTGGGCTCGGTTAAGTCGAACATAGGTCACTCCCAGGCGGCGGCGGGGGTCGCGGGTGTGATCAAGATGGTGATGGCGATGCGGGCCGGGGTGTTGCCCAGGACGCTGCATGTCGATGAGCCATCGCGGCAGGTCGATTGGTCGGCGGGCGCGGTATCTCTGCTGAGAGAGGAGCGGCCTTGGCAGCGTGACGGCGAACCGCGGCGCGCCGCGATCTCGTCGTTTGGGGCCAGCGGCACGAATGCGCATTTGATCGTCGAAGAGCCTCCACCGGTGGCTGAGCATGCCGTGGCTGAAGAGAGGGGTGGATTGCTGGCGGCGGAGACCGGTCCTTGGATTCTTTCGGCTCGTGGCCTGGGCGGTTTGCGCGCGCAGGCGGATCGTTTGGATGCTTATTTGAGTGGCGAGGCGGGTCTGGGGGCAGGGGATGTGGGGCGTGCGCTTGCGAGACGTCCTCTGCTCGAGCGTCGTGCTGTGCTTCTGGGCGGGTCGCGCGAGGATCTGCTGTCGGGTTTGCGCTGTGTTGGCAGGGATGGGGCGGAGGGCGTTGTCGAAGGCGAGGCCGGCGGCGGCGCAAGGGGGGTCGTGTTCGTGTTCCCGGGACAGGGTGCGCAGTGGCCCGGGATGGCGGTCGGCCTGCTCGAGAGCTCAGCGGTGTTTGCCGAACGAGTCGAGTTGTGTGCGGACGCGCTCGCGCCGTTTGTGCAGTGGCGGCTCGAGGATGTGTTGCGGGGCGCGCCGGGCGCGCCGGATCTCGACCGCGTGGATGTGGTCCAGCCGGTGCTGTTTGCTGTGATGGTCGCGCTCGCGGAGTTCTGGCGCGAGTGTGGCGTGCTGGCGGACGCGGTGGTCGGTCATTCTCAGGGAGAGATCGCGGCCGCTCATATAGCCGGCGCGCTCTCGCTCGAGGACGCTGCGCGGGTGGTCGCTGTGCGCAGTCGAGCGCTCGCGGCGCTGTCCGGTCTTGGCGGGATGGTGTCGGTCGCGCTAGGGGTCAAGGAGCTGGAGGGGCTGCTCGGCTTACTGGAGGGCCATGTGTCGGTAGCCGCGGTCAACGGGCCCCGCGCGACCGTGGTATCTGGTGAGCCGGCGGCGCTCGAGGAGCTGCTCGCCGGGTGTGAGCAGCAGGGTGTGCGGGCTCGGCGGATCCCGGTCGATTACGCGGCGCATTCCTCTCAGGTCCAGGAGATCCGCGACGAGCTGATCGCGGGGTGCGAGCCGATCTCTCCTCGCTCGGGGAGCGTGCCGTTCTACTCCACGACGGTTGGCGCTCTGCTCGATGGGGCAGGCTCGACGCCGGTTACTGGTACCGCAATCTACGCGAGACGGTGCAGTTCGAGCGGGTTATACGGACGCTCGTGCAGGAGCAGTGCGGGACGTTCATTGAGGTGAGTCCTCATCCGGTGTTGACGATCGGGGTGCAGGACACGATCGACGCCGTGCTCGCGGGCGCCGAGGGGGATGGCGCGGGGGAGTCTGTGAAAGGGTCCGCGGTTGCGGTGCTGGGGTCGCTGCGCCGTCAGGAAGGCGATCGCGAGCGTTTCGTCAGGTCGCTCGCGGAGGCCTGGGTGCACGGCGTGAAAGTCGATTGGGCGGGCGTGCTCGGCGGATCGTCCGCCGAGCTTCCGGACCTGCCGACCTACTCATTCCAGCGTCGGCGCTACTGGCTGGATGCGCTCCCCACGGCCGATGCGGCATCGATCGGGCAGGCCACTGCCGAGCACCCTCTGCTCGGAGCGGAGGTTGCGTTGGCGGGCGACGCTGGCTGGCTGTTCACCGGGCGTTTGTCCCTGCAGACCCATCCGTGGTTGGCGGAGCACGCGGTAGCGGGGAGTGTTCTATTGCCTGGTGCGGCGCTGATCGAGCTGGCTTTGCATACAGGGCAGCGCGTGGGTTGCGGTCACGTGCACGAGCTGACGCTCGAATCGCCGCTCTTGCTGGACGAACGAGCGGCCGTGCAACTACAGGTGCTGGTAGGAGCGCCGGATGAGGATGGGTTGAGGTCCGTGCAGATCGACGCTCGAGCAGAGCCGGCCGCGGCGCGGGATCTAGGCTCGCCTGACGCCTGGATACGTCACGCAAGCGGATTGGTTGGCCCCGATCGGCTCGCGGGGCAGCCTACTCTCGACGGCCGTATTGGGGGGATGCTCTCAGGCCTGGGTGGTGCGTGGCCCCCGCAGGGAGCCACGCAGCTGCAGACCGGCGAGCCTCTACGAGGTCCTTGCCGATCGTGGCCTCGAATACGGTCCCGCGTTCCAGGGGCTCGGTCGGGTATGGCGGCACGGGGAGGACCTCCTCGCAGAGGTGTCTCTCCCCACGGAGCAGCGGGATCGGGCAGATAAGTTCGATTTGCACCCGGCGCTGCTGGACGCCGCGTTGCACGCATCGTTCCTGGACACGAGCATGGACCAAGATGCGCATCCCGACCGGGGTCCATCCCTGCCGTTCTGCTGGCGCGGAGTGAGCCTGCACGCGGTCGGAGCTTTCGCACTGCGCGTGGGCTTGCACATGTCCGGGGACGGTTCGGTGTCGCTGGAGCTCGCGGACGAGCGCGGTGCCCCAGTCGCGTCGGTCGGCTCGTTGACGGTACGGCCCGTCTCGGTCAAGGACATACGTAGTGGGCGTGGGAGCGCGCGCGAGTCGTTGTTGGGTGTTCGCTGGGCCCCGGTTTCGACTGCCCGCGAGCCCGTCGCAGGGCGGTGGGTCGTGTTGGGTGGCGATGAGTCGAGCTGGTGCGCTCCGCTGCGCGACGCCGGTGTGAGTGTGGACTGTCATGTAGACGTCAAGTCGCTTGCTCGGGCGGTCGTCGAAGGGATGGAGGCCCCGGAAGTCGTGCTGTGGGAATGCGCGTCTCGCGCCGATTGCGCTGGGCTAGCGAGTGCCGTTCGGGCGAGCGTTCACGAGGCGTTGGAGTTGGCTCGGACATGGCTTGCCAGTGACGAGCTTGAAGCGTCCCGCCTGCTGATTCTCACCCGAGAAAGCGTCGCGTCGCGGGCCGGTGAGCAGATGCGCGGTTTGGTGGACAGCGCGGCAAGGGGGTTGATCCGCTCCATTCAATCGGAGAGCCCCGGGCGGTTGCTGCTCGTGGACGCCGACGACGGGGAGTCCTCTGAGCGTGTGCTCGCCTCGGCCGTCGCCTTCGCGATAGCGGACGATGAGCCTCAGATTGCGATCCGCGAGGGTGTCGTCTACGTGCCTCGGCTGGGAAGAACGGGGTCGGGAGCATCGTCTGCGTCGGGGGAGGTCTCGGCGTTGTCTTTGGAGGTGGTCTCCGGCCAGGCGGAGGGGACGACGCTCATCACTGGAGGCACCGGACAGCTCGGCGCCCTCTTGGCCAGGCATTTGGTTAGCGCTCACGGGGTGCGCGATCTCCTGCTTACGAGCCGCAGAGGCAATAGCGCCCCAGGCGTAGCCGAGTTGGAGGCAGAGCTGGCGGAGCTTGGCGCTCGCGTACGGATCGCCGAGTGCGATGTATCCGTCCGAGCTGAGATCGAGGCACTGATCGCGACGATCCCCGGCGACCGTCCCCTGACTAGTGTGGTGCACGCCGCCGGTGTGCTCGACGACGCGACGCTCGACTCGCTCACAGTCGAGCAGGTGGATCGTGTGCTCGCGCCGAAGGTGGATGGGGCCGTCCACCTGCACGAGCTCACCGAGCACCTGGACTTGCGGGCATTCGTGCTGTTCTCCTCGGCCGCCGGCATATTCGGGGCGCCTGGGCAGGCGAACTATGCCGCGGCGAACGCGTTCGTCGATGCGCTCGCGGTGCACCGTCACGCACGAGGGATGGCTGCCACCTCGATGGCCTGGGGATGGTGGGCGCAGGCCAGTGGGATGACGGGCCAGATGGGTGAGCTCGATGTCGCGAGGATGAAGCGATCGGGTATCCACCCGATGTCATCGGAGGAGTGTCTTGAGCTGTTTGATGCGGCTTGGGAGGCGGACGATGCGCTCGCCGTTCCCGTGCGGCTGGATATGACAGCGTTGCGTGTCCAGGCGAGATCTGGATTGCTGCCGGCCCTCTTGCGTGAGCTCGTGCGGGCACCGGGGACCAGAACGACCTCGAGCGGAGACGGTTTGCTGGCGCGGAGTCTCGTGGGGCTCGGCGAGCAGGATCGACGAGCCGCCGTGCTCGAGTTCGTTTGCGGTCAGGTGGCAGCCGTTCTCGGCCATCGGACAGCTAGTGCGATACAGCCAGATCGTGCCTTCAAGGACCTCGGCTTCGATTCGCTGCTGGGAGTCGAGCTGCGCAACCGGCTCGCGGTGGCCGCCGGGCTGCGTCTACCGGCTACTCTGATCTTCGACCACCCGAGCCCGGTCGAGCTGGCGGGACGTCTACTCGACGAGCTGACGGGCGTACGCACAAAACTCGCGTTGACGCCCTCGGCGGCCGCGCTTGAGGAGCCGATCGCGATTGTCGGTATGGGCTGTCGCTACCCGGGAGGTGTGCAGTCGCCGGATGGGTTGTGGGACTTGGTTGCCGGCGGGGGCGATGCCATCTCCAACTTCCCCACCGATCGCGGTTGGGACCTGGAGGCACTGCTCTCCCGCGATCGGGCTCCTGACGGGAGGAGCTTGGCGCTGCAGGGAGGCTTTGTGTTCGACGCGGCTGAGTTCGATGCCGAGTTCTTTGGGATAGGTCCGCGGGAGGCGCTCGCGATGGATCCCCAACAGCGGCTTCTGCTGGAAGTTTGTTGGGAGGCGATCGAACAGGCCGGTATCGATCCGCTGTCGCTGCGCGGCGCTCAGGCGGGCGTGTTTGCCGGAGTATCGGTTTGCGGCTACGGCGGGGCGATGTCGTACTCGTCCCCCGGCGTCGAGCGCTACCGTCTACTTGGCAGCGCCATGAGCGCTGCTTCGGGAAGAGTGGCCTACGCGCTTGGGCTCGAGGGTCCAGCGGTGTCCGTTGACACGGCCTGCTCATCTTCGCTTGTGGCTCTGCACCTCGCCTGCCAAGCGCTGCGTCAGGGCGAGTGCTCGTTGGCGCTCGCCGGGGGTGCGGCGGTGATGGCTACACCGGACCTGTTCGTGGAGTTCAGCCGTCAGGGTGGGTTGGCGCACGACGGTCGCTGCAGGGCCTTCTCTGCCGATGCGGATGGCACGGGTTGGAGCGAGGGCGTCGGGGTACTGCTGGTGGAGCGTCTCTCTGACGCTCTGCGCCTTGGTCACACGATTGCGGCGGTGGTGCGGAGCAGCGCGGTCAACCAGGATGGGGCGAGCAACGGGATAACCGCGCCGAACGGTCTCTCCCAGCAACGGGTGATAGTCCAAGCGCTCGCGAACGCCGGCCTGCAGGCGCACGAGATAGACGCCGTCGAGGCGCACGGGACCGCCACGAGACTGGGCGACCCGATCGAGGCGCAGGCGTTGATCGCGACCTACGGACAGGATCGTGACAGGGAGCGCCCGTTGATGATCGGCTCGCTCAAGTCGAACCTTGGTCATGCCACGGCAGCGGCCGGAGTTGCGGGCGTGATCAAGATGGCAATGGCTCTCAAGCGCGGTGTGCTGCCGCCGACGCTTCACGTTGGCGAGCCCTCCGCGGAGATCGACTGGTCGGCCGGCACTGTCGAGCTGCTCAGAGATGCGATGCCGTGGGCGGCCAACGGAAAGCCTCGTCGCGCAGGCGTCTCATCCTTTGGGATGACCGGCACCAACGCACACATGATCCTGGAAGAAGCCCCTGCGTACGAGCAGGCGATCACACCCGGGGAGGCGTCTCCAGTCAGGGAGGCGTTCCTACCCGGGGAGGCGTCTTCGGCCGGTGAGGCGTCCCAGCCCGCGGAGGCGTCCCCAGCCGCCCCCACGCCGTGGGTGATCTCCGCCAGAAACGAGCCGGGACTGCGCGCTCAAGCCCAGCGGCTGCTCGAGCATCTCGACCGACATCCCGAGCAGGGGATCGCGGATGTCGGCTTCTCGCTCACAGTCCGGCCGGCGCTCCAACAACGCGCAGTGGTGCTTGCAAGCGGCCGGGAGGAATTCTCGGCGGCCCTGAACGCGCTCGCGGGAGGTCATGCTCACGAGGGTGTGACCCTCGGTGAGGCGAGCGGAGGAGGCAAGGTCGCATTCCTGTTCACCGGCCAAGGCGCGCAGCGCCTCGGGATGGGCCGCGGGCTGTTTGAGGCCTTTCCCGCGTTCCGAGAGCCACTCGAGCAGGTATGTGCGCAGCTGGGCCAAACGATCGGAGCGTCGGTGCGTGAGCTGATGCTCGGCGAGCCCGACAATGGGCCAGCGCGGAGTCCCGATGGCGCCTGCGAAGGGGGAGAGTTGGATCGAACCATGTATGCCCAGCCGGCGCTGTTCGCGTTCGAGGTGGCCTTGTTCAGATTTATCGAGACCTGGGGCGTGAAGCCCGATCTCCTGCTGGGTCATTCGGTCGGTGAGCTCGTAGCGGCGCACGTTGCCGGAGTCTTGTCGCTAGCCGATGCGTGCACGCTCGTGGTGGCTCGCGGTCGTCTGATGGACGCACTGCCCGAGCGTGGCGCGATGCTGGCGGTACAGGCATCCGAGGAAGAGGCGTTGGGCTCACTCGCCGAAGTTTCAGGGCGCGTAGCGCTGGCGGCTGTCAACGGTCCCGCGTCGGTGGTGCTCTCCGGCGACGAGGACGCGATCTCGCAGCTGAACGACACGTGGGGGCGGCGTGGCCGCAAGACGAGGCGGCTGATGGTGAGCCATGCCTTCCATTCGCCGCACATGGACGGCATGCTTGCGCAGTTCGCGCAGGAGGCTCGCCTCGCGTCGTTTGCCGAGCCGAGCATCCCGATCGTCTCCAACGTGACGGGTGAGATCGCGGACGGCGAGCTGTGCGACCCCGACTACTGGGTGCGCCACGCGCGCGAGACGGTGCGCTTCGCGGACGGAGTTCGCCGGCTGTCCGACGCGGGCGCCGGTTACTTCCTCGAGCTGGGTCCCGATGGTGTGCTCAGCGCGATGGCTCGCGAGTGCCTACCCGCGGGCGAGGGTGTGGTGGCGCCGCTGCTGCGCGCCGGCCACCCGACGGTGGACACGCTGCTCGCCGGCTTGGCCGAGATTTGGACGCACGGCGCTCGTGTTGACTGGCAAGCATTGTTGAGGGCACGCGGGGCGCGGCGTGTGGAGCTACCGACATACGCGTTCCAACGCCGCCGCTACTGGCTCGATGGCGGCTTGGGCGCGGCGGGCAACGCCGGCGCGCTCGGACAGGGCTCGGCAGGCCATCCGCTGCTGGGCGCCGTGGTCGGCTTGGCCGAGGGTGGTGGGCGCCTGTTCACCGGTCGCGTGTCGTTGCAGACGCACCCGTGGCTTGCCGATCACGCCGTGACCGGCACGGTGTTGATGCCGGGCGCCGTCCTGGTGGAGCTCGCGCTGCAGGTGGGCGGCGAGCTTGGATGCGCCTCTCTGCGCGAGCTGGTGCTCGAAGCTCCGCTGCCGGTCCCGGCGCAGGGGGGCATTCAGCTGCAAGTGTCGGTTGGGGAGCCCGACGAGGCGGGTTGCCGCTCGGTGAATATTCACTCCCGCCAGGAGGAGCCATACGCCGGAGCCGACGCACACAGCGAGGATCGCTGGACTCGCCACGCGAGCGGAGTGCTGAGGCCGCATGGCGCTCCCCATGCGGCCTCCCAAGCGGCCGGCTTCGCGACGAGCGAGGCGTGGCCTCCGCCGGACGCCGAGCCGTTGAACATCGACGATCTCTACGAGCGTCTGTCGGAGCAGGGCATCGACTATGGGCCTGCCTTCCAATGCGTGCGAGCCGCCTGGCAGCGCGGCGCGGAGCTGTTCGCGGAGGTTGCCCTTCCGAGCGATCAACGAGACCAGGCCGACTCTTTCAACCTGCACCCGGCGCTGCTCGACGCGGCCCTGCACGTGGCGGGCGCGGATCGGGCGCAACCCGGGCCGGACGGCGGCGGGCAGCCGCGGTTGCCGTTCTCCTGGCAGGGCGTGGACCTCCATGCTCGCGGCGCCGTCGAGTTGCGGGTTCGCGTGGCGGTGGAGGGCGAGGACACGCTGTCGTTGACGGCCACCGACCGGCACGGGTCTGCGGTGGCCTCGATCGACGCGTTGCGCTCGCGGTTCGTGTCGGCGGCGCAGCTCGGCGGGGTGGCGAGCGGCGTTTCGCGGTCGCTGTTCGATGTCGAGTGGAGCGAGCCCGCTGGAGTACTTCCGCCGTCGGGCTCCTCCGATGTGGAGTGGGCGATGCTAGATGGCGATGTGCCCGTGGCTGGCACGGTCCCGTCGAGTGTCCGCGAGCGGGTGAGCACGGCGCTGGATTTGCTGCAAGCTCGACTGCCAGAGCAGGGATCGGTTGTGTCGCGGTTTGCGCTAGTGACGCAGGGTGCGGTTCTCGCCGATCCCGAGGAGGGTGCGCCGGATCTGGCGAGCGCCGCGGTGTGGGGCCTTGTCCGTAGCGCACAACTGGAGAGTCCCGACCGGTTCCTGCTGGTGGATGTCGACGGCGAGCAGGAGTCCTGGGATGCATTGCCAGGAGCGCTCGAGGCGGCGGTCGCGCTTGGGGAGCCCCAGCTTGCCATTCGTGGTGGCAGTTTGCGTGTGCCGCGTCTTGTGCAGGTTGGCGAGCGTTCGCTGCCTTTTGGGGATGGGGGGTCGTTCCCCGGGAGGAAGGGCACGGTGCTGGTAACGGGCGCCACCGGGGGATTGGGCTCTGTGCTGGTGAGGCATTTGGTGCACGAGCACGGGGTGCGTCGTCTGTTGCTCGTGAGCCGGCGTGGCGCTGAGGCTCCGGGTGCCGCCGAGCTGGTGGAGGAGCTGTCGAGAGCTCGGAGCGTATGCGCGCGTCGCGGCGTGCGATGTGTCCGATCGGGGCGAGCTGAAGACCCTGCTCTCCGCGATCGAGGTGGAGCACCCGCTGTGTGCGGTTGTGCATGCGGCGGGCGTGCTCGACGACGGCGTGATCGGCTCGTTGACCTCAGAGCAGGTTGATCGAGTGTTGGCACCCAAGGTTGACGGCGCTTGGCATTTGCACGAGTTGACAACCGGTCTCGACCTCGATGCGTTTGTGTTGTTCTCCTCGATCGCAGGCACGCTGGGGAGCCCGGGTCAGGGCAGCTACGGGGCGGCGAACGCGTTCCTGGATGCGCTCGCCGAGCATCGCCGGTCGCTGGGCCTGCCGGCTGTCTCGCTGGCGTGGGGTGGGTGGGAGCCCGACGCCGGGATGGTAGGCGGATTGGGAGAGGTTGATCGAGCACGGATCGCACGTTGGGGTGTACGCGCTCTTTCGAGCGATGCGGGCCTGCGGTTGTTCGACGTGGCCCACGCGGCCGACCGTCCTGTGATCGTGCCAGTGGATCTCGACCGCTCCGCGCTACGGACACAGGCCAAGGCCGGAATGCTGCCAGCGCTGTTGAGCGGGATCGCGCCGCCGCGTGTGCGACGCGCGGCGGACGCGGCGGCGGGGTCGCTCTCGCTGTTGCTGGGCGACGCCCCCGACGCGGAGCGCCGGCGAATCGCGCTCGAGCTGGTGCGTGCCGAGACGGCCGGTGCTCTGGGTCACGGCTCGGCCGAGGAGATCGAACCGCGACGGTCCTTCAAGGAGCTTGGATTCGACTCGCTGGCCGCCGTCGAGCTGCGCAACCGGCTCGACGCGCTTACCGGCCTGCATCTCAGCGCGACCGTGGTGTTCGACTACCCCAACCCCACGCTGCTGGCCGACCATCTGCTGGAGGCCGCGAGCGGTGAGACACCTGTGAGCGCCCCAAGGATCACCAGTCGAACGACGGTCGAGGAGCCGATCGCGATCGTGGGCATGAGCTGCCGCTATCCGGGCGGTGTGGGCTCGCCCGAGGAGTTGTGGCGACTGGTCGCCGACGGCGTTGACGCGATCTCGCCCTTCCCGGAGGACAGGGGGTGGAATCTCGACGCGCTGTACGACCCCGACCCCGACAATCCCGGGACGAGCTATGTCACCGAGGGCGGCTTCGTGCGGGACGCGGGCGACTTCGATTGCGCGCTCTTCGGCGTCGGGCCGCGCGAGGCGCTCGCGATGGACCCTCAGCAGCGGCTGCTGCTCGAAGCGAGCTGGGAGGCACTCGAAGACGCGGGGATCGCCCCGGGATCGTTGAGGGGAAGCCCCACTGGGGTGTTTGCCGGGGTGATGTACCAGGACTACGGCACCGGTCTGGCCGATCCGCGGGCCGGCGGCCTCGACGGTTACCGGGCAACCGGCAGTGCCGGGAGCCTGGTGTCGGGGAGGGTCGCATACACCTTCGGGTTGGAGGGTCCGGCGGTGTCGATCGACACGGCCTGCTCCTCCTCGCTGGTGGCGTTGCACTGGGCGTGTCAGGCGTTGCGCAGCGGCGAGTGCTCGATGGCTCTTGCCGGCGGAGTGACGGTGCTGTGGACACCCGCGGTATTCGTGGAGTTCTCCCGCCAGCGCGGCCTCGCGCGCGACGGTCGCTGCAAGTCCTATGCCGACGCGGCCGACGGCACGAGCTGGAGCGAGGGCGTGGGCGTGCTGGTGCTGGAGCGGCTCTCTGATGCCAGGCGCGAGGGTCACACGACGCTTGCCGTCATTCGCGGGAGCGCCGTCAACCAGGATGGGGCAAGCAATGGCTTGACCGCCCCCAACGGGCCCTCGCAGCAGAATGTGATTCGCCAGGCACTCGTCAACGCTCGTCTCTCTCCTCAGGACGTCGACGCGGTCGAGGGCCACGGAACCGGCACAACGCTCGGCGATCCCATCGAGGCGCAGGCGTTGCTGGCCACCTACGGTCGGTCGCGTTCGCCAGAGCGTCCCCTGTGGCTTGGTTCGGTCAAGTCGAACATTGGCCACACCCAGGCGGCCGCGGGAGTGGCCGGCGTGATCAAGATGGCGATGGCGATGCGTCATGGAGTGCTCCCGCGCACGTTGCACGTCGATCGGCCCTCCAGTGAGGTGGACTGGTCGGCCGGGGCAGTGTCTTTGTTGTGCGATTCGGCGCCGTGGCCGGGAGACCGTGGGCCGCGGCGGGCAGCGGTGTCGTCGTTTGGGGTGAGTGGCACCAACGCGCATCTGATCTTGGAAGAGGCACCGGTCGCCGAGTCGAGTGAGGGCTCCTCCATCGAGAACGAAAACGGCTCCATCGTGCCCTGGGTGGTGTCCGGCCAGAGCGACGACGCGCTCCGCGCGCAGGCCCGACGTCTTGCGGATTGCCTGATGGGCTCAACGGATCTGGGCGTGGCGGACGTCGGCTACTCGCTTGCCGGACGCTCCATGCTCCCGCGGCGGGCCGTCGTTCTGGGCGAAGATCGCGACGATTTGCTTCGGGGCCTCGATGCGCTGGCTCGAGCAGAGGCGGCGCCGAACGTGGTGTGTGGCACCCCAGAGCACCACGCCGACGGGACGGCGGGCCCGCTTGCCTTCCTCTTCAGCGGTCAGGGTGCCCAGCGCGTGGGGATGGGGCAGGAACTCTACCGGGAGCTTGCGCTGTACAGGAGCGCGTTCGAGGAGGTATGCGCCCACCTGGACGAGTATCTGACGGGGTCGGTGCGGGACGTGGTCCTTGGGAGCCGGCCGACCCTGGGGGATCCGGACAGCGGCGCACGCTCGGTCGCGGGAGGGACTGTCGAGTTGACGCCGCTCGACCAGACGGCCTTTGCGCAGGCGGGCCTGTTCGCGTTGGAGGTGGCGCTGTTCAGGACGGTCGAGAGCTGGGGGGTTCGGCCGGACTTCCTGATTGGCCACTCGATCGGGGAGCTGGCCGCCGCGTATGTGTCAGGTGTGTTCTCGCTGGAGGACGCCTGCAAGCTCGTGGCCGCTCGCGGGCGGCTGATGGGCGAGCTGCCCGAAGGCGGTGCGATGGTGGCGGTACAGGCCTCCGAGGAAGAGGCCTTGACGAGCCTCGAGGGCCTCGAGGGGCGCGTCGCGCTGGCGGCCGTCAACGGCCCATCATCGGTCGTGCTCTCGGGAGACGAGGACGCGGTGTCGCAACTGGTGGAGATGTGGGAGAGCCGGTCGCGCAAGACCAAGCGCCTGCGCGTGAGCCATGCGTTTCACTCGCACCGTATGGAGGGCATGCTGGATCGCTTCGCCGAGATCGCGGCGGAAGTGCCGTTTGGCCCGCCGCAAATCCCGATCGTCTCGAACTTGACGGGCGAAGCGATCGGCGCCAATGACATCTGCTCTGTCGACTACTGGGTCCGCCATGTGCGCGAGACGGTGCGCTTTGGCGACGGCATCGCCTGGCTAGGTCGCCAGGGCGTGCACAGCTTCCTCGAGCTTGGCCCCGATGGCGTGCTCAGCGCGATGGCGCGCGAGATCTTGGGCGGCGATGGCACCACCCGACCGGGAGACCGCACCGCCCGTGTCGTGGCTGTCCCGCTGCTGCGGGACAAGCACCCGGAGAACTCAACGCTCGTCGGCTCCCTGGCAGAAGCGTTCGTCGCCGGCGTCGAGCTCGACTGGGCTTGCGTCTTTGCCGGCTCGGGGGCCAAGAGGGTCAAGTTGCCGACCTATGCCTTCCAGCGTCGGCGCTACTGGCTTGCGCCGCGCCCGGGTTCCGGTGATATGGCCGCCGTTGGTCAGTCCTCGATCGGTCACCCGCTGCTTGGCGCGGCGGTCGAGCTCGCGGGCGATCGAGGGCAGGTGTTCACAGGCCGGGTGTCTTTGCAAACTCACCCCTGGCTTGCCGACCACGCCGCCATGGGAGTGGTCTTGTTGCCTGGCACGGCGTATCTCGATCTTGCGCTGCACGTGGGCAACGAGATCGGCGCCGAGGAGGTGTCGGAGTTGACGCTAGAGGCGCCGCTGGCGATGGACGAGCGCTCCTCGGTGCTGCTGCAGGTGGCGGTCGGGGAGCTTGAGGAGTCGGGCCATCGAACCGTGGACATCTATTCGCGTTGTGCTCAATCGTTCGATGGAGCGCCTTGGGAGCAGGCGTGGACTCGTCACGCGACGGGCACGCTCGCGCCGGCGGCCGACCGCTCCGGGTTGGCGCTGGGCGACCCGCGTATCGAGGCCGTGCGCCAGAGCTGGCCTCCGCCTGGCGCCGAGCGCGTGGACACAGCTGGCGTGTACGAGCGCTTGGCCGAGCACGGTTTTGACTACGGACCCGCTTTTCAGGGATTGCGCGCCGTGTGGAAGAGCGAGCGGGAGCTGTTCGCCGAGGTGTCTCTGCCGGAGGCCCAGCACTCCCAGGCTGGGGCTTTCGCGATCCATCCGGCGCTGTTCGACGCGGCGTTCCATGCCGCCATCGACGATGGCGTTCGAGGTCTCGAGGACTCTGGGCATCCACGGCTTCCCTTCTCGTTCGGCGGAGTGTGGCTTGGCGCCCGCGGCGCCCGCTCCCTGCGAGTGAGGCTGTCGGGTGAGGAATCGGGCACCTCGCTGATAGCTCTCGACGAGGCAGGTACGCCGGTGGCGTGGGTCGAGTCCGCGGTTGCCCGCGAGATCTCTCAGGAGCAGCTCTCAAGCGCCCGTGGCGCTCGTCACGATTCGCTGTTTGGCGTGAGGTGGCAGGCCATACCGACTGATCTTGAGGCTCGCGGCGGGTGCTGGGCGGTGCTGGACGAGCATGCCTCTGGACTCCCCAAGAGCTTGCACGAGGCTGGGATCTTCGCTGAGACGCACAGCACTGTGGAGTCATTGAGCGAAGCTTCGGTGCAGGCCGAGGCGTCGCCCGAGGCGGTGCTCGTCGACTGCGCCGCGAAGCTCTCCGGGGATGGTCTGCCGGCTTTGCTGCGGGTCGGCGTCAACCGTGCCCTTGAGGCGATGCAGCAGTGGCTGGCCGAGGAGCGTCTCTCCGGCTGCCGGCTCGTCCTGCTCACAAGTGGCGCGGTCGCGGTCGACCCGGGGGCGGATGTGCCAAGGCCGTACGACGCCGCGGTGTGGGGCCTGGTGCAGTCGGCTCAGGCGGAGAACCCCGGACGATTCGTGTTGGTCGACCACGACGGGGAGCAGAGCTCGTGGGATGCGCTCGCCGGAGCGCTCGCCTGCGGCGAGCCGCGACTGGCTTTGCGAGCGGGCAGTGTACTGGTGCCGCGACTCGAGCGCGTGGAGCGGCGGGGAGTAGAGGCACTTGAGGACTCGGCGACGGGCAAGGGCACGTCCGTCGGGACCGCGCGTACGTTCGACTCGCACAGGACGGTGCTGATCACAGGCGGCACCGGAGGACTGGGAGCCCTGGTGGCGCGGCATCTGGTCAGCGAGCACGGCGTTCGTAATCTGCTGCTGGCAAGTCGTCGGGGCTTGGAGACGTCGGGCGCCCTCGAGCTCGTGCACGAGCTCGCCGCAGCTCGGTGCCAAGGCGACCGTCGCAGCGTGCGACGTGAGCGTGCGCGGGCAGCTCGAAGGACTACTCGGCTCGCTCGGCGAGGAGCACCCGCTCGGGGCGGTGGTGCACGCCGCTGCGGTCACGGACAACGGCTTGGTCGATTCGCTCTCCCCCGAGCAGATCGACCGCGTTCTTGCCCCCAAGGCGGACGCCGCCTGGCACCTGCACGAGCTCACCACCCATCTGGATCTGTCCGCGTTCGTACTGTTCTCCTCGTTCGCCGGTCTCTTCGGAGGACCGGGGCAGGGGAGCTACGCGGCCGCGAACCTTTTCTTGGACCGGCTGGCGGAGCACCGTCGCGCGCATGGTCTCCCCGCCACCTCGGTGGCTTGGGGGCTGTGGAGCGAAGCTGGCGCAGGTACGCAACTGGGTGAGGTCGATGCCAGACGGGTGGCGGGCTCCTCGAGCTTGGGGAGGCTCACCTCCGAGCAGGGGCTCGAGCCTTCGATCTCGCCGTCGCCGGTGAGCAAGCGACGGTTCTCGCAGTGCCGCTGGATCTCTCGGTGCTGCGAGCAGAGGTCAGGACAGGAGCCGTCGTGCCGCTGCTCAGAGGTCTCGTTCACGTGCCTGCCCGTCAAGCGTCGATCGTCGAGGGCGGTTCTCTGGCGCGTCGCCTAGCCTCGATACCAGACGACGAGCGCGAGGCGCTGGTGCTCAGTGTGGTTCGGGCCGAGGCTGCACAGGTGCTGGGCCACGGCTCCCCGGAGGCGATCGGTCCGGGGCGTGCTTTCAAGGAAGCCGGCTTTGACTCGTTGGCGGCGGTCGAGTTGCGAAATCGTCTTGGCGCCGTTACCGGCCTGCGCCTGCCGGCTACGCTGATTTTTGACTATCCAAGCCCGCGCGAGCTTGCCCGATATTTGCTTGGCGAGCTGGCCCAGAACGGTGTCGGGAGCGGGGCGTCCGTCGACACGGCCCTCGACGAGGTCGAACGTATCATCTCAGCGATAGCTCAGCCTGGCCCCGACCGTCAGCGCGTCCGCGCGCGGCTGAACGTGTGTCTGTCGACGCTCGAGGACGAACCGGCGGAGGAGGACCTCGAGTCGGCCAGCGATGACGAGATGTTCCAGATCCTCGACACCGAGGCTCGAGGCGTCATGAGCTGCCATTGCGTGACAACAGGGGCCGTGCATGACTGACAACGAGAAGCTTCGCGCGTATCTGAAGCGAGCCACCGCCGATCTGCGCAAGTCGCGCCGACGCGTGCACCTTCTCGAAGAAGAGAATCGCGCTCCGCTCGCGGTGGTGGGGATGGCCTGCAGATATCCGGGTGACGTGCGCTCGCCCGAGGAGCTTTGGGAGCTCGTGCTGGCAGGTAAAGACGCGATCGGCGGCATGCCGGTCGATCGCGGCTGGGATGTGGAGCGATTGTATGACCCCGATCCAGACCATCTCGGTACGAGCTACACACGCGAAGGCGGGTTTCTGTATGACGCCGGCGATTTCGATCCGGATTTCTTTGACATCAGTCCCAGGGATGCACTCGCCATGGACGCTCAGCAGCGATTGCTGTTGGAAGCAAGCTGGGAGGCGATCGAAGACGCGGGCCTCGACCCCGAGAGCTTGAGGGGTAGTGACACCGGTGTATTCGCCGGGGTGATGCATCATGACTATGGGACCGGTAGACGTGGACCGGCCAACCTCGGCCTGGAGTCCGGCCTGGGCTCAAGCCTTGGCGGCAGCGTGGTATCGGGCGGTGTGGCGTACAGATTTGGATTTGAGGGCCCCGCGATCTCCGTGGACACGGCCTGTTCCTCCTCGCTCGTGGCACTTCACTGCGCGTCTCAGGCCTTGCGAAAAGGTGAGTGCTCGCTCGCTCTGGTTGGGGGCGTCGCGGTGATGTGGTCGCCCTCCATCTTCTTGTGGTTCTCGCGTCAGCGTGGTCTTGCGCCGGATGGGAGGTGTAAGTCTTATGCGGACGCGGCCGACGGTGTGGGTTGGGGTGAGGGTGTGGGTGTTGTGTTGTTGGAGCGTTTGTCTGATGCGGTGCGTTTGGGTCATGGGGTTTTGGCTGTGGTGCGTGGTAGTGCGGTGAATCAGGATGGTGCGAGTAATGGTTTGACGGCTCCGAATGGGCCGTCGCAGGAGAGGGTGATTCGGGCGGCGTTGTTGGATGCTGGGGTGTCGGCTGCGCAGGTTG
The DNA here is from genome assembly GCA_963809705.1 of uncultured Solirubrobacterales bacterium. Lineage (GTDB taxonomy): Bacteria > Actinomycetota > Thermoleophilia > Solirubrobacterales > Solirubrobacteraceae > Palsa-744. The sequence goes on along the minus strand of CAWEKF010000001.1, from coordinate 474,007 downwards.
ATGTGGTGGAGGGTCATGGGACTGGTACGAGGTTGGGTGATCCGATCGAGGCGCAGGCTTTGTTGGCTACGTATGGGCAGTTGCGTCGTGGGGGGCGGCCGTTGTGGTTGGGGTCGTTGAAGTCGAATATTGGTCATACGCAGGCGGCTGCGGGTGTGGGTGGTGTGATCAAGATGGTTATGGCTTTGCGCCATGGTGTTTTGCCGCGTACGTTGCATGTCGATCGTCCTTCTGGGGAGGTTGATTGGTCTGCTGGTGCGGTGTCGCTTTTGACTGAGAGCGTTGGGTGGGAGGTCGATGGCGAGCCGCGTCGGGCGGGGGTTTCCTCGTTTGGGGCGAGTGGCACTAATGCGCATGTGATCTTGGAGGAAGCCCCGCCGGTGCTGGGGGGTGCTGAGAGTGGTGGGGTGCGCGGCGGTCGCGTTGCCGGTGCTGTGGGGGGCGGTGGGGATGTCGTGGAGGGTGATGGTGTTCTTGGTGATGGTGTGAGTGGTGTTGACGGGGGTAGGGTGGGTGGTACTCGGGTGGGTGTGTTGGGGGCGGGTGTTACGCCGTTGGTGCTCTCGGCGAGGGGTGGGGCGGCGCTTGCTGGGCAGGCGGGAAGGTTGCTTGAGCATATGCGTGCGCATCCGGGTTTGGATGTGGTGGATGTGGGGTGCTCGTTGTGCTCGCGTTCTGTTTTTGAGGATCGTGCGGTGGTGGTTGGTGTTGAGCGGGAGGAGTTGTTGGAGGGTCTTGGTGCGCTGGCGCGGGGGGAATCCTCGGCGAGCGTGGCGCGTGGGAATGCGGCGGGTGGTGCTGGCGGGGTCGTGTTCGTGTTTCCCGGCCAGGGGTCGCAATGGGTCGGAATGGCCAGCGAGCTATTGCAGTGCTCACCAGTTTTCGCGGAGCGGATAGGCGCGTGTGGGCGGGCGCTTGCGCCGCACACGGATTGGTCGCTCGAGGATGTGTTGCGGGGTGTGGAGGGTGCGCCGTCGCTGGAGAGAATCGATGTGGTGCAGCCGGTGCTGTTCGCGATGATGGTCGCGCTCGCGGAGTGCTGGCGCGCGTGTGGTGTGCGTCCAGCCGCGGTCGTGGGTCACTCTCAGGGCGAGATCGCCGCCGCGCACATCGCCGGTGCACTATCGCTGCAAGACGCCGCACAGGTGGTGGCGGTGCGCAGTCGCGCATTGGGTGAGATCGCTGGAGCGGGAGCGATGATGTCCGTCGCGCTCCCAGCCGCCGAGGTGCAGGAGCGCCTTGGGCGATGGGATGAGGAGCGAGTTGCGATCGCGGCGGTGAACGGACCCGGATCGGTGGTCGTCTCCGGCGAGCTCCCGGCACTGCAACAACTGCACCAACGGTGCGAAGAGGAAGGCATCCGAGCACGCGCGATCCCGGTGAGCTACGCGGCGCACTCGCCACAGGTCGAGGCGATCAGGGAGGCGCTGCTCGAAGGCTGCGCGGGGACCGGCTCGCACGCCGGCGAGGTGCCGTTCTACTCGGCTGTCAGCGGTGGGGCCCTCAATACGGAGCGACTTGACGCGGACTACTGGTATCGCAATCTGCGGGAGCCTGTCGAGTTCGAGCGGGCCACCCGTGCCCTGCTCGACGAGGGCCACCGGACGTTCGTCGAGGTCAGCCCCCATCCGGTGCTGACGGTAGGCATAGGAGAAACCGTCGAGCAGGCGCTCGACGATCGCGGTGAAGTTGGGATCGTCGGCTCTCTACGGCGTGAGGAAGGCGGCAGTGACCGCTTCGCGCTCTCGCTGGCGGACGTGTTCGTACGTGGGGTGCAAGTGGACTGGAGCGCCGCGATCGGCGGTCATGACACCAGGCGGGTCAGGCTGCCGAGTTACGCGTTCCAGCGCAAGCGCTACTGGTTTGAGGCGTCGATGGGGATCGAGGATGTGAGCTCGGCTGGACTCAGGGCGGTGGATCACCAATTCCTGAGCGCTACGGTGAGGCTCGCGGGTAATCGGGGGTGGCTGTTCACGGGACGATTGTCTTTGCAAACACATCCCTGGCTTGCCGATCACGTCGTCATGGGTGTGGCGATTCTGCCAGGCACCGCCTTCTTGGAGCTGGCGCTTTGCGTTGGTGGCGAAGTCGGCGCTGAGGTGGTGTCCGAGCTCGTCCTGGAAAGCCCGCTGGCGCTGGATGAGCATCGGACGGTGCAGTTGCAGATCTGTGTCGGCGAGGTGGATGAGCAGGGAAGTAGGTCGATCGGCATCTATTCCCGTCCGCTGGAGCTCGCAAACGACAGGGTGGTGGGAGAGGAAGAGTGGAGGAGTCATGCCAGTGGCGTGCTGATCTCCGCGGATGTACATCGTCGGGCTGAGGCGCACGCGGCCTCTCCCGTGGGTGAGAAGGTATGGCCTCCGCGTGGTGCGCAAGCTGTCCAGGTCGAGGATCTCTATGAGCGCGCGCTCGCGCGTGGCGCCGACTTCGGACCGGCATTTCAAGGATTGACGGCCGCCTGGCGCTCCGGGGAGGAGGTCTTCGCCGAAGTCGCGCTGGCCGAGGATCAAATGCCGCAGGCTGGCTCGTTTGGCATGCACCCGGCGTTGCTCGACGCCACCCTGCATACGGTTGGTCTGCTCAGTGGCTGGCTGGAGGGGGAGAGCGGTGAGACAGGCGGTCAGAGGTTTCGCCTTCCGTTCTCGTGGGGGGGAGTCCAGCTGAATCTCAGAGGCTCGTCATCGCTGCGGGCCAATCTGCGACGTGAGGCTGAGGGCTCGGTATCGCTGACGGTGGCCGACGAATCGGGAGAGACGGTGGCCTCAGTGGACTCGCTCGTGTTCCGCGAGCTCGCCGAGGCGCAGCTGCAAAGCGCGGGGAGGGGCTGCCGCGACTCGCTCTTCGCCTTGGAGTGGACGCCCGCCGCGGTGGACACGAGCGGGCCGCCGCCGCCGGAGCCGGAGCGGTGGATGCTGCTCGGCCGGGAAGGCGCGAGTGCCGCGTTGACCATGAGCACGGCGGGAGCGAGCGTTGGGATGCTCGCGGATATGCACGAGTTGGGCAATGCGCTCGACGAGGGAGCCGCGATCCCCCAGGTTGTGCTGCTGGACTGCGCGTCGTGTGAAGGCACAGGTTCGCCCGGGACCGAAGACGTACGGCAGGAGTCTGTTGTCGCAGAGCGACTTATAGAGCGGGCGCACGAGACGACCAACCGGGTGCTCGATGCCATACGGGGCTGGCTCTCAGACGAGCGATTGCTGATCTCCAGGCTTGTATTCGTCACTCACAACGCGGTGGCTGTGAACCGGGAGGAAGATGTGCCCGGCCTGGTCCAGGCGCCGATCTGGGGCCTGGTGCGCTCGGCGCAATCGGAGAACCCAGGATGCTTCACCTTGATCGATCTCGACGACGAGGATGCCTCGCGGTCCGCGCTGCGCGAGGCGATCGCGACGAATGAATCGCAGCTGGCCGTCCGTGGCGGGGATGTGCTTGCCCCCGGTCTTGTGCGCGTGGTGGAGGGGGAGCAGACCGAGCGCGAAGGCACAGCACGCGAGCGCCCATGGGCGTTCGATCCTGAGGGCTCGGTCCTGATCAGCGGGGGTACAGGCGACCTGGGCAGGCTCGTGGCCAAGCATTTGGTGGACAGGCACGGTGTACGTAGCCTGATACTCGTCGGCAGGCGCGGCCCACAGGCGCCCGGGATGGAGCAGCTCGAGGCAGAGCTTGGGGAGCTCGGCGCAGCGGTGAGAGTGGTCAGCTGCGACGTCGCCGACTATGAGCAACTGAGCGCTCTGCTCGACTCGATCCCCGACGAGACTCCGCTCCGCGGAGTTGTGCACGCAGCTGCGACCCTCGAGGATGGCGTGATCGGCTCCTTGACCCGCGAGCGGGTCGATCGGGTGCTGGCACCGAAGCTGGACGGCGCCTGGAATCTTCACCGTTTGACGGAAAACCTCGACCTGTCGGCGTTCGTGTGTTTCTCATCGGTCATGGGGGTCCTCGGTGGACCGGGTCAGGCCAATTACGCAGCGGCAAACACGTTTCTCGATGCGCTGGCGGCTCATCGGCGCGCCCGAGGCCTCAGCGGTATCTCGATGGCATGGGGAGGATGGGCACAGACAGGAATAGTCGATCGGTTGGGCGAGGCCGACCTCGCGCGCTCGGCTCGGTTGGGGATCGGGGGACTGTCAAACCGGGAGGGTCTGGATCTGCTCGACGCCGCGCGGGTGCTCGACCGCGCCTTTCTGATTCCGATGCGCCTGGACGCGGCTGCGCTGCGTGCGCAGGCGAGGGCGGGTGTGGTATCGCCTCTGCTGCGCAAATTGATCCGTGTGCCGTCCCGGGGCGCACAGCACGGGGCCGAATCGCTGGTTCGGCGATTGGCTGGGACACCATCGCAAGAGCGGGAGGGCACGTTGTTGGAGATAGTGCGCTCCGAGATAGCAATCGTTTTGGGCCATGCCTCGTCGTCGACGATCGACCCCAAGAGCTCCTTCAAGCAACTCGGCTTTGACTCTCTTGGGGCTGTTGAATTGCGCAATAGGTTGAATGCAGCCACTGAATTGCGCTTGCCGTCCACGCTGGTGTTCGATCGCCCAACGCCGGTCGCGCTTGCTTCATACCTGCTGACTCAGCTGTTCGCCGGCGAGCAGGATCTCGATCCCGGGGAAGCTGAGGTCCGAGCGGCGCTCGCGTCGGTCCCGCTCGATCGGATCCGCGAGCTTGGTCTGCTGGATGTGCTGCTCGGGCTCGCTGGCACTCCGCCGGAGACCGGAGAGCAAACGCTTGGCGATCGGGTCAAGCCGATCGACACGATGGATGTCGATGAGCCCATCGAGAAGGCGATGAAGCGCCCCGATCGAGCGATCGTCTCGCGGGAGGGCTCGCAATGAGCACGCCTTCCGAGCAAATCGTCGAGGCTTTGCGCGCATCGCTGAAGGAGACGGAGCGGCTGGAGGGGGAGAACAGGCAGCTGCTGGCGGCCTCCAGGGAGTCGCTTGCGATCGTGGGAGTTGGCTGTCGTTATCCGGGCGGTGCGATGTGCGCGAGCGATCTCTGGGAGTTGGTTGCCAGCGGTCGCGATGCCGTCGGTGGATTTCCAACGGATCGTGGCTGGGATCTCGAGCGACTCTACGATCCAGAGCCCGATCGTCCGCGAACCAGCTATGTGCGCGAAGGCGGTTTTCTCCACGATGCCGGCGATTTCGACGCGGCGTTTTTTCAGGTCAGCCCTCGCGAGGCGCTCGGGATGGATCCCCAGCACCGACTTCTGCTCGAAACTTCGTGGGAGGCCATCGAGGACGCCGCTATCGACCCACTGTCTTTGCAGGGGAAGCTCCACAGGGGTATTCATGGGTGCGATGTATCACGACTATGGGGGTGACCCGGCGACGTTGCCGGAGGCTCTCGAGGGTTACCTGGGAGCGGGCAGCCTCGGCAGCGTCGCGTCTGGGCTGATCGCCTACAGCCTGGGCCTAGAGGGACCTGCGATCTCCGTCGACACGGCGTGCTCGTCCTCGCTGGTGGCGTTGCATTTGGGATGCCGTGCACTACGTCAACGGGAATGCTCGCTGGCTCTGGTTGGCGGGGTGTCGGTTATGGCCACGCCGGGGGTGTTTGTGCAGTCCTCGCGTCAGCGCACCTTGGCTGTGGATGGGCGGTGTAAGTCTTATGCGGATACCGCCGACGGTACCGGCATGTCCGAGGGTGTGGGTGTTGTGTTGTTGGAGCGTTTGTCTGATGCGGTGCGTTTGGGTCATGGGGTTTTGGCTGTGGTGCGTGGTAGTGCGGTGAATCAGGATGGTGCGAGTAATGGTTTGACGGCTCCGAATGGGCCGTCGCAGGAGAGGGTGATTCGGGCGGCGTTGTTGGATGCTGGGGTGTCGGCTGCGCAGGTTGATGTGGTGGAGGGTCATGGGACTGGTACGAGGTTGGGTGATCCGATCGAGGCGCAGGCTTTGTTGGCTACGTATGGGCAGTTGCGTCGTGGGGGGCGGCCGTTGTGGTTGGGGTCGTTGAAGTCGAATATTGGTCATACGCAGGCGGCTGCGGGTGTGGGTGGTGTGATCAAGATGGTTATGGCTTTGCGCCATGGTGTTTTGCCGCGTACGTTGCATGTCGATCGTCCTTCTGGGGAGGTTGATTGGTCTGCTGGTGCGGTGTCGCTTTTGACTGAGAGCGTTGGGTGGGAGGTCGATGGCGAGCCGCGTCGGGCGGGGGTTTCCTCGTTTGGGGCGAGTGGCACTAATGCGCATGTGATCTTGGAGGAAGCCCCGCCGGTGCTGGGGGGTGCTGAGAGTGGTGGGGTGCGCGGCGGTCGCGTTGCCGGTGCTGTGGGGGGCGGTGGGGATGTCGTGGAGGGTGATGGTGTTCTTGGTGATGGTGTGAGTGGTGTTGACGGGGGTAGGGTGGGTGGTACTCGGGTGGGTGTGTTGGGGGCGGGTGTTACGCCGTTGGTGCTCTCGGCGAGGGGTGGGGCGGCGCTTGCTGGGCAGGCGGGAAGGTTGCTTGAGCATATGCGTGCGCATCCGGGTTTGGATGTGGTGGATGTGGGGTGCTCGTTGTGCTCGCGTTCTGTTTTTGAGGATCGTGCGGTGGTGGTTGGTGTTGAGCGGGAGGAGTTGTTGGAGGGTCTTGGTGCGCTGGCGCGGGGGGAATCCTCGGCGAGCGTGGCGCGTGGGAATGCGGCGGGTGGTGCTGGCGGGGTCGTGTTCGTGTTTCCCGGCCATGGGTCGCAATGGGTCGGAATGGCCAGCGAGCTATTGCAGTGCTCACCAGTTTTCGCGCGGCATGTAGAGGCTTGTGAGGTCGCGCTCGCGCCTTATCTGCAGTGGTCGCTCATGGATGTTCTGAAGGGGGCGCCGCAGGCGCCGCCGCTGGAGAGAATCGATGTGGCTCAGCCGGCGCTGTTTGCGATGATGGTGTCGCTTGCCGGGCTGTGGAGCGCTTGCGGTGTGCGCCCAGGTGCGGTCGTGGGTCATTCTCAGGGAGAGATCGCGGCCGTGCACGTGGCCGGCGGGCTCTCGCTGGAGGACTCGGCACGACTGGTGGCGCGGCGCAGCCAGGTCCTTGCGAGCATCGCCGGCAGAGGCCAGATGGCGTCGATCGCGCTGGCCGCGCAGGAGGTTGCGGAACAGTGCGGGCGCTGGGGGGAGAGGATCGTCGTTGCGGCGATCAACGGACCCTCCTCGACGGTTGTCTCCGGCGAGCCCGAAGCGGTGCGCGAGCTGCTGAGCCAGTGCGAGCAGGATGGAGTGCGCGCGCGAGGGATCACCGGAGCCCTTGGCGCCGGTCACTCTCCGCAGATGGAGCCTCTGCGCGAGCAGCTCGTCCAAGCGTGCTCACCGATTGCTCCCCGCTCATCGGAGACCGCGTTCTATTCGACGGTGACGGCTCAGCGATTTGACAGCGCCGCCGTGGACCCGGACTACTGGTATCGCAATACGCGCGAGCCGGTGCGGTTCGACCAGACGATTCGCCGCCTGCTCGACGACGGCTTTCGCACGTTCGTCGAGATCAGTCCTCATCCGGTGCTCTCGTTTGCGGTGAACGAAACGATCGACGACACTCCCATCGACCGCGGGCGGGCACGAGTGGTGGGCTCGTTGCGGCGGGGCGACGGAGGCCCACGACGCTTTCAGATGTCGCTCGCCGAAGCGTGGGTCCAGGACGTACCGGTCGACTGGAAGCTCGTCTACAAGGGCTCCGGCGCCAGCAGGGCCGCCCTGCCGACCTACGCATTCCAGCGGCGTCGCTACTGGATCGAACAGGCTTCCTCTACAGCCGGTATCCGGATACCAGCCCAACGCGCGCCGGAGGGTGCGAGCGGATCGCTGATAGAGCGCCTGGCCGGCGTGACGGCAGCCGAGCGCCGGCATGTGGCGCTCGCATTCTTGTGTGGCGAGATCGCGGCCGTGCTCGGGCACGCCTCAGCCGAGGCTGTCGACGCCGATCGCGCCTTCAAGGAGGCTCGGGTTCGACTCATTGCTCGCGGTTGAGCTGCGCAACCGGATGAACGTCGCCACGGGATTGGCATTGCCCGCGACACTCGTTTTCGACCATCCCACTCCGACGGTGCTCGCGGATCATCTGCTGGACGAGCTCGATGGCGTCCAGGTCGAGTGGACGCCGTCTATATCGGTCAAGGGATCGCCTGAGGAGCCCGTCGCGATCGTGGGCATGAGCTGCCGTTACCCGGGCGGGGTGCGCTCCCCTCAGGAGCTGTGGGAATTGGTCGCTGGAGGTACCGACGCGGTTGGCGCCTTCCCAACCGACCGTGGCTGGGACCTGGAGCGGCTCTTCGACGGAGATCGCGGAGATCCGGGGACGAGCTATGTGCGAGAGGGCGGATTCATCTATGACGCGGGGGATTTCGACGCGCCTTTCTTCGGGATCAGTCCCCGGGAGGCGCTTGCAATGGATCCACAGCAGCGTCTCATGCTGGAAATCTGCTGGGAAGCCCTGGAGAGCGCCGGCATAGATCCCGAGATCCTGCGCGGCAGTCAGACCGGGGTGTTTGTGGGCGCCGGCAATTCTCCCTATGGCAACGGCGCGTCAGCCGAGTCGGCGGGTGTGGAGGGCTTCCGCTTCACCGGCATCGCGGGCAGCGTGACTTCCGGCAGGATCGCCTACAGCTTGGGCCTGAATGGTCCGGCGGTGTCGGTCGACACCGCGTGCTCATCATCGCTTGTGGCGCTGCACCTCGCTTGCGGAGCGCTGCGATCCGGCGAGTGCTCGCTCGCACTGGCCGGCGGTGTCACGGTCATGGCGACACCCGATCTGTTCATCGAGTTCAGCCAGCAGCGAGGGCTTGCATCCGATGGACGCTGCAAGTCCTTCTCGGCATCGGCGGACGGGACCGGCTGGGGGGAGGGCGCTGGAGTGCTGCTGCTCGAGCGTCTCTGCGACGCACGTCGACTCGGCCATACGGTCCTCGCCGTCGTTCGTGGCAGCGCCGTCAACCAGGATGGCGCGAGCAACGGCCTGACCGCCCCCAACGGCTCCTCCCAGCAGCAGGTGATCCGTCGCGCGCTCGCGAACGCCGGTCTGTCCGCGGCCGAGATCGACGCTGTGGAGGCGCACGGAACCGGCACCACCTTGGGCGATCCGATCGAGGTCCAGGCGCTGCTGGCGGCATACGGCCGCGATCGCGACCGGCCGCTGCGGCTTGGGTCCATCAAGTCGAACATAGGGCACACGGGGTTGGCCGCCGGCGTTGCCGGCGTGATCAAGATGACGATGGCGCTGCGACATGGCCTGCTACCGCGCACACTGCACGTAGAGCTGCCCTCCGAGCAGGTCGACTGGTCCAGTGGCTCGGTCTCGCTGCTGACCGAGGAGGTGCCCTGGCCGCGCGGGGGCCGGCCGCGCAGGGCCGGGGTGTCCTCCTTCGGCATCAGCGGCACCAACGCTCACGTGATCGTCGAAGAGGCGCCGGCTCACGATGGCGCCGCCGCGGTGAGCGTTTCGAGCGACGAGCCGACTGCCGAGCAGGTCGCTGAGGAGGTCGCTATAGAGATCGCGGCTTTCGAGGGACTCCCCGCGGGCCACGAGCATGCCGGCGTGGTGAGCGCCGGCGCGGTGCCCTGGGTGATCTCGGCTCGTGGGTCCGCGGCGCTGCAAGCCGGCGCCGAGCGGTTGCACGGCTTCGTGACAGCCGACGACGATCTCCAGGTGGGCGAGGTGGGTCTCGCGCTTGCCGGCCGCCCCATGCTCGAGGATCGCGCCGTCGTGATCGGCGGCGGGCGCGACCAGCTGCTCGCGGGCCTGGTGGCCCTATCCGCCGGCGAGGTCGTGCCGGATGCGATTCGGGGGGCGGTCAGCCCCGCGGGCAGGAGAGTCGCCTTCCTGTTCACCGGACAGGGCGCTCAGCGCGCGGGCATGGGGCGCGAGCTCTATCGTGCGTTTCCCCAGTTCCGTGCCTCGCTGGATGAGATCTGCTCCGAGCTGGATGCTCACCTGGGGTGCTCGCTGCTGGAGGCGATGTTCGCCGAGGAGGACTCGCCGGAGGCGTCTCGGCTGGATGAGACCATGTTCGCGCAGGCTTCCCTGTTCGCACTCGAGGTGTCGATGTTTCGACTCCTGGAGGCATGGGGTGTACGGCCAGACTACGTGATCGGGCACTCCGTGGGCGAGCTGGCCGCGGCGTTCGCGGTGGGCGTGTTCTCGCTCGCCGACGCTTGCATGCTTGTCGGCGCTCGTGGCCGGCTGATGGGCGCTCTGCCCGCCGGCGGCGCGATGACGGCCGTACAGGCCTCTGAGGATGAGGCCCACGAGTCGCTCGCCGGCTATGAGGGTCGCGTGGCGCTGGCGGCTGTCAACGGCCCCTCCGCGGTGGTGCTCTCAGGCGACGAGGACGCTGTCTGGGAGCTGGCCGAGATGTGGCAAGGCCGGGGACGCAAGACCAAGCAGCTGCGAGTGAACCGCGCATTTCACTCAGCGCGGATGGACGGCATGCTCGAGGACTTCGCCGAGATCGCCCGCGACATTTCGTTCTCCCGGCCGAGGATACCCGTCGTGTCCAATCTCACCGGTGAGCCCGCGGCGCAGGAGCTGTGCTCGTCGGCCTACTGGGTCAGGCACGTGCGCGAGACCGTGCGTTTCGCCGACGGAGTGCGTTGGCTTGACACCCACGGCGTGGGCAGTCTCCTCGAGGTTGGCCCGGACGGCGTGCTCAGCGCGATAGCGCGGGAATGCCTTCGCGACTCGGCCGACTCGACGGATTCGACGTCCGCGCGGGAGGATCGCGTCCACGGCGCTGTGGCGGCCCTCAAAGCGGGACGGCCTGAGACGTCCTCGCTCGTCGCGGCGCTGGCCGAGCTGTGGACACGCGGAGCGCCGGTCGCCTGGGCCGCGCTGCTGGGCGAGCCCGCTGCCAGGCGGGTGGAGCTTCCGAGCTACCCCTTCCAGCGCAGGCGCTACTGGCTCGACAGCGACGCCGCGCTTCGATCGCCGACCAACGGGCGCGCCACCGCGCATGCGCAACCGTGGCAGGCCAGCGAGAATGTGTTCTGGGGCGCGGTTGAGCGCGGCGATCTCGCGGGGCTTGTGAGTACGCTGCAGGTCGACGGCGAGCAGCACCGCGCGTCGCTGGATGCTCTGCTGCCGAGCTTGTCGGCATGGCATCGTCGCAGTAGCGAGCGCGCGTTGGCGAGCAGTTGGCGCTATCGCGTGCAGTGGAAGCCGATAGCCGCGAGCTCGGCGACGAGGCTGTCCGGCGTTTGGCTGGCGCTGGTCCCCCCCTCACACGGCGAGGATCTCTGGATCGCGGCGGCGATCGGCGCTCTGGAGGAGCGCGGCGCCCAGCTGCTGCCCGTGCGGTTCGACGAAGGCCCCGCCGCGCGCGAGGAGCTGGCCCGCCGTGTGCGCGACACGCTGGAGAAGCTCGGCCGGAGGGGCCAAGGCGCGCGGCGTGGTCTCGCTGCTGGGTCTGCGGGAGCAGCGCAACGATGTGCACGGTTGCGTCCCGCGGGGATTGATGGCGACGGCCACGTCGATCCAGGCGCTCGGAGACGCCGACGTCGAGGCTCCGCTGTGGCTGGTGACCCGCGGCGCGGTCTCCGTGGAGCGCTCCGATGCTATTCGCAGCCCGATCCAGGCACAGCTATGGGGGTTGGGCCTGGCGGCCGGACTCGAGTACCCGCGGCGCTGGGGCGGTATGATCGACTTGCCCGATGCTCTGGACGAACGGGTCGGGTCGCTGCTGGCCGGAGTGCTTGCGAGCGGCGGTTGCGAGGATCAGCTCGCGGTTCGCGGCGCGGGCGTCTTCGCCCGGCGGGTCGTGCGATCGACTCGCGACGATGGCGCTGCGGGCGGTGTATGGAGGGCGCCCGGGGGAACGACTCTGATAACCGGCGGTACCGGCGGTCTGGGAGCGCACGTGGCACGCTGGCTGGCTGCGGAGGGCGCCGAGCGCCTGTTGCTTGTCAGTCGCGCCGGCGCAGGGGCCCCGGGCGCGCCGGACTTGCGCTCAGAGCTCATCGACCTGGGCGCGGAGGTCGCCATCATCGCATGCGACGTCTCCGATCGCGAGCAGGTCCAGACACTGATCGAAACGGTTCCCGACGATCGTCCGCTGAGGATGATTGTGCACGCCGCCGGGTCGGCCAGCCCGGGTGCGATCGATTCGTTGACGGCGGGCGAGCTCGAAGAGGCGCTGTCCGCAAAGGCGCAGGGCGCCCTCAACCTCGACGCGTTCACCGCCGGCCTCGATCTGTCGGCATTCGTGTTGTTCTCCTCGATCGCCGCCACGTTCGGTTCAGCCGGACAGGCGGCTTACGCGGCCGCCAACGCATGCCTCGACGCGCTCGCGGTCCAGCGTCGGGCGCGCGGTCTGACCGCGACGTCCGTGGCCTGGGGTCCCTGGGCCGGTGATGGTATGGGGGCGCACGACGAGCACGCGATGAAGGTCCTGCGCCGGCGCGGGCTCGACTGCATGGCGCCGAGGCCGGCGATCGAGGCGCTCCGCCAAGCGCTGCTGCACGACGAGACGCTGATTTCCGTGGCCGACATCCGCTGGGAGATCTATGCGCGTCTGTTCACCTCCGCTCGCCCGCGGCCGCTGATCGAAGACCTGCCCGAGGTGCGGGCGGCACTTGTGGGCAGCGCCCCCGCCGAGGGACAGGTGGCGGGCGGTGAGCTCGAGAGAGCGGCTGCGGAACGCGACCGCACGTGAGCGACGACAGCTGCTGCTCAAGCTCGTTCGCACGGAGGTGGCGCGCGTGATGGGGCATTCCGCGCTCGAGACGGTCGAACCCAAGCGTGCATTCAGGGAGCTCGGCTTCGATTCGCTGATGGCCGTCGAACTCCACAACCGACTCGTGTCCGCCACGGGGCTGGGATTGCCGGCGACGCTCGTATTCGACTACCCCACCCCGATCTCGGTGGTCGAGCATCTGGCGGCCGAGCTCGTGCAAGACGGCGCATCGGGAAGCGCTTCGGTGGAGGGGAAGCTCGCCGGTCTGGAGCGCGCGCTCACCTCGCTCGGAGACGAAGTCGAGCGCAGGCGGGCCATGGCGCGTTTGCGCGCCTTCCTGGCCGGCCTGGAGGGCGAGGATCGTGGGTCCTTGCCGCGGCAGGAGCAGAACGGAGTCGCGATCGTCGAGCGAATGCGAACAGCATCCGACGATGAGCTCTTTAACCTCATAGATCAAGAGCTCGAGTCGCGGTGAACCCAAAGAGCAGAACAATGTGCAATGCAATTATCGGAGGCGCACGATGACCGAGGACGAGAGGCTGCGCGACTATCTCAAGCGGGTGACAGTCGAGCTGCACGACACTCGCTCGCGCCTGCGCGAGATGGAGTATCGGAGCAGTGAGCCGGTGGCGATCGTCGGCATGGGCTGCCGGTATCCGGGGGGAATCGTCTCGCCCGAGCACATGTGGGAGTTGCTGTGCGACGGTCGCGATGTCATCTCAGATTGGCCGACCGACCGCGGATGGGACGTCGAGCGATTGTACGATCCCGACCCGGAGCGGCCGGATACCAGCTGCTCTCGCGAGGGGGGCTTTCTGTATGACGCGGCCGAGTTCGACGCGGACTTCTTCTCGATCAGCCCGCGCGAGGCGCTCGCGATGGACCCACAGCAGCGCTTGCTGCTCGAAGCATCGTGGGAGGCGATCGAGAGCGCCTGTATAGACCCGGTCTCACTGCGGGGAAGCCAGACGGGCGTGTTCGTCGGCGGGGCATTCAACGGGTACGGATTGGACCCCTCCGGTTCGATACCCGAGGAGATCGCCGGTCACTACGGCACCGGCGCTTTGAGCAGCGTCATGTCGGGGCGTATCTCATATAGCTTCGGGTTGGAGGGCCCCGGCTTGACGATCGACACAGCGTGCTCCTCCTCGCTCGTGGCGCTGCACGTGGCCTGTCGCTCGCTGCGCGCGGGGGAGAGCTCGCTCGCGCTGGCGGGCGGCGTTGGAGTGATGCCCACGCCGGCAGTGTTCCTGGAGTTCTCGCGTCAGCGAGGCTTGGCGCCCGACGGTCGATGTAAGTCATTCGGGGACGGTGCGGACGGCGTCGGTTGGGGCGAGGGCGTCGGTGTGCTGGTGCTGGAGCGCCTATCGGATGCACGGCGCCTCGGTCATCCCGTGCTGGCCGTTGTGCGCGGCAGCGCCGTCAACCAGGACGGGGCCAGCAACGGATTGACCGCGCCCAACGGCCCCTCCCAGCAGCGCGTGATCCACAGTGCGCTTGCCGACGCGAGACTCTCGCCGCAGCAGGTGGACGCGGTGGAGGCGCACGGAACCGGTACGACGCTCGGGGATCCGATCGAGGCGCAGGCGCTGCTCGCGACCTATGGACAGGGCAGAGCAGAAGGGCGCCCGCTGTGGCTCGGGTCGATCAAGTCCAACATCGGCCATACCCAAGCCGCGGCCGGCGTGGCCGGGGTGATCAAGGTTGTGATGGCGATGCGCCACGGGTTGCTGCCAAAGACGTTGCACGTCGATCGACCCAGCCAAAAGGTGGATTGGTCGGCGGGCTCTGTCTCGCTGCTGGCCGAGCCGGAGCCGTGGCCACAGGGGAGCGAGCCGCGGCGTGCGGGCGTCTCGTCGTTTGGCGTCAGCGGCACGAACGCCCATGTGATAATCGAGGAAGCCGCTCCTCACCTCCTCGAGGGGCAGATGAGCGGCGGTAGCGACACCGGGTCCGCCGAGCCCGGCGAGTCTTCGCAGAGAGGCCTCTTTCGCAGCGGCGTACTGCCGCTGATCGTGTCCGGCCGCGACGACGCCGGTCTGCGCAGGCAGGCTGCCGGTGTGTCGGCGTTCTTGAAGGACAACCCGGGTCTCGAGCCGGCCGACGTCGGTTTCTCGCTCGCCAGACGGTCGGCGTTCGACCGTCGTGCCGTTGGGATCGGCGGCGAGCGGGAGGGCTTGCCGGCGCTGTTCGACGCGATCGCCGGCGACGCGCACAGCGCGGATGTGGTCGAGGGCACGGTGGCGCGCGAAGGCGTTGGTGGGATCGTGTTCGTGTTCCCGGGCCAGGGTTCGCAATGGGCTGGCATGGCGCTCGAGCTGGTCGAGCAGTCCGACGTGTTCGCGGCCCGCCTACGCGAGTGCGGTGAGGCGCTCGCGCCATTGGTCGACTGGTCGTTGGAGGATGTTCTGACCGGCGCGGACGAAGCGCTGACGCGTGTCGACGTCGTGCAGCCGGCGCTGTTCGCCGCGATGGTCGCGCTGGCTGAGTTGTGGCGCGCCTGTGGCGTGCGTCCGGAGGCGGTCGTGGGACACTCGCAGGGAGAGATTGCGGCGGCCTGTGTGGCTGGAGCGCTGTCCCTCGAGGATGCGGCGCGCGTGATCGTGGCGCGCAGTCGTGCGCTGGTGGCACTGGCCGGTGCCGGGGGAATGGTCGCGCTCGCGAGCGATGTGCGGGAGGCCGAGGCTCGCATCACCCCGTTCGACGGAGAGCTCTCGCTGGCTTCTGTCAACGGTCCGCGCTCGACCGTGATCTCGGGTGAGGTGAGCGCCCTGGAGCGGTTGCTCGCCGAATGTGAGGCCGATGGAGTGAAAGCGCGGAGGATCCCGGTTGACTATGCGGCGCACTCGGCTCAGGTAGAGCTGATTCGGGACGAGTTGCTGGCGGGCTGCGCCGGGATTGTGCCGCGTCGGGAAGCGCTCCCCTTCTACTCGGCAGTAACCGGCGAGGCGATCGATAGCGGGCAACTCGACGCAGAGTATTGGTATCGCAACCTGCGTGAACCCGTGCAGTTTGAGTGTGTTACCAGAAGGCTGCTGGATGAGGACTACCGGACGTTTATCGAGGTGAGTCCGCATCCGGTTCTCACGGTGGGGATGCACGAAACGGTTGAGAACGCGCTCTCGGGCCGGCCGGCAGACGGCATCGGCAAGTCCGAGCGAGGCGAGAATATGCCGGCTCCCGAGCAAGCGGTCTACGCGGATGGGAGGGTCGACACAGAGGAGAAGCACGCAACAGGGGGAAAGGCCGACACAGAGGGGTTGGGCCCGGTGACGATGGTCGGGTCGCTGCGGCGCGGGGAGGGTGGCTCACGGCGCTTTCTCATTTCGCTAAGCGAAGCGTGGGTGAGCGGTGTGGACGTCGACTGGGGGGCGATGTTCAGCGGGAGCGCCGCCGTCGGCTTGCGGCTGCCGCCGTATGCGTTTCAGCGGCGACGGTACTGGTTGGACATCCCCGCTCGGACCGGGGACGCCGCCGCGGCGGGCCAGGCGCCTGTGGAGCACCCGTTCGTGAGCGCCGCGGTCGCCCTGGCAGAGAGCGACGGATGGCTGTTCACGGGTCGCATATCCCTGGCGGATCAGCCGTGGCTTGCCGATCACTCGGCCGCGGGAGCGGTGCTGGTGCCCGGCACCACATTCGTCGACATCGCCCTCTCTGTGGGCGCGCAGGTCGGGTGTGAGGTGGTGCAGGATCTGGTCCACGAAAACACGCTCGTGTTGATGGATGGGCTGAGCACGGTGCAACTGCAGGTCGTGCTCGACCCACCGGATGAGTCGGGACGGCGCGCGCTTGGGCTGTTCACCCGTCCGGATGGAGCCCCCGCAGGGGGTGCGGAGGATGAGTGGACGCGTCATGTCGGGGGTGTGCTCGGCCCAGCGGCGCCGGCTCTCTCCGGCCAGGTCACGCCGCTGGAGGAGCAGGCGAGCTCCCTGGCCGGCGACGCTTGGCCTCCACGTGGAGCGGAGCCTCTGTCGCTCGATGATGTGTACGGCTATTTCACCGGGGTGGGCTTGGAATATGGCCCCACGTTTCTGGCTATCCGGGCCGCTTGGCAGCGAGGGGGAGAGGTGTTCACGGAGGTGAGCCTGCCCGAGGAGGAGCGCGAGCAGGCGCGCCGCTTCAAGATCCATCCCGCATTGCTGGACGCCTCCCTGCAAGCCTGCACAGTGCTGATGCGGGCAGAAGCTCCAGAGGCCACAATGCAGGGGCTGCTCCCGTTCGCCTGGGCTGGTGTGTGCGTGCACGTCGCCGGGGCATTTGCTGTGCGAGCTCGCGTCGTACGCTCGGAGCTGGGGGGCTATGCGCTGGTGGCGCTCGATGAGCAGGGCCGAACGGTCGCTACGGCCGACTCGCTGGTGGTGCGACAGCCTTCGCCTGAGCTGATGCAGCGTATGGCGGGCTCGGATCGCCACTCGTTGCATCGTCTGGAGTGGGTTGCGGTCGCACCGAGCGGGGTAGACGCGGGCACGGCGTCGCGCCAGATTTGGGCGATGCTCGGCGCGTGCGAGTCAGCCGCTGCTGGTGAGGCCGACCGCGCCTCCGCTGCGAATGGGGATGCCGCTGCGAATGGGGATGCCGCTGCGAATGGGGATGCCGCTGCGAATGGGGATGTTGCCGCGAATGGGAATGCTGCCGCGAACAGGGATAGCGCCGCAAACGGGGGTGGCGCTGCGACCGCGGAATACGCCAACCTGCGCTCGGCGATCGACGCGATCGACGAGGGGGCTCCCGCGCCCGCCGTGGTGGTGACTCGCCTCGGTGCCGAACGGCTCGCCGACGGCGAGCCGCCGTCCGCGTCGCGCGTGCTGCTCGAGCAGGCCGTCTCGCTCGTACGGGAATGGCTCTCCGAGGCACGCTTTGAAGGCTCCCGGCTCGTGTTCGTGACCAAACGGGCCGTGTCCACCAACAGCGAGGAGGGCGTCGCGGAGCTGGCAGCCGCGCCGCTGTGGGGGCTGGTTCGCTCGGCGCAATCTGAGCATCCCGGACGGTTTGTGCTGATCGACGTGGACGGGGATCATGTTGGGCTCGATGTGCTTGCGGATGCGCTCGCGACAGGCGAGCCGCAAGTGGCCCTGCGGGCCGGCAGGCTGCTTGCGCCGCGACTGAGCCGTGTGGCAGACCGTCCCGGAGTGGTCGAGAGCCGGATGCCTGCCGAGGAGGCCGACAGCGGCCCTGGCGAACCAGATCGGAGCGTCGCCCAGATCGGGCTGCTCGCGTCCGAGCGCCCGGGCAGCGTATTGATCACAGGCGCCACCGGATTGATCGGGGCCGCGCTGGCCAGGCATCTGGTGGGCGAGCATGGCGTTCGCAGCGTGGTGCTGGCAAGCAGGCGGGGCCCGGAGGCGCCCGGTGCGGAGAACCTGCGGGTGGAGCTCGCCGGCCTGGGCGCGGCGGTGAGAATCATTGCGTGTGACGTGTCCGATCGCGAGCAGGTGGCTCGGCTGGTTGCCTCGGTACCGAACGACTATCCGCTGAGCGCGGTCGTGCACGCCGCGGGTGTCCTGGACGACGGTGTGGTCGACTCGATGACGCCAGAGCGTATCGACCGAGTCCTGGCGCCAAAGCTGGATGGCGCCTGGCACTTGCACGAGTTGACCGAAGATCTCGATCTGTCGGCGTTCATCGTGTTCTCCGCGGGCGCCGGCACGATCGGCAGCCCGGGCCAGAGCAATTACGCGGCGGCGAACGCGTTCCTCGATGCGCTGGCGGCCCACCGGCGCGAGCGAGGGCTACCCGGCGTCTCCATGGCCTGGGGATTGTGGGCGGGGGGCCTGGCGGGAGAGCAGACCGCGGTCGACGAGGCGCGGATGGGGAACGCTGGCCTGCTCGCGTTGTCCGTAGAGGAAGGCCTCAGCCTGTTTGACGCTGCGTATGCGGTTGGGGACCCGCTGATACTGCCCGTGGGTCTGAATATGGCGGCACTGCGAGCACGGGCGAGGATCGGAGCTATCCCACCGCTGTTCAGCGGGCTGGTTCGCGTGCCCGCGCGGGGACCGGCAGAGAGCGGCCGCGAGTCGTTGATCAGGCGCTTGGCGAGGACCCCGGAGTCCGAGCGCGGGCGCGTGGCGCTCGAGATGGTTCGCGCCGAGGTGGCGGCGGTGCTGGGTCACGACTCGCCAGATGCGATCGATGTCGACCGCGCCTTCAACGAGCTCTCGGGTTCGACTCGCTGACAGCCATCGAGTTGCGTAACCGGCTGATCGCCGTCAGCGGGGTCCAGTTGCCGGCCACGCTTGCTTTTGACTATCCATCGTCGGCCGCTCTGAGCGATTTCCTGCTGGAGCAGATCTCGCGAGAGGTCGACGGACGCGTCGAGAGTGCACCCAGCGAGCTGGACATTCGCGATGCCTTCGCATCGATACCGCTGGTGCGCCTGCGCGAGGCCGGGGTGCTGGACACGCTGATGGCGCTCGTCGGTCTGGCGGACGGGTCGGCTCTCACGCGCGAGGAGGATCCAGCCGAGCAAGTCGACGAGATGGATATCGACAGCCTCGTAGAGCTGTCGCTTGGGCCCGATGGCTCTGTCGGTGAGCCCGATGGCTCGATCGGGGAGTCCGAGGGCTTCGCGGAGGAGCCCGGCTTCGCCGAGGAGCCTGTCGAGGATCCGGCGTGAGCAACCCACCAGCCCAGCAACCAAAGGTTGCCCCAATGAGCAGCTCGCCCGAGAAGGTCGTCGAGGCGCTGCGCGCTTCTGTCAAGGAGACGCAAAGGCTGCGCCGGCAGAACCGGGAGCTGGTCGCCGCGGCCCACGAGCCGGTGGCGATCGTCGGTATGAGCTGTCGCCTGCCGGGCGGAGTGCGCTCGCCGTCGCAGCTGTGGGATCTGCTGAGCGCCGAAGGCGATGCGATCGGAGCGTTCCCCACCGATCGCGGATGGGACCTGGAGCGATGGTATGGCCTGGATCCCGATCAACCGGACAGCAGCCACGCGCGCGAAGGCGGGTTCCTGCACGACGTCAGTGAGTTCGACGCCGAATTCTTCAGGATCAGCCCGCGCGACGCGCTCGCGATGGATCCGCAGCAGCGACTCTTCCTGGAAGCGAGCTGGGAGGCGTTCGAGGACGCCGGTATCGACCCGACGTCTGTGCGCGGCACACAAACGGGTGTCTTTGCCGGTGTGATGTACGAGGACTATCCGGTCGACCCTCGCTTCGACGGCGAAGGCAGCGGAAAAATCGCTTCGAGCAATGCCGGGAGCATCGTGTCGGGGCGCGTGGCTTATATCTTCGGCTTGGAGGGCCCCACGATGACCGTGGGCACGGCATGCTCGTCCTCGCTTGTCGCCCTGCACCTGGCCTGCGGCGCGTTGCGCTCGGGGGAATGCTCCATGGCGCTTGCCGGGGGCATCACGACGATGGCACAGCCGAGCTTGTTCGTCGGGTTCAGAAAGCAGGGCGTTCTCGCCCCGGACGCGCGATGCAAGTCCTTTGCCGACAGCGCCGACGGATCCAGCTGGAGTGAGGGTGTGGGCATCCTCGTGCTGGAGCGTTTTTCCGACGCGCGACGCCTGGGTCATCGCGTGCTGGCGCTGATACGAGGCAGCGCGGTCAACCAGGACGGCGCAAGCAATGGCTTCAACGCGCCCAACGGGCCCGCTCAGCAGCGTGTGATTCGCCAGGCGCTCGCCGCCGCCGGGCTCGCCGCGGGCGAGGTGGATGCGGTGGAGGCGCACGGCACCGGCACGCAGCTGGGCGATCCGATCGAGGCCCAGGCCCTGCTTGCGACCTACGGACAGGGTCGCGAGCGGGAGCGTCCGGTGCTGCTGGGCTCTATCAAGTCGAACATCGGTCACACGCAGGCGGCCGCCGGTGTGACCGGCGTGATCAAGATGGTGCTGGCAATGCGCCACGGCGTGTTGCCAAAGACGCTTCACGTGGATGCGCCGTCGCGGCATGTCGATTGGTCGGCAGGCGCGGCGAGGCTCTTGACAGAGCCCGAGTCCTGGCCATCCGGGGAGCAGCCGAGGCGGGCGGGTGTCTCTTCGTTTGGGATGAGCGGCACGAACGCCCACATGATCCTTGAGGAGCCCCCGGCCGCGCCCGATCCACCCGTCGTGGACGCGCCGGCCATGCCGGTGGCGCCGTGGCTTCTCTCCGCGAAGAACGAGTCCGCGTTGCGAGACCAGGCCGAGCGTCTGTTGGCGCATTTGCGGAGGAGTCCTGAGCGTCGAGCCGATCGATGTGGCGTTCTCGCTGGCGAGCGGACGGGCGCTGCTGGAGTGGCGTGCCGCGATCGTCGGCGGCGAGAGCGAGCAGCTGTTGGACGGACTGCGCGCGCTTGCGCATGGCGAGGCGAGCGCGCGCGTTCTGCAACGCAAGGCGCGAGCTGGCAAGACGGCGTTCATGTTCACCGGGCAGGGCTCACAGCGCGCGGGGATGGGGGCGGAGTTGTACGAGGTGTTCCCGGTGTTCGCGAGAGGCTTCTCGACGAGGTATGCGAGCAGCTCGATCCTCATATCGGTCGTTCGTGTAAGGCGCTCATGTTCGCCGGGGAGGGTTCACCGGAGGCGGCGCTGCTGGAGCGGACCGAGTTCACTCAGGCGTGCCTGTTCGCGCTGGAGCTGGCGTTGTTCCGGTTGGTCGAGTCTTTGGGCGTGCGCCCCGATGTCTTGATCGGTCATTCGATCGGGGAGCTGGTCGCGGCGCACGTGGCGGGCGTATTCCCGCTCGCGGACGCGTGCCGGTTGGTGGCTGCGCGTGGGCGAGCGATGGGATCGCTTCCCGACGGCGGTGGGATGCTGGCGTTGGAGGCCTCCGAGGATGAGGTCCTCGAGCGGCTGCGGGACTTCGGGGAGCTATCCGTCGCCGCTGTCAACGGCCCGCGCGCGGTTGTGCTCTCGGGCGAGGAGGGGGCGCTCGACCGGCTCGCGGAGTCCTGGCTACAGACGGGTCGCAAGCTCAAGCGATTGCGTGTCAGTCACGCTTTTCACTCATCGCTGATGGAGCCGGCGCTCGCACAGTTGCGCGAGGTGGCGGCAGAGCTCCAGTTCGATCCTCCCGCGATCCCGATCGTCTCGAATGTGACCGGTGTGCAGGCCGACCCCGCTGAGCTCGCCACGGCCGGCTATTGGGTCCGCCACGCGCGCGAGACGGTCCGCTTCGCCGACGGGATCGCTGCGCTGACAGCGCTCGGCGTCACGCGTTTTCTGGAGCTGGGCCCTGAGCGTGCCCTGTCCGCGGCGGCAGGGGACTGTCTGGACGAAGAGGCTCGGGCCGCCACGCTCATCGCTTCGACGCTGCGCGCTCGCCGGTCGGAGATCGAGACATTCGTCACTTTCCTCGCGGAGACCCACACGGATGGCGTCGCCGTCGCCTGGCAAGAGCTGTTTGCGGGACGTGGTGCCTGCCGGGTCGAGCTTCCCGACCTACGCCTTCCAGCGCCAACGCTACTGGCACGCAGCCACGACGGGCGTCGGCGACATGAGAACCGCCGGTCTCACGGCGGTCGATCATCCGCTGCTCGGGGCGCGGCTGGCGCAGCCCGACGGTCGCGGCTGGGCCTTCACCGGGCGTCTGTCGCCCGCGACTCATCCCTGGCTTGCCGATCACGCGGTGCTGGACACGGTACTGCTGCCCGCCACGGCTTTCGTCGAGCTCGCGCTCGCCGCCGGCAGCGAGGTGGGCTGTGAGCTGTTGGAGGAGTTGACGATCGAGGCGCCGCTGGTGCTCGCGAGGGACGGCGCGGTTCAGTTGCAGGTGACGGTCGGGGAGCTTCCGAGGAGTCGGGACGGTATGGCGTCTGCGTGTACTCGCGTGAGGACCGCGCGACCGGCGAGGGAGAGCCCGAGCAGGAATGGCAGTGTCACGCGCGCGGCGTGCTCACCGACAGCTCGGATGGCGAGCACGCCGACGTAGATCACGGTGCCGGCGTGGACGGCGGGTTCGCGGGCGCAGATGGTGGCCTCGCTGGCGTGGACGGCGGGTTCGCGGGCACAGACGGTGGCCTCGCCGGCGTGGATGGTGGGCCCGCCGGTGCCGCGGGCGTGGACTTCGAGCGATTGCGATCCTGGCCGCCCGTTGGTGGGGAGGCGATCGACATCGGGTCGTTCTATGAGGATTTGGCTGGGGTTGGCTTGGAATACGGTCCTGTGTTTCAGGGTCTCACCGCGGCGTGGCGGTGTGGCAAGGAGGTCTTCGCGGAGGTCGCGCTCGGTCCGGGGCAGGCCGGTCAGGCTGAGCGCTTCGGGGTTCATCCCGCCCTGTTCGACGCGGCGCTGCACGCCGGCTTGCTCGGAGTGGTGGGAGGGATGGGCGAAGAGACCGAGTCGGGGGGCGGCTTGCATCTGCCGTTTTCGTTGAGGGGTGTGCGGTTGTACCGCACTGGGGTCGATTCGTTGCGGGTGTGTATCGGCTCCGCGGGCGAGCCCACCTCCAGTATCACCGCGCTCGACGACACCGGCGCCCCGGTGCTGAGCGTCGCTTCGATCGTGGCGAGACCGCTCGATACGGGCAAGCTCAAGCTTGCGCGCCGCACGGGTCACGATCCGTTGTACCGCCCGGATTGGGTGCGGCTCCCGCTCGCCTCTCCGCATCCAGGGGCGACGCGACTGGCGCTCCTCGGCGACGCCGACGCGGCGGGTCTGGGCGGCGAGATCGAGCACTGTTATGCGGACCTGACCGCGCTCGAAGAGGCGATCGGCGCCGACACGCCGGTACCCGATGCCGTGCTCGTCGCCCTTACGCTCGACGGCGAAGGCGGCGGTGGTGGCGACGGCGATGGTGGCGGTGGCGACAGCGATGGCGGTGGCGACAGGGACGGCGGTCCCCAGTCGACGCATACCGGTGACGCCGATCCCGGCGGGCTCGCGCGGGCTGCGCACGTCGGTGTGGGGTGGACGCTCGGGTTGGTGCGGGCGTGGTTGGCGCAGGAGCGGCTGTCGGGTTCGCGGCTTGTGCTGGTCACGCGCGGTGCGGTCGCGCTCGCGGACGGGGAGCCCCTCGATCCGGTTGGAGCCTGCGTGTGCGGGCTTGTGCGCAGCGCCCAGTCGGAGCATCCGGGTCGCCTGCTGCTGGTCGATCTGCCCCCTGGTCAGGATGCGGTACAGGTCCCGTGGCCGGCGTTGCTGGCCGGCGAGGAGCCGCAGGTCGCCTTGCGCGACGGCGATGTGTATGTGCCGCGGCTGGCGCGATTTGTCTCTGCGCCAAACGGCGCTGCGTCTTCATCGGGTCTCGACGACGAGTCATCCTCGCCCGATCCCGATGGCACGGTGCTCATAACTGGTGGCACGGGCGCCCTGGGTGTGCTGGTGGCGCGGCACCTCGCTCGCGAGCACGGCGCTCGGAACCTGTTGCTCCTCAGCCGTCGTGGAGCGGCGGCCGAGGGCGCGAGCGAGCTCGTGGCGAGGCTCGCCGGGCTCGGGTGCGTCGCGAGCGTGGCGGCGTGCGACATCGCGGATAGAGACGAGCTGTCCGCTTTGATCGATTCGATCCCTCGCGAGCGGCCACTCACGGCCGTCTTCCACGCCGCGGGGGTCCTCGACGACGGGACGATCGAGTCTCTCAGCGTCGAGCAGGTGGAGCGGGTGATGCGCCCGAAGGTCGACGCGGTGGTGCACCTGCACGAGCTCACCAGGGATATGCGCCTGTCGGACTTCGTGCTGTTCTCCTCGGTATCCGGCGTCATGGGTAGCCCGGGGCAGGCCAACTACGCGGCCGCGAACGCGTTCATGGACGCGTTCGCGCAGTACCGCCGCGCGCAAGGGCTCGCCGCGACCTCGCTCGCCTGGGGACTTTGGAGCGAGGGAACCGGCATGGCCGAGGGCCTGGGCGGGTCCGGGGTGGCGCGGGCGAGGCGTCTCGGGTTGACAGCACTCTCAAACGAAGAGGCGTTGAGGCTGCTTGATGTAGGGCGTGCGTCGGGGGAGCCGTTGCTCGTGCCTGTAATGCTCGACATGACAGCGCTGCACGCCAACGCGCGTGTGGGGCTGCTGCCGGCGCAACTACGCGGGTTGGTGCGAGCCCCCGCAGGACGGGACCGCAAAAATGGGAGCTCGCTCGCGCGGCTCCTGGACGGCGTCCCGCGGGCCGACTGGGACGCGATCGTGCTCACGCTCGTGCGCACTCACATAGCGGCGGTACTCGGACACGAGTCCCCCGACGCGATCGACCCCGAACGAGCATTCAAGGACCTTGGGTTCGACTCGCTCGCCGCCGTGGAACTGCGGAACCTGCTCGAACAAGACACCGGACTGCGACTGCCCGCGACGATCGTATTCGACCACCCCACCCCGGCCGAGATGGCGAAGCTGCTGTGCTCGCGCGTGGACGGCGCGTCCTCGGACGCGCCCCCCCCGCCGCCGAGACCGGTCGCCGCGGACGAGCCGATCGCGATCGTGGGAATGAGCTGCCGCTATCCCGGCGGGGTGCGCTCCCCCGAGGATCTCTGGCGGCTCCTCAGCGCCGGTGTCGACGCGGTGTCCTCGTTCCCCACCGATCGCGGTTGGGACCTCGAGCGCCTGTGCGACCCGAACCCTGAGCGCTTCGGCGCGAGCTACGTCCGCGAAGGCGGGTTCCTGTATGACGCGGGCGACTTCGACGCCGACTTCTTCGGAATCAGCCCGCGTGAGGCTGTGGGAATGGATCCCCAGCAGCGGCTCTTCCTGGAAGGGGCGTGGGAGGCCTTGGAGACGGCCGGCATCGACCCGCGCTCCTTGAAGGGCAGCCAGACCGGGGTGTTCGCCGGTGTCATGTACAACGACTACGGCCTCGCCGCCGACGGGGCGGTGCGAGAGGACGGGGGCGGAGCACAGTCGATACCAGGCGTCGGGGGAAGTCTCGTGTCCGGCCGCGTGGCCTACACGCTCGGCCTGGAGGGTCCCACGATGACGGTGGACACCGCGTGCTCGTCCTCGCTTGTGGCGCTGCACCTGGCCTGCCAAGCGCTGCGTGGGGGAGAATGCTCGCTGGCGCTGGCCGGGGGGGTGACGGTCCTCTCGACGCCGGCGGCGTTTGTCGCGTTCAGTCAGATAGGCGGGTTGGCCGTGGACGGACGGTGCAAGTCCTTCGCCGACAGCGCCGATGGCATGGGCTGGTCCGAGGGTGCGGGACTGCTCGCGCTCGAGCGTCTCTCCGACGCCCGGCGGCTGGGCCATCCGGTGCTCGCGATGGTGCGCGGCAGCGCCGTGAACCAGGATGGCGCCAGCAACGGCCTGACGGCGCCGAACGGTCCGTCCCAGGAACGGGTGATTCGCCAAGCGCTCGCCAACGCTGGGCTCGCTCCCGACGACGTCGATGCGGTCGAGGCGCACGGCACGGGGACCCCATTGGGCGATCCGATCGAGGCTCAGGCCTTGCTCGCCACCTACGGGCAGCGCCGCGAGGGAGGCCGTCCGCTGCTGCTGGGATCGATCAAGTCGAACCTCGGCCACACGCAGGCGGCCGCGGGCGTCGCCGGCGTGATCAAGATCGCGATGGCCCTGCGGCACGAGCGGTTGCCGAAGACCCTGCACGTGGACGAGCCCACGGCCCAGGTGGATTGGACCGAGGGAATGGTGTCGTTGTTGACCGATTCGGTGGCGTGGCCGCGTGTCAACGGGCCACGTCGTGCGGGCGTCTCCTCTTTTGGGATGAGCGGCACGAATGCGCATTTGATTGTGGAGGAGGCCCCTGCGTTGGATGGGACGCGGGTCGGCGATGGCCTGGTTGACGGTGGAGACCTCGACGGGGTCACGGAGGTGTTGGGTGGCGTCGTGCCGTGGGTGATCTCTGCTCGTGCGCCGGGCGCGGTGCGGTCCTATGCCGCGCGGTTGTGCGATCTCTTCTCAGACGAAGATGGTGAGGGCGACAGTGGCGGTGGGATGGGCACAGGCGCCGGCGTGCGCGATGCTGGCGTGAGCGGTATCGGCCTCTCGCTTGCCCGCCGGTCGGTCTTCGAGCATCGTGCGGTCGTGGTCGGCTCCGGGTTGGAGCAGTTGAGAGCGGGCTTGGAGGCTCTGTCGACGGGCGCCTTGGCTCCGAGTGTGCTCGAGGGTGTCGCCGGGGGCGAGGGGAGGGTCGCCTTCCTGTTCACCGGCCAGGGCGCTCAGCGTGTCGGTATGGGTCGTGAGCTCTATCTGGCCATCCCCTTGTTCAGGTCGGCGTTGGATGAGATCTGCGCAAGGCTCGATGTGCATCTGGGCTGCTCGCTGCTGGAGGTGCTGTTCGCGGCCGAGGATTCCTCCGCCGCGTCGCTCTTGGACGGGACGATGTTTGCGCAAGCTGGATTGTTTGCGCTCGAGGCCTCGCTGTTCAGGGTCCTCGAAGCGTGGGGCGTGCGCCCGGCATATCTGATCGGTCATTCGATCGGCGAGCTGGCTGCCGCGTTTGTGGCGGGAGTGTTCTCGCTGGAGGATGCCTGCAAGCTCGTCGCCGCCCGCGGGCGATTGATGAGCGAGCTGCCAAGCGGCGGCTCGATGGTGGCGGTGCAGGCGTGCGAGGAGGACGTGCTCGAGTCGCTGCTCGGCTACGAGGGTCGCGTCGCGCTGGCGGCGGTGAACGGCCCCGAGGCGGTGGTGCTCTCCGGTGACGAGGATGCGGTCTCAGAGGCTTCGCGGAGCGCTGGCGTGGTCGTGGCCGCCTGGTCAAGCGATTGAGGGTCAGCCATGCGTTTCACTCGCCGAGGATGGAGGGGATGCTGGACGACTTCGCCGAGGTGGCGGGCGGCGTGTCCTTCCAGGCGCCGCGGGTCCCGGTCGTCTCGAATCTCACTGGTGAGCCGGCGGGCGAGGAGCTTTGCTCGCCCGACTATTGGGTCAGGCAGGTGCGCGGGACGGTGCGGTTTGCCGACGGAATCGGTTGGCTCGGCGCGCACGGCGTGCGCGGCTTCCTGGAGGCCTCGGCCCCGATGGGGTGCTCAGCGCGATGGCGGCGGAGTGCCTGGAGGGTGCGGCGCTCGCGGGCGAGGAGGGTGTGCTCGCGGGCGAAGAGGGTGCGACGCTCGCGGGCGAGGAGGGTGCCCGGACTTTCGTGTCGCTCATGGGGGCCGAGCGTCCCGAGACGTCCTCGCTCGTCAGCGCGCTTGCGAAGGCGTGGACCAATGGAGTGCCGGTTGACTGGGCGAGGATGCTGGGCGGATCCGGCGCGACGTCGCTTGGGTTGCCCACCTACCAGTTCCAACGTCGCCGCTACTGGCTGGAGGATGGGCCGGCCTCGCACTCTGCCGGGGAGAGCGCGGGTGCAGATGGTTGGCGCTACGGGGTGCAGTGGAAGCCGGTAACCGTCGCGGCGTCGGCGCCGACTCTCTCGGGGACGTGGCTTGTGGCTGTGCCCGGCACCCTGAGCGGGGACGGCTGGGTCGCGATGCTGCTCGAGATGTTGGAGCGCCACGGCGCTCACGTCGTGGTGACGCATCTCGAGGGTGCAACGGCCCGTCCACGCGAGGAGTTCGCTCAGCGCTTGCGCGCCGTGGCGGACGGGATGTCCGGCAAACTGGAGATCGATGGCGCGATCTCGCTCTTGGCGCTTGCCGAGCAGCCCCATCCCGACTGCCCGAGCGTTCCAGAGGGTCTGGTTGGGACCGTGGCGCTGGCACAGGCGCTTGCGGGGATGGATCTGCGCGCGCCATTGTGGCTCATCACGAGAGCTGCTGTGCCGGTCGCTCCCTCCGATCGCACCTGCTCCCCTGTTCAGGCTCAGGTATGGGGGTTGGGCGCCACGATCGCGCTCGAGCAGCCACAGCACTGGGGGGGCCTGGTCGATCTTCCCGAAGCGCTGGAGGAGCGGGTGGGGACGCTGCTGGCCAGCGTGCTCGCGGATGAATCGGCCGAGGACCAGCTCGCGATTCGTGGCACCGGCGTGTTCGCGCGGCGCGTGACTCGAGTCTCCGCCCGCGAGGCCATCGGCGGTGTGTGGACACCGCCCGCGGGCACGATCCTGGTCACGGGGGGAACGGGTGGGCTGGGTGCGCACGTAGCGCGCTCGTTCGCACGGGACGGCGCGGAACACCTGCTGCTGCTCAGCCGTCGTGGAGCCGACGCTCCGGGCGCGAGCGAGCTGCGGGGGGAGCTCAGCGAGCTGGGGGCACATGTCACGATCGCCGCGTGCGACGTCGCCGACCGCGAGCAGCTCTCGGGGCTGCTCGGCTCGCTTCCCGAGGGTCGTCCTCTGAGCGTTGTGGTACACGCGGCGGGAGTATCCGTGCCCGGGCCGCTCGATTCGCTGACGGCGAGCGACCTGGAGCAGGCGCTCGCGGCGAAGGCACAAGGAGCCCTGAACCTGGATGAGCTCACCGAGGATCTCGAACTGTCGGCGTTCGTCTTGTTCTCCTCGATCGCCGGCACATTCGGGTCTGGACTGCAGGCCTCATATTCCGCGGCGAACGCGTGCCTCGATGCCCTGGCCGGCCGGCGGCGTGGGCGCGGTCTGCCCGCGACGTCGGTGGCGTGGGGTCCGTGGGCCGGAGAGGGCATGGCGAGCTCCTACCAAGGCGCGGTCGGCGAGGCCCTGCGCAACCGCGGACTCGAGCTCCATGGCGCCGAGCATGGCGCTCCAGGCGCTACGGACGGCTCTTTTGGCAGACGATCCGTTCGTTGTGGTGGCCGACATCCGCTGGGAGACCTACGCCCCGCTCTTCACAGTCGCCCGGCCACACCCATTGATCGAAGACCTGCCAGAGGTGCGGGCGGCGCTCGCGGCAACCGGACCGAGCGAGCAGTCGGCGGCACTGGAGCTGCGAGGGCGCCTACTGACCTCTGCTCCCGAGGAGCGCCGGCAAACGCTACTCGAGTTCGTCCGTACCGAGATCGCCCGCGTACTGGGACACGCGACGCCCGAGACAATCGATCCCGACAGGCCATTCCTGGAACTCGGCTTCAACTCGATCATGGCGGTCGAGCTGCGCGGCCGGCTGAATGGAATGACCGATCTGCAGATACCCACGAGTGCAATGTTCGACTATCCGACGCCCCACGCGCTGGCCGCTTATATCGATCTTCAGCTCGCCGGTCCGTCGCGCAGTCCTAGCGGCAGCCAGGATGAGAGGGATGTCGAGGGTGAGGCTCCGGCGGCGGGGCAGAATGGGTCGCCAAGTACGTTCATCCCCATGCTTCGGCAGGCGCGCGAGGATGGGATCCTCGATCGGTTCGTGGACATGCTCGCGACCGTTTCGCGTTTCCGGCCCGCGTTCTCCACGGCCTCGGCGCACGAGATCGCCCCAGGATGGTCCAAGCTCTCCGAGGGCCCCGTGCCCGGCAGCCTGATCTGCCTGCCGACGACGCTTGCCACGTCCGGCCCCCACCAGTTTGTGGGATTTGCCAGAACGTTCCACGACAGGCGAACGGTCTCGGCGCTGGCGCTACCTGGATTCGCGGGGGCGGACCGTGTGCCAGAGAGCCTGGAGGCGGTCATCGAGGCGCTCGCATTGGACGTGGAAAAACGCAGCGGCGACGCTGCGTTTGTGCTGGTGGGCCAATCCTCGGGTGGATGGCTTGCGCATGCGATGGCGAGTCGTTTGGAGCGCGAGGGAAGAGCCATGCCCGCCGCCGTTGTCCTGCTCGACAGTCCTCCCTCCGCCAGCCGTGCGTCGGATGGAGTATCGCGGGCCGCGCTCGGAGACCTGCTGACCGACGAGATCCTCGTCTTTGTGAACGACGATCGCCTGACGGCGATGGGGGCTTATATGCGCTTGTTCGACGATTGGTGCCCGGGCGAGATAGCCGCGCCGACGCTGCTGATAAGAGCCGGCGAGCAGTTGTCCGTGTTCGCCGGGCTCCAACACCAAGAGCGTTGGGAGCTCGCCGACAGCGAGATCGAGGTGCCCGGCGACCATCTCACGATGATGGAGGAGCACGTCGCGAGCACCGCCCAAGCGGTCGAGGGATGGCTGTCGAGCGCACTCGTCGCGGGATAGGGACGGTGGCTGTGAGCAGGGCAAGCGGAATCTTGAGAGCCGATCCAACGGAAGGGGTGCCATCGTGAGCGTCGATCAGGCGTTGAAGATCGATCCGACCTGTGAGCAGCTATTTCAGGGCGAGCTTCCCGCGACCTATCGGGCCGCGTACCTGGCTCGCGAGGACGAGAACATGTTTGCCGCCGGCGGCGAGAAGGATGTGCGTCGCTCGCTGCGACTCGGAGAGGTTCCGATGCCGGAGCTCGCTCCGGATGAGGTTCTGCTCGCGGTGATGGCGAGCGCAATCAACTACAACACGGTGTGGTCGGCGATGTTTGAGCCGGTTTCCACCTTTCGGTTTCTCGAGCGACTGGGACGCGAGGGGGGATGGTACGCCCACCACGACCAGCCTTACCACGTGGTCGGATCGGACGCCGCGGGCGTCGTCGCGCGGGTGGGCGTCGGTGTGCGGAGGTGGTCGGTCGGAGATCGCGTGGTGGCCCATCCGGCGTGGATCGACGAGCAGGATCCGATCTCGCAGGTCGACGGCATGCTCTGCGCGGGCCAGAGGGCGTGGGGCTTTGAGACCAACTTTGGCGGCCTCGCCGATTTTGCGGTGGTGAAGGCCAGCCAGCTGCTCCCCAAGCCAGCCCATCTGACGTGGGAGGAGGCCGCGTGCAACACGTTGTGCGCGGTGACGGCCTACCGGATGCTCGTGAGCCCGCGCGGCGCGGGGCTCAAGCAGGGCGACATCGCCTTGATCTGGGGAGCCACCGGGGGATTGGGTGGCTATGCCGTCCAGTTCGTCCGCAACGGCGGCGGAACGGCGATCGGGGTGGTGGGCTCCGAGAGCAAGGCGCGGCTGCTCGAAAGGCACGGGTGCGACCTCGTGCTGCGCCGCGATCAGCTGGAGCTCGACGGTCTCTCAGAAGTGGAGATGGGCAAGCGCATCGGGGCCGAGATCAGGCGCCGATATGGCGAGGATCCTCACATCGTCTTCGACTATCTCGGTCGTGAGACGTTCGGCGCGTCCGTGTATCTGGTGCGCCGCGGGGGCACGGTGGTCACGTGTGGCTCGAGCACGGGATACCGCCACGAGTATGACAACCGTCGCCTGTGGATGAATCTCAAGCGGATCGTTGGATGCCACATCGCCAACTGGCATGAGGCTTGGGAGGCAAATCGTCTGATAGCCCAGGGGCGGATCCTTCCAACTCTGTCGAAGGTGTATCGGCTCGAGCAGGTCGGAGAGGCGGCCCGCGACGTCCAGCTCAACCGCCACACGGGCAAGGTCGGGGTGTTGTGTCTCGCCGCGCGTGAGGGTCTCGGAGTGGAAGATCCGGGGCTGCGGGCGTCGATCGGAGAGGAACGCTTGAGGCTCTACCGCGCCGTTGCTTGAGCGCAGGCACGCCGCCTTGCGGGCGCAAGCCGCAAGGCGGCGTGTTTGGAGCCGCTCGCGCTCCGGGTTTGAAGAGATCCAGCCGCGGCCTGGCGGCCTGGATCTACTCGCCGGTCCAGCGCGGAGCCCGCTTCTCGGCGAACGCGCTTATGCCCTCGCGCAGGTCGTGCGAGGCAAACGACGCGCGGCGCAGCTCGATCAGCTCGTCTTCGACGGCCTTGGGGAGCGCGCCCTGCGCGTCCAGCAACGTCGCGATCGCGCGCTTGTTGCCGATCTGGGAGAGCGGCGCGTTGCCGGCGAGCTCGGCGGCCAGCCGCAGCGATGCGTCCTCGAGCTTCCGAGCCGTCGGTCACACGGTTGACGAGGCCCCATGCCAGTGCCGTATCGGCGTCGATGTAGCTACCGAGCAGGAACAGCTCGCGTGTGCGCGGCGCCCCGATCGCGTCCACGAAACGGCGCAGGCCCGTGTGCGAATACACGAGACCCAGCTTGGCGGGCGGCATGCCGAGCTTGATCCCCGCGGCGGCCACACGCAGATCGCAGGCCACCGCAAGCTCCAGGCCACCGCCGATCGCGTGGCCCGGCAGTGCCGCCAATGTGGGGCGGGGAAAGCTCTCGAGCGCTTCGAGCGCCTCGCTGAACGGATGGGCCACCAGCCGCTCGGCCTCCTGGAGCTTGCCGTCGGCGATCCCCCCGATCTCGTAGCCCGCCGAGAAGATGCCGCCGGTCCCCGTCACGATCACGCAGCCGACCTCGGGCTCCCCGGCCAGCTTTCCGAGCGTGGCGGTGATCGCATCCAGGATCGGATGGTCGAGCGCGTTGCGCTTGGTTGGATTGTCGATCGTCAGCCGGACCACGTCCGTGGCTGGACGGTCGATGAGCAGCTTGCCGCCGGCCAATTCGCTGATCGGGGATGGGACGCTTGGGGGCATCACTCCAGCACGACCAGCGTGTCGCCCTCGCTGACCGCCTGGCCCTCCTTGCAGAGGATCTCGACGACCCTGCCGGCGTCTTCGGCCTCGACGGGCATCTCCATCTTCATCGACTCGAGGATCGCGACGGTGTCACCCTCCTCGATCTGATCGCCGACGGCGCACTCGATCTTCCAAACCGTGCCGGTGATGTGAGCCTCTACCTCAGCCACGCTGAACCTCCGGGGACGCCGACGGGATAACGGTGGGGGACAATAGCCGTCGTGGCCGATCGACCATGACCTCGGATATCTTCGTAATCGTTGCCGCCCACAACGAGGCCGAGCGCATCGCGGCGACGCTTGCCGCGCTCGCGGGCGCGTTTCCGGGCGCGTCGCTGTGGGTCGCCGACGATGGGTCCTCGGACGGGACCGCAGCCGTGGCCGAAGCCGCCGGCGCCACCGTCGTGCGCAGCGAGCGGGTTATAGGGAAGGGCGCAGCGGTGACGCTTGCGGCTCGGCAGGCGCTGGCGGGTGATCGAGCGGGACGCGCTGGGGGGCGTCGATTTGGGCATGCCCCCCGCGCGCGCGGGGTGCAGCGCGGATCGTTGCGTTCTCGCCGTCCTGTGCGACGGCGATCTGGGCGAGTCGGCGGCGCGTCTCGGCCCGCTTGTTGAGGCCGTGCGCAAGGGCGAGGCAGATCTTGCGGTGGCGGCCTTCTCCAAGCGCGTCGGCGGCGGCTTCGGACTGGCGATCGGCTTTGCCCGCTGGGCGATCCGCCGCTGCTGCGGCCTGGAGCCGCGAACCCCCATCTCCGGGCAGCGAGCCATGACGGCGCAGACGCTCGCGCGGGTGCTGCCATTCGCGCACGGCTTCGGCATGGAGATCGGCATGACGATCGACGCCGTGCGGGCGGGAGCGCGCGTGGGGGAGATCGACCTGGACCTGTCGCACCGCGCGACGGGCCGGACGCCGGGCGGTTTCCTGCATCGCGGCCGCCAGCTGCTCGACTTCGTGCGCGTGTACCGCTCCAGGGGTTAGGCTCGCGCCACCATGATCTTGGCCATCGACCAGGGCACCACGGGCACGACCTGCATCGTCTTCGACGAGTGGGCCGAGCCGGTCGGTCGCGCCTATCGCGAGCTCACACAGCATTTCCCGCGGCCGGGCTGGGTCGAGCACGACGCGAACGAGATCTGGGAGCTGACGCGGGCGGTGGCGGGCGAGGCGTTGGCCGACGCCGAAGTGAGGCCCGGAGAGCTGGCGGCGGTCGGCATCACCAACCAGCGCGAGACCGTGTGCGTGTGGGACCCGGCGACCGGCGAGCCGCTGCATCGGGCGATCGTGTGGCAGGACCGGCGCACGGCGGAGCGCTGCGAGGAGCTGCGCGCCGCCGGTCACGAACAGCTCGTGCGCACACGCACGGGCCTGGTGCTAGACCCCTACTTCTCTGGCACGAAGATCGAGTGGCTGTTGCGCAACGTCGAGGGCCTTGCCCCCCGCGCGCGCGGGGGGCAAGCCGTTTTCGGCACGATCGACGCCTGGCTGATCTTCAAGTTGACGGGGGAGCACGCGACCGACCCCTCCAACGCGTCGCGCACGATGCTCTATGACATCGCCGCGGGCCGCTGGGACCCAGAGCTGCTGGCCCTACTCGATATCCCCGAGCGGTCGCTGCCGCGAGTGGGGGCGAGCGCCGGAATCCTGGCGACCACGCGCCCTGAGGCGTTGCACGGCCATGCCGTGCCGGTGGCGGGCGTGGCCGGCGACCAGCAGGCAGCTCTCTTCGGCCAGGCGTGCGTCGACCCAGGCATGGGCAAGAACACGTACGGCACGGGCTCGTTCGCCCTGCTCAACACCGGCTTCTCCGTGCCTGCTGCGCGGCCGGGCCTGCTGAGCACGGTCGCGTGGAAGCTGGGCGGAGTGGCCGATCCGGCTCCTCCCGCCGCCTCACCATCCGCGCCCGCGCATCGATTCGCGCCCGCGGTCGCGACGCCGGGTGAGGTCGCATACGCGCTGGAGGCCTCGATCTTCGTGACCGGCGCGGCGGTGCAGTGGCTGCGCGACGGCCTGGGCATCATCGAGCGGGCGAGTGACACCGAGGCGCTGGCGGCGTCGCTGCAGAGCAACGACGGGGTGTACTTCGTGCCGGCGCTCACGGGCCTGGGCTCGCCGCACTGGGACCCGCACGCGCGCGGCACGATCGTCGGCCTCACGCGCGGCACGGGCGTTGCGCACCTGGCCAGAGCGACGCTGGAGGCGATCGCCTACCAGACGGTCGACGCGCTGCGGGCGATGGGCGAAGCGTCGGGGAGTCCGCTGCGCGAGCTGCGCGTGGACGGCGGCGCCAGCGCAAACGCGTGGCTGATGCAGTTTCAGGCGGACGTGCTCGGGGTACCGGTCGTGGTCGCGGAGATGGCCGAGACGACCGCCTTGGGGGCGGCCTATCTGGCGGGCGTGGGCGTCGGCGCATGGACGGTCTCAGACGTGCGCGATCGTCGCCGCGAGGGCGCCCGCTATGAGCCGCGCATGGGTGGGGATGAGCGCCATGTTCTGCTTGCCGGATGGGCCGATGCGCTTCGACGCGCCCGCGCGTAACTTTGACCCGCCGGCGATGTAGAGCAGTTAGATGAGCGAGCTGGCGCCGATGCGCGAACAGGTCTACTCGGACCCGCGTCCCAAGGAGCACTTCGACCGCTTCCACGAGCGGGCGCGCACGCGCGAACCGGACTGGGCATACGAGCTGGTGCGGCTGCTCACCTCGCTGTACGCCTACACGTTCTTCCGCGCGCGCTCGATCTCCACCGACAAGGTCCCCGGCTCGGGCGCCGTGATCCTGGCGCCCAACCACTTCAGCTTCATGGACCACTTCCTGATGGGCTGCTACATCCGCCGCAAGGTGCGCTTCA
Source organism: uncultured Solirubrobacterales bacterium (assembly GCA_963809705.1). Taxonomy (GTDB): domain Bacteria; phylum Actinomycetota; class Thermoleophilia; order Solirubrobacterales; family Solirubrobacteraceae; genus Palsa-744. Next base: position 438,354 of record CAWEKF010000001.1, on the reverse strand, counting down.
TGGCCAAGTCGCAGCTGTTCAGCGGCCCGATGCAGTTCATCTACACCCACGGCGGCGTGTTCCCGGTGCGCCGCGGCGCCCACGACGAAGAGGTGTTCGTGACCGCCAAAGCGATCCTCGCGCGCGGCGGCGCGATCACGATGTACTGCGAGGGGGGCCGCTCGCGCGACGGCAAACTGGCCGAGCACGCCAAGGCCGGCATCGGGCGCATCGCCCTGGAAACGGGCGCCCCGATCGTGCCGATCGCGATTCACGGCTCCTCGCGCATCCGCAACTGGAAGCGCCTGCAGTTCCCCAAGGTGACGATCCAGTACGGCGATCCGATCCGCTGGGAGCCGATCGAGGACGCCACGCGCTCCCAACAGCAGGCCGTCGCCGACGCCGTGCTCGACGAGATCAAGCTGCTCTACAACGGCCTTGAGCAGCACGGCCGCAAGGGCGCCCTGCGCCGGGCACGGGCCGAGCGCCGCGCCCACGTAAAGGGCGCGGCGACGGCTTCTTCAGGTCGATCGCCGCTAGGAAGTCATCCCGGTGAACTGACCGCCGGTGATGTTGAGGACCTGCCCGTGCACGTAGTTCGACCACGGCGAGCACAGGAAGAAGACGCCGCCCGCGGCCTCCTCGGGCGTGCCGGGGCGGCCCAGCGGAATCAGCATCGAGGCCATCTGGCGCAGCTGCTCGGGGATGCCCAGCTGCACCTTCTCGCCGCCGATCTCCATCGTGTTGTCCTCGACCTTGGCGGCCGTCAGGCGGGTCTCGATGAAGCCGAAGGCGACCGCGTTGACGTTTACCTTGAACTGCCCCCACTCCTTGGCCAGGGTCTTGGTCAGGCCCGTCACGCCAGCCTTGGCCGAGGAGTAGTTGGCCTGTCCCGCGTTGCCCATCGTGCCCGAGATCGAGGACACGTTGACGATCTTGCGGAACACCTCCTTGCCTTCCTCGCGCTCCTTCTTGGCCGGCTCGCGCAGATGCGGGGCGGCGGCCCGGATCACCTTGAAGGGCACGATCAGGTGGATGTCGAGCATCGCCTGGAACTGCTCGTCGGACATCTTGTGGATCGGCGCGTCGACCGTGTAGCCGGCGTTGTTGACGATGATGTCGATCTTGCCGAACGAGTCGATCGCCTTCGCCACCAGCTCCTCCGCGGCGTCGCCCTTGGTCAGGTCGCCCGAGAACACGGCGGTCTCGCCGGAGATCTCCTGCGAGGCCTGCTCGGCGATGTCGCCGTCGAGGTCGTTGATCAGGACCTGCGCGCCCTGCGATGCCAGCAGCTCGGCCGTGGCGCGTCCGATGCCGCGCGCCGAGCCGGTCACGATCGCGGCCTTGCCGTCGAGTACTCCCATAGCTTTCGCTTCTCCTTGTAGTGGACACCCCCATAATCTTCGCCCCCTCCGGGGGCTTCAACACCGGAGGTGTTGGAGGGGGTCAGGAGGTTATCCATCTTCGCCCCCTCCGGGGGCTCCAACACCGGAGGTGTTGGAGGTGGTCAGGGTTATCCGCTCGGCCAGGAAAGCGTCAGCCGACGATCGTGCCGAAGTCCTGCGTATACATCCCGCCGGTCTGGCCGTCAGACATCGAGCTCGGCAGGTTCGGGTCGACGCCGACGCCCGTGTAGCGGAAGGAGCCGTTGAGGATATTGGCGCGGTGGCCGGGCGATTCCATCCACGCTTTGACGATGCCGCGCGGAGTGCCCAGCCACAGCGTTCCCCAGGCGATGTTCTCGCCGAGCGTGTAGCCCACGTTGCCGTTGGGGATGAAGCCGCTGGCTTCGATGCGCATCAACAGCGTCTGGCCGCCGGGGCTCACGTGGGAGAAGTAGTCGCGGGCGTCCATGTCCCTGGAGTGCCCGAGCGCCGCGCTGGCCAGGCGCGGGTCTTCGCTCAGCGTCGACTCGCCGAAGCGGACGCGTTCGTCGTTGACCAGGCACAGCGTGGCCGCGACCACGCTTGCGATGTCGCTTGAGGTGGGCGTCAGGTTGGCGCCCGGGCATTCGTCGGCGGCGGTCGCCGGGCGCGTCCGTCGCGCGTGGCGCACGGTGCGCTTGTGCGAGTGGCGCTTGCCTTTGTGCTTATGGCCGTGCTTGGCGTGTTTGCGCGGCGCGCGATGGATCGTCTCGTGGCGCACGCGCCCTTTGCCGCCGCGCGAGTGCGTGCCCGCCGCGCCGGCGCTCAGCGGCAGGAGCAGCACCAGGGCGGCCGTGGCGAGGGCGACGAGCGGCTTCAGGCAGCTGTTCACACTTGTCGTATCGGCACGCCTCCGCGCTTGCTTGACGATGAGCGCGACCGCTGGACCGACCGTTGCGGCGGTCAAACACCTGGATGCTTGCTCGGCAGGCGCGCAACGGGCTGTCTTCTCACGACCTGGCGCATGGGTCATGGCCGGCCGTCCCGTCGCATCCACCGCATAGACTCAACCCTCTATGGCAAGCGATCCGGCAACTCAGCCGACCGGGCTGGATTCCGAGGCCGGCGCCGCAAGCGGGGTGCTACCGGCTCAGCGCCTGCGCGAGGCCGTCGCGAGCGGCTGGATCACCGCCGGCGACTGGCGCGTGCCTTCGGAGTCGATCCAGCCGGCAAGCGTGGACTTGCGCCTCGGCGAATCGGCGTGGGCTCTGCGCTGCAGCTTCCTGCCCGACTCGGGCTCGACCGTCGAGGAGAAGATCGAGGACCTCGCCTTCGACAAGATCGACCTGCGCGACGGGGCCACGCTGGAGCGCGACCGCCCGTATCTGGTGCCCTTGATCGAGGAGCTGCACCTGCCCCAAGAGGTACGCGCCAAGACCAACCCGAAGAGCTCGACCGGCCGCCTGGACGTGTTCACACGCGTGATCACCGACCGCAGCCATCGCTTCGACGAAATCGCCGCGGGCTATCACGGCAAGCTCTACCTGGAGGTCGTCCCGCGCTCGTTCGCGATCCGCGTGAAGCAAGGCCTCTCGCTCAACCAGGTGCGCCTCAGCCATGGCGACGCGCGCTTGAGCGACCGCGAGCTGGTGACGGTCCACGAAGAGTTTCCCCTCCTCTACCTGGATAGCCACGCGCTGCGCGCCTCCGAGCTGTCGCTGGCCGACGGCCTGTTCCTGAGCCTCGACATCCAGGGCAGCCCCGAGAACATCGTCGGCTATCGCGCCAAGCGCAACAGCCTGCCGGTCGATCTGGAGCGTATCGGCGTGCTTAAGTGGCAGGACTACTGGGAGCCGGTGCACCCCGAGCGGGGCGGGCGGATCGTGCTCGAGCCGGAGGTCTTCTACCTACTGCTCTCCGCCGAGGGGGTCAGCATCCCGCCGTCATACGCGGCCGAGATGCTCGCCTACGACCCGACCGCCGGCGAGCTGCGCACCCACTACGCCGGTTTCTTCGACCCCGGCTTCGGCTACTCCCGAGCAGAGCGCCGCCCCGGCTCGCGCGCCGCGCTGGAGGTGCGCGCGCGCGATGTGCCGTTCATGGTCGAGCACCGCCAGCCGGTGTGCAAGCTCGCGTTCGAGCGGATGGCCGGCGAGCCCGACGTGCTCTACGGGCAGGACATCGGCTCCAACTATCAAGGCCAGGAGACGATGCTCAGCAAGCACTTCGCCGAGCAGACCGCGGGCAACGCGCAGCCGGCGACCAAAGGCGGCGAGGCAGCTCTGGAGTCGATGCCCCCTCGCGGCGACTGAGCCCCGCGCGGCCAGCTCGCTCAGTTCGCGTCCGCCGGCAGCAGCGTGAAGGCCGTGGCTTCGCCGCCGAGTGGCCGAACCGCGCGAAAGTGGCGTTCGTCGAGCGTGGCGATCCGGGTCGTTTCCAGGTATGCCGCCAGCGCGATCAGCGAGGCGTCGGTCAGGCCCAGGTCGATCGACTCGTACTGGCTCGCGATCTCGATCGTCTCAAACAGCGCCGAGCGCCACCATTCGACCGTATAGGCGCCGTCGCGGAAGTCTTCGCGCAGCGCCTGTACGGCGACCGAGCCGCCCTTGATCGGGACCATGTGGTCGAGCTCGGCGAGCACGAGCGGGGTGGTGCACAGCTCGTCTGGCACGTCCTCCATCCACTTCCACACGCGCTCGTGATTTATATCGCTCGTGTCAATCAACGCGAGCACGACGGAGGTGTCGAGGACGATCACACTTCGCCGAACCCGGTTTCCCTCAGGTACTCGTCCACTTTGGTGGACAGGTCGCCGGGGCCGGAGAAGAGCGCGACCGCTTTCGGGCGTGGGCGGATGCCGGCCGCGTCGGCGAGCGCCCTGCGGATCAGGGTCGCCTTGGTCGTGCCCTCGCGTTCGGCTCGGCGCGTCAGCTCGCGATCCACCTCTGGGTCCACATAGATGCTCATCTTCTTCATATCCTCTCGATTGTACCACCTGGCACCTACCACCTGTCACCTGTCGGATTGTCCCGGCATCAGCCGGCCTGTGCTCCTAATCCGACGAGAGGACCCGACCGGGACAGCTACAGATCGAGCAGGCGCCCGAGGATCTCGCGCATGATCTCGTCCGAACCGCCGCCGATTGGGCCGAGGCGGGCGTCGCGGGCGGCGCGCTGGGCCCAGTGCTCGCCCATGTAGCCCATGCCGCCGTGGATCTGCAGGCACTCGTCCATCAGCTCGAAGGAGGCGCGTTGGGTCATCAGCTTGGCCATCGTGACCTGCTTGATCGCCTCCTCACCGGCCACGAAGCGGCGCAGCGCGTCGTAGGTGACGCAGCGCGCGGTGTAGGCCTGGGTGGCGAGGTCGGCGAGCTTGTGCTTGATCGCCTGGTGCTTTGAGAGGGGCTTGCCGAAGGTGGTGCGCTCGCGCGCGTACTCGGCGGTGCGCTCGTAGGCCAACTGCATCGCGCCGACCGTGCCGAGCGCCATCGCCAGGCGCTCCCACTGGAAGTTGGCCATGATCAGCTTGAAGCCTCCGTGCAGCTCGCCGAGCAGGTTCTCCTCGGGCACGAACACGTCCTCGAAGGAGATCGTGGCGGTATCGGAGGCGTGCCAGCCGAGCTTCTGCAGCTTGGCCGAAGAGACGCCCTCCCCGCGCTCGACGATCAGAAACGAGATGCCGTGGTGGCCGCCCTCCTGGGTGGTCTTTACCGCCGTCACGATGAAGTGGGCGCGCACGCCGTTGGTGATGTAGGTCTTCTCGCCGTTGACGATCCAACCGCCGTCAACGCGCTCGGCCTTCGTACGCAAGGCGGCCACGTCCGAGCCGGCGTCGGGCTCGGTGATGCCGAGCGCGCCGATCTTCTCGCCCTTGATGGCCGGGACGAGGTAGCGCTGCTTGTGCTCGTCAGTGCCGAACTTCCAGATGGGCGGCGTCGCGATGTTCACGTGCGCGCCGATCCCTGCGGCGGTGCCGCCTGAGCCGATGCGCGACAGCTCCTCGACGAGCACCGCCTCGTGCAAATAGTCGCCGCCCTGACCGCCCAGCTCGGTCGGGTACTTCAGCCCGAGCAGACCCTGTGCGGCCAGCTTCGGAAACACCTCGTCGGGGAACCATTCCTCGCGCTCCCACTCCCGCGCGTGCGGCGCGAGCTCGCGGTCGAGAAAACCACGAACCGACGCGCGCAGGTCCTCATGCTCCTCGGTGAATGGGGGAGTGGGGGTCATATAAAAAACGCCAAATTCACGATGGTATAGGCAAATTGTTTATACGATGGTGAATTTGACAAAAAAGATATACATCACTCTGTTCCGGCCGGCACATGTGCCGGCCGGCCGGACGGTGCATGCACCGTCCGGGCCATCGCCGCATGCGGCGATGGCTTAATAGGAAATGGTTTTAGAGACCGTAAGACCGCCCGATCACATCCAGCATGATCTCGTCGGTCCCCGCCCCAATCCGATTCAAGCGCGAGTCGCGCCAGGCGCGCTCGACGCCGTACTCCTTCATGTAGCCCGCGCCGCCGTGGATCTGGATGCACTCGTCGGCGACTTCCACGGCGATGCGCGAGGCGTGCAGCTTGGCCATCGAGATCTCGCGCACGGGGTACTCGCCGCCCGCGAAGCGCCACGCGGTCACGTACACCATCTGGCGCGCGCTCTCGATCTTCGTGGCCATCTCGGCGAACTTGTGACGGATCACCTGGAATTTGCCGATTTCGCGCCCGAACGCCTTGCGCTCTTTGGCGTATTCGAGCGTGCGCTCGAAGCATTTCTGCGCGCCCGCGACCGACCCGGCGGCGCCGATCAGACGCTCGCCCTGAAGCTCCCACATGATGTGGTAGAAGCCCTTGCCGACCTCGCCCAGCACGGCCGTGTCGGGCACGCGCACGTCCTGGAAGGCCAGCAGCGCGGTGTCGGAGGCGTGCATGCCGAGCTTCTCGAGCTTCTTCTCGCGGATCACCCCGGGCGCGTCCATCGGCACCAGGAACAGCGTGAAGCCGCCGTAGCCGGCGTCGGGGTCGGTCTTCGTCACGAGCACGATCACGTCGGCGCGGTGGCCGTTCGTGATGTAGGTCTTCGAGCCGTTGATCACGTACTCGTCGCCGTCTCTTACCGCGCGCGTCTTAATCCCCGCGACGTCCGAGCCGGCGTCGGGCTCGGTGATGCCGATGCACAGGATCTTCTCGCCTTTGATCGCCGGCACGACCCATTCCTGCTTCTGCTGCTCGCTGCCGAAGGCGAGGATCGGCGGCATCGCCATGTCGGTGTGCACAGCCACGCCCATCGCCAGCCCGCCCGAGTTGGCGCCCGTCATCTCCTCGCCCAGCACAAGGCTCGTGAAGTAGTCGCCGCCCTGCCCGCCATAGGCCTCGGGCTTGTCGAGGCCGAGCAGGTCGAGCTCGCCCATGCGCCTGAACACCGAGTCGGGGAAGGTCGTCTCCTCCCATTCCTCCGCGTGCGGCGCCAGCTCCTTCTTGACGAAGCTGCGGATCGACTCGCGCAGCTGTTCGTGCTCGTCGGTGAAGATGAAGTGCTTGCGCTTGCTCAGGTGGTCGGGCTTCAATACGGTGTCGGTGGCGGCCATTTCGGCTGTGGCTCCTTGGGTCGTTTCGGGTCGTCGCGTTGGTCGTGCTCGTCGAAGCCAGACGCTAGCGCTTTGCCAGAAACAGGCTACCGGTTACTGGCTGGGTGGCCAGCCCGCGTGCCGGCGGACCTGCGGACGGTTAGGATGCCGAGCGTGTCCGAGCAGCCCACGAGCGAGACCGGTCCCGCCGACGGCCAGTCCGCCGTGCCGGACGCTCCGGTGGTCCTCTACGAGGTGGCCGACGGCGTGGCCACGATCGTGCTCAACGAGCCCTCCACCCGCAACGCGCTCTCGCCCGAGGTGTTGGATGGGTTGATCGCCGCGTTCGAGCGCGCCCGCGACGAGGAGGCCGTGCGCGCTGTGGTGCTGGCCTCCGCGCACGACACGGTCTTCTCCTCCGGCGCCAACCTCGGCGGCTTCGCCGGCGACGTCGCGCTCGTGCACAAGCATTTCGGCTCCGAGCGCTTCGTCTCGTTGTTCAAGCTGATCGGCGCGCTCGGCAAGCCGACCCTGTGCGCCGCGCGCGGCCACGTGCTCGCTGGGGCCCTGGGCGTCGCGCTCGCATGCGATTTGATCGTCGCCTCCGAGCAGGCCACATTCGGCACGCCCGAGATCAACGTCGGCGCCTTCCCGTTCATGATCATGGCCTTCATCTACCGCAACGTCCCGCGCAAGAAGGCCAACGAGCTGCTGCTGCTGGGCGAGCGCTGGTCGGCCGAGCAGGCGTTGGCGGCCGGGCTCGTCAACAAGGTCGTCCCCGCCGCCGAGTTCGACGCCGCCGTGGCCGACTGGGCCGCCAAGCTCGCCTCCAAGTCGCCTCTGATCATGCGCTTGGGCAAGGAAGCGATGCGCCGTCAGCTCGACATGCCCTTGGACGACGCCTTGGATTACCTGCGCGCGCAATTGACTTTGGCCGTGTCCACCGAGGACATCGTCGAGGGCGTGACCGCCTTCTTCCAGAAGCGCGAGCCTCAGTGGAAGGGGCGATGAGTATGTGTTTGCAAAAAGAGGTGCCCTGCGCGCGCACGCGCGCGCACGCGTGGGTCACCCCTTGGAGGAACATATGAGCACAGAGCCGACAACCTCCCTCTTGCGGCCGCTGGTCGAGGATCTGCACGCTCGACGCGAGCGGATCCGCCTCGGCGGCGGCCAGGAGAAGATCGACAAGCAACACGAGAAGGGCGCCCTGACGGCGCGCGAGCGGATCGCCCTGCTCGTGGATGAGGGCACGTTCGTCGAGCTGGGCATCCACGGCAGGCCGCACACCTCCCAGCGCGCGATGGACGGTGTCGACGCGCCCGCCGACGGGGTCGTCACCGGCTACGGCAAGGTGGAGGGCCGCCTCACCGCCGTGTGCGCGTATGACTTCACGGTGATGGCCGGCTCGATGGGGATGACGGGCGAGTTCAAGGTCACGCGCTTGCGCGAGCTGGCCCTCACGAAGCGCATTCCGTTCGTGTGGCTGCTCGACTCCGCCGGCGCGCGCGTGCAGGAGGCCGCCGGGGCGATGTTCGCCGGCTCCGGCCACCTGTTCCGCGAGGAGGTGATCATGAGCGGCGTGATCCCCCAGGTCGCCGCGCTGTTGGGACCGTGCGCGGCCGGCACCGCCTACATCCCCGGGCTGGCCGACTTCGTGCCGATGGTCAGGGGCCGCGGCTCGATGGCCCTGGCGGGACCGCACCTGGTCAGGGCCGCCGTCGGCGAGGACGTGACCCAGGAGGAACTGGGCGGCTCGCGCGTGCACTGCCGCAAGTCCGGAGTCGGAGACATGGAGGTCGCATCCGACGAGGAGTGCATCGAGCGGATCAAGCAATACCTGTCGTTCATGCCCCAGAACTGCGAGCAGCGCCCCCCGGTTCGGCCTGTCTCAGACCCGATCGACAGGGCCGACGAGGAGCTGCTCGACGTCCTGCCCGAGTCCAACCGCAAGCCCTATGACATGTACGAGGTCATAACGCGGATCGTGGACGACGGCGAGATCTTCGACATGAAGGGCCAGTGGGCCAAGACGATCGTCACCTGCTTCGCCCGCTTCGGCGGCCGCCCGGCCGGGATCGTGGCCAACCAGCCCAAGCAGCTCGGCGGCATCCTCGACAACAACTCCGCCGACAAGGCCGCTCGCTTCGTCAACCTGTGCAACGCGTTCGGCATTCCCCTGGTGTTCATCCAGGACGTGCCCGGCTTCATGGTCGGCACCAAGGTCGAGGCCGAAGGCATCATCCGCCACGGCGCCAAGATGCTCTACGCGGTCGCCAACGCGACCGTCCCCAAGATCACGGTGATCACGCGCAAGGCGTACGGCGCCGGCTACTACGTGATGTGCGGGCGCGCCTACGAGCCCGACCTGATCGTCGCCTGGCCCTCGGCCGAGATCTCGGTGATGGGGGCGGAGGGCGTCGTCGAGATCGCCTTCCGCAGGGCGGTCGACGCCGCCGAGGACCCCGAGGCCAAGAAGGCCGAGCTGATCGACAACTTCAAAAAGATGTTCGACGTCTACATCGCCGCCGGCAACGCCCTCGTCGACGACGTGATCGACCCGCGCGAGACCCGGCTCACGATCTGCCGCGGCCTGGAGCTGGCCGAGGGCAAGCGGATCGAGCGGCCCTACAAGAAGCAAGGAGTGGTCCCTGTATGAGCCTTGACGACCCGGTTGTGATCACCTGCTCGATATCCGGGGTAATCGCCAACCGCGAGCAGTGCCCGGCGATCCCCTATACGCCCGAGGAGTACGGCGCGGAGGCCAAGCGCGCGGTGGACGAGGGGGCGTCGATGATCCACATCCACGCGCGCAAACCCGACGGCACGCCCTCCTATGAGATAGAGGACTTCAGCGCGATCACCGAGGCGATCCGCGGCGCCGTGGACGACGTGATCGTCAACTACTCGACGGGCACGATCGGCGTGCCGGTGGCCAAGCGGGTCGAGTACCTGCGCGCCTGCCGCCCCGAAGTGGCGGCGCTGAACATGGGCTCGATGAACTACGCCAAGTACTCGCGCTCGCGCAAAGACTTTGTCTTCAAGATGGTCTTCAACAACCCGTTCGAGGAGATCGTCGAACTGCTGCAGGCGATGAACGAGCTTCACGTCAAGCCCGAGCACGAGTGCTTCGACCTCGGCCACGTGGGCTCGTTGACGCCCCTGGTGGACATGGGCGTGCTGCAGGCGCCTCTGCACGTGGACTGCGTGATGGGCGTCGTCGGCGGCATCCCGCCCACGCCGCGCAATCTCGCGGCGATGGCCGACAACATCGGCGATGTCCCGGGCGGCCCCCACCACTGGGGGGCGATCGGCATCTCGCGCGACCAGTGGACGCTGATCGCCACAGCCCTCACTCTGGGCGGCTCGATCCGCGCGGGCGTCGAGGACAACCTGTACCTGCCCGACGGCAGCATGGCGCGCTCCAACGGCGATCTGATCGCGCAGGCGCGGCGCATGACCGAAGACGTGGGCCGCCGCCCGGCCACGGTCGTCGAGGCGCGCGGTCTGCTGGGCATCGCCTGACCGCATCTTCCGCGGGCGTATTGGAGCCGCTGCGACCCGCGGATATGAAACGCGGAAGCAGCTCCGTGTCCAGGGGGCTTGACAAGTAGTCAGCGCTCAGGTATAACGTAGCCATGTACCGACATCCGTCACGGGTGTTTGGGGTGAAATAAAGGTCGGGTTTGGGTTGGCCCCTGTGGTCGACAGCAAACGTTTTTGGCAGGGCCCTTGGGAGAGGGACCGGGTCGCATTCTGAGAGGGAGTCGTTTTCGCGTGAAGTCTTTGGGGATCAGCGTGTTCGAGAGTCCGTGTGCTGCTGGCGGGTCCGTTATAGGACGCGTCAGCGTCGCTGACGCGTCTCTCTCTCTCTCTCTCTCTCTCGGCCGGGTCGCTCACCAGCTAGGAGCTGGTCGGCTCCGCCGTTTCGCTGGGCAGAAGGCCCGGCTTGGTTATTCGCGCGTAGTAAGAGCGCTTTCGGCTTCTTGTTCTTCGGTCGCCGCGGGCTGTGTGCCCGTGGCGGTCTTGCCTGCCCGTGGGCCATGCGGGTGCTACCCGTGCGCGGGTGTGTATCCCGTCGGCTTCCTTGTGGAGGTGGCGGCTTGATGTTTCAACGACTCCTGAGGAGGGGATGGACTGATGTTCTTGAGATTGCGCCGGCATATGAGCTATGCCAATGTCGTGGCGACGTTCGCGCTCGTATTCGCGATGTCGGGCGGCGCTTTGGCAGCGAGTAAATATTTGATCACCTCCAGCAAACAGATCAAGCCGAGCGTGCTTGCTTCGTTGAAGGGGAAGGCCGGGGCTAATGGTGCTCAGGGGGCCGCGGGGGCGCAGGGTCCCGCCGGACCCGCCGGAGCCAAAGGCGAAAACGGGGCGGCCGGCGCGAACGGCACGGCCGGGACCGACGGTGCGGGCGTTACGAGCACGCCTTTGGGCGTCGGCAACGAACACTGCAAGGAAGGCGGCAACGAATTCGTCTCGGCGAGCGGTGCGAGCTATGCCTGTAATGGGAAGGCTGGCAAAGAAGGCGCCAAAGGGGCTACGGGCGAACCTTGGACGCCGAACAACACGCTTCCCCCGGACGCGACCGAGACGGGGGTTTGGAGCCTTGGGGGTGAGACGGGACTCGGGGAGAAGATATTGCCGTTGTCCTTCCCGGTCGCGTTGAGCGAACGCTTGGAAAATTTTGAACGGATCCATTTTGTTTACCTCTCCGAAACGGCGCCTGCGGGATGCACCGGTGGAACCTCTGAAAAACCGATAGCCGAACCGGGGAATTTGTGTGTCTACGCCGACGGGACAGCCAATCGTTTCTCGGAACATGGCGTGACGCTCGAAAGGTTTCTTTACCCACCGGAAGCTGGTGGTTCAGGGGCTGGTACGACGGGTGTGTTCCTGGATTTCGAAGTGACCGCTGAGACAGAATTTCCATTGGGTGGCACCTGGGCGGTAACCGAAAAGTAAGGATCGTGCGGTGAGCCTACCTGTATGGAATCGCGATGCCTGGACGGGCCGTGTGTCCGTCCAGGTGGTGGTGTCGCCCGGGCATGCGATACGCGAAACACGCGCCAACTCCCATGTATTCCCATTTTGAAAGGTATCGGCATGAGAACGATTGATTCTGAGCGTCTATCGGGCGTGTGGTGTACGTGGGTTTTGGGCTGCGTGGTCGTGCTCGCCGTGGCGATGCTGGGCTTTGCTGCTCCGGCGTTGGCGAAAAAGGTGTACATCCCTGGTGTCTCGTTCGGTAGCGAAGGCTCGGGGCCCGACCAGTTCAAGGAACCTCTCGGGGTGGCCGTGAACGATTCGCTGACGGAATCGGCATCGGGCGATGTGTATCTGGCGGATAAGGGTAATAATCGCGTCGAGCGGTTCACCTCAACTGGCGCGTATTTGGGCCAGTTCGACGGCAGCGGCACGTTCGAAGTCGAAGGGAAAGTGGAAACGGGTGTGGCGGCGCCGACTGGTGTGTTCTCCGCTCCGGAACAGGTCGCGGTAGATGGCTCCGGCAAGACAGTGCTGGAAGATCCGTCTGTGGGGGATGTGTACGTGTTGGATCCTGGTCACGATGTGATCGATAAGTTCAGTTCGACCGGCGAATACGGGAGCCAGATCACGCCGGCCGACGTGTGCAGTCCGTCGCAGTGCGTGGTTCGTGTCGAAGTGGTCGGTTCGACAGTCGTGCGCACCGGAAGGCGCAGCGAAACGTTTACAAGCATGGCGGTCGATCCGTCGGGCAACCTTTGGACCTCTGACGCCATTGGAGAAGAAATAGAAGAAATAGAAGAATCCGGACATAAAGAGTTGAGAAAATATGGCTCAACCTATATCAGCGAGTGCGGTCCCGCTGGTAGTTGTGCGCCGAAGTTCGAAATCAGGACGACTGGGTCCAAGATGGCGGTCGATTCCAGCGGTAACCTCTATATACTGGACAGTGGCTCCATAAATGCGTTTACTTTGGCGACAGGCAAGGAAACGGGAATCGTCAACATAGAATATGAAAAAAATACGTACTATGAATCAGAACGTTTCTATGCGTTGGCAGTCGACTCTTCTACAAACAGTCTTTTCGGAGCCAGGGGACTCACCTATACTCAAAGCGGTGCTACCAGTATTGCGGTGTACGGGACTTCCAGTGTGCTCTCCAATCAAAAACTAGCCCCCCCGTCGGTCGAACAGTTCCCCTCCGAAGGTTTGACTGGATCGTTTGGTGTCGCGGTCAATGCCGCCGCGACGGTGTACGCGAGCGAGCGCGGTGCGGACAAGATAGAGAGCTTTGACTACGTTCCGTTGCCGACGGTGGTCACGGAAACACCGTCGAACGTGTCGGAAACAGCGATGACGCTAAAGGGGACGGTTAACCCTGAAGGCGAACCTGTGACCGAATGCTATTTCGAATACGGCACCGAACCTGGCAAGTACACGAGCAGGGTTGCGTGCGAACAGGAACCCAAAACACTGGTGGGGACCGCGGCGCTGCCCGTGAGCGCGACGCTCACGGGTCTACCGTCGTCGAGTGTGCGCAGCGTACGACTGGTCGCTGCGAACGCCAACGGCACCCTTCCCGCGGTGGGCGTGACGATCAGTCGTCCGACGACGACGGGCGAAACGTTGTCGAATGTGAGTGTGATCGCGGCGACGCTCAGCGCGCAGGTCGATCCGGGCGGTCTGGCCACCACGTATCGCATTGAATACGGCACGAGCACGTCCTACGGTGCGAGCACGCCCGAAGAAAACATCGGTAGCGCCAGCCAGAATGTTGGTGTGCGCGTGAATCTGACCGGGTTGCAGCCGGGTACGCAGTATCACTGGCGGGTCGTCGCGACGAACGCGCTCGGTACGATAGATGGTCCGGACGTCACGTTCGCGACGTACATGTCGGTGGCGGGGTTGCCCGATGGTCGTGTTTATGAACCGGTCAGTCCGGTGGGGTCTGACCAGGACGTGAACATTTACATCCCAGCAGCGAATTTTGAATTGACTACAGGGGAAGGTGGTGCTGGTCTGAGCGGACATGGCATCAGCGCTAGCATTCGGTTGCCGTTTCAGGCCGCGGCTGGTGGCGAAGCGGTGGTGTATGCGGGGGATGTGCCGCCGACGGGTGGTACGAGCGCGGAGGGGGAGGGTTTGGGTAACGAGTATCTTGCGACGCGTTCGCCGGGGGGTGGTTGGACGCAGGTGGCGCTGGAAACCGGCTCGCAGACTGAAACCACAGCGAATGGGAACACCGCGCACGCTGAATATCGTGCGTTTACGAGCGATCTCTCGGTGGGCATCCTTGAAGGTCCCAGCGTTCCGGTGACGCGCGCTCCGCTGGAATACAGTGGTCTTTACGCGCACGCGATGGTGGGTGCTGTGGACGGCGAATACGAATCGTTGCTCACCACGATCCCGGACCGCCCCCAAGAAGAACTCGAAACTGCGGCGAGCGAAGAGAATGTGTTGTACGCTGGCTCGAATGCTGGTACGGGTGTGGTTCGGGCGTACAGCCATCTGCTGTTTGAAAGCAATGCGGATTTGCTGGAAGGCGAAGGTCAGCTGGCACAGGAAGTCCGTGAAGACGTCAAGAAGGAAGTCGAAGCGGGCAAGCACGGCCAATTTTCGCATTATTTGTATGATCATGTTGGCGGGAAGCTGTATCTCGTCGATGTGTTGCCCGATGGCAGTGTTGCTCCGGGTGGTGCGTTCGGCTCGATCGAGGGGGCCGTTACGATCGATACTGACCAGGGTGGGGGTCCTGATTTCACGCATGTGATTTCGGCCGATGGGTCGCGCATTTTTTGGACTTATGCTCCGGAAGCGTCCACGGCAGCGAAGGGGGTCGGTGGTCCTGTCTTCCATCGGTCGCGGGCGTTGTATGTGCGGGAGAACGATACGCAGCCGCAGAGTCCTGTCGGTCCCGAAGAAGAATGCTTGGTCGCAGCTGACGCGTGCACAGTGCAGGTGGATAAGGCGGTCGGTGGCGAAGGGATCTTCCAGGACGCAAGCACTGATGGGTCGAAGGTCTTCTTTACGAAGAAAGGTGAACTCTACGAGTACGACCTGGAAAACGGGCAGACTACGGACTTGTCTTCCGGGGTGGAAGTGAAGGGTGTGGCTGGTATCAGCGAAAATGGCGAATACGTGTACTACGTCGATGCTAAAAATGACGTTGTCCTGTGGCATGCTGGTGTCACGACGCTCGTGGCGAGCGGCGCGGCGGTTTCCGAAGATTATTCAGTAAATCAAGACGGGGTTATTAATGATTACGCTGGAGAAGTCGGTTCTCGTACGGCGGAGGTGACCCCCGACGGTCACAGTCTAATGTTCATGTCGGACACGGGTGTGGAAGAGGTGTTCCTCTACGAAGCTCCGTCGGGGAAGCTCACGTGCGTGTCGTGCAACCCGACCGGTGAAGCGCCCGTGCTCACCAATGCGTCCACAAAATTGACAGATTCTGTGGGGGCGGCGCTGCCCGTCAGTTTCCAGCCGACGTATCAGCCGCGGTGGATCAGCGAAGACGGTAGCCGCGTGTTCTTCGAGAGCGCTCAGCCGTTGGTCCCGCAGGCCACGAATGGGTGGTTGGATGTGTATGAGTGGGAGCGTGACGGTAGCGGCAGTTGCCAGCAGAGCCAGGGTTGCATCTTTCTGCTCTCGAGCGGCAGCGATCCCGAAAACTCGTATCTGCTGGACGCCTCGGCGAACGGTAACGACGTGTTCATGATCACTCGTGCGCAATTGGTGGCGCAGGATCGTAACGATCTCGACGACGTGTATGACGTGCGCGTCGACGGTGTGCGTCCCAGTGTCGGGCCTGCGTGTTCTGGTACTGGTTGTCAGGGTGTGCCGCCGGCACCGCCGATCTTCGCGACGCCGGCGAGCGTCACTTTCGAAGGGATCGGCAACTTCACAGCGCCACTGCCCGCGAACCAGTCTGGGAGCGCTAAAGCGAGGTCGGCGAAGTGCAAGAAGGGCTTCGCGAGGAAGAACGGCAGGTGTGTGAAGAAACGCAGAGCAAAGCGGGCCAAGGGGTCGGCGAGGAAGGCCGGTAGGTCCAGTGGACGCTCGAGGGGGAGGATTTAGCATGTTCAAGCGATCTATGATTCCGGTTCTCGTCGTGCTCTGTGGGCTTGGTTGTTTCAGCGCTCCCGCGCAGGCTGTTAGCGAAGGCACCGGTTGGCACGCGTTCTCTTTCGTCTCACCTACGACCTTGGCGCCGGGCGGCAAGGGCCTAATCAATGTGGCGTTCGTCAACACCGGTGCGAAGCCGAGCCAGGGTCCTATCACGCTGACGGATACGCTGCCTGTGGGTGTGACAGCCACGCAGGCCGGCGGCATGTCGAGTGGCTCGGAAGGCGTACCTAGGCCGTTGAGCCCGCAGGAAGAAGAATCAGGGAAGTTTAGTCTCCCTGGGGCGGATGCTAAAGATCATGGTGCGCGTTGGGTGTGTACGGGTAATGGGTCTGGTGAACTCGATGTTACTGGTGCGACCACGATTACGTGTACGAGTAATCCGGCGTTCCTGGAGCCGCTCCCGAGTGGCGCGGGTAGCTCTGCGAGGGTGACTGAAGAAGTCGGTATCGCTGTGAATGTGGAAAATGGTATGCTGCCGGGCACGTACTCCAACGGTGTTGTGATGAGCGGTGGCGGTGCGTCCGCTGCGAATACGGTGTCTGATCCTGTGAGTATTGGTTCTGGTATTCCGGGGTTTGGGGTCGCGGCTTGGGATGTATGGTTCTCCAATGCGGACGGTACGACCGATACGCAGGCGGGTTCGCACCCTTACGCCGCGACGTTCGCGTTGAACTTCAACCAGGTGCCCGGTGGCGGGACTGCGGGTGGGGCTCCGAGGAACGTCGAAGCTGTTTTGCCGCCCGGTTTCTTTGGTGATCCGAGTGCGGTGCCGAAGTGCACGCGAGCACAGCTGGACGGGCTGAAATGTCCCGCGGCAACACAGATCGGCACGGATGAGATATATAATGGCAGTCTTGGGTACAGGCAGGGTGTGTTCAATGTGGTGCCGCCGCCGGGCGTTCCGGATGAGTTCGCGGTCTCGATCGGTGGTTTCCACGCGAACTTCGATGCGGGTGTGCGCAGCGGCAACGGTTACGGGATCGTCGAGCACGTCACCATCCCGTACGTAGGTATCGTGGGTATTCTGGGGAATATTCTGACGTTGTGGGGTGTCCCCGCGGAAGCGAGCCACAACCCTGAACGTAAGACGGAAAACCCTCCGTCCTGTGCCGAACATGGTTGTCCTGGGGATAGTATAGTCACACCGTTTTTGACGTTGCCGACGTCGTGTACGGGTCCGCAAACGTTCTCGATTCGCGAGTTGAGCACATGGAACGGTGAAGAAGCTCCGGACGCGCCGTTTGCGGAAGCGGTGACGCGCGACGATTCGGGCGAACCGGCGGGTTTCACGGGTTGTGAACATTTGACGATCGAACCGTCGATCACGGCGATCCCCGATACCGGTTTCGGGGACACCCCGGCGGGACTGGACGTCGAAGTGAAGGTTCCGCAGGAAAACCTGTTGGAACCAGAAGGCCTGGTGGCAGCGACGCTCAAGGACACGTCGGTGACGTTGCCTGAAGGCCTGGTGATCAACCCGGGTCAGGCCGCTGGTCTTGCGGCGTGTGGGGAAACAGAAGCGAACATCCACGGCGAAGGCCCACAAACTTGTCCCTCGGCATCAAAGGTCGGGACCGTCAAAATCGGGACGCCGCTGTTGGAAGGCGAGCTCGAAAGCGAACTCGAAGGCAACGTTTACGTCCTGCAGGCCAACCCACCCGAATTGAAATTGTTGATCGCGGCCTCGGGCGACGGGATCTATTTGAAGCTTCCCGCGACCGTGCATTTGAACGAAGCGACGGGACAGTTGACGACGACGGTCGATGAAACGCCCGCGTTGCCGTTCACGGACTTCAAACTGACGTTCTCCGGTGGCGCGCAGGCAGCACTGGCCACACCGGTCCAGTGCGGCACGTACACCACGAACGCCGACTTCACGCCATGGACAACACCGTTCGGGGTGGATGTCCCGTTCACGAACAGCTTCCCGATCAGCGCGGGCCCCGACGGGTCTGGTTGTGTGCCCTCGCCGCTACCGTTCAACCCGTCGTTGATCGCGGGCGCCACGACCGATCAGGCTGGTGGGTTCACGAGCTTCTCGCTGCTGTTGACGCGCGGTGACGGCCAGCAGCGCATCGAACGCCTGCAGTTCAAGGTGCCCCAAGGCCTCTCGGGGATGATCTCCTCTGTCGCGCTGTGCCCCGAACCACAGGCAGCCAAGGGCGAATGCTCGGAAGCATCGAAGATCGGACACGCGGCTGTGGCGTCGGGTCCTGGTCCGTATCCGCTTACGATCCCACAACCCGGGAACCCCGAATCCCAGATCTACTTGACGGGCCCGTATAAGGGCGCGCCGTTTGGCCTGTCGATCGTGACGCACGTGATCGCCGGCCCGTTCAACCTCGGGACTATCGTGACCCGAGCGAAGATCGAAGTCGACCCGAATACCGCACAGATCACGGTCACGACAGACCCGTTCCCACAGATCGTCAAGGGCGTACCCACCGATCTACGCCTGATCGACTCGGTGATCGACCGTCCGGGGTTCATGTTCAACCCAACCAACTGCGACCCGATGAGCTTCTCAGGCACCGCGTGGGGCACACCACCACCAGGAGCAGGCGGCCCCGGCGCAAGCGCACCGATCTCAAGCCATTTCCAGGTCGGGTCGTGTCGCAGTCTCGAATTCAAGCCGTCGTTCAAGGTCTCGACGTCCGGGAAAACATCCAGGACCGCTGGTGCGAGCTTGTCTGTGAAGCTCGCCTATCCCAAAGCGCCGCAGGGCTCCCAGGCGAATATCGCGAAGGTCAAGGTCGATCTGCCCAAGCAGTTGCCGTCGCGCCTGACGACGTTGCAGAAGGCGTGCACCGAACAGGCATTCGCGGCGAACCCCGCATCCTGCCCTGCGGACTCGATCGTAGGACACGCCAGAGCGGTCACGCCACTACTACCCGTCCCGTTGGAAGGACCGGCCTACTTCGTGAGCCATGGCGGCGCGAAGTTCCCCGAACTGATCATCGTCCTGCAGGGCTACGGCGTTACGTTGGACCTGCACGGCGAAACGTTCATCAATAAAGAAGGGGTTACCAGCAGCACGTTCGCGACGGTCCCCGACGCACCGGTAGGCACATTCGAATTGACGTTGCCCCAAGGCAAGTTTTCGGCGCTGGCGGCGAACGGGAACCTCTGCAAGAGCAAGCTCGCGATGCCGACAGCGTTCACCGCGCAGAACGGCGCTGTCATCCACCAGAACACCCCGATCGGCGTGACCGGCTGCCCCAAGCACGAGGCGAAGAAGGCGAAGGCCAAAAAGGCCGGGAAGCACCCCAAGAAAAAGCGCTGAGCCGCGCGCGGCTCGCAAGACGCGCGACCGAAGTGGAGCGTGCGCTCGACGGGGGTTCCCCGTGAAGTGGTGGCCAGCGCGGTCTGGCGGTCGTGTACGACGTTTCTGGGAGGGGGCTACAGCGCTAGATGCAGGCGCAGCGCGTCCTCGAGCGACGTCATCAGTTGGGCTGGCAGGTTGCCGAATAGTGCTCCTATGCGCTGTACGTCTATCGACCGTACTTGCTCGGCTTGGGCCTTGGAGTCGTGTGGCAGTCCGCCGGCGCCGGATGGCAGTAGCACCTGGAAGGGGTGGACGCGGTCCACGTTCGATGTGACCGGTACCACGGTCAGCGTGCCTCGTCCGATCTTGGCGGCGGCGGTGTTTGCCTCATCGTTGCTTACGATGATCGCCGGCCGTCGCTTGTTCGCCTCGGCGCCCCGGGTGGGTTCGAAGTCCACCATGCGCAGCTCACCGCGTTGCATCAGAGGCCGTCGCTGGTGGCCGTTTCCCAGATGTGTGCGTTGTCGCTGGCTGACCACTCGTCCCATGCTTCGCGGTAGGCGTCGTGGAGTTCGCCGCGACGAAACGCGCGGATTGCTTCGTGCACGACAGCGGAGCGTGAGGGATAGGCGTGCGCGTTTGCGTACGCGTCCAAGAACTCGACGTCCTCTCCAGGTAGGCTCACACTGACCTTCATACCAGATCATGCTACCAGGCTTCCGACCGGGACGCGCTTGGATCGTCGGAGGCAAAGTTTTCGTGTTGTCCACTTGACAGACTTAGAATGGTCGTGTATAAGGGTTCTATGCCTGGGTTCGTGTTTGGGGCTTGGGGAACATAAGATTGGGTTTTGGGTCGGTCTTCGTGGTCGACTATCAACTGTTTTGGCGGGGACCTTGGGAGAGGGACCGGTCGCTATGAGAGGGATGTGTTTTTCGCGTGGTTTCATTGGGGAATAGCGTGTTTGAGAGTTCGTGTGCTGTTGGCGGGTCCGTTATAGGACGCGTCAGCGTCGCTGACGCGTCTCTCTCTCTCTCTCTCTCTCTGCGACTCAAGCGCTAGGCCCCTCCGTCCGGCCTGGCGGCCGGCCGGGATCCCCGCGGGGGGACATGGGGAGCGGTGCGCCGCTTGCCGTGATCTAGCTTCACGGTTTACCGGACCATCGGTCCGGGTGAGTTTCTCTCGCGCTTGGTTCTCGCGCGCGTGTCTAGGGTGGTTGGGGTGAGATGTCGCGCGTGGCGCGAGCATCGGGTTCTGCTCGCGGTGGGCGCGTGCGCGCGCCCACGCGCACGGCACGGGCTGATACGGGCGTGGCTGGTGGATGGTTTGGTGAGCGGGCGCAGCTTGGTGGGCTTCAGCGCGCTCGGATTCTCAGCGCGATGTTCGATGTCGCGTCTGAGCGGGGAGCAGGGAGCGTGAGCGTCGCGCATGTGGTTGAGCGTTCCGGTGTTTCGCGGCGCACGTTCTATGAGCATTTCGCTGATCGCGAGGCTTGTTTTTTGGCGGCTTTCGAGGATGCGTTGGAGTACGCCTCAGAGCGCGTACTACACGCCTACCGTTCGCGGGAGGGGTGGCGTGAGCGGATCCGGGCGGGCCTGGTCGCACTGCTGTCGTTCGTGGATGAGGAGCCTGTGATCGGCAGATTGTTGATCGTTGAGTCCTCCGGCGGGGGTCCCAAGGTGCTTGAGCGTCGCCGGCGTGTGCTCGCTGGGCTCACGAGCATTGTGGAGCAGGGAAGCAGCGAAGCGAAGAGCGGGTTCACGCCGTTGCCGTTGATGGGCGAGGAGATCGTGGGTGGCTTGTTCGCGGTCATCCAGGGACGCCTCACCGCAAAGGATCGCGCTCCGCTTGTGGAGCTTGCGAACCCGTTGATGAGCATGGTCGTATTGCCGTATCTCGGTAGTGCGGCCGCGCGCCGTGAGCTTGAGCGTCCCGTGCCGCTCGCGACCGATGCACGTAACGGTGCTTCGTTGTTTTTGGATCCTTTCAAAGACGCTGGTATGCGTTTGACGTATCGCACGGTGCGTGTATTGGTCGCTATCGCTGAGCATCCTGGAGCGTCTAACAGGATCATCGGGGAGACCGCCGGCATCAAAGACCAGGGCCAGGTGTCAAAGCTGTTGGGGCGTTTGCAACGGGCGGGAATGGTCGATAACACCGGCCTGGGACCCGGCCAGGGCGCCCCGAACGCTTGGACGCTCACACCAACCGGACAGCACGCCACCAGCAGCATTCGCGCGCACACAGAAAACGCGGCACGCGGACAGCATTCCCGCCGCCGGCCTCCAAATGGGGATGGCGGCGGCTTGATGTTCTCAACGACTCCACAGGAGGGGATGAACCAATGTTCCTAAGACTACGCCGGCACCTGAACTACGCCAATGTCGTAGCGACGTTCGCGCTCGTATTCGCAATGTCGGGCGGCGCGCTCGCAGCCACGCACTATCTGATCACCACGACCAAACAGATCAAGCCGAGCGTGATTGCTTCGCTGAAAGGCAAGGCCGGGGCTAATGGCGCTCAAGGCCCCGCGGGAGCGCAGGGTCCGGCTGGTCCCGCCGGGACCAAAGGCGAAAACGGCGCCGCCGGCGCGAACGGCATCGCCGGTACGAATGGCGCGAGCGTCACGAGCACGCCTTTGGGTGTCGGCAACGAACACTGCAAAGAAGCCGGAAACGAATTCGTCTCGGCGAGCGGTCCGAGCTATGCGTGCAACGGCAAGGCCGGCAAGGAAGGCAAAGAAGGCTCCCCGTGGACCGCCGGGGGAACCCTGCCTCCGGAAAAGACCGAGACCGGAGGCTGGGCGATTGGCAGCGTGTCACACAGCCTTGACCGTCGGCAGTTCATAGCGCTCTCCTTCCCGATCAAGCTGGGGGCTTCCCTGGAAGCGGCCCATGTCCACTTCATCGAAAAGAAAGGGAATGAAAATGGAACGGGTGTGCCGCCGACGGAATGCGGTACTCCTGCCGGTACCGCCGCGGAACCAAAGGCCAGTCCCGGCAATCTGTGTGTATATGAGGCAAATGGCCATTTCCTGTTTTTTGAAAAGATCATTAATTTGATTGGTGAAAAAGAGGAAGGGGGCGCATCCACTACCGGGGCCGTCCTGACGATGCTCCCTGAAGAAGAAGAAGAACCGTTTGCCTATGGGGCTTGGGCGGTGACCGAAAAATGAGGATGGTGCGGTGAGTCCTTCCGCGGTGGATTCGCGATTGCCTGGACGGGCTGTGTGTCCGTCCAGGTGGTCGTGTCGTCACGGCATAGCGGCGCGGAAAACAAGTACCAACTCCCGTGTATTCCCATTTTGAAAGGTGTCGGCATGAGAATGATTGATTGTGAGCGTCTGTCGGGCGCCTGGTGTACGCGGGTTTTGGGCTGTGCGTGTATTCTCGTCGCGCTGGTGTTGGGTTTTGCTGCTCCGGCTTTGGCGAAGAGGGTGTACATTCCGGGGGTCTCGTTCGGTAGCGAAGGCTCGGGGCCCGGCCAGTTCAAGGAACCTGTCGGGGTGGCTGCGAACGATTCGCTGACGGAATCGGCGTCGGGCGACGTGTACGTTGTCGATAAGGGCAATGATCGTGTCGAGCGGTTCAGCTCAACTGGCGCGTATTTGGGCCAGTTTGTCGGTAGCGGCACGTTCGAAGTCGAAGGTAAAATTGAGACGGGTGTGGCGGCGCCGACTGGTGTGTTCTCCGCTCCGGAACAGGTCGCGGTCGATGGCTCCGGTAAGACGGTGCTGGAAGATCCGTCTGTGGGGGATGTGTACGTGTTGGATCCTGGTCACGATGTGATCGATAAGTTCGGCTCGACCGGAGAATACGAGAGTCAGATCACGCCGGGTGATGTGTGCGGTCCGGCGCAGTGCGTGGTCAATGTCGAAGGCTACATATCTCGCGAAAGCCAGGGTACGGTAGTCGTGCGCACGGGAAGGCTCACCGAAACGCTTACAAGCATGGCGGTCGATCCGTCGGGCAACCTCTGGACCGCTGACGACATTGGAGAAAAAATAGAAGTATCAGGAGTAATAAAAGGGACTCCATATAAACAAACATTGACAGTGGGCTCAGTCTACATCAGCGAGTGCAACGATACCGGTAGCTGTGTGCCAAAGTTCCAAATAGAAACCGGATTTACGAGGATGGCGGTCGACTCCAGCGGGAATGTCTATACGCTGCGCGGCGAAGGCCTAATAGGTGCGTTTAACGCGACCACAGGCAAGGAAACGGGATCCGTCGACATATACTTTGAAAAAAAAGGGTACTATGAAGCAGAACGTTTCTATGCGTTGGCAGTCGACTCTTCTACAAATAGCCTTTTCGGAGCCAGGGGACTCTACTATACTGACAGCGGTGCTACCAGCATTACGGTGTACGGGACTTCCAGTGTGCTCTCCAATGAAAAGGGAGTCCTCCCGTCCCCGGCGGTCGAACAGTTCCCCTCCGAAGGTTTGACCGGATCGTTTGGTGTCGCGGTCAATGGCGCCGCGACGGTCTACGCGAGCGAGCGCGGCGCGGACAAGGTAGAGAGCTTTGACTACGTGCCGTTGCCGACCGTGATCACGGAAACACCGTCGAGCGTGTCGGAAACAGCGATGACGTTGCACGGGACGCTCAATCCTGAAGGCGAACCTGTGACCGAATGCTATTTCGAATACGGCACCGAACCTGGCAAGTACACGAGCAAGGTCGCTTGCGAACAGGAACCCAAAACACTGGTGGGGACCGCGGCGCTGCCCGTGAGCGCGACGCTCACGGGCCTACCGTCCTCGAGTGTGCGCAGCGTACGGTTGGTAGCGGCGAACGCCAACGGCACCCTGCCCGCGGCGGGTGTGACGATCAGTCATCCGACGATAACGGGCGAAACATTGTCGAATGTGAGCGTGATCGCGGCGACGCTCAGCGCCCAGGTCGATCCGGGCGGTCTGGCCACCACGTATCGTATTGAATACGGTACGAGCACGTCCTACGGTGCGAGCACGCCCGAAGAAAACATCGGCAGCGCCAACCAGAATGTTGCTGTGCGCGTGAGTTTGACGGGGTTGCAGCCTGGTACGCAGTACCACTGGCGCGTCGTCGCGACGAACGTGTTGGGTACGGTGGATGGTCCTGATGTGACGTTCGCGACGTACATGTCGGTGGCGGGGTTGCCGGATGGTCGTGTTTATGAACCGGTCAGTCCGGTGGGGTCCGATCAGGACGTGGAGATTTACGTCCCGGAAGCGAATCTTGAACTTGCTGGTGGGGACAAAGGTAACCCCAACGAACACGGTATCAACGCTCACTATAAGTTGCCGTTTCAGGCCGCCGCCGACGGTGAAGCGGTGGCGTATGCAGGTGCTGCGTCGCCGACTGGTGGTACGAGCTCGCAGGGGGAGGGTTATGGTAACGAGTATCTTGCGACGCGTTCGCCGGGTGGTGGTTGGACGCAGGTGGCGATCGAAACCGGTTCGCAGGATGAAACCGCCGCCGGTGAAAACGGTACACACGCTGAATATCGTGCGTTTACGAGTGATCTTTCGGTGGGCATCCTTGAAGGTCCCAGCGTTCCGGCGACGCATGCTCCATTGAAATACGATGGTCTTTACGCGCATGCGATGGCGAGTGGTGTGGGCGGCGGATACGAATCGCTATTTACCGCGGTCCCGGACCGCACCCCTGAAGAACTACAAACTGCGGCGGGGGAGGAACAGGTGTTGTACGCCGGCTCGAATGCTGGTACGGGTGTGGTTCGGGCGTACAGTCATCTGTTGTTCGAAAGCAATGCTGATTTGCTGGAAGGCGAAGGTCAGCTGGAACAGGAAGTCCGTGAAGACGTCAAGCAGGAAGTCGAAGCGGGCAAGCACAGCAGATTTTCGCATTATCTGTACGATCATGTCGGGGGGAAGCCGTATCTCGTCGATGTGCTGCCCGATGGCAGTGTTGCTCCGGGTGGTGCGTTCGGTTCGGTCGAGGGGGCCGTTGCGACTAATGGTCTGCTGGGTGGTGGTCCTGATTTCACGCGTGTGATCTCGGCTGATGGGTCGCGTGTTTTCTGGACTTATGCTCCGGAAGCGACCGAAGAAGTACCGGACAGGACCGGTCCCGTGGTCCATCGGTCGCGGGCGTTGTATGTGCGGGAGAACGATACGCAACCGCAGAGCCCTGTCGGTCCTGAAGAAGAATGTTTGGTTGCGACGGACGCGTGTACGGTGCAGGTCGATAAGGCGGTCGGTGGCGAAGGGATCTTCCAGGGCGCGAGCGCGGACGGGTCGAAGGTCTTCTTTACGAAGGGCGACCTGTATGAGTACGACCTGGAAAGTGGGCAGACTACAGACTTGTCTCCCGGAGTGGAAGTAAAAGGTGTGGCTGGTATCAGCGAAAGCGGCGAATACGTGTACTATGTCGATTCGAGTAACGATATTGTCCTGTGGCATGCTGGTGTCACGACGCGTGTGGCCACTGGGGCCGCGACAGGCAAAGATTTTGTATGGGAAGGGTACAGTACGGACATCGGGACCGATTACGCGGAAGAAATCGGTTCTCGTACGGCGGAGGTGACCCCTGACGGTAACAGTCTCGTGTTCATGTCGGGCGAAGAGGTCTGGCTTTATGAAGCGCAGTCGGGGAAGCTGACGTGCGTGTCGTGCGATCCGACCGGTGAAGCGCTCGTGCCCACCAATGTAGCCACATTCTCCCAACATTCTGTGGGGGCGGCGCTTCCCATCAGTCTCCGGCCGACGCGTCAGCCGCGGTGGATTAGCGAAGACGGCAGTCGCGTGTTCTTTGAGAGCGCTCAGCCGCTGGTTCCGCAGGCCACGAATGGGTGGTTGGATGTGTATGAGTGGGAGCGTTACGGTACCGGTAGCTGCGAACAGGCCCAGGGTTGCATTTTTCTGCTCTCCAGCGGCAGCGATCCCGAAAATACTTATTTGCTGGACGCCTCAGCGAACGGTAATGATGTGTTCATTATCACTCGTGCGCAATTGGTGGCGCAGGATCGTAACGATCTCGAGGATGTGTATGATGTGCGTGTGGACGGTGTGCGTCCTGGTGTTGTGCCTGAGTGTGCTGGTACTGGTTGTCAGGGTGTGCCGCCGGCGCCGCCGATCTTCGCGACACCAGCGAGCGTCACGTTCGAAGGGATCGGGAACTTCGCCGCACCGTCGCCCGCGAACCACTCAGGGAGCGCTAAGGCACGCTCGGCGAAGTGCAAGAAGGGCTTTGTGAAGAGGAACGGCCGGTGCGTGAAGAAGCGTAGAGCGAAACGGGCTAGGAGAGCGGCGAGGAAGGCGGGTAGGTCCAGTGGACGCTCGAGGGGGAGGATTTAGCATGTTCAAGCGGTCTATCATTCCGGTTCTCGCAGCGCTCTGTGCGCTTGGTTGTTTCAGTGCTCCCGCGCAGGCTGTTAGCGAAGGCACCGGTTGGCATGCGTTCTCTTTTGTCGAACCTACGACTTTGGCGCCGGGTGGTCATGGCAGGATCAAAGTGGGGTTCGTCAACACAGGTGCGAAGCCGAGCCAGGGTCCTATCACGATAACGGATACGCTGCCGGTGGGTGTGACCGCCACGAAGGCCGGCGGCAAACCTATGTCAGGGAGTTTTGAACCGCTTAGCCCGCAGGAAGAAGAAGGTAAAAATAACGAAGAAGAATGGGAATTTGAGAGTGGTTATCATGGGGGGCCGCGTTGGGTTTGTACGGGTAATGGGTCTGGTGAACGCGATATCAGTGGTGCGAGCATTATTACGTGTACGAGCAACCCGGAGTTCCTACCGCCGCTCCCGCATGGTGCGGGTACTAGTATAACTGTGACTCAAGAAATCGGTATCGCTGTGAATGTGGAAAATGGTACGCTACCGGGCACATACTCTAATGGCGTTGTGATGAGTGGTGGTGGTGCGTCCGCGTCGAATACTGTGTCTGATCCTGTGACTGTTGGGTCTGGTATCCCAGGGTTTGGGGTCGCGGCTTGGGATGTATGGCTCTCCAACGCGGATGGTACGCCGGATACGCAGGCGGGTTCGCACCCTTATACCGCGACGTTCGCGATCAACTTCAACCAGGTGCCCGGTGGCGGGACTGCGGGTGGGGCTCCGAGGAGGGTTGAAGCTGTTTTGCCGCCTGGTTTCTTTGGTGATCCGAGTGCGGTGCCGAAGTGCACGCGCACACAGCTGGACGGGGGGATCTGTCCCGCGGCGACACAGATCGGCATTGACGTGATCTATAATGGGGATCTTAGTTACATCGAGCCTGTGTTCAATATGGTACCGCCGCCGGGTGTACCCGATGAATTCGCGGTCGAGGTCTTCGGTTGGTACGCGTCCTTCGATGCGGCTGTGCGCAGCGGCAATGGTTATAACATTGTCGAGCACGTCACCATCCCGTACGTAAATATTGTGGGTATTGAGGGGAATATTTTGACGTTGTGGGGTGTTCCCGCGGAACCGAGTCACGACCGTGAACACAAGTCTAGGGCCTGCGTTACAGGGTGTCCTGGGGCGAATATAGTCACCCCGTTTTTGACGTTGCCGACGTCGTGCGAGGGTCCGCAAGTATTCTCGGCTCGCGAGTTGAGTACATGGAACTACGATGAAGAAGATCCGGATGCGCCGTTCACTGAAGCGGTCACCCGCGACGATACTGGTGCACCGGCTGGTTTCACGGGTTGTGAACATTTGACGATCGAACCGTCGATCACGGCGATCCCCGATACCGGTTTCGCGGACACCCCGGCCGGGTTGAATGTAGAAGTGAAGGTTCCTCAGGAAAACCTGTTGGAACCCGAAGGCCTGGTCGCGGCGACGTTGAAGAACACGTCGGTGACGTTGCCTGAAGGTTTGGTGATCAACCCCGGTCAGGCCGCTGGTCTTGCGGCGTGTGGGGAAGCCGAAGCGAACATTCACGGCGAAGGCCCACAAACATGTCCGTCAGCGTCGAAGGTCGGGACCGTGCACGTCAGAACACCGCTCTTGGAAGGAGAGCTTGAAAACGAACTCGAAGGCAACGTCTACGTATTGCAAGCAAACCCACCCGAACTAAAACTGTTGATCGCGGCCTCAGGAGACGGCGTCTACTTGAAGCTCCCCGCAACAGTGCGTTTGAACGAAGCGACGGGACAGCTCACGACAACGGTCGACGAAACACCCGCCCTACCGTTCACGGACCTCAAACTAGCGTTCTCCGGTGGTGCACAGGCAGCGTTGGCTACACCCGTCCAGTGCGGCGCGTACACTACGACCGCTGATTTCACGCCGTGGACGACACCGTTCGGTGTCGACGTCCCGTTCACGAACAGTTTCCCAATCACGGCTGGTCCGGATGGGTCTGGTTGCGTGCCCTCGCCGTTGCCGTTCAGCCCGTCGCTGATCGCCGGCTCCACGACCGACCAGGCGGGCGGGTTCACGAGCTTCTCGCTGCTGTTGACACGCGGCGACGGCCAACAACGCATCGAACGCCTACAGTTCAAGATCCCCCAAGGCCTTGACGGCATGATCAGCCAGGTACCCCTGTGCCCCGAACCACAAGCATCCAAGGGCGAATGCTCTGAAGCATCGAAGATCGGACACGCCGCCGTCGCCTCAGGCCCCGGCCCCTATCCGCTTACGATCCCGCAACCCGGGAACCCAGAATCCCAGATCTATCTCACCGGACCGTATAAGGGTGCACCGTTCGGTCTGTCGATCGTGACGCACGTGATCGCGGGACCGTTCAACCTCGGCACGATCGTGACACGCGCGAAGATCGAAGTAGATCCGAGCACCGCGCAGATCACCGTCACGACCGACCCGTTCCCGCAGATCGTGAAGGGTGTCCCCACAGACCTGCGCTTGATCGACTCGGTGATCGACAGGCCCGGGTTCATGTTCAACCCCACGAATTGTGATCCGATGAGCTTCTCCGGCACCGCGTGGGGCACACCACCACCAGGAGCAGGCGGCCCCGGAGCGAGCGCGCCGATCTCAAGCCACTTCCAGGTCGGCTCCTGTCGCAGCCTGGAATTCAAGCCGTCGTTCAAGGTCTCCACGTCGGGGAAGACATCCCGGACCGCTGGTGCAAGCTTGTCTGTGAAGCTCGCCTATCCCAAAGCTCCGCAGGGCTCGCAGGCCAACATCGCGAAGGTCAAGGTCGATCTACCCAAGCAACTGCCGTCCCGGTTGACGACGTTGCAGAAGGCCTGCACGGAACAGGTCTTCGCGGCTAATCCCGCGTCGTGCCCGTCAGCGTCGATCGTGGGGCATGCCAAGGCGATCACGCCATTGTTGCCTGTGGCGTTGGAAGGCCCTGCGTATTTCGTTTCGCATGGTGGCGCGAAGTTCCCCGAACTGATCATCGTCCTGCAGGGCTACGGCGTCACGTTGGACCTGCACGGCGAAACGTTCATCAACAAAGAAGGGGTCACCAGCAGCACGTTCGCGACCGTCCCCGACGCACCGGTAGGCACGTTCGAATTGACATTGCCCCAAGGCAAGTATTCGGCGCTCGCGGCGAACGGCAACCTCTGCAAGAGCAAACTCGCGATGCCGACCGCGTTCACCGCGCAGAACGGCGCCGTCATCAAACAGAACACCCCGATCGGCGTCACAGGCTGTCCCAGGCACAAGGCGAAGACCAAAAAGGCCGGGAAGGCCGGGAAGCACCCCAAGAAAAAGCGCTGAGCGGCGCGCGGCCAGCACGCGGGCTTCCTCGCAAGGGCCGGCATCGTCCACGACGATCAGCTCCGCGCCGGCCTGCGCAGACTGGGGCGCGATCGACGCGAGCGCCACCCTCAGGTAGTCCGGGCGATCACGCGTGGGAACGACGATCGACGCCGGGGGTGGGCTGGAATCGTTGGCCCTTAGCTAACCACATTTGATCGGGCGTAGCCTCGGTCCGGGGCGGGATCGGGGTTTGCGTGCCGCGCGTCATCTGGACGGCGACATCTGGGAGGTGCGGGTGGACGGCGACCGCGTGATCTATCGCGTCCTCTTCGCCGAGGAAGGCAGTCGCGGCCAGGTTCTGCTGGCGCTTGAGGGGTTCAACAAGAAGACCCAGAGGACACCTCCAACCATCGTCAAGCTGGCGAAGACGCGCCTGGCGGATTGGCGGCGGCGTGGTGACCAGAGGCGAAAGGCGCGAGGCAGGCGTCCGTTGCACCGCTGAGACGTGCTACTCTTATCTCTAGAAAGAGATGCCGGCAGAGATATTGAGACTCATTCGCCAGGTGGAGACCATGCCCGAACGTGACTTTCTAGACAAGATGATCGACAAGCGTACGGCGCGCAGTCCTGAGTTTCCGCAGCTGATGGATGCAGCTCGCCGCCGCCGCGAGTTGCTTCGCGCTCTGACCGAGCAGCGCGAGGAGCAGAAACGCTCACAGACCACCATCGCCGCAGCGATGGAGACGTCGCAGTCCTTCGTCGCGCGTTTGGAGAGCACGGCCGCTGACACGAAGATATCGACCGTGGATCGCTACGCGGAGAGCCTTGGCTTCGTCGTGCAATACCACTTGATCCCGGTGGCCAAGGCCAACGGGTCTCCGACGGTTGTGGTTCACGCGTAGATCGCGCTGGAGGGCTCGGTTCATAAGTTTTTGCGTTTGTCCACTTGACAGACTTAGAATGGTCGTGTATAAGGGTTCTATGCCTGGGTTCGTGTTTGGGGCTTGGGGAACATAAGATTGGGTTTTGGGTCGGTCTTCGTGGTCGACTATCAACTGTTTTGGCGGGGACCTTGGGAGAGGTACCGGGTCGCTATGAGAGGGATGTGTTTTTCGCGTGGTTTCATTGGGGAATAGCGTGTTTGAGAGTTCGTGTGTTGTTGGCGGGTCCGTTATAGGACGCGTCAGCGTCGCTGACGCGTCTCTCTCTCTCTCTTCTCTCTCTCTGCGACTCAAGCGCTAGGCCCCTCCGTCCGGCCTGGCGGCCGGCCGGGATCCCCGCGGGGGGACATGGGGAGCGGTGCGCCGCTTGCCGTGATCTAGCTTCACGGTTTACCGGACTACTGGTCCGGGTGGGTTTTCCTCGCGCGGTGCGGGCGTGTTTCTCGTGCGCTTGTTTCTCGTGCGCGTGTCCAGGCGGGTTGGTGTGAGATGCCGCGCGTGGCGCGAGCATCGGGTTCTGCTCGCACTGGGGGCGTGCGCGCGGCGCGGGCTTCTACCGGTGTGGTCGCACCTTGAGCTCCTACGGGCGTGGCTGGTGGATGGTTTGGTGAGCGGGCGCAGCTTGGTGGGCTTCAGCGCGCTCGGATTCTCAGCGCGATGTTCGATGTCGCGTCTGAGCGGGGAGCAGGGAGCGTGAGTGTCGCGCATGTGGTTGAGCGTTCGGGTGTTTCGCGGCGCACGTTCTATGAGCATTTCGCTGATCGCGAGGCTTGTTTTTTGGCGGCTTTCGAGGATGCGTTGGAGTACGCCTCAGAGCGCGTACTACACGCCTACCGTTCGCGGGAGGGGTGGCGTGAGCGGATCCGGGCGGGCCTGGTCGCACTGCTGTCGTTCGTGGATGAGGAGCCTGTGATCGGCAGATTGTTGATCGTTGAGTCCTCCGGCGGGGGTCCCAAGGTGCTTGAGCGTCGCCGGCGTGTGCTCGCTGGGCTCACGAGCATTGTGGAGCAGGGAAGCAGCGAAGCGAAGAGCGGGTTCACGCCGTTGCCGTTGATGGGCGAGGAGATCGTGGGTGGCTTGTTCGCGGTCATCCAGGGACGCCTCACCGCAAAGGATCGCGCTCCGCTTGTGGAGCTTGCGAACCCGTTGATGAGCATGGTCGTATTGCCGTATCTCGGTAGTGCGGCCGCGCGCCGTGAGCTTGAGCGTCCCGTGCCGCTCGCGACCGATGCACGTAACGGTGCTTCGTTGTTTTTGGATCCTTTCAAAGACGCTGGTATGCGTTTGACGTATCGCACGGTGCGTGTATTGGTCGCTATCGCTGAGCATCCTGGAGCGTCTAACAGGATCATCGGGGAGACCGCCGGCATCAAAGACCAGGGCCAGGTGTCAAAGCTGTTGGGGCGTTTGCAACGGGCGGGAATGGTCGATAACACCGGCCTGGGACCCGGCCAGGGCGCCCCCAACGCTTGGACGCTCACACCAACCGGACAGCACGCCACCAGCAGCATTCGCGCGCACACAGAAAACACGCCGCGCGGACAGCACAACCGTCGCCAGCCTCCAAATGGAGATCGCGGCTTGATGTTCTCAACGACACCCGAGGAGGGGATGGACTGATGTTCTCGAGACTACGCCGGCATATGAGCTATGCCAATGTCGTGGCGACATTCGCGCTCGTATTCGCAATGTCAGGCGGCGCGCTGGCGGCTACGCACTATCTGATCACCACGACCAAACAGATCAAGCCAAACGTACTCGCCTCGTTGAAAGGCAAGACCGGGACGACCGGCGCTCAAGGACCCGCCGGGGCACAAGGTCCCGCCGGAGCAGCCGGAGCCAAAGGCGAAAACGGTACGGCTGGCGCGAACGGGACCCCCGGGACTAACGGCGCCAACGTGACGAGCACGCCTTTGGGTGTTGGCAACGAACATTGCAAGGAAGGCGGCAACGAATTCGTCTCGGCGAGCGGTGCCAGCTATGCGTGTAACGGCAAGGCTGGCAAGGAAGGCGCGAAAGGGGCTACCGGTGAACCTTGGACGCCGAACAACACGCTTCCTTCCAAAGCGACCGAGACGGGGGTTTGGACCATTGGCGGTAAAACTGGGGTCGGGCTCAAGGAAGTGTCGCTGTCCTTCCCGGTCCAGCTGAAAGAACGGCTGGCCGAGTCTGAAAACCATTTTGTTTACTTTGAAGAAGAGGCGCCTGCGGGATGTACCGGTGGTACCGTTGAAAAACCGATAGCCGAACCTGGGAATCTGTGCGTGTACGCCAATAGGGAAGCCTCGGAATTTGGAGAAATGGGTCTAACGTTCTCCCACTTTTTTTACCCGCCGGTAGTCGGTGGGTCGGGGGCTGGTACGACTGGCGTGATCCTGGCTTTCCAATTGAGCGCTGAAGAGGAAAGAGAGAACGTAGGCGGGACGTGGGCGGTGACCGAAAAGTAAGGATCGTATGATGAGCTTACCCGGGTGTGAGTTGGCGATTGCCTGGACGGGCTGTGTGTCCGTCCGGGTGGTCGTGTAACCGGGGCCACGCGATGCGAAACACGCATCAATTCCCACGTATTCCATTTTGAAAGGTATCGGCATGAGCATGATTAATTATGAGCGTCTGTCGCGCGTGTGGTGTACGTGGGTTTTGGGCTGCGTGGTCGTGCTTGTCGCGGCGATGTTGGGTTCTGCTTCTCCGGCGTCGGCAAAACTGATATACATTCCGGGCGTCTCGTTCGGTAGCGAAGGCTCGGGTAACGGCCAGTTCAAGGAACCCGTCGGGGTGGCCGCGAACGATTCGAGCGAACCGCTCGTGCAGCCCGCCGCGGGCGACGTGTACGTCGTCGACAAGGGCAATAATCGCGTGGAGCGGTTCAGCTCGACCGGTGTGTATTTGGGCCAGTTCGATGGGAGCGGCACGTTCGAAGTCGAAGGGAAAATTGAAACTGGCACGGCGGCGCCGACTGGCGCGTTCTCCTCGCCCGAAGAGGTCGCGGTGGACAACTCGAACGATCCGCTGGACCCTTCCGCGGGGGACGTGTACGTCCTTGACAACGGTCACGATGTGGTGGATAAGTTCAGTGCTACCGGCGCGTATTTGGGCCAGTTGACTGGGGGCAGTGTGCAGCCCGCCAGTTTCGTCGATGTTACGGTCGATCCGTCCGGGAACGTATGGACTTTGGACACAAAGGCAGATGTCGAGGAGTGCGACAGCACGGGTGTCTGCGAAAAGAAGTTTCAACCCAACCTGGGTAGTGTGGGTCGTGGTTTCGTGGTCGACTCGCAGCAAGACGTTTACATCAACTGGGGTGGGGAAGAATCGGTTGCCATCCTAAGGGTAACGAGTATCTTGCGACGCGTTCGCCGGGTGGTGGTTGGACGCAGGTGGCGATCGAAACCGGAGCGCCGCTGGAAACCGCCCCAACAACGAAACGGGGCGCGCCCGCTCAGTATCGTGCGTTCACGAGCGATCTCTCGGTGGGTATCCTGGAAGGCCCCAGCGTTCCGTGACGCGCGCTCCGCTGGAATACTATGGTCTTTACGCGCACTCGATGGCTGGTGGTGTGGACGGCGGATACGAATCGTTGTTCACCACGGTCCCGGACCGCACCGCACAAGAACTGGGGACTGCGGTCACCGGCGAGCTCGCGCTGTATGCTGGCGCGAATGCTGGTACGGGTATGGTTCGGGCGCACAGTCATCTGTTGTTCGAAAGTAATGCCGATCTGCTGGAAGGCGAAGGTCAGCTAGAACAGGAAGTCCGCGAAGACGTCAGGAAGGAAGTCGAAGCGGGCAAGCACGGCGAACTTTCGCATTACCTGTACGATCATGTCGGCGGGAAACTGTATCTCGTCGATGTGTTGCCCGATGGCAGTGTCGCTCCGGGTGGTGCGTTCGGCTCGATCCAGGGGGCCGTTACGGTCGATAGTAACCACGGTGGTGGTCCTGATTTCACGCGTGTGATCTCGGCTGATGGGTCGCGCGTTGTCTGGACTTATGCTCCTGAAGCGTTCAGCCAAGACTATGGCGTCTTCCATCGGTCGCGGGCGTTGTATGTGCGGGAGAACGATACGCAGCCGCAGAGTCCTGTCGGTCCCGAAGAAGAATGCCTGATCCCGGCTGACGCGTGCACGGTGCAGGTCGATAAGGCGGTCGGTGGCGAAGGGATCTTCCAGGACGCGAGCACGGACGGGTCGAAGGTCTTCTTCACGAAGGGTGACCTGTACGAGTACGACCTGGAAAACGGGCAGACCACAGACCTGTCGCCTGGTGTGGAAGTAAAGGGTGTGGCTGGTATCAGCGAAAACGGCGAATACGTGTACTACGTCGATTCGAACAATAACATCGTCCTGTGGCACGCTGGTGTCACGACGCGTGTGGCCACTGAAGCCGCTACATCCGACGATGATGTAGACACTGAAGACGAAATCGCGACTGATTACGCCGGAGAAATCGGTTCTCGTACCGCGACGGTAACGCCCGATGGTCACAGTCTCGTGTTCATGTCGGGCGACAATGTGTACCTCTACGAAGCTCCGTCGGGGAAGCTCACGTGCGTGTCATGCAATCCGACCGGTGAAGCGCCAGTACCCACCAACGCAGCCACAGAAACCGTTAGTTCTGTGGGGGCGGTGCTTCCCATCAGTCGCCAGGCGACGTATCAGCCCAGATGGATCTCTGAAGACGGCAGTCGTGTGTTCTTCGAGAGCGCTCAACCATTGGTGCCGCAGGCCACGAATGGGTGGTTGGATGTGTATGAGTGGGAGCGTGACGGTACCGGTAGCTGCCAGCAGACCCAGGGTTGCATCTTTCTGCTCTCAAGCGGCAGCGATCCCGAAAACTCGTATCTACTGGACGCCTCGGCGAACGGTAACGACGTGTTCATTATCACTCGTGCGCAGTTGGTGGCGCAGGATCGTAACGATCTCGACGATGTATATGACGTATTTCGTTTCGCATGGTGGCGCGAAGTTCCCCGAACTAATCATCGTCCTGCAGGGCTACGGCGTCACGCTGGACCTGCACGGCGAAACGTTCATCAACAAAGCGGGCATCACCAGCAGCACGTTCGCGACCGTCCCCGACGCGCCCGTCGGCACGTTCGAACTCACATTGCCGCAAGGCAAATATTCGGCGCTCGCGGCGAACGGCAACCTCTGCAAGAGCAAGCTCGCGATGCCGACAGCGTTCACCGCGCAGAACGGCGCGACGATTCATGAGTCCACGCCGATCGGCGTCACGGGCTGCCCGAAGGCGAAGAAGGCCAAGGGCGCGAAGAGGGCGAAGGCCAATGTGAGGCACAAGCAGAAGCCCAAGAGCAGGAAGAAATGAGGCCTCAGGCATCGCCGATCAAGGCCAGAAGACCTCGGCGAGGTCCAGCGCGAAGCCCTCCAGCAGGTCGCTGCGCAGGGTGCCCGCCTGGCCGATCGCGACGCTTCCCCTGAGCCGACGCCGCCCATCCTCCCGTTGGCGGCATCACCACCGCCTCGCCGTCGATGAGCTCGACGTCCAGTCTCCAGCCCGCGCGCGCCTGCAGCGCCAGATATTCGGGCGAGTCGATGCGAGGATGCGCAACTATGGCCAACTGTGCGCATGATACCGGCACGCCCAGGCTTATTCGGCTTCGAGCAACCGCTGGCGGTGGTCATCGATCAGGATCTGCAAATGACGTTTCATTGGCATGCGTATAACGTAGCGTGCTGACTATGAGCCTTCCGCTGGCAGGAGTAAGAGTTCTCGACCTCTCACGTCTGCTTCCCGGCGGCTTTTGCTCGCTGCTGCTGGCGGATTTCGGCGCCGAGGTGCTGAAGGTCGAGGACACCGGCGCGGGCGACTACATTCGCTGGGCGCCTCCTTATTACGAGGGTGCCGATGACAGCGCCAAGTCGGCGCTGTTCCTGTCGTTGAATCGCAACAAGCGCTCGATCCGGATCGACCTCAAGCACGAGGGCGGGCGTGAGGTCCTGCTGCGGTTGGTGCGCGACTACGACGTCGTCCTGGAGTCGTTCCGCCCAGGTGTGCTCGACCGCTTGGGCGTTGGCTACGAGCGGATGCGCAAGGTCAACCCGGGCATCGTCTACTGCGCGATCACGGGCTATGGGCAGACGGGGCCCAAGCGCGACGCCTCTGGGCATGACATGAACTACCTGGGCCTGATCGGCCTGCTCGGCCTGTCGGGCGAAGGGGACGAGGTGGGTGGGCATCCCATACAGGCCGCGGGGCAGATCGCCGACCTTGGCGGTGGGGCCTTGATGGCGGCTTTCGGGATCCTGGCGGCGCTGCGCGAGCGCGACGGCGCGGGTGGGCGACCCCAATCGGGCGGCCTGCCCGCGCAAGCCGGGTCGGGCGAGGGCCAGATGGTCGACGTGTCGATGGCCGACGGCGCGCTCTCGTGGCTGGCGATGGTCGCTGGCCAGTATTTCGCCGACGGCGTCGTTCCGCGCCGGGGCGAGCAGCTGCTGGCGGGCGCTGTCGTCTGCTACCGCCCGTACGAGTGCGCCGACGGTTGGGTCACGCTGGGCGCCCTGGAGCCCAAGTTCTGGCAGGCGTGGTGTCGCGGCGTCGGGCGCGAGGATTTGATCGATAAGCAGTTCGAGAAACCCGGCTCCGACGCGCACGCTCAGGTCGCCGAGGTTTTCAAGGGCCGCACGCGCGCGCAATGGACCCGGTTCGCCACTGAGCACGACTGCTGCCTGGAGCCGGTCCTGGACGTCGACGAGGCGCTCGCCTCGGACCTGGTGCGCGAGCGGGAGATGGTCGTGACGCTCGACCAGCCGGGGGTCGCGGACGGCGTGCGCCAGCTCGGCATCCCGGTCAAGCTGGACCGCACCCCGGGCGAGCACAACCGAATACCAGGTCCCGCCCTGGGCGAGCACACCGAGGACGTGCTGCGCGCAGCGGGCTATACGGACGAGCAGATCGCCGAGCTGTTGTCGCAGGGCGCGGTGGCAGCGCGGGCCGGCGCGGCGAAGCAGGATTCCTTCCTCGCTTGAGTCGTAGCCGCGGGACGCGTGTGGCGGGCATCTCCAGCCCGCTCCGACCTCTATGGGTTGACAAGAGTTCAGTGATCGTGTATAACAACCCATTGACTCGATGTCCATGAAGGATGCCGAGCAGACATAAGGTCGGGTTTGGGTCGGGTCTTGAGTCGACGCTAACCGGTTTATCAGGAACCTTGGGAGAGGGACCGGGTCGCTACGAGAGGGAAGTGTTTTTCACGTGGTTTCATTGGGGAATAACGTGCTTGAGAGTCCGTGTGCTGCTGGCGGGTCCTTTATAGGACGCGTCAGCGTCGCTGACGCGTCTCTCTCTCTCTCTCTCTCTCTCTCGGCGCCGAGGGTCTAGCTCCCTCGATCGCCGCACCTTTCGCCGCCGCAGGCTTTTTGCCCGCGGTGGTTTTGCCATGCCCGCGGTCCCGCGGGTCTATTCGTGTGGATCGCTTTCTCTAGGAGGGATGGACTGATGCTGTCTTTTGTTCGTAGGCGCTTTACGTTTGCCAACGTCGCGCTGACGCTTGCGCTCGTGTTCGCGATGTCAGGCGGCGCGCTGGCCGCCAGTAAATACTTGATCACCTCGAGCAAACAGATCAAGCCGAGTGTGCTTGCTTCGTTGAAGGGGAAGGCGGGGGCCAACGGTGCTCAGGGGGCCGCGGGAGCGCAGGGTCCTGCCGGTCCCGCTGGGGCCAAAGGCGAAAACGGTGCGGCGGGCGCGAACGGCACCTCTGGGACTAACGGCGCGAGCGTGACGAGCACCCCTTTGGGTGTCGGCAACGAACACTGCAAGGAAGGCGGCAGCGAATTCGTCGCGGCGAGCGGTGCGAGCTATGCGTGTAACGGGAAGGCCGGCAAGGAAGGTAAAGAAGGCTCGCCGTGGACTGCCGGCGGGACGTTGCCTGCGGAAAAGACTGAGACCGGCGGCTGGGCGGTCGGCAACGTGGTCAATAGTCGGGGTTATCCGCAGTTCGTTGCGTTCTCTTTTCCGATCATGCTGAAGGAACCTCTGGAAGCGTCCCACGTCCACATCGTCGAAGAAGGCGAAGGCGGACTTTCATCCAAGACGGGGAATGAACTTGGAACGGGCAAACCGCCGACGGAATGCGGGACTCCTGCCGGCAGCGCCGCGGAACCAAAGGCCAGTCCCGGCAATCTGTGTGTATATGAGGCAAGGAATAAAGACATGATCCTTGAAGAGGTCATCAAGCTGACTCAGCCTGTGGAAGCGGGTGCATCCACTACCGGGGCCCTCCTGAAGGTAGTCCCTGAAGAAGAAGAAGGGTATGCCTACGGCACCTGGGCGGTGACGGAAAAATAAGGTTGTGCGGTGAGCTCCGGCATGATTTCACGATACCGGACGGGCTGTGTGTCCGCCCGGGTGGTCGTCTCGCCAGGGTATGCGATACGCAACACGCAGCAGCAATTCCCATGTATTCCCATTGTGAAAGGTATCGGTATGTTTGATTCTGAGCGTCTGTCGGGCGCGTGGTGTACGTGGGTTTTGGGCTGCGTGGTTGTGCCCGTCGTGCTGGTGTTGGGTTCTGCCGCGCCGGCGTCGGCGAAGAGGGTGTACATTCCGGGTGTCTCGTTCGGTAGCGAAGGCTCGGGGGCCGGCCAGTTCAAGGAACCTGTCGGGGTGGCTGTGGACGATTCGAGCGAACCGCTAGTGCAGCCCGCCGCCGGCGACGTGTATGTCGCGGACAAGGGTAATGGTCGCGTGGAGCGGTTCAGCTCGACCGGTGTGTATTTGGGCCAGTTTGATGGTAGTGGCACCTATGAAGTTGTCGAAGGCGGTGTCGCTAAAGTCGAACACGGCACGGCGGCGCCGACCGGTGCGTTTTCTTCGCCTGAAGAGGTCGCGGTGGACAATTCTAACAATCCGTTGGATCCTTCCGCTGGAGACGTGTACGTCCTTGACAACGGTCACGAAGTGGTGGACAAGTTCAGTGCCACCGGCGCATACTTGGGCCAGTTGACGGGAGGCAGGGTACCGCCGGCCAAATTCGTCGATGTTACGGTGGATCCGTCCGGGAACGTGTGGACTTTGGACACAGCAAAAAATGTCGAGGAGTGCGCTTCCGGTACCGGGGTCTGCGAAAAGAAGTTTGCAACAAGCTTGGCTGTTGGGTCGCGAGGTTTGGCGGTCGACTCGAAGCAGAACATTTACATCAACTGGGGAGAACTAGAAGAATCCGAAAAGGGTTTTACGTCCGGTATCATAAAGCTTAACTCGGCGACGGGGGAAGAAATCGGGAGCGTGGACCAATTCCACACAGGTGGGACGACGTTCGCGATCAATCCGTCTACGAACAATATCGTTGTCGATAGGAGCAGTAGTATCGTGTTGTTCGGGCCTTTTGGTGAACCGTACAACGCGTCGCCGCTTGAAACGTTCGCGACCGAAGGATTTTCGGAATCGTATGGTCTCGGGGTGAGTGGTGCGGGTACGGTGTACGCGAGCGAGCGCGGCGCAAACAAGATCGGGACGTTCGATGATCTGCCGTTGCCGACCGTGGTCACGGAAACACCGTCCAACGTGTCGGAAACCGCGATGACGCTGCAGGGGACGGTCAACCCCGAAGGCGAACCTGTGACCGAATGCTATTTCGAATATGGCACCGAACCCGGTAAGTACACGAACAAGGTCCCGTGCGAACAGGAACCCAAAACGCTGGTGGGGACCAAAGCTCTGCCGGTCAGCAAGACGCTTACGGGTCTCTCGGCGGCTGGTGTGCGCAGCGTACGGTTGGTCGCGGCGAACGCTAACGGCGCCCTTCCGGCGACGGGTGTAACGATCAGCCATCCGACGACGGCGGGCGGAACGTTCTCGAATGTGAGTGTGATCGCGGCGACGTTCAGCGCGCAGGTCGACCCGGGCGGTCTGGCGACGAAATATCATGTGGAATACGGTACGAGCACGTCCTATGGTGCGAGTACGCCCGAAGAAAATATCGGTAGCGCAAACCAGGGTGTTGCCGTGCGTGTGGATTTGACCGGGTTGCAGCCCGGTACGCAGTACCATTTGCGGGTTGTCGCGACGAACGCGTTGGGCACGATAGATGGGCCTGATGTCACGTTCTCGACGTATCTGGCGGTCGCCGGGTTGCCCGATGGTCGTGTTTATGAACCGGTCAGTCCGGTGGGGTCCGATCAGGACGTGAACATTTACATTCCGGTGGCTAATGTCGAATTTACTGGTTTCAACGAACATGGCATCCCTGCGCACGCGGCTTTGCCGTTTCAGGCTGCGGCTGATGGTGAAGCGGTGGTGTATGCGGGTGATCCGCCGCCGACGGGTGGCACGAGCGCGATTGGCGAGGGTTTTGGTAATGAGTATCTTTCGACGCGTTCGCCGGGTGGTGGTTGGACGCAGGTGGCGCTTGAAACCGGTTCGCAGGATGAAGCGATTGGGTACAACGCCTTGCGCGCTGAATATCGTGCGTTCACGAGCGATCTTTCGGTGGGTATCCTTGAAGGTCCCAGCGTTCCGGTGACGGGCGCTCCGCTTGAATATGAGGGTCTTTACGCGCACACGATGGCGGGTGGTGTGGACGGCGAATACGAATCGTTGCTGACTACAGTCCCGGACCGCACCGAAGAAGAACTGAAGACAGCGGTGAATGGCGAGCGGGCGCCGTACGCTGGCGCGAATGCTGGTACGGGTGCGGTTCGGGCGTATAGTCATCTGTTGTTCGAAAGCAATGCCGATTTTCTGGAAGGCGAAGGTCAGCTCGAACAGGAAGTCCGCGAAGACGTCAGGAAGGAAGTCGAAGCGGGCAAGCACAGCGAATTTTCGCATTACCTGTACGATCATGTTGGTGGGAAGCTGTATCTCGTCGATGTGTTGCCCAATGGCAGTGTTGTTCCTGGTGCGTTCGGCTCGGTTCGGGCGGCCCAGATGGCTGATGGTATTGTCGGTGATGGTCCTGGTTTCACGCATGTGATTTCGGCTGATGGGTCGCGTGTTTTCTGGACCTATGATCCGGAAGCGTCCTCGCCGCCGAATCAGGGTGAACCAATCCTTCATCGGTCGCGGGCGTTGTATGTGCGGGAGAACGATACCCAACCGCAGAGTCCTGTCGGTCCCGAAGAAGAATGCTTGATCCCGGCGGACGCGTGCACGGTACAGGTCGACAAGGCGGTCGGTGGCGAAGGAATCTTCCAGGACGCGAGCACGGATGGGTCGAAGGTCTTCTTCACAAAGGGCGACCTCTACGAGTACAACCTGGAAAACGGTCAGACCACAGACCTGTCTCCCGGGGTGGAAGTGAAGGGAGTGGCGGGTATCAGCGAAAACGGCGAATACGTTTACTACGTCAACGCTAAAAACGACGTTGTCTTGTGGCATGCTGGTGTCACCACGCTGGTTGCGGGCGGCGCCGCGGTCTCCAGTGATTATTCAACATCTGGGGTCGCTACCGATTACGCAGGGGAAGTGGGTTCTCGTACGGCTGAGGTGACGCCCGACGGTCACAGTCTTGTGTTCATGTCGAGCGCGAGCTTGACGGGATACGACAATCGGGGTGTAAGGAAGGAGCTGGTAGGCAGCAGTTCGTTGGTTGAAGCGGAAGAATCCAGCGAAGAGGCGTTCCTCTATGAAGCGCAGTCGGGGAAGCTGACGTGCGTGTCGTGCGATCCGACCGGTGAAGCGCCCGTGATCACCAATGCTTTCCTTCACAAGAAAAGCAGCATTGAAGGGCTGACGGAAACGTTTCTTATAGGGGCGGCGCTTCCCACCAGTCTCGAGCCGACGTATCAGCCGCAGTGGATCTCC
The DNA here is from genome assembly GCA_963809705.1 of uncultured Solirubrobacterales bacterium. Taxonomy (GTDB): domain Bacteria; phylum Actinomycetota; class Thermoleophilia; order Solirubrobacterales; family Solirubrobacteraceae; genus Palsa-744. Next base: position 395,757 of record CAWEKF010000001.1, on the reverse strand, counting down.
GAAGACGGCAGTCGCGTGTTCTTCGAGAGTGCTCAACCGTTGGTTCCGCAGGCCACGAATGGGTGGTTGGATGTGTATGAGTGGGAGCGTGACGGTAGCGGGAGCTGTCAGCAGACCCAGGGTTGTATTTTCCTGCTCTCCAGTGGCAGCGACCCGGAAAACTCGTATCTGTTGGACGCCTCGGCGAACGGTAACGACGTGTTCATTATCACGCGTGCACAGTTGGTTGCGCAGGATCGCAACGATCTCGACGATGTGTATGACGTGCGTGTAGACGGGGTGCGTCCTGGTGTCGCGCCGGCGTGTTCTGGTACTGGCTGTCAGGGTGTGCCGCCGGCGCCGCCGATCTTCGCGACGCCCGCGAGCGTCACGTTCGAAGGGATCGGCAACTTCGCATCACCATTGTCCGCGAAACAATCAGGGGGCGTCAAGGCGAAGTCGGCGAAGTGCAAAAAGGGCTTCGTGAAGAAGAACGGCAGGTGCGTAAAGAAGAGCAGAGCGAAGCGGGCTAGGAGAGCGGCGAGGAAGCCTGGTAGGTCCAGTGCGCGTTCGAGGGGGAGGATTTAGCATGTTCAAACGGTCTATCGTTCCGGTTCTCGCCGTGTTCTGTGTGCTTGGCTGTTTTAGTGCTCCCGCGCGGGCTGTCAGCGAAGGCACTGGTTGGCATGCGTTCTCTTTTGTCGAACCTACGACCCTGGCGCCTGGTGGTCATGGCAGGATCAATGTGGCGTTCGTCGACACTGGCGCGAAGCAGAGCCAGGGTCCTATTACGGTGACGGATACGCTGCCTGTGGGTGTGACCGCGACGAAGGCCGGCGGCAGGCCAAGTGAAGCCCTATTTGAACCGTTGAGCCCGCAGCAGGAAGAAGAAACGATAAACCATGGAGGAGGACTGGTATCGAGAAAGTTTGGCGATCTCAATGGGGTGATTGGTGTTGGTGGGGCGCGTTGGGTTTGTACGGGTAATGGGTCTGGCGAACGTGGTGTGACTGGTGCGACCACGGTCACGTGTACGAGTAACCCTGCGTTCTTGGAGCCGCTCCCGAGTGGCACAGGTAGGGGTGCGAGGGTGGCTGAAGAAGTCGAGATTGCTGTGAATGTGGAAAATGGTGCGATACCGGGCACGTATTCTAACGGTGTTGTGATGAGCGGTGGCGGTGCGACCACTGCGAATACCGTGTCCGATCCGGTGAGTGTTGATTCGGGGATCCCTGGGTTTGGGGTCGCGGCGTGGGAAGTGTGGTTCTCCAATGCGGATGGTACGACCGATACGCAGGCGGGTTCGCACCCGTACACCGCGACGTTCGCGATCAACTTCAACCAGGTGCCCGACGGTGAGAATGCGAAAGGGGAAGCCGAAGGCCGGATCGCGGGTGGGGCTCCGCGGAGCCTGGAAGCTGTTTTGCCGCCTGGTTTCTTCGGCGATCCAAGTGCGGTGCCGAAGTGTACGCGTGCGCAACTGGACGGACAGAAATGTCCCGCAGCGTCACAGATCGGCACGGATGAGATCTATGATGGCAATCTTGTTAGCTATAGGCTGGGTGTGTTCAATATGGTGCCGCCGCCTGGTGTTCCGGATGAATTCGCGATCTCGCTCGGTGGTTTCAAAGCGTCCTTCGACGCGGGTGTCCGCAGTGGCAATGGTTACGGGATCGTCGAGCACGTCACCATCCCTTACGTGAGTATTGTGGGTGTTCTGGGGAATGTCTTGACGTTGTGGGGTGTTCCCGCGGAAGCGAGCCACGACATTGAACGCAGGACCAGTAACCCTGTGGCCTGTGAAGAGGGCTGTCCGGGGGACAGTATAGCGACACCGTTTTTGACGTTGCCGACAGCGTGTAACGGTCCACAAGTGTTCTCGGCTCGCGAGTTGAGCACATGGAACAATGGTGAAGAAGATCCGGATGCGCCGTTCACTGAAGCGGTCACGCACGACGATACTGGTGAACCGGTTGGTTTCACCGGTTGTGAACATTTGACGATCGAACCGTCGATCGAGGCGATCCCGGATACCGGTTTCGCGGACACCCCGGCAGGACTGAACGTCGAAGTGACCGTCCCCCAGGAAAACCTGTTGGAACCCGAAGGCCTGGTAGCAGCAACATTGAAGAACACGTCGGTGACGTTGCCGGAAGGTCTCGTGATCAATCCGGGTCAGGCTGCTGGTCTGCGAGCGTGTGGGGAAGTCGAAGCGAACATTCATGGCGAAGGCCCGCAATCGTGTCCGTCGGCGTCGAAGGTTGGGACGGTCAAAATCAGGACACCGTTGTTGGAAGGCGAGCTTGAAAGCGAACTCGAAGGCAACGTCTATGTATTGCAGGCCAATCCGCCCGAACTGAAACTGTTGATCGCGGCCTCCGGTGACGGCATCTTTTTGAAGCTTCCCGCGACGGTGCATCTGAACGAAGCTACGGGGCAGCTCACGACAACGGTCGATGAAACACCCGCCTTGCCGTTCACGGACTTCAAACTGGCGTTTAGCGGTGGTGCGCAGGCGGCGTTGGCTACACCGGTGCAGTGCGGGACGTACACCACGAACGCCGATTTTACGCCGTGGACGACCCCGTTCGGTGTGGACGTCCCGTTCTCGAGCAGTTTCCCGGTGAGCGCGGGCCCCGACGGGGCTGGTTGCGTGCCCACGCCGCTGCCGTTCAGCCCGTCTTTGGTCGCGGGCGCCACGACCGACCAGGCCGGAGGGTTCACGAGCTTCTCGCTGCTGTTGACACGTGGTGATGGCCAGCAGCGCATCGAACGCCTGCAGTTCAAGGTGCCCCAAGGCCTCTCGGGGATGATCTCCTCGGTCGCGCTGTGTCCCGAACCACAAGCATCCAAGGGCGAATGCACAGAAGCATCAAAGATCGGCCATGCGGCCGTGGCGTCTGGTCCTGGCCCGTATCCGCTTGTGATTCCTCAGCCGGGGAACCCGGAATCCCAGATCTATATCACCGGCCCGTATAAGGGCGCTCCGTTTGGCTTGTCGATCGTGACGCATGTGATCGCGGGCCCGTTCAACCTGGGGACAATAGTGACCAGGGCGAAGATCGAAGTCGACCCGAATACCGCGCAGATTACGGTCACGACCGACCCGTTCCCGCAGATCGTGAAGGGTGTCCCTACGGACCTGCGCCTGATCGACTCGGTGATCGATCGTCCTGGGTTCATGTTCAACCCGACCAACTGTGATCCGATGAGCTTCTCAGGCACCGCGTGGGGTACACCTCCACCGGGCGCAGGCGGTCCGGGTGCTAGCGCGCCGATCTCGAGCCATTTCCAGGTTGGTTCGTGTCGCAGTCTTGAATTCAAGCCGTCGTTCAGGGTCTCCACGTCCGGGAAAACGTCCCGGACCCAGGGTGCGAGCTTGAGCGTGAGGCTTGCTTATCCCAAAGCGCCGCAGGGATCCCAGGCGAATATCGCGAAGGTCAAGGTCGATCTGCCCAAGCAGTTGCCGTCAAGGTTGACGACGTTGCAGAAGGCGTGCACTGAACAGGCATTCGCGGCGAACCCCGCATCCTGCCCTGCGGACTCGATCGTAGGACACGCCAGAGCGGTCACGCCACTATTGCCTGTCCAGTTGGAAGGACCGGCGTACTTCGTGAGCCATGGTGGCGCGAAGTTCCCCGAACTGATCATCGTGTTGCAGGGCTACGGCGTGACGCTCGACCTGCATGGCGAAACGTTCATCAACCCGGCGGGCATTACGAGCAGCACGTTCGCGACCGTCCCCGACGCGCCGGTAGGCACGTTCGAACTCACGCTACCGCAGGGCAAGTTTTCGGCGTTGGCGGCGAACGGGAATCTCTGCAAGAGCAAACTCACAATGCCAACAGCGTTCACTGCGCAGAACGGCGCGGTGATCCACGAGAACACACCGATCGGCGTCACGGGCTGCCCCAAGCACAAGAGCAAGGGCGCGAATCACAAGGCGAAGAGGGCGAGCAAGCGTCACAGGGCGGGGACCCAGGGGAAGAGGAAGTAAGGGTGCGTCTGCGATGTCGGTGATCGAGGTGGGGTGTGCGCTCTCATAAGCAGCTGGCCGCCGTCGAGGACACGGCCCGCCAGGGTGGGCATGTCGTCGAGATGCAGCGTCGTCGTTTGTTGCGGGCGATGGGCGAACTGCTCGGCGAGGTCGGGATCGAGGACGCGACTGTCGGGCGTATCTGCAAGCGTGCGGGGGTGTCGCGGCGCACGTTCTATGAGGTGTTCGAGGATCGCGAAGAGTGTTTTCTCGCGGCGCTTGACCAGGCTGTGGAGCGTATCGTCGAGGAGGTCGGGCCCGCCTACGCACGTGGACGGAAGTGGAGCGAGCGCATACGCGCGGCGTTGACCGTGCTGTTGGAGCATTTCGATGCGCATCCTGGTGTGGCGCGGATGTGCGTGGTCGAGACGTTGAGGGCGGGACCGGAGGTGTTGGAGCGTCGCAGGCGCGTACTCGGGACGCTCGTCGCAGCGGTGGACGAGGGTCGCGCCAAGACCAGGCACAACGGTAATGGGTTGCTGCCGCTCACGGCCGAGGGAATCGTCGGGGGAGCGTTGGCGGTCATGCACGCCCGTCTGCTGGAAGCCGAGCACGGTCCGCTCATGGAGTTGGCGAATGTCTTGACGGCGATGGTTGTGCAGCCGTATCTCGGTCCGGCCGCTGCGCGCCGGGAAGCTCGACCGCTCCGTCCCGAAGGCGCCCGCCACGGTGGCCGACGGCGCTGGCGATCCCTTCAAGGGTCTGTCGATCCGCTTCACATACCGCACGGCGCGCGTGCTCGCCACGATCGCTGAGGATTCGGGCGCCTCTAACCGAATGATCGCCGAGAGCGCGGGCATCGCCGATGTCGGGCAGATGTCGCGTCTGCTGCGACGCTTGCAGGACGCCGGGCTGGTAGAGAACCTCGGCGAAGGACACACCCGCGGCGAGCCCAACGCATGGTGGCTCACGACCCGCGGCGAGGCGATCCACGCGACGCTCACCGGCAACGAGAAGGCACCCGCCTGACTCCACAAACCGTCGCTCGAACGCTATTGTGGCGGTATTGACTGACCAGTCAATCTATCCACATATGAGGATGCAGGGGAACGGCGTGGCGACGCGCTGGGCGCATGCCGAGACGGGCGCTACGCTGGAGGCGCCGTGAAGGCCGCCGCCGTTCAGCTGAGCTCGGGCGCGGACGTGGAGGCGAACATCGCCGCCGCCGACAGGCACGTGCGCGCCGCTGCGAGCGAGGGCGCCACTTTGGTCGTGCTGCCGGAGAAGTGGACCGTGATGGGCAGCCCGCAGGATCTCCGCGCCGGGGCTCAGACGCTCGACGGGAGCGCGATCGGCTGGGCTCGTGCCACGGCCCGGGAGCTGGGGATCGATCTGCTTGCCGGCTCGATCGCCGAGCGCCGCTCACCCGCAACCGAGCAGGAGTCCGCGGGCGGCGCGCCGGTGGATCGGCGGCTCGCCAACGCCTCCGCGCACGTCGGCCCCGACGGTGAGGTCAAGGCGGTGTACCGCAAGCTGCACATGTTCGACGTGGAGGTCGAGGGCAGGCGCTACTGCGAGTCCGACATCGACGAGCCGGGCGATGAGATCGTCGTGAGCGAGCTCGCCGACGGCGCCAAGCTGGGCATGTCGATCTGCTACGACCTGCGCTTCCCCGAGCTGTTTCGCGTGCTCGCGCTGCGTGGCGCCCGCGTCGTCGCGACGCCGGCCGCCTTCACCGCGCCGACGACGCGCGACCACTGGGAGGCGCTGATACGCGCGCGGGCGATCGAGAACCAGGTGTTCGTCGTGGCCGCCAACCAGGTCGGCGAGCACCCCGGCGGCCATCGCTCGGGCGGGTGCTCGTTGATCGTGGACCCGTGGGGGCGGGTGCTGGCGCGCGCGGATGGCGAGGCCCCCAGGCACATCGTCGCAGAGCCTCGATTTCGACCACCAGGACGACGTACGCAAGCGCATGCCGTTGCTGGAGCATCGCCGCCCGGAGGTGTACACGTGAACTCGACCGGGGCCAAGACCGTGCCCGACCGCCGCCGCGCGATCCTCGATGCGGCCGTGCGGGTGTTCGCCCGCCAGGGCTTTCACGCCTGCCGCGTGTCGGACATCGCGGATGAGGCGGGCGTGGCCTATGGCCTGCTCTACCACTACTTCCCCTCCAAGGAGGAGGTGCTCAACACGCTGTTCCTGGAGCGTTGGGGGGTGATGTTGGAGATGATCCGCGAGGTCGATCGCGAGCCCAGGCCGGTGCGCGAGAAGTTGGGCGCGATCGCCTCGTTCATCGTCGACAGCTACCGCCACGACCCCGATATGATGAAGGTGATCATCGTCGAGGTCACGCGCGCGGCCAACTCGTTCGGCCAGACCCATCTCGGCCAGATCCGCGAGGCCTACCGCCTGATCGGCGAGATCGTCACGAAGGCGCAGCGCGAAGGCGTGTTCAAGCAGGAGATCGACGCCGAGTTCGCCGCGATGACCTTTTATGGCGCGATCGAGCAGGTCCTGACCGGCTGGATCTTCGGCCTGTTGCCGCAGGGCGAGGAGGAGTTCGAGCGCGCCAAGCAGATGGTCGTGGAGACCGTATGCGGCGGCTTGGAGCGCTCACAGGGCGCGTGAGGCCCCGTGGGTTGACAAGAGTTCAGTGATCGTGTATAACAACCCATGACTCGGCGTCCACAACGGGTGCCGGGCAGACATAAGGTCGGGTTTGGGTCGGGTCTTGAGTCGACGCCAACCGGTTTATCAGGAACCTTGGGAGAGGGACCGGGTCGCTACGAGAGGGAAGTGTTTTTCGCGTGGTTTCAATGGGGAATAACGTGTTCGAGAGTCCGTGTGCTGCTGGCGGGTCCGTTATAGGACGCGTCAGCGTCGCTGACGCGTCTCTCTCTCTCTCTCTCTCTCTCTCGCGCCGCAAGCGCTAGGCCCCTCCGTCCGGCCTGCCGGCCGGTCGGTGTCCCCGCAGGGGGACATGGGGAGTGGTTTGCCGCTAGGCCCCTCCGTTCGGCCTGTCGGCCGGTCGGTGTCCCCGCAGGGGGACATTGGGGAGGGCTGCCGTCAACTCGCCGTTTTTATCGCCGCCGCAGGCTTTTTGCCCGCGGTGGTTTTGCCATGCCCGCGGTCCCGCGGGTCTATTCGTGTGGATCGCTTCCCATAGGAGGGATGGACTGATGTTTCAGAGACTACGCCGGCATATGAGCTATGCCAACGTCGTGGCGACATTCGCGCTCGTGTTCGCGATGAGTGGCGGCGCGCTCGCCGCCAGTAAATACCTGATCACCTCAAGCAAACAGATCAAGCCGAGCGTGCTTGCTTCGCTGAAGGGGAAGGCCGGGGCCAACGGCGCTCAGGGCGCCGCGGGAGCGCAGGGCCCCGCCGGAGCCGCTGGGGCCAAAGGCGAAAACGGTGCGGCCGGTGCGAACGGCACCGCGGGGACCAACGGCGCGAGTGTGACTAGCACGCCGTTGGGTGTCGGCAACGAACACTGCAAGGAAGGCGGCAGCGAATTCGTCGCGGCCAGCGGTCCCGGTTACTCCTGTAACGGGAAGCCAGGCAAAGAAGGCAAAGAAGGCTCCCCGTGGACCGCTGGCGGGAGCTTGCCCTCAGGAAAGACCGAGACCGGCAGCTGGGCGATTGGTGTTACGCCACCGGGGGTCGCTTTTCCGTACCAGCAGTACATTGCGCTCTCTTTCCCGATCAGGTTGACGGCACCTCTGGAAGCGTCCCACGTCCATTTCATCGAACAAAGCGAAGGCGGAAATTCATTTAAGACGGGAAATGAATTTGGAGCGGGCAAGCCGCCGACGGAATGTGGTACTCCTGCCGGTACCGCCGCGGAACCAAAGGCCAGTCCCGGCAACCTCTGTGTATATACGACACTCTACCACTTCGTAGAATATGTCGCGATCAGCAAGAGTGGCGAAGGCCATAATGAAGCGGGCGCATCCACAACCGGAGCTCTCCTGGGGATAAGGCCTGTAGAAGAAGAACCAGGAGAGAACCCATCGGCCTTTGGCACCTGGGCGGTGACCGAAAAGTAAGGATTATGCGGTGAGTCTACCCGGTATGAATTCACGATTTGCCTGGACGGGCCGCATGTCCGTCCGGGTGGTCGTGTCGCCGCGGCATGCGATACGCAACACGCAGCAACTCCCATGTATTCCCATTTTGAAAGGTATCGGTATGTTTGATTCTGAGCGTCTATTGGGCGCGTGGCGTACGTGGGTTTTGGGCTGCGCGTGTATCCTCGTCGCGCTGGTGTTGGGTTTTGCCTCGTCGGCGTCGGCGAAGAAGGTGTACGTTCCAGGTGTCTCGTTCGGTAGCGAAGGGTCGGGTAACGGTCAGTTCAAGGAACCCATGGGGGTAGCCGTGAACGATTCGCTGACGGAATCCGCTGCGGGCGATGTGTATGTGGTCGACAAGGGTAATGATCGCGTCGAGCGGTTCAGTTCGACCGGAGCCTATCTGGGCCGGTTCGACGGTAGCGGGGCGTTCGAAGTCGAAGGGAAAGCGGAAGTGGGCGTGGCGGTGCCGACGGGCTCGTTCTCCGCTCCGGAACAGGTCGCGGTCGATGGCTCCGGCAAGACGGTGTTGGAAGACCCGTCAGTGGGCGATGTGTACGTATTGGATCCGGGTCACAATGTGATCGACAAGTTCAGCTCCACCGGGGAATATCTGAGTCAGTTCACGCCGGCCGATGCGTGCAACCCGGCGCAGTGCGTGGTTCGTGTCGAAGTCTCCGGTGCGACGACAGTCGTGCGCACCGGAAAGCGCAGCGAAACACTTACAAGCATGGCGGTCGATCCGTCGGGCAACCTCTGGACCTCTGACTTCATTCAAGAAGAAGTAGAAATATCAGAAGTAGATAAAGGAGGGGGAACAAATAAAAACCTATCAGAGTATAGGGCAACCTACATCAGCGAGTGCAACGATGCCGGTAGCTGTGTGCCAAAGTTCGAAACTAGAGAAGGCCTCACGAGGATGGCGGTCGATTCCAACGAGAACGTCTATGCGCTGACAGAAGGACTTATATCTGCGTTTGACTCGGCGACAGGCAAGGTCGTAGGTGGAGCCAACATATATAACGAAAAAGAAGAAGTATTCTATGCTTTGACAGTTGGCTCTTCTATGAATGATCTTTTTGGAGCAAGAGGGGTCCTGGTTGGCCGAGGTGGCGCTACCAGTATTGCGATGTATGGGACTTCCAGCGTGCTCTCCAATACCAGTGGAGCGCCCCAGTCTGTCGAACAGTTCCCTTCCGAAGGTTTGACGGGATCGTTTGGTGTCGCGGTGAATGCCTCCGCGACGGTCTATGCGAGCGAGCGTGGCGCGGACAACATAAAGAGCTTCGATTACGTTCCGTTGCCGACCGTGACCACGGAAACACCGTCGAACGTGTCGGAAACAGCGATGACACTGCACGGGACGCTCAATCCTGAAGGCGAACCCGTCAGCGAATGTTATTTCGAATACGGCACCGAACCTGGCAAGTACACGAGCAAGGTCGCGTGCGAACAGGAACCCAAAACACTGGTGGGGACCGCGGCGCTGCCCGTCGGCGCGACGCTGACGGGTCTGCTGTCGGCGGGTGTGCGCAGCGTACGTCTGGTCGCGGCGAACGCCAACGGCACTATACATGCGGTGGGTGTGACGATCAGTCATCCGACGACGGCGGGCGAAACCTTTTCGAATGTCGGTGTGATCGCGGCGACGCTCGACGCGACGATCGACCCGGGGGGTCTGGCGACAAAATATCATGTGGAATACGGTACGAGCACGTCCTACGGTGCGAGTACGCCCGAAGAAGACATCGGCAGTGCCAACCAGGGAGTCGGTGTGCGCGTGGACTTGACCGGGCTGCAGCCTGGTATGCAGTATCACTTGCGGGTTGTCGCGACGAACGTGTTGGGCGCGATAGATGGTCCGGATGTCACGTTCGCGACGTACTTGGCGGTTGCTGGGTTGCCGGATGGTCGTGTTTATGAACCGGTCAGTCCGGTGGGTTCCGACCAGGACGTGAACATTTACATCCCGGACGCGAATTATGAAATCACTGGTTTGAACGAACACGGCATCAACGCTAGTTCGCGTTTGCCGTTTCAGGCTGCGGCTGGTGGTGAAGCTGTGGTGTATGCGGGCGATCCGCCGCCGACGGGTGGAACGAGCGCGGAGGGGGAGAGTTTGGGCAACGAGTATCTGGCGACGCGTGCGCCGGGGGGTGGTTGGACGCAGGTGGCACTCGAAACCGCGTCGCAGACTGAAGCGAGTGCGAAGCAGACCAGCAGTCACATTGAATATCATGCGTTCACGAGCGATCTCTCGGTGGGCATCCTTGAAGGTTCCAGCGTTCCAGTGACAGGCGCCCCGCTGAATTACAGTGGTCTTTACGCGCACGCGATGGCGGATGGTGTGGACGGCGGATACGAACCGTTGTTCACCGCGATCCCGGACCGCACTGAAGAAGAACTACGTACTGCGGTGAACGACGAGCAGGTGTTGTATGCCGGCGCGAATGCTGGTGGGGGTGTGGTCCGTGCTTATAGTCATCTGTTGTTTGAAAGCAATGCCGATTTTCTGGTGGGCGAAGGCCAGCTCGAAAACGAAGTCCGCGAAGACGTCAAGCAGGAAGTCGAAGCGGGCAAGCACAGCGAATTCTCACATTACCTGTACGATAATGTCGGCGGGAAACTGTATCTCGTCGACGTGCTGCCTAACGGTAGTGTCGTTCCGGGCGGCGCGTTCGGCTCGGTCGAGGAAGCCGTTACGGGAAATGGTCTTGCTGGTGGTGGTCCCGGTTTCACGCATGTGATCTCGGCTGACGGGTCGCGTGTTTTCTGGACTTACGCTCCGGAAGCGTCCACGACGAAAGAAGGGAGCGAAGGCGATCGTGTCTCTCATCGGTCGCGAGCGTTGTATGTGCGGGAGAACGATACACAACCGCAGAGTCCTGTCGGTCCCGAAGAAGAATGCCTGGTCGCGGCGGACGCGTGCACGGTGCAGGTCGACAAGGCGGTCGGCGGTGGTGGCATCTTCCAGGGTGCGAGCGTCTCCGGGTCGGAGGTCTTTTTTACGAAGGGCGATCTTTATGAGTACAACCTGGAAAACGGTCAGACCACAGACCTGTCTCCCGGGGTCGAAGTGAAGGGTGTGGCCGGTATCAGCGACGACGGCGAATACGTTTACTACGTAGATTCGAATAATAACATTGTACTATGGCACGCTGGTGTCACCGCGTTGGTGGCGGACGGTGCCGCGATTTCCAGTGACTATGCACTAGGCGGGGCCGCTACCGATTACGCGGAAGCAATTGGCTCTCGTACGGCGGAGGTGACGCCCGACGGTCACAGTCTCGTGTTCATGTCGAGTGCGAGCCTGACGGGATACGACAATCGGAGCGTGAAGAAGGAGATCAAGGGGAGTTTGGTGGAAGTGGAGGAACCCATCGAAGAGGCGTTCCTCTATGAAGCGCAGTCGGGGAAGCTCACGTGCGTGTCGTGCGATCCGACCGGTGAAGCGCCCGTGACCACCAATGCGTCGTCCACTGGCATAACCCGTGAAGGGGAAACGTTTCTTGTGGGCGCGGCGCTTCCCGTCAGCCTCCAGGCGACGTATCAGCCGCGATGGATCTCCGAAGACGGCAGTCGCGTGTTCTTCGAGAGCGCTCAACCATTGGCTCCGCAGGCCACGAATGGGTGGTTGGATGTGTATGAGTGGGAGCGTGACGGTGCCGGTAGTTGCCAGCAGAGCCAGGGTTGCATCTTTCTGCTCTCAAGCGGCAGCGATCCCGAAAACTCGTATCTGCTGGATGCCTCGGCGAACGGCAGCGATGTGTTCATGATCACTCGTGCGCAGTTGGTTGCGCAGGACCGCAACGATCTCGACGACGTGTACGACGTGCGCGTAGACGGGGTGCGCCCCAGTGTTGCGCCCGCGTGTGCTGGTACCGGCTGCCAGGGTGTGCCGCCGGCGCCGCCGATCTTCGCGACGCCCGCAAGCGTCACGTTCGAAGGGATCGGCAACTTCGCTGCGCCGCCGCCCGCAAACCATTCGGGGGGCGTCAAGGCGAGGTCGGCGAAGTGCAGGAAGGGCTTCGTGAAGAGAAACGGCCGCTGTGTGAAGAAGCGCAGAGCGAAGCGGGCGAGGAGAGCGGCAAGGAAGGCTGGTAGGTCAAGTGGACGTTCGAGGGGGAGGATTTAGCATGTTCAAGCGGTCTATAATTCCGATTCTTCTCGTGTTCTGTGCATTTGGTTGTTTCAGCGTTCCGGCGCAGGCTGTTACCGAAGGCACTGGTTGGCACGCGTTCTCTTTTGTCAAGCCTACGACCTTGGCGCCGGGCGGCAAGGGCCAAATCCAGGTGGGTTTCGTCAACACCGGCGCGAAGCCGAGCCAGGGCCCTATCGTGGTGACGGACACGCTGCCGGTGGGTGTGACCGCTACGAAGGCCGGCGGCATGTCATCTGGCGCGGAAGGCCCAACTAAACCGCTGAGTCCGCAGCAAGAAGAAGAAACAATAGTGGAAGGGGGAGGTCTGGAATCGAGAAAGTATGGTGGTCTTAATGGGGTGATTGGTGTTCATGGCGCGCGTTGGGTTTGTACGGGTAATGGGTCTGGTGAACGCGGTGTCAGTGGCGCCACCACGATCACGTGTACGAGTAACCCGGCTTCCCTGGAACCGCTCCCGAGTGGCGCGGGTAACAAAGCGAGGGTGACTGAAGAAGTCGGTATCGCTGTGAATGTAGAAAATAGTGCGCTACCGGGCACGTACCCCAATAGTGTTGTGATGAGTGGTGGTGGTGCGACGGTTTCGAATACCGTGTCCGATCCTGTGACTGTTGGGTTGGGGATTCCGGGGTTTGGGGTCGCGGCGTGGGATGTGTGGTTCTCCAATGCGGACGGTACGACCGATACGCAGGCGGGTTCGCATCCGTACGCCGCTTCGTTCGCGGTGAACTTTAACCAGATGATCACTGGAGAGAACGCGAAGGGGGAATCCGAGGGCGGTATTGCGGGCGGGCTTGCGAGGAACATTGAAGCTGTTTTGCCGCCTGGTTTCTTTGGTGATCCCAGTGCGGTGCCGAAGTGCACGCGCGCGCAACTGGACGGGCAGAAGTGTCCCGCGGCGACACAGATCGGCACGAACGAGATCTATGTTGGCGATCTTTCGTACAGGCAGGGTGTGTTCAATATGGTGCCGCCGCCGGGCGTTCCGGACGAGTTCGCGGTCGAGCTCGCTGGTTTCCACGCGATCTTCGACGCGGGCGTGCGCAGCGGCAATGGTTACGGGATCGTAGAGCACGTCACCATCCCGGACATAGGTATTGCGGAGATCCTGGGGAATATTCTGACGTTGTGGGGTGTTCCCGCGGAAGCGAGCCACGATCGTGAACGCAAGACGGATGATAACTGTCTGGAAGGGTGTCCTGGGGCGAATGTAGCGACGCCATTCTTGACGTTGCCGACGTCGTGTAATGGTCCGCAGGTGTTCTCGGTTCGCGAGTTGAGCACATGGAACAATGAAGAAGATCCGGACGCGCCGTTCGAGGAAGGGGTCGCGCACGGCGATACAGGCGCGCCGGCCGGCTTCACCGGTTGTGAACATTTGACGATCGAACCGTCTATCGCGGCGATCCCCGATACCGGTTTCGCGGACACCCCGGCGGGACTGAACGTCGAAGTGACCGTCCCCCAGGAAAACCTGTTGAACCCCGAAGGCGAGGTCGCGGCGACGTTGAAGGACACGTCGGTGACCCTGCCCGAAGGCCTGGTGATCAACCCTGGCCAGGCCGCCGGACTCGCGGCGTGTGGGGAAGCCGAAGCCAACATTCACGGCGAAGGCCCACAATCGTGCCCGTCGGCGTCGAAGGTTGGGACCGTGAAAATCAGGAGTCCGCTGTTGGAAGGCGAGCTTGAAAACGAACTCGAAGGCAACGTGTACGTGTTGCAAGCCGACCCGCCCGAATTGAAACTGCTGATCGCGGCCTCCGGCGACGGCGTCTATTTGAAGCTCCCCGCGACGGTACACTTGAACGAAGCGACGGGCCAGCTCACGACGACGGTCGACGAAACGCCCGCGCTGCCGTTCACGGACTTCAAACTAGCGTTCTCCGGTGGCGCGCAGGCAGCGTTGGCTACACCGGTGCAGTGCGGCACGTACACCACGACCGCCGACTTCACGCCATGGACAACACCGTTCGGAGTTGACGTCCCGTTCTCGAGCAGCTTCCCCGTGAGCACCGGTCCCGGCGGGTCTGGTTGCGTGCCGACTCCGTTGCCGTTCAGTCCGTCGTTGATTGCGGGCGCCACGACCGATCAGGCGGGTGGGTTCACGAGTTTCTCGTTGTTGTTGACGCGCGGTGACGGGCAGCAGCGCATCGAACGCTTGCAGTTCAAGGTGCCGCAGGGCCTGTCGGGGATGATCTCCTCGGTCGCGCTGTGCCCCGAACCGCAGGCAGCCAAAGGCGAATGCACAGAAGCATCCAAGATCGGCCACGCCGCCGTCGCCTCCGGCCCCGGCCCGTATCCGCTTGTGATTCCTCAGCCGGGGAACCCGGAATCGCAGATCTATATCACCGGCCCGTATAAGGGCGCTCCGTTTGGCTTGTCGATCGTGACGCACGTGATCGCGGGCCCGTTCAACTTGGGGACGATCGTGACCAGGGCGAAGATCGAAGTCGACTCGAACACGGCGCAGATCACGGTCACGACCGATCCGTTCCCGCAGATCGTGAAGGGCGTCCCCACAGACCTGCGTCTGATCGACTCGGTGATAGACCGTCCTGGGTTCATGTTCAACCCGACGAATTGCGATCCGATGAGCTTCTCCGGGACGGCGTGGGGCACGCCACCGCCGGGTGCGGGTGGTCCTGGTGCGAGTGCTCCGATCTCGAGTCATTTCCAGGTTGGTTCGTGTCGCAGTCTCGAATTCAAGCCGTCGTTCAAGGTCTCCACGTCGGGGAAGACGTCGCGGGCGAATGGTGCGAGCTTGAGCGTGAAGCTCGCTTATCCCAAGGCGCCGCAGGGTTCGCAGTCGAATATCGCGAAGGTCAAGGTCGATCTGCCCAAGCAACTACCGTCGCGGTTGACGACGTTGCAGAAGGCGTGCACTGAACAGGTCTTTGCGGCGAATCCCGCGTCGTGTCCGTCAGCGTCGATTGTGGGGCATGCGAGGGCGGTCACTCCATTGTTGCCTGTCCCGTTGGAAGGACCGGCCTACTTCGTGAGCCATGGCGGCGCGAAGTTCCCTGAACTGATCATCGTGTTGCAGGGCTACGGGGTGACGCTCGACCTGCATGGCGAAACGTTCATCAACCCGGCGGGCATTACGAGCAGCACGTTCGCGACGGTCCCCGACGCGCCGGTGGGCACGTTCGAATTGACGTTGCCGCAGGGCAAGTATTCGGCTCTCGCGGCGAACGGGAATCTCTGCAAGAGCAAACTCATAATGCCAACAGCGTTCACCGCGCAGAACGGCGCGGTGATCCACGAGAACACGCCGATCGGCGTCACGGGCTGCCCCAAGCATGAGGCGAAGAAGGCGAGGAAGGCGAAGAGGGCGGATAGGCGCCACAGGGCGGGGACCCAGGGGAAGAGGAAGTAGGGGTGCGTCTGCGATGCCGATGATCGAGGTGGGGTGTGCGCTCTCATAAGCAGCTGGCCGCCGTCGAGGACTCGGCCCGCCAGGGCGGGCATGTTGTTGAGATGCAGCGTCGTCGCCTGTTGCGGGCGATGGGCGAACTGCTCGGTGAGGTCGGGATCGAGGATGCGACGGTGGGGCGTATCTGTAAGCGTGCCGGGGTGTCGCGGCGCACGTTCTATGAGGTGTTTGAGGATCGCGAAGAGTGCTTTCTCGCGGCGCTCGACCAGGCTGTGGAGCGTATCGTCGAGGAGGTCGGGCCCGTCTATGCGTCCGGACGGAAGTGGAGCGAGCGCATACGCGCGGCGTTGACCGTGCTGCTTGAGCATTTCGATGCGCACCCGGGCGTGGCGCGGATGTGCGTGGTCGAGACGTTGAGAGCGGGACCCGAGGTGTTGGAGCGCCGCAGGCGCGTACTCGGGACGCTCGTCGCAGCGGTGGACGAGGGTCGCGGCGAGACCAGGCACGGCGATGGGTCGCCGTTGCCGCTGACGGCTGAGGGTATCGTCGGTGGAGCGTTGGCGGTGATGCACGCGCGTCTGTTGGAAGCTGAGCATGGTCCGCTGGTGGAGTTGGCGAACGTTCTGACGGCGATGGTCGTGCAGCCGTATCTCGGCCCGGCAGCTGCGCGCCGAGAGCTTGAGCGTCCCGCCCCGAAAGTGCCTGTCACGGTGGTTGACGGCGCCGGCGATCCCTTCAAGGGCTTGTCGATCCGCTTTACCTATCGCACGGCGCGTGTGCTCGCCACGATCGCCGAGGACTCAGGTGCCTCCAACCGCACGATCGCCGACAGCGCGGGCATCGCTGATGACGGGCAGATGTCGCGTCTGCTGCGACGCCTACAGGACGCCGGGCTGATTGAGAACCTCGGCGAAGGACACACCCGCGGGGAGCCCAACGCATGGTGGCTCACGACCCGCGGCGAGGCGATCCACGCGACGCTCGCAGGCAACGAGAAGGCGCCCGCCTGACCCCACAAACCGTCGCGCGCGCCAAGCAGATGGTTGTGGAGACCGTGTGCGGCGGCTTGGAGCGCTCGCCGATCGCGTGAGGTTCCGCACTGGGGCTTGACAAGTAGTCAGCCCTCAGGTATAACGTAGCCATGCCCTGTCATCCCGGTCGGGATGCAGGCCAACATAAGGTCGGGTTGGGTCGGGTCTTGAGTCGACGCTAACCGGTTTATCAGGAACCTTGGGAGAGGGCCGGGTCGTAATGAGAGGGAGTTGTTTTTCGCGTGGTTTCATTGGGGAATAACGTGCTTGAGAGTCCGTGTGCTGCTGGCGGGTCCGTTATAGGACGCGTCAGCGTCGCTGACGCGTCTCTCTCTCTCTCTCTCTCTCTCTGGCGCCGAGGGTCTAGCTCCCTCGATCGCCGCACCTTTCGCCGCCGCAGGCTTTTTGCCCGCGGTGGTTTTGCCATGCCCGCGGTCCCGCGGGTCTATTCGTGTGGATCGCTTTCTCTAGGAGGGATGGACTGATGCTGTCTTTTGTTCGTAGGCGCTTTACGTTTGCCAACGTCGCGCTGACGCTTGCGCTCGTGTTCGCGATGTCAGGCGGCGCGCTGGCCGCCAGTAAATACTTGATCACCTCGAGCAAACAGATCAAGCCGAGTGTGCTTGCTTCGTTGAAGGGGAAGGCGGGGGACAACGGTGCTCAGGGGGCCGCGGGAGCGCAGGGTCCTGCCGGTCCCGCTGGGGCCAAAGGCGAAAACGGTGCGGCGGGCGCGAACGGCACCTCTGGGACTAACGGCGCGAGCGTGACGAGCACCCCTTTGGGTGTCGGCAACGAACACTGCAAGGAAGGCGGCAGCGAATTCGTCGCGGCGAGCGGTGCGAGCTATGCGTGTAACGGGAAGGCCGGCAAGGAAGGTAAAGAAGGCTCGCCGTGGACTGCCGGCGGGACGTTGCCTGCGGAAAAGACTGAGACCGGCGGCTGGGCGGTCGGCAACGTGGTCAATAGTCGGGGTTATCCGCAGTTCGTTGCGTTCTCTTTTCCGATCATGCTGAAGGAACCTCTGGAAGCGTCCCACGTCCACATCGTCGAAGAAGGCGAAGGCGGACTTTCATCCAAGACGGGGAATGAACTTGGAACGGGCAAACCGCCGACGGAATGCGGGACTCCTGCCGGCAGCGCCGCGGAACCAAAGGCCAGTCCCGGCAATCTGTGTGTATATGAGGCAAGGAATAAAGACATGATCCTTGAAGAGGTCATCAAGCTGACTCAGCCTGTGGAAGCGGGTGCATCCACTACCGGGGCCCTCCTGAAGGTAGTCCCTGAAGAAGAAGAAGGGTATGCCTACGGCACCTGGGCGGTGACGGAAAAATAAGGTTGTGCGGTGAGCTCCGGCATGATTTCACGATACCGGACGGGCTGTGTGTCCGCCCGGGTGGTCGTCTCGCCAGGGTATGCGATACGCAACACGCAGCAGCAATTCCCATGTATTCCCATTGTGAAAGGTATCGGTATGTTTGATTCTGAGCGTCTGTCGGGCGCGTGGTGTACGTGGGTTTTGGGCTGCGTGGTTGTGCCCGTCGTGCTGGTGTTGGGTTCTGCCGCGCCGGCGTCGGCGAAGAGGGTGTACATTCCGGGTGCCTCGTTCGGTAGCGAAGGTTCGGGGCCCGGCCAGTTCAAGGAACCTGTTGGGGTGGCCGTGGACGATTCGAGCGAACCGCTAGTGCAGCCCGCCGCCGGCGACGTGTATGTCGCGGACAAGGGTAATGGTCGCGTGGAGCGGTTCAGCTCGACCGGTGTGTATTTGGGCCAGTTTGATGGTAGTGGCACCTATGAAGTTGTCGAAGGCGGTGTCGCTAAAGTCGAACACGGCACGGCGGCGCCGACCAGTGCGTTTTCTTCGCCTGAAGAGGTCGCGGTGGACAATTCTAACAATCCGTTGGATCCTTCCGCTGGAGACGTGTACGTCCTTGACAACGGTCACGAAGTGGTGGACAAGTTCAGTGCCACCGGCGCATACTTGGGCCAGTTGACGGGAGGCAGGGTACCGCCGGCCAAATTCGTCGATGTTACGGTGGATCCGTCCGGGAACGTGTGGACTTTGGACACAGCAAAAAATGTCGAGGAGTGCGCTTCCGGTACCGGGGTCTGCGAAAAGAAGTTTGCAACAAGCTTGGCTGTTGGGTCGCGAGGTTTGGCGGTCGACTCGAAGCAGAACATTTACATCAACTGGGGAGAACTAGAAGAATCCGAAAAGGGTTTTACGTCCGGTATCATAAAGCTTAACTCGGCGACGGGGGAAGAAATCGGGAGCGTGGACCAATTCCACACAGGTGGGACGACGTTCGCGATCAATCCGTCTACGAACAATATCGTTGTCGATAGGAGCAGTAGTATCGTGTTGTTCGGCCCTTTTGGTGAACCGTACAACGCGTCGCCGCTTGAAACGTTCGCGACCGAAGGATTTTCGGAATCGTATGGTCTCGGGGTGAGTGGTGCGGGTACGGTGTACGCGAGCGAGCGTGGCGCAAACAAGATCGGGACGTTCGATGATCTGCCGTTGCCGACCGTGGTCACGGAAACACCGTCCAACGTGTCGGAAACCGCGATGACGCTGCAGGGGACGGTCAACCCCGAAGGCGAACCTGTGACCGAATGCTATTTCGAATATGGCACCGAACCCGGTAAGTACACGAACAAGGTAGCGTGCGAACAGGAACCCAAAACGCTGGTGGGGACCAAAGCTCTGCCGGTCAGCAAGACGCTTACGGGTCTCTCGGCGGCTGGTGTGCGCAGCGTACGGTTGGTCGCGGCGAACGCTAACGGCGCCCTTCCGGCGACGGGTGTGACGATCAGCCATCCGACGACGGCGGGCGGATCGTTCTCGAATGTGAGTGTGATCGCGGCGACGTTCAGCGCGCAGGTCGACCCGGGCGGTCTGGCGACGAAATATCATGTGGAATACGGTACGAGCACGTCCTATGGTGCGAGTACGCCCGAAGAAAATATCGGTAGCGCAAACCAGGGTGTTGCCGTGCGTGTGGATTTGACCGGGTTGCAGCCCGGTACGCAGTACCATTTGCGGGTTGTCGCGACGAACGCGTTGGGCACGATAGATGGGCCTGATGTCACGTTCTCGACGTATCTGGCGGTCGCCGGGTTGCCCGATGGTCGTGTTTATGAACCGGTCAGTCCGGTGGGGTCCGATCAGGACGTGAACATTTACATTCCGGTGGCTAATGTCGAATTTACTGGTTTCAACGAACATGGCATCCCTGCGAATGCGGCTTTGCCGTTTCAGGCTGCGGCTGATGGTGAAGCGGTGGTGTATGCGGGTGATCCGCCGCCGACGGGTGGCACGAGCGCGATTGGCGAGGGTTTTGGTAATGAGTATCTTTCGACGCGTTCGCCGGGTGGTGGTTGGACGCAGGTGGCGCTTGAAACCGGTTCGCAGGATGAAGCGATTGGGTACAACGCCTTGCGCGCTGAATATCGTGCGTTCACGAGCGATCTTTCGGTGGGTATCCTTGAAGGTCCCAGCGTTCCGGTGACGGGCGCTCCGCTTGAATATGAGGGTCTTTACGCGCACACGATGGCGGGTGGTGTGGACGGCGAATACGAATCGTTGCTGACTACAGTCCCGGACCGCACCGAAGAAGAACTGAAGACAGCGGTGAATGGCGAGCGGGCGCCGTACGCTGGCGCGAATGCTGGTACGGGTGCGGTTCGGGCGTATAGTCATCTGTTGTTCGAAAGCAATGCCGATTTTCTGGAAGGCGAAGGTCAGCTCGAACAGGAAGTCCGCGAAGACGTCAGGAAGGAAGTCGAAGCGGGCAAGCACAGCGAATTTTCGCATTACCTGTACGATCATGTTGGTGGGAAGCTGTATCTCGTCGATGTGTTGCCCAATGGCAGTGTTGTTCCTGGTGCGTTCGGCTCGGTTCGGGCGGCCCAGATGGCTGATGGTATTGTCGGTGATGGTCCTGGTTTCACGCATGTGATTTCGGCTGATGGGTCGCGTGTTTTCTGGACCTATGATCCGGAAGCGTCCTCGCCGCCGAATCAGGGTGAACCAATCCTTCATCGGTCGCGGGCGTTGTATGTGCGGGAGAACGATACCCAACCGCAGAGTCCTGTCGGTCCCGAAGAAGAATGCTTGATCCCGGCGGACGCGTGCACGGTACAGGTCGACAAGGCGGTCGGTGGCGAAGGAATCTTCCAGGACGCGAGCACGGATGGGTCGAAGGTCTTCTTCACAAAGGGCGACCTCTACGAGTACAACCTGGAAAACGGTCAGACCACAGACCTGTCTCCCGGGGTGGAAGTGAAGGGAGTGGCGGGTATCAGCGAAAACGGCGAATACGTTTACTACGTCAACGCTAAAAACGACGTTGTCTTGTGGCATGCTGGTGTCACCACGCTGGTTGCGGGCGGCGCCGCGGTCTCCAGTGATTATTCAACATCTGGGGTCGCTACCGATTACGCAGGGGAAGTGGGTTCTCGTACGGCTGAGGTGACGCCCGACGGTCACAGTCTTGTGTTCATGTCGAGCGCGAGCTTGACGGGATACGACAATCGGGGTGTAAGGAAGGAGCTGGTAGGCAGCAGTTCGTTGGTTGAAGCGGAAGAATCCAGCGAAGAGGCGTTCCTCTATGAAGCGCAGTCGGGGAAGCTGACGTGCGTGTCGTGCGATCCGACCGGTGAAGCGCCCGTGATCACCAATGCTTTCCTTCACAAGAAAAGCAGCATTGAAGGGCTGACGGAAACGTTTCTTATAGGGGCGGCGCTTCCCACCAGTCTCGAGCCGACGTATCAGCCGCAGTGGATCTCCGAAGACGGCAGTCGCGTGTTTTTTGAGAGTGCTCAACCGTTGGTTCCGCAGGCCACGAATGGGTGGTTGGATGTGTATGAGTGGGAGCGTGACGGTAGCGGGAGCTGTCAGCAGACCCAGGGTTGTATTTTCCTGCTCTCCAGTGGCAGCGACCCGGAAAACTCGTATCTGTTGGACGCCTCGGCGAACGGTAACGACGTGTTCATCATCACGCGTGCACAGTTGGTTGCGCAGGATCGTAACGATCTCGACGATGTGTATGACGTGCGTGTAGACGGGGTGCGTCCTGGTGTCGCGCCTGGCGTGTTCTGGTACTGGCTGTCAGGGTGTGCCGCCGGCGCCGCCGATCTTCGCGACGCCCGCGAGCGTCACGTTCGAAGGGATCGGCAACTTCGCAGCACCATTGTCCGCGAAACAATCAGGGGGCGTCAAGGCGAAGTCGGCGAAGTGCAAAAAGGGCTTCGTGAAGAAGAACGGCAGGTGCGTAAGGAAGCGCAGAGCGAAGCGGGCTAGGAGAGCGGCGAGGAAGACTGGTAGGTCCAGTGCGCGTTCGAGGGGGAGGGTTTAGCATGTTCAAGCGGTCTATCGTTCCGGTTCTCGCCGTGTTCTGTGTGCTTGGCTGTTTTAGTGCTCCCGCGCGGGCTGTCAGCGAAGGCACTGGTTGGCATGCGTTCTCTTTTGTCGAACCTACGACCCTGGCGCCTGGTGGTCATGGCAGGATCAATGTGGCGTTCGTCGACACTGGCGCGAAGCAGAGCCAGGGTCCTATTACGGTGACGGATACGCTACCGGTGGGTGTGACCGCGACGAAGGCCGGCGGCAGGCCAAGTGAAGCCCTATTTGAACCGTTGAGCCCGCAGCAGGAAGAAGAAACGATAAACCATGGAGGAGGACTGGTATCGAGAAAGTTTGGCGATCTCAATGGGGCGATTGGTGTTGGTGGGGCGCGTTGGGTTTGTACGGGTAATGGGTCTGGCGAACGTGGTGTGTCTGGCGCGACCACGATCACGTGTACGAGTAACCCTGCGTTCTTGGAGCCGCTCCCGAGTGGCACAGGTAAGGGTGCGAGGGTGGCTGAAGAAGTCGAGATTGCTGTGAACGTGGAAAATGGTGCGATACCGGGCACGTATTCTAACGGTGTCGTAATGAGTGGTGGTGGTGCGACCACTGCGAATACCGTGTCCGATCCGGTGAGTGTTGATTCGGGAATCCCGGGGTTTGGGGTCGCGGCGTGGGAAGTGTGGTTCTCCAATGCGGACGGTACGACCGATACGCAGGCGGGTTCGCACCCTTACTCCGCGTCGTTCGCAATCAACTTCAACCAGGTGGTCAGTGGTGAGGGGCCGAACGGGGAAAACTATGGCGGGATCGCGGGTGGGGCTCCGAGGAGCCTGGAAGCTGTTTTGCCGCCTGGTTTCTTCGGCGATCCAAGTGCGGTGCCGAAGTGTACGCGTGCGCAACTGGACGGACAGAAATGTCCCGCGGACACACAGATCGGCACGGATGAGATCTATACTGGATATCTTGTTGCCTATAGGCTGGGTGTGTTCAATATGGTGCCGCCGCCTGGTGTTCCGGATGAATTCGCGATCTCGCTCGGTGGTTTCAAAGCGTCCTTCGACGCGGGTGTGCGCAGCGGCAATGGTTACGGGATCGTCGAGCACGTCACCATCCCTTACGTGAGTATTGTGGGTGTTCTGGGGAATGTCCTGACGTTGTGGGGTGTTCCCGCGGAAGCGAGCCACGACATTGAACGCAGGACCAGTAACCCTGTGGCCTGTGAAGAGGGCTGTCCGGGGGACAGTATAGCGACACCGTTTTTGACGTTGCCGACAGCGTGTAACGGTCCACAAGTGTTCTCGGCTCGCGAGTTGAGCACATGGAACAATGGTGAAGAAGATCCGGATGCGCCGTTCGCCGAAGCGGTCACGCACGACGATACTGGTGAACCGGTTGGTTTCACCGGTTGTGAACATTTGACGATCGAACCGTCGATCGAGGCGATCCCGGATACCGGTTTCGCGGACACCCCGGCAGGACTGAACGTCGAAGTGACCGTCCCCCAGGAAAACCTGTTGGAACCCGAAGGCCTGGTAGCAGCAACATTGAAGAACACGTCGGTGACGTTGCCGGAAGGTCTCGTGATCAATCCGGGTCAGGCTGCTGGTCTGCGAGCGTGTGGGGAAGTCGAAGCGAACATTCATGGCGAAGGCCCGCAATCGTGTCCGTCGGCGTCGAAGGTCGGGACGGTCAAAATCAGGACGCCGTTGTTGGAAGGCGAGCTTGAAAGCGAACTCGAAGGCAACGTGTATGTATTGCAGGCCAATCCGCCCGAACTGAAACTGTTGATCGCGGCCTCCGGTGACGGCATCTATTTGAAGCTTCCCGCGACGGTGCATCTGAACGAAGCTACGGGGCAGCTCACGACAACGGTCGATGAAACACCCGCCTTGCCGTTCACGGACTTCAAACTGGCGTTTAGCGGTGGTGCGCAGGCGGCGTTGGCTACACCGGTGCAGTGCGGGACGTACACCACGAACGCTGATTTTGTGCCGTGGACGACACCGTTCGGGGTGGACGTCCCGTTCACGAACAGCTTCCCGGTCACCGCGGGCCCGGATGGGTCTGGTTGTGTGTCCTCGCCGTTGCCGTTCAGCCCGTCGCTGGTTGCCGGCGCGACGACCGATCAGGCGGGAGGTTATACGAGCTTCTCGTTGTTGTTGACGCGTGGCGATGGGCAGCAGCGCATCGAACGCTTGCAGTTCAAGGTACCCCAGGGCCTGTCGGGGATGCTCTCCTCTGTCGCGCTGTGCCCCGAACCACAAGCATCCAAAGGCGAATGCTCTGAAGCGTCGAAGATCGGTCATGCGGCTGTCGCGTCCGGTCCGGGCCCGTACCCATTGGTGATCCCACAGCCGGGGAACCCGGAATCGCAGATCTACATCACCGGCCCGTACAAGGGCGCTCCGTTTGGCCTGTCGATCGTCACACACGTGATCGCGGGTCCGTTCAACCTCGGCACTATCGTCACTAGGGCGAAGATCGAAGTCGATCCGACGACCGCGCAGATCACGGTCACGACCGATCCGTTCCCACAGATCGTGAAGGGTGTCCCCACCGATCTACGGTTGATCGACTCTGTGATCGACCGTCCCGGGTTCATGTTCAACCCGACCAACTGCGATCCGATGAGCTTCTCCGGCACGGCGTGGGGCACACCACCACCGGGAGCAGACGGACCCGGCGCGAGCGCACCGATCTCAAGTCATTTCCAGGTCGGGTCGTGTCGCAGCCTCGAATTCAAGCCGTCGTTCAAGGTCTCCACGTCCGGCAAGACGTCCAGGGTGAACGGTGCGAGCTTGTCCGTGAAGCTGGCGTATCCCAAAGCGCCGCAGGGCTCCCAAGCGAATATCGCGAAGGTCAAGGTCGACCTGCCCAAGCAACTACCGTCAAGGTTGACGACGTTGCAGAAGGCGTGCACCGAACAGGTCTTCGCGGCGAATCCCGCGTCGTGTCCGTCGGCGTCGATCGTGGGGCACGCGAAGGCGATCACGCCACTGTTGCCTGTGCCGTTGGAAGGCCCAGCGTATTTCGTTTCGCATGGCGGCGCGAAGTTCCCCGAACTGATCATCGTCCTGCAGGGGTATGGCGTGACGCTCGATTTGCATGGCGAAACGTTCATCAACAAAGAAGGAATCACCAGCAGCACGTTCGCAACGGTGCCGGATGCGCCGGTGGGCACGTTCGAATTGACGTTGCCGCAAGGCAAGTATTCGGCGCTCGCGGCGAACGGGAATCTCTGCAAGAGCAAACTCGCGATGCCGACCGCGTTCACGGCGCAGAACGGCGCGGTGATTCACGAGAACACACCGATCGGTGTGACGGGTTGTCCGAGGCACAAGGGCAAGGGCGCGAAGAGGGCGAAGGCCAATGTGACGCACAAGCAGAAGCCCAAGAGCAGGAAGAAATGAGATGGGGGGCGTCCGCACAGGTTCTCGTGGCGAGATGGGGTCGTCCGGGTCTGAGCGCAACCATCGTGCGGCTGTGGGTGGGCCGGGGCGTGGGCGTGTTGTTGAGGTTCAGCGGGCGAGGATGCTCTCGGCGATGGCGCGTGAGGTGGCCGAGCGTGGCGCCGGGAATGTGTCTGTCGCGCACGTAGTCGCGCGCTCCGGTGTGTCGCGGCGTACGTTTTATGAGGTCTTCGAGGACCGCGAAGACTGCTTCCTGGCGGCGTTCGACGAGGCGGTGGCGCGCGTCGCTGCTGTCGTGGTCCCCGCTTATGAGCGGCGCGGCTCTTGGCAGGCGAGGATGCGGGCTGCGCTCACCGCGCTGTTGGAGTTGCTCGACGATGATCGTGGGACTGGTCGCCTGTTGATCGTTGAGTCTCTTGGCGCGGGACCGTTGGTGTTTGAGCGTCGTTGTCGCGTGCTTGAGCCTGTTCTCGCTGCGATAGACCGGGCGCGCGAGCACAAGAGCGGTGGTGGGGATGGTCCGCCGCCGTTGACTGCCGAGAGCGTTCTCGGAGGCGCGTTGTCGATTGTTCACGCGCGCCTGTTGCAGGACCCTCCGGAGGGGATGGGCGATCTGTTGAACCCGTTGATGAGCATGATCGTGCTGCCCTACCAGGGAGCGGCGGCGGCCCGCAGAGAGCTTGAGCGCCCCGCCGCCAAAACACGACGCGGAGCAGTGCGCGATGCTGTGCCCGCGGATCCGTTGCGGGAGCTTGAGATGCGCTTGACGTATCGCACGATCAGAGTGCTCACGGCGCTCGCTGCGCACCCTGGAGCGTCCAACCGCGCGATCGGCGAGGAGTCAGGCATCGCCGACCAGGGCCAGATATCGAAGCTGCTGGCACGGTTGCAGGGACTCGGGCTGATCGAAAACACCAGGTCCGGGTTCGCCCGGGGAGAAGCCAACGCCTGGACGCTCACACCCAAAGGCTGGGACATACACACCGCAATCACATGACCCAACCAGGCACGTTCCGACGCGGAGGCCGCCGGCGCGGCGGCCCTACCAGCGCGCGCGGTGGCGCTCGACGACGCCCAGCGCGTGAGCCAGCGGAATCCCGCCCGGCAACGTGCCGCTGAACGACCCGAACGGGGCGCGGTAGTCGCTGCGCACGAGCAACAGGTTCTCGCGGCGGCTGCGCTCCGCCTCCGGCGCGAAGCGCAGCTGGGAGCCGTCGTCGCAGGCGATCGTGCGCAGGTCGGCCGCGAAGCTCACCGGCGGCGCCTCGTGGGGTGTGCCCGCGACCCATATCGCCCGCTCGCTGCCCGACGGCGGGTCGTTGACGCCCTGCACCAGGTTGAACGCGAGCCGCGTGCCGTCCGGGCCGGCGCCGACGCCGGCGGCCCACCACCACTCGGTCACGCGCGCGTGGTAGCCGGCGGTGTCGTCGATCACGGCCAGCGCGTCGATCGCGATCGGGGGGCGCGCGCCGAGCGTGAGCGTGCCGCGCGCCGGTACTCCGGCCTGCTTGCGCGTCCACACGTAGGCGCTGCCGTTGGGGCAAGTCGTCTCGATGCCGCCGTCTTCGTCCAGGACAAGCTCGAGCAGGACCTCGTCGTCGCGAATGCGCAGCTGCCCGGGCGTCAAGTCCAGCACGCCGCGTCGGATCAAACGTGTGCGCTCGCTCAGCGTGCCGGCGCCCGGCGCGAGGCCGGCACGCTCGTAAATCCCCCAAAAAATCTGCCGCGCCGGCCCGACTTGAACGGAGGCCGCGCAGATCATGAGCCGCTCGTCGAACACCCCCACATAGCGCCAGCGCTTGAGTGGGCGGGCGCCTCGAAACAGTCGCATTACGGCCTGCGGGCCGCCACGATCAGGTTGTAAAAGATGGCGGCCGGCAGGCGCGACTCCAGCAGCGTGCGGTCCACCTTCTGCAGCGCCAGGTACCCGCGATAGGCGTAGTTGCGCCAGCCCCACGGCACGTCTTCGGGGTGGGCGGTGGCCTCCAGGGTGCGGTTGGTCCAGCCGAACCAATTGGCCAGCAGCTCCTCGCCGGTGACGCGTATGTCGGTCAGGCCCGCGTCGCGCGCGAACTGGGCGAGCTCGCCCGGGGCGAAGGCGTGCACGTCCACGAACCCCTCCAACGACGCCTCCGGCGCGCCGCCGTCCGCGGGCGGCGCGGGACGCGCCCGGATCGCCCGCCGCCACAGGGGCGCCACGGCGCCGGCGGCGCGCTTGGGCACGGTCGCCAAACGGTCGCCGTAGCGGGACGGCTCGCCCGCGAACAACACGGCGCCGCCGGGCGCCAGCACGCGCGCGAACTCGCGGAAGGCCTGCCCCAGGTCGGGGATGTGGTGCAGGATCGCGTGGCCGATCACCAGGTCGAAGCTCTCGTCCTCGAACGGCAGGCGCTCGGCGTCGGTGGATACCGTCGTCACGTCCAACCCCAGGCGCTCCGCGTTGGCGCTCAGGGCCGCGAGCATACCTGGGGATATGTCGGTGCAGGTGGCCTCGCCGATCGCGCCGGCCCGCATCAGGTTGAGCGTGAAGTAGCCCGTGCCCGAGCCGATCTCCAGGGAGCGCTCAAAGCGGGGCGCCGGCGTCGTCGATCCAAGGCCCAAAGCCTTGCGCACCTTGGAGGTGACCTGGGCCTGCCCGACGTCGCCAAAGTCGATGCCCCACTTGGCGTCGTAGTGGTCGGCCGCCACGTCGTGGTAGCGCGTGTTGACGTCGCGGATCTCCTCCGCGTCCAAAGTCGCCGTCATGGCCTCGCACCTTATACTCGCGCGCCTTGTCCGTGTCTCTCTACGAGCAGCGCGACCAGCCCGCGGGCGTGCCGCCGCTTGCGCTCACAGGCGAGCGCACGCTGCCCGACGTGCCCGAGGAGAACTACTGGTTCAGGCGCCACCTCGCGGTGTACGAGTGGATCGCGGTCCGCGTGCGGGGCCTGCGCGCGATCGACATGGCCTGCGGCGAGGGCTACGGCTCAAACGTGCTCGCGCAAAGCGCGGCAAGCGTGGTGGGAGTCGATGCCAACCCCGAGGCCCACGAGCACGCCCGCCTGCGCTACACGCGCGCCAACCTGCGCTTCGCCAGAGACCTGGTCGAGACGTTCCCAGAGCCGACCGACGCGGTCGTGTTCCTGCAGACGATCGAGCATCTGCAGGACCCGGCGGCTGTGCTGAGGCACTTCAAGTCGCTGGTGGGGGAGACGGGCGTCGTGTTCGTGTCCACGCCCAACGTGCTCACCCTGGCGCCCAAGGGAGCGCAGCGCTCGGACAACCCATGGCACGTGCACGAGTACCGCTGCGAGGAATTTGAGACGCTGTGCCGCGACACGTTCGCCCGGGTCGAGCTGCACGGCCTGTTCCACGCGCGCAAGCTGCGCCTCCACGCGCTCGCGCTGAAGCTCGGCTGGGACGCCGTCCACCCGCGCTTGCGCTTGACCAAGCCCTTCTACGACCGGTTCACGCCCGCGATCGCGGCCAGCGACTTCGCCCTGCGGGCGGCGGGCCAGGCCGACCTCGACAAGGCGCTCGACTTCATCGCCGTCTGCCGACCTTGAGGTATACCCGGACTATACCTTCCAGGTATAACCCCGATAGTCCAAGTAGGTCTACTGCATCTACACCTTCCGGGTGTCCGCCCGCGACCCGCCCCAAAGGCGCCATCATAGCGAGTATATATCTATGCAAAATGATATATACTCTTGTTTATGGCGAAGCACTTGGTGGACATAGATGAGCGGGCATTGGCCGATGCGCGTGTGCGGTTGGGGGTCAATACGATCAAGGAGACCGTCAACCGGGCGCTTCGCTTGGTAAGTGAAGACCGTGGCGCGACGGTGAAGGGATGCTTGGACGCATTGGCCGACGCCGATCTGGCGCCGCGCGAGCACGCATGGCGCTGACGCACCTGCTGGACACCAGCGTCCTCACGCGCCTGCGGGAGCCGACTGTCCGAGAGGCGATCGAAACGCGGGCAGAGCTCGGGCAGTTGGCGCGTGCCGGAATCAGCGACTTGGAGATCGGCTTCTCCGCGCGCAACGCCAACGAGTGGGATCGCCTCACCGATGCTCTGGAGGTGTTCGAGCTGGTCGAGACGTCCGCCGAGCACGTGCGTCGCGCCAAGCAGGTCCAGCGTCTGCTTGCCTCCAAACATCAGCGTGGCCGCAAGCTGCCCGATCTACTCGTTGCCGCGGCCGCCGAGGCCAGACGTCTGACGGTATTGCACTACGACGCCGATTTCGATCTGATCGCCGCCACGACCAGCCAAGCCTGCGAGTGGGTCGTCCCGGCCGGCTCCGTGGACTGAAGCTCAAGGTGAGCATGAGTCGCTCCCAACCCAAGGGCGAACTGGCGATCGTCCTGCACACGCATATGCCCTACGTCGAGGGCTTCGGCACCTGGCCATTCGGCGAGGAGTGGCTGTGGGAGGCGATCGTCGGCAGCTACCTGCCCCTGCTCGACCTGCTAGACGAGGGCGCGCCCTTGACCGTGTCGTTGACGCCGGTCCTGTGCGACCAGCTTGAAGCGCCCGGGGTGGGGGAGCGCTTCGAAGCGTTCGTGGAGGAGGTGCGCCGCCACACCCACGCCGAAGACATCGCCGGCCTCCGCGAGACCGGCTTCGAGCCGCTCGCGCGCGAGCTGGAGCGCTCCTGGGCCGAGTACGAGAGCACGCTGGCGCGCTTTCGCGAGCGCGGCGGCGACCTGCTCGGTGCGTTCGCGCCCCACGCGCAGTGGACCTCGAGCGCCACGCACGCGGTCCTGCCTCTGCTCGCGACCGACGCGGGCATACGAGCCCAGGTGCAAACCGGCGTCGATTCCCACCGCGCGCGCTTCGCCCCACCGCACCGCCCCACGGGCGGCGCGCGCGCCCCCGGTGCGCGCTTCCTCCCACCGCACCGCCCCACGGGCGGCGCGCGCGCCGGCGGCGCGCGCTGGAACGGAGGCTTCTGGCTGCCGGAGTGTGGCCACGCGCCCCACCTGGAGCCGCTGTTGGAGGAGGCCGGCGTGAAGGCCACGTGCGTGGAGCTGACCAACCGCTTCGGTCTCGGCGCGCGCGAGCACCTGCGCACCTACGTGGGCGAGTCGGGTGTGGTGCTTGCGCCGATCGACCGCGCCACGATCTCGCACGTGTGGAGCGACTCCGGCTACCCCGCGCACGGCAAGTACAGGGACTACCACCATCACACGGTCCACCACCACAACCCGTGGGCCAACGACGGCACGGCCTACGAGCACGATCTCGCGCTGGGCCTCGCGCGCGAGCACGCCAAACAGTTCGTGGCCGCCACGATCCAGCGCCTTGCAGCCGCGTGCGAAACGGACGGCGGCCGCTCCCCGCTGCCCGGCGGCGGCTTGGTCGTGTGCGCGCTTGACACCGAGTTGCTCGGGCACTGGTGGTACGAGGGCGTGGCATGGCTCCGAGCCGTCGTCGAGGAGTGTGCAAGGGAGGGATTGCCGCTCGTGCGTATCGACGATTCCGCGGCGATCAACGACCCGACGCCGCTTGACGCCCCTGACTGGGAGCCGAGCACATGGGGCAAGAACGGAGATCTCTCGACCTGGTCGGGCGCAGCCGTCGCCGACATCGCCTTTGCGAGCAGGGCGGCGGAGCTGCGTACCCTGGCGGCCGGTCACGAGGCGGGCCCCGCTGCCCTGCGCGAGCTGCTCGCGCTCCAGTCCTCGGACTGGGCCTTCATGGTCTCCCGCGGCCTGGCCGCGCCCTACGCGCGAGCACGCTTCGACGGTCATCGCGACGCACACGCACACGCGCTCGCCGCTGGACCGCAGGCAAGCGTGGATGGGCTGCGCAACATCGCGGCGCACGCCGACGCGCGCGCCCTGCTCGGCCCTTGAGGCGTTTGAGCCGATCACAGCGCCGCGACGTGTCGCTCGCTACCAGACGGTAATCACTCCATAGGCCGCGAAAGCCGGATCGCATGTCACCAGGGGGCTGTTGTCGCTAAGCGCCTGGGCGGCCAGCAGACGGTCGAACGGATCGCGATGCTCTTTCCCGGAGATCTTCAAGTAGGGCAAGCTCTCCAGGCGTGCAGCATGAAGCCAGGAGATGGCCAGCACGCCAAAGTCGCTGGTCTGAGTCTGCTCAAGCCAGTCCTCGTCGGTGTCGAGCTTTCCCAACGAGCGCTTGATGGCGATCTCGACGAGAGTCCCAGCCCCAACGACGGCGTCCTCCGCGGTTTCAATGGTCTTACGGGCCGCTGTCGAGAGCCGCGGGTCGTCGTCCAGCCACCAGATCAGGGCGTGCGCATCGAGCAGCAGGCGCACGCTAGTCGACGATGCCCAGCGCTCGCTCGATATCGGGAGGCCACTGGTCGAAGTCCTCGCGCATCTTGATGCGGCCACGCATTGCTCCCGGCTTGCGTCTGACCGTCGGCTCATGCTCGGGAATGGCGACTATGCGCGCCACCGGCTTCTGTCCGCGACGCACGACGACCTCCTCGCCCGCTTCGGCCTGGTGCACGAGCCTTGAGAGCTGGGTCTTGGCTTCACCGATGCTGTAAGTGGACATGAGAGGAGGATAGCGCTGGTTGGCCAACTTGGCCAATGGCGATGTCTGCCCGGCTCGGTCGACTGAGCCGAGGTGTAACGCTTCGCCTGTGTCCGGCCACATAATGGTTGTGGAGAGGCGATTGCGATTCGAGTTGCTGTACGCGAAGCACGGCCCGGCGGTCAAGGCTTATGTCTTGCGCCGCGCCGACGTATCGGTCGCCGACGAAGTCGTGGCCGAGGTGTTCGTCGTGTGTTGGCGGCGCTTCGAGGAGGTCCCGGCAGAGCCGTTGCCATGGTTGCTGGGTGTGGCCAGGCGTGTCCTGAGCACACAGCGGCGCGGGGAGCGCCGGCGCAGCGCTTTGCGCGACCGTCTCATCGAGACAGCAGCCGGAGCGCCGGCCGATACGGCAACCGACCCGCTTGGCATGACACAAGAAATCGGGGAGGAGGCGCTCTCAAATGTGGCCGATTCCGCGCTCGGCGGAGCGCTCGCCAGCCTGGGCGAGGCAGATCGCGAGCTGCTCTTGCTGATCGCCTGGGAGGGTCTCATGCCGGCCGAAGCAGCACGCGTTCTCGGCATCAAGCCCACGACTGCGCGCGTGCGTTTGCTGCGCGCCCGGCGACGCCTCACCCAAGCGCTCTCCCGTGAACACTCCGATCCAGCCACCTGTTCGTCACTATCGATGGAGGCTCCCTCATGACCGTTGACTCGATGGCGCGCCTCGCCGCCGCCAACCCTGTGCCCGAGGCGCCGGCGGTCGAGCCGCCAGAGCGGCTGCGTCGCTTGATCGAAGGCGATATGCCCGCGCTCGACCTCGACGATGCGCGCCCTGGAAGCTCTCCGACCGGCAGGCGATCGCGGCTGCGTCACCGCGCGCTCCTCGCCGCTCCCGTGTGCCTCCTCGCCGGCGTCGTCGCTGTGCTGCTCACCTCCGGGTCCTCCGGTCCAGGGGTCAACGTCGCGGCGGCTGCCTACGCAGCCACCTCCCCCCGCTCGGGCATGGTGGAAGCGGTGCTCCTCACGCGCATTTTGAGGGGAAGCCAGGCGGGCGGCACTTTGCGCCAGCGCGAATGGCTCGACTCGGCCAAGGGTCTGCGGCGGGAGCAGAATTCGACGGCCGGTCCCTACGGCGATACGCACGAGACGCATGTCCTCGAATTGGTCTCGGCGCCGAGGCGTTGGGAAAGCTGGAGCGCGGGCCGCGAAGCGAATGTGGTCACCAGGGTGAAGGTCTCCCGTGCCGCGAGAATGAACATGGCATTCGGCGGCATTGCCCTGACCGGTGTCGAAGGGATCGCGCTCTTTCGTCAGTTCTATCGCCGCGGCGGGATGGTGCTGGTGGGTCGCGAGCGCCACGAAGGACGATTGCTGTGGAAGCTGGAAAGTCGGCTCGGCGACGCCCTCGGCCGAAGGCTCGGGGTTGCGACGCACACCAGGCTGATCGTGCTGGTGGACCCAAAGACCTTCCTGCCCGTCAGCGAGCGCCAGATCGACATAGCGCTCCCAGGGCATCCAACCATGGTCGAAAGCAACCTCCTCAGCTACGGGCGGTACGCCGGCACGGAATCGGAGGGCAGCTTGTTCGACCTCGCCGCTCAACACCCGAGCGCCCGAGTTCGCGCGGTTGGTCCCCCGAAGTTCGTGTCGCTGCACAAGCGTGGGCACGCCGGCAACCGGCGCTAGCCTCACCCCCAGCGCAGCTGCTTCGGCGCCTCGCGCATCCTCAGCACCTTCGCGGGGACGCCGCCCACGACCGCGTTCTCGGGGACGTCCCTGGTCACGACCGCGTTGGCGCCGACCACGCTGTTGTGGCCGACGCTCACACCCCTCAACACGCACGAGCCGTAACCCATCCAAACATTGCTGCCGACCCGCACGTCGCGCTTGTAGATGCCCTGCAGGCGGATCGGGCGCTCCACCTCGACGACGCCGTGGTCGAAGTCGATCAGCATCACCCGGTCGGCGACGATGCACTCATCGCCGATCGAGACGTGCTGGTAGGCGGAGATCGTGCACTCCTGACCCATCACCGTCTTCGCGCCGATCGAGACTTCGCCCTCGTGCACCCGGATCTTCGTGCCGTGGCCGATCCACGACCAGCGGCCGATCCTCAGCGTGGCGTTCTTGCCGATCTCCAGCTTGACCCCGGGGCAGAAGAAGCAGATCCCGTCGGTCTGCAGACGCCCGCGCCAGCGCAGCTTCAGCCACAGCAGGCGAGCGCCCAGCACCGCGTAGTGGCGGTTGAGCATGTTGTTCGCGCGCATGAACCGAAGCAGCGCCAACGCTCCTCCGCGCTGCGGCGGAGCCGGCGGTCGTGGCTCGGAGGCAAGCGCCCGGTCTGGCGGCTGGCCTGCGATCTCGACGGCGGTCATCGTACGGGTTGCTCCACGACACCAATCGTATTCGGCGCGCCTGTAATGATTGCGCCCCGCATGACCGCCACCCTCGCCCAGCGCCTGCTCGACGGAGACCGCCGCGCCCTCGCCCGCGCGATCACCCTGGTCGAGGACGACCGCCCCGAGGGCTGGGCTCTGGTGCGCGAGGTCTACCCCCATACCGGCAAAGCCGCCGTCTACGGCTTCACCGGCCCGCCCGGCGTCGGTAAGTCCACCTTGATCGGAGCGCTCACCAAGGCGCGTCGCGAGGCCGGACGCTCGGTCGGAGTGCTCTCGATCGACCCCTCCTCGCCCTTCACCCAGGGCGCTCTGCTCGGCGACCGCATCCGCCTGACCGAGCACTTCCTCGACCAGGGCGTGTTCATCCGCTCGATGGCCAACCGCGGCGCGCTCGGCGGGCTCTCCGAGGCGGCGCTGCAGGCGGCCCTGCTGCTGGACGCGGCCGGGCGCGAGGACGTGTTCGTGGAGACCGTCGGCGTCGGCCAGGCCGAGATCGACATCATCGACCACGCCGACACGATCGTGCTCGTGCTGATGCCCGGCTCCGGCGACTCGATCCAGGCCCTGAAGGCGGGCGTGATGGAGATCCCCGACATCATCGTCATCAACAAGGCCGATCATCCCCTGACCGACACAATGGTGCGCGAGATTCGCGGCGTCCTGTCCTTGGCCAACGTGAACGGCGATGCCGACCGCGATGCCTGGCGTGTGCCGATCGTCAAGACCGAGGCCGCCCACGGCAGGGGCGTGGACGACGTGATCGCCCAGCTCGACGCCCACCGTGCCCACATTCTGGAGCAGGGGACCCTGCAGGAGCGGCGCGGGCGCAACCTGCGCAACGAGGTCCTCTCGATAGCAACCGCCCGCATGCGCCGGCGCCTGGAGGACGACTTGCGCGAGGACGCCGCCTTTACGCGGCTGCTGGAGGAGGTCGTCGAGCGCCGGCTGGACCCGGCCAGCGCCGCCACCGCCCTGTTGGAGCGCCACCGAGGCTGATTACGCAAACTTGCGTTACGCAAACTTGCGTAACGGACCTACTCCTCGTTCAGCAGCAGCCACTGAGCCAGGAACGGCTCGACGATCCAAGCTTCGCCACCACGGCGTCCGACCAGTTCAGCGCGCTCGAGCGCATCGAGCGCTCGCTGCACACTGGAGGCTCCTGGCAGGGCATGGCGGCGGCGATAGTCTGCGGCGAGCGGACGACCCTGCTCCTCCGCGAGCGCCCTCAGCAGCAGTCGTTGATGGGCTGAGGCGCTCTCCCACACGAGGCTGAAGTGCGCGTGCTCGGAGTTCAGCACCTGGGAGATCGCCTCCACCACCTTGGCCCGATTGGCGGCGCCCCGCGCGCCTGTGTCCTGCCAGAGGAAATAACACAGCTCCTGGGTTGCGTAGGGGTGGCCGTGCGTCGTCTCCAGGATGGCCTCCACCGCGGTCGAGGCAATCTTCCTGCCGGTTCGCGCAAACTGGCTCGCGATGTACTCCGCGAACGGCTCTGGTCCGATGACGTCCAGTTCCATCTGCTTGGCGCTGCGCCAGAACGGCTCGTTCTCGTCGTTGAAGATGCGCTGCATCATGTGACGCTTGCTGCCGAGATATATGTGAGCGACCTCCGGCTGTTCTTGGAAGACCGAGCGCATCAGCCGGGGAAGGCTCGCGTCGATCTCCACGATCTCCTGAAACTCATCGAAAATCAGCACGACCTGGCGTTTGCGCTCCCCCGCCAGCTGGCCCGGCAGCTCCAGCAGGCGCTCGAGCGTGGCGCGAATGTCATCCGCGCGCGGCCCCGCGTCGAAGCTGAAACTGAGTGAGCCGTCCTCGGGCTCCACGGTGACGGTGGGGCGCACGCGCAGTCCCTGGAAGACGCGCAGCCGCTCCTTCGCGCGAAACAGCGGTGAGGAGATGTCCTCGTGAATGCTCTTGGCCAGCTTCTCGGCGAGCTGTGTGATCGTTGGTGTGGTCATCAGGTTCACGTGTGCCACCAGTGCGCGCTTGGCGACGAGCCTCCTGGGATACTCGCCACACGAGCGAGGACTTGCCGTAGCGACGTGGAGCGAACAGCACCACGTCCTGGCCGTTGAGCGCGTCGGCCTTCAGCTCGGCCGTCTCGCGCTCGCGATCTGTGAACGCCTCGTCGAGGGCCAGCGCCCCGTAGCGGAAAGGGTTTTGGTCTGAAGTGGTTGCCATGCTCTATATACATACATGCATAATGATCGTTACGCAAGTTTGCGTTACGCAAGTTTGCGTAACGCTCGCTTCGGAACGCTCGCTCCGGCGCCTTGGGGCGAGATCGGGAGCGCTCGACAGCATTGTCTGTACAGTGCGGCTCGTGGGCTTCGACTATCTCAAACTGGCCGACCGCACCTGGCCGACCTTGATCCGCCTGATGGGCGGCCACGCCAAGGTCTACAGGGCCACCGGCGGTCGCATCGGCCACCGCGTGCCGGGCGTGCCCGAGATGCTGCTGCTCGATCACGTCGGCGCCAAGAGCGGCACGCGCCGCTACACCCCGCTCCTGTTCGCCCGCGACCCCCCATCACGGGGGGCAGGCGGCTCGAACATCGTCCTGATCGCCTCCAAGGGCGGCTACCCCAAGAACCCCGCCTGGTTCTACAACCTCAAGGCCAACCCCGACACGACGGTCCAGATCGGGTCAGAGCGGATGTCCGTGCACGCGCGCGAGGCCAAGCCCGAGGAGTACGACCGCCTGTGGAAGCGCGCGGTCGAAGTCTACGGCGGCTACGAAGACTACCGGCGGCGCACCGACCGCCAGATTCCGCTCGTCGTGCTCGAACCGCGCTAGGCCCCCAAGGCGCGGGCGATCACCATCTGCTGCACCTCGTCGGTGCCCTCGCCGATCGTGAGGATCTTCGCGTCCCGGTAGAAGCGGCACACCGGGTACTCCTCGATGAAGCCGTAGCCGCCGTGGATCTGCACCGCCTCCTCGCAGCACCTCACCGCCAGGCGACCAGTCTTCAGCTTCGCCTGCGCGGCCGTCAGCGTGAAGTTGCGCCCCGCGTCCTTCTCCCTGGCGGCCTTGTACACGAGCAGCCGCGCCGCCTCGATCTCCGCCGACATGTCCGCCAGCTTGGCCTGGATCGCCTGGAACTTGGAGATCGGCTTGCCGAACGCCTTGCGCTGCTTGGCATAGGCGAGCGCCTCGTCCAGCGCGCCCTGGGCCAGGCCCACGCCCATCGCCGCCACGCCGATGCGGCCGATGTCGAGAATGTGCAGGAACTGCTCGAAGCCCTGGCCCCTCGGGCCCAGCAGGTTCTCCTGCGGCACCCTGCATTCGCTGAACGTCAGCGGGCGCGTGTCCGACGCGTTCCAACCCATCTTGCGGTAGGGCTGCCCCTGCTCGTAGCCGGGGGTGCCGTTGGGGACGATGATATTGGAGATCTCCTTGCTTGTGCCCTTTGGGGCGCCTGCGCCCGTTGGGATGGCGCCCCTTGTGCCCGTCGGGGCGCCTGTGCCCCCCGGGGTATCGCTCTCGCCCGTCACGGCCGTGATGCACACGACACCCGAAATGTCGGTGCCCGCATTCGTTATGAACTGCTTGGCGCCGTCGATGACCCACTCGCCCGAGCCCGACCTCTCGCCCTCCAACCGCGCGCGCGTGCGCGTGTTGCCCGCGTCCGACCCCGCCTCCGGCTCGGTCAAGCCGAACGCGCCCAGTCGCTCCCCAGAGCACAGTTGCGGCATCCACTCGCGCTTCTGCTCCTCGGCGCCGAACAGGTAGATCGGCTGCGTGCCAAGCGAAGTGTGCGCGCACAAGGTGATGGCCACCGAGGAGTCCACCCGCGTCAGCTCCTCCACCGCCAACGCGTAGGCCAGCGTATCGCCGCCTCCGCCGCCGTACTCCTGCGGAAACGGGATCCCCATCAGCCCCAGCTTGCCCAGCTTGGCCACGATCTCGTAAGGGAACGACTTGGTCCGGTCGAGCTCCTCGGCCACCGGCGCCACCTCGCCCACGGCGAACTCGCGCACGGTGCGCCTGATCAGCTCGTGGTCGGGGGAGAGGTCGAAATCCATCTGCGGGTGGTCAGGACGGCCGTTGGGCAAGCGAGGCACGGACGCAGCGAGCGCCGTGGGCTGAGCACATAAGCTGGCCGATTGGAGATCCCGTCGATCTCCAATCGGTAGGACGCAGCATCGCGCCGCTCAACGGCCGTCCTTGGAGTGGGCGCGCGCGAGGTCCACCAGCAGGCGCACGCCGTAGCCGGAGGCGCCCTTGCCCACGTACGCACGCCCCAACTCCCAAGCCGAACCCGCGATGTCCAAGTGCGCCCACGGGGTATCCCCGACGAAGTGCGACAGGAACGTGGCGCCCACGATCGTGCCCGCCCTGCGGCCCTCCGGGGCGTTGTCCAGATCGGCGTACCTGCCTTTGATCAGCTCGTCGTACTCCGGGTGCAGCGGCAACCGCCAAACGATCTCCCCGCTGCGCTCGCCGGCCTCGCTCACCTGGCGCGCGAGCTCCTCGTCGTTTGAGAGCAGCCCCGAGTAGGTGGAGCCGAGCGCGACGATCACCGCGCCCGTCAGGGTCGCCAGGTCCACGACCCGCTCGGCGCCGCAGGAGATCGCATGGCACAGGCAGTCGGCCAGCACGAGCCGGCCCTCGGCGTCGGTGTTGTTGATCTCGATTGTCTTGCCGTTGGACGCCGTCACGATGTCCCCCGGCTTGACCGAGCGCCCGCTCGGCAGGTTCTCGGTGGCGCCGACCACGCCCACGATCCGCACCGGCAGCCCGATCCGCGCGATCGCCGCGATCGCCGCGATGACCGCCGCGCCGCCGGACATGTCGAACTTCATCTCGCTCATCTTCGGTCCCGGCTTCAGCGAGATGCCGCCGCTGTCGAACGTCACCGCCTTGCCAACCAGGCCGAGGATCGGCGGGTGGGCTCCAGATCCAGTCAAATTCGCAGGCTCGTAGCGCAATGTGATCAAGGCCGGCTCCTGCTCTGAGCCCTGAGCCACCGCCGCGAACGCGCCCATCCCGCGCTCCAAGATGCCCGCCCGTCCCTCGACCTCGACGGACAGGTGCTCGAGCTCCTCTCCCAGCTTGCGCGTGTGCTCGGCCAGCGCGCTCGGCGTCAGGTCGTTGGCCGGCCTGTTCTGCAGGTCGCGCGCTTCGTTGGCTGCCTGCGCCACGATCGCGGCCTCTTCGACCAGGGTTCCCAGAGCGCCCTCCCCGGCGACGATCAGGCGCTTGAGGTGCTTCGGCTTGGCCTCCGCGCCGTCGGCGCCGGCATCCCTCGGCCGGGACTTGTGCATGTCGAAGCTGTAGTCGGCCAGCAGCGTGCCCTCGACGAGCGCCGCGGCCACCGCGCTCTCGGCGGTCGGTGTCTGCCAGCAAAGGACTTGAGTAGACAGCTCCCTCGCGCGCTCGCGCACCGTTGCCGCAGCCACCCGCGCGCTCTCCGGCGTGAACTGCTCGCGCTTGCCGAGCCCCACGACCAGCCAGCGCTTGCCGCCGGCGTGCGTCAGCGCGAGCGCCTTGAACGACGCACGTGCCTCCCCGTCGGCGAGCAGCTCCCCGACCTCCGCCGGGACCCCGGCGGGCGCTTGCTGGCCGTCGAACACGCCGAGTGCGATCGTGTCTGCGTCGGTCTGGTGGGGCGCTTCGGCTGCGAAGGAGACGTTCACGATGCGGGCACGATATCCGGTCTGGTCGTGGAGTCGCTAAGAGTGCCCTGAGTGGTTCGACTCCGGCGAGGTCGTATGGTTAATGGACCCGCGGGTTGTCGCGAGGCCCACGGCCCGGTGCGAGATCTCCTTTTGTATTGGAGCGTCGCATCGGGTCCGTGGGACCTCTGGTCCTTCTGTAGAGCAGCTTATCCGGTCCCCGGGCTTACACGCGCACTAGGATTCCCCCATGCAAGCCGTCCATTTTGACCTAGGAGAGTCGCCCCTATGCCCAAAACCGTGATCCTCGGTGCCGCGCGCACGCCCATCGGCAAGATGGGTGGAGGGCTGTCCACGCTGCCGGCCACCGAGCTTGGCGCCGTCGCGATCGAGGCCGCCTTGGAGCGCTCTGCGGTCGAGCCCGCCCAGGTAGAGCACGTGGTGATGGGTCAGGTCCTGCAGGCCGGCCAGGGTCAGATTCCCTCGCGCCAGGCCCAGATCAAGGCCGGCATCCCCAAGGAGGTCTCCTCGGAGACGATCAACAAGGTCTGTGCCTCCGGTGTGCGCGCCACAGTGATCCTCGACCAGGCGATCCGCGCCGGCGATGTCCAGGTCGGCGTGGCCGGCGGCATGGAGTCGATGTCCCAAGCTCCCTACCTGCTGCCCGGCGCGCGCTTCGGCTTTCGTATGGGTGACGTGAAGGCGCTCGACGCGATGGTCCACGATGGCCTCACCAACCCCTTCTCCGGCAAGCAGATGTTCGTCGAGGCGACCGAGGTCGGCGACGAGCTGGAGCTCACGCGCGCCGACCTGGATCGCTGGGCGCTGCGCTCGCACGAGTTGGCGATCAAGGCGACCGACGAGGGTCGCCTGCCGGAAGAGATCGTCTCGGTCACGATCAAAGGCCGCAAGGGCGACACCACCGTGGAGGTCGACGAGGCGCCGCGGCGCGACACCTCACTCGAGCTGCTTGCCAAGCTGCCCGGCCTGGTCGGCAAGGAGGGCACCCACACGGCCGGCAACTCACCTGGTGTAAACGACGCCGGCGGGGCGCTCGTAGTGGCCTCCGATGGATGGGCATCCGCCAATGGCAAGGAGGTCCTGGCCGAGATCGTGACCCATGCCCAGTCCGCCGACGAGTTTGCCTACCTGGCTCGCACACCCGCGTCTGCCGCCAAGAAGGCTTTGGAGAAGGCCGGTTTGAAAGCCGAGGACATCGACCTGTGGGAGATCAACGAGGCGTTCGCCTCGGTCACGCTCAACTCGATTCGCGTGCTCGGCATCGACGAGGACCGCGTCAACGTCAACGGTGGCGCCGTGGCCTTGGGTCATCCGATCGGCGCCTCGGGCGCGCGTATCCTCGGCACGCTCGTCTACGAGCTGCGCCGCCGCGGTGGCGGCCTCGGCTGCGCCGCGATCTGCTCCGGCGGCGGGCAGGGCGACGCGGTCATCCTCAAGGTCTGAGGCCATGTCCGCCGAAGCTCCCGCCAAGGGAAAGATCCGCGTGGTCGTGGCCAAGCCGGGGCTCGACGGCCACGATCGCGGCGCCAAGATCATCGCGCGCGCCCTGCGCGACGCCGGCATGGAGGTCATCTACACGGGCCTGCACCAGACGCCCGAGCAGATCGTCGAGACCGTGATCCAGGAGGACGCCGACGCCGTCGGTCTCTCAATCCTCTCGGGCGCCCATATGACTTTGGTGCCGCGCGTGGTCGAGCTTCTGCGCGAGCAGGGCGTCGACGACGTCGTCGTCACCGTCGGCGGCACGATCCCCGCCGAAGACATCCCCGAGCTGAAGGGACTGGGCGTTGCCGAGGTTTTCACCCCGGGCGCGCCCACCCAGGCGATCGTCGACTTCATCCGCGAGGCCACCAGTCCCCGTCAGGCCGGCTGAGCCGGCGGGTATATATACATTTTCTTTGTTAACTACTATCGTAGTTGCAAGTTGTAAATACTATTGTAAATTCAGTAAAAAGTATGCATATACCTGCCGGTCAGGTCGCGCAGAAGCCCGGTCAAACTACTGCCTGATTGACTCGTCAGTCAACTGAGGTAGGATTGCCCCATCGACATCCCTGAAGGAGTTAGCTGAATGAAGATTTGCGTCCTGGTGAAGGAGGTTCCGGACGCCGCCGTCGAGAAGCGCATCAACAGCTCGACGGGGCGCATGGACCGCAGCGGGGAGAAGAACCTCAACCCGTATGACACGCACGCCATCGAGGCTGCGATGCAGATTCGCGAGGGCGGCGTCGCCCCCGTCGAGGAGATTGTGGCCGTCACGATGGGCCCGGAGAGCGCCGTGCGCGCTCTGCACAAGGCCGTCTCGCTCGGCGCCGACCGCTCCGTGCACCTCTCCGACCCGGCCGTCGCCGGCTCTGACGTGGCCGCCACCGGCTACGCCCTCGCGCAGACCCTGGACCGCGAGAAACCCGATCTCGTCCTGCTGGGCCAGCAGTCCGACGACGGCGAGTGCTACACGATCGGCGCGGTCGTGGCCGAGCATCTCGGCATGCCCTCCCTCACCCAGGTGATCAAGATGGATGTCGAGATGGATTCGGATTCCCCACCCCCCACCCCAAACTCCGGATCCCTGCGCTGCGAGCGCCAGGCCGAGTACGGCTATGACACCGTCCAGATCAACCTGCCGGCCGTTATCTCCGTGGGAGATGCAATCAACGAGCCGCGCTATCCCTCACTGAAGGCGATCATGGGCGCCAAGAAGAAGCCGCTCGACACGGTCACCACCGGGGACGTCGGCATCGACGCTTCCAAGGTCGGCGGCGAGCATTCCGCCGCTCAGTGGGTCGCCGCGAAGGCTCCCCCGGCCAAGGCCTCCGGCGAGATCATCGAGGACGAGGACACCGCCGAGACCGTCGAGAAGATCGTGTCCTGGCTCGACGAGCGCAAGCTCATTTAGACCGCGAGAGGAATAGAGAAATGGCAAACATCCTGGTCTACGCGCTCCACTACGAAGGCGCGATCAACAAGAACTCATTGGGCGCCGTCTCCGAGGGCGCCAAGCTGGCGGCCGAGCTGGGCGGCGAGGCGCACGCGATCCTCGTCGGCGAAGGCGTCCCGCAGGACCTGGCGGCTTCGCTTGGCAACTACGGCGCCAAGAAGGTACTCGTCGCCGAGGGCCCCGAAGGGCTGGCCCAGCCCGTCGTCGACGCGATGGGCGCCGCCATCTCCGGCGGCGACTACAAGTACGCCCTGTTCGGCGGCGGCCTGCTCGGCTTCGAGATCGGCGCCGGTCTGGCCGCGCGCCTCGGCGCCGGCGTGGCGATGGAGGTCACCGCGGTCAGGGCCGAGGGCGGCGAGCTGATCGCCGAGCGCCCGATCCTCGGCGACTCGGCCATCTCGGAGATCAAGTACCGCTCCGATGTCGGCATCGTGATCGGGCGCCTCAACGCGTTCGAGATCAAAGAGAGCGGCGCCGGCGCGGCCCCTGTCGAGTCAGTCAGCTTCGAGCTGAGCTCCCACGCCAAGCAGGCCACGATGGTCACGCGCGGCGAACAGCGCGGCGCCGACGTCGACATCGAGGGCGCCGACATTCTCGTCGCCGGCGGACGCGGCCTGGGTAAGGCCGAGGGCTTCCAGCTCGCCGAGGACCTGGCCGCCGCGTTTGGCAACAACGCCGCGGTGGCGGCCACCCGCGCGGTCGTGGACGCCGGCTGGTACCCCTACGCGGCTCAGATCGGCCAGACCGGCAAGACGGTCGCGCCGAAGCTGTACCTGGCGGCGGGCATCTCCGGTGCCATCCAGCACAAGGTCGGAATGCAGTCCTCGGAGAACATCGTCGCGATCAACAAGGACTCGAACGCGCCGATCTTCGAATTCTCCGACCTCGGCATCGTGGGCGATCTGAACAAGATCCTGCCCAAGCTGACCGAGGCGGTCAAGGCGAAGAAGGCAGGCTGATAGATGGGGTCCGGGCGGATGCGTGAGAGAAAAGGAGCGTCAAGCGATGTCATCTCATAACGGCTCACGCAACGGGAAGGTCATCCCCGCGGCCTTCCCACCGCCCGTCGATCCCCAGAAGGAATTCGTCAAGCACGGACTCGATCCCGAGGACGAGCTGATCGAGGTCGGCGTCGCGATCGTCGGT
The DNA here is from genome assembly GCA_963809705.1 of uncultured Solirubrobacterales bacterium. Taxonomy (GTDB): domain Bacteria; phylum Actinomycetota; class Thermoleophilia; order Solirubrobacterales; family Solirubrobacteraceae; genus Palsa-744. The sequence continues at coordinate 351,790 of CAWEKF010000001.1, read as the reverse complement.
GGCGGCACCGCTGGCCTGGCTTGCGCCAACCGCTTGTTGCAGCTACTGGGCGACGACCCCGAGACGATGGAGCGCCTCGGCGAAGTGCCGGTCGCGGTTGTCGAGAAGGCCAAGACCTGCGGCGGGCACAACCTCTCCGGCGCGGTTGTGCGCCCGGGTGCGCTTGAAGAGCTGTTCCCCGACCTGACCCGCGAGCAGTGGCGCCAAGAGGGCTTTGCCTTCGGCGAAGTCACCAAGGAGGCCGTCTACCTGACGCCCACCTCGAAAATGTCCGTCCGCATCCCCACCCCGCCGCCGTTTAAGAACCACGGCAACGAGGTCATGTCCGTCTCCGCCATGGCCCGCTACCAGCAACAGCAGGCCGAGGAAGCCGGCGCCTACATCCTCACCGAGACCGCCGCCACCCAGCTGGTCGTCGAGGACGGTCAAGTCGTCGGTGTGCGCTCCGGCGACAAGGGCCGCGGCAAGGACGGAGAGGAGCTCGGCAACTTCGAGCCCGGCACCGACATCAAGGCGCGCGCGACAGTGCTGGCCGAGGGTTGCTGGGGCCATTTGACCGGCGCGGCGATCCGCGAGTTCGATCTCGCCAGGGGCCGCGAGCCCCAGGTGTGGGAGCTTGGCGTCAAGGAGGTCTGGAAGGTACCCAAGCCGCTCGACCGCCTGATCCACACGATGGGCCCCTGGCCCCTGAAAATCTCCTCCAAGTACGGTCAAATCGGCGGCACCTGGATCTACCCGATGAAGAACGAGAAGACCGGCGAGGACATGGTCTCGATTGGCTTCGTCGTGGAGCTCGACTACGCCGACGCCACCACTTCCGCGCACGACCTTCTGCAGACCTTCAAGACGCATTCTCTGGTCCGCTCCATCCTCGAGGGCGGCGAGCGCGTCGCCTGGGGCGCCAAGGCGCTGCCCGGCGGCGGCTACTGGTCGATGCCCAAGCTCTCGATGCCCGGCGCCGTGCTCGTCGGCGACTCCGGCGGCATGGTCGACACAATGGCGCTCAAGGGCGTGCACCACTGCATCAAGTCGGGCATGCTCGCGGCCGAGTCGATCTACGCGGCGATCAAGCGTGGTAGCAGCGACTTCTCCGACTACGAGAAAGCGATCGAGAACTCGTCCGTCGGCAAAGAGCTGTGGGAGGTGCGCAACGCGCGCCAGCCGCTGCAGAAGGGCCTGCTGCTCGGCGGCCCGTTGTCGGGCATCCAGCAGATCACCAAGGGCAAGCTGCCCGGTCGCGCCGACTGGCACCGCAACGACTCGATCCCCGTGTTCGTCGGCAACACCAAGGACGTTTATGTCAAGCCCGACGGCAAGTACACCTTCGACAAGCTCTCCTCGGTGTTCATCACCGGCAACGCCACCCGCGACGACGCCCCCAACCACATCCGCGTGCAGAAGCACGTCCCGCGCGAGGTCGCCGAAACATGGCGCTGGATGTGTCCGGCGGGGGTCTACGAGATCCCCGAGGACGCGGGGGAGGGTGGGGACGAATCCGGTCAGGTGGACGTGATCGTCAACTACACCAACTGCGTGCAGTGCGGCGCGATCACCGCCAAGGGCGGGCGGTTGACGACACCAGAGGGTGGCGATGGCCCTCTGTATCAAATAACCTGAGAGTCGATCCGAAACACCTGCTATTCAGGAGTGTTAGGGGATCTGAATGGCAAGGACGTTCCATCTCATGCGGGCCGCTTGGGCGGCTCTGATCTGCGGCTGCGTGCTGGCGTCGCTTGCCTGCGCGCAGGCTGCTTTCGCGAGCGCTGCCGCCGACGGGGCCGCCACCGTCGGGATCGAACAGTGCGCGACCTCGACCGTGCAGCTGGAACGCTCGGCCACGTTCACCGCGCAGATGACCGCCACGAACGCCACCCAGAAGATGGCGATGCGCCTGGAATTGCAGCAGCGCCTTCGCGGCGAAGGCGAATTTCACACGCTCGTCGCGCCCGGCTTCGGCGTGTGGCGCGTCTCCGAACCGGGCGTCAAGATCTACAAGTACGTCAAGCAGGTCACCAACCTGGACGCTCCCGCGGCCTATCGCGTGCTTGTGCGCTTCCGCTGGATCGGCGAATCGGGACGCCTGCTCAAGCACGACGAACTGCACACGCCCCGTTGCATCGAGCCGGCGCTGCCGGGGCAGGTCACGCAGACCCCGCCGGCGCCCTCGGCCTGAGCGGGCCGACGAGCCAACGCTGCCGGGGCAGGTCACGCAGACCCCGCCGGCGCCCTCGGCCTGAGCGGGCCGACACATTCGCAAAAGGGTGCCCCGCGCGCGTGCGCGGCCTTTTTAACAAAACATAGCTTGGATTACTGGCCGCGCACGCGCGCAGGGCACTCCTTTTCGGAACGTCGACCGCAGGCGACCCGCCACTCGCTAGAATGCCTGGACGATGAAGGCTTCGATCCACCCCAACTACATCGAGGCGCACGTGCGCTGCATGTGCGGCAACGAATTCACCACGCGCGCCACGCAGGAGGAGATCCACGTCGAGGTGTGCTCCAACTGCCACCCGTTCTACACGGGGCGCCAGAAGCTGGTGGACACGGGCGGACGCGTCGAGCGCTTCCAGCGCCGGGTCGCCAAAGGGCGCCAGCGCAACGCGCAGGCGCAGGCTCGCCCCCAGTAGGACGATGTCCTTTCGACCGGGTGCCGGTGGGAGGGCGTACCCAAAGGGCACGTGGCAGGTCAGCAGTCTGCAGGCGACCGCGCCCGCGAACGCGACTCGGCCCGCGGATACAAGCGCGGTGGGGGAGCTGCCCGACGGCGAGCTGACCGCGCGCCGCGACGCGCCGCTCGGCGGTCAGGCGGTGCTCGAGGGCGTGATGATGCGCGGCGTGCGCCACTGGGCGGTTGCGGTCCGCAAGCCGCTGCGCCCCGACGCCGACAGGCGGAGCAGGGCTGGGTCTCACGACGACGAATCGCGCAGTGACGAATCGCGCGACACGCCATTGCAGAGCGATGAATCCCAGGACGGCAAGCCCTCAAACCTGCACGATGTCTCCCACTCGCTCGAGGTGGCATTCGAGCGCGAGGGCGAGCTGGGAAGGGAGGAGGAAGAAGGAAAGCTGGAGGCAGCTCGGTGAGATCGAAGTCACCACCTTCCCGCTCACCTCTGCCCTGGCGCGCCACCGCTCGCTGCGGATACCGGTGCTGCGCGGGATTGTGGCGCTCGGCGGCTCGCTTGCGATCGGCTTCAAGGCGCTTGGGATCTCCGCCAACGCGCAACTGCCCGAGGGGGAGGCCGACGAGGACGCCCAGGAAATCGGCGCCGGCGTGTGGGCCGGCACTGTGGTCGTGGCCTTGGTCTTCGCGATCGGGCTGTTTTTCCTGTTGCCGCTCGGCCTGACGAGCCTGATCAAGGGCCAGTTGAAATCCTCGGCCCTGTTCTGGATCGTGGAGGGCTGCGTGCGGACCGCGATCTTCCTCGGCTATATGGTCCTGCTGTCGCGCATCAAAGACCTGCGCCGCGTCTTCGAGTACCACGGCGCCGAGCACAAGACGATCTCCTGCTTCGAGGCGGGCCTGCCGCTGACGCCCCAGAACGCGCAGCGCTTCTCGCGCCTGCACCCGCGCTGCGGCACCAGTTTCCTGTTGATCGTGATGGTTGTCTCGATCTTCGTGTTCGGCGCGGTCGGCCTGCCGGCCTGGTATCTGCTCGTCATCTCGCGCATCCTGGGCGTGCCGATCATCGCCGGCATCTCCTTCGAGATCATCAAGTTCGCCGGGCGCAACCGCAACCGGCGCTGGGTCAAAGCGATCATGTGGCCGGGCCTGAAGCTGCAACTGCTGACCACCCAGGAGCCGAGCCTCGACCAGCTCGCGGTCGCGATCGCCGCCTTGGAGGCCGTGCTGGCCCTGGAGACGCCCGGGAGCCTGGACGCCGCCGATCTGGTGGGCGTGGAGGTCGTGGCGTAGCGACCCAGCGCCCGCGTTTGGCGTAACTTGTCGGCGGGGTGTTGTGTGCTTATCGGTGGGAGCGACCTACGCGGGCGTAGGTTCGTCCATTTTGCTTGACACCGTCCGACCCTTCTGGTTTGGTTCGGCCCACGAGGCGACAGAGAGAGCGCACGAGCGCTCTTGTGAGCAGAAAATGACCTGGGAGCGGTGACATGAGCGCGGAAGAGGCGAGCCGGATAGCGCGGGCGGTACAGCGGATGAAGCACTCCAAACGGGCCGTGCAGATTGCATTGCCCACGGCGGCGGCGCTTGGGGCGGGGGCTGCGATCGCGGCCGGCGCGATTCCAGGGAGCGACGGGACGATCACCGGCTGTTACAACAGCAAGACCGAAAACGGGGTTCCGCAGCCGCTGTTCTTCGGCGATGCCAGCGAGCCACCCGGTGGTTTGCGGGTGATCGATCCCAGCTTGCCGCATACCGTCATCCCGGCGGCGGGTGGGCCTGCGATCCCCAACCTGGATGCGGTGTGCGAACCGGAAGAGACCCAGATCACCTGGAACCAGAAAGGTCCGGTCGGACCGCCCGGCGAACCAGGCGAACCCGGCAAAGAAGGCAAGGCCGGCGGCTCGGGTCCCGCCGGTGGCCAGGGCGCCCCCGGCGGCCAGGGCACTCCTGGCACACCCTTGATCGGCGGGACCACCTTCGGCGTGAACGGACCCGGCACCACGTTCCTCAAGATCGACGGCATCGTGGGAGGGGCGACCGAGAAGGACCACAAGGGTGAGATCCCGATCAGCGGCTTCTCGGTCAGCGCTCAGGGCGCCCCGAGTGCCATCGGCTCGCAGTCCTCCGGCGCGGGCGCGGGCAAGGTGAGCATCCAGAGCTTCACGATCACCAAGACGCTCGACAAGTCCTCTCCGCTCCTGTTCCAGGCGGCGGCCACCGGTCAGCACTACAAGGAAGCGGAGCTCTCGTTCACACACAAGGTGAGTGGCAAGGAAGAGACATATTTGAAGTTCGACTTCCAGAACGTGTTGATCTCCTCCGTTCAGGACGGCAGCTCGGGCGGAGGCACGCCCACCGAGCAGGTGACGTTCAACTTCCAGAAGGTCCAGGAGGCCTTCATCGAGCCGAACGGCAAGACGGGGGCGACGGTGAACTTCAACCTCTCGACAAACCTGAAGCTCTGAGCGCCGCGGAGGCCTACGAGCGCCTCTCCTACCCGGGCTTTGCCTATCCGGCGACCCACCCGGCGCGCTCAGAGGCGATCGGCCGGCTGTTCGACCTGAATGCGGCTCCCGCGCACTCTTGCAAGGTGTTGGAGCTGGGCTGTGGCGACGGCGGCAACGCGCTCTCGATCGCCCAGACCCTGCCCGGTGCACGGGTGCTGGGCGTGGACGCCTCGCCGGGCGCGATCGAGCGGGGCACGAAGCTGGCGCGGGCGGCGGGGCTCGGGAACGTGGAGTTGCGCCGCGCCACGTTTGAGCAGCTGGGGGAGGAGGCGGACGAGCGAGGGGCGGACGAGCGCGCGGGCGACAAGTTGGGAGTGCTCGCGGGCGGCCAGTCCGGCGAGCCCGCGGGCGGCGAGTCGAGCAAGTTCGACTACATCGTCGCCCACGGCGTCTACTCGTGGGTGTCGCCCCAGGCGCGCGGGGCGCTGCTCGACTGCGTGAAGCGCTGCCTGGCGCCGCAGGGGATCGCCTTCGTCAGCTACAACGCCTACCCGGGCAGCTACCTGAGGGACATGGCGCGCGACATGCTGCGCTACCACGTGCAGGGAGTGTCCGACCCGGGGGAGCGATTGGTCCGCGCGCAGGAGCTGATGAAGACGATCGTGGAGATCGAGCAGCCGAGCCCGTTCGCGCGGGTCCTGCGCGAGCAGATGGAGCGGATGCTCGGCTACAGCGACGCCCTGCTGTTCCATGACGACCTGGCCGAGGTCTCAACCCCCTTTTACTTCCACGAGTTCGTCGAGCACGCCCGCGTGCGCGGCCTGCGATTCCTCTCCGAGGCCGACCTGTTCGAGAGCCAGATGCGCGACGTGCCCGAGAGCGCCGAGCGTCTGATGGCGAGCTTGCCGCAGGACGCGGTCGTCAGAGAGCAGTACATGGACTTCTTCAAGAACCGCATGTTCCGCCAGACGCTGATCTGCCACGACGCGGCCCCGGTCGATCGCGCGCTCGACGAGACCGCGATCGAGAGCCTGTGGATCTCCTCCAGAGCGCGCCTCAAAGAGGATGGGAATGGGGAGGGGGAGGAGGGGCGTGCCCCCGGCGAGACCCGGCCCGCCGCACACGGACCGGCGCCCGGCGCGGACCCCGAGGCGCGTACCTTCCTGACCCCCGAGGGTTTCTCGATGACGACGAGCGAGTCGCTCGTGCAGGCCGCGATGGGCGCGCTCGGGGAGGCCTGGCCACGGTCGGTGGCGTTCCCCGCGCTGCTGGCGAGCGCACGCGAGGCCGCCGGACCCGAGGCTCCGTCCGAGCTGGTCGCGGCGCGGTTGCGCGGAGTGTTCTTGCAGGCATACCTGGCGCGGATCGTGATGCTTGCGGGATGCCCGCCGCCCGTGACTGGCGAGATCGGCGAGCGGCCGACCGTCAGTCCCCTGGCGCGTGCGCAGAGCGCGGCCGGCCTGAAGGCGCTGAGCTCGCTGCTGCACGCCAACGTTCGTCTCGACGGCGAGCTCGAAGCGAGAGCGCTGGAACTGCTCGATGGCACGCGAACCCTCGCCGAGGTCGCTGCCGCGCTCGACGCTCGACCCGAGCAGATCACGGAGTGCGTGGAGCGGCTGGCCTCGGTGGGGTTGCTCTTGGCCACATAGACTGGCCTCTAATGATCGAAGACTTGATCGAGCAGATCGAAGCTCGTTTTGCCGAGCTCGGTGAGCAGATGACCGAACCCGAGGTGATCGGCGACCGCGAGCGCTATGCCGAGGTCGGACGCGCCTATCGCCAGCTCGAGCCGGCCGCCAAGCTGGCCAAGGAGTGGCGCCTGGCCAGCGACGACGCGGCGGGTGCGCAAGAGCTGATAGCCGAGGGCGGTGAGGACACCGAGTTGCGCGAGCTGCTCGACGGAGCGCGCGAGCGCATCGAGACGCTCGAAGAGGAGATCCGCTTCGCTATGGTCGAGCGCGACCCCAACGACGACAAGAATGTGATCGTCGAAATCCAGGGCGGCGCCGGCGGCGACGAGGCGGGGCTGTGGGCAGGCGACGTCTACCGCATGCTCACCCGCTACGCCGAGCGCGTCGGCCTGAAACCCGAGCCGCTCGAGATCGGCGAAGGCAAGTACACATTTGCCGTCAAGGGCGATGGCGCCTACTCGATCTTCAAGTTCGAGGGTGGCACCCACCGCGTGCAGCGCGTGCCCCAAACCGAGTCCCAAGGACGCATCCACACCTCGACCGCCACCGTCGCGGTCCTGCCCGAAGCCGAGGACGTGGACGTGGAAGTCAACCCTGGCGACCTGCAGATCGACGTCTACAGATCTTCGGGGCCAGGCGGCCAGTCGGTCAACACGACCGACTCGGCCGTACGCATAACCCACAAGCCATCCGGGATCGTCGTCTCGATGCAGGACGAGAAGTCTCAGCTTCAGAACCGGGAGAAGGCCTTGCGAGTGCTGCGCGCCCGCCTGTATGAGCGCGCTCTGGCCGAACAGCAGTCAGAGCTCGCCGCCGACCGGCGCTCACAGGTCGGCACGGGCGACCGCGCGGAGAAGATCCGCACCTACAACTACAACGAGCGGCGCGTCACCGACCATCGCATCAAGCTGACAGTCCACAACCTCGACCAGGTCCTCGAAGGCGAGCTCGGAGAGATCGCCGCCGCCCTGCAGGCCGACGAGAAGCGCCGTCGCCTGGAGGCCCAGACCGCGGTCTGAGGCAAGTCCTCTCTCGCCCGGAGCTGGACGCGACCGCCAAAATGCCTCCACCACCAGCTGGACCGCTCGCTCGCGGAACATCCGTCCGCGACGCGCTCGACGGCGCCGTCACCGCGATTGCCGCCGCGGGCTGCGAAACGCCGCGCCTCGACGCCGAACTACTGCTCGCGCACGCGCTCGGCGTATCGCGCGAGCGTCTGCTCATCGCCCGCGCGCCCGCGTCCGGCGCGGGAGACGCGTCCGCGGCGGCCTTCGCGGCGGCTGGCACCCCACAGGGCGAGGACGAGCTGGTCGTGACCGGACCCGCGGTGCGCACGTTCCAGAACTTCGTCAGGCGTCGCTCGGTGGAGCGCGAGCCGGTCGCCTACATCCTTGGTCGCCGACACTTCCGTCGCCTGGAGCTCGCTGTCGATGCGCGTGCATTGATCCCGCGGCCCGAGACCGAGCTGCTAGTCGAGATCGCGCTCGACCTGCCCAAAGGAGCACGGGTGCTCGACGTCGGCACAGGAAGCGGCGCGGTTGCGCTTGCCTTGAAGGACGAGCGCCCAGACCTCCATGTGACTGGCAGCGACCTCAGCGAGGCGGCTTTGGCGTTGGCCCGCGCTAACGGGGAACGGCTCGGTCTGGATGTGCACTGGCTCGCAGCGGACCTGCTTGACGGCGTGTCCGACGAATACGACGCGGTCCTCTCCAACCCGCCGTATGTGCCCGAGGTGGATCGCACGACCCTTGCTCCCGAGATCCTCCGCCACGAGCCGTCCTCGGCCCTCCTCGCCGGCGACGATGGGTTGGATGCGATTCGTCCCCTGGTGGCGCAGGCATGCGCGCGTCCCGCCGTGCGCCTGCTCGCTATGGAGGTCGGCGCCGGCCAGGCGACCGTCGTCGGCGAGCTGATGCGGGCCGCGGGCTTCTCGGATGTGCGCGCCGAGCGCGACCTCGCTGGGATCGAGCGTGTGGTGGTGGGAGAGCGGCCATGACGATGTTCATTGCAGCGCGGTCATGACGCTCACGCAGGAGGACGCACTCAGGCTGGAGGAGTGCCTGGCCGGCGACGGCGTCGCAGTAATCCCCACAGACACCGTCTACGGGCTCGCCTGCAACCCCGACAGCAAGCGCGCCGTCAGGCGCCTCTATGAGCTCAAGGGACGTCCCTCTTTCAAGCCCGCGGCCGTGATGTTCTTCGCGCTCGACCCGGCGCTGCGCGCGCTACCTGAGCTTGGCAAACGCACGCACGCGGTCATGCGCGCGCTGCTGCCGGGACCGGTCACGCTACTGCTGGCAAATCCGTGCCGCCGCTTCCCGCTCGCCTGCTCGCCCGCGCTGCGGGGCGTGTGCCCCTCAGGGCGCGACCCTTCCGGCGCGCGACCCGACGTTCTCGGTGTGCGTGTCCCATCGTTTGCCGGTCCACTCGCAGCGTTGAGCGATGTGAGCGTCTCGGCGCTGCAGTCGAGCGCCAACCTCTCGGGTAACTCCGCTCCGCGGCGCTTTGAGGATGTGCCGGCGCTGCTCCGAGCAGCCGCCGACCTGGCGCTCGACGGGGGAGAGCTGCCGGGCACCGCCTCGACGGTGATCGATCTGTCCGACTACGAGCACAGCGGTAGCTGGCGCATCGTGCGCGACGGTCCGCTCCAACGGGCCTCGCTCGAACGGTTGCTGCGATGAGCTTCGCGCTGGGCCAGCAGTCTCAGGGCTCCGGACCAGGGTGTGAACTCTTGTTATCGCATCGATCCAACATCCGTTTACTTCCTCTGACCTGGCGACCGATTAGGTGGCGTACCGCGTACTAGGGGTGTCCGGAGTTATTGCTCAAAAGAGCGTAACTGGCCGGACGAGGCGCATATGCGCCGGTTAATCAAAACCGGCGGGCCGAGAGTCGTCTACGCGACCTGTCGGAATACATGGAGGTAAACCAAATGAGGCTCACGAAAGAGCGACGAGCACGCCTGTGCCTGCTCGTCAGTGCCGCCGTGGTGGCACTGGGGACCGGCGCAGGTGTTGCGTCTGGATCGGGCGTCGAACCGTCGTCATATAGCAACACGCTGGAATCGGGCTCCAGCGTGACGATCACGAAGACCGTTCACACACCGGCGATTCCCCCCAACCCCGACATCGTGTTCCTATCGGACACGTCGGGGTCGATGGAAGCGACGATCGAAAACGTTAAAGCCAACGCCACGAGCATCATGAACACGGTGAACGAAGCTCAGCCTCCCGGCGCGACGGCGGAGTTCGCCGCCGCGGACTACAAGGACGGCAGGCCGGGAGAAGAACCGGAAGGCTGCGACACCGACCCTTACGCATTCCACTTGGGCCAGGCCCTCACGACGGCGCTGCCGGCGGTCCAGAGCGCGATCAACGTCTGGAAAGCGGAAGGCGGGTGCGACGCGGAAGAATCTCAGGTCAACGCTCTCTACACCTTGGCCACCGACGGAGTCGGCTTCCGCAGCGACTCGACGCGGGTGGTCGTGTGGTTCGGCGACGTCCCAGGCCACGATCCCGATCTCGGGCACACGCTCAACGAAGCGATCGAAGCGCTCGTGGCCGCGCACATCCGCGTGATCGCGGTGCCGGTCAAAACCGCAGAAGCCGGGCTTGACGCAACAGGACAGGCGACCGCGGTCGCCAAAGCCACCGGTGGTGAGGTGCTGCCCGAAGGCTCGCCCGAAGAAGTATCGAAGAAGATCCTCGAAGGCCTTGAAAACCTGCCGGTCACCGTCACCCCGCAACCGAGTTGCGATCCTGGTCTGTCCGCGACATACGACGCACCCAGCAAGACGGTCACAAGCGGATCGGTCGTGACCTTCGAAGAGACGTTGGGCGTCGCGTCGAACGCGCCGGATGGCGGTGTGCTCACGTGCAAAGTTGACTTTTTGCTCAACGGGATGAGCGAGTCTGGCTTCCAGCAGTCGGTGGCCATCACGGTGCCGCTGCGCCCGACCGATCTCTCGCTCGAAAAGTCGGTCTCGCCGTCGTTTGTGACGGAGGGACACAACGTCACCTACACCATGACGGCGACGAACAACGGCACGGACCCCGACAAGAACGTCTCGGTCAGCGACCCGCTGCCCGCGGGCGAGAGCTTCGTCTCGGGCGATCCGGGCTGCACGGAAGCGGCGAACGCCGTCACGTGCGAATACGGCACGCTGGGCGCGGGTGAAACGGCGAGCAAGTCGTTTGTCGCGGCGATCGCCCTCGGTGCGCCGTCGTCGATCGCCAACACGGCGACGGTCACGGGCGAACGGCCCGATTCCAACCCCGCCAACAACTCGGCGCAGGCGACGCTGACGGTCAACCACAACCCGATCTGCACCAAGCTCACCGCGGGCCCGCCGCTGTGGCCACCGAACCACAAGCTGCACCTGGTCACGGTGAGCGGGGCGACAGACCCCGACGGCAACCCGTTGACGACCACGATCACGGGCGTCACGCAGGACGAGCCGCTGAACGGGCTCGGCGACGGCGACACCTCGCCCGATGCCTTCCCGGGACCGGCCTCCGATCAGGCGCTGATCCGCGCCGAGCGGAGCGGGCTCGGCGATGGACGGGTCTATGTGCTGCATGTCTCCGTGTCCGACGGGCTCGGCGGCGAATGCACCGGCACCGCTGCGGTCAGCGTCCCGCACGATCAGAGCGGAGCGCCGGCCGTGAACTCGGGTCAGGCCTACACCGACTTCTAGGCCCCCTGGAAGTCGGACGCCGTGACGAAGAGGCCCGCATCATGCGGGCCTCTTCGCGTGGCTTTGCGGCGCACGCGCGTGCTAGCCTCGTAAGCGCAGCCGCGACTGGCGCGAGAGGTGGACATAACCACCGGGGAGCGGCTCGAAACCTCGCCGCGCGCCTGGGCACCCATAGCGATCACAAGCTCTAGGAGCGCGCCCATGTCAGTTCATGCCCGTAAGGGTGACCTCAGCCCCGACTACTTCAACCGCCCGCTGGCCGAGGTGGACCCCGAGGTGGCCGCCGTCTTGCGCGGCGAGCTCGAGCGCCAGCAAGGCACCTTGGAGATGATCGCCTCAGAGAACTTCGTGCCCCAGGCGGTGCTCGAATGCCAGGGCTCGGTGCTCACCAACAAGTACGCCGAGGGCTATCCCGGACGGCGCTACTACGGTGGCTGCGAGTGGGTCGACGTGTCCGAGCAGCTCGCGATCGACCGCGCCAAGGACCTGTTCGGCGCCGAGCACGCCAACGTCCAGCCCCACTCCGGCGCCCAGGCCAACACCGCCGTCTACCACGCCCTGCTGCAGCCCGGCGACACGATCATGGGTCTCTCCCTCGCCCACGGCGGCCACCTCTCGCATGGCATGAAAATCAACGTGTCCGGTCGTTTGTATGACATCGCCGCCTACGAGGTCGACCGCGAGACGAGCGTCATCGACATGGACGAGGTGGCCCGCGTCGCGCGCGAGCGCCGCCCCAAGCTCCTGCTCGCCGGCTGGTCGGCCTATCCCCGCCAGCTCGACTTCGCCCGCTTCCGCGAGATCGCCGACGAGGTGGGAGCCTTCTTGATGGTCGACATGGCCCACTTCGCCGGGCTCGTCGCCGCCGGCCTGCACCCCAACCCGGTCGAGTACGGCGCGGATGTGGTCACGACCACCACCCACAAGACCCTGGGCGGCCCGCGCGCCGGGATCATCCTGTGCAAGGCCGAGCACTCAAAGAAGATCGACTCCGCCGTGTTCCCCGGACAGCAGGGCGGCCCCCTGGAGCACGTGATCGCAGCCAAGGCAGTCGCCTTGAAGATCGCCGCCAGCGACCTCTTCGCCGAGCGCCAGCGCCGCACGATCGACGGCGCCCAGGCCCTGTCCGAGCAGCTCATACGCGCGGGCCACGGCGTCAACGTGCTCACCGGCGGCACCGACGTGCACCTGGCCCTGGTCGACCTGCGCGACTGCGAGCCCGAGCTGAGCGGCCGCCAAGCCGAGGACCGCCTGCAAGAGATCGGCGTCACCGTCAACCGCAACGCCGTCCCGTTCGACCCGCGCCCGCCGATGGAGGCCTCCGGCCTGCGCATCGGCACGCCGGCCCTGGCCACCAGGGGCGTCGGCGTCGAGGACTTCTCCGAGGTCGGCGCGATCGTCGCGACCGCCCTCACACCCGAGTTCGAGGCCCGCAAGCAGGAGCTATCGGAGCGCGTCCAGGCGATCGTCGAGCGCTACCCCCTGTATGAGCACTTGAACGTCCCAACCGCCGCCTAAAGCCGCCGGCGAGCTGTGGGTGTGCGTTGCAAAAAAAGGGCGCCCTGCGCGTGCGTGCGCGCGCAGGCGTGAGGCGCCCTTCCGCGGGCATACACACCGTCCGGCACTGCCGACGCCCGCGCCTGCGATGCTGTGCGCGAGTCGATGGCCCATCTCAACGAGCTCGACGCCCTCTACGCGTTCCTGGCGGCCGCGGCGGTGACCGCGCTCTTGACGCCGTTCACGATGCGCCTGGCCAAGGCCGTCGGCGCCGTCGACGAACCGCGCGAGCGCGGCCTCTCCGACCGCGCCACCCCTCTGCTGGGTGGCCTGGCGATCTTCGCCGGTGTGCTCGTCGCCGTCCTCGCCTTCCTACCGGCGGGCTATGGCGAAAGCACCCAGATGTGGCACGGCGTCCTCATCGCCGCGGCCTTGATCGCCGCGGTCGGCGCGCTCGACGACCGCTTCGATCTGCCGCCCGTCGTCAAGCTGGCCGGACAGATCGCCGCCGCCGTCGTGGTCGTCCACTACGGGGTGGCCGTCAAGGCACTCACCCTGCCTTTCGCCGGCACTCTGCACTTCCCCAAAGCGGGTCCCACCAACGCCGGACCCGATTTGACCGTGGTCGGCCTGGTCGTGATGATGAACATCGTCAACCTCTCCGACGGCGTCGACGGCCTCGCGGCCGGGGTGTGCGTGATCATCGCCGGCACCCTGGCGATCATCGCCTTCGACCTCGACCGCGCCGAACCGGGCGTCCTGGCCGCGATCACCGCCGGCGCCGCGCTCGGCTTCCTGATCCACAACTTCCCGCCCGCCTCCTCCTTCATGGGCGATTGCGGCGCCAACCTGCTCGGGCTCCTGATGGGAGTGGTGGCCGTCGAGGCGGCGGTCAAGACGCCGGTCGTCGTGTCCTTCGTGCTGCCCCTGATCCTGCTCACGGTCCCCTTCCTCGACACCACCTTCGTGGTGCTCAAGCGCCTGAAGTACCGGCGTCCCATCTACGCCGCCGACAACGAGCATTTCCACCACCGCATGGCCCGCATCGGCTTCTCCTCACGGCGCACGATCGCCTACCTGTACGCCTGGACCCTGCTGCTGGCAGGCCTGGCCCTGGCCCTGCGCTTCGTCCCCTACTCAGACCACAAAGGCCACCTCCACACCGGTTGGCTGCTGGTCATGGTGGCCTTGGCTGTGCTCGTCGGCGCCGCCAGCGTCTACCTCGTCTACGTCCTTGAGATCCTCAAGTTTCGTCGTCTCGACGCCCTGCGCGTGCGCCGCCTGCGTCCCGACGCCACGCCCTCCGAAGTCGAGCGCAGCGTCGCCCTGGACCTCCAGACCGGCGAATACGACGCCGTCCTCGACGCCTCAGCGACGGGCGGGCGCGTGATGGGCGACGTGCCGGGCCGGGCTGAGCAGCGGGTCGGCCAGCGGCAGATGGACAAGGATCGCGTAGGCGCAGAACACGAGCGTGGCGACCCGCAGGCGGCGGCTGTCGGCGAGAGCGGCCAGCGGGAGCGCCCATATCGCATACCAGGGCAACAGCCAGGCGGTCGATAGCAGCAGCGCCAGCGTCGCCCAGCCCGCCATTGCGCGCCAGTCCGCGCCTCGTGCGGTGAGCCACAGGGTCACCGCCAGCACGACCACGAAGCCCACCACGAACAGATCGCGCCACCAGCTCGGCAGCCCCGCCAGCCCGACCCAGCGCGCCGTCTCGGCCGGCAGGCTGTGGGTCGCGATCAACTGCTGTTGCTCGCCCAGGGCGCCCACGAAGCCGAAGGCGTGAGCGCCGAAGCCGACGACCGCGAGCAGCGCCAGCAGCGCCAGCGCCGCGACCGCGCCACCGGCGACTCGAGCGCGGTCGCGCCAGCGTGGCGGGGCCAGCACCATGAAGGGAAGCACGAGCCCGGCGGAGGCCTTCACGCCGACGCCCACCGCCATCACAGCGGCCGCGGAGCGCAGGGGGTACGACCCATCCCCCCCCACTCGATCCGCGCGCTTCTGCCCGTCGGCATCCAGAGATACGGCCGGCCGCGTCTGGCGAGCCGAAGCGTGGTCATTCCGATCGGCAGGCCCACGCAGGTAGTTCTCTGCCGCGAGCGCCAGCGCCCCCGCCAGCGCCAGCAGAACCAGCGTGTCGTTGTGCGCGCCTCCAGCCGCCAGCTCCAGCAGAACGGGGTTCAGGCCGACGAAGACCGCCGCCGCCCGCGCCGAGCGCCCCATCCTGCGGGCCGCCTTCGCGACCAGCGCGACCGCGCCCAGGCTCGCCCCCACCGCGACCGCCTTCAGCGCCCACAGACCGCCGGCCAGGCCCAGCGGGGCGATCGCATAGGAGCCCAGCGTGAACAATGGCCCATAGGGCGAGTGCTGGAACGGCCAGCCGATGAACGGGAAGCTCGCGTCGGTCGGAACTTCCGCGGGCACGTGCGTGTACGGGTCCAGCCCGTGCAGCGCCCCCAGCCGCGCGAACGACAGATAGCCGAACACGTCCTGGGAGATCAGCGGCGGCCCGATCAGCAACAGCCCGTAGGCGACCGCTATCGAGACCCCGATCGCCCGTCCCGAGAGTCTGTTCGCGGCCAGCAGCACCGCCGCGTAGCTCGCGCACATCGCAAGCGTCAGCAGCTGGAAGCTCGACGAGGAGATCCCCATGCCAAGGCCGTGCAGCGGCCCCGACAGCCAGCCCGGCCAGCCGCCACTGCGCGAGGGCACATAGGAGGTCGGTTCCCCCGCGGCGCCAGCCACCACGCCGAACACGCTCGCCGGCACACCCACCAGGCCCACCACGCCGAGTGCCCCCATCGCCGCCGGGAAGCGAGCGGACAGGCGCATCGACATGCGACCGTTCGCCACGACCGCTACGCTTTCCATGTCTTCGTGCTCTGCGAGCATCCTTCACCTTGCGCACGCGCGGGCCTCGCCGTCCACCGGACGGGCAAGGCTTGAACTGTATGCCACGCCGCCACCGCACACCCTCATCGCGCCGTACCCCCGGGCCCAAGCGCGTGCTCATCCTCTCCGCCGACGTCGGCGAGGGCCACGCCGCCGCCGCGCGCGCCCTCGCGCGCCAGCTCGACGCCTCCCCAGAACCGACCGAGGTGACCGTCATCGACGGGCTCGCCGCCATGGGCCCCCTCCTGCAGCCGGTGGTCGAGGACGGCTATCGCGTGCAGCTTCGCTTCTTCCCCTGGACCTACACCGTCGTCTATCTCCTGCTCGAGCGCGTCGCGCCGGTTCGCGGCCTGGCGCGCAAGCTGCTCTGCCTGCTCGGCTCGCGTCCTCTGGCCAAGCGCATCGCCGAGCACGAGCCCGACGTGGTCGTCTCCACCTACCCCGCCGTCACGGTCGTCCTGGCGCGCCTGCGCCGCACCCAGAGGGTCACCTGTCCCACCGTCGCCACGATCACCGACCTCACCGGCCTGTTCTTCTGGGCCCAGCCCGGCATCGACACCCACCTCGTCATGTACGGCGAGTCGATGGACCCCGTCGAGCGTATAGCCGGCCAGGGCAGCGCGCGCCTGGTGCGTCCTCTGATCTCCTCCGAGTTCCTCGACGAGCGCCCCCAAACCGAGGCGCGCCTCCTCCTCGGCCTGACCGAGGACGGCCGCATGGTCGTCGTCTCCGGCGGCGGCTGGGGCGTCGGCGACATCGAGGGCGCCGTACGCGAGATCGCCTCGATTCCCGACGTCAGCGCGATCGTCTGCCTGGCGGGACGCAACGAGCAGCTGCACCAGCGCCTCTCCGAGGACTTCGCCGGCGAGCCGCGCGTGCACGTATACGGCTTCACCGAGCGTATGCCCGAGATCCTCGCCGCCGCCGACACCCTGGTGCACTCCACCGGAGGCGTCACCTGCCTGGAGGCCAAGGCCACCGGCACGCCCGTCGTCTCCTACGGCCTGCCCGTAGGGCACGCCCGCCTGAACACGCGCGCGATGGCCGACCTCGGACTCCTGCGCCTGGCCAACGACACCCGCGAGCTGCGAGCCCAGGTACAGGCCTCCTTCGCCGAACACCACGCTTTGCGTGGTCGCGCCTCCCATCCGCGGGAAGGGCTCGTCGCCGTCGCCGGCCAGAACACGGTCGCCGCGCCCGAGCTTGCCGACGGAGTCGACGGGCTGAGCGCGCCGGTTGGGCTGGACGCATCGGTTGGACTGAACGCGTCGGCTGGGCTGGACGCGTCGGCTGGGCCGGAGGGGCCGGGTAGAATGGACAGCCGCGACGTACCTGCGGCGCAGGCGCCCGGCACGCCCGATCTCCGCGAGCCCCAACCCGATCCGAGCGCGGTCGAACTGGTGCTCGACGCCCCCCGTCGCGTGCGCCCGATCCCCCTGTGGCGCCTGCGCCTGGTGGCCTTCGCAACCCAGTTCGTGCTACTGGTCGCGATCAGCACCTGGCTGATGAGCACCGACGAGGTGACCGCCTTCGCGGGGTTCTTCCTGGGCGTGCATCCGCTCGAGCGCGTGGACACGACCAAGCCGGACATCGGACTGGTCGTACGTGCCCCCGCCGACGAGGTGACGGTCTTGGCCGGCGAGTTGTCCAACGCCCACATCCACGCCTCTTTCACCGACAACGGCGTGGACGCGCCCTCCACGATCCTCGACCTGCGTGCCCTCCACGACGAGCTCGTCCCCGAAGTGCCCCGTTCCGGCTCACCCCTGCGCTGGGTCCGCACGCGTGGGACCCTGCGCTCCCAGGCCCGAGCCCTGGGCCTGCGCCACCGCTTCTATTTTCTGCAGCCCCCCAACGGCTTGACGGTCGGCCAGCTGGTGCTCGCCCGCACGGCCGGCGCCCTGCCTGTGGCCGGCGCCGAGCGCCTCAGCGCGCCCGGCGCGATCCCCCGTCACCGGCTGCGCGCCGGCGATGTCCTGGTCGTCTCGGTCGACGGCGACCCGTCCTCGGTCGTCGGCTTGGAGCGCATCGTCTCCTGGCTGCGCTCGGAGGGACTCTCGGTCGAGCCTCTGGGCTCGTTGACCGCCTCCCCTTCCATCAAAGCCAGCAACAGCGGCGAGCGCGCCAGCGCCGCCGCTCCCGTGACGAGCACGGCCAGAGACAGCGTCAGCGGCACCCCGCCGAGCGGAGTCGAGCTGAACGATTCGCCCAGCAGCAGCGGGGCCAGCATCACCGGCACGACCGTCTGAGTCACGAACACGACCGGCGCCACCTGGATCGCCGGGCGCATCTGCAGCGCGCTCATCTCGCTGAGCGCGGCCACCGCCGAGGCGGCGGCCGTCGACAGCCCCCAAGCGGCCGCGAACCAAAGCCGTCCCTGCGAGAGATCGTCGGAGAACAGCTTCGTCGCCACCCCGCTCCAGGCAAAGCCCAGCCCCGCCGCGACCATCGTCAGCGACGCGGCCGGCCGGCGCACCCAGTTGACCATGTAAGGCGCCACCGTCAACAGGCCAAGTCCCACCAGCACCAGCGTCACGGTCAGATTGTTCGTGTGAGTGCTCGAGCGCGCCGGCGCGCACAGGGCCGTGCCCACCACGCCCGCCACGATCGCCCCCATTGCCAGGTGCTCGTGCCTGCCCGCGCGCTCGTCGAGCAACCGCTCGCCGAAGAACAGCAGCACGAGCAGCCCCATCGCCATCGTCGGCTGCACGACCACGAGCGGCGCCAGCAGCAGCGCCACCACCTGCAGCGGCCAGCCCAGCATCGACAGCCCCGTCCCCGCCAGCCAGCGACGCTCGCCTGACCAGGTTCAATGCGAGCGCCGGGTGCAGGTGCTCGGTATGCGGCGTGCGCTTGGCGTCCATCGCCTGCAGCGCGACCCCTAGGCTGTAGAGCGCCGACGCGGCGATGGCCGCCACGATTCCCAGGAAGAGCGTCATTTTCGCCAACGATCATCGCAGCCCCACCAGCTCCGCCAAGTCCCGGTGTCACGGCAATGCCCGTGATCGGCACGCCCCCGGCGGCCCCCACGGCCTGCAAGCTCCAGGCGATGTCCGCCCTCGCCATGTTCCAGCCGGCGCGCTCGCCGGTGTCGTGGCGGGGGCGGCGATGGCCGGCTACCTCACGCCCGCCTTGGCGTTCTACTCGCGGGCTCTGCGCGAGGCCTTGGGCGTGGAGGACCAAACCGCCTCGGGTGTGGGCGTCGCGCTCACCTTCGACGACGGCCCCCACGCCCTCGGCACGCCGGCCGTATTGGAGGCCCTGGCCGCGCGGCGAGCGCCGGCCACGTTCTTCCTCGTCGGCGAGCAGGTCCTCCGCAACCCGGGCCTGGCCGCCGAGATCGTCGCCGCCGGCCACACGATCGGCCTGCACTGTCACCGCCACCGCAACCTCCTGCGCCTGGCCCCCTGGCAGGTGCAGGAGGACATCGCACGCGCCCAGGCCGCGATCGAGGATGCGACAGGTCTCTCTCCGGGCCTGTATCGCCCGCCGTACGGCATCCTCAACGCCACCGCTCTGCGGCTCGCCAAGCGGGCCGACCGGCGCACTCTGCTGTGGACGCACTGGGGGCGCGACTGGCGCGCGCGTGCCACGCCCGGATCGATCGCCGCGGAGCTCGCTGACGGGGTGGGGGAGGGGTCTGTCCTGTTGCTGCACGACGCCGACGATTACGGCGCGCCCGGGTCTTGGCGGCGCACCGCCGCGGCCTTGCCCTCCGTGCTCGACGCGCTCGAAGAGAGCGGCCTGGCTACGGTCGCACCTTGAGGTTCCGCAGGCCGCGTCCCGCTTTCGCGTCTCGCCAGGGATAACATCGCTCGCTTGTCCTCCACTCCGTCGAGCACATCCGAGCACCCCGCCTCCCTGGTCGCGGCCTCTGCGATCGGCATGCCCGCGGTGGCGGGAGACCACTCGTCCTCGCTGGTCGCGGCCTCCGCGATCGGCGCCCCCGGAGGGTCGGCGGGGCAGGCGGTGTCCGATACAAAAATTGGGGGCGCCCCGCGCGCGCGCGTGGGGCCTTTCGCAGAAGCCTTGACGCCTGCCGCCGCCACCGGGCTCGCCTTGCCGCGCGAATCGACGCGCCCCCGCTGGTGGGGCGAGCTGCTGGTGATCGTGTTCCTGGCGTGGGCCTACGACACTATCGCCAACCTGGCGCCCTTGCGCGAAAAGCTGGCTCTGGCCCACGGCAGTGACATCCTCAGCTTCGAGCGCTCCCTGCACATCGCGCCCGAGGCGGCTTTGAACAGCTGGCTGGTCGCCCACGACACGCTCGCGACGCTCCTCTCCTACTACTACGACAACGCCCACTTCATCGTCACGTTCGGTCTGCTCGGCTGGCTGTGGTGGAAGCGCGCCGACATCTACCGGCCGCTGCGCAGCTCCCTGGTGGCGATCAACGCGATCGGTCTGCTCGTGTTCTGGCTCTACCCCGTGGCTCCGCCGCGCATGCTGAGCGGCTTCACCGACGTGATCGCCTCCTCGCACACTTTCGGCTCCTGGCACACGGGCAGCCTCGCCGCCGACGCCAACCAGTTCGGAGCGATGCCCTCCCTGCATATCGCCTGGGCAGTGTGGTGCAGCTTGGTCATCTGGCGGCTGTCTTCGAACGCTTGGGTCCGCGCGGTGGCGGTTGTCTATCCCTGTGTGACCGCATTCGCGGTGCTCGCGACCGGCAACCACTATCTCTTGGATCTGGTCGCAGGCCTGGCCACCTTCGCCCTGGCCTTGGCCGCGGTGTGGCTAGCCCGTGCCGCATGTCACAAAGTTGTTACTAAGTCGCAGAACAGGTAGACTGGCCGAGGCTTCTGAAGACGCGCTCTGAGGGGAGTCGTAAGTCCGCCGCGAAAAAGACGAGCGGGCTTTTGCGTCTGTAGGGTGGCCCAAACATCATGCTCACATCTGTTCGTTATCTTGACCTGTTCCTGGTCGCGCTCGCGCTGCCCGTCTTCCTGGCGGCCGGCCTGCCCCTGGCCGGGTGGGCGGTGGGCGGTGGCGCCTGGGTCGCCCAGCGCGCCCTGCAGGAGTATTTGGACCGTCGCGCCGGCGCCTCCACCGACCCGCGCACCGTGGTCGGGCTCTTGGCCGGCTCGATGATCGCGCGCGGCTGGTTCGTGGCGATCGCGGTCTTCCTGGTCGGCCTCGGCGACAACGAAGCGGGTCTCGCCGCCGCCGTGCTGGTGATCGCGCTGTTCACCGTCTACTTCACCGTGCGCATGATCCTGCGCCCCTTCGAAACCGACGCGCCCGGGTCTGCCGGCACCGGCGCCGCCGTAGGCGATGCAAGCGGCTCGCATGCCGCTGGCCCAAGCCAAACGCGGGTCGCCCCGACCGGTTCGTTGCCCAGCAGGGGCGAGTCGCGATGAGCACGCGCGCCAAGGTCCTCCTGGCGGGCGCTCTCCTGCTGGCCGTGATGATCGCCCTGTTCGCGGTCACCGGCTCGCACGGCATGAACACCGAGTACCAACCCCAGAACGAGTTCAAGCTCGAAGACTGGATCGCGATTCACGCGGGCGGGTTGAACCTGTCGATCAACAAGGCCGTGCTCTACCTCTTGCTCGCCTGCGGTCTCACCGCGAGCACGATGATCTACGTGGCGCGACGGATGCAGGAGCGCCCGAACAAGGTCCAGACGGCGGTGGAGCTGCTGTGGGGCGTGATGCGCGACAACATCGCAGGCCCCAACAACATCGAGCGCCAGATGGCCTTGAAGTGGTTCCCCTTCATCGGCGCCCTGTTCCTGTTCATCCTCTACTCCAACATCCTTGGCTACCTGCCCCTGCCGGTCAACAGCGGCGAGACCTTCCGCCTGTTTGGAGTCAATATCCCGGCCTTCCAGATCTACGCGGCGACCGCCAACATCTCGGTCACGCTCGTCTTGGCCCTGATGGTGTGGGTCAGCTACCACGCCGTCGGCGTGCGCCGCAAGGGCCTGATCCCGTACTTGAAAAGTTGGCTGCCGGCCGGCATGGACAGCGTGCCGGCGCGCGCATTCATGGTGCCTTTCGTGTTCTCCATCGAGGTGATCTCGCACTTCGTACGCATCATCTCCCTGTCGGTCAGGTTGTTCGCCAACATGCTCGCCGGACACCTCTTGATCCTGTTCATGGGTGGCGGCCTGGTCGTCCTGGTCGGGGTCGCCGCGCTTGGTCCCTTGACCTTGATCGTCGCAACGTTGTTCTTCATCTTCGAGGTGGTCTTGATCGCAGGCCTGCAGGCCTTCATCTTCGCCACCCTCACAGCCATCTACCTCGGCGGCGCGGTCGCCGAGTCTCATTGAAAACAAGGAGCGTTCGTGCACTTCCTACTCGCAACAACAGGCAGCGAAGAAATGGCCAAGTCGATCAAGGCCATCGCCCTCGGCGTGGGCGCCGGCCTCGGCACGATCGGACCGGGCGTGGGCGTCGGCTACATCTTCGGCAAGGTGATCGAGGCGATCACCCGCCAGCCCGAGATGCGCGACGAGATCACCTCGATCCAATGGCTTGGCTTCGCCCTCACCGAGGCGATCGTGTTCTACGCGTTCATCTTCGGCCTGATCGCATTCTTCCTGGGCTAATCGATGGCTTCCACGATCCTCGCTGCCTCCAGCAGCGGCAACTTCCTGGTGTCGCCCAATGTGGGGGTGATGCTGTGGACCCTGGTCGCGTTCGGGATCACCGTCGTGCTGCTTGCGCGCTTGGTGTTCCCGCGCATCTCCGAGGCCTTGGAGAAGCGCCAGAAAGCGATCGAGGACTCGATCGACAGCGCCCAGCGCACCCGCGAGGAAGCCGAGAAGCTGCTCGCCGAATATCGCGAGCGCCTGCACGAGGCTCGCTCCCAGTCGGATGAGATCGTGCAGCGCGCGCGTCAAACGGCCGAGGCGCACGAGCGCGAGGTCAAGGAGCACAGCCGCCAACTCGCGACCGAAGCCTCCGCTCGGGCGGCACGCGACATCGAGGCGGCCACGGCCCGGGCTTTGGGCGAACTGCGTCAAGAGGTCGCCGACCTGACGGTCATGGCGACCGAGAAGGTGACACGCAAGGTGCTCGACAGCTCCGACCAAAAGCGCCTCGTCGAGGAGGCCTTGGGCGAGCTGGACTTCTCGGGCATCTCCTCCGGAGCCAGCGAAAACTAGCGATGTCTCTCCTCACGGCATCAGCCTCATCCTCGCATCGTGCCCACCGGCGCGGCCGGGC
Organism: uncultured Solirubrobacterales bacterium; assembly: GCA_963809705.1. Lineage (GTDB taxonomy): Bacteria > Actinomycetota > Thermoleophilia > Solirubrobacterales > Solirubrobacteraceae > Palsa-744. Next base: position 328,772 of record CAWEKF010000001.1, on the reverse strand, counting down.
GCCGGTTGCCCACGCTGCGAGACCCTCGATCCCGATCGCGGGCGCGTGATGGAGGAGCTCGCCCAGGTATACGCGCGCTCCCTGTTCGAGGTTGCCCGCGAGCAGAACAAGCTGGACGTGCTGCGCGAGCAGCTCGGCCAGTTCGCCGACGCGATGAAGCAGAACCGTGAACTCGAGCTGTTCTTCTTCTCCCCCTACTTCTCCACCAAGGAGAAGCAGGAGGGCCTGGAAAAGCTGCTCGACGGCGCCGACGAGCAGCTCATGAACTTCTTGAAGCTGTTGATCGAGAACCACCGCATGCCGGTCATCTACCGCCTGCGCCGCGAGTACGAGCGGCTGTGGGAGCAGGAGAACCGGCTCCTGCCGGTCGTGCTCACCAGCGCTGTGGAGCTCGACGAGCAGACTGTCAAGGACTTGGGCGAGCGCATCGGCCAGCGCACCGGCAACACGGTGGAACTCACGACCAGGGTGGAGCCGGACATCATCGGCGGGATCGTCGTCCGGGTGGGCAACTCGATCCTCGACGCCTCCATCCGCAATCGACTAGAGCAACTGCGCACGCAGGTCGCTCAGGGCGCGGGCTGAGCCGTCTCCACGGCTTCGGCGAGCTTGACGTCTTCGACCACGAACGACCAGGAAAGACATGCAGATCAACCCAGACGAGCTGAGAGGGTGGCGAAATCGGCCGGAGGCCGATGAGCCGGGCCCCTCTTCTTTGAATATCGGAGAACCAACATGCAGATCAATCCCGACGAGATAACAAGCATCCTCAAGAGCCGCATCGAGGGACTCGGCGCCGGCGAGGCGCAGCTGACCGAGGTCGGCACCGTTCTATCGGTGGCCGACGGCATCGCGCGCCTGCACGGCCTTGAGAACTGCATGTCCTTTGAGATGCTCGAGCTGCCCCACGGTGTGACCGGGCTCGCGCTCAACCTCGAGTCCGACAACGTCGGCGCGGTCCTGTTCGGCGACTGGGAGCACATCTCAGAGGGCGACACGGTCAAGCGCACCGGGCGTCTCCTGGAGATCCCTGTCGGCGAGGCCCTGCTCGGGCGTATCGTCGATCCGCTTGGGCGCCCCCTCGATGGCAAGGGCGAGGTCAACACCACCGAGCTGCGACCCGCCGAGTTCAAGGCGCCCGGCGTCGTCCAGCGCCAGCCGGTGACGGAGCCGATGCAGACCGGTCTGAAGGCGATCGACGCGATGATCCCGATCGGCCGCGGCCAGCGAGAGCTGATCATCGGCGACCGCCAGACCGGCAAGACAGCGATCGCGGTCGACACGATCATCAACAACAAGGACACCGGCGTGGTGTCCGTGTATGTGGCGATCGGCCAGCGCATGTCCACCGTGGTCGCCCTGGCCCAGACGCTCGACGAAGCAGGCGCTCTGGACAACACGATCATCGTGGCCGCCCCGGCCGACGAGGCCGCGCCGATCAAGTTCATGGCGCCCTATGCGGGATGCGCCATGGGGGAGCACTTCCTCTACAACGGCAAGCACGCCCTGTGCGTGTACGACGATTTGACCAAGCACGCCTACGCCTACCGACAGATGTCGCTCTTGCTGCGCCGCCCGCCTGGACGCGAGGCTTATCCGGGCGACGTCTTCTACCTGCACTCGCGCCTGCTCGAGCGCGCGGTCAAGCTCAACGACGAGCTGGGCGGCGGCTCGCTCACCGCGCTGCCGGTGATCGAGACTCAGGCGGGCGACGTGTCGGCCTACATCCCCACGAACGTGATCTCGATCACCGACGGCCAGATCTTCCTCGAGCCGAAGCTGTTCAACTCGGGTGTGCGTCCTGCGATCAACGTCGGTATCTCCGTATCGAGGGTCGGCGGCAACGCCCAGATCTCGCCGATGAAGAAGGTGGCGGGCAGGATCAAGCTCGAGCTCTCCCAGTACCGCGACCTCGAGGCCTTCGCCCAGTTCGGCTCCGACCTCGACGCCGACACCCAGCGCACCCTCGCGCGCGGCGAGCGCATCGTCAAGACCCTCAACCAGGGCGAGCGCCAGCCCTTGCCGGTCGAGGACCAGGTGATCCAGATCTTCGCGGTCACGAGCGGCTACCTCGACCGCATCCACTCCGATCGCGTGCCCGAGTTCCTGGCCGAGCTGACCGAACGCTGCCACTCCGAACACGGCGAGCTGCGCTCGAGGATCTCAGACGGCGGTTGGTCGGATGAGGTCCAGAGCGAGGCCCGGGCCGCGATCGAGGCATTTGCGGGCGACTTTGGCTACGACCTCGACGAGGAGGGCCAGCCTCTGGAGGACGACCGGCCGCTGGGTCCCGGTGAGGGTGCCAAGGGGACGCTGGAGAGCGCCGCGGCCTAGCGCCTGCAGCGGATTCGAGCCCATGGCCTCACAACGCGACGTCAAGAACCGGATCGCTTCGGTCAAGAACATTCAAAAGATCACCCGTGCGATGGAGATGGTGGCCGCCGCGCGCCTGCGCCGCGCCGAGCAGCGCATCGCCCGCCTGCGGCCGTACGCCGAGGCAATCAGGCGCATGACATATCAGGCGGCGCAGGCCGCCGGCGCCGAGGCGGCAAACCTGCCCCTGCTCAAAGAGCGCGAGCAGGTCGAGAACGTCGGTCTCCTGCTCGTGACCGGCGACCGGGGCCTGGCGGGCGCCTTCAACTCGCAGATCATCCGCGCCGGCGTGCGCAGTGGCGCCGAGCTTCTCGACCAAGGCCATCAGGCCGTCTGGTATGCGACCGGACGGCGAGGCGTCTCCTCGCTCACATTTCGCGGGCGGGAGCTGGCCGGCAGCTATACCGGCTTCTCCGATCGCCCCGCCTACGCCGACGCGCGCGGGATCGCCGACGACCTGATCGCCGCCTACGTGGACGGCAAGCTCGACAGGGTGGACATCCTCTACAACTCCTACGTCTCCCCGCTCACCCAGCACGTCACCCACGAGACGCTGCTGCCGCTCTCCCAGTCGACGATCACGGGCGAGCGTGCAGCGGGGCAGGACGCCGTGGGACAGGGCGCCTCCGGCGGGCAGGGCGCCTCCGCCATCCAGGCCGCCTCCGGCGAGAGCCCGGAGGAGCATGGGAATGCCCCACACGCGCTCGTCGAATACGAGCCGGGCCCCGAGGAGATCCTCAAGCGCCTCGTGCCCGACTACGTCGAGATCTCGATCTACCGCGCCTTGATCGAGTCCACCGCGGGCTTCTTCGGCGCGCAGATGACGGCCATGCGCAACGCCTCCGAGAACGCAGGCACCCTGATCGAGGACTACACCTTGCAGATGAACCGCGCCCGTCAGGCCGAGATCACCCAGGAGATCATGGAGGTGGTCGCCGGTGCGGAGGGCTTGAATTAGGAGATCATGGAGGTAGCCGTAGGAGCAGAGGGCTGGGCTGAAGAGGGTAGAGGTTGTTATCCATTTTCATCGAATTGCTAATCGTATTTACGTTCTGTGCATACAATCGTAGTTTTCACAAAAAACAAGTACCACCCTCCCTCGACTCCCTCACAAAAAGTTCCGCCGGGCGCACATAGGACGCCTTGACAGTCACCAAACTTGAACAGAACCCAGGAGAACCGAATCCCAATGGACGCCAGCATCGCCACAAAGCCAACCACCGGCAATAGCTCGCCGCAAGACGCGGCCGAGCGCAACGTGGGGCGCATCGAGGAGATCCAGGGCGTCGTGCTCGACGTCGTCTTCCCCGACAAGCTACCTGAGATCAACCACGCGATCACGATCGCCCGGCCGAACCGGGAGACACTCGCTTCGCTCGCATCCCCGAACCGGCCAGCGGCCGCGGCCGCCGAGGAGGCCGAGAGCATCTCCTCCGAGGCCGGAGGGGACGTGCTCGTGTGCGAGGTCCAGCAGCACCTCGGCGATGACCGCGTGAGGGTGGTCGCGATGGACACGACCGATGGCCTGGCGCGCGGCGCCGAGGCGATCGACACGGGTGGTCCGATCACGGTACCGGTCGGCGAGGCGACGCTCGGGCGCATCTTCAATTTGCTCGGCGAGACGATCGACCTCGGCGAGGAGCTGCCCAAGGACACTCCCCGCCGCCAGATCCACCAGCCGGCGCCCAAGGTCGAGGACCTGACGCCGACGACCGAAATGTTCGAGACCGGCATCAAGGTGATCGACCTGCTCGCCCCCTACGCCAAGGGCGGCAAGGTCGGCCTGTTCGGCGGCGCCGGCGTGGGCAAGACCGTCCTGATCCAGGAGCTGATCCACAACCTGGCCAAGGAGCACGGCGGCCTGTCCGCTTTCTGCGGCGTGGGCGAGCGCTCGCGCGAGGGCAACGACCTGTGGCTGGAGATGAAGGAGTCGGGCGTCATCGACAAGACGATGCTCGTCTTTGGCCAGATGAACGAGCCGCCCGGAGCGCGCATGCGCGTGGCGCTCTCGGGTCTGACGATGGCCGAACACTTCCGCGACGAGGGCCAGGACGTGCTCCTGTTCGTGGACAACATCTTCCGCTTCGTCCAAGCCGGCTCCGAGGTCTCGGCCCTGCTCGGGCGAATGCCCTCCCAGGTCGGCTACCAGCCCACCCTGGAGACCGAGATGGGCCAGCTGCAGGAGCGCATCACCTCGACCAAGCAGGGCTCGGTCACCTCGGTGCAGGCGATCTACGTGCCCGCCGACGACTACACAGATCCGGCCCCGGCTTCTGTGTTCGCCCACCTCAACGCCACCACCGCGCTCTCCCGCGCGATCTCCGAAAAGGGGATCTATCCGGCGGTCGATCCGCTGGACTCGACCTCGACGATCCTCAAGGCGGACATCGTCGGCGACGACCACTTCCGGGTCGCCAACAGGGTCAAGGAGATCCTGCAACGCTACAAGGAGCTACAGGACATCATCGCCATCCTTGGCATCGACGAGCTCTCAGACGAGGACAAGCTCACGGTCCAGCGAGCGCGCAAGATCGAGCGCTTCCTCTCCCAGCCGTTCTTCGTCGCCGAACAGTTCACCGGCACCCCAGGCGCGTATGTGCCGATCGCCGAGACGATCCGTGGCTTCGAGGAGATCATCGCGGGCAAGCACGACGACGTACCCGAGCGGGCGTTCTTCTTGAAGGGAACGATCGAGGACGTGATTGCCGATGCAGAGAAAAACTAAGGGAACGACACTGCACATGTGCGACCAGGCCGGCCGGCACATGGTGTGCTTTAGAGCCTGCCGTACAGGGGCGCGCATGCGCGCCCCTGCGGGAGGGTGCATGCACCCTCCCGGACAGTGGTGCATGCACCACTGTCAACAACAAAATGATTTTGACCGGGAGTCGCGCTAGTGGCTCGCACGAAGTTTCCAGTAGAAGTGCTGACCCCCGAGGGGGAGGTGTTCAAGGACGAGATCGAGATGCTCTCCACGCGCACCTCCGTCGGCTCGATCGGCGTGCTTGCCAACCACGCGCCACTGCTCGCCCAGTTGGAACCGACCGAGTTGAGGCTGTATCGCTCGGACTCTGAGATCGTGCGTTTCGCCCAAGCGGAGGGCTACCTCCAGTTCTCCGATAACCATGCTCTGGTCCTCGTCGAGGAGGCGATCGCGCCCGAGGCGCTCGACCGCGCCGGATTCGAGCAGAGGCTGTCTGAGTCGCGCTCGGCGGCTGAGCGCGCGGAGGAGGGCAGCGAGGAGCAGGCCCGCGCTCTGCGCGACGCCAAGCGCTACGAGGCGTTCCTCTCGGTCGCAAGCTAGGCTGCCTCGCTCATGACCGCTGAGCGCGAACCGATCGGGGTGATCGGCACCGGCTATGTCGGGCTCGTCACAGCCGCCGGATTTGCCGAGTTGGGCAGCGAAGTGTGGTGTGTGGACATCGACGCCGCCAAGGTCGAGCGTCTCAGGCGCGGCGAGGTGCCTATCTACGAGCCGGGCCTGGACGAGCTGCTGGCCAAGCACTCCGGGCGTCTGCGCTTTTCCACCGATCTGGGGCAGGCGCTCGAGCACGCTCGTCTGCTGTTCGTGGCGGTCGGCACGCCGCCGACCTACTCCGGCGATGCTGACCTGTCTGCTGTGCACGCCGTCGTCGACGCGATTCCCGCCTCCGAGCGCCACGCCCTGGTGATGAAGTCGACCGTGCCGTGCGGCACCGGCGCGGCGATCCAGCGCATTCTCGGCGAGCGCGGCAAGGACGGCCTGGCCTATGTGTCCTGCCCCGAGTTCCTCAAGGAGGGCTCCGCGGTGACGGACTTCATGAATCCCGACCGCGTCGTCGTCGGCGACAACGGCGATTGGGCCGGGGACGCCGTCGTGGAGCTCTACTCGCCCCTGGACGCCCCTCTGGTGCGCACCGACATCGCCAGCGCCGAGATGGTCAAGCTTGCTTCCAACGCCTTCCTGGCCACGAAGATCTCCTTCATCAACGAGATCGCCAACGTCTGCGAGGAGACCGGCTCGGACGTGGTCGAGGTGGCGCGCGGGATGGGCTTGGACGCGCGCATCGGGCCGAAGTTCCTGCAAGCCGGGATCGGCTTCGGCGGCTCCTGCTTTCCCAAGGATGTGGACGCGCTCAAGCAGCTGGCCGGCAACTCCGGCTACCACTTCCAGCTGCTGACGGCTGTGATCGAGGTCAACGAGCTGCAAAAGCGCCGTGTGATCGCCAAGCTCCAGAAGCATCTGGGGGGGTTGGTGGGCATGCGCATAGCCCTGCTCGGCTTGGCCTTCAAGCCGAATACCGACGACATGCGCGAGGCTTCCTCGCTTGTGCTCTCGGCCCGTCTGAACGCCGACGGCGCGCTCGTCAGCGCATATGACCCGGTGGCCGAGACCGAGGCGCGAACCTTGATCAGCGGGCTTCGCTTCGCCGAATCCGCTATGGATGCGCTTACAGATGCCGACGCTGTTGTACTCGTCACGGAGTGGCCCGAGTTCCTGGAGCTCGACTGGAGCGAGGTCGCGGGTGCGATGAGCGGCGAGTTGGTGATCGACGGGCGTAACGCCCTCGACCCGGCCGCGGTGCGCGGCGCCGGGCTCGTCTACGAGGGAATCGGCCGGGCCTGATGGCGCCAAGGCGTCTCGCTCGACTGCCCTTGGTCTGTGGGGTTGTGTGCGTAGGAAGGGGGTGCCCTGCGCGCGCGTGCGCGCGTGCGCAGGGCACGCCTTTTGGGGAGTTGTCATGCAGGCCGTGATCCTCGTCGGCGGCGAGGGCACGCGCCTGCGGCCGCTCACCTCGACCGTGCCCAAGCCGGTCGTACCGCTTGTGGATCGGCCCTTCGTCTCCTACATGCTCGAGTGGCTGTGCTCGCACGGCATCGACGACGTGATCATGTCCTGCGGCTTTCTCGCCACCAGCGTGCGCAACGTGCTCGGCGACGGCTCGGCTTACGGCGTCAGGTTGCGCTTCGTCGAGGAGCCCGACCCGCGCGGCACGGCCGGCGCCCTGAAGTTCGCCGAGTCGATGCTCGACGAGCGCTTTCTGATGCTCAACGGAGATGTGCTCTGCGACATCGACCTCAGCGAGCAGATCGCCCAGCACGAGCGCACCGGAGCGACCGCCACGCTCGCACTGGTGTCGGTCGACGATCCGAGCGCCTATGGCTTGGTTCACCTCGAGGAGGACAGGTCTGTCCGCGACTTCGTGGAGAAGCCGAGCCCCGACCGCTCTGAGGGTGGCGCAGCCGGCTCTGGGCCGGCGAGCCGGGGTGGGCGGGGTCCTAATCCTGGCAAATACACCAACCTGATCAGCGCCGGCGCCTACGTGCTCGAGCGCAAGGTTCTCGAGCTTGTGCCCTCAGGACGCAACGCCTCGATTGAGCGCGAAGTATGGCCGCGGCTGATCGGCGCGGGCCTGTACGGGTTCCCGTCGGAGAGCTACTGGCTGGACATCGGCACCCCCGCCCGTTACCTGCAGGGCACCTTCGACATCCTCGAGGGCAACGTGAGCACCGCCGTGGGGGAGCGCCTCGGCGACAGCTACATGGCGGTCTCGCCCGCAGCCGAGGTGCGGGGACGAGCGATCCCGCCGGCCGTGATCGAGGCCGGCGCGGTCGTCGCCGAGGGCGCTCACGTCGGCAGCCTCGTGGTGCTCGGCCACGACGTTCGCATCGGTGCAGGCAGCTCGATCGAGCGAGCCGTGATCTTCAACGGCACCCACATCGGTGAGAACTGCACGCTGCGCGACTGCATCGTCGCGGCCGGGTGCCGTATCGGGGCCGGCACGCACATCGGCGAAGGGGCAGTGCTCGGCGAGGGCGTCACGATCGGAGCCGACAACACGATCGCCGGCGGGGCGCGCATCTTCCCTGGTGTCACATTGCCGGACGGGGCGATCCGTTTCTAGTGTCGTCGGCGGCGACCTTCGTGGGGTCCCCCGCGACAGGTATCCTGGCGCGAGCCTGCGGCAGTCGAGCAGACACCCGCAGCGAACCCTCGACAGGAGAAGAGCTATGAGTCAAGGCAGCGGCGCTGCCACACCCACCGATACGCTCACGCGCGAGGCGATAGCTCTCGTCGACGCCTCAGGACAGCTGGACGACGTGCTGTCCCTGCCCGAGCATCTGCGAGACGGTCTGTGGCGGGTGGAGTCGGCGATCATGGCCGAGTGGGACACGCCGGCCGGGCTCGTTGTCGCGGGCATGGGCGGCTCGGCGATCGGCGGCGCTCTGGCGCGCGCCGCGCTCGGCGACCACGCTTCGCGACCGATCTTCGTGACGCGCGCATATGGCCTGCCGCCCTGGACCACTCCCGAGACCACCGTCCTGTGCGCCAGCTACTCGGGCAATACCGAGGAGACGCTCGCCTGCTACGAGTCGGCCGGCGCGCTCGGCGCCCAGCGCGTGGTGGTCACCACCGGGCGGACGGCTCGCGGAGATGGCGCGCGCCGACGGTGTGCCCGTGATCCCGCTCCCGGGCGGCTTCCAGCCGCGCGCGGCGGTCGCCTATATGACAGTCGCCGCTCTGGAGGTGGCCGCCCTGTGCGGGGCCGGTCCGCGCTTGACCTCCGAGATCGACGTCGCGGCCTCCCACACCGAGCAGCTCGTCGCTGAGTGGGGCCCCGACGCCCCGGAGGACTCGCTTGCCAAGCAGACGGCCCGCGGCCTGCTCGGCACCGCGCCGGTAATCGCGGGAGCCGGCCTGACCGTGCCGATCGCCTACCGCTGGAAGACCCAGATCAACGAGAACGCCAAGCAGCCGGCTTTTGCCCACGAGCTGCCCGAGCTCGACCACAACGAGCTGGAGGGGTGGGAGGGCGCCCAGGACGTCGGACGCTTCTCGGCGGTGTTCCTCGACGACTCCGACGCGCATCCCGCGCGTCAAGGAGCGCATGGACCTGACCGAGAAGCTGATCGCCGGCAACGCCACTGTGAGCCTGCGCCTGGAGACGCGCGGACAGACCACGATCGAGCGGGTCATCTCGCTGGTGCTGCTGGGCGACCTCGTCTCGATCTACATGGCCGCGCTGCGCGGCGTCGATCCAGGGCCGGTCAAGTTGATCCAGCAGCTCAAGGCGGATCTGGTCAAGCGCTAGAACCTTGACACGGCCGTGATAAGGTCTGCGCAATGCAGGCTACGGGTGTAGATGCGCTGACGATCAACGAGGCAGCCGAGACGACCGGCTGGTCGGCGCGAATGCTGCGCTACATCGAGAGCATCGGGCTCGTCGAGCCGGATCGCTCGGGCTCGGGATATCGACTCTACGGCCCGGCCGAGCTGCAGCGGCTGAGCACTTTGCGCGAGCTGCTGGACGAGCGAGGGCTCGACCTCGGCGAGATCGGCTTCGCGCTGCAGGCTTGAGCGCGAGCCAGGGTTGCGCGAGGCGATCGAGCGCTGGCTTGCCGCCGAGCCTGCTCGTCCCGAAGATGTCAGCGCCGCCGACTGGCTGCGCTTCGAGCAGGAGAAGCACCAACGTTTGTTGGCGGCCGCGGGCGCCACTCGTCCCGCGGTTCGCAGCGAGGCCCACGGCCCCGAAACCGAGACAACGACCATGGAGATCGCATGACCCCCACCGCCACGCTCACCGACGCCGACTTCAAGGTCGCCGACCTCTCGCTCGCCGAGTTCGGCCGCAAGGAGATCACGCTCGCCGAGCACGAGATGCCCGGCCTGATGGCGATCCGCCGCGAGTATGCGGCCGCGCAGCCGCTCGCGGGCGCGCGCATCACGGGCTCGCTGCACATGACGATCCAGACCGCCGTCCTGATCGAGACGCTGACCTCGCTTGGCGCCCAGGTGCGCTGGTGCAGCTGCAACATCTTCTCCACCCAGGACCACGCCGCCGCGGCGGTCGCGGTCGGTCCCGACGGCACGCCCGAGGACCCGCGCGGGGTGCCCGTGTTCGCGTGGAAGGGCGAGACGCTCGAGGAGTACTGGTGGTGCACCGACCGCGCGCTGCGCTGGCCCGGCGCGGACGGAACGTGGTGAATCGGTCCGCGCCACCCCAGCCGGCCCCAACATGATCCTCGACGACGGCGGCGACGCCACGCTGCTCGTGCACAAGGGCGCCGAGTACGAGGCCGCCGGCGCCGTGCCCGATCCGGCCTCGGCTGAGTCCGAGGAGTTCCAGGTCGTGCTCTCGCTGCTGCACGCGCTCGCTCGGCGAGGATCCGCAGCGCTGGACGAAGATCGGCCAAGGCATCAAGGGCGTCACCGAGGAGACCACGACCGGCGTGCACCGGCTCTACCAGATGGTCGAGACCGGCGAGCTGCTGTTCCCCGCGATCAACGTCAACGACTCGGTCACCAAGTCGCAAGTTCGACAACCTCTACGGCTGCCGCCACTCGCTGATCGACGGCATCAACCGCGCCACCGACGTGATGATCGGCGGCAAGATGGCCGTCGTGTGCGGCTTCGGCGACGTCGGCAAGGGCTGCGCCGAATCGCTGCGCGGCCAGGGCGCGCGCGTTGTGATCAGCGAGATCGACCCGATCTGCGCGCTGCAGGCGGCGATGCAGGGCTATGAGATACGCACGCTCGACGAAGTGGTCGAGACCGGCGACATCTTCGTCACCTGCACCGGCAACAAGGACATCATCACCGCCGCCCACATGGCGCGCATGAAGCACCAGGCGATCGTCGGCAACATCGGCCACTTCGACAACGAGATCGACATCGCCGGCCTCGCCAAGACCCCCGGGATCGAGCGCGTCAACATCAAGCCGCAGGTCGACGAGTGGGTCTTCTCCGACGGCCACGCGATCATCATGCTCTCCGAGGGTCGCCTGCTGAACCTCGGCAACGCCACCGGCCACCCGAGCTTCGTGATGAGCAACTCGTTCACCAACCAGACGATCGCCCAGATCGAGCTGTTCTCCAAGAACGAGGACTACGAGAAGCGCGTCTACGTGCTGCCCAAGCACCTCGACGAGAAGGTCGCCCGGCTGCACCTCGACGCGCTCGGCGTGAAGCTGACCGAGCTCAGCGAGGAGCAGGCCGCCTACATCGGCGTGCCCGTCGACGGTCCCTACAAGTCCGATCACTACCGCTACTGAGCGGCAGCCACTACGCGGGCCAGGCCCGGATCGACTGGGCCGATAGCCAGATGCCGGTGCTCGCGCAGGTGCGCGAGCGCTTCGCCGCGAGCGCCCGCTCGCGGGGGTGAGCGTCGCCGCCTGCCTGCACGTGACGGCCGAGACCGCCAACCTCGTGCGAGCGCTGATCGCCGGCGGGGCGCAGGTGGGCTTGTGCGCGGCCAACCCGCTCTCCACGCAGGACGACGTTGCCGCAGCGCTGACCGAGCGCGACGGCGCCACCGTGCTTGGCCGAGCGCGGGGAAAGCGACGAGCGATACACCGAGCACGTGCAGGCGCTCGTGCGCGAGCGCCCCGCAGCATAACGATCGACGACGGCGCCGACCTGATCGGGCGCGATCCACGACGCCGACCCCGGCCAGGCCGCCGCGATGTTGGGCGGCACCGAGGAGACCACCGCCGGGCTGCTGCGTGTACGGGCCTTGGCTGAGCGGGATGCGCTCGCATGTCCGGTGCTGGCGGTCAACGAGTCGCGCACCGAGCGCGCTTTCAACGACCGCTTCGGCACCGGCCAGTCAACGATCGACGGGATCCTGCGGGCCACCAACCTGCTGCTGGCCGGGCGCACCCTGGTCGTGCTCGGCTACGGCTGGACCGGGCGCGGCGTGGCGCTGCGCGCGCGTGGCGCCGGCGCGTCGGTGATCGTCTGCGAGGTCGATCCCCTGCGTGCCCTGGAGGCGCGGATGGAGGGCTATGAGGTGATGGGCGCTCTCGCGGCGGCCGAGCGCGGTGACGTGTTCGTGACGGTCACCGGCGGGCGCGACGTGCTGCGCAGCGAGCACTTCGAGCGCATGAAGGACGGCGCGGTGCTGGCCAACGCCGGGCACTTCGACGTCGAGATCAAGCTCGAGGATCTGCGCGCGCTCGCCGTCGGGGGCCGACGCGAGGTGCTGCCGCTGGTGGAGGAGCACAGGCTCGCCGACGGGCGGCGCCTGAACCTGCTCGCTCAGGGACGCGTCGTCAACCTCGCGGCCGGCGAGGGCCATCCGGCTGCCGTGATGGACATGTCCTTCGCCGGGCAGGCCCTGTGCGTGGAGTACCTGGTCGCCCAGGCCGGCGAGCTCGAGCCGCGGGTCCTGCCCGTTCCCGAGCCGTATCGACGACGAAGTGGCACGCTTGAAGCTCGAGTCCCTGGGTGTGCGCATCGACGAGCTGAGCGAGGACCAGCGCGTGTATCGCAGCGCCTGGGAACAGGGGGCCTAGCGGCCTCTTGTGTCGGCTGTTTCCTATAAGTTGCGCCTCGATGAGAGCAATGGTTCTGGCGGCTGGCCTGGGTACCCGCCTGCGCCCCCTCACGAACGAGATCACCAAGCCGATGGTGCCCGTGCTCGACAGGCCCGTCATGGCGCACATCCTCGACCTGCTCGACCGCCACGGTTTCGAGGACGTGATCGCCAACCTGCACTACTTCCCCGACTCGATCAAGCAGTACTTCGGCGAGCGCCTCAGCTACCGCTTCGAGCAGGAGCTGCTCGGCACCGCGGGCGGAGTGCGCGCATGCGCGGACTTCTTCGGCGAGGAAGCTTTCCTGGTCATCTCGGGCGACGCGCTCACCGACATCGACCTCGGCGCTTTCGTGGCGCGTCACCGCGAAGCCGGCGGGATCGCGACGCTTGCGGTCAAGAAGGTGTCGGACACGCGCGAGTACGGCGTCGTCCTGCACGACCGCGAAGGGCGCATCACCGGCTTTCAGGAGAAGCCCAATCCCGAGGAGGCCCTGTCGGACCTCGGCAACTGCGGTATCTACATCTTCGAGCCATCGATCTTCGACTATTTCCCGGAGCGCCCCTTCGTGGACTGGGCTCAGGACGTGTTTCCGGCGCTGCTGGAGCACGACGTCCCTTTCCACATTCACGAGGTCAGGGGCTACTGGAACGACGTGGGCTCGCTCTCTGAGCTGCGCCAAGGCACGTTCGACGCCCTGCGAGGCGAGCTGCGCCTGCAGGTCGAGGGCCGCGAGGTCTCCCCCGGCGTGATCGTCGCGGGGGAGAGCGTCGTGCCCGAGAGCGTCGAGGTCGACGGATCGGTATGGATCGGCCACGATGTCCAGATCGGCGCGCGCGCGCGCTTGACCGGTCCGATCGTGCTGGGCGACGGCGCCCGCGTGGGCGCAGGAGCGCAGCTGCGCGACAGCATCGTCCTGCCCGGCACCACGGTAGCCGCCGGACGCGATCCTGATCGGCGCGATCGCCGGGCACTCGGGCATCTTGGAGAGCTTGCGGCCCAGATAAGAACCGGGGGGCCTACCGAAGCAGGCCCCCCGGCGCATCTATCCAACTGGACAGGTCCAGCGCAGATAGCAGCGTTCTGACTTCATCAAGTCTAGACGGTTGTCGGAGGGCTCTCGCGACGCCCCCGCCGGGATTCGAACCCGGGACCTGCGCTTTTGTCAGAACGCTGCTCTATCCACTGAGCTACGAGGGCAACCGCCTCCCGAAAGAGGCCCGTCGAGGCTACTCAGCGCTTGGGATGGCTACGCGTCGAACATCCGTGCAAAGCCGGTGGACAGCCGCCGCGGAGAGGCGTAGCATGGGAGCACAAGCGTCTCCGAAAGGAGTCCCTGATGCAGATAGACATCAAGGGCCGTAACGTCCCGGTCACCGACGATATGCGCGAGCATCTGGAGCGCCGGCTGGAGAAGATCTCCCGCCAGGTGTCCGATCTCGCCCGCCTGGAGCTGGAGATATTCAAGGAGCCCAACCCGCGCGTGGCCGACCACGATGTGGCCGAGGCGACGCTCTACCTGAAGGGAATCACCCTGAGGGCGCGGGATGCATCGCCGCAGATGCTCCACTCGCTCAACCTGGTGGTGGACGAGCTGGCGCGCCAGGTCAAGCGCCATCGCGACAAGCGTCGTCGCCGTCGCGAGGCGCACGCCGCCGCGTCCGCCGTACGTCTCCCGGGAGCCGCGTAGTCGGTACCCTGAGTGCATGTCGATCCTCGATCGTGCGCTCAATATCGGTGAGGCCAAGAAGTTCAAGCAGTACGAGAAGCGCGTCGCGCTGATCGGCGCGTACGAGCCCGAGCTGGAGCTGGAGACCGACGAGGAGTTGCGCGAGCGCATGAACGCCTTGCGCGAGCGCGCCGCCGAAGGCGAGTCCCTGGACGATCTGTTGCCCGAGTGCTTTGCGATCGTGCGCGAGGCCGGCAAGCGCACGATGGGCATGCGCCACTTCGACGTCCAGTTGATCGGCGCGATGGCCCTGCACGAGGGCTGCATCGCCGAGATGAAGACCGGCGAGGGCAAGACGCTCACGGCCACTTTGGCGGTGGTGCTCAACTCGCTGGCGGTGCGCGATCCCGCCTCCGCCTCCGCCTCCGCCTCCGCCGCGAGCGAGAACGGCTCCCAAGAGGCCCCGCCGGAGCGCAAGGGCGTCCATTTGGTTACCGTCAACGACTACTTGGCCCGGCGCGACGCTGCCTGGATGAGCCCGATCTACAACGCCCTTGAAGTGAGCGTCGGCGTGCTGCAAAACCAGCAGGCCTACGAGGAAAAGCAGCTGGCTTACTCCTGCGATGTCGTGTACGGCACCAACTCGGAGTTCGGCTTCGACTACCTGCGCGACAACATGGCCAAGGACCTCTCTGAAAAGGTCCAGCGCGGGCACCCGTTCGCGGTCGTGGACGAGGTCGACAACATCCTGATCGACGAGGCTCGCACGCCCTTGATCATTTCCGGCGCGCCCGAACAGGCCGCCGACCTGTATGCGCGGTTCGCACGGCTGGCTCCGCGCCTCACGTCGGGTGAGACCCCTTTGGGCATGGACCCGCGCTCCAAGAAGGGCTTCGTGGCCGACTTCGACTACGAGATCGATGAGAAGCAGAAGACGGTGGCGATCACCGAGCAGGGCGTCGCCAAGGCCGAGCGCTTTCTCGGCATCGACCACCTGTACAAGGCCGAGAACGGCCATCTCGTCAATCACTTGATCCAGTCGCTCAGGGCCGAGTCGCTGTACAAGCGCGACGTTGACTATGCGGTGATCGACGACGAGGTGAAGATCATCGACGAGTTCACCGGGCGCATCCTCGACGGTCGACGCTGGTCGGAAGGCTTGCACCAGGCCGTCGAGGCCAAGGAGGGCGTGCGTGTGCAGGAGGAGAACCAGACGCTCGCCACGATCACCTACCAGAACTACTTTCGCCTCTACGACAAGCTCTCGGGGATGACGGGCACGGCGCTGACCGAGGCGACCGAGTTCATGAAGATCTACGAGCTGCCGGTTGTGCAGATCCCGACGAACATGCCGATGGTCCGCGACGATCGCAACGATCAGGTCTACAAGACCAAGGAGGGCAAGTGGGAGGCGGTCGTTAAAGAGATCGCCGCGCGCCACGAGAACGGCCAACCGGTGCTCGTCGGCACGATCTCCGTCGAGGTCTCCGAGCTGTTGGGGGAGCGCCTGAAGAAGCGGGGCGTCGCCCACACGGTGCTCAACGCCAAGCCCGAGCATGCCGCGCGCGAGGCCGAGATCGTGGCCGAGGCGGGCCAGCCCGGGGCCGTCACGATCGCCACGAACATGGCCGGTCGCGGTGTGGACATCAAGCTCGGGGGCAACGCCGAGCATCTGGCGCGCCTGGAGCTGGCCAGGCGCGACGTCGATCCCGAGGACCCCGCTTATGAGGAGCGCACGCAGGAGATCCTGCCTGGCATAGAGAGCCAGGTCGAGGCTAATCGGGAGCGCGTCATGGCGGCGGGTGGTCTGTTCATCTGTGGCACCGAGCGCCACGAGTCGCGGCGCATCGACAACCAGCTGCGCGGGCGCTCCGGGCGCCAGGGCGACCCGGGCGAGAGCCGCTTCTTCCTATCGGCCGAGGACGATTTGGTGCGTCTGTTCGCGGGCGACCGCATCTACAAGATCCTCGATCGCCTGGGCAGCGTCGACGAGGAGGGCAACGAGGAGCCGATCGAGGCCGGGATGCTCTCCAAGCAGATCGAGAAGGCCCAGAAGAAGGTCGAGGAACAGAACTTCCTGATCAGAAAGCGCGTGCTCGAGTACGACGACGTGATGAACGAGCAGCGGCGCATCATCTACGCCTACCGCGACGAGGTCTTGGAAGGCAAGGAGATGGGCGAGGAAGCGCGCCGGCAGGTCGCGGCCACGATCGAGCGCACGATCGACCAGTACACCCCGGGCGACTACATGGAGGACTGGGATCTGGACGGGCTGTTCACGGCGCTCGGGCAGTTCTTCCCAGTCGAGATCGAGGAGGAGGACCTCAATCCCGAGACGGTGGACAGCGGCTATCTGACCGACCGGATCGTGCAGAGCGCGAGCGAGCAGTACGAGGCGCGCCAGCAGGAGCTCGGCGACGAGCTGATGGGCGCCTTGGAGCGCTTCCTGATCCTGCAGATCATCGACGAACGCTGGCGCGAGCACCTGTACGACATGGACTATCTGCGCGAGGGCATCCATCTGCGCGGCTTCGCCCAGATCGACCCGCTCGTGGCCTACAAGAACGAGGCCTTTGAGTTGTTCGGCGACCTGATGAACAGCGTATGGGCGGACTACACCAGGATGATCTTCAACGTCCAGGTAAATGTTGACGGCTCGTCCACCCCGAACGGCGCAGGCGGCGGGGTTCCGAGCCCGGCCTTTGCGGCCTCGGGCAGCTCCACGAGCGCCGGGCGCGTGTCCTACTCCGGCGGCTCCTCCGCGATGGGCGCCGGCGCCCTGGCGGCGGCCGCGGCGGCCGCCGGACCTGGTGGCGGCGCCTACGAGGACGAAGGCGAACCGGTCCCGGCCATGCCGGTTGTCGAGCAGCGCGTGACCGACTCAGAGCACGAACTGGGCCGCAACGATCCCTGTTGGTGCGGAAGCGGTAAGAAGTTCAAGCGCTGCCACGGCGCGTAGGACGGCCGTAGACGCGGCGCGAGGCTACGTCCTCGCTCGCTTATGTGCAAAGCACACCGCGCTCGCTGCGTCCTTGCCTCGCTTGGTCTACGGCCGTCCTACGGGGCCTTATTGCTGGATCGAGTGCCGCTGGCCGGTAGCTTCGCGGCGGGCGATGAACTTCTCGCTCGCTTGAGGCCCCATGAAAGGGGTCAGGATCGTGCGTACCAACTCGGGCAGGATCTTGGGGATGCTCTCGGTCGAGTGCTGCGTTATCTGAATGTAGAGCAGTTCGAAGAAGCGCTGGGTGACGGGTTGGTCAAGGCTGCCCGCGGCCGCGGGGTCGAGCAGGTCATAGCCGGGCTGCAAAAAGATCGAGAAGGCGTCCATCAGCGAGCGCGTCAGCTCGTGCGCGGAGGGACCCACCGTGAGCAGCTCGACGATCCCGGTGCGCGCGAAAGCGGGCTCGTTGGAGATCCATTCGGCGTAGGCCTGCATCCCGTCCCAGATGGCGTCGGGCCAGCTGGCGGAGCGCTTGTAGATCGCCTGACAGAAGCCCATGACGTGATCTACACCGGCTTCCACACCGGAGAAGACCGCCTCTTCCTTGCTGGCGAAGTGTTCGTGGAAGGAGCGGGCGGAGATGTTGGCCTCCGCGCAGATGTCCTTCACGCCGGTGTCGTGGTAGCCCCTGGCGGCGACCACCCTCACGGCAGCCAACTGGATCTGCTCGTAGGTGTTGTGGACTACGAAGCGTCGAGGAGCCTCGCTGATTCTTGCGGCATCGCGCATGACAGCTATGACGAGAGCGTACACGACATGGCTGTGCCTGAGGGCAGATTGGACGGAAGTACCGAACTTTCAAGCAAAGGGACGCATGCTCAGGCGAACCTGTGGGACTCTGTGGGGGTCGGGCGGCTCGCTGATAAGGTTGCGCCGATGGCCACCACCGCTCCCAGCGAGTCCACTGCGCAGCGCGTCGCAGCCGTCCGAGAACAGCTTGAGCTGCTCTCGGACTATCTTTGACCCGGCTGACTTGAGCGAGCGCGCGCAAGCGCTCGAAGAGCAGATGCAGGCGCCCGGCTTCTGGGACGACGCCGAGCGAGCCGCAAAGGTCTCGGCTGAGCACGCCAAGGCCACCAAGCGCTTGCAGACCTTCACGACGCTGCGCTCCGATGTGGAAGACCTCGACGGGCTCGTGGAGATGGCGGCCGAGGAGCCGAGCCTCGAGCAGGAGGTCCAGGAGCACCTGGCCTCGGTCGAGCGTCGCCTGGCCGAGCTGGAGGAGCAACGCCTGTTCTCCGGGCCATACGACGTAGGCGATGCGCTCGTCAGCGTCAACGCGGGCGCGGGTGGCACCGACGCTCAGGATTGGGCGGAGATGGTCCTGCGCATGATGATGCGCTGGGCCGAGCGGCGCGGCTTCACAGTCGAGCTGCTGGAGGCCAGCCCGGGCGAGGAAACCGGGATCAAGTCGGCCACCCTGAAGGTCTCCGGCGAAAACGCGTACGGCCTGTTCGGCGCCGAGCGGGGCGTGCACCGGCTCGTGCGCCTGTCGCCGTTCGACTCGGCCCATCGTCGCCACACGAGCTTCGCCGGCGTGGAGGTCGCGCCGGTGGTGGAGGACACCGGGGAGGTGGAGATCGACGAGGACGACCTCCAGGTCGACACCTATCGCGCCTCGGGCGCCGGCGGGCAGCACGTCAACAAGACCGACTCCGCCGTGCGCATCACCCACCGGCCCAGCGGGATCGTGGTGCAGTGCCAGAACGAGCGCTCGCAGACCTCCAACCGGGCCACCGCGATGGCGATGCTGCGCTCCAAGCTGGTCGAGAAGCAGGAGCGCGAACGCGCCGAGGAGATCGCCCGCGAGAAGGGCGAGGCCCAGGACGTCAACTTCGGCTCGCAGATCCGCTCCTATGTGTTGCATCCCTATTCGATGGCCAAGGATCACCGCACCGGCCACGAGATGGGCGATGTGCAGCGGGTCTTGGACGGGGATTTGGATGGGTTTGTTCGTGCGTATCTGTTGAAGTCGGCCTCCGCCGGACAGTGAGCGACGACGAGCTGACCGAGCTCGCCAGTCGTGCCCTCCGTGAGGATGTGGGCGGGGGCGATGTAACGACCGTCGCGACCGTCGCGGCCGAAGCGCGTGCGCGAGCGTTGATAACGCAGAAGGCTGCGGGCGCGATCTTCGGGCTCGACGTGGCTGAGACGTGTTTTGCCCTGCTCGATCCCGACGTGAGCTTCGAGCGCCTGGCGCAGGAGGGCAGCTGGCGCGAGCAGGGCGGGCCGGTGCTGTCGCTCGAAGGCTCCGCCCGCGCTCTGCTGACGGGCGAGCGCACCGCGTTGAACTTCCTTGGACGCCTGTCGGGGATCGCGACGCTCGCGGCGCGTTTCGTGCGCGAGGTCGAGGGGACAGGCACAGTTGTGCTCGACACGCGCAAGACGACTCCGGGGCTGAGGCAGCTCGAGAAGGCGGCGGTCGCGGCCGGCGGCGCCACCAACCACCGCGTCGGCCTGTTCGACGCGATCCTGATCAAGGAGAACCACATCGCCGCCGCCGGCGGGATCGCGCAGGCCGTGGCGCGTGTGCGCGAGTCGGCCCCGCAGCTGGCGGGCACGCTGGAGGTCGAGGTGCGCAGCGCGCAGGAGATCGACGAGGCACTTGCCGTCGGCGCGCCGCGCCTGCTGCTCGACAACATGAGCGTCGCGGAATTGTCGGCCGCCGTCGCCCAGGTGGCCGGTCGCGCCAAGTTGGAGGCGAGCGGCAACGTGACGCTTGCCAACGTCCGGGAGCGCGCGCTGACCGGGGTAGACTTCATATCGGTTGGCGCGCTCACCCACTCCGCTCCGGCCCTCGACCTGTCCCTGATCCTGGAGGTGACGAGATGAAGACGTTGCCGATGATCCCTACCCAGGGGTCTCTGCCCTCGCTGAGCCAGGCGGAGGTCGCGGAGCTGCACGGCGAAGTGCGCGCGCTGGCGGCCGAGCGCAACGCGACGATCCTTGCGCACAACTACCAGGTGCCCGAGGTCCAGGATGTCGCCGACTACGTCGGCGACTCGCTCGGGCTCTCGCGCCAAGCGGCCGCCTCCGACGCCGACACGATCGTTTCTGCGGCGTGCACTTCATGGCCGAGACCGCCTCGATCCTGTGTCCGGAGAAGACCGTCCTGATCCCAGACCTGGACGCCGGCTGCTCCCTGGCGGCCTCGATCGACGCCGAGCAGCTGGCGCAGTGGAGGGCTTCATATCCGGATGGCGTGGTCGTCATGTATGTGAACACCACCGCCGAGGTCAAGGCCTTGACCGACTACTGCTGCACCTCGGCCAACGCGGTCGACGTGGTGCGCCACATCTACGAGACCCGCGGTCCCGACACCGAGATCCTGTTCGGCCCGGACATGTGGCTCGGCGCCTACGTCGAGAAGGAGCTCGGCAAGCGCATGCACGTGTGGGACGGCGAGTGCCACGTGCACGCCGGCATCCGACCCTCGGACATCGACGCCACGCGCGCCGCGCACCCGGACGCCGATTTTCTGATCCACCCAGAGTGCGGCTGTACGACCGCGATCATGGAGTACGTCGCGGCCGGAGACGTGTCGGCCGAGGGCGTCCACATGCTCTCCACCGGCGGAATGCTGCGCTATGCCGATGACTTGGAGAAGCTCGCTGGGGGCGACGGCTCGGTGGGCGGGTCTGCGCCACAGCGCGAGGCGGTCGTGGCGACCGAGACCGGCATGCTCTATCCGCTTGAAATGGCCGCGCCCGACGTCAAGTTCATCCCGGCCAACGCCGAGGCCAGCTGCGTGTACATGAAGATGATCACGCTCGAGAAGCTGCGCGACGCCCTGCGCGAGATGAAGTTCGAGGTGCGTGTGGCGCCCGAGATCGCCGAGCGGGCGCGCGTGCCGATTGACCGTATGGTCGCACTCGGCTGAGCTGAGACGGTCGTGGACGCGGCGCCGGGCGTTGTCCTCGTTCGCTTATGTGCACAAGCACACTGCGCTCACTGCGTCCTAGCCCGGCTTGGTCCACGACCGTCTCAGGAGGCACTCAAAAATCGTCGACCTCGTGCGGGCCTACGCAGGCGACCGCGAGGTCCTCGGCGACGTTTGCCGCGACCTCGCGCACCTCGTCGAACGTGACCGCGTCCAGCGCCGCGATTGCGGCGTCGGGGTCGATGTCCTCTTTGTAGACGATCTTCTGGCTGGCCCCGTAGCGGGCCACCGCGTTTGTATTCTCGAAGGCCAGCACCATCCGTCCGGCTGCGTATGCCCGCGCGCGGTGGACCTCCTCCTCGGTTGGGCCGTCCGCGCGCAGCTCGTCCACGATCTCCCGCATGCGCGTGTAGGCCTCGATGCACTTTTCCGAGTCAAGGCCCGAGCCGAGCTGCAGGATCGGCACGTCCGCGAAAGCGTGCGCCAACGCATACACCGAGTAGCACAGGCCTCGCTTCTCCCGGATCTCCTCGAACAGCCTCGAGCCCATCGAGCCGCCCAAGAGCGTCGAGTAGATCGCCAGCGCCGCGCGTTCTTTGGTGTCGCTCACGCGCACCCCGGGCCGGTAAATCATGCGAAGGTGCGATTGGTTGGTGTCGCGTTGCTCGACCTTCGTCTCGGGGGCGAACTCAGGCGCCGGCACGTACGGCTCCGGGGCAGGCAGGGTGGGGAAGCGGCCGAACAGGTCGCCCAGCGCATCGGCGGAAGGCACGAACGTTGTATTCCCCACCAAGAACGCCCCTCCGTGCGCGCCGGCCCAGCGTCTCTGCCTGAAGCTCACGATCGCATCGCGCGTAAAGCTCCTCAGGTTCTCCTCTGGGCCGAGCACCGTACGCCCCAGTGGGTGCTCGCCGAAGGCGGCCTTGTCGATCAGGTACTCGGCCACCGTCGAAGGCTGGTCGTAGGCCCGGTTGATCTCCTGGATCACCACGCCCCGCTCTCGGTCCAGCTCCTCGGCGTCGATCTTGGGCCTGCCCACGAAGTCGCTCAGCAGGTCGATCGCCTGCGGCGCCGACTCCGCCCTGACCGTGATGTGGAAAGCCACCAGGTCATGGCTCGTATAGGCGTTCAGCACGCCCCCCAGCCGCTCGGCCGTCTCGTTGACGTCCTTGTAGGTGGAGTACTTCTCTCCGCCCTTGAACACCAGGTGCTCGAGGAAATGGGCCATCCCGTTCTCCTGCGCCCGCTCGGTGCGGGCCCCCGCGTCGAAAGCCACGAGCGCCGTCAGCGCCCGTGTGCCCGGCAAGCTCACGGTGTACACCGGCAAGCCGTTCCCGGCCACGGTCGTCGTCTCGACTTGTGCCATCGAGCCGTCACGATAGGCGATTGAGGCGATCCTGGACGCTGCGCGAGACGTTGTCCCTACCGATTGGAGGTCAAATGAGACCTCCAATCGGCCAGCTCGTGTGCTGGCCGATTCGGGGATTCGAGCGCGCAGCGCGAGTGTCTCCCGGTTCGGCACACTTCGCTTGCTGCGTCCCGGTCTCGCTTGGTCCATGACCGCCTCAATGCAAAGTGCGTTGCATGCAGGGAAAAATGCGGCCTTCAGCCTCATCCGTCGCTACTGTGCCCGGCCATGGCAGAGCCCGACAGAGGCGCCCGTCCCCCGCGCGTAATCCCGCGCAGGGCGCTCGCGCGCCACATCAACCCGACCCGCCGTCGCGTCGTGCCGCCGCCCGCCGGACCTCTGTCGTCACCCGTCGACACCGGGTCTGCCGGAACGGCGTCAGCCCATCCGGTGGCGGCCCCTGTCCGGCCCGCCAACACCCCCGGCGCCAACACGGTTGTCGACTTTCGCCGCGTTACCAAGAACTACGACTCCGGCGACACCGGCCTTGAGCGCGCCACGTTCGCGATCGACCGCCAAGAGTTCGTCTTCCTGGTCGGCTCCACCGGCTCGGGAAAGTCCACGATCATGCGCTTGCTGATCAAGGAGCTGGACCCCACCGAGGGCATCATCCGCGTGGCCGGCCGTCACCTCGCCGAGATCGATCGCAAGCGCGTTCCCTACTACAGGCGCAACATCGGCGTCGTCTTCCAGGACTTCAAGCTGCTGCCCACGCGCACCGTCTACGACAACATCGCCTATGCCCTGCAGGTCACCGGAGCCTCGCGCAAGCAGATCCGCGCCTCCCTGCCCGACATTCTGCGCCTGACCGGCCTCTCGACCAAGCTGCACAACTACCCCCACCAGCTCTCCGGCGGCGAGCAGCAGCGCGTCGCCGTGGCTCGCGCCTTCGCCTCCCACCCGCCCTTGCTTCTGGCCGACGAGCCCACAGGCAACCTCGACCCGCACACCTCGATCGGGATCATGCAGTTGCTCTATCGCATCAACCGCGCCGGCACGACCGTGATCGTGGCCACCCACGACAACGAGATGGTCGACAAGATGCGCCGGCGCGTGATCGAGCTCAAGCGCGGGCGCATCATCCGCGACGAGGCCACCGGCTCCTACACCCAAGACGAGACGACCGGAGACTTGGCCGAGCGCCTCAAGCGCGAAACCCGACGAAGCCGGGGACGCGTCGCATGACTGCGTCCTACCGATCGAAGGTCCTCGGGACCTCCGATCGGCCAGCTCATGTGCTGGCGCACACCACGCGGGGCGGGTGGGCATCAATCGTCTTGTCCTGCTCGGTCCACGACTCCGTCGTCGCTGACAGATGAAACTCGGTTTTTTCTTGAAGGAGGCGGTGCGCTCGATGCGCCGCAACCCGGCGCCTTCGTTTGCAGCGCTCTCGTGTGTCCTGGTGACCACGCTGGTGCTGGGCGTGTTCATCCCTGTGGTTCAGGCCACCAACGGCGCCGCCAACTCGATCCGCGGCCGTGTCGTGGTCGACGTCGATCTCAACACAACCGCCACCCCCGCGGAAACCACGCGGGTGCGTCACGAGGTTGAAGCGGCTCGTTATGTCGGTCACGTAGAACTGGTCTCCAAGCAGACCGGCTACGAACAGGAGCGCAAGATCGACCCTCAAGCCTTCCAGCTGATCGGCTACAACCCGTTGCCCAACATCCTGCGAGTCACGCCCTCCAATCCTTCCGACGCCGACGCTTTGCGCGCCGAGTTGGACCAGTCAAGTCCGGTGGGCACCCGCCTGGTCACCGATCCAGCGATCGCCGACGTCCAGAACCGCCAAGCCCAGACCGACAAGATCCTCTCGGCCACCCGCATCGTCAAGATCACGATGGCCTTGCTCGCGGCACTGCTGATCTTCTCCTCGATGCTGCTCATCTCCAACACGATCCGCCTGTCCCTGTTCTCGCGGCGGCGGGAGGTGGAGGTGATGAAGCTGGTCGGCGCCACCGACTGGTTCATCCGCTGGCCCTTCGTTCTTGGAGGGCCTCTTCCTGGGGGCGCTCGGGGGCTTGTGCGCGATCGGCCTGCTCGCCCTGGCCAAGCTCACCCTGATCGACCCGCTGGCCTCCACCGTCAAGCTGATCTCCCAACCGGCGATGATCGACTTCCGGCTCCTGATCGTGATCCTGATGGGCTGCGCCATAGCTGTCTCAGCCGCGGGTTCCGGCATATCGCTGCGGCGCTTCCTGCGCGTCTAAACCCCTAGGGTGGGGTATATGCAGTCCCTCAAGCGCCAACCCCTGTTCGCCCTTGTGGGCGTGATCTTGGCCATACTGCTGCTTCTGCTGGGCGTTTGGCTCGGTGGGCATCCCGCCAAGCTGCCCGCTTTCGTGCGCAACGCGTTTGTCGCCAACCACGAAACCCAGGTGGTCAACGAAGCGATCGAACGGGTCGCCCACGACTACTACAGGCCCGTCTCCAAGGCCGCCCTGTCGAGCTCTTCGATCGGGGGGATGATCTCCAGCCTCAAAGACCCCTACTCGACCTACCTCTCGCCGCAGGAATTCAAGAGCTTCGACCAGCCTGCCTCATTCGCGGGCATCGGCGTCTCGGTCGACCCCAAGCCCGTCGGCCTGGAAGTGGTGCGCGTGTTCGACACCAGTCCCGCCCAGCGCGCCGGCCTGAAGGTCGGCGATGTGATCGTGGGCGTCAACGGACGGTCTCTGCACAAGCTGCCCGCCAACACCGCGGTAGCTTTGATCAAGGGCCCTCCCGGCACCAATGTCAAGCTCACCGTCAAGCCCCCCGGAGCGGTGCCCCGCACGCTGACAGTCACGCGCGCCACGATCTCAGAGCCCGTCGTCGCCTCGGAAATGCGCACCGTCCACGGCGTCAAGCTCGGCTGGGTCTATCTTGCCACCTTCAGCGAAGGCTCTCACGGCGAGCTCTACGACGCCGTCCAGGGCCTGCTCAAGCAGGGCGCTCGCGGCCTCGTCTTCGACCTGCGCGCCGACGGCGGCGGTCTCGTCTCCGAAGCTCGCCTGGTCGCCTCGATCTTCGTCCCCTCCGGGGTGATCGTGATCACGCGTGGGCGCTCCCAGCCGACGACCGTCCTGACCGCCGCGGGTGGCGCGATCCCCACCTCGATCCCGGTCGTCGTCCTGGTCGACCACGACACCGCCTCGGCGTCTGAGATCGTCACGGCGGCGCTCCAAGACCACCATCGCGCCACCGTGGTTGGCACCCACACCTACGGCAAGGGCGTATTCCAGGAGCTTCGAGCCCCTGTCCGGCGGCGGGGCGATCAAGATCACCGTTGGCGAGTACTACACGCCCAACGGGCGCAACCTCGGCGGGGGAGGGGTCCACGAGGGCGCCGGCATCACCCCCGAAGTCTTGGTCGCCCATGGCGTCGATACCGAACACGGCCTGCAGGTGGCGCTGCACACGCTACTGCTCAAGCTCAAATGAGCCCAGCGCGCGGCAGCCATCCGCGCAAGGGAGCGGTCGAGAAGGGCGAGGGGAAGATCAGGGGCAGCGACGGAAAGAAGACGAAAGGCAGCGAGGCGAAGACCAAGGGCAGCGACAGGAAGAGCAAGGGAGCGGTCAAGAAGGCAAAGCCCACGAGCGGGCGTCCCCCGAAGTCCAGTGCTTCGCGCGGCAACGGCGCTGGCTCGCGAGCCGGCCGACCGCGTATCGCAAAGTCCTCCAACGCGCGAGTCGTATGGCCTCCGCAGGAGCGAACCGAAACGGCGCGCGAAGCGATCGAGCAGATGCTCCGCGAGGCCGGCTTGGCGCGTCGCTTCGAGCCTCCGGTCGAGCGCGAGGCTCGTGCCGCTGGTGCTCGCGCATGGCACAGGGCCGAAACCGAACTGCAAGATGGTCGTAGGCGCGACCTGCGCGACCTACCGACTTTCACGGTCGACCCGGCCACTGCCCGCGACTTCGACGATGCCGTCTCCGCTGAGAGAATCGAATCGAATCCTGACCGTCCCGCGGTGCGCATGTGGGTGCACATCGCCGACGTAGCCGCACATGTCCCTCCCGGCTCGGCGATCGACCAGGAGGCGCGTCGACGGGCCACCAGCGTGTACGCGCCGGGCATCGTCGAGCCAATGCTGCCGCACGCGCTCTCCAGCGACGCCTGCTCCCTGGTGCCCGGCGCCGAGCGCTTGGCGGTCACGACCGAGCTGGTGCTGCGCGGCGCCCAGGTCGAGTCCGCCGGCTTCTACCGGTCGGTGATCCGCTCAGACATGCGCCTCGATTACGAGCAAGTCGATCGTGTCTTTGCCGGCTCCTCGCGCGCGCCTGAGCCGTGGGGTGCTCCTCTGGCTGCCGCGCGAGCCGCCGCCACCGCGTTGCAGGCCGCCCGCGAGTCCAGTGGGGCGCTCGTGATCGACTCCGAGGAGCCCGAGTTCTCCTTTGACGATGGCGGCAACGTGCTTGCGGTTGTGCTCCGTGCGCAAACCGAGTCCCATCGTCTGATCGAGCATCTGATGATCGCCGCCAACGAAGCGGTCGCGCGCCAGCTCGCCGAAGCACAGGTCCCGTGTCTGTACAGAGTCCACGAGCGCCCCGATCCTGAGCGCATCCGCAGGCTGGTGGAGCAGCTCGCCTCGCTTGGCGTGTCCACGCCGCCTGTGCCCGACCCCCTGTTTGCGGCACAGGCAGCCGACCTGGTCGGTGAGATCTCCCGCCGTGTCGACGCCCATGTGCGTCGCACCGGGACAGGGCGCATCGCCTTCTCCTCGCTCGTCTTGCGCTCGCTCAAGCAGGCCTGCTACTCGCCGGTCAACGTCGGTCACGCCGGCCTGCATTCGGCCTGCTACTGCCACTTCACTTCGCCGATTCGTCGCTACCCCGATCTCGTCTGCCATCGGGCCCTGCTTGCGTCGGTCGGGATGGGGGAGAGGGGCCGCAAGCGTGTCCCCGGGGCCAAGCTGGCCGAGCTCGGCGAATGGACCTCCGAGCGCGAGCGCGCGGCCGCCAAGATCGAGCACAAGGGCGATGACATCGCCGCCTGCTTTCTGCTGGAGCAAGTCCTGCTCGAGGGCGGCTACGAGCAGGTGTTCTGCGGGGAGGTCACCGGCCTGATCGGAGCGGGGGCGTTCGTTGCTTTTGGCGGTGCCCCGCGCGCGCGTGCGAAGAAAGCCTTGGGGAACAGTGTAGAGATGGCCTTGGGGAACAGTGTAGAAATGGCCCCGGACACACAAGGCGGGGAGTCCGAGGCGCGGCCGGCCTACGAGGGCATGTTGCCGGTCCGGATGTTGAGCGCGGGCGAGGAGCGCGACTGGTGGACCCTGAACGAGCAATCCACGATCCTGCGCGGCGAGCGCTCCGGCGCGACCTTGCGCCTTGGCGATCGGATCGACGTTCGCGTCGTGCGCGTGGACGCTTCGGCCGGCCGCGTCGATCTCGCCCCGGCCGTCTAGCCCGGCGAGCGCTCGATCCGGTCGCCGGGCTCGTGGCGGTGTGCGCGCACGTGAGCCCCGCGCCGCGGGCCGCGTCCGGTTAGGCTCGCAGGATGGCCAAAGTCAAGGGCAACAAGCGCAAGATCGGCGCCGGCGACGTGGCGAGCAACCGCTACGCCTCCTATCGCTACGAGCTGACCGAGCGGATCGAGTGCGGCGTCGCGCTGCAGGGCAGCGAGGTCAAGGCCCTGCGGGCCTCCGGCGCCCAGCTGAAGGACGGCTACGCCGCCATCCGCGAGGGCGAGCTGTGGCTGCAGTCGGTCCACATCCCTCCTTATCTGCCCGCCTCGCGCGAGAACCACGACCCCGAGCGGCCTCGCAAGCTCCTGCTGCACCGCAAGGAGATCGAGCGCGTCGCGGCACGCGTCTCGGAGCGGGGGCTGACGCTGGTGCCTACGCGCATCTACTTCAAGGGATCCCACGCCAAGGTCGAGATCGCGCTCGCGCGCGGCAAGGATCTCTACGACAAGCGCCAAGTCATGCGCGAGCGCGACTCCAAGCGCGACATGGAAAGGGGCCTGCGCGAAGCCCGAAGATAGGCGGCGCTAAGAGCGCCTAACAGGCGCTCTAGGCGACCTGCTCGCAGGCGGTAAGTCCGTCGCGCTTTGCGATCGCCACCATCTGTTTCTGGGTTTCCTCGCTGGACACGATCAGCGCTTTGGCCGCTTTGAGATTTTTCGCTTTGGCGTATTCGCCCAGCTTGGCCGTATTTTCAGCCAGAGTCTGGGCACCGGAGACGAACTGTTTCCAGTCGGTTTCCAGTTCTGCGGGTGGCACCAGTTTGCTCAAGCCGACGAGCGCGGTCTGCTCGAACGAGGCGAGTTCGTTTGCCTCGCGAGACAGCTGCTGTTCGGTGTTGGCCGACTTCGAAGCGATCTTCGCTGTCACGGTCTTGCAGATGGCGTTGGCCTTGGCAGTCAATTCGGCGCGTGTGAGCGGCTTGGAGGAAGAGCCGCAGCCGGATGCTCCGAGCGCCGTGACGGTCAGTGCGATCACTGCCTTTCTGCTATGCCCCATGGCCTCTCTCCCAGTCCCGATCGTCAGAAACACCCCACCCTGCGGAGCAGCCTACAGGTCCGGTTCGCCGACCGTCGTTCGCCGATCGCGGCCCAAGCGCTGTTCCGATCCGCCCCAAGGCGGCGGCGAGGGCGCCTGCGGGGCAAGGATCAGATCGAGCGGAAGCTGTGGCCAGCGCTCACCAGGATGTGAGTCTGGGACATCCCGAACGCAAGCACCACGATCAGCGCGATGTAAGCGGCTCCGATCGCGATCCGCGAGCGGCGCGGCACGCGATAGTAGGCGGCCTGCTCGATCGAGCGGGATCTCAGCTGGCGCCAGCGGCGTGGCATCTCGCGCAAGGCGAGCAGGATGAAGATCAGCAGAAACGGATTGCCGAGCAACAGGATCATCGCCACCAAGCCACCGATCCCCAAGAACCACATCGAAGGCGCCACTGCCGCCATCGCCCGTCCTCCGTCGAACGGGACCACTGGGATCAGGTTGAGCAGGTTCAAAAAGAAAGCGATGTAGGCGAGCGCCAGCAGCAGGTCGCTGCCGGTGAGCGCTCCGGCCACAGCCACGCCCACTGCGCCGAGCGTGCCGAGGATCGGCCCGGCCAGGCCCACGCGCGCCTCCGCCAGCGCGTTGTCGCCGAGTGAGCGCGAAAAGATCGCGGCGCCCAGGAAAGGGATGAACATGGGCGTGCTCGCTTTGATCCCCTCGCGCTTGAGCTGGATCACATGGCCCATCTCGTGCACGAACAGGAGCGCCACGAAGCCGGCCGCGAACTGCCAGCCCCAGAACAGGCTGTAGGCCGCCACCGACACCAGCGCCGTAGCTCCGGTCGTCAGGAACTTGACATTGCCCAACAGCAGCGCTCCGCTCTTGATGTAGGCCGCGAACTTGGCTGCCAAAGCGGCCACGCCGGCCAAAGCGCTGCCCGCGCGCTTGCGCAGGGAACGGGCGGGCTTGCCGAAGGGCGCTTCGCCGGCGTCTGGCTCGTGCGCGGCGGGCAAGCTCTGGGACGGGATCGCTGCCGAGCCGCTCGTCCCACCGAACGGGCTTTCGCTCACCACCGGCAGATCGCTGTCCATACGCCCATTGTGGCAGCTGCGATAAGCCTCGCCTTAAGTCGATCTGGCGCGGCCCGAAGACCAATTTTACGGAACGTGCGGGGATGTCGCGAAAATGCCCTTGACGGCGATCTTGGACAGGCGTACGTTGGATGAAGACGCGGACCCCGAGCCGCAAAGAGCGAGGCCACTGAGGTGTAAGGCCGCGCCACCAATCTCCGGAAGGCCTTCGGGCCGACCGGCGAAAGGTTCCTCGAAGCGGCCCGGGACCGCGTCGACTTGTTTAAGGTCCGGCTACACTGGCCTTGTAGTGCATCCACGGGGACGACAGGCTTCGACGCGGTTGGCTCGTGTGGATGGTCGCGAGTCGAGGTCCCGGGCGGCCTCGTAAAACACCCGGGAAAACCATAAGTGCGGACTCTCACGAGTACGCCCTCGCTGCTTAGTCAATAGCTAAGGCACGAGGTCTCGAGCCCCGCTCGCCTACGGCGGGGGCCCTCGGGATCAGAAAGTAGGCTCACCCGGCGAGGCCCGCCTCCGCTGACCCGGGAAAACCTCAGGAGGCTGGTCCCCCGCAACCCGGCCGGCGAGGCGAGCGAGGGATGAGACCAGAGCGCCGGCTACGCTCGTAGAAGCCATTCTCACGCGACTGCGGACCCGGGTTCGATTCCCGGCGTCTCCACATCTTTAGCTTCGATACCACTCGCGCCAGCGCGAG
Organism: uncultured Solirubrobacterales bacterium; assembly: GCA_963809705.1. GTDB lineage: Bacteria > Actinomycetota > Thermoleophilia > Solirubrobacterales > Solirubrobacteraceae > Palsa-744. Next base: position 297,931 of record CAWEKF010000001.1, on the reverse strand, counting down.
CCGTCCGGCTGGGCGTAGGCGCAAACGCTGTTGTCACCCGCCGTTCGCCTCGAAAATCGTGTAGTCGCTCACCGCGTCAATCGTCGTTGTCGTGGAGTGTGAGCTGGGCTAGGCGCCGGCGGACCCATTGGCTTGCACCGGGTCCGGCAATTGGCCGGATCTCGTGCAGCGCGATCGGTTCGTGGCAGGCGCGGCAGACGAGTTGGGGGTCGGCGTCGTGGCCGCAGGGGGTGTGTTCGAGCACGATCGATGGTCCGCGGGAGCCAGATAGGTAGCGATCGCCCCATTGCAGCAGTGCGATCACGATCGGGAAGATGTCGCGTCCGGCGGGTGCGAGGCGGTATTCGTTGCGGGTCTGGCCGGGCCCGTAGGGGTGTGCTGTGAGGATGCCCTGTGCGACGAGCGTTTTCAGGCGGTTGCTGAGGATGTTGCGTGAGAGGCCGAGGTTTTGGGCGTATTCGTTGAAGCGGTGCGTACCAAAGAACGCCTCGCGCAGGATCAGGAACGTCCAGCGGTCCCCGAGCAGCTCGGACGCGGCGCCGACGGAGTCTTCGATGGCGTGCTCGGCGGGGTTCGACTGTGGCGTGGGCATTGGGTCGATGGTAGCGTCCCGATATCGGTAGCGATATGCTACTGATTTGGATCGATATCAATACGGGCCCAGTAAAACGCGGCCCGCGAAGCGTGGTGAGGTGAACGGAGCGTGATGAGATGAAGATCGAGAACGTCCACGAACGCGCGCTGCGATCGGCCGACGGCAAGGCCGACACCGCCGCCGCGCTGGTAGGAACGCTGATCGACGGTCTGGCGGGACCCGACGACCGCCTCTGGCCGTGCGACCGCTGGCCGGCGATGCATCTGCGACGGGGCCTGCGTGAGGGCAGCAAGGGCGGCCACGGACCGATCCATTACGAGGTCCTCGAGCACCGTCCCGGACTCCTCGCGCGGTTTCGCTTTACCGGACACTCGGGCCTGATCGGCGAGCACCGCTATGAACTAGTACGCACGGACGAGCACGAGGTGATGCTGCGCCACGTGCTCAGCGCGCGCACCGAGGGCCGCATGCGCTGGCAGTGGCCGGTGGTGATCGGCCCGTTTCACAACGCCCTGCTGGAGGACTCCCTGGATCACGCGCAGGCGATCGTGACCGGCGCGGCCTACCAGCCCACCACATGGCCACCGGGCGTGCGTCTATTGCGCTGGCTCCTGCGGGGATTGATCTAGCCGATTGGGCGATGCGCTCCAAAGTCGGGCGGACTATACGCACCCAAAAGATGCCGCACGCCAAGAGCGCTCGTGTGAGTGCGCTGACCGAAGCAGAGTTAACCATTTCGTCGACGCAGTTGCCCCCGAAACGCATTGGCTTGACCGTGGGCGGAAGACACCAAGATTTCCGGTGACGACTGAAGGTTGGTCACTGCCAGCGCAGCGGGCGGTTGCCGGCACTGGTGGGGCGGATCATCGGTCGTCGTGTATGACGACGCTCGCCTCGCTGATTTCGACGAGGGATGCGCTCTCGAAGGCGTCGGCGATCAATCCGAGGTTGGCCTCGAACAGGGCGAGCAGCTCGTCGTTGGCAATGTTGCCGGTGGCGACCACGAGGAGCCGGCGTGGAAGGTTCTGCAGTAGGTGGCTATCGCGGAAGTCGCGGTCCTTTGTGACCACCACGCGGTTCTCGCTGTCGGCGATGTCCGCAAGCTGGCGGTCGCTGGTTCGATTGCCGTCTGGCGGGCCGGAGGTATGGATGCTGTCGTGATCGGCTTCAGTCAGCAGGTTGGACAGCCGCAGCGGAGTTGAGCATCGATCAGGAATTTCATGCTGCGCCGAGCGGCACAACCCGGTGCCCGCCGGCGGCCAGCGCCGCGAACTCCAGCGCGGCGAGCAGATCATCGCGTTCGAGGCCCCTCACGTGCGTCGCTAGCGGCCGTATCCGTCCGCGCCCCGGGGCTGCGTGTGCTCCCGGCGTCGGCCGCGCCCTATCGCAAGCTCAGCGCCTCCGCCCGCACGACCACGGGGTTTGCGCAACGTACGGTCCTCTCCACTGACACCTGACTCTTACACTGACGACTGGTAGACCGGCGAAACAAGTGCGCTGAAGTTGCGCAGTCCGCGTGGTTCGTCACGGAGGTACCGAACGAATAGCTCGCGGAGCGTCGTCCGTAGTCCACGGGAACCACCGCTGCTTTGCGTGTTTGGGATCCGCGCCGTCCGGAAGAATCGCGGGTATGAACAAAATGATCGATCCTCGTGGGCGCACCGTGCATCTGGCTGAGGAGCGGTGGCAGCACATCGTCGACGGCCATCCGTACATGGTGCCGTTCCGCACCGAGGTGCTGCGGGCAATCGAGGCGCCTACGGATCTGATCGAGCAACCGCGGCCCGGTCAGGACTGGTTCTACCTGCGGGATGCAGGGCCAAGTCGATGGCTTAAGGTCGTAGTAGCCTTTGACGAGGACTCCGTCGGGAGGATACGGACAGCATTCCCAAGGAGAAGCAAGCCATGACCGTCCATATAGGCCCATACAAGTTCGACCGAGTTCGCTATGACCACGATGCGGACGTGCTCTATCTCGCTCAGGGCGATCCTGCGCGGGCCGTCGACTTCGACGAGACACCCGAAGGGCATGCCGTCAGCTTCGATGAGAACGGGGATCTGGTCGGCCTGACTCTGATCGATATCCGCAGGCTTCTTGATGAGGCTAAAGGCGAGCTTCGACTGGAGCTGCCCGCAAAGGCCAGTCCAGCGGACCTCAAGCTCGCTCTCGCCTAGCGTCTGACAGGACTTGGCGCAAAGCCTCGACCCGCGCTCGACGGTTTCCGCACAGATCGCCGGTGAGCGTAACGTGGGCAGGCTCCATCCTGTGCAGTGTCGCAGGCGCAGAGGACTGATCCAAGTCACGCTGCTCCGAGCAGTTGGGCAGATGACTTGATTCCGAGGTCACGCTGTTATCAACGGACAATGGCTGAGTCACTGCCGGTGTAGCCGGCGGTTGCCTGGCTCTGCCTGCTCGGAGTCTTGGAAGCCGAAGCGCTGTCGCCACATATCGGCAGTGTCGTGGTCGAACGGGTCTACACCACGAATGTCCGGCGGCTTTCGTCGGTGCCTGTTGAGTCCGGCGAGACGGGATGAGGGGAGAATCAAAAGCCGTCGCGTCCGTCGTGTTGGCGGTATCCTGACCGTATGGCCGAGCAGAGCGAGTTTGAGTTCGTCTTCGAGCCCCAGGACGAGGGTGGCTACCATGTATATGCGCCAGACCTTCCGGGCCTGCACACGCAGGGCGAGGACATCGACGATGCTGTCGAGAATGCCCAGGAGGCTCTGGCACTCTACGTCGAGGGCCTGCGCGAAGAAGGACGCTCGGTCGGCTCCGGCATCGTCCGTCGCAGGCTCGCCGTTCCCGCGTGAGCGAGCGTCTGCCGGTCCTCTCCGGCGCGCAGCTGATCGATGTGTTCCAGAAGCTCGGCTGGGAAGTAGCCCGCCAGCGCGGCAGTCACGTTCGCCTCAAGCATCAGGATCGGGCGGTCTCGCTTGTTGTGCCGCTGCACCGCGAACTCAAGCGCGGGACGCTGAACGGCATCCTCAGAGATGCCAGTCTGAGTGGCGACGAGCTGCGCGAACAGCTCTAGCGTTCCCCTCGGTGCCCCTCGTTTGGGTTTGCATCGGAGGAGCACAAGCGAGCAGATGCTAGGCCAGCACTGACGATTTCGCCTCTTCTTGACCAATCGTGTCCACTTTTTCTGACGTTGCACGAGACCGGCGGAGCAGTGGTCCACAAGTCCACAGGGTCACAACTCGCACCCACCTTGGGGTTCACGAAGGTCCCTGACGTCACCGACTACCTCGAGTCTCTGACACATGCACCGTGAACTCGATGACCTCGAGTCCGAGGACGTGCTGGAAGCCATGATCTCGGGTCGCGAGAGCGAATCCGTGTTGTTTGCACAGCGCCGCGATCCAGATATCGTTTTGCTGTATCGCAATGCCTGCTTGCCGGAGTGAGGCTGCGATCTCGCCAAATACGCGAGTTGTCTGCCGGTCGAGTTCGAGCACACGAACGCGGGGTGTAGCGAGGAAGCGTTCGAGCGTGGCGGCGTTCTGCCGTAGCTTGGTTCCGTTCATGAAGCCGAACCAAAGCTCTCCGAGCACGATCATCGGTAGACCGACGGCCTCGGCCGTGCGTGCTTCCTCGGCCAGTTGCCGATTGCCTTCGCCGAGGGCCTTGTAGGCGTTCGTGTCGAGTGCTAGCTTCACGCGGCGGGCTCGACCGGAAGTGCGTCGAGCCATGCTTGCGCGCCCGCTTCGTCGCCAGCGTCTACCGGCAGGCGCCCGATGAACCAGTCGAGATCGTCGTGCTCGCTGGCTGTGGAGGGCAACTTCGCGTTCTCGAGCGTCTGCACGACCACGGCGTTGAGGGTCTGGCCGGTCTCGCTCGCCTCGCGGCGAAGCTCGGCATCGAGGGCAGGCGACACGCGGCGTATCGTGTACTGGATTCTAGGCATGCCTACATTATAGGCAAGATTTGCCTGCGCTCAGAAAGCTGGTGCGACGCGGCACCGCGCTCTACCTCAAGCTCAGCGTCTGCGCCATACGACCACGGGGTTTGCCAAACGTACGGTCCTCTCACTGTTGTTGCGTGTCGGACATCGGAGACGCATGTCTCGGGTGGTGGTAGACAGCTCAGGCTTGTCTGAGTGGCTGGCGCCGACTGCCTGGTCCGATTTCCGCCAGACATCGCCGCCGCGCCCTGTCACGCTGCCCAAAGTAACCGTGACCGAAGGAGACGAGGTCGAGTTCCTGCGGCGGACCCTCGGCCTGGCCGGCCGGACATAAGCGCAGAATCACCTGGAACGTGATCATTGGTCACCTCATTCGAGGAATTTGTGGAACTTGGGTCGTAGGGACTGGGCAGCTGATCGACGTGCTCCAGAAGCTTGGCTGGGAAGACAATGACTGACGGTACGCAGCCGCACAAGTTCGGATCTGGCGCGTGCTTATGCTCTGGCTCACGGGTCGGTTGACGAGCTGAGCTGTTCCGCGAGGATGACAAGCTCCGAGGGTTGCGCTCCAAGGCCGTCGGCGATTCCCACCAGCAGCTCGTAGGTAAGGTCGAGCTGTCCGGCTTCAAGCTCGTCGAGACGTTCGCGGCGAACTGCGCTCGCTTGGGCAAGCTCGTCGGCGCTCATGCCTCTCCGTTCGCGCATCAGCTTGACTGCTCGTCCGAGGGCGAGCAGGTTGGGATCTCTGTCACTGCCTGGCGCCACGAAAAGCCCCCAAAGTGCGGTCTAAAGAACGACTGTGGCGTTTTTTCTACGCTAATGTCCTAACTCCTTCGCTTGAAATGCGCAAGTCTGCTGCGCATGTCACGTCCAAGGACTGTCAAGCCGCGCAGTCTCCGCCATGCCGCGTTGGGTCAGGCGATCGAATTGGTGATCGCCGAAAACGCCGACATGACACAGGAGAGCGTTGCTGACGACTCCGGCCTGGCCGCCAAGCAGGTCGGCTCATTCGTTTGCGGTCGGGGCAACCCCACATACGAGACCTTGCTGAAGCTGTGCGAAGGACTGCATGTCAGCCTCGGCGAATTGATGGTTCGGGCTGACGAGCTGTACGAGAAGCGTCTGGGGCGCTAACTTCAGACTCGGCTTGACGCGCGGCCGATAGGTGTACCCTGAGAAGTGGGATGAAGGGACGCTTGGGGATTTTGGCGGTGGTGGCTGTGCTTGTGCTCGGCGGGGCGCCTGCGGGCGCGCAGGCTTCGGCCAAAGACATCGCCTCCACGCACGCCTACGCGGTGGCCGCCTACGCGGCCCTGCACGAGGTGGTCAGCAAATGGTCGACCGTCGAAGCCGGCATCCACAAGCTCGACTCGAAGTTCCAGGCCGAATGTCCCAAGGTGGGGGCGGGCTCGCCTCAGAGCGAAGAAGAGCAGAAGCTCAGCTACGAGGTGGCCGGAGCCCTGTGGGCCACCGGCTATCGCACCGAGGCGAAAGTTGTGCAGAAGTTCGTCAAATCGGTGGGCTCGCTCACCTGGAGCAACCCCGCGATCACGCGCGCGGCTCGCCGGTTCACCAAAGGCCTGCACGAAATGACCTTGCTGCCGATTCCCGACCTGTGTGGGGATGTGCGCGCTTGGACCGCGAGTGGCTACAAGACCGTGCCCGCCGACGTCGCCCAATTCGACCGGCGTGTGGAAGCGATCGAAGTCAAGGAAATCCCCCGCAAGCTGCTTTTGCCCTATGCCCAGTCGTCCGACCGGGCCCTGATCGCCGCCGACGAAAGGCTCGACACGCGTTTCGGCGAACTCGAATTCGAACGAGGCCAGAGACGACTGGGACGAGCTGCTCGAAGTGCTTGCTTTGAACCAGTAAAGGACCTATCCCGATAGCCCCCAACCAAACGGCTAGGGTGGGTCCTCGTGACCTACACCGCCGCCGAGGGCAGACAGCAGATCTTGGACGCCCTGGGCGCCGCCGCCGATGAGATCGCCTCGGCCTTGGCCTTGTTGAGCGAGGCCTACGAGCACTTGGACGAGCACGCCGCCGAGCGCCTCGAAGAGACCTTGTTTCAGCCGACCCAGGCGGCCTACGGTCGCGCCCAGCGCGTCCACGCGGGCTTTGCCGAGCGCCACGGTTTGCCGCCCCGCGAATTCTCGACGCCCTCTCAGGTGGCTCCCGCGAGCGGCACGAAGGGCTTGATCGACGCTGCCGTGGACGTCGCCGCCAAGGCCGATGGACTGCTCGCCGAGCTGCAGGACTCGATGCTGCCCGTCGAGGTGGGCGACCCCGAATTGCGCGCCGGCCTCTCAGAAGTGCGCGAGCTGGTGGGCGGCCTGCGCGCGCGCGCGCGCGAGGTCACGCGTACCTTGGGTCGCTAAGCAAGGGCGCCTTTGGGATAGTTCCAAGATGTGTAAAACGCGCTGAAGGGCTGAGCCAGGTGTGTGGCTGCTAGTCACGGTGGGACGGGGCTGACGTGTTGAGACGCTAAGCCGCGACGTGCGGCGCCAGGCGCTCGTGCCAGCGCTCCGCCAGCTCCAGCTCGGCTGCGAGCGACAGCAAAGTGGCCTCGCTGTTGGCCGGTCCCAGCAATTGCACCCCATACGGCAGGCCCTCTTCGGTGAGGCCGCCTGGCACGCTCAACCCCGGCCAGCCGAGCACATTCCAAGGCCAGGCGTAAGGACAGGCTCCGGCGATGACCTGTTGGGTGGCCCAGCTGGACATGCCTTCGGTCTTGCCGATCGGCAAGGGCTCTGACGCGCTGGTCGGGGCGATCAAAACGTCGAACTCATGGAAGACCGAGCCGACGCGATTTTGGAAGCGCTGCTCCAGGCGCCGCGCCAAGGGCAGCACGGTCCGCGAGAGAACTCCGCCCACCTGTGCCGTGGAGCGCGTGCGTCCGTCCAGGAGCGACTGGTCGGGCACGCGCTGGGCCCATCCGTGCACTCCCGACTCGCCGCGCGCGATCAGCGTGAGCCCCATCAAGCCGTAGCGAGGGTGGCGCTCGCACACGGTGTGGCCCAGCTCGGCCAGGATCCTGCCGATTCGTCGCACACCCGCTTCGATCTCGCGGTGCAGGCGCACGGGGGCGCCGCTGAAGGCGTGGCGCAGGGACAGCGCGATCCGTAGGCGGGGCCCCTCGCGCCGGATCGCCTCAGCGTAGGGCTCGGGTGGGGAGGGCGGGGCGTGGAGATCTTCGGGATGGTTGCCGCTCAACACGTCCAACATCAGGGCCGCGTCTGTCACGGTCCTGGTCAGCGGACCGATGCAGGTCAGGCCGTTGAAGGACTCGCGGTCGGGCCACGTCGAGATGCGTCCGCGCTGGGGCTTGACGCCCACGAGGTTGCACCAGCCGGCCGGAATCCTGACCGAGCCCGCCCCGTCGGAGCCGACGGCCGCCGCCACGATCCCCGCGGCCACCGCAGCCGCCGAGCCGCCGCTGGAACCGCCTGGCGTGTGCTCCAGGCTCCAAGGGTTGCGGGCGGCGCCGAAGGCCGAGCCCTCGGTGAACGGGTAGAGGCCGATCTCGGGCGTATTGGTCTTGCCCACGATCACCGCGCCCGAAGCGCGCAGGCGACGCGCCATCTCGCAGTCCTTGACTGCAACCGCGAACGGCCCGGCGCACCCGAACGAGGTGGGGTGCCCGGCGAGGTCCACGTCGTCCTTGACCGCGACCGGCACCCCGAGCAAGGGCAGTCGCTCGCCGGCGGCGATGCTCCTGTCGGCCTCGGCCGCCTCCCTGCGAGCCTCCTCCCCGCGCACAATCCGAAAAGCGTTGAGTGTGGGCTGCGTGGCCTCGATGCGCCCGAGCGCCTGCTCGACCAGCTCGCTCGAGCTGAACTGGCCTTCGCGAAGGGCCTTGGCGCACTCGGTCAACTCCTGCGGTCGTGCTTCCAGTTGTGGCATCTGCGCCCTCCCAAGGTAACGCCCACCCCCGGCTTCGAGCTGGGCGCCCGTAGAGTAACGCCCGCCCCCGGCTTCGTGTTAGGCGCCCGTAAACTCGGCCTGTGCTGCGTTACGACCCGTCCTTGGACACCGCGAGCGTCGTGAGACGCTTCCACGAGGCTCGTCGTGGCCCCGGTTTGGTCGTCCTGCAGGGTTTCCACGCGCTCAAGCACGCCCTCAGGTTCGGCGCCTCGGTGGAGCTGGTGGCCTGCGCCGATCCCCACGAGCTGGAGCGCTTGGCCGGCGCCCTGGCGCCCGACCTGCTGGAGCGGATCGGAGCGCTTGCGGTCGTCTTGCCGGCCGAGGCCTTCAAGCGACTTGGCCCCTATGTTCCTCACACCGGGGTGGTCAGCATCGCCGCTCGCGTCCCCGCCGATCCCCAGGCGCTCCTGGAAGGGGAGGGGGAGGGACCGCTCGTGCTGCTCGAGGACCCCCGGCACTTCGGCAATCTCGGCGCCGTGATCCGTGTCGCCGCCGCCGTAGGCGCGGCTGCCGTGATTACAACCGGCCGCCAAGATCCCTGGGACCCGGTCGCGGTGAGGGGCTCGGCCGGTCTCCATTTCGCCCTGCCCGTGGCCCGCCTGGACAGCCTGCCCGAGCGCCTCGACAGGCCTCTGCTTGCCCTGGACCCCGACGGCGAGGACCTGCGCCCTGAGGCGATCCCCGCGCGTGCCCTGCTCGCCTTCGGGACCGAGCGCGACGGGCTCAGCGAGGAGCTTCTGGGGCGCGCCGACGCGCGCCTGCGCCTGCCGATGCGCCCCGGCGTCTCCAGCCTGAACCTGGCGACCTCGGTCGCGGCCGTGCTCTACAGCCTGCGCCTCTCGTCAAGCTGAGGGCAGCAGACGTGTCCAGCGTGAACTTTGGCGACCTCGACGCGGACCGTGCTCTCTACAGCCTGCGCCTCGTACGCGCGTAGGCGAGAGCGGCAGCGCAGCGTCATCCGGCCTCGGAGGGCATGTAGGGCGCCAGCTCGCGCCTGGCGATCGAAAGCTTGTGGACCTCGTCGGGCCCGTCGGCCAAGCGCAGGGTGCGCAGGTGGGCGTAGGTCCAGGCCAGCGGGAAATCGTCGGACACGCCCCCGCCGCCGTGCACCTGGATCGCGCGATCGATCACCTTCAGGGCGATGCTGGGCGCCGCCACCTTGATCGCCGCGATCTCGGTGCGCGCATGCCGGTTGCCGACCGTGTCCATCAGCCACGCCGCCTTCAGGGTGAGCAGGCGGGCCATCTCGATCTCGATACGCGCCTCGGCGATCCAGTCCTGGATGTTCGCCCGCGAAGCGATCGTCTGACCGAAGGTGGTGCGTGCCACGGCCCTTTCGCACATCAACTCCAAAGCCCGCTCGGCCGCCCCGATCGAGCGCATGCAGTGGTGGATGCGTCCCGGTCCGAGCCGCGCCTGGGCGATCATGAAGCCGTCGCCCTCGCCCGCGATCAGGTTCTCGGCCGGCACCCGCACGTCCGCGAACACGATTTCGGCGTGGCCCTCGTGATCCTGGTAGCCGAACACCGGCAGACCCCTCACGATCTCCACGCCCGGAGCATCGATCGGCACGAGGATCTGGCTCTGCTGGCGGTGGCGCGGTCCGTCCGGACTACTCTTGCCCATCACGATCATGATTTTGCAGTGCGGGTGCAGAGCTCCCGAGATCCACCACTTGCGCCCGTTGAGCACATACTCATCGCCGTCCCGCACGATCCGCAGCGAGATATTGGTGGCATCTGAGGAGGCGACGTCCGGCTCGGTCATGGCAAAGCACGAACGAATCTCTCCCTCAAGTAGAGGGTTAAGCCAAGCGGCCTTTTGGGGGTCGGTGGCGAACTGGTGCAGCACCTCCATGTTGCCCGTGTCCGGGGCCGAGCAGTTGCAAGCCTCCGAGGCGATGTGGCTGCGTCCCAGGATCTCCGCCAGCGGCGCATAGTCGCTGTTGGACAGCCCCGCGCCATGGTCGGCGTCGGGCAGAAACATGTTCCACAGCCCGGCCTGCTTGGCGCGCGCCTTCAATTCCTCCATCACCGCCGGCTGGTGGTGCGGGTCGCCGGACTCGGCGAGCTGGCGCGCGTAGAGCGGCTCGGCGGGGTACACGTGCTCGTCCATGAACGCCTTCAGGCGCTCCTGAAACTCGATGCAGCGGTCGCTGGCTTGAAAGTCCATCGTCTCCTCCTCGGCAGTGGGACTAGGATCATCGCCGATGACGGACTCTCCGGCCACGAACTCCTCCGCCTCGAACTCCTCCGCCTCGGACTCCCCGGCCTCGGACTCCCCGGCCTCGGACTCCCCGGCCTCGGACTCCCCGGCCTCGGACTCCCCGGCCTCGGACTCCCCGGCCTCGGACTCCCCGGCCTCGGACTCCTCCGCCAGCTACAAGGCGGCGGGCGTCGACTACGACGCTCTGGACGCCGGCAAGCGCATGGCGATGGCCCGCGCTGTGGCCACCTCGTCTTTGCTGACCAAGCGCGGAGGGCACGCCCACGACGCCTCGCGCGGCGAGCCGGCTTTCGTGTTCGACTTCGGCGGGCGCACTTTCGCGTTCGTGGTCGAGGGCCTCGGCACCAAGTCGATCGTCGCGCGCCTCCTCTACGAGCGCCACGGCTCCAACCGCTTCGCCGATGTCGCCTACGACACGGTCGCCGCGATCCTCAACGACCTCGCCTGCGTGGGCGCCCTGCCCCTGGTCGTCAACGCCTACTTCGCCACCGGCGCCTCCGAGTGGTACGGCGAGGCCGACCGCGCCATCGCTCTGCTCGAGGGCTGGCAGCGAGCCTGCGTCGACGCCGGCTGCACGTGGGGAGGGGGGGAGTCACCGTCGCTGTCCGGCCTGCTCGCCAGCGAGGACATCGAGCTGGCCGGGGCGGCGGTTGGCGCGGTGCCGGCCGGAGCTTCGGCGATCCTTGGCGAGGACCTGGCGGCGGGCGATGAGATCGTCCTGGTCGCCTCCAGCGGCCTGCACGCCAACGGCGCCTCCTTGGCGCGCCTGGTGGCCGCTCGCCTGCCCCATGGCTACGCGACCGCGTTGCCCAGCGGACGTCTGCTGGGCGAGGCCTTGCTCGACCCCAGCGTCATGTACGTGCCCTTGGTACAGGCACTGCTGGAATCCGACCTGAAGATCTCCTACCTGAGCCACGTCACCGGCCACGGCCTGCTCAAGCTGATGCGCCCGTCCCGCTCCTTCACCTACCGCGTCTCTGAGCTCCTCCCATCCCGGAGGTCTTGGCGTTCCTTGTCGATAAGGCTGGGCTGGACGCACACGCCGCGTACTCCACATTCAACATGGGCTCCGGCTACGCCGTCTACTGCGCCGCCGGAGCCGGCTCCTCGGTCGTCGCCATGGCCCGAAAACTGGGCTTGGATGCGCTTGTAGCGGGCTCTGTGCAGGACGGTCCGCGCCGCGTCATCGTCGAGCCGGCGGGCATCCAATACGACGGCGCGGAGCTCGATTTCGAGGCCGCCAAGCGACCGCCTGGTTGAACCCGTCCCCCGATACGGCTAACCTTGCAGGCAAATCGCCAATGCTCTTCGGGCGGCTGAGACGCCCGAAGACTCGATGTCGCCGGACCGTCAAGGATCCGGAGCTACCCGGATCGTGGGCGCACCTATACGAAACAGAGGAGAGAAGCTGATGCGCAGAGCATCTATCCGTTTGGCCTTGCTCGGCCTCGCCGTAGCGACCTTGGGCCTGCCGGCTGCCGCGGGGGCGGCGCCGAGCGTGACGCTCAAAGTGAAGGCCGTGCCGATCCCCAAGAACCCGAGCTCGAGCGGCGGCCCGACATATCCGGGCACTGGCAACTTGTTGGGCAAGGGCGCTGCCCTGGAAACCGAATTCACGCTCAGCGGCACCGAATACGGTGGCTTCCCCTCGCCGCTGGTGGGCGTCACCGTCTACTTGCCGTCCGGGACCAAGATCACAACCAAAGGCTTCACGACCTGCTCGGCCGCGATCCTCGAAAGCCACGAAGTGCAGAAGTGCCCGAAGAAGTCGGTGGCCGGCCCCAAGGGCGAAGCGCGCGGCGTGGTCAGCTTCGGCAGCACGCGCGTGCACGAGACCCTCTCGGTGCAGCCGTTCTTGGAGGCCGGCGGCGGTCTCGCGTTCTACGCCGAAGGCACCTCCCCGGCGGAGATCGAACTGCTCACGCCGGGCAACTTCAGCTCGGCGCCAGGATCCGGTCCGGTCTTCAAAGGCGTTGTGCCGCTCGTCGAAACCGTCCCCGGGGCTCCCTTCGGGTCGGTCGAATTCATCAAGGTCAAGACCGGAGCGGCTTTCATGCAGGGCAAAAAGCTCGTCTCCTACGGCACAATTCCCAAGACGTGCCCCAAGGGCGGCTTCCCCGTCAAGGCCGAACTGAAGTTCTACAGCGGCGAATCGGTGACCGTCACGGCCAAGCCGCCGTGCCCAAAGAAATAGGTCGCCGACGGAGCTAGGACGAAACAGAAGCGGTGGCCGTCCACAGTGGGCGGCCACCGGTAGGACTTGAGAGGACCAAACGTAAGGATTAGCTCAGAGGATGCGCCTGGCAGGTAAGGTCTGAGCAAGAGCGGGAGGGGCGGCTTGGTCCAAAACGGACGGAGCCGCTCTCTTCTCGTTAATAAACACAGAGGTAGGGTCGCGTTGAGGACGCACAGCGAGGGGTTCAGGAGGGGAAAGGCTGCTATCGCGGGCGCAGCCTGCGCGGTCGCGCTTGTCGCGATCGTCCTGCTCGCGACCTCGGCCGGAGGCTCCGGCGGTGGCTACTCGGTGCGCGCCATCTTCGACGACGCCGGCAACCTGACCGTGGGCGAGGACGTCAAGATCGACGGCGTCAAGGTCGGAACCGTCGGCTCGGTCACGCCGACCCCATACGCCAAGGCGGCGGTGGTTTTGAACATCGCCAACCCCGGCTTCCAGGACTTCCGCGAAGACGCATCCTGCACGATCCGTCCGCAGGCGCTGATCGGAGAGAAGTTCGTGGACTGCCTGCCCACCCAGCCACGTGTGGAAGGCACGCCGCTTCCGCCGCCGCTGAAGACCATTCCCGCGGGCCAAGAAGGCGCCGGACAGGTGCTCCTGCCGGTCACGGGCACCCACAGCCCGGTCGACCCCGATCTGCTCGGCGACATCACCCGCCTACCCGAGGCCCAGCGCCTGACGATCATCCTCAACGAGCTGGGCGCCGGCTTCGCCGGGCGCGGATCGGACCTCAACGCGGTCCTGCACCGCTCCAACCCCGCCCTGCAGGGACTCGAACAGGTCCTCGCGATTCTCGCCAAAGAGAACAAGGTCTTGACCGATCTGGCGGTCGAAGGCGACCGCGCGACGGCGCCCCTGGCCGCCGAACGCGAGCGGCTCGTCGGCTTCATCAACGGAAACAGCAAGGTCGCCCGCGCGACCGCCAACCACCGCGGCGCTCTCGCCCAGAACCTCGCCGCCTTCCCCGCCTTTCTCGAACAGCTTGGCCCGGCGATGGAACGGCTCGGGCGCTTCGCCGCGCAGACGACGCCCACCTTGCAGGACCTGGGCGTCGCCGCGCCCGGCATCAACAAGACGTTCGAGAACCTCGGCCCGTTCTCCAAATCCTTCGAAGGCTTCCTCAAGACGTTCGGTCAGAACGCGAGAACCACCTCCTCCGCCCTGGAGGCGGTCGAACCCCTGCTACCGCTCATCAAGAACTTCGGCCAGGCCGCCAAGCCGTTCGCGGGCAACCTATCGAGTCTGCTCACGAGCCTGAAGTCGACCGGCGGCTTGGAGCGGCTGCTCGACTTCATCTATCTGGGCGGCGGCAGCGTCAACGGCTACGACGCGCTCGGCCACTTCCTGCGCGCCGAACTCGTGGCGAGCGGCGGTTGCATCGGCTACGCCGTGACCACCAACCCGCTCTGCTCGACCGGCAAATTCATCGGCGGCGGCTCCAGCTCGGGAACGGCGACCGCAAGCGCCTCCTCGACCAGCTTCGTGATGCAGCGCACGCTCGCCGTCCTCAAAGGAATGACCCCCGCGCAGGCGATCGCCAAGTACCCCGGATCCCTCAAAGCCGAGACGGCCGGCGGCTCCGGCGCGCAATCGGCCGGCTCGGGCGCGACCCCGGCGGCGCAGCCGGTCGGCGGGGCGGCGGCAGGAACCACCTACTACTCGCCTGAAGAAAGCTCCGAAGCGAGCGGCATGTTGCTCAACTACCTGCTCGGAAACTAATGATTCCACGACTGCTCACCGCCGGCTCGCTCGCGCTCCTCGCCGCGCTCGCGATCTCGATTCCGGCCCAGGGGCAAACGACCACGCCCACCGGCGAAACCGCGGCGCCCGCCTCGGAAGTCACGACGGTGCCCGCTCCGCCCACGCCCGAACCCTCGCCGGCGAGCGCCACCACCGGCACGCCCGCAAGCACGACCGTTCCCACCGCCACGACTCCCACCTCCACGACGCCCCTCCCAACTCCTCCCACGTCGACGACCGAAACGACGCCCGTGCCCGCGCCCGAAGTGAGCGCGCAACGCCCCCAGCACCCGACCGTCGTCGCTCCCACCGCGGGAGCCTCCGCGAAAGCAAAGGCACACGGCAAGGGCGCAACCGCCCCCGAAAAGAACGCCGAAGCCGGCTCACACAAGCCGGCTGTCTCGCCCTCGGCGCTCACGCCCCCCCTGCCGTCGAGCCTGGGCGGCCAGCTGTCGGGCGTGCCCAGCTTCTTCATCGATAGCTTCTCGATCCCGCCGTTCCTGTTGCCGATCTACCAGGCCGCCGGAGCCGCCTACGGCATCCCCTGGCAGGTCTTGGCCGCGATCAACGAAGTCGAGACCGACTACGGGCGCGACCTCTCCGTCTCCAGCGCCGGCGCCGAGGGCTGGATGCAGTTCCTGCCGAGCACCTGGAACCAGTTCGGGGTCGACGTCAACAACGACGGCTTCGAGGACCCCTACAACCCGGCGGACGCGATCTTCGCTGCGGCCCGCTATCTCAAGGCGGCTGGTGGGGACACCGACATTCGCGCCGCGATCCTCGCCTACAACCACTCCCAGGCCTACCTCAACTCGGTGCTTTTGCGAGCGCGCCTCTTGGGAGGCACGCCGCCGGAACTGCTGGGCGCGATCACAGGCCTGACCGAAGCCCGCTTTCCCGTATACGCGGCCTCCCATTACGACGACGCCTTCCCGGCCACCGCAGGCTCCTCGCCGCACACGGTGCCCGGCACCACGATCGTCAGCCAGGACGGGGCGCCTGTCATCGCCGTCCAGGACGGCGTGATCACCCAGATCGCCCAAGCCGGCCCGCTCGGGCGCAGCATCTCGCTCAGGGACGCCTACGGCAACACCTACATCTACTCCGAGCTGGGCAGCACCGCCACGCTCTATCCGATGCTCGAAGCGATCGAATCTCAGCCCTCCTCTTCCCGACGCGCACGCGCGGCTCCTTCCTCGGCAACCGCGAGCGCTGCGATCGCCCGCCGCGGCCCTTGGGCGCCGACGCCCGCCGCCAACGGGGCCACGCGCATGTTCAGAGCGGGCACGGACAACGTCTATCTACACACCCTGCGCGTCGGAGCCCACGTGATCGCCGGCACCGTGCTCGGCCACGTCGGGCCGGGGGTCGAACCGCACATCGTCTTCCAGATCAGACCGGCCGGCATCGGCACGCCCCTGGTCGACCCCAAGCCGATCCTCGACGGCTGGGTCAAGCTGCAGAGCTTCTCGGTCATCAAAGCCAAGGGCCGCGACCCCTTCGCCAAGATCTCCGCCACCCCCGGGCAAACCTTGCTCGAGTCAAAGACCCAGCTCGAGCAACAGGTCCCGCGCGAGGCCTCCATCCACCTGGCCGCCTGTGAGCGGCGCCTGATCGCCGACGGCCGCGTCGACCGGCGCGTGCTCGCGACGCTCGCGTTCCTGTCGGCCTCCGGGCTGCGCCCGAGCGTCTCCTCGCGCACCTGCGCCTCGTCTGCCGCGGTCCACCCGATCGGCGGCGCCGCTGCTACGGCCCACTCCAGCGCCTCCTCCACCACCACCGACGAGGCGCTCGACATCTCGGCAATTGACGGGATTCCCGTCGTCGGCTCCGCTGGAGAGGCCCCCGTGGCGACGCTCGCCCTGCGCAAACTGGCTGCCCTGCAGGGTGTCATGAAGCCGCTCCAGATCGCAAGCGCGATCCGTTTGACCGGCGCTCCGCACACCGTCGTTCGGCCCGGGTACGCCGGCGTGATCCACATCTCCTTCGCCCCTCCCCAGAGCGCTCAGGCCCGAGCCGCCGACGCTGCCGGCGCGGGTTTGACCCCGGCCGAGTGGCTCAAGCTGGTGGCCCGCCTCGGCCAGGTGCCCGACCCCACCGTCAGCGCCAAGCCTTCCTCGGCGGCGATCCCCGACCACTCCTCTGCCTCGTCCGCGTCGGCGGCGGAAGGCCGCTAGCGATGGCCACCACGCTACCCCCAGGCCCGCCCGCCGCCACGCCGCCGCCCGCCTCGCCGCCGCCGCTCGGGCCGCCGCCGCGGCGCGCGCGCAACGTGCGCTTCGCCGCTTTCGGGGCGCTCGGCGCCGTCGTCATCGTGCTGCTCGTGCTTGTGCTCACCGGCAACAAAGGCGCCACCTACCAGCTCATCTTCCCCGAAGCCGGCCAGCTCGTGCGCGGCGACCAGGTGCAGGTTGGGGGAGTGCCGGTCGGCTCGATCAAGGACATCACCCTGCTCTCCAACTACAACGTGCGCATCACGATCAACGTCGAATCCTCGCTCGCGCCCTTGCACCAGGGCACGACCGCGGAAATCAGGGTGCCTTCGCTGACGACCGTCGCCAACCGCTACATCGCGCTCTCGCCCGGCCCCAACAACCGTCCCGCCCTGCCATCCGGCTCGACCCTGCCGACGACCGCCACCCACGGCGTGGTCGACCTCGACCAGCTGTTCAGCATCTTCAACGCCAGGACCCGCAGGGGCCTGCAGCAACTGATCAAGGGCTCGGCCGAACAGTACGACGGCGTCGCGCCGCAGGTGCAGGAAACCTCACGCTACTTCCCGCCCGCCCTCGCCGCCTTCGACCACGTGCTCGCCGAGTTGGGGCGCGACCAGAACACATTCTCAAGCTTCCTCGTCGAAAGCGCCAAGGCGACCACCGTCCTGGCCGCGCACGGCCAGCAGCTCACCGAACTGGTCAGCCACGCCGACACCGCCCTCGGGGCGCTCGCCTCCCAGCAGTCCAATCTGACCGCGGGCGTGAAGGAGTTGCCGGTCACCTTCAAAGAAGGCAACCGCACCTTCGAACAACTCCCTGCCACACTTGCCGACCTGACCAAGCTGGTCAACGCCACCAAGCCGGGCGCGCCCTTGCTTGGACCGTTCGTGACCAAGCTGCGCCCGCTCCTGATCGCCGCCACCCCGGTCGTCGGCAACTTCAGCGAAGCGCTCTCAAAGCCCGGCTCCAGCAACGATCTGACCGAAGCGGCCTTGGCCCTGCCGGGCCTGGCTCAAGCGCTCGTGACCGCCTCGCCCAACGGTATTCGCGCCGCCGAAGAATCCCTGCCGATAACCGCCCTGTTCGGTCCCTACAGTCCCGACCTCCAGGGCTTGATCCGCTCCTTCGGTCAAGGCACCGCCTACTACGACGCAAACGGCCACTACGCCCGTGTCAGCGGCCTGTTCCCCGACTTCGCGCTCGGCTCCGAAGAAACACTCAAACCGGCCAACCCGGCCCAGGTCGTATCCGGCCTGAAGACCGGTCAGCTGCGTCGCTGCCCCGGCGCCGGCGCCCAGCCCGCGGCCGACGGCTCCTCGCCGTTTACAGACAATGGCCAATTGGGCTGCGATCCCACCCAGACGCCATGAACCGGCGCCGATCCAATTCGCTGGCGGGCAGCCCGCTCCTTATCGGCGCAGTCACGACCTTGATCGTGGTCGTCGCCGTGTTCCTCTCCTACAACGCCAACAACGGCCTGCCGTTCACGCCCACCTACGACATCAAGGTGCAATTGCCCGAGGCCTCTGGCCTGCAGAAGGGCAACCAGGTGCGCATCGGCGGCGAGCGCGTCGGCGTGATCAGCGGACTCACCCCCTACCAGGACCCCAAAACGGGACGGGTGACGGCGATCGTCTCGCTCAAGCTC
The DNA here is from genome assembly GCA_963809705.1 of uncultured Solirubrobacterales bacterium. Classification (GTDB taxonomy): domain Bacteria; phylum Actinomycetota; class Thermoleophilia; order Solirubrobacterales; family Solirubrobacteraceae; genus Palsa-744. Next base: position 279,444 of record CAWEKF010000001.1, on the reverse strand, counting down.
GAAAAGAAAGTGGAACCCCTGCCGGCCAACACCAAAGCGCTCGTGCAATCGGTCTCCACGGTCGGCCTCAAGTACCTGTCCCTGGAACGGGGCAACTCCGCCCAGACCCTCAAAGCGGGCGCCACGATCCCCGTCTCCCAGACAAAGGAACCCGTCGACCTGGACCAGTTCTTCGACATGTTCGACGAAAAGACCCGCCACGCCAATCAGGTGAACCTGACCACCTTCGGCAACGGCTTCGCGGGGCGCGGGATCGGCATCAACGAAACTCTCGCGACCCTGCGACCCCTGGTCACCAACGCGATCCCCGTCCTGCACAACCTGGCCTCGCCCCAGACCGGTTTCGGACAGCTGTTCGTGGCGTTCGACCGAGCAGCCAAAGAAGTGGCGCCCGTGAGCGAGGAACAGGCTGCCTTCTACAGCAACCTGGACACCTTCTTCACCGCCTGGGCGAGCGTCGCGCCCTCGCTCGAACAGTCCATCGTGGAAGGCCCGGCCACGCTTCACCAAGCCACCTACTCGCTGCCCTTCCAGGCCGAATTCGTCAACAAGAGCGCTGACTTCATGCGCCTCTTGCGCCCCAGCGCGAAGATCCTCACGACCGTGGCGGCGCCGCTCGGCCATGCTTTCGAAGTGGGCGCCGTCAACGTTCGCGCCGCCACCGCCCTCAACCGCGAGGTCGCCGAAGCCACGCAGGCCATCGCCGAATTCGCGAAAAATCCGATCGTCACCACCGGCCTTGAAAGCTTCACGCAAACGCTCGGCTTGGGCAACCCGCTGCTTGCCGGGCTGGCGCCGGCCCAGACGACCTGCAACTACGTGACACTCGCGTTCCGCAACATCGCAAGCCTCCTCTCGGAGAGCGTCGGCGTGGGCACGCTCGGCCGCGCCATGGGCGTGCTCTCGCCCAACGGCCCCAACAACGAGGGCGCGCCGTCCTCCTCCTACGCCAACGGCCCCTCGGTCGACCATGGACCCGGTCTCACGCCCGGCACGGTGGGTCCTTTGGTCGACAACAACCACCTGCACGTCAATCCCTACCCGAACGTGGCCGGCCCAGGCCAGCCGCGAGAGTGCGAAGCGGGTAACGAGCCCTACAAGATCGGCCAAGCCGTGATCGGCAACGTGCCCGGGAACGTCGGCACCAAGACCGAAGAGACCGAACGCAAGAACAACCTCTTCGGCGAAGAATATCCCGCCTCCACGCTCCAGGCCCTCGGCTTGAAGAGCTCGAAAGGGGCCAAGAAATGAGTCGCATGCGCTGGTGGAAACGCTACGACCAGATGCCCGTCGTCGAGCTGCAGAAGTCGAACCCCGTGCGCTTTGGCCTGGTCGTGATCGTGATCATCGCGATCGCCGTCTACTTCGGCTTCACCAAGCACATACCGTTCAAGCATGGTTTCCGCCTGAAGGCCGTATTCGGGACGGCGCTCAACATCAGTCCCAAATCGCCGGTGCGCATCGCGGGAGTAAACGTCGGCACCGTCACTTCGGTGAAGCGCGAGGGCAACGCCGGCGTGGTGACCATGGAAATCTCCAAAGGCGGCCTGCCCATCCACCGCGACGCCACGCTCAAGATCAGGGCGCGCATCCTCCTGGAAGGCAACTGGTTCGTGGACCTGCAGCCCGGCACCCCGACCTCGCCGACGGTCTCCTCGGGCTACACGATCCCGATCACCCAGACCTCGGACCCGGTCCAGATCGATCAGATCCTCGACGCCTTGAACACCAACACGCGCGCCAACCTGCAAACGCTCCTGGTCGAATACGGCTCGGCGCTCACACGCAAGCCGACCCCGGCCGAGAACGCCGAACAGAACCCCGCAGTGCGCGGCCTCAATGCCGCCCAGGCGCTCAAAAAGACCTACTACGACTCACCCCAAGCCCTGAAGGGCGGAGCGATCGTCAACCAGGCGCTAGGTGGCGTCGAACAGAACGACCTCTCCAAACTGATCTCCGGCGGCAACCAGCTCTTCGCCGCGCTCAACCGCGACGAACAGCAACTCGGCGAATGGGTCGACAACTTCAACACCTTCCTCGGCGCCCTCGCCGCCCAGTCCACAAGTTTGGCCAACGCGGTGGCGCTGTTGCCGAGCACGCTCCACAACGCCACGAGCGCATTCGCCAACTTCACCGCCGCCTCGCCCACGATCCGCAAGTTCTCGCTCGACCTCGTCCCCGGAGTCGAACAGAATCCAGCGACGATTCAGGCCGCTTTCCCGTGGATCGAACAGACGCAGGCCTCTCTTGCTCCCACCGAGCTGGGCGGCGTGGCCAAGGGCCTGCGCGAAGCGGCTCCCACGATCGCCAGCCTGATCGCGCCTCAGCCCGCCTTCTTCAAACAGGTCGACCTGTTCTCCCAGTGTTTGAGCAAGATCTTCTTCCCGGCCGGCAACACCAAGTTGCAGGACGCCGCCAACACGTCAGGCGTGGAAGCCTACAAGGAGTTCTGGTACTCGCTGGTCGGCCTGGCCGGCATGGGTCAGAGATTCGACGGCAACGGCCAGACCACCCGCTTCCTCGTCGAGACCGGCGACCAAACGCTGCGCTCTGCGCCCGCCACCGTCGTCGGCTCTCCGACTCGCGGCAAGAAACTGCCCCTGCTTGCCCACACCTCGCAGGCGCCGCTGGGCACCAGCCCCGCCTTCCCAGCGAGCGAGCCCCCGTATAAGCCCCTGGTGCCGTGCTACACCCAGACCCCCCAGAACCTCAACGGGCCTCTCTCACACGGCCCCGCCGATGGGAGCCAACCGTGACGCCCGATCAAGAGCATCACGGCGAGCGCGGCCTGGGCGACCAGATCGCGCGCTACCGCACCGCTTTCATCTCAGTCGTCGCGATGGTCGTGATGGGCCTGTTCGTGGGCGGTTACATCCTCTCCAACGAGCGTCTCTCCCTGCCCAGCTGGGTGCCTGTCCTGGGCAAGGAATACGTCACGCTCAAGGCGGACTTTCGCACCGCCCAGGCGGTCACGCCCGGCCAGGGCCAGGCAGTCACGATCGCCGGCGCCAAGATCGGCGAAATCGCAAGCGTCCAGTCCAACGAAGGCGACGCGCTCGTGACGATGAACATCACGCCCAAGTACGCGCGCTACATCTACCGCGACGCCACCATGCTGTTGCGTCCCAAGACGGGTCTGAAGGACATGACCGTCGAGGTCGATCCCGGCAACCCGAGCGCCGGCCGAGTCCCCGGCGGCTTCACAGTGTCCCAGTCGCACACGGCCCCCGACGTCAACTTCGAGGAATTTCTGGCGAGCCTGGACGGGGAAACGCGCGCCTACCTGCAGGAGCTGATCGCCGGAGCGGGCGAAGGTCTCAAGGGCAACTCGGCCAACCTGTCGGCGACCTTCAAGCGCTTCGACCCGATCTCCCTGTACGCCCGCAAGATCACCGCCCAGCTGCAGTTGCGCCACAAGAACATAGAAAGGGCGATCCACAACTTCCAGCTGATCGTCAGCGCCCTCGGCGACAAGGACACCGAAATCTCGCAGGTGATCGACGCCTCCAACGCGGTCTTCCAGACCTTCGCCGAGCAGGACCAGAGCTTCCAGCGGACCTTGCACCTGCTGCCCGGCGCGCTTTCCAAGACCAGGAGCGGGCTCGGCAAGCTGGCCACGGCGACGGTCGTGGCCAACTCGACCTTGACCAAGCTCGAGCCGTTCGCCACCGTGCTGGCCCCCGCCCAGGAAGCCGCGCGCTCGCTGTTCAAGACAAGCACGCCGATCATCAAGAACGAAATCCGCCCGTTCGCGCGCAAGATCCTGCCGATCGTCAACCAGCTGAACCCGTCGCTGAAGGAACTCGGAGAAGCCTTCCCGGGTCTCGAAAAGAGCTTTGGCGTGTTCAACGAACTACTCAACGAGCTCGCCTACAACCCGGGACCGAACCAGGGCGGCTTCCTGTTCTTCCTGACCTGGGCCAACCACGACCTCAACAGCGTGCTCAGCACGTCCGACGCCCACGGTCCGGTGGGACGCACCGTCGTGTACGCGAACTGCGAAGTGCTGCCGATCTTCAAGGGCGTCGGCACGATCAACCCGACGGTGCGCCTGTTGATCGCGCTGCTCAACCCGCCCACCGAAGCCGAATGCGCCGCCCAGGGCCTGACTTCGGCGGCCACGGCCGGCACTGCCGCCGCCGCCCATGTTCGCACCCACACGAAACGCGCCGCCGGCTTCACCTTGAAACTGCTCGGCTCAGAGCACAGCGCCTTCGGGCGGATCGCAACCGCGAGCGAGGTAGGTCGCTAGATGCAAAAGCGCGCGCCCACCTTGGCCAACATCCTCGTGATCGTCCTGTTCGCCCTCAGCTGCTTCGGGCTGCTGCTGTTCCTGTGGGAGTCATTCGGCGGCCCCGTGCCGCTCAAGCCCAAGGGCTACCGCTTCACGATCGCCTTTCCCCGCACGCTCGCCCTGGCCGAACAGTCCGACGTGCGCATCAGCGGCGTCAACGTCGGTCACGTGATCAGCCTCTCCTACGACAAGGACGGGCGCGCCCACGTGGCGATCGAAATTGCCAGCAAGTACGCGCCGATCCCCTCCAACATGCACGCCATCCTGCGCCAGAAGACCCTGCTCGGCGAGACCTATGTGCAGCTCAAGCCCGAGGGGCCCGGCGCCCCGTCGCTGCCTGACGGGGGCATCCTTCCCAACGCCCAGGTCGAACCGGCGGTGACGCTCGACGACATCCTCGCCACGCTCACCCCCGAAACGCGCAAGGCCTTCCAGGTGTGGATGCAATCCACGGCCGAAGGTTTGGGCGGCAAAGGCGAAGAGATCAATTCCTCGTTCGCGATCCTGCAGCCCTTCGTCGAAGACGCCAACAAGCTGACCGAAGTAGCCGCCTCCCAGGAGGGAGCGCTGACCGCGAGCATCCACAACACGGGCGTCGTCTTCGACGCCTTGACGGCGCGCGAGGGACAGTTCCGCGGCTTGATCTCCAATGGCGAGCGCGCCTCCCACGCCCTGGCCGAATCGAGCCAGGCCTTCGCCCAGGCCTGGCGCGAACTGCCGGCCTTCCAGCGTCACACCCGGACCGCCCTGCGCAGCCTCGACGCCTTCGCGACCAACACCGTGCCCCTGTATGACCAGTTGCGTCCCTTCGAGGAAAAACTCACCCCGCTGCTGCAAGCGGTCAAGCCGTTCACGCCGCCCTTCAACGCGCTGCTGACCTCGCTCGGACCGTTCGCCAAAGCCGCCAAGACGGGTCTGCCGGCAGTCAAAAAGGAGCTCGACCTGACAGTCCCGCTGGTGGCCGCCACGAGCTCGGCGCTGCACAACTTCAACCCGTTCTTCCAGTATGCGAGCGACTACGTGCCCGAGATACAGGCCCTGTTCGCAAACGCGACAGCCGCCACGCAGACCCACGAAAAAAACGCAAATGTCCCCGGAGGACCGCAGCAGCACACGCTCAAGGTGATGAACACGATCACGCCCGAAGGCCTCGCCGTCTATCAGCAGCAGATCGGTGTCTCTCGCGCAAACGCCTACCCCTTGCCCGGAGCCTTCAACTCGATCGCCAGCGGCCTATCGGTGTTCAGCAGCGCCTCCTGCGCCAATTCCGCCCCGTCCTTGAGCGGGCCTGAACTGGGGACGATCAGCGAAGAAATCATCGAACAGATGATCGGGCTCGAACCCGGCAGCCGCAAGAAGGGCGCGCCGGTCGAAAACCACAACCTGTTCGCGCCGATCGCCAACAACCCCGAAAAGCCCGGCAACGCGATACCGGCGCCCGCCTGCAAGCAGCAGGCGCCATTCACGTTCAACGGCGAAACGAGCCAGTTCCCGCACGCCACTCCCTCGAAGTAGGCCTCAGCTCAGGCCTGCGAGCGCGGCGGCGCGCTCGTGGTCGAGGTAGGGCAGCAACGCGAAATACGTGAGGTCGGCGTGCAGCGCCGGCAGTTCGGCGAGCTTCCCCTGCAGCGCGCGCCGGTGCACGATCGAGGCGATCCCGCCGACGATCGCCTCCGAGGTCTGCGGCGGCAGGTGCGCGCTGTCGGCGCACAGCGAACGCCCCTCCTCCAGCAGCGAGGAGCACAGGCTGAGCGCTTCGCGATAGCGCTCGCAGGCCGCCGGACCCGCCGCGAACACCTCCACGAACACGACACCCGCCGCGTCCGGGTGGCGCGCAAGCGCTACCAGCAGGCACTCGAGCGCCCAGCCGACCCGCTCGGGCCAGGGGCGGGCCTGGGCGAACAGCTCTATCGCCGAGCTCTCCAGCGCGACCGATCACCGTGTCGATCGCCTGCATGAAGCAGTCGTGCTTGTCACTGAAGTGCTCGCTGAACACCGCCTCGGGAACCTCGGCCTGCGCGAGCAGGCGGCTGACCGTGGTGCGGTCATAGCCACGCTCGGCGACCGCCTGGATCATCGCGCCAAGCAAGCGCTCGCGCGGATCGCTGCGGGACCGGTTCGCGAGGGCCGTGAGCGCGGTCTTGGCTCCTCTGCTCGCGGGCGAATCCTCCGTCCGCGGATCCTCTGTCAGCCCTGGCTCGGCGCCGGAGCGCCTGTACTCGAACATCTCCTACCTCCCAGATCCTCGATCGTAAACCCCCTGGCCCCGGTATGTCAAGAGGATGTGTATGAGCCGGTACCAAAGCCTCGGTTGCTTGGGTCCGCGCCGGTCACTAATATCTAGGGCTGTGGAGGGTGTCGAGGGGACTAATCAGGAGGATTCGGAGGGCGAGCCGCTGGCTGCCCCCGATGTGCCCGTGGGCGTTGAGGAGGACCACTTCCAGTACCACGGCGCCTCCGACCTGGACCTTGCCGGGGAGGCTACCGACCGCGAGTGGTCGATTCGCTGCGTGGACGTGGTCAAGCGCCTGGCCGGCATCCCAGTGCTCAACGGTCTCAACGTGGCGATCCCCGATGACATGATCACGGTGGTGCTGGGCCCTTCGGGCACGGGCAAGAGCGTGCTCATCAAGCACCTGATCGGGCTCATGTTTCCAGACTCGGGCAACATCGAAGTGCTCGGCAACTCGGTGCCCAAGCTGACGATGCCCAAGCTTTTGGAGTTGCGTCGCAGGATCGGCGTGCTTTTCCAGGACGGGGCCTTGTTCGGCTCGATGTCGGTGTTCGACAATGTGGCCTTCCCGCTACGTCAGCACACCGACATGTCCGAAGGCCAGATCGGCGAGCGCGTGCGTCGGCGCTTGGCGGACGTGGGCTTGGCTGAGGCGATGGACGACGCTCCCTCTCAGCTCTCGGGCGGGATGCGAAAGCGCGCCGGCTTCGCGCGCGCGCTTGTGACCGAGCCCGACATCGTGATCTTCGACGAGCCCGACTCGGGGCTCGACCCGGTGCGCACGGCGCTCCTGTGCGATCTGATCCAGGAGATGCACGAAGCCAACGGCGGCACCTACATAGTCGTGACTCACAACATCGCCTCGGCGCGCCAGATCGGCGAATACATCGCCCTCTTGTGGCGCGGACGGATCGTGGAAGCGGGCGATGCCGAGCGCATGTTCTCCTCGGAGAACCCCTTCGTGCGCCAGTTCCTGAGCGGGTCCGCCAGCGGCCCGCTCGGCATGGACTGAACCAGCAAAGCGCCACCCAATCGGGATCGCGGCCCGGGCAAGCCGCGTGGAGACGTGGGGTCGGGCCGGTAGAGCGGGCGCAGAGCGGGTAATCTGCCCTGCGTGAACTTCCGCAAGCTCGGATCGAGCGGTATCGAGGTCTCGGAGATCAGCCTCGGCTCCTGGCTGACCTACTCGGGAGGTGTCGAGCGCGAGCAGGCCGAGGCCTGCGTGAAGGCGGCCTTCGAGGAGGGCATCAACTTCATCGACACCGCCAACGTGTACGGACAGGGCGCGTCCGAGACCTTGCTCGGCGAGGCGCTCTCCGGGCACGAGCGCTCCTCCTACGTGCTCGCCACGAAGGTCTACTTCCCGATGTCCCCCACCGACAAGGGCCTGTCGGCCGCCCAGATCCACAAGCAGATCGACGCTTCCCTGAAGCGCTTGCAAACCGATTACGTCGACCTCTACCAGTGTCACCGCTACGACGAGGACACCCCTTTGGAGGAGACCATGCAAGCGCTCACCGAAGTGGTGAAGGCCGGCAAGGCCAGGCACATCGGCTTCAGCGAGTGGCCGGTCGAGCGGATCGAGCAGTCCTTGGCTTTGCCCGACGTGGCGCACTGGGTCTCGAGCCAGCCCCAGTACTCGATCCTGTGGCGCTCGCCCGAGGCCGAGGTGATTGCACTGTGCGAACGCGAGAACATCTCCCAGATCGTGTGGTCGCCCTTGGCCCAGGGCGTGCTCACGGGCAAGTATCGTCCGGGCGAGCAGCCGCCCAAGAATTCGCGGGCGAGCAGCGAGAGCATGAGCGGCTTCATGGACCGCCTGATGCAGGACCCCGTGCTCGAAGCGGTCCAGCGTCTGCGGCCAGTCGCCGAAGGCGTCGGCCTGACGATGGCCCAGATGGCGCTCGCCTGGGTCCTGCGCCAGCCAAACGTAGCCTCGGCGATCGTCGGCGCGAGCAGACCCGAGCAGGTGCGCGCCAACGCCTCCGCCTCGGGCCTTACGCTCGACGCCTCCACGCTCGCCGCGATCGACGAGGCGTTGGACGGCGTGTTCGTCCGCTGAGGCTCGTCGCTCCTAGCGAAGTCGGGCGATCCGCCGCAGATGATTGCACACACAACTCATCTCTTATGCGGTCTGGTGTGGCCGCGTTCGCTGCTCCACGTGTTGTTGCCCTGATGCATGTGCTCCAATCGCCGCAGCGTGATCTCTGTGGCTACGGCCGCTGCGTGCGCGACAATGAGCCGATGATCCATGTCAAGCGGTCGATTCCGCCAAGCAGTTGACCGCTCAAGCCAAGCTGGTCCTGTTCGACATCGACGGCACCTTGATCGATACGGGGGGCGCCGGCGCGCGCAGCTGGGCTTGGGCCTTTGAGCGGCAGTTCAAACGAAGCGTTGACATCGCCGAACACTCCACTGCCGGCATGACCGATCCGGCCATCGGCAGGGTCACGTTCACCGAGGCGATGGGGCGCGAGCCGAGCGCCGAGGAGCTGGCGCGCCTGATGGCCAGCTATCAGGCGGTCTTGCCCGATTTCGTGGCATCGTCGCCGGACTATCGCGTGCTCGACGGAGTCGAGGCCCTGCTCGAGCGCCTCACCGGCGAGGGGACCCTTTTGGGGCTGACCACGGGTGGCCTCGAAGCCGCCGCGCACGCGAAGCTGGGGCGCGGGCAGCTCAACCACTACTTCTATATCGGTGGCTACGGCTCAGACTCGGAGGATCGCGTCGAGCTGACGCGATCCGCTGTGAGGCGCGGCAAGCAGATGCTGAGTGGCATCGATCTGAGAGAGGTCTACGTCGTGGGAGACACCCCACTCGACATCGCTGCCGCCGAGGGCGTCGGCGCCGTCTCGGTGGGGGTCGCCAGCGGGCGCTACAACGTGGAGGAGCTGGGCGCCGCCGGCGCCGACCACGTCCTGGCCTCGCTGGTCCATCCGTTCCCGGCCTGACGCCGGTCCGGGCTTTAGCGTTATGGGGCTGTGGCCCAGCTTTCGATCGAGACGCCTCCCGAGACCGCTGCGTCGGTAGCGCAGGTGGCGGGGCGCATCGACGGGGCCTTGCGCCGCCTCGGCGACGGTTGGATCGAGGGGGAGGTCACCTCGATAAACGTGCATCGCTCCTCCGGACACGTCTATTTGACGCTCGCCGACGAGGCGGCCAGCCTCGACGCCTGCATCTGGAAGGGCCGTGCCGCCCGCTGCCAACCCTTGCCCACGCAAGGAGATCTCGTTCAAGCTCACTACGAGCGCATCAGCTTCCATGCGCCGCGAGGCGCCACCAAGCTCGTGCTCGACCACATCCGTCCCACCGGCGACGGTGAGTTGCTGCGCCGTCGCGCCGAGACCTTGCGACGCCTGCAGGCCGACGGCCTGTGCGATCCGGAGCGGCGCAAGCCGCTGCCCGCCTTCCCGCGGAGGGTCGGCGTCGTGGCCGCCCGCAACGACGCCAACATCGACGTCATCCAAGCTCTGCGCAAGCGCTTTCCGCCGCAGGACATCGTCTTCTGCGCGGCCTCCGTGCAAGGCGTACACGCAGTCGGCTCCGTCATCGATGCGCTGGGGCGTCTGCAATCCACCGAAGGCGTCGACGTGATCGTCGTAGCGCGCGGAGGCGGTTCCCCCGCGGACCTGCTCGCTTTCGACGACGAGCGGCTTTGCCGCGCGATCTTCGCCTGCGCGGCGCCAGTTATAACGAGCATCGGCCACACCAAGGATCGTCCCAATTGCGATCACGTGGCGGCCGCTTTCGCGCCCGTGCCCGCCAAGGCGGCGGAGCTTGCGATCTGCCACTCAGCCGCTGAGCTGCTCGACGAGCTCGACCGCCATCGCGGCGCGCTCGCCCGCGTGCTCGATCGCCCGCGGCTGATGGTGGAGCGGATGGGGGAGCTGCTGCAGGCCTCTCGTTCGCGTGTCACCCGCAAGCGCCTCGACCTCATCGCCGCGCTCGACCGCCGCTCCGCGGAAGCGATGCGCGAGCTGCAACGCCGGCTCGCCGGCCAGCGCCACGCTGTCGACGCCGACGCGAGCCGGCTCAGCCCGGCGGCCAAGCGGCTGCTCGCGCGCCACGCCGAGCGGGTGAGCGCGCTCGGCGCGGTCATCGACGCGAAGGATTTCCGCTGCCGCGGTTGGGTGCTGGCGCACGACGGCGCCGGCCACACGCTCAAGAGCGCCGCCGACCTGCGGGTGGCCGACGCCATCGGGTTGAGCTTTGCCGACGGCAACGCCACCGCCACTGTCACCGACGTCAAGCGAGGAGAGCAGTTGTGAGCGACACAGAGCAATCGCAGGCCATCGTGTTCGAGCCCCCCGACGACCTGGAGCCGCGCGCGGCGCGCGTGGCGGAGCCGGTCACCTTTGAGCGGGGCTATGAGGAGCTCAAGCGCATCGTCGCCCGCCTCGACGACCCCGAGCTGCCGATCCACGAGATGTTCGAGGGCTTTCGCCGCGGTAAGGGCCTTGAGAAGGCACTGCGCGCCTACCTGCAGGAGCGCGAGGGCGAGCTGGCCGAGCTCGAAGCGGGCGAGAACCTCGCCGAATTTCAGATCGTCGCGCCGTCGTAGGCGAACGACGGACGCCGCTCAGCGCGGCTGTACCACCAGCGCCTGCCTGGCGCGTCCCACCGCCCCCCGCTCGTCGTGCAGCACGCTCTTGGCCCAGCCGGTCCCGCCGGGATGAAGCAGCGTGCGCGCGTCCAGCGCGATCCACTCGCCGACGGGCCGGCGATCCAGCGAGATCGTGAGGTCGGCGTTGATGAACACGTACTGGTCGAATGGGAGCGCTGCGGCCACGCCGTTGCCGAAGTCAGACGTCGCCGCCACGCGTGCGAGCGGCGTGAGGGGCTCGCCGGGGAGCAGCGGATGGCGCATCCGCATCCACACTCTCGCTTCGCCCGTGGGCAGGTGGTTTGAGGTGGTGTCGAGCTCGGGCAGCTCGCCGCTCAGCGGATGACCGCTGAGGAAGCGCATCTCCATCGCGCTCGCCGCGAAGCTCTTGCGCTCCATGTCATCGAGCGCGAACAGCACGTCCCTGCCCTCGCTCGGAGCAGGTAGCGGCTCCGCTTCGGCGGCCTTCACCTGCGTGAGCGCGGTCCGCGGCAGCTCCTCTGGCGCCGGCAGGAGCCGCAGGGCGCTGGCACGACACACAGTCGTCTCGCCGGCGCTCAACTCGGCTTCGAGCGCCTGCACGCGCCGCCCGGGCCGCGACATGCGCGTGGTGAGCCTCAGCGGAGCCATCGGCACCGGTCTCAGGAATTCAAAGGAGAGGCGCGCGAACGGCAGCTCCGCGCCCGGCTCCATGCGCTCGAAGGCGGACGCGATCAGCGCGGCCGGCGCGCCACCGTGCAGCGCGTTTGGATCCCACGGCCCGCGGGCGTGCTCGGTGGGCACGAACTTCTCGCCCTCGGCGACGAAGATGCTGTCGGTCATTGGATGAGCACGCCGCGGAATAGCCGATTGCGCCGACGTCAGGCCGGGAGCTGAGCGGCGAAGTCCGCGAGCTTGTCGGGGTCGCGCAGCGGCGCTCCGTGGCCAAACAGCGCGAGCGCCGGTCGAAGCACGGCGAGCCTGCGGATCGAAGCGCGGTTGCGCGCCGGGTCGGTCGTGAACAGCGCCGGCGGCTCGTTCAGCCCCGGTATGCCGGTCATGAGGTTCATGTTGTTGAGCACATCCCCCAAGATCAACACGCGGTCTGACTCGCGCCAGTAGGACACGTGCCCGCGCGTGTGGCCCGGGGTGTCGAGCACGACGAAGCCCGCCACCTCGTCGCCCTCGCGCAAGACCCGCGAGACCGGGTGGGGAGGTCCCACCCAGAAGCGTTCCTGGACTCGTTTCATCCAAGCCGGAACCTTCGAGCCGACGACGCTTCCCGGGGTCTCCATCGCCGGCACATCGTCCTGGCCGCACCACAGGGGAATGCCAAGCCGCTCGCACACGACGTGGCTGCAGCCCTGATGGTCGGGATGGACGTGGGTCAAAGCGTGCGCGGCGAGCGTGTGGCCGGCGATCTGTTTGAAGATGCGCTTCTCGGCCTGTCGTGTGGCGGCATCGATCAAGACATCGCCCACCACGTACACGTTGATCACGTTCGGCGGGAAGCCCTTCAGCATGTACACGTCCTCGGCGAGTTGCTGCATCGCTCTGCCTCCTGCGGTCGGTTGCGCCCCGGCTTGGCTCCGGCGCGATCGGTCTTCAGTCGCGCGACTGCTCCCAAGAGAACCCGCGCACCGCGAAGTAAACACCGAACGCGCCCCACAGCGCGATCACGGCAAGCGCGGACAGGTTCGAGCTGAGGCTCTCGCCGGTCACCATCGCGCCCGAGAGCCCGTCGATCAACGGCTTCAGGGGCAACGCTTCGGCGATGTGGCGCACAAAGGCGGGCGCGCTCTTGGAGTCGAAGACGTAGAAGGACACGAACACGACCGGCAGGAACACCGCGTTGACATAGGCCGCCGTCGACTCGAAGTTGGGGATCGCGTGTGCGAAAGCCACGCCCAGCGCCGCGAAACAGACGACGCCCACGACCACGAACACGACCAGCTCGCCCCAATCCACGGGCCAGCCGATCCCGAAGAACAGCTTGCCGGCGACCGTGATGATCGCGATCTGCAAGGCCGTATTGGTGACCGCGTTGCCTGCCACGCCGCCGAAGTAGGAGATGCTGGGCAGGGGAGTGCCCCTTATGCGCTTGAGCACGCCCCGCTCGCGCAGGAACACGATGTTGTAGGCGAGCGCGGTGAACGTGGTCGACATCACGCTCATACCCGCGATCGCGGGAACCAGCAGGTTGAGATCGTGCTGGTTGCCCCGCAAGATGGCTCCGCCCGCCGCCAGGAACAGCAAGGGCAGCGCGAAGTTGAAGAAGGCGGCGCTCGGGTTGCGCCAGAACATGTGGCGCTCCAGGCGGTATTGGCGCCAGGTGAGGGTCAGGGCGTCAGGCATGGGTGGTAGGTCTTTCGCAGGTGGTAGGTCTTTCGCAAAGGGGCGTCCTGCGCGCGTGTGCGCGCGCGCACGCGGGGCGCCCTCTTGCGCAGTGCACAATGCGAGCGACTTCAGGCATCGGCAGTCAGCTCCAAGTAGACGTCCTCCAAGGTGGGTCGTCCCACGGTCAGATCCTCCAAACGCTCTCCTCGGGCCAAGGCCTCGCCGGTCAGCTCGTTCAAGGCGCGCGTCGGATCGTCGCTCTCAATCTCCACCAACTCGCCATCGGCGTTGCGATAGGCGATCCGGTACTGAGTCGCTCCGGGTGGGTGGGCACCGGTTGGGCCGGCTCTGAGCGGGTCGGTTCCGGGTGGGGGGGCTCCGGGTGGGGGGGCTCCCAATTCCCGCGGGGGACCGATCGCCAGCACCCGGCCGTCCTTGACGATCGCCACCCTGTCCGCCAAGGCTTGGGCCTCGTCGAGATAGTGGGTCGTGAGCAGGATCGTCTTGCCCAGCGCCTTCAGCGAGCGGACCGTCTCCCAAGCCGTGCGGCGCGCCTCCGGGTCAAAGCCGGTGGTCGGCTCGTCCAAGAAGATCAGCTCCGGGTCCCCGACCAAGGCCAGGGCGAAGTCCAGGCGTCGCAACTGCCCACCCGAGAGCTTGCGTGTGCGCACGTCCGCCTTCTCCTGCAAGCCCATCAAGCTCAACACCTCCCCGACATCGCGCGGATGGGGATAGAAGCGGGCCCAGTGGCGCAACGCTTCGCGCGGCGTGACCTGGCTGTAGATGCCGCCGCTCTGGAGCACGATCCCGATGCGCTTGCGCAAAGCTAGCGCGCGTCGTTGCGGGTCGTGGCCGAGCACCGACACTTCGCCCGAGCTGCGTTCGCGATAGCCCTCGAGGATCTCCACGGTCGTGGTCTTGCCGGCGCCGTTGGGACCCAGCAGGCCAAACACTTCGCCTTTGCGCACCTCGATGTCGATGCCCCTCACGGCCTCGAACGAGCCGTAGCTCTTGTGCAGGTCCCGGACCTCGATTGCCGCGCTGCTCACCCGATCAATCCTATTTCTGTCCGCTCGCCGCATGACGGGCGGCCGTCCGTGCATGACTCATAGAGCTGTACCGGTCGGCGCATGCGCCGACCGGCGGGGCCGCACATGTGCGGCCCCGAGGCAGGGCCGCATGCGGCCCTGCCGACCACGCCACATGTGGCGTGGTCTTCCTACCAATGCACACCCCGCATCAGGTTGGCCATCGCGAGTTGCTCCAAAGACGCGCGCTCGTCGGTGCTCGTCTCCCCGCGCGAGGCGGCCGAATCGGGGAACACCTTGTAGGCGAGGTGCAGGATGCGGTCGACCACGCCGGGCGCCAACGCGTAGAGCACCTCGCCGGTCGTGCCCAAGGTCGTGCCCATGTGCTTGGGGCGTGTGCGCAGGGCCTCGCAGATCATGTCCGCCGCCTCCTCCGGCGTGATCGTCGGGAAGGCGTCATACAGTTTCGTGGGCGCGATCATCGGCGTCCTCACCAAAGGCATGTGGATCGTCGTGAAAGTGACCCCGTCGCCGATCACCTCGCTGGCGACGACCCGCGTGAAGGCGTCGAGCGCGGCCTTGGAGGCCACATAGGCGGAGAAGCGCGGCGGGTTGGTCTGCACGCCGATCGAGGAGATGTTCACGATGTGCCCGAAGCCCCGCGCCCGCATCTGCGGCAGCAGCCCGATGATCAGCTTGACCGCGCCGAAGTAGTTGAGCTGCATCGTGCGTTCGAAGTCGTGAAAACGCTCGTAGCTGAGCGCGATCGAGCGCCTGATCGAGCGTCCCGCGTTGTTGACCAGCATGTCCACAGAGCGATGGTCGTCTCTGACCCGCTCGATCAAGCGATCGACCTCGTCCATGTCGGAGATGTCGGCCGCATACACGTACGCCACCCCGCCCGCCGCCACGATCTCGGCGCGCGTCTCCTCCAACTTCTCCACGTTGCGCGCCACCAGCAACGGAATGCCGCCCGCCGCCGCCACCTTGATGGCGGTCGCCCGGCCGATGCCCGAGGAGGCGCCCGTGATCAGGATGCGCTTGCCCTTGATCGCCTGGCCCAGGGTGCGCCCGCGGCTGATGCTCGGGTCCATCTCGCGCTCCCAGTAGTCCCACAGCTGCACCGCGTACTCGCGCAGCGCCGGCGGGTGCTCCCACTCCGATCCCGCCAGGGCCCGCTCGGCCTGGCGCGTGTCGAATGTGGGCGCCAGATCGACGTGCTCGAGCACCTCGTCGGGGATCCCCAGCTCGCGCAGGGTCAGCTTGCGGGCCTGGCGTAGCGGCGGCATCTTCATCAGCAGCGACAGCGGCGCCGTCGGGATCGCATCGAGCACCCGCTTGTCCACGCTCACCGCAAAGCGCGGAGCGTGCGCGGCCGCGGCCAGGTCGTTGATCACCTCGTCCACCTTCTGCGGGCCCGGGTAGGTGAGATGGAAGGCCTGGCCATCGAGGTTCGCCCGGTGGGCGATGTGGTCGAGCGCTCCCGCCACCCAATCGACCGGCACGATGTTCGTCTTGCCCAGGTCCAGTCCCACCAAGGGCATCCACTGAGGCACGACTCGACGCATCTGTTGGATCGCCTTGAAGAAGTAGTAGGGACCGTCGATCTTGTCCATCTCGCCCGTCTTCGAGTCCCCGACGACGATCCCCGGCCTGTATATGCGCCAGGGGACGAGCGCCTGTTCGCGCACCGTGCGCTCGGCCTCGAACTTGGTGGCGTGATAGGGCGAGGGCAGGCGCTGGCCCTCGTCGAACTGGTTCTCGCCGAACACGCCTCTGTAGGCGCCGGCCACCGCGATCGAGGAGACGTGATGGAAGCGCTCGGCTCCGATCGCGCCCGCCAGCTCCAGGGCATGGTTGGTGCCACCCACGTTGACCGCCATGTCCAGCTCCGCCGGCGCCGTCATGTCGTACACGGCGGCCAGATGGAAGAAGTGCTCGACCGTGCCCTCAAGCTCCGCGATCCGCTCCCGCTCGAGTCCCAACAAGGGCTTGCGCAGGTCGCCGATCGCGGGATGGATGCGCCTGCTCACGGTCGCCTCGGAGACCGTTTCCCAATGCTCGATCAGCTCGTCCAGGCGCCCCAGCGAATCCTCGCGCACAAGCACATGGATCTTGCCCTTGCGCTCCAGCAGGCGCTCGACCAGCCTGCGGCCGATGAAGCCGGTCGCTCCGGTCACAAAGTAGGTCATCTCGTCTCCCGCGGTTCGATCAGTCGAGGATAGTCCGCGGGGCTCGCGCTCGTGTGGCGAGCGGGTCGCGGTTCGTCTTCGAAGCGGCGCGGCCGGGCTGTGAACTGCTGTGGGTTGGTGGTTCCAAAAACGGGTGCCCCGCGCGGGCGTGCGCGCACGCGCGCAGGGCACCCCTCTGCGGCTATGCGCCCGCTCCCGCTCCTCCGCGCCCCTCGCCGCCCGCGAAGCGCGCCGCGCCCGCGACCGCGTCCAGGAACACGTCCGGGCCGGCCTGGGACTCCAGAGCGAGCCCCTCCTCCAAAGTCATGCCCAGCCCTTCGATCGCGGCGCGCCTGTCGGCGAGCATCGTGCGCTGGGGGAACTTGGCCAGGTTGTTGGCCAACTCGATGGCCCGCTCCAAGTGCTGGCCTTCGGCCACGACCTCTGTCAGCAGGCCCATCGCATGGGCCTCACCGGCGTCGATGATGCGCCCGGTCAGGATCAGGTCCAGTGCGCGGCCGAGGCCCACGATGCGGGGCAAGCGCTGTGTGCCCCCGTCGATTAGGGGCACGCCCCAGCGACGCTCCGGATAGCCGAGCTTGGAGCCTTCGGTGGCGATACGCAGGTCGCACCACAATGCCAGCTCCAGGCCGCCCGCCAAGGCATAGCCCGAGATCGCCGCGATCGTCGGCTTGGACGGCGTCAAGCGGGTGAAGCCCATCGGGCCCTCTGCGGCCATCAGGCGATCCCCGAAAGTGCCGATCGCCTTGAGGTCGGCGCCCGCGCAGAAGGCGACTCCGCCGGCGCCGCTCAGCACCATTGCGCGCGCCTCCTCTTCGCCCTCGAAGCGCATCAGCGCTTCATGCAATGCCACCGCTGTGGGGCCGTCCACGGCGTTGCGCCGCTCCGGGCGCTCGATCTGCACGACGGCGGCTGCGCCCTGGCGCTCGTAGGAGACGAGGCTCGAGTCGGGAGGGTCGCCTTCGGGGGCAGCGCTCGAGCCGGGCGCCTCGGGCTCGCTCACCGGTCCTCGCCTACGGTCGCTACCAACCGCCGCGCCAGCGGGCGTCGCCCACATGCGCCTTGTGGGCGGCTTTGCGCGCGTCTTTGCGCTTGTCCAAGCGCCACTGCAAAAGGCTCATGAGCAGCACGAAAGTGGGGAAGAAGATGATCAGGATGAAGCCCGCATTGGTCACCACCTTGTCGTTGGTGGCCCCATAGAAGCCGCGCCCATCGTTGTAGGCAAGCGCCGCCGGGGCGAGCACGAGCAACAGCAAGGTCGAGGCGAGCAAGGTGGCGAGCAAGCGGCGCATGTTGAAGCAGATCCTACCTCAGGCAGCTTCCGACTTGCGTGTGCCCGAGACTGACCTTGGGCAGGCCGATTGCCGAATCTCACTCGATAGAAGTGTCCAGCCTGGGTGGGCGGGCCCTACCATCCTCGGCGTGGCTCTCTTGATCGCCTCAGACCTGCGCAAGGACATGGCCGGCAAGCCTCTGCTCGGTGGCGTGTCCTTCAAGCTGGAGCGCCGCGAACGGCTCACGATCGCCGGGCGCAACGGCGCCGGCAAGACGACCTTGTTGCGTATGATCGCAGGCGTTGACACGATCGACAAGGGTGACCTGAGTGTCGCCAAGGGCGTGCGCATCGCCCTGCACGACCAGCGCCCGCCGATCGGCGATCAATGGGATCGCCGATCGGCCAGCAACCGGGGAATGTCTTTGCGCGATTACGTGCTGTCCGGGTGCGTGGATGAGCTGGCCGTCGAGCGGCAGCTCGCCAAGCTGGAGGGAGAGATGGCCGCCGGCGCCGGCGACGATGCCCTGTTCGACCGCTATGCCCGGGCCCAGGCACGCCTGGAGTCCTACGGCGGCTACCTGTGGCGCGACCGCGCCACCGTCATGACGCGCGGGCTTGGCTTCTCTGAGGCCGATCTGGAGCGCGGCCTGGACAGCTTCTCGGGCGGGCAGCTCACGCGCGCCTCGCTGGCCCGCGCCCTGGCCACCAATGCCGACGTGCTGTTGCTCGACGAGCCCACCAACCATCTCGACATCGAGTCCTTGGAGTGGCTTGAGCAGACGCTCGTCGATCTCGACGCGGCGGTCATGCTCGTCGCCCACGACCGCTGGTTCTTGGAGGCGGTGGGCACCGCCGTGTTGGAGCTGTACGGCGGGGTGGGTGGGACTCCATCGCGTTCGCGCTTCTTCGCCGGCACTTGGCACGCCTGGCGGCGCGAGCAGGCCGCGCGGGAGATGGCCTTGGGCAAGGCAATCGACAAGCAACAAGCCGAGATCGCGCGCATGGAGCGCTTCGTCGAGCGCTTCAGAGCCAAGGCCACCAAGGCGCGCCAAGCCCAGTCACGCGTCAAGCAACTGGCCAAGATCGAGCGCATCGAGCGCGACCCGCGCGACGCCCCCACGCTGGAGTTCGCCTTCAAGTCCCCGGAGCGCACCGGGCGCGTCATCTTCGAGCTGCAAAACGCCAGGATCGAGGTGGGTGGGGAGGGGGGAGGCTCCCGATCCCCCTCCCACCCACCCCGTTCCGCCGACGGTCGTGCTCTACGCGAGCAGGTGGCCGCCGGGGCTGGCGCCGCCGCGCCGATCGTCTTGCTGGAAGACGCCGAGCTGTGGCTGGAGCGCGGCGAGCACGTCTCCCTGGTCGGGCCCAACGGGGCCGGCAAGACCACCTTGATCGAGACTTTGGCCGGTCGCCGGCCGCTCGTCGCCGGCAAGCTCTCGACGGGCCACAACGTGACGGTCGGCTATCTCTCCCAGCACGCCGAGGAGCTCGGCGCCGGGGGGCCTGTGGGCCAGAGCGTGGCCGAGGCCGCCGGGCGCGCCACCGGCCTCTCACCCAGCAGGGCTCGGGCCCTGGTGGGCCGCTTCCTGTTCTCGGGCGAGGACGCCGATAAGCCTTTGGACGGGCTCTCCGGCGGGGAGCGCCGCAGGCTGTCGTTGGCGATCCTGATGAACGGCACGCCGCGCCCGCCCAACGTGTTGATCCTCGACGAGCCCACCAACCATCTCGACATCGAGAGCCGCGAGGCCTTGGAGGATGCTCTGCGCTCATTCGAAGGCGCCATCCTGCTGGTCTCCCACGACCGTGCTCTGCTCGACGCGGTGGGCACGCGCACCGTGGCGATCGAGGACGGCTCTCTGCGCAGCTATGTGGGCGGCTGGCCCGAGTACGTCAGGGTGCGCGAAGAGCGTCTCGCCGCGGGCGCCGAGGCCGGGCGAAACGGGGGCCATGACAAAAATCTGGCGCCACCTCCGCGCGCGGGTGTGGGCGTGAGCGGAGCGTCCGATGCGGACAGCCATGCCTCCGCCGCGCCGAAGCCCGCCACGAAAAAGGCGAAGGAAGGTCGCGAGGCCAAGCCAACGGGGCCGTCCAAGAATCGCCTGCGCGAGCAGGACAGGGCCGAGTTGGCCGTGGAAGAAGCCGAGGCGGCTTTGCAGGCGCTGGAAGACGAGCTTGCGGACCCGGCGGCCTGGGCCACGAAGTACGAGGCGGCCAAGTCGGAGGCGCGTCACACGGCCGCCAAGCGCGCGGTGCAAGACGCCTATGAGCGTCTCGGCGCCCTGGTCGACTGATCGACCGGGTTGACCCCTGGTCGATC
This sequence comes from uncultured Solirubrobacterales bacterium, assembly GCA_963809705.1. Taxonomy (GTDB): domain Bacteria; phylum Actinomycetota; class Thermoleophilia; order Solirubrobacterales; family Solirubrobacteraceae; genus Palsa-744. The sequence goes on along the minus strand of CAWEKF010000001.1, from coordinate 259,185 downwards.
GATCGGGTGACCGGACTGCCGGGTGACCGGACTGCGCTCGCGTCGGTCGTCACGGACTGCGCTTGCGTCGGTCGTCATGGGACTGCGCTCGAATCGGTCGTCACGGGATTGCGCTCGAATCGACCTTAAAGACAGGCGCCGGGGCTCTCTGACCTGAATGACGAGTACCCCGGCGCCTGCCAACCAACCCTCGTTTCGGTCGGGTTAGGACCGAATGGGCTTACGCAGTATAGCGAAAAAATGACTACGTGTGGGAAACGTTGCATGACTTCTTGCACGAACCCGCATATTGCGGGTTTTTGTGCGTTTCCGGGCCCGTTTTGCGGGTAGCTGGCCCCATGCTTGCGAAGCTGGCGACGGTGGCATGTTTCCTATTTGGGGCGCCCCGCGCGCGCGTGGGTGCATCCGATTTGCAACCGACGAGACCTCCGGGAGGGCGCTGGGCGGCCAACTAGACTGGTGGCCTATGAGGAGCCTGCCGTGGACCGCCTGAAGACGCTGCGTAACGTCGCGATCGTCGCCCTGATCGCGGCAGCCGTCGAGTTTCTGCCGGGCGGGGGCCGCGCGGCCGAAGCTTTCGCGGCCGCCCTGTGGATTGTTTTCGCGGCCGGCTTCGCCTACTTCGCCTACCGCCTCTATCGCGAACGGCACGTCGACCTGTATGGTCTCGGCGACCGCCATCGCGCCTTGCTCTACGGCGCGTTGGCCCTCGGCATTCTGGTGGCGGCGGCGCGCTCGCGCATGTGGCTGACGAGCTTCGGCGAGTTCGTGTGGTTTGTCGTGGTCGGGCTCGTCGTGTACACACTGCTGGCCGTTTACCGCTACTCGCGCACCTATTGAGCGGCTCGGTCGAGCAGGGACCCACGAGCCTGGCCGAGCAGCGGCGCGCTCTGCCCGACCGACCCGGCGTCTATCTCTTTCGCGACGCGCGCGGGCGGGTCATCTACGTCGGCAAGGCCAAGTCGATCCGCAAGCGGGTGGCTTCGCACTTCTCCAAGGCCCAGGTTCCGTCCAGCCCCGGGCACGCCGAGATGGTGGCGGCGGTCGACGCGATCGAGTGCATCGTCGTGGCCAGCGAGGCCGAGGCTTTGCTGGCCGAGCAGAGCTTCATCAAGCAGTACCGCCCGCGCTTCAACATCAGGTTGCGCGACGACAAGTCCTATCCCTTCATCGCGATCTCCCTGGACGAGGATTTTCCGCGCGTCTACTTCACCCGCGAGCGCCACCGTTCCGCGCGAGCCTATTTCGGGCCGTATTCGAATGCCAAGCGCGTGCGCTCCACCTTGGAGGTGCTCGCCAAGGTCTTCATGTACCGCTCCTGCACCGGCCCCGAGCCGGGCCGGCGCAGCGGTAGTCCCTGCCTGGACTACTACATCAAGCGCTGTGAGGCCCCCTGTGTGGGCTACGTCTCCAAGGAGGACTACAGGCACAGCATCGACGGCGTGATCGACTTCCTGTCCGGTCGCTTCAGCTCGATTGAGCGCGACCTGGAGCGGCGTATGCTGGCGGCCTCGGAGGCGCTCGACTACGAGCAGGCCACCTTGGAGCGCAACCGCCTGCGCGCCGTGCGCTCGCTGATGGAGCGCCAGCGCGTGGCCAAGGAGTCGATCGGCACCTTCGACGCGGTCGCGGTCGCCGTCGACGGGCGCGACGCCAACGCCCAGGTGTTCCAGGTGCGCGACGGCGTGCTGTCCGACCGCCACTCGTTCTACCTCTCCAACGAGACGGAGCGGGGCGTCGCCGAGGTGGGCGAGGAGTTCATGCTCCAGTACTACGGCGGGCCCACTTCGATCCCCGCCCTGCTGATCGTCCAGCGCGACGTGGCCGACAGGCCCGTCCTCGCCGAGGCCCTCTCGCGGCGACGCGACGGGCCGGTCGAGCTGAGGGCCTCCGAGCGTGGCGACAAGCACCGCATCCTCGAGCTGGCCCACCGCAACGCCCTGCTGGCCTTGGATCAGGAGCGCCTGCGAGACGAGCGCCGCCACCAGCGCCGCGCCGAGGCTTTGGAGGGCCTGCAGGTCGCGCTTGGGCTCGACGCCGTGCCGGTGAGGATCGAGTGCTTTGACATCTCCAACCTGGGCGGGACCCACACGGTCGCTTCGATGGTCGTGTTCGAGGCGGGCGCGCCCAAGAAATCCGACTATCGCCGCTTCAAGATCCGCACGATTGAAGATCCCGCCCGCCCCGACGACTACGCCTCGATGGGCGAGGTGCTCTCCAGGCGCTTTGCCCAATGGGAGCGCCAAGCGGACTTTTCCCCGCACGACCCAACCTATGACCCCAGCTTCGCCTCGCTCCCCAACGTGGTTGTGATCGACGGCGGCAAGGGTCAGCTGGCGGCCGGTCTGGAGCCCCTGGCGGGCTTTCGCGCGCGCGGGGTCGCCGTGATCTCCCTGGCCAAGCGCGTCGAGGAGGTGTTCCTGCCGGGACGCTCCGAGCCACTCGTGCTCGACCACTCCACGCCCGAGCTGCAGCTGTTGCAGCGCGTCCGCGACGAGGCCCACCGCTTCGCCATCACCCACCACCGCACACGGCGCGACAGCGCCATGACCGGCTCCCTGCTGGACGGTCTGCCCGGGATCGGGCCGATGCGCAAGCGCGCCCTGCTCAACCACTTCGGCTCGCCCGAGGCGATCCTCGCCGCCTCGCGCGAGGAGCTGCAAGGGGTGCCGGGCCTACCGGCCAAGACGGCACGCGATATCCACGCGCTACTCCATCGAGCAGGCTGAGCGGCCCATTCCCCCGCGCCAGGCTGCACAATGGGCTGAGATGGCCGCCACAAGGCCCGTGCCTCCCAAGCCGGCAAGCGGACCGACGATCGTGTCGCGTCTGCAAGACCTCGTTGTCATCACGGGCTATTCGGGCGCCGGCAAGTCCACGGCGATGAACGTGTTCGAGGACGCCGGCTACTTCTGCGTGGACAATCTCCCCCCGGAGATGATCCGCTCGTTGGTCGAGCTGTTCGTTCACGAGGGCTCCAAGGTCGAGCGCGCCGCCGTTGTCTCCGACGTGCGCGGCGGCGTTTACTTCGAGGCGCTCACGGCCGTGATCGAGGACCTGGAGGCGCTCGGCATCACTCATCACGTGCTGTTCTTGGAGGCCTCCGAGCAGACGTTGTCCACGCGCTATAAGGAGACCCGCCGCCGCCATCCCCTGGCGCCCCAGGGCAGCGTCGCCGCCGGCGTGGCCTCCGAGGGCGCTCTGCTTGAGCCCCTGCGCTCGCGTGCGGACCTCGTGATTGACACGACCGGCATGTCGGCCGCGATGCTGCGCTCGCGCATCGCTGACGAGCTGCTGCCGCGCCAGGCCGCCGGGCGCCTGGCGCTCACGTTCATGAGCTTCGGCTTCAAGCACGGGCCCCCGCGCGAGGAGGACCTGGCTTTCGACGTGCGCTTCCTGCCGAATCCACACTACGAGCACGACCTGCGCCAGTTGACCGGCCACGACGAGCGCGTCGTGCAATACATCGGCCGCGACGGCCGCTTGGACGAATTCTTGGAGCGCCTTCACGCCCTGCTCGACTTCCTGCTGCCCGAGTATGTAGCCGAGGGCAAGGCCCACCTGGTGATCGCGATCGGCTGCACCGGCGGGCGTCATCGCTCGGTGGCGATCGCCGAGCATCTGGCCGACCGCTACCGCGATCGCGACGAGCTGACGGTCGCGGTCGCCCACCGCGACATCGACAAGCGCTCGCGCGACACCTAGACCTGGCGCGAGCCGAGCGCCGGGGAATGCGTTGATTGGTTGGCGGGTAGGCGTTCAGTGGCCATGGAGTGAGCCGCTGATAGCCTTCCCCGCCCACGCCGGGCAAGGGAGCGACGCTCCCGAGGCCCGGCATCGTTCATTTGACATAGAGGGTGGCGCAGCTGGCCGCAGGCCGGCGAACCGCCCTCGCTTATTAAAATTGAGGGTGGTCCAGCCGGCCTGCGGTCGGCGAGCCGGTTCCTCTTGATTGATTTTGATTATGGAGGCCATGAATGCCCGTACGCGTGGGAATCAACGGATTCGGTCGCATCGGCCGAAACGTGTTCCGCGCCGCTATGGCTCGGGGGGACGCACAGGCGATCGAGTGGGTGGCGGTCAACGATCTCACCGACTGCCGCACGCTGGCCCATCTGCTCAAGTACGACTCGATCTTGGGGCCCTATCCGGGCGAGGTCGAGGCTGGGGACGAGCACACGATCGTGGTCGGCGGCCACGAGCTGAAGGTGCTCGCCGAGCGTGACCCCGGCGCCCTGCCGTGGGAGGATTTGGGAGTGGATGTGGTGATCGAGTCCACCGGCCTGTTCACCGACCGGCCCAATGCCGCCAAGCACCTGGCCGGCGGCGCCAAGAAGGTGGTGATCTCAGCGCCCGCTACCGATCCAGACGTGACGGTGGTGCTCGGCGTCAACTTCGACGAGGCCTACGACCGCGCGGCCCACGACGTGATCTCCAACGCCTCCTGCACCACCAACTGCCTGGCCCCGGTGGCGAAGGTCCTGGTGGACACCGTGGGTGTCAAGCACGGCTTGATGACCACGATCCACGCCTACACGGCCGATCAACGCCTGCAAGACCTGCCCCACAAAGACCTGCGTCGTGCGCGCGCGGCGGCGATTAATTTGATTCCGGCCTCGACCGGAGCCGCCAAGGCGATCGGCCTGGTCGTCCCGCAGTTGCAGGGCAAGCTGCACGGCTTCGCGGTGCGCGCGCCTGTGCCGACCGGCTCGGTTGTCGACCTGACGGTGGAGTGCATGCGCGAGACGAGCGTCGAGGAGGTCAACGCCGCGCTCAAGACCGCCTCGCAGAGTGGCCCGCTGCAAGGCTTGCTGGCCTACACCGAGGACCCGATCGTCTCCACTGACATCGTCGGCTCGCCCTACTCCTCGATCGTGGACTCGCAACTCACCGCGACGATCGACGGCACGATGCTGAAGGTCGTCGCCTGGTACGACAACGAGTGGGGCTACTCCAACCGCATCGTCGACCTGGTGCAGAAGGTCCTGTGAGCCCGCTCGTCGGCTCCCAGGTCGGCTTTTCGCCGATGGTGGAGCTGTGATGACATGCAAGGACCCCGCGGACGATGGGGTCCTCACAACTATGGGAGCGCAAAAGCGATGAGGAGCATCGACCAGCTCGACGTGCATGGTAAGCGGGTGCTCGTGCGGGTGGACTTCAACGTGCCGATGACCACCGACGATCAGGGCGCATGGGCGGTGGCCGACGACACCCGCATCGTACAGGCCCTGCCCACGATCGAAGAGCTGCGGGCCCGCGGCGCTCGTCTGGTGCTCGTCTCTCACCTCGGGCGCCCGGAGGGAAGGCCCGAGGCCGACCTGTCGCTTGCGCCCGTGGCCCAGCGTCTGCGTGAGCTCACCGGGGCAAGCGTGACGCTCGCGCCCGAGGTCGTGGGTCGGCGCGCGCGCAAGCTCGCCCAAGAGCTGGGAGACGGCGAGATATTGCTCCTGGAGAACGTGCGCTTCGAGCCGGGGGAGACCACCAACGATCCGGAGCTCGCCCACGCGCTCGCTGAGCTGGCCGACGTCTATGTCAACGATGCCTTCGGCGCCGCGCACCGCGCGCACGCCAGCACCGCCGGTGTGGCACACCTGCTGCCGTGTGCGGCGGGGCGCTTGCTCGAACGCGAGGTGAGCACGCTGACCGGCATCCTCGAGCATCCCGCTTCACCGCTCGTGGCGATCGTCGGCGGAGCAAAGGTGGCCGACAAGATCGGCGTGATCGACCGCTTCCTGCAACTGGCCGATGTGGTGATGATCGGCGGCGCGATGTGCTTCCCGTTCCTGTGCGCGCAGGGCCACACGATCGGCGAGTCGCTGTGCGGCGATGAGGACACCGAGCACGCCCGCAGGTTGCTTGCGCGCGCCAGCGACACGCACTCGCCGCAGCCCGGCCGCGCGCGCCTGCTGGTGCCAAGCGACCTGGTGATCGGCGATCGCCTCGCCGACGATGCCGAACATAGTGTGCTGGATGGGGTTGAGGTGCCGGCGGGTTGGATGGGACTCGACATCGGGCCCGCCACGGTCGAGCGCTACAGCACCGAGATCGCGCGGGCGGGCACCGTCTTCTGGAACGGTCCGATGGGCGCCTTCGAGTACGAGCCGTTCGCGCAGGGCACGCGCGCGATCGCCCAGGCCGTCGCCCGTGCGCCGGGCGTGACGGTCGTCGGCGGCGGCGACTCGGCCGCGGCGCTGGCCGACTTCGGCCTGGAGGACACGGTCGATCACCTCTCAACCGGGGGCGGGGCCACATTGGAGCTTGTCGAGGGGCGCGTATTGCCTGGTGTCCAGGCGCTCGAAGGCGCTGGGATCGCCTGATGGCCGGCGAGCGCGTCCCGTTGATCGCGGGCAACTGGAAGATGCACAAGACAGAAGCCGAGGCAGAGGAGCACATCCAAGCGTTGCTGCCTCGCGTCTCGTCTGTGAGCGGCGTTGACATCGCGATCTGCGTTCCTTACACCGATCTGCGCGCAATGGTCGACAGCGCACGTGGATCGCGTGTGGAGGTGTACGCCCAAAACATGCACCACGAGCCAGAGGGCGCCTTCACGGGCGAGGTCTCCGCCCCGATGCTCTCGAGAGCTCGACGTCGCCGGCGTGGTGCTGGGCCACTCCGAGCGCCGTGAGCTGTTCGGCGAGACCGACAAGGCGCTCGCCCTCAAGGCGCCCGCCGCACTGGCGGCTGGGCTGGCACCGATCCTGTGCGTGGGGGAGACCGAGGCCGAGCGTGAGGAGGGCGACACCGAGCGCAAGCTGCGCTACCAGATCGGCGAGGATCTCGCGGGCGTGCCCGCGCAGCGCCTCGCCGAGGTAACGATCGCCTACGAGCCGATCTGGGCGATCGGGACCGGCCGGGTCGCGACTCCTGAAGAGGCCCAGGAGGCGATCGCGTTCGTGCGCGCGCTTGTGGGAGGCCGCTCCGCGGAGGCCGCCGAGCGCGTGCGGATCCTCTACGGCGGCTCGGTCAAGCCGGAGAACGCAGCCGAATTGCTGGCCTTGCCCGACGTGGACGGGGCGCTGGTCGGAGGAGCTTCCCTGCAGGCGGCGTCGTTTGTCGAGATCGTGGCTGCCGCCCAGCCATGAACACGCTTGCCCAGATCGCGACTGCCGTCCGGCCATGAACACGCTTGCCCAGATCGCGACTGCCGTCCAGCCATGAACACGTTCGTCCAGATCGCGACTGCCGTCCGGCCATGAACACGTTCGTCCAGATCGCGACCGCCGTCCAGCCATGAGCGCGCCGGAGCGGCCCACCACCGGTTCGGCCGGCGGGGCCGACGGTCGCTCCCTTGCGGCCAGCGTGTGCCTGGTTGTGCTCGACGGTTGGGGTTTGGCCGAGCCGGGCCCGGGCAACGCCGTCTCGCTCGCCGCCACTCCGATATTCGACGAGCTGTGGGCCACCTATCCCCACACCACGCTCACGGCGCACGGGGCGGCGGTGGGGCTGCCAGAAGGTCAGATGGGCAACTCCGAGGTCGGCCACCTCAATTTGGGCGCGGGCGCCGTCGTCAAGCAGGACTTGGTGCGCATCGACGAGGCGATCGCCGACGGTTCGCTGGCCGAGAATCCCGTATTGCGCGACGCCTTCTCGGGAGCGCCACGCGTACACCTGATCGGCCTCGTCTCCGACGGTGGCGTGCATTCCTCGCTGGAGCACCTGCGCGCCCTGCTCGCGCTCGGTGAGGACGTGGCGCCGGGAGTGGATCTCGTGGTGCACGCCTTCACCGACGGACGCGACACGCTGCCCCACGCGGGGGCCGGCTATCTGGCCGAGCTTGACCGGATGGAGGGGATGCGCGTCGGCTCGGTCGTGGGGCGCTACTGGGCGATGGATCGCGACCACCGCTGGGAGCGCACGCAGCGAGCATACGACCTGCTCGTCCACGGTCGCGCGCCTCACCGTGCCGACAGCGGCGAGCAGGCAGTCAGAGACGCCTACGAGCGGGAGGAGACCGACGAGTTCGTCGAGCCCACGCTCGTCGGCGAGGAGGCGCGCATCCGCGCGGGAGACAGCGTCCTGTGCTTCAACTTCCGGCCCGACCGTATGCGCGAGATCGTAAGGGCCTTGGCCGAACCCGGTTTCGGGGCGCTGGGCGAGAAAGCCGACGGCAAGGAAGCTGAGGGTGCGGAAGCTGAGGGTGCGGAAGTCAAGGCCGCAGAAGCTGAGGGCGCGGAAGCCGATCCGCTCGGTTCCACCGATGGTGTCGACCGCGCACACCAGATCCCAGGCTGGCAGGGACGTGGGGGCGCTCCGCCCGTTGGCCGGTTGGCGACCTTGACCGAGTACGAGGAGGGCTGGTCCTATCCTGTCGCGTTCGCCCCGGCGCGGCCACAGATCACGCTCTCGCGAGCGATCGCCCAGGCCGGGCTGCGCCAACTGCACGTGGCCGAGACCGAGAAGTATCCGCACGTGACCTACTTCTTCAACGGCGGCGAGGAGGCTCCCTGCGAGGGGGAGCGGCGCGAGCTGGTGTCCTCGCCGCGCGACGTGCCCACCTATGACCGCAAGCCGCAGATGAGCGCCCGCGAGGCCGCCGCCGCCTTCGTCGGCGCTTGGAGCGAGCAGGGAGCGGGCTTTCGCTTCGGGGTGATCAACTTCGCCAACGCCGACATGGTCGGTCACACCGGCGTGATCTCGGCCGCGGTGCAGGCGATCGAGACGGTCGACGAGTGCCTCGGCAGGATCGTCGAGGCCGTCGCGCGCGGCGGCGGCGTGTGCGTGGTGACCGCCGATCACGGCAACGCCGACCACATGCTCGAGCCTGACGGGTCTCCCAACACCGCCCATTCGCTTAACCCGGTTCCTTTGATCGTGACCACGCCTGAGGTCGAACTGCGCGCCGAGGGCGGTATCCTCGCGGACGTGGCGCCGACCGTCCTTGACCTGCTCCGGATAGAACAGCCATCCCAAATGACCGGGAAGTCGCTGATCGAGAGCTGAGAACGGGAACTTGCCTCGAAGCTCAGCGTTCGGGCCACGCCGAAGATCACCGAGCTTGCGAAGGACCGCAGAGGAGAGACGATGCAGACCAACGGAGACTCAGAGACAGATACCGAGACGGTCCTCCCGCCTGCCGAGGAGCCTCCACGCGGGCGCCGCTCGCGGCTGCTGCTCAGTCTGGTGTTCGTGGGCGCCGGCGTCAACCATTTCGCCACGCCGCGTCACTACGAACGAATCGTGCCCCCCAGCATGAAGGGCAGCGCCCGCAGCTTGGTCGTCGTGAGCGGTGTTGCCGAGATCGCCGGTGGGCTTGGGGTGCTGCTGCCGTGGACGCGACGCCTGGCGGGCCTCGGTCTGATCGCGCTGCTCGCCGCGGTGTTTCCAGCGAACTTGTATATGGCGCGCGCCCCTGAGGACTTCCGCAAGATCCCGCGCTGGGCTCTGTATGGGCGCCTGCCTTTGCAACCCCTGATGATGTGGTGGGCGTGGAGGGCCACCCGGCGTCCGAGCTGAGTCGCTTCAAGCGCTCGGTTGACAGGGATTTACACCTCTGACACTGCTATGTTCGATTCAGCACGCAGCTAGTGTCGATTGCCATCATGTCCACCGCAACCGCAACCGCGACTATCCTCAAGCTCGCTCCGGGCAAGGAGGAGCAGGGTCTGGGGGAGCAGGACTCGCTCAGCGAGGCCGAGCTTCGCGCCTGGCGCGGCTTGCTGCGAGCGCATGCGTCACTGGCCAAGCGCTTGGAGAGCCGGCTCGAGCGCGAGCATGGGTTGCAACTCAGCTCCTACGAGGTCCTCCAGCACCTGATGGACGCCCCGGCCGGCAAGATGCGCATGTGCGACCTGGCCGAGCACGCCCAGCTTTCGCGCAGCGGCCTCACGCGCTTGGTCGATCGCTTGGAGCGCGACGAGCTGCTCAGCCGCTGCACCTGCCAGCACGACGCCCGCGGCGCCTACGCCTGCCTCACCGACACGGGCCGGGAGCGCCTGCAGGCTGCACGCGGCACCCACAGGGCGGTTGTGCGAGAGCACTTCCTCTCCCACTTCTCAGAGCCCGAGCTGGAGGCGCTCGGCCAGATGTGGGAGCGCGTGGCCGCCAACTGTTGCGGGGCCTCCTCTCAAGCGGCGTCCCATCCCGAAGTGCCGCTCCAGCAGGGCGCGCAGGTTTAGCGCCGGTTCAGCGAGGTTGCCCCTCGCCCGCGGTGTCCTGCGTTGGGTTTGCCTCCGCAGTGTCCGCCTGCGCTCGGCGGTGGCGTATATGCGCGACGACGAACACGCCGATCGCGACCAGGACCGCCCCGACGCCGTAAAGACCGAACGCTTCGATCGCGTTGCCCGCGGCGTTGCCCAGGAAGTAGGCGAGCAGGCCGATCGCCGTCGCCCAGCAGATTCCGCCCAAAGCGTTCCACAAAAAGAAGGAGCGCCAGTGCATGTGGGTCGCGCCGGCCAGCCAAGAGGCCCACACGCGCAAGCCGAGCAGGAAGCGTCCGAAGAAGACGGCCTTGGGCCCGTGGCGCTCGAAGAAGGGCTCGCCGGTGACGAGCACCTGGCGGCGCTGGCGTTCAAAGCGCCCGGGCCGCTCCAGGATCCAGCGCCCGCCCTTGCGCCCGATCTGATAGCCGATGTTGTCGCCCACGATCGCCGCCAGCGCGGCGATCGGGATCACCAGCTCGATCTGCAGCTTGCCCTGGCTGGCCGCCACCGCGGCCGCGATCAAGCCGGTCTCTCCCGGGACCGGCACGCCGCTGGACTCCGCCATCACGACCAGAAACAGCAACGGGTAGCCGAAGACTTCGATCAGGTGGGTGACATCGATGAGCGAGGCGAGCATGGCGGGAGGTGTTTGGGACCCTCGCGCCAGGGTATCCGGCGCTGCTCGCGCGTCTCGGGCCGGCGCCGGCGGCGCATGTGGCGCTGTCACGCGGAGCGTCCCGACCGGAGCATTAGGATGGCGCCTCAGTGGCGGCCCTGACTATCGAAGCGCGCGACCCCGCCACCGCGGCTCGTGCCGGCCGATTGGGCACGGCGCACGGCGATGTGCGTACGCCAGCCTTCGTGCCCTTGGCCACCAAGGCCACGGTCAAGGGACTCTTGCCGGAGGAGGTGAAGGCGCTCGGCTATGAGATGGTGCTCGGCAATACCTTCCACTTGATGCTCAACCCGGGCGCCGCCTTGATCGAGCGCTTCGGTGGCTTGCATGGCTTCATGGGCTGGGACGGCCCGATAATCACCGACTCGGGGGGTTTTCAGGTCTTCTCGATGGGGCACGGCACGGTCGCGGACGAGATCAAGTCACGCTCGTCTCGCGCCGGCCAGAGCAAAGCGGACGCGTTCGGCGAGTCGAGGCGAGCGGGGCCGGCGCGCGGAGGCTCAGCCGGTGGCGAGGCTGCAAAGGGGGCGGTCGCGCGCGAGGGGCTGGTTGCGCGCGAGGGGGCGATTCTCTCGATTGAGGAGCAGGGCGTGCGCTTTCGCTCCTACATGGACGGCGCCGAGCGCTTTATGGGCCCCGAGGACTCGATGGCGGTGCAGGCATCGCTTCACTCCGACATTGCGCTCGTGTTCGACGAGTGCACCCCCTTTCACGTGGATCGCGCCTACACCGAGCAATCGACCGAGCGGACTCACCGCTGGCTGGAGCGCTGCTTGGCGTGGCACTCCGAGCACGGGCCTGCCGGGCAGCTGGTCTACGGGATCGTGCAGGGCGGCGTCTATGAGGACATGCGCCGCGCCTCGGCCCGCGTCGTGGCCGCCAGCGGCTGCGACGGCGTCGCGATCGGCGGCTCGCTCGGGGCCGAGAAGGCTCAGATGTATGAGGTCGTCGGCTATGCCGTCGCGGAGCTGGGCGGCGAGCACGAGTCCTTGCCGCGCCACCTGCTCGGGATCGGCGAGGTGGATGACCTGATCAGGGGGGTCGAATTGGGGATCGACACGTTCGATTGCGCGATGCCTACGCGCTTGGGGCGCCATGGTACGGCGCTTATTCACGATCCCGAGAACCGCTGGCGCGTGGACCTCACCAAAAGCGTGTGGCGTGACGCTGCGGAGCCCCTGATGGACGGCTGTGTCTGTCAGGCATGCCGGCGCGGGCTCTCGCGCGCGTATCTCTCCTACCTCGTGCGCTCTCGCGAGATCACCGGAATGCGCCTGCTGACCGAACACAACCTCGCGTTCTTGGCGCGGCTGATGGGGAACCTGCGTCAGGCAATTCTTGATGGACGGCTGTTCGAGGTAGCTAATTCGCTACGGCACGGAGAGTTTCGTCCCAGCTCTTGACTATGCTGACAATTGTGTTCCGGTGTGGTGTAAAGGCAGCACGGACGGCTGTCACCCGTCAAGTGTCGGTTCGAGTCCGGCCGCCGGAGCCATCGCTTGAAAGGCGACGGTGGCAACTGCTAGCCTGCGGGTACGGGTGACAGTCGTCCCGCTCGAAAGGGCGGTAGTTCTTACCGGGGGTCCGCGCGAGCGGGCCCCCGCCTTTTGACTACTTCGTGTTTTGTTCGACGAGCTGCCTGAGCGCTTCGGCCGATTCCTTGGCGTCTTCGTAGACGACGTTGCGCAATGTGATCTTGGTGGGCGCCGGTGCGCTGAGCACGACGATCGCTGTAATCACGCCGCCCAGCGCGAGCAGCGCGACCAGCAAAGTCATCAGTCGCCTGGCGCCCGACTTACGTCGAGGCGCGGCGCTCGCAACGACAGGTGGAGCGCTACGCGTCGGTCCGCGGCGCGGCTGGCGCGGAACCACGGCTCCCGCACGCCCACTCGAGCCCTCGTGCGCGCGGGCGGTGCTCGTGAGCACGCTTGTGGCCTCGGTCGCGGGCGCTCCTCTGCGCGGCGGCGCCCGATGCTCGACGGGCGATATGCCGAGTGCGCCGTCGTTGATCGCGCGTCCCATCTCGCGTGCGCTCTCGTAGCGCTCGCGCGGGTCGAGCGCCAGCGCTATCGCGACGGCCTCGGCCAGCTCGGGCGTGACGGCAGCCACGAGCGAGTCGAGCATCGCGGGCTCTTCCTGCTGCTGTTTGAGCGCCAGCTCGGTCAGCGAGGCCGCTTCGTAGGGCAGCCGGCCCGAGATCAACTGATAGGTGACCACGCCGAGCGCATACAGGTCGGCGCGCGGGCCCGCCTCCTCGCCACGCGCCTGCTCGGGCGCCAGGTAGGCGGCGGTGCCGAGCACCGAGCCGACCTGGGTGATGCTCGACTGCTCGGTCGCCTTGGCGATGCCGAAGTCGGCCAGCTTGACCTCGCCGTCGCGTGAGCGCAACAGGTTGCCGGGCTTGACGTCGCGGTGCACCACCCCGTGGCGGTGCGCATAGTGCAGGCCCTCGCACGCCTGTTCGATGATCGCGACCGCTTCGTCGACCTCGACCCAGCCGTCGTCGCGCAGGATCTCCGCGCAGGACTGGCCCTCGATGTACTCCATCACGATGAAATACTGGCCGGTACGCTCGTCCTGGCCCGAGTCGAACACCTGCACGATGTTGGGGTGGATCAACCGCGCGGCGGCCTGGGCCTCGCGCTGGAAGCGCGAGACGAAGGTGGGATCCTCGGCCAGGTGCTCGGCCAGCAGCTTGACCGCCACGCGGCGCTCCAAGCGCCGGTCGAAGGCGAGGTGCACTTGGGACATGCCGCCGAAGCCGAGCCGGTCCTTGAGCTGGTAGCGCCCGGCGATCTCCAGCCTGCCTGCCTGCCGTGTGCCCTCTGGGTATGCCCCTTGCGGTGCGCCACCCGGGGTGTGCCCTTCGTCAGGGTGACCGCTCACTGGCCGCCTCCCGGGCTTGCTCCGCCCACGCCGGCTTCAGGGCTGCTTTCGCTTTCGACTTTCCCGTTGCCTTCGCCTTGGCCTTTGCCCAGGCCTTTGCCTTTGGTGAGGCTTTCTTCCGCTTCGCGCGCTTCGGTGCCGCCGCTTTCGCTCGGCGGTGTGGTTGCGGTCGGCGTGCTCGTGGCGCCAGTCGTGGTGGTCGGACTTGTCTGGGCAGGGGGCGTCGTTTCGGTGCTGGTCGAGGTGGTCGTGGTCGAGGTCGTCGAGGTCTGTGTGCCAGCGGTCTTGGTTTTCGCCGGTTGCTCGCACATCGCCAAGGCCTGTTTGCGCAGGTTTTCGATGCCCAGCTGCAGACGTGCGTGCAAACCCCTGTCAACGGTCGTCGGGAGCTTCAGGAAGTCTTGCTCGGTCTTGCCGAGCGCCGATTCGGTTTCGGCGCAGCTGCCTTCGCCCGCCTCGGCGGCATGGGCGACGGCTTCGAAGTCGCTCTGCATCGGCCCCGCATCGGCGGAGGGGATCAGACCCTTGCCCGAGCTGCCGCACGAGACCAGCGCAGCTGCCGCTACGCCAAGCAGGGCCGCCGCTGTCAGGTGGATGGGGATTCGCATGTTCACTGGCTTCACTGACCGTACTCCAAGCGCTCGGCCAGAGAGTCTGGCAGGCGCGCCGCACGGATCGCGGCGGCCGCGCCCGCGACATCGTAGGAAGCGCGCCTGTAGGACGCGGCCTGACCGTCCAGGTCCAGCAACATCCAGGCGGCGCGGGGGTCGCCGTCGCGCGGCTGGCCGACGCTGCCCGGGTTCAACAGCCACTCTCCCCTCGATATGTCCAGTTCGGCGCCCTCACGGCGTGGCTCGCCGGTCGCCGTCTCGCCCGTGTGGCGAGCGAACGAGGAGGCGACGTGAGAATGGCCGATCAAACACACCCGCCTGGGTTGGGCGTCGAGGCACAGCTCGGCGAGCAGCGCCGAGAGCACGTACTCCCATACCGGGTCGCGCGGACTGGCGTGGTAGAGGCCCATCCCGCTCTCCTCTGCCTGTGGGCTCAACTCGGCCAGAAATGCGAGGTTCGTTGGTTCGATCACTTCGCGCGTCCACTGGGCGGCGAGGCTGGCTCCTCGCGTGAACTCGTCCAAGGGCAGCTCACCGGCGACGGCGATGTCGTGGTTTCCCGCCAGGCACACCGCGACATGACGCCGCACCAGCTCAACGCAGGCGTCGGGGTCGGCGCCGTAGCCGACGATGTCGCCAAGGCACCACAGCTCGCCGGCGTCGCTGTCGGCCACAGCTTCGAGCACAGCTTCGAAGGCCTGCAGGTTGGAGTGGATGTCCGAGACGACCGCGACCTTCATCCTGCAAAGCCTTCGCCGGGCCTCCGCCCGCGCCTAGCAAGGCTCGGGAATGCGCAGGCGGACGGGAGCGCGCTCCTCACGGGCGCGACCTCGCGTCACTACTCGTCGGATTCCCCGGTCTCGGCGCCGCCGTACTCGGGCAGATTCTTGATGCCCTCACGCGTGCGCCACTTCGAGTAGTTGTCCTCCATCGCGTCGATCAGCTCGCGCATGAAGCGCGGCGAGAGGTTCACGCGCGAGACGACCACGCCCGGGACTTCCTCGGACTCGACCTCGTGGTCGACTCTCGCGAAAGTGACCGTGAACTCGTAGTCGGAGTGGCTCACGTTCGCGAAGTTCGCGTATACGCCCCCCATGATCTCCGGGGAGAGATGAATGTTTATGTGGCGCTCGGCGCCTGGGTTCTCGTCGTTCACAAGGCTAGTATCGCAACCTGGGCGGGGGACGGTGCGCGGACGGCGCATAAGATCCTCGCCAATGAGCCCGATAACCACCGAGATCGGTCTGCGCGAGACCGTGCTGGCGGTAGCCGCCGTGGTCTCCGAGGGGCACGCCAGCCGGCAGGCGATCACGCTCGAGCGCCCACCGCGAGCGGACTTCGGCGACTACTCGACCAATGCCGCGCTGCTGCTCGCGCCCGCGACCGGCGCCCCGCCGCGCGAGCTGGCCCAACGCCTCGGCGAGACATTGGCTCAGCGTCTCGGCGAGCAGCTCGAGCGTTTCGAGGTGGCCGGACCCGGCTTCTTGAACCTGTTCCTCGCCGACTCTTGGCACCGCGCCGCCCTGTCCGCGGTACTCGCCGCCGGCGAGAGCTTCGCTCGCGCGGGGGCGAGCGCGCCCGAGCGGATCATCGTGGAGTTCGTGTCGGCCAATCCGACCGGTCCAATGCACGTCGGGCACGCCCGCAACGCCGCCTACGGCGATGCTTTGGCGCGTGTGCTCGCTTTTCACGGGCACCAGGTCGAGCGCGAGTTCTACGTCAATGACGCCGGCTCGCAGGTCTTCAAGCTCGGCGAATCGATCCGGGCGCTGGCGCGTGGGGAGGAGGTCCCCGAGGACGGCTACCGGGGAGAGTATGTGGGGCCGCTCGTGGCCGAAGTCGAGCGCGAGCTTGGAGAAGCCCGGGCGGCCCGGCTCGACCCGGGTGAGCTGGGCGCCGCGGCCGTGAGGGTGATGGTCGGGCGGATGCAATCCTCCTTGGCGGCATTTCGCGTTCAGAGCTTTGACCGCTGGGCGTATGAGAGCGCTTTGCACGAGCCCCAGCCAGATCCGGCGGGAGGGGCAGAGCAAGCCGGTCAGCCCGGTCGAGCATGCGCTTGTCCTGCTCGAGCGCAGCGGCCACACCTATCGCAGCGAGGGCGCCCTGTGGTTGAGAACGACCGACTACGCCGACGACAAGGATCGCGTCCTGGTTCGCTCAAGCGGCGAGCACACCTACTTCGCGTCCGACATCGCCTACCACCAGGACAAGCGCGAGCGCGGCTTCGACCGCCAGATCGACGTGTGGGGCGCCGACCACCACGGATATGTGGCTCGCATGAAGGCCGCCTACGAGGCTTTGGGTGGCGACCCGGGGCACCTGGAGATGCTGATCATGCAACTGGTGCACCTGGTACGCCGCGGCGAGCGCGCACAGATGTCAAAGCGCGCGGGCGAGTTCGTCACCTTGGAGGACCTGTTGGGGGAGATCGGGCTGGACGCGGCGCGCTGGTTCCTGCTCTCGCGCTCGCACGACACCACGATCGACCTCGACCTCGACCTCGCCCGCGAGCAGTCCAACGAGAACCCCGTCTACTACGTTCAGTACGCGCACGCGCGTATCGCCTCGATGCTGATCAAGGCAGGCGTGGAGCGCGTCGAGGCGGCCCTGCGCTCGGTGGGCGAAAGCGGCGAGCCGTTGGAGGCGCCCGAGCGGGCCTTGATCAAGAAGCTGCTCGCTTTCCCGGGCGAGGTGCACGAGTCGGCCACGCGCCGAGCGCCCCACCGGATCGCGGCCTATGTCTTGGAGTTGGCGCAGCAGTTCACTGCCTTCTATCGCGACTGCCGCGTGCTCGGCGCCCAGCCTGAGACGCTCGAATCGCAGCGGCTTGCCCTGTGTGTGGCGTCGTTGAATACGATCGCCCGCGCCCTGGAGTTGCTGGGAGTGCAGGCGCCCACCGAGATGTAGGTCTTCGCCGGACCTCCTTTCGCCGCGCCCGCCGTCTCGTCTTGGCAAGGCCTGTGGTGGGAGGTCAGTCAAAGCGCTTCAGGTCGGCGTCCAGCCGCGCTGCGTCGCCCTCGCTCAGTTTCGGCGCGCTGGGCGCGGAGGCAGCGCTTGCGCGCGAGTGGCGGCGCCAGCTCGGGAGCAGCAGCGCCAGCAACGCCAACAGCGCCAAGACCACGGCGACAGGCACGAGATAGGCGGCCAGATCGAAGCCTTTGGAGGCGGGCAGGCCGAGCACGGCTGGACCGTACTGGCCGACCAGCACGCTCTTGACCTGGGTTTCGCTGTCGCCTGCGGCGATCAGGCGGCGAATCAAGGCCCGCTCGCGGTCGGCCTGGGGCGATTCGGCGACGTTCAAGGGGATCTTGCAGGTGACGCACATGACCTGGCGTTCGATCACGGGCAAGCTCGTCGCCGGGGCGTTGGCCCCAGCGTTTGCGGGCAGCGCGGTGGCCGTAAGGATCAGGGCGACCGTCAGAGTCAGGACGGGCTTGCTCACGTGCTCTGCGCGAGCTTCACGGCGCGATTCAGCCACGCTTCGCTCACTTCCTCGCGCGAGATCGCCACAACATGACCGTAGCGGTCGATCACGAACGTCTCCGGGATCTCGCTGGTGCCGTAGGAACGCGCGAATTCGCCGCTGGTATCGCGCAGCATCGGGAACGTGAGCTTGTGCTGTTTGACGAATTCCAGCGAATCCGAAGAGGCGTCCCTGAAGGTGACGCCGAGCACCATACCGCCGTGGGCCGCAAGCGAATGCTGGGCACGCTCGAGAATCGGCGCCTCTTCCTGACAGGGCACACACCAGGAGGCCCAGAAGTTCAAGACGACGACCTTGCCCCGGTAGGAGGCCAGCGAGCGCTCGCCCGCGCCCGCGAGCAGGGGCAGGCGAGTCGTGGCCGAGGGCGCGGCCGGCCGCGCGCCGTGCTCGATCGCGTCGTCGAGCGTCCGGGTCGGCGATTGCGTGGAGATCCCATATACGAGCAGGCCGATCAGGGCGGCTCCCAGCAGACCGATCGCGAGAGGCATCAGAGGACGTTTGGGCATCGCCGGCCAAGCGTAGTGCGCGCGCTCTCCGACGGCGTAATATCTGTCCAAGCGCGGTGGTAGCTCAGTTGGTAGAGCGCAAGCTTCCCAAGCTTGAGGTCGCGGGTTCGAAGCCCGTCCGCCGCTTGCGAATCACAAGGCCTCTGATGGCGCTGAATCTTCAGCAATAGCGCCATTTTTTGGGCCTTTCTGGTTTGGTTGGCCGTGGCTGTCCAGACGGACGAACACGGTCATTTGAGGACATCCAGACTAGCGATCTGCGGTGACGCCGTGCGGACGGTTCTCGGCTTGGACCGGATCGTCGGGTTCCCGCAAGTCGGGACCGAAGAACTCAAGCGCTGCCCTCTGAACTGACGGTCCTCGGGGCAAACGGCTCGACCGTCTACACCGAAAACCTGCAGGCAAAGGCAACCGAAGCGGCACAGTTCTGCGAAGGCTACGCGGAACCCTGACAGACACGGCTGCGCCCGAGGGAATCTCACTCAATCGCCGGCGCCGTAGCTGAGGTGTACCAGTCGAGACGCCCGAGTTGAACGAAGACCGGGCACTCCCCGTAGGAGCTGGCAGACCCGCGCTTGCGCTGTGAGAAGCGAAAGCCGCGCACCTGGCTGCAGTTCAGACCCGGTCCTCGTCCAGAGCGGGACTGTTTGGCCCGTTGATCGCGACGACCGCTTCGCCGTCGAAAGTAGCGATGAAGCGCGTCCTGACACGCGCTGGCCCTCTGCGGCGGACTATAGGCCACTCGAGCGGAAGCAGTGAAGACCTACCGCTGGCGGCGATATGATCCGCTGGGTAACGCTATGGATCGGCGGATCATGAGACTCCTCGCAGCCCTTGGCGTGTCGGCCCTGACGTGCGGCGCGTCGGCGGCGCCCGGCGGCGCTTCGGGGCAGGCGACCTGGATGGGTGGACCAGGGTGTGGGGGAGCGAGGGTCAATACCGCCGGGCACGTCTCGATCTGTTCGGTGCCTCAGCTTGAATATTCGCCCGGAGCCCACGTGCCGAATACCTGTTTCCAGAACTGGGCTGAACCCGTCGTGCTGGGCGATGGGCAACAGACCGAACTCGATGGATTCCGCTGCAGTTCCGCGACGAACGGGATCACGTGTACCGTCGTGGCCGGGGCCGGCAAGGGCAAGGGCTTCCGTGTCAACGCCGACGAAGCTGTGGAAGTGGGTTAGCGGAGATCGCCACCAGCTCGATCCTCCAGTCCTCCCGGCGGGCAGACCGTTCCAGGCCTCGTCCAGCATGGCGCACAGCTCGTTGGCGAGTGTTAGACAGCGCGGGTACGTGGCCAGCGCCGAAACCTGCGCTCTGTGGCCAGGCGGGCGAGTTCGCGTACCAGTCACTATCGTGCCGTCCATGATGCGCGTCTATCACCGAGAGCACGCGGGCCGGCCGATTCGCGTCGCCTGGGTGCTCGAGGAGCTCGGCGAGCCGTATGAGATCACGGTGATGACGCGCGAGGAGAGCAAGAGCGAGGAGCACCGCGTCCGCCATCCTCTGGGCCGCGTGCCGGTGCTCGAGGACGAGGAAGGGTTCGTATTTGAATCGGCGGCGATCTGCCTGCACCTCGCAGACCTGCGTCCACACGCCGGCCTCGCGCCGGCACCGGGGACCCACGAGCGAGCGCTGCTTTACCAGTGGACTATCTTCGCCCCAGCAGAGCTCGAGCCGCCTCTGATCGAGTCGGCCGTGCACGCCCAGAGCGACCCAGACCGTTCCGCCGTTGCACGACAGCGCTTTGACGAGGCCGCGCGCGCGGTGTCTAGCGCTCTGGACGGCCGTGACTATCTCGTCGGCGAGCGCTTCACGGTTGCCGACGTACTCGTCGGCGGCACGCTAGCTTTCACGGAGCGCATCGGCTTCGCGGATGAGCTCCCGGCGAACCTAAGGGACTACCTAGCGCGGCTCACACAGCGCCCCGCACGCCAGCGCGCCCTTCAGCGCACGATGTCCGGCTGACGGGCGGAAGCCCTACGGGTGAGGCGGCTCACGCCTGCTTACGCGACGCGATGTGGAAGTACCCCGTTGGCGCACGTACGCGGAAAATGGGGGCTAGCTTGCTTGCGCTCTTGCATCACGCCTGATAAAACTACATACGTCATTTCATTTGATATTTTTGCGTGCCGCGCTGGCACTGAGAGGGAGAGCAAATGGGAATCATTGTGGGGCTAGTCGTTCTCGGCATCCTCTTTTGGGCCTTTTGCCAGTTCGTGTTGGGACCAATTTTGAAGTGGTCTAAGAAGCGGCAGATCGAGGCGGGCGTGCATAGCTTGAGCCGGGCTCCGGACATGAACTACCAGGCAAGGCTGAACGCTCAGGCCATTGCCGATGAGCTGAAGCGCAACCCAGTAGAGATGCCCGCGCGTCCCTCCGCTCCTGCCAGTGGTGCAACCAATTCCCTCGACCTCGCCTCGCAGCTGAAGGAACTCACTGACCTTCACCAGTCGGGTGCTCTGACGGCCGACGAGTTTCAGGCTTCCAAGGCAAAGCTGCTCGACAAGGGCTAGTCCCAGCACCGATCTGCCGCGGTCCGTAGCCGAGCGCTCGCTGCGCGACGCGCGGCCGGGCGATCACCCTCGTAGCCCATTTCGATCGCGGGCCCCGCGACAGTTGAACCGAAAGCCACGAGGTCAGGTAACGGTGAGCGGGGCGGCCGTCAGGCGATGCCTGCCCGGCGAGCGTAGCTTTAACCCGAAAGTTGGGCTGGTGATAGCGTGGACTCGCTAGGAACCGGGGATCCGTCTGGGGGACGTCGTCGTGAGCACCACGCAAGACCCGTCGCGAGCGCGATTCGTCAAGATGCGGATGAGCAAGCGGCATAGGAAGGAAAGCACCAGCGAGGAGTGGCGACTCCGCGCCCTGCGGAGCGTCGTCGCCCTGCTCGCCGCGCTTGTGGTGAGCCTCACGCTCACGGCAGCGGCGAGCGCGAACGTCTCCTTCACCAATGCCCACGGCTGGGGCGTTGTCGATGGGCTGAGCCAGTTTGAGACCTGCACCAGCACCTGCGAGGACGGGATCTACGGCGGCGGCGCCGGGCAGTTCGAGGAGCCCGGGGGCATCGCCACCGATAGCTCGGGCGACGTCTACGTCGCCGACACCGGCAACAACCGGATCGACGAGTTCTCCGCCTCCGGCGCGTTCATGAAGGCCTACGGCTGGGGCGTGAGCGACGGCGCCAGCCAGTTTGAGACCTGCACCAGCACCTGCCAGATCGGGGCCGAGGCGACCGGCGCCGGGGCGCTCAACAGCCCCGTCGGCATCGCCACCGATCCCTCGGGCGATGTCTACGTCGGCGACCTCTACAACGCGCGGATCGACGAGTTCTCTGCCGCCGGCGCGTTCATCAAGGCCTATGGCTGGGGCGTGAGCGACGGTCAAGACCAGTTTGAGACCTGCACCAGCACCTGCCACGCCGGGATCGGGGGCGACGGCGCCGGGCAGCTCGCTGGCGCCGACGGCGTCGCCACCGATAGCTCGGGCGACGTCTACGTCGCCGACTTGGGCAACAACCGGATCGACGAGTTCTCTGCCGCCGGCGCGTTCATCAAGGCCTACGGCTGGGGCGTGAGCGACGGCGCCAGCCAGTTTGAGACCTGCACCAGCACCTGCACGGCCGGAATCGTGGGCGACGGCGCCGCGCAGCTCTCCAACCCCTACGGCGTCGCCACCGATAGCTCGGGCGACGTCTACGTCGCCGACGCCGGCAACTACCGGATCGACGAGTTCTCTGCCGCCGGCGCGTTCATCAAGGCCTATGGCTGGGGCGTGAGCGACGGTCAAGACCAGTTTGAGACCTGCACAAGCACCTGCCAGAGAGGGGCCGAGGCGAACGGCGCCGGGGCGTTCAACAGCCCCTTCGGCATCGCCACCGATCCCTCGGGCGACGTCTACGTCACCGACAACTACCGGATCGATGAGTTCTCCGCCTCCGGCGCGTTCATCGAGGCCTATGGCTGGGGCGTGAGCGACGGTCAAGACCAGTTTGAGACCTGTACCAGCACCTGCACGGCCGGGATTCCGGGTGGCGGCGCCGGGCAGCTCTGGTTCCCCTGGGGCGTCGCCACCGATAGCTCGGGCGACGTCTACGTCGCCGACCTCTACAACGCGCGGATCGACGAGTTCGGCGGGTCGCCGTCGTCGGGCCCCCCGGCTGTCGCGCCGCCTGCAAACACTTCGCCTCCGCCGGTGCCGCCTGCAAACAACACGTCCTACACCCTGTCGGTCTCGCTTGCCGGGACGGGCACGGGCAGCGTCTCGGGGTCAGGCATCAGCTGCCCCGGTACTTGCCTGAACAGTTACGCGAGCGGGACCATTGTAACGCTGACCGCGACACCGTCCGCGGGCTCGACGTTCGCTGGCTGGTCAGGGTGCGACACGACCGACGCAGACTTTTGCGCGGTCACGATCACCGCCGACCGGGGGGTCACCGCCGGCTTCACCCGCAAGAAACCACCCTGTGGGACGACGACAGTCGCGCGGTTGATCTGCGCTGCGAAGAAGCTAAAGAGCGTGGCCGCTTGCAGCGCAGAGATCGCGGCTTTCGGGCCGCTCAAGGCGTTGAAATTCATCAAGGTCATCAAGGGCTTCTACAACACTGGTAAGTTCAGCGAGGCGTTGCGGCCGGTTTACAAGCTCTACGACGATCTCATGAAGGTGCGGTTCAGGAACGGCGTGACCGGCGCCCAGGTCTGGAAGAAACTGGAGCGCGCCAAGAGCATCTCCGAGCTGGTCCAGGATGTCGCTGACTCCGTTATCCTCGGCTTTGACCCCAGCGGCGAGCACCTTAGAGAGTTCGCAAAAGACTTCGCCGATCTCGTTGGGGTGGGCGACTGCGTTGACCTAGCCCTGGCGAGATATGACCAGGACTAGCGAGATCGATATGCGGCAAAGCTGGAGAGCAGGTTTCATCCCCGTTGGGATCGTCGTCGCGTTGGCGCTCGCGTTCACGAGCGCGGGCGCGCAGGCGGCAGGATCGCGTGCAGCATGTGCACCCTTTTTGCAGTGACCGGACAATAGAGATTCTGAGGAACTCATAACCACGGGAGCAGATCGTGAAGCGGATCATCGCCATCATCATTGCCCTCGGGCTCATCGTGCCAGCGGTCGCTGTCGCGAGTCGAGTCGCGACCGGCACTACTCGGAATGCGATCGACCGAGCTGCGGCCCCGCAGGTGCCTCCCGGCATCCCGGAGCGTTGCCTGTTTGCCCAGGTGACGACCAAGGACGGCGGCAACTGGGCCGAGGTGGGCTTCAACGGCCCCCAATATCGCTCCTGCGAACGCTGGGGGTTCAACGGCGTCGTCATCTTGCGCCGCAGTCGTGGGCGCTGGGACTACGTCACGGCGGGTTCTGCTCTGATCCCGTGTGGGCGGCTCGGCATCCCCGTCGCGGTCCGGCAAGACCTGCACGTGCCATGTCGATGAGCATGGGGACTCGCTCGGTGCTGGCTCCGGGAGTGGGCGCCGCATCATCGGCGGCACGCGAGGCGACGTGACTGTGACTGGCGCCCAGTCATGACAGTTAGGTGATGTAATCTCAGGTCCACCATAGAGATAGATGCCGCCGACGATCTCGTTTGGGCCACTCACGGTTTCAGGGGTCGTATGCAGGGTTGGTTCAGGTATTGCCTTGATGCACAGGTGAAGGCGAAGGCGAAGGGGTATCCGATGTGTTCGGTTGCGGACTCGGATCGCTCGTCGCCCCGCTCGGTTTTGTTCGATCGATTGCGTGGTGTTTAGCCTTGCACCTGTTCAACTTCGCTTCCTGTCGCCTCTTTGGCTTACAGGCCTTCCTGTGATCCTTCTGTTGCCTTCGACTATGAGCCAACCGTTTGACCGTCACTGTGATTGGCGCGGATGTTGCCGACTCCGTGAGCGGGAGTACAGTCGCCAGGGTAAGGACAGAGGCAGCTATGAGTGCGCGTTGGCAAAGAGACCTTCTCGCAATGCGTATGCTGGCCACTCTGGTTATTTTGTCGATCCTTTACTATGTGCTATCAGCGTCATCTGCTTCAGCGAGAGCTATATTTCTGACCGCGCCGAAGGTATAGAACTCTGCCGCGCACACGGCAAGGAGACCCCATACGACAGCACGAACGACTTGGTGATTTCCTGGGCCGCCAAACTTCCACGCGACAATCACAACTACCGCGATGATGGCAATGACCGACTCCAGGTACCACATCGCCTTTCGCAGCGTCTTTGGGTACCCGCTCCCTCGAACACGACCCTTATCGCGCAAGTCCGCAACACGTCCAGGCACGAAAGTAATGGCCCCGGCCGCGAGCAAGGTCAGCGCGTACGCAAACGGATCGCCAGTGGCAACTTCCGGAAAGAGCAAGCCGACGAGGACTGGCATGATTACTACCAGGAGCACCACTGCCGTCGCGCCAAACCGCCAGCCTATTCGCTGTCCCACGAGCACCGGATCACGAGACAGGGAGGAACCGCCAGAGGCAGACCGCGACCCGTAGAACAGCACGAGTATCGAGCCCACCACAAAACCTACTGGGTCGACAAGCTCCGGCCAAGCCTCGTCAGGGATGTCGTCGAATGGACGTAGCGTAAAGGTCCGGCGAACCAATCGCGCGTTTGTCAGTATCGGATTGGATTTGGACACGAGCCAGACCTTATAACATAAAACTGTTCGACAAAGTCCATGTGTCTGCTGTTCGCCGCGGCGGTCACAATGCAGGATCATACTCGTCCAACCTTGGGTGTTTCTTGGGCCATGAGAGTCGCGGTGTGCCGGCGCCGCATCGGCGTAGGCCACGAGGCTCTTTGCAGGCCAGGCCAGGCCAGGCCGGGCTCGGGTACAAGGTCCCCACTCACTTTCGGCGGCTATCGTCCGGCTACCGGGCCTGGTGGAGGCCCGGCAACGTCGGCCGGCTCCTGCACGTCCGAAATCCGTCCGCCCTCAAGCTTCGCGACGTCGCCACCACGGCAAACGTTGCCTGACACTCCACCAGGACGTCTGCGTCCCCGCGGGCGCGCAAGAAGAGAAGGCGCGCATGTGTGTTGTTGACAAGCTGGTCCTTGACTGTAGCCCCGCGGTCCTGCCCGGCGGTCCTCCTTGTGGATGACCCTTAGCTCCCTAGTTGTCTCCCGGTTTCCACTAGCGCAGATTCCAATAGTCCAGTAGTTTTCATCCCCAGGTTTATTTCGATCTTTTGACTATCCCGTATATACGAATTGAGGCTCTATGCAGATCGCCTGTCCGGATCGAGTTGATTTGTCCGCGGATCGTATACCAGAGCGCTGGTACAACGTGCTGCCGGATCTCCCTCGGATGCCGGAGGAGTATCTTGATTCCGCGACTGGCCTCCCATTGTCAGGCGAGGATTCGACGCAACTGTTCCCCGCTGCTCTGGTAGCGCAGGAGCGCTCGGTAGAGCGCTGGATCGAGATACCGGGAGAAGTGCGTGAGGCATATCGGATGTGGCGGCCCACGCCACTGTTCCGCGCCGTTGCTTTGGAGCGTCATCTCGGGACACCGGCTGAGATCTATTTCAAGTACGAGGGGTCGGGTCCGTCTGGCAGCCATAAGCTGAACTCCGCTCTTGCGCAGGCTTATTACGCCAAGCGGGACGGGATCAAGCGGCTCGTGACGGACACGGGAGCAGGACAGTGGGGCCAGGCAATGGCCCTTTCGTGCGCACGTTTTGGACTTGAGCTATTGGTCTACATGATCCGTGCGAGCTATGAGCAGAAGCCATACAGGCGGATCCTGATGGAAACCTACGGCGCACAAGTTCGTCCCAGCCCCGGCACAGACACGGAGTTCGGCCGCCGCCTCTTGCGGGAATATCCGGATCACCCCGGGAGCGAGGGAACTGCTGTAAGCGAATCGATAGAGGCGGTTCGGGGCGACCCGGAATCACGGATGGCGGTGGGCGCGTTCTCTAACTATTGCCTGATGCATCAGACGGTGATCGGGCTTGAGACTCGCGAGCAGCTGGAGCTCATTGGTCGAGAGCCGGACTTCCTGATCGCGTCAGTCGGGTGCGGCTCGAACATGGGTGGGCTTGTGAACCCGTGGCTCCCAGAGAAGCTTGCGGGCCGCGACATCACATTCCTCGCTGTCGAGCCCGCCGCATGCCCCACGTTGACCAAGGGCGCGTACATGTGGGACTACCCCGATTCCTCCGCGAGCGGTCCGCGAGCCTTGAGCTACTCACTGGGACACGACTTCGTTCCCCCCGTCATCCACGCTGGCGGACTGCGATACCACGCATGCGCTCCCCTGATCGGCCTCTTGCGCCACGAGGGCCTGATCGATGCGGTCGCGCTGCCCCAGTCCGAGGTCTTTGCGGCGGGGCAGCTGATGGCTCGCTTGCACGGTTATCTGCCCTGTCCTGAGGCTGCGCACGCATTGAAGGCGACGATAGATGTTGCGCTGCGCTGCAAGGAGGAAGACCGCAAAGCGGTCATAGTCTTCTGCTACAGCGGTCAGGGCTTCCTCGATCTTGGCGCCTACGGTGACTTCAACAGCGGTGTACTCGAGGATGTCGAACCCGACCTCTCGGCGGTGGCTGAGGGTGCGATGACATGAGAAGCTACCCGCTCCTCATCGACGGTCAGGACGATCTGGGACTTGGCTGGAGCTATGTGGTTCGCGCCTCCGCTCTCATATCGAATCCCGAGCAGGCGTTCAACCTCAAGCGTGGGCTTGAGCTGGGGAAGATCGAGCCAGAGCGACTGAGCGACGAAGACCGGGCAGTGGTGATCGCGCGCTGCGCATGGGGTGGCGATGACCATGGCGAGCGAGCCGTTGCGGCGGCCGCGCGCGCATATGAGGACTTCGGGCGCTTCAGCTTGCAGCAGTTGCGCGATATCGGCGCCGACTTTCACCAGGAGCTGCTGGCGCGCGCCTCCGAGCTGGTGGACATCCTCATCGCCGAGGGCCACCCGCGCAAGCTCGCGGAATGGGAGGTGACCGGTGTCGTCCATGGTGTCGACGAGCTAACGCGGAACTGGTACTACGAGCAATTCCAAGAGAGCTTCTCCCACGACGGGCGCGAGCTTCACCTCGTGCGCAAGCCCGACGGCGTGGTATGCGTAAATCCACCGCAAAACGCCGCCGCCTCGAACTCGGCGATGGGAGCGCTTGCGCTGCTGGCAGGAAACACGCTTGTCGTAAAGGTCCCGCGCAGCACCCCAACAGGCGTGATGTTTCTTTTCCGAGAGATCGT
The DNA here is from genome assembly GCA_963809705.1 of uncultured Solirubrobacterales bacterium. GTDB lineage: Bacteria > Actinomycetota > Thermoleophilia > Solirubrobacterales > Solirubrobacteraceae > Palsa-744. The sequence continues at coordinate 231,687 of CAWEKF010000001.1, read as the reverse complement.
CCAGCCTGTTCTGGATCGTCACGGTGCCCCGCCGGGCACTCTGAATCTCATCTCCGGAGATACCCAGCGGACTCTGAAGCAGTGGCTCCTCAGTCCACAGGTCAATGACGTGTTGTTCTTCGGCTCGAGCAACTCAGGGTTGCGCTTCGGCGCCGAATGCTTCGCCGCCGGCAAGAAGCCGATCCTGGAGCTTCTCAGGCAATGACGGCTTCCTCGTTTGGCAAGACGCCGATCTTGACGGCGCAGTGCAAGCGCTCGGGGAGTGCTTCCTTGGTTCAAGCCAGATCTGCATGGTGCCCAAGTACGCGATCGTCCATCCTTGCATCGCAGAGAGCTTTATCGTACAATTCGCCACATTCGCTCAAGCCATCAAGCCAGGTTACCCGGAGGAGCCCGACGTTGTGCTCAGCCCAGTTTTGAAGCAGGATCAGTTCTTCGACTTCCTCTCAGAGGCTCGCGAGGCCGGCTGCGAGATACTCACCGGTGGCGAGCGCATAGGCGTCGACGGCGCTCCCGATCCCGCTGGATTCTTTCTACAGCCGACCGTGATTCGCGTTGACGGGCTCGCCCAGGCTCGAAGCCTCTCCTGCGTTCGCGAGGAGACCTTCTTTCCCATGCTGCCGATCATCGTTCCGGAGCATGACGACCCGGAGCTGTTGGACGAGGTTTTGCGATTCATGAACTCCAACGCCTATGGGCTTCGCAACTCTTTGTGGGCCCGGGATGAGCACGTCATCGGGACGTTCATGAGAGGGATGTCCAACGGCGGCCTGCTGAAGATCAACGACTCCCACGTAGGGTTCCTTCCCATCCTCGCGACTCACGGGGGGACCGGACGCACCGGAGGACCCACCGGCGAACTCAACTACGCGATCCTCAGGACCACTCACTGGCAGGGCATAAGTCGTGCTCACCCCGCCGGGCAAGCTCCGAGACCGCGAGGGGGGTCTGACGAACACCGCGATGTCGTTGGGGCCTCGGCGTGAGCGTCATTGCTCCCGCTCCCAGGCGACAGATCCTCATCGTCGCCTCCCTCGCGGCATTCATGGCGTTCCTCGATGCGACCATCGTCAACATCGCTTTCCCTGCATTGCAGCACGCTTTCCCAGGAGAGACGACTCCTCGATCTCCTGGGTCCTAAATGCCTACAACATCGTGTTCGCTGCGCTGCTCGTTCCCGCTGGACAGCTCGCAGAACGCTACAGCCAGCGCAAGCTGTTTCTGCTCGGGCTGGTCGTCTTCACTCTGGCCTCGGCATCTTGCGCGGCAGCTCCCACGCTTACAGCGCTCATCGCGTTCCGCGTGATTCAAGCGATCGGCGCCGCCATCATAATCCCGACAGGCATGGCGCTACTGCTCCCGGCGTTCGCGCCCGGTGAGCAAATCAAGGCTATCGCACTGCTGGCAGCCGTCTCTGGCGTCGCGTTCGCCGCCGGACCGTCTGTCGGGGGCGCCCTGATACATACAGTCGGTTGGCAAGGGATATTCCTCATAAACCTTCCCATCGGTGCGCTCACGCTCGTGATGGCTACCCGCGTCATCCACGAGGATCCCGACCGAGTAGCTACTTCGCGGTTGCCCGATGTGCTGGGGGCGCTGTTCATGCTGCTTGGCGTGGGACTCTTGGCGCTCGCTATCGTCCAAGGCAACGGCTGGGGATGGTTCAGCGCTCCCACCGTGATTTTCCTGCTCGCCTCCGGCGCCCTTCTCGCTGCAGCCATCTGGAGGGCAAGGCGCCACGATTCGCCCGCGATACAACTCGACCTCCTAAAAGCACGGCGATTTACGGTTGCGAACATTGCAATCTTCGCCTTCGCGATCGGGCTGGCCGCAAAGCTGCTTTGCGACGTTCTGTTCATGACATCGGTATGGCACTACTCCGAGCTAAAGACAGGACTCGCCGTAAGCGCAAGCCCTCTTATTACCGCCGCGCTGGCCAGTAGCGCGGCGCGAGTCGCGATCAGGATCGGTCAGCGCACTGCTGCGGCGCTGGGCGGAGCTCTCTATGCGGCCGGATGCCTGTGGTATGTCGAGCGGATGGGTCTGGCACCCAGTTACCTGTCGACCTACCTACCCGGAGCCTTCCTAACTGGTAGCGGGATCGCCTTGATACTGCCAACGCTCACGAGCACAGCAATGCTCTCCGTACCCTCTGCCAGGCTTGCGGCCGGCGCGGGAATCAACTCGATGATCCGTCAGATTGGGGCTGTCCTCGGCGTCGCGCTGTTCGTAGCGATCGTGGGTTCACCGACGCCCCAAAATGCGCTGACCGCCTTCCATCACGGATGGGCGCTCGCGGCGATCGCCTCTGCCACAGCCGCCCTTGCGACCGCCACGCTTCTCACAACCACCGCTAGCAGCCCGCTGTCCACCAGAACACCGAGGGCTCGTGCCCGAGCGACACGCACGATGTGATGTCACACCCGCATCAAAGCCTCAGCTCACTCCAGCCAAGTGGGCAGCAGCCACCCCTAAGTCCAGAGATGTGTGAGCTTCTACGGGACGGCTTGGAACAAGCGATCCCGTTCAATCTTCACAACAACATACGCATAAGCGAGGTCGCAGTGGGTCGGGGGACCGCCGAGCTGCCTGATGCCGAGCACTTGAGAAACCATCTGGGGACACAGCACGGAGGAGCGCTTTTTGCCGCCGGGGAGGCAGCCGCCGGCGCTGCCTACATAGGGGCGTTTAGCGAGCATCTCGCAGAAATACGCATGAACGCTCAGGAGGTTCACGTCAATTACCTACGTTGGGCGAAGGGTCCGATCACGGCGAAGTCAAGGCTTACAGACCAGCCACGAGACATACTCAATATATTGCGAGAGGCCGGTCGAGTCGACCTCTCGATGCCGTGTACGCTGCACGACACGGATGATCGAGTCGTCGCCGAGATGATATTTCGGTTCCATCTGAAGCACGTAGCGCCAGCAGAACGTTCTGCCCAGCACCCACTAGACAAACAATAACGATCGGGCTGTCGCTGCTATCGCATCGGCCAAGTTAAGTCTACGCCAGCAACCCGTCAAGCTCTTGTGTAAGCTTATCCTCCAGGTCGTGAATATGAGCGTAAAATAGGCACCTCATGCTCTGCAAATTAAACTCCAGTAAGGAGCGGGCGCCACAGATCAAGATGACCTGCTTACGCGCATGATGCGCATAGCCGACCTCATAGTATACATTGGGATTTGAGGTCGTCATATCGGCGATGACGACATCGGCGCGGTCAATCATGTGGTGTATCCTCTCCACGATATTCCCCACGAACGCGTCCTTATCTACTCGCAGGCAATCAAGGCCACGGGCCACCACGACGGGCTTTATTCCATAGCGGAAGACATCGTCGAATTCCTCCGTAAAGGGCATAGCCACGAAGCACATCTGTCGGCGCTCGCCCGCCCCAGGACCGCCGTTCCTCGTCACGATATTGGCTCGCTATCCGTCGCGCCCACCGGCCCGACGCTCGTGATACGTAGAGCACAACACATCGCAAACGCCGACACCGCGCGCAGTGCGGAACTCCCCAAAAATCATGAGCTACGTCTCCTCTCCCTTGACGGCAAGCCAGGCGCCCTCCGCCAGCGTCGGGCCCAGTCGGCGGATAGCGTTGGCGACCTTCTCCACTGGGAACCGCGCGATGATGTCACTCCCAGCCCGATCCGCCGGGCCCAAAACCAGCCATCCGAAATGCGGACTCGGTATGGGCCGGAGTTGCCCGCCCGTGACAAAAGGCTGACGCCATTCGTCCGATATCCGAACGAAGTCGGAATTCATACGGTCAAGCTGTGCCTGATGCTCGTCCGAAAGCCAGCTCGCGCAAAAAAAACACAGAAAATTAGCGAGCGACTGATTGGAGGCCATCCAATCGAGGTGATACAGCACAGCACCCTTGACTCCCGCTGAAGCCGACCGATGGGATTTCAACTCAGATAGCAAACCGCGCTGATATGCCTCGAGGGTTTCGATGTACAAAAGACCCTCAAGATCGGATATTCCGCGGGGAAAATGATGGTATATCGTTCCGATGCTCACCTTGGCCTCGGAGCAAACGCCATTGATCGTCATCGCGTCACCGCCTCCCCGGCTATAGCACGCGGCAGCAGCGTCGATCAGCCGCTCACGGCCTTCGCCGCGAACGCTTTCCTTGCCCTTTGTTTCCTTGCCAGTCATCACATACCTCCAGGGTTGGTTGAGAAGACGGACAAGGCTATCAGAGCTTTAGCTCTAGAGCATATACCATATAGGCGGCGCTCCTCGCGACCTGGCGCAGATCCTGCGCTTCAGCCAGCGCCAAATCGGCCATTTGCGCTCGCTCCACGGATGCAGGCGATCACGCTTGACGTGATCATGCCCGAGCCCGAGCACGCGCAGCATCGCAACGTCACCATGATCACGGCGCGCGGGGCGCGCGTGATGCGTGATCGTACGCGTATGCGCGTAGCAGACGGGTAATCTGACACCAGGCGATTCGCTACCCCGTAGTGCGACTTTCGAGGAGGATGACTGTGCCGTCCAAGGACCAGACAGCCGATCAGCATACGGATGAGGGACCGCCCGACCTACGGGGTAGACGCATCGCAAGGCTCGAGAGCGAGTACGGCAACCGCTACCGCTTGGAGCCGGCGCCCGACGACAAATTGCCCAAGAGCGGGATGCCCGCCGAGGACGCGCTTGGATTGGTCGGCGAAGAGGTGTTGCTCGACGGCCTGCCGATGCGCAACCTGGCGACGTTTGTGACGACCTGGATGGAGCCCGAGGCCGAGCGCCTGATCGCCGGGTCTTTGCACACCAACTTCATCGACCACGCCGAGTACCCCCAGACGGCCGAGATCGAGCAGCGCTGCATCAGAATGCTCGCCGACCTCTTCCACGCTCCCGGCAAGACGACCGGCGCGCGTACGCAGGGCTCCTCCGAGGCGATCATGCTCGGCGCGCTGTCGCTGAAGTGGAAGTGGCGCGATCGTCGCCAGGCCGAAGGCAAGACGGTGGATCGCCCCAATCTCGTGTTCGGCGGCGACGTGCACGTCGTGTGGGAGAAGTTCTGTCGCTACTTCGACGTCGAACCGCGCATCGTGCCGTTGCAGCCAGACAAGTACACGATCGGCCCGGAGGATGTCGAGCCCCACCTGGACGAGAACACGATCGGTGTAGCGGCGGTGCTCGGGACCACATTCACCGGGCATGCCGACGACATCCGCGGGATCAACGACCACCTCGTGCGCGTCAAGGAGGAGAAGGGCTGGGACGTGCCGCTGCACGTGGACGCCGCCAGCGGCGGCTTCGTCTGGCCGTTTCTCTACCCCCACACCGAGTGGGACTTCCGCCTGGAGCAGGTCCGCTCGATCAACGTCTCGGGTCACAAGTTCGGGCTCGTCTATCCCGGCATCGGCTGGCTCGTGTTCAGAGCGACCAGCGATCTGCCCGAAGACCTCGTCTTCTACGAGAACTATCTCGGCAAGCGCGACGCGACCTTCACCCTGAACTTCTCCACCGGCTCGGCGATGGTCTTGGCCCAGTACTACAACTTCGTGCGCTACGGCCACGACGGCTACCGCTACATCATGGAGACAATGCAATACAACGCGCGCCTGCTCGCCAAGGAGATCGCCGACTGCGGCAAGTTCGCGCTGATCGGCTCAGAGCAGGACGAGCAGCTGCCGCTTGTCGCCTTTCAGCTGGAAGGCGAGCACGACTACGACGAGTTTGACGTCGCCGCCCAGCTGGCGGCCGAGCGAGGCTGGATGGTTCCCGCCTACACCCTGCCGCCCAACGCCGAGCACATCAAGATCATGCGCGCCCTGGTCAAGCAGACGCTCGGGCGCTCCCTGGTGGCCACGCTTGGCAGCGACATCGTCGAAGCGTGTGCGACCTTGGAGAAGAAGGGTCGCCTGCACGAGTCCGATCGCAAGCGGGTCAAGACGAGCCCGGGGTATTGAATCTCGGGCACCTATCGTCGCGCGCTCTGAGATCGCTGACGCTCTGAGATCGCCGAGAGACAACCAGGATTCCGGCCGCTTCCCTCGAATATGTGACAGGTGTCACAAGGCACCTCAACGGAAGGAGTCATATGCGAGGAGTCGGTAGTGCGTTGTTCGCGGGCATCCTCTTGCTGATTGCGGGCACGCTCAACATCATCTACGGCATCGCCGCGGTTGGGAACGCGAGCTTCTTCGTCAACGACAACCGCTACGTGTTCGCGAGTCTCCACACGTGGGGATGGATCACGATCATCCTGGGCGTCATTCAGCTGACCGCCGGTCTGTCCCTGTTCGGCGGAGGCGCCTACGGCCGCGTGGTGGGGATCATCGCCGCCACTATCGGAGCGGTCGGGGCTTTGCTCTCGATCGGCGGGGCCTATCCCTTCTGGTCGCTGGGCATCTTCGCCATCTGCCTGATCGTCATCCACGGGCTGGCGGTGCTCGGCGAGCCGAAGACTGCCTAACCGCAGGCTGAGATCACCGGACCGGCCGGCGCGCCTCAGGGCGCGCCGGCGTCAGGTCCACGCAGATCGCGTGTTCATCCATCTTGGCCGTGTGCCGTTCTGCTTTAGATTTGAGCTGCGATGAGTTTCGGTCGCAGCACAGTCCTATAGGCAAGACCAACGATAGGAGGACACGATGAGCGAGACTTCGACCAACCCACATCACCCAGGTCGGGACAGTGATGGTCCCCGTCAGCGACCAGGACCGCGCGCTCGACTTCTATGTCGGCAAGCTCGGCCTCCAGAAGACCGCAGACACCCCCTTCGGCAGGGGCGATCGCTGGGTCGAAGTGACCCCCCAGGGCGGTCAGACCTCGTTGGCGCTGGTGCTCCCGCAGGAGGGAGAACAGGTCGGGATCCCCACCCGTGTCGCCTTCACCAGCGAGGACGTCGACGCCGACCATGCCGACCTGCGCGCGCGCGGAGTCGATGTCGACGAGGAGGTCATGCGGATGGGCGACCCGGTGCCGCCGATGTTCTTCTTCCGCGACCAAGACGGCAACCGCCTGCTGGTCGTCCAGCGCGGCTGAAAAATCAGCCATGAGGCCGTCGCGGCCCGGGTCGCGACCGCAGTCGAGCGCCGAGCCGTCGCTCGCGCAGCGTCTTTGCCTGAACAAAAACGACGAGAGGATCGTGATGGGAAGAATCGTGGTGACCGAGTTCGTCTCGCTGGACGGCGTCATGGAGGACCCCGGCGGAGCCGAGGGCTTCAGGCACGGGGGTTGGACGTTCAAGTTCGCCCGCGGCGAGGAGGGCGACAAGTTCAAGGTCGACGAGCTCGACGCGGGCAGAGGCGCAACTGCTCGGGCGGGCCACCTACGAAGGCTTCGCCGCCGCATGGCCCTCGATGGAGGGACCGTTCGCCGACAAGTTCAATTCGATGTCCAAGTACGTGGTCTCTTCAACGCTGCAGAGTCCCGAGTGGAACAACTCGAACGTGCTCGCAGGAGACATGCCCGAGGAAGTCGCCCAGCTGAGGCAGCGGCTTGACGGCGACATCCTCGTCGCAGGCAGCGCCCAGCTCGTGCAAGGTCTGCTGGAGCACGATCTGATCGACGAACTGCGCCTGATGGTGTTCCCGGTCGTCCTCGGCGAAGGCAAGCGCCTGTTCGCTGGGACGAGCGATCGGAAGCGCATGCGACTGAGCGACTCCAAAGTGGTCGGGGACGGCATCGCCACGCTCGTCTACACGGCGCTCTAAGGTCGGCTGCTGGCGAACCTGGCCCGAGCGGGGATCGGCTCGATCCAAGTCACCTCCGCCAGCGTGTGCAGGTTCGCCGCCTCCGGCGTATGGGCGGCGATGGCGCTCCAGCTGCTGCGCGCACGGCGGTCGAGGTGGGCTCCGCCAAGGCCACCATGTTAGGCGACGACGCGTCCTGCCTCCGTTTAGGAGAGAATCCGCGCGATGCATGTAACCGCCAAGGCCGACTACGCCGTTCGCGCCGTCGTGGAGCTGGCCGGTTCAAGCCAGCAGGCGCCGCGCAAGGTCGATCAACTCGCCCAGGCGCAACAGATCCCGCTCTCGTTCCTGGAGAACATCCTCACCCAGCTGCGCTCCTCCGGCCTGGTCCGCTCCCAACGCGGACCCGAGGGCGGCTACTGGCTGGCCCAGCCGGCCGAGCAGGTCAACCTCGCCCAGGTGATCCGGGCCGTCGACGGGCCTCTGGTCGGCGTGCGCGGACAGCGACCCGAGGAGGTGGAGTACATCGGTTCCGCCGAGTGCCTCCAGCAGGTATGGATCGCGCTGCGCGCCAACCTGCGCAAGGTCTTGGAGCATGTGACCGTCGCCGACGTCGCCTCCGGCAAGCTGCCCAAGGAGATCCTGGCGTTGACCAAGCAAGAGGAAGCCTGGGAAACCCGCTAGCGGGTCGCAGGGCGGCGCGAGGCTGCGTCCTCGGTCGCTCATGTGCGGAGCACATTTCGCTCCCTGCGTCCTTGCCTCGCTTGCCCAGCGGCCCGCTAGACGCTGAGGGGCTGTAATCGCTGAGCTAAGGTCGGTCGGCTGGTCAGGCGAAAACGCGTGGGGGAGGTAGACGTGCGGCCAGGATTTGGCCCTCGGTCAACTCCAGTTGGGCGGCTGTCTCGCGTGTGACTTGAGCCCACACGTCGCGGCCGTCGGGCAGGGTCAGCTCGACACGCACCTCGAAGCCGAGGTGCACGACTCGGCGCACGAGCGCCTCTACGGCGCTTCCGTCCGAATAGAGGCCTTGGCCGCCCTCCAAGATCTGGATGTCGTGGGGGCGCAGGAGCGCGTCGCCGAGGCGGTTGACCGGCCCAATGAACGACATCACGAACTCGTTGCTGGGGTGCTCATACAGCTCGTGCGGAGTGCCCGTCTGCTCGACGCGCCCGCGATTCATCACCACGATCTGGCCCGCCACGTCCATCGCCTCCTCCTGGTCGTGGGTCACGAAGATCGTGGTCACATTGATCTCCTCGTGCAAGCGCCTCAGCCACTCGCGCAGCTCGCCTCGCACCTGCACGTCGAGCGCCCCGAAGGGCTCGTCCAGCAGCAGCACCTCGGGCCGCGGCGCCAGCGCACGCGCCAAAGCCATGCGCTGAAGCTGCCCGCCAGAGAGCTGGGAGGGATAGCGCTTGGCCAAGCCGTCCAGGCGCACCAACCCAAGCAGCTCCTCCACGCGCTCCCTCACTTCCTCCTTGGGGGCACGGCGCACGCTCAGACCGAACGCCACATTGTCGTAGACGGTCATGTGCTTGAAAGGGGCATAGTGCTGGAAGACGAAGCCCACGCCCCGTGCGCGCGCGGGCGCATGTGTGACATCTTCGCCTCCTATCGACACGCTGCCCGCGTCCGGCGTCTCAAGGCCCGCGATGATGCGCAGCAAGGTGGACTTGCCGCCGCCGCTCGGCCCCAGCAGCGCCATCAGGGCGCCGTCGCGCACCGTCACGCTCACGTCGTCGAGCGCCACGAACTCGCCGAAGCGCTTGGTCACATTGTGGACTTCGATCGCCATCACACCACCTCGTCTCGATGTGTTCGTCTTGCCAGCAGATTCATCCCAAGCAAGGTCGCGAACGCCAGCAGCGCGAGCACGACCGCGGCCGCGTAAGCGCCGGTCGTGTCGAAGTTCTCGAAGCGATCCTGCACGTACAGCGGCAGCGTCTGGGTTTGTCCCTCCAAGCGCCCGCTCACGATGCTCACCGCCCCGAACTCGCCGAGCGCCCGGGCCGTCGTGAGCACGACCCCGTAGACGACGCCCCATCTGATCGCCGGCAATGTGACCTTGCGAAAGCTCTGCCAAGCGTTTGCGCCAAGCGTCGCCGCGGCCTGCTCGGCGTCAGTCCCGATCTCGTGCAGGACCGGCACTGTCTCGCGCGCCACAAACGGCAGCGACACGAACGCGGTGGCGAGCACCATCCCCGGGATCGAGAAGATCACCTCGATGCCGTGGGCGCTCAGCCAGTTCCCGAACCAGCCGGTGCGCCCGTATACGAGCACGAGCGAAAGGCCCACCACCACCGGAGAGATGGCGAACGGTAGGTCCAAGATCAGGCCGAGCAACCATTTGCCGCGGAAGCGTCCCCGCTCGATCAAGAGCGCGATCCCGATGCCAAACACGGTGTTCAAAGGCACCACGATCGCCACCAGCTCGACCGACAGCCAGAAGGCATGCACCGCGTTGGGCTGAGTCACCGCGTTCCAAACGGGCGCCAGACCGTGTTCGAAGGTCCTGTAGAAGATCATCGCCACGGGCGCGCCCAGCAGCGCGAGCAGATAGCCCAGCGCCACGAAGCGTAGGCCCAGCCGCCTGGCGGTCTTGGCCGCCTCACTGTCGTGACCCCGTGTGCGCCCGGGATCGGTCGAGCGGGCTCGCGGTGTGGCCGATCGGCCGATTACGGCTGTCTCACTTGCCGACATCGCCCGCCTTCGACGGTGGCGTATGGGTCTTAGAACCTGTTTCAAAAAGATCGGCACGCCCTGGGCGTCCCTGGACGCGGCGCTGGGCGCCCCGTGACGCCTTGCGCGTGCAACCAGCACGCGCTGCGACGCCCCGCCGCGCCCAGCTTGGTCCATGAACGCCCATGACGCACCGCCTATTTTGAAACAGGTTCTTAGAGCACACGGCGCGAGCCCCTGCGCGAAAGCCATGTCATCCCGCCGAGCACGATCAGCGCGCACACGAGCAGCACGACCGATACCGATGCCGCGGCCGATACGTTGTCGTTCTCGACCTGGTTGAAGATGTACACCGCACCCACTTCGGTCTTGAAGGGCAGGTTGCCCGAGATCAGCACGACCGATCCGAACTCGCCAAGGGCGCGCGCGAATGAGAGCGCCGCTCCCGAAAGGATGGCGGGGGTCAGGTTGGGCAGCACGATTCGCCTGAACACCGTCAACCCGCCGGCCCCCAAGGAGTTGGCCGCTTCCTCCATCGAACCGTCCAGCTCCAGCAGGACCGGCTGTACCGAGCGCACCACGAACGGCAATGTCACGAACAGCAGCGCCAGGCCAACAGCAGCTCTGGTGAAGGTGATGTCGATCCCGGTCGGCCCACCCTTGCCATAGAGGGCGAGCAGGACCACGCCGGCCACGATCGTGGGCAGCGCGAAAGGCAGGTCGATCAAGGCATTGACGACTCCCTTGCCCGGGAACTCGTCGCGCACAAGCACCCACGCGATCAGAGTGCCGAACAGAGCGTTGACCGCGACCACGATCGCCGAGACGACCAGCGTCAGCTTCAGCGCGGCCACGGCCTCCGGGCTCGACACCGCGTGCCAGAAGGCGGTTGTCCCGCCCTTGGTGGCGCTGTCGAGCAGGGCGGCGATCGGCAGCAGGACCAGCACCGACAGGTACACGCCGAGCAGACCCGCGCCGAGCGCCGTGCCGGCCTGTCCCCGCGTGGGGGCGCGTCCGCGCGGGCGTCCACGTCCGATCCCGTCGGGGCCGCCCTGACCGGATCGGCCTCGCGCCGACCGGCCGAGGCGCAGCCCGCGCCGACCCTGCCCGCCGACAGTGGGCTGGGTGAGCGCCTGCGATGCCGGCTCGAGGCTCATTTGCTGGTGGACACCCCCAGCGATTCCTCGATCTTGGTGACGATCCCGGGGCTGCCTTCGGTTTCGAAGAATTCCTTGTCGACCTTGCTCCAACCGCCGAGATCGTCGATCGTGAACAGTCCCGCCGGGGTCGGGAACTCGCCGGGCTTGGCCACGCCTTCGATCACCGGCCTGTAGCCGTTTTCCGCCCAGATCCTCTGGCCGGCGGGGGAGAGCAGGTAGTTGACGAACTTCTGCGCGTTGGCAGTGTTGCCGCCGCTGAGGATCGCGATCGGGTTCTGGATCAGGATCGTGTGCTTGGGGATCACATATTCGATCGGCGAGCCCTTCTTCTGGTCGGTGATCGCCTCGTCCTCATAGTCGATCAAGGCGTCGCCGCGCCCCGCCAAGAACGTTTGCAGGGCGTTGCGCGCAGAGCTGTCCTGGCTGACCACGTTGTGGAACAGCTGCTTCAGGTAGCCCTGCGCTTCGGCGGGCGTCTTGCCTTCCTTGATCTGGGCCCCATAGGCGGCCATGATGTTCCAGCGCGCGCTGCCCGAGGTGAAGGGATTCGGAGTCACGACGCCCAGGCCCGGCTTGACGAGGTCGCTCCAACTGGTGATGTGCTTCGGGTTGCCCTTGCGCACGATGATGACCGCGACCGAGTTGGTCACGAAGCCGTGTGTGGCGTTCTGGTTCCAGTCGGAGGACACGAGGCCCGCCTTCACCAGGCGCGTCACGTCCGGTTCCAGCGAGAAGTTCACGACATCGGCTTTCAGGCCCGCGACGACCGCCCTGCTCTGGTCTCCGGAGGGACCGTAGGACTGATTGAACTTGATCCCCTTGCCTTCGCTGGTGGCTGTGAACGCGGGAATCAGGTCGGCGTATGCGCCCTGCGGCGTGGAGTAAGCGACCAGCGTGACTTCTTTGCTGTCGCTAGAGGAACCGCAGGCGAGCAGACCGAACGTCACCGTCACCAGCGTGATCAGCGAGAGGGTGAGGCGACCGGTTCGACGGACCAACAGGGACGGACGTGTGCGTTTGCGCATAGCCACTTTCTGCATCGGAGACATGAAGATGATGAGCAAGCAGTCTAACACCACAAACTGGATCGGGATTAGCGATTTAGTTACGAGGCGGGGTTGTCTGACGCTGAAGCGAGAACCGGCCTGGCCGGACGGCGCGCCGTCCGACAGGCTTGACTGCCGGGGGGTGGGGTCGGCTTAAGGCCCTACGCGCGCGTGGGCGCTATGCCCTCAGGGTGCGCGCCTTCAGGGTGCGCCGCTGGGGTTCGACGGGCGCCGACCGAGGCGAGCACCGCGTCGATGCAGGCGCGCTGTACGCGCTGCGGGTCGATCGCAAACGGCTCGGGGATACCGCCACCGCTCGTGTGCACGCCGACGCCGATGCGCGCCAGTTGCATCGTGCCGAGTGTCTGGGCGTACAACTGGTTGGCCGTGAAGTCGGGATCCTCGACCTCGAACACGCCCTGGGCGGCGCCCTCGGCGAGGATCTTCGACAGCTTCCCCAGGCAGGCCGCCATGTTCTGCCCGAGGCGGATCCAGATGGCGTCGGAGATCGTCTCGCGCAGCTCCTCACCCGAGCGGCGCATCAAGGACAGGCCACAATCCAGGAAAGCGGGGTGCTCGAGGCAGAAGTCGGTGTAGCGCACCCAGCCCTCCTCCAGGCGTGCCACCGGATCGAGCTCTGGCGGCACGTCCTCCAAACGCTCGGCCAAGTCGGCCAGGTAGCTGGACAGGGTCAGCACATACAGCTCCTCCTTGGAGGAGAAGTGCCTGTAGATCAGGGCCTTGTTGATCCCCACGGCGCGCGCGATGCTCTCGATCGGCGCGTCCTGCAGGCCGCGTTCGTCGAACAGCAGGCGTGTGGCCGCCACGATCTCACGCTCGCGCTCCCTGCGACGGTAGGCGCGGCTTGAAGCGGACTCTTGATAGCTGGGCGCGCTGGCCATCTTGCGCCAACTATACCGATAATGTAAACGGCGTTCAATCTCGCATTTGACAACCGTTTACGCTTTGCTAGCATGGACCTGTCGAGCTGTGGCCGGCCGATCCGGCCGTGCCCGACCCCGGCACAAGCGCTCGCAGGTGTGCGTTCGCGGTCGGGTTTCGAGGGGGCTCAGGCCAAAAGGTCTGAGCATCCGGTCACGTGTTTCCATTTCAGCCACGCCAGTCACCGAGCCAGCAAAGGAGCTTTCGTCCCATGTCAGCAACCGACGTAACCGCCAGCGAGGCGACCGAGGCCGCCGAGGCCGCCGTCGAGGCGATCACGAGCGCGGCCGGCAAAGATGTCGTCTTCTCGATGGCTTTGAGCCAGGACCAGAAGGACATACGCGAGTGGGTCCACGGCTTTGCTGCTGACGTGATGCGCCCCGCGGCGCACGAGTGGGACGAGAAGGAGAAGACTCCTTGGCCGATCATCGAAGAGGCCGCCAAGATCGGCCTGTACGGCTTCGAGGGCTTGGCCCAGTTCTTCGCCGACCCCACTGGCCTGACCCTGCCGATCGTGAACGAGGAGCTGTTCTGGGGCGACGCCGGCATGGGCATGGCGATCATGGGCACCTCGCTCGCGGTCGCCGCCATCTTCGGTCAGGGCACCGGCGAGCAGATCGGCGAGTGGATCCCGCGCTGCTTCGGCACGCCTGAGGACATCAAGGTCGCCGCCTTCTGCTCCTCCGAGCCCAACGCCGGCTCGGACGTGAGCGCCCTGCGCACCACCGCCAAGTACGACGAGGCCACCAAAGAGTGGGTGCTCAACGGCCAGAAGGCGTGGGCCACCAACGGCGGCATCTCCGACGTCCACGTCGTGATCGCCACCGTCGATCGCGAGCTGAACTCGCGCGGCCACGCCGCCTTCGTGGTGCCGATGAGCGAAGCCAAGGGCATCTCCGAAGGAGCCAAGGTTTCCAAGCACGGCCTGCGCGCCTCGCACACGGCCGATGTCTACTTGGACGACTGCCGCATCCCCGAGAACTACGTGCTCGGTGGCAAGGAGAAGCTGGACGAGCGTCTCGCCCGCGCCAGGGAGGGTAAGAAGAACAAGTCCAACGCTTCGATGGCCACTTTCGAGGCCTCGCGCCCCACGGTCGGCTCGCAGGCTCTGGGCATCGCCAGGGCGGCCTACGAGTACTCGCTCGAGTACGCCAAGGAGCGCGAACAGTTCGGCAAGAAGATCATCGAGAACCAGTCGATCGCCTTCACCTTGGCGCGCATGAAGATGGAGATCGACGCCGCCCGCCTGCTGGTGTGGCGCGCATCCTGGATGGGCCGCAACCAGGTGCCTTTCGAGAACGCCGAGGGCTCGATGTCAAAGCTCAAGTCCGGCGAGGTCGCCGTGTGGGTAACCGAGCGCGCGATCCAGATCCTTGGCGGCAACGGCTACACGCGCGAGTTCCCGGTCGAGCGCTTCCACCGCGACGCCAAGATCTACGACATCTTCGAGGGCACGGCCGAGATCCAGCAGCTCGTGATCTCCCGCGCGATCTCGGGAATGCACATCAAGTAGAGCTGGTCCAGAGCGGCGAGACGGGGCCGTCGAGGTGGCTCAAGCGACGTTCTACTTCGATCTTGGCTCGCCGTTCGCGTACCTCGCGTCTGAGCGTCTCCGCGAAGTCCTACCGGCGCCTGTCGTCTGGCAGCCGGTTTCGCTTGGCGCTCTGTTCAAGCTCACGGAACGCTCCTCTTGGTCGCTCGGCGACCAGGAGCGACGGCGGGCCGGAATGGTCGAGGTCGAGCGCCGCGCTCGTACATATGGGCTGCCGCCCGTACACTGGCCCGACCCCTGGCCGAGCAACTATCTGATGGCCATGCGCGTCGCCACGTTCGCCCATCGCGTGGGGCGTGGCGACGAGTTCGCGACCTCGGCTTTTCGGATCGCCTTCCAGCAGGGAAACGACCTCGGCCTTCTTGCAAACGTCCTGCGGGCAGCCGGCGACGCCGGGCTGGACCCGCAGGCGGCGGAGGCGGCGGCACAGGACCCTTCGATCAAGCTCGCCTTGCGCGAAACCACCGACGCCGCCCACGCCCTCGGCGTGTTCGGCGTGCCAACCGTCGCCATAGACGGGGAGCTGTTCTGGGGCGACGATCGACTCGCCGACGCCGCGCGCCGCCTCGAATAGGCCGCGACCGGATCTTTCCGATCTTGTTCGTGCCTTCTGGGTGAACCAAATGTTGCCGTCAGGCCCCGAGGTCACAAGTAGCATCCGTAGCGGACCTCAGTGACGGTGGCGGCCCTTCGTCTATCGCTCGCGCCGCCCGTGATCGCAGAGCCCTGGCCACGCAGGCTCGCCGGACTCTCGATAACCGCTCTGGATAGTGTCTCTAGACGCCACGACCGGCATAATGGGACTTCTTCGCGTGCTTCAGCTAGGCATCATTTTGACGTCCAAAGTTTGGAACACCAAAGTTTGGGGCGCCTGACACCGCCGCGGAATTGCGCATTTCTGCGGTATGGAATTTCCGGTACGCTGCAAGGTTCCATGGCTAGGACATCTAGGGGAAAGACAGCCGGCCGAGCGATGACCTCAGTCGTCTACTGGGTGCTCCTTGGGCTGGTCATCGAACGTCCCAGCTACGGTCTTGAGTTCTACAACCGCTACGAGCGCCTGTATGCCGATCTGCTCCCTGTCAGCGGCAGCTCGCACATCTACACCGCGCTCGATGAACTCGAAAACCGAGGATTCATCGAGACTGTCCCCGAAGTCGTGGCCGGTCGCCAGCCCAAGCCGCATTACCGGGCCACGCCAGTTGGGGCGAGGAGTTTTGAGGACTGGTATGTGGAGCAGATGGACTCACAGCGCCGCAGTTTGGCGCTATGGGCTCGACAGATGGGGATCTTTGCCCCTGACCCCGATGCTGCTCTGCGCGTCATCGATCGCTTCCGACGTGAGCACTTGGCTGGGGCGGGCCAGATCGGAGCCAGATCAGACTCTGTGAGCGACTCGCGAGGCGCGTTGATCGACGAACTCGTTGCTGAGCAGATGCGTATAGCGGCCGGAGGGATGCTTTCGTGGCTTCGATTCGCCGCCGCCAGATTCCAGGCCCGCACGGGGAGCGTCGCTGACGATGGCCCTGATCGAACTTGAGCGCATAGGCAAGCGCTATAACCGCGGCTCTCGCGTCGCACTGGACGACGTGTCGATGGAGATCCATGCAGGCGAAATGGTCGTCGTGTGGGGCGAGCGCCGATCTGGGCGCTCCACGCTGCTGCGGATCGCCGCAGGGATCGAAGTGCCAGATACAGGCATCGTGCGCTTCGATGGCAACTCGCTCATGGCGAGGCGCAGAAAGCTCCTTGGCCAGGGGATCGGTTACTGCCGACGGGAGTTCCGTGGCAATCGAGGACCGACCGTCCTCGATCAGCTGATTACAGGCCAGCTCGGCCGACGAATCCCACAGGCCACAGCGCTGACTCAAGCATGGCAGGTGTTGGAGCGTGTGCGGGCCAGATCGTGCGCGGAACTGGAAGCTATGGACCTGAAGACCGATGAAACGGTTCGCGTAGCTATCGCTCGTGCGCTCACTTGCAACCCGCGTCTGCTGGTTATCGACGAGCCGACGCTCGGCATCGAGCCGACCAAGCGTGATGCGATCCTCAAGCTGTTGCGTTCGCTCGCCGACGACGGTATCGCGATCCTCTGCAGCACCGGTGAGGGCACCGGCTTCTTGGGCGCCGACCGCGTACTGGCGCTCGATGAAGGCAAACTGGACGGCGAGCTGATCCCCGAACTGGCGCAGGTGACCGACCTCAATCGCCGGCGGCAGGCGCGAGGATAGTCAACGACGCGGTGGTATCGAGTTGCTCGAACTCGAAAGCGTAGTCAAGCGCTACCAAGGTGAGGGTGAGGAGGTGCGCGCCGTCAACGGCGTGAGCTTCACGATCGCCCCCGGCGAAATGCTCGCCCTCCTCGGCCCCAGCGGCTCGGGCAAGACAACGCTCCTGCTGCTGATCGCCGCACTGTTGAAACCCGATGCAGGCACGATCCGCTACCAAGAGCGCGACATAGTCTCGATGTCCAAGCGTGAGGCAAGCGAATACTTGTTGCATGACGTCGGGTTCATCTTCCAGAACTTCCGTCTCATGCCTCGCGTCTCCGCTCTTGAGAATGCTGCCCGCAAGCTACTCATTGGCGGCTTTGGGTTCCAACAGTCCCAGCATCGTGCGGCGCCTTGGCTCGAGCGAGTCGGTCTCGCCGCTCGCCTGCAGCACCCGCCTGAGAAGTTGTCCGGTGGCGAGCGTCAGCGCGTGGCGATCGCTCGCGCACTCGCACCTGAACCCAATCTAATCCTCGCCGATGAGCCTACCGGGAACCTCGACAGCGCTCGCAGTCGAGAGATCGTCGAGCTGCTGGGCTCAATCGCACACGAGCGTAAAGCCTGTGTACTGCTTGTCACCCACGACACCGAAGTAGCTGCTATCGCTGACCGTTGCTGCACGCTGCACGACGGCAATCTCATCGGGAGCGAGATCACCAACACGAGCGTGTCCCTCGACGCACGGGCGCAATCCGCGCCCGTGCAAGGGGTAGGCAGCCTTGAGACGCATTGAACGCTCAGAGTGGCACGGGCTCATGCGGGTTCGCACGCTTGTCTATCTCTATGGCAGGCGGCTACGAGTACACGCGATGCAGGAGCTACTCGCAGGTGTTGGCGTAGCCGTTGCCGTTGCGCTTGTCTTCTCAGTCACGGTCGCCAACAACAGCATCACAAGCTCCGCGGGCAGTGTGGTCCGTGCGGTGATTGGTCCGGCGGACCTGCAGCTTCACGCGCGTGGTCCGGATGGCTTTGACGAACGCTTGCTCTCGCGTGTCGAACACATGCCGGGCGTTGAACAGTCCGCGCCACTGTTGGAACAGACCGCGACCGTCGTCGGTCCCCACGATCGCCGCGCAACGGTCGACGTGGCCGGTACCGATATCAGCCTCGCTTTGCTTGACGGTCTGGCCCACACGCTACCGCTGGGAGCCTTGTCCCCCGGTGGGATCGGCCTGAGCCAAACAAGCGCCGGCGAGCTGGGGATCTCCGCCTACCGTCCCCGAGCAAGGCCGATCACCGTGTCCCTGCAGCTCCGCGGACGCGCTATCCCATTGAAGGTGTCCGCTGTGCTGGGTCACGAAACCGCAGGTGCGCTCGCCCAGGCTCGTGTGGCGGTGATGTCACTCGCTCGGCTACAGAAATACGCCGGGCTTCCCCACCGCGTCACACGCATCTTGGTCGAGAGTAAGCCCGGACACAAAGCGCAGGTAAAGCACGAGCTGCAAACGTTGGCTGCCGGACGATTGACGGTCGCTGCGGCAGACCAGGATGTCTCGCTGCTGGCAGAGGCGCTACGTCCGAGCAACCAGGCAAGCGAGCTTTTCGCCGGTCTCAGTGCTCTGCTGGGCTTTCTATTCGCATTCAACGCGATGTTGCTCACAGTTCCGGAGCGACGGGAAGCGATCGCCGATCTGCGCCTTGACGGCACTCCGGGCATCGCGATAGTGCAGATGGTTCTCTTCGAGGCGCTCTGCCTTGGGCTCGCTGCCTGTCTCATGGGACTAGTCGGCGGGTATGTCCTATCGGTCGGGCTCTTTCACCAGTCCCCGGGGTATCTCACAAAGGCCTTCGCGCTGGGGACAAGCACCGTCATCGGGGTACGTCCCATCCTGTTCTCGTTCATTGGGGGGATGCTCGCGACCTGTCTGGCCTCGATCGTTCCGTTGCAGGACCTTCGCCGCGGACGACCCGTCGATGCTGTGTTCTTCGAAGGCGAAGCGGCAGGCGGGGTCTCTTGCCGGGCACGGAGATGGATGACAGGCGCCACCGTCGGCTTGGTCATCCTCGCCACCAGCCTGTTCGTGTTTGTACCCGCGGCGGCGATCGTCGCGTGTGTCGCGCTTGCCCTGGCAACGATGCTTGCGGTCCCGCTTATCCTCGGGGTCGTACTGCGCACAGCCCGCGCTCTTTCCACAAGCAGACAGAATCTCACGGTACTGCCGTTGGCGTTGTCATCGCTGAGAACGACAAGTACGCGTTCGCTGGCGCTCGCGGCGACCGGCGCGGTCGCTCTTTTTGGCAGCGTCGCGCTCGGAAGCTCCCGCGATGACCTGTTGCGCGGTATCGACGGATACACAGCACACTACGTCGATAGCGCCAACGTTTGGGTCGTTAACCCCAACGACAATCAAGCTATCGACGACTTCGCCGCCAACGGAACGGCATCGCGGATCGGCCACGTTCCCGGCGTAGCAAATGTAAATGTCTTCCACGGGAGTTTCCTTGACTTTGGCAACCGCAGGGTTTGGGTGATCGCTTGGCCACCAACCACTCATTTTGAACTGCTCGCCAATCAGACAATCCACGGTGACGAAACAAGCGCAGTCGCAAACCTACGCGAAGGCGGCTCCATTACCGTCTCAGATCAGATTGCCAACGAACACCACGTCAAAGTGGGAGACACGTTGGCCCTCCCCACGCCAACCGGGACAGTCAGGCTCCGCGTCGCCGCGACGACAACGAACTTCGGATGGAGCCCCGGCGCAATCCTGATGAGCACCAGCGACTACCAGCGAGCATGGGGATCCACGGCACCATCGGCTCTAGGCGTCAGCGTCGATCCAGGTACGAACCCGGTGGTGGTCAGGAACGCGATCGCTCGGGCATTGAGGCCCGCCAGTGGATTGGAAGTATTGACTGCCAAGGCACGAGAAACAATGATCGATACCTCTGCTAGTGAAGGTCTCGGACAGCTAGGATGGATCGCGACACTGCTCGTCGCTGCCGCGATTCTCGCGATGGCTGCAGCACTTGGATCAAGTATTTGGCAACGACGAGAATCGCTTGCCGAACTACGACTCGAAGGTGCGCCGAACCGTCAACTGCAGCTGGTGCTGTTCGTCGAATCCGCGTTGATGCTCAGTGCGGGATGCCTGACCGGTGCGGTAGCCGGTGTCTATGGTCAGGTCGTGATCGATGGTTATCTCAAGCATGTCACTGGTTTTCCGGTTGCGGGTGTAGCCACGGGTCAGCGTCCGATCGAGATATTTGCGCTCGTCATCGTCGCCGTCCTTTTGATCGTGTCCATACCCGGCTGGTTCGCTTCGCGCGTACCCGCAACACTCGCCCTCAATGAGTAGGCAGCGCATACATCTTCCTGGCAGGATGCCGCTCGAAGACGAGCGACTGAGAGGGTCTTTCAAAATAGGCGGTGCGTCATGGGCGTTCATGGACCAAGCTGGTCGCGGTGGGGCGTCGCAGCGCGTGCTGGTTGCCCGCGCTGGCCGATCTTCGATCGGTCGTCACGGGGCGCCCAGCGCCGCGTCCAGGGACGCCCAGGGCGTGCCGATCTTTTTGAACAGGTCCTAACAAGCTAAGTCGAGTAGAACGTGTCGGCATTCGGTGATCGCCGACTCCTTCTACGAGCCGGCGTGGCCCTGGCGCTCGCCAACGCCCGCTTCTGGCCGAAAATCGCCCCCGCCGCGATCAGACAGCTCCGGCGTTGGGAGTGCCGCGCTCGCGAAATAGAGGATCCAATACTCCAAGCCCTGGCGATCGAGAAGCTCAAGGAGGAGCGGTTTAACTCCGAGGTCGCCGCGACACTCGCAACACTCGCACCCAAACAACACCGTCAAACAGTTGTCGAAGCGATCGTGGCCTACGAGGTGATGTACGACTATCTCGACGGCCTCACCGAGCAACAGACAAGCGACCCACTACACGACGGACACCAGCTTTACCAAGCGTTTCTTGACGCGATCACTCCCGGCCCCGAACCAACCGACGGGTACTACGCCTCCCGCCCATCCGACGACGGCGGATACCTGAAGGATCTGGTCACAGTCGTGCGAGAAGTACTCGCCCGGCTACCCGCGACCAGCGCGATCACACGACCGGCAGCGCGCGCCGCCGCAAGATGCGCGGAGGCACAGATCCGAGCTCACGCCGTCCCAACGCTCGGGACCACACAGCTTGAACAATGGGCCTTGAGCGAAGTCGTCGACTCCCCCCTCGGATGGCGCGAGTACCTCGCTGGCGCAGCGTCCTCAGTCTTGGTCGTCCACGCACTTATTGTCGCAGCAGCAGACACGCGTACAACGACCGTCGAGGCAGAAGAGATCGACAAGACCTACCTCTCAATCTGTGCCCTGAGCACGATGCTCGACAGTCTCGTCGACTACCAACGCGATACGACAGCAGGCCAGGCCGGCTACATCCGCTACTACACCAACCACGACCTACTCGCACGAGATCTGGCTAACGCGGCACGACGGGCCATCGAACACGCCGCACCCCTGCAAAACGGGGCGCACCACACGATGACCCTCGTCGGCGTCGCTGCCTACTACATCTCCGCACCGACCGCCAACAGCGACTTCGCCCGGCCCGTAACCAGCCAAGTCCGCCGTGAGCTCAAACCACTCATCACCCCAACCCTTGGGGTCATGCGCGCTTGGCGCGCCGCCAAGCGAGCCCGCAAGGCCATCCAAGAAAGAATCCCGCCCAACAGTGCCGAAACCAGCTCGACAAAGCCAAAACGCGCGGGATGACCTTCGAGGCGCGATTTATGGGCATCCGGTTTCAGAGCCCTACCAAGCCTGCGTGGCGCCGCAGTGTGGGCAGCGCACACTGGTCGAGACCGGCGCGATGAAGAAGAAGCCGCACGAGCACGGATAGCACGCTTCGTCCACAGGTCCGCCGGCGTCTCGATTACGCCGAACCGCGATGTCGGTTGCGGCGGCGGGAGAGGACGCCTGCTCATGTTGACGCCAGGCTGTCAGTGGATGTAGAAGGCTTGCTCTCATCGATCTCTATCTCTTATGACGCGCCCGATGCCCAAAGGTTTCGGTGTAGAGCCGATATTTCCTGGCCGGCAGGCCAAACCGGCTGCGCGCTGGGCAAGCCGCCGATCCGACCCACGTGGCTGGCCGTGTCCGGGTTGGTCGAGAGCGATTGAGCCTCGGGCCAGCCGCCGACCCGACCCACGTGGCTGGCCGTGTCCGGGCTGGCCGAAAGCGATCGCGCCTCGAGCCAGCCGACCGGCCTGGACATAGCCGCTGCTGGGACTGGCGCCTGCGCGCTTCTGTGATAATCAGCGGCGATGAACCCCACCCGCAAGCGAACGGTGCGGTTGGTGGTGGCCCTGGGCGCGGCCGTGATCCTGGCGAGCGCCCTGATCTACACCAGCTTCAGCGCCGCCAGCCCGACCGTCACGCCGAGTCAGCTCGTGCGCGAAGCGGCGCCGGGACACGCCTACCAGCTCACCGGCAAGGTCAAGCCCGGCTCCGTGCGCCACGTGGAACAGACGCTCTACTTCAGCATCCAGGACCGCACAGGCGAAGCCTCGGTCCCGCTCAGCTACACCGGTGAGGTGCCCGGTCCCTTCCGCGAAGGACGCGAGGTGATCGTGACCGTCGAAAAGCAGGGGACACGCTACGTGGGCCAGCAGGATTCCTTGATCACCAAGTGCCCCTCCAAGTACAAGGAAACTCCGAGCAACACGACGAGCTCCTGATGGCCCTGCTTGGCGGCGCATGCTTGATCCTGGCGCTTGGCGTGTGCGTGTACGGGATTTGCGCCTCGATCTACGGCGTGCGGGCCCACCGGCCCGAGTTCTCGGAGTCCGGACGACGCTCCATATACGCCCTGGCGGGCATTCTCACGGTCGCCTTCCTGGTGCTCGAGCTGGCGTTCCTGCGTAACGACTTCGGCTTCAACACGGTCGCCGACACCTCCAGCACGACGACGCCGACCTTCTACAAGGCGGCGGCGGTGTGGTCCTCCCAGGAAGGCTCTTTGCTGCTGTGGGCATGGCTGCTGTCGCTGTGGTCGAGTCTCGTCCTGTTCTTGACGCGCAAGCGGATGCGCGATGTGAGCGCCTACGCCACAGCGATCCTGCTCGGATTCGGCGGTTTCTTCATCTCCTTGATGATTTTTTACGCCACGCCCTTTGCCACCACCAACCCGGCGCCCGCCGACGGCGTGGGGCTCGACCCGCTCCTGCGCCACCCGAGCATGATGATCCACCCGCCGATGCTCTACTCGGGCTACACCCTGTGCATCGTGCCGCTCGCTTTTGGCATGGGCGCCCTGCTAGCGCGCAAAGTGGACGCCGAGTGGATCAGGGCCACACGTCGCTTCGCCTTCGCCGCCTGGCTGTTCCTCGGCGTGGGCATCATGCTCGGCGCGCGTTGGTCCTACTCGGAGTTGGGCTGGGGCGGCTACTGGGGTTGGGACGCGGTCGAGAACGCCTCTCTGATGCCTTGGCTGACAGGAACGGCGTTCCTGCATTCGCTGATGATCCAAGAGAAGCGGGGGATGCTGAAGGTGTGGAACGTGTCCCTGGTGCTGGCCACCGGCACGCTCGCGATCATGGGCACCTTCCTGGTGCGCAGCGGCGTTCTCAGCTCGATCCACGCTTTCGGGGGCGCCACGCTCGGAGTGCCTTTCGTCGTCTTGATCGGCGTGCTCATCATCGGGTCGATCTACCTGGTCAGCTCACGCCGAGAGATGCTGCGCAGCGAGCACCGCCTGGACTCCCTGCTCTCGCGCGAGTCGGTCTTTCTCGCCAACAATCTGGTCCTTGTGGGCCTTTGCTTCGTGATCTTCTGGGGCACCTACTTCCCGCTCATCTCCGAAGCGCTCACCGGCCACGAGTCCTCAGTCGGCCCGCCCTGGTTTGACCGTTACACAGTGCCGCTCGCGCTCGTCCTGGTCTTGCTGAGCGGGATCGGTCCCGTCATCGCATGGCGCAGGGCCACCTTGGCCAACGCGCGTCGCAACTTCATGGTCCCGCTCCTGGCGGCCCTGGTCACCCTGACGGCGCTTCTGCTCGCGGGTGTCAGCGCCGGCAAACCGCTTGCGATCGCGATGTTCTGCTGCGCGGCCTTCGTGCTGGGCAGCGTCGGCCAGGAGTACTGGCGCGGCGTGCGAGTGCGCAGGGCGATCGCCGGCGAGCCGGCTCCGACCGCGCTCGTGGCGCTCGTCAAGCGCAATCGCAGGCGCTATGGCGGCTACATCGTCCATATCGGGATCGCGGTCCTGTTCGTGGGAGTCGCGGCGTCCTCCTCGTTTCAGCACGTCTCCGAGCTGAGCCTCTCGCCGGGCCAAGCGACCAAGGTAGGCGCCTACAAGGTCCGATATGTGCGTCCGACCGCCACGATCACCGCTCAATCCGACACGGCTCACACCGGCGCCACGATGAGCCTCGGCGCCGTGCTCGACGTGAGCAAGGCAGGCAAGCATGTCGCGACGCTCTCGCCGAGCGAGGGCTTCTACGACTCAGGCGACCCAAGCGAAGGCTCGGTCAGCCACCTGATCGGCGGCCAAGCCGTCAGCCACGTGAGCATGAGCCTCCGGCGTGACACGCGACGTGTGGAGCGCGATCGCGCCTGACATCAGCACGCCGCGCCTGCAACGGATCATGACGATCGCCAACAGAACGATCCCCTATATACGTCCCGACGAGGGCATGATCGCCCTGGCGGTGCTCGAGCGCGAATACCTGAAGGCGCCACCGCCGGCCCAGTTCAAGCTGATCGTCTCACCCTTGGTCCTGTGGATCTGGATCGGCGGCGGCATCGTCTTGGGTGGCAGCCTGATCGCGCTGTGGCCAGCGCCGAGCGCAGTGCGCCAGCGTGTGAGGGTAGGCGCCCGCGGCCGCGCGGCGCGTGGCCTGGCACGCGCCTGAACGGCGGATGAGCGCCTTGGTCGCGGTTCTGACGCTTGTCCTGCTCGCAGCCGTGATCGCGGTCGTAAGCAGGCCTCTGTTCACGGCACGCGCTCCGCGCGGC
Source organism: uncultured Solirubrobacterales bacterium (assembly GCA_963809705.1). Taxonomy (GTDB): domain Bacteria; phylum Actinomycetota; class Thermoleophilia; order Solirubrobacterales; family Solirubrobacteraceae; genus Palsa-744. The sequence goes on along the minus strand of CAWEKF010000001.1, from coordinate 206,428 downwards.
CCAGGCGAGCCGAACGATTCGTCGGCGCCCGCCCGCGCGGAGCTGGAGGCTGCGCGGGAGGCGAAGTACCGCGAGATCCGCGACGCCGAGCTCGACTACCGAACCGGCAAGCTCTCCGCCGAGGACTACGAGGCCGTCAACGGCGCCCTGCGCGCCGAGGCCGTGGAGATCCTCGATCGGCTGGAGGCGCTGGACGGCAAGCGCGGGGAGTCTCTCGGAGAGTGAAGAAACGGGGGAGGAGCAGAGCACCGATCCCCCGAAGTAGGTCGCGTGGACCGACTACCAGGGTTTCTTGAGCCGCTTCTCGATCCCGTGCGCGCCGCTTGCCGGCGTGCACACCCTCTACCAGGGCTTCTTCAGCAGGATGATCGTGTTCAAGGCGAACAGGATCGCGAAGCCGACCGTCCAGCGGTTGAGGTTGCGCTCGACCATCGAGCCGCCGCCGAGCGGGCCCTGGCCGCTGCCGACGCCGAACGCGCCCGAGAGCCCGGAATCCTTGCCCGAGTGCATCAGCACCAGGAAGATGAGCCCGACCGCGAAGAAAACCTGGATGACCGAGAAGATCGCTTCCATCGACCAAGCGTAGCTTCTTTTGCAAGCGAGCGTGCGCAAAGTCGGCCAATTCGGCCATGTTCCGGGCTGACGCCTCGGGTATCTGTACAGTCCGGTCGCTCTCCCGCTGTGGTGGTTTCCATGCCCATACATCCCACGATCGCGCCGCTCGATCGCAAATCCGATTACGAATCCTTTACCAAGGCATGCTTCTCTGCCGATATGAATTGCGTCAGGGGGCGCTCGGGCATTTTGGGTGCCCTGCTCCAACGCGACCATGGGACGAGACCACGATGAGCAGGGGTCAGGTATGTCAGGCGTAAGCGACGCTCGCGCGGCCGCGTCTGCCGGTCCGCGCCCTTCAGGGCACGACCCCAGGGGCACGCCCGTGTGGATGCGCCGGGCGATCCTCTCGGCGCTGGCGGGCGGTGGGTTGACCGTAGCCGGCTTCGGCGGGCCGTTGTCGGGAGGCGCGCTTGCCGCCGACCCTCAGATCGACGCCGGCCCTGCGACCGAAACCTCGACCACGCCCGCGCCGGAAGCGCCCACGCAGTCGACGACCAGCAGCACGTCCACAGCGACGACCCCCGCCCCGCCCGAAACGACCACGGCTTCGACTCCGGTGGCGAGCACCCCGCCGGCAACCCAAAGCACGCCCACTCAGATCGTCACCACCCCGAGCACGACAACCCCCTCCAACACACAAACGACGCCCACGAGCACGCCGCCGCCGTCCCATCGCGTCAAGGCCCCGCGCGTCGTCGTCCAGCGCACCCAGCAATCAAGCGAAGCCGCACAGACCACGACGACCGCCGCCACAACCAGCCCGACGCCGGCCACGTCCCCCGCGAAGGGCTCGGGCAACATCGCGCTGGCCCCACAGTTGGCCGCGGCTCAGCAGAGCGCGCTCGCCGCGGCGATCGCCGGCTCGGCCGCCTCCGCACGGGCGCTTGACTTCTACCGCATTCCGTTGTTCCTGCTCCCGATCTACCAGGCGGCCGCGGTCCAATACGGCGTGCCCTGGCCCGTATTGGCGGCCATCAACGAAGTGGAGACCAATTTCGGCGCCGATCTGTCGGTGTCCACGGCCGGCGCGGTCGGGTGGATGCAGTTCATGCCCGAAACCTGGCTGCAATACGGGGTGGACGCCCTGGGCGCGGGCTACGCAGACCCGTACAACCCGGTCGACGCGATCTTCGCGGCGGCACGTTACCTGCACGCAGCAGGCGCCTCCACCGACCTGCGCGCGGCGATCCTCGCCTACAACCACTCCGAAGCGTACGTCGAATCGGTGCTGCTGCGCGCGCGCCTGTTCGCCAGCTACCCCCCTTCGGCGATCGCCACCCTGACAGGGCTCACCGAGGGCAGCCTGCCCGTCACAGGCGCGATTTTGAGCCCGACCGCGAAGATCCCCCAGGGTGACTTGGCTCCTTCTCCCAGCGGAGCCGCCAGTGACACCGCAGGCGCCGCCGCGAGCCAAACCGGCGCCTCCACGCCGTCCACGGCGAGCAGCCAGGCCGCCCACGCGGCCGCCCTGCCAGGCTCCACGCCGGCGCCGTCGCCGGCCGTCAGCGCCGCTCGCGCCGAAAGGGCTTTGAACGCTGCGGCGCCGCCTTCTCAGCTTTCCGAGCTGCTTGCTCGGGAAAAGTCGCCGGTGGTCGCGGTCGAGGATGGGCGCATCGTGGGGATCGGCGCGTCGCGCAAGCTCGGCCATTACATGGTGCTGCGCGACACCTACGGAGACCTGTTCACCTATGCGGGCCTCGGCAGCATCGCTCCGCGCTACCGCCTGCCCAAACCGACCCGGGTGAAGGTTCCGACGGGCTCCCTCCCGAGCGGCGAATCGGCCAGCGATCCCACCCCCAAGCAGGCTGCCAGCGCCGGGCGCCAACTTCCCGTCACCCTGCACGTGGCCAAAAAGCAGAAGGCCGCTCAGGCCAAGCTCAAGCAACCGGCCTCCTCCGCGAGCGCCGCCGGCCAAGAAGCAGGCGCAAGCGAGGAAGCGCCCACGGCTGCCGGCAAGGTGCGAGTCTTCGCCCACCCGGGCAACCCAGACGCGCTCGCCGCAGCCCGGATCAGGGCGAAGGCGAGCCCGGACGTGGGCGGTTGGATGAAGCTGGCTCGCGGCTCGGTGGTGGCCCAAGGCACCGTGCTCGGCCATCTTGGCGCGGGCGGCGAAACCAAACAGGCGACTATGCGCTTTGCGATTCGCCCGGCCGGCGCCCAGAGCGCTATCGACCCGCGGCCGATCCTCGCAAACTGGCGCCAACTTGACGCGGCGCTCCATCCCCAGGGCGCCAAAGACGGGCCCGTGCTCGACGGGGCGACCGCGAGCGACGCCTTCCTGCTCTCCCAGCCCGAACTGGAGCGCGCCGTCCTGGCCGACCCGGGCATCGAGCTGGGCCATTGCGATCGCACGCAGGTGGCCTCCGGGAAAGTGAGCCGCCAAGCGCTTGCCCTGCTCGTGTTCCTCTCGCGCAGCGGGCTCAAGCCGACGGTGGGGGAGCTGCGCTGTGGGCACATCGCATCCACACCGAACGGTCCCCGAACAGTCTTTCCGACAGCCGGCACGCTCGATATCGCGGCCATCAACGGCATCCCGATCACAGGCCACCAGGGAGCGGGCACGATCACCGACATCACGATTCGCACGCTGCTCACGCTCGAGCACAAGTTCGCGCCCAAGCGGATCGTCAGCCTGATGAAGTATCCGGGCGCGCCCAGCACGGTCGCCCGACCCGATCACTCCACCTACATTCAGATCGAGTTGCCTCGCCATGTCGCCAAAGCCAAGGTCAGCAAGACCGCGAGCGCCAGGCCGGCCGGCGCGGCCACTCCCGGCGCCTCCAACGCGACCGCTCCGGCCAACCTCGTCTTGAACTCGCTCGAATGGCAGCGGTTGATCGTTCAGGTGGGGGCTTTGCAACAGCCCCACGTGCCGCACAAGCCGACTTCCGTGGCGATACGCGACAAGCCCGCTCCGGGCAACGGCGGGTCCAATGCCCGCACATTGCCCTGAGACTCAGGCTCCAGCGACCTAAGGGTCAGCCTCTAGCGAGAGGCTTCCGCGCTCTTGGTCGTCCCACCTGCGGATTGCGCTACTGCGCCGGCCGCTCCGCCAGCGCCCTGAGGCCCCCGGAACGCGCCGACCAGGTTGGCTCGGCACTTCATCGTGGCTGCCCTGAACTTGGCGCTCGACGTGTCGATGCCCTTCGTGTTGAAGATCGGGCCCTTGCCAGACGTGTTCGGAGCCGGGATGTCGATGCCGCTCTGGCGCAGGCACGCCGCGTACTTGGTGAGCGCGGCCCTGAAGACCGGGCTGTTGAGGCGACGCGAGCCCGGCCCGCCGGCGCGGCCGAAGCGCGCTCCGAAATTACCGCCGCCACACTTCTTCAGGGCGGCTTCGAACTGGGCTCGGGTCATGCCCTTCGGCAGCGCCGGTCCACTGCCGGCGCCCGCAAAGCCACCGCCGGGAGCGCCTGAGCCGGGAGCGCGGTGGGGGAGCGTCACACCGTTTTTCTGCAGGCATTCACGGATTGCCCCAAAGCGCCCCCGTCCGGCTCCAGGCGCGGCGCTCTGGGTGGAAGACCCGCCTGTCGACGAGGCGCCGGTGGACCCGGCGCCGGTGGTGGAGCCGTTCGCAGCGGCAGCGGTGGCGGCTGCGTTGGACGAGCTTCCCGACGAGCCGCCGCATGCGGTCAAGCCCAGGCAGGCAAGCACCAGAATCGCGAACACGCCGGCCGCCTGTTTGCGTGCCGAGGCTCGACCCGCCATCCGGTCGCGTCTCTCGAAGGGATTCTGGTGGGGTGTGCTCTGCGTGGGGTTCGCGCTTTTGCGGAGGCGCGGAACATCGTCGAAGTTGGGCATCGAACTCCTTATTGGCCGATCCATTGGTGGGTGAACTGTCGCATGTCTACTTTCCAAACAACGCTGGTTCGCCGCTCGAGCCCGAGGTCGCGCCGCTCGAGCCGGAGGTCGCGCCGCTCGAGCCGGAGCTCGCGCCGCGTGAGCTCGCGCCACCGCCTTGCGGGCCGCCCGCAGCGCCTCGCAGACCGCCGCCGAAGAGAGCGCCCAAGCCGCCGCTTGCGCCGGCTTCGCTGACGCGGATCGATTCGGCTTGGACCGCGCCGTTGGCGCCGGCGCTGCCGGCCACGACCACGGTTTCCCCCGGATGGATGCCTTTGACATCGGATTTGATCGTCTTGCTCACCGTCGATGCGTCCGAGGTCTTGACCTTGACGGTGTTGCCTTCGGTGTTGGTCACATACAGGGTGGAGCCCGACACGTAGGCGACCTGTCCGACCGTCGCGCCGAGGCCGCCCGCGCCGCCCGCGCTGCTTGCCCCGGACAAGCTCGCGGCGCGGCCGCCACTGCCCGCGCTCGCCCCGCCTGTGCCCGCTGAACCGCCGCCTGCGCCCGCGCCCGCACCGCCGCCCGCGGCGCGCAAGGAGGCGAAGCGCGCGGCGAAGCCCGACGCGCCGCCGGCGGACGAGTTGGAGGAGCTCTGGCCCTTCTCCACAAGCACGCCGCCGATGAAACCGCAGGCGATCAGAAGCACTCCCGTCAAAGCGAGTTGTATGGGATTCCCACCCGCCCTCAACAGCCGCCGGCGCGGCCTGCGCGGCAGCTCGGGCTCGGCCGACTCCTCCGGCCACTGCTCCTGCTGTTCGACTGTGGCTTGCTCAGTGGACATCGCGGACTCCTCTTGGGGGGAAGGACTATCACTCAAAGCGCAGCGCCTCTATCGGTCTGAGCGAGGCTGCGCGCGCGGCCGGGTAGGTGCCGAAGAACAGGCCCGACAGGGCCGCGGCGCCGAACGCCAGGAAGATCGAATAGGTGGCGATCTCGGGGTGCACCCCGGCGATTTCGAACTGGCTGCCGGTCACGCCCACCAAGACGCCGGCGAGGCCGCCGATCAAGGATACGAGCACAGCCTCAGTGAGAAATTGAGTGAGGATGTCGCTGCGCCGTGCTCCGATCGCCTTGCGAATGCCGATCTCGCGGGTGCGCTCGGTGACGCTGACGAGCATGATGTTCATCACGCCGATCCCACCCACCAGCAGAGAGATTGCGGCGACCTCGCCGAGGAGAGTCGTGAACACGCTGCTGGTGGAGCTCGAGGTTTCCAAGAGCGAGCCCTGATTGAGGACCTGGAAGCCCGGTTCGGCCGTGTCGGTGATTTTGTGGCGTTCCTCGACGATCGTGCTCACCTGCGCTTCGGCTGCGTTGAGCGAGGACTCCGAGGTGGCCTGCACCGTGATCGAATCGATCGGCCCAACGCCGCTCAGGGCGCTCTGGGTGGTGGTGATCGGGGCCATCGCCACATCGTCCTCGTTGACCGCGCCGCTCGCGCCCTTTGCAGCGAGCACGCCCACGACTTCGAAATTGCTGCCGTTGACCTTGATCGTCTGCCCGACCGCGCTCTGCCCGGCGAACAGTTCTTCGACCACGCTCTGTCCGATCACGACCACGCGCTTATGGGCGCTCACGTCGGCCGAGGTGAAGGAAGCGCCTTCGGAGATTTTGTAGCTGTGGGCTTCCAGATAAGACGGCGTGGTGCCCACGAATGAAGATGGTTCGTAGCTTGAGCTGCCATACACCAGGGTCACGCCGCTCGCGTTGACGACCGGCGAGGCGCTCTTGACAGCGGGGGCGAGACTCGGGTTCTGCAGGGCTTCGGCGTCCTGCTTGGTCAAGGAGACGCTCGTCCCCGTGCTCGCGCGCGGACCGAGACGGAAGCCGCCGCCGCTTCCCATCACGATCAGAACGTTGGTGCCAAGGCTCTGGATGCGCGACTGGACGGCCTTCGAGGAGCCATTGCCCACGGCGATCAGGACGATCACCGAGGCCACACCGATCGTCATGCCAAGGATCGTCAGACCGGAGCGCAGCTTGTTTGTCGTGATACCGCTCCAGGCGATGCGCAGCGTGCCCACGCCGATCATCGCCCGAGCTCCGCTGCGCTCGAGCTCGGCGGGCGACTGGTCGAGCGGGCGGGGAGGATCTCGATCACGCCGATGGCTCCACGCCGGCGCCGAGCGGTTGATGGGCGGACTTCTGGGCGTGCACGACCGGTGGGGCATCGTGCACGCCCAATGTGCGCTCGTCCTCGACGATCTCGCCGTCGCTCAAGCGAACGACCCGCTTGGTCTGGGCGGCGACATCGGGCTCGTGGGTGATCAAGACGACGGTGCGCCCTTCCTCATTGAGGTGGCTGAAGATGCGCAACACGTCTTCGGTCGAGTGCGAGTCGAGGTTGCCGGTCGGCTCGTCGGCCAGGATCAGCGAAGGGTTGGTGACGATAGCCCGCGCCACCGCCACGCGTTGCTGCTGGCCCCCGGAAAGCTCGGAGGGCTGGTGGCGCATGCGATTGGCCATGCCCATCGACTTCAGAGCAGCTTCCGCCCTGCGCCGGCGCTCGGTCCGATTCAGCCCGGCGTAGGCAAGCGGCAGCTCGACGTTGTCGATTGCGCTTGTGCGTGGCACCAGGTTGAAGCTTTGGAAGACGAAGCCGATCTTGCGGTTGCGCAGGTCGGCGAGGTCGTCCTCGTCCATTTCGCCAACGTCGACGCCGTCGATCTCGTAGCGACCGCCGGTCGGGATGTCCAGGCAGCCGAGAATGTTCATGAGCGTGCTCTTGCCGCTGCCCGAGCTGCCCATAATCCCCACCAAGTCGCCCGTCTCGATCCGCAACGAGACGCCGCGCAGGGCCTGGACGCGGATCTGGCCCAGCTCGAAGACCTTGGAGACCTCGTGTACCTGGATCACGGGCGCTCGGCCTCGCTGTCCGCCTTGCGTGGGCGCCCGGCGCTCTACGAGCGGGCGCAGGCGCGGCGTCCGCAGGCTCTGTTCGGCTTGTGAGCCGGTCTCACCGGGGGCAGGGGTTTTGGGTGAGCGGGCCTTGTCCCACATCAGCCGCCGCCCCGGAAGAACGCGCCGCCACCGCCGCCTCCCAGCCCGCCCCCCGCGAGTCCGCCGCCACCGCCGGCCAGACGGCTGAGACGCGAGGTGAGACTGGTCGCCGAGCTGGTGCTCACCGCGGCCGGCAAGACCACTGTTTCTCCGGCCTTCACGCCGCTGAGGAGAATTGTCGAGGTGTTGCCGGCCAAGCCTGTCACGACCGGCTGGCGCACGTCCTTGCCTGCCCGCGCCACTGTCACCGAGCCACCCGAGATGGCGCTCGTGGGAACGCTCACCCCTTCGGCCTGTTTGACCACGACTTCGGCTGTGGCGCTCATGCCCGGCTTCAACCCGTCGATCATCTGGTCCAGTTGGAAAGTCACGTCATAGCTCACCACGCCGCTGCTGCTCGTCGAGAGGGTCGCCACTTCGCTGACGTGCGCCGCCAGCTTGCGGCCGTTCAACGCTTCGACCGTCACCGTCGCGATCTGCCCCACTTTCACGTTGCCGATTTCCGATTCGCTGAGGGCCACGACCAGATGCATGGAGGAGAGGTCGCTGAGGACGGCGAATGCCGTGCTCGAAGAGCCGGAGGAGCCGGAGGAGCCCGCAGAACCCGTCGATCCGCTCGAGCTCGCGCCTCCCGAGCGAGCCGAGGAGGTGCTCCCGCCCGTGGCGGAAGTACCCGAGCCGGACGAGCCCGAGGACCCGCTGTCATTGGAGGCCCTGGTCGTGCCGCTGGCCGAGACGACTTCTCCCACCTGGCCCGAGAGGGTTACGATCGTGCCGTCCTGGGGCGCGAAGAGCTTGGTGTCGGCGACCGCTTCTTCGTCTGTCTTGACCGTCAGCTCATCGCTTTTGACGGCCGCCCTGGCCGAGGCCAGATTCGCTTCGCGCGTGGCCGCGCTGAGAGTCGTTCCCGTGGAGGAGGAGCTTGGCGCAGTGGAGTTGGAGGTGCTTGAGTTGGAGGCGCTGGATTTGGAGGATTGGGTTGGTTTTGCTTGCTTGCTTTCGCCTGTGCCCCCTTCCCGCTTGCCTGTGCCTTCGCTCACCTTTTCGGAGCCTTCGCCGGCGCCCCCTTCGCCGGCGTGCTCCGGGGCAGCGCCCGCGGGCGATTGCGCGCTCGACGGCGTCGCCACCGCGCTTGCCGCCGTGGGGGTGCTCGTCGAGCTTTGAGATTTGGACGGTTCGCCGCCCGTTTCTTCTTCTTGGGCGAGCTTCGCCTGGGCGGCCTGCAGATTGGCCCGCGCCTGTTCCAAGGTGACTTCGGCGCTCGAGGGGTCCAGTTCGGCCAGGAGCCGGCCCTCGTTCACGTGCTCTCCCTGGGTGACATATATGTGGGCGACGGCGCCGCTCGTCTTAAAGCCCAAGTTGAGTTGAGAGGCGGGCTCCAGGTTGCCGCTGCCCGACACCGTCGCTTGGACGACGCCGAGCGAGGCCTTGGCTGTGCGTGTCGCCGAGGTCTGGCTGCCTGAGGCCGGTCCGACCACGAGGATGGCGGCCACGATCGCTCCCACGCACAGCAGGCCCATCAGGTAGTTGAGCCAAGGGCGTCCTGTGTGCTCGGTCATCGCCACCTTCGATCTTGGGGTGAACGCGTAAGAAGGGACGAAGAAGCCCCTAAGTGTGGATAAAGTCCTCGCGATGCCCACTTACGGCGGGATCGATCTCGGGGGGACGAAGATACAGACGATCGTCGTGCGCGGCGACGATCGCTCCGTGCTCGGGCAGGGACGCAGGCTGACCCCCCACGAGGGCGGTCCGCCGGCGGTCATCGACGCGCTCGTGGCCTGCATGTCCGAGGCGGCTGCTTCCGCGGGCATCGACGTGGCCCACCTCGACGGTATCGGCGTGGGCGTTCCCGGCGAGGTCGACGCGGCTGCCGGCAGTCTCGCGCGTGCTCCCAACCTGCCCGAATGGGAGCACCCGGTGGCGCTGGCGGCGATGCTCGGCAAGCGCTTGGGCACGCAGGTCAAGCTTGGCAATGACGTGTCGGTGGCCGCCCAGGCCGAGCTTGTGCTGGGCGCCGGTCGCGACGCGCGTTCGCTGCTGGCGGTCTTCTGGGGCACGGGCGTGGGCGGCGGCGTGGCCTTCGAGGGAGAGCTGTGGCACGGTCGCGGCGACGCCGGGGAGATCGGCCACATGGTCGTCAAGCAGGGTGGCGCCCGCTGCGGGTGCGGGCGACGCGGCTGCATGGAGGCCTATGCGGGGCGTCGCTCGATGGAAGCCAAGGCCGAGCGCCTCGTGGAGAAGGGTCACCACACCGACCTGTTCGAGATCATGCGCGAGCGGGAGCGCCAGACGCTCTCAAGCGGTGTGTGGGAGCACGCCCTACACCACAAAGACAAACTCGCTGAGCGCCTGATCGAGCGCGCGGTGCAGGCGCTCGGCAGCGGTATCGCATCTGCAATGAACCTGCTCGACGTCGAGCTGGTCCTGCTCGGCGGTGGCTTGGGGTCGCGCTTCGGCGAGCCCATGTTGGAGCGGATCTCCACAGCGATGAAGCCGCACCTGTTCAAAGACGACGATCCGCCAGCTTTGCGCTTGGCGAGCCTCGGAGACCTTGGCGGGGCGATCGGGGCTGCTTTGTTGTGTGAGGGTTGAGCTGTTCCAGCCGGCGCATGCGCCGGCTGGCCGGACCGCACATGTGCGGTCCGGGACCGTGCCGCATGCGGCACGGTCTTCCGAGGTTCAAGATTAGATTCCAGTGAGAGTGACGGCGACCAGGACGACCGACAAGGTCGAGGTGATCGCTACCGTGATGCCGGCCACGCCGTCGAGCATGCCTTGGCTGCGACGCTCGCCCATCACCCTTCGCGAGCGCGACAGGCGCCAGATGAAAAACAGGTTGATCGGCAACAGCAGGCCGTTCACCACCTGCACTCCCACGAGCAGCGAGATGACCGGCACACCTGGAACCATCGCCACCAGTGCGGAGATCGCGATCATGCCGGTGATCAAGGACATGAACACGGGCGCCTCCTCGCGACGGCGGCCGATTCCCTTCTCGTAGCCGAGCGACTCCGACACCACATAAGAGGTTGCGATCGGCAGGATCGCGCAGGCCAACAGGCTCGCGCCGAGCAGGCCGACCGCGAACAGGACCTCCGCATATGAGCCAGCGAATGGGCTCAGCGCGCGCGCCGCGTCGGCGGCCGAGCCGATTTCGTGGATGCCGTGCTTGAACAGGGTCGCGCCGGTCGCGATGATGATGAAGCCCGCCACCAGGTTGGCGAAGATCGCGCCCGCCACCGCCTCGCGTTCCTCGTGGGGGAGATCCTCCTCGCGCGCGCCGCGCTCCACCACAGCCGACTGCAGGTAGAGCTGCATGTATGGGGTGATCGTGGTGCCCGCCGTGGCGATCACCAACAGTAGGTAGGTGCCGCCCGTCTGGATTTCCGGGGAGACGATCGCCTTGCCCACTTCACCCCAATCGGGATGGGCCAGGATCGCGGCGATCGGGTAGGCGAAGAACGGGATCGTCAGCCAGATGAAGGTGCGCTCGGCCGACTTGTAGGAGCCACGCACGATGATCGCCCAGATGCCCACCGCGGCGATCGGCACCGAGACCTGCACCGGGATGCCGGCCAATCCGAGCGCGGCGCCCACACCGACGAAGTCCGAGATGCAGATGCCCATGTTGGCGATCAACACAGCCATCGTCGCGAGCACCGACCAGCGGATGCCGTACTCCTCGCGAATCAACTCGGCCAAGCCCTTGCCCGTGACCACGCCCATGCGCGCCGCCAGCTTTTGCACAATCGCCAGCGACACCGTGATCAAGACCATCACCCAAAGCAACTGGTAGCCGTACTTGGCGCCCACCGAGGAGTACGTGGCGATCCCGCCCGCGTCGTTGCCCGCGTTGGCGGCGATCAGGCCTGGCCCGAGCAGGGCCAATACGGCAAACACCCTAAAGGGCGCAAGCAGGCGGGCTCGGCGCGGGTTAAGCCGGGCAGGCAGCCGCGGTCGGCCAAGCGTGGCCGAGCGGATGCGGCGAATGACGGACGGTACTCGGACCGCCATCGAACTGGGTGCTGGAGCCGTTCACGGCGCAGAGTCTAGTTGTCTGAGCCGCGCTCTGACGGGCGCCTTCGTGCAACGTCGCCAAACGCTTGTCAGGGGCAGCGCGGCGCGTGACAGTAATGCGGAGCCGGAGTCCGAGCCGCGTGGGTCCGGAGCGGGCGAGGGCGTGTGGTCAGGGTCGGCTCGGCTCAGTCCTCGCCGAGCAAACCGAAGCGCCGGCGCCATCCGCGCGGGAGCATCGCCTCCAGCACGTCATCGACCGTCACGACCCCCAGCATGCGCTCGTGCTCGTCCACGACCGGCACGCAGGTGAGGTTGTAGTCGGCCATCACCCGCGCCACCTCTTCGAAAGAAGCGTCGGCGCGCAGCGAGGGCAGCTCGTGCTTGACCAGCGCGCTCAGGCGGCGATCGGGCTCGACTCGCACGAGCGCCGCCACTGGGACACTGCCCTCCAAAGCGCCCTCCGGCGAGCACACGAACACGGCGGTGAGCAGCTCCGGGGCGATCTTGGACAGGCGCACAGCGTCGAGCGCTTCGCTCGCGGTGGTCGTCCGCCGCAGGGACACAAATTCGGGGCTCATCAGGCCGCCCGCCTCGGCCGGGTCATAGCCGAGCAGCTTGCGCACCTTGATCCTGTGGCTTGCCGGCAGCAGCGCGAGCACGCGTTCGCGATGCTCCTCCTCCAGCTCGCCCGCCGCGTCGGCGGCGTCGTCGGGCGCCATGCGGCTGAGGATCTCCGCGACCTGCTCGTCCGAGCGGTCCTCCAGGAACTCGCGCTGGTGGTGCTCGTCGAGCTCCTCGAACACGTCGGCCTCCAGCTCGCGGTCGTCCTCGCCGACGGCCTGGATGATCTCCTCGCCCTCGCGCCTTGAGGCGGCCTCCACGAGATCGGCGATCTGGGCCGGATGCAGCTTGGCCAGCTTGGGGTGGGGGACCCTTAGGCGCACGGTCGGGACGTGACCCACGAACGGCTCCACGCTCGCCCAATCCAAGAAGTCGCCGGTCGCGATGCGTTGCCCCAGCGGCCTCGGCAGCAGCCTGCGCAGACCTCCGCGCGGCCCCGTGTCCACGCCGACCACGCGCCAAGAGCCGGCGATGTCGGCCAGCTCGATCTCGTTTGCCCGCACCAGGCGCGCCCCATCGACGTTGATCAGCTGACGGTCGAGCACGTCGCGCTTGAGCAGGACCTCCTCCTCGCGGCGTTCGAAGTGGCGCAGGTCGAGCTTTGCCTTACGCAGGATCACCCCGTCTCTCGATCGCCGACACGCGATCGGCGCCCAGGTAGGAGGTGCGTCCCGCGACCTTCACCAGAAAGCCGGTGATCGGGGGATAGCCGACGCCGCCGAGACGCACGATCACGTCCTCGACCCTGCCCAGGCGCTCGCCGTCGCTGTCGCGCAAAGGACTGCCCACCAAAGAGGAGAGATGCAGGATCGGTGGCGCCTTCAGCGCAAGTGCGCTCACGCAATCATCCTACCTGCGGTGATCAACCTCCCGTCAGGCTGGTCGGAATCGGCTGCCCGTGCGGCGGCGGGTCGTCCATCAGCAGCTGGGGGATCGTCACCGGACGCAGATCGCGCTTGCGCAGGCCTTTCACGATCGCGGGCAGGGCGGCGATCGTCTCCGAGCGGTTGCCGCCCGCGTCGTGCATCAGGATGATCGCGCCCGGCTTGGCGCCGGCCAAAGCCCTTTCCACGATCGCCTGGGTTCCCGGCAGGGTGTAGTCGGCGGTGTCGACCGACCACAGGATCATCAACAGGTGCAGATGGCGCAGCTCCTTGAACGTGGTCGCGTCAAACGAACCGTACGGCGGGCGGAACAGGCGCGGTCGCTTGGCGCCGAGCACCTCGACCTGAACCATCTGTTCAAACAGCTCCTCGTACTGATCGTGAGGGGAGAGGCTTGCCATCATCGGATGGGTCTCGGTGTGATCGCCGATCGTGTCGCCCGAGTCGACCTCGGCGACCGTGCCCGCCGAGAAATACTGCTCCTGGTCGCCGATCGCAAAAAAGGTCGCATGCACATGCAATCGGTTCAGCTCGGCCACCAACTGCTGCGTGTATGGGCCGGGGCCATCGTCGAAGGTGAGCGCCACCTCGTTGCCCTTCGATCCGCCACTGGTGACCGCCGGCGTATAGGCCAAGACCGAGTTGATCGCCCGCTCCTCGGCCTTGGAGGCAGCCGCCGCGTGTTCTGCCTGGTCGGGCGACAGGGCGGCGGCGTGCAGCTTGCTCGCAAGGTGAGCCGGCTTGGGGCTTTTGTGTGAGGTGAGCGCCGCGATCAAGAGCGCCACCAGCACAATCGCCACGATGCCCGCGCCGGCGCGCCGGCGACGAAAGACCTGGTTCGCGCCTCGCCCAGGATCGCCCCCGGCGCCGACCGGGGACTCCTCGCTGCTCGCCTCGGGCGCGACCGTCGGGGCGCGGTTTGCCTGGGAGCGCTCCTCCCATGTCCAGTCCCAGCGAGTCATTCGGCTCTATTTTGACTATGTGATCCCGTTTTGGCTCTCGATCGGCTTGCTGTCGCTCTGCCAGGGCTTGGTGGTGGCCCTGCCGCGCGCCTGGTCGCCAGCCTGGATGGCCCGCTTGCACAGCCGTCTGTGGGCTTTGGTGCCGGCCCTCTCGGTGATCGGGTTCGTCGCGGTCGGCCTGGTCGCTGAGGGCGCCAGCGCACAGGCGCTCACGTATATAGCGCTCGTCGGCGTGCCTCTGTTGGCCGCGCTGGCGCTTGGCTGGCTGATGCACGGGGCCCGCCCCGGTCTTGCCCTACTGGTGGCGCCTCTGTTCGCCCTGGCCTGGGCCGATCGCGGCGGGCTCGCCGGAGAGGGCGCCGCGGTCGCGCTGTCGGCGCTCTCCTGCGTGGCCCTGGGCGCCCTGATCGCAGGCGTCACGCCCGCGCGCTGGTTGGCCTTGGGGATCGTGGCGATGGCGCATCGCCGACTCGGCGCTGGTGATCTCAGACCTGCTGCAGGCCCCCAACAACGCGCTCAACGTGGCCCATCCGGTCGGTGGGCCTGCCGCGCCTGCAGTCGGAGATCGTTCGGCTCGGCGGTGATGGGTTATGGAGATCTGTTCGTGGCCGGAGTGTCTCGGCGGGCTGCTCGCTTGCCTGCCGCGACGGGCGGCGCCCGGCAGGGTGCGACCATGGGCGCTCGCGCGCGTCAGTCCCAGGAGCTTTGTGGCTGCACTGCTCGCGATCTGCATTCGACATGCTGTTCTTCGCCGTCGACGAGCTGCCCGCGACCGTGCCGGTGCGCGGCAGCCTTGGCTGATTCTTTTGAAGATCGGCTCACCCTCGGCGCAGCTCGTCCAGCGACCAGGGCCTGCGAGGCGAGCGGGCGCGGGCCGCGCCTCGACGCCGCCGGCGCCGCCAGCTCGCGCTCGGACTTGGCGCCGGCCTCCTCGATGCGACGCAGCTGAGGCATCGACGCGGCTGTCGAACGAGCCGACCGCTTCGTTGTAGGCGCTCACGGCCGAGCCCAGCTGACGGCCGACCTTCGCGAGCGGGTCGACGAAGCGTGCCGAGGCGCCGGTGCAGCTCGCGCGCGGACTCCGCGATCTCGCGCGCGGACTCCGCGATCAGCTCCTGGCGCCAGCCGTAGTGGACAGCGCGCAGCAGCCCGATCAGCGTTGTGGGGGTCGCCATCAGCACCTGCTGGTGCACGCCGTACTCGATCAGGCTCGGGATCCTCGGCCGAGCGCGGCGTGGTAGATGCCCTCGGAGGGCACGAACATCACGACCAGGTCGGGAGTCGTGTCGAACTGGTGCTGGTAGCCCTTGGAGGCGAGCTTGGTGATGTGGTCGCGCGTCTGCCTCGCGTGACGCGCCATCTCCGCTTCGCGCTCGGCGTCGGTCTGGGCCTCCAGGTGGGCGAGGTAGGCGTCGAGCGGCACCTTGGAGTCGACCACGATCAGCTTCTCACCCGGCAGCTTGACGAGCACGTCCGGGCGCAGCGCGGCCGTCTTCGGAGCGGATCGTGCTCTGCTCCAGGAAGTCGCAGTGCTCGATCATGCCGGCCATCTCGATCACGTTGCGCAGCTGGATCTCCCCCCACGAGCCGCGCGTGGAGGGCCGCTTGAGCGCCGAGACGAGATTGCCGGTCTCCTGGCGCAGGCCGCCCACGCCCTCGTGCAGCTGGCGCACCATGTTCGCCAGTTCGCCCTGAGCCTGCTTGCGCTCGCGCTCCAGGCGGCCGATCTCGTTCTCGACCCTGCCGAGCTTCTCGTTGACCGGGCCCGACCAGTCCCTTGATCTCCTCGGCGCGCCTGGCCATCTCGCCCGCCGCGCGCTCCTCCTCGGCGCGGCGCTGGTCGGCGAGTCGCTGGGCCAGCGAGTCGCCGGTCTGCTTGAGCACATCCGCGGAGATCGACTTCATTTCGTCGCGCATCCGCTCGCTGCCGTCGGTCGAGACGGCCTCGAGCTCCGCGCGCAAACGCTCCCGACCTGAGCGGGCCAGCGCGATGGTCGCCAGGGCGCCCGCAAGGGCGCCAACGGCCAGCCCGACTATCACCAAAAGCACGAACAACGATCCTCCATATCCGAGAGCCAGTCCTACAAGGTGACATCGGATTCGGACGTTGAGCATCTACGATGTGCCTGTGGTGAGCACCGTCGAGGCACAGATGCAGCCACGGCAAGGCCGATGTGGGCGCCGGCATACGCCTGCACTACGTCGAGGCCGGCGACGGGCCCGCTCGTGATTCTGCTGCACGGCTTCCCCGAGTTCTGGTACTCCTGGCGCCACCAGATCGGGCCGTCTCGCCGAGGCCGGCTATCACGTGGTGGCGCCCGACATGCGCGGCTACAACCTCTCCGACAAGCCGCAGAGCTGGCGCGCCTACGACGCCGGGCTGCTGGCGCGACGACATCGCCGGGCTTGATCCGCAGCTTCGGCGAGCAGCAGCGCCCACGTCGTCGGGCACGACTGGGGCGCGGCCGTCGCCTACACCGTGGCGATGGCCCACCCCGAGGTGGTGCGTCGCCTGGCGATCCTCAACGTGCCCCATCCCGAGCGGATGCTCGAGGGCTTCAGGACGCTCAAGCAGCTGCGCAAGAGCTGGTACATGTTCTTCTTCCAGATCCCCGCGCTGCCCGAGTACCTGATCGCGCGCGATGACTTCTCCTTCGCCAAGCGCTCGCTGCGCGCGGACTCGCGAAGACGCGTTCACCGACGAGGACCTCGAACGCTACGTCGAGGCGTGGTCGCAGCCCGGTGCGCTGACCGGCATGATCAACTACTACCGTGCCGCTCTGCGCCGCTCGCCGCGCAAGGCGCTCGCGCAGCTGCAGCCGATCGAGGCACCGACGCTGGTGATCTGGGGCATGCGCGACCGTCACCTCGGCAGCGAGCTGGCCGAGCCCGGCGCCCGAGTGGGTGCCCAGACGTGCGCGTCGAGCGCATCCCCGAGGCCACCCACTGGGTGCAGCACGACGCGCCCGAGCGGGTCAACGAGCTGCTGCTCGACTTCTTCGCCGAAGCCCAGTCCTAAAGTCGTCCGTCAGGACTCGGCGGGCCGGGGAGCTGTGTCGCGACGCGCGAAGGGGGCGACGCCGCGCAAGGCGAGCAGACCCATGCAGGCGACCAAGAGGCATGTGATGGCGCCCACACCGAGCCCCGCGCGCGCGCCGGCCCAGGCCATCACCCAGCCGATGATCGGTCCACCGATCGGTGTGGAGCCCTGAAAGGCCACGAACCACAAGCTACATCACCCGCCCCCGCATCGACGGGTCCGCGCCGAGCTGCAGGGTCGAGTTGCCGGTCGCCATGAACGAGATGCTCGCCCAGCCCACGAGCGCCAGGGCCGCCAGCTCGACCGGCAGTGTGGGGGCGAGCGCGGCCAGCATGATCACCGCCCCGAAAGCGCCCGACGCGAACACGAGCGGGCGCAGGCCGGTACGGCCGATCGCGGCCACCAGCAGGCCGCCCGCGACCGCCCCGGCGCCCATCGCGGCCGTCATGAAGCCATAGCCGGTCGCGCCCACGTGCAGGCCTTGGCGAGCCATCACCGGCAGGGTGACCTGGAACTCGTAGGCGAGCGTGCCCACCAAAGCCATCATCAGCAAGGGGATCGCCAGTTCGCGCTCGCCTCTGATGTAGCGCAGCCCCTCGCGCAATTGGCCGGGGCCGCGCTCGGTCGGGGGAGAGAGGTGGATCGCGGAGCGGTCGAGCGTCGTCAGGGAGAAGATCACCGCCACGAAGCTGGCCGCGTTGACCAGGAAGCAGACCCCCTCGCCGACAGTTGCGATCAGAATGCCGGCCATCGCCGGGCCGATCGTGCGCGCCACGTTGACCAGCACCGAGTTGAGGCTGACCGCGTTGCGCAGATGCTCGGGGCCGACCATCTCCAACATGAACGACTGCCTGGCCGGGTTCTCGAACGCGTTGTTCAAGCCCAACAGGGCCGCCAAAGCGCCGATCTGCCAGACCTTGACCTCGCCTGTGACCGTGAGGACGCCCAGCACGAGCGCCTGCACCCCCATCAGGCTTTGCCACAGGATCATCGTGCGCCGCTTGTCCACGCGGTCGGCGATCACGCCGCCGTAAGGCCCCAGCAGCAGGATCGGCAGCGTCTGCAGGGCCACGATCAGGCCGAGCGTGGTGGCAGAGCCGGTGAGTGTGAGCACGAGCCACGCCTGCGCCGCCATCTGCATCCACGTGCCGCTCAGCGAAATCGCCTGGCCGGCGAAGTAGCGGCGGTAGTTGGGGACCTCGAACGCCTTGAATGTGGCGCGGCCCGCTCCGAGCAGGCGCGTGGCAGCGCCCACTCCGGTGAGCTTCTCGCTGTGCCTTCGCAGCACCTCGGGTGCTCACCTCCTGTGGTCGCTTGTAACCGATTATAGAAGCCGCACCGAGTCCGCCATCCAGTTCAGGTAAGGCTCGCTGCCGGCGCTGACGCCGAGCGCGAGCAGCTCGAAAGTGTCGTAGGGGTGGATCTGGAGCAGCAGCGCCTCCAGCGGCGCGACGGCCGCGCGTGTCGTTCTGACGATCAGCAGCGCCTCGCGCTCGTCCTGCAGCTTGCCCTCCC
Organism: uncultured Solirubrobacterales bacterium; assembly: GCA_963809705.1. Lineage (GTDB taxonomy): Bacteria > Actinomycetota > Thermoleophilia > Solirubrobacterales > Solirubrobacteraceae > Palsa-744. The sequence continues at coordinate 187,925 of CAWEKF010000001.1, read as the reverse complement.
AGCGGTAGAGCGAGCGCACCCCTTCGACGAGGTTGACGCAGGCGGCCAGCTCGCGCTCGAGTATTGCGGCCGCGATCGAGCCGGCGTCGTCAGGGGGCGCCGTCACGAGGCAAACGACGGCCTCGGGGCCTTGCGTGGGAGCGGTCATGCGGAAACCTCACTCGTCTCTTTGCTGTTCCGGCCGGCACATGTGCCGGCCGGCCTGGCCGCACATGTGCGGCCAGGGGCCATGGCGCATGCGCCATGGCCTTAATCTAGGTCAATATGGATGGGTGCAGCAAGCCGATTCGCACCAACTGAGCCGGTCGACGATGCAAGCACCCTCGGGCGAGCAGTTCGAGATCGTGCTCGGTGAGCAGCGCGCCACGATCGTCGAGGTGGGGGGTGGGCTGCGCGAGTACACGGTCGCTGGAAAGCCGGTCCTGCACCCCTACGGGGCTGAGGAGATGTGCGATGGCGCGCACGGCGCTGTGCTGCTTCCGTGGCCCAACCGGCTCGCGCAGGGCCGCTACGAGTTTGACGGTGAGCGCCACCAGCTCGCGCTCACCGAGCCCGCAAAGCGCAACGCGATCCACGGCTTGCTGCGCTGGCGCTCGTGGTGGGCCGCCGAGCGCGAGCCCCAGCGCGTCGTGATGGCCACGCGCCTTCATCCCCAGCCCGGATACCCATTTGCGCTCGACGCCACCGTCGCCTACGAGCTGGGCGAGGACGGCCTTCAAGTGACGATTGGCGCGGTCAACGTCGGCTCGCGCGCGTGCCCTTATGGGGCGGGCCAGCATCCCTATCTTTCGCCCGGCGAAGGTACGATCGACGGCTGCGAGCTTCGAGCTGCCGGCGCGCACCCGCTTGCTGGTAGACGAGCGCCACCAGGTTCCCGTCGATCGCGAGCCGGTGGAGGGCACCCTCTTCGATTTCCGTGAGCCGCGCCCGATCGGTGATTTGCCGATCGACTCCGGTTTCAGCGATCTGATCCGCGATGCCCGTGGCCGCGCCACGGCGCGCCTTCACCGTCCTGACGGCACCCGCGTGGAGCTGTGGGTGGATGAGCAACACGAGGTGCTTCAGGTCTACACCGCCCACACCTTGGCCCCCTCACGCCGTCGACGTGGCCTGGCGGTCGAGCCGATGACGTGCGCCCCCAATGCGCTGCAGAGTGGCGATGGGCTCGCGCGTCTGGAGCCCGGGCAGGCGTTCTCTTCGCGCTGGGGCGTGCGGCTGGCGTAAGCGGACTCGGCGCGCTGAGACGCTGCTCTGATCGAGGTCCTGGAAGAGCAATAGGAATTGGGCTTGTGGTCAGTTGTCTGCAACGGTGAGCGTGAACCACTCTTCGTAGGCGGCGATGGTGACGTCGAATTGGTCGAAGAATCCGGTGAGTCCAAGGAGCCCAAATGCTGGTGTCCATGGTTCGCAGAACCAGACTGGCGCACTCCACTGATGTGTGTCCTGCTGGCTGGTGACCTGGAGGCTGACGATCGCCATGCGAGCTGTGACGAGTGCGCCACCTACGGCGAGCTTCGCCTCGATGGACTTGGTGGTGTCGATTCCGCAGAGCTCGGCTACGTGGGCGCCAAGGCGGATCGCGGTGGCGCCGGTGTCGAGAAGACAGGCTTGGGGAGCGATGTCGAGGCCTTCGACGACAAGATCGACGATTGGTCGTGCGCGGACGGTCGCCCTTCCGGCGTCTGGTATCTCCCTGAAGCTGAATCTCACAGGGGCGCGAGGCCACTTACGGCAAGATCGTCCTCGGGCACTCGGAAGACGCTGTCGGCTTTCTGGCCGTGGTTTCCCAGCCAACGGACGAGTGCTTGGGGAGTGTTGGATGCGTGCAGGATCTCGTCGTCCTTGACGGCGATCCACTCGCCCGTGAACGCTCGCATTCGCTCCGCGAGACTCTCCTCCGGCGCTTCTGTGCTCCTGTTGGTCGGTCTTGACGCAGGGCCACGGCGTCCGGCTGTGAATCCGAGGCGCAGGAGTGTTCGTCTTGCCTGATGAGTCGTGAAGTCCGCACGGTCCAGACCGGTGATCTGGCCGATCACTTGCTTAGGCGGAAAGCGGCGCGAACCCACTACGACGAAGTGGCTGAAGAGGGGCTCCGGTTCTACGTCGCGCAATGCTTTGAGGACGTCGCTAGGTCGCAGATCGAACGGCTTTCCGGCGATCGTGACGTGACGAGTGGATGTGTTCTCGGTCATGGTTTCTCTGCCCCGGTTTCTCTGCAGTGTACTTTCAGTGTACCCAGGGTGCGGCGTCTGAGCAACGGGGTGGTTGCAGCGAGCCGTCGTCAAGGTATTGGCGGCCGCCCGGCGGCCTGTGCGCGTTGCTGAGGTCCATTTGGCAGCTGAGCGGCTGCTCGGCTATCCCGTCTCGAAGCACTCCGTGAGCTGGTGCCTGACGACCGGTGCGCAAGGGAAGTGGCCTCGCTTTGAACGACTCGCTCACGGCTCTTATCAGATCCGAGCACGGCGCTGACGTACTTGGTCCCCGGCGGCATCCGGGACGCTACTCTGGTTGTGGTGGCGCCATCAATCGACTTCACGATCGCCTTTGACGAGCCTGATGAGGACGGCTGGGTTGTCGCGCGCGTGCTGGAGGTTCCGGGAGCGCTCAGTCAGGGACGCACGCGGGCGGAGGCGCGGGACAATGTACTCGATGCGCTGCAGACGGTGCTTACGCCGGACGACGAGCTCTCCGGGCGACGTTCTGGCGAGGACCTTGAGCATCTGCGGTTCGTCGCAGCGGCGTGAAGCGTCGCGATCTGGAACGCCACCTGCGTGAGCATGGCTGCCGTGAGGTTGGCGGCTCCAAGCACGCCAAGTGGCGTGGGCCGACCGGTGAGGTCTCGGCCCTCCGCGGCACAAGGAGATCGGGCCGGGCTGACCCGAGCCGTATGCCAGCAGCTTGGCGTTCTGGCACCTCCCAATACACGCTGAGGCAGCTCGACGGACAGGCCAGGACGGGTCAATGCGCTCGAGTGGACTCGAACCACCACGGACCAATCGGTCCACAAGGCCCTCAACCTCGTCCACGGGCGAAAGATACGTCCGCCCGCGTCCAGATCGTCCGTTTTGTGCGGATTCCGGGACGCATGGGACGCATCGGACAAAATGACACGGGCCAGAGATGGGTCACGCCGAACGGGCCTAATGGACGGCGAGTTCTGGCGGGCCGTCTCCGTGACCGCCGGTGAGATCGGGAGGAGCCCTCGCGCTGCGCTGGGAGGAGGCCGGACGCGGTTGCGGCTCTGTTTAGATTCTTTCAAGACTTTCTATTGTTGTACCGATGATGTATCGTGAGATTATGAGCATCTTGTCGCCAACGGATCGTGCCGTTCTCTGGCGCATGACCGTCACGAGTGGAAGCGAGGAGCGCGCTTCGCGGCTGAAGATCCTCGCTTCGGAGATCCTTGAGAGTGCGGGCCGTCGCTTGGACCTCTACAGCGACCACGACGAGGAGGTCATCGAGACCGTCGAGATTCTCGACGCCTCGGGGCTCCTCGGCCGCGACGATCTTCGCGAGGCGTTCGAGGACGCCGACGAGGACGACGATCGAGCGCAGATCTTCGCCGCGCTCTTGGCCAGTCATCTAGATGGCGCGGCGGAGGTCGAGCGACTCGGCGTTGATGTCCGCTTGAGGGCGCTTCGTCTTGCCGGTGTCTGGCGGGGACACGTCAGCGATCGAGCACGCGAGGCACCCGAGTGGCTGTCCGCGGCCCAGGTCGCTGCACGGTATGGCGTCACACCACAGGCCGTCTACAAATGGATCGATGCCGGACGCGTACGAGCGGAGCGAACCCCGGGCGGCTCCTGGCGACTGGCTGCCGACCAGTTCGACCGCCACCGCGCCAGGCAGGACACCGCCACAGCGCTCAAGACAAAGCTGGTCGAACGCGCCGGGAACGCACCTGGCCCCTCCGATGAGGAGCTGGCGGCCGAGATCGTCGCTCGACGCCGCCCCTGAGTGCTCGTAGTCTTCGACGCCACCGTGCTCTGCGGAGCCCTGAGAAAGCCGACGGGCTACAACTTCAAGCTGCTTGAGCTCGCCGCGGACGGCACACTCCTCCAAGGCTTCACGACCGATATCGCCGGGATGGAGTTCGTACGCAACGCCCTCGACGGGCTCGGATTCACGGGCGCAAGATGCGTTCGCCGGCGTCCAGATCGTCCGTTTTGTGCGGGATCGCGGACGCATGGGACGCATCGGACGAAATGACTTGGGTCAGAGATGGGTCACGGAAGCGGTGGACAGACACACAAGGTTTTATCCAATGGTTCCGTACAGGCGGTGTACGGACGCACGCTGTCGCCGCCTTCTGGCACGCAATCGCACCGTTGATCTGACCGGAGGGCGAGCCTTGCTGTCGGTCGTGTTGCGGGAGGCCGCGCGCCGAGCGGCGCTCCATAACGAACGGAGCCCCAGGGGCATCACCGCACTGGGCGGGAGGGGCACACCTGGGGCATTCATCGACTAGGGTAGCGCGATTCTCATGAGCTTTCCAGTGGTCCCGTGAAGCCGCCGCAGGTCAGTACCTGGATCACCGATCCCCGCTTCGCTCCGTACCTGGACGAGGCCGGTGGCGATCATCAGCGGGCGGTAGCTCTGTATGTCTGGAACGCCAGCATTTCGGCTGCGATGTTCGAGACCGTCGCACACACCGAGATACTGCTACGAAACGCGATCGACGCCCAGTTCCCTCCGGTAAACCACGTCCAGCACTACACAAAGACATGGCTCATGACTCCGGTTCTGTCAGCGGCGTCTCGCGCACGCGTAGAAGAGGCCGCCCAGCGAGTCACTCGCCAAGGAGCCGCGCCAACGCGGGCGCGTGTAGCCGCAAACCTATCGTTCGGCTTCTGGCGGGCACTGTTCGACAGTCATTACCACCCGCTGTGGATGAGCCATCTCCACAAGGCCTTCCCCTACGGCACCGGCAGTCGGCACCAGGTGGCGGCGCTGACATCACGGCTGTTGCCCTTCCGTAATCGCATAGCGCATCACGAGACCATCATCAGCCGCCCAATTCAAGACCGCTACGACGACCTGCTTGAGCTCGCGCGGATAATAGATCCACAAGCAAGTACCTGGATCGACAGCATCTCCCGCGTTCCCAAGGCCCTCAAGAACCGCCCACCGCACTCCTGAAGCCAGCCCAGCTCCAACAGGACGGCGCGGACGCACGCGAGGACCTGCTCGACGGCTTGCCTCAGCAGCTGAGGCTCATCGCTGGCGAGTTCGACGCGTACGACGTCCACCTCGTCGCTGCCGCAGTCGCTCGCAAACGCCGACGTGATCTCGGCGAGCTCGATCAGTCGTTCGGCGCGTGCGCCCGTCGGCTCGCCGCGCCCGGCGAGCCAGCCCCGTTCGGATGGGTCACGACTGGTGTCACGTCGGCCATGTACGCGATCACAACGGATCACGAGCACCCCAAAACCCCTCATTTGCAGCTACTTTTATGCGCCCGAGTGGACTCGAACCACCACCATGTTTACACATGACAAGGCCCTCAACCTTGCGCGTCTACCAATTCCGCCACGAGCGCAGAGCGGGCGAGTATAGCCCGCCTGGCCCTGCTCGGACGGCGCGCCCTTGATTCCGTCCAGGTCCCGCGCTACTGTACGAACACATGTTCGTTTCATGCCCCAATCCACTCGACACGGGAGCCGCGCCCACATGGATCTGACCAAGCGTCAGCAGGAGATTTTCGACTTCATTCGCAAATACTCGGCCAAGTACGGCTACCCGCCGACGGTGCGCGACATCGGCAAGGCGGTTGGCTTGGCCTCATCTTCGACTGTCCACGCGCATCTCGCCAATCTCGAGAAGATCGGCCTTCTGCGCCGCGACCCCTCCAAGCCGCGCGCGATCGAGCTGTTCGACCGGGCTGTGGGCAGCGCCGTGGAGGGCGTGCGCAGCATCGTGCGCCCCGACAGCCTGCCCCTGCTCGGATCGGTGGCCGCCGGCCAGCCGATTCTCGCCGAAGAGAACGTCGAGGAGTACGTGCCCGTTCCCACGCTCGCGGGCGGCGGTGACGGCGACTACCTCCTGCGAATCAGGGGCGAATCGATGAAGAACGCCGGCATCGTCGAAGGCGACCTCGTCGTCGTCCATCAGCAGGACACCGCCCAACAGGGCGACATCGTCGTGGCCCTGCTCGGCGAGGAGGCGACCGTCAAGCGCTACTTCCGCGAACCCGACCACATTCGCCTGCAACCCGAGAACGAGACAATGGAGCCGATCCGCACCAAGGAGGTCAAGGTGCTCGGGCGCGTGGTTGGTTTGCTCAGGAGCATGTGATGAGCGCTCTCTTGCTCGAGCGGTCCCAGGTCCTTGAGGAGGGCTTCGAGCGCGACACGCCCTTGCGGCTGGGTAGGGCGCTGTTCGAGGGGACCACGGACGCGCGCGGCAGGCTCACGCTGGATGATTTGATCACCGGCGCATGGGAGGGCCTGGCCGTGCGCGGCGCCGTCACCTGCCCGGTTTGCTCCGGTCCGATGACAGCCCGAGCCGCTGAGCACGAGGGCGACGCCCCCACGGGCGCCTGTCTCGGCTGCGGCTCGCATCTCTCCTAGCCAAACATTCCTCTCCTCGCTCTTCTCTCCCGCTCTTCCCCTCGCGCCTTCGGCGCGCTACGGTGACAGGGCAGGTCAAGCAGCCGCGGAGGCCCTCGGGCCTTCGAGGAAAGTCCGGACATCACAGGGCAGGGTGGTCGAGTGATCGACCCGGGGAAACCCGCGGGAAAGTGCCACAGAAACAAACCGCCTACGTCCGCCGTCCCACGTGAACGGCGGACCGGCAAGGGTGCAATGGTGCGGTAAGAGCGCACCAGCGCCGCGGTGACGCGGCGGCTGGGCAAACCCCACCCGATGCAAGGCCAAAGCGGATCGCTCGCAGGCTGCCCGCCAAGATCCAGGTAGGCCGCACAGATGGATGGCTGCTCAACGACAGAATCCGGCTTATCGACCCGCTAAGGAAAAGCCCCGCTCCGCGGGGCTTTTCTATGTGGTCAGTCGCGTCCTCCCGACACGCCACAGACACCCTCCCGTCTGCCGTCCCCGAGTGGGCCGAGTGAGGCTTTCATATTGTGAGCCTCATGCTGACCACCCTCGCCAACGGCTTCAAGGACGCCTTCCTCATGGCCTGGGCCGTGTGGTGGGCCTTGGTCCTCGGCTTCGCCATCTCCGCGATCGTCCAAGCCTGGGTCCCACGCGCCCGGATCGAGCAAGCGCTGGGCGGATCGGGCGCGCGCTCGATCGGATGGGCCACCGGCCTCGGCGCCGCCTCCTCATCCTGCTCCTACGCCGCGATAGCGATCGCCAAGAGCCTCTTCCAAAAGGGCTCCTCGGCCGCGTCGGCCCTCGCCTTCCAGTTCGCCTCCACCAATCTGGTTGTCGAGCTGGGCATCGTCATCTGGGTCCTGCTCGGCTGGCAGTTCACTTTGGCCGAGTTCGTCGGCGGCCTGATCCTGATCGTCGTCATGACCTCGCTCCTGCGCCTGTTCGTCGGGGAGCGCCTGGAGCAGCAGGCCCGAGCACACGCGATCCAGGCCGACTCCGGCCACCAGCACCACTCCGCCGGAGAGCACATGTCCATTGGACAGCGGCTCACCTCCGTCGAGGCCTGGTCCGACGTGGCCCACAACTTCCGCAACGACTGGGCCATGCTCTACAAGGAGATCCTGCTCGGCTTTCTCCTGGCCGGCTTCATCGGCCAGCTGCCCGACAGCTTCTTCCACGCCCTCTTTCTCAGCGAAGCGCCCGCTGCCCTCAAGCTCGTCGAGAACGCCTTGGTCGGGCCCCTGATCGCGGTGCTCAGCTTCGTCTGCTCCGTCGGCAACGTTCCCCTGGCCGCCGTGCTCTGGTCAGGCGGCATCGGCTTTGCCGGCGTCATCTCGTTCCTGTTCGCCGACCTGATCGTCGTGCCGATAGTGCTCATCTACCGCAAGTACTACGGCCCGGCTTTCGCCACGCGAATCGTCGCGCTTATGTTCGTCACGATCGTGATCGCTGCCCTCTGCGTCAACGGTCTGTTTAGCCTCTTCGGCCTGATTCCCAGTGTCCATCCCAGTCGCGCCGACATCTTTGGAGCGGTGAAAGTCGACTACAAGCTGTTCACCAATATTCTCGGCCTAGCCATCTTTGCGAGCTTGTTCGCCCTGACCATGCGTCGAGGCGCCACCGATCCCGTGTGCGGCATGAAGGTTGACAAGGCCCGAGCGATCCGCCTCGAGCAGAGACGGCAAGACCCTCTACTTCTGCAGCGAGCACTGTGCCCACGTCGCCCACCCTCCAGATCGTGCGACAGGCGCCCTCACGACATGAGCACGAGCCACCCCGGTACCGTCCCAGGCGTGGAACATGCGGTAAGCGCCCTCACGCGATGAGCACGAGCCAAACCCCCCCACCCCTAACCCAACGTCCCGCCTGGGCCGCGCTCTCAAGCCACCACCACGAGATCGAGGACACGCACCTGCGCGACCTGTTCGCCGCCGACCCCAGGCGAGGCGAGCGCCTCACCGCCGAAGGCGCCGGCCTGTACCTCGACTACTCCAAGCACCGCGTCACCGACGAGACCCTCCGCCTGCTTATCGCCTTGGCCGAGCAATCCGGCCTGGCCGAGCGCACCGCCGCCATGTTCGCCGGGGAGCCCATCAACGTCTCGGAGAACCGCTCCGTCCTGCACGTCGCCCTGCGCATGCCCCGCACGTCCTCGCTCGTGCTCGACGGCCTCGACGTGGTGCAGGAGGTCCACGCCGTGCTCGACCGCATGGCCCACTTCAGCGAGCAGGTCCGCACCGGCGCCTGGACCGGCCACACCGGCCGGCCGATCCGCAACGTCGTCAACATCGGCATCGGTGGCTCGGACCTCGGCCCGGTCATGGCCTATGAGGCCCTGCGCCACTACAGCTCCCGGGAGCTCACCTTCCGCTTCGTCTCCAACGTCGACTCCACCGACTTCGTCGAGGCCACCCGCGACCTCGACCCCGCCGAGACGCTGTTCATCGTCGCCTCCAAGACGTTCACCACTTTGGAGACGATGACCAACGCCCACTCGGCGCGCGCCTGGTCCTTGGCTGCGCTTGGCGACGAGGAGGCCGTGGCCAAGCACTTCGTGGCCGTCTCCACCAACGCCGAGCGGTCTCCCAGTTCGGCATCGACACGTCCGCCATGTTCGGCTTCTGGGACTGGGTCGGCGGGCGCTATTCGATGGACTCCGCGATCGGCCTCTCCACGATGCTCGCGATCGGACCCGCCCGCTTCTCCGAGATGCTGGCCGGCTTCCACGCGATGGACGACCACTTCCGCACGACCCCCTACGAGCGCAACCTGCCCGTCCTGATGGGTCTCCTGGCGGTCTGGTATGCCAACTTCTTCGGCGCCCAAACACTTGGGGTCATGCCCTACGCCCAGTACCTCAAGCGCTTCCCCGCCTACCTGCAGCAGCTGGCGATGGAGTCCAACGGCAAGCACGTCACCCTCGCCGGCGTCCCCGTCGACCACGACACCGGCCCCATCTACTGGGGCGAGCCCGGCACCAACGGACAGCACTCCTTCTACCAGTTGCTTCACCAGGGCACCCGCCTGATCCCCCTTGACCTGATCGGCTTTGCCCGCTCACTCAACCCTCTGCGCGACCACCACGACCTGCTCACCGCCAACCTCTTCGCCCAAGCCGAGGCCCTGGCGTTCGGGAAGGGGGAGGAGGAGGTTCGTGCCGACGGCGCCCCCGAGGCCGTCGTACCTCACCGAGTCATGCCTGGAAACCGGCCGTCGAGCGTGCTGTTCGCGGATCGGCTCACGCCGCACGTTCTGGGCGCGCTCGTCGCGCTGTACGAGCACTCCGTGTTCACCCAAGGAGTCGTCTGGGGCATCGACTCCTTCGACCAGTGGGGAGTCGAGCTGGGCAAGGCCCTGGCCAAGCGCATCGTCCCCGAGCTCCTCAACGACTCCGAGCCGGAGCCCCAGCACGACAGCTCGACCAACGCTCTGATTCGCCGCTACCGAGCGATGCGGGAACGCCCATGAGCGCGTTCGGGACGTCCGGAGAACGGCCAGACCCTGCCGGCGATTTGCCGGTCGAGATCCTGCCCGACCCCGCAGCCGTCGCCCACCGCGCCGCCGAGCTGGTCCACCAGCACGCGCTCCTGGCGGTGGCCGAACGCGGTGAGTTCAGATTCGCCGTCTCCGGTGGGCGCTCACCCTGGGCGATGTTCCGCGACCTGGCCCACGAGGACTTCCCGTGGGCCCAGACCTCGATCTACCAGGTGGATGAGCGCATCGCGCCCGTCGGGGATCCCAGCCGCAACCTCACCCTCCTGCAAGAGAGTCTCGGGGCGGTCGCCTCCGCCGACCTGCGCCCGATGCCCGTCAATGACAGCGATCTGGCCGTCGCCGCCGAGGCCTACGCCCGCTCGCTGCCCGCTCGCTTCGACCTGATTCACCTCGGCCTCGGCCCCGACGGCCACACCGCATCCCTGGTGCCCTCCGATCCCGTGCTCGAGATCCGCGACCGCGACGTCGCGCTCACGGGTCCTTATATGGGGTTGGCCCGCATGACCGTCACCTATCCCGTTCTGGAGCGAGCCCGGTCCTTGCTGTGGCTGGTCACCGGCGCCGAGAAGGTTGACGCCCTGCGCCGCCTGCGCGCGCACGACCCCTCGATCCCGGCCGGACGCGTGTCGGCCGAGGGCGCCATGGTCCTCGCCGATGTAGCCGCCGCCGCCGCAGTCTGAACGGCCTGGATTGTGTGCCCCGCAGGGGCGCCCCACGCGCGCGCAGGGGGCCTGTGCGGAGTCTGGCGGCAGAGTTGTGTTGTTGTCCCTCGGGGGTGCCCCGCGCGCGAGGGGCCTTCGGCCTCGCTAGGCCGGTAGCGGCTGACCCACCGCTTCGCGCTGAAGCTCGCTCAGAACCGCGAGCATCGACTCGGCCTCGCACTCGGTTTGCGGCCACGGCTTCTCGGGATGGTCCTCGAGCGTCTTCAAACCGTTGCCCGTGATGATCGCCACGACCGTCGCATCCGGGTCAAGCTCGCCCGCCTGCGCCAGCTTCCCCAGTACCGCGATCGTCGTGCCGCCGGCCGGCTCGGTCAGGATGCCCTCGGTGGCCGCCAACAGGTCGATGCCCGCGAAGATCTCCTCGTCGCTGGCCGACCCGGCGCTGCCGTGGCGCGAGAGCACCGCGTCGATCACCAGGTAGCCGTCGCCGGGGGTGCCGATCGCCAACGAGTGCGCCACGGTCTCCGGCGTGCACGGATGGATCTCCGAGTCCCTCGCGCCGATCGCGCTTGCGATCGGCGAGCAGCCCGCCGGCTGGGCGATGTGCATCTTGGTGTCCTTCGTCTGGGCCAACCCCACGGTTTCGAGCTCCACGAGCCCCTTGTGCAGGCGCGAGGAGAGGGTCCCCCCGGCGGTGGCCGAGACGATGTGCTCCGGCGCCCTCCAGCCGAGCTGCTCGACGATCTCGAACGCCGCCGTCTTCGCGCCCTCTGCGTAGAACGGGCGCAGCGTGATGTTCGCGAACTCCAAACCGCTTGCCGCCGCGACCTTCTTGCACTCCCTGTTGGCTTCGTCGTAGTTGCCGGCGACCTGGCAAACCCTCGCGCCCAGTGCCCTGCAAGCCTTCGCCTTGGTCTGCTCCAGGCGATTGGGATAGAACACGTAGGGAACGAGCCCCGCCTTGGCGCCCAGCGAAGCGACGGCGGTGCCCACGTTGCCCGTCGACACGCATCCGATCTCCGTCTTGCCCAGCTCAAGCGCTCGCGCGATCGCAGTCGAGACGACCCTGTCCTTGTAGGAGAGGCTCGGTCGAGAGGTGCTGTCGTCCTTCACATACAGTTTTTTCAGACCCAGCTCGGCGCCCAGTCTGTCGGCGGGGATCAGGGGCGTCAGACCCGAATGCTGGCCCACGCGCGCCTGCGCCTCGGCGTCGCGGATCGGCAGCAGCTCAGACAGGCGCCAGATGTTCTGTGGGCGCTCTGAAAGAGGCAATTCCCGCAAGCGTGCTCTTGCCAAGTCGTAGTCGTAGGTCACGTCAAGGCACTTGCCGCATTCCGGGCAAAACGCCTCAGTGTCGCCCAGCGGCAGCTTCACGTTGCATCTGTGGCACACCAGTTCGGTCGCGCACGAGCGTGTCGCTCCGTTCTCCTCCGCGCGCCCCATTGCGGTGCTCATCAGGTCTCACCCTTTCGGTTTTGGGTTGGTTGGCTTCTGCGTGTGCTCGTCATCGTGGCACAAGCTCCGCCATCGGCCACGATCTGTCGAGCTCGTCCTCGGCGCCGACCGAGGCGATCAGCAACTCCTCGGCCATGTGGGGAGCGAAAGGCATCAGCACGCGCGCCAGCGTCTGCAGCGCCGCCACCAGAGCCTCGTGGTCCTCGGCGCACAACGAACCGCGCTTGGCGATGACCCGCTTCTCGTAATCCCTGATGCGGTCGAACAGACGCATCACGTTGCGCACCGCGCTGTGCATCTCCAGCTCCCCGGTGTCCTCGGTGATCTTCTCCACAGCGGTCTCGCGCCACTGCCCCAAGCGCTTGCGCAGATGCTCGGTCTTGTCAGGCCCCATCGGCGCTGCCTCGGGTGCGTCTGCGTCGAGCGCGCCCCGGCTCGAGTCTTGCTCGACGGCGCTCGGGTCGAGCGCGAAGCGCGCCTGGGAGTAATCCCACACCTGTCTGAGGAAGCGGTGGCAGCGCTTGACGTCGCTGTCGCTCCAGTTCAGCGATCTCTGTGGACGCGCCGCATAGAGCACCGCCAGGCGAATCGTGTCGGCGCCATATTGGTCCACGAGCTCGTCCGGGTCGACCACGTTGCCCAGATGCTTGCTCATCTTGCGCCCATCCCGTATTACCATCTCGTGAAACAGGCAGCCCGCGAACGGCTCGCCGTCGCTCAGGAACTCGAGCGGCCCGATGTCTCGCAGGGCCTTCGTCACGGTGCGCTGGTCGAACACGAAGTTGCCGCTGTCCGAGCCCGCCACCACCCGCTCCGACGGCAGCCAAGCGCGCAGGTCCTCCAGCGCGAGGATGTGCTCCAAGGTCTGCTCGCGCTCGGCCGGCGGCACGCACACCGGCAGCCACAGCCACAACGCGTCGAAGTGGCAATCGAGCGTGTCCGTCTCGCGCCTGGCCTCGCCGCCACAGGTTGGACAGCTCGTGCGCACGAAGTCCTCGCGCTCGGCCAACGGGTTGCCGGCGCCGGTGGGAGTCAGGTCCAGCGGCAAGATCACCGGCAACTGCTCCTTGGGGATCGGCACGGCGCCGCAGCTCTCGCAGTAGACGATCGGGATCGGCGTGCCCCACGAGCGCTGCCTTGAGATGGTGAAGTCGTTGGCCCTGTAGCGCACCGCCAATCGCCGATCGACGGTCCCGTCGATCGGCCGCGCCCCCGCGAGTTGAGCGTCCGCCGTTGCGCCCGCGGTCCGGTCCCGCGGGTTGTCCTCGGGTGGGTTGTCCTCGGGCAGGCTGTCCTCGGGCGGGCCGTCTGCGAGCGAGGCCTCCGCCGCGGGGCTGTCCGGCGCGCCGAACGACCTCTGGGGCGCAAGCAGGCGCTCGGCGATGATCGCGTCGGTGCGATCCTGCTCGGGTATGCCCAGCACCGCGGTTGCGCCGAAGCGACCGTCGACCATCGGCGAGACGATCACCGGCAGCGGATCGCCGCCGGTGGGGGAGAGCAGGGTGCGTCCGGTATCGACCAAGGGCATCGTCTCCGCCTCGCGCGCGCTGCGATCCAGGCCACCCGAGCGCAGCTCCTCCAGCTGCTCGGCCACCTCCGCGCCGCCGGCCCACCGCTCCAGCTCGGGATGCTTCGGCGAGATCGCCACGAAGCGAGCCTGGCCGACGGCGTCGGCGTGGGGGGTGAACACGGTCAAGCTCTCTCCCTCGCAGGACTCCAGGTCGAGCTCGACCCCGTCGACGCGGCCGAGCACGAAGCGCTGGGAGGCGAGCGCGTTCTCGTCCCAGATCCCGCTCGCGGCCAGCTCGTCGATGCGACGATCGTTCTCCTGCAGATAAGCGCTGATGCGCAAGTACCATTGAGGTTGTTGGATCAGGCGCACCGGGTTGTGACAGCGCCAGCAGGTCCCGTTCTCGACCTGGATCGTGGCGAGCGTCGTCTGGCAGGTGTCGCACCAATCCACGCTGCCCGAGCCCCTGTACACCAGGCCTGCCTCCAGGAGAGTCAGGAACAGCCACTGCGACCAGCGGTACATGACGGCGTCCGAGCTCATGAAAGCGCGCTCCCAATCGAACGAGAAGCCAAGTCGTCGCAGCTGGCCGACCATGTGCTCCGCGCAGCGCGCAACCCACGCGCTCGGGGGCTCTTTGCCGGCGATCGCCCCCAACTCCGCCGGCAGGCCGAACGAGTCGAAGCCGAAAGCGAACAGCACGTCCTCCCCGCGCGCCCTGCAGAAGCGCGCGTAGGCATCGCCGATCGAATAGCTGCGCACGTGCCCGATATGGATGTTGCCCGAGGTGAACGGAGCCGACGGCTTTATGTACTTGCGCGGACGCTCGCCGGTCGCCTCGGGCGTGCGAAAAGCGTCCTTGGCCCGCCACGCCTGCTGGCGCGCGGCCTCAATCGCATGGGGGTCGTAGCTGGGCCGATCGCCTTTGGTCATTGGGTCGAGAATACCCAAGGCCGGGTCCGGCACAGGCCGTCGGGGAGCGCCTGGGCCGTTGCTATGCTCGTCCACCACGACTGCAAGGATTCTCAGATGGAAGTAGAGATTGGCCGCGGCAAGTCCGGCCGTCGCGCATACGGCTTCGACGACATCGCGATCGTGCCCTCCCGGCGCACGCGCGACCCGGACGACATCGACATCTCCTGGAAGCTCGGTCCCTACCAGTTCGAGCTGCCGATGATGGCCTCCGCGATGGACGGCGTCGTCTCGCCGCAGACCGCCGCGATCGTCGGTCGCCTCGGCGGCCTGGCGGTGCTCAACCTGGAGGGCATCTTCACCCGCTACGAGGACGCCGATGCCCAGCTGGAGCGGATCGCGGGGCTTCCCAAGGACGTGGCCACACGCGAGATGCAGGAGATCTACGCCCAACCGGTGATCCCCGAGTTGATCGCTCAGCGGATTCGCGAGATCAAGGAGCAGAAGGTCGTCTGCGCCGCGTCGCTCACGCCCCAGCGGGTGCTCGACTACCACGAGATGGCCTTGGAGGCCGGCCTGGACGTGCTCGTGATCCAAGGCACCGTCGTCTCCGGGGAACACGTGTCCACCGTCTCCGAGCCCTTGAACCTCAAGGAGTTCATCCCTTCGCTCGACGTGCCGGTCGTGGTGGGCGGTTGCGCCTCTTACCAGACGGGCCTTCACCTGATGCGCACCGGCGCCGCCGGCGTGCTCGTCGGGGTTGGACCGGGGGCAGCCTGTACAACCCGAGGCGTGCTCGGCATCGGCGTGCCGCAGGCGACCGCGATCGCCGACGTGGCCCATGCCCGCTCGACCCACATGCTCGAGACGGGCGATTACTGCCAGGTGATCGCCGACGGCGGCATGCGCAACGGCGGCGACGTCTCCAAGGCGATCGCCCTGGGCGCCGACGCGGTCATGATCGGCTCGCCTCTGGCCCGTGCCCACGAAGCGCCCGGACGGGGCTTCCACTGGGGCATGGCCACCTTCCATCCCACCTTGCCGCGCGGCGCCCGGGTGGCGACGACCCGCAACGGCAGCTTGGAGGAGATCCTGGTGGGACCGGCGCGCGAGAACGACGGCACCTTCAACCTGTTCGGCGGCTTGCGCACCTCGATGGCCACCTGCGGCCACAAGGACCTCGCCGAGTTCAACCGCGCCGAGGTCGTGATCGCGCCGGCATTGCAGACCGAGGGCAAGCAGCTCCAGCGCGATCAGTCCGTGGGCATGGGCTCCAACGGCAAGGCTGCAGCAGAGCTGGTCAATGACTGAAGCCCGCGTGGTGCGGTTGGGCAGGGTGGGGCCGAGTTAGCGGGATGTGAAGCGGAGGGTATGTATATATATTTTTTCCAAATTCACGAAAGTATATACTTTTTGTGAATACCATGGTGAATTCGGCAAAAAGGATATATGTCCTCGCTCCCAGTTGACGCCCCCGTCTCCAATCACCGGCACGATCGGATCGACGCCCGTGAGCAGGCGCGCGAGGAGGTCGTCGTTCTCGACTACGGCGGCCAATACTCCCAGCTGATCGCCAGGCGCATCCGCGATTGCGGCGTCTTCTCGGAGCTGCTGCCTCATCACGTGGGCTTGGAGGAGGTCGCCAAGCGCAAACCGCGGGGGATCGTTCTCTCGGGAGGGCCCGCCTCTGTGTACGCGGCCGGGGCGCCACGCTTGGAGCGTGGTTTGCTCGACCTGGGTGTGCCGGTGCTCGGCATTTGCTACGGCATGCAGTTGCTCGTCCACGAGCTGGGTGGGCGCGTCGAGCAGGCCGACGTGGGCGAGTTTGGCCGCTCCGAGCTCACGGTCTCCGAGCCTGGCGTGCTGTTGGCCGGGATGCCCAAACAGCAGACCTGCTGGATGTCCCACCGCGACACGGTTTTCGAGGCGCCCGCCGGCTTCACCGCCCTGGCCTCCTCCACGGCCTCGCCGGTGGCGGCCGTGGAGAATCGCGAGCGCGGCATCTACGGCATCCAGTTCCACCCCGAGGTTGTGCACACGCCATATGGGCAGGAGATCCTGACTCGCTTCCTGGGCGAGGTGTGCGGCTGTGAGCGGACCTGGTCGCCGGCCTCGATCGCCGCAGAGCAGATCGCTAGCATTCGCAAGCAGGTCGGAGACGGGCGCGTCGTCTGTGGCCTCTCCGGCGGCGTCGACTCCTCCGTGGCGGCTCTGCTCGTGCACCGGGCGATCGGCGACCAGCTCACGTGCGTATTCGTCGACCACGGCCTGATGCGCAAGGACGAGGGCGAGCAGGTGATCAGCGCCTTCAGGGACACCTTCAAGGTGCCTCTGGTGGCCGTGAGCGCCGAGCAGCGCTTCCTCGAGAAGCTCAAAGGCGTGACCGAGCCCGAGGCCAAGCGCAAGGCGATCGGCGCAGAGTTCATCCGGGTCTTCGAGGAGGAGGCCGCCAAGATCTCTCAAGGTAATAATCCCACCCACCCGGACGATCCCGCCCGCCCGGGGGTCAACTACCTGGTTCAGGGGACCCTCTACTCCGACGTGATCGAGTCCGGTGGCGGCACCGGAGCGGCCACGATCAAGTCCCACCACAACGTGGGCGGCCTGCCCGATGACATGCAGTTCGAGTTGGTCGAGCCCCTGCGGGCCCTGTTCAAGGACGAGGTCAGGGCCGTCGGCGCCGAGCTGGGGTTGCCCGAGCGCCTGGTCTGGCGCCAGCCCTTCCCCGGGCCCGGCCTGGCGATCAGGATCGTCGGCGGCGAAGCCACCAAGCAGCGCCTCGATGTCCTGCGCGAGGCCGACTACATCCTGCAAGAGGAGATCCGCAAGGCGGGCCTCTACCGAGAGCTGTGGCAGTCCTTCTGCGTGCTGCCCGACGTGCGCACGGTTGGCGTCCAGGGCGACGAGCGCACCTACGGCTACGTGGTCGTGATCAGGGCCGTCACCTCCGACGACGCGATGACGGCCGACTGGGCGCGTCTGCCCTACGACCTGCTCGAGACGATCGCCTCGCGCATGATCAACGAGCTGCGCGAAGTAAACCGGGTGGTCCTCGACATCACGTCGAAGCCGCCGGGAACAATCGAGTGGGAGTAGCTATCATTCCCGCTCTCGCCGCGCGCGACAGCTTGCGCGCGGCCTTTTCACGTCATGAAGACTTACGTCGCCAAGCCCACCGATCGCGAGCGCAACTGGCTCGTCGTCGACGCCAACGGTAAGACGCTGGGGCGCTTGGCCACGCAGATCGCAGATGCCTTGCGGGGCAAGCGCAAGCCCGAGTACACGCCCCACATCGATACGGGCGACTTCGTGGTCGTCGTCAACGCCGAGAAGGTCTCGGTCAGCGGCAAAAAGCGCCAGGACAAGCGCTACTACCGCCACTCCGGCTATCCGGGAGGATTGCGCTCGCGCACGTTTGAGGAAATGGTCGAGCGCCGGCCCGAGGAGATCATCCGGCTGGCCGTCAAGGGCATGCTGCCGCGCAATCGCTTGGCGCGCAAGCAGATCACCAAGCTCAAGGTCTACGCCGGCCCGGAGCATCCCCACGTAGCCCAGAAACCGCAACCGATGGAGATCGAGGCTTAATGGCTGACGAGCCGACAGAGCAGCCACAGGACCAGGCCGAGCCGACCGAGCCGGTCGCCGAGCCTGTAGAGCCGACCGCCGAGGT
This sequence comes from uncultured Solirubrobacterales bacterium, assembly GCA_963809705.1. GTDB lineage: Bacteria > Actinomycetota > Thermoleophilia > Solirubrobacterales > Solirubrobacteraceae > Palsa-744. Next base: position 169,670 of record CAWEKF010000001.1, on the reverse strand, counting down.
CTCAGAGCCGACTGGCGAGCCCTCGGAGAATGTCGCCGAGACCCCGGTCGTCGAGGAGATCGTGGCTGAGGAGGTCGTCATCGAGGAGTCTGTGGTCGAGGAGCCTGTGGCCGAAGAGGCGGCGGTCGAAGGGGCGGCTGTCGAGGAGGCCGTGGTCGAAGAGCCTGTGGCCGAAGAGGCGGCTGTCGAGGAGGCCGTGGTCGAAGACGAGGGCGAGGAGGACGCCGAGGAGGAGCCTGCGCCCCGCGTCAAGCCGAGCGTGCCCGGCGCGCACCTGGAAGTGGACATCGTGCCCGAAGGCGTCGATCCGCTCGCTCCCGAGCAGCCCGCCGATCCGTATGCGGTCGAGGACGAAGAGGAGCCGAAGGCCGAGGAGGAGGACACCGACGGCGCTCCGCTGGCCGAGCCGATCTCCAGCGCTGCGATCGACCTGGCCGCGGGCGCCCGCTACAAGGCGACCGGCAAGCGCAAGACCGCGATCGCCCGTGTCGTGCTGCGTCCCGGCAGCGGCGCCTATGTCGTCAACGGACGCACGCTCGACGAGCACTTCCCGCGGGTCACGCTGCAGCGCAACATTCGCCAGCCTTTGGAGACCGTCGGCTACCAGGAGCGCATGGACGTGGTCGCGCGCCTGCGCGGCGGTGGCATCTCCGCTCAGGCCGGCGCCTTGCGCCACGGCATATCGCGGGCCCTGCTCGAGGCCGATCCGAACCTGCGCGGCGAGCTCAAGCGCCGTGGTTTTCTGACGCGCGACTCGCGCGCCAAGGAGCGCAAGAAGGCCGGTTTGAAGAAGGCGCGCAAGCGGCCGCAGTTCTCCAAGCGCTAGACCGGGCGGCGCCACCCGCTCGCCGCCGGCGAGCTTCAGACAGCGAGAACCGTTACATGAACATCGTTCAGTGGACATGACACGTAAGCTGTTTGGGACCGACGGGGTCCGTGGCGTCGCTGGCGAGCTGCTGAGCGCCGAGCTGGCCCTCGCACTGGGGAAGGCGGGAGCGGGACACGCTCACGCCGAGCGCCCAAGGGTCTTGATCGTTCGGGATACGCGCGAGTCCGGCGAGATGCTGCAGGCGGCGCTTGCGGCCGGTGTGAGTGCCGCCGGCGGGGAAGCGCTGTTGGGCGGTGTCCTGCCGACCCCTGCGGCGCCGCTGCTGCTCAAGCGCTACGGCCTGGACCTGGCCGTCGTGATCTCGGCCTCCCACAACCCCTACCGCGACAACGGCCTCAAGTTCTTCGCGGCCGACGGCTTCAAGCTCTCCGACGAGGACGAGCTGGCGATCGAAGCGGAGATCGAGGCCGAGCTCTCCCGCCTCGCGACCACGGTGGGAGGAGCGGACACGAGTGGCGCCGGGCGTGGCAACGCGAGCGCCGGCGGAGGACACGCAGGCGTGGGACACATAGGACGGGTGCGTGAGCTGAGGGGCACACACGAGGACTATCTGCGCGAGCTTGAGGCACGCTTCGCCGAGCTGCGCCTGGACGGGCTCGACGTCCTGCTCGACTGCGCGAACGGCGCCACCTACAGGGTCGCGCCGGAGATTTTCAGGCGTCTCGGCGCCCAGGTCACCGTGCTGGCGGCCGCGCCAGACGGGCGCAACATAAACGAGGGCTGCGGTTCGACCCACATCGCGGCCCTGGGCGAGCGGGTGCGCGAGGGCGGCCACGCGCTCGGCCTGGCCTTTGACGGTGACGGCGATCGCGTGCTCGCGGTCGATCGCTCGGGCGTCGTGGTCGACGGCGACGAGCTGATCGCGCTCGCGGCCCTGCATCTGCGCGCTGGCGAACGCTTGGCGGGCGACGGCGTCGTGGTGACCGTGATGACCAACTACGGCTTTCACACCGCCATGGCCGACGCCGGCATCGCGGTCGCTTCGACCAACGTCGGCGATCGCTATGTCTTGGAGGAGCTGCGCCGCCGCGACTGGGCGCTCGGCGGAGAGCAGTCGGGGCACATCATCGAGATGGGCTTCAACAGCACCGGCGACGGGATCGCGGGCGCCCTGCTCACGCTCGAGGCGCTCGGCGGGCGCGACCTGAGCGAGCGCGACGCGATGCACAAGCTGCCCCAGCGCCTGGTCAACGTCAGGGTGCGCGACAAGGGCGCCTTCGCGCACGCGCACACGGTGGCCGAGGCGGTGCAGGCCGAGGACAGCGCTCTGTCCGGTCGCGGGCGGGTGCTCGTGCGCCCCAGCGGCACCGAGCCGCTGGTGAGAGTGATGGTCGAGGCGCCGACCGACGAGGAGGCCGACGCGACCTGCTCGCGCTTGGTCAGCCTCGTCGAGCGAGAGCTTGCTTAGACACCGACGCTCGGGGTGACGGTATGGAGGGTAGCTGGGGGCGCTGAGCGTGGCTGGTGGCGCGCTTGCCGCTCTGGCTGCTCGGATATGCCGCTGATATCGTCGTCGCGATGTGCGGCATCGTCGGCTACGTAGGCAAGCGTCCCGCCCGGGAGATATTGCTCGACGGGCTCAAGAAGCTTGAGTACAGAGGTTATGACAGCGCCGGGATCTCCCTGATTGCGGGCGAGCGCATCGAGGCGGTGCGCTCGGTCGGCAATCTGAGCGCCCTGCAGGCCAAGCTCGATGCGGGAGTGTCGGAGGGCCGGAAGGCCGGCGGCTCGGTGGCCGTGGCCGCGCCCGCCACGGCGAGCACCGGCATCGGGCACACCCGCTGGGCTACGCACGGACGCGTGAGCGAGGAGAACGCGCATCCTCACTACGACCCCGAGGACCGCCTGCACGTGGTCGTGAACGGCATCGTCGAGAACTACATGGCGCTCAAGGAGCGCCTCGCAGGCGTTGGCAACGAGTTCACCTCAGAGACCGACGCCGAGGTGATCGCCCATCTGATCGCGGCCCACTACGAAGGCGATCTCGCAAGCGCCGTGCGCAAGGCCTTCAAGGAGCTTGACGGCCATTTCGCGTTCGTGGCGATGAGCGTCGAGGAGCCCGACACGTTGGTCGGCGCCCGCAAGGAGTGTCCTCTGGTGGTGGGCAGGGGAGAGGGGGAGCAGTTCGTAGCCTCTGCGGTTCCGGCCTTCCTTGCACAGACACGCGCCGTCCAGTACGTCGAGAACGGTGAGATTGTGGTGCTACGCCCCGATTCGGTCGAGCTGCTCACGCTCGACGGCGACGCCGTGGAGAGGCCGGTCGAGCAGATCGACTGGGACGAGGACACCGCCGAGAAGGGCGGCTATGAGACGTTTATGCTCAAGGAGATCCACGAACAGGCCGACGCCGTGGCGGAGACGATCGCCGACCGCGTGGCGCGTGGGGACGGCGTCGACCTCGACGAGCACGGCTCGCTCGACGAGGCGATACTCGCGGATGTCAAACGGATTGTGGTGGTGGCGTGCGGGACCTCCTACCACGCCGGTCTGATCGGGCGCTATGCGATCGAGGAATGGGCGCGCGTGCCGGTCGAGATGGACGTGGCCTCCGAGTACCGCTACCGCAACCCGGTCGTCGGGCCGGGCGACCTCGTGATCGGCATCTCCCAGTCCGGTGAGACCGCGGACACACTGGCCGCGATGCGCAAGGCGCGCGAGCGTGGCGCCACGGTGCTCGCGATCACCAACGTGATGGGCTCCCAGGCCACCCGCGAGGCCGACGGCGTCCTGTTCACCCGCGCCGGCCTTGAGATCGGGGTGGCGGCAACCAAGACGTTCGTGTGCCAGGTCGCGGTCATCTATCTGCTCGGTCTGCGCCTGTCAGAGCTGCGCGGGACCCTGGCGCCCGAGCGCATCGCCGAGCTGGTGAGCGAGGTCAAGCGCCTGCCGCATTGCATCGAAGAAGTCATCGCCGAGTCCGGCGAGCAGGTCGCCCGCGTGGCCGACGAGCACTGGCAGAAGGAGTTCTTCCTCTACATCGGACGCCACGTCGGCCTGCCCGTCGCCCTGGAGGGTGCGCTCAAGCTCAAGGAGATCTCCTATATCGCCACCGACGCCTATGCGGCCGGCGAGATGAAGCACGGGCCGATCGCCCTCTTGGACGACTCCACCCCGGTCGTCTCGATCGCGATCGACTCGCCGGTGTTCGAGAAGATGGTTTCCAACATGCAGGAGGTCCGCGCCCGCGGCGCCCACGTGATCGCCGTCACGAGCGCGGGAAGCGGACGCTTGGAGGGTCAGGTGGACGTGGCGATCCCGGTGCCCGCGGTCGACTGGATGCTGCAACCGATGCTCGCGGTCATCCCTTTGCAGATGCTCGCCTATGAGATCGCGCGCAGGCGAGGGCTCAACGTGGACCAGCCGCGCAACCTGGCCAAGACGGTCACAGTCGAGTAGTCGTGCGTCTGGCGGCGCCATCCTGCGCTCCCAATGAGTGAGACGTAGTATCGCTCGCATGAGCGTGCTTCCCGACTGGTGCGAGCCCTTGCTTGACGCTCCCCGTATGCGGGCCGTGGACCGCTGGGCGATCGAGCAGGGGGGTGCGCCTTCGCTCCAGTTGATGGAGCGGGCCGGGGAAGGTGTCGCGCGCGCCGTCGAGCGGGTCGCCCCCGACGGCCCGGTGGCCGTGGTGTGCGGCAAAGGCAACAACGGTGGCGACGGTTTCGTCGCGGCACGGTTGCTGCGCCAGGCCGGGCGCGAGGTGCGCGTCGTTTGCGCCTCCGCTCCCGAGCAGCTCTCCGGGGACGCGCGCGCCAACTTCGACCTGCTCGCCGGCGACGAGGCGCTTGTGTTCGAGGACGCTCGCTCCGGCGTTGCGCTCCGGCGTTGCGCTGCCGTCGTGGACGCCCTGCTCGGGACCGGTTTCGAAGGGGCTCCGCGAGGCCTGGTCGCCGATGCCATCGAGGCCGTCAACGACGCCGGCGCCCCCGTCGTGAGCGTGGACGTTCCCAGCGGCGTGGACGCCTCCACGGGAGAGGTTGCGGGCGCGGCCGTGCGGGCCGAGCGCACCGTGACCTTCCACAAGGCCAAGCCGGGACTCTGGGTTCATCCCGGCAAGTGCCATGCAGGGGAGACGGTTGTGATCGACATCGGCGTTCCCCGCGGCGCCCCGCCCGAGACGGACACGGGGCTGATAGAGCCGGGGGTGCTTGCCACGCTGCCGTCGAGGAGCGCCGCGTCGACCAAGTTCACGAGCGGGCACGTGGTCGTGGTCGGGGGCTCGCGCGGTCTGACCGGCGCTCCGGCGATGGCTTCGCTCGCCTGTATGAGGGCGGGAGCGGGCTATGTCACCGCGTGCGCTCCGCGCTCTCTGGCGGGGATCCTCGACGTGCAGCTGATCGAGGTCATGACGCTCGGGCTGGAGGACGAGGAGGGCTCGCTTGTCCCGGGCGGGCTCGACAGTGCATTGGCTGTCCTGGGCCGTGCGCGCGCGCTTGTGCTCGGCCCCGGCTTGGGGCGCGAGCAGGGCGCGGCGGCGTTTGCGCGGGCTCTCGCGATGCAGGCCCCCGTGGCGATGGTGCTCGACGCCGACGGTTTGAACGCGCACGCCGGCCACATTTCCGATCTGGCCGCTCGCCAGGCGCCCACCGTGCTCACGCCCCACGCGGGCGAGCTGGGCCGCCTGCTGGGCCTCGACAGCGAGGAGATCGAGCGGGCGCGCCTGCGTCACGTCCGCGCCGCGGCCCAACAAGCCGGCGCGGTGGTCCTGCTCAAGGGAGACGACACGCTCGTCGCGGCGCCGGACGGACGGGTTGCCATCAATCCCGGCGCGAGCCCCGCCTTGGCGACCGCGGGCACTGGGGACGTGCTCTCGGGGACGATCTCCGCCCTGCTCGCCCAGGGCCTCGACGCGTTCGCGGCGGCGGCCTGCGGCGCCTATCTCCACGCGGAGGCCGGACGTGAGGCGGCGCGCCGGCAGGGATCGGCCGAGGGCGTGATCGCGACCGATGTGATCGCGGCTCTGCCGGCGGCCCGGCGGCCACATGCTGGACACGAGTCCGTGGGGCGGGCATGAGCGCGCGTAGGGCGCTGGCGCGCGTGAATCTGGCCGCGATCGAGCGCAACTGCGCGCGCTTGCGCGCCAAGCTTCAGGACGGATGTCATCTGTGCGCGGTCGTCAAGGCCGACGGCTATGGGCACGGCGCCGTGCCCATAGCCGGCGCTGCGCTTGCGGGCGGCGCTAGCTGGTTGGCCGTGGCCGGCGCGCGCGAGGCGGTCGAGTTGCGCGAAGCGGGTTTGGTGGACGTGCCGGTGCTCGTGATGGGAGCACTCAGTCCGGTCGAGCTGGGCGAAGCGCTGCGGGCGCGCGCCGAGGTCGTGGTCTGGCGCGAGCAGGACGTCGAGGCGGTCGCAAGCGCGGGCGGGGGCAAGGTGCACGTGAAGCTCGACAGCGGCATGGGCCGGCTCGGCACGCGCGATCCCGGGCAGGCGTCGCGGGCTGTGGCGGCCGCGGCGGGCACGCGCGGGGTGGAGCTGGCCGGCGTGATGACCCACTTCGCCACGGCCGACGACCTCGGCGATCCGTTCTTCGGCGAGCAGCTCGACGTGTTCGCGGCCTGGGCGCAGGAGATCAAGGCGGCGCATCCACACATCCTCGTGCACGCGGCCAACAGCGCCGCCGTGTTGCGAGACAGGCGCGCCCACTTCGGTATGGCGCGCTGCGGGATAGCCGCCTATGGCATGGACCCATACGGGCTCGATCCCGACTCCGCCCGGCTGGAGCCCGCCCTGGAGCTGGTCTCCTACGTTGCCGAGGTAAAGCCGTGCGCCCGTGGGCAGAGCGCCGGCTATGGACGGCGCTTCGTCGCCGAGCGGGACACGATGCTCGGGGTGCTGCCGATCGGCTATGGCGACGGCTGGCGCCGCGCCCTGTCCGGCAATGCAGACGTGCTGATCGCGGGTCGGCGACAGCCGATCGTGGGAACCGTGAGCATGGATAACCTGACCGTCGACCTGGACGGCGCAGCCGACCCGTCCGCACTGCGCGGCGAGGAGGCGGTGTTGATCGGAGCCCGCGGCGAGCAGCGGGTCACGGCCGAGGAGCTGGCGCGGCGGATCGGCACGATCAACTACGAGGTCACGTGCGGTCTCACGGCGCGGGTCCCGCGCGTGTACCACCGCGACGGCGAGCCGGCGAGCGAAGTTCTCCAGGCGGCGGCGTGGGTCTGTGCGGACGAGTCGGTTCGTGTGGGCGAGGATCCGGCGCCGTCGTCTTCTCGATGAGCGCCGAGGCGCTCGACATCGTTGGTCCCGCCCTCGCCGGTCAGCGTGCCTGGATCGTGGGTGGCGCCGTGCGCGATCGCCTGCTCGGCAGGCCCGTCGTGGACCTGGACGTGGTGGTCGACGGCGACCCGGCCGGGGCTGCGCGCGCGATCGCGCGCCAGGCCAAGCGGGTGGGACCTGGCGCCGTCTGCTTTCCGCTGTCCGAGGAGTTCGGGGCGTGGCGGGTGGTGGGGCTGGCCGATCGTCGATCCCGCTGCGTGCCCCGAATGGGGTATCGATCGCCGATCGGCGGCGCTTGGCAGATCGACGTGGAGGGCCTGCGCGGCGGCTCGCTGGACGCGGACCTGGCGCTGAGGGATTTCACCGTCAACGCGATCGCCGAGCCGCTGGACGGGGGAGACCCGATCGACCCGCTCGGAGGGCTGGCGGACCTGCGCGCCGGACGCCTGCGCTGCGCCGGGCCCAAGGCGTTCGCGGAAGATCCGTTGCGTGTGCTGCGCCTGGTGCGCATGGTCGCCGAGCTCGACCTGACGCCGGACCCGCGGGCGCTCGCGGCGGCCCGCGCACAGGCAGGTCGTCTCGCCGACGTTTCGCCCGAGCGGGTTTTCCTCGAGCTGCGACGAATCGTCGCCTCCGCGCAAGCGCTCGCGGGCATCGAGTCGATGAGCGAGTTGGGGGCAACCGCGGTTGTGCTGCCCGAGCTGGAGGCGATGCGGGGGGTCGAGCAGAGCCGCTTTCACCACCGCGACGTGTACGGGCACACGCTGGAGGTGCTCCAGCGCACGATTGCCCTCACGACGGCCGATGGCTGGGATCTGTCGGAGCCGGGTGGGGCCCTCGGCCCCCAGTATCGGGAGCCGGTGCTCGCTTTGCTCGCGGAGCCTCTCGCCGATGGCATGACTCGGGGCGAGGCTCTGCGCTGGGGAGCGCTTCTGCACGACGCCGCCAAGCCGGCCACGCGCTCAGTGCGCCCTTTCGACCGGCGCGTGACCTTCATCGGACACGACACGCGCGGGGCAGATTTGGCCCGCGAGGCGCTGGCTCGTCTGCGTGCGAGCGTGCGCCTGCGCGAGCACGTGGCGGGCCTCGTGCGCCATCACCTGCGCCTCGGCTTTCTCGTGCACGAACCCCAGCCGCTTGCGCGTGGCGCCGTCTATGCGTATCTGCGCGCGTGCGATCCGGTGGAGGTGGACGTCACCCTGCTCTCGGTGTGCGACCGGCTGGCCACGCGCGGAGCCAAGTCCGAGCAGGCGATCGAGTCCCATATGGCTTTGGCGCGGGCGATGCTCGAAGATGCGCTGCGCTGGCGCCGGGAGGGGCCGCCGCGACCTCTGCTGCGTGGAGACGAGCTTGCCGGGGCCTTGGGTATCGCCCTTGGGCCGCGCGTGGGCGAGCTTTTGCAGGAGCTTGCGCGCGCACAGTACGCGGGCATCGTTCGCACGCGCGAGCAGGCCGTGGCGTTCGTGCGCGAGCAGGGCGACTAGGATTTGGCCGCGATGAGCGATCCGGACTGCATCTTCTGCAAGATCGTGGCGGGCCAGCTGCCTGCGACGATCGTCGACGAAGACGAGCACACGATCTCCTTCATGGACATCAACCCGGCCACGCGCGGGCACGCGCTCGCGATCCCGCGCCGGCACACACCGGATCTGCTGAGCATCGATTTGCGTGAGCTTGGCGCCGTTGCCGCGGCGTCCCAGCGTTTGGCGGCCCGCGCCAAGCAGGGCCTGGGCGCGGACGGGGTCAACCTGATCAATTCGTGCGGCGCGGCGGCCTGGCAGACCGTGCTCCACTTCCACATCCACATGATTCCGCGCTACCGGGACGATCCGCTGAAGCTGCCCTGGACGCCCTCGCCGGGGGACCCCGGTGCGATAGCCTCCGCCGCCATGGCCCTTAGGGGCGAGCGGCCCTGAGGCCAATAAGGGGGAAAACGGGCGTGCGCGTCGAACCGCTACATCGTCGCCATCGTCGTGTTCTTGTTGAAATGGTCCACACAAAACGCCTAATCACAGTGATCCTCGCCGCTTGCGGGCTTGCTTTGGTCCTGCCCGCGGGCTCGCTTGCCACGCTCACCGAAGTCGGCGTGATCCCCGAAACGACGCCCGCGACCGTTCCCAGCTGTCCCACGCCCTCGTGCCTGGCGGTGAGCCGCACCACCGGCTTCCAGGTCAAGGTCGAAACCAACAACAACCTCGAGTCGGCCCCACGCGCCGGGACGATCGTGGCCTGGACGATCAGCTTGGGCAAGCCGACCGCCACGCAGATCAAGTTCTTCAACGCCAACGAGGGAGGGCCGGCGTCGGCCGGGATCGCGATCCTGAGGGCCCAGAAGAGTCCCAAACTGACCTACAAGCTGATCAGCCAGAGCCCCGTGGTGCCGCTCGAACCGTACTTCGGCAAGACAGCCCAATTCCCGCTCGCCACGACCCTGCCGGTCAAGAAGGGCGACATCGTCGCCCTGACGGTGCCTTCGTGGGCGCCGGCCCTGGCGCTCAGTTTCGGTAAGGCGACATCGTGGAGGGCCAGTCGCGCGAAGGCGCAGTGCACGACGACCGGCACCCAGACGTCTCAGGTGACGGTTGGCTCGGGCGTGCAGTACTACTGCCTGTATCAGACCGCGCGGCTCACCTACAGCGCGACTTTGATCTCAACGCCCTGAGCCTGCACAGCTGAGCGAGCTGGGGGCAGCCGAGCGAGCGGCCCACGTCGACGAGCAAACAGCGCGCCGATCTAAGGGGCGCTGGCGCCGCCGCTGGAGCCGACGCTGCCCCCCGAGGAAGCTTTTTCGGCGCTTTCGGAGGACGCTTTTTCAGAGGACGCTTTTTCCGATTCGCCGGCCGCCGTTCCGCCCGCCGCGCTGCTTGCGGAGGAGCCCGAGCTTTCTTCGGAGCCGGCGCCGCCCGATTCTCCGGTCGAGCTGGAGGATGCTTCGCTGCCGGTAGTGGTGGGGGTGGTCGAGGTCGTCGCGGTGGTCGACGTGGAGGTCGTCTGAGCAGCTTCCTTTTCGGCCGAGGTGTCGTTGGGCGGCGTGATTTCGGGGGTGCTCTTGGGGACCGCTTCGGAGACCGTGCTCCCGCCGCAGGCGGACAGGCCGAGGCCGCCGAGAAGGATCAGGGCGCTCGCGCCGAGCGCTATGACGCGGGTGCGCTGCGGGCCGTCGCTCACGCGCCCGAACCTGCTCCAGGGCAGGTGGCATGGATGTCTTGAAACAGGTTCACAGGGGGCCCATGCGCCGGCCGCAGGTGGGGCAGTCGTTGAGGTCCTTCTGGGCGAGCTGATCGCACCACGGACAGAAGCGCAGGTTCTCAACGGCCCACGGCAGCTTCGAGGGATCCGGAGCGAGCGGCAGCAGCTTGCCCACGACCTCCATCTCCTCGCCCGTATCGCGATCGCGGTAGATCTCGCCCGGAGCGGCCTCGAGCAGAAGCTCGCGGCCCGTCGAAGGGGTGCGCAGACGATAGAGCTGATTCGCGCTCACGCCCGGGCACTTTAGCGGAGCGTCCAGCCGGATAGGCTCACGGGCTTGCGCATCCTCATCTTCCATGGATACCTGCTCAGTGGCACCGGCTCCAACGTCTACAACGCACGACTCGCCGAGGCCTTGGCGCGGCTGGGGCACGAGGTACACCTGCTTTGCCAAGAGCGCCACCCCGAGCGCCAAGCTTTCGTGGATGCCGCCGGGGACTGGGACGGCGGCAGGCTCGCGCTCAGGCCCTTGAAAGAGGCGACCGCCGAGGCTCCTCGCTGCACCGTGTATCGCCCGGATATAGGCGGTTTGCTGCCTTTGTACGTGCAGGATCGCTACGAGGGCGTCGAGGCGAAGACGTTCGCCGAGTGCACGGACGCCGAGATCGCGATCTACCTGCAGGCCAACATCGATGCTGTGCGCGAGGTGGCAGGGCTCGCGCCCCCGGATGTCGCCTTGGCCAACCATCTTGTGATGGGGCCCGTCATCCTTGCGCGCGCGCTCGCGGGCCGGGCGGGCGGGGCTCCCTACGCAGTGAAGGTGCACGGCAGCGCGCTCGAGTACACGGTCAAGCCGCAGCCGGAGCGCTTCCTCGGCTTCGCGCGGGAGGGCCTCGCGGGGGCACGGACGGTTCTTGTCGGCTCCAGGCACACGGCAGAGAGCCTGTGGCAGGCATTGGGCGAGGAGGACGGCGCGGCGGTCCGGCGGCGCACGCGTCTCGGTCCGCCCGGCGTCGACGTCGAGCGCTTCGCGCCGCGCGAGCCTGAGCAGGCGACGGCTGAGCTGAGCGCGCTGATCGAGCGGCTGCGCGCAGGCACCGTCGACGCCGGCGACAGCGAAGGCTCCTTCGCCCGCGACGTGCCGGCCGTCGCCGATGCGCTTGAGCGCCTGCTGGCCGATCGGCGACCCCGCCGCGTGCCCCGCATGGGGCATCGATCGCCGATCGGCAGCGAGGGCGAGCTGGTCGCCTTCGTCGGCAAGCTGATCGCCGCCAAGGGTGTCGACCTCTTGCTCGACGCTTGGCCGCTCGTCCTGCAGCGTCGCCCGCAGGCACGCCTGGCGGTGATCGGCTTCGGCTCTGAAAGCGAGCGCTTCCAGGCGCAGGCGGCGCCGCTCGGCGAGCGGGTGATCTTCACCGGCCGGCTCGAACACGACGAGCTCTGCCACGTGCTTGCGCTGTGCGAGGCGCTGGTCGTCCCGAGCACTTTTCCCGAGGCTTTCGGCATGGTGGCCGCCGAGGCCGCGGCCTGTGGCGTGCTGCCCATCAGCGCTGCCCATTCGGGGCTCGCGGAGGTGAGCGAGACAATCGCCGAGCACGTGCCCGCAGAGGCCGCCGCGTGGCTCTCCTTCCCGGTCGACGACGACGCGGCGCAAGCGATCGCCCAGCGGATCGTCGGCTGGCTGACGGCCGACGCGGCCCTCAAGGCCCAGACGCGGGAGGCGCTCGTGTCCGTGGCTCGCGAGCGCTGGTCCTGGCAGGGGGTGGCGCGGGGCGTGATCGCGGCCGCGCGCGGGGAGCCCGCCGCCCGGCCCTTTGGATAGAGTTCCGGCGCTGATGTCTTTGGGGACGAGCCATCGTGGGTCTCTCGCGCGCCGCCTCGGCGTTCTGCTCGGCGCCGGCTGCCTGCTGGTCGGCGTGTGTGGCTGTGGCGCGGCCAAGCGCGGCGAAGACGCCGACCTGATCGTGGGCAAGCAACAGTTTGTGGCCAAGTGCGGCGCCTGTCACACGCTTGCGCGCGCCAACACGAAGGGCACCGTGGGACCCAATTTGGACGAAGCGTTCAAAGCCGATCTGAGCGAAGGCCTGCGTCGCAGCGCCGTGCAGACGGTCGTCGAAGGCCAGGTCCAGAATCCCAATCGCTTCGGGGTCATGCCAAGCGGCTTGGCCAGCGGCGCCGAGCTTGCCAGCATCGCCGCCTATGTCGCCCAGTCGGTCGACAGGCCCGGGCAGGACACCGGTTTGCTGGCGAGCGCGGTCAAGGCTCCCGGCTCGGGCAAGCCGGCGCTGGAGAAGGCCGGCAAGCTGGAAATCCCCGCCGACCCGACCGGCCAGCTCTCCTACCTCACGAACAAGGCGAGCGCGGAACCCGGTTCGGTCTCGATTTCGATGCCCAACATGTCGGGCGTCTCCCACAACATCGCGGTCGAAGCTGGAGCCAATGGCGCGACCGCCAAAGGCTCGGTCCTCGCCGCCAGCCAGTTTGTGAGCAAGGGCGTCGCTTCGATCAAAGTCAGCCTCAAGCCCGGCAGCTACACGTTCTTCTGCCAGGCGCCCGGCCACAGGGCGGCCGGGATGTTCGGCACCCTGACCGTAAAGTAATCGGTAGCCAGCGGCGCATGCGCCGCTGGCCCGGGCCGCACATGTGCGGCCCGGCGGACTGGCGCATGCGCCAGTCCGTTCCCCAATATTGATCAGAAGATCGCACGCAGGACCAGGATCACGACGACGATTGCCGCAATCACGGCGATCGCGTATAGGAGGAAGCGGAACGCCTCTTCCTCGCTGCGCAGCGGATTCAACATGGGGTGCGGGGGGCCTTGCGAATCGGACGCTTCAGATGACGTAGACGGTGGTGTAGACGACTATCCACATGATGTCCACAAAGTGCCAGTAGATCCCGGGTATTTCGACACCGCGGTGCTCCTCGGGCGAGTAGTGGCCTCTGAAGGATCTGATCGTGACGATCAGGAGCAGCACGAGCCCGATGAACACGTGGGCGCCGTGCAGGCCCGTCAGGGAGTAGAAGATCGTCGCCTGGGCCTGATCCTGGGGAGCGAAGCCGATGTTGGCGTACTCGTTGATCTGGATGAACAGGAACGCGCAGCCGAGCAGGAAGGTGGTCAGCATGCCCGCCTTCAACCCGAAGTGGTTGCCTTTCTTGAGCGCCTGCTCGGCCCAGTGCAAAGTGAACGAAGACGAGATCAGGATCGCCGTGTTCACGCCCGCGACTTCGAGCGGCAGGTGTGTTCCCGGCGCCGGCCATGGATCTCCCTGGGCGACCCTGATGAAGAAGTAGGCCGTGAAGAAGGCCCCGAAGACCATGATCTCGGAGATGATGAAAAGCAGCATTCCGAGTAGCTGCGGCTCCACGCGAGAGCTGCGATTCGCGGCGGGCGGACCGTGATGGTGGTCCTCGTGGCCGGTCGCGTGGGCGATGCCGGCGGCCTCCATCAGGCCCCCCCGCCGGCGGCGCCGGCCACGGTCGCGCCTGCGTCGACCGTCACGTGCTCGACCTGTGCGGAGGTCGTATGGCGGACTCGCTCGATCAGGTTGCTGCGCAGCCACCCGGAGCGCTCGCCCGGCAGCGTCGAGATCACGATGTCGTCGACCTGGAACAACTCGAGCGCATTCATCACCGCGGTGTAGGGGTCCGGGTCGCCGATCATGCCGGCGCTCAAGAGCCCCGCCGCGTCGAGCCGCTCGAGCATCGCCGCAAGCCGGATGCGCGCCTCGCGGTGGGCCGCGCCGCTGCGATCCTGCTGGGGAACGACGGCGATGAACAGGTGGCGCTCCTCGCCCGCGGCCTTGGCGGACAGACGCTCGATCAGCTCGTCGCCGCTGGAGGTCTTGTGGGCCACGACCAATGTCACCCCGAACGGCAGTCCCTCCTGGGCGAGGTCGACGACGATGTGCTCGACCGGCAGGCCCGAGGCTCTCTGTATACGCTCGATCAGGTCTCTGCGCAGCCAGCCCGATTGGGTCGCGGGGTGAGTGGAGACGATCACCTCGCTCGGTCGGCGCTGGGCAATCGCGTCCATCGTAGCCAGGAAGGGGTCGGCGTCGCCGACTTCGCCGGTTGCGGAGATGCCCTCGCTGGCCAGCAGCGAAGTCGCCAGATCGACGCGCACCTGGGCCGATTCGCGCACCGTCTCCTCGTGGATCACGAGCCCCGCCGTCGGCTTGGTCTGGGGCACCACAAGCCTGAATCGCACATCGCCGCCGGCGGCCCGCTCGCGCACCATGTCAAGCAGCTTCTCGCCGCCGAGCGTGCGGTTGGCGACTACCAGGATTTCCTTCATCGTCGGCTCATCCTCTCACTCTGTGTGCTTGTGGACGACGCCCGAGCCGCCCGCCGCCCCGCCGACGGTAGCCGGGACCGGGGCGGGCGCGAACGTGCCGTGGACCGCGCCCGGCACGCCGTACTCGTAAGGGCCGCCGACGACGGTCGGGATGCGGTCGAAGTTGAACACCGGAGGCGGCGAGGACACCTGCCACTCGATCGTCATTCCCCGCCACGGGTTGCTGGTCGCGCGCGGGCCTCCGCGCCAGCTCGTGACCATGTTGTAGAGGAAGATCAGCGTTGTCGCCCCCAGCGCGAAGCTTGCGATCGAGATGAACAGGTTCAGGTCGGCAAACTTGGCTGCATAGGTGGGCACCCTGCGAGGCATGCCCTGTAGGCCCAGGATGTGCATCGGCCCGAACGTCAGGTTGAAGAAGATGAAGGTGCTCCAGAAGTGCCACTTGCCCAGGCGCTCGTCGTACATGCGCCCAGTCATCTTCGGGAACCAGTAGTAGACGCCCGCGAAGATCGTCATCAGGGAGCCGCCGAACAGCACATAGTGGATATGGGCCACGATGAAGTAGCTGGCGCTCACGTGGATGTCGAACACGACCATCGCCAGCATCACGCCGCTGATGCCGCCCAGCGTGAAGGTCACCAGAAAGCCGAGCGCGAACAGCATCGGCGTGTCCAGGTGCAGGATCCCGCGCCACAGCGTCGCAAGCCACGAGAAGATCTTGATGCCGGTCGGCACGGCGATGATGCAGGTCGTGATCGCCATCGGGATCCTGATCCAGGAGGCCATGCCCGAAGTGAACATGTGGTGGGCCCACACGGTGAAGCCCAACCCCACGATCGCCAGCAGCGAGAAGGCCATCATGCGGTAGCCGAAGATCGGTTTGCGCGCCTTCACGGCGATGATTTCGCTGATGATGCCGAAGCCTGGCAGCATCATGATGTAGACGGCCGGATGCGAATAGAACCAGAACACGTGCTGATACATGAGCACGTCCCCGCCCTTGGCCGCATCGAAGAAGTTGAAGCCCAGGCCGCGGTCGAGCAGCACAAAGAACTGCGAGGCGGCGATGAACGGGGTGGCGATCACCACCAGCAGGGAGGTCGCGAAGTTGGCCCACACCAGCAGCGGCATCCTGAAGAAGCTCATTCCCGGCGCCCGCATCGTGATGATCGTGACCAGGAAGTTCAGGGCCGTCATAATCGAGGAGGCGCCCGCCAGCTGCACGCCAACCGAGAAGAAGTCCTGGCCGATCGGCGCGTCGATCGACAGCGGCGCATAGGCGGTCCAGCCGTCCGCGAATGCCCCTCCGGGCGCCGCGAAGCTCAACAGCATCATCAGGCCGGCCAGCGGCAGCAGCCAGTAGGAGAGCGCGTTCAGGCGCGGGAAAGCCATGTCCGGCGCGCCGATCATCAGCGGCAGCACGTAGTTGGCCAGGCCCGCGAACACCGGGATCACAAACAGGAAGATCAACAGCGAGGCGTGCACCGAGAACAGCCCGTTGTAGGTGTTCGCGCTCACGAACTCCGCGCCCGGCTGGGCCAGCTGGATGCGCATCAGCATCGCCATCAAGCCGCCCACGAACAGGAAGAAGAAGGCGGTGACCGTGTACTGGATGCCGATCACCTTGTGATCGGTGTTGATCCTGAAGTAGTCCTTCCAGCTCTGCGCGCCGTGGCTGGAGTGATCCTCTGGGCGCGTCGGGCGTCCGGAGGCCCAGTAGAACCAGTAGTCGAACCCTCCGAGGCCCACCAGGAAGAAGAGCGGGGCGCTGATCAGCGAGACCGCCATGATCGGTTCCTCGCTGAAGAAGTGGTGGTAGGTGGCGTGCCCGGTCGTCATCCGCACCAGCCAGGTCAGCCCGGCCGCGAACGCGATCCCCAGCAGGAACGCGAAGAACGCGCGATACAGACCCGGCGCGCGCAGCTTGGCGACCATCAGCTTGCTGCCCTCTTCAGCCAGGCGTGGAACGCGGTGGGCGTCACGACGTGGATGGTAGAGCGCATCAGGCTGTGGCCGACGCCGCACAACAGGTTGCACACGACCGGGTAGGAGCCAAGCCTGTCCGGGGTCGCGCGATAGCTGGTCGTGATCCCGGGCACAGCGTCGATCTGAAGGCGGAAGGCGGGGATCCAGAAGGCGTGGATCACATCGAGCGATTTGATCTCGAAGCGGACCGACTCGTCGTCGGGCACGTACAGCTTGGTCGTCTTCAGCGGCGCCCCGCCCGTGACGGACCTCGGATATTCGTAGGACCAGGCGAACTGCTGCCCGGTCACGTTGACGACCATCTCCGGGCCGGCCGGCTTCTTTTCGTTTTCGCGCAGGACCACGAACGAGTAGGAGACGAGTCCCAGCAGCAGGATCGCCGGGATCGCCGTCCAGAGCACCTCCAGGCGTGTGTTGCCGTGGATCGGCGGGCCGTCCTGGAGCTCCTGGCCGGGCCTCATGCGGAAGTGCCAGACCGAGAAGAGGATCACGGTCACCACCAGCACGAAGATCGGCACCGAGGCGATCACGAGCACGTGGTAGAAGGCGTCGGTGTTATGCGCCTGGGTGGAGGCTTGGACCGGGAACCAGTGGATCGCGTAGCTCAACGCGATCCCGATCGCGGTAGCGATCAGGCCCGCCACAACTGCGCCCGCGATCGAGCGCCTAGAGACCACCGCGCACGCCTCCCCGCGTGTTTGTCGCGTGCCTCTCTGGGATGAGCCTGGGCATCGGAGGCGTGATCCTAATACCTCGCGACGACGAATGCCCCTCCCGGGGTTGGAGCTTCCTCCTGTGGGTAATGGACGACGCGCGATCCGCGCTTGACGAGGAGAGCTTTACGCAATACATTGAGACAATCGTTGCAAGCGATGGTCGAGAAGGAGGCAAACCGATGCAGGTGCGAGACGGCATGAGCCCAATGGTCTTGACGGTGGGTCCCGGCCACACTCTGCGCGATGCGGCGCGCTCCATGTCCGAGCGTCACGTGGGCGCCGCGGTCGTGATCGACCCGGACGCGGGCGGTCCGGGGATCCTCACCGAGCGCGACGTGCTCAGCTCGATTGGGGCGGGCGAGAACCCCGACGTCGAGCTGGTCGCCGACCATCTCACGCGGGATGTCGTGTTCGCCGAGCCCAGTTGGTCTTTGGAGGAAGCCGCCGCCGCGATGGTGCGCGGCGGCTTTCGCCACCTGATCGTCGTCGAGCATGGAGAGACAATGGGGATCCTCTCCGTGCGCGACGTCGTGCGCTGCTGGACGGACGAGGGAGCCATCTGCCCTGTCCCGGCGAGCGCTGCCGTGGGGTGAGAGAGGGAAAGGCCGAGCGCCCCTGGGGATGTGGGCGCCGCCTTTCGTCGGGGCCGCGCGTGGTCGGCCAACCGCGCGCGGCGCCTCACCTTGTGAGGGCCGCATGTGGCCGCTCAGCGCCGGCTTCCGCCGCCTGGGGGGCCAAGCGGCCGGAGCCAGGCGTTCAGTGGTGGTCGAGCGGGAGCTCGTCGATTTCGCGGCGCGTGTCCATGATCCAGCGGATCACGCACACGATCGTCAAGATCGAGCCGCCGATCAAGAGAATCGGGCTGACCGTGATACCGACCACCGCCAATGTGATTCCAGCCGCCGTCAGCAGCGGCAGGATCGTCGGGCCGGGAAGGTGGACCTCCTCGCCCGCGGGCGGGATCTCAGGGTCGAGCGGGCTCACGATATATAGGCCGCGGCCACCACGAACGAGATGCCGAACATGAACATGCAGATCGCCGCCACGATCAGGCCGGTGCGGATGTTCTTCTTGGCGAGGCGACGATCCATGACGGCGGGCAGTATATCCCGCCGCCCAACGCGCTCGCGCCGTCCCCAGGTTGTCGGTCGAGCCGGCCGCCGTGCCGTCTACAGCTTGGCGTCGGCGACCATCGCGCAGAACAGCAGCGCGAGATACGCCAGCGAGAACAGGTACAGCTGCAGCGCGCTGCGTCTGTCCGCCCGCCGATATAGGCGCACAGCGCCCGCGATGAAGCCCAGGCCGAGCAGCAGCGAGGCGGCGAGATAGATGTCGCCGAAGCCGCCCGCGCAAAACGGAAGCTGCGTTACGGCGTACAGCAGCACGGTGTACAGCAGGATCTGGCGGCGCGTCTCCGCCTCGCCCCGTACGACCGGCATCATCGGCACACCGACCTTCTCGTACTCGCCCTTCATCAACAGCGACAGCGCCCAGAAGTGGGGCGGCGTCCAGAAGAACACGATGAAGAACAGGAGCGCCGCGATGCCGTTGACCGAGCCCGTGACCGCGGCCCAACCGACCAGCGGCGGCACGGCCCCGGCGGCGCCGCCGATCACGATGTTTTGCGGTGTGCGCCGCTTCAGCCACACCGTGTACACGAACACGTAACCGAAGAAGCCCGCCAGCGAAAGGCTCGCGGCAAGCACGTTCACGGTCAGCGACAGCTCCAGGAAGGAGAGCGCGGCCAAGGCGCATCCGAACGTGAGCGCCGCGCCGGGGGAGACTCTGCCCGACGGCACCGGACGGTTGGCCGTACGCGCCATGCTCGCGTCGATGTCGCGGTCGAACCAGTGGTTCACGGCCCCCGCGCCGCCGGCCGACAGGTAGCCGCCGAGACACGTCAGCGCAATCAGCGCGAGCGAAGGATCGCCGGCCACGAGCATCGTCGCGATCGTCGTCAACAACAGCAGCGACTGGACCTTCGGCTTGGTCAGCTCGACGTAGTCGCCGATCAGCTGACGTGTCTTGGAGCGTCGGCTGGCAAGCGGCGCGGCGAGCGCGCCACTGCTGTGCTGGACATACGCCGATGCGGGCGTACCCTCCATCAGCGCCGCCCCAGACTGCGAGAAACCTCCATCACAGCGCGAATTCTACCGTTGGGAGGCGCGCTCGACGCAGGTTAAACGCCGACCTGGGTCGCGCCCGTCGGCACGGTCGGAGACGTCTGTCCCGCCCACTCGGGCACGCCGGCGGCGCGCTGCTCGATTTCGCGACGAATGTCCTTCATCGGCTCATAGGAGCGCACCAGGGGAACCGCGTCGAAGTTGTTGGCGGGCGGGGGGGACTGCGTGAACCACTCCAAGGTGTTCGCCTTCCACGGGTCGGGGCCGGCGATCGCCCCATATTTGAGGCTGCGCACGACATTGACGATCGTCACGAGGATGCCCGCGGCGAGGATGAACGAGCCAATCGTGGAAATCAGGTTGTAGAGCGCCAGGTTGCCCACGTTGTCGTACTCGTAGACACGTCTCGGCATCCCGTCGAGGCCGATCACATGCTGGATCAAGAAGGTGGCCAGGAAGCCGAAGAACATCAGATAGAAGCTGAGTTTGCCCAGGCCCTCGCTCAGCATCCGGCCCGTGATCTTGGGGAACCAGTAGTAGATCGCGGCGAAGATCGTGAACACGGCCCCGCCCATCAACACGAAGTGGATGTGGGCCACCACGAAATAGGTTTCGTTGAGCTGCCAATCGACCGGGAACACGGCCAGGAACACGCCCGAGATGCCGCCGATGACGAACAGCGCGATGAAGCCGACGCAGAACAGCAGCGGCGTCTTGAATTCGACGGTTCCCTCCCACAGGGTGGCGATCCAGTTGAAGATCTTCACGCCGGTCGGCACCGCGATCAGGAACGAGCTCATCATCACGAAGATCAGGATCGCCTCGGGGATCGGCGCCGTGAACATGTGGTGCGCCCACGTCAAGAAGCCGAGGAAGGCGATCGCCACCGTGGACGCCGCGATCGCCCTGTAGCCGAAGATCGGCTTACGCGCGAACACGGGCAGGATCTCTGAGACGATCCCGAAGCCGGGCAGAACCATGATGTAGACCTCGGGGTGTCCGAAGAACCAGAACAGGTGCTGCCACAACAGCGCAGAGCCGCCATTGGCGGGATCGAAGAAATGTGTGCCGAAGTGCCGGTCGGTCAACAGCATCGTGACCGCCGCGGCGATCACCGGCAGGGCGAAGATCAGCAGGATCGAGTAGGTCAGGATCGCCCAGA
Source organism: uncultured Solirubrobacterales bacterium (assembly GCA_963809705.1). GTDB lineage: Bacteria > Actinomycetota > Thermoleophilia > Solirubrobacterales > Solirubrobacteraceae > Palsa-744. Next base: position 149,083 of record CAWEKF010000001.1, on the reverse strand, counting down.
TGAACAGCGGCAGGCGTCCCCAGCTCATGCCCTTCGCTCGCATGTTGGCGATCGTCGCGTAGAAGTTGATCGCGCCGACGATCGAGGACAGGCCGGTCAGGTGGATCAGGTAGATCCAGGCGTCCTGGCCGCCGCCGGGCGAGTAGTTGATGCCCGACAGCGGCACATAGCTCGTCCAGCCCGCTTCCGGCGGATTCCAGAAGATCGAGGCATAGAACACCAGCCCGCCAGCCAGGAGCAGCCAGTAGGAGAGCGCGTTCAAGCGCGGATAGGCCATGTCGCGGGCGCCGATCATCAGGGGCACGAAATAGTTGGCCAGGCCGGCCATCATCGGCACCACGAACAGGAAGATCATCGTCGTGCCGTGCATCGTGAACAGCTGGTTGTAGATCTGGGGAGAGACCAGCGTGTTGTTGGGCAAGCCCAGCTGCAGGCGGATCATCAAGGCCTCGACGCCGCCCAGGATGAAGAACACGAAAGTCGTGACCATGTACATGATCCCGATCCGCTTGTGGTCGGTTGTCGTGATCCAGCTGGCCCAGCCTTTCGGCTCGGGCTTGGCCTCGTGGGCGACGATCTGGGGGACTGGGGCTGCGTAGGTGGCCATCGAGCGGGTCTCCTAGTGTCCGGACTCGGAAATTCGACGGGGGCTCAGGTCCCTCGGGGCGACGGAGAGGCGATCGCGCGTCATGGGTTTTCCACCTGCCCGGCGCCGACCTGTTTGCCGAGCTTGGCGCGCGCCACCTTCGCTTCGGCGTTGGCTTCGGCGATCAGCTTCTTCTGATAGGCGAGCCACGCTTCGAACTGGGCCGGGGGCACCGCCTTGACGGTGGCCGTCATGCGCGCGTGCCCGCGCCCGCAGAGGAGCGCGCACTGGCCCCTGAAAATGCCCGGTTTTTCGATCTTGAACCAGGTGTAGTTGTGATAGCCGGGCACCGCCTGGAACTTGCCGCCCAGCTGCGGCACCCACCACGAGTGGACCACGTCTGCGGAGACGATGTCGAGCGTGACCGTGGTTTTGGTGGGCACGACCATCTCCTGGTAGGAGTACGGCGCGCCCAGCCCGTCCGCTTCGTTTGCGCCCGGATACACGTACTGCCACACGAACTGCCTGCCAACCACGGTGATTTTCAAAGACCTCCCGTTGGGTGGGAGCTTCGGCGTGTTGCTCGCATACAACCGGGAGCTGTCGCTCACGAGATGTTCGCCTTCGGCGCTGGAGTCGACCGGGTCCTGGATCGAGGAGAGCTTGGCGAGCGTCAGCGCCGCGAGCGCCAGCAGGATCACGGCGGCGCCCACGGTCCATCCGATCTCCAGGCGGGTGTTGCCGCGGATCTGCGCTGCAACGGCGCCCTTGCGGGCACGGAAGCGCCACAGGGCGTAGCCGAGCGCGCCCTCGACCAGCACGAAGATCACAAGCGCCGCGTACAGCGTGATCTTGTAGAGATCGTTGATTTTGTCCGCGTTGGGCGAACCGCCCGACTGGGGAGTGAAGAACGCTAGGGATGTGGCGAGGAGGTGGCTCAAGGCGGGCGGGATTCTATTCAGGCCGAGACGGAACGCGCGTGCCCAACCACCGGAACGCTGTGTCCGGCGACCGGTCGAAGCCGATCGAAGGAGGCGATCGGGTGCGGCGGACGGAGCTTCAACGTCCCTCGAAGCGCGCCGGACGCTTGGCCAGGAAGGCGCTCACGCCCTCGACGAAGTCGTCGCTGCCGACCATCTCCTGCTGCAGGCTGGCCTCCAGCTCGAGCTGCTCGTCGATGCCGGCATACAGGCGGGTGTTGATCAGGCGCTTGCAGGCCGCGTAGGAGCGCGTCGGGCCGGCAGCCAAGCGCGCTGTGAGCGCGGCGCTCTCGCGCTCGAAATCCGCGTCGGCGAAGACTCGGTTGACGAGCCCCCAAGCAAGCGCCTGGGGGGCGCTCACGCGCTCGCCCAGCATCGCCATCTCGGCCGCTCGCGCCATGCCGATGCGCGCCGGCACGAACAGCGAAGAGCCCCCGTCGGGCACCAGGCCGATGTTGACGAAGGCGAGCAGGAAGTAGGCGCTCTCGGCTGCCACCACCAGGTCGCAGCACAGGGCCAACGAGCAGCCGATGCCGACCGCTCCGCCGTTGACGGCCGCGACCACGGGCTTCTCCATCTCGCGGATGGCTCGCATGATCGGGTGGTAGCGCTCGGTCAGCACGCCGTACACGTTCGGCCGACCCTCGGGCGTGAGGTCGTCGCCGCTGATGTCCCGCAAGTCGGCGCCCGAGGAGAAGGCCCGCCCTGCGCCGGTGATGCGCACGGCGCGCACCGCCTCCTGCTCGCGCGCGTGGGCCAAAGCGGCGAGCAGGTCTTGGCCGAGCTGCTTGTTCCAGGCGTTGAGCGACTCGGGCCGATTCAGCTCGATCGTCGCCGCGCCCTGCTCGATCGTCACGTTGACTGTGTCCAAGTGCATCGCGCCGGGAGTTTATGGTGTGGGGCGATGAGAAGGCCGGTTGTCGGCATATGCACGGCTCTTGAGCGAGCCCGCTGGGGCACCTGGGACCAGGAGGCCGTGCTGCTCGCGCGCAGCTACGTCCAAGCCGTGCAGCGCGCCGGCGCGCTTGTCGTGATGCTGCCTCCCGACTCCGTGCTCTTGGAGAATCCCGCAGAGGCGCTCGACCTGCTCGACGGGCTGGTGCTCGCCGGAGGCGTCGATATCGATCCGGCCAGCTATGGCGAGCAGGCCCACCCCGAGACGCTCGACACCGTGCCCGAGCGCGATCGCTTCGAGATCGCGTTGGTGCGCGCCGCGATCGAGCGCGACCTGCCGGTGCTCGGCATCTGTCGCGGTATGCAGCTGATCGACGTGGCCCTTGGCGGCACCTTGCTACAGCACCTGCCCGAGCATTTCGGTCATCATGAGCATCTGCGGTTTCCCGGGACCTTCGACGGCGCCGACCACGATGTTGACCTGGTCAGCGGCACGCTTGCTGCGCGCGCCGCTGGGGAGACCCACCATGCGACCAAGTCCCACCACCACCAGGGCGTCGACCGCCTCGGCGAGGGCCTGCAAATCAGCGGCTGCTCGGCGGTGGACGGCCTGACCGAGGCGATCGAGCTGCCCGATCGGCGCTTCGTGCTCGGCGTTCAGTGGCACCCCGAGGCCGACGAGAGCAGCCAGGTGGTGCGGGCGCTCGTGACCGAGGCCGAGCGTTACATGCACGAGCGAGCCGAGGCCGAGACGGCTGCTTAGCCCGCAAACAGGTGCCTACGCGGGCGCGTAGGTGGGCCGCGAGGGTTGTAGTGCCCTTGAAGGCCGGGCGGGTGGCCCCCGCTCGTGCGTAGGCAGCTGCCGGGCCGCGTCATATACTCAGCGCCCCGTGCGGTCGAGGGTCATCAGGACAGCCGCCTGGGGTGTCGTGGTCGCGGGTGTGATGGCGCCGCTTGTGCGCAAGCGCCTCTCCACGCCTCCTTTGGTTGCGCAGACCGTCGCGTTCGCCGCGCCCGTGGGCCTGTGCGTGGCGATGCCCCGTACGCGCACGCGGGACGTCGCCGTGTGCTGCCTGCAGATGTGGGCTTATCTGGCCGCCTACAAGACCCCCCACGACGACGAGGATGCCCAGACGGCGAGGGTATTGGTCGACTATCCGATCGCGATCGATCGCGTGCTCGGGCTCGGCGAGCTGCCCACCGTGCGTCTGCAGAGACGCCTGGCGCGGGGACAGTGGCGGCTCGGCGACAAGGCGCTCGTGTGGGCGCACTGGATCTGGTTCATGGTGCCCCACGGAGCGCTCGTCTACATCATGTTGCGCCACCCCCGTCGCTTCGATCGCTCCGCGGTGATGACCTATGCGGTGTTCGACATCGGGGCGATGATCTACTGGGTGCTGCCGACGGCGCCGCCCTGGTATGCGGCGGGCGACGCGGCGCGCCACGAAGAATTTGACGGGGACCGCCACGAGGTGGCGGTCAGGCGCATGATGGTCGAATACGGCGAGTTCTTTTGGAGAGACGGCTGGGGGCCCCTTTACAGTGTGCTTGGAGGCAATCCTTTGGCCGCGATGCCGTCCTTGCACTTCGCCACATCGACGATGGCCGCCCAGCTTCTCTGGGAGGCCGGGCCGCTTGCGGGCGCCCTGGGGTGGGGCTACGCGGCCACGCTCGGCTTCGCGCTCGTCTATCTCGGTGAGCACTACGTCGTCGACCTGCTCGCGGGCGCCGCGCTCACGACCGCGGTGCGCCGCGCCGCGCCGGCGCTCGCCCCGGCGCTCAAGCGGATCGCCGGCGTCGTCGCGGCGGTCGAGGCATGCGCGCAGGAGGCCTCGTGAAGTCCGCGGTCCGCACAGATGGGAGCGGTTCAAACCGTGCAGATGGGAGCGATCCAGTCGAGCCGCAGGAGACGCTCGGCGAGGAGCAGATGCCGCGTGTGCCGGTCACGCGGCGCAGCGCGATCGCCTTCGGCCTGTTCGTGCTCTCGGCCGTCGCGTTCCTGTATTTCGTGCTCCCCAAGCTCGCCGGCCTGAGCAGCACCGCGCATCGCATCGAGCGGGGGGACACGTGGTGGATCATGATCGGGGTGCTGCTGGAGATCTGCTCGTTTGGCGGCTACGTGGTGCTCTTTCGGGCGGTGTTCGTGCGCGGAGAGAGCCCGATCGGCTGGCGCGAGAGCTACCAGATCACGATGGCCGGGCTGGCCGCCACGCGGCTGTTCGCGGCCGCCGGCGCGGGCGGGATCGCCCTCACCGCCTGGGCCCTGCGCCGCTCGGGCATGGAGCCGCGCCTGGTGGCGTGTCGCATGGTCGCCTTCATGGTGCTGCTCTATGTGATCTACGCCGCCGCCGTGCTGCTGGGCGGGATCGGTCTCGGGGTCGGCCTGTTTCCCGGAGGCGGCTCGTTTGCGATCACGATCGTCCCTGCCGCGGTCGCTGGGATCCTGTTCGCGACCGTCGGCGCGATGGCGCTCCTGCCGGGGGACATCGAGCGGCGCCTGGCGCGCTGGGCGGTGGGCTCGGGCCGCCTCGCCCACTGGGTCGCTCGCGCGGCCACCGTGCCCGCGCTTGCGGCCAGCGGGGTGCGCACGGCGATCGAGCTGATTCGCTCGCGCGACGTGGGGCTGCTGGGCGGGCTGGCCTGGTGGGGCTTTGACATCAGCGTGCTGTGGGCCTGCTTCCATGCGTTCGGCTCCGCGCCTCCCTTCACGGTGATCCTGATGGCCTACTTCATCGGTATGGTCGGCAACCTGTTGCCGCTTCCCGGCGGCCTGGGCGGCGTCGAGGGTGGGATGATCGGAGCGCTCGCGGCATTCGGCGTCGGCCTCGACCAGGCGGTGCTGGCGGTCCTCTCCTATCGCGCGATCTCCTTCTGGCTGCCCACGATCCCCGGCGCGATCGCCTACTTCCAGTTGCGCCGCACCGTCGCGCGCTGGCGTGTGGAGCAGGCCTCCGAGGCCGCTCCCGTGAGCCTCTCCGGCGAAGTCGATAGAAGCCGCCGGGCCTCTGCACGCCTAGCAACGGTGCTATACTTTACAAAGTAAAGTAAGGACGCGGACAGTGGCCAGGGACTGGCGGCAGAGCGTCGAATTGGCTACCTTGAAGCGACAGCGCTCGACCGCTCGAGCGGAAAACAATCCCCAAGGGACGGCAAATCGGATGGCGGACGTCGAGAACACGATCATCATCGGCAGTGGACCGGCGGGCTACACGGCGGCTCTGTACACCTCGCGCGCCAACCTCGCTCCACTGGTCGTCGAGGGCTTCGCCTGGGGCGGGCTCCTGCAGCAGACGACCGACGTCGAGAACTATCCCGGCTTCCCGGCGGGGATCGAGGGTCCAGATCTGATGAGCAAGCTGCGCGAGCAGGCCGAGCGCTTCGGCGCCAAGCTCGAGACCGACCAGGCCGAACGGGTCGCGCTTGCGCGGGAGCCCGGCGGCGTGCACAAGGTGTGGGTGGGGGATGTCGAGCACCGAGCGCGCACAGTCATCCTCGCGATGGGCGCCGAGCACAAGAAGCTCGGGATTCCCGGCGAGGACGAGCTTGCGGGCCGCGGGGTCTCCTACTGCGCCACCTGCGACGCCGCCTTCTTCAAGGACGCCCACACGATCATCGTCGGCGGCGGAGACTCGGCCATGGAGGAGGCCATCTTCCTGTCCAAGTTCGCCACCAAGGTGACCGTCGTGCACCGTCGCGACGAGTTCAGGGCCTCGAAGATCATGCTGGCCAGGGCGCGCGAGCAGGCCAACATCGAGCTGCTCACGCCCTACACGGTGGAGCGCTTCGAGCCGGGCGAGAACGGCGCTTTGAGCGTCGCCAAGCTGGTGAGCACACAGACGGGCGAGCATCGCGACCTCTCGATCACCGGCGCCTTCATCGCCGTCGGTCACGAGCCCCAGTCCTCGCTGGTGGAGGGGCAGATCGAGCTCGACGAGAACGGATACGTCAAGGTCGACGGTCGTTCGACCCGCACCAACCGGCCCGGCGTCTTCGCCGCCGGCGACCTGGTCGACCACACCTACCGCCAGGCGATCACGGCCGCCGGCTCCGGTTGCCAGGCCGCGCTCGACGCCGAGTGGTATCTGCGCGACACGCCCGAGGTGCCCACGCCCGAGGGGATGCCGGTGGGCGATCTGGCTGAGGCGCAGTGGGCTTCGGCTGCCGATCCTGCGTCCTGAGATCCAGCAGCAGCCTGTGGTCAGGCGGTTGACGCGTGGACAGCTTGGCAGTCGTTAACTGGCAGCTGTAGACCCGTTTCTTTCGTGTTGACCCTTGACATCTAGGATGGGTTCTGTTATAACGACCATGTCTTGGCATTCCGTTTGGGATGGTGGGCGAAACATAAGGTCGGGTTTGGGTCGGTTCTCGGGTCGACATCAACCGGTTTTGGCGGGGACCTTGGGAGAGGGACCGGGTCGTTATTTTGAGAGGGAGTTGTTTTTCGCGTGGTTTCGTTTGGGGATAGCGTGTTTGAGAGTCCGTGTGTTGTTGGCGGGTCCGTTATAGGACGCGTCAGCGTCGCTGACGCGTCTCTCTCTCTCTCTCTCTCTCTGCGACGCTTGCCTAAGCAGGGCTAGCTCTCACCGCCGCGCCGGTAGTGCGCGGCTCGCCGGGTGTAAGGCTCGGTTTGGTCGGTCGCGCGCTCGGTTTGGTCAGACGCGTGTAGTAGGGGGCGTGTTGTGATGGCCGCCGCCGGGTCTGTGCGTGTGCGTGGCGCGATGGCGGGGCGTCCGCAGGCGTGTTCTCGTGCTGTGGGTGGTTCGGTGAATGGGCGCGCGGATGGGCGTCATGGCGGGCGGGTGGTGGAGGTTCAGCGTGCGCGGTTGTTGGTCGCGGCGGTGCGCGCGGTCGATGGGATCGGCTATGCGGATACTACGGTTGCTCATATAACTGGTCGTGCGCGTGTTTCGCGGCGCACGTTTTACGAGTTGTTTGAGAATCGCGAGGAGTGTTTGGCCGCGGCGTTTGAGGCCGCGGTGGGGCGTATTCGTGCCGAGTTGGAGCAGGGTGGTCTCGCTGGATTGTCTTGGCGGGAGCGGATGCGTGCTGGTTTGTGGAGGATTCTTTGTTTTCTTGATCGTGAGCCTGCGCTTGCGCGTTTTTGTGTTGTGCAGTCTGCGCGCGGCGGGCGGCGCGTGTTGGATCTTCGCGAGCGGTATCTCGGTGAGTTGGTGGGCGCGATCGAGGTGGGTCGTGGGGAGGGTGTTCGTGCCGGTGATTGTCCTCCATTGACGGCTGAGGGTTTGGTGGGAGCTGCGTTGTCGATCGTGTACGCGCGGCTGCTGCGCGGCGATAACCGGTCACTGACGAGTTTGCAGGGCGAATTGATGGGCATGATCGTGCTGCCCTACCTGGGGTCTGCTGCTGCGCGGCGTGAGCAGGCTCGTCCTGTTCCCGCGCTGCCTGTGCAGGATGGGAGCGCGAGCGGTCTGCTGGATGCTGGTGAGGATCCTTTGCAGGGTGTGGAGATGCGTTTTACCTATCGCACCGCGCGGGTGCTTGAAGCTGTCGCGCTTGCCCCGGGGGCGTCCAATCGCATGATTGGTGAGTACGCAGGGATTTCAGACCAGGGTCAGATCTCAAAGCTATTGACGCGGCTGGAGCGGCTTGGGCTGCTGCGCAATACCGGAGTGGGGCACGCCAAGGGCGAGCCCAACGCATGGCAGTTGACGGTCATTGGGGAGCGTGTTGCGCAGCGCATCGGCCTCTACACGGAGGGCTTTCAATCATACGCAATGGGAGGAACGGACTGATGTTTTTGAAAATCCGCACGCGCTTTACCTATGCGAACGTCGTGGCGACGCTCGCGCTCGTGTTCGCGATGTCAGGCGGCGCGCTAGCCGCCAGCAAATACTTGATCGTCTCGAGCAAACAGATCAAGCCGAGTGTGCTCGCTTCGCTGAAAGGCAAGGCCGGGGCCAACGGCGCTCAAGGACCCGCCGGAGCACAGGGACCCGCCGGACCAGCCGGAGCCAAAGGCGAAAACGGTACGGCGGGCGCGAACGGCAGCGCCGGGACCAACGGCGCCAATGTGACGAGCACGCCTTTGGGTGTTGGCAACGAACATTGCAAGGAAGGCGGCAACGAATTCGTCTCGGCCAGCGGTGCCAGCTATGCGTGTAACGGCAAGGCTGGCAAGGAAGGCGCGAAAGGGGCTACCGGTGAACCTTGGACGCCGAACAACACGCTTCCTTCCAAAGCGACCGAGACGGGGGTTTGGACCATTGGCGGTCAAACTGGGGTCGGGCTCAAGGAAGTGTCGCTGTCCTTCCCGGTCCAGTTGAAAGAACGGCAGGCCGAATCTGTAAACCATTTTGTTTACTCTGAAGAAGAGGCGCCTGCGGGATGTACCGGTGGCACCGTTGAAAAACCGATAGCCGAACCTGGGAATCTGTGCGTGTACGCCAATAGGGAAGCCTCGGAATTTGGAGAAATGGGTCTAACGTTCTCCCACTTTTTTTACCCGCCGGTAGTCGGTGGGTCGGGGGCTGGTACGACTGGCGTGATCCTGGCTTTCCAATTGAGCGCTGAAGAGAAAAAGGAAAACGTGGGCGGGACGTGGGCGGTGACCGAAAAGTAAGGATCGTATGATGAGCCTATCCGGGTGTGAGTTCGCGATTGCCTGGACGGGCTGTGTGTCCGTCCGGGTGGTCGTGTAACCGGGGCCACGCGATGCGAAACACGCATCAATTCCCACGTATTCCATTTTGAAAGGTATCGGCATGAGCATGATTAATTATGAGCGTCTGTCGCGCGTGTGGTGTACGTGGGTTTTGGGCTGCGTGGTCGTGCTTGTCGCGGCGATGTTGGGTTCTGCTTCTCCGGCGTCGGCAAAACTGATATACATTCCGGGCGTCTCGTTCGGTAGCGAAGGCTCGGGTAACGGCCAGTTCAAGGAACCCGTCGGGGTGGCCGCGAACGATTCGAGCGAACCGCTCGTGCAGCCCGCCGCGGGCGACGTGTACGTCGTCGACAAGGGCAACGATCGCGTGGAGCGGTTCAGCTCGACCGGTGTGTATTTGGGCCAGTTCGATGGGAGCGGCACGTTCGAAGTCGAAGGGAAAATTGAAACTGGCACGGCGGCGCCGACTGGCGCGTTCTCCTCGCCCGAAGAGGTCGCGGTGGACAACTCGAACGATCCGCTGGACCCTTCCGCGGGGGACGTGTACGTCCTTGACAACGGTCACGATGTGGTGGATAAGTTCAGTGCTACCGGCGCGTATTTGGGCCAGTTGACTGGGGGCAGTGTGCAGCCCGCCAGTTTCGTCGATGTTACGGTCGATCCGTCCGGGAACGTATGGACTTTGGACACAAAGGCAGATGTCGAGGAGTGCGACAGCACGGGTGTCTGCGAAAAGAAGTTTCAACCCAACCTGGGTAGTGTGGGTCGTGGTTTCGTGGTCGACTCGCAGCAGGACGTTTACATCAACTGGGGTGGGGAAGAATCGGTTGCCATCCTAAAGTTCAAGTCGCCAAGCCCAAGGGAAGTGGGGGAAGTGGGAGAATATCCTCATGGTGGGACGACGTTTGCGATGAATCCCTCCACAAACAATATCGTTGTCGACAAGGGCAGCAGCATCGCGTTGTACGGACCTTTCGGCGAACCGTACAAAACGCCGCCCCTTGAAACGCTCCCAACGGCAGGTTTCTCGGAATCGTACGGTATCGGGGTGGGTGACACGGGCACGGTGTATGCGAGCGAGCGCGGCGCGAACACGATCAGAACGTTCGTTGACGTGCCGTTGCCGACCTTGGTCACGGAAACACCGTCGAGCGTCTCGGAAACAGCAATGACGCTAAATGGGACGGTCAATCCTGAAGGCGAACCTGTGAGCGAATGTTATTTCGAATACGGTACCGAACCTGGGAAGTACACGAACAGGGTCGCTTGCGAACAGGAACCCAAAACTCTGGTGGGGACAGGGGCGCTGCCGGTCAGCAGGACCCTCGCGGGTCTCCCGGCGGCGAGCGTGCGCAGCGTACGGTTGGTCGCGGCGAACGCCAACGGCACCAATTATGCGGTGGGCGTGACGATCAGCCATCCCACGACGACGGGCGAAACGTTCTCGAATGTGAGTGTGATCGCGGCGACGCTCAGCGCGACGGTCGACCCGGGCGGTCTGGCGACGAAATACCATGTGGAATACGGCACGAGCACGTCTTACGGTGCGAGCACGCCCGAAGAAAACATCGGTAGCGCCAACCAGGGTGTTGCAGTGCGCGTGGATTTGACAGGGTTGCAGCCTGGTACGCAGTATCACTTGCGGGTCGTGGCTACGAACGCGTTGGGCACGGTGGACGGTCCTGATGTTACGTTCGCGACGTATTTGTCGGTGGCGGGGTTGCCCGATGGTCGTGTTTATGAACCGGTCAGTCCGGTGGGGTCCGATCAGGACGTGAATATTTATATTCCAGACGCGAATTATTATTTGACCGCTGGGGGAAAATCAGGATTCAACAACGCACATGGCATCAACGCGAACCCGTATTCGCCTTTTCAGGCTGCGGCCGATGGTGAAGCGGTGGTGTATGCGGGTGACCCGCCGCCGACGGGTGGTACGAGCTCACAGGGGGAGAGTAAGGGTAACGAGTATCTTGCGACGCGTTCGCCGGGTGGTGGTTGGACGCAGGTGGCGATCGAAACCGGAGTGCCGCTGGAAACCGCCCCAACAACGAAACGGGGCGCGCCCGCTATCTATCGTGCGTTCACGAGCGATCTCTCGGTGGGCATCCTGGAAGGCCCCAGCGTTCCGGTGACGGGCGCTCCGCTGGAATACTATGGTCTTTACGCGCACTCGATGGCTGGTGGTGTGGACGGCGGATACGAATCGTTGTTCACCACGGTCCCGGACCGGCCCGACGAAGAACTGGGGACTGCGGTCACCGGCGAGCTGGCGCTGTATGCTGGCGCGAATGCTGGTACGGGTGCGGTTCGGGCGCACAGTCATCTGTTGTTCGAAAGTAATGCAGATTTGCTGGAAGGCGAAGGTCAGCTAGAACAGGAAGTCCGCGAAGACGTCAGGAAGGAAGTCGAAGCGGGCAAGCACGGCGAACTTTCGCATTACCTGTACGATCATGTCGGTGGGAAGCTGTATCTCGTCGATGTGCTGCCCGATGGCAGTGTCGCTCCTGGTGGTGCGTTCGGCTCGATCCAGGGGGCCGTTACGGTCGATAGTAACCATGGTGGTGGTCCTGATTTCACGCGTGTGATCTCGGCTGATGGGTCGCGCGTTGTCTGGACTTATGCTCCTGAAGCGGAAAAAGAGCAGGACTATGGCGTACTTCATCGGTCGCGGGCGTTGTATGTGCGGGAGAACGATACGCAGCCGCAGAGTCCTGTCGGTCCCGAAGAAGAATGCCTGATCCCGGCTGACGCGTGCACGGTGCAGGTCGATAAGGCGGTCGGTGGCGAAGGAATCTTCCAGGGCGCGAGCACCGACGGGTCGAAGGTCTTCTTCACGAAGGGTGACCTGTACGAGTACGACCTGGAAAACGGGCAGACCACAGACCTGTCTCCCGGTGTGGAAGTAAAGGGTCTGGCTGGTATCAGCGAAAACGGAGAATACGTTTACTACGTCGATTCGAACAATAACATCGTCCTGTGGCATGCTGGTGTCACGACGCGTGTGGCCACTGGAGCCGCTACATCCGACGATGATGTAGACCTTATAGACGAAATCGCGACTGATTACGCCGGAGAAATCGGTTCTCGTACCGCGACGGTAACGCCCGATGGTCACAGTCTCGTGTTCATGTCGGGCGACAATGTGTACCTCTACGAAGCTCCGTCGGGGAAGCTCACGTGCGTGTCATGCAATCCGACCGGTGAAGCGCCAGTACCCACCAACGCAGCCACAGAAACCGTTAGTTCTGTGGGGGCGGTGCTTCCCATCAGTCGCCAGGCGACGTATCAGCCCAGATGGATCTCTGAAGACGGCAGTCGTGTGTTCTTCGAGAGCGCTCAACCATTGGTGCCGCAGGCCACGAATGGGTGGTTGGATGTGTATGAGTGGGAGCGTGACGGTACCGGTAGCTGCCAGCAGACCCAGGGTTGCATCTTTCTGCTCTCAAGCGGCAGCGATCCCGAAAACTCGTATCTACTGGACGCCTCGGCGAACGGTAACGACGTGTTCATTATCACTCGTGCGCAGTTGGTGGCGCAGGATCGTAACGATCTCGACGATGTATATGACGTGCGTGTCGGTGGTGTGCGTCCTGGTGTTGCGCCTGAGTGTTCTGGTACCGATTGTCAGGGTGTGCCGCCGGCGCCGCCGATCTTCGCGACACCCGCGAGCGTCACGTTCGAAGGGATCGGGAACTTCGCAGCATCGCCGTCAGCAGGCCCTTCAGGGAGCGTCAAGGCGAGGTCGGCGAAGTGCAAGAAGGGCTTCGTGAGAGAGAAGAACGGTAGGTGTGTGAAGAAGCGCAAAGCGAAACGGGCTAAGGGGTCGGCGAGGAAGACTGGTAGGTCCAGTGGACGCTCGAGGGGGAGGATTTAGCATGTTCAAGCGGTCTATCATTCCGGCTCTCGCCGTGTTCTGTGCGTTTGGTTGTTTGAGCGTTCCCGCTGAGGCTGTCACCGAAGGCACTGGTTGGCATGCGTTCTCGTTTGTGTTTCCCACGACCTTGGCGCCGGGAGGCAAGGGCAGCATCAAAGTGGCGTTCGTCAACACCGGCGCCAAGCAGAGTCAGGGTCCTATCACGGTGACGGATACGCTGCCTGCGGGCGTGACCGCGACAAAGGCCGGTGGCACGTCAGGTGGCGTCTTTGAACCGCTAAGCCCGCAGGAAGAAGAATCGGGGAAGGTTCCTGAAGTTCATGGTGCGCGTTGGGTGTGTACGGGTAATGGGTCTGGTGAACGTGATGTTACTGGTGCGACCACGATTACGTGTACGAGTAACCCGGCGTTCCTGAAGCCGCTCCCGAGTGGCAAAGGTAACGGTGCGAGGGTGGATGAAGAAGTCGGTATCGCTGTGAATGTGGAAAATGGTGTGATACCGGGCACGTACTCCAACGGTATCGTGATGAGTGGTGGTGGTGCGTCCGCTGCGAATACCGTGTCTGATCCTGTGAGTATTGGTTCGGGGATTCCGGGGTTTGGGGTCGCGGCGTGGGAAGTGTGGTTCTCCAACGCGGACGGTACGACCGATACGCAGGCGGGGTCGCACCCGTACACCGCGACGTTCGCGATCAACTTCAACCAGGTGGCCACAGGCGAGAATGCGAAAGGAGAAATCGAGGGCGGGAATGCGGGTGGGGATGTGAGGAACCTTGAAGCTGTTCTGCCGCCTGGTTTCTTTGGTGATCCCAGTGCGGTGCCGAAGTGCACGCGCGCGCAACTGGACGCAGAGAACTGTCCCGCCGCGACACAGATCGGCACAGATGAGATCTATGGTGACATTCTTGCGTACAGGCAGGGTGTGTATAATATGGTGCCGCCCCCGGGAGTACCCGATGAATTCGCGGTCTCGATCGCTGGTTTCCACGCAAACTTCGACGCGGGTGTCCGCAGCGGCAACGGTTACGGGATCGTCGAGCACGTCACCATCCCTTACGTAGAAATTGCGGAAATTGACGGGAATATTCTGACGTTGTGGGGTGTTCCCGCGGAAGCGAGCCACAACCCGGAACGCAAGACCTTTAACCCTCCGTCCTGTATCGATGAAGGTTGCCCGGGTGACAGCATAGCGACACCGTTCTTGACGTTGCCGACGTCGTGTACGGGTCCGCAGGTGTTCTCGGTTCGCGAGTTGAGCACATGGAGCAATGAAGAAGATCCGGACGCGCCGTTCACCGAAGCTGTCACGCACGACGATACGGGCGCACCGGTAGGGTTCACGGGTTGTGAACACTTGACGATCGAACCGTCTATCACGGCGATCCCGGACACCGGTTTCGCTGACACCCCGGCCGGGTTGAACGTCGAAGTGAAGGTTCCTCAGGAAAACCTGTTGGAACCGGAAGGCGAGGTAGCAGCGACCCTAAAGAACACGTCGGTGACCCTGCCTGAAGGTTTGGTGATCAACCCGGGCCAGGCTGCTGGTCTTGCGGCGTGTGGGGAAGCAGAAGCGAACATCCACGGCGAAGGCCCACAAACCTGTCCGCTGGCATCGAAGGTCGGGACCGTGAACATCAGAACCCCGTTGTTGGAAGGCGAGCTTGAAAACGAACTCGAAGGCAATGTGTACGTCCTGCAAGCAAACCCACCCGAACTGAAACTGCTGATCGCGGCCTCAGGAGACGGGATCTACTTGAAGCTCCCCGCGACCGTGCATTTGAACGAAGCGACGGGACAGCTCACGACAACAGTCGACGAAACACCCGCGCTGCCGTTCACGGACTTCAAACTGGCGTTCTCCGGTGGCGCACAGGCAGCACTGGCCACACCGGTCCAGTGCGGGACCTATACCACGAACGCCGACTTCACGCCGTGGACGACACCGTTCGGTGTGGACGTCCCGTTCTCCAGCAGCTTCCCCGTTAGCGCAGGGCCCGACGGGTCCGGTTGCGTACCCTCACCGTTGCCGTTTGACCCGTCGTTGATCGCCGGCTCTACGACCGACCAGGCAGGCGGGTTCACGAGCTTCTCGCTGCTGTTGACGCGTGGCGATGGGCAGCAGCGCATCGAACGCCTGCAGTTCAAGATCCCTCAGGGCCTTGACGGCATGATCAGCCAGGTCCCATTGTGCCCCGAACCACAAGCGTCCAAGGGCGAATGCTCTGAAGCGTCGAAGATCGGACACGCGGCCGTCGCGTCTGGTCCTGGCCCCTATCCGCTTACGATCCCGCAACCGGGAAACCCAGAATCCCAGATCTATTTGACGGGACCGTACAAGGGCGCGCCGTTCGGCCTGTCGATCCTTACGCACGTGATCGCGGGTCCGTTCAACCTCGGCAACATCGTGACCCGCGCGAAGATCGAAGTCGACCCGAACACTGCACAGATCACGGTCACGACCGACCCGTTCCCGCAGATCGTGAAGGGTGTCCCCACAGACCTGCGCTTGATCGACTCGGTGATCGACAGGCCCGGGTTCATGTTCAACCCCACGAACTGCGATTCGATGAGCTTCTCCGGCACCGCGTGGGGCACACCACCACCGGGAGCAGGCGGCCCCGGAGCGAGCGCGCCGATCTCAAGCCACTTCCAGGTCGGCTCCTGTCGCAGCCTGGAATTCAAGCCGTCGTTCAAGGTCTCCACGTCGGGGAAGACATCCCGGACCGCTGGTGCAAGCTTGTCTGTGAAGCTCGCCTATCCCAAAGCTCCGCAGGGCTCGCAGGCCAACATCGCGAAGGTCAAGGTCGATCTACCCAAGCAACTGCCGTCCCGGTTGACGACGTTGCAGAAGGCCTGCACGGAACAGGTCTTCGCGGCTAATCCCGCGTCGTGCCCGTCAGCGTCGATCGTGGGGCACGCGAGGGCGGTCACGCCATTGTTGCCTGTGGCGTTGGAAGGCCCTGCGTATTTCGTTTCGCATGGTGGCGCGAAGTTCCCTGAACTGATCATCGTCCTGCAGGGCTACGGCGTTACGTTGGACCTGCACGGCGAAACGTTCATCAACAAAGAAGGGGTCACCAGCAGCACGTTCGCGACGGTTCCTGATGCGCCTGTGGGTACGTTCGAATTGACGTTGCCGCAAGGCAAGTATTCGGCGCTCGCGGCGAACGGGAACCTCTGCAAGAGCAAACTCGCGATGCCGACAGCGTTCACCGCGCAGAACGGCGCCGTGATCCACCAGAACACGCCGATCGGCGTGACCGGCTGTCCGAAGGCGAAGAAGGCCAAGCATACGAAAGCCAAGACCGTGAAAGGCAGGGGCAAGCACGGGCAAGGGAAGTGAGGTCGCCGGGCTCGCCGGGGGTCGGGGGCGTGTGCGCCGGTCAGTCGATTGTCCCCCGCTCGGCGATCCATACGCTCTCGATCCCGAGCACGCGGCAGAGGGTGTCGAAGTGGCGGTCGTAGTGCAGCACGCCCGCGGCGCGCTCGGCGGCCGCGGCGGCGATCAGGTAGTCGGAGGCGGGTATGCGCCGCCCGCCGCGCAGGTCGCGTGAGGCGCCGATGGCCGCTTCGCCGGCTGTGCGCGTGACGGGCGCGCTTGGCAGGGCGGCGAGACTGTGATCGAGGCTGGCGAACTTATCCTGGTTGCGGGCGGTCGAGAGCAGCTCGAGCGCTACCACGGGGCACACGACGAGCAGGCCGCGCTTTGCGGTGGCAGACCAGCGGGCAAGCACGGCCGGGTCGTGCTGGCGGTTCCAGGCTGAGGTGTCGAAGACGAGCGCTTCGCCGTAGCCGTAGGGCTCAGCGTTCGGCATGCAGGCGTTCGGAAACGGCAAAGTCGTAGCCGTCGTCTTCGCCGTTTGCGATCCGCAGCAGGTGCTCGATCGCTTCGCGCCGCGCGGTTTTCTCGGCGCGGATCGCCTCCGCCCCGCGCATCGCGAGGTCGCGCACGGCGCGCGAGCGCGGCTCGGAGCCACCGAACTCCGCAACGGCGGCGTCCAGCTCGGGGTCGAGCGTCACCTGGATACGGCGTGCGGTCTTCGGCATGGCGGATAGTGTACCGCATCGGTGGTACAGAGGGAGAGGGCGGGCCGGCTGGTTTTCTTTCGGCCTTGACCCTTGACATCTAGGATGGGTTCTGTTATAACGACCATGTCTTGGCATTCCGTTTGGGATGGTGGGCTAAACATAAGGTCGGGTTTGGGTCGGTTCTCGGGTCGACATCAACCGGTTTTGACGGGGACCTTGGGAGAGGGACCGGGTCGTTTTTTTGAGAGGGAGTTGTTTTTCGCGTGGTTTCGTTTGGGGATAGCGTGTTTGAGAGTCCGTGTGTTGTTGGCGGGTGCGTTATAGGACGCGTCAGCGTCGCTGACGCGTCTCTCTCTCTCTCTCTCTCTCTGCGACGCTCGCCTAAGCAGGGCTAGCTCTCACCGCCGCGCTGGTAGTGCGCGGCTCGCCGGGCGTAAGGCCTGGTTTGGTCAGTCGCGCGTAGTAGGGGGCGTGTTGTAATGGCCGCCGCGTCTGTGCGTGTGCGCGGTAGGGTGGTTGGGCGCTCGCAGGCGCGTTCTCGTGCCGTCGCCGCTGGTTCGGTGAATGGGCGCGCGGATGGACGTCATGGTGGGCAGGTGGTGGAGGTTCAGCGTGCGCGGTTGTTGGTCGCGGCGGTGCGCGCGGTCGATGGGATCGGCTATGCGGATACTACGGTTGCTCATATAACTGGTCGTGCGCGTGTTTCGCGGCGCACGTTTTACGAGTTGTTTGAGAATCGCGAGGAGTGTTTGGCCGCGGCGTTTGAGGCCGCGGTGGGGCGTATTCGTGCCGAGTTGGAGCAGGGTGGTCTCGCTGGATTGTCTTGGCGGGAGCGGATGCGTGCTGGTTTGTGGAGGATCCTGTGTTTCTTGGATCGTGAGCCGGTGCTCGCGCGTTTTTGTGTGGTGCAGTCCGCGCGTGGTGGGTCGCGCATGTTGGATCTTCGCGAGCGGTATCTCGGCGAGTTGGTGTGTGCGATCGACCATGGTCGCGGAGAGAGCGTCCGTGCCGGGGATTGTCCCCGGTTGACGGCTGAGGGTCTTGTGGGCGCTGCGCTCTCGATTGTGTATGCGCGGCTGTTGCGCGGCGATAATCGGGCTTTGACCGGATTGCAGGGTGAACTGATGGGCATGATCGTGCTGCCCTACCTCGGGTCTGCTGCTGCGCGGCGCGAGCAGGCGCGTCCAGTTCCCGCGCTGCCCGCGCAGGATGGGAGCGCGAGCGGTTTGTTGGATGCTGGCGATGATCCTTTGCAGGGCGTGGCGATGCGCTTTACCTATCGCACCGCGCGGGTGCTTGAAGCCGTCGCGCTTACCCCCGGCGCGTCGAATCGTATGGTCGGCGAGCACGCCGGGATCTCTGACCAGGGACAGATCTCAAAGCTCTTGACACGCCTGGAGCGGCTCGAGCTGCTGCGCAACATGGGGGTGGGGCATGCAAAGGGCGAGCCGAACGCCTGGCGCCTGACGGCTACCGGTGAGCGTGTCGCGCAACGCATCGGCCTCTACACGGAGGGCTTTCAATCATACGCAACGGGAGGAACGGACTGATGTTTTTGAGACTACGCCGGCATATGAGCTATGCCAACGTTGTGGCGACATTCGCGCTGGTGTTCGCGATGTCAGGCGGTGCTCTTGCCGCCAGCAAATACCTGATCACCTCGACCAAACAGATCAAGCCGAGCGTGGTCGCTTCGCTGAAGGGCAAGGCCGGGGCCAACGGTGCCCAGGGCGCTGCGGGAGCGCAGGGTCCGGCTGGGCCTGCCGGTGCCGCTGGATCGAAGGGTGAAGCTGGCGCGAACGGGACGGGCCAGACAGGCGCGACCGGTCCCGCCGGGGCGAACGGCAAAAACGGGAAGACCGTTATCGCTGCCGAAGAAGGTAAGGGCACCAACTGCGCCGAAGGTGGCTCCAGTTTCGAAGTGGAAGGTTCGGGCGCCAAGCACTATGTCTGCAACGGTTCGCCCTGGACGCCCAATAACACGCTTCCCCCCAAGGCGACCGAGACGGGTGTGTGGAGCACGTTGGGCCTGTCCGCGGACCAATATGGGCGAGTGTATCCGGAGATCTCCTTGCCGATACCTTTGGGCAACGACAACCAAGGTGCTCGCGAAATTCATGTTCATTTCATTGCATTTGAAGAAGAACCGCCGGCGGGATGTAAGGGTGGCTCTAGCGTAGATCCGAGCGCGGAACCGGGAAACCTCTGCATATATTCAGCGGAAATGACGGAAGCAACAGTGGACTTCAATAATCCCGGTGAACCACTGCTGGAACTTTTGGAGCATGACGGGGGAGCAGGGCTCGGGCCTTACGTCGGGACGACTGGGGGGCTCCTGGCTGTTTTTATAGAAGGGCCTAATGCTAGGGGTGTCGGTGACTGGGCCGTGACTGAAAAGGAAGCAGCGTAATGAGTTCGCCATCGCGTGCTGCCTGTGCGTTCGTGACGATTCTCGCTACGGCTGTCGTGGTGGCCTTCTCGTGCAGTTCCGTTTTTGCAGCGAAGGTCTATGTTCCCGGTGTCTCTTTCGGTAGCGAAGGTTCGGGTCCCGGCCAGTTCAAGGAACCTGTGGGAGTGGCCGTGAACGAAGCCAGCCCCCTGGTCGAACCGGTCGCGGGGGGCGATGTTTATGTGGTCGACAAGGGTAACGCTCGCGTCGAGCGGTTCAGCGCGAGCGGCGAATACAAGGGTCAGTTCAACGGCAGCGGCGAATACGAAGTGGAAGGGAAAAAAGAGACAGGAGTCGCCGCGCCGACAGGGACGTTCTCGGGGCCGGGACAGATAGCGGTCGACAGCGATGAAAGCGGCCCGTCGTTCGGTGAGGTGTACGTCATCGACCCGGGCCATGATGTGATCGACGAGTTCAGCGCGACCGGGGAATACAAGGGCCAGCTCACCCCGGCTGACATGTGCAACCCGACCGATTGCAAATTTAAAAAAGAACTAGGGCAAGGTGCGCTGCGTAACGAAAAACTGACTGGCGTGAACGTCGACCCATCAGGCAACATCTGGACATCTGACCTAGTCCGAGAAGAAATCCCCAACGGGGAATCTCAAGGAATCACTTTCGTTGACGAGTGCGGTGATACGGGCGGCTGCGTGACGAAGTTCCCATTTTACGGTGGTGACGTCGAAGGGATGGGAGTCGACTCCAGCGATAACCTCTATGTGTTGACTGGAAGCCAGATCGTTAGGGTCGCCTTGTCAGGTGAAGTGAAGGGGGAAATTCAGGCGAAATCTCATTCTTCGCGTCCGTTGGCGTTTGCGGTCGACCTCTTGGCGAGCGATACGCTTTTCGACGAAGGTGACAGCGTCGCGTTGTTCGCACCGATAGCAGAAGGGGCAATTGCCAAGAGCCCGATCGAAACGTTCCCGACAGAAGGCCTCGCAGAATCGCATGGTATCGCTGTCAACAGCGCGAGCGTCGAGACGACCGCGTATGCAACCGAGCTTGATGCCGGTAGGGTCGAGACCTTCAACTATCTTTCGCTGCCGACCGTGGCCACGCAAGCTCCCTCGGGCGTGAGCGAAACCGCGCTGACGTTGCATGGGACGGTCGAACCTGAAGGCGAACCTGTCAGCGAATGCTATTTTGAATACGGCAGCGAAGCGGGTGTCTACACGAACAGGGTTCCCTGTTCTCCGGCGGCTCCGTTCTCCGGCACGGCATCCTCGGTGTCGGTGAGCGCCGAACTCTCAGGGCTCCCGCCGGCCAGCGTGCGCAGCTTCCGTCTGGCCGCCGCCAACGCCAACGGCCTCGCACACACGCACGGCGCCACGATCGGCCGTCCAGCGCCGAGCGGCGAATCCTTCTCGAATGTCGGTGTGATCGGCGCGACGCTCAGCGCTCAGATCGATCCGGGCAACCTGCCCACGACGTATCGCATCGAATACGGTACGAGCACGTCCTACGGTACGAGCACGCCTGAAGAAAACATCGGTGAAGGGGGTGTTGGTGTGCCGGTGCGCGTGGATCTGGCCGGTCTGCGGCCCGCTACGCGGTATCACTTCAGGATCGTCGCGAGGAACGCGCTCGGCACGACGGATGGTCCCGACGTCAGCTTCGGGACCTACGTGTCCGTTGCGGGATTGCCTGATGGTCGTGTTTATGAACCGGTCACTTCGGTAGGGTCTATCCAGGACGAGAACATCTACGTCCCGCAGGCATATTTTATCTTTACGCCTTTTGGCGAACACGGCATCTTTGCGAGTGGGTTGTCATTTCAGGCCGCGGCTGGTGGCGAAGCCGTGGTCTATGTAGGGGATCCGCCGGCGAGCGGGGGGACCGGCTGCGCCGGTCTCTGTGGCGGTAACGAGTATCTCTCGACGCGTTTGCCGGATGGTGGTTGGACGCAGGTAGCGCTCGAAACCGAATCGAACGGCTCGGCCGATGGGTATCGTGCGTTCACCAGCGACCTGTCGGTGGGCATCCTCGAAGGTTCAAATATCCCGGGTACGGGTGTTATACAGGGGTACGACCGTTTTTATGCCCACGCGATGGCAGGTGGCGTGGGGGGCGAATACGATCCGTTGTTCACAGCGGTCCCGGATCGCCCCCGGGGGGAACTGGACGTAACAACATATAGCACGACATTGTACGCTGGTGCCAATGCTGGTACGGGTGCGGTTCCCACGTCCAGCCATCTGCTGTTCGAGAGTAACGCCGGCTTGCTGGAAGGCGAAGGCGAACTGGAAAAGGAACTTGACGAAGACGTCCGCAAGGAAGTCGAGGAAGGCAAGCACAGCGAACTCGGACTCGTCCATTATCTTTATGACTCTGTCGGTGGGCGGTCGTATCTCGTCGACGTGCTGCCGAACGGCCATGTCGCGCCGGGCGCTTCGTTTGGGGCGGTCCAGCCCGGGTTGACGCCGAACGGTATCCCAGGTGACGGTCCGGGTTTCACGCACGTGATCTCCGCTGACGGGTCGCGGGTCTTCTGGACCGCGGCTCCGGAAGCATTCGTGAACACGCACACCCGGTCGTCGGAGCTGGCGCCGGTCGAAAAGCGCTCGCGGGCGTTGTATGTGCGCGAGAACGATACGCAGCGGCAGAGTCCTCTTGGCCCCGAAGAAGAATGCCTGGTCGCGACGGACGCCTGCACGGTGCAGGTCGACGCGGCGGTCGGTGGTGGTGGGATCTTCCAGGGCGCGAGTTCCGATGGATCGAAGGTCTTCTTCACCAAGGGCAATCTCTACGAGTACGACCTGGAAACAGCGGAAACGACAGACCTGTCCCCCGACGTGGAAGTGAAGGGCGTGGCTGGCATCAGCGAAAATGGCGAATACGTGTATTACGTCGATTCCAGTGACGACATCGTTCTTTGGCACGCTGGCGCGACGACACGCGTGGCGAGCGGGGGCGCGAATTCCAGCGACTACCCATCAGGCAATGCGGCTGTTGCAAGTGATTATGCGGAAGAAATCGGCAGTCGCACGGCGGAGATAACGCCCAACGGTCAGAATCTCGTGTTCATGTCCAACGTGAGCCTGACGGGATACGACAATCGTGGTTTCAAGAAGATGGCGAATCATATTGGCTTGGTTGAAGAAGCGATCGAAGAGGTGTACCTCTACGAAGCGCAGTCCGGCAAGCTCACGTGCGTGTCGTGCAACCCCACCGGTGAAGCACCCGTGCCCACAAATGCCAGCACCGGAACCGCTGTGAGTATTCAGAGCGGCGAAGAAACAGGACTGGTGGGGGCCGAGCTTCCCGTTAGTCTCAAGCCTACCTATCAGCCGCGGTGGATCTCAGAAGACGGTAGTCGCGTGTTTTTCAGCAGCGCTCAGCCGTTGGCTCCGCAGGCCACGAACGGGTGGTTGGACGTGTATGAGTGGGAGCGTGACGGTAGCGGCAGCTGCCAGCAGAGCGAAGGGTGCATCTATCTGCTCTCCAGTGGCAGCGATCCTGAAAACACGTATCTGCTGGACGCGTCCGCGAGCGGTAACGATGTGTTCATGATCACTCGCGCGCAGCTGGTCGCGCAGGATCGCAACGATCTTTTTGATGTGTATGACGCGCGTGTGGATGGTGTGCGTCCCACGGCGCCGCCTGAGTGCTCGGGTACGGGTTGTCAGGGTGTGCCGCCGGCACCGCCGATCTTCGCGACGCCCGCGAGCGTGACGTTTGAAGGGATCGGGAACTTCCCACCAACGGCACCGGTGCCACCGAAGAAGAAGACCGCTATCAAGAGCAGGTGCGCCAAGCCAAAGAAGCGGAGCCACAGTAAGTGCGTGAGGGCGAAAGCGAAGGGCACCATAGGTAAGCACAGATCGAAGACGATGAAGAGCGACCGATCACTGAAGAGCGACAGGGGGAGCAAATGACGAGCGCTGCCCAACATACTCGGTCGGGGTGGGTTGCGACGTTCGCGCTTTTTGTCGCGGGGATTGTGGCTTTGCTGGGTGCGTCTCCCGCTGCCGCTGTCACGGAAGGCACCGGCTGGCAAGCGTTTTCCTCTGTGTTCCCCACGAACCTTGCGCCGGGTGGCGATGGAACAATCGAGCTGACGATCATGAATACGGGCGCCAAGCCGAGCGACGGCTCTATCACGGTGACGGATACGCTCCCGGCCGGTGTCACCGCGACGAAGGCCGGTGGCATGCCCTTTGATGCCAGCAGGGTTGAAATCTTCACTCCGGCCGAAGAAGAAGCACTCAAATTGCAAGGTGTCCCTCCGGGTGGCGCGCGCTGGGTTTGTTCGGGTAATGGGTCCGGTGAACACGGTGTCAATGGTGCGAGGACGATCACCTGTACGAGCAATCCTGCTTTTCTGCCGTCGGTTCCGAGTGGCGCGGGTCAAAGCACCAGAGCAGTTGAACGTATCGGGATCGCTGTGAGAGTGGAAGGCGGTGCGCTGCAGGGTACGTTCACGAATGGTGTGGTGGTGGGTGGTGGTGGCGCGGTTGGGGCGACCAGCGTGTCCGACCCGGTCACGGTCGGGTCGTGGTCGCCTGGATTGGGATTCTCGGGTTGGGACGTGTGGTTCTCCAACGCGGATGGCACTACCGATACGCAGGCGGGATCGCATCCTTATGAGGCGACGTTCGCGTTTACGCTCAACCAGGTGCCAAGCAACGAACGGTCGCCGGGCGCGAGGCTCGTGGGCGGGGAAGTGAGGAGCATCGAAAGTGCACTGCCGCCTGGTTTCTTTGGTGATCCGGGTGCTGTGCCGGAGTGCACGCGCGCGCAGCTGGACGGGCAGGAGTGTCCCGCGGCGTCGCAGATCGGCGTCGACGAGGTCGGGTTTGAGCCAGAAGAAGAAGAGGGGGGTACGACTTCGTTCGATCGGCAGTCTGTGTTCAATATGGTGCCGCCGCCTGGTGTCCCGGACGAGTTTGCGTTCTCTGTCGCGGGTTTCCACGCGATCTTCAACGCGAGTGTGCGCAGCGGGAGTGGGTACGGGATCGTCGAGCACATCGAAAACATTCCACCTGTCGGCTTTGACGAGAACATTCTGACGATATGGGGTGCGCCCGCGGAAGCGAGCCACGATCCCGAACGCAGGACCCAGAACCCGCTCATTTGTGAGAAAGAAGGATGCCCGGGGGACAATATAGTGGAGCCGTTCTTGACGTTGCCGACCTCGTGCGCGGGTCCGCAAGTGTTCTCGATCCGCGAGTTGAGTTCATGGGAGCAGCGGGAACCGATGCCCGTTGAAGCGAGCACGGTCACGCATGATGATACGGGTGCACCGGTCGGTTTCACCGGTTGTGAGCATTTGACGATCGAACCGTCGATCTCGGCGATCCCCGAAACGGGTTTCGCTGATACACCTTCGGGGTTGGGTGTCGAAGTAAAGGTCCCCCAGGAAAACCTCACGAACCCCGAAGGCCTTGTCGCGTCAACCCTGAAGAACACATCGGTGACGTTGCCTGAGGGCCTGGTGATCAATCCCGGTCAGGCCGCCGGTCTGCAGGCATGCGGGGAAAGCGAAGCGAACATTCACGGCGAAGGCCCACAAACCTGTCCATCGGCATCGAAGGTCGGGACCGTCAAAATCAGGACACCACTGTTGGAAGGCGCGCTTGAAAGCGAACTGGAAGGTAACGTTTACGTCTTGCAGTCAAACCCCCCCGAACTGCGACTGTTGATCGCAGCCTCAGGCGATGGGATCTATTTGAAGCTTCCTGCCACGGTGCATTTGAACGAAGCGACAGGACAGCTCACGACCACGGTCGAGGAAACACCCGCGCTACCGTTCACGAGCTTTAAACTGGTATTCAGCGGTGGTGCACAGGCAGCACTGGCCACACCCGTCGAGTGCGGCACGTATACGACGAATGCCGATTTCACGCCATGGACCAGCCCGTTTGGTGTGGATGTCCCGTTCTCGAACAGTTTCCCGGTCACCGCTGGTCCCGGCGGGTCCGGTTGTGTGCCCACGCCGTTGCCGTTCAGTCCGTCGTTGATCGCGGGTTCCACGACCGATCAGGCTGGTGGTTATACGAGCTTCTCGCTGTTGTTGACGCGTGACGATGGTCAGCAGCGCATCGAACGCTTGCAGTTCAAGATCCCCCAGGGCCTGGCCGGCATGATCAGCCAGGTCCCGTTGTGCGGCGAACCGAAGGCGTCTAAGGGCGAATGCTCTGAAGCATCGAGGATCGGGCACGCGGCTGTGGCCTCGGGTCCCGGTCCGTATCCGCTTACGATCCCGCAGCCCGGCAACCCCGAATCCCAGATCTATCTAACCGGCCCATACGACGGCGCGCCATTCGGCCTGTCGATCCTCACGCACGTGATCGCCGGACCGTTCAACCTCGGCAACATCGTCACCAGGGCGAAGATCGAAGTCGACCCGAACACAGCGCAGATCACCGTCACGACAGACCCGTTCCCGCAGATCGTGGACGGTGTACCCACCGATCTTCGCTTGATCGACTCGGTCATCGACCGTCCAGGGTTCATGTTCAACCCGACCAACTGTGATCCGATGAGCTTCTCCGGGACCGCGTGGGGCACACCACCACCCGGAGCGGGCGGCCCCGGCGCGAGCGCGCCGATAGCGAGTCATTTCCAGGTCGGGTCGTGTCGCAGTCTCGAATTCAAGCCGTCGTTCAAGGTCTCCACGTCCGGGAAAACGTCCAGGACCCAGGGTGCGAGCTTGAGTGTGAGGCTTGCTTATCCCAAAGCGCCTCAGGGATCCCAGGCGAATATCGCGAAGGTCAAGGTCGATCTGCCTAAGCAACTGCCGTCGCGCTTGACGACGTTGCAGAAGGCTTGCACCGAACAGGTCTTTGCGGCTAATCCCGCGTCGTGTCCGTCGGCGTCGATTGTGGGGCATGCGAGGGCGATTACGCCGCTGTTGCCGGTGCCGTTGGAAGGCCCAGCGTATTTCGTGAGCCATGGTGGCGCGAAGTTCCCTGAACTGATCATCGTCCTGCAGGGCTACGGCGTGACGCTCGATTTGCATGGCGAAACGTTCATCAACAAAGAAGGGGTCACGAGCAGCACGTTCGCGACGGTGCCTGATGCGCCTGTGGGTACGTTCGAATTGACGTTGCCGCAAGGCAAGTTTTCGGCGTTGGCGGCGAACGGAAATCTTTGTAAGAGCAAGCTCGTGATGCCGACAGCGTTCACCGCACAGAACGGCGCCGTGATCCACCAGAACACGCCCATCGGCGTGACGGGCTGCCCGAAGGCGAAGAAGGCCAAGCACACGAAAGCCAAGGTCGGGAAAGGCAGGGGCAAGCACGGGCGAAGGAAGTGAGGTCGCCGGACTCGCCGGGGGACGCGGGTGTGCGAGCTGGGTTCAGTCGATTGTCCCCGGCTCGGCGATCCATACGCTCTCGATCCCGAGCACGCGGCAGAGGGTGTCGAAGTGGCGGTCGTAGTGGAGCACGCCCGCGGCGCGCTCGGCGGCCGCGGCGGCGATCAGGTAGTCGGAGGCGGGTATGCGCCGCTCGCCGCGCAGGTCGCGTGAGGCGCCGATGGCCGCTTCGCCGGCTGTGCGCGTGACGGGCGCGCTTGGCAGGGCGGCGAGACTTTGGTCGAGGTCGGCGAACGCCTCCTGGTCGGGTGCGGTTGAGAGCAGCTCGAGCGCGACCACGGGGCACACGACGAGCAGGCCGCGCTTTGCGGTGGCAGACCAGCGGGCCACCACGGCCGGGTCGTGCTGGCGGTTCCAGGCTGAGGTGTCGAAGACGAGCGTTTCGCCGTAGCCGTAGGGCTCAGCGTTCGGCATGCAGGCGTTCGGACACGGCGAAGTCGTAACGGTCGTCTTCGCCGTTTGCGATTCGCAGCAGGTGCTCGATCGCTTCGCGCCGCGCGGTTTTCTCGGCGCGGATCGCCTCCGCCCCGCGCATCGCGAGGTCGCGCACGGCGCGCGAGCGCGGCTCGGAGCCACCGAACTCCGCAACGGCGGCGTCCAGCTCGGGGTCGAGCGTCACCTGGATACGGCGTGCGGTCTTCGGCATGGCGGATAGTGTACCGCATCTCTGGTACAGGGGGAGAGGCGGGTCGGCTGGTTTCTTTCGGGTTTGACCCTTGACATCTAGAACACACCGATCGGCATCACCGGCTGCCCGAAGGCGAAGAAGGCCAAGCACACGAAAGCCAAGGGCGGCAAAGGCAAGCACGGCAAGAAATAACCGCGAGTTGGCGATCACCCCGGGCGCCGCCTCTTCCCGACGCCCCGGGCATCGCCCGTCCGGCTCTCGCACTGTTTCGTCCCAAGTGTGGCCTATGGTTCTTTGCTGGATCGACGCGAGGGACGTCCATGCCGAGAATCAGCTTCTTTTACGGGATCATCATCAGGATGTATTGGAACGAGCGGGACCACCCGGTGCCGCACTTCCACGCCGAGTATGCGGGTCAATACGCGTCGATAGCGGTCGACGGCACCCTGCTCGCGGGATCGCTTCCCGCACGGGCTCTGCGGCTTGTCGCAGACTGGGCCGAGTTGCACCGCGACGAGCTGCTGGCCAACTGGGAACTCGCTCGCGATCGCAAGCCGCTTGTACCCATCGACCCACTGGCCTAGAATCGATGCGATGGTCGACCTACCCCCGCTGGTTCACGTCACCGACGTCGAGGTCATTGGTGAATACCGGCTGCGCCTGACTTTCGAGGACGGCACCGTCGGCGACGTCAGCTTCGACGAGCGTGACTGGACCGGCATATTCGAGCCGCTGCGCGACCCACAGCGCTTTGCGCGCGTCTCCGTCGAAGCGGGCACCATCGTTTGGCCAGACGACGGTCTCGACATGGCGCCTGAGCCGCTCTACGAACAGGCACGTGAACATCGGGTGCCCGAGTCGTCTCGGATACCGGCCTAGTCGTCTCAGATACCAGCGCTCAGCTCTCCGGACCCGCCATCCGCCGCAGCGCCGGAGCCGGTCTGTAGCGCTCCTCACGGTAGTGCTTGCACAGCTGCTCCAGTTGCGCCAGCACGCGCTGGAAGCCGAGCTGCTCGGCCCACGCGAATGGGCCACGGGGGTGACTGAGGCCGAGCATCATGCCCTTGTCGATGTCCTCGGCTGTGCCCACGCCTTCGCCGAGCGCGAACGCCGACTCGTTGATGACCTGGCAGACGATCCGCGCGAGCACGCCGCCTGGAGCTGCTTGGACACGCTCGGTGTGCAGGCCCAGGCCCTTGAAGGCGGCTTCGCCGACATCGCCAGTGACCTCGACGAGTTTGAGCGGCATGATCGCATAGAACGACTCGCCCTCGACGGTCCCGCCGAGGCCATCGACCACGATCCGCGGCCCCGACGCGCCGCTTGCGCGCGCTCGCAGCGCATCGGCGACCGGGCCGTCGCCCTCCACGACCGCGTCGGCGCCGGGCGCAGGTGGCTCGGGATCGGGGGGTCTGTAAGGGCCGTCGCCGCCGTAGTCGTAATAGCCGCGGCCCACCTTGCGCCCGTGCAGGCCCGCGGCGACGCGTTGCGCCTGGATCGGGGAGGGGCGCCAGCGCGGCTCGCCGAAGCTCAGCTCGTAGAAGCTCTTGGAGACGTCGAAGCCGGTGTCCACGCCGACGAGGTCGCTCAGCTCGAAGGGGCCCATGCGAAAGCCGCCGCCGATCCGCACGATTCGGTCGATTGTCTCGACGTCCGCGACCCGCTCTTGCAGCAGCCGCAGCGCCTCCAGGCCGAAGGGCCGGTTGCAGCGGTTGACGATGAAGCCGGGCACGTCGGCGGCGCGGATCACGTCCTTGCCCATCGCCAAGCCGGTCGCCTCGGCCAGAGCGAGCGCGCGCTCGCTTGAGAGGACTCCCGCGATCACCTCCAACAGGCGCATGATCGGCGCCGGGTTGAAGAAATGCATGCCCACCACGCGCTCGGGGTGCGTGGCGCCCGCGGCCACGGCAGTGATCGGCAGCGAGGAGGTATTGCTCGCAAGCACGCACTCCGCGCTCACGATCTGCGACAGGCGCGCGTACAGCTCGTGCTTGATGTCCAGCCGCTCCGGCGCCGCCTCGATCACCAGCTCGCACGAGCGCAACCGCTCCAGTTTCTCGACCGGCTCCAGGCGCTCGCCGGCCGCTCGCGCCTGCTCGGCCGTCAGCTTTCCCTTTGACGCTTCCTTCGCCAGACCGGCACGAACGTTCTCAGAGCCGCGCGCGAGCGCCGCGGGCACGGGGTCGTGCAGCAGCGTCCGTACGCCGGCCTTACAGGCCAGCTGGGCGATGCCACTGCCCATCGTGCCACTGCCGACGACCCCTATCACGCGGGCAGCACGCCCATCCAATCCATCCAAATCCTCAACCTCTCGTTGCATGACGACCTCCTTTCAGGAGGCCACATGCGTGGTTATCTCGATCATGGGACACATCGAGGCTCGGTTTCAGGACGGCACGAGCGCGTTGATGCCGGTCATCGCGCGACCGATGATCAGCTTCTGGATCTGGGAGGTGCCCTCGTACAGGGTGGTCACGCGCACGTCGCGGAAATAGCGCTCGACCGGATGGTCGTCGACGTAGCCGGCGCCGCCGTGCACCTGGATCGCCGTGTTCGAGCACTCGACCGCCGCCTCGGTGGCGTGCAGCTTGGCGACCGAGGTCTCCAGCGTGTTGGGGCGACCCTTGTCCTTGAGGAAGCCCGCGCGCCACACCAGCATGCGCGAGGCGTCGGTCTTCAGCACCATGTCGGCGATCATCGCCTGCACGAGCTGGAAGGAGGCGATCGGCTTGCCGAACTGCTCGCGCTCCTTGGCGTATTTGACCGACTCCTCGACGCAGCCTTGGCAGATGCCCACGCAGCCGGCTGCCACCGAGTAGCGCCCGGAGTCGAGCGCCGACATCGCGACCTTGAAGCCGTCGCCGATCTCGCCCAGCATCTGGTCGTCTGAGACCTCCACGTCTTCCAGCGCGATCGAGGCCGTGTCTGAGGCGTGCAACCCCATCTTGTGCTCGATCGTGCTGGCCTGATAGCCGGGCTGGTCGGTGTCGACCATGAAGCAGGCCAAGCCCCTGTGGCCCTTCTCGGGGTCGGTCTGAGCGAAGATCAAGGCGACCTTGGCGTAATTCCCCATCGAGATCCACATCTTCGCGCCGTTGATGACCCAGCCGGAGTCGGTCTTCTTGGCGCGCGTCTTCTGTTTGGCGGCGTCCGAGCCGGTGTCAGGCTCGGTCAAGCCGAAGCAGCCGAGCCACTCGCCCGAGCACAGCTTCGGCAGGTAGCGCTGCTTCTGCTCCTCTGTGCCCCACTTGAGGATCGCGCTGCACACCAGCGAGGTCTGCACCGAGATGACCGTTCGCACCGACGAGCAGCCCCTACCGATCTCCTCGACCACCAGGCCGTAGTCGAGGTAGCCAAGGCCCGCGCCACCGTACTCGCGCGGCACGATCGCGCCGAGATAGCCCTGGTCGGCGATCTTCTTGACCAGGTCGAGGTCGAAGTGATGGTTGCGCGCGTTCTGCTTGGCGCGCTCCACGATCTCCTTGTCGGTGAACTCGCGCGCGGTGCTGCGGATCAGCTGTTGCTCGTCGGTCAGGTCGAAGTCCATCTCTCTCCTTATCTCTGAAGCTTTGGTGTTTGCCAGGGAGCCGCCAGACGCCTTTCGAGCTCGGCGGCGAGCTCCTCGATCTCGATGCGATCCTGGGCGAGCGAATCGCGGTCGCGCAGCGTAACGGTCTGGTCCTCGAGCGATTGGTGGTCGATCGTCACGCCCCACGGGGTGCCGATCTCGTCCTGGCGGCGATAGCGCTTGCCGATCGATCCACCCTCGTCGTACTCGGCCTGCATGCGCGCGCGCAGGTCCTCGTAGATGGCGCGTGCCAGCTCGGGCTGCCCGTCCTTCTTGACGAGCGGCATCACCGCCACCTTCACCGGCGCCAGGCGCGGGTGAAGGCGCAGCACCGTTCTCGTTTCGCCGCCGCCCGGCTTGTCGGCGCTCTCGCCAGCTGCGCTCTGCACGACTTCCTCGTCGTAGGCGTCCACGAGAAACGCCAGCGTCGCCCTGTCCGCGCCGGCGGCCGGCTCGATCACGTTCGGCACGTAGCGCTCTTTGCTGGCGGTATCGACGTATTCGAGCTTCTCGCCCGAGAACTCGGCGTGCTGTTTGAGGTCGAAGTCGCCGCGGTTGGCGATCCCCTCCAGCTCGGACCAGCGGGCTCCGCCGACGGAGTCGGTGGACGGGAACAGGTACTCGACGTCAGAGGTGCCCGAGGAGTAGTGGGACAGCTCGTCGGCGTCGTGCGCGCGCAGGCGCAGGTGGTCGGGACGCAGCCCCAGCGCGGTGTACCAGCGCATGCGCTCGGACAGCCAGTGCTCGAACCACTTGTGGGCTTCGCCCGGCGGCACGAAGAACTCCATCTCCATCTGCTCGAACTCGCGCGTCCTGAAGATGAAGTTGCCGGGCGTGATCTCGTTGCGGAAGGACTTGCCGACCTGCGCTATCCCGAAGGGAGGCTTCTTGCGTGAGAACTGCAGCACGTTCTTGAAGTTGACGAAGATCCCCTGGGCGGTCTCGGGGCGCAGGTAGGCGACCGAGCCCGACTCCTTGACCGGCCCGATCGTGGTCTCGAACATCAGGTTGAAGTCCCTGGCCTCGGTCAGCTCGCACTCGTCGGTCTCGCCGGGATGCCTGGAGGGCTTGCGCCCGCACGGCAGCTCGCCCAGGTGGTCGGCTCTGAAGCGCTGGCCGCACGTCTTACAGTCCACCAGCGGGTCGGTGAAGCCGGCCAGATGTCCCGAGGCCTCCCACACGCGCGGGTGCTGCAGGATGGCCGAGTCGAGCGCCACGATGTCGTCGCGCTGCTGCAGCATCGCGCGCCACCACTCGCCCTTGACGTTGCCCTTCAGCAGTACGCCGTAGTGGCCGAAGTCGTAGGTCGAGCCCACCCCTCCGTAGATCTCCGAGGAGGGGAAGATGAAGCCGCGGCGCTTGCACAGCGCCACGATCTTGTCCATCGTGACCACATCTTCGCTGGGTGGGGCTTGCCCGCTCATCTGCGTAGGGATGGTATTCGAGCCCTGCCGCCCCGCGAGTTCAGCCCACAAAGCCCGGCGAGCTCAGCCACAAAAAGACCACCCTTGACATATCCCGCGATATGTGTTTACATACGTTGTGTTCTCTTGCTGACAAGACGGCGGAGGGGACGGTTCTCCGCCCGAAAGGTGATGAACAAATCGCAAGAGCGTGAGTGACTGAGCACGATCGCACATAGGGGTCCACCAGGGCGTCGTTACCCAACCTCTCCCGCGGCGCCCCGCGCATGCCTCGATCCGTGCGATCGACTTGCCGGTCTCCTCGACAGGGCGCCGCGGTCCCCACCGGCCGCGGCGCCCACTGTTCTCCGGGCCATCGCGGCGACGGTTGTGTTGCCGCGAATGCGGTGCCCCACGCGCGCGCGTGGGGCCATAGGATTGGCGTGTGGCGAGATTCCTGATCGTCGGGCAGGGACCCAATGCCGCAGCGCTGGCCGATGCGCTGGAGCGGGAAGGCCACATGGTCAGCGCCGTCGCTCATACCGATCGTCGGGCTTTGGAGCACGTCGCGGTCGCTTGTTGGCTGGAGCGCTCCTCGCCGGAGCGCTTCCTGCTCGCCGCAGTGGACAGCTCGATGCGTGGCTTCGTCTATCAGGTTGGCGCCGGCTGGGAGCGGCCGGTGTCGGAGGCGGCCGCGCTCAATTCGATCCCGGCGGTGGCGCTGAAGTCCGATCCGAGCGATGCGGCGGTGTGGCTGGCCGAGGCGCGCGACGCGGTCGCCTCGTTGATCGAAGCTCCCGGCGCGAGCACGCCGGCGCGCTATGCTGATGCATAATCTCTGTAAAGCCGATAAGGATTTCTATTCTCAGTCTGACCTCGTCAGAGATCAGCACCCGTCAGCAGTACCCATTGATTTGAGAAAGGACAAGCAATGACGCTGAAGCTTGGCGACGTGGCCCCCGACTTCGAGGCCGACACGACCGAGGGTCGCATTTCCTTCCACGACTGGATCGGCGACTCATGGGCGGTGCTGTTCTCCCACCCGAAGGACTTCACCCCCGTGTGCACGACCGAGGCTCGGATACATGGCGGGCGCGAAGCCCCAGTTCGATGCCCGCGGCGTGAAGATCATCGGCCTGTCCGTCGACCCGCTCGACCGCCACCAGGAGTGGGCCAAGGACATCGAGGAGACCCAGGGCACGGCGCCCAACTACCCGATCGTCAGCGACAGCGACTTCAACGTCTCAAAGCTCTACGGCATGCTGCCCGCCGGCGTCGACGGCGACCCGCTCGCCCGCACCCCGGCCGACAACCAGACGGTCCGCAACGTGTTCGTGATCGGACCGGACAAGCGGGTCAAGCTGATCCTCGTCTACCCGATGACCACCGGTCGCAACTTCGACGAGGTGCTGCGCGTGATCGATTCGCTGCAGCTCACCGCCAAGCACAAGGTCGCCACGCCGGCCAACTGGCGGCCCGGCGAGAACGTGATCATCGCGGGCTCGGTCTCCAACGAGCAGGCCAGGGAGAGCTACCCGGATGGGTGGGAGGAGCCGCGCCCCTACATCCGGATCGTTCCGCAGCCGGGCTAGAGGTCCCCTGAACTGCGCTGGCCGATCGGTGATCCCGTTGATCGACGATCGGTCGGCGTCCTCCCTCCCTTATGTGCGTAGCACACTGCGGTCGGTGCGTCCTTGTCTCGCTTGTTCAGTGAACGTCTAGCCGAGCTGACTTCAAACGACCGCGTGGGTGCGCTCGACCCGCTCCAGGAACATGACCTCGCCGTCCAAAGTCCGGTGCACGGGACACTTGGCGGCGATCACCTGCAACCGCTCGACCTGCTCCTCGGGCAGGTCCTCTGGCAGGCGCAGGACCACGTCGAACTTGGTCGGACAGCCTCGCTCGGCGGGGGTGTATTGGACGTCAACTTCGACCCTGCCGATGTCCCAGCCCTTGCGCGCCGCGTACATCTCCATCGTGATCGCGGTGCACGAGGCGAGGCTTACCGCGAGCAGCTCCTGGGGGTCTGGGCCGGCGTCGTCGCCGCCGGACTCCAGCGGCTCGTCGACGGTCAACTCGTGATCGCGCACCTGCACGGTGTGTTTGAACGCCGAATCCCTGCGTCTGACACTGGCCTTCATCACTGCAACACCTTCCGATCGGGTTGTCACAACACCCTCTCCTTCCATGGTATCGACGGGGGTTGAGCTACGAAAGGGGGTTGAACAGCAACCCGGTCAAGAGCTTCGGATAGAAGAACGTCGACTTGGGCGGCATGTTCTCTCCGGAAGCGGCCACGTCGCGCACCTGGGAGACGGGCGTGGGGCGCATCAGAAAAGCGGCGTCGTACTCGCCGGAGCGCACCAGGGCGACGGCCTCCTCGGTGGAGCGGGCGTAGAAGAGGCCGTTGAAATGGGAGATGTCATCGTCGCTCAAACCCAGGGCGCGCTTCAGGATCAAGGCCTCGAGCACGCCCGTGTCGAGGCTGCGATAGGCCTCTGAAAAGTCTGGCAAGGCCGCGTCCGCGATCGCCTGATCCTTGAGCGTGAGCCGATATGGCTGCTTGTGGTGGGCATCGATGTAGCCAAGCTGTAGCGGCCCCACACCGGGCTCGGGCGCGATCCGATCGAGGGGCACCTCGGCGACGTCGAAGTCGCGGCGCAATGTCTCTCTCAAGGCCTCCTGGTGTCCGCGATCCAGGCCGCGCACGAGCCGGTGGGTCGGAAAGACCGTGAGACCCGGGTCTTCCAAGGCGACGAGGCACATGAGGATGTACCTGTGCTCGCCCTCGCCGCCGAGCTCCTCGGCGTAGGCGTTGGAGGTCTCATAGCGATGGTGCCCGTCGGCGATCAGGAAGCTCCGCGTCGCGCGTGGCGCCCTGCACCGCGGCGATCGCAGCTGGGTCGCTGACGCGCCACAGCCTGTGGACGGTGCCGTCTGCATCGCTCACCTCGCCCCACGGGGCTCCCTGGGTTGCCGGCTCAAGCGCCCCCCACGCCACGTTGTCGGGATCTGAGTAGAGCGAGAAGATGGGGGAGAGGTTCGTGCGGGTCGCCCGCATCAGGCGGAGTCGATCCTCCTTGGGGCCTGGGTGCGTACGCTCGTGGGGTCGTACCCGTCCCGGACCGTAGCCCTCGATTCGGACCCTGCAGAAAAAGCCCTTGCGTGTCCTGGTCTGGCCGTCGGGACCGGTGTAGGTCTGGGTGTGGGCCCATAGCGAGGGCTCGGGGTCGCGCACGACCACGCCCTGCATCTGCCAGGCCTCAAACTGCTCGCCGGCGGTCCTATAAGGATCCCGCCCACCCGGCTCGCCCCTGGGAAGGTCGACGGCCACAACGTTGAAAGGCGAGCGCTCCAGCAGAGCCTCGCGCTGCCGGTCGTCGATCACGTCATAGGGCGGCGAGGTCACGTCGGCGAGATCGCCCACGACCGCCTGGTCGTAGTGGAGCGCGCGCAAAGGTTGGATGTCGGCCATCGCGGCGCGGAGGCTAGCAGTGCGTCTACTCTTAGTGGTCATCGGGGCGTAGCGCAGCTTGGTAGCGCACCTGCTTTGGGAGCAGGGGGTCGCCGGTTCAAATCCGGCCGCCCCGATTGAGTTGCGAACGACGCGCCTTGGCCTGTCGCCATCGATACTGTCGCTGGGCTTGAGCGCGGGCACACTCAGACGAGCAATACTTGACGCCGCGGGTTCTGTGCTGGCCATGAATCGCCCGTCCGCGTTGGCGGACGAATAGCCGCTTGCATCTGTCGTTGGCGCAGCGCTTATACGTAGCTTCTTCAACGATGTGATTGAAGAGCTCGAGACAACAGATCTCGTAGGCCCAGTGTTCATCAAAGATGGGAAGTTCGTTTTCCCAGTCGCTTCGTACTGTCGGAGAAAAGCACTCGATCCCGGTCGAAAGACCCGATGTCAAGACTTGCACTGGTCCTCTCTCTGATAGCCACGGAAGTTCATCATCAGGAGACTTTGCGATCTTCCAGACGGGCGCTTCCCAGCGATGTGTTTCGACGTCGATCTCTTTGCGGACGATTCGCCAGGCTGCCACGAGATCCCGCATGCAGAGCGCCCCCCATCTGAATTCCTCAAGCGTTTCGCCTCTCCCAACAGGATGGGGTTTGTCGACTTCTACTGCCTTCGAATAACCTTCCGACAGCCTCTCGGCAATCTGGGCCGAAGCATGAAGATAAGAAAAGCCTGCCAATCCCAATGAGTTGCTGTGTGCCGCTCGTCCCGCTTTCATGCCTAGCGGCCCGAACACTGAGACGAACTCCAAGATCGCCGCAGGATCGTCGAGATCAACCGTTATGAGATCTAGATAGCTCTCTTCCGACCAGCGCGGGGATGATTGAGCATCCTGTGTCCAGTCGGGCACAAGCAGCCCACTGCTTGTGAGCAGAGGGGGGATGAATTGGGTCTGTTTGGGATGAGGGAGCGGCTCTCCAGGCCAAGTGGTGATACGAAATCGTGTCTTCTCGTCTCCTCTGATTGGAGGTACGTTATCAAGATCTTACATACCACTGCACATAGAGCGATCAGTGGCCAGGTCATAAGCACTCGAAGCTGGATTTGCTGGATCTGTGCCCAGTAAGAGCGATATCAAGCAATTCAGGCAGGCTTGCCGGGAGGTAGGCTTGACCGCGAGTGAGCGTTACGAAGCAAGTGATGGTCTGCACGCCGGGAAGGCGTCTGGCTACATCCAGGCCGACATGACCTATGGCGAATTGGTGGTTTGGCTGCGACAATGGGAGGCCTGATGGCAACGGTCGTAGCCCTAGACGCCTCGCCCGCGAGCGTGCTGCGCTCAATGCGTGGGTCAATTGTCGACGCGCGTATCGCCTATCCGGATGTGCTGCACGTTGAAGTCCGCGACTCGCGCGGTGATCTCTGGCGTCTGGCCACCCAGGATGCTGAGTGGTCGCCATCCGACCCAGGTCAACTAGTCGGGCGCTCCATCGATGACGTCGCCATAGACGGGGAGACAGGAGAGCTGCGCTGCATGCTCTCCGATGGTTCAGTGCTCGGTGTGAGGCCTGTCGCCGTTGAAGCGGAGGGCGATCCACCCAACTGGGAATTGGTCAGTCCCGCTGGGATCGTCCTTGAATTCGGTCCTGGAGTTCGCTGGCAGATCAGCAGTGCCGATGCGCCGGCATCGTCGCGTCGTCGGGACGTCTGAACAACTGGTGTACCGACCCTCTGAGGGTCAAACAACGTGCTCTGGCACGATCACGATGCGCTATTGTCGTCACTGTATCACGCGTGATACCATGTGTATATGGCTGAGGTCAGCATCCGGGACCTACGCAACCATGGTGGCGACGTGGTTGACCGTGCCGCGCGTGGAGAGCAGATCACAATCACACGCTCGGGCAAGGCCGTCGCCGAGCTGCGGGCGATATCGCCTCGTGGACTGTCGGCGGAGACTCTGCTAAGCCGCTGGCGGCGGCTTCCGTCTGTGGATCCTGCGGTGTTCCGCGAAGATGTTGACCGTCTGTTGGACTCAAGCCTATGAGCGAAGGAGCACTGCGCCCGCAGGGAATACTTGACACCTCGACCGTGATCGTGCTTGAGAAGCTGGTGGACGTAAAGGCGCTTCCCGCCGAACCACTGATCACGTCTGTGACGCTTGCCGAGCTATCCGTCGGTCCGCTGGTTGCCAAAGGGGAGAGCGAACGTGTCGCCCGCCAAACACAACTTCAGCAGGCCGAGGCAGACTTCAAGCCGCTCCCGTTCGACGCTGACGCCGCTAGGGCCTTTGGCAGGGTGGCCGCCTCGCTGCGGCGCGCCGGTCGCAAGACCACCGCGTGCGCCTATGACGCAATGATCGCTGCTACGGCAGTCGCCAACGACCTGCCGCTCTATACATGCAACCCGACGGATTTCAACGGCATCGACGGGCTCGAGGTGATTCCCGTCCCTGTCCCGGACGATCCACTTCACTCAGCCCGTACGCACTGAATAGATTGGAATGGCGGACTCGGCCACGAAGGCAGCGCGTTTTCTTGAACTCCATCGACAGGAGCGTCCCTTGCTGCTCGCCAACGCTTGGGACGTGGGGTCAGCCAGGCTACTCGCCTCGTTCGGCTTTCAGGCCCTCGCGAGCACCAGTAGTGGCTACGCGGCCAGCCTGGGACGACTGGACTACGCCGTTGATCGCGATGAGGCGCTGGCGCACGTCGGGGCGCTCGTCGAGGCGACGGAATTGCCGGTATCCGCCGATTTCGAGGATGGTTTTGCAAAGGACGCCGCGGGCGTCGCCGAAACGGTTCGCCTCGGAGGCGAGGTTGGGCTGGCGGGCTGCTCGATCGAGGATTGGAGTAGTGCCGACGAGCGTTTGTATGGCCTGGAGGAGGCTGTCGAGCGAGTCGCTGCGGCGGCCGCGGCAGCGCACGCTGGAGCCACTCGGCTTGTGCTCACGGCGCGAGCCGAGAACCACATCCGGGGCAACCCCGACCTGGACGACACGATCGCGCGGCTATGCGCTTTTCAGGATGCAGGCGCCGATGTGCTCTATGCCCCGGGCATCGTCGCAGTCGAGGAGATCGTCAAGATCGTGGCAGCAGTCGATCGTCCAGTAAACGTGCTTGCGCGTCCCGGTCTGCCTGCGGTTGACGAGCTGAGCGCGCTCGGGGTCAAACGAGTTTCTGTCGGTGGCGCTTTCGCGTTTGTCGCGCTCGCAGCCGCGGCAGACGCGGCCTCCGAGCTCTTCTCGCTCGGGACCTACGATTTTCTCGAGGCGTCTGCGGCGGGCGTGAAGGTGGCGCACGACGCATTCGCCGCGGAGTCTCGCAGCTAGCTCATCCAAGGCTCGCAAGATCGTATGAGCCGCCCAGGTGCGCCAGGCTGGGCCGAGTTAAGCGCGATTCGTTGCGAGAATGCGTCGCCCTGAGAACAACCTGACCCCGGAAGGACAAGCATGGCCACCGACCTGTTGAGCACCATCTACCGCGAAATCGACGAGCGCCTGGACGAGCTGCGACCGCTTTTGACTGAGTGGCAGCGCTTGCTCGTGGCGGCTGACGCGCTCGTCGAAGCGCGTCAGGACGGCGCCGAGGTCGGCGCTCAGCTCGCCGAGGCCCCAGCTGCGAGTTCACGGCCGGCGGCCGGCGCCCCGGTCAAGCGCTCGCGACAGTCGGCGGCCAAGTCCAAGCCCAAGATGGAGCCCAAGCCCAGGCCCGAGTTGGAGGCCAAGCCCAAGCTCAATTTGGAGGCCGAGGCGGCGCCGCAGCCCAAGACCATGTCTGAGCGTGCGACGCGAGGCGCCGCTCGCGAGGCGATCTTAGGCGCGCTCGAGCACGGCTCCCACACCGTGGGCGAGCTGGTGGTCGTGACGGCCATGAGCGGTCCCAACATCAACGGGAACCTGCGTCGCCTCGAGGCTGAGGGGGTCGTGGTGAAGGCGGAGCGCGAAGGCAAGGCTGCCTGGGCGCTGGTCGACGCCACTGGCTGAGGTTCCCTCTGCGCGGGATACCGCGCTTCAGGTCTCCTCGCCTAAGCATCGACGGGTGGCTACCGTGCAGCACATGATCTCCATTCGGAGTCGCTTCGTCGGGGACATCGCATTGCGTAAGCAGCTGACGCTCGTAGCCTGCATCCTTGGCTCCGGGATCGCGCTGCTGGACGGCACCGTTGTGAATGTGGCTCTGCCCACGATCCAGCACGATCTTGGTGGTGGTCTGGCGGCCCAACAGTGGGTCGTAAACGCCTACCTGCTCACGCTCGGATCGCTGATTCTGATCGGGGGCTCGCTTGGAGATCTGTACGGCGAGCGGCGTATCTTCGCGCTCGGCGTGGGGGGCTTTGGGGCAGCTTCGTTGCTGTGCGCGCTGGCTCCCACGATCGGCGCGCTGATCGCGGCGCGTGCCTTGCAGGGTGTGGCCAGTGCACTGCTTACACCGAGCGCTTTGGCGGTCATCGTGGCGACCTTCGCCGAGTCTGAGCGCGGCCCGGCGATCGGCAGCTGGACCGCCTGGGGTGGTATCGCGACGGTCCTGGGGCCGCTCGCGGGAGGGGAGCTGCTGCAGCTCTTCTCGTGGCGGGCGATCTTCCTGATCAACCTGCCATTCGTCGCGATCTGTGTGGTGTTGATTTTGGCGGTAATCCCGGCGGCCAAGCCGCGTCGCGAGAATGCCCGCAGGATCGATGTGCTTGGCGGACTGTTGTGTGCCCTTGGTCTTGGTGGACCGGTGTTCGCCCTCATCGAGCAGCCTCGCCTGGGCTGGGGCAGCCCGGCTGTCTTCGTGCCGTTCCTGCTCGGTGTGGCTTTGTTGGTGTGCTTTGTCGTGCACGAGTCGCGCAGCCGCGATCCGATGTTGCCGCTCACGCTCTTTCGCAGACGCAACTTCTCGACTGGCAACATCGAGACGTTCTCGATGTACGCGGGTCTGGCGATCCTGTTCTTCTTCCTGACGATCTTCCTGCAGCAGATCGGCGGCTACACCCCGCTGCAGAGCGGGCTTGCGACCCTGCCGGCGACGCTCGTCATGTTCGCCTTCTCAAAGCGTTTCGGCGCGCTCGCCGACCGCTTCGGGCCACGCCTGTTCATGGGGGCCGGCCCGCTGGTGGCCGCTGTAGGGCTGCTCCTATTCCAGCGGATCGGAGTTCACGTCGACTACCTCACCGATGTCCTGCCGGGCATCCTCGTGTTCTCGCTGGGTCTGTCGATGACCGTGGCCCCGCTCACGGCCGCCGTGCTCGCGGGGGTCGAGACCGGTCAGGCCGGCATAGCCTCGGCGGTCAACAACGCGGTCGCTCGCGTTGCCGGCCTGCTCGGCACCGCGGCTGTGGGCGCGGCCGTGGCCGCCTCGTTCGTGTCGGGCCTGGACAGCAACCTTGCAGGCCGTCCGCTCGGTCCACCCGCCAAAGCCGCGGTCGCCGAAGCCAAGAGGCTGCCGCTCGGCCGTCCCAACACGAGCGGGCTACCGCGCTCGCAGGCGCACGCGATCACGCAAGCCGCGAATGAAGCCTCGCTTGACAGCTTCCATCTCGGGCATGGGGATCGCGGCGCTCCTCGTCGCGGTCGGAGGGCTGGCCGGCGCGATCGGGGTGCGCAATCCTCGACGGGCTGTGAGCGCCGAGGAGTGCGAGGGGGGTCAGCTGGTTGGCGCGGCCCTCGATGCGGCCGGTTGTCACGAGGGAGCGATCTCGACCCTCAGCCGACGCTCTCGGCGTAGGCGCGCATCGCCTCGATCACGGGCGCCAGTCGACGACCGCGAGTCGTCAAGCGGTACTCGACGGTAGGCGGGCTGGTGGGTAGCACCGTGCGCTCGATCAGCCCGGCGCCCTCCAGGTCGCGCAGGCGCTCGGAGAGCATCCGTGGGGAGATGCCGGCGACCGCCTCGGCGAATTCGTTGAATCGCAAGGCGCCGGTCAGGGCCGCGTAGATGATCGAAAGCTGCCAGCGGCGCTCCAGGAGGTCCGCCGCCTGGCGGACCTCCAAGGGCACCGGCTGACATCTACGAGCGGGTGCGCGACATGCCGGGGACTCCCTCAGGAGACCTGAGCGACCTTGGGCGCCGGCTCCAACGCCACGTCGAGCACTTCGTCGATGCTCATCACCGGGTGGAAGCTCATCTGCTCGCGAACCTCCTCGGGGATGTCGTCGAGATCGCCACGGTTTCGCTCCGGCAGGATCACGTCGGTGAGCCCGGCCGCGTGGGCGGCGAGCACCTTCTGCTTGAGCCCGCCGATCGGCAGCACGCGACCCTGCAGCGTGACCTCGCCGGTCATTCCCACGGTGTGCTTCACCGGCCGCTCTGACAGCAGCGAGGCAAGCGCGGTGACCATCGTCACGCCGGCGCTGGGCCCGTCCTTGGGGATCGCCCCGGCGGGCACGTGCACGTGGAACTCGCTGTTCTCGAACGCGCGGGCGTCGATGCCGAGCTCCTCGGCGTGACCGCGCACGTAGGAGAGGGCGATCCGCGCCGACTCCTTCATCACGTCGCCGAGCTGTCCGGTGAGCACGAGCCCGTTCCCGGCCGAGCCGCTGCCCTTCATGGCGGTGGCCTCGACGAACAGCACATCGCCGCCTGTGCCCGTGACCGCCAGGCCGGTGGCCACGCCCGGCGTGGCGGTGCGCGCCGCGGACTCCTGGAAGAACTTCTGGCGTCCGAGTGCGTCGCGCACGGTCTCGAGCGTCGATCTCCATGGGCGGCTTCGTCTCGCCCGAGGCGATCCGAGTGGCGGTCTTGCGCAGCACCGTGCCGAGCTCACGCTCGAGGTTTCGCACGCCCGCCTCACGCGTGTACTCGGCGACGATCGTGCGCAGCACCTCGTCGGAGACGCTCACCTCGTCCTCGCGCAGACCGTTGCGGTCGCGCTGGCGCGGCCACAGGTAGCCCTTGGCGATCGCCAGCTTCTCCTCGGAGGTGTAGCCGTCGAAGCGGATCACCTCCATGCGGTCGAGCAGCGGTCCAGGGATCGTGTCGGCGACGTTTGCGGTCGCGATGAACATCACCTGGCTGAGATCGAGCTCCACGTCGAGGTAGTGGTCGCGGAACGAATGGTTCTGGGCGGGGTCGAGCACCTCGAGCAGCGCCGCCGAGGGGTCTCCGCGCCAGTCGGCGCCGACCTTGTCGACCTCGTCCAGCAGGATCACGGGGTTCATCGTGCCGGCGTCGCGCAATGCGCGCACCAGTCGTCCCGGCAGGGCGCCGATGTAGGTGCGCCGGTGTCCGCGGATCTCGGCCTCGTCGCGCACGCCGCCGAGCGACATGCGCACGAACTCGCGTCCGGTCGCACGGGCGATCGACTCGCCGATCGAGGTCTTGCCGGTTCCCGGGGGTCCGATCAGGGTCAGGATCGCACCTGACTTCGGGTCGGCCTCGATGCCGCGGTCCTGGCGCAGCTTGCGCACGGCCAGGTACTCGGTGATGCGGTCCTTGACGTCCTCGAGCCCCTCGTGGTCGGCGTCGAGCACTTCGCGTGCCGCCACTGGATCCAGGTGCTCCTCAGAGCGCTTGCTCCACGGCACCGCGATCAGCCAATCCAGGTAGGTGCGGATCATGCTCGACTCGCCGGTCTGCTCGCCCATACGCTCCAGGCGGCCGAGCTCCTTCAGCGCCTGCTCCTGGACCTCCTCGGGCATCTTCGGCGGCCTCGATCTTCGTCCTGTACTCCTCCACGATCGAGCCCTCGTCCTCGCCCAGCTCCTTGCGGATCGACTCCATCTGCTTGCGCAGGAAGTACTCGCGCTGCTGCTTGTCGGCGCCCTCCTGCACGTCCTCGCGGATGCGCTTGCGCACCTGCAGCTCGGCGAGGCTGTCGCGCTGCAGCTTGACCGCCAGCTCCAGGCGGTCGCTCACGTCGAGCGTGCGCAGCAGCTCCACCTTCTGCTCGTAGGTCAAGTTGGGCGAGTATCCGGCCGAGTCGGCCAGCGGTCCAGGCTCGACGATCGCGCGCAGGAACGCGGCGATGCGCCCGTCGTCGC
Organism: uncultured Solirubrobacterales bacterium; assembly: GCA_963809705.1. Classification (GTDB taxonomy): domain Bacteria; phylum Actinomycetota; class Thermoleophilia; order Solirubrobacterales; family Solirubrobacteraceae; genus Palsa-744. Next base: position 105,303 of record CAWEKF010000001.1, on the reverse strand, counting down.
CGCGCAGCTCGAGGATCTCCTCGACCACGGCACGGTATTCGCGCTCGAGCTCGCGCGTGCGCTTGTCGACGGGCACGTCGTCGGGGCGCTCGTCCACCTCGACGCGCAGCTCTCCTTCGGGGCCCGTTTGGGCGGCTCCGATCAGCGCGCGGTGCTCGCCGGAGAGCGCAACCGCGTGGGCGCCTCCGGGCAGGCGCAACTGCTCTGAGACCTCGGCGATCGTGCCGACCTCGAGGAACTCGTTCTCGTGGCGAGGCACGAGCACCACGCGCTCGTCGTCGCCCACGTCGACCGTGAGCGTGATGCCCATGCTCGGGAACACGACCGTGTCGTCGAGCGGGATCAGGCGCAGGACGGGCTTGGGCTGTTGCTCGGGCGGCTGAGCGCCGCCGGATGAAGATGGGGGTGTCGAAGCCATCGGTATACGCTCCATATAAGCTTACGAAAGTGTAGTTAGTATAGCGCTGCTGGGGCACCCGTCAAGTGTCTTCCGCCGGGATGCGCCCAGATCGAGCGCTCGAAGTCGGCTCAGCCGTCCGAGAACAGCCGCGCGGCCACAGCCGCCGGACGCGCACGACGTTCACCTCGGCCGCTATCAAGGTCACCTGGCCGCCGAGATACAGCCAGGTGAGCAGGCCGAGCACGAACGCGAACAGGCCGGAGGTCTCCTTGGCATGGCGCACGACATGCTCGACGTAGAAGCCTCCGACGTGCTGCAAGAGCTGCCACAAGACCGCGGCCACGATCACGCCCGGGATCAGGTCATGCGGTGCTCGACCTCCCGCGAGGTGAGCAGCCGGAAGACCGCGAAGAACAGCAGCAGGTTCGCCGCCAACGCCACCGCCACGCCGCCGAGCAGGGCGAGCACGCCGGTCGTCTGTGCGGTCACGTAGCCGGCGGCGACCGTCGAGACGATCATCAGCAGGCCGAACACGACAAGCATTCCCACGCCGCGCACACGCCAGGCCAGAAAGCCGAGCTGGCGCGAGCGTGGGATCTCCCACACCTTGTTGAAGGCGCTCTGCGTGGCGCCGGTGATGCCGAGGCCCGCCAAGGTCGCGCCGAGGAGTCCGATCGCGAGCGCCGGGACGCTCCCGTTCAGCGAATGGACATTGCTGCTGCAGCTGGGTGCCGATGATCGGGAACTGGCTGAGCGTTGAGTGGAGAACGCTTTCCTGGGTGCTCGGGCTGCCTTCCAGCACGAAGCCGAGCACCGTCACGAACACGAGCAGCAACGGGAACAGCGAGAAGAAGCCGTAGTAGGCGATCAGAGCCCCCATCTGGCTCGCCTGGTCGTCGTCGAAGCGCTTGAAAACGGCCACTACGAAGCCGAGCCGCCGGCTGCGCTGCTGGAAGTCGTCGAGCGCGTTCAGTCGCGCGCGCAGAAATTGGGAGGGGGGTGTGGGAGCCACGCGTACCGACATGCTTACGTGTCCACCCGACAGGAGTCCTTCAAACGACTCGCCGCGAGCGGTCGGTCGCATGCCTGTTCGATTCGACCGAGACGGTTGCGCTGGTGATCCGCGCGCGACGCGAGCTGCTGCTTGCGGCACATCGACACCGGCTTACCCGGGAGGATCTGGAGGACTGCTACAGCCAGGCCACGGTCGAGTTGCTCAAGCGGGCCGCGCGCGACACGTTCTCGAGCCGTTCGCACATCGCCAACGCGCTCGAGCAGCGCTTCCTCTCGCGCATTCAGGATCGCCGCCGTGCCCTCGGCGGACGCAGCCCGATCGAGGCCGCGGTGGCCTTCGCGCTGCCGCTCGGGGCGTGGGAGGGTGGGGTGGAGCCGGCAGACGCTCGCGTCGACATCGAGCGTCTCGCTCTGTTGCGGCACGACCTCAGGCTGATCTGTCGCCTCGCGCGTCAGCTTTCTCCCGATCAGCGACTGGTCCTTGAAAGTCAGCTCGCGGGCGATGCCGGTTGCGAGGAGTTCTGTCGCGAGCACGGATGGTCGCAAGCGAAGTACCGCAAGGTCGGACAACGCGCTCGCACCCGGCTGGCGGCTCTGCTCGCCAAGCACAGCGAGATCGATCCCGCTCGGTTGGAGAGATCTTTCGCAGCTCGGTGTCCCGCTCTTGCGAGCCGGTCGGATTAGAGCGTAGGGACACCCCTATGAAAACCCCTCGCCCCCCACATAGGCGCGTCCCTTGGGACGCCGGAGACCGGTTGCCGAGACGATCGACCGGCGCTTCCCATCCGCGCGCGAGCGGCCGGGAGCGGGATCTCTCCCCGTTCTTGCTCCCGGTCGCCTGCGTGGTTGGCAGCGCTCGCTTGGGGGCTCGACGATGAGCCTGTGGCGTCGCGCTCCACGCCAGGTCTATCGCGTGTACGCAGAAGACGAGTACCTCGCCGAGGAACACGGGGCGGCCGAGTCGGAGCGTCTCCGCGAGGCAGAGCAGCCCGGCTCGCGCGAGCGACGACCCGAGATCGGACTGTCGCCTCCCACCGGATCGCGCACGGCCCGCCTCGTTGGGGTCGGGTTGTTGCTGGGGGCCACCGTCGGGGCGGCCGGGCTTGTCCTCTCTCATCTGACGCATGAAGCGTCGCCTCCGCGCGGCAGCTCGTCAGGCTCCCTCGCCGCGCGCCGCCCGTCGCCGACAAGCTCCCGATCGTTCTCACACCGCACATCTGGCGAGGCCTCGGCGGACCCCCAATCGGAAAGTCAATCGAGCGGGACATCGAGGATCCGCGCGTCGGTGTCCGGATACGCGCCGCCCGGCTTCGCGGCCGACCGGCGCGCGTCGGCGTCGGCGGCCGCGGCGCGCGAGCCGGTCGAGTCCAGGCGGTCCGCCTCCGCTCGGACGGCTGGACCGAATTGGAGTGCGCGTGCGGCCGCTTCTGCGACTTCTCAGGCGCCGGTGTCCTCCGCCGTGGCCGGCGGCGAGTTCGAGTTCGAGCGTTGAGCCTGGTGAGCGCGCCACATGCATCGGTGACCGTCACACCACGGCCGCTGTGGCGGATACGCCTCGCCGGCGAGCTGCCGCGCATCCTTGTGCAAGCCGCGGCCGTGCTGGGGCTGCTCGCCAGCGCGCGTTATGCGATCGCGCCGCCCAAGCCACCGACCGGTCACTCGACGCTTGCAAATGCGGCGCTGGTAGATCGCGCGGCCGAAGGCTTCGCTTCGCTGTTCGCGCGCCGCTATCTCACCTGGACGTCGAGCGACCTCGAAGCTCGCAGGCGCTCGCTCGCTCCTTATCTCAACTCCTCGATGGAAGCCGAAGCGGGCTTGCAGCCACCAGAACGGGGGGAGCAGCGGGTGTTGTGGACCGAAGTGGTCCAGTCCCGCCTCACGTACGCCGACGAGCACGTGTACACGATCGCCGCGCAGACCGACAGCGACGGCCTGCTCTACCTGACGGTCTGCGTCGTGCGCGAGCCGGGTGGGAGCCTGGCGCTGGCCGGTTACCCGGCGTTTGTGGGGGCGCCCGCCTCGACAGGAGCCGCACCCCAGGGCAATCTGCGCGAAGTCGAAAACGCGGCGCTTGTCACAGTGGTCAGGCGGGCGATCCACAACTACCTGGCCGACGCGGAATCCGAGCTCGACGCCGATCTCCGCGCAGGGGCGCACGTCTCGCTGCCGGCGGCGCCGCTGGCCATGCAAGCGCTCGACAGCCTCGAATGGTCGCCCAACGGGGACTCCGTCGTCGCGGTCGTGCGCGCCCGCGATGGGCGTGGAGCCCAGTACACGCTCGCCTACGAACTCAATGTCGTATCGCAAGCCGGCCGTTGGGAGGTAGCGGCCATTCAGACGAATCCCGACAGCTAGCCCTGAGCCGAGTCTTGCCGGATTACGGGGCCAACTCGGTCTCACGCCACATAACCAAAAGCACACCCCATAACCAAAGGAGTTTCCGATGCACACGTTGCACACGATCCACGCATTGATGGCGGCCAGCGAAGGAGGAGCTTCGCTGGAATCGGCGGCGAGCAAGGCGGGCGAAACCGGGCGCAAGGTCGCGATGAGCCTGATCGCGCTCGGCTTCGCGATCGCCTCGATCGTGCTCGCCTTCAGACGCGATTTCAAGGAGGCGGCAGGTATCTTCGCGATCGGACTGCTCGCGATTCTGCTCGCCACCCCGGCCGGGGTGAACGTGTTGCACGACACAGTCAATTCCCTGTTTGGGGCATCCTGAGCAGGCTTCGGACAGCGCTTTCGAGGCGGCCGGAAAGCGACGGGTATGGAGATCCGCTCCTACAGGAGGGTGTTCGACCTCGAGCGGCGCATCTATCGCATCGATCGGTTGAGGCTCAATCCGAGTGGCGTGCCGCTGCGAGGAATCGTCTACTGCCTCGGGCTGGTCGCGCTGACGCTGTCGATTGCGTCGCTTCCTTTGATCGGCGCGGTCGCACAGGCAATACCCTGGTACATGCGCGATCTGGGGCTGCCCGGCGCGAGCGCGGCGTTGCTGACGGTGATCCGCATCGAGGGCAGGCCGTTTCACCTGACGCTGCGCTCGCTGCTCGGCTTTGCCTGCGGGCCGCGTCATCTGGCCGGCGCGCGCGCCTGTCGCGCGAGCGATTGCTTCAGGGCCGGACAACGCTGGCACGCGCCACCGCTCCTGTGCATCCCCGACGGCTCGGATGCCCGCCTGCGCCGGCTGCGCTACAGCGGGCCCGGCGCGGTGCTCGTGACCGTCGCCCACCAGCGCGCCGAGTGGCGCGTCGGCGCAGTCGGTCGCCTGATCGGCCGGCCTGACATGACGATCGGCGAACTGCCTGGAAGGCGATCGCCTGCCAAAGGCCAGGTGATCGCGTTGCGACGCGGAGCGCGGCTGGGAGTGCGTTGAGGTGCGTCCACCGATCTCCTTCGTTTACGGCAACTGCGTTTTCGGCACGAGCCTGAGCGACCCCTGGGCAGCGTTCGCGGTTTCCACCTCCTCGTACGAGTGGCTCTCCAAGGAGGGCAAGCGAGGCCGTTTGCTGGCGCTGCTCGGCGCGCTCGACGCGCTCGAAGCCGACGTCCAAATCGTGCGCGTCGCCAAGAGCTGGGATGTGGGTGGGTATCTGGAGGATTTGGAGGAGCCCGGGCGAGGGTCTCACTCGAGCGCGCGCAATCGCTATGTCCGCGAGCACGAGAGGCATCTGGCGCAGGCGGGCGCGACTGAACCTTCGCTGTTTCTGCTCGTCAGCCTGCGCGATCCAGAGCGCGATGTCGCCTCCTATGTCTCGCAGGCCGCCGAGCGCCATCCGCGCGAGTGGCTGCAGTCTCTGAAGCGAGCGCTATCTGCGCGCGAGGGAGGCGTCTTGAGAGCGTCCGAGCTTGAGAGCGTGCGCGTGCGCGCCGATCGGGCACACGCTCGGCTGGAGGGCTTCCTGTCGGTGCGCCCGGCCCGAGGCGTGGAGCTGCAGTGGCTCGTTCGTCGTGCGTTTTGTCGCGGGCTGGGCGAGCCTCTGCTCGACGGCCTGCACGAGCCGCGGGCGCTCGTGTTCGAACGCAACGGCGAGGCGCTGCTAGCCCCGCTGGAGGGCGACGTGACACGCTGGATGGACGGCTACGTCGAACATCGCGGGCGCTCGTTGCGGATCGAGTCCGAGCTGGGCGAGAGCTGGCAGGCCCTGTTCGTGTTGGGCGCGCTCCCGGAGCGGGCGTCCTTTCCGGGACCGCGGGTGGAGCTGATGTTCGCTCCGGCCGAAAGCCTGCCCTTCGGGGTCGATTTGTCGCTCAACGCGCGCTTTCTGCCCAACGAGCTCGCGTTGCGCGTCGCGCGTCGGCGGGTCCAGGACGCCGATCAGATCGTGCGCGCAGAGTCCGATGGCGAGCAGGGCGTGTCCGACCTGGGCTACCAGCGCACCCAGGAGGCTCGCGATCTGCTTGCCTATCTGCAGGCCTCGAGTCGTCCGCCGCTGCTCAAGGCGACGCTTGCGCTTGCGATCGGGGCCAGCAGCGAGCAGGAGCTCTCAGAGCGAGTGGAGCTTTGCCGGCGGGCTTACGGCGAGATCCGCCTGCACCGGCCGCTTGGCGATCAGCTGGAGCTCTTCCTCCAGCATCTTCCGGCGCAGCGCACGCGTGTGGCCGGCTATGACGACACGCTCACGCTCGAGCAGGTCGCGGCGACGATGCCGACCGCCACACACGCCGTCGGATCGCTCAGGGGCTACTACCTGGGTCACACCCTCTCAGGGTCGCGCCAGCCGGTGCGCTTCAACCTGCGCGAGGGCTCCGAGAGCGACCGAAACACGACTGTCCTGAGCGTGGGGGCGCTGGGATCGGGCAAGACGACGCTTGCCCAGAAGCTCAAGTACGAGGCCTTTCTACAAGGCGCTCGCGTGATCGACTGCGACCCCAAGGGCGACCATCGCTTCCACCTGCTCGAGGAGGTCGCGCCCCATACCGAGACGATCGCGCTGCGCCCCGATCCCGCCTTGCGCGGGATGCTCGATCCGTTGCGGGTCGCGCCCGAGCACCTGCGCCAGGACGCGACGGTCTCGTTTCTGCGCGACCTCTTGCCGGGCCGGGCCGATCCTGCCTGGGAGACGGCGGTGGTCGGCGGCGTGGACCGTGTAATTGGGCGCTCGCGCGAGCCGACCTGCCTGGAGGTCGTGCGGGCGCTCGCCGAGGGCGACGAGGTCGACGTGCAGGTATCGAAGACGCTCGAGATCTACGCGCGCTCGGGGCTGACCCAGCTCGGCTTTGCCGATCCGAGCGTGAAGCTGGCGCCGGTGGGCCAAGCGCAGGTGACATACCTGCCGATCCGCGATCTGCCCGGTCCAGAGCCGGGCACCCCGCGCTCTGAGTACACCCAGGCCGAGCGTGTCGGTCAGCAGATAGTGCGCCTGATTGCGATGTTCGCGACGCACCTCATGTCAAGCGAGCGCGAGCGCTTGAAGTTGTTCTCATTGAGCGACGTACTTTAGCGTACACGTGAATCTCGCTTCAATAGTGCAAAAGGACGTCCTGGACCCTGTCTAGGGCGTGTCTGTAGGCGGATGCAAACGTCCCCGCTCACGAGCCCTTGCGAGCAGAATCTTGGCAGCGACCTCGGCGTGTTTGCGACTGAGACCGCGAAAATCAATGAACCCATGTGCGGGACTGTCGGGCAGCGGCTGAGCGAAGCTGGCACGTCCTGCCGCAGCGGCCTCTCCGACGGTCACAGCCCACGTCCCCTCTGACGTGAGACCAAGGTCTTTTGTGTGGTGTAGGTAGGCATCCTTTGGAGTCGTTTTGCTTGCGAGTGCGATCGACAGCATGCCCTCGTCCTTCGAGGTTGGCTTGAACGCCAAGCTTGAGGGGACTCCGTCAGCCACCCACGAAGGATGCACTTGTCGGTAAAGCTGCTCGTCCTCGGCCTCGAGCAGGTGCGCGTCAATATCGTCGTCGTTCACGTTGCCTGCAGCAGGTCGGCGATCTGAGTCAGGTCGGCGTCCGTTAGCTCCGGCTCCTCGGACTTGCCCGATATGGCGTCAACGGCAGCTGCGTACAGCTTGGAGTCCTTCTCGAAGGTCACACTGATCTCGCGGTTACCGACAGTCCACTCGGCTTGAATTCCGCCCTCTGGCGTTGCGAAGATTCGGGGCTGGGGCACGTCGAGGCTGAGGAGGCCGCCAGGGTGCGGCGAGCGCGGCTCAGTGCAGAAATGTCCGGGCGCGCACCACTTCCGTCGAGCCAACCTTCTTGGAGTGCTGCTAGCTCTCCGAGACGCTCGTCGAGGCGGTTGAGATCCTCCTGGTCGCCCACGACCTCGACATCGTGTATCGACTCGAACCGGAGTAGTTGTCCGGACGAATCAAAGACACCTACTCCAGAGACCCAGACTGGTGGTCCCTTGCCGCTCGGTTCAAGCACTTCCTTGACCGGCTCGAACGTCACTTCGTTGAGGGGCGCCACGATGGTTCCCGCAGGGCCCATCCGGAGGCGAATCTTGCTACTCATCGCGCCGGCATCGACCTCCGATACCCAGCCGATGTCGCGAAGCTCCTCCTGGTAGGTGCTCCCAGCGCGGAGTACAAGCTTTCGCCGTGTCGCAGTCGTATACCGAGCCCCAGACGACGCTGAGCCTGCGCGCAGCTCTATTGTCTCCCCTGATCTCAGGGTCTGGCCGAAGCGGTTGAAAAGCACGGCCGCATCAGGGGGAAACTCTTGGGGGAAGGCTTCGTCGTTCTCGGCTGCCTTCACGGCGGCCTCGATCGCGTCTCGCGCGTGAGCAAACTGGTCGTTCTCGGGCGCCAGAAGCTCACCGGGTGCCGCGACACGCTCCAAGACAGGCATTGCGCTGCCGTCCTCAACAGAGCTCAGACGCAACTGAAGTCGGTCGAAGAAGCCCCGAGGCATCCGCTGTCGATCCGGGTTGTCCCGCAGGAATCGCGCACGCGCGACGCCGAGCACTAGCTCGCGATATTGACCGAGCTCGACAAGGCTCTCGACTGGCATCCCGGGGCCATCGAAACGGCCGCCTGTTAGGCGCAGGCGGGCAAATGGGGACTCGTTCGTCATAGGACTCATTATGCAGTTCGCCCCCGCTGCTGTCGGGACCTGCACGCCGTGTGCGATGCCCGAACTCAATCCGGGCCCAAATTCTTCTCGCGAAACGGCGTTCGCTGTTGTCCTCGTGTGGCTTGCTTCTACGGTCTCGCCTGTGTGCTGGGGCTACCAACCGACTCTAAGCCCAGCTTGGATGCCCGCCGTGAATGAGCTGAACCTGCGTTTGATGGTGGACGCGGACCTGTGGACGTCGGGGGAGTCGTCGCACTCTTCCTGGGGTGGGAGCCGACCGAGTTGGTGCGCCATGCGTTGCAGTGCGTGGATCCTGCGGAGCGCTTCATGGCGGGCAGTATGGCGGATAGTTGGCGGCGGCCACCCATGCTGGCCACGATAGGAGCGATGCAAAACGAAAATGAGCGTCTTGAGGTTCGTGCACACGCAGTGCAGAAGCAGGCCTCACGCGAGCAAGACGAGCGCGATCTGCGCACGGGTCGTAAGTCCGCCGAGCAGTGGCGCCAAGAAAACGAGCTGTTGGCATCGATCTGCGCGCTCCGCTCGTGTGGACCTTGCCGCCTCGCGTTCGCTTGGATAGGCGCATATGACTGCCAAGCCGCCCCTCCGAGATGAGGAGGTGGCGCGCGTCCTCGGCCTGCTGGAGCCACTGAGCCACGGACCGCCGCACCTGATCGCGCGCTTGCGTGCGAAGGGCGACTGCGTGATGGGCGTGTCGTGTGCTTGTCGTGATGCTGTCGCGGTGTGTGTCGTGTTTCGTTGGCTTGTGGCCCGGTCCCACGTGGTTGGGTTTTGGCTTGGTTGCTTGGTTTGTGCCAGCCAACTGTGTGGTGGGGTGGTGTGGGTCGGTGCTTGACCACCCACCCCCAACTTCGAGTGTGGGTGGTCAAGCACCTGTGTGGGGTTTGTGGTGGTTGGCTGGCAAGGGCAAGTGGGTGTGATGGTTAGTGGGTGTGGGACCGGGATGGGAGTGTTGGGATGTCCGGTGGTGTGTTGAGGTTGTTGTTGTTTGTTTTTGTTCCCTGCGCTTCATAGCGGACGGATCGGGTCGTCGGGCCACGGGTCCTCCCTTGCGGGTACCCGTGGCCCGACGACCGCGACGCTGTGGCTGTCCGTCCGTGTGTCGCTGGCGCCCCAGTTCCTCCCGAAGCCGTAAAAAAACTGCAGCAGTAGAAAGCGCTGCAGCGCGACTGCGATTGCGATGGCGACCGTCTCGTGGCGAGGCTTATCGTCCGCGACGGCTCATTTCTATGTGAGGCTCGTGTTCTGCGAAGCTTTGAGGCGGAGTCCCTCTCCTTGAGGACACGCGTAAGGCACGGCGAGAACGTCGAAGCGTCTATCGGAGCGGACCATTGTGTTGTCCCGTTGCTCGTTTGCCGTCGGAGTATGCGAGATGGGCTGTCTACCTATCTGTTCGAGAGAACCAGTTTGGAGCCGTGAGGGTGGCTGGCGCCGGCGTTGAGAGCGCTGTCGTGAGTCGTCGTGATCTGGATGCGTTGCGCTGGGTGGGCGAGCAGTACGCGGTGCGCGCAGACCAGCTCGTGGCGTGGTTGGGTTGCAACCCGAGGACTGTGCAGCGTCTCCTTGCTCGCCTGCGCGAGCAGCGCCTGGTCGAGGTCCGCCGGCTATTGGTAGGCGAGCCGGCGTGGGTGGTGCCGACGGTCAAGGGTTTGCGCGCTTGTGGTTTGCAGTTTGGTGCGTGGCGACCACGCCTCGGCTCGCTTGAGCATGTGGCGGCCGTTACCGAGGTGAGGTTGCACATCCAGTCGCGCGCCGGCGAGAGCGAATGGGTGTGCGAGCGTGTATTGGCGCGCGAGAAGCGGACCCCACAAGAGCATCTCGCCGATGGGCTCGTGCTGCTCGACGGTCGGCGGATCGCGATCGAGGTGGAGTTGACGGTCAAGAGCAAGCGGCGTGTGCGAGCGATCATCGATGAACTGAGCGGACGTTATGACGCGGTCCTCTACTACTGCGCCCCTGGCCCCCTTCGACTGGTCTCAGAGCTTGCTGCGGACGGAGTGTGGTCATCGCTCGGTATGCGCCAGCTACCCCTCCGCGACCAGAGCCCCAAGCGATGAGTGGTCCTCTGATCACACAGGCCGATGGCGAGCGGGGGTTTGTGCTGGCCAAGCGTGTCGGGGGCGAGCGCGCGGTGCCGACGAGCGAAGGATTTGTGGCGCTATCGCCGGAGCGCCTGTGCCGGCACATGCTCGTGTGTGGCGCGACGGGATCTGGCAAGACCGAGACGTTGCTGCGGCTGGCGTGGACGATAGCCAAGACATCAAAAATGCCCGTGTTCTACCTGGACGGGAAGGGTGACCGCAAGACAGCCCAACGGTTCTGCGGACTTATGGCTGATGCGGACCGAGAGTGCCGCGTGTTCCCCAACGAGCCGTTCGATGGGTGGCGTGGAGAGGCGCACGAGATCCATGGGCGGCTGATGGAGATCGTCGACTACGCAAGCGACGGTCCGGCGGCCTGGTATCGCGACATCGCCAAGACCGTGCTCGGCCTGGTATGCGAGCATCCCGACGGACCACCACGGTCGAGTATCCAGGCGTTGGAGCGAATGGATCTTGAGGCTCTGCGGCCAGCACACGAGGGATCCAGTGCATTTGCGGCGTTGAGCAAGGACCAGGTGCGCCAGGTCAGGTTGCGCTACCAGGCGTTCTTCGCTCAAACCCGCGGAATGCTGGACGGATTGTGGGCATGGGAGGACGCCGCAGCCGCCTATCTGCTGCTCGATACGCTCACGCTACGCGAAGAGGCGGAGGGTCTCGCGAGGTTCCTGTTCGAGGACTTCGCGCACTACTTCACCACGCGAAAGCCACACGACCAGTTCTGCGTGCTGATCATCGATGAGTTCTCAGCTCTGGCTTCGGGCACGAGCATGGCCGGCAGGGTCGAGCAAGCCAGGGGATTCCACACCAGCCTGATACTCGCGCCACAAGTCGTCGCCGGCATGGGCGATGAGCAGCAGGCCGAGCGGATACTCGGCTCGGTCGAGACCGTGATCTGCCACCGCGTGAACACGCCCGAGCGCATCGCCGCTCTCGCCGGTACCCGCCAACGCCCCGAGTATTCGATGCACTACGACCAGGAAGGCGCAAACGGCGAAGGGTCGGTGCGCATCCAACACCAGTTCAAGGTCGAGCCGAACACCGTCAGATCGCTGAAGCCCGGCGAGGCGTACCTGATCAGTCGTGGTCGCGCGATGCGCGCGACCGTCCTCACTGCGCCAGACCTACACGCACCCCTGCCAACCCCCGTCGAGTCGGCGGGTGCGGCACCGGCAGCGAGCGATGACCAGCTCCCGTCGTCAACGGGCACGTCTCGGGTTTGCGTGTCAGGTGTCCCGGTCGGGAGCGCATTGTCGGAGAAGGAGGTGGCAGCACTGCCCTTCTAACACCGCAAGGAGGCGAATCACATGCAACTGGAAAGACCGCTCACGCGAACCGTCATGATTCTCAGGAGGATCGTCGCGCGGTTCTCGCTCGACGCGCTGGGGGTGTACGCGCTGGCGCTCGTCAGTGAACTACCTGTGATCCTTGCCCGAGCGACGCTCGTTCTCATACCGGCTTCGATCTGGCTCATGCTTCATGGTCAATCGACGGCTCACACGACCGTCTGGCTTGAAGTCGCGCTCATACCGACATTCTGGTCGATCATCGCGCTTGCGAGCCCATTCGGGACGAGCTGGTGGTGGAAGCAACGCACAGGCGGACGCAAGCCTTCCGAGCGCGAGAAGCTCGCCTACCACGACGCGACAAATCTCCTGCAGGCCCATACACGCAAACCGCTGCCGCGCCCGGCAAGCTGGTTTGTGATCGACACACCGACACCAGACGCGGCGGTCTGCGGCGAAACGCTGATGCTCTCAAGAGGCCTCTTGGAAAGCGATCATCTTCCCGCGGTACTCGCGCACGAGCTCGGACACCTCGCCACCCCCGACGGCAGGCTCACCGCCGCGATCAGCCGACTCATACTAATCCCGCCGCGACCATCCCGGCAAACGCAAGATGGCGAGGGTGGGCAGGACACCGCACCCCAGGTACACGCAATCCTCAGCGAGCGGATCTTGCTCACAATCTTGGGTATCCGCCTACTCCTTTGGCTCGTCCGCAAAACCCTCAAATTCATAAACGGTGGGTTTGGTCTGCGGCTCGTGGGGCCGCTGTTCGGCGCCTACTGGCGCGGACGAGAGTACAAGGCCGACAGGTACGCAGCTGGCCTCGGCCAGGCAGACGATCTCGCGGACTTTCTCGAAAATCACGCACTCATACACGACCACCCGATCCCATACATCTGGCTCACCGAACACACACATCCCCCCACAGAGCTACGCATCGACAAACTCAGAAACACCGAAACAACCATCCCCCTCCCCGCGCCCGCCGCCTGACAGACCGCCGGTCGCCACAGCACGCGCGACAAAAGAGTTACTGACACCAAAAAAAGGTCCGTATCAAGCGAGACCTTTTTTTGGTTTTGTCAATGGAAAGGAAAGAGACTATGCAGCGAATCTCGACATTGGAGCTGAGGAAAGACAAGGGGTTTGAAGGATGTTGGCGTGTGCAGTCGCAAGAGACACACGAGACGGAGATCGCGGCCGCCAACACCCAAGTAGCCCTGAAGCTCGTCGAACGGCGAGCCCGCCGTCTGCGGAGCGCTGAAGCACAAGTCGCGGACCTGCGGCTGGCGCTCGATCAGGAGATCTGCATGGCAATCAACACACGGGCAGCGCTCTCTAACATCGCCCATGCGGCGGGTCTGTCCGTCCAGGCAGCCCACGATGCGATCGAGCACATGGATGTCCGTCACCAGTAGCAGCCGGCCGCGGAGCGCGCCCGCTAACGACAAGATCAGACCGAACGCGAATCAAGCCTGACCTGTCGTTCATACCAGCGCTGGCGAGACAATGAACAGGGCGTCCTGTCCCACTGTCTCGCTGGCGTCGGATTAAGAGGAGATGGCGTGTGTCTCCAGCATACGACTGGCTGCTCCGATGCCGCCCGCCGCGGCGCGGGCCGCGCTTGAGATGTTCGCTTGCATCGCGCGGGAGCGCCATCCGGGCGTGGTGCTCGTCCCGCTAGGGCGTGTAGGGGCGGACGGGGCCGTTGTCTCGACCTCGGCGGGGCAGGTCGTCCGGCCCTTCGCCGCGCCAGAGGATGGTGACGCGTCCCTCGATCGGGGCTCGCGCGTCGCCGCGCTTAACGATCACCGCGTCGATCGAGCTGGAGAGGATGCGTGTGCGGTCCTCGGTGGGTAGCTCGTCGTAGCTCTCGATTGTCTCTGCGTCGGGTGCGGAGGCGCTTGCTTGTTGGAGCTCGGTGCGGGCTTCGTCGACGGCGGTCGAGCGTGCTTCCAGCGCGGCGTGATATCCAACGCCGAGTACGCGTCGAGCGGTGATATCTGAGGCGAATGCGGCTAGCTCCTCTTCTGTCTCCTGGAGCTTTTCGGCGGCGGCTTGGAGGGTTTGTGTGTCCCGTTTGAGAGCGAGGGCCTGGTCCTTCATCTGCTCGCGCCAAACGCTCTCGACGTAGTTGTCGAGGGCGTCGCGTGGGATGTTGGCGGGTTCGGGGCAGGTGCCGGCGCTGTGGACGGCGCGGCAGCGGTAGGCGCGAGTGGGGGTGCGTCTTCCCCAACCGTAGACCTGGGGTGCAAGTACGTAGCGGCAGCCGGCGCAGCGCACGATCCCGCCGAGCAGGCTTGGCGTCTTGGAGCGGTTGGCGGCGCGTACGGGTGCGTGGTTGGCTGCTTGCCACTCGCCGAGGCTGACTATCGCCTTGTGAGCATCTGGGTTGACGGCGTCGCCTCTGTAGGCCTCGCCGAGGTAGACGCGGTTTTTGACGATGCGCTCGACGTTTGAGGTTGTCCAGCGTCCGCCTTTGGGGCGTGGGGCGATCTGGTCGAGCTTGCGGGCTATCTCGGTGCGTGTCTGGTGGGCGGCGCGCATGAGGAACGCTTCGCGGATGGCGGCCGCATCGGCGTTGGGGACGAGACGCTTGTCGGGGCCCTTGTCGTAGCCGACTGGCGTGAACTTGGCTACGTGTACTCCGCGGGCGATCGCGTTGGTGGTGGCGGTGTCCCAGTTCTCTGAGATGCGGTCGCGCTCGAGCTCGGCGAATACGAGCAGGATGCGCAGGAAGGCCTTGCCCATCGGTGTCGAGAGGTCGAGGTTCTCGGTGACGGAGACGAGTACCGCGCCGTGGCGCTCGAACTCTTCGAGGGTGGAGAGCGCGCCGACGAGCGTGCGGGCGAAGCGGTCGAGCTTGGCGACGATCACGCCGTCGGTTTGGCCGGTCCTGATCCGCTGCATGATCTGGTCGAAGACGGGTCGGCGCATCGTCCCGCCGGACACGTCCAGCTCGGGTTCATGCCAGGTCAGCGCGTGTTCGTGTGCCTGTGCCCAGCGCTCGATTTGGGCTCGTTGGACCTCGGGTGAGATGAAGCTCTCGCCGCTTCTGCCCCCCACTTTTGAGACGCGAATATAGGCGTCGAGCCTTATTCCATCGGGGTTCATGTGGCCGCAATATAGCATCGATGTTCGACGAGGGATGGCGGCTGCTGGGGGACCCGGTCGGGCGCACCCTGCTTGCCTCCCTGCAGCGCATGGGCCGCTCGGAGCTGGCGGTGCCGATCATCAGCACCCAACTGGTCACCGATGCGCTGGTGGGGGAGCGCGAGTCGCTGGAGAACCTGCTCGGGGCTACGTTCGTGTTCGGCATGCGCTCGGAGGTCGAGGCGTCGCGGGCGCTGACCCTGCTGGGCCTGGACCCTGAGGATCGTCGCGCCCGCGAGCGTCTGCTCGAATTCGAGGCGGGGCGCTGCCTGTTTCGCGATCACCGCGGGCGAGTCGAGGCGATCCAGGTCGAGGTGGTAGTGCCTTCTCTGTTGCGGGCCTTCTCCACGACCCCGCAAGCGTCTGGACAGCAAGCGTGTCGCGAACCGTGAGGGCTGGGTCCGTCTTACCCTCGCGGGGGGTCGTTGTCGCGCTCGCGACCGGTGTGGCGATCGCCTTTGTCCTGTTGTTGGCACCGGTTCGGGCGCTCGCGGCTGGGCGCCCGTCGGCGACGCCGAAAAGGGGCGCGCCACGCGCGCCCAGCGGACCTGTCCTCAGCCCGGGAGGCGTCCTTGGTGGGGAAGCCTCTGCCTCGGCTCCCTCCAGCGGGGGCGATCCGCTCGCCGGCAACGGCTTGGACAGTCCTCTGTGTCGCAACCCAGGCGGTCTCTCGGCGGCACAGCGGCGCAGCTGTGAAACAGACAGTTTCGTGGCGGCCGCAGACCCCACCAACGATTACGCGTTCGACGTGAACATCGACACGGGGGTTGGCAAGTGGGGCAACGACATGTCGGCGACGATCGACGATTTCGCCCAGTACGGCTGGATGGCCCTTGTGTCGGCCACGCATGGCCTGGTGGTGATGTTCGAGTGGTGCTATGCGCTGAACCTGCTGAGCGGAGCTCTGTTGAGCCAGGTGACGGGGGCGCTGCGCAACGCGCGCTTGACCTTCACCGAACCGTGGCTTGAGATCGTGCTTGCCCTGGCCTCGATATTGGTCGTGTATCACGGCCTGGTCAGGCGTCAGGTCGCCGAGACGATGGGCCAAGCGCTGGCGATGCTCGCGATGATGGCCGGCGGCTTGTGGGTGATGGCCGATCCGGCGGGCACTGTCGGCGCGGTCGAGCAGTGGACGAATCAGGCGGGCCTCGGAACGATGGCGGCCGTTGCCAGCGGATCGCCCGAACATGCCGAGCGCACGCTGGCCGACAACATGCAGGTGGTCTTCGGCAGTGTGGTCACCACGCCCTGGTGCTACCTCGAGTTCGGCGACGTCGGATGGTGTGACGGCGCCGATCGGCTCGACGGCGCTTTGCGCAACGCGGGTCTGACGATCGCCAAGAGCGAGGAAGCGAAGAGCGGATGTCGGGGCAGCTGCGCGGCTGGCGCGGGTCCGGGGTCGCGAACGTTGTTCGCGAGCGCGGCGCTGTTGCGCGAAGCGCAGACCAACGGAGAGCTGTTTCTGGCGTTGCCCGCCAACGAATCGGGGCGTAATTCAGCCACCAAAGCAGGCACGTTGCTCAACGTGCTCTGCGGCGGTGGCAAATCGGCCGCCGAATGCAGAGGCCCAACCTCGTCGCAGGCTGAATTCCGCTCACAGAAGGGCACAGGCTCGCGCGTCATCGGCCTGCTCGCGATTTGGCTGGGCGCCTTGGGCATGTTGTTGCTGCTGGGTTATTTGGCCCTGCGGCTGTTGGGCGCCGCGCTCGTGGGCCTGTTCTTCCTGCTGCTTGCACCCGCCGCGGTGCTGGCTCCGGCGCTCGGCGATGGCGGCCGCTCGGCCTTTCGCGGTTGGGCTCTGAAGTTGCTGGAGGCGGTGATCGCGAAGCTCACATATTCGTTTCTGCTGGGCGTCGTCTTGATGATGATGAGGTTGCTCTTGAGCCTCACGATCCTGGGATGGTGGGAGCAGTGGCTTCTGGTCTCGGCCTTCTGGTGGAGCATTTTTCTGAAGCGCCACCAGACGCTCGGTTGGGTCACCGGGGCCGGCCGCGACCAAGCCCAGCCGAGGCATCGCTCGATGGCGCGGCGCGTGGAGGGTGCGCTGGAGACGCCCCGCGCTCTGCTGAAGCCCCTGGCCGCGATCAGAAAGCACAGGCAGCCCGCGCCCGAGGTGAAGCCCTCTTCCGCCTCGCGCAGCAATCCCCGCACGACAATTTCGCCGAGGACAGACGGCGATTCGCCGGGCAAGCAGGCCGGCGCTCAGGCCGCGCTCGCGGGGTCGTCTGCCGCAGCGGATCCGATGGCTCACGGGAAACGATTGGAGCGATTGCGGCGCGAGCGCCAGAAGGCGCTCGCGGATGGGGACACGCGCCGGGCGCTGGAGCTCGGCGCGCGCGAACAGCGGATCGAAGGTAAGCGGGCGCGTCGTGGGACACTGGCGATCGCGATGCTCGATCCCGAGCTCGAAGCTCGGGGAGGTTGCGTCGATGGCGTCCGCCGCGAGACGTCCCGGTGGTGAGCGAACGCGAAGCGGCTCGGCCGTGGCCGGACGCGCGGGTGTCGATCCTCACGCGGTAGGCCATGCCCAGGCGGCGCGACCGCCAGGTGCAGCCGCTGGTCCGGGTCTTGTGCGCAAGGGCGGGTTGGCGGCGCAACCAGGTTTGCGCGGGGCTTCGCGGGCGGTCGATGCGCTGCAAGGCGGTGGGTCTCCTCGACAGCGAGACGGAGCACGGCAGGAATCGACCGTGATGGACGACGCCCGTGAGGTGGCGGCACGGCGTAAGCGTCAGCTGGGTTGGGGGCCTGAGCGGCCGGGACCGGGGAGGACAGCGTGAGTGCCGGGTCGCTCGCCGAAGGCCCGCGATCGGGTCCTTGGCGGGGTGGATCGGCACGCCAGGGAGGACGGCGTGCGACTCTGCCGGCGCGAGCGCTCGCGGGCCTTGCGCTGTTGGTTGGGGCGGGCCTGGCGGTCCTTGTGGCTTGCGCGGCTCTGCTCGGTGTGACGATGGGTCTTTCGACGAGCTCCGTCACGGGGACCGCCGAGACGTACGCGGCGTCGGCGCGGGCACGCGCGGAAATCCCACCGGAATACCTCAAACTGTATATCGAAGCCGCCTCGCGCTACGGCTTGGATTGGGCGATCCTGGCGGGCATCGGCAAGGTGGAGTGCGACCATGGGCGCGACCCCGATCCCTCCTGTACCAGGGAGGGCGCCGTCAACTCGGCTGGGGCGGGCGGCCCGGCTCAGTTCCTGGCGTCGACCTGGCGGCAGTACGGAGTGGACGGCGACGGCGACGGGCGCGCGGACCGCTGGGACCCGGCTGACGCGATCTTCTCGATGGCCAACTATCTGCGGGCCTCGGGTGCGCCAGGGGACTATCGAAAGGCGATCTTCGCCTACAACCACGCCGACTGGTACGTGAACGAGGTGCAGCGCTGGGCCTCGATCTACCGCGGCTCGGCACAGGCGAGCGCGACCGGCGCGCCGGAAGTCTCGATCGCCGAATGGCCGGGGGTCGGTGAGGTCGAATTCACGCCGGGCGCCCAGGCGGTGCTCTCACCTGGTGACGGCCATGTGGCGCTGGTGCCTGAGGAGGCGCCGAGCGTGGTGCAGGCAATGGTCGTCGCCGGCAACGAGCTGCAGGATCTCCCCTATGGGCCCGACGGTCATCCAGACCCGAGGGGCGCCCCGGACGAGGACTGCTCCAGCACCGTCAACTATGTGCTCTACCGCTCCGGGGTGCGCCCGATCGGGGAAATCGTGCGCGAGAATCCGCTTGCCCAAGATTACATGCGCTGGGGCGCGCCCGGGCCGGGCCGGTGGGTCACGATCTACGCCACAGACGCTCCGACGGCTCACGTGTTCATGGTGATCGCGGGCCTGCGTTTGGACACGTCCCACGACGGCACCGACGTGGGACCCAATCGCGACGAAGACGGCCCGCGCTGGCGCATCCTCGACCACATCCCGACGTGGGCGCACTGGTCGGTGAGGCATCCACCGGGGTTGTAAAGCTGTCCTTATCGCGGTTGGGCTCGCGTCAATCTGCACTATGGTCCTGGGAATGAGCGCGCGCGAGGTGGAGTTCCTGCTTATCGGCGGCGGCCTCGCGTCGGCCAACTGCGCGCGCTGGCTGCGGGAGTCCGGCGCGGAGGGGGAGATCGTGCTCGTGGGACGCGAGCCCGACTCGCCGTATAACCGTCCGGAGTGCTCGAAGGGCTATCTGCGCGGCGAGGAGACCCGCGAGGAGCCTTTGTTCAGGCCGGAGGAGTGGTGGGAGGAGCAGAAAATCGAGTTGCTGAGACGCATCAGCGCGATGTCCTTGGATCTGGGGGCGCGCACGGCCAAGCTCTCAGACAAGCAGGAGCTGCGCTTCGAGAAGGCCTTGATCGCAACCGGCGCGAATGTGCGCCGTCTCAACGTGCCTGGCTGTGAGCTGGAGCAGATCCACTACCTGCGCACGCTCGGCAACGCCGACGCGATCCGCGAAGGCGTGGCGGACGCCGAGAGGGTTGTCCTGATCGGCGGCTCATACATAGGCTGCGAGGTGGCCGCCTCGCTCACCTTGATGGGCAAGCAGGCCACGATCGTGATGCAGGAGGAGGCCACCTTGGAACGCGGTTTCGGCAAGCCAGCCGGACGCTTCTTCCAGGAGCTGCTCGAATCGCACGGGATCGAGGTGCACGGCCCTGACGAGCTGGAGCGCTTCGAGGGCGATGATCGCCCCGGCAGGGAGGGGCGTGTTGGCACGGTCGTGACGACCTCGGGGCTCGAGCTGCCCGCCGATGCGGTTGTGGTTGGTGCCGGCGTTACACCGGATGTGGCGTTGGCCAAGCGCGCCGGCCTTGCGATAGGCGAGCGGGGCGGTGTGGTGTGCTCGTCGCGCTTGGAGACCTCTGTGCCAGGGGTTTTCGCGGCTGGAGATATCGCCGAGTACGACTCGCCTGTGCACGATACGCACGTGCGCATCGAGCACTGGGACGTGGCCTTCAACCATGGCAAGACCGCCGCTCTGAACATGCTCGGCGGGAACGTGCCCCACGAGGTCGTGCCCTACTTCTACTCGGTGCTCGGCGACTGGGGCGAGTTGGAGTACGTCGGTCCCGCCTACGAGTGGGACGAAGAGGTCGTGCGCGGCTCCTACGAGGAGGGCAAGTTCACGAACTTCTACCTGCAGCAGGGCCGTGTGCGCGGGGCGCTCACGTTCGGGCGCTCGGACGATCTGGACCATGCGCGCCGGATGATCGGCGCGCGGACGACGCTTGACCGGCAAGAGCGCGCCACGCTTGCCAGTCTCGACGGAGACCTCGCGACGCTGTAAAAGGGTGGCCGGTTGCGGCCCTTTGCGCGTGCTCCGGCCGCGCGCGGGTGTAGGATCCCGGTGTCCATAAGGTCGGTGGAAAGGGAAGCCGGTGCGAATCCGGCGCGGACCCGCCACTGTGACCGGGGATGCCAGACGCGGCGCGCAAGCGCAGCCACTGATCGGCCGCTCGGCGGATCGGGAAGGCGCGGAGGGTAGGCCCGGGAGCCAGGAGACCTGCCTCCGACCACAAGCCCACAAAGCCCTCGTGGAAAGGGGTTGGCTCCATGTCTCAAACACGTATCTCGTCGCGCTCGGCGCTTCTGGCCGTCGCGCTCTTTTGCCTGTTCGCGCCGGCATCCGCAATGGCTGTCGGCGCGCCCGCTCAAGTCACCGTCAGGGTCGAGGGGCTCGGCGAAACCAAGCTTCCGCCGACCGTCGTCACGACCACCACCAACCCGGTGGTCAAGGACGGCAACCCGGCCGACTCGTGTCCCGGCGCCAGCGCGCTCGGCGCTCTCGATCTGGCCACGGCCGGCAACTGGAGCGGGCCGTGGGAAGCGAAATACAACCAATACTCGATCTTCACGATCGAGGGCGAGACCCACGAATTCGAAGAATCGGCCTCGGCGAATTACTTCTGGTCGTTCTGGCTCAACGACAAGGAGTCGGAACTGGGCGCTTGCGAAACGGAACTGCAGCCGGCCGATCGGGTCCTGCTGTTTCCGTCCTGTTATGGCACTGCCTGTCCTACGCCCGAACCGACTCCGCTCGAGATTGAAGCGCCCACGACGGCCAACGTCGGCGAAGCGACGGCGGTGAGCGTCAAGCAGTACAACGCCAAGGGCGAAGCCTCGCCCGCGATCGGCGCGAGCGTCATCGGCGGCGGCGCCGGCGCCACCACCGACTCTCAGGGTCATGCGACGCTGAAGTTCTTCGGCGCGGGGACCTACACGCTGTCCGTGAATGGCGCCGCGGCCGGCCCGCCGGCGGTGCGCACCGAGACGACGATCTGTGTCCACAACGGCAACGATGGGACCTGCGGTACCCAGCTTCTGTCTGCCTGCGCGACCGAGTCGGTTCCATCGGGTGGGTGTGGGGGCCCTCTGCTCGTGGCGCCTCAACAGTCTGCCGTGACGGCGCTCGCCGGAGGCGTGAAGGCGGGACACGTGTACTCGAAGCGCAAAGCGCCCAGGATTCTGAAGGGTGTTGTGACGGTTCCCGCCGGCGGCGCGCTCAAGGAAGTGCGGATCGGCTTGGAGCGGCGCTCCGGCAAGCGGTGCTTCGCCTTCGATGGCTCCAGGGAGCGCTTCGTCAAAAGTCGCTGCGGGGCCGCGCGGTTCTTCTCGGTGGGCGACACCGAGTCGTTCAGCTACCTGCTTCCGGCGGCTCTGCCGGCCGGACATTACGTGTACGACATCGAGGCGGTCGACGCTTCAGGCCGTGCGACCAAGCTTGTCGCCGGCGTGAGCCATGTCGCCTTTTATGTCAAGTAACAGACCGATCGGGTCGGTGGGCGAGGGAGGGCGCCGCAGGCGCCCTCCCTCGCGCGACCTGATCGGCCTGCCGGTCTGGTTGGCTCCGCGGGTCTGGTTGGGCCTGTTCGGCATATGTGTCCTGAGTCTTGCCGGCTGCGGCCTGGGTCCCGGAGCCACACCGAGCGCGATCCATCTGACCGTCACCGAAGACTTCGGCGCCAAGCCGGTCGGTGGGCAGGGGCCGCCGAAGGCGCGCGGTCAGGAGACGGTTTTGAGCCTGCTGATGCGCAACCGCACGGTCACGACCCGCTATGGGGGCGGCTTCGTGCAGAGCATCGACGGCCACGCCGGCACGACGCAGGGTGGGGAACCGGTCGATTGGTTCTATTACGTCAACGGCATCGAGGCGCCCAGGGGCGGGGCGAGCACACAGGTGCACGCGGGCGACCACATCTGGTGGGACCTGCACGATTGGAGTCAAACCGAGGATGTTCCCGCCGTCGTTGGCTCTTTCCCAGAGCCGTTCTTGAACGGCAGCGAAGGCAAGCGATTGCCGGTGCGCGTGGAATGCGCCGAAGTGAGCGGCCAGGCTTGCCGGACGGTGGTGTCGCGCTTGCGCGCCGAGGGCGTGCCGGCCGCGATAGCGGCGATCGGCCCGGGCGACGAGCCGGAAACATTGAGGGTGCTCGTCGGGCCGTGGCCCGCGGTCAGGGGCACGCCCGCCAGCGAGGCGATTGAGCGGGGGCCGAGCGCCAGCGGCGTCTATGCGCGCTTTGCGGGCGACGGGCGTTCGCTGAGCTTGCTCGACGCGAGCGGCCGCACGACCAAGACGCTGACGTCGGGCGCCGGCCTGGTGGCCGCCACTCGCTATGCCCAAGAGGAGCCTCTGTGGGTGGTCACAGGCACCGACGCGAGCGGCGTGGAGAGGGCGGCCGGGGCGTTCTCCGAAGCGACGCTGCACGACCATTTCGCTTTGGCGTTGGAAGCGGACGGCGCCGCGCGCTCACTCCCGACAACGTCGCGATGAGCGCCGAGCGAGCAAGCAAGCCGAAGATGAACGCGGACCGAGCAAGCCGATGCGAGACCACCGATCGGGGGCGTCGACCGAAATGATGGGCGATGCGCTCTTCTATCGCCGCCTGGCGAGTCCTCTGCACGCCACGCGCGCAAGCGTGGGCGCGGCGTGGACGGTCGCGTTGATCGTGGCCGCCTTGGCCTGCGAAAGCCCGTTTGTGTTGACCATCCTGGTGGGCGCGATCGTAGCCGCCGGCGCGGGGGCGGGCGTGGGAGGCCAGGTTGTACGATCGCTGCGGATGGCGGCGATCGTGGCCTTGCCGATCGTGGTGGTCAACGTGCTCGTCTCCAGGGACGGTTTGACCGTGTTCGTGAGGCTTGGCGACCTGGGACCCTTCGGCCAGGGGGACCTGACGGTCGAGGCGCTGGTCTACGGTGTGGCGATCGCCTTGAAGGTTGCGTTGCTGATGCTCGCCACGACTTTGGGAAGCCTCACCGTCGACCCGGACGAGCTGCTGCGGGGGGTGCGCAGGCTTTCGTTTCGCTCGGCGTTGACGGCCTCGTTGGCGACTCGCATGATCCCGGTCTTGGCGGGCGACTCGCGCCGGCTGGCCGAGGCGCAGCGCACGCGGGGGCCTTCCAGCCAACGCCCGGGACAGGTCTTGACTGATCGACCGGAATCGACCCGGGTGGCGCCGGCAGGGAGGAGGACAATGGGAAGGGGGGCACAGACACGGCCGACGAAGGCAGAGCGGGGGCGTGTGTATGCGCGTTTGGGGCTGCCACCCGCGCGCGCGCGCGAAGAAAGCCCCCTTACGCGCGCGCGCGCGCAAGTCACCCTTGTGAGCGCAATATTGTCCTCCTCCCTGGACCGCGCCCTGGACGTGGCCGCGACGCTGGAGCTGCGCGGCTTCGCCGAGGCCAGACGCGCCCAGCGCAGGGCGATCCCCTGGTCCCGCCACGATCTCGCGTTCGCGGTATCGGCCGCCTCGGTGACGGCGCTCGCGCTCGGCGCGCGCCTGGCGGGAATCGCCGCCTTCGACGCCTATCCAGAAATCAAAGCCGCGGGCGCGGCTGAGACGCTCATGCTCGGCATCGCGCTGGCGCTCGCGATCCTGGCCCCGTTTGCCGACCGCAAGGGCATCGAGCCGTGAGCGCCTCGCTAGCCCTCGATCTGGAGCGAGCAGTCCCGTGAGCGTCCTCGATAGCCCTCGATCTGAGCGAGCGATCCCGTGAGCTCGGTCGTGTTCGAGCGCGTCACCTATGCCTACCCCGGTACGGGAGCGCCCGCGCTGCGGGACGTGAGCCTGGCGATCGAGCCGGGGGAGCTGTGCGTGCTGGCGGGGCTCTCCGGGCACGGCAAGTCCACGCTGCTGCGAGCCGCCTGTGGTCTGGCACCGCACTTCTACGGCGGCTCGTTCGCCGGCAGGGTGACGGTCGAAGGGCTCGATACGCGCGAGCATCCCCCGGCCCGTCTGGGGGCGCTGACTGGCGTGCTGTTTCAGGACCCGGAGACTCAGCTGGTGATGGGCTCGGTGCGGGCGGAGCTGGCGCTTGCGTTGGAAAACAGGGGCCACAGCCCGGCGATGGTGGCGAGGGGGGTGGAGGAGGTGGCGCTCGCGCTCGGCATCGACCGCCTGCTCGAGCGCTCCACCCAGGAGCTGTCGGGCGGCGAGCAACAGCGAGTCGCGCTCGGCGCGGCCTTGGCGGGACGCCCCAAGGTGGTCCTGCTCGACGAGCCCACCTCGCAGCTGGACCCGGTCGCCGGCGACGAGCTGATCGGCCTGCTGCGGCGCCTGAACCAGGAGTGGGACACGACGATCCTGCTGTGCGAGCATCGCCTGGAGCGCTGTCTGGCGGCGGCCGACCGTGTGATCGCGATGCACGCGGGTCGGGTCGCGCACGACGGCCCGCCGGAGGGCTTCCTGGAATGGGCGCGAGACGACGCGCCCGCGCTGCAGACCCCCGGCGCCAAGCTGTTCGCTCTGTCGGGGCTTGCGCCGGCTCCGGTGGGCGTCAAGCAGGCTCGTGCCACCCTGCGAGCCCGGGGTTTGCTGGCCGACGGGAGCGAGCTTCCCTCCACGGCTCCCGGTCTGGTGGCGGGGTCGGGCGACGGCAGCGGTCGCGACGGAGCGAAGTCTCGTCGTCGCAGGGGCTCAAGGGTTGGGGGAGGGAAGGGCGTGCCTCTCGCGGTACGGGGGCTTTGGCATGAGATTCCGCGCGGACCGGCGGTCCTGCGCGGCGTCGATCTGGTCGTGCGAGCAGGCGAGAGCGTCGCTCTGATGGGGCGCAACGGGGCGGGCAAGTCGACGCTGCTGCGCCATGCCGCGGGTCTGCTGAGCCCGACCCGCGGCAAGGTCGAGGTGGGGGGACGGGTGGCGCTGTTGTTGCAGAACCCCAACGACTACTTCTTGCACGAGCGGGTGGCGCAGGAGGCATCGCCGCAGGCGCTCCTGGCCGCGGGGCTGGGGGGCCTGGCCGAGCGCAACCCGCGCGACCTCTCCGGCGGGGAGCGTCAGCGCCTGGCCTTGGCGATCGTGGCCGGGGATGGGGATCCGCCGGTCGTGCTCGCCCTGGACGAGCCCACGCGCGGGATGGACCGCGAGGCCAAAGCGGCGCTCGCCGCCGAGCTGCGCCGTCGCGCGGATGGGGGCCAGGCGGTGATCGTGGCCACGCACGACCCCGAGTTCGCGGCGGCCTGCGCCGATCGCGCGGTACTGCTCGCCGACGGGCGCGTGATCGCCGACGGCTCCGCCGCGGAGCTGCTGGCGGGCGGTTGGTACTTCTCCACCGAAACCGCTCGCATTCTGGGTGGCGAGGGGGAGGCGCTCGAGCCGGAGTCGGGCGCCAGGCTGTTGGCCGACCGTGCGCCTCGGCGCCCTGCGGTGACAGAGAGCTGCGCCGCGGCTGGTGGACAGCTCGCGATGTCGGCGCCCCCGGCGGAGGAGGCCGACTCTGTGGTCGTCTCGTCGCTCATGCCGCGAGGTGAGCAGTGAGCTGGCCGCTGTCGAGCTTTGCGATCGTCTTCGGTGTGCTGCTCGCCGGCTGGTTGGCCTATGAGCGCTCGCGGCCGTCGGCGCGCATGACGGCTGTGGTGGGCACGCTCGCGGCGGTGGCGGCGCTCGGGCGCGACGCGTTCGTGGCCTTGCCCGACGTCAAGCCGATCACGGCGATGACGCTTGTGGTGGGCTACGCGCTCGGCCCGATCCCGGGCTTCGCGGTCGGCGCGATCGGGATGCTGGCCTCGAACATCGTGCTCGGCCAAGGCCCCTACACGCCGTGGCAGATGGCCGCGTGGGGACTCGTCGGTCTCGCCGGCGCCGCGCTCGGGCGGCTCAGCAACCGGCGCCTGGGCCGCTTCGGGATCGCGCTGGCGTGCGCGATCATGGCTTTGGTCGCCAAGGAGATCATGAACGTGTACACGTGGACGCTCGGGGCCAGCCACACGCCGGCCGCCTTCTTTTTGACCGCCGGCCAAGCCTTGCCTTACGACATCACCGACACGGTCGCCAGCTTTCTGTTCGGGTTTGCTTTCGGCCCTGAGCTGGCGCGCTTGCTCGGTCGCGTTAGGGCGCGCATGACGGTGGAATGGAAGCCCGCTCACCCGCCGGCAGCGACAATGGTGGTGGCGATCGCGCTCGTGGGAGCGGGCTCTTATGCGGTCGCTTGTCCCTCCCCGGCGCGCGCGGCGCCTCATCTGCCGACACGAACCTCGACGTCGTCGATGCCGACCGCGCGAGCCGGAGGGTCGCTTGCCTGGAGCTCCGTCGAAGCGGCGCCCAGCCTTGCCCATATCGCGTCTTCTGGCGTGGTTGCTCGTGGCGTGGCCTACCTGCAGGGCGCCCAGAACAGCGATGGTGGCTTTGGCGCGGCCAAGGGACAGCGCAGCAGCGAGCTTTACTCCGCCTGGGCGGCGATGGGACTCGCGGCAGCCGGTCGCGATCCGCTCGCGCTCAGGCGCTCCGGCCACTCGGTGCTCGATGCCCTCCGGGGTCAGGCTTCGACGCTGGAAGGCGCGGGTGACTATGAGCGCACAATCCTCGCTTTGCACGCCTGTGGCCTGCCCGCGTCGGCCTTCGGCGGCGCGAGCCTGCTCGACCGGCTGCTGCGCGAACGCTCCAGCGACGGCTCTTTCGAGCATCTCGTGAACATCACGGCGTTTGCGATCTTCGCGCTGCGGGTGGCCGGTAGCTCGGCCGACAACCAGGTCGTGAACTCGGCGGGACATTGGCTGGCGGCACAGCAGAACAGAGATGGCGGCTTCGGCTTCGCAGGGCGGGGAGGGAGCGAGGACGTGGACGACAC
The DNA here is from genome assembly GCA_963809705.1 of uncultured Solirubrobacterales bacterium. Taxonomy (GTDB): domain Bacteria; phylum Actinomycetota; class Thermoleophilia; order Solirubrobacterales; family Solirubrobacteraceae; genus Palsa-744. The sequence continues at coordinate 78,267 of CAWEKF010000001.1, read as the reverse complement.
GGCGGCGGCGCTACAGGGCGCAGTCGACGCGACCGGGCAGCTGCGCAGCGCGCTTGCCGTGCGAGCGGTCGCCTATCTGCGCCGCGCCCAGAACCCCGACGGCGGCTTTCCCCAGCAGCCCGGCGGCGAATCGAATGCCCAGTCGACCGCCTGGGCGGTGCAGGGTCTGGCGGCGGCCGGCATAAATGTGGGTGCGGTCAAACGCGGCGGTAGCCGCTCGCCGATCGGCTACCTGGATAGCTTGGCCGCCCCCGACGGGAGCGTGCGGTATTCGCGCACGAGCGCGCAGACGCCCGTGTGGGTGACGGCGGAGGCGCTTGCCGCGCTGGCGGACAAGCCGTTTCCGATAGCGCCGGCTTGAGCGGCCGTTAAGCCGCTCTCCTACCCTGCAGAGATGTCCACGCTCGCGCACGCCCCGCTCGGCGACCGCCGCCTCGCGCGTCTGGCCCTGCTCGTCGCGGGGCTATGCGTCGTGGGGCTCGCGCTCACCTGGATCTTGGCCGAGCTGGTGCCGATCACCCACGTCAAGGACGCGGTCGCGCTGTATGACTTCACGCGCTTGAATCGACCGCTCGTGGAAGCGCCCGCCGACGCCCTGCTCGACCTGCTCTACCCGCCTTTCTATGCCGCCTGGGGGATCGTGCTGGTCGCGGTCGCCCTGCGCCGCCGCCTTGTCTGGGTGGCTTTGGCGGTCGCGATCGTGCTTCCGCTGGCGCCGCTCACCGCCGAGCTGCTCAAGCCGCTGCTCGCCCACCATCACGATCAGATCGGGCCGAAATACATCGCCAGCGCTTCGTGGCCAAGCGGACACGCGACCGCCGCGACCGCGCTGGTGTGGTGTGCGCTACTGGTCGCGCCGCCGGCGCAGCGTCGGCTGGTGGCCGCCCTGGGGACAGTCTTCGCGCTCGCGGTGGGAGGGGCCTTGCTCGTGCTCGCTTGGCACATGCCGAGCGATGTCGTCGGCGGCTACCTGCTCGCGACCTTCTGGGCGGCGCTGGCGTTCGCGGCGCTGCGCGCGAGCGGCCAGGACGGCGACGCTCTCGCTCCCGCTCGCGCCCGGCTAGGAGCCGCGCGGCGTCCGTCCGGCGCCGTGCGCGCCTGGAGCCCATAGCGGCTCCGATCCGGCGTCGTGCTCGTTGGCCGCGCGGCTGAGGATGAACAGCATGTCCGACAGGCGGTTCAGATAGCGGATCGCCTCCGGGTTGCAGTCCTCGACGGCGAGTGCGCGCCGCTCGGCGCGGCGACACACGGTGCGGCACACGTGCAGGTGAGCCGAGGCGGGCGTTCCTCCCGGGATGACGAACGAGCGCAGGGGCTCGAGCGTGGCGTTGACCTCGTCGCAGACCTGCTCCAGCCAGGCCGAGTACTCGGCGCCTACGCGCAGGCGGGCCTGGCCCTTGCGTGTCTCGTCGGGCTCGTCCTCGGCGGGGGTGGGCACCGACAGGTCGGCGCCCACGTCGAGCAGATCGTTCTGCACGCGCTCCAACCATTCGGCGAAGCATCCCGGCAGGCCCGGCGCGATCAGGGCCAGGCCGATCGTCGCGTTGAGCTCGTCCACGGTCCCGTAGGCCTCCACGCGAGGATGCAGCTTGGAGACGCGGCTCATGTCTCCGAGGTGCGTCTCGCCACCGTCTCCGAGCCTGGTGTAGATGCGCGTCAGGTTGACCGTCATGGCCCTTCGAGTCTTGCACAAAGACCCGCCCACCCGGACCGCACTGCGTGGTGTCGGGCAGATCAGATACTTTCCCGGCCTTCATGCGGGTAGGTGTTCCGAAGGAGACCGCCGCGGGCGAGCACCGAGTTGCGCTCGTTCCGGAGGTCGTCGCCAAGTTGAAGGCCAAGGGCGTTGATGTCCTGGTCGAGAACGGCGCGGGCGCGGACGCCCTGCTGCCCGACGGCGCCTTCGCCGACGCGGGCGCCCAGCTGACGGCCGATACGGGCGAGCTGTGGCGCTCCGAGGTGGTCGTGAAGATCTCTCCGCCCAGCGAGGCCGAGGTCGGGCTGCTCGGGCAGGGTTCGATCCTGATCGGCTTTTTGGCGCCGCTCACGAGTCCGCAGACCACGCGCGCGCTCGCCTCCGCCAAAGCGACAGCTTTCGCGATGGAGTCGATTCCGAGGATCTCGCGCGCTCAGTCGATGGACGCGCTCTCCTCGCAGAGCAACATCGCCGGCTACAAGGCCGCCTTGCTTGGCGCGGAGAACATGGGGCGTTTCTATCCGATGCTGATGACCGCGGCCGGCACGATCCCGCCCGCCAAGGTCCTGGTGCTGGGGGCCGGCGTGGCGGGTCTGCAGGCGCTCGCCACCGCCAAGCGCCTGGGCGCGCGCACCACCGGCTACGACGTACGCCCCGAGGTGGCCGAGCAGGTGCAGTCGCTCGGCGCCCAATGGCTCGACCTGGGTCTTGAGGCAAGCGGCGAGGGTGGCTATGCCCGCGAGCTGACCGACCAGGAGCGCGCCCAGCAGCAGCAGGCGCTCACCGAGGCGATCAAGGGCTTTGACGTGGTCATCACGACGGCGCTCGTGCCCGGGCGCCCGGCGCCGAAGCTGGTCACGGCCGAGGCGGTCGAAGGGATGAAGCCCGGCTCGGTGATCGTCGACCTGGCCGGCGAATCGGGCGGCAACTGCGAGCTGACCGAGCCCGGTCAGACGGTCGTCAAGCACGACGTGAAGATCGTCTCGCCGCTGAACCTGCCGGCGAGCATGGCCGAGCACTCCTCGCAGCTGTTCGCGCGCAACGTGTTGGCCCTGCTCGATCTCCTGGTCGCCCCGAAGGAAGGTGGCGCCGAGGGTGAGGTCGAGCTGAAACTGGACTTCGAGGACGAGATCGTGGCCGGCGCGTGTACGGTGCGCGACGGGGAGATCGTCGGCGCCGGCGCCAAGGCCGCCGTGGAAGCGGCCGGGGGTGCAGGTGCAGCTGGGGGCGCAGGGGCAGCCGGGGGTGCGGCCAACGCGCCGAGCGCCTCGACAGAAGCAGCCGGGCCAGGGGGAGCGAGCGCATGATCCTGGCAAGCGTGCTGACGACCAACCTCGCGATCCTCGTGCTCGCGGGCTTCATCGGCTTCGTCGTCATCTCCAAGGTGCCCAACACTCTGCACACGCCCCTGATGAGCGGAACCAACGCGATCCACGGGATCGTGCTGCTCGGCGGCCTGTTGCTGTTCGGCTTGGCCGACCTCGACGCGTTCAGCAAGGCGCTGCTCGTGATCGCGGTCGCTTTCGGCACGATCAACATCGTCGGCGGCTTCCTCGTCACCGACAGGATGCTCGACATGTTCAAGTCGCGCCCGAAGCCCAAGGCCGAGGACGACGCCGCCGGTGAGGGGAAGTCCGGCACGGACGGGAAGGCCGGGTCATGATCGGCCTGCCGCTCGCCACCAGCTTCGTGCAGAGCGAAAGCTTCATCTACGTCCTCTACATCGTCGCCTTCTCCCTGTTCATCCAGGGCTTGCGCGGCCTGTCGGGGCCGACCACGGCGGTGCGCGGCAATCGCATCGCGGCCGTCGGCATGGTCATTGCGGTGATCGCCACACTGCTCAATCCGGGCGAGGGCAACTGGGGCCTGATCGCGCTCGGCATCGCGCTCGGCGTGGCCGTCGGGGTGCCCGCGGCGCGCCAGGTGAAGATGACCGCGATGCCACAGATGGTGGCGCTCTTCAACGGTGTCGGCGGCGGCGCGGTGGCGATCATCTCGTGGGTCGAGTTCCGCAGCTACGGCTCCACCTATGGGGGGCGCACGTTCGAGATCGCCGGGGAAACGATCCGTCTCGGGGGCGGCGTGCCGACCTACGTGGCGATCTTCTCGGTGTTCGCGGCGATTGTCGGCTCGGTCTCCTTCTGGGGCTCGAACATCGCCTTCGGCAAGCTCCAAGAAATCCTTCCCGGGCGTCCGATCTCATTGGGACCGGCCCAGCAGATCGTCAACCTCGTGCTCCTGATCCTGGCCGTGGCCGCCGGCATCGACCTGGTGGCGGGCGCGCACTCCGAAGCTCTGTTCATCGGCATGCTGGTCGTGGCCGCCCTGCTCGGCAACGCGGTGGTCCTGCCGATTGGCGGCGCCGACATGCCGGTCGTGATCTCGCTGCTGAATGCGTTCACCGGCCTTTCGGCGGCTGCGACCGGCATGGCGCTCAACAACCCGGCGCTGATCGTGGCGGGCATGATCGTGGGCGCTTCGGGCTCGATCCTGACCAATCTGATGGCGGTCGCGATGAACCGCTCGATCCCCTCGATCGTCGCCGGTGGCTTCGGCGGCGGAGGAGCGGTCGAGGGCGCCGAAGGGGCTGGCGCGCACGAAGGCACGGTGCGCTCCACGAGCGCCGCCGACGCCGCGATCCAGCTCGCCTACGCCAACCGCGTGGTCGTCGTGCCGGGCTATGGCATGGCTGTCGCCCAGGCCCAGCACGCGGTGCGCGAGTTGACCAAGGAGCTGGAGGGGCGTGGGGTGGAGGTCAGCTACGCGATCCACCCGGTCGCGGGACGGATGCCCGGCCACATGAATGTGCTGCTGGCCGAGGCGGACGTTCCCTACGACCAGCTCAAGGAGATGGACGACGCCAACCCCGAGTTCCAGCGCACCGACGTGTCTCTGGTGATCGGCGCCAACGACGTCACCAACCCGGCCGCCAAGAACACGCCCTCCTCGCCGATCTACGGTATGCCGATCCTCGAGGTCGCCGACTCGCGCTCGGTGATCGTGATCAAGCGCTCCATGAACCCCGGCTTCGCCGGCATCGAGAACGAGCTGTACTTCGACCCGAAGACCTCGATGCTGTTCGGCGACGCCAAGTCGGCCGTGAGCGAGATCACGGCCGAGCTGTCGGCCCTCTGAGCATGTAACGCCCAGCAGGTCGCGGCGAGGGACCGCGCCCTGACGCCGAGGGTACGAACGACGATCCTCATTAGAGGCTTCGTTTCAGTGGCTTCTTCGGCCCGAACGACCTGCCGCGAATCTCCGACTCGCACGACCCCCCGCGCCCTCTTTGGCGCACGCATCCCTACGCCTGCCAAATTGGTACGCAATTCAGACAAGGGATGCATTGTCAATGTAGTACATCGTATCTTATCCTCAACTGAAGGGAGGAAACATAGTCATCTGAGGGGTCAGTATTTCGCTGCAGCGCTTCATAACCTCGGGTCAAACGCGATTCACGCTTGTGGCGGTGGGCGCCTTGGCGTGCTTCGTGTGGATCTCCGGGGTGGCTCGTCCCTTTGGCGGTGGGGCCGAGCCGCCCCGGGGCGGCGTGCGTCCCTCGCTCGTGCGCGCGGCCGGGTCCAGGGGTCGCGTGCAGCGAGCCGTCGCCACGTCGAGGCCGCGCGCGAAAGCAAGCATCGTCGGCGGAGAAGCAGCCTCGATAGCGAGCTTTCCGTTTCAGGTTGCGCTGTATGACTCGCGCGCCGGTTCGCCTGCCGCCGGGTTCTTCTGTGGCGGGGTGATCGTCGACGCGACGCACGTCGTGACGGCCGCCCACTGCGTGACCGGCGCCGGCCAGAGCGAAACCGCCCCTGACGTGGAGGTGCTCGCCGGTTCGACCTCGCTCGCCGCCTCCGAACCCACGAGCGTGCGCGACCCGGTGGCTTCGAGCGCGTTCGACTCTCACTACAACCCGATCACCAGCGATTACGACATCGCCCTGCTGACCTTGGCGCGGCCGCTCTGGTCGGGCTCGACGGCGCCCCCCATCAACGGCGTCGACCCGATCGCCCCGCTGCCGCTCGAACCGGAAGCAAGCTCCGGCGCGGCCAACCCCAACCGGACCCCCGCGATCGTCGCCCTGTCGAGCGGCTGGGGGGACGTCAACCCGGCTCCGGGGCATCTCGCCAGCTATCCGACCGACCTGCGCTCGGTGCGTTTGCCGCTCGTGTCCGACTCCCTGTGCGAAGAACAGTACGCCACGATCGAACAACCGATCACCCCGCGTATGATCTGCGCGGGTGGAGGACGCTCGCACGTGGACACTTGCTATGGAGATTCCGGCGGTCCTTTGGTCGTGGACGGCGACAGTCCGCCGCACCCGCCCTTCGACTACGTCCTGGCCGGCCTCGTGGACTTCGGCAACGGCTGTGCCCAGCCCGGCTACGCCGGCGTCTACACGCGTATCGCGAATCCTCAGATCATGAGCTTCCTGCAGCTCCGGCATCGGCCACGCGATCGGCCCGGTCGGCGCTTTGGCCAAGCACCGCAAGCACAAGAAGCGCAGGCGCCACCGCCACAGGGCTCATTAGCGCTCCCACCTGACCGCGGGAAGCTCCAGTCCCGCAGACGCGCGACCCCGCCGGTCCTGGGCGAGCTTTGGATCGTGGCTGCTCCTCCGCGTCCTCTGGAAGACTGGGAGGGTGATCTCCCGCGCCCAAGCGCTCGCCGCTCTATCCGCAGATGAGTTCGATCTCGTGGTGGTCGGCGGCGGAATCACCGGCGCGGGCGTCGCCCTGGACGCTGCTGCGCGCGGCTACAGCGTCGCGTTGGTGGAGCGCGCCGACTATGCCTCTGGCACCTCCAGCCGCTCGTCCAAGCTGGTCCACGGCGGCCTGCGCTATCTGCAGCACTTCGATTTGGGCTTGGTGCGCGAGGCTTTGCTTGAGCGTCAGCTGATGGTGGCCCTGGCGCCCCATCTGGTGCGTCCGCTGCCGCTGGTCGTGCCCGCTTTCGACGGCGCTCGACCGGACCGCCTGATGGGCATGGGACTGAACCTGTACGACGTGATGTCGGTCGACCGCGAGCGTCTGCGCGGACGCCGCGGCGAGGGGGAGTCCTGGAGCCCCGAGCGCCATCGCGTGATCTCAGGCGAGGCCGTGCTCGAGCTGCTGCCCGCCCTCGCGCGGCGCGAGCCGAGCAGCGGCTATCTCTTCTATGACTGCCAAACCGACGACGCCCGCCTGGTCCTCACGGTCCTGGGCGAGGCCGAGCGCTTCGGCGCGGTGTGCGCCAATCGCCTCGACGCGACCTCGCTGCTGGAGCGAGACGGCCGCGCGCACGGCGTCCAGGCATGCGATCGCGAGACCGGCGAGCGCTTCGAGATACGCGCCGCCAACGTCGTCAACGCGACGGGCGTGTGGGCGGACGAGCTGCGCCCCAACGACCGATCGGAGATCGGCCAGCACGACGAGGCGGAGCTGCCGCAGATCAGGCCGAGTCGCGGCACCCACATAACCTTGCGCCAAGAGGACCTGCCCTTGGTCGGGGGAGCGATCGTGCCGGCCGGCGGCGGTCGCACGATCTTCGCCCTGCCCTGGCTCGGGCGCACCCTGGTCGGCACCACCGACAACGACTACGAAGGCTCTTTGCAGCACATCGAGCCCTCCGGCGAGGACATCGACTACCTGCTGGCGGCCGTCAACGAGTTCTTCGCCACCGAGCTTCGCCCGCCGACATCGCCGGCGCCTACGCGGGCGTGAGGCCCCTGATCTCCACCGGCGACACCAAGAAATCGGTCGACATATCGCGCAAGGCCGAGTTGTATGAGACCTCCAGCGGCATGATCACGATCACCGGCGGCAAGCTCACCACCTGGCGGCGCATGGCCAAGCTCGCCGTCGACCGCCTGGTCGAGCGCGAAGCGCGCGACGCTCCCTGCCGCACAGCCGAGATCCCGTTGGGCCAAGCGGTAGCGGTCGAGGAGCTGCCCGCGGTAGAGGGCGTCTCCGAGACGGCGCGCACGGCGCTCGCCGCCCGCTACGGCTACGGCGCGCACGAGGCGCTCGCGCTCGCGGCCGAGCGCGAGGAGCTGGCCCAACCGATAGTCCCCGGCCTGCCCGACCTGATGGCCGAGGTCGTGCTGGCGGCCCGGCGCGAGCAGGCTCTCAGCGTCGGCGACGTGCTCCTGCGACGCACCCGGCTGGGCCTCCTGGCGGCGCGCGAGCTCGTCGGCGAAGGCCCCGAGCGAGCGCCCGCCGTGGAGCGCGTCGCGGCGCTCTTGGGCCAGGAGCTGGGTTGGAATGCCGAGCGGGTCGCGCTCGAGACCGAGCGCTTTTACGAGGAGGCTCGCCTCGAGGGCATTCTCGTGCGCGGCGATGCTCCCGGCCAGGGCAGTGCTCCCGGCGACCGCAGCGCCTCCGGCCTGGGCGGCGCCCCCGGCGGCCCATGAGCGTGCCGGCGCCCGCGTATCGCCTGAGCGCCGCCGGCCGCGTGCTGGAGTTGGGAGCCAAGCCTTGTCTGATGGGCGTGGTCAATGCGTCACCCGACTCCTTCAGCGACGGCGGTCGCTACCGCACCCTCGTCGATCGGCTCGGACTTGCGGCCGAGCTGCTGGAGGCGGGCGCCGACATCATCGACGTCGGCGGAGAGTCGGCAAGCACCAACCGTCCTGCCCTCGATCCGCAAGAGGAGATCGAGCGAGTGGCGCCCCTGATCGAGCGCCTCGTCGGCGATTTCGGAGCGATTGTCTCGATCGATACCTACAAGCCCGCGGTTGCCCAAGCGGCGGTGGCCGCAGGAGCCGCGATCGTCAACGACGTCAGCGGCCTGCGCGACCCTGGCTTGGCGCAGGTGTGCGCCGAGAGCGGCGCCGCCTTGGTCGTGATGCACACAGGCGCCGCGCCCAAGCAGCGCCTGCAGGACCCCGATCTCTATGGCGACATCGTCGAGGAGGTGCTCCGCTTCCTGGCCGAGCGCCTCGCCGTGGCACAGCAGGCAGGCGTGACCCGCGAGCAGTTGATCGTCGATCCGGGTCCCGACTTCGCCAAGACCCCCGCGCAGACCGTCGAGCTGTTGGTGGGCCTCTCCCGTCTGCACGAGCTCGGCTGCCCACTGTTGATGGCGATTTCGCGCAAGGACTTCATCGGGGCGCTGACGGGTCGCCCGCCACGCGAGCGCCTGCCCGGCACCTTGGCGGCCATGGCCCACGGCGTGAATCGGGGAGCCCACATCTTCCGCCTCCACGACATCGCCGCCGCCGCGGATTATCTCGAGGTGCGCGCTGCGCTTGCGGGCGAGCGCGCACCGAGCAGGGATCTGGCGCTCGCCGAGGAACTGCGCTACGACCGGCCCGTCGCCGACGCCAAGCCGTAGCGGCCTTCCCCGAAGGCTCCCGGCTCGCAGCCGGGCGGCAAGCTACGCTTTGACGCGCAAAGGGGTGCCGGCCGCTGTCCAACGCGGCTGGACGCCAACCGCCCGAACAACACAAGAGGAGAACGACATGACCGTGCTCGACCGTTCCGAGCTTCAAGCAAGCCCGCTGTCCGACCTGCACCTGATCGCCGACCAGATCGGACTCGAGGGATTCCGCCGCTTGCGCAAGGCCGACTTGATCGACGCGATCCTCGGCGAGAAGAAAGACGACGCCCCAGCCGCCAAGGACGAAACAGAGGAGGAGCCGGCGCGCCGCCCCCCCGCCCGCCGATCGCGCGGGACACGCTCCCGGCGCGGTTCCGCGAGCAAAGCAGGCGCTACCGAGGAGGACTCCTCGGAGGACGAGGAGAGTTCAGGGTCCGCCTCCGACGCCGCCCCCGCCGCGCGACGCGGCCAGCGGGCACAGGGCGGCCGCGGTCGCGGCGAGCGTGAGAAGTCCGCCGAGCCCGAGCGTAGCGCCGAGGGCGTGGTCGAGGTGCTCGGCAACGGCTCGGCCTTCCTGCGCATGGACCCGCCCGAGCCCTCCGACGAGGACGTCTACATCTCCGCCGCCCAGGTGCGCCGCTGCGAGCTCGTCTCGGGCGATCGCGTGAGCGGACCGGTACGCACCCCGCGTCGCTCCGAGCGCTACTCCTCCCTGGTCCGCATCGACACGATCAACGAACAACCGGCCGACAGCGTCGCAGAGGGCACGCGCTATGAGGATCTGCCGGTCTCATATCCCAGCGAGCGCTTCGCCTTCGACTCCGAGGACCCCACCTTGAAGGCGATCGAGTGGCTCACCCCGCTCGGTCGCGGCTCCCGGGCCGTGATCGCAGGCGGCGCCCGCGCGGGCAAGACCGTCACATTGCGCCGTGTCCTTGGCGCTTTGGCGGGGCGCGAGGGTCTTGATGTCTCCCTGGTGCTCGCGGGAGTGCGTCCCGAGGAGATGGCCGAGTGGCGCGAAGGTCCCTTGGAGCCGGCGGCGGCGCTCAGCTTCGCTACCTCGCCCGACCTTCAAGGCCAGGCGGTCGAGGCGGCGATCGAGGCGGCCAAGCGCGTCGCCTCGCGTGGCAGCGACGCCGTTGTCCTGATCGACAACCTCGACGGCCTGCACCCGCACACCGCGCGTAAGGTCCTGGCGGGCGCGCGCAACCTGAGCGAGGCCGGCTCGCTGACCGTGATCGCCACCGCCGCCCACCCGTTTGGCGGGGAGACCACCGTGATCGCCTTGGACCAGGTGCGCGCCGGCACGGGGCGCTTCCCGGCTGTGGACCTGGTCGCCAGCGGAACCCTCAAAGCCGAGTTGCTCGTCGGCGAGGAGGGCGCCGAGGCGATCCTCCGGGCTCGCGAGACCGCCGCGGAGGGATAGCAGAGACCGGCTAGCGTCTGTAGGCGACTCTGCCCCAGGAGGGCTCGGGCGCCAGCTCGATCGGCTCACCCGAGCGGTCGTGCTGCACATAGACGAAGCTGCCGGTCTCCTCGACGAAAGCGAACGTCAACTCGCCCTCGTTGACGCGCTGGTCGAGCCAGGCGCCCCTGAATACGAGCCGGCGCAGCCAGTGGACGAGCGAGCGCTCTGCCGGACCGACGATGTCCGGCCAGCACTCGTTGACGTGCTCGCCCAGGGCGGAGGCTGGGTCCTGGATGTCGCCGTTGACGGCCAGGTTGACGAGATCCTCCAGCTCGTCCTCGCCGAGGCGCCCGCCCACAAAGCCCAGCTTGAGGGCCGCCTGCTCGCAGCGTTCGCCGAAGTCTCGTTCGTTGAAGGTGAAGCGCAGGTCGCCGTATTCCAGGACGAAGTCCTCACCTGAGTTGTAGTTGCCGCGTCGGGTCTTGTCCATGACTGAAGGTTGGGGTCGTAGTGTGCTCTGGTCGCCCGCACTCCCTTGCGGCGCGCCAGGCGTCGAGATCATAAGCGGGCCTCCTGCCTTCGCGCTGCGCCTGCACGCGATATTGCATTCAGGCGATCCGAACTCCGGTCGGGCAGCATGGCGCGGTCCGTTGGAAGCGCACCGCTCAGGCGGGCCGACTCGATGTCGCGGGTGGGGTGCAGCGGACGCTCTCTATACGCTCCGGTAGATGGCACGTCTCAGCGAGCACGGTCTACGCAGATCGGTCGGAACCTCCGGCCTGTTCGCGACCGCCTACGGCAACGTCGGCTCCTCGATCTACTACGCGCTGGGGCTCGTCGCCGCCCACGCGCTTGGCCTGACGCCTTTGGTGTTCGTCTTCGCGGGTGGCCTGTTCGCTCTGACGGCCAAGACCTATGCGGAGGGCGCCTCGATGTTCCCCGAGGCCGGCGGCTCTTCTTCCTTTGCGCGCCACGCCTTCAACGAGCTGGTCTCCTTCTTCGCGGGCTGGGCTTTGAGCCTCGACTACATCCTCACGATCGCGATCTCCGCGTTCTTCGTTCCCCACTACCTGAGCACTTTTCCGGGGCTGGGAGGCCTCAACCACAACCCGGGCGACATCTTCGGCGGCCTGATCGTCGTCGTCGCCCTGGCGGCCCTGAACATCCGCGGCCTGGGGGAGTCGGCCAAGCTCAACTTCATCCTCGCGATCGTCGACCTCTCCACCCAGACCCTGTTGGTGGCGATCGGCGCGGTCCTGGTGCTCGACCCCTCGCTCCTGATCCACCAGGTCCATCTCGGCAAGGCGCCGACCTGGCACGAACTGATCTTCGCCCTGTCGCTGGCGATGCTCGCCTACACGGGCATCGAGACCGTCTCCAACATGGCCGAGGAGGCGCGCGACCCGGGCAAGCAGGTGCCCAAGGCGGTCAACCTGGTGGTCCTGGCGGTGCTCGGCGTGTACCTGGGCATCTCGCTGATCGCGCTCTCAGCCCTGCCCGTTACAGCGGTTCCGGGACATCCCCATCAGTTTCAGACCCTGCTGGGCGTCGAAGGTCACGGCGGTTTCCAGAACGACCCGGTCCTGGGGATCGTCTCGCGCCTGGGCCTGCACGGCACCGTCCTGACCTTGGCTCAGTACTACGTGGGCCTGCTGGCCGCCACGATCCTGTTCATCGCGACCAACGCGGGCATGATCGGCATCTCGCGCCTGTCCTGGTCTTTGGCCGAGCACCGCCAGTTGCCCGGCATCTTCTCCCAGCTGCACCCCCGCTTTCGCACGCCCTGGTTCACGATCGTGTTCTTCTCCGGCCTGGCCGGCCTGCTGGTGCTGTATGGCAACACCAATGTGCTCGGCAACCTCTACTCCTTCGGAGCTCTGCTTTCGTTCACGGTGGCCCACATCTCGGTGATCGCCTTGCGCGTGAAGAAGCCCGATCAGGAGCGGCCCTACCGGATGCCATGGAACGTGCGCATACGCGGCGCCTCGATCCCCTTGACGGCCGTGATCGGCGGGATCGGCACGGCCACGGTCTGGGTCGTGGTCGTCGCCACCCACCCCGAGGCGCGTCTGGTCGGCATCCCGTGGATGTTGTTCGGGATGGTCGGCTATGTCGTCTACCGCCACCGTCAAGGCCTGGATCTGCGCGAGACCTGTCGCATCGAGCGCGCCGAGCGCCCGGCCGATTTCCAGGCGCTCGGCTACCGCACTGCCCTGGTGCCGATCTTCGGCGGCGACGTCAGCGCCAGCGCCCTGTCGAGCGCGGCCAAGCTGATCGGCGAAGAGGGCGTCGTGTACGCGGTGTTCGTCCTGCCCGTGCCCTCCCAGCTGTCCCTGGAGGCGGGCCTGGAGGCCGAGGAGGCGCAGGGCCGCTCGGCCTTGGAGACCGCTCGTATCAAGGCCAGGCGCTCCAACATCAAGATCCGCACCGGCTTGATCCGCACGCGCAACGCCGGCGCCGCGCTCGTGGAAGAGGCAAAGCGCGTGGAAGCCGACGTGATCTACTGGTCCACGATCCACGCGCCCGTCGGCGAGCAACGGATCGGCCCGACCGCCACCTACCTGCTGGCCAAGCGCCCCTGTCGCGTGATCATCGAGACCGAGAACCGACCCGAGCGCCCGCGCGAGGGGGAGAGGGCGTCTTTGAGCGGGGCGCCGGCTTGAGCCGCCCTCAGGCCAGCCCAACCACCAGCTTGAAGTGCTGGACCCCGCCCTGGCTGCTAGCCCCGGCCGTCAGCGTGCCGAGCGACTTGAAGTAGGGCACGAGGTTGGAGACCCCCGGGCTCTGGGTCAGGCCCAGCCCTTCGAGGAAGCCGAGCAGCGTCGGGAATTCGACGATCAGGCTCGGTTCGATGCCGCCGCCGAGCGCCGTCGTGGCGCTCGTGTAGGCCGGCGAGGTGGAGAGCGTGCTGGATGGAGCAAGCGAGCCTTGGATGGACGGTTGGCCGAGGCCGAGCACGAACTTGGCCTGACCGTTGGAGCCCACGCCGTTGGCGACGAAGATAACCGCAGGAAAGCCCTGCAGCTTGACGCTCACGGCCGTGTCGGCGCCGGGGATCGTGGTGTTCGAGACTTCGGCGCCCGCGCTTCGCATCAGCTTGGCCAGCTTGCCCACGGCGGCCTGGGAGGCGCTCGCGTCCTTCGAGCCGATCACAAGCGCAGCCTGTAGGTTGAACAGGCCGGTGCCGCTCACGAACATGCTGCCCGTGGTCGCCCACGTGCCGAAGTCCTGCTGTAGGTTCGCCTTTGGCGAGTCGAGCTCGCGTGAACAGCTTTTCGATGCTCGGGCCGCCGAAGGAGGCGAACACGGTCGAGGACGCAAACGAGGCGACGCCGTGCAGCAGGGCAAACGCTCGCGGGAGGTTGGTCCCGACGTTGCCCACACCCGCCGCCAACCAGGCGCCGCTTGGGACTTCGCCAAGGGCCTTGGCGCCTTCCTGGCCGAACATTGGCTCTGTTCCGCCGGCCGAGTGGATTTCGCCTTGCAGCGAGATCGAGTTGGAGGTCGGCGTCACCGACAGCGAGGCCGATTCGGCGCCCGCGAACAGCTGGCCGATCAGTGAGATGCCTTGGCCGGCGACCCCGCCCGAGCCGTGGATCGCCTTCGTCAGTTCTTCGGGGCGGACATATAGGCTTGCGACTGCGTTCGCCGGAGGCTTGGAGTAGCCGCTGGCGCTGGTGATCGCGGCGCCCCCGAGCGAGGTGTCGACGACGCTCTTGAAGCCCGCTTCGCTGCCGATCACGGCGAAATCCTTGACGATGCCCTCGGCGGCTCCCTTGGGGGACACCTGGTAGGAGACGCCCCTGTAGCTGGTCGTGTGGGCGCCCTGTTCGTGTGCCCGTTTTTCAAGGAAGGAGCGGGCGCCACCGACGTCTGAGGTTTCCAGCACGATCGCTCCCTGGGTGGCGCTGGAGCCAAACGCGTCGGCGCCGAGCGAGGAGGCCGCGCTTGCGAGGCCTCCTTCCAGCAGCGCCCGCAGCGAGCTCGCGCTCTGCGGCAGTTTGCTCGTGTCGAGCGAGGTCAAGAACAGGCCCGCGTCTTTGCCCACCCAGGACTCGATTTCGCGCTTGAATTCGACGTGGCTGCCTTCGCTGGTGAGCAGTGCTTGGGCGAGGCTCCCATACGGTTCGGCCAGTTGCGTCAGCTTCTTGGCGGCGGTGGACGCTTCGCCGGATCAGCCGCCGCTCGGCTTGACCGCGAAGCTCGCGTACAGCGGCGCCGATGACGGCACCAGGCTTGACGGTTCGCCTTTGGAGCCCGAGGACCCGCAGCCGGCCAGCGCCGCCATCGCAGCGATCAGCGCGGCAGCGCCCGTCGCCCTGCAGACCCCCGATCTCATGACAAGAACGTTACACCGGCGCGCCCCGCACGTTGCCGTGCATCAGGGTCGCTTGCAAGTTCCCGTGCGTCCGCGCGGCCCACATGCGGGCGCGCCTCCCACAGTCGAAATCCCAATCACTCGCTTCGTCTCGAAAGCGCCTTTCGGACCTCTGGGCAGGGATTGTGGGAGAAAATGTGCAACTGGGGTTGCATTGTGGGTGGAAGTGGGGTAACTTCGCGGCAGCGAGCCGTGGTGGAGGAGCTCCTCCCACTCCTCCACCGCGGCTCGATCTACTTGATTGGAACCTCCCCCGATGGCTTTCCGCGGCACCTTCGACCACACGCTCGACGCGAAGAACCGGCTAACAGTTCCGGCTCGCTATCGCGCTGCGCTGTCCGAGGGAGTGGTCCTGGCGATGCCCGTCGACCTCAAGCCCTACGTGGGCGTGTGGCGTCCGGCCGAGTACGAGCGCTACACCGAGCGCTCCCTGGCCGAGCTGCCGCCGCTGTCCTCGCGCCTGACCGAGCTGGAGCGCTTCTTCTACGGCAGCTCCCACGACGCCGAGCTGGACGCGGCCGGGCGGATCATGGTCCCGGGCTTTCTCGGCGATCACGCCAAGCTCAACAAGGAGGTCGTCGTCGTCGGGGCCGGCGACCGTTTGGAGCTGTGGGACGAGACGGCTTGGGACGAACATCGACCGGCGCTGCTCGGCAGCGTCGCAGAGATCACGGCGCGCGTTGACCATCCTGCTTGACATGACCTCCGTTCACATCCCGGTGCTGGCCGACGAGCTGCTCGAGTTGCTCGACTTGGATCGAACCCGGGCGGGCCAGGTAGCAGTCGACTGCACCTTCGGCGGCGGCGGGCACGCGCGCATGGTCGCCGAGCGCCTTGGCCCCGACGGGACGCTTGTCGCGATCGATCGCGACCCTCTGGCCGAGGAGCGTTTCCTGGAGCTGGCCGATGACGCCCCCTGCGCGATGCGCTTCCTGCGCGGCGGCTACGCCGAAGGCCTGCAGATGCTGGTCGAGGAGGGCGTGCGCGCCGACATGGTCTATCTCGACCTGGGCATGTCCTCGATGCAGATCGACACGCGCGAGCGGGGTTTCTCCTATTCGTATGACGCGCCGCTGGACATGCGCATGGATCCGCGCCAGGAGCTGAGCGCGCGCGAGATCGTGGCCGAGTGGGACGAGCGCCGCCTGGCGGCAACTCTGCGTGAGCTGGGCGAGGAGCGACACGCCTCCCGGATCGCGCGCGCGATCGTGCGCGAGCGAGCACGGGGACCGATCGACACGACGCTGGCGCTCGTCGAGGTGATCGGCTCGGCGATCCCGGCCCCGGCGCGCTTCGGCGCCGGTCATCCGGCCAAGCGCGCCTTCCAGGCGTTGCGCATCGCCGTCAACGACGAGTTGGGACAACTCGATCGAGCATTGCCGCTCGCGTGGGAGCTGCTGCGCGAGGAGGGTGTCTTGGCCGGCATATCCTTTCACTCGCTTGAGGACCGTCGCGTCAAGCGCTTCCTGGCCGAGCGCGCTCGCGGCTGCATCTGCCCGCCGGACCTCCCGGTCTGCGGCTGCGGTCGCGAACCCGAGGCGGCTCTGCTCACGCGCGGCGCGATCGTGCCCTCCGCCGAGGAGATCGCGCGCAACCCGCGCGCCTCCTCGGCCCGTCTGCGCGCCGCCGAGAAGCTCGCCGACGATCCAATCGAACCCCCAGGAGGTAAAGCATGACCCCGCCCGCTTCCGCTGCGGCGCCCTCGGTCGGCCGTGCCGCTCCGATGCCCAGGCGCGCGCCCGCTCCGCGCCGCGCGCCGGCTCCGCGCCGCGCGCCGACGCGTCACCCTCGCAGGATCTCAGGGCCCGCACGCGCCACACGCCCGGTCAGGACCGCCGCTCATACGGCGCCAAGGCCGGCCGGCGCGCTACTCGACAGGCTGATCCGAGGACGCTTGTGGATCGGCCTGCTCGCCTTCTCGTTGATTGGGATCGTCGCGATGCAAATGGTCGTGCTCAAGCTCAACACGGGCATCGGGCGCACGCTGACCCGCGAGGCGACCCTCCAGCGCGAAAATGCGCAACTGGGGATCGAAGACTCGATGTACTCGGCCGAAACGCGCGTCGCGCCCTTGGCAGCTGCGGGCGGCATGACGCTTGCGCCGCCCGGCTCAGTTCACTTCGTGCAGGTCGTTCCGGCCGACATAGCCCGAGCGGCGAGCGCGCTCGCGGAGCCGATCCAGCCCCAGGTCGAAGCGACTACCGCCGCTTCTCCGGAAACGAGTGAAGCGTCGAGCTCGTCCTCGACAAGCGAACCCCCCAGTTCAACGCCTGCGGGTGGCGAAACCACAGCGATCGCCGCGACAACGGGTGGCGAAACCACGGCGAGCGCCGCGACGACAGGGGCGCCGAGCACGGGCGAAACGGGTGGCTCCTCCGAAGCTCCGGAAAGCTCCTCCACGAGCGCGGGCGGGTAGCCGGTGGCGGTCGTCCAGCGCCGGGTTGGGATGCTGTTCGCGCTGTTCTTCGCGCTTCTGCTGCTCGCCGCCGCGCGGGCCCTGTACCTGGGTGGTCCCCATGCCGCCGCTCTGCGCAGGGCGGCGCGCACCCAGCAGCTCACCAGCGAAACGGTGCCGGCCGAGCGGGGCACGATCACCGACCGCAACGGCGTCGCGCTCGCCATCTCAGAACCGGCCCAGGAAGTGACCGCAGACCCGTATCTGCTCAAACAGCCGCTTGCCGTCGCCCACGAGCTGGCGCCGCTACTGGGCCTCACCCAGGCGCAGGTGCAGACCAAGCTGAGCGAGCACACCGGCTTCGTCTATTTGGCGCACGCGCTCCCCTACGAGGCGGCCCACAAGATCCTCGCCCTGAGGCTCCCGGGCGTGCAGGGCGCTCCGGTCATGCGCCGCGTCTACCCGCGCGGCACGCTCGCCGCGCAGGTGCTCGGGACCGTGGGCACAGAAGACGAAGGCGCCGGACGGTTGGGTCTGGAGTACTCGCTCAACTCGACTCTGGCCGGGCACGCCGGTCAGCGGCATGTCGTCAGCGACGCGAAGGGTCAACCGGTCTCGATTGCCGAAACGCGCCATGAGCAGGCGGGCGCCACGGTGTCGCTGACGCTGGACGCCAACATCCAACAGCGCGCCGAAGACGTGCTCAGCGCCGTCGGCAAGGTGTTCCAGCCCAAAGACTCGACCGCGATCGTGATGGACCCTCGCACGGGCGCAATTCTCGCGATGGCCAACTGGCCGCTGGTCAACGCCAACGATCCCGGCGCCAAAGCGATCGAAGCGCTGCAGAACCGGGCCGTCAGCTTCAACTACGAACCGGGGTCCACGTTCAAGTCGGTGGTCGTCTCCGGAGCTTTGCAGGAAGGTCGCATCACACCTGAGAGCGGCTTTGAAATCCCCGACCAGATCGAACTGGGGGGGCGCACGATCCACGACGACACCGAACACCCCGGCGAGTCCTTGACCACTTCGCAGATCCTTGCCCAGTCGAGCAACGTCGGGGCGATCAAGATCGGGCTGCTGGAGGGTCGCGAAAAATTCAACTCCTGGGTGCATCGTTTCGGTTTCGGCGCCCCCACCGGCAGCGGGCTGCCGGGAGAAGAAAGAGGCGCCACGCTGCCGCTCAGCAAATACTCGGGTTCCTCGATGGGCAACCTGCCGATCGGCCAGGGCGAGCTGGTCACGCCGATCCAGATGGCCACCGCCTACTCGGCGATCGCCAACGGCGGCATCCTGCGCTCGCCGCACATCGTCAGCGAAATCGGCGGGCGCCGCGTGCCGGAGCCCGCCGGCAAGCGGATCGTCTCCACCACGACCGCCGCCGAGTTGCGCAACATGCTCAAGGGGGTGCTTGCGCCTGGC
This sequence comes from uncultured Solirubrobacterales bacterium, assembly GCA_963809705.1. Classification (GTDB taxonomy): domain Bacteria; phylum Actinomycetota; class Thermoleophilia; order Solirubrobacterales; family Solirubrobacteraceae; genus Palsa-744. Next base: position 59,675 of record CAWEKF010000001.1, on the reverse strand, counting down.
GGCACCGCCAGCGAGGTCTCGATTCCCGGCTACCAGCTGGCCGGCAAGACCGGCACCGCCAGCAAGATCGATCCGCAGACCGGCGAATACTCCAAAAGCGCCTATGTCGCCTCGTTCGTGGGCTTCGCGCCGGCGTCCGACCCGAAGCTGCTGTGCGCGGTGATCATCGACGAACCGCAGACCGGCTCGATCTATGGAGGCGTGGTCGCGGCGCCCGCGTTCGGCCAGATCATGGAATTTGCCCTGCCTTACCTGGGCATCGGGCCGGGTTAGGCGCTCTCCGCCGACGGGTCGCAGGTGCGAGACGTGGGGATCCTCACGCCGGCTCGCAGGTCCCCTCTGGCCCGAGCCCTAGACTCTCGGTCCTTGCCATCGCGGGGCGCAAAGCCATGAGGTTCGACGAGTTGACGGCCGCCGAGATCCCCGGACTGCGGGCCATCTCGCCGACCCCGGATCGGCTGAAGATTTCAGGGCTGGCCTACGACAGCCGCAAGGTCGGGCCTGGGAGCCTGTTCTTCTGCGTTTCCGGTCACGAGCGCGACGGCCACGACTTCGCCGCCGCTGCACTGTCGGCCGGGGCGGCGGCGCTCGTGGTCGAGCGCCCGCTCGGTCTGCACGCTCCCGAGATCGTGGTGCAGTCCGCCCGCGCGGCAATGGGCCCGTTGGCCGCCCGCTTCCACGGCGATCCAACCCGCGAGCTGCGCGTCGTTGGTGTGACGGGCACCAACGGCAAGACCACCACCGCCCACCTTTTGCGCGCGCTGCTGGAGGCGGGCGGCGAGCGTTGCGGGCTGCTCGGCACGGTCGGCTCGCTGATCGCCGGCTCAGAGCGGGCCGCGACGCGCACGACGCCCGAGGCGATCGATCTGCAGGCCGATTTCAGGGCGATGCTCGACGGCGGCGAGCGCTTCTGCGCGATGGAGGTCTCCTCTCACGCGCTTGCGCTCGGGCGCACCGACGGCACGCGCTTCGCCGCGGCGGTGTTCACCAATCTCACCCAGGATCACCTCGACTTCCATCCCACGATGGAGGACTACTTCCGGGCCAAGCGACGCCTGTTCGAGCCGCTCGCGGCCGGCGCCGGCGCGAGAATCGCAGGCTCCGGCGAGCCCCGGGAGGAGCCCTACGGCGGCCCCGCCGTGAAGATCGTCAACCTCGACGACCCTTACGGACGGAGACTGGCGGGCGAAATAGGGGGCGCCGTCACGTTCGCGATCGACACGCCGGCCGACTACCGGGCCCGGGATGTCAGGGTGGAGCTCGACGGTTCGCGTTTCCAGCTGCGCACACCGCTGGGCGAGCGCCGGCTCGCGCTGCCGCTCCCTGGTCGCTTCAACGTCTCCAACGCGCTTGGCGCCCTCGCCGTGGCGCACTGCCTGGGCGTCGAGTTGGACACGCTCGTGGCCGCCCTGGAGCGAGGTGTGCGCGTTCCCGGCAGGGTCGAGCCGGTCGATGAGGGGCAGGCGTTCGCGGTGCTCGTCGACTACGCCCATACGCCCGACTCCCTGGCAAACGTGCTCAGCACCGCCCACGAAGTCGGCGACGGACGGGTCATCTGCGTCTTCGGCGCCGGCGGCGACCGCGACCGCGGCAAGCGTCCCTTGATGGGGGAGATCGGGGCACGACTGGCCGACATCCTGCTTGTCACCTCCGACAATCCGCGCTCGGAGGACCCGGAAGCGATCATCGCCGAGATCATGCAGGGAACAAAGGCCGCGTCGCGTCCGCCCGGCGCTCCACCGGTCGCTGCCGAGGTCGATCGCCGGGCGGCGATCGAGCGGGCCGTGGCCTTGGCCGAGAGCGGCGACGTGCTCGTGATCGCCGGCAAGGGGCACGAGCAGGGCCAGGAGCTTGCGGGGGGCGTGAAGGTGCCTTTCGACGACGTGACAGTGGCCCGCGAAGCCCTGGGCGCGCGGGTCGGCTGATGGGTCGCGCGAGGCGCCGTTCGCCGCGCCTGTGCATGGCGCAGGATTGGATGGCGCAGGATTGGAAGGCGCGCTGATGGGACGCATCCTGATCGGCGGCACGGCCGCCCTGCTCATCTGCATATTCCTGAGTCCGAAGTTCATCGAGTTCCTGCGCCACCGCGAGTTTGGCCAGCAGATCCGCGAGGACGGGCCTCAAGGCCACCACGAGAAGGCGGGGACGCCGACGATGGGGGGGATCATCATTTTCCTGGCGGTCACGATCCCCTACCTGATCTTGACCGACTTCGAATGGCGCTCGGTGGGGGTGTTCGGGACCGCGATCGCGTGCGCCCTGCTGGGCTTCGCCGACGACTACACCAAGCTCGTCAAGCGCCGCTCGCTTGGTTTGCGCGGTCGCACGAAGCTGGCCATCACGATCGCGATCTCCCTGGGCCTGTGGTACGTCGCAAGGCACGAGGCGGATCTCGCGCCGACGCTGCGCCTGCGTTTCGTCGACTACCAGGTGGACCTGGGCGTCTTCTATCCAGTTCTCATCTACCTGGTGGTGGCCGGCACGACTAACGCGGTCAACTTGACCGACGGCCTCGACGGCCTCGCGGCGGGCTGCGGCGCGATCGTGCTGCTTGCCTACATCGGCATCACCTTCATCGCCGAAGACTTCGACCTGGCGATGCTGGCCGGAGCCCTGGTCGGGGGTTGCATCGGCTTTCTTTGGTTCAACGCGTTCCCGGCCACGATCTTCATGGGAGACACAGGCTCTTTGGGCATCGGCGGCGCGATCGCGGGCCTCGCGGTGATGACCAAGACCGAGGTCCTGTTGATCCTGCTCGGCGGGATCTTCGTGATTGAGGCGTTGTCGGTTGTGATCCAGGTGATTTCCTTTCAGATGACTCGCCAGCGCGTGTTCTTGATGGCGCCGATCCACCACCACTTCGAGCTGAGGGGTTGGTCTGAGACGAAGATCATCCTGCGCTTTTGGATCGTCGCGGCGATCTGTTGCGCGATCGGCTTCACGATCTACAGGCAGAGCCTCGGTTGAGCGAGCGCCGTCGCGCAGACTCGGCCGCGGTCGGCCGGCGCGTGGCGCGGAGAGCGCGGAATGAAGCCGCGTCCTGATCTGCCGCCTGGCCCATATCTCGTGGTGGGGCTTGCCCGCTCGGGCGTCGCGGCTGCGCTTGCGCTGCACCGCAGGGGCGAGCAGGTGGTGGGCGTGGACGCGGGCGAACCGGACGGCGTGGAGCCACTGCAGGCGGCTGGGATCGAGCTTCGTTTGGCCGATTCGGGCACGGCGCTGCCGGAGCGCGTGAGAACGGTCGTCAAGAGCCCGGGTGTGCCCAACGAGGCCCCGGTCGTGACCCAGGCGCGCGCCCGGGGCATGTGTGTGATCGGCGAGCTGGAGCTGGCTTGGCGCATGTTGCCCAACGAATTCATCGCGGTCACCGGCACCAACGGCAAGAACGACCACCGTCGAGCTGATCGGCCACATTCATCGCCAGGCCGGCCTGCCGGTTGTCGTGGCCGGCAACGTTGGTCTGGCCTTGAGCGCTCTGGTGGGCCAGGTCGAAGAGCGCGTGACGGTCGTTTGCGAGGCCTCCTCCTTTCAGTTGCAGGACACGCTCGCATTCAGCCCCGAGGCCGCCCTCCTGCTGAACGTTTCCGCCGATCATCTCGACCGCCACCACACGCTCGAGGCTTATGAAACCGCCAAGCTCCAAGCGTTCGCGCGACAGGAAGCACGGGACTTGGCGGTCGTGCCCGCCGGGTTCGCAATGGAGCGCCTGCCTGGCAAGGCCAGGCGGGTGAGCTTCGGCGCCGAGCCGCAAGCCCAACTGGTCGAGCGCCCCGACGGGATGCTCACTTGGGAAGGGCGGACGTTGATCGCGGCGAGCGAGATCTCCCTGCGTGGGCGCCACAACTTGGAGAACGCGATGGCCGCGGCGGCCGTGTGCCTGGCGCGTGACGCCGACCCGGACGGCGTCCGCGCGGGCTTGCGCAGCTTCGCGGGCGTGCCCCATCGCCTGGAGGATGTGGCGAGCAGAGATGGCGTTCTGTTCGTTAACGACTCCAAGGCCACCAATGTGGCCAGCACGCTCGTGGCCCTGGCGGCGATGGCCGGGCAGGGCAGCGGCGAGGCGCCCAGGGTGCACCTGATCCTGGGCGGTCAGGGCAAGGGCCAGGACTTCTCCGCGCTCGGCCCGGCGGTGGCAGGCGGTTGCCGGGCCGTTTACCTGATCGGACAGGACGCGCCCGCGATAGCCGCAGCTGTGCGGGACACGGGCGTCGCGGTGCGCGAATGCGGTGGGCTTGAGCGGGCCGTCGCCGCAGCGAGCGCGGCGGCCGGCGCAGGGGAGGTCGTGCTGCTCTCGCCGGGGTGCGCCAGCTTCGATCAGTTTCGCGACTTCGAGGCGCGCGGCGAGCGCTTCCGCGAGCTGGTGCTCGGCCTGTAGGGCAGGGCGCCAATCGCGCGGGCGGGCTTCGGCCGCCCGGCGCCGGCGCGCAAAGAGCCATGGAGGCATCTTCGCGTCGGCGTCGAAGTGAGCCCTGATGGCCGCAGCCGCACGGCGCTCTACCGCTACCGCGACCCGCAAATCGCGGGGCGCGAACTCCTCCTCCCGCGCGAGCGCCGCTTCCCAGACGCTGGAGCAGCGCATTCTGTTGACCGCCACGCTGTGCCTGCTCGCTTTCGGCGCGGTGATGGTATACAGCTCCTCCTCGGCCAGCACTCTGCTCGAAGGCCAGGGCACGGGCACCGGCTATCTCGTCAAGTTCGTGATCTACGGGGCGCTCGGCTTGATCGTGATGCAGCTGCTCGCCCGCGACGGGGTCGCGCGGGTACAGAGCCTGGTCGGCCCGATGCTGGCCGTCTCCTTCGCGCTGGTCCTGGCCGTGCACATCCCGCACGTCGGTGTGAGCGTCAACGGCGCCCGTCGCTGGATCGGCAGCGGGCCGCTCCAGTTCCAGCCCTCGGAGCTGCTCAAGCTCGCGCTCGCGCTGTATTCCGCGGCTCTGCTCGCGCGCCGGCCACAGCGCGTGCTCGATTTGCGCGAGCTGTTCAAACCTCTGCTGTCAGTCGCGGCCGCGGCCTGCGTGCTGGTCGCCACCCAGCCCGATCTGGGAACCGCGATGGTGATCGCCTTCACGACGTGTGCCCTACTCGTGGCAGCCGGCATCCCGGCTCGCAACCTGGCGATCATCGGCGGCTCGACGCTTGCGATCGTGGCGCTGTACGCGATCGCGCGTCCGTATGAGCGCGCGCGGCTGACCTCTTTCGTGAACCCTTGGGCGCACGCTTCGGGCAGCGGCTTCCAGGCGGTGCAAGGACAGATCGCGATCGGCTCCGGTGGCCTGTTCGGCGTCGGACCGGGGCAGTCGGTGCAGAAGATCTTCTATCTGCCCGAGGCGCACACCGATTTCATCCTGGCGGTGATCGGCGAGGAGCTTGGCGTGGTCGGCATGTTCGCGGTGCTGTTCCTCTACGGCCTGATCGCCTACGCAGGTCTGCGCGTGGCCAAGGCAGCTCGCAGCCTGCACAGCGCTCTGATCGCGGTCGGCATGACCTGCCTGATCGTCTCGCAGGCGCTGCTCAACGTGTTCGCCGTGCTGGGGCTCGCGCCGCTCACGGGCGTGCCCTTGCCGCTTGTCTCCTACGGTTCGAGCAGCCTGATCGTGACGCTCGCGGCGATGGGGTTGCTGATGAATGTCGCCGCCGGCGGCAGCGCCCACATGCGTGCTGTGGAGCCGTCTCGGCGAAAGCCTGCGCGGGGCAAGGCGGCAAGCGGCGTAGACGGCGCGCAGTGGCGGGGACGGGCCGTGGCCGACGCCCAGGCGCGCGAACAGGCACGATGGGGCCGTGAGCGAAGCAGCCAAGAGGATCGCGATAGCCGCCGGAGGGACGGCCGGGCACGTGATCCCGGCGCTGGCGGTGGCCGACGCGCTGCGCGCTGAGGGCGCGAAGGTGACGTTCGTCGGCGGCGAGCGCGCCGAGGCGCAGCTCGTGCCCGATGCCGGCTATCCGCTGCGCACGATCTCCGTCGAAGGGCTCTCGCGTGGGAATCCGCTGAAGGCGGCTCGTGGGCTTGCGCGTGCCGTGCGGGCCACGATTGCGGCGCGCTCGTTGCTGGCCGAGCTGTCGCCGGACGTGGTCATGGGAGGCGGCGGCTACGTGGCCGGACCGGTCGGCTTGGCGGCGCTGAGCAGGCGCGTCCCGCTCGTGCTCACCGAGGCCGACAGCCACCTTGGCCTGACCAACCGCGCGCTCGCGCCACTCGCGCGCGCGGTCTGCCTGTCGTTCCCGATCGAGGGGCGCGCGGGAACGCGCTACCGGCTGACCGGCAGACCGGTGCCTGCAGTCCAGGCTGATCGCAGCAGCGCACGCGCGCATTTCGGCGTCGCGCCGCAGGAGCTGTGCGTGCTTGTCTTCGGCGGCTCTTTGGGGTCGCGCTCGGTTAACCAGGCGGCGCTGAGCGCTTTTTCCTCAGGTGCTTTTCACGTCCTGCACGTGTGCGGGCGTCGCGACTATCCCGAGCTGTCCGAGCGGCCGCTGCCGGCCGGATATGACCTGCGCGAGTACCTGGACGTCGAGGCGTTCGGGCAGGCGCTGGCGGCCAGCGACCTGGCGGTGGCGCGCGCGGGCGGCTCGGTGTTCGAGATCGCCGCGTACGGCCTGCCTGCGATCCTCGTCCCCTACCCGCACGCGGCGGCCGACCACCAGAGCGCCAACGCGAGCTGGATGGCCCAAGCGGGCGCTGCGATCGTGATCGAGGACGCCCAGCTGACGCCCGCACGCCTGGCGCGCGAAGTCGCGGCTCTGCTGGCCAATCCGGCTCGCCTGGCGACGATGGCGAGCGCCTCCGCCCGTCTGGCCCGTCCCGAGGCGGCGCGTGAGATCGCAGGCATTGTGCTCGCGGCGGCAGCGCGATGAGCGAGCGACCCTGGGCGGGACGGCGCCTTCACTTTGTAGGAGTCGGAGGCGCCGGGATGAGCGGCTACGCGCGCGCCGCCCACACACTGGGGGCGAGCGTGTCTGGCTCGGACCAGACCTCGACGTCCTACCTGGAGCGATTGCGCGCCGAGGGTGTGCTGGACGCCCGCATCGGCCACGCGGCGGAGAATGTTCCAGCGGGCGCTGAGGTGGAGCTGGTCCACTCAAGCGCGGTGCCCGTTGGGAACCCCGAGCGCCGGGCCGCACGCGAGCGAGGCTTGGCCGATCGTCCGCGCGCCGAGCTGCTCGGCGAGCTGACCGCCCTGCGGCGCACGATCGCGGTTGCGGGGGCTCACGGCAAGACGACGACCTCGGCGATGCTCGTGCGTATCCTGGCTGCGGCGGGCATGGATCCGGGTTGGCTGGTCGGCAGCTCGGCCGGCCGGGGCCTTGAGAACTCGCACTGGAGCGAGGGCGAATGGCTGGTCGTGGAGGCGGACGAGTCCGACTGCTCGATGCTGAGCTTGCACGTGGAGATCGCGCTGCTGACCAACGTCGAGCTGGACCACCACGCGAGCTTCGCAACGCTTGAGGAGCTGCGCGAGGCATTTCGCGAGTTCCTGGCAGGCGCTCCCCAGGCGGTGATCTGGGACCGGCCGGATCTGCGCGTGTTGCGCGACGGCCCGGCCGTCTTCTATGACCTTGCCGATTGGCGCCCGTGCGAGCAGGGCTCGGTCTTTGCTTGGCGCGGCCATGAGGTGAGGTTGGCCGTGCCGGGCGCCCACAACGCGCTCAACGCGATCGGCGCCTTGGAGGCCGCCAGGCTGGCGGGCGCCGAGGCGCAGTCGGCCATCGCGGGCCTGGCCGGCTTCGAGGGCGCCGGCCGGCGCTTTCAGCCGCTCGGCAGGAGCGCGGGCGGGGCGCTCCTGTACGAGGATTACGCCCATCATCCGACGGAGATAGCGGCGACCCTGGCGGCTGCGCGCACGCTTGGGCCGAAGCGCTTGGTGGCCGTGTTCCAGCCGCACCTGTACTCGCGCACGGAGCTGCTCGGCGAGGAGTTCGGCGCGGCGCTCGCGCAGGCCGACGTGGTCGTCGTGCTCGACGTGTACCCCGCGCGCGAGCGCGCCGAGGATTATCCGGGGGTGAGCGGGCTCACGCTTGTGCGCGCCACGCAGGCCCACGCGGATGGGCGCCAGGTTCTATGGACGCCCGGTTTCGAGGAGGCGGAGGCTGCTTTGAGCGAGGTGCTCGAGCCGGGCGACCTGTGCGTTGTGATGGGCGCCGGCGATGTCGATCGGCTGGGCCACAGACTGGCGCGCGCCGATGTCTAGATCCTCGCCGAAGATGTTGCCTTCGATCGTGCAGCGCGATTTTCCCTTGCAGCGGATGGCCACTATCCGCACAGGCGGCAACGCCGAGTATTTCGCGCGAGCCGGCTCGGGCGCGCAGCTGCGCGAGCTGCTGGCGTGGGCTCGGGCGATCGAAGCTCCGGTCGCGGTCGTGGGATCGGGCTCGAACCTGCTGATCGCCGACGATGGCGTGCCCGGGCTGGTGCTCAAGCTGGACCGCAAGCTGGCTTTGATCCAGCATCAGGGCCGGCGCGTGGTGTGCGGAGGGGGCGCTCGTCTGCCTTCTGTCAGCGCGCGCGCCGCTCAGGCGGGACTGTCGGGGATCGAGTTTGGCGTGAACATTCCCGGCAGCGTGGGCGGCGCGGTGAGGATGAACGCCAACGCCTATGGCGGCCGGCTGGCCGACACGCTGGAGTGGGTGGAGATCGTCAGCGCGGAGGGGAGCGAGCGTCGTGCGCCTGAGCAGCTGGGGTTTGGCTATCGCTGCTCCAACCTGGGGAGCGCGGAGATCGTGGCCCGCGCCTCGTTCCTGCTTGTCCCGGCTCCGGTGGAGGAGGTCAAGGCGAGCCTTGCCCGGATGCGAGCGGCCCGCCACGAAGCTCAGCCCCAGGGGATCAAGACGTTCGGCTCGACCTTCAAGAACCCCGAGGACCCCGAGGCGGCTGGGCGTAGCGCCGGCCTGCTGCTCAGCGAGGCCGGCTGCAACGGCCTGAGCGTGGGCGGCGCGCGCTTCGCGCTCAAGCACGCCAACTTCATCGAGAACACGGGCAGCGCGACGACCGGCGATGTGATCGCCCTGATGGCCGAGGGCAGGCGCCTGGTGGCCCAGCGTTTCGGGGTCGAGCTGGAGCCCGAGGTTCAGACGCTCGGAGCGGTGCGCTTCCCCTGGATCTCGTAGCGCTCGGCTGCGTCTCGCAGGATCGCGAGCATCGCCGGCGTGGCGGGGCTGAGGCGCGCGTCGGTGGGCGCGGCGGCGATCACCTGGCGCAGGGGCGGGCTGGGGGCCAGCTCGCGGATCGCGATGTCCTCGCGCACGCCGGACAGGGCCAGCTCCGGGATCAGGGCGACCCCGACGCCCGCGGCGACGAGGCCTTGGACGGTCTGGTAGTCGTCGCTTTCGAAGGACACGTTCGGCTCGAAGCCGGCGGCGTGGCAACAGCGCACCACGTGACGCGCGCAGGGGCTCTCGCGCGAAGTCTGGATCCAGGCCTCGCCGCGCAGGTCGGCCAGGCGCAGGCCGCTCTTGCGGGCCAGCGGGTGGGGGCCCGGCAGGGCCAGGTACATGGGGTCCGCCAGCAGCTCGACCGGCTCGAGCCCATCGAGCACTTCGGGCTCCTCGAACTCGAACAGCAGCGCCAGGTCGAACTCGCCGGCGCGCAGACGCGGGGCGATTTCCTCCGGCTCACCCTCGGCCAAAGTCAGCTCGACCTCGGGGTAGGCCGCGCGGAAGGTCGCAATCGCGAGCGGCATTAGGGTGGCTCCGGCGGTGGGGAAGGAGGCCATCCGCAGCTTGCCGGCGCGCAGCCCGGCGATGGCCGAAAGCTCAGCCTCAGCTGCCTCCAGACGAGCGAGGATGCCTTCAGCGTGCTCCACCAAGGCGTGTCCGGCCGGCGTCACGCGCACCCCTCTGGCGTGGCGCTCGAGCAAGGTCATCCCCGTTTCGGCCTCCAGGGTCGCGACTTGCTGGGAGACCGCCGACTGGGTATAGGAGAGGGCCTCGGCGGCGGCGGAGAACGACCCGCGCCGGGCCACCTCGACCAGCACTCTGAGTCGTCCCACATTCAGCATTAGCTGTCCTTATAGCTCAGATTATGAATTTCACTGGTCCTGATGGCAGGTAGGTGGAACCCTGTAGGAGAAGTTCAAGCTTGGATCGTGCCACACAGGACGATCGCCACACCTTCCAACAGGCGCCGGACACAAGGGTCAGGCGAAAGGCACAAGGAGAAAGAGTCGAAAATGTCCGCCAAAATCATCATTTCCTATGACGGAACCAACAACGAGGACGACGCTGTAGCGCTCGGCCGGTTGTTCGCGGCCGCGGGCGCGGAGGTGGCGCTCGCCTACGTGCGCCACGCCCCCGAGGAGGAGGCCAGCCGCGAGATCCTCGCCCAGCACGAGGCGGAAGTGTTGCTTGAGCGCGGCGCCGGGCTGCTCGGCCACGATGCGTCCCGCCACGTCATCACCGACCGCTCCACGCCGGAGGGTCTCAGCAAGCTGGCCGCCCAGAACGACGCCGACATGGTCGTCTTCTGCTCGGACTCCCACACCGCTCGCGGTCACATCGGGGTCGGCAACTCCGCTCAGCGTCTGTTGGGCGGCGGCACGGTCGCCGTCGCGGTCGCTCCCGCCGGCTTTGCCCAGGCTGTCGGACACCGGGTCAGCCGTGTGGGCGTCGTCGGCGACGGCAGCGCTCTCCAGACCGCCCAGGCGCTTGCCCGCGCGCTCGATGCCGAAGTGAGCGCTGCCGGTGAGCAGAACGCCGACCTGCTGGTCGTCGGCTCGCGCCCGGAGGCCGAGCAGGGGCGCGTGTCGATCAGCGCCGCCAGCGAGAACCTGATCGAGAACGCCGTCGCGCCGGTGCTGGTCGTGCCGCACGGCAAGGCGCTCTCCTTCGACCGCGCTGGCGTGGTCGCCTAAACGAGGCAGCAAGCAAACTCAGGCCGTGCGGTCGGTTGGGTCGCGCGGCCTGAGCGCGTCAAGGGGTGGGAAAGGATCGCTGTACGTGCGTGTGCGCGTGCCGGCAGCGGCTCGCAAGCGCCGCGCCGATCGCGTTTCGAGGCACTCTGGCGCTCTGCTCAGCTTCTCTTCCGCCGCGCCCTCGCATAGTGGGCGAGAGCTTGGACGAAGTCGAGCGTGCCACCGAGCAGATGACCCAGCGGCCCGGTCCACAGCCATCGCTCCAGGCGATCCGTCGAACGTGCGCGGGCAGGCATTCCCGCGCACGGTATCGTGGCAGCCGTGTCCCTCGCCTTGAAGACAACCGTCACCGAGTTGCCCGAGTCGCGCGTGCGCGTGCTCGTGGAAGTCCCTCCCAACGAGGTGGAGGTGCGTCTGGAGCGCAAGGCGCGTCAACTCGGCCGCGAAATGAGGATCCCCGGCTTTCGCCGCGGCAAGGTGCCCGCGCCACTGGTGATCCAGAAGGTGGGTCGCGAGATCGTGCTGGAGGAAGCGGTGCGCGACACGCTTGGCAATTGGTACTCCGACGCGATCGACACGGCTGGAATCGTGCCCGTCGGCGACCCCCAGCTCGACCTCTCAGATCTGCCCGCCGAGGGCGCGGCTCTGGAGTTCTCGATCGAGATAGGCGTGCTGCCGACAGCCAAGCTCGGCGACTACAAGGGCCTGGAGGTGGGCCGCCGCGAGGCGGTCGTCGAGGACGAGGCGATCGAGCGCGAGATCGACGGGCTGCGCGAGCGCCTGGCTCGTTTGGAGACGGTCGAGCGTCCTGCCGCCCTGAGCGACTTCGTCGTGGTCGACTACGTCGGCTCGGTCGAGGGCGAGCGCTTCCAGGGAGGCGAGGGGCGCGACCAGCTCGTGGAACTGGGCTCGGGCAACCTGATCCCCGGTTTCGAGGAGGGACTTGCGGGGACCGCGGCGGGAGAGACACGTACGATCGACCTATCCTTCCCCGCCGACTATCCCAACCAGGAGCTTGCCGGCAGGGACGCCTCCTTCGAGGTGACCGTCAAGGAGGTCAAGCACAAGCAGCTGCCCGAGGTCGGCGAGGACTTCGCCGTTGACATGGGCTTCGACTCGGTGGAGGAGCTGCGCGAGGACATCCGCGATCGGCTGGGAGAGGCCGAGGCAGGGCGCGTGGACGCCGAGTTTCGCGAGGCCGCGCTCGACGCGGCCGTGGTGGGAGCGCACGTGGAGACCCCGGAGACGCTCGTGCAGGCCAAGGCGCGAGAGATGTGGGATCGGATGCTGCACACGCTCTCCCACCGCGGTATCTCGCGCGAGGCCTATCTGAAGATCACCGGGCGCGAGGAGGAGGATCTGATCGCCGAGCTGGCTCCCGAGGCGGCCCAGTCGCTGCGTCGCGAAGCCGCGATCGCGGCGATCGTCGTGGCCGAGGGGATCGTGCCGAGCGAGGAGGACGTGCTCGAGGCGCTCGCCCCGACGGCCGCGCGCGAGGGGACCGAGCCGCACGAACTGCTGGCCGAGCTGGAGAAGTCCGGGCACCTGGAGGACGTGCGCCAGGATCTCGCGGCGCGCCGTGCGGTTGAGCTGATCGCCGCGGAGGCCAAGCCGATACCGCTCGAGCAGGCTCAGGCGCGCGAAAAGCTGTGGACGCCCGACTCCGAGGAGCAGGACGCGGCCGCGGGCGAGCAGGCGGCGGCACGACTGTGGACACCGGAGCGCTAGCCTATGAGTGCGCTCCCGCAGGCGCTCCGCGGTCGTACTCCGGGACGTGTTGTGAAGGAATCCAGCCTGTAAAGCGAAACTGAAGCGAGACCATGAGCCCACTTGTCCCAATGGTGGTTGAGCAGACCTCGCGAGGCGAGCGTGCGTTCGACATCTACAGCCGTCTGCTCAACGAGCGGATCATCTTCCTTGGCACTCCGGTCGACGATCAGATCGCCAACCTGATCGTTGCCCAGCTCCTACACTTGGAGTCCGAGGATCCCACCAAGGACGTCTCGGTATACATCAACTCGCCTGGTGGCTCGGTTTATGCAGGCCTGGCGATCTACGACACGATGCAGTTCATCAAGCCCGATGTGCAGACGATCTGCGTGGGCATCGCGATGTCGATGGGCGCGCTCCTGCTCGCCGGCGGCGCCGAGGGCAAGCGGATGGCGCTGCCCAACGCGAAGATCCTGATTCACCAGGTCTCCTCCAGCTTCCAGGGCCAGGCGACCGACATCGAGATCCACGCGAAGGAGATCATCGACGTGCGCAAACGGCTCGACGAGATCATCGCCAAGCACACTCACAAGAAGCTTGAGCAGGTCAGCAAGGACACCGAGCGCGACTACTTCATGAGCTCTGAGGAGGCCAAGGAGTACGGAATAATCGACCGCGTGATATCCGAACACTAGGTTCGGGTAAGGCGCAGTCAAGAGGGAGAGACGCTAGATGGCCCGGCCGACAGACTCAAACGAGCAGCTCCTGTGCAGCTTCTGCGGCAAGTCCCAGCGGCAGGTCAAGAAGCTGATCGCCGGACCCGGCGTCTACATCTGCGACGAGTGCATCGATCTCTGCAACGAGATCATCGACGAGGAGCTGGCCGCTCCGCCCGCGTTCGACCTGGAGAACCTGCCCAAGCCGCGCGCCATCTACGACGTGCTCGACGAGTACGTGGTTGGCCAGGAGGCCTCCAAGCGCACCCTGTCGGTCGCCGTCTACAACCACTACAAGCGCGTGCAGATGATGCAGTCCGATGACTCGGACATCGAGCTGCAGAAGTCGAACATCCTCTTGCTCGGTCCGACCGGCTGCGGCAAGACGCTCCTGGCCCAGACGCTGGCGCGCATCCTCAACGTGCCGTTCGCGATCGCCGACGCGACCGCGCTGACCGAGGCGGGCTATGTGGGGGAGGACGTCGAGAACATCCTGCTCAAGCTGATCCAGGCGGCCGACTACGACGTCAAGAAGGCCGAGACCGGGATCATTTACATCGATGAGGTCGACAAGATCGCGCGCAAGGCCGACAACCCTTCGATCACGCGCGACGTCTCAGGCGAGGGTGTCCAGCAGGCCTTGTTGAAGATCCTCGAGGGAACGCAAGCCTCGGTTCCGCCACAGGGCGGCCGCAAGCACCCCCACCAGGAGTTCCTGACGATCGACACCACGAACATCCTGTTCATCTGCGGCGGGGCGTTCGCCCATCTCGACAAGGTGATCGAGCGGCGGATCGGCCACAACGGTCTGGGCTTCGCCGCTTCGATGCAGACCAAACAGGAACGCGATACGGGTGAGATCTTCGAGAGCTGCCTGCCCGAGGATCTGATCGAGTACGGCCTGATCCCCGAGTTCATCGGTCGCCTGCCGGTCATGTCGGCCGTGCACCAGCTCACCCGCGGAGACCTGGTTTCGATCCTGACCGAGCCACGCAATGCCCTGGTCAAGCAGTTTCAGCGTTTCTTCTCCTTCGACGGGATCGAGCTGGTGTTCGCCGAGGACTCCCTGCAGGCGGTCGCCGAGAAGGGTCTCGAGCGCGAAACGGGCGCGCGCGGACTGCGCTCGATCATCGAGGAGATCCTGCTCGAGGTTCAGTTCGAGCTGCCCTCGCGCAGGGATGTCAAGAAGTGCGTCGTCACCAGGGACACGGTCGAGAAAGGCACGACCCCGACGCTCGTCACCGAAGCGGTCGCCGAGGAGCCGGGCGAGCGCTCGTTGCGCGAGGAGTCGGCGTAAGACGACCGGACCCGGCGGTTAGTTCCCTCGGGAGGATCGTTGTCGCCGCCGGGCTATCTCCAGCGATTCGAGATCGACTAGATCCTGCGCCCGGGCGCTGGCGCGCTTCATGGAAATCATGTCCTCGACTGAGGCGATGAGCACGGTGAAGTCGTTCAGATCAACCCGGTTGGCTTGGGCTCTTAGTGTCTTGTAGTTGGGAGAGCCGTCTGGTTTGACGAGCAAGTCGAGATTGCCGTCGGGCGTCGTCAGCGTCAGGATCTGTGTATGCCTAAGGGTGCGTCCGTCAGGAACGAAGGGCACATCCTCCTCAACCCCTCGGAGGCGCGCATTGAGCGAGGTGAGCACGATGCCAAGGCGATCGAGATTCTGCCTCTCGACCGAGTAGCAGATGTCAAGATCCTTGGTGAAGCGGGGCGCTCCCTGCATGATCACGGCGACTCCGCCAACGATCACGAAGTCCACCTGACCGTCGGTGAGACGGCGCAACAACGCACTCAGTCGCAGGTTGGGCTGGTCGAGCCACGAGTCAGGCTCGTTCACCGCGACTCCTAGCGGCGGCCAGCGCCAACATGCGTGCCTCGACATACATCGTTTCGATGCCCCGCAGTCGCTCGGCCGGCGACAGTTCCAGCTGCTGGCGAATCAGGCTCTCATCGACCCCCGGCTTCCTTGCGGGTGCGCTCAGTGCCAGACGGTGTCCAGTTGCCCACAGCACGCTGTCAAGCGTGTCGACGGTGGGGTTGCTTCCCGCACGCTCCAGCTTGGCGATGGCGGCTTGGCTCACATCGAGTCGCCTGGCCAAGTTGGCTTGGCTGAGGCGGGCCTCCTTGCGAGCTTGGCGGATCAGCATGGCAGCATCAGACAATCCTTTGATTATAACCTAAAAGTTATGATGACATTTGTCTGTGAAGTGGATCAAATGTAGTCGCTCGGCCGGACGCTAGTAGCATCTCCGCCCGTGTCGAACATCGAGGAGCGCTGAGCAGTGCACGACGACTTTCGCATTCGCGTGGAGGTCCCCCGCGAGCAGGCTCACGAGCTGTTGCGCGCCCTGCAGACCCACGAGCGCGACGGCGCGGCCGGTCTGCCCGGACCCGAACACATAGCCGTCAGCCACGAGGGCGGGCACGTGTTCCTGTACGCCGACTCTGAGGCGGAAGCGGCGCGTGCTCGCGCGGTGGTGGAGAGGGTGCTCGCCGAGAAGCAGATCGCCGGGCAGGTCAGCTCGTGGCGCTGGCATTCCGAGGAGGATCGCTGGGAGGACGCTTCGCTGCCGCTACCCAGCTCACACGCCGAGCACTCGGCCGAGCATGAACGTCTGGAGCGAGAGGAGACCGAAGAATCGGAGCGGGCCGGCTTTCCCGAGTGGGAAGTGCGCGTGAGCTTGCCCACCCACCACGACGCCCGCGCCTTCGCCGAGCGCCTGGCCGGCGAGGGGATCCCCGTCAAGCGCCACTGGCGCCACCTCACGCTCGGCGCGCAGGACGAGGACGACGCCAACGCGCTCGCCGAGCGTTTGCGCTGTGAGGGCCCGCAGGGCTCGAGCGTCGAGGTCGAGGGCGCCGCATGGCCGATGTGGCAGGCCGTCAACGCGCCCGGACGCCCGTTTGCCATCTTCGGCGGTTTGGGACAGTAGCGTCGTCGCAGGCTGGCCGAAGGAACTCGCCCCGCGTACACTCACGCTCCCATGAGTGAGCGCATCGGAGAGCTGGGAGAGCGGACTCGCTTCGAGCCCGCGGAGGTCGAGCCGCGGATAACCGAGCGCTGGCTCGACTCCGGGCTGTTTCACCCCGAAGCCGATGGCGAGGCGGCTGAGAACTACTCGATCGCGATCCCGCCGCCGAACGTGACCGGCTCCCTGCACATGGGCCACGCGCTCAACGGCTCGGTACAGGACACGCTGGTGCGCTACCACCGGATGAAGGCCCGCAGGCAGTCACCCCCTGCGCACACCAAGTGGATCCTGGGCACCGACCATGCCGGGATCGCCACGCAGGCGCAGGTCGAGAAGGCGCTGCGCGCGGAAGGGCTCTCGCGCCAGGAGCTCGGGCGCGAGGAGTTCGTCAGACGCGTGTGGGAGTGGCGCGAGCACTACGGTCACACGATCGTCGAGCAGTTCAAGCGGCTGGGCGCCTCCTGCGACTACGACGAAGAGCGCTTCACGTTGGACGAGGACTACGCGCGCGCCGTGGTCGAGGTGTTCGTGCGCATGTACGAGAAAGGCTACATCTACCGCGACCGCTACATCGTCAACTGGGATCCCGGCAGTCGCTCGGCGATCTCCGACCTGGAGGTCGAGGAGCGGCGCGAGACCGACACGCTCTATTCAATTCGCTACGACCTCCTAGAGGGTGGCGCAGCCGGCCAAGGGCCGGCTGGCCGAACCGGGGATGCGGGAGTGTCTCCCGGCTTCGGTCGGGCCCCTCTTCTGGCTCGCATGGCGGCTCGGTCACGATCGCAACCGTTCGCCCGGAGACGATGCTCGGCGACACCGCGGTCGCCGTGCACCCCGAGGACGAGCGCTATCGCGAGCTGGTCGGACGCTCGGCGATCCTGCCCTTGGTCGGGCGCCACCTGCCGATCGTCGCCGACGACTACGTGAAGATGGACTTCGGCACCGGCCAGCTGAAGGTCACCCCGGCGCATGACCCCAACGACTTCGAGATCGGTGTGCGCCACCAGCTCGACCAGGTTTCGGTGATCGGCGAGGACGGGCGCATGACCGGCGAGGCCGGCGAGCGCTTCGCCGGCCTGACCGTGATGGAGGCGCGCGCCGCAATCGTCGCCGCGCTTGAGCAGGAAGGGAGGATCGTCGCGCGCGAAGACTACGAGCACGAGGTCCCCTACTCGCACCGCTCAGGCGAGCGGATCGAGCCGCTGATCTCCCTGCAGTGGTTCATGAGCATGGAGCGCTTGGCCGAGCCGGCGATCGCCGCGGTGCGCGAGGGTCGCGTGCGGATCGTGCCCGAGAACCACCGGCGCGTCTACCTGGACTGGATGCAGAGCATCCGGCCTTGGTGCATCTCGCGTCAGTTGTGGTGGGGCCACCGCCTGCCCGTCTACTACTGCGACACATGCGGTCACGTCAACGTCGCCCGGTCCGAGCCTGAGGGCTGTGGGGCCTGCGGCGGGCAGGTGCGCCAAGAGGAGGACGTGCTTGACACCTGGTTCTCCTCGGCTCTGTGGCCGTTTGCGACGCTCGGCTGGCCGCGGGACACGCCCGAGCTGAGGGCCTTCTACCCGACCAACGTGCTCTCCACGGCCAGAGACATCCTGTTCCTGTGGGTTGCCCGCATGATCATGATGGGCTTGGAGCTGACCGGCCAGGCGCCCTTTTCCGACGTCTACATCCATTCGGTCATCCAAGCCCCCGACGGGCGGCGCATGTCGAAGTCGCTCGGCACTGGGATCGACCCGCTGGAGGAGATCGAGCGCCACGGGGCCGACGCGGTGCGCTTCGGCCTGCTGGCGATGTCCTCCACGCAGGACGTGCGCTACTCGGCCGAGAAGGTCGGGCAGGGCCAGGCGCTCGCCAACAAGCTGTTCAACGCGGCCCGCTTTGCGCTGCTTCGCATCCACGCGAGCCTCGGGCCGCAGGCAGTCGCCGAGCTGGAGCCCGAGCCGCTGCCGCGCAGCGTCGAGGACCGCTGGATCCTCTCCCGCTTGGCCTGCATCGAGGCCGATACGGCCGCGCGAATCGAAGACTACGATTTCTCTCACGCAGCGCTCGGGCTGTATGACTTCGTGTATGGCGAGCTGTGCGACTGGTACCTGGAGCTGGTCAAGCACCGGCTGATCGACTTCGATCCCGAGGCTCCGGAGGACGCCGAGGCGGAGGAGCGCGAAGCGCTCGCCGCGACCTTGCTCCACGTGTTGCGCCAGACCGTGGCCTTGGCGCATCCGATCGTCCCGTTCGTGACAGAGGAGCTGTGGGGTTACCTGGACGGCTCCGGGGAGATGCTGGCCGCCTCTGCATATCCCTGCGCGGAGGAATCGCTCACCGACCTGCAGGCCGAGGTCGAGCTGGAGCGGGCAATCGAGGCGACCGTCGCGGTACGCGGGTGGCGTGACTCGGTGGGAGCGCGCGCGGGCGCCACGATCCCTGCGCGGCTGAGCGCCCACGGCTACGAGGGAGTGGGGCCTATCGTTGAGCGCATGGCGCGGCTCAGCTTTCGTGACGCCGCGACCGCGCGCAGCGCCGGCGAAGGCGCTGGCGCCGCGGAGCCGCTCGACGCGCGCGCGGAGCCGGTCGCTTCGATTCCCGTTCCCGGCGGCACGATCGAGGTGCTCTCGGCGGAGGGTCTCGACCTTCAGGCGGCCGAGCGGCGCCGGTCGGCCGCCCGCGAGAAGCTGATGGGGGAGATCGAGCGTGTGCAGGCCAAGCTGGCCAAGCCGGGCTTCGTGGAGAAGGCGCCGGCGAGCGTGGTGGCCGGCGAGCGCGAGCGCTTGGAGCGCCTGCGCGGGGAGCTGGAGACGCTATGAGCCAGGCTTGGAGTCCTGAGCACGCCGAGCGTCATCTGCGCTCGCTCGAGCTGTTCGGCATGCGCTTCGGCCTGGATCGGATGCGTCGCATGATGACGGTGCTCGGTTCGCCCGAGCGCAGTTTTCAGACGATCCATGTGGTGGGCACCAACGGCAAGAGCTCGACCACGCGCATGATCGCGGCAATTCTGCAGCGCCACGGGCTGCGCACCGGTTGCTACCTCTCGCCTCACCTCGTCTCCTATGCCGAGCGTGTCCAGGTCGCCGAGCGCGACATCGAGACGCACGCTTTCGCCGCCGCGATCGCCCAGGCGGCCTGGGCGGCCGAGCGTGTCAACCGCACGCTTGCCGAGGATGACCACGTGACTCAGTTCGAGCTGCTGACCGCCGCCGCTCTGTGGGAGTTGGGGCGCCGCGAAGCGCAGGCCGTCGTCGTCGAGGCTGGGCTCGGAGGACGCTACGACGCCACCAACGTGATCGACTCCGCGGTCGCGGTGCTCACGAACGTAGGCTTGGAGCACACGCGCTGGCTGGGCCCAACCGTCACCGACATCGCAACCGAGAAGCTCGCCGTGCTCGGCGCCGGCTCCAAGCTGGTGCTGGGTGCGCGCTTGCAGCCCGAAGTCCTGGCCTTGGCGCGCAAGATCGCCGACGAGCAGGGCGCGGAGGTCTCAGTCGCCGAGGACGCTCCTGCGGGGTTGCAACTCGGCGCGCGCGGCTCCTTCCAGCGCGCCAACTTCGCCCTTGCGCGCCTGGCGGCCGAGTCATACCTGCGAGCAGCGGGGATTCCGCTGAGCGAGGAAGCGGTGCGGGCCGCCGCGAGCGCGACTTCGGTCCCGGGTCGTATGCAGGTGGTGGCGCGTGATCCGCTGACCGTGCTCGATGGCGCCCACAACCCCTCTGCGACAGATGCCTTGGTGGAGTCCTTGCCTGAGCTGTTGCAAGGGAGGGGTTTGGGCTTGGTGCTGGGCGTGCTCGAGGACAAGGACGCCGCCGCGATGTTGGCAAAGCTGCTGCCTGTGTGCGAGCGAGCCTGGTTCACGGCTCCGCCAAGCCAGCGTGCCCTGCCGCCCGCGACCCTGCTCTCCCTGGCCCGCCAACTGGGCTTCGAGGAGGCGGTTTGCGAGCCCACTCCGGCTCGGGCGCTTGCCGCGGCGCAGAGTTGGGCGCGTACGCGCGACGGGAGAGCCGCGGTGCTCGCGACCGGCTCGGTGTACTTGGTTGGAGACCTGCTTGCCCAGGCGCGTGAGCTGGGTCTGAGCGCCTGTGTCGAGATACCTGGGGAGCTCTCGGCGCAAGGCGGCTCGTCCGCGGGTCAGGGAGCGGCGTGAACGACGAGGGCCCGTCCGTGCTGACGATGATCGGGGCTGTCGCCTTGATCGTGGCGTTGGTGATCCTTGTGTTCTTCGCCGCCGGCTACGGGTTCGGGCGGCTATTCCTGTGATACTTGGAACCTACTGCCGGACCACGCTCTAAACTCGGCCGCCTAAATGCTCCCTCTAGTATCAATTCGCACAGCTTTGCGCGTTCGCGCGCGCCACCGTCGCGGCGCGATCTCCTAAGGGACTCTCCGATGCCACCAATCGCCTACTTCGGGATC
Source organism: uncultured Solirubrobacterales bacterium (assembly GCA_963809705.1). Classification (GTDB taxonomy): domain Bacteria; phylum Actinomycetota; class Thermoleophilia; order Solirubrobacterales; family Solirubrobacteraceae; genus Palsa-744. The sequence goes on along the minus strand of CAWEKF010000001.1, from coordinate 39,026 downwards.
GAAAGCAGCGGCCTGAGCCTGGTCATCGACCTGCTGATCCTGTTCGCGGTCGTCCTGTATCTGTCGCTCATCTACTGGACCTACGCCGACGCTCGTCGGCGGATCGCCGATCCGATGCTGGTCGGCTGCGCGACCCTGGCCTCGCTGTTCCCGTTTGTGGGGACGATCGTCTATATGATCCTGCGCCCACCGGAGTATTTGGAGGACGTGCGCGAGCGCGAACTGGACCTGCAGGCCGCCGAAGCGAGGCTGCACGAGCTGGACCATGGCCTGTGCCCGCACTGCGACTATCGCATCGAGCGCGACTTCGTGCGCTGTCCAAGTTGTCTACGCAAGCTCAAGGAGCGCTGCGCCAACTGCTCGCGCCCGCTCGATCGCGCCTGGACAATCTGTCCCTACTGCGAGACCGAGGTGCCGGCCGCCGCCAAGCCGGCGCGTGCGGCGCTGCGACGCAGTCGAGGCTCGAGCGCCGCTCGTGCCGGCGCCGAAGGCGAGCGCGAGGCCGAGCCGCTCGACGCTCGCAGGAGGCCTCGGCCGCGCGCTCCAGAGCTGCCGAGCGCGCCGCTGAGCGCGCGGCCGAACGCGCCGCTGTGAGGGCTCCGGAAGCGACAGCTGTGATTGGCGAGACGGCCTCGTTGGCCGCTGAGCCCGACACGATCTCCGAGGAAGGCTCACCCGAGCCGACCAAGCCGAGCGCCCGCCCGCGCGGCGTACGGCGCCCTCGAACCTCCTGAACTCCCAACCCAAAGGACACCATGGACCGTACCTTGATCCTTGTAAAGCCGGACGCCTTCGCGCGCTCGCTCACCGGCGAGATCATCGCTCGCTTCGAGCGCAAGGGTCTGCGCATCGTCGCCCTGTGTCACATGACCGTCTCTCGCGAGCTGGCCGAGCGCCACTATGCCGAGCACGCGGAGAAGCCGTTCTTCGGCGAGCTGGTCGAGTTCATCACCTCCGGGCCGATAGTGGCGATGGTCTTGGAGGGCGCGCAGGCGGTCGGGGCCGCCCGTCAGGCGATCGGCGCCACCAATCCGCTCGAGGCGGCGCCTGGCTCGATTCGCGGCGACTTCGCGATCGAGATGGGCCAGAACATGGTCCACGGCTCCGACTCGCCGGAGTCGGCCGCGCGTGAGGCCGCTCTGTTCTTCCCCGAGGTGGCCTGAATCGGCGACGATGGAGCTGAGCCCACCGCTCGTGCTGGCCTCGGCCTCGCCGCAGCGACGCAGGCTGCTCGAGCGCCTCGGCGTCTGCTTCACGGTGCGTCCCACCGGCGTCGCCGAGGTCGAGCACGGCGATCCGGCGGAGGTGGCTGTGGAGAATGCGCTGCGCAAGGCACGCGCGGCTCGCATCGACGAGGAGCCCGAGACGATCCTGGGAGTGGACACGCTGGTCGCCCTCGGATCGCGCATCTATGGCAAGCCGGCCGACGAAGCCCAGGCGCGCGAGACGATATCCGCGCTTGCCGGCGCCACCCACGAAGTGCTGAGCGGTGTGGCGCTGCTGCGCGGCGATCTCGAGCAGGTCGCTCTGGCGCGGACAGAGGTGGTCTTCCGCGACTGTGACCGACAGCTGGTCGAGCGCTATGTGGCCAGCGGCGAGTGGCGCGAGAAATCGGGGGGATATGCCATCCAGGGCCTTGGCGCGATGCTTGTGCGAGAGATCCACGGCGACTATGAGAATGTCGTCGGCCTGCCGCTGGCGACGTTGCTCGACATGGTCCCCGAGCTGCTCTCGCCGGCTTCCTGAGAGCCGTTTTCGCCTGCAAATACGCTGTCACGCTTGCAGGTGGGGCGATTGTGTTCGCTAGACTCCCGCCGGGCACGCCCCGGCTGCCCGCCGGGACTGGATGACCGGCGGGGCCAAGTCGAATCCGAGCGTGCTCCCACTCTCACGATGAGCATCCTCACCTACCTGACCGGATTCGGCGGCCGTGACATGGCGGTCGATCTGGGGACGGCCAACACGCTCGTTTACGTGCGTGGTCGCGGCATCGTGCTGTCCGAGCCGAGCGTCGTCGCGATCGACTCGCGCACCGGAGAGGTGCACGCGGTGGGCATCGAGGCCAAGCGGATGCTTGGCCGCACGCCCGGAACGATTCAGGCGATTCGGCCCCTGAAGGACGGTGTGATCGCCGATTTCGACGTGACCGAGGAGATGTTGCGTCACTTCATCCAGAAGGTCCACCAAAACCGCTGGGCACATCCGCGCGTGGTCGTCTGTGTGCCCTCCGGCGTTACCGGCGTGGAGAAGCGCGCCGTCGAGGAGGCTTGCCTATCGGCCGGGGCGCGCACCGCCTATCTGATCGAGGAGCCGATGGCGGCGGCGATCGGAGCGGGCCTGCCCGTGGGCGAGCCGACCGGATCGATGGTCGTGGACATCGGCGGCGGCACGTCTGAGGTCGCGGTCATCTCGCTCGGCGGGATCGTCGTCTCGCAGTCGATCAGGGTCGGCGGCGACGAGATGGACGAGGCGATCATCAACTACGCCAAGCGCGAGTACAAGCTCCTGATCGGCCAGCAGACCGCCGAGGAGTTGAAGCTGGAGATCGGCTCTGCCTGCGCGATGGAGGAGGAGCTGCAGGCTGAGATCCGCGGGCGCGACATGGTCGCCGGTCTGCCCAAGACAGTCGTGCTGACAAGCGAGGAGATCCGCCAAGCGCTGGAGGAGCCGCTCTCGCAGATCATCGAGGCCGTCAAGGAGACGCTCGATCGCACACCGCCGGAGCTTGCCTCCGACATCATGGATCGCGGGATCATGCTCGCGGGCGGCGGCGCTCTCCTGCAGGGTCTCGATCAACGCCTGCGCGAGGAGACGCAGATGCCCGCTCACCTGGCCGAGTCGCCGCTCACCTGTGTGGCCGTGGGCTCGGGGCGCTCGCTGGAGGAGTTCGAGGCGATCCATCGCTCCAACCGCAACTCGCGCAACCGCCGGCGGCGATGACCGGCCGTCGCCTGTGGCCCGCGCGGGTACTCTGTCGATGAACGCTGCGGAAGGTCCCCATTCGTGTATGACAAGACGGTCCGGCGCAGGCGCGCGGTGCTCGCACTGCTCGTCGTGCTCTCCCTGATACTGCTGAGCGCCTACTTCGGCGAGGCCCCGAGCGGTGGCCTGCATTCGGTGCAACGCGGCTTTCTGACCGTGGTCGCGCCGATCCAGGATGGCGCCAACAAGGCGCTCAAGCCTGTGCGCGACCTGTTCGGCTGGTTTGGAAGCACCTTGAAAGCCAAGGAACAGAACGCCGAACTGCGCAAGCAGCTGGCCACCGTGCGCCAGCAGTTGACCACCAAACAGTCCAATGAAGGCAGTTACCGCGAACTGCTCAAGCTCTACCACCTCGACACTGCTCTCAGCCTCTCCGACTATCGTCCGCTGACGGCCACCGTCATCTACCAGTCGCCGAACGTCTGGTACTCCACGATCGTGATCGATCACGGCTCGTCGGCGGGCGTGCGAGTCAACGACCCGGTGATCGCCGACGGCGCGCTGATCGGCAAGGTCACGAGAGTGGTCTCAGACGGCGCGCTCGTGAGCCTGATCACCGACAGCGAAGTCGAAGTGAGCGCCAAGATAAGCGCCACCGGAGAGCCGGGCATGGTGCAGCCGGAGGTCGGCGAACCGGGCCGTCTCTTGATGCAGATACCTGCCGTCCACCAGCGCTGTTGTGCCCGGCGACTATGTGGTTACGTCAGGCACCATCTCCAGCAAGGGCGAATCGCTGTTCCCGAAGGGCATCCCGATCGGCCAGGTCACATCGACCAGCGAACAGAGCGGCTTCAAGTCGGTTGAGGTCAGCCCGCTCGCTGACCTGCACGGGCTGGACGTGGTGCAAGTGCTCACCTATCGCTCGGGCTCGCGTCCGGAATCGCTGAACAGCGCGGCGGCCAGTCTCACGCCGGCCCATCAGCTGGGCCCCGAAGAAGAAGCCCAGACAGGACAGGTGGCGCAGGCCGGAGGAGGCGGATGAGGCCAGACTCGGCCTGGCTTCCCGGTTCGCTGCTGTGGCGCGTGGCGCTGCTCTCGGTGGTGGTTGTGTTCCTGCAGATCAGCGTCGTCTCGGAGGTCCCCGTGTTTGGCGTGAGCGTCGATCTCTCGCCGTTGCTGGTGGCCTTCACGGGATTGTTGTGCGGCTCCACGGTCGGCGCCGTGGCTGGGTTCTGCGTGGGTCTGCTGATCGACCTGGCCCTGATGCAGATGCTCGGCGTCACCTCTTTGACATTCACGATCATCGGCTATTGGGCCGGGCGCCTGCGCGAGCTGCGCGACCCGCAGGCGGCTCTCACGCCGCTGTTCGTGGGCGCCGCGGCCGCGGCCGCGGCGATGGTGGGCTACTCGGTGATCGAGTTCCTGCTCGGCGTCGATGCCCCGGTCAGCCTCGAGCTGTTGCGCGAGATCGTGGTCGGCGTGCTCGTGGACACAGTCGTGGCCTTGCCGATGTGGGCGCTGGTGCGACGCTGCCTGGTGGGCGCGCTGCCCGACGATCCGCGTCGCCGTCGCCGTCGCGCTTACACGACGGGAGGGCTCAGTCCGCTCTCCCAGAGCAGGGGAGCAAGGTGAGCAGCATCGAAAGGCTGCAGCCGAACGAGCCGCGCGGCGGGGTGGGTGGGCCTTCATCCCCTCAGCTGGCGCTGAGGGTCGCGATCCTGGGCAGCTTCGCGCTCGTGATGTTCGGAATCATCTTCTTCCGGCTTTGGTATCTGCAGGTGTTGACCGGCGAACAGTACGTCAAGCAGGCCCAGGCCAACGATCAGCGCACTCTGCCGATCGCCGCCCCGCGCGGAGAGATCGTCGATCGCGCGGGCACGCCGATCGTGACGAGCACCGTCACCAACGCGGTGCAGATCCTGCCGAGCGCCCTGCCGGCCTCGGTCAAGCTGGAGGCCGCCGAATATCAGAAGGCGGTGGCGACCGCCACAAGCGAATACGCACAGGCCAAGGAACGACTGAAAGCTTACGAGGAGGACCTGCGCGACGCCAAACGCCACACGACGCCCGGCGAGCGGGCCGAGCTGCGTCTACTGCGCGCTCAGGCGCATCTTCGCCATGTGCCGATCCCGCGGTTGCCGGCCTCGGCGGTGGGTCTGCGTCATCTCTACGACCGCCTGGCTCCGGTCATCGGCTTGAGCCCCAGGCTGATCGACGAACGCGTGATCGCCGGCATCGTGGCGCTGCCCTATGCCCCGGTCACGATCAAGACCGACGCGGGCAGGGCGGCCTTGACGGTGTTGGGCGAGCGTCACAACGACTTCCCCGGCGTGCGCCAGGAACCGGTCTCGATTAGGCATTATTCGTACGGCGAAATGGCCGCCCAGGTGCTCGGCTATGTCGGCTCAGTAGGCAAAGAACAGCTCAAACAAGCGGCATTCCGCGGTGTGCAACCGGGCACGATCGTCGGCCAGGAAGGCCTTGAGTTTTACTACGACCGCTACCTGCGAGGCAGGCCGGGCGCGCGTCGGGTACAGGTCAACGCCTTCGGCGAACCCGAACCGATCGCCCTGCCGCTGACGCCTCCGGTCGCCGGGCACAACCTCAGACTGTCGCTCGATCTGGGCCTCGAGCAGGAGGGCGAAAAGGCGCTGCGCGAAGGCATCGAAATGGCCCGTGCGGCAGGCAAGCCGGCCAACGGTGGCGCCTACGTGGCGATGGATCCCCGTAACGGGCAGATCCTCGCGATCGGCTCCAACCCGAGCTTCAACCCGAACGTATTCGCCAAACCGCTGACGCCCTCGCAGTACGAAGCGTTGATCGGCGGCAACGAAGCCGGTGGTGGTCCGTTGTTCGATCGGGCCACCGAAGGCGCCTATCCGACCGGATCGACGTTCAAGCCAATCACGGCGATGGCGGCTTTGGAAGGCGGAGTGATCACGCCGAGCGAAGGGCTGGGGTCGGGGTCGTGCATCGAAGCGGGCAAAGAGCCGTTCTGCAACGCCGGACACGCCGACTATGGCGCGGTCGGCTTGGTTGAAGCGCTGAAGGTGTCTTCGGACACCTACTTCTTCGAAACGGGCGAGCGCGCCAACAGCCACGGCAACGTCATCCAGGACATGGCCCACCGTCTGGGCGTGGGTCAGGAAACTGGCATCGACTTGCCCAAAGAGTTCCAGGGTGTCGTGCCGGATCGCAAATGGAGGGCGCAGCGCGACCGCGAAGAGCTCGAATGCGAGCACGCGCGTCATGTCGCCTCCTGCGGGTATGTCGCCGAAGTCAGACCTTGGAGCGTCGGCGACAACATGCAGCTTGCGGTGGGCCAGGGAGACCTGTTGACCGATCCGCTGCAGATGGCGGTCGTCTACTCGACGCTCGCCAACGCCTACATGCACGAAGGCCACGGGACCGTGGTGCGCCCCCACCTGGGCATGGAGATCGACGAAGCCAAAGGCGGCCTGGTCCAGGAGCTCGCCTCGCCGCCGGTCCGCCATGTTCGCCTCAACTACAACGACCTCAGCCTCGTCATGGAAGGCATCCACGAGGCCGCCAGCCAACCGGGCGGCACCTCCGCGGCGGTATGGGCCGGCTGGAATCAGGCTCAACACCCGGTCTACGGCAAGACCGGCACCGCCCAGCACACCGGCAAGGAAGACCAATCGTGGTACATGTGCTACGTCGCCGATCCGACCCGTCCGATCGTGATCGCGGTGACCGTCGAACAGGGCGGTTTCGGTGCCGAAACCGCTGCTCCGATCGCCCGCCTGATCGCCTCCAGGTGGTTCAACCAGCCGGAGAAGTTCGTCGCCGGCTCCTCCAAGACCTATTGACCCGATGACGCCCGCCAGCACAAGCCCGATCGAGGTGCCCGACGAGGCGCATGGTCACGGAGCCCATTCGCCTCGTCAGGTTCGCCTGCCGCTGGACCCGCTGTTGACGCTCGCCACGATCGGCCTGGGAATCTGCTCGATCCTCACGCTGGGGGTGGCCACGCGCGAATTCGTGCCCGGCGGCCCCCACTACTACGTGGACCGTCAGGCGGTTTACCTGATCGTCGGCTTCGTCTTGATGCTCGCGCTCTCGCGCCTGGATTACTCGCGTCTGCGCCATCTCATGTATCCGATCTACGGGGTCCTGATCCTGAGCATTCTGGCGGTGCTAGCGCTCGGTCACAAGACGGCCTTGGGCGCCCAGCGTGCGATCGAATTTCCGCTTTTCTCCTTTCAGGCGTCCGAGCTTGGCAAGGTGCTCTTGATCCTCGCGCTGTCAGCCTTCGTCGTCAGTCGCTCAAGGCGCCTGCGCGAGCTGGAGACGACCGCCAAGGTCATGTTGGCGGCGCTTGTGCCGGCGATGCTCGTCGTCATCCAGCCGGACCTGGGATCGGGCCTGGTGTACATGGCGATCGCCTTCATGCTGCTGTTTGTGGCCGGCGCCTCCTGGCGGCAGATGACCGGACTCGTCGTCCTGGTCGCCGTGTCGGGCGCTTTCATGCTTGTGGTCGCTCCTGCGGCCGGCGTGCACGTGCTCAAGCCCTATCAAGTGGAACGCTTGACGGCCTTCTTGCACCCGTCGAGCGACCCCAAAAAGAAAGGCGCCTACCAGCAGGAGGAGTCGAAGGTGGCGATAGGCGCCGGCCAAAAGACAGGGCGTGGCGTGAACTCCACACAGATCAAGGGTAGTTATGTGCCGGAGGACAACACCGATTTCATCTTCGCCGCGGTCGGCGAGCAGTACGGCTTCGTGGGAGCTGCGCTCGTCCTGTCCCTCTACGCGCTGTTGATTTGGCGCACCCTGCGCATCCTCGTCATGTCCAAGGACCTGTTCGGCTCGCTTGTTGCTGCCGGGGTTGTGGCTATGCTGATGTTTCAGGTGTTCGTGAACGTGGGGATGGCGGTTGGAATAATGCCCATCACCGGCGTCACGCTGCCGCTCATGAGCTACGGCGGCTCGTCGGTCATAACGACATTGCTGGCCATAGGTCTGCTGCAATCGATCTACGTTCAAGCAAGCGCCTCCCAGGCGATGAAGGGCCGCGTTTACCGCTACTAGAAGATGCACACCGATCCCCCCCAACCAGCCCAGGCATTGCCCGTAGCCACATTGCTGCGGCGCTCGCCTGCACAGGACTCGGTCAGTACGCGGGCCGCGAGGACTCTGTCCTCGCCCACTACAGCTATCGAAAGACTGGATCAAATTGAGAAAGCAAGTACTTGTCAGCGTCGATCGCGCCGAGACGCGCGTGGCGCTCCTGGAGGCGGCCGGCACCCCCGGCGCCTCACGTCCCGTCGGGCGCTCCCGCAAGCGCTCACCCGCCCGTCCAGGAGCCGGCTATCGCATAGCTGAGCTCTATATAGAGCGCCGCGGAGGGCGCTCGATCGTCGGCAACATTTACAAGGGCAAGGTCGACAACGTTCTACCTGGCTTGGAGGCCGCCTTCGTGGACATCGGCCTTGAGAAGAACGGGTTCCTGCACGTCGATGAGATCGTGCTCCCCGGCGTAGAGGCGCCCAAGCGCGGGCGCGGTGGAGGCCGCAAGATCGCCGAGCTGCTGCAACCCGGGCAGGAGATCGTGGTCCAGGTCGTCAAGGACCCTTTGAAAACAAAGGGCGCGCGTCTGTCGATGGAGCTGACGATCGCCGGGCGCTACATGGTCTATGCCCCCACCGGCGAGGGCATCGGCGTGTCGCGGCGCCTGGAAGACAAAGAGCGAGAGCGCCTGCGCCGCCAGACGGCCAAGCTCGAGATAGGGCAGGGAGGGGCAATCATCAGGACCGCCGCCCACGGCGCCCAGCGCGAGGACTTCGAACGAGAGTTGCTCTACCTGCACAAGCTGCACGAGGTCTTGATGAAGCGAGTGCAGGAAACGCAAGCCCCGGCTATGGTCTTCCAGGAGGCCGATCTATCGGTTCGGGTCGTCAGGGACATATTCTCCGAGCACTTCGAGCGAGCGATCGTCGACGACGAGCAGCAGCACCGCCGGCTCGTCTCATTCTTCGCGCGCACCGCCCCCGAGCTGGTCGAGCGGGTCGAGCTGTGGGAGGGCCCTGAGCCGCTGCTCGACGCTTACAAGGTGACAGACGCGATCGACGGGGTGATGTCCCGGCGCGTGGATCTGCCAAGCGGCGGCTATCTGATGATCGACTATGCCGAGGCTTTGACCGTGATCGACGTCAACTCGGGCAGCTTCATCGGGCGCGGCAAGGGGGCCGGCCTGGAGGAAACGATCACCAAGACCAACTTGGAGGCGGCCGAGGAGGTCGTAAACCAACTGCGCTTGCGCGACATCGGCGGAATCATCGTGATCGACTTCATCGATATGGCGCGCGCGCGCAACCGTGACGCCGTCATGAAGACCTTGCGCAAGGCCTTGGACGAGGATCGCACGAAGACCTTCACCGCCGAGATCTCGCGCTTGGGACTGGTCGAGATGACCCGCCAGAACGTGACCGAGGGCGTGCGCGAGATCATGAGCCGGCCCTGTCCCACCTGCGACGGAGAGGGCGTGATTCGCTCGGAGGAGACGATCGCGATCGAATTCGAGCGCAAGCTGCGCGACATGGCGGTCGAGCATCCGGACGCGGAGGCGTTTCTGGTGCAGATCAATCCGCGCGTCAGCACCCAGTTCACCGGACAGGGCTCAAGGGTCCTGCACGCTTTGGAGGCCCAAACGGGGCGCTCGTTTCACTTCGAGGGCTCCGAAGGGCTCGCGCTGGACCACTTCGCGATCACTTTTCAAGGCACTCGCGAGGAGGTCGAAGAACGCGCGCTTCCGTTCCGCCAGGGCGACGAGGTGCTCGTGGAAATCGTCGAGCCGCACATGTACGACGTGGACGACGCCGTGGCCAAGCTCGACGGCTACATCATCTCGATCGCCGGCGCCGCGCGTCACGTCGGCGAGAAGCGCATGGTGCGCATCGACACGGTCGGGCGCACCGCCGCCAGCGCGTTCCTGCTCGACGAGGCCGGGGAGATCGTTCGTCCGGCTCCGCGCCCGGCGCGACCTGCCGCAAAACGCTCGCGCAAGCGCAAACCGGCCGAGCGATCGGTTTCGCTCGTAGCGCACTCGGACGGCGCAGAGGAGGCCGAGGCCGAGGTAGCCGGCGACGCCCAGGCGAGCCCCCCCGAGCCCGAGCGCCAGCTCGTGCCAGAGCCCTCGCAGGGAGACCTTGAGCAGGCTGGGGGCGAGCCCGAGCAGGATGACCTACAATCAAAGCCTCGGCGCCGCGGCCGCAGAGGCGGACGGCGCCGTTCGGCTGCAAAGGCCCAGGCAACCTCGGAGTAGACATGTACGCGATCGTCAAGACAGGCGGCAAGCAATACCGCGTCGAGCGGGGACAGACCCTGCTCGTGGAGCGTCTCGCCGCCGAGCAGGGCGCGAGCGTGGCGCTCGAGCCAATCCTCTACCGCTCCGAGGACGCCGTGTTCGACGCGGCTTCGTTGAAGAAGGTCAAGGTCACGGCAAAGGTCGTGGCTCACGAGCGTGGTGAGAAGCTGCGCGTATTCAAGTTCAAGCCCAAGCGCGGCTACAAGCGTCGCACGGGTCACCGTCAGGAGCTGACGCGGATCGAGGTCACCGACATTCGGATCGGAACCCACCCACCCGCGGCCGCCAAGCAGGCTGCTCCCAAGAGCGCTGCCAAGCCGCCCGCGGCCAAGACCGCCGACGCGAGGGCGACGGCTGAGCCTGCGGCCGCAAAGCCTGCCGCGGCCGAGCCCAAGGCCGCGAAGGCCCCCGCAAAGCCCGCGGTGGCCGAGAAGCCCGCGTCCAAGCCCAAGGAGACAGAAGATGGCTCATAAGAAGGGGCTGGGGTCCAGCCGCAACGGCCGCGACTCCAACGCTCAACGCCTCGGCGTCAAGACGTTTGCCGGTCAGACCGTCACCGGTGGGGAGATCATCGTGCGCCAGCGCGGCACTCGCTTCAAGCCCGGTACCGGGGTTGGGATCGGTAAGGACGACACGCTTTACGCGAGAGCGGCCGGCACCGTCCAGTTCACGGTCGGTCGTCGTGGGCGCGTGGTGAACGTGCTCTCTGAGAACGGCTGACGTCGGCGCCCGGGCGCGCCGGGCTGCCACCGTCTGCGGGATGCTCCACGACCGCGCAAGAATCGAAGTGAGGGCCGGAGCCGGCGGCGACGGCTCGGCCGGCTTTCGCCGCGAAGCGCACGTGCCACGCGGAGGGCCCGACGGCGGCGACGGCGGTCGTGGGGGGGATGTCGTGCTCGTGTGCGACGACTCCTTGCGCGACCTGCAGAGCTTCAGGCGCACCGCCCACTACCGGGCGGGTCGCGGTGGGCGCGGCGAAGGGTCTTTGCGTCACGGCGCCGACGGCGAGACCCTGGTCGTGAGAGTGCCGCCGGGCACGCAGGTTGAAGGCGTCGAGGGCGATGTCGAGGGACGGCGCTGGGATCTGCTGGCCGCAGGTCAGCGGGCCCTGGTCGCCAGGGGCGGCTCCGGCGGCAGAGGAAACAAGCGCTTTGCGACTCCCACACGCCAGGCTCCCCGCTTTGCCGAGCGGGGCCTGGTCGGCGAGGAGGGCTGGCTCCAGCTGCAGCTCAAGCTGCTGGCCGACGTGGGCCTCGTGGGTCTGCCCAACGCCGGCAAGTCCTCGCTGCTGGCTCGCCTCACGCGAGCCGCGCCAAAGGTCGCCAGCTACCCCTTCACAACGCTCTCGCCGATCCTGGGTGTGCTCGAGGGCGATGAGCGCCAGCTCGTGATCGCCGACATTCCAGGGTTGATCGAGGGCGCCAGCGAGGGAGCGGGGCTCGGTCACGACTTTCTTGCCCACGTCGAGCGAACCAGGCTGCTCGTGCACGTGCTCGACCTCGCGCCCGAGCTGGGCTCCGACGGACACGCCGACGCGCCCGCCAACCACGCCACGATCGAGCGCGAGCTGCTGGCCCACGACGAGCGCTTGGCGCGGCTGCCACGCGTGCTGGCGCTGTCGAAGTCCGACCTCGTCCCACCCGAGCGCGTCGCCGAGGCGATCGCGTTCTGGTCGCACAGGCTCGGCGAGGAGGTCACTGTGATCGCCACTTCGAGTGCCACCGGCGCCGGCGTGCGAGAGCTGGGGGCAGAGCTGTTGCGCCGCGTGCCGGCGCTTACTCTCGCCCCGGCCAGGGAGACCGAGCCGACCGCGCTGAACGGAGCCGGTGTCGGCGCCGACGAGCAGGAGCTGGCCGAGCACATGGTCTTCCGCCCAGCCGCCACCAGCGGCTTTCTGGTCGAGCGCCGGGGGCCGGGCTCGTTTGCCGTCAAGGGCCGGGGCATCGAGCGCCTGCTGGCGCGCTATGACGTCGACAACGAGGACGCGATGGCCTACTTGGAGGGGCGCCTGCGCAAGATCGGCGTGCTGCGCGCGCTGGAGGCCGAGGGCTTTCAGGCGGGCGACGATTTGGAGATCGCGGGCGTCCTGTTCGAGCTCGATCCCGACGAGCCCGCGTAGAGACGAGGCCCTCCGTGTGCGAGAGCTCTCCGTGTGCGAGAGCTCTCCGTGTGCGAGAGCTCTCCATGTGCGAAAGCCCGTCGCGCGCGGAAGCGCTCGGTACGCGGAAGTCCTCCGCGCGTCCGGATCGCGCGGGCCGGCGTGCGGCGCATAAGCTCCAAGGCATGAAACGCGTGGTCATCAAGCTCGGCTCCAGCATCGTCGCCGACGATCGGGGAGAGCTGCGCGAGGAGGTGTTGCGGCGCATCTGCGATGTCGTCGCCTCGTTGCACGGCGAAAACAAGGAGGTCGTGATCGTCTCCTCCGGCGCGATCGCGCGAGGGGTTCGCATCATGGGCCTTCGCTCCCGTCCGGGCGCGGTCGAGGAGCTGCAGGCCGCAAGCGCGGTGGGACAGGGCAAGCTCTACCGCGTCTACGACGAGCTTCTGCGCGAGCGCGAGCTCGTCTCCGCACAGCTGCTGCTCACCTTCATGGACATGAGCGCACGCACCCATTACCTCAATGCGCGCCAGACCCTGCGCAAGCTGCTGGACTGGCGAGTGGTGCCGGTCATCAACGAGAACGACACAACCGCCACCGACGAGATCTCCTTCGGCGACAACGACTTCCTGGCCGCCCAGGTGGCGATCCTCGTGGCGGCCGATCTACTCGTCCTGCTGACGGACATCGACGGCGTGCACACCGCCGATCCGCGCCGAGACCCCGAGGCGCGTCTGGTGCGCGAGATCACCGACTTCGAGGCGCTCGAGGGGATCGAGGTCGGCCACGGCACCTCGCCCTTGGGCTCGGGCGGAATGCGCTCGAAGGTCGTCGCGGCCGACATGGCGACCGCCGCCGGCATTCGCGCGGTGATCTGCAACGGCGTGCGCGCCGGAGCTTTGGAGGCTGTCTTGGCCGGGGACATGGAGGGTACGAACTTCCCCGCGCGCGCGGCGCGCCACTCCTCCTTCAAGCTGTGGCTGCGCTATGCCAAGCCCAGCCACGGCGTTCTGTTCGTCGATTCGGGCGCGGCAAGGGCGCTGCGCGAGGATGGCACCAGCCTGCTTCCGGTAGGAATTGTGCACGTACTCGGCTCCTTTGACGCAGGCGACGCAGTCGACATCGTCGAAACCCCCGCTGCCGGACCCAGTCAGGCCGGCGCACCATTTGGCAAGGGCATTTGCAATTACTCGGCGGAGGAGCTACGACGCGTGAAGGGGTTGAAGTCGGCTGCGGTTCAGCAGGTGCTGCCGCGCGCCACCGAGGAGGCGATACACCGCGACTACATGGTGCTCGCCTGAGCTTGTTTCAAGCGCGCGCGAGGTCTGATGGGTTGTGCTTGCCTAATGCGTGCCCTATACGCGCGCGGGGCCTGTCGTACCCTGTAGAGCAATGGCGGTCTTCGTTTCATCAGTGGGGGAGGTGTGCGCACGTGCGCGCGAGGCCTCGCGGACGCTGATGCGCACCGACACGTCCACCAAGAACGCCGCCTTGTTCGCCATCGCCGGCGCCCTGCGCGCGCGCACAGGAGAGATCTTGGCGGCCAACGAGCTGGATCTCGTGGCCGGTCGCGAAGCCGACATCGGCATGGCCCTGCTCGACCGCCTGGCGCTCGACGAGTCCCGCATCGAGGCGATCGCCTGCGCGGTTGAGGCGATCGCCGCGCTCGGCGACCCGGTCGGCGAGACGATCGACGGCCATCGCCTGCCCAACGGCATGGACGTGCGCAAGGTGCGCGTGCCATTGGGGGTGATAGCGGTGGTCTACGAGGCGCGCCCCAACGTCACGATCGACGCGGCGGCCCTGTGCTTGAAGTCGGGCAACGCGATCGTCCTGCGTGGCTCCTCCAGCGCCGCCAACTCAAACGCGGTGCTCTGCTCGATCGCCGCCGAGGCCGCGGTCGGCGCCGGTCTGCCCGACGGCTCGATCGGGCTCGTGGCCGGCGGCGGCCGCGAGGAGCTGGCCGAGCTGGCCACCCAGGACGACTCGATCGATCTCTTGATCCCGCGGGGCGGCGAGGGTCTGAAGGCGGCGCTCAAGGAGCTGGCCAGCGTGCCCGTCATCTATGCGGCCTCGGGCAACTGCCACGTTTACGTCGACGCTTCGGCCGACGTCGAGCAGGCGCTTGCCATCGTGTTGAACGCCAAGACCCAGCGTCCAGGGGTGTGCAACGCCGCCGAGACCCTGCTCGTCCACGAGCAGCTAGCCTCGATGTTCCTGCCAAAGGCGCTGGCTGAGCTGAGCGCGGCAGGCGTCCAGCTGCGGGTGGACGAGCGCGCCGCTCGCGCCGCCGGCGAGGCTGGCATTCCGGTCCAGGCAGCGGTTGAAGAGGACTGGGACACCGAGTACCTGGCGATGACCTTGGCGGTTGCGGTGGTCGACTGCACCGAGCAGGCGATCGAGCACATCGCCCGCCGCGGCTCCGGGCACTCCGAGGCGATCCTCACCAAAGACACGGCCAGCGCGCGCGCATTCCAGCTCGGGGTGGACGCCGCCTGTGTGTACGTGAACGCCTCGACCCGCTTCACCGACGGGGGCGAGTTCGGGATGGGCGCCGAGATCGGCAACTCCACCCAGAAGCTTCACGCGCGCGGCCCCATCGGCCTGCGCGAGCTGTGCACGTTCAAGTACCTCATCGAAGGCGCCGGCCACGTCCGCCTCTGAAGCCAGCCAGGCCATCGGCATCCTTGGCGGGATGTTCAATCCGCCTCACCTCGGCCATCTCGCCCTGGCGAGGGCCGCTGCGGACCGGCTGGGGCTCGGGCGGGTGCTCCTGACGCCCGTCCTGGTGCCACCGCACAAGCCGGCCAAGTGGGATCCGGGGGCCGAGCACCGACTGGCCATGTGTCGCCTTGCCATCGACGGGGACCCGCGCCTGGGGGTGTGCACGCGCGAGCTGGAGCGTCCAGGCCCGTCCTACACGGTCGATACCCTGAGAAGCATCCATGAAAGCAATCCCGATGCAGAGCTGACCCTGATCGTCGGCGCCGACATGGCTCGCACGCTTTCCTCTTGGCGCGAGCCGCGCGAGATCCTCGACTTGGCGCGACTCGCCGTGGCCGAGCGCGAAGGCTCGAGCCGCCACGAGGTCACAGAAGCTCTTGCCCAGTTGGATCGATCGGCGAGGATCGCCTTTGTGGAGATGGCGCCGCTCGACATATCCTCCTCGCTTGTGCGCCGGCAACTGACCTCGGGCGAGCCGATCGATGGGCTCGTGGGCGCCGAGGTGGCGACCTATATCGCCGCGCACGAGCTCTACGGTCGCCGGCCGGCCGCGCGAGCCGGGGGTGGGGGATGAGCCTCGGAGGAGCTGCTCGCGGAGATCTGCCGCTACGCCGAGGACAAGAAGGCCGGAGATCTCCTGCAGCTGGATCTGCGCGAAGTGCTCGGCTACACCGACTGGTTCGTGATCTGCTCGGGCAACACCGAGCGCCAAACCAAGGCGATCCACGACGGGATTCTGGAGGGCCTCAAGCACGAGCACGATCTGCTGCCGGGCCGCGTCGAGGGTCTGGCCAGCGCCGACTGGATCTTGATGGACTACCTGGACGTGGTCGTCCACATCTTCACGCCCGCCACACGCGAGTTCTATCGCTTGGAGCAGCTGTGGGGAGAGGTCCCCACGCGCAGGGCCGAGGGCGCCGGCAGCGCCTAGCGAAAGGCGTGGGCCTGAACGGGCTTAGCGCGGCGCTCAACCCACGACCTGAACCCTAGCGCCGCGGGCGGGAGGAACAGGCTGCGGCCCTGCGGCTGTGCCGCTCTCAGCCGGGCGGTGATGGCGGCTGCTCATCGCCATGAGATACCTCCTCAGGCGTTGTGACAAACGATCACCTGGGCGCCCGCCCCGTTGCTACTGTTGCTCGCCAAGTGCCCAACTTCGACGAGTGGCAGATCGAGTTGCACGGACGTCGTGCGGTTTACCGGATCGCCGGCGACGGGCCGCCCGTGGTGCTCATACACGGGATGCTCAACTCCTCCAGCCACTGGCAGGCAGTGGCGCTGAACCTGGCCAGTGACTACACGGTCATCGCCCCCGACCTGATCGGCCACGGCGACTCGGCGGCGCCGCGCGGGGACTACTCGCTGGGCGCGCACGCGGCGAGCATCCGCGACCTGCTGACCGCCCTTGGCATCGAGCGCGCGACGATTGTCGGCCATTCCCTGGGCGGCGGCGTGGCGATGCAGTTCTTCTACCAGTTCCCCGCTCGCGTCCAGCGTTTGGCGCTCGTCTCCAGTGGCGGTCTCGGGCACGAGGTCAGCCCGATGCTGCGCACCGCAGCTTTGCCGGGTATGTCCGCGGCCCTGTCCTTGGCGGCCCATCCGCGGCTGCTCGGCACGCTGTGGGATGCCGGCGCTCGGTTGCGCGACGTGGGTGTGCGCCACGGCGCCTACGTGCAAGCGGTCGCGCGGGCCCTGCGTCCCCTGGAGCGCCCCCAGGCGCGCGAGGCATTCTTGCAAACGCTGCGCGCGGTGATCGACGTGCGCGGTCAGCGCGTCAGCGCCACTGACCGCCTCTATCTGTTGGAGTCGATGCCCACGATGATTGTGTGGGGCGAGCGCGACAACACGATCCCGCTCGAACACGGACGCCGCGCGCACGAACAGATTCCCCACAGCCGCTTTCGCACGCTGCCGGGAGCCGCTCATTTCCCGCACCTGGAAGACCCCGATGCCTTGGCGGCCGTTCTGCGCGAATTCCTGGAGGAGAGCGAGCCGTGCGAGATGGACGACGCCGACTGGGGCGCCCTGCTCTCCAGGCACTCCACGCGCGAGCGCCGGCTCAGCGGCGTGGCGGCTTAGCCATGACAAGCGTCGAGACCGTGCAGCCGCGGAGCGAGGATGTGCCGCGGGTGTCACGCCCGAGCGGGGGCAAGGCGCTACCGGTCATGCGCGGCTCGGTGCTGTTGCACACGCTGCGCTTCACGTTCGACCCGGACGGCTTCTTCTGGTCGGCCCACCGTCGCTACGGCGACATCTTCATGCTGCGGATCTTGGGGCAGGAGTGGGTTGCGATTGCGCATCCCGAGGCGGTCAGGGAAGTGTTCTCGCACGGTCCCGACGAAGTGAACTCGGGCGAGGCCAACCAAGCGCTCAGCCCCGTGCTCGGCACCCGCAACCTGCTGTTGCTCGACGGTGAGGAGCACCTGCACCGTCGGCGCATCGTTTTGCCTCCGTTTCACGGGGAGCGCATGCGCGCCTACGACGAGACGATTCGCGCGGCGGCTGCCAAGCAGATCGAGCGGTGGCCGATCGGCGAGTCGGCGGCGGCGCTGCCACGTATGCAGGAGCTCACCTTCGAAGTGATCATGCGCTGCGTCTTCGGCGTGGAGGATGGCGAGCGCGTGGGGGAGTTGGGCGAGGCGCTGAGGGGCATGATCGCGTGGGTCACCGACATGAGGCGTGTCCTGTTCTTCTTCTTGGTGGGCCCTGAGCGTCTCAACAGCGTGCCCGCCTTTCGCCGCCAGCTGGCGCGCGTGGATCGCGAGATCCGGGCCGAGATATCGCGCAGGCGCGCGTTGAAGGATCTCGAGGAGCGCGAGGACATCCTCTCGATGCTGGTCCAGGCCACCGACGAGGACGGTGAGCGCCTCACAGACGAGGAGCTGCGCGACGAACTGATGACGCTCCTGATCGCCGGGCACGAGACGACCGCCACCCTGCTCTCCTGGGCGATCCACGATCTGGCGCGCGATCTGGCCAGCCAGGAGCGCTTGGCCAAAGAGGGAGGAGCGTTCTGCGACGCGGTGGTGGCCGAGGAGTTGCGTTTGCACCCGCCCACCGGCGGGGTGGCGCGGAGGTTGCGCACGCCGTTCTCGATCGGCGGCTACGAGCTGCCGGCAGGGACCGACCTTGTCCCCGTGACATTGCTGGTGCACCGCCGCGCAGACGTATACGAGGACCCTTGGACGTTTAAGCCGACGCGCTTTCTCGACGACAGGCCTCCGGCCGGCGGCTGGTTTCCGTTCGGTGGGTCTGTGCGTCGCTGTATCGGCGCCTCATTCGCCCAGTTCGAGGCGAAAATCGTGCTCGAAGAGCTGACCAAAGCGCTCGAGCTGAGCCCGGTCGAGCGCCGGCCGGAGCGCACAAGCCGGAGGGCGATCGTGTTGGTGCCGTCGAAGGGCGCGAAGGTGGTAGCGCGCAGGCGCTGAGCTCAGCCCTCGGCCTTCCACTTGATCGAGCAGCCCACCGGCGCCGTTTCCGCCGGGTCCGGCCGGCGCCCGTCGAGCACCGCGTCGAGCGCCGCACGCAGGTATGCGGCGTTCTGGGAGGGCTCTTCGTAGTCGGCGTCGGGAGCGCCGCGATAGCGCAGGACCCCGCCGGCGTCGAGCACGAAAACGTCGGGCGTCGTTCTTGGCGTCGTAAGCGCGAGCCACCTCCTGGGTCTCGTCGCGCAGGTAGGGGACGCCGTCGAACTCCCCGGCCTGCACACGTGCGCGCATCGCCTCGGAGGAGTCGCGCGGGTAGCGCTCGGCGTCGTTGGGGTTGATCGCGAGCACCTTCACACCCTGGGCTGCGTAGTCGCGGGCGACCGCTCCGATCCGCTCGTGCCAGGCAAGCGCATAGGGGCAATGGTTGCAGGTGAACACGACCACTGTGGCCGGAGCGCCGTCCGGGCTGTGCATGGCGTCTGAGGTGTCGGGCAGGCTGAAGCTGGGGGCGGGCTCGCCGGTCTGCGGCATTTTGTGTCCTTATCTGGTCGAGGACCCGGCTCCAGACTCGGGGTCCAGGTTAGGCAAGTCGGGGCTGTGCTTGGAGCGTGCGGCGAGCAGGGCCTCGCGCACGTCGGCCAGGTCCGGCGTCGCCGAGACGCGACCGTCGCGACGATGGTAGACGCGGCAGCTCAAGCTGTAGGGCTGACCCTCGGTCGGCTCGATGTCGCGCCCGTCGATGCGAATCGTGGGCGAGCCGACGAAGCGCTCGCGCTCGGCGTCGGCTTCGTCGCGGATCTCGCGCACCAGCACGGCGGATGGGTCCAGTCCCAGCTCGCGCATCGCCTCGCGCAGGTCGGCAAGCGCCTTGGGGTGGGACGGACATCCCTCCCAGAACAGCAACTCGACGGTCGTGTCGGTGGGTGCACGGTCATGTGCAGAGTGGGCTGCCGGTGCATCGGGCGTTCGTGGGGACATATACGCGTTATACCGTTCCGTGGACACCAAACGGTGATGTCGCAATACCGCCAGACTTTCGCCTCGGCGTCAGTCAGACTGGAAGGCGTGATCGAGGACTTCGAGCTTTGCTATCAGGCCGCCAGCTCACGCGACCCCCGCTTCGATGGGTGGTTCTACACGGCTGTCACCTCCACCGGCATCTATTGCCGGCCGAGCTGTCCGGCGATGACGCCCAAGCGCGAGCATGTGCGCTTCTACCCGTCGGCCGCCGCGGCCCAGCAGGCCGGCTTCAGGGCGTGCAAGCGCTGTCGTCCGGACGCCGCGCCCGGCTCCCCGGAGTGGGACGGGCGCGCCGATGTGGTGGCCCGGGCGATGCGGCTGATCGGCGACGGCGTCGTCGACCGCGAGGGCGTGCCCGGCCTGGCCGCGCGAGTGGGCTACAGCGTGCGCCAGCTTCAGCGTGTGTTGCTGGCCGAGGTGGGCGCCGGGCCGATCGCGATCGCGCGCGCCCAGCGTGCCCAGACGGCGCGCGTCCTGATCGAGACGAGCGCGCTGACGATGACTGAAGTCGCCTTCGCGGCGGGCTTCTCCAGCGTGAGGCAATTCAACGACACGATCAGGGCGGTGTTCGCCGCTGCGCCCTCGGAGCTGCGCAAGCGCGCTCGCCCCCGCGGCGCGCGAGCCGCCGACGCGCGCTCGCGTGGGGATCGCGGCGGGGGAGAGGCGGTTGCGCCCGACTCGACCCGGGGCGCCTCCGCCGGCTTGGGAGCGTCGGGCTCGATCCTGCTGCGGCTGCCCTTCCGCAGACCGTTGTGCCCGGACAACCTGTTCGGCCACCTTGCCGCCACGGCCGTGCCGGGCGTGGAGGAGGTCGTCGGGGACACATACCGGCGCACCCTGCGCTTGGCGCACGGGCCGGGCATCGTCGAGCTGACGCCGAGCGCCGATCACGTTGCGTGCCGCATGACGCTCTCCGATCTGCGCGACCTCACGACCGCGATCGCGCGCTGTCGCTGGCTGCTCGACCTCGACGCCGATCCGCAGGCGGTCGACGAGCTGCTCGGCGCAGACCCGGCGTTCGCGGCGACCGTCGCCGTGGCGCCAGGGCGTCGAGTGCCGCGCTGTGTCGATGCCCCGGAGATGGCGGTGCGGGCGGTCCTCGGCCAGCAGGTCTCGACCGCGGCGGCCCGCACACACGCCGCTCGCATCGTGGCCGAATGCGGGGAGCCGGTGGAGGATCCGCGCGGCGGGCTGACTCACCTCTTTCCCGAGCCGCGGGCGCTCGGCGAGGTGCGCTTGGCGATGCCGGCCGCGCGCACGCGCACACTGCAGGCGCTTGTGGGCGCTCTGTCTCACGGGCGCCTGTCGCTCGATCCCGGCTGCGACCGCGCCGAGGCGCTCTCGGTCCTCTCGGAGTTGCCCGGCTTCGGGCCGTGGACGACGCAGGTGATCGCGATGCGGGCGCTCGGCGACCCCGACGCTTTTCCCGTCACCGACCTCGGTGTGCGTCGTGCCGCGGAAGCTTTGGGTTTGCCCTCTGCGCCGGTGGCGCTCACCGCGCGCGCGGAGCGCTGGCGGCCCTGGCGGGCCTACGCGGTGCAGTACCTGTGGTCGGTCACGCCGCATCCGATCAACCATTGGCCCCTGTCCACCGACGCACCCCAACCACTCAAGGAGGCAGCATGACAGCGACCGTCGCATCGTCCCCGACCATCTTCGCCGCGATCGACAGTCCGATCGGCGTGTTGACGCTCACATCCGAGGATGGCTCGCTCACCGGCATTCAGATGCACGAGCAGCGCCACCTCAAAGAGGTCCCGGCCAGCTACCGACGCGACGATCGCGGACTCGCGTATGCGGTCGAGCAGCTGAATGCCTACTTCGCCGGCGAGCTGCAAGATTTCGATTTGCCGACCACGATGCGCGGAACCGAGTTCCAACGCCGCGTGTGGGCGGCCCTGTGCGAGATTCCCTACGGCGAGACGATCAGCTACGGCGAGCTGGCGCGCTGGGTGGGCAACCCCAAAGCCTCGCGCGCCGTCGGCCTGGCCAACGGGCGCAACCCGGTCGCGATCGTGGTGCCCTGCCACAGGGTGATCGGCGCCGACGGCTCGCTCACCGGGTATGGCGGAGGGCTCGAGCGCAAGGTATGGCTGCTCGAGCACGAGGCGTGCAATCGGCCCGGGGCTCAGGGACGCCTGGACATGCGGTGAGGCGCAAACGCGGCGGATTGCTTCTCTACAGCCCCAGCTCGCGCAGCGCGACTCCAGCCGCGCCCACGCCACACATGCCGTGCACGCCTCCGCCTGGCGGCGTCGAGGAGGAGCACAGGTAGACGCCCGGCAGCGGCGTCCTGTAAGGGTGCAAACCTAGTGTCGGTCTGAAGATCGTCTGGCGCAAGGTGGCCGCGCCCGAGTTGATGTCTCCGCCCACGTAGTTTGGGTTGTGGCGCTCGGTGTCGATCGCATTGACGCAGTTGCGAGCCAGAACCAGGTCGCGAAAGCCGGGGGCGAAGCGCTCGATCTGGGCCTCGATGCGCTCGCTCATGTCCATGGTCGAGCCACTCGGCACGTGGCAGTAGGCGTAGAAAGTGTGCTTACCCTGCGGCGCCCGCGTGGGATCGAGCACGCAGGGCTGCACCGCGATGCAGAAGGGACGCTCCGAGTGGCGCCCGGCGGCGATGTCGGCCTCGCTGCGCGCGATCTCCTGGAAGCTCCCGCCGATGTGCAGCGTGGGCGTCGCCCTGCACTCCTCGGCCTGCCAAGGCGCCGGTCCCGCAAGCGCCCAGTCCATCTTGAAGATGCCAGGCCCGTAGCGGAAGCGCCGCATCGCCCTCTCGTAGCGAGCCGGAAGCTTACCGCCCGCGAGATCGAGCAGCTGGCGGGGCGTGACATCGAGCAGCTTGACTCTCGCGGGGGGCAGCTCGTCGAGCCGCTTGACGAAGCGGCCGGTGTGCAGCTGTCCGCCGGCCGCTTCGATCTCGCCCACCAAAACCTCGGCGACACGCGAGCTTCCTCCCTCGACCACCGGCCAGCCGACGGCGTGGGCCAGCATGCCCAACAACAGCGCGAAGGCGCCCGTCCCGGGGGCGTCGAGCGGTCGCATCGAATGAGCGCCCAAACCAGCGAGCAGGGCCTTGGCCTGTTCGCTCTGAAAGCGGCGGGCCAAGAGTGCCACGGGCCAAAGTCCGCGCAAGCCGAAGCGCGCCATCGCGATTGGGTGGGCCGGAGGGTAAAGCAGCGGCGCGAGCACACTCGGCACGATCTTCGCCGTGTCTCGCACCGGGGCGCAAAACAGGCGCCGGTAGGCGGCCGCATCGACCCCGAGCGCCGTGGCCGTGTGGGCGACCGAGCCCGTGACGGTGGCCGCTCGTCCGCCGACGAGCGGGTGAGCGAAGGCGATCTGCGGCGTCTTCAAAACCACTTCCTGTAGCGGTGTCTGCGTGAAGAAAGGCGAGGCCGCGAGCAGGGGGTGGACGGTCGAGCACACGTCGTGCTTGAAGCCGGGCAGCGTCAGCTCCTCGGTGCGGCAACCCCCGCCGGGAGTGTCGGAGCCCTCGTAGACATCCACCGCAAGGCCCCTGCGCGCGAGCGTCACCGCGGCGGCCAGCCCGTTGGGCCCAGAGCCGAGGACGATCGCATCGGGTGCGCTCTTGCTCGCGCTCACCGGGTGGACCCGGATCGTGGTTGGCGAGTGGAGCCCGACCGTGCGTTCACAGTCGCAGTATCGCGTCCTGTGCCGCCGGCGTCACCCCGGTGGCGCCCTCGTAGCGGCGCGCCAGCTCGTCCAAAGCCTCGTCGGTGCGGTCCGGTCGGTGATGGAACAGCACGACCGTGCGCGTGCCGGCACGGTGGCCCAGCTCGACCGCATAATCACAGACCGCGTGCCCGAAGCGCCCTTCGCTGGCAAGCTCCTCGGGCGTGAGCAATTGCGCGTCGTGGACGAGGACGTCGGCGCCCGCCGCCAGTTCCAGCGCTGCCTCGTGATATTCGCCGCAACCGTCGGGTCCCGCCCCGAGCGAGGTGGGGCAGTGGTCGGGCATGTAGGCGAAGGCCGAATGATCGTCGCTTACCCGGTAGCCGAAGGTGCGCCCGCCCTTGTGGGGAATCTCGCGTGCAAGCACCTCGAAGCCCTCGCATTGCCAGGTGCCCGGGGCGGCGTTCGCGAATGTCCATGCTCCCCGCAACTGGCTTGGAGTCATCGGAAAATGGGGGGGCGAGATCGCGCGTTCGAGCACCGCCTCGGCCGTGGAGCCGTCCTCTTGCGCGGGCAGCATCAGCCTCACCCGCGCGTGCTCGTGGTCGCCGGCAGAGAAGAAAGGCAGCCCTTGCACATGATCCCAATGCAGGTGGCTCAGGAGAATCGTTCCCTCGAACGGGCGCTCGCCGAGCAGCGTGGTAACGCTCCTGATGCCGGTGCCCGCGTCGAGGATCAGCGTGGGCGCGTCCTGATCGTCGTGGGCGATCGCGACACACGAGGTATGCCCGCCGTAGCGCAGGAAGTCGGCTCCCGGCGCCGGGGTGGAGCCCCGCACTCCGCACAGATGCACCCTCACGAGACGCTAGGACCGCGCGGACTTCTTAGAACGCCTGCTCTCTCTGCGATGACCCTTGGACAGCTCGTGCAGCGCTCCCCTCTCCAGCTGGCTGGCCTCGACCGAGGCCACCCGGCATGGTGTGACGGCGACCAGGGTGGAGGTTCTCAGTCCGCCCTCCAGGTGGGCGCGCTCGCCCAGGAGCGCGCCCGGTCCGTACTCGGCCAAGCGCTCTCCGTCGTGCTCCACGCGCAAGACCCCGTCGAGCAACAGGAACACCTCAGTCCCGTGCTGACCCTGCTCCACCAGCTTGGTTCCGGCCTTCACCTTGGCGATCGTCGGCTTGGCGCCGCCCCGCATCACCTGCTCTGAGAGGCGGCGCTCCAAGGCTGTCTCGACCGCGGTGACAAGCGCTCTTGAGTCCTGATCGCCCCAGGGCGTGTGCTTGCCAAAGGACTTGCGATACCAGTCCTTGAAGTCGGCCAAGCCCGACTTGTGGGAGAGCTTGCCCTCGTTGTCATACACCCAGTGCCGTGGGAAGCGGCTGGCGCCCTCCATCGCCCCTTCGGCGCGTCCGTCGGCGTGAATCGTCAAGGACAAGGTCGTCCACACAAGCGGCGCCTGCCATTGGATGAACGGCTTGCGCCTGACCCGGCGGGGCGCCGGCACACCGGTACGCCCGCCGTTGGTCTGCGCGAAGCGCACCCATCCGGCTCGCTGCTCGGGCTGCTTCTGGATCTGGGGCAGGCCCACCGCTTCGAACGTGCGCGCGACCGGGCCGACCTTGACCGTGGTGCTGCCCATCATGCCGCCGCCGCTGTAGCCGAAGTCGGAGATCTTGCCGCGCTCGTCCACGTCCACCCACGCCTCCAGCGCGTTGGCGAAGCGGAAACGGTCCGCGTCGCGCAGCTCCTCCAGGTCGGAGATCGTCTCCGGCGGCGGCGGGTCGTAGTGGGCCATGCCCGCGTCGAAGGGAATACGCATGCTCCCCTCGATCGCCTCCGAGGGGATCCATGAAAGCGAGGTGATTGAACTCTTGTGGCGCATCGCGGCTCTCTCCGTTCAAGGTGAGACCGGCGTGGTCTGCGAATCGCCACTCGTCTCGCCCTCCGGGGTGGGCGGGAGCTTACCAGCGCCCGCCACCGTCCACACGGGCACCTTCGCGACCCGTCCGCGCACCTCGAACTCCCCAACCAGCGCCAGATTCTCGGGCGGCGCTTGCATTCGTTCGCGCGTGGTCTCGGCGATGAACAGCATGTGACCGCTGCCCTTGGTCATGCCCTCCAGACGCGAGGCCGTGTTCGTGGTGTCGCCCAGAGCCGTGTACTCGACGCGCTGCTCTGAGCCGATGTTGCCGGCCATCACAGGTCCGCTGTTGATGCCGACGCCCATCGCGAACTCGTGCTCGTGGCCTTGTTGTTTCAGCCACCCGTTGAACTTGGCCAGGCGCGGTCCGATCATCTCGACCGCCGCCCTCAGGGCCCGGTCGGCGTGATCGGGCTGCTCCAAAGGCGCCCCGAACACCGCCATGATCCCATCGCCCATGTAGGCGATCAGGGTGCCGCCGGCGCCCATGATCGCTTCGGTCATCTCGTTCAGGTAGCAGTTCACCACTTCGATCACCCTGGCGGCGGGCTGGTTCTCGGAGAAGCTCGTAAAGCCGCGCAGGTCCGAGAACAGCACCGTGCAATCGCGCTCCACCGCGCCCAGGCGCAGGTTCTCGTCGGTGCGCGCCATCACCTGGTCGACCACGTCGGCGGGCACGAAGCGCGAGAACACGTCGTGTGTGCGCTGGCGCTCGATCGCCTCGCTGAGATACAGGATCGCGAGCGTGCCCAGGGTTCCGAAGGCCAGCGCAAGCAGGGGATAGACGAAACTGACGATCCAGCCGCTGTTGAAGGCGAGTTGGGTGGCGACCGCGAAGACCGCGGCAACTGCCAGCGCGTCTGCCAGGGCTCGCCACGGGCGCACCTTCAGGCTGCTCAGGGGTGTCAACGCTCCCATCAAGACAATCAGCAGCAGGTTCAGGGCGCCGCCCACGTCTTTCAGGGGGACGCCCTGCAAAAGCGTAGCGGCAGCGTTGGCCCATATTTCAGGACCAGGCATCGCAACCGTCCCAGTTGTGGCTGTGGAGTGGAGATCCTGAAGTATCGGCGAAACGCGCCGACGATCGCGAGCTTCCCCTGAAACAGGCCAGTCGGGATTTCCCCACGCATGACCTTCGTGTAAGAGATGGACTTGAAGCTTTCAGGGGGTCCAACAAAGTCAATCGGCAGGCTGCCGTTCTCGAAAGTCGCGGCGGTGATCCTGTGTCCGGTCATAGCTTCGGCTGCCACCACAGGAAAGCTGCCAAGGTGGTTGTATTCACGTTCGAACCGTCGGACTGAGCCATCCGTGTCGAGGGTCAGTCGCACCTCGGACGGTCTTGCGCCCAGTTCGTGAAGGAGTGGTTCGCCACCGAGAATCGAGGTCCCCCCTTGAGCAGTGACGTTGACCGTGGCCAGCACGACCCTCCCGTGCGCCCGGCCAACCGCTTCGATCAACGAATTGTCGTCCGTGGGGTCCGTCTGCTGGGTGAATTCCATGTCCATCGCAATCGTCTTGGCGCCTGCGCGACGGAGCTGGTCGATCACCATTGCGTCGTATCTCCGAGGCAGCGGCGACCGCGCATCCAGATGATGGGCTTGGAGTTCCTGTTCGGCTTCGGGATCGATCGCGACGAATACTATGTTTGACGGCGGCTTGCGCGCTCCGCGTATGGAAAAGCGCGCATCGATTGTCTGGAGTTCGGTGCGTCTCAGCAGATGTGTCGCGTAGGCCAGCGCGCCAATCCCCCCGGCCAGCACGGCCGCCGCGACGAGCATCATCGTCTTGCGCCTGCGCCACGCAGCGCGACCCATATCAGCCTTGCCCTGTCATAATGCGCGCCTCGACACGCGCTGATGCTAGCCGCTGGAGCCCACATCGAAGCAGGGGGACCGCGATCCAGATGGGTCGCGTCGTTTCGACTTGCCGCGATTTTGCTGGTCGTCGTCGTTTCGGTCGCAGTACCGGCACGTGCGAATGCCGCGATCGAAAGTGGCGCTCTCTCTCAGTTGGGCGAACCGGCGAGCTGCATCGGCGAAACCAAGGAAGAAGTCGCGAAATGCGGGTCGCATGTGCCATTCGGCCTGGACTTCGCCTATGAGGTCCAGGTCAGCCCGGACGGTCGCAACGCCTATTCGGTCGCCGTCAACGGCGACCTGATCGAGTACTCGCGCAATCGGGCGAATGGATCGCTGTCCGTGATCGGCTGCTTCAGCTCGCAGCCGAGCACAGAAGCGGCTTGTGAAAAGGCCACCATGGAAGTGGCCGCGATCGAATCTCCGGCGGCGCTGGCTATCAGTCCTGACGGTTCCAGTGTCTATGTGATCGGTCAAGGCAGGGTCAACGACATCGTCGAGTTCAGCCGCGACCCGGAAACCGGTCTGCTCACGAAGATCGGCTGCATAACCCACGACGCTACATCTACCGAATGCGCCACGACCGAAGCCAAGGGGCTTGAACTTCCCTACGGCGTCACCGTCAGTCCCGACGGCGAAAACGTCTATGTCGCAAGCTATGCCGACGAGGCGGTCGCCGAGTTCAAGCGCGACACGGGCAGTGGCCAGCTGACTCAGCTGGGCGGCGCAAACGACTGCATCAGCGACAAGGTGACCAGCGAATGCGGGACGACGAGCGCGGTCGGCTTGAAGGAAGCGATCGGAGTCGCCGTGAGCCCGGACGGCAAAGACGTGTATGTTGGCGCGGGGGCGAGGTCGGCAGAAGGCGACATCGCGGCATTCGAACGTGGTGCCGAAGGCACGCTTACGCAGCTTCCCGGAGAAGAAGCGTGCATCGGGGAAAAAATCGTCGAATGCACGCACGGCGCGAGCGCAGAACACATCGACGGCGCCGAAGACCTTGTGGTAAGCGCCGACGGTAACAACCTATATGCGACCTCCTTCGCAGCGAATGCTGTGGTTGAGCTCAAGCGCAAGCCCTCGGGCGCGCTCGAACAGCTTGTGTCTCCCAACGAGTGCGTCAGTACAGAAAAATCGCTGCCGAACTGCACAGAAGCGAAGGCGGTCGGCGGGTCGGTCGGCCTCGCGATCAGTCCCGACGGCGCCAACGTCTATGCGTCGAGTGCGAGCGAAAACGCAGTAGCCTCGTTCGAGCGCGGTAGTGAAGGGGAACTAACGCAGCTTGCCGGCTATCCGTGTGTGACCGAAACAGCGAACGGTTGCGAACCGGCGACGTCCAACGAACGAATCGGCCTTAGGTACGCTCGGCGCCTTACAGTGAGCCCTGATAACACGAACCTGTACGTGGCAAGCCAGGAAGCCCATGCGATAGCCGCGTTTGCTCGCGCGGTGAAGCCATCGGTCAGTAGCCTCAGCAACGGCGGTGGCCCCGAAGCCGGCGGGAACGAAATCACGATCGAAGGCAGTGGATTCATTGAAGGCGCCACGGTCGAATTCGTGGGCGCGGGCGCCGCTTCGCAGGTGCATGTGGATTCCGCCAGCACGATCACGGCAGTGGCGCCACCGGGTCATGGCGCCGCGTATGTTGTGGTAGCCACGTCGTCTGGGCAATCGTCCGTTGGGGCGGGAAGCGAATATGTCTACGGTCGTTTGGGCGGCTTGAACATCGCCGGCTACTGCGAAGGCCTGGGCGACAACGGCAACGGAAAAGGCGCCACTGCGCTGCTGCGCGGCGAAGTGGAAGGCCCCAACTACGCATATGAAAACTGGGCCTGTGTGGACGGCAGCGGGAAAACGATTCCGATTGCGGCCAAAGGAGCGGCGCCGAGCATGGACAATGCCTGCGCGGTGGCTTTCCCGAGCACGCCGTCGCACGCGCACGCAGACAATCCCAACAACGCCTTCTCCTGGAACTGCTACGAGGGCGCCCCAACCGAAGAAGAAAAAGGCGAAGGCTCTGCGACCTTGCCACCCTTGGCCAAACTAGGCAGCGAACTGGTCACCTTCCCGCTCCCGATCGTCGTGCCCCCGCCCGTCCTTGCCAAGACCGGCAACGTGGCGCCGGTCAAGGGGAGTGTGCTTATCGAGCTTCCTGGCAGCAAAACCTTCGTACCCCTGGCCTCGCTGACCCAGATCCCGTTTGGCACCGTCATCGAAGCCGCGAACGGCACCGTGAGCGTGACGACCGCCAACCCCAACGGCACGACCCAGACCGGCCAGTTCTTCGGCGGCCAGTTCATTCTCTTGCAGGGCAAGAACGGACTGGTCATAGCGAAGCTGAACGGTGGCAACTTCTCGGTGTGCCCGACGGCGCGTGAGCGGGCCCACCGCGCCAGCGCATCCGCCGCTGCGCTCAGCGCGCCCCAAGCGCGGGAGGCCGCCTCGGGCAAGCACGTCGTGCGCAAGCTGTGGGCCAACGCGCACGGCAAATTCTCGACTCAAGGCAACTACGCTGCCGGCGCGGTCCAGGGCACGGAATGGCTGACCGAGGATCTGTGCGAAGGCACCCTGATCAAGGTGACCCGCGACAAGGTCGTGGTCACGAACCTGGTCAACCACAAGCACGTCGAGGTCAAGGCCGGGCACAAGTCTTTGGCGAAGGCTCCCTGACGATGCGCTGCGCTTAGCCGAAGCCTGGCCAGGGTCAATCGGCCTCGACGACCGCGGCCAGCGGGCCGGGTTTGTCCTGCTCGGCTCCTTCCTGGCCTCGTTCCTGTTTATTCGCACGAGCGCGCGGCTGATTCGCAACCCCAAAATCACCTGGTGGCCGGGGAGCGTGACCACCAAAGGCGTAGTCGGTTCATCTATGGAAGACCGGGCCGCATGCGGCCCGGTCCCGGCCCGTACATGTACGGGCCGGCCACCCGGCGCATGCGCCGGGTGGGTCATCTAGAGGAGAGTCACCGGCGCGCCTACAGCCTCACGGCTCGCGCAAAGGTCTGAGCGCCGCATCCAGTTCCCGTCGCGAGGAGATGCCAAGCTTGCGGTAGACATTGCTGAGGTGACCCTTGACGGTCTGAGTGGTGACGAACAGGGCTTGGGCGACCTCTTGGTTGCTGCGGCCCGTGCCCACCATGCGCGCCACCCGCAGCTCGCTCGGGGTGAGCGCGTCCACGCCGGTCTGCCATGGCCTGCGCGGGCGCGCTCCGGCTGCCAGCAGCTCCTCTCGCGCGCGCTCAGAGAGCGGATCGGCGCGGCAGCGGTGCGCCAGCTCCTGTCCGCGCAGCAGCGGCTCACGAGCCTTGGCCCTATGGCCTTCGCGTCGATGGTGAGCGCCCAGGTCGATCAGCGCACGAGCCAGCTCCAACTTGGCGGGGCTTTGCTCAAGCTTCTCAACCGCCTCGCCCAGCAAGGCCTCTCGCTTCTCGGCGGGCGCCAAGGCCGCCTGTGCGCGCAGCGCCACTCCGATCCCGCGCGGCACCTCGGCCCGGTGCGCCAATTCCAGCTCGCTCTTGGTCAAAGCTCGCGCCTGCTCGGGTTCTCTCTCCCCGATTGCAAGCGCCAGCTCCGAGCGCCACGCGACCACGTTCGGGTTCGATACCTCAAGCGCCTCGCATGCCTCGCCACAGGCGCGCAGATCCACGATCGCCTCGGCGGTCTTTCCACGAGCGCGATGTACGCGCCCGCGCGCCTCCAACAACGTGATCCCTGCTGGCGTGCCTGCTAGCGCAGGGGAGCGGGATCGATTCAAGCAGCGCGGCCGCGTCCTCAGACCGGCCACGCTCGTTCAGCGTCAAAGCGAGGTATCCGGCAATGAAGGGGATCGTGAACAGCAGTCCCAGCTCGCGCGCCATCTCGAGCGTGGCAAAGCCGTCGGCCTCCGCCTCCGCCAGCGCTCCCCGGCGCAGGTAGGTGAGCGAGCGGAACGTGGACCCCGCCAGAAAGCCCAGCACCGAGCCGCGCCTGGCGCGTCGGCAAGCATCTTCTCTGTCAGGGTCAAGGCGTCGTCGAGGCGGTCGATCAACACGAGCCCGAACGCGCCGTGCACTGCCTCCATCGCGTCGGCGCTCTCGCGCGCGAGGAAGCGACCCCGGTTGGGAGTGGTGATGGGTGCGATTCGGCGAGGTGCTTGAGACTCGCTAAGCTTTGGTGCGTTTTGCGGCGCTTTGCCATGCGTGGCCGCACCGTGACTGGCCGCGTCGATGGCTATCGCCCACTGGACAGACCTCTGGTCTGTGTCGAACAGAGGAGGAGAACATGGACGTGTCTGAATTTCGACGACAAGCTGGGTCGCTTACTCGACGTCTGTCGCTTCTATTTGGCGCTGGCGGACTGGTGCTCGGCATGCTCGCTGCGAGCGCGACCGGGGCAGCGGCAGCTCGGCCTGCAAGCTGCACGGGAAGCTTCGAATCGCCCGGGGTGCTCGCGGGAACCTATAGCTCCAATGTCACCGTCGCCGGTGTATGCGCTGTCAACGCCGGGCCAGCTCTCATCAAGGGCAACCTAACGTTGAGTCCAGGGGCGGCTGTGGTGGCAGCCTTCGGTCTTAACGACAACACTGCAAGCGGCAGCTCCAGCCTGACGGTAAAGGGGAATCTCCAGGTCCAGCAAGGGGCTGCGCTGCTGCTCGGCTGCGACCCGCAGAGTTTCCCCTGCATAGACGATCCCAACCCCGAACAGCCAACGCTCTCCAGTCCGGGCGCCGTCTCCGGCAACCTGAGCGAGCAACAGCCGCTTGGCGTGGTGGTGCACAACAGCACGATCGGCGGGAACGTTCAGGAGACTGGCGGGGGTGGCGGCCTCACCTGTGAACCAAGTGGAGCGTTTGGGGCGTTTGGGAGCCCTGTTTACAGCGACTACGAGGACAGCACCGTCAAGGGCAACTTGGACGTGATCGGCCTCACCTCCTGCTGGCTTGGAGTCGCACGCGTGCATGTAGGCGGCAACCTGGACATGCTCCACAACCAGCTCGCCGACCCCGACGCGATCGAGATCATCGCAAACGCCATATCCGGCAACCTGCTCTGCCAGCAGAACAGTCAAGTCTGGGATAGCGCCGACCTCTCAGAAAGTCTCTACCCGCGTCTGGCCGAGCCCAACAGCGTGGGTGGACATCGGATCGGTCAGTGCGTGCTTGCAAGCCCCGCGACCGAAGGAGGTCCCTCCGGACCCGGTCCGTTCTAGGACCCGACCTCTGGCCTGAGTGAGGGCCCCGGAGTCGCATTTGGCTCCGGGGTCGGTCAGACATTTGTCTGATGGAGCTAGTCGGGCTCGAACCGACGACCTCCTGCATGCCATGCAGGCGCTCTTCCAGCTGAGCTATAGCCCCGAGTCTGGGACCAATCCTATAACGCTTGAGCGCGAGAAGTCTGGGCTCAGTCCCGAGGCATGAACTCCGGCACGTCCAGATCGTCTCCAGGCTCGGCGCGGATCGGGCGGCGCAGGCGCGGGAGAGGGGAGTCTCGGTGCGCGCTCGCAGCCGATCCGCCCGGCGCCGTCTGGTCCAGACGGGCCGTCATGCTGCCGTGGGTCAGGCGCACGTCGCGCAGCAGGCGCTCGGCGTTGGTCCGCATCGAGGCCGACAGGTCGCGCAGGTTCTGGGATATCTCGGCGCCGTCGCGCATCACTGCACGCGCAGCTTCGTGTGCGTCGCCCACGATCGCGCGGGCCTCCTCGCGAGCTCGAGCGCGAAGCTCGTTTGCCTTCTCCTGGGCCTCCGCGCGCTCAAGGGCGAGCTGTCGCTCGCCCTCGGCCAGCGTCTCCGAGACCCGCTTCTCGGCATCCGCGAGCAGTGCTGTTCGCTCCTCGCGAACGGCATGCGTAAGCGACTCGGCTTCCCGCTGGGCCTCGCGCACGCGCTCGTCCGCGTCTACGTGGATCGCGCCCACCGCCGCGACCGCCTCGTTGCGGGCCTGCTCGGCTTGCGTGCGCGCTCGCGCCAAAATCTCCGCAGCCTCCTCCTCGGCCGCCAGCACCCGATTCTCGGCGGCTCGGTCGGCCTCCGCGATTCGCTCCGCTGCGCGCTCCTCGGCGCGCTCTCGCAGCTGGCGCGCCGCGCGCTCGGCAGCGTCGACGATCCCCTTGACCCGCTCGCTTGTCTCGCCCACCTCCACCATCCGAATGGTAAAGGGCTTCTCCTGGCGCCATCCGCTCTGAGCCCGCGTATCCTCACCCGCTTGCCAATCTCGGACAGAGTTTCCAGCGTCTGCCCGCCGATCGCGACCGTCCTGGCGCTCCTGTGCGCGCTCGCCTCTGCTGTTCCCGCGAGGAGCGCGGCGGCCGCAACGGCCCCCACCTGCGCGCCGGCCAAGCTCAACGTCTCAGCCGCGCTGGCCGGTGGCGCGCTCACCGTCTCCCCAGCTCCGGACACGCTCGACGCTTCCTATCTCACCCAGATCAGCTTTCTCGGCGCGCCGGCCGCCGAGATCGTGGACCTGGCGGTCTCCGGCTCGCGCTCGGGGATCCACACCGGAAAGCTGATCGCCTACTCCCAGGGAGATGGCGCCAGCTTCCTGCCGAGCCACCCGTTCGTCCAGGGAGAGACGGTCACCGTCCATGGCGCCCTGCGTCGCAGCTCCGCCACGACACCGTTCGCGTGGCGCTTCACGGTCGCCGAGGTCGACTCGGTCAGCCGCTCTCTGGAGACGCCTCCGCCGCCTCCACCGCCGCCAAGTCAAGCGAACTCCAGCGCTTCATCTCGCGGCCGGACCTGCGCCCCCCACCGTCACGGTGACCACGAACACCGGCGCGCAAGCGCCCGGTGACATGTTCCTCGCGCCCTACGCCGGGCCGGGCCAGTACGGGCCGATGATCCTCGACGGCGCCGGCAAGCTCCTGTGGTTCAAGCCGATCCCCTCCGGCGAGCGCGCCGCGGACCTGCGGGTCCAGCAGTACGAAGGCCATCCGGTCCTCACCTGGTGGCAGGATCCGCTCGTCGCCGACGGTCGCAACGACGCCGGAGTCGTGATCGCCGACAGCTCCTACCAAGACATCGCGATCGTCCGTGCCGGCAACGGCTACCAGCCGGACCTGCACGCCTTCGACATCACCCCGCAGGGCACCGCCCTGTTCACCGTCTACGACGCGATTCGCTGCAACCTCAGCGCCTACGGCGGTCCTGCCGACGGGGCGGTCGCCGACACGCTCGTCCAGGAGATCGACCTGAAGACCGGGCTGGTCCGCTTCGAGTGGCACAGCCTCGACCACGTCGCGCTGGCCGACTCCTACATGCCGATCGGCCACGGCGGCACGCCCACCTCGCCGTGGGACTGGTTTCACATCAACGCTGTCTCCGAACCGCCGGGCATGCTCCTGATCGACTCGCGCAACACGTGGGCCGCCTACGACGTCGATCCCAGCGCGGACAGGTCGTCTGGACGCTCGGCGGCAAGCATTCGAGCTTCGAGATGGGCCCCGGCGCGAGCCCCGCCTGGCAGCACGACGTCCGCGAGGACCCTCCGGCACGATCTCCTTCTTCGACAACGGCGGCACGCCCAAGGCGCACTCCCAGTCGCGCGTGATCGTGCTGGCGCTCGACACCCACAAGATGACCGCCACGCTCGTCTCGAGCTTCACCCACTCAAAGCCGCTGCTCGCTCCCAGCCAGGGCGACTTCCAGCCGCTCGCCGCCGGCAACTGGTTCGTCGGCTGGGGCCAAGAGCCGTACTTCTCGGAATTCTCCCCCGAAGGCCGCCTGCTGTTCGACGCGCACCTGCCGCCGCTTACCAGTCCTACACGGTGCTCAAGTTCCCCTGGACCGGCGCCCCGCCTCAACCGCCGCGGCTTGCTGTGCGCGCGGGCGCGCACGGCGGGCTCATCGCCTACGCGAGCTGGAACGGCGCCACGGACGTAGCGCAATGGCAACTGCTGGGCGGCGCCAGCGCGCAAGCACTCGCACCGATCGCCACCGCCGCCAAGAACGGATTCGAGACCGTCATCCCAACGTCTACCTCACCGCGCTATCTGGCGGTGCAAGCGCTCGATGCCCAGGGACGAGTGCTCGCGGTGTCCTCCACAACTCGCTCCTGAGCCACCAACTCAACCCGGGCGGAGGGGATGGCAGGATATGTTGGAAATGCGTCCTTGCGGACGGGGCGTTCCTGGGGCATGATCGAGCGATGAGCACTGGAGAACTATTGCTCAGGTCCCCAACCGGTCCACGCCAAGTCGCGATCCTCGTCTTCCCGGGCGTCCAGAGCCTCGATGTCACCGGCCCACTGGAGGTGTTCGCCGGCGCACAGACGCTGCTCGACGCCACCGGGCGCCTCGACCGCGGCTATGAGGTGCGGATCGTCAGTCCGCGAGGCTCCTGCGCACCTCCAGCGGACTGCAGATCGTCCCCGACGCCGACTTCGCCCACACGTCCGCCCGATCTCGACACGCTGATCGTCGCCGGCGGCTACGGCTCGCGCGCGCTGAGCGCCGATCCTGCCACGCTCGCCTGGATCGCCGAGGCCTCAAGCGCGCGCGGCGCACCGCCTCGGTCTGCACCGGCGCGTTCCTGCTCGCCGCCGCCGGGCTGCTCGACGGGCGCAGCGCCACCACCCACTGGGCCGCCGCCGCCGAGATGGCCCGCCTATACCCCGCCGTCAGGTCGACCCCGAGCCGATCTTCCTGCGCGACGGGCCCATCTGGACCTCGGCCGGCGTCACCGCCGGCATGGACCTCGCGCTCGCGCTCGTCGAAGAAGACCTCGACCGCGAGGCCGCGCTCGCGATCGCCCGCCACCTCGTCCTGTTCCTGCGCCGGCCCGGCAACCAATCCCAGTTCAGCGCCACACTCGCCGCCCAGGAGCCGAGCTCGCGAGCCATTGCGCGACACGCGTCGCCACATCGTCGAGAACCTCGCCGACGACCTCTCCGTGGAGGCGCTCGCCGAACGCGCCCACCTGAGCCCACGCCACTTCGCGCGCTGCTTTCGTGCCAAGACCGGCGTCACGCCTGCCCGCTACGTCGAGAGCGTGCGCCTCGAGGCCGCCCGCCGCGCGCTCGAGGACACCCCCCTGTCGGTCGCCGCGGTCGCCGCATCCTGCGGCTTCGGCACGCCCGAGACGTTGCGCCGCACTTTCCTACGCACGCTCGGCGTCGGCCCCGCCGAGTACCGCCGACGCTTCCACCCGACCGGGCACGTCCACGGAGGAGACGGCGGCCTGACCGAGGAGTGAGCGGAAGTACGCAACACGGACGACCCAACATCCCAACCCCCCCCAGCAGGCTCACACATGGACATCGCGATACTCATCTACCACCGTTTCACAGCGCTCGACGCAGTCGGTCCCATACGAGGTGCTCAGTCGTCTCCCCGACGCGAAGCGTCACATTCGTCGCGGAGAACGCAGAACCCATCCGCACCGACACCGGCCAACTCGCCTTGCTCGCCGAGGCCACGCTCGACGAGCTTGCCCACCCCGACATCGTGCTCGTGCCAGGTGGACCCGGACAGGCGGCCCTGATGGAGGACGGTCCGGTGCACGACTGGTTGCGCACGCCGCACGACGATCCACCTGGACCACCTCTGTTTGCACCGGCTCGCTCATGCTCGCCGCCGCCGGTCTGCTCACCGGCAAGCGCGCCACCAGCAACTGGCAGGCGATCGAGCAGCTCAGCGGCCTCGGCGCCGAGGTCGAGCCCGAGCGCGTCGTCTTCGACGGCAAGCTCGCCACCTCCGCAGGCGTCACCGCCGGAATCGACATGGCGCTCGACCTCGCCACGAAGATCGGTGGCGATCAGCTCGCCCAGGCAATTCAGCTCGGCCTCGAGTCCGACCCAGAGCCGCCTTCGACGCCGGCTCGCCACAGAAGGCGCCTGCCGAGATCGTCGAGGCTGTGCGCTCCTACTCTCGTTTGGCACGTCACCGAACGCCGCGTGACGCTTCGGGTTTGAGTGGGCCCGGTCGGGGCGCCTCTCCCCTTGTGTATCCAATTTCGGGGGCGCCCCCGCACGCGTGTAGGGGGACTTTGTCGAGAACCGTCCCGATCGCTAACCTGCGCTGTCCGATGGCAGAGCGCCCAGCTACGACCCGTCCGAGATAGAGCCCCGCTGGCAAGCCGTGTGGGCGCGCGAGCGCACCTGGGAGGTCTCCAACGAGCCCGTCCCCGGAGAGGCCCAGACACCACCTCCTACGTCCTTGAGATGTTGCCCTACCCGTCCGGCGAGCCCCACATCGGGCACCTCAAGAAATACGCCGTCGGCGACGCGATCGCCCGCTTCCATCCCCGCACCGGCCACCGTGTCCTTCACCCGATGGGCTACGACGCCTTCGGACTGCCCGCCGAGAACCACGCCATCAAGACCGGCGTGCGCCCGCGCGAGTCCACCGCCCCGTCGATCGCCTCCTTCCAGCGCCAGTTCCGCTCGTGGGGAATATCGATCGATTGGTCGCGCGGAAGCTCGCCACCCACGAACCCTCCTACTACC
The DNA here is from genome assembly GCA_963809705.1 of uncultured Solirubrobacterales bacterium. GTDB lineage: Bacteria > Actinomycetota > Thermoleophilia > Solirubrobacterales > Solirubrobacteraceae > Palsa-744. Next base: position 1,682 of record CAWEKF010000001.1, on the reverse strand, counting down.
GCTGGACACAATCGATCTCCTGCAACTGTTCGAAGCCGGCCTCGCCTACCGGCGCGAGGCCGTCGTCAAGTGGTGCCCCGACGATCAAACCGTCCTAGCCAACGAGCAGGTCATCGACGGATGCTGCGAGCGCTGCGGCGCGGTCGTCGAAGTCAAGCGGCTCGAGAAAAGCAATGGTTCTTCCGGATCACCGACTACGCCGAGCGCCTGCTCTCTGACCTCGACGGGATCGCCTGGCCCGAGCACGTACAACGATGCAGCGCAACTGGATCGGCCGCTCCGAGGGAGCCGAGGTCACCTTCCGCTGCGAGGACTTGGATCCCGCCCACCCGATCGACTATCCCGTCTTCACGACGCGGCCCGACACCCTGTTCGGCGCCACCTTCTTCGTCATGGCCCCCGAGCATCCCGATGTCTTGCGCCTGGTCGAAGGAACGCCCCGAGAGCAGGCGGTTCGGGACTACATAAACCAAGCCCTCACCGAGTCCGGCGAGGAACGCGGCTCTCTCAAGAAGCCCAAGACCGGCGTCGCCCTTGGGCGCACCGTGGTCAATCCAGTCAACGGCGAGGCGATCCCCATGTATGTCGCCGACTACGTCCTCATGGAGTACGGCACCGGCGCGATCATGGCCGTGCCCGGTCACGACGAGCGCGACCACGCCCTCGCGCAGGCCTATGACTTGCCGATTCGCCGCGTGATCGAGGAGGTCCCGGACGACGGGGGCGACACTGGCCTGGGAGGGAGAGTTGCCTTATGTGGGCGACGGTCCGCTGGTCAGCTCCCATCCCGACTTCGACGGTATGAACAGCCGCGACGCGCTCACCGCGATCGTGCAGTGGTTGGATCGTGAGGGCAAGGGTCACGCCTCGGTCAACTACCGTCTGCGAGATTGGTTGGTGTCGCGTCAGCGCTACTGGGGCTGTCCGATCCCGATTGTCTACTGCGAGACGTGCGGCATGCAACCCGTACCACCAACAGCTCCCCGTAGTCCTGCCCAACATCGAGGACTACGCGCCCCAAGGCCGCTCGCCGCTCGCCGCGGCCGAGGACTGGGTCGCCACGGAGTGCCCGTCCTGCGGTGGCCCCGCCCGGCGCGAGACCGACACGATGGACACCTTCGTCGACTCCTCCTGGTACTTCCTGCGCTACTGCGACGCCCGCAACGATCACGCCGCCTGGGATCCCGAGGCTTTGCGCGATCGATCCCGTTGACCGATACATTTCGGCGGTGTAGAGCACGATCCTGCGCCTGCGTGCCGCGCACTTCTTCTCAAGGCCTTGGCGGATATGGGCCGCGTTCCAGGAGCCCTTCGAGGCCCTGTTCGCCAGGGCGTGGCACCGCATCAAGGACGGGGCCAAGATGTCCAAGTCCAAGGGCAACGTCGTCTCGCCCGCCTCGATCGTCGAGCGCTACGGCGCCGACACCGCCCGCTGCTACATCCTGTTCGTCGGCCCCCCCGACCAGGACGCCGACTGGTCGGACGAGGGCGTCGAGGGCGTCCACCGCTTCCTACGGCTGTGGCGCCTGGCGGCGGAGACGGCCGAGCGAGGATCGAACGGCTCCCTGCCGTCGCCGGAGGCCTTCGGCGAAAACAGCTCTTGGACGGCGACGACTTGGAGCTTGCGCGCAAGGCCCACTGGGCGATCGAGAAGGTCTCCGAAGACATGCGCCGCTTCGCTT